>CAVUPI010000003.1:0-1582615 GCA_963743335.1 uncultured Acidobacteriota bacterium
GACGAGTCGCGCCGCGCCGCCGCGAAGCTGCATGAGATCGGCGTTTCGTCGCGTCCGACCACCCGCTAGAACAAACCTAAGCCCTCAGATAATCCGGCTGCCAATGTCGCAGCTCCGCCCCCCTAAGGAAAGGGCCCGGGCCTACGCCTCGAACCGCGACGCACGTGGCGTGCGCGAGGAGCACGCCTGGGCAAGCCCAGGCGGCAAACAGCGGGAGCAAGCTCCCGCACTCCACACGCTCTGTCCTGGTCGCGTGGCGTCGGTTGCCACACGGACTCTGAAGGCCCACGCTTTCAGCAGCACATCGTGGCTTCCAGCCACATCCCACAAAGATTCGCGGCTGCCACACGGACTCTAAAGCTCCGACCCCTGGATTTTCGCCACAGCAGGGGACAAACACGGACGTAGAAGTGCGGATTTTACGGGGGCGCGAATTGGTCTATTTTTCGTGTAATAAGAGGTGCATGGACCATCCTTCTGGCGGGGGCTTATGCGCGCTTAAAAAGCCGAAAAAGGGCGACTTTGGAGGATTGCGCGCTGTGAGGTACTACCCGACCAACCGAGAGAAGACCGGACGCGCCGTGCAAGCCTGCCTGGATCTTATCGATACGGCGAAATGGCTGGAAAGCGAACTGCGGCCGCCGCTCGACTCGTTCGGGCTCACGCTTGCGGAATTTCGGGTGCTGGAGCTGCTGAACCGGGCGGGACCGATGACGGTGAGCGACGCCGCGCAAGAGCGGAAGTGTGCGCGCCAGAATCTGATCGAGACGAGCAAGTCTCTTGAGCGGCGCGGCTGGGTGAGGCGGGTGGTCGGGACGCTGCCGCCCGTCTCGATCGAACAGAGCCACAAGGCGAAGTCGAAGACGGAGCAGAAACGAAAGGGGCGGCGAGTGGGCGTGATGACGTTGACGCCTTCGGGGAAGAGGTTCATCCGCGATGTGATACCGAACCAATTCAAGATGATGAAGGCGCTGCTGCGAGTGCTCGATGGGCGGGAGCAACTGTCGCTGAGCCGCATGTGCAGGAAGCTTGCTTCGCGTGAGGCGGTGCTGAAGTTCCTGCAGGAGATTCGAATGATCGAGGAAGATCAGCAAGCGGCGGACGTGAGGCGGGAAGCGGCGGCTGAGCTCGATCGGCTGGCGGCGCGGATGAGGGCGAGCGGTCGAGAGTTTCGAGTCGAGGGTTGAGAGGGGGCTCGCGATGGGCGGCACCTCGCGCGGAGATTAGGGTGGGTGGCCCCGCGGCGGCCGGCTAAGACCGATTTGAAATTGGAAATTTGAGATTTGAAAATGAGTCCCACGCACTCTTCGGCAAGGGTGCGAAGGCAGTGGCACCCGGCCTCGCATGAAACGCCCGCCGGGCAAGGAAGCACGGAGGCAGGGGTAGGGGCGACCGCCAAGAGTTTGTGTCGCACCTACGGCGCTGGGTCGTGTTTGTGTTTCGCACCCAGCACTTCCGTGCTGGGCTAACTTGTGCCGCGCCGTACGGCGCTGATGCGAGGCATGCGGGAGATCCTGCATGACGCGAACACGAACTCTGGTTTTGTTGTAAACCGCGGTAGAAGGCGAGCGGTCGAGAGTTTAGAGTTGAGGGTTGAGAGGGGGCTCGCGATGGGCGATACCTCGCGCACCCTTTCCTTTCACAAAAAACGTGGAGGGGGTGCGGCACAGCGCGAATTGTCCGCGGCTTGAACCGACCGTGGTGTGAATTGCTCGAGGGATGCGCCACCCACCCGCCTGCGAATCGTGCCGGGAAGCCGTGAATCTTTTCAATCGTCCCGTCCGGGACTGGGGAGTTTGGACGCGCGCGCCCGGCATTCCGCTTCGCTCCATGCCGGGCTAATTACAATCGCGCCTCCGGCGCTACGAACGCGGCAATCGGTCGCGTTTCCGCCGAGGCTAAGGCGACGCACAGATGTCGCGCGATACGGATGCTTTTGGGTGTTGCGCCCTGCGGCGCTGGGCCGTGTTTGTGTTTCGCGCCCAGCACTTCCGTGCTGGGCTAACTTGTGCCGCGCCATGCGGCGCTGATGCGAGACGTGCGGGAGATCCTGCATGACACGAAACTCTGGTTTTGTTGCAAACGTTTGTTGCAAACCTTTGTTGCAAAACACAGTAGAAGGCGAGCGGTGGTCGGAGCTGGGGTAGGCAGCATTGACCACGCGCCGCAGATCAAATCGCTTATCGTTAAGGCAAGAAGCATGCGGAAAGCAGAGCGACGCCATGCTCAGTGATCGCCCTGCCTGGGCCTGAATCCGCCTTCATGAAGCTCTATCAGTTTTTTTCCGTTTCCATTTTCTGATTGACTTGCCAATCGAACGACGAGTCCCACGTGGTTTCTCGGCCAATTGGCCACAGTGTAAGGCACTTCACGCGGAGGCTTGCCTGCGCTAAGCCCTGAGGAAGTCCGGCTGCCAGTTGCGGATCAGCTTTTTGATCGCCCTGCGATCGTTGAGCTTTTCGTCGAGTACCTTTCGCGCGAGATCCGGCAGTTCCGCATCGCTTGCGAACCGCAGTGATACCAACTGGCTCACCGTGAATTCAGGAATGCGCGGCCGTAGGTCCTGCGGCAGCAGTTGCTGCAATCGCAACTGCATCTCGAGGCGGATCACTCGGTCCTGGACCGTCATCGCGAACATGCGCGCGGTGAGAGCTAGCAAAAGGAGTGCGATCGCCACCAGCAGCGAGAGAACTGTCCCGTATCCCGGCACGCGAAACACGCGCACAATCTGCGAAATAATGTCCAGCAAGAGGATAGGCAGCACAAAGAAATGGAATGCGGGGACCGTCTTCGCGTGATTCTCTAAATTTTGCGTCTTCTCTGCCATGGATGTCATGCCTTTCTCGAAGCGGATGTTTCGGCCGAGCCGGTGGGCGGATTCTAACAGAACGCCGCCTGCCTCGTATTACGCGGCGGGTCCCGCTTGTCTTTCAACTTTCTGCTATACTCTCGCCCATGTCGGTCAACAAAGCGATTCTAGTCGGACGTCTCGGGCGCGATCCGGAGACGCGATATACCTCGGGCGGCCAGGCGGTGGCGAATTTCACGCTGGCGACCGATGAGACGTTCAAGGACCGGTCGGGCGAGCGCCAGAAGCGCACCGAATGGCACCGGATCGTCGTGTGGGGCAAGCTCGCGGAAATCACGCAGCAGTATCTGAAAAAAGGGATGCTGGTCTACATCGAAGGACGCATCCAGACGCGCCAGTGGGAAGACAAGCGCGACGGGCAGAAGCGCACCACCACCGAGATCGTTGCCAACGTGATGCGCATGCTGACTTCACGCGCCGAAGGCGCCGCGGCAGGCGCCGGATCGAGCGCGGGCGGCGGTGCGACTGCGGGCCACGGGCGCTCGGCTGACGCGGATTTTGAGCCTGCCGCCGGCCTCGACGAGCCGGGTCCGATGGGCGCCGAAATCTCGGACGAAGATATCCCGTTTTAAGAACTTGCCGCTGGCCTTGGGGCGCTGTCGTATGCTACTGTACTTTGCATTACAAAGTACTTCATGCGGAGGCTCCCCGTGGACGATCGCGGCGCAACCTACAGCTCCCAATCGGAATTCTGGCGCGACCATTTCGCCCGGAATCGCACGGCCGGCGATTCCCTGCCCTGGGACGATGCGTACGCGCTGACGCCCGCGGAGCGCGACGCCATCCGAAGCTCGATCCAGCAGTTTCAGCTTGGCGAGGGATCGAGCGGCGAACGACTTCTGAAGCGCGGCGGCGAGTTCGCTCGCGAGGTCCATGACAACGCTTTTGTGCCCGCGCTCGCTTTATTCGTCCGGGAGGAACAGCGGCACAGTGGCCACCTGCTGCGCTTTATGCGGCGCGAAGGCATTTCGCCCATTCGGAAGCACTGGGTTGACTCGGTGTTCCGGCGGCTGCGCGTGCTGGCAGGCCTCGAACTTTCGCTCCGCGTGCTGGTGACGGCGGAGATCATCGCGGTTCCCTACTACCGAGAGCTTGGCGAAGCCACGAAATCGCCGCTGCTGCGTGCCATCTGCGCGCAGATTCTCGACGACGAAGCCGCGCACCTGCGGTTTCAGGCGTCGATGCTGGCGCGGCTCGCGGCCAAGCGCGCCCGGGCGCTCGACTGGCTCGTATTTCGCCTCCATCGGTTGTTCTTGCTGGGCACGACGTGCGTGGTATGGCGAGGACACGGGCGTGTATTCAAAGCCGCGGCGCACACCTACCGCGCTTTCGTGAAAGACTCGCTCGCGGAATTCGACGGCATCGAGCGGCTGAGCGGCGACCTCAGGAAGATCGCCCGGCTGCCTTCGCCTGCAATTCCGATCGGACGATCCGCGCGCCTTCAGCCATCGCCTTCATCTTCCCAAACGCCGCGTCGCGCGACAGGTATTTCATCCCGCAGTCGGGCGCCACGATGATGCGGGTTGCGTCGACAAATGGAAGCGCCCGCCGGATGCGCGCCGCGACGGTTTCGGCGCTCTCGACGTCGTTGGACGAAAGATCGAGCGAGCCGAGCAGGATCGTCTTTCCCGGGAGCTTTGCGAGCACGGAACAATCGAGCGCCGATTGCGCCGTTTCGATCGAAATCTGCTGCGCGCGCGATTCGGCAAGCTCGGGCAGAAACGAATAGCCTGACGGCCGCTCGTGGACCAGCGCGGCGTAGCCGAAGCAGAGGTGCACGATCGTCGTGCCGGTGACGCCGTCGAGCGCGCGATTGATTCCCGCGATGGCGTACTGGCGCGCCTTTTCCGGGCGCGCCTGCATATAGGGCTCGTCGATCTGCACGAAGTCCGCGCCAGCGGCGAACAGATCCTTGATCTCTTCGTTCACGGCCGCCGCGTAGTCAGCGATCATCTCTTCTTCGGTCTTGTAGTAGTCGTTCTGGGCCTGCTGCGCCATCGTGAACGGGCCCGGTACCGTGATCTTGATCGGGTGGTCCGTATTTGTCCGCAGAAACTCGACGTCGCGCACTTCCACGGGATGTTTGCGCCGAATCTTGCCTGTCACTCGCGGGACGATATCTGGCTTGCCCGAGCGGCTGATTGTTTGGCCGGGATTGTCGATGTCGACGCCCTCGAGCGCTGTCGCGAAGCGGTTCGAGTAGCTTTCGCGGCGCATTTCGCCGTCGGTGATGATGTCGAGCCCGGCGCGCTCCTGGTCGCGGATCGCGAGGATCGTCGCGTCGTCCTGCGCCTGTTCGAGGAACTCGGGCGCGACGCGCCACAGGTCGGTGAGGCGCACACGCGGCGGCAGGCGGCTGCCGAGTTTTTGCCGGTCGATCAGCCACTCCGGCTGCGGCAGGGAGCCGACCAGCGTGGTGGGAAGCAACGGTAATGTCGATGACATGGGTTTCCTCGGTCGTCGTTTATATGCTGTTTGCGCGAGTTTGCCAAGCGCGGCGCGAACGCTTTTGCGCAAGCTCACGCGCGAGAGGTTGAAATGCGCGCGCTACAGGTATTTGATCAGCACGACCTCGTTGTGCGCTTCGTTGTAGACGAGCTCGTCGACGAGAGATTTCGTGAGGAGGAGGCCGAGGCCGCCCGGGCGCAGGCCTTTTTCCTCGCGCGCTTGAGTGTGCGCCAAGGGATCGTCGTCGGGATTGTTGATCGCGGCGTGCTTCAATTCTTCGGGACGAAAGCCTGGCCCGGGATCGTCGATGCGATAGAGCAGCGCGCGGTCGGTGCGAATGTAGGAGATACGCACCTTCTGATTCGGGTCGAGGCGTCCGCCCCACTCGATCGCGTTATTGAGCAGCTCGCGAAACGCGAGGCCGATGCTTTCGCGCTGCTGCTGCGGCAGATCCGATTCGAGGCGCGAGAGAAAACTTTGCACGCGGTGAACCATCAGGCGTTCGCACGGGACGAGAAGCTCGACCCAACTCGTCGTCGCGGAGAGGACCTCGATCGGCGGGCTCGCCGGCTCGACCGAAAGCGCGTCGTTGACCAGCGAGAGCAGCGATTCCGACTCAACAGGCTTGGCGAGAAACTGAAAGACGCGGCCACGCAGCGCGCGCAAGAGCGTCTCGGAGGTCTGGTCCGAGGTCATCACTACGATTTTGGGCATGTACGGCTCGTCATGAAGCAGCTCGAGGAGATCGAGGCCGCTGATCTTCGGCATCCAGATGTCGAGCAGGACGAGATCGAATTTCGTTTTGCGCAGAGCTTGCAGCGCGGCTTGTCCGTCAGCGGCGGTCGTGACACCGAAGCCGCCGGACTTGAGGATCCCCTGGACCATCTGGCGAGTGGTGGCGTCGTCGTCACAAACGAGGATTTCGGGCATGAGCGGGCTCCTGCGCGCGGCTTGCAATAGTTCCTGGCGTTCGTTAGTGACGGGGACTACGCCTCGCGCGGTGGCGCGATTTCCGCGCGGGTTTGCCCCGGACGGAACCGGAAGGATGTCGTTTCGCCGGGGGCGCATATTCTCTCAATTTCGCGTTCAAGCTGGCAAGCGCTTCATCGAGCTTCTGGCACGTTGCCGCGGCCTTCGCCAAGTCACCCTGGCGGCCCATTTGTTGGAGGTCGCGCGCACTTTCCACGGCATCGGCCGCCTCGAAAATGGCGACCGCGCCTTTCAGCGCGTGGGCGGCGGAGGCGAGCGCGGGGGCGTCCTGGCGAGCAATGGCCTGCTTGATTGCGGCAAGCTTCGCCGGATAGTCCCGCAAGAATGTTCGCGTGATGTTTCGCAGCAGCTTTGCGTCGCCGCCGACGCGCGCGAGAAGCGCGGAATGGGCGGTCGAGGGTGACGCAGACGCGCTCGCCTTCGTCGCACCCGGAGCCGGCGTGCCAAGAGAAAAGCGGGCGGCGGCTTGGTGTAATTCCTCGGGGCGGAACGGCTTGCTGAAGCAGGCGTCGAATCCGGCCGCGAGCAGGCGCGCGCGATCTTCGTCGGCCGAATTGCCCGACAGCGCGAAGACGATCTGGCGCTTGGCGTCCGCCGGTTCACCTGCACGAATTTTCTTCAGGACGTCGACACCGCTCATTCCGGGCATTTCCTCGTCGAGGAAGATGACATCGAATCGCTGCTTTGAGAGGACGCGAAGAGCATCGGCGCCGGACTCGACAGCGACGACTTCGTGGCCTTCCCGTTCGACGAGTGTTTCGTTCAATTCGAGGATCGCCGGATCGTCATCCGCCATAAGTATCTTGAGCCGCGCGGAAGGCCCTGGGGCAGCTTCGGTTCTGGCTTTCGTTTTGGCTGCGGGCGTGGCGTGAGACGGAGGCGGCGCCAATTCGGCACGCGCGGCTCGCGGCAGACGAAACCAGAAGCGTGCGCCACGATGCGGCAGAGATTCGCAGCCAATCGAGCCGCCCCATCGCTCGACCGTCATGCGGCAAAAGTAGAGCCCAAGGCCGGCTTTGCCGCCGCCTTCTTTGCCCTTGGAGAAAAGCGCGAACGCTTCGGAAGACTTGAATTCTTTTGGCAAGCCTGGGCCGGCGTCTTCCACCGAGACCTTCACGTAGCCGGCATCGTCCTCGAGGCGAATCGTGACGAGCGATCCCTTGGGCGCATGGCGCAGCGCATTTTCGACGAGATTCGCAAAGACGCGCGTCAGGCGCGATTTTTCGCCGTTGACGCTCCACTGCGCGCTGCGATCGGTCCGCGGATGCAGGCGAATCTTGGCGCCATGCGACTGGAATAGCGGCGCGAACGCGGCCACCGTTTCCTCGGCGCACTCGAGCATGCTGGCCGCGGGTGCCGCAGCTTCGCCGGCTCCCATCGCCGAATCGATGTCCATGGCGAAAGCCTGCAGCACCTCGCGAATCATGGCATCCTGGCGCTCGGACTGCCGGCTGCCGAGGTCGATCAGCCGCTTGGCCGCGGGCGATGTGGTTTCGTTCGCGAGGACCTCGAAGCAGCCTCGCATGGCCGCGAGCGGTTGCGAGAGATCGTGGATGATGCAGTGCAGCAGGATCTCTTTCTTTTGAATCTCCTTCAGCAGGCGCTCGTGGACGAGCAGCGAGTTGCGGGCTGTTTGCAGCACGCGCGACTGCTCCTCGAAATTTTCCTGCGGGCTGTGAATCGAGAGGATGCGTTTGCCGTCGATGCGCCACGCGCGCGCTTCGAGCGGTATCTCGCGGCCGCCGGCGACTTGTTCGACCCAGATGCCGGACGCGAGCGGTGTCACAGCCTCGGAATTCCAGTGTTCTTTGGCTTCGGAGAGGAACGCATCGAGAAATGGCGAACGATCGACCAGGGTGAGAAGGCTCCCGGCCGTCTGATGGCCCCACACTTCGTGAAACCACGGAGGCGGATCGTAGAGCAGCGCAAAGCGGCGGCCGGCGCGGTCTTCGCACAGGGCGTACCCCATCGATTGAAGCAGCTCTGTGGTCAGGGACGACATCATGCACCCAGCATTTTTTCGGTCAGCTTACGGAACGCCGCGTCCACATTTTCACCCGTTTTCGCGCTGGCGCGCATCACTTGCCAGCCTTTGTCGACGAGTTGCTGTTCCCTACCCGCATCCAGTTCCCACGACGACGCGAGATCGGCCTTATTGAGCACGAAGATAAACGGCAGCGAGCCGGCGGCTTGCCGGACTCCCTCTTCGAGCGCGAGGGCTTTTTCGAATGTCGCGCGGCGCGTGCCGTCTGCGACGAGCAGATAGCCGGACGCGCCCTTTACATAAGACCAGCGCATCTTCTGAAATTCGTCCTCGCCGTACAGATCCCAGAGCACCAGAGTGACTTCCTGCGGGCCGACTTGCACGACTTTTTTGTCGATTTTGACGCCCACTGTTGTGTGATAGGCATCGGAATAGATGCTCTCGACGTAGCGGCGAACGAGGCTGGTCTTCCCTACCGCGAATGAGCCGAGCATGCAGATTTTCTTCTGGAGCATGAGCTAGGGTTTGGGGGTCCCGGCGGCCGCGATGGTGGTCGCGACGGTGAAGGTCACGCTGCGATTGTACTGGCGCGCTTCTTCGTTGGTCTCGGGCCGAAGCGGCTCGGCAGAGGCGACGCCCATCGGGCGCAGCGAATTGCGGGGCGCGCCTTCGCGCACCAGCTGCCACATGACATTTTCGGCGCGATCCTTGCTGAGCAGTTGATTGGTCGATTCGGGGCCCGTGCTGTCGCTGTGGCCGACGACTTCGAGCGCGACGCCTTTGTGCAGCGTCTCCGCCTTTTGGAGAAGCGCGGCGATTTCGGGGGCGAGCGCTTTCATCGAGGCGATTTGATCGGACGCCAGCTCCGCGCTGCCTACCGGAAACCTGAGTACGGCTGAATGAATCGCTGCGCTCAAGCGTTCGAATCCGGCTTCGGTCACGCTGATGAGGTGTGGCGCGTCCACATCGCGAATTCCGGGGATCATCGCCGCGCGGGATGGAAAGCTGGCCACCCATTCGTCCGGCGCGACTCCTTGGGCGCGCAGCACACCGTCCGCGACGCTGAGGCTTACGCTCGCGGGCGGCTTCAGCGTCGCCACGACGCGCTGCTGAAGGATGGGATCGTCGAGTGCGTAGTAAGAGCCCCAGTGGAATTCCGCCTGACGCGCGTCGAGCCCGCTGGTGCGCAGCAGCGCCTGCGGGTCGGAGGAAAGCGGATCGCGCAGTCCGCTGATCACGAAGTGCCCGCCATGGCGCCCGGCCGACGTCACGACGATCCCCGGCTGCTGTCCGAGCGATTCCGCGTATGCTTTCCACCGATGATTCCGCCGGGCGCTGAATGCCCACCAGCCGCCCAACAGCGCCAGCAGCACACACGCGAATACGAGCATGTAAGGCTTCGGGCGCAGGCTTTGCTTCTCGCGGTAGCGCGCTTCGAGGCATGGCGCGAGATCGTCGGTGGCCGAGGCGAATGGCGCAGTCTCGCCCTGGAATTTCTGGAGCTGCTGCGCGAATTTGCGGTGCACTCGCTCGACTGCCTCGACCAGAAGCTGGCGGTACGCAGCCGGAGCCATACCGCGAATCACCGCGGCGACCACGGCGTGCGGCCCTTCCTCGACCCATACTTCGAGCTCGCCGATCTGAAGTTTTTCGATCGCCTGTCCCTGCGGCGAGTGGAACGAGTCGCGCACGAAATCCTGTATAGCGGAAAGCATGCCCGACACGAGGCTTGGATCCTCAATCGCAACGGACGGCGCGACCACGTGGCAGAGCGGGAGGCCCGTGCTTCTGTGAATGAGGAAAACCTGCTCGACGCGAAAGACCAGGCTGTGCACGAGCACGATTTCGGAAAACGGTCGTCCAGTGCGCAATGCTTCGAAGCGCCACTGCAGCCCGCGCAGCGAGAGGCTTTGCTCCATCGCTTCGTTGAATGATTCCAGGACCTGACGGAGAGTTTGCAGGATCGAACGCCGGATGGCGGGGCCCATCACGGGAAACAGGGCGTCCGCGAGAGTAGTGGGATCTTTGCGAACGGATTCGCGGAGCGCCGATTCGACCGTCGGCGCGAGGGCCGCACCGAGAGCCTCCTCGCCTCCCTGCTGTCGGCGCAACTGGATCGCTTCGGGCAACACCGCGCTGAGATCGTTCGCGCGCTGCTCCGGATTCTCGACGCGCTCGCGCAAACGCGCGAGGTCCTCTTGCTCTGGCGCGAGAATCAAGTGGCGAAGCTTTTCGAAGGATTTTCCCGCATCGGCCGACACATCTTCCTCTGGATCGAGAGGAAGCCTCATTACGGGATCATCTGCCATGAGATTTCAGGATGCCGAATTCATCCTTGCGAGATTGAGAACGCCGATCCGTACGCCGCCGGGAAGCAAGACAGCCGCTCCGATCTATTTCGGAAGCTCAAGCTCGCCCCTCAGCCGCAGCGCCATCTCGGTGAGCAGGTCGGCGAGCGTGGCGCGATCGGTCTTGTCGTTTCGCAGCGTCTCGGCTTCGCGCTCGAGAGCGGATTCCATCTGGTGGTGCGCATTCTGGATTTCGTTGAGCATCGCCTTGGATTGATCGAGGATGCGAGCGCGCAGGTCGCCCTGGGCCGCGACAAGATGCTCGTCGAGTTGCGACAGCCGGCTCTCGATGGCTTTCGAGGTGTCGCGCGTTTCCCGCGTGAGTTCCATGAGCGATTCGACGCGCTCGGTCTTCTCGGTTCGCAGGCGTTGGTGAAGGGATTCGACCTCTTGCTGGACGAACGATTCGAGCGAATCGAAGCGCTTCTTGAGATCGTCGCGCAGGGCGTCGGAGGCTTTCGCGAGGCGTTCTTCCAGGCGAACGAAGCGCTTGTCGTAATCGCGCATCTGCGACCCGAAAAGGATGTCGCGAATCTTGTCTACGTTGGCGCCTTCCCGGATGTCTCCGTTGCCGGGGGTTTTCTCTTCGTCCTGGGCTGACATGGCTTGGGGCCTCCGCTTCTGCTGGGTGGCTGTTACGCTATCGCAGCACACTACTACGAGTGCGCACCATACGGCAACTCTTTCACGGGACGATCCTCTGGCTCTTGCGGCCACAAACGCATGATCGAGTCCTGGCGATACTAGGCGGGTGTTGCAGCGATGCGGCTATTCGTCCCCGTCGCTGAAAACCTGCGCGTAGGTCTTGCCGTAGGGATAGAAGCGATCCTTTTCACCGCGCTTCCAGGCGGCTTTGAGCTCGGGATCGGTGATGTCCCAGTCGGGGCGGCACTTCTTCAGCACGGCTCGCAGGTCGTGACGAAGCTCCTCGACCGTCGGGCGGCCGAAAAACCAGTAGCCGTCGTAAATCTTGTAGATGATCAGCCCGGGTGCGAGCACGATCACGTGCGGGATCATCGGATTATGCTGAGGATCGGTATATTCGGCGATGTCGAGGTCCTTTTGCACCGTGCGACCGGCGTCCGACAGGAACGGCCATTGCGCCCCGATGCCCGTGCGGTTTTCGTTTGTCTCAAGCAGGTTGTCCGTGCTGATCGTGACCAGCCGGCAGTAGCCCACTTCCATTTCTCGATGCAGCTGGACAAGTCCCTCCGCCTGCCGGCGATCCTTCGGACAGAATGCGCCGCGGCTCAACACCAAAACCATTGGATCCAGCCCTTGCAGCTCCGAGAGCTTGCGCCGCTTTGTCGTGTGGTCGGTGAGTTCGTAATCGGGGAAAACAGCGCCAGGCACTATGTCTGCTCGCATTGACGGAACCTCTTTCTGGATGGAAGGGAGTTGAGTGGACCGCTGCTCCTTGGTGCCAAGCCGCGGAGGGGTGGCCGCGTCAGATGTGATGAAGAACCAGTATAGGGCGATTCACCTTATGCTGGAACTTTAGATCGGAATGCATGGACGGAACTACGGGGTAGCGCTGCCGTTAGAAGGCTTCGGCGGTTCGACGCCGATATCGCCGACCAGATCCTCGTCGACCGAAGGCAACGTGGGCAACACTTCGGACGCGATCGAGCGATTCTGGATGATCACGTCCTTCTTCATCTTGCCGTCGCGGAATTCGAGGGCGCGCTTGGCGTACTGCGCGATGTCGGGCTCGTGCGTCACGATCACGACCGTCAGCCCGTGCTCGTCGTTGAGCTTCTGGAAAATGTCCATGATCTCGACGCTCGTGCGGCTGTCGAGGTTCCCCGTGGGCTCGTCGGCCAGCAGCAGGGAGGGATTGTTGACCAGCGCCCGCGCAATCGCCACGCGTTGCTGTTGCCCTCCGGAAAGTTGCGAAGGAAAGTGGCCCTCGCGGTCGCTGAGTCCCACGCGCTTCAGCGACTCGCGGGCGCGGCGTTCGCGTTCGTCGATCGGAACGCCGGCATAGATCGTCGGCAGCTCCACGTTTTCAAGCGCCGAGGTTCGCGAGAGCAGATTGAACTGCTGGAACACGAAGCCGAGTTTCTGGCTGCGAATCTTGGCGAGTTCGCGCTTGGTGAGCCCGGAGACGTCTTTGCCGTCGAGGTAATAATGGCCCCGAGTGGGTTTGTCGAGGCAGCCGATGATGTTCATCAACGTCGATTTGCCCGATCCCGACGCGCCCATGACGGCGACGAACTCGCCCGGGTATATCTCAAGCGACACGCCGCGCAGCGCGTGGACCTGAATCTCGCCCAAATCGTACGTCTTGACGACGCTTTCGAGCCGGATGGTCGGCGCGTTTGCAGGCGTCTCAGCCGTCTTGGTGTTGGCGGGAGCCTGTGCTGTCGTCAAGCTTTGGTCCATGAAGGTTGGCCGGCGTACGCACCGCAGTGAGGCCGTTCGAGAACGACCCTTCCGCTAGTGCCCCGCTGCTGCCGCTGCCGCCGCCTGGCGCTCGGCGTCTTTCTTCCGCTGTTCGTCGATGCGCCGCATGAAGTCGTCAAAGCGGACCTGCTGCTCGGGCGTCAGGATCGCGCGGATGTGCGCGCGGCCATCGAGGCGAATCTGTTCTCTCTTCGAATCGAGCGGTGAATATAAGGCCGACCACTTGGCGCGCGTGTCGTCGATAATTGCCACCATCTGCTTTTGCTGATCGGGAGTCAGCTGCAACTCATGCGTACACTGCGCGATCACCTGAGCGCGGGTCGGATTGGGATTCACCGGCGCAGGGCCGCCGAGAACGCGCTCGCCCCACAGGTGGACGCCAACGCCGCCGAGCAGCACCCCAAGCAGGAACACCACAAAAAAGAGGGCCGCTGCTTCTCGCTTTGCTTTAGTGGTTGCCATGGTTGGTTTCCGCCACCATTATCAGGGCTTCATCCCCGTTCGCCGGCGTGTTCACCGGATCGGGAGTAAAAAGGTCTCGCACGATAGGACGTGCTGTAGGTGCGTTTGGTTGCGGATGCCGGCCCCAGCCCGCATCGTACGTTACCAGAAGGCCCAGCGCCAGAGTCGCCGTGACCGCAAAGCGCCACCCGAACGATACGAACGGCTGCCAGAAGCCCACGCGCTCGGCTCCACGTTCCACTTCCACCGCGTGAATCCGCGCCATCACGGTGCGCAAAAACGCCGCACCCGGATCTCCCGCTCGGGCAGCGGCGCGCAGCAGCGCCGTGCTCGCAACGGCGCCCTCCCACGCAGTGGCGCACGACGCGCACGACGACAAGTGCGCCGCTGCGCGCTGCGCATCGGCTCCCATCAGATCGCCGTTCAGATAGTCTTCCAGGACCAGCTCATAGTCCGGACACGCTACACGCCTTGCCCCATTGTCCGTTGCCATGCTTACGCCTTCCTTTCCGCTAACGAAGCCGCGCCGGTTTTCTTACCCTGCGACATTCTTCGTCGATACACATCCATGATTCGCCCGCGAGCACGGAACAGTCGCACTTTCACCGTATTGACGTTGAGCTTGAGGATATCCGCCAATTCCTGCACCGAAAATCCCTCGACCTCTTTCAGGAGCAGCAGCTGGCGGTCCTGATCGGGCAGCGTATCCAGCATGCGCTCCAAAAGTTCGCGCGCTTCAGCGCGGTCGCTCGGTCCCTCCGGCGGACGGTCGGCGGAAACGATCCCATCGAGGCGCGATACCTGCTCCTCGGATAGATCCGCCTCGTACACCAGAGGCCGCACTTTTTTCTTCCGCAAGTAATCCCAACACTCGTTTACCGCGATCTTGTACAGCCACGTCGAGAAGGCCGCCCTCTGGTCGAACCGCTTTATACCAAGGTATGCCTTCAAGAATACTTGTTGCGCCACATCTTCCACGTCATCCGGCCGCCGCAGGATTCCATTGACCAGCGCGAACACGCGCTGCTGGTGCCGCCGCACCAAATCCTCAAATGCCGCCTCGCTCCCGCCCTGGGATAGGCGTACTAGTTCGCGGTCCTCTTCGTGCCGTACCGCTCGATCGAGCGAGACGGCCATCGCCGGGGCGGTTGCTGCCATGTGCTTTGAGACGTTCGCCATTGCTACCCGGTTTCGCCCAAAAAAAGGCTTATGCGTTTAGTTCTTTCTTGCAGGCGTCACTACTTCATGCAACAATACCCGCCATGATAATCGGAGAACGCCTTCGCTTGCTACGTGAAACAAAAAAGCTTTCCCAGGGCGACATCGAAAAGCGCACGGGACTGCTTCGCTGCTACATCTCGCGCGTCGAGAACGGTCACACCGTTCCGGCGATCGAGACTCTCGAAAAGCTGGCTCGAGCCATGGAAGTACCGCTCTACCAGCTCTTCTATGACGGCGAAGAACCACCCGAGCTTCCCAATCTTCCGAAGCGGAAGAGTGCGGACGATATCGCATGGGGTAGCACCGGAAAAGACGCTCGTTATCTGGGCCGCTTCCGTCGTCTCCTTGGCCGCATCGAGGAGCCCGACCGTCGCTTGCTGCTGTACATGGCCCAGAAGATGGCGAACCGCTAACGGAGATCCGGGGGGAGTTTTCCTCCGCGGGCGGGTCGGTTTTTCTGGCTTGCACATCAACATGCTTTTGGTGTGTTCCGGCTGGGGCTGATCTTGGCCACTAAACCCAATCGGCGCATCGCCCGCTAGTAGTGTACGCCATCCATACACCGTCAGGTCCCAAATCTCAAGGCGGAATCCGCGGTTCGTGCCGCTCCTGAGATCGGCGGCGCACCCCCAGCGCTTGGCTACTCCCACTCGATCGTGCTGGGCGGCTTCGAGCTGATGTCGTAGACCACGCGGTTCACGCCCGGCACCTCGTTCACGATCCGGACTGAGATCTTCTCCAGCACGTCCAGCGGCAGCCTCGACCAGTCCGCCGTCATGGCGTCGAGTGAGTCGACCACTCGCACCGCGACCGTATATCCGTAGGTCCGGCCGTCGCCCATCACGCCCACGCTGCGCACCGGCAGCAGCACAGCGAACGCCTGCCATACCTTTTCGTATAATCCCGCGCGCCGGATCTCGTCGACCACGACGGCATCGGCGCCCCGCAGCGTTTCGAGCTTCTCGGGCGTGATGTCCCCAAGCAGCCGCACGGCCAAGCCCGGCCCCGGGAACGGATGCTTCACCAGGATTTCCTGCGGCAGCCCGAGTTCCCTTCCGATCTGTCGCACTTCGTCCTTGAAGAGGTCGCGCAGCGGCTCGATCAGTCCAAACGGCATGTCCTTCGGCAGGCCGCCGACGTTGTGGTGCGACTTGATGACCGCCGACGGGCCCTTTACCGAGACGGATTCGATTACATCCGGGTAAAGTGTCCCTTGGACGAGGAATTTCACGGGCAGTCCGCCTTGCGAGGTGGCTACAAGCTTCCGCTCTTCCTCGGCGAAGACCGCGATGAACTCGTTGCCGATGATCTTGCGCTTCTGCTCGGGGTCCGAGACGCCCTTCAGCTTGGTGAGAAATCGTTCGGACGCATCGACTCCGATCACGTTCAAGCCGAGGCGTTCGCGCAGCATTTCAAGCGTGTCGTGGAATTCGTTGCGGCGCAGCAGGCCGGTATCGACGAATACGTTCGTCAGGCGGTCGCCCATGGCGCGGTGCACGAGGACTGCCGCGACGGTCGAGTCCACACCGCCGCTCAAGCGCGCAAATCGCGCGCGTACCTTCCGTCTGCTTGCGGATTCCCTCGACCGTCTCGGCGATGAACCCCGCGCGGTTCCAGTTCTGCTTCGCGCCGCAGATCGCGAAAACGAAATTTCGCAGCATCTCGGTGCCGCGCTCGGTGTGATTCACCTCCGGATGAAATTGCGACTCCGTAGAATTTCTTGGCGGGGTCCTCGACCGCCGCCACTGCGTTTTCCGTGCGCCCAGTGACGTGAAATCCCGCCGGCAGCCCGACTACATGGTCGCCGTGGCTTTCCCAGACCTTGAGGCGACCCGGAAATCCCTTGAAGAGCGGCGAGTCCTTCTCAATCCCCAGTTCCGCAGGGCCGTATTCACGCCGGTCGGCCCGCTCCACTTTTCCGCCGAGGGTGTGCGTCAGCCACTGCATGCCGTAGCAGATGCCGAGCACCGGGACGCCCAGCTGCAGCACCTTGGGATCGCATACGGGCGCGTCCGCGTCGTACACGGAGCATGGCCCGCCCGAAAGTATCAGCCCCACGGGCTCCTGCGCCCGAATCTCTTCGACGGACGCCGTACACGGCAGGATCGCGGAGAACACCTGCTGTTCGCGGATGCGTCGCGCGATCAATTGCGTGTACTGGCCGCCGAAATCCAGGACCACGATTCCGTGTCGCGTGCTCACCGCGCCTCCGAGTTCCTTCTGCACCGCCGCCACCCCGTCCGCCATGGTTCCTCCGTGCACATGCGCTCGCGTCCGCGCTGTCCCATCGAAACCCGCGCCTACCGCAGAACGATGTTCACCAGTTTCTTCGGCACGACGATGATTTTCACGATCTGCTTGCCCGCGATCAACGGAGCGATGCGCACGTCGTTGACCGCTCGCTCGCGCGTCTCATCTTCGCTCAGCTCGGCCTCGACGAGAATCTTGCCGCGCACGCGCCCGTTGATCTGGATGATGATTTCGATCTGTTCCTCGCGCGTCAGATCCTCGCGATAGCGCGGCCACTTCTCGCTGCGACAAGCCCGCTCGGAATTGCCCGAGCATCTCCCACAGTTCCTCGGCGATGTGCGGCGTCATCGGCGAAAGCATCAGGATCAGCGCCGCCAGCACGCGCTTCAGAATCAGGGGCGAAATATCCTGATCGAGCGGCTCCTGCGCGGTGCAGCTCGTTCACCAGTTCCATGATCAGCGCCACGGACGTGTTGAAATGCCAGCGCGACTCGAAATCGTTGGTCACGCGCTTGAGCGTCTGGTGCGTCTTGCGGACCAGAATCTTTTCCTTCGGCGTGGCCTTGGCCATATCGGTCGGCTGGTCAAAATCGACGGGCTCGGTCCGCAGCGCGCGCGGCATGCTTCTCGACTAGCCGGTAAACGCGGTTCAGAAATCGCGCCGAGCCTTCGATTCCCTGCTCGCTCCATTCGAGATCTTTTTCCGGCGGCGCCGCGAAGAGCGTGTACATGCGCCCCGTATCGCAGCCGTACTTGTCGGCCATCTCGATCGCGCCGACGAGGTTGCCCTTCGACTTCGACATCTTCACGCCGTCTTTCAGCACCATGCCCTGCGAGAAGAGGCGCTTCACCGGCTCGCGATGATTCACCAGCCCGAGGTCGTTCATCACCTTGCAGAAAAATCGCGAATAGATCAGGTGCAGGATCGCGTGTTCGACGCCGCCGATATACTGATCGATTGGAAACCAGTAGGCGGCCTTGCGCCTTGTCGAAGGGCGCGCGATCGTTGTGCGGGTCCGTGTAGCGGTAGAAATACCACGAGGAGTCGATGAACGTGTCCATCGTGTCGGTCTCGCGCTCGCGCCGGGCCGCCGCACTTCGGGCACGTCGTGTTGCAGGAATTCCGGCACGTTCGCGAGCGGCGATTGCCCCTGGCCCGTCAGCGTCACATTTTCCGGCAGCCGCACCGGCAGTTGATCGTCCGGCACGCCGCACCATTCCGTCGTTCTCGCAGTAGACCACCGGAATCGGCGTGCCCCAGTAGCGCTGGCGCGAGATGCCCCAGTCCTTCAGCCGATACGTGGTCTCGCCCTTGCCAAAGCCTTTGGCCTCGGCGTCCGCCGCCATCTTCTCGATCGCCTGCTCCGACGTCAGCCCCGTGTACGGCCCCGAATCGACGAGACGCCCGTATTCGGTGTACGCCTCGTTCACTCGGTCAGGCCGCAGCGGCGGCCCATTCAGCGGCTGAATCACGATCTTTACCGGGAGATGATATTTTTCCGCGAACTCGAAATCGCGCTGGTCGTGCGCCGGAACCGCCATCACTGCGCCCGTTCCATATTCCGCCAGCACGAAATTCGCCACCCAGATGGGCACGCGCTCGCCCGAAAACGGATTCACGGCGAATCGCCCAGTGAAGAATCCTTCCTTCTCGGCCGTCGCGATGTCGGCAGCCTTCACGCTCTTGCTCTGCATCGCCTTGAGCTGCGTTTCCATCGCGGCGCGCCCGCGGCACGCCGTCGAGCAGCTTTTCGAGCATCCGGATGCCTCGCCGCGATCACCACCGCCGAGACTCCGTAAATCGTGTCGACGCGCGTCGTGAAAACTTCGAGGCTCAGCCCGTCGACGTCAGCCACGTCGAATCGCACGCGCGTGCCGCGCGATTTGCCGATCCAGTTCTGCTGCATCACCAGCACGCGCTCGGGCCATCCGCCCGGCGAGCTCGCTCATGCCGTCGAGCAGCGCATCCGCATACTTCGTGATGCGCAGAAACCACTGCTCGATCTCTTTCGCTTCCACCGGCGTCGTGTCGTGCTGCCAGCAGAAGCCGTCGATCACCTGCTCGTTCGCCAGCACGGTCTGGCACTGCGGGCACCAGTTCACGCGGCTGCGCTTGCGATACGCCAGCCCGCGCTCGAGCATGCGCAGGAAGAACCACTGGTTCCAGCGGTAATATTCCGGCTCGCACGTGGAGATTTCGCGCCGCCAGTCGTAGCTGAAGCCGAATCGCTTGCAGACCGCCTTCATCTGCGCGATGTTCGCGTTGGTCCATTCGCGCGGCGCGATGCCGCGCTTGATCGCGGCGTTTTCGGCCGGCAGGCCGAACGCGTCCCAGCCGATCGGATGCAGCACGTTGAAACCGCACATCCGCTTGTAACGCGCCACCGCATCGCCGATCGTGTAGTTCCGCATGTGGCCCATGTGCAGCGTGCCCGAAGGATACGGGAGCATTTCGAGCAGGTAGTATTTCGCGCGCGACGCGTCGTTATCGATGGCGCGAAACGCCTCCTGCTCCTCCCACACCTTCTGCCACTTTGCCTCGATACGCTGCGGATCGTAATCGCTCACTCTGCGGTCTCCCTGGGTCTCCGAAACTGTTGTTTGCGCCATCTCGTCTAGTCGTTTCCTCGCCTTGCCGGGTTTCCTCTGCGCCCTCTGCGTCTGTCTGTGCCCTCTGCGTTAAGTCTTTGACTTTGTTTTCGACTTGGCTTTTGTCTTGGCGCTCGCTGCAATCCTTGCTGCGACCCGTTTGCCGCGCCGGGGCTTCATGCCGTCCCCGGTGGCGCGAACCACGCGTCCGGTGAGCCGCCAAAGCGCCGCCACGTTTCGCTTATCGTCGCCCGGCTTATCGATCGGCGTCTCCAAAATGAAGGCGCACGTCGCGAGCAACGGATGCTTAAGGATTTCGCGAAA
The DNA here is from genome assembly GCA_963743335.1 of uncultured Acidobacteriota bacterium. Classification (GTDB taxonomy): domain Bacteria; phylum Acidobacteriota; class Terriglobia; order Acidiferrales; family UBA7541; genus Palsa-295. The sequence goes on from CAVUPI010000003.1 coordinate 19,892, forward strand.
CGCCTCGAGCCCGATCTTGCCTTTGCCGATGTGCTCGTGCCGGTCCACGCGCGACCCAAGCGCCATCTTCGAATCGTTCATGTGGACCACGCACACGCGATCGAGGCCCACGGTACCGTCGATATGCCGCAGCGCCGATTCGAGGCCCTCGGCCTTGCGAATATCCCAGCCCGCCGCAAAAAGATGCGCCGTGTCGATGCAAATGCCGAGCCGCAGGTCCGGACATGCATCGAGCACAGCCTTCAGTTCCTCGAATCGCGATCCGAGCGAACTTCCCTGGCCCGCCGTGTTTTCGAGCAGAATCCGCAGCTCGCCCAGCTTCAACCCGCGAGCCGCATGCTTCAGCGACTCCGCGAGCGCCGCGACGGCAGTCTCAACCGAGCTCTCGAGCCGACTCCCAGGATGGACCACGAGAAAGTCCGCGCCGAGCGCCATTCCCCGCACGATCTCCTGATGGAATGCCTGCACCGACTGCGTCCGTAACACCGGATTCGGCGACGCCAGATTGATCAAGTAATTCGCGTGAATCACCAGCGGCCCGAGCCCCAACTCCTTGCGCCGCGCGCGAAACCGCGTCGCGTCCGTCTCTGCGATTCGCGAGCTTCCCCGCGACCACATCCGCGGACTCGACGAAAAGATCTGCAGCGCGTTCGCGCCCAATCCGTGCGCCAATTCGAGCGCGCCGGTCACATCTCCGGCAATCGACGTATGAATGCCGATGCGCAGGCTGCCGTCTTTCCACGCTGGGATTTCCGGTTCAGGAGGCGGTTCGGGACGATACTCGTCGGCCGCGTCGAAGGCTAGGGTGATTCGGTGTTGTGTTTCTGCCATTCCCTCAGGGATCCGACCGTACAGCAAATGCTGTGTACCGAATTTTATAGGAAACCGAGCGTCGGCGCAAACCGCGCGGCCTGCACCCGTCCGCGTCTATTTCAGCACCACGGAAGGCTCAGTGGGGTTCGGAGAACTTGAACGAAATCGCCTTCGATTCTTTGGGCCCGAGGGTGACGGCCTGGTCGAGCGTGCCGAAGTGCTCGTGCCAAGCCTCAATCGTATAGGTGCCGGGCGGTAATCCCTTTAGCTCGAATGTGCCGGTCTTGGTGGTGACGTCGTAGAACGGATTATCGAAGACGAAGAGAAACGCGCGCATCCACGGATGGATATTGCAGGCCACCGGGATGGCCAGCTCCTGGTGCGGAAACTTGGTCATGAACGGCTCGGAACCCTCGGGCAGCGACCGGTTCCACGACTTGTTCTCGCGCGGCATCGGATGGACGTTGTGCGTCACCGGGTCGGTGTTTTTGATCTCGAGCGGCTGATTGGTGCGCACCGCGAGCACTCGCGGCACGTACATGCAGCCCTTTTGATCAAGGACGGCGGGATCGGTTGGCGTGTCGTAGCGATAGGCGCCGAGCCCCGACTTGATATAGACGACCGTGTCCGCAAGCGCATCGTGCGGGCCAAGGACCACAATCGGCGGCACCACCGGTTTCGGATTCTCTTGCACGCAGGCCGCTTCGGCGCTCATATCGATCGCGTGGAATTTGGGCGGCGTGCCCTCGAACGTGACCGTGCCGGTGATCGCGCCAGCGGTCGCAGGGTCGACTACGGCCGTGGGCTCGGGCGGTGCGGAAGAATCTTCGTTGTCTTTCTTGCTGCAGCCGGTAATTGCGAATCCGAGAATTATTGCGAACGCTAAAACAGAGGGCCGAATCTTCAAGAGTGAAAAATCCTTTCTGCGCAACGACTTATTTTAACAATTCGCCCAACAGTCTGCCACCGAGATGCAGACGCACCGAGAAATGCCGAATGACCGTAGTTCGCTCCTTTGATCTATGATGCTCGCAGCGGAGGAAATTTATGGACTCATCTCGTCCATCGTCAAAGATCGCGATTGTCACGGGCGCAGGCAGCGGGATCGGCAAGTACGTCGCAGTAGCGCTCGCTCGCGAGGGCTACGCAGTCGTTCTTGCCGGCCGGCGCAAGGAAACGCTGGAAGCCGTCGCGCTCGAAGTAACGCAAGCCAATTCGCGAGCGCTCGTCGTGCCTACGGACGTCACCGATCCCGCCGCCATTCGCGAGCTTTTCGCGAAAACGAAAGAAGCTTTCGGCCGGCTTGATCTGCTCTTCAACAATGCTGGCGTGTCAATAGGCGGCCCGCTCGAGGATTTGACTTACGAACGGTGGAAGTCGGCGATCGACACGAATCTCACCGGCACGTTCCTGTGCACGCAGGAAGCATTCAAGATCATGAAAAGCCAGGACCCGCGCGGCGGCCGGATCATCAACAACGGCTCGATCTCGGCGCACGCCCCGCGGCCGAATTCGGCTCCGTACACAGCCTCGAAGCACGGCGTCACCGGCCTCACGAAATCGACCTCGCTCGACGGGCGAAAGTACGACATCGCCTGCGGGCAGATCGACATCGGCAACGCCGCCACCGACATGGTGGAGCGAATGAAAAAGGGTGTTCCGCAGGCGAACGGCACGATCGCGCCCGAGCCCACAATGGACCCGGCGGACGTCGCGCGCGCCGTAGTCTACATGGCATCGCTTCCGCTTGACGCGAACGTCCAGTTCATGACCATCATGGCGACCAAGATGCCATTTGTCGGCCGCGGCTAGACACCGTTAGCCTACTGCGCTCTCGCCTGATCATCCGCGAAATATCTCCAATAGAATCAGAATCACGGCCTGGCGAGTGTGCCGCAAAGGACGAGTTGCTAGGGTGGAATTAGTACTACCGGACTATTGTCGCCAACCCTCTCTAATTGCACGATATAAGCAGCAGGAAAGCTTGGCAGAGGTGTTTGAACGCGAGACCGCGCGCGCCGAAAGGCGTGCTCGGAGGACGTGTTCACGTCGGGGGACGAAGTTGCCGATGCCACAATTTCCGCCAAACGGGACGACGAATGGCTGACTCCGCTCACATTGCTCAAGTGATTGCCCGTGAGATTCCTGTCACGATTCAGGGATCGCAGATTCTCGACGGCACGGACCGCCGCGAGTTGTTCATTGAGACGACGAAAACCGCGCTGACCTTCGACAACGGCGCAGCGGTGAATTTGAAGGCGCGGGTCGCACAAGGGCAATCGCTCTTCCTTCGCAACGAGCTCTCCGGCCGCGAAATTCTTTGCCGTGTGATCGACGCGCCTCCTCCGGGCGAGGCAGGCTGCACCGACCTCGAATTTACGATTCACGATCCGGATTTTTGGAGCGCCACGCGCGAACGCGGCCCGGTCGCGGCGGAGCCCTCAGAGGCGCCCCAAGACATGCCCTCGACGCCGCCAGAAGCGACGACTCCAGCGGAAGGCGTGGCGCCCGTGGAACGTGCGCCCGCTGCCGAGAGCGCGATGACTGCCAAAAACGCCGCGCCTGCTGAAAACGCGACCCCGGCGCCAAGCGTTGCACCTGCGCCCAGCGCTGCGTCCGCTGAAGAATCGGGCGCTTCAATCCCGAAGGCCGCCCCCACGGCTGTCCCGCAGACCCAAGAGATTCCCGGCTTCTCCGCTCTTCTGGCCCAGGGCGAGGCTCCAGCCGAGGCCGCGAGCGTATCCCATGTGGACGACGCGAAGGACGCGGAGCAACTGGCGGGGATCGTTGCAAAGTACGCCCGCGCGCTCGCCAAGCGCGCATCCGCGAAAAGCGCCGCGAAGGAAGCCGAGCAGCAGGCTGCCGCCGAAGGCGCGCTGCAGGACGATGCGATCCCCGCTCCTGCACCGAAGAAGGCTTTTTCCGTCCTCGCCTTCCGTCTGCACGCAATCCGCGAACTGACAGTCAGAAACAATACGATCGCGCTGTCGATCGTTGCATGCATTGTGATTGGGGGAGCGTTGGGAGTTGCGTGGGACGTAACCGGCATGTTGTATCCCGGCTCCCGCCAGCCCTTGGCAGCCCTGGCGCGCATGCCCCGCATGCCGCACTTGCAATCGCACCCGAAGACCGTGCTCGTGAAAGCCGCGCCGGCAAAAGCGCCGAAGGCCGCAACGGTGGCCGCCCAACAGGCGCCGAAGATACAGCCGCCCGTTGTTTCGCAAGTCCCTGCCCTAAGAATAACGAAGAGCCCGGCAGCGACTACAAAAGATCCCCGGGCCGTACGGACTCCCAAGCCAACGGAAGCTTCCTCGGCGATCCTGACAAGTAAAATGGAAGAAAGTCCGAACGGGCTCGATCCCGAGGAGGCGAGCGACGAGAAACTTCCCAAACACGAACCCAGCGCCCCGGAACTGATCCCCGCGAAAATCGTGTCGCAATATCAGCCGAGTCTCCCTCCGTGGGCGAAAGACCTCGACCTCCAGGGCGTCGTCAAACTCGACGCCGTCATCGACGAGAAGGGAAACCTGAAAGCGTTGAAGGTGCTGTCGGGACCGCGAGCGCTCGAAAGCGAGGCCGAAGGCGCTGTCGGGCTTTGGCTATTCGAGCCTGCCATGCTCAACGGCAAGCCGACCGCCACGCACATGACTCTCACCGTAGAATTCCAGCGCTAGCTGCGTAATCCTCCTCAAGCGCCTACGGATCGACGATCAGCTTGCCCTTCATTTTGTCGTGCCCGAATCCGCAGAACTTCGCGCATTTGAAGTCGTACGTGCCGGGTTCCTGCGCGACGAAGTCAACCACCTGATCGGCTCCCTTCTTCACTTTTCCGTTTTCATCGGGTTGATCGAAGAGCAAGCCGGGAGTGCTTTTGTCAGTAGCGCCGTCGGGATAGGGATCGAGCTTCACGCCATGCGTGTCGTCTTCGGAATGGACTCTCAGCTCGACGTGTGTTCCCTTGCGGACGTGAAATTCGTTCGGCGTGAACTCATACTTCTTGGCCGAGATCTCGATCACCTGCGGCGGCAGGGTTTGGGCGGCCGATGCCTGCGCGAGAACGACCCAATACGTCGCCATAGATAAGGCCACGAGAGCCGTCACAAGAACGATTGCCTTTCCCACGACACCTCCTATTTGCTGGCAAATGAGATGCTGGTGGTTCGTAGGCGTTGCCCACGAGTGGGTGTAGGACGGACTACATAGCATCGGCCTCTAGGTGACGCTACAGCAAATCCAGTATGGCACGATACTGTGGATTGGGTGAGCATGCGGGGTTGTCTCCCAGCGATTCCAAAATGAAAGTGACGCCCGTTGCCCCGCATCCTCGTCGTCGATGATCATGAAGTTGTGAGGGCAGGATTGACCAAGCTGCTTCAGGATTCCTGGGACATTTGCGGCGAAGCCGAGAATGGCCTCGAAGCCGTCGACAAAGTCCTCGAGCTCAAGCCCGACGTGGTTGTGCTCGACCTCAGCATGCCCTTGATGGGCGGGACGGCCGCGGCCAGGCAGATTCGCCGCCTGTCGCCCGCGACGAAGATCGTCGTTCTATCGATGCACGATTCCGAGACCGTCGTCGAACTTTCACGACTGATCGGTGCCGATGCTTGCGTCAGTAAACGCTCCGCGGCGACGGAGTTGCACAAAGCGATTACAGCTGTCCTGAAAAAGCCTTCCGACGGAAGAGTAACGAGAGTTTTCGATCCGACCTAAGCGAGTCCGTCCCGATCAAATACGCACTTGCCTCGGCGGATTCTGGATGCCCGTTTCGGCCTTCCCTTTTACTTCCTGATCGATGGCGTCGCGCGCTGCTTGCAACGTCTGTTCGTACGCCAGGTCCATCGTAACGAATTCCTTCTCTCCGCGATGGAAGGTTCGGGTCCGTTCGGGGTGGGTGACTAACGTGTAGTCGCACCGCCAGCGGTCGTGCGGCTGTTGGTGAGCCTCCATTTCGATTTCTACGTCTTTGTATATTGATTGAATCATGAGTAAACGCTACGCCGATGAAACGTTGGTGTCGAGGCAAAGTTTTGGCGCGGCGAAAGGCGGAAAACACGCGGCCCCCGGTGGCGGTGGAGAGCCGCGTGTTCGCATCTGCGGGAAGGCAGAGCAGATTTCGAAGAGTTACAGCGATTCGGGACGATTCCAGAAATCGGCAGACGCGCCGAGGCTGGGATTCTGGCGCAAGAGGCGATTGAGCTTGGCGCGTAAGCGGCCGGCGTCCATTCCGGCAGACTGGCACACGATCGGGAAATCCTTCTGGTCCTGGAAAAGATATTCTTCAGCCTGGCGTTTGTTGCGGAGAGGGCCCGAAATCCACTCTTGAATTGCGGTCACGATCACTGCTTGCCACAACCGCTTCTCGATGCCCATCGGTGCTTCGGCCAGCACGACGTTTGTAGCCATCGCTTCCCCCGGGTTATGCCGCGGCGGCTGGGTGCGGCGGAAAGTCGATTTGACTCAGCGCAACGATTTGGCCGAAGCAGCGCGTGGGCGCGGTGTTTCTCCGCGCAATGTGCCGTGTGAGTGAATGGCTCGCGTGATGATGGCACGCGACTTAGGTTTTCGAGACGTTCGGGTGAGCGTGCGCGCCGGTCGCGGATGCGAGCTAGCGCCTGAGCGGTGGGCAAAATTTCCCCGCGCTAGATAACTTCTTCCAGTTGGCCGGCGATTTGGCGGATAAGAGCGCTTAAGCCGTGGTGACGCGCTCGGTGAGGATCTCGGCCATCGCTCCAAGGGCCCGGTCGATTCCGGCACGGTCAACGTCGTAGTGAGTCACCATGCGGATCGCGTACTTACCGGTCGGGCCGGCGAGGACATTTTGCTTGCCGAGAGCCGCGCAGATCTCCGCGGCCGTGCGCCCGGTGCAGGTGACGTCGAAGATCAGGATATTCGTCACGACCTTGGCTGGATCGATCGCGATTCCGGGCAGTCGGGCCAAACCCTCGGCGAGGTACCGCGCGTTTTCGTGGTCGCGATGCAGGTGCTTGGGCGACTCCTCGAGAGCGATAAGCCCCGCTGCTGCGAGCACTCCCGCCTGCCGCATCCCGCCGCCGAGCAGCTTGCGCGTCACGCGCGCCTTCTCGATGAAGTCCCGTGATCCGACCAGCATCGACCCGACTGGCGCGCCCAGCCCTTTCGAGAGGCAGAACATCACCGAATCGAGCTTGCGCGTGATATCGGCTACGCTGCGCCCGGTCGCCACGGACGCGTTGAAGATGCGAGCGCCATCGAGATGCACCGGAATGCCTGCTGCGTGCGCACGCTCGCAGATGTCGTCGATAATCGCGGGCGGATAGACGGTGCCGCCGTGCATGTTGTGCGTGTTTTCGAGTTCGATCAGCGAGGTCTGCGCGCGATAGTAGATGTGCGGGCGGATCGCCGGCTCGATCAGGTCCCAGGTGAGGACGCCTTCCGGAGCAGGCACCGCATTCGGCATGCAGCCCGCGACTGCGGAAATGCCCGCCATCTCGTAAAGATAAATATGCGCGTGGCCTTCGCAGATCACTTCCGTGCCGGGGCGCGTCCACGTCTTGATCGCGGTGAGATTGGCCATCGAGCCCGACGGGAAAAACAGCGCCGCCTCGCGCCCGAAGATTTCGGCGGCGCGGGCCTGCAAGCGGTTGACGGTAGGGTCCTCGCCATAGACGTCGTCGCCGACTTCGGCCTCGGCCATCGCACGCCGCATGGCGGGCGTCGGCCGCGTCACAGTATCGCTGCGCAGATCGACAATGGAATTTCCGATAGCTTCGCTCATGTATTTAATGTAGCTCACCCCGCTTTGCCGGGGTGAGGCTTTTTACGGCTGACAACGTTCAGGCGCGGCGGGCCGAGTGGAGGATCACGCTGCCGAAATTCCACGAGACGATGTGGACATCGGCGAAACCGGTGCGCTCCATGAGCCCGGCGAGTTCGGGCGGCGACGGAAACTTCGCGACGGAGCCGGGAAGATATTTGTAAGCCTCGGCGTTCCCGGAAATCGCGCCGCCGATGCGCGGCAAAATGTGCTGGAAATAAAACCGGAACAGTCCTGCCATCGGCCCGGACGACGGTTCGGTGAATTCAAGAATGCCCAGTGCCCCGTCCCGTTTCAAGAGACGCGCGAACTCGCGCAAACCGTCTTCGTAGTTCGCCAGATTGCGGAAACCGAATGCGGTGGTGATGAGATCGAAGCTCGCATCCGCGAACGGCAGTCGTAGCGCGTCCGCCGCAGCGAAAGCCAACGGACGATTCGCGGCGCTCGCCTTTTCTCGCGCTCGCGTAAGCATCGGCTCGACGAAATCGCTGCCGATAATCGGCCGCGCTGGCGCACCATCATGCGCGCCGCGCGGCCGCAGCCGGTCCAGTGCAAACGCCAGATCGCCGGTGCCGCAGCAGACGTCGAGCACTCGCGCCCCAGGCCGCAGCAGAATTTCGGCGAATCGCTTCGCCGTGCGGCGGCGCCACAGGTGGTCAAGCGAAAACGACAGCAGGTGATTCAGAAAATCGTAGCGCGGCGCGATGCGCGTGAACATTTCGCGCACGCGCGCGGACGCTTCGCGTTCGTCGCGCGAGCCTTCGGGGCGCGTACCCGGAAGCGACGCGGGTTTTGGCGCGGCTATCATCGCGACGATTTCGAGCCGAGACCGCCCTTCGCGGCGATGGCGGGCAAAACCGCAAACGCGCGCGCGACGACGGGCCACGGAACCTCGAGTCCCCACTGCGTGCTGCCGATGCGTTGCGGCAAGACCCAGCGAACGCGGCCTGCGCGGGCCTTTTTGTCGCTGGCGAGAATCGGGCGAAGCTCGGCGGCGCGGATTTTGCCGAGCGACGGCAGCGGCCCCACGCTCGCCACGAGCCGGATGATGCGCTCGGCGTCCGATTCGCGCAGGCGCCCGGTGCCGACCGCGAGCAGCGTCGCAGCCAGCATGCCCCAGCCGACAGCCTCGCCGTGCAGAAACCTGCGGTAGTTCGTCGCCGTTTCGAGCGCGTGGCCCAGCGTGTGGCCGAAATTCAGAATCTGGCGCAGGCCGCTCTCGCGCTCGTCCTCGCTCACCACGCGCGCCTTGATCGCGGCCGACCGCGGGATAATGTAGGCGAGCGCGACCGGGTCGCGGCGCAGGACCGCGTCCATGCGGTGCTCGAGGAAATCGAAAAGCTTCGCATCGGCGATCACGCCGTACTTGATCACCTCGTAGAGCCCCGCGCGAAACTCCCGGTGCGGCAGCGTCCCAAGCATCATGGGATCTGCGATCACGAGCCGAGGCGGGTAAAACGCGCCCACGAGATTCTTCCCTTCCGGCAGATCGACGCCCGTTTTTCCGCCGATCGCACTATCGACCTGAGCCACGAGGGTCGTCGGGATGTGGACGAGGCGCACGCCGCGCAAGTAGGTAGCGGCCGCGAAACCCGCCACGTCACCGACCACACCGCCGCCGACAGCGACCACCACGGCGCGCCGGTCCGCTCCGGCGCGAACCAGCTCGCGCGCGATGCCCTCGACGGTCGCGACGCGTTTAGCCGGTTCCGCGTCATCGAAAAGGATCGCGCCGCGTGCAGATTTACCGAATATTTTGCTCAACTGCTTGCCCCAACAGCGCCACACGCGCGGCGAGGAAAGAAGGAACGTGCCAGTGGAATCGCTGAGGCTCCCGACGAGCGACGCAGCTCGCGCCAGCGCGCCGGAAGCGCAGTACACGCTGTAAGGCCCAGAAGAACTGGTTACGCGAATCGTCGGCATGCGATAGGCAAATGTAGCAAAAAGAAAGGAAGTTGAGGAGGAAAGCGGCGGCGCGCGGGAACAAATTGGCGGCAGCGGACGTAATCTAAAGGGGAGGGGGAAAGCCGATGCTGACGTTTGTCCTGTGGTGCATTTTGTTTGTGCTGTGCTGGCCTCTGGCCCTGCTAGCGCTCGTGCTGTACCCGATCGTGTGGCTAATCCTGCTCCCATTTCGTCTGGTCGGAATCGCGGTAGGCGGCGCGCTCGACATGGTCGCTGCGATCATCACGCTGCCCGGCCGCATGCTGCGCTCTCCGCGCAGAGCGTAGCGCCTATCGCTGGAGTTCGGCGACCGACTCCAAGATCACGTAGCCCACGATCGAGAAGCTGCGCGGGCTGAGCTTGTCCATCGTGTCCTGCGGCGTGTGCCAATACCCGGCGTTGCTGTAATCATCGAAATCGATGATGTCGACGGCAGGAACGTTTCGCTTCAGGAAGGGCTGGTGATCGTCCGAAATCTGCGTTTCCGACGAGAGGAAAACGTTTGCGTAGCCGAGCCGATCCGCGGTCGACCACACCAGATTCGTAAGCCACTTCGTCGAATCCGACTCGCGCAGGATATGCAAATTCTTCTGCCCGATCATATCGGCGAGGATCACCGCGCGAACATGCTTCAAATCGCCCGATAGATCGAGCCGAGCGGCCAGTTCCCTGCTGCCGTAGACGCTGTCGGCGTCAGTCCACTGCGCCACGCCGTTCGTCACCACCTGCGCCTCCTCGCCATCGAGAAACGCGATCCATACGGCGTATTTGCGTTTGGGGCCGGCGCAGAGCAGCCGCGCCATTTCCAGCATCAACCCGCTGGACGATCCGCCGTCGTCCGCGCCCACGAAATTATCCAACCGCAGAGTGTCGTAGTGCGTCAGCAGCAGAATGATTCCCTGCCCGGTGCCGGGAACCTTCGCGATGATGTTTTTCATCGCCAGTGTGCCGATCGGCGTTTCCGCGTGAAAATCGTCGGTGTCGACGGCGCAGCCGAAGCTTTTCAGCTGGCTGATGATGTAGTCCTGCGTGCGGTGAATCGCGTCCGATGCGGGCGGCCGCGGCCCAAACGCGACCAGCTTCGCCGTGTAGTCGTAAGCTGCAGCGCCATCGAATCCGCCCGTTTGCGACGCCGGGGGCGCCTCATCGGACGCCGCAATCGCGGGCTGCGTCGATGTTGCAGACGAGGTCGCCGACGGAGATGATGCTGGCGTGGCTGCAGCGGCTGCATTTGAGGGCGCAGCATCATGCCCGCACGCAGCCGGCAAAATAGCCGCGCCCGCGAGCGCCGCGGCCAGAAGCGCCCTTCGCAGAAGCATCAAGCGATCACGCCCCAGCCTCGGACTTCGCCTGCGCGCGTTTGCGTCGCACCACCAGGTAGGACACGAGCACGCCGACGAAATACAGCACCACCATCGGCGCCATGAACACGATCATCGTCGTCGCATCGGGCGTGGGTGTCACGATCGCCGCAGCCAGCGTAATCAGCAGCATCGCGTAGCGGAAATTCTTCAGCAGGAATTTCGGCGTCACGATTCCGAAAATCGACAGAATGAAAATCAGCACCGGAAGCTCGAAAATCACGCCGAGCCCCACCAGCACCACGAGAATCAGGTCGAAATACTCGTTGATGCTGATCAGGGGCTTGATGGGAATGTCGCTCGTAAAGCTGATCAGAAACGTCAGCACCTGCGGCAGCAGCACGTAGTAACCGAACGCGATTCCGCACAGAAAAAGCGACATCGACGAGATGATGAATCCCGCCACCGCGCGCCGCTCGTGCTTGTAAAGCCCCGGCGCAACGAAAAGCCAAATCTGATACAGCACGTACGGCATCGCGATCACGATGCCAAGGTACAAGCTCAGATTGATGATCAGCCCGACCGGCGCGGCCGGGCCCGTGTAGATCAGCTTGTCGTCGAGATGATTCGCGCGCAGCGCATCTTGCATCGGCCGCACGATGTAGTCGATGAAATGCTTCGACACGTAGAAGCCAACCAGCATGCCGATGCCGATTGCGATCAGAGAATTGACAATGCGCTTGCGCAGCTCGACCAAATGGTCGAAAAACGACATCGCACCGCCGGCTTCGTCTTCCGGCCGCTCGCGGAGTAATCGTTCAGGCTGTGCGGGCGCGGCCATCGCTCACTTTTGTGGCACTTTTTCGGGGGATTTCTCGTCTGGTTCGGGAGCCTTAGGCGCTGGGGCGCTTCCGGCGGGTTCCGATGGCAATTCAGGGTTTCGGGGCACGTCGAAATCGTATCCTGCGAGGAACGGGTCCTGCATCGGGTCGACGACCCCGGCTTCAACCGCGGTGGCATCCGCTTGGCCGGGCGGCAGATCGGAGGTCGGCGAAGGTACCGCGCGCGGCGCGGCAGACGGAACCGGCTGCGGCCCCGTCGGGGTCGACGGCGCGGCAGGCGTCTGCGCAGGCGCCGGGGCAACTGTGCCGGCGGGCGACGCGATGCGGCGCGTGTCCGCCTCGCGCTCCAAATCGCGCATGTGCCCCTCGAACGTGGTGCGCAGGTCGCCGGTCGCGCGGCGGAATTCCGCCATCACTTTCCCGAAGTTCCGCGCCAATTCGGGCAGCTTCTCCGGCCCGAACACCACCAGAGCGACCACGAAAATCACGATAAGGTGTGGAATGCTAAGCATTTTGCAGCCCTGTTGGCGGCACCCAGCCCCTGTTTCGCATAATAGAAGAGGGTCGGAGACGTGTCAAACGAAGCGACGCGAGCCAATAGGAGCACGGGTACGAGAAAGTGCGGCGCGTCGCCCTACGGCTGCTCCGTGGGCCCGGTGGCTGCGACGGTCGCTGGCATTCCCTGCCTCAACTGGGCGATCTCAGCTTGAACCCTGGCCCATTCTTTCTTTTTCTTTTTGATCGCATAGGGCGCATTCGGGTCGCCGAAGAATTGCAGGAGTTCAGACCGGACCTCGGGCGAAGCGCCGTTGAAATTATCTTTTGCCAGGGCGTCGAGCAGTTTTGCATGCGTGTCATCGTTCATCCAATACTGCCCGGGTCCCGTCACGGTGCCGGTGTCGAAATTGTCGTTCGGGACGTTGGGCTGGCCCGCTTCAACTTCACGCAGCAGTTTCCGGTAATGATCGAGCGCCGCGTTAAAGCTGGCTTCGAACATCTGTTCGGCTTGCGGGGTCGGCGTCCGAAGTTCCAGCACGGCCAGCGGACCAATTTTCGGCACGATCTTCACGATGAATGCGACAACTCGCTCGCCGAATGTTGGCGGCTGATAATCCCTGCCCCAATACTTCCGGTAACTCGAGCGCTTGATATTGTAGAGGAATTTCCTTTTCGTAATGCCCGGCTGGTCGCGCTCGATCTGGTCTTTCTTCATGCTCCAGGCGATGCGAGTCGCTTTCGGCAGCAACCGGCTCACGTCGTAACGATAGGAGCCGAGCACCTTGTTCTCATCCGTAAGAACGCTCTTCAGATCGAGGCCGTAAGTCTCCTTGAATGCCTGCTCCAGCAGCGGCAGCGCCACGCCAAAGCCGATGAAATCGTGGTACGCGGTCGAAGCGTAGCGCCCCTGCGCGACTTCGAGAACATCGAATCCGAATTCCGTCTTCACGTGATCGAGCGGATTTTCCTCGTACGTCACCACGTCGCCGTATTTCTTGTCCATTTTCGGATAAAGCAGCGGCACCGACCGGTTCACGCCGATGCTGTGCCCTTCGTTATCCGCGGCGTAATGTGAAAGGGCGCCCAGCGCGAAAGCGTAGTCGTCGAGGCTCTTCGAATCGCGCAGCAGCGCCAGAACAAAATCTCCGCTCCGCACGTAATGAGTCAAATCGCTGAAGAATTTGTTCCCGTGCGGGTAATAGCCCATGTCCTGGATAATCGCGCCGCCGTACGCATACCCGTGCGCTTCTTTCAACTGCTCGGGTGTTGCGTCGGGGAAACGCTTCAACAGCAACGGCCGAATATTCATGACCCACGCGCTGTCGATGATCGCTTCATGCGCCAGGACGGCGTAGGCCTCGCTCGGCGCCGGCCAGGCCAGCGACGCGAGAAATACGAGCGCGAGAGCGCACACTCTCGCGAAGAGCGTTCCGCCCGTGTCGCGTTGTATGCCATCGATCAAAGTTGTCTCGTGCGTTGCTGCGACATGTTCCACCGGGTTTTATAGTACACCGCCGTTCGCGGCCCGACCACGGGACACGAGGTCAGATGCCGTCCGATGTTCGTAGTTCACGTCCCATGACGCTGTCAATGAGTCTTCCCGGTGTTAGGTTCTTCGGCCGGACCGTCCTTCGCGTCTGCCGCTACCGGCGCTTGAGTGCCTCTAGCTCCTCGAGCGTCCGCGGCCAATCCGCTCCCAGCAACCGCGACAAACTCCGATCCGCCAGGACCTTCCCGCCCGTCTGGCACACAGCGCAATAGTTCGTCTCGTTGTCCGCGTATCGAATCCTCTGAATCTTTCCGCCGCATCTGGGACAAGCCTCTCCGTACCGCCCGTGAACCGCCATCTCCTGGCGAAACGCGGTCACCTTCTCCGGAAATCCGTCTCCCGTTTCGCCGCGCAGCCGCTCGATCCATAGTGCGAGCGTGTCGCGGGTCGCAGCGTACAGCCGCTCCCACTCATCGTCCTTCAGCTTGTGCGTTAGCGTCACAGGCGACAGTCGCGCCGCGTGCAAAATCTCATCCGAATACGCGTTGCCAATACCGCTCAGCAGGCGGGGATCGGTCAGCGCTCTCTTGAGCGTCCGATTCTCGGCCGTCAAAGCAGCGCGAAACGCCGCCAGATCGCTGGCGAAAACCTCAATCCCGCCGGGATCGATCGACCGCAAGCCCTCTTCGCCTGCCACCACATGCAGCGACGCTCGGCGCTTCGTCCCCGCTTCGGTCAGCACGAGCGAGCCCTTCGGGAAATCAAAGGCCGCGAGATTTTGCCGGCCCGAAAGCTTCGCGCCAGGCGGACGCCAGTGCAGCCGCCCCGCAATCATCAGGTGCAGGACCAGCCACAGGTCGCCCTCGACCCCGATCGCGATGCGCTTGCCAACGCGGCGAAGCTCGCGCACCGCGCGGCCCTCCACAGCGGCAATCGGCGGTTCCGCGGTTCGCAGCAGAAAAACGCTCGCCAACCGGACACGTTCGAGGCGCTGTCCCACGATCCGCGGCTCGAGCGCGCCGATATAGGCGGAAATGTCCGGTAGTTCCGGCATGGGTGATTGGACGAGGCGATCGTCGTTGCGTTCCAGATCATATCGCACCCGGATCGCCGCCCGATTTCTTAGCGGCCACGAGGCGGGTGTTTATCCGGCTGCCCGCGGCGCTCCATTGGCGGGGTGGGTTATCGTCTAGACCAAGTACGCACACAACAACGTCCACGAGAAATGGACGGGCGATATAATTAAGCTGCGGTCGGAGGCGGGCCTGTGAAGAAGCTGCGGTTCGTTCTGTCGGTACCAGGCGAGACGATATACCTGCGCGCCCAAACGGCCGCAGCGCAGTCCACGGCGAGTCGCCTCGGCGCGGAACTCCAAGTCGTGACGGCCCAAATGGACGCGGTAGCGCAGGGCCAGCAGCTTCTCAGTTTTGTTCAGTCGCGAGCCGATGCCCGGCCGGACGCCATCATTATGGAACCTGTGAGCGCTGCGGGATTGCCCCGGGTCGCCGAGGCGGCTGTCGCTGCCGGAATCGCCTGGGTGGTCAGCAACGCGCATGTCGACTACGTCGGACCGCTCCGCAAGACCGCCAAGGTCCCCGTCTTTCAAGTCTCGCAGGACCACATGGAAGTGGGGCAGATTCAAGGGAAGCAGATCGCCGCAATTCTGCCGAAGGGCGGCACCGTTCTCTATCTGCGTGGGCCGGCGATGAGCTGGTGGGCCACGAAGAGATTCGAGGGCATGGAAAGCACGAAGCCCAAGAACGTCGAAGTGCGCAGCCTCAAAGTTCTCGCATCGACCTCCGAAGGAGCTCGCAACGCGGTCTCTTCCTGGCTCAATCTCACCAAGCAGCGCCCCGAAGGCGTGCAGCTCATCGTGTCGCAAAATACCGACTTCCTCACCGGAGCCGCCAAGGCTTTCGAGGCGACCGTATCCGGCGCGGAGCTTCCGAAATGGCTGGCCTTGCCGCGAACCGGCGTCGGAGTTTCGGAGCGAAGCCGCCCGCTGGTGGATCAGGGTGCGCTGTGCGCGACGGTCGTCACTTCGTTGACGCTCGACAGGGCGGTAGAAATGCTCGCCCGCGCCATGAAGGACGGTTCACAGCCGCCTGAGCACACCTTCGTGGAGGCGTACTCGTATCCCAGTATCGATGTACTCGCCAAGAAAATGGCCGACGTACTGGTGGGCGTCCGCTCCTAAGCTCGACACATTGCGTTGCTGGGTAAAGGATTTGGTAGGGGCGCCGCTTGCCGCGCCCGGGCTACTAGCGGCTCGCACGCGCCGAATCGCCTCGGCGAGAAGCGCGCAACTTTTCGAAAACGACACGGCACGTTCGCCGGAAACGCCCAGTGGCCGGGAAAAAGCCGCAGAAGCGAATATGCTATACTTTCGCTAGCCGAGGGGGCGGAAAGAGGCGGTATGGAGCGATCGAAATTGGCAAAGTCTTCGGGGTCGGCGGCGCGCGGAATCGGGCTCTTGATTCTGGTTCTCGTGGTTTCGGCGATCTTGGGCGGCTTCTATGGCCCGGCGGCTACCGCGACGTCGGCGGGATCGCCTACTTCGGACGATTTACAAGACTCGGTGAAGAGCTTCACGCGAGTTCTCTCGGTGGTGCAGCGGAATTACGCGGATCCTGTCGACACGGATAAAGTGATATACGACGGCGCGATTCCTGGCATGCTGCACGTGCTCGATCCGCACTCGAATTTCTTCGACCCCAAGCAGTACGCCCTCTTCCGCGAAGAACAAGAAGGAAAATATTACGGTGTGGGCATGATCGTCGAGCAGCGCGACAATCAGACCGTCGTGCAAGCGCCGTTCGTGAATTCACCCGCGTATAAAGCCGGCATTCGTCCCGGCGACACGATCCTCAAAGTCGACGGCAAGACGTGCACGGGCCTCACGACCAACCAAGTCGCCGACATGCTGAAGGGCGCCAAGGGCACTCCCGTTCACATCACGCTCGGCCGCGAAGGATGGGACAAGCCGATCGAAGTGACCGTCGTGCGCGATGAAATTCCGCGCCCCGGCGTCGAATATTCCGAGATGGTCAAGCCGGGCATCGGCTACGTGCACGTCTCGACGTTCAACGAAACCACGGATGACGATCTGAAAGCTGCACTCAAGCAGCTCGATTGGTCGAAGCTCGACGGTCTCGTGATCGACCTGCGCGACAACGGCGGCGGCCTCCTGAACCAAGCCGTGGGAATGGCCGATCTTTTCCTCGACAAAAACGAGCTCGTCGTTTCGCACCACGGGCGTTCGTCTCCCGAGCGGCCGTATTACGCTGTGATGGGAAATCAGGGCATCGACGTGCCTCTCGTCGTGCTGGTCAACGGGCAGAGCGCGTCCGCCTCTGAAATCGTGTCGGGCGCGATTCAGGATCACGATCGCGGCCTGATCGTCGGCGAAACAACTTTCGGCAAGGGTCTCGTGCAGACTCAATTTCCGTTGAGCGAAGACACCGCTCTGCTGCTGACCACCGCGCGCTATTACACGCCGAGCGGCCGCCTGATCCAGCGCAACTACAAGAACGTGACGCTCTACGACTATCACTACAATCCGCAGCGCCCGAGCAAGCCCGACGTCAAGCTTACCGACACGGGCCGGCAGGTCTTCGGCGAAGGCGGCATCACTCCGGACGTGGTTGTTGCCGAGCCCAAACCCGACGGCTTTCAGGAACTGCTAGAAGAGCGCGGCGTGCTCTATCCTCAGCCTGCGGGCGTCGGCGATTTCGCGCGCTACTATCTCGGCGAGAACCGCCAGGTCACCAAGGATTTCGAGGTCGACGACGCGGTGCTGGCCGATTTCCAGAAGTATCTTACCCAGCAGCACATTCCGTTCGCGCCCGACCAAATTCAGCAGAATACGCCGTGGCTGAAATGGGAGATCAAGCGCGAGATATTCACAACAGTCTTCGGGCTCGACGCGGGCTATAAGGTTCAACTCGACAACGATCCGCAACTGCAAAAGGCGATCGAGTCGCTGCCGCAGGCTAAGGCCCTGTACGCCACCGCGCGCAAGATCGTAGCCCAGCGCGAAAACAGCGGCGATATCGGCAATCCGAACCCGTAGGCGAGACTGCCGGAAAATCTGCGCTACTTTGGCGCTGCGGCGGTGTCTCGGGGTGTCTTCGCGTCCAGCTTGGCGAGTGTGCTCTTGATCCCTGCTGAATCTGCCGAGTTGGGGTCGAGCTTCAGATACTCACGCAACTGGCTGGCCTGCCCGCTGAAATCCTGTTTCGCCGCGTCAATTTCCGCAAGCAAGAGGTGCACCTGCGCCAGATGATGCCACTTGTCCAGCGTGACCGAATTCTGCGCGTCCTTCTCCGCCTTGCTTGAGTCGCCCAGATGAAATTCGGCCTCGGCTGCGAAGTAGAACGAATAAGCGTTTCCGGCTGGATCGAGACTCAGCGCGCTGACCGACAGCATTGACACCTCCTTCCAGTTCTCCTCGGTCGCCGCGAAATTCGCGAGGCAGAGATAGGGCGCCACATAATCAGGGTCGACGGCGCGCGCCTGCGAACACGCCATCTGCCCATCCTTCTGCTTGTTTTCTGCTTCCAGTACCTGCCCCAGCACCACCCACGCCGCGGCGTAATTCGGATAGAGCTGAATCGCCTTGCGCTCGTGTTGTTCCGCGTCGCTCAGCTTTTTATCTTTCAGATTGCCGCAGCCCTTCTGGTATTCGCTGGACGCTTTTCCGGGAACCGCAAGTCTCGCGACGCTGACCGTGGGGCTGTGCGACGAGGACTCCGTCCAAGAGTTGCAGGACTCGGCAGCCAGCATCCAGCTTGCGTCGAAAGGGATTACGGTCAGCGGCAAAGCGGCCTGCGCCCAGAGGTCCGATTGGAACGTATCGCTTCCGGCCATCGAAGCCGCGGAGCCGCTGTTGACGGTAGCAAATGGCTGCGACGGACCGGCGTTGACGGGGTGTGGAGGAGGCACGGCTTGTCCAAATGCCGAAGTCGCACTCAAGGCAAGTGCCAGCGCGCCAGCCATCATCGAGAGTGAGGGTATATAAGGAAATCGGGGCACAGCAGATTTCCCAGCTTGGCGCGGCGTGGCTGCTGCGCCATCAGGAAGCCCGGCTTGGCTCCCGGCGGACCGCATGCGGGCATAGTAATCCAGTTACCGGGCGATGGCGCAAACTAATTTGTAAAATTGTCGTGCGAAGAATCAAGAGAGTCGAGCCGGACCTGCCGAGCCGTAGCTCGCGCATTCAGAGTCCGCCTTCGTCCGCCGCGGCGGACTACGGCGCGGCAGCCTTCTCTCGCTGGCGCGAGCGAAGGCTGGTGGACGGCAGGGGATTCGAACCCCCGACCCCCGCGTTGCGAACGCGATGCTCTCCCAACTGAGCTAGCCGCCCACCGCGGTTTTCATTCTAGCAAAGCGGTCAACCGCAGCCAATTGCGATTCGATTCAACGCGTTGAGGCAGCACCATGTTATGCGCCGCAAGATATCCGGAAAAAGAAAGGGGCAGGAGCCCTGCCGGTCGCATAATAGCGTCGAGAGAGGAAAGAAGGTCTCGGGGTGTGCGATCGGTCCCCACTCGACGCTTCGACTTCACGACCGGCAAAGCTCCCGTTCGTCGTGTAGTGATGCCAGCGTAGCGGCCGGGCCTCCTAGCAACAATCCAGTAGTTAACTGATTCATACTGGTGAAACACCTTAGGCCCCATCCCGCCGGAAGCTGGCGACGAAGCAGCCAAATTGGACGCTAATATCTCTGCTATGAAGCAGTTACCGCGCTTCTGGGCACCAAGTGCTTCCAATTCGTGATGCCCGGTGCTAGCCTTCCCTAGGGGTTGTTACTTGCCGATTAAGCTGATTGCCACAGACATTGACGGGACGCTGCTCGATAGCCACGGCCAGATACCCGAAGCAAACGCACAGGCGATCCAAGAAGCTGCCGATCGCGGCATCGAGATTGTAATCGTCACCGGGCGGCGGTTTCACCCGGCTCGATCGATCGCGCAGCGGTTGCCATGCGAAACTCACCTCATCGTCAGCAACGGGGCCCTCGTGAAATCGGGTTCCGGCGAAACGCACCAGCGTTCCTTGCTGCCGATCGAAACGGCGCGCCACGTGATCGACGCCACTGCTGAATTCCGGCAGTGCCAGGGCGTGATTTTCGATCGCCCCGCCGAGCGCCAAGTCATCTTCGAGCGAATCGACTGGGAGGGGCCCTTTATGGGACCCTACCTCCGGCAGCACCTGCATGAAGTCGCGGAGATAGCTCCGCTAGCCTCATGCCTCGACGGCGAAGATCCCGTGGAGATTATGTTCATCGGCACATGCGAGACGATCCGCGCCGCGCAGCGCACCCTCGAAGCCCACGACCACCGGGATGAATACACGCTGGCACTCACCGAATATGCGGACCGCGGAATGTCCATGCTCGACGTGCTGCAGCGCGGCGTCACCAAGGCTACCGCGCTCGCCGAGTGGGCCAGGCGCCGCGGCATCGAGCCGCACGAAGTGATGGCGATCGGCGATAACTGGAACGACCGCGAGATGCTCGAGTTCGCCGGAACGCCCGTCATTATGGGCAACGCTGTGGCCGAGTTGAAATCGCTCGGCTGGCGCGTTACCCTCTCCAACGACGACTGCGGGGTGGCAGCCGCGATTCGGTCCTATGCGCTCAACGGCAACGGACGAAGCTGACCGGAAAAAGGGGGAATGAGATGAAGGTTCTTATCGCAATTGCGAGTGGCGTGCTGTGCACGGCTGGCTTGCTGGCCGCAGCGCAGGCAGGGGCGCAACAGGGCGCTCCGATGGGTGGCCCGCCGATGTCGAACAAGCCCGCAACGATCACCTCCACCCTCGATTTGCAGCTTACGATCGAGGAACACGAAATCGAGGGCGCGGCCGATGCCATGCCCGAGGACAAATATTCTTTCGCGCCGACCAACGGCGAATTCAAAGGCGTCCGCACCTTCGCGCAGGAAGTGAAGCACATCGCGACCGTCAACAACCGGTTCTACGGCGGAATCCTCGGGCAGGCGGCCGCTACGCCCGCTTCCCAATTCGAAGCTGAGAACGGACCAGATTCGGTCCAGACAAAAGCGCAGATCATGCAGTACCTGAAAGATTCCTTTGCCCTGGGACACAAGGCCATCGCAACGATCAACGCTGACAACGCGTTCGTGGCCATGGAGAAGCCGCCCACCCCCTTTCTGCGAACGCCTGCCGCCATCGTGATTTTCGGATGCGCACACGCGATGGATCACTACGGCCAGATGGTGGAATATCTGCGCGATAATGGAATCGTGCCGCCGGCCAGCCGTCAGCGTCCGCCCGCGAATCCTCCGGCGCAGTCGGGGCACAGATAGCGTCATAACGACTAGCGGAATGATGTCGAAGACCATTTTCGGCGCGATGCTGCTCGCCGGCATCGCCACAGTGATTGCCGCGCCCGCGGCTCGCGCCGACTATGCCGTGTTGCGAAACGGAATGCGCCTCCATATCACCGGCTACCTGCAGCAGGGCGACCACGTCGAGCTCACGGTCCGAGGCGGCACGGTCGAGATCGCGGCAGACGATCTGATCGATGTCGAGCCCGAAGATCAGTTCCCCACCCCGCCGCCCGCGAATGTCGATTTCGGCGTCCGCTATGCCAACCTGATCCACGCCGCGGCACTCAAACACGGCGTCGATGAAAAGATCATCGCCGAGGTGATTTCCGCCGAATCCAATTTCGACGCGAAAGCCGTCTCGCGAAAGCGCGCTCTCGGCCTCATGCAGCTCCTGCGCGAGACCGCCGCCCGCTACTCCGTGGTCGATGTCTTCGATCCCGCGCAGAATATCGACGCAGGCACGCACTACCTCAAGGATCTGCTGGTGCGCTACCGCGGCAATCTCACTCTCGCGCTCGCCGCTTACAACGCCGGCCCCGAAATGGTCGACCGTTACGGCGGCGTTCCTCCATTTCCCGAAACGCGGAACTACGTGCGCGAGATTACCTCGAAGCTCGCCACGTCAGCCGTGCGCTAATTCGCGCACAGTCATTTACGCCCCTCGGCCTTCCGCGCGACTACGGCATATCTCATGCGCTCTTCAGTCCATCCCGGTATTCACTCATTTTGCCGCTCCCACTACTCTCGGCTCTGGGACCCGCTGTTCGTATACGGATCATCGAAGCACTAGGGAATAATGAAAATGACTCTGGCGATCGCAGTCGGCAGTCTCTGTCTGTTGCTTTGTATGGCGTTGGTGCCTCGAGTGCTTTGGGCCGCTCCGCAAAATACGACGGCCAAGCAGGATATCCACTCCGCAGGTCACGACGCGAAGAACGCCGCGAAGAAAACCGGAAGCGCCACGAAAAAGGGAACCAAGAAGGCAGTCAACAAATCCGCAAAGGCGACCAAGCGCGCGGCAGGCAAGGTCGAGAACAAAACGCAAGCGGGCCACTGATCTCCGGGGTGACGGCGAATTCCCTTTGCGCCCGCCATGGCGCTAGAATTGGCTTGTGGGGTCACACATGAGACGTCGCGCCCGATTCCTCGCATTCCCGCTCCTGATCGCGTTGACCGTCGTATCCGCAGTGACGGCGTGTAGCATTCTCCAAGCGCAGGACAAGCAAGAGAAGTTCGTGTCACCAAGCCTCGCCACGGCTTCCGACATCGTCTACCCGATCAATAGCGGCGCGGCAGGCGTTGTCGTCGTCGCGGTGAATCTCGACCGCTCCGGCTCAATGAAAGGCACCGTAACTCTGCGCGACATCCCGTCGCTCACCGCGCCTGTCCTGCTGGCCATCCCGAAATGGACGTTCAAGCCTGCAACGCTCGACGGCAAAGGGGTCGATTCGGCGATCATCGTCAGTGTCGTATTCAATCCCAGCGACTATCGGCTAACGGGCGCTGCGGCGCCGGCCCTCGGCAAGGAATTGCAGATTTTGTCGCCGGATGCGAACGGATTTCTGCCCCCGACAATCGCCGCTGCGTCGTGGGCGGAATATCCGATCAATAGCGTCGCACAAGGCGCGGTGATCCTCGACGTTCGAGTCAATCGCCGGGGCGAAGTGAGGCAAATAACGCCGGCATGGGGCCCGTTTCTGGCGAAAACTTCCACGGAAGCAGCAAAGCGATGGGCGTTCCAGCCCGCCAAGTTCAGTGGCGCGCCGCTATCAGCCGATACGGTCATCGGCTACGTCTATCGCCCGCCGAATATCGCCGTCCCAGTCCGGCCTTATCGCCCGACGCCGCCGTAGAGACTTCGTGGCGCGGGTCGGCGAATTCCAATCCGGCAGATGGGCCCTGCGAGAGACCAGCCTCGTCGCAGTCCTACTGAGTGGCTGTTTTTTCGCCGAGCCGGCGCATGCGCTCCTGCAATTTCTTGCGCAGCGGCGCGGGTGCGTTGGGATTGAATGCGACGAGATACCAGAGCGGCTGCGAGCGGTCGCGGCTGAGCCGTGAAAGCGTGGAAGCATCGCTGTTGGGATGCCGCGCGATATTCTCGCGGATCGCGGAATACGGATGGTGCGAAAGCCGCCCCAGCGTCTTTGCCGTCACTTTCGGATGCTCGCTGATCAAGCGCAGCAAATAATAATCTTCCTTCGGCGCCTGGCGCGAAAGCTGATCGAGCGCGTCGGGACGCACCTCCGAGCTGAGAACGGTGCCGACTTTTTCGTCCCAGCCGGGATTGATGCGGTTGAGTTCTTGTGTGCGCTCGTGGATCAACTGCTCGATCACGCGGCGCTCCTGGTCCAGGCGCGACACAGGCAAAGCGCTATGCTCGACGGAATCGAGCACGCGCAGCAAATGCTGTCGTTCACCGAATACAATCTGCGATGTACGCACGGTCTTCCCCTTCCCTGCATTTCGAACCAAATCGGAACGTCTCATATTTCCATCACCCCGCAATTGTCACGCGCCGCGGGATTCGGCCAAATGGGAACTGCGAGAGAGTTTGGCCCTGAGCGGCTGCGATCTGGAACTCATCGTGTGTTGCATGGGCCCGGTGGCCTTCGGGAATACCGTAAGTATAAACCGAAATGCGCACTGTACCCATTTGAAACTCTAATTCTGAAGCAGGCGGTCGCGCAAGTCGCGCTGCCTGAAGTCCACTCGAACGCTCTTTAACAACGGCGTGATTATCCAGCGTCGCACACAACTGAGTAAAGCGAAGCGCAAGCCCTGTGTTCCAAGCCCCGCAACACATAGTCCTAGGACTACCTCACTTTCCCGTCATTTGTTGGCTGCCGCAGATGCCGGAGCGGCCTGCGGTATGTCGTTCACGGCTACCCGACGCTTGAATTTCCAGTGGCCGTCCTCGCGAACCAGGGTGTCGTCATAGTGTCCACCCATGGCGGGCGTGGGCCGGTTGTCTGGCCCGGTGGTCACGAAGAGCCAGCGGGACCATGCGGTCGCGGTGTCGCCGTGCACGTCGATGATGAAATTTGTGAGAATGTGGAAGGTCGAACCCGGCTTGCGCGAGGGGCCGGGCCCCAGATTCTTTTCCATGAACGCTTGAATGCCCGCGGGCCCTTTGGCCGAACCGAAGCCGCCCACCCATTCGCCGTCCTGCGCAAAGAGGTGCGAGTAGGAGACAAGATCGTGCGCATCGAGAAAGCGTCCGTAGTTCGTCAACAAAACACGAATCTCCTCGATGTCTTCCAGTCGCTGAATGCGGGCCGCCAGCGATGCGTCGTTCTTCGCGGCGCGGCCCGGCGGCTGCGCGTGTGCGGAAATGGGAACGAACAAGGCGAGCGTGGCGAGCAGCGTCACTGCCGCCCTGGTGCAATTGCTCTTCAGAGAGCCGAGCAAGCTCATCGTGACCTCCAGTGAGTAAGCTTTGGGCGATTGGATACCATCCTGTCCGCGCGCCGCGCTACACGGCGGCGATTTCGTCTCGCGGCGCTTCCGCTCGCCCTTCGACAACAGACCCGAGTCGATCTGCTCCATCCCCGAGTCTCCGGCGAATACGCCGGTTCATCGGCTCCGAATAGAATCGCGCAACGATCTCGCCCAAAATGGCCGCGAGGAAAATCACACCCAAGAAGAATAGCGGCACGCCGGCCATCGGCTTCCCTGCGCCCCAGAAAAATATGCAGCAGCGCGAAGACGATGAACATGTGCGTCAGATAGATCTCATAGCTCCGCCGCCCCAGCAGCAGAAGGGGCGCGAGGACCCGCGGTGCGCGCCATTGCGACTGTGCCGCCCAGATGATCGCCAAGCACGTTCCCAGCGCGATGATCGTCATGTCCAGGCCGTTCCGCGGATAGCCCATGGCATGCACCCAGAACGGATGGCACAGGACAAACGCGAGCAATGCAACGCCCACACCACCCACCATCAACAGCGTTGGACGGCCAAGCCGACGCGCACTCCCCACGAAAAGAGCGGTGAGACAGCCCATCGCGATCGCGTCCATCCCGCCCAGATACGAATACTCCTGCCAAATCGGATTTCCGTGCGAAAGGACCGTCCGCGCGAACGGTCCCAAAGCAATGAAACCAATGAGCAAGGCAATCAGCCATTTGCCCCGGGCGAGCAGCAGACAGACTACCGGAAAGAACAGATAGAACGTCTCCTCGACCGACAGAGACCAAAGCACATCCCAGTTGCCGGGCAGATACCCGCGCCGGGCCTCAAGGACGTTCACGTGGAAGGTCAGCGCTGCAAGCAACGCGCGCCCGAGTCCTCCTGTGCTGGCCCGAACCACAAAATCGCCGATGCGCGCTAAGTGAAGAAGGCTCAGGACGGCCAGCAAAGAAAGGAGCAGCGGCGCGATGCGAGCGAACCGAAGGACATAGAAATCGCGTACGCTGATGCGCGGAAGACTGCCCCAACGGCGCATCGCCGTCGACGTAATCAGGAAACCCGAGACGGCGAAGAAAATCTGCACGCCGTACTGAGCGTTCCAAATGAGCGAGCTCACCAGCTCGCGCGGCAGTCCCGCCGTGTACGGCACTTTTGCAGACATCAGGCGCATGTTGACGTGATTCATCAGCACGAAAAATATCGCCATGCCCCGAAGCAGATCGACTCCGTCGAGCCTCGTCCAGCTGCGAGCCGGGTTTGCATGCAGCGCCGGATTCACGGCGTCATTGTGCACTTCGCCGCGCCAGCGAATCGAACACCAAACGGCGCATCGGCGCCGAAAAGGCACTGGGGTAAGCGGACGAGCGCGGATTGCAGTCGAGTAGCACCGGCGTGCCGCCGGCTCTTTCTGTGGGGGAAAGTCGATCGCAAAACGGCCGGAAAGTTTCTAGCGGAGAAACGGATTGTCTTCGCGTTCTTGGCCGATGGTGGTCGTCTCGCCGTGCCCAGGAAGGACGATCATCTCGTCCGGCAGCACGAGTAGCTTCTCGCGAATCGAATTCAATATCTGAGGGTACGATCCGCCCGGAAGATCGGTGCGGCCGATACTGCCGTGAAACAGCGTGTCGCCAGCAAGCAAAACGGCGGCGTCAGAATTTTTTCCCGCCGCGTCGCGAGCTCTCGTGCTCTCAGCAACAGACTGCGTCTGCGCAGCGGTCGGCTGCACGACCAGGCTAATACTCCCCGGCGTGTGACCCGGCGTATGCAGCACGTGCGCGCCAAACCCGCCCCAGCGCAGCGTGTCTCCCTCTTTCACGAAATCGTCGATGCGCGTCGTCTCGGGCGTGGGAACGCCCAGCCACTGCGCCTGCTCGTCGAGGCCGCGATACAGCGGCAAATCGGCCTCGTGGAATAGCACTGGCGCGCCCGTAACGCGATGTAGCTGCGCCAGCCCGCCCACATGATCGATGTGCGTATGCGTGCTGACGATCGCCAGTACCTTCAGTTGGTGGCGCCGCAGAATTTCGAGGATGCGCTCGACGTCGTCTCCCGGATCGACAACGATCGCCTCATGCGTCACCGGATCGCCCAGGATCGAGCAGTTGCACTGCAGCAGCCCCACCGGAATCACTTCGTGAATGAGCTTCGCGGACACGGAGGCCGAGTATATCAGGCGGTCCCGGAAGCCGGCGCGCGCCGTCGTTCCGATTTTTGGTCGGGCGGCAGCGCCTGGGCAATCAACGACTCGACGCGCTCCAGCAATTCCCCGCGTTCTTTCGTCGTATACGCCGAGCTATCCATGGCCGGGCCAAATCGCACGGTAACCTCGCCCGGGCGCGCGATCCAAGCGCCACGCGGCATCAGCCAAAATGTCCCGGCAATCGCGATCGGCACAACCGGAACTCCCGACTCGACCGCCATCGCAAACGCGCCCTTCTTGAAGGGCTGCAGCCGTCCGTCCGAGCTGCGAGTCCCTTCCGGAAAGATGAAAACCGAAAGCCCGCGCTTCAAAGTATCCACAGCGCTCGCGATTCCGGCCGTAGCCTGCCTTCCCCCGCGGTCCACCGGGACAAACCCCGCCAAGCGCATCCCTAACCCCAGCACGGGCAGCCGAAACAGCTCCTTCTTGGCGAAGAGCGCCACGCGCCGTGGAATCGCCGGAAGCAAAATCACGCCGTCGAGATTCGAAGCATGATTCGCCGCAAAAATGCACGCGCCGCGCGGAACGTTTTCGATCCCCTCGATGCGCGTACGTATCCCAACCACTCGAATGGCAAAGCGGCAGAAGTTCATTGATATGCGGTACATGGAATCAGGCTTGCCGCTAATCCACGTCCGAAGAATGAGGAAGGGCAAACCGAAAAGCACCACGAAACAGGTGAGAAATCCGGCAGCGAGAGTGCGGACGGCGGCCGCCATGCTAGTCCGTGGTGCCGTGCAGTATGCCGTCGAGAATCCGGCGCTGCCGCTCGGTCGGATGATCGACTTCGGTGATGCCATACGACGAGCCGACCTGAAAAGAGAACTTGTCGCGTCGCGAAGGGCCCGAATTCAGTTGCAGTCCGGCGATGCCAAGGAAGTGGTCATAGGGAATTTCGTCGGTGCCCGAAACGTAGCGTCGGAAGAAATCCTCGAAGCTCTTCCCCGCCACTTCTTCGACTGCTGCGCGGATGCCCGCGCTATCGTCGTAGAACTTCCCCTGCTGCGCGTATTCCACATTCATCCGCCGCATCACGTCGTCGAGCGATTTGCGGTTGTCCGTCGCATCGCGAATCGCGAGATCGAGCATCACGCCGAGAATCTGGCCCTTGTCGTAGTAAGAAATGCTGCGATCCGGCTGGTTGTAATCGTCGTATTTCTCGAACCACGCGTCGAGGCTCGATTCCTCGACGCTCTGCCACGCCCGCGCCGGCCGCGCTTCCAGGTCCCCGATTTGCGACGCGAGGTCTGCGTAAAACTGGTCCCTGGCCCATAAACGGGTGCGCACCAGCGTGTACGACGCATAGGTACTCGTGACGCCCTCGGCAAACCACAGCGCCCGCGTGTACTGTTCCTTCGTGTAATCCACCGGCTCGAGGCCCTGGGGCCGAATCCGCTTCACATTCCACACGTGAAAGAATTCGTGCGCAGCGATCGGAATCGCCGTATCCACGGAACGCATTGCGATGGCCGTGGAATTGGCGTGCTCCATGCCGCCGCCCTGCAGATCGTCGTCCGGCCCGATATGGAAAAAGAACGTGTATTCGCGCCGAGGCGGATCGAATGGCGGCCCGCCCATCATCTTCAGCTCGTAATCCGTGATCTGCCGAAGCCCGCTCTCGAGTGCCCGCCGGTCCCATTCGTCATCCGACGAATCGACCACTACGCGAAAATGCGCGCCGTCGTCATCGAATCCGAATTCGTCGAATTTCCCCGCTTCCACCGGTGCATCCACCAGCTTGTCGTAGCTCGCTGCCACATACGCATTCGCCGCGGCGCCGGGCGCGAGTTCGGCCGCTGTTCGCCAGCCGCCGGGCAGATTGTCGAATGTCACGGACGCGTCTTCGGCGCGCTGGTCGGGAAGATACATCAGAATCTCCGCGAGGTTGATGAAGGCGTGATGCTCGTTGAGCTGCGAATTGAAAGGCCCTGGCTCGTCCCACTCAATCGAATAATGAATTTCGAAGGTGTTGTGGTCGCCGGGCTGGCAGGCTGTTGCGAGCGAGATGAGCCAAGTTTGCTTATCCAGCTTCCGCACGGCCGCGGGAACAGCATCCACCGCGCGACACAGCGCCGTCACGTCCCGTATGCGATACGCAAAATCCTTGATCTGGTACAGCGCGTTCCAAGCGGGCATCGCCACGGTGGCGTCCCTGCCCTCGACGGGAATCGCCATCGTCACGCCGAAGCGGTGCCGCCCCGGATGATCGAGCGAGACGCGATACGCAATGGTCGCGGCCGCCGGCCGCGCGCCGACCAGCAGTCCGCACAACCCGACGAACGCGACTACCGTCGCTCGACGAAATCCGCACTTCCGTCCTGTCATGCAGGCGCACCGGCGGCCGCGTGCAATTTCTCCAGAAGTTTCGCGCTAAGGCCGTCGAAGCTGCCGTTCGACATGATCAACACCAGATCGCCCGATCTCGCATGCGCCGCGAGATGCTCGGCGACTTCCTCGGAGGAAGAGAGCGCCATCGCTTCCCGCCCGCGCGTTCGCACCGCTTCCGCGATCGCTTCGGGAGACAGCCGGTCGGTCTCCGCCAGCAGTTGCGCGCGATTGACAGGCCCGAACAGCACCGCATCGGCCAGCGCGAGCGCGTCCGGCAGCGCATCCTGAAAGATTTTCCGCCGCATCGTGTTCGAGCGCGGTTCGACCGCCGCCCAAATCTTCCGGCCCGGCCAGCGCGTGCGCGCCGCTTCGAGCGTCAGGCGAATCGCCGTCGGATGGTGCGCGAAATCCTCGACCACCAATACGCCGCGCTCCTCGCCCTTGATCTCCATGCGCTTCCGCACGCTCTGAAACGTAGCCAGCGCGCGATCGATGGCATCGCATTCGACGCCGCGTCCGTAGGCCAGCGCGATGGCAGCCAGCGCATCAAGCACGTTGTGCCTCCCCGCCACGGGAATCCGGATGCGCGTGACTTCGCTGCCTTTATACGCGACGCGAAACTCCGTCGCGTCGTCGTGCCACAGGATATCGCCCGCGCACCAGTCGCATTCGGCCGTCAGCCCAAACGTCTCGACCCGGCAAAAAGCCTTCGCCGTCACTTCGCGCAGCTCCGCGCTCTCGCCCCACATCAGAATCCGCCCGCGCCGCGGCACCAGATTCACCAACCGCCGGAATTGCAGCGCGATCGACGCCAGATCGGGATAAATATCCGCGTGATCGTACTCCAGCGACGTCAGAATCAGCTCGTCCGGGTGATAGTGCAGGAATTTCGGCGCCTTGTCGAAAAATGCTGTGTCGTACTCGTCGCCCTCGATGATGAACTCTTCCCCGCCGCCAAGCCCGTAGCTGCGATCGCCGAAATTCGGCGCCACGCCGCCGATCAGAAAGTCCGGCCGCTTCCCTGCCGTCTGAAAAATCCACGCGAGCATGGCAGTGGTAGTGGTTTTGCCGTGCGTCCCGGCGATCACGATCGAGTTGCGCCCCGGCAGAAAATACTCTTCGAGAATCTGCGGCATCGAGCGGTACGGAATTTTGTCATCGAGAATCCGCTCGAGTTCGGGATTGCCTCGCGAAATCGCATTCCCGATCACCGCGAGATCGGGCGCCGGCCTCAGATTTTCTTCGCGATAGCCGTCGTTCCAGGTGATGCCGAGCGAGCGAAGCAGATTCGAAGCCGGCGGATACACGCCCGTGTCGGAGCCGGTGACGCGAAAGCCGCGCTCGGCCAGCATCCCGGCCACGGGCGCCATCGCCGATCCTCCGATTCCAAGGAGGTGAATGTGTCCTACGCGTGGTTTTGCAAGTGATGTGGTCATGCTCTAATCGTCGTTCGTTTCGTGGCCCCGTTTCATGGGATGCACGCCGGTTCGAGAATCTTCAGCGTGCCGCTGCCGGCGCTCGAAAGCTCCACGCGAACCCCCAGCGGCAGCGTCAAAGTCGATCGCGAGGTATGTCCGATGGGTGCGCCCCACACGATCGGCACGCCGATCGGCGCAAGAATCCGCGCCGCGACCGACTCCACCGTATCGCCGCCCTCAGGCGGAGCGCAATCCGGAAAGTCACCCAGGATAATCCCGGCGACGCCTCGAAGTTTCCCTGCCTGTTTCAGGTGAATGAGCGCACGGTCTACCTGATACGGCTTCATGCCGCGATCTTCGAGAAGCAGAATCGCTCCCTTCGTATCGAGCTCCCAAGGAGTTCCGAGCGCGGTTTCGACAAGCGTCAGACAGCCGCCCAGCAGCGTGCCCTCGGCTCGTCCGGACACCATTGCCGCGCCCTGCAGATCAATCGACCAGCCTTGCCGCGTTTCAGCCAGCGCCGACATCAAGCTCGGGCAATCGTATCCGTGAGGCGCACCCGAGCCACGATCGAAATTCGAAGCCACCATCGGCCCATAGAAAGTAATCCAACGAAATTTCTGCCACAAGAAAACCTGCAGCGAAGTCAGATCGCTCGAACCCAAAAAAATCTTCGGCGCCGCCAGCGCGACGCTCAATCCGTCCAGCAGATAATTCGAGCCGTATCCCCCACGCGAACAAAAGATCGCACGCGTGGCCGGATCGGCAAACGCCTCTTTCAACCCGGCAAGACGCTCCGCCGCCGACCCGGCAAAAAAGCTTTCGCGGGCGAGAGCCCGCCCGCGATCCACCTTGGGAGCGTATCCCAGCCGCGCCAGTTCCTTGCACCCGGCGTCCAAATGATCTTCCTGCACGGGGCTCGCCAGCGACAAGACGCGAATCTCGTCGCCATGTCGCAGCGCGCGGGGCTTCAAAGTTTGTGGCATAGGGCGGATTTGAGAATAAGGAATTTGCGCAGGCGAGTCCATAAGCGGAAAGCGCAAAGATTCGCGGGATGCAACCGCCCATGTCGGCAACGAACAGACCGCCGGTAGCGTTGTATCGCCGCCCCTTCACGGGCGTCGCCGCTGGCAAAGCCGAGGCGCGAGTGCAGTTGTTTTTGTAGGGGCGCTGCTTGCTGCGCCCTTCGAAGCCCGGGGCGCGTTCGCTAGAAGGCGGAAATGACAAACTCGACGTCCGAATTCGAGGCTTCTGCCGCGCGCACGCAGCCGACGCTCCGCCGCTAATTCGCCGCGTTGACGGTAAACGTGACCTGCGACGACGTCCCGCCGCCAGGCGCAGGATTCGTCACGGT
Organism: uncultured Acidobacteriota bacterium; assembly: GCA_963743335.1. Classification (GTDB taxonomy): domain Bacteria; phylum Acidobacteriota; class Terriglobia; order Acidiferrales; family UBA7541; genus Palsa-295. The sequence continues at coordinate 51,633 of CAVUPI010000003.1, forward strand.
AATCTGAGCCGCGCCGCCAGACGCCGTATCCGTCGCCGGAATCAGAACTACGAGCTTCGAGCCACTCAAATAAGACGACGCCAGCGGCACGCCGTTCCATTCACCGGCCGAGTTCACATTGAATCCCGAGCCCGATATCACAGCCTCAAAGTCGGGGCCGCCCGCGGCCACGCTCGACGGGCTAATCGACGATGCCTTTGGCGAAGGATTGTCCGCCCCGGTGATGGGAAATGCGACCGACGGCGCCGCGACAATCAGCCCCGGCGTGCTCACGGTCACGCTGCCCGTTCCGACCGCGGCGATATCGGGCGCTGGAATTGTGGCGATCGCCGTGTCCCCGCTGATCGACGTAGTGAGCGGCACGCCGTTCCATGCGATCACGTCGCCTGCCGCGAGATTCGTACCGGTCACCGTCAGCATAAAGTCCGGCCCGCCCGCCGTCGCGCTCGTCGGCGAAAGGCTTGTTATCGTGGGCGCGTTGTTGGCTAGCGGTTCGATCATGAACGTCGCCGCCACCTGGGACATCCCTCCGCCCGGCAGCGGATTCCACAGCGTGATCTGGGGCGAGCCCGCGACCGCGATGTCCGAAGCCGGAATTGCTACCAGGAGTTGATTGGTGGTGAGATCGAATGTCGTCGAGCGAGGCGACCCGTTCCAATACGCGAACGTCACGCCCTTGGCGCTCGAAATCATCCCCGAGCCGGTGATCGCTAGCGTGAACCCCTGGCTCCCCGCCGTAATATTCGACGGAAACAGGTTCGAGATGATCGGCGTGGCATTGTTCGTCGGCGCGTTGCTCCCGCCGCAGCCTCCCAGCACAACGGCGATGCCTGTCACGAGCGCCAGCGCGCCCCACCACGAACGCTTCAATCCCGCCTCCTTGAAACTCGCCATCGCCAATCTTTCAACGGGGATCCCGCTGCCGCCAATCGCGGGGCAGTCGGGAACATCAAACGAGGAACACACCGGACGCTTGCACATCCCCCTGCGGATCAGGCAAGAGTGATAGCATTCCGGCGCACACCCGTCAACTTCGATTCAGCCGCGCCTCGGAAGGTTTTCCGCAAGTCGTTACGTTCGCTGACGCCAGCCGCGTCAGCTCGACCGCGTTTCGGTCGTAGGCGCGCCACGCGCCAGTAGCGCCGGCGTCCCGCCGGCCGTCGCATTTTCCTCTGTAGGGGCGCCGCTTGCGGCGCCCCTCGAAGCCGAGGATGCTAACGCCAGCACGCGCGCGCGACAAATTCCATGTCGCGGCAGAGGATCCTCCAGGTTCCAAGGGTCCGGATCTTCCGCTCCGAGGTTTTGATCTACAGCTTAAACGCAGTAAGCCGCGCAAACTGCCGCGCTCGCGCAGCAATCTCCTTGCGCGTCACCTTGGCCAGCCTCAGAACGCCAAACTTCTCGACGGTAAAGCTAGCCACTACCGACCCGTACACCATCGCCGACCGCAGCGTCTGCTCGTTGATGCGCCCCTTGCTCGCCAGATAACCCATGAATCCGCCAGCAAACGTATCTCCCGCGCCGGTGGGATCGTGCACTTCCTCGAGCGGAAACGCCGGCACCGAAAAAACGAACCCGTCGTGCACCATCAACGCGCCATTCTCGCCGCGCTTGATGATCAACGTCTTCGGCCCCAGCTTGAACACATGCTTCGCCGCCCGAAAAAGATTGTGCTCGCCGGTCAGCTGCCGCGTCTCATCGTCGTTGATCGTCAGGATATCGACATGCTTCAGCGTTTCCTTCAGCTGCGCGGGCGTTCCGTCGATCCAGTAGTTCATCGTGTCGAGCCCGACCACCTTCGGCCTCTTGCGCATCTGCTTCAGCACCGAATTCTGCAGCGTCGGATCGATATTGCCGAGAAAAACGAACGGCGAGTCCACATACGATGGAGGCAGCGTCGGCCGGAACGCGCCGAACACGTTCAGCTCCGTCACCAGCGTCGTCCGCTCGTTCATATTCTGGCTGTAGCGTCCCGACCAGAAAAACGACTTCCCCGGCACGTGCTCCAGCCCGGCCAGGTCGATCTTGCGGCCGCGAAACACGGCCTCGTCCTTCGCCGTAAAATCCTCGCCCACGATGCCCACGAGCCGCACGGGTGCAAAATGGCTCGCCGCCAGCGCGAAATAACTCGCCGCTCCGCCAAGCGTCCGATCGACTTTTCCGTGGGGTGTTTCGATAGCGTCAAAAGCAACCGATCCGACGACAAGAAGTGACAAGGGCGCTCCGTGTTTTAGGGACCGCAACCAACCTCAGCCCCGCGTTGTAGCCGAAATCAAGAACGTCTTCGCAAGTTTTCCAATACCATTGAGGCACTCCGCACAGGTTGCCGGTGCCGTTTAGGGGGTCGGAGCTTCAGCTCCGACAAAATCGGCTAGGAGAGCGGGGCTTTAGCCCCTGAAGACACTCTTCCGTTCTCCGCTTTGCCATACTACACGTACTTCCCGATGATGGGCGCCAGCCTCTTCTTCGTCGCCGCCGGGATGCGCTTGCGGTCGGTAAGAATCGCGTGCGCCAATGCCGACCGGCATTTGCAGCTGCCTTCATCGTCCAACGCCCGCACCGCCTCGCGAATCGAATTCTGCGCGTTCTCGGAATTCTTGTTGAGATACCCGATGATCGTATCGACCGTCACCGCATCGTGCCCCGGATGCCAGCAGTCGTAATCGGTGATCATCGCGAACGTAGCGTAGCAAAGTTCCGCCTCGCGGGCGAGTTTCGCCTCGGTGAGGTTCGTCATGCCGATCACGTCGAATTTCAGCTGCCGGTACGTGTGCGATTCCGCAAGCGTCGAAAATGCCGGCCCTTCCATGCAAACGTACGTCCCACCTCGATGGACGTTCACGCCCACGCGATCGCACGCCGCAGCCAGCTGGGCCGAAAGCCGCGGGCACGTCGGCTTGTCGAATCCGATATGCGCCACGATCCCGCCGCCAAAGAACGTCGCCGCGCGCCCCTTCGTGCGATCGAAAAACTGATCCGGGACCAGGAAATCAAGCGGCGCCAAATCCTCGCGCAACGATCCCACCGCGCCCACCGAAATAATCTGCTCGACGCCCAGCATCTTCATCGCGCAAATATTCGCGCGATAGTTGATCTCGCTCGGCGAAAGCAGATGCCCGCGCCCGTGCCGCGCCAGAAACGCCACCCGCCGCCCTTCGAGCGTCCCCACGATGAACGCATCCGACGGATCGCCGAACGGAGTCTTCACGCGCACCTCGCGCGTGTCGGTCAGCCCGGCCATCGCGTACAGCCCGCTGCCGCCGATAATGCCGATCTTCACCGGCTCGCTTTTCGCCTTCCGCCTCGCCGCCTTTGCCATATCGAAAGTCACTTCCTCCTCGAATTCACCTCAGGCACTCGCCTTCTCCGTGTCCTCTGTGGTCGTTCTCGGTGTCCTCTGTGTTTCCTGAGGTTTCCGCCTCACCTCGCACTCGCGATCGTAAGGTCTTCTCTGCGTCCTCTGCGTCTCTGCGGTGATCCTGCCTTGTGCCTTGTGCGCACGGGCGCCCTAGTCCACCGCCGCCGGCTCGGCCTCCCACTTCCCGTCCCGCTCGCGCAAATAAGCGGCCAACACACGCGCGTCATGCGCAAAGAGCGCCATCCAGCCCTCTTGAACAGCCACCGGAATCCAACGCTTCTTGTTTTCCAGCGTCGTCATCGGGTAAAGATCGTAACCCATAATCCACGGAAGCGGGAGATGCGCGGTCGTCGGCACCAGATCGGCAAACAGAAACGCGGTCTTGCCCGCGCCGGTCAGCTTCACGCACATCATGTCCGCCGTGTGCCCCGGCACGCGCAGCAGTTCCAGGCCCGGCACGATCGTCCGATCGCCCTCGATCAGTTCGAATAGTCCCGCCGATTCGATCGGCGCGAAATTCTCGGCGATGTAACTCGCGTGGTCGCGTTCGTTCGGATGCATCGCATGCTCGAATTCCCCGCGCTCGACCACGTACCGCGCATTCGGAAACGCCGGCACGACCTTGTCCTTCTCGACCCGCGTGTTCCCGCCGCAGTGGTCGAAGTGCAGGTGCGTATTCACCACGATATCGATATCCTCAGGCCCCAATCCATACGCGCGCAGCCCCGCATCAAGATGCGGCCCATCGAGCCCATAGATGTCGCGGAACTTGGCAGTCACTTTGTCCCCGGCGCCCGTTTCGACCAAAATCCGCTTCCCTCCCGCCAGAATCAGCAGCGAGTTCATCGAAAGCGTGATCCGGTTTCGCGCGTCGGGAACCATCTTCTTCTCCCACATCGTGCGCGGAATCACGCCAAACATTGCGCCGCCATCCAGCAGCACGCGCCCCGTCGAGAAAATGTGAAACTCCAGTTCGCCCAGCTTCACCAAGCCCCCACATACAGCCGCGTCATCACGCGCTCAAGCGAACGAAATTAACAGGAGCGCCCAAAAAGTTCAAACCGCAGGTTTGGCGCTTCCTGTCGCAAAGTCCGCGAGTTAGCAGGGTCCCCGGAGCCTCCGCGCCCTCTGCGCTTCTCTGCGTCCTCTGCGTTGAGTGCGGCGCTAAGGTTCGCCCCGCCCCCAAATTTCCACTAACTCTTTGATTATCCGGCCGTCTACCGTACTAAAATACTCGCCCGGAGGGTTGAGCTTCATGAGCCGCCAATGCCGCGTGCTGTCAGCAATTCTTGTCGTCGCTGTCCTATTCTTCGCACTCGCCTTCACTTCCCAAGCGCAGCAGCAAGAAGGCCGCCTGATGCGCTTCCCGGCCATCTACAAAGACACGATCGTCTTCAGCTACGGCGGCGACCTCTGGCTCGTTCCCTCCAGCGGCGGCATCGCGCGCCGCATCACGACGCACCCCGGCCTCGAGCTTTTCCCGAAATTCTCGCCCGACGGGAAAACCATCGCGTTCACGGCCCAATACGACGGCAATTTCAACGTCTACACGATCCCGTCCGAAGGCGGCGATCCCAAGCAACTCACGTTTCTGCCGGATTCCATTCAGCTTCCCGAGCGCATGGGACCCAACAACGAAATCCTCACCTGGACGCCGGACGGCAAGAGCATCGTCTTCCTCTCGCGGCGCTCCACCTACGCCGACTGGTTCGGCCAGCCGTACACGGTCCCCGTCACGGGCGGCCTTCCGGTTCAGATGGCGATTCCAAAGGGCGGCCTGATGTCCTTCTCGCCCGATGGTGACTCGATCGCCTACAACCGCATCTTCCGGAATTTCCGTACCTGGAAGCGCTACCGCGGCGGCATGCAGCAGCAGATCTCCTTCTATAATTTCAAGACCAACCACTACGAGGAAGTCACCGATCTCGACGGCAACGACTCATTCCCCATGTGGCGTGGCGACACCGTCTACTTCGATTCCGATCGCGGCGCCGACAGGCGCATGAATATCTGGGCCTACGACACCAAGACCAAGCAGATGCGCGAGCTCACCCACTTCGCCGAATTCGACGTGAACTGGCCGAGCATGGGCCCCGATTCGATCGTGTTTGAAAATGGCGGCTATCTCTACGTTTTCGATTTCGCCACGGAAAAAGCTCACAAGATCGCCGTCTATCTGCCCGGCGATAGCGATCTCACTCGTCCGCACTGGGAGAACACCAGCAAGCTGGTCACGTCCGTCGATATCGCGCCCGACGGCAAGCGCGCCGTCTTCACCGCTCGCGGCGACATTTACACCGTGCCCGCCAAAGAAGGCAGCATCCGCAATCTCACGCAGACGCCCGGCATCAACGAAATGAACGCCGTCTGGTCGCCCGACGGCCGCTGGATCGCCTATCTCTCCGATCGCTCCGGCGAATACGAGCTCTACCTCAAGCCGCAGGACGGCGTCGGCCCCGAAACGCGCATTACCACCGACGGCACGATGTACCGCCTTCCGCCCGTCTGGTCGCCCGACAGCAAGAAGCTCGCCTTCGCGGACAAATCCCTACGCCTTTTCTACGTAAATATCGACGAGAAGAAGCCCGTGCTCGTCGATCAGGGCAAGTATGCCGATCTCACGGACTATTCCTGGTCGCCCGACAGCAAATGGATCGCCTACGCGAAAGCGGCCGATAACACCAACGGCGTGGTCTACCTCTACTCGCTCGACGACAAGAAGATTTCCAACGTCACCACCAGCTTCACCAACAGCTGGAATCCTATCTTCGATCCCGAAGGCAAGTATCTCTATTTCCTCTCGACGCGCGATTACAACGAAGTCCTCGGCGTCTACGACTTCGAATTTGCGAATCCCCTGCCCACGCGCGTCTTCGCCGTCACACTTCGCGCGGACACGCCCTCTCCCTTCGCTCCTCTCAGCGACGAAGTATCGACGAGCAGCCCCGACGTACTTAAAGTGACACCTCCGGGAAACACAACACCGCAAACGCCCGAAAAGAAGACGCCGGAAAAGCCGCAGCCGAGCGCCAACCCGCCGCAGGCCGCGGGCCAAGCCGCTCCGCCCACTGGCGCCGCATCAACCGCTCCGGCGAACCAGCCGTTCCGCATTGATCTTGACGGCATCGGTGGTCGCACTGTAGCCCTTCCGACGCCCCCCGGAAATCTCCAAACGCTCGCGGCGTCCAAGGGCTTCGTCTACTACGTCTCTGCTCCGGTGATAGGTCTTTCCGGCCCGCTTCCCGGCGAAAATTTCTCCATCCACGTGTTTGATATGAAGGAGCGCAAGGATTCCGTCCTCGTAGCGGGCGCCAACAATTTCGCATTGTCGTTCGATGGCAAGAAACTTCTGTACCTCGCGCCGAAAGGCGGCCCCGCGGAAGCTGGAGGTGCGAACAATACCTTCGGCATCGTGGACGCCGCTCCTACAGGCGCGGCTCCGCACAAGGCGGGTGATGGTGAACTCGATCTAAGCGGCATGCGCGCCGAAATCGATCCCCTCGCCGAATGGAAGCAGATGTTCTTCGAGACCTACCGCCAGGAGCGCGACTATTTCTTCGAGCCGTCGATGAACGGCGTCGACTGGGCCAAGGAGCGGGATAAATACGCGCAGCTCCTGCCCTACCTCGGCGACCGCTACGACTTGACTTACATCCAGGGCGAACTGGTCGGCGAGCTCTCGAACTCCCACACCTACGTGGGCGGCGGAGATTATCCCGATCTTCATCCGATCAACGTCGGCGCTCTGGGCGTCGATTTCGAAGCGGACGCGGCCAGCGGCTACTATCGCTTCAAGAAAATCTATGAAGGCGAAAACTGGGACGCGGCCTTGCGCTCCCCTCTCACCGAGCCCGGCGTAAACGTCAAAGCCGGCGACTATCTCCTCGCCGTCAATGGACGCCCGCTGCGCGTCCCGCAAAATCCGTACGAACTTTTCATCGACACGGCCGGCCAAAACGTCACGCTCACCGTCAACTCGACGCCGTCCGACGACGGCTCGCGCAACGTCATGGTAAAGCCGATCGCCAGCGAGTTCAATCTCCGCCAGCTCGACATGGTCCGGACGAATCGCGAAAAGGTCGATAAAGCCACGGGCGGCCGCGTCGGCTACGTCTACTTGCCCGACATGGAAGCCGACGGCCTCAACGAATTCGTGAAGCAATTTTTCCCGCAGATTCGCAAAGAGGGAATGATCATCGACGTCCGCTATAACGGCGGCGGCTTCGTCGATCAGCTCATCTTCGAGCGCCTGCGCCGCATCCTCGGCGGTATGGACGCGACTCGCAACTTCGCCAGCACTACCGTGCCGGATGTTGTCTTTAATGGCCCGATCGTCGGCGTCACCAACTCCTATGCCGCGTCCGACGGCGACATTTTCAGCTACTTTTTCAAGTACTACAAAATAGGCACGCTGATCGGCACGCGCACCTGGGGCGGCGTTCGCGGCATTCGCGGCGAAATTCCCTTGATGGACGGCGGTTACATCACGCGCCCCGAATTCGCGCGCTACAACGACCAAAGTCAATGGGTCGTCGAAAATCACGGCGTCGATCCCGACATCGTCGTCGACAACACGCCCGATAAGGTAATGAGCGGCCACGACCCGCAGCTCGAAAAGGCCATCGAGGTCGTGATGCAGCAGATCAACGAGCACCCAAAACAGCTCCCGCCGCGCCCACCCGATCTCCCGACGTACCCGCCGGACGTCGTCAACGGAGGCCCGCCGCCCCACCCCTGATCGAGGCTCCGCTGTAGGTTTTGTTTCGAGTTTGAGAGTTCAGTTTGAGGCTTGAGCTTAAGGCTGAGGCTTGAGCCTGAAGCTTGATGCTGGACATCGAGGTTTGAAATTTCGAATCTGAAATTCCAAATATCTTGTGCCGTTCCGGCACGACTCTCAGCCCAAAAGACCATATTGGGTGTTAGCTCAGCAGGCTAAAGCTCCTCGCTTTCTCGCCGATGATTGACGCAAGGCATATCCCGCCCACTCACCAGGACACCAAGGAGCCTCACCGAAATGATCGATCCTATTAGCAGCGCCAAGCAAGCGGACGCGGCAAGCGCGACGGAATCCGCGACGCAAACTCAAAAAACACTTCAGGCGAAAACTCTATCCTCCGGCAGCCCGAGCAGCGGTATCGAGGACACTGTCACCATTAGCAGCGCCGCGCAGGCAGCGGCCGGGACTCAGGCTCAGGCGAGCGGAGACCAGCAAGCCAAACAGCTGGTCGCAGAACAACAAGTCGCGAAGAATACGACGCAGGACGCAACCAACACGCAATAACCGAGGGCGATTAGACCAGAGGTATGTTCCGGAGTGACTCTGCTGGGGGCTCACGCCTGGCTCCGCTCCCAGCTTTCTCGGGTGCCCCACCCCGCGGTCAGCGGGTGGGAACCCGCGGAAAAATTGCGGCGTGCACGAAAACGGTCCCCCGTTTCTCCGTGCTCTCCGTGTCCCTCAGTGTCCTCTGCGTTGAGTCAACTTTTCGTCTCAAGCCCTGCGCGACCAAGGATATCGTTGACCACCGTATAAGGATCCTTCTTTCGCGACGCGACTTCCTGGGCCACCGCTTCGAATTCCGCTTCGGTCACGTGCCCGGCGGCGACGCGCTCGAGCAAGCGCGCCTGCAACAGTCGCAGCAGCCACTCCTTCCAGTACGCCACTTCGCGCGCCCGCCGATTCGGAGCGGCCTCCGCGTGCGCGCGGAACAGTTCGATCTGCCGCGCAAGATCGCCGACGCCGCGATCCTCGGTCGCAACAGTCCGCACGATCGGAGGCTTCCACCCCTCGCGATCTGGGACTATCTCTAGAATGGCGCTCAGCTGCTGCTCGAAGCGCCCCGCGCCCTCGCGATCGGACTTATTCACCACGAAGATATCGCCAATCTCCATCAAGCCGGCTTTGAGATTCTGCACTTCGTCGCCCATCCCCGGCACGAGCACGACGACGGTGCAATCCGCCAGCCGCACGATTTCGATTTCGCCCTGGCCCACGCCGACCGTCTCGATCACGATCATCTGCTTCCCGGCCGCGTCGAGCAGCAGCGCCACGTCGCCGCTCGCCTGCGCGAGGCCGCCCAGATAGCCGCGCGTAGCCATCGACCGGATGAAGATGCCTTCATCGGTGGCGTGCCCCTGCATGCGAATGCGGTCGCCGAGAATGGCGCCCCCGGTAAACGGACTCGAGGGATCGACCGCGATCACGCCAACGGTCTTCTTCTCGCCGCGGTAGTGCGCGGCAAGCCGGTCGACCAGCGTGCTCTTCCCTGTTCCCGGCGCCCCGGTCACTCCGACGCGGCACGCGCGCCCGGTAAACGGAAACAGCAGCCGCAGCAGCTGCTCGGCCTCCGGAGCGCGATTCTCGATCGCGGACACCGCGCGCGAAATCGCGCGCACGTCTCCCGCGCGAATCTGCGAAGCCCAGTTTTCAATCGTTGTAGTCATCGGGAACGAATCGCCGCGCGCGAAACAGAACGGGCGAGTGTAACCCGAGACGCTACCCCGCCGCACGGGCGGCTAGCGAAAAATTGGGGCCGAATTCAGGAATTGTCGGAAGAGGAACCGGGAGGGGGTCGCGGCGCGGTCGACGAAGCGCCACTCGCGCCGGTGTATTCGTCGTACGCCTTGATGATGCGCTGCACAAGGCTGTGCCGCACCACGTCGCGCTCGTCAAAATAGACCAGCGCGATGCCTTCGATTTTCCCGACCACCTCGATCGCCTCGACGAGGCCCGAGCGGCGGCGATCGGGCAGGTCGATCTGCGTCACGTCGCCGGTGATTACGGCTTTGGAATTGAATCCGAGGCGCGTGAGGAACATTTTCATCTGCTCGCTCGTGGTGTTCTGCGCCTCGTCGAGGATCACGAACGAGTCGTTGAGCGTGCGCCCGCGCATGAAAGCGAGCGGCGCGACTTCGATGATGTCTTTTTCGAGGTATTGCTCGAGCTTGTCCGCTTCGAGCAGATCGTGCAGCGCGTCGTAGAGCGGACGCATGTAGGGATCGACTTTTTCCTGCAGCGTGCCGGGAAGAAAGCCGAGCCGCTCGCCGGCCTCGACAGCGGGCCGCGCTAGGATAATGCGATTGACTTGTTTCGAGAGGAGCGCCTGCACCGCCATGGCTACGGCGAGATACGTCTTGCCGGTGCCGCCGGGGCCGATGGCGAACACCATATCGAAGGTTTCGAGGGCCTCGATGTAGCGCCGCTGGTTGGGGGTTTTCGGCGCTACGCTTTTTTTGCCAAGAGCTTTGGTGCGCGTCGGCGAAAAAGCTCCGTTCAGCGCGGCGGTGGGTTCGCCGGCCGCGGTGCGCAGCAGCGATTTCACTTCCTGGCTCGTTGGAACGCGGCCTTCGCGGATGCGGTCGTTGTAGGCGCCGAGGATGCGCGTCGCGCGCTCTACCTGTTCGGGCGCGCCTTCGATTTCGAGGTCGTGGTCTTTCAGGTGCGTGGTGACGCGCAGCGAAGACTCAAAAAACTTGAGGTTTTCATCCAGGGTGCCGAAGAGTTCGTTGATGCCTCCGGCGATTCGTACGGTTTGTTTCATCCGGTTGATTGGGACCTGCAGCCAGCCTATCGCGGCAGCGCACAGCGGTCAAGATACGCGCCAGAATTTTGCGAAGATGTAACACTTCGCGGAATTTTGTGCGGAGCTTCCAGCGCGGGTTCGCCGCATGTTCGCCGTGCGAAATCTGCAATAACAGGGGACTCAAGCATCCCCCTAGCGGGGGCTTATGAGGCCGCCAAATGGCCGGTTTTGGCGGATTTTGGCGCCGTGGAGAATTTGGCGGGCCGATTGCGCCCGATGCGGAGGGCCGGGTCGCCAAAAGCGCGACCCGGCTCTAGAAAACCGCCCCGAATTTCACCGCTGCGGCGATCAGTTCGTCGCAGGCGCCGGGAATTGGACCTTCGGCACCGCCTGCGCTTCGGGCGGCGCGTTGAAGTACGCGTCGTTGCGCTTGAAGCCGGACCAGCCGGCGAAAATATTATTCGGGAAGAGACCGATGTAGGTGTTGTACGCCTGGATCGCGTCGTCGTAGCGTTTGCGCTCGACGGCGATGCGATTTTCGGTGCCGGCAAGCTCGTCCTGAAGCTGGAGGAAATTCTGATTCGATCTCAGCTGCGGATAGTTTTCGGCGAGCGCGAGGACTTTGATCTCGGCGCCACGGAGCTCATTGCTGGCGGCGATTTTGTCCGTGGGAGTTTGCGCGTTCAGGTATTGGGTGCGCGCCTTGGCGACGTCATCGAACACGGTCGTCTCGTGCGCCGCGAATCCTTGGACGGTGGCCACGAGATTCGGGATTAGATCGGAGCGGCGCTGGAGGACGACGTCGACCTGCGCCCAGTCGGACTTGACCTGCTCGTTGAGCGTGACCATGTGATTGCGCGCCGAAACGTAGGAGCCGCCAACGACGACTGCGATGAGCACGAGGACGATGAGAATGATCACGCCTGCCTTCATGAGTTTCCTCCGGCGAGAAATCTAGCACGACAAAATTTACAGCAATAGCAAAGAGTGTCTTCGGGGGCTAAAGCCCCCGCGAGTGGCCTATCTTACGCCGGGGCTGGAAGCCCCGGCCTCCTGAAACCCCGCCGGTTCATTTGGGCGCGGCTCACGCTGTTCCTACAGAACTATACGAACGGCGTGCGCTAAAGTTTCCCTATTTCGCGACGTCGAAGCGGCGATCGACTTCGTTGGTCACTACCTCGACGAATTCGAGATACGTGTGCAGCGTGGCTTCGACGTCGACTTCTTTTTCTTTGAGCTTCCCCGCCCGAAAATCGAGGATCGTCTGGAAGCCAGCGGGGTTCCCGCCCGTGATCGCAGCCATGGCCTCGACCGCTTCGCGCTTGCCGTTCGCTTCGCCATGCTGCAGGGCGATCAGCGCGTGGCGAAACAGCACGCAGAACGACGAAATCGAGCGGACCATCAGCTGCAAGTGGACTGCGCTCTTCTGCGGCGCCGTGAGGATCGCTTCGCGCAGGCGCAGCCAGGCCGTGCGAAGCTCCCGCTCCACCTGGAGGCGGTGCAGGTCCATCGGGACGTTGAAACCTTCGAAGAAATCGGCGCCGTGCAGCATGCGGTGATGACGCTTGATATCGAGCAGCTCGATCGCGAAGACGTCGGCCGAGCGAGAGAGCTCGTCCATCGTGAAAACGATTGGCGGAGGATTGCCCTTCTTCACCCACCATTCGGCGATCGGGTGCAGCTTTTCGAGCTCGGCCGAGCCGGCCTGATCGACGACCAGCAGGATGTTCAAGTCGGAGATCTGCTCGTGAAAATCGCCCGCGACGGCCGAGCCGTAGAGCACGACCGCCTTCAGATTTGTGGCTGCGGCGTTTTTGAGCCAGTCAATGAGCTCGCTGAATTTTTCTTCCATGCGTTTGAGTTACCTCGCTCTGCAGCGTGAAGACAGTTCCCGGGGCTAAAGCCCGTTCTAGGGCGCCGCTTACGGCAGGGCTGAAGCCCTGCCCTTCCACCTGGCCGCGCCTGGGTCGCGAACACCGCGACCTGCGGCCATGGACCGGCACCGCGCCCACTTTACGCCGAAGAATGCCGCGCACGTGGGTCGTGCGAGGAGCACGCCCGGGCAAGCCCGGGCGGCAAACAGCGGGAGCAAGCTCCCGCACTCCACGAAACAGCCGGCTGCGTTCGCCGAAGATGCCGCACTTAAGACCGCCCTTCGACTTCGCTCAGGACCACCGCGGCGCTCCATCCAAATCTCGGACGCCGACGGGACGCTGGCGCTGCGAATTACGAGCTACCACTGGCGCCGCCGCCGAAGGAGCCGCCGCCGAAACCGCCGAATCCCCCGCCTCCGCCGCCGCCGAAGCCGCGATCGCGAAAAAAGAAGTCCCGGGGCTAAAGCCCCACCTTAGGCGGTTGCTTGTCGCGGGGCTGAAGCCCCACGCTTCCACCTTACCAGCTGCCGCTGGCGCCGCCGCCGCCGAAGGAGCCGCCGCCGAAGCCGCCGAATCCTCCGCCGCCACCGCCTCCGCCAAAACCACCGCCGCCTCCACCGAAGCCGCCGCCCATGCCGCCGATCATCGGGCCGATCCACCAGCTACCGCCGCCGCGGCGGTAGCGCGAGGCGGCTGCGGGACTCACGGCGCGGCGTATCGCGCTGATGATGACGAAAATCACCGCGATTATGAAAAACAGCGGGACGCCCGGCGAGACTCTCGCGTTTGGCGCCGGCCGGGGAGCACGCACCGTCGATGGCGTCGCGAGAGTGACGCCGCGATCGGCTGCGATCGTGTTCGCGACGAGGCGAGTGACGAGCAGGATGGCGTCGTCGTAGTCCGCTTGCCGGAGATATGGAACCGCCTCGCGGCCGAACGTGCCGACCTTGCCGTCCGGAAGAATGGGCTCGAGACCGTAGCCGACCTCGAATCGATATTTGTGATCGTCGACGGCGAACAGGATCAGGATGCCGCGATCGGATTTCGGCCCGACGCCGAGCTTCGTCGCGAGATCGATGGAATAGTCCTCGATGGGCTGGTCGCCCAGCGACTTGATGGTTACGACGGCGATTTGCGCCTGCGTCTTCTGCTGGACTTCCGTGCAGAGGGCGGTGAGCTGCGCTTTCGCGGACGGGCTGAGGACGCCGGCGAGGTCGGTGACGTAGCCGAGCTTGGCCTGGGCAGCGACCTGGTCGACCGATTGGGCGCGGGCGAACTGGGGAGCTAGGAATAGCGTCGCTAGAAGCAGGGCTACCGAGCCGATGTGGCGAACGCGTCTGCGAACTTCAGGGGCTAAAGCCCCGACGATTTTGCGCTTACGTCGTGGCTGAAGCCACGACCTACAAGGACTCTCGCGTTGCGACGCGGACGCTACCGGCAGGAACTGTGCAGGCTTTGCTGCGAGCTGCGCGCACTTCACGCTTCGCACTTCGCGACTAGGAAGAAGGGCCGGCGGGACGCCGGCGCTACGCGGCGCGGCTTTGTGCCGAGAGGTTTCGAGAGAGCTGGGTCGCATCGATTTCTCAGTAGCCTGCGTGGTGCAAGAAGGCGACGGCGACGGCGGCCGCCAGGCAATAGATCCCGAAGAGATACCAGCGGTCGCTTTCGAGCCACTTGCTGAGCCATTTAAGCGCTACGAGGCCCGCAAGGAAAGCGCAAAACGCGCCAAGCACGCTCGGCATCAGGGCAGAGGTCCAAGCCGCTCCGCCGGCGACGTGCCCGGCTTTCATCAAGCGCCACAGCTCGCGCGCGTCAACCGCGGGCGTCAGCACGACGGCCAAGGCGAAGCTGAAGGTCTCTGCGCGCTGCTTTGAGACGCCGGCCAGCAGGCCCGTCGAGATCGTGGCGCCGGAGCGCGAAAAGCCTCGGAAAGGCAGGCAGAGGCCCTGGACGATTCCTATGAGCGATGCCTGCTGCATGCCGAGGCCTTCGTTGGGCGATTTCACCGGAGGACGACGCTTCTCGTAAATTCCCGCGATGATGATGAGAACACCCGCAGCGGCCAGCGCGGGGGCGATCAATTCGAGATGGCTGAAGAGCTGTTCGACCTCCGCGTGCGGGATTCCGCGGAATCCGAAGTGCTCGATGAGCTTTACGATGCCTTCGCCGATGACGCCCGTGAGAGCCGTGGCGATGATCAGAAGGATGGCGAAGGTCTTGAAGGCTTCGGCGGTCTGGAAATAGCTGCGCATCCACTGCTTCCAAAAGTAGACGATCACGGCAAACATGGTGCCGGTGTGCAGCATCACAAGCAGCAGCGTCATTTCGGGAGATGACGGGTCCATTCCCATGAGCTTTTCGGCAACGACGACGTGAGCCGAGCTCGAGACCGGAAGGAGCTCCGCCAAGCCTTGCACGACGGCAAGGACCACCACATGCCAGAGGGACATGCGTAAAACCCTACCACAGGCGAGGCTTGCCGCCCACAGGACATGGAAGTTGGATTTGGGAGCCGATTTTAAGTCAGAGCTAAACACAGAGGGCACAGAGAGGCACAGAGGACACGGAGAGTGCGAGGAGGCCGCAGAGCACAGATACAAGGAGAAGGCACAACCGAAAGGCACAAGCGAAAGGCAGGACTTACCGCTGAGACGCAGAGGGCGTAGAGAAAAGCGGGAGAGAAGAAGGAGAAAGACTCAGACGAGAGGAGGCGTTGAGGGCTCGAACCTTGCTTGGAACGAGTTAATTGTCAGCATGTGGGGTGGGTGTTACACTTTTGCTTCCGCATTTTGAACGCGCCGCGGGCGACCGGGAGCCGCAGATCCCCGAGCGCCCGATTTCCCGTCCTTGCGTCAAAAGACGAGGGATATGCCGCGCTTCCCCTTCCGGAAGCACGAAGTCGGATTGTTTCTGAAACAAATTGAGGGTGGCGCACGTTTCAGTACTTAGACCTTGCGCAGACAAAAGAATTACTGCACTTCGGAGAGGAAAAAGATATGAGTGGAAGGTTTACGCACGCAGCGGTAGCGGTGTTCCTGGTCGCTTCGCTGGTGGCTTCACCGCTGTACGCGCAGGATCAGCAGGCTCCGGCTCCCGCCCCCGCGCAAGACGCGCAAACCCCGGGGCAGGTCCGGATGCCCACCACGCCCCCGATGTACGAACCGCCCCCGACGAGCGAGGGAGCGCCGCCGGCGCCTGCGCGCGCGATGAAATTTGGGCCGGACTATTCCAAGGGGCAATCGTGGTTTCCGAGGGTAATTGCGCCTTACAAACAAAAGAGGCTGCCGGAGCCCGAGCTGACGAACACTCCCCGCATCAACCAGCTAATCCAGGACAGCAAGCTGATGCTGAGCCTCGAGGACGCTATTTCGCTAGGACTCGAGAACAACCTGGCGCTGGCGGTCGAGAGATACGTGCCTTGGCTGGACGAGGCCAACCTGCTGCTCGCGAGGTCGGGCGCAAACGGGCTGCTCAAGTTCGATCCAACCGTGACCAGCAACCTGTACTTGCAGGAGCAGACCGAGCCGATCAACAACCCGTTCTTCGTAGGCGTGGCGCCAACGGCTGGAACGGGCGCGACAGCGACAGTTCCCATTGGCATTATCAATCACAACGCGGTCGCTAATTTTCAATACACGCAGAACTTCACCACGGGGACCCAATTTCAACTGACTTTCGACAACACGCGCTCCTCTACGAACCTGGGCTTCGACCTGTTCAACCCATACGATCAATCCACGCTGACGCTACAGATCACCCAGCCGTTGCTGAACGGATTCGGGAAGCTGCCGAACGAGCGATACATCCTCGAGGCGAAGAACACCGTCAAGGTGGGCGAATCGCAATTCGAGCAGCAGGTGATGACCACGATCACGCAGGTCGCGAACGATTACTGGGAACTGGTCTACGCGCGGGAGAACGTGAAGGTGGAGCAGGTGGCGGTTTCCGCGGACCAACAGCTTTACGACAACAACAAAAAGCAGCTCGAGATCGGCACGATGGCTCCGCTCGACGTGATCACGGCGCAGTCGCAACTGGCAACCGACCAGCAGGCGCTGGTGCAGGCACAGACGCAGCAGTTGCTCGATGAGACGACGCTCTTGACGGCGATCACCAAGGACGCGCTGGCGGCGCAGCTTCAGGGCGTCGAGATCGTTCCAACGACGCCGATCTTCAACCCGCCGCCCGAAAACATTACGCTCCCGGATGCGGTGCACGAGGCGTGGCAGAAGCGGCCCGAGCTCCAGCAGGACGCGCTCAATTTAAAGAACGCGGGGATTGAGATCAAAGCAACCCAAAACGGGCTGCTGCCGACTGTTAATCTATTCGGAGAGTATCAAGCGATCGGCCTTTCCGGACGGCAAACGGTAACGACGACGACGCCAACCGCGTTTGCGGCCGATCTGGCTTCTCCGATCGTGGATGCCGGGGGCGCGCCGCAGAACTTGTACCCGTCGGAGGTAGCGGCGGCAACGGTGAACACCGCCATCTTCAGCAGCGGCCTGGGCCAGGATTTTAATCGGATGATCAACGGCGCCTATCCGACGTTCGAAGTCGGACTCAACATCACGCTGCCGATCCGCAATCGCGCGGCGGAGGCGAGCAACGCCACCGCGCAGCTGAATCAACGGCAGCAAGAGGTGGAGTACCGCGAGGAGCAGAACACCATCCTGCTGAACGTGCGGCAGGCGCTGATTACGCTCGAGCAGGACCGGGCGGCGATCGCCGCGGCGCAAGAGGCGCGCATCTACGCGCAACAGAGCTACGATGACTCGGTAAAGCAACTGCAACTCGGTTCGACGAACGCGTTCACGGTCGTCCAGAAGGAACAGCTGCTGGTGGCGGCGGAAGGCGTTGAATTGCGCGACCGCGTCAACCTGATCGAGGCGGAACTGACGTTCAATCAGGCGATGGGGCGGACGCTGGAAGTCCACAACATCACGCTGGCGGACGCGAAGAGCGGGCATATCCTGCAGGCACCGAATATTCCGGGCACGCCGGACCCGAACAGCGGCGTGGCAGGATACCGGTAGCGGAATTTCCATGGCGGGCGACGAAGAACGCGGAGCCGGCGGCGAGCGAGCGGCCGGGGCTCCGCGGAAGGCGTCGAACGCCGAGCGGGAGTGGGAGGAGCGGACGCTCAAGCCGACTCTCGCGAAGTCTCCTGACCGTCCCGCCGATTTCACCACCGTTTCCAGCTATCCTATCCGCAGAATTTATACCGAAGGCGATCTCGCCGATTGGAATGCCGATCGCGAGCTTGGGCTTCCCGGCTCGCCTCCCTACACGCGCGGCATTCATCCCCGGATGTATCGCGACCGGCTTTGGACGATGCGGCAGTTCGCGGGATTCGGCTCGGCCGAGGACACGAACCGGCGATTCCGTTATCTGCTGGCGCAGGGGCAGACCGGCTTGTCGGTGGCGTTCGATTTGCCGACGCTGATGGGATACGACTCGGACCACGCGATGTCCGAGGGCGAAGTGGGCAAGTGCGGCGTGGCGGTGAGTTCGCTGGCGGATATGGAGGCGCTGTTCGACCAGATTCCGCTGGCGGATGTGACCACGTCGATGACGATCAATTCGCCGGCGGCGGCGATCTGGGCGATGTACCTGGTGGTCGCGGAAAAGCAGGGCGCCGATTGGAAGACGCTTTCCGGCACGCTGCAGAACGACATCCTGAAGGAATACATCGCGCAGAAGGAATACATCTATCCGCCGGGACCGTCGATGAGGCTGGTGACGGATACGATCGAGTTTGGCGCGAAGCATACGCCGAAATTCAACTCGATTTCGGTGAGCGGCTACCACATCCGCGAGGCGGGGTCGACGGCGATCCAGGAGCTGGCGTTCACGCTGCGCGACGGGATTGAATATGTGGAGCATGCGCTGGCGCGCGAGATGGCGGTCGATGAGTTTGCGCCGCGGCTGTCGTTTTTCTTCAACGCGCACAACGACTTTTTCGAGGAGATCGCGAAGTATCGCGCGGGGCGGCGGATCTGGCAGCGCGTGATGCGCGAGCGGTTCGGCGCGACGGATACGCGATCGTGGGCGCTGCGATTTCATACGCAGACGGCGGGGTGCTCGCTTACGGCGCAGCAACCTTACAACAACGTGGTGCGCACGGCCGTGCAGGCGCTGGCGGCGGTGCTGGGCGGGACGCAGTCGCTGCATACGAATTCGCTGGATGAGGCTTGGGCGCTGCCAACCGAAGCTGCGGCTACGATTGCGTTGCGGACGCAGCAGATTCTGGCGCACGAGACGGGCGTGACGAATACGGCGGACCCGTTCGGCGGGGCGTATTTTGTCGAGACGCTAACGGATGAGATCGAGCGCGGGGCCTGGGATTACATTCGCCGGATCGATGCGCTGGGCGGGATGGTGGCGGCGATCGAGCATGGTTACCCGCAGCGGGAGATTGCGGATGCGTCGTATCGGTACCAGGTGGCGGTCGATCGGAAGGAAAAGATTATTGTCGGCGTGAATGCGTATGTGGCGGACGAGAAGCCGATCGAGATTTTGTCGATCGATGAGTCGGTGGCGCAGCGGCAGGAGGCGCGGCTGCGGGAGCTGCGAGCGGGGCGGTCGAATGAGGAGGTGGCGCGGCGGTTGGATGCGCTGCGGAAGGCTGCTGCTGGGAGCGAGAACCTGATGCCGTGCCTCTATGAGGCTGCGAAGGCCTATGCCACGCTTGGCGAGATTTGCGATGCGCTGCGGGGTGCGTTCGGGGTGTATGAGGAAGCCGCGATTACGTGATGCCTGACCGCATGGCGGCTTTTCTCAGTGGTCTCTGCGCTTCTTCTGTGTGCTCTGTGTTAAATTCCACATCGAAGATCGCCTCATGTCTGACAACGACCTCACCCACAGCATCATTGGCGCTGCCATTGAGGTCCACAAGCTGCTCGGTCCAGGATTGCTTGAATCCGCGTACGAGGAGTGTCTTGCGCGCGAGTTTGTGCTGCGCGGGATTGTCTCTCGGCGTCAGAAGGCAGCACCCGTGGTGTACAAGGACGTGAAACTTGAGTGCGGGTACCGAATGGATTTTCTGGTCGAGGGTAGAATCGTGGTTGAGTTGAAGGCAGTCGAGGCGTTGGCGCCGGTTCATGAGGCAATCGTGCTAACGTATTTGCGTCTCTCGGGATGCAAGCTTGGGTTGCTGATTAACTTCAACGTGCCTGTTTTGAAGGACGGGATTCGCAGATTTATCCTGTGAGTCCCAGCATAAAAGCTGGCTAAACACAGAGTGCACTGAGAAGGCACGGAGTCCACGGAGAAAGATAACGGCGCGGTCGCATCGAGAGCAGAGGACGCAGAGAAAAGCAGATGCCGGAGAAGAAGATACGAGTGCTGATTGCGAAGCCGGGGTTGGATGGTCACGACCGCGGTGCGAAGGTGATTGCGCGGGCGTTGCGCGATGCCGGCATGGAAGTGATTTACACCGGCTTGCGGCAGACGCCGGAGATGATCGCTTCGGCGGCGGCGCAGGAAGACGTCGACGTGATCGGGCTTTCGATTCTTTCGGGGGCGCACAACACGCTTTGCGCGCGGCTGATGGATTTGCTTCGGGCGAAGGGCATGACCGATATTACCGTGCTGATTGGCGGGATTATCCCTGAGGCCGATATTGCCGGGCTGAAGAAGGCGGGCATTGCCGAGGTGTTTCTGCCTGGCACTACCACGCAGGCGATTGTCGATTTCATCCGGCAGCGGGTGGCTGCTGCGCCGCGCGAAGCCTGAGAGACTCCACCGCACCTTTTGCCGCTCAGGGCGGCAGGGAGACGCAGAAAGCGGAGAGACGGCACAAAACTTCGCACGATTATTCTCTGAGCGCCAAGACGGCAGTTGGCCAAACACAGAGGCCACCGAGAAGCACGGAGACCACAGAGAAACACTACGGATATTGTCGACTCCGAGGGCTACGCGGAGAGCGGACCGCAGAGGACGCAGAGACGAGATGGCGGAGATCACAACACGGATTGCGAGTGAGGCGCCTGCGTTCGAGAAGAATACGCGCGCGATGATCGAGCGCGTCGCCGAGATCAAGAATGAAGAGGAAACCATTCGTCAGGGTGGCGGGGCGAAGGCCATCGAGGCGCAGCATAAGAAGGGGCGGCTGACGGCGCGCGAACGCATCACTCGGCTGATCGATCCGAGCACCGAGTTTTTCGAGCTTAGCATTTATGCCGGGTACGAGATGTATGAGGAGTGGGGCGGGGCTCCGGCAGGAGGCACCGTCACCGGGCTCGGGCGCGTGTCGGGGCGGCGCGTGATGATCGTGGCGAACGACGCGACCGTGAAGGCCGGAGCGTTTTTCCCGATCACCGCGAAGAAAGTGATCCGCGCGCAGAATATCGCGATCGAGAATCATATTCCGACAATCTATCTGGTCGATTCCGCCGGAGTGTTTTTGCCTCTGCAGGAGGATGTGTTCCCCGATACGGACGATTTCGGGCGGGTTTTCCGCAACAACGCCGTGATGAGCGCGATGCGCATCCCGCAGATCACCGCGATCATGGGGATGTGCGTGGCCGGCGGGGCGTATCTGCCGGTGATGTGCGACCACATCTTGATGACGGAAGGCAGTGGGCTTTTCCTCGCGGGGCCGGCGCTGGTGCAGGCGGCGATTGGGCAGAAAACCTCGGCCGAAGAACTGGGCGGCGCACAGATGCACGCGCAGATCAGCGGCACGATCGATTTTCGCGAGCCGGACGATGAGGCGTGCATTGCGCGTGTGCGGGCGCTGGTCGATAAGATCGGGCATGGCGCGAGCGCGCCTTTTGACCATAAGGCTGCGGAACCTCCGCAATTCCCTGCCGAAGACATTTACGGAATCTTTTCAGGGGAGGCCGGCAAGCAGTACGACATGCGCGAGATCATCGCGCGGATTGTGGACGGCAGCCGCTTCGAGGAATATCGCGCCGAGTACGGGCAGACGGTGGTGTGCGGCTACGCGCGGATCGGCGGATGGGCCGTCGGGATCGTCGCGAACCAGAAGAAGAATGTCACCGTGGCGGCTCCCGGAACGGGCGAAAAGCGGATCGAGTTTGGTGGCGTGATCTATACGGAATCGGCGGACAAGGCTGCGCGCTTTATTCTCGACTGCAACCAGAACCTGGTGCCGCTGGTCTTTCTGCACGACGTGAACGGCTTCATGGTCGGCAAAGAAGCCGAGTGGAGCGGGATCATCCGCGCGGGCGCGAAAATGGTGAACGCGGTGGCGAACAGCGTGGTGCCGAAGATCGCGGTGATCTGCGGCGGGAGCTTCGGCGCGGGTCACTATGCGATGTGCGGGAAGGCGTACGACCCGCGATTTATTTTCGCGTGGCCGACGGCGCGGTACGCGGTGATGAGCGGCGATTCGGCCGCGTCGACGCTGGTTGAGATCAAGATCAAGCAGCTGGAGCGCGAGGGGAAGAAGCTGAGCGACCCGGAAAAGAAGGAGCTGCATCGATCGATCCGCGCAACGTACGAGCATCAGACCGATCCGCGGTATGCGGCGGCGCGTTTGTGGGTCGATGCGATTATCGACCCGGCGCATACGCGGGGGGCGCTGATCGAGGCGCTGGAATCGGCCGCGTTGAATCCGGAAGTGCCCGAGTTTAAGACGGGAGTGCTGCAGACCTGAAAGTTGGGCGGTACAGAGTTGGGGAGCTGATGCTGAGGCTGGGCGGTGGATTCAAAGGCAAGAGCACAGACAGGATTGTCTGTGCCACCACGACCGGCCGACTCACTGTTGATACGTAGCCTTCGATAATCGGAGAAAGTTTCAAAGACGCCATGGGCGCGATCGTACTGCGGCGCAGGATGAGCGGGGCGAGCACGTTTGCCGTTGCCTTGCTGCTGCTGACGCCGACGGTGGTGGCGTTTTTCGCGTCTTCCGCCATTGTGCACGACGCGGATTTCCCGGCTTCGGCGCTTTGGCTGATGTATGAGGTATCGCTGTATATCGGGTGCGTGGGGATTGCAATCGACGCCGGCTTGACCATTTCGGCTGCGGTTGGCCATCGGATTTCGCGCGTGTTTGTGTGGCTTATGGCGATTTCGGCGGTGGGCGGGGCGTCGCTGCTGTGGTATGCGGCGCATATCTATCGGAGCCCTGGTAGCTTCTAAGTTTGGAGTTTGGCTTCGGGAGCCCACAGACGCGCTGTCGTTTTCAATGCTACTTGGGGGAGCGAGATCTTAATGCGGAGTGGAGGCTGCACTTCCGGGCTAAAGGACCCGGCGCTACGTTTAAACCTTAAACTATGAGTGATGTGACCATTGTGGAGTGCCCGCGCGATGCTTGGCAGGGGTTGCCGGATGTGATTCCTACCGCGGAGAAGGTGCGCTACCTTACGCAGCTTGTGTCGCTTGGGTTCCGGCATATCGATGCGGTTAGTTTTGTTTCGCCGAAACACGTGCCGCAGATGGCGGACAGCGAAGCGGTGATGGAGGAACTGAGCCGCGTGAAGCTGCCGTCGGGCGAGGCGCCGGAGATTATCGGCATCGTCGTCAATGCGCAGGGACTCGAGCGGGCGCTGGCGACTCCGGGCGTGACGACGATCGGGTATCCATACTCGGTGTCGGCGTATTTCCGGCGCGCGAATGCGAATATGTCGCGCCAGGAGTCGCGCGAGCTGGTCGAGAAGCTGTACCGCGATACGAAGGCTGCGCAAAAGCGGCTTGTGGTGTATATCTCGATGGCGTTTGGAAATCCGTACGACGAGCCTTGGGGGCCGGAGATCGTGGAGGACACGCTGGTGTGGCTGAAGGACGTGGGCGTGCGCACGGTTTCGCTGGCGGATACCGTCGGGACGGCGTCGCCCGAAGACGTTGCGCACCTTTACCTGGACGTGAAAAACTGTGTGGCGGGCGTGGAGATTGGCGTCCACTTGCATAGCCGGCCCGACCGCGCGGCCGAAAAGGTGCTGGCGGCGTACGAAGCGGGCTGCCGGCGTTTCGACGGAGCGCTGACGGGGCTGGGCGGCTGCCCTTTCGCGGGCGACGCGCTGGTGGGCAACATTCCGACCGAGACCGTGCTGGCTACGCTTGCGGCGCGCGGCGTCTCCACCGGAATCGATACGAAGTCGCTCGCGGTGGCTTGCGCGATGACGCACGAGCTGCGGGAAAAATACGCGCACGATCCCGCCGTGACCAAGCCGAACTAGCGCTGGAGTTTCGAAGATGGGTTACCACACGCTGACGTTTCAATCCGACGACAAAATCGCCACGATCGCCCTCACCGTTCCCGAAAAGCGCAACGCGATTTCAACGCAGATGATTGTCGACCTGCTCGGCGCGTTCGATCAGGCGGAGACGAGCGCCGCGCGCGTGGTGATTCTGACGGGAGCGGGCAAGGCTTTCTGCGCGGGGATGGATCTCACCGAGTTGCAGCACTTCGCTCGGCAAACGCAGCAGAAAAACCTCGAAGATGCGCGCCGGATGACGAAACTGCTCTACCGGCTTTACAGCTTTCCGAAACCGCTGATTGCGGCGGTGAACGGTCCGGCGATCGCGGGCGGCTGTGGGCTTGCGACGGTGGCCGATTTCGTTCTGGCCGTGCCGGAAGCGAAGTTCGGGTACACCGAGGTGCGGATCGGATTCACGCCCGCCCTTGTGTCGGTTTTCCTGCGGCGGCGGATCGGAGAGACACACGTGCGCGAGCTGCTGCTGACCGGGCGCATCATTGATGCAGCGGAGGCATACCGGCTGGGGCTGGTGACGGAAGTTGTGCCAACCGAATCGCTGATGGACCGGGCGCGCGAAATCGCGGCGGAGCTTCTGGCCGCAAGCCCGACGGCGGTAGCGCAGACGAAGAAGCTGCTCATTGGCTTCGATCGCGTAGCGATTCGCGCCGAACTTGAAGCGGCCATCGAGACAAACTCCGATATCCGTTCCACACCCGATTTCAAGGAGGGCGTCGCGTCGTTTCTCGAAAAGCGGACGCCGAAATGGTCCGGGGGAGATTGATATGGCCACGCGCGAATCTCCGATGGTTCATCCGTGCACGTTGACGACTCGCAAGGTGCAGAGCGTGCTCGAGCGTCTGTACCAGCACGCGAAGACGGTCGATCAGGCCGCGCTGGATGCGGCGAATCCCGTGACGGAAGCGATCCACAGCGACGAAAAATTCAAGATCCGGTCCGAGCTGCTGAAGAAGGCGTATCTCCCGGTGCCGCGGGACATAGGTCGGTTGCTGTACGTGCTGGCGAGGACCCACCCGTGCAAGACGGTCGTCGAGTTCGGTACGTCGCTTGCCATTTCGACGATTCATCTGGCTGCGGCCGTGCGCGACAATGGCGGCGGCAAGGTGGTGACGACGGAGTTGAACGAAGAAAAAGCGCGGCAGGCGGGCGAAAATCTGCGTGAGGCGGGATTGCTGGACATGGTCGACATTCGCGTCGGCGATGCGCGCGAGACGCTGCGTATGCTCGACGACGGCGTGGATTTCGCGTTCATCGACGGGTGGAAGGAACTGTATCTGCCGGTGCTGAAGGTGTTCGAGCGGCGGCTGCGTCCCGGGGCGCTGGTGGTGGCGGACAATTTGAGCTCGGCCGGGCAAGTCCTCAAGGAGTATGTCGATTACGTGGGGTCGGAGCACAACGGGTATTTATCGGTTCAGCTACCGATCGGGGACCGGCTGTCGGTATCTTTGCGGCTCGGGGCTCGATGAAAGATTACGCCGATACGACAGTGCGCGTGCGCTACGCCGAGACGGACCAGATGGGCGTCGTTTATTACGGAAACTATTTCACGTGGTTTGAGATTGGGCGCGTCGAATTCTGCCGGCAGGTCGGATTCGAGTACAAGCAGATGGAGATCGAGGACGATAGCTTTATCGTCGTCGCCGAGGCGTCTTGCCGGTACAAGCGGCCGGCGCGATTCGACGATCTTTTGACCGTGCGGACGCGTGTGACGGGCTCGCAGCGGCGCACGGTGCGATTCGGGTACGAGATTTTCCGGCAAGGCTCCGACGAGTTGATCGCGACCGGCGAAACGCTGCACGTGATCTGCGACAGCAAGGGCCGGCCGAAGGCCTTGCCGGAAAAATATCGGCAATACTTCCCCTTGATCGAAGCGAACGGCGCGGCGCCTGTGGAACGCAAGGACTGATTCGCGAACGGAGGCACTTCGATGAGCGCACCGGATCCAGCAAAGATCGAACACTATCGCGAACGATTGCGCGAGGAGTGGACCCAGGAGGCGACCGTCGCGGCGTGGCGCAAGTGGCAGGCGCATCTGGCGGAGTTCACGCGCGGAGCGACCGAAGCGGTTCTCGATATGGCGCAGCTTCGTCCCGGCATGCGCGTGCTGGATTTGGCGAGCGGCGTGGGCGATCCTTCGCTTTCGATTGCGGAGGCCGTCGGACCTTCAGGCCACGTGACCGCGACCGATCTTGGCCCGGGCATGATCGGGCTCGCGGAGGAACTGGCCCGGGCGCGCGGGCTGCGCAACATCGAGTTTCGCGTCGCCGACGTGGAGCAACTTCCCTTCCCGGATGAGTCGTTCGACGTGGTGACTTGCCGGTTCGGCGTGATGTTCTTTCCGGATCAATTGAAAGCGTTTCGCGAATGCCTGCGCGTGCTCAAGCCGGCCGGTCGCGTGGCGTTTGTGGTGTGGGGCAAGCGGGAGCAGGCTTTTCTCGGGACGACGGTGGGGATTCTCACGAAGTACGTCGAAATGCCCACGCCCGATCCGGAGGCGCCGCACGCGTTCATGTTCGGCGAACGCGGATTGCTGAAAAGGAAGCTCGAGGCTGCGGGATTCGCGCAGGTGCGCGAGGAAGTACGGACCGTGCCGGGGCGCTGGGTGGGTTCGCCCGAGGAATACTGGCGGCAGTTTACCGAGGTGGCGGCGCCGTTTCGCCCGCTGATCGCGAAGCTTACGCCGGAGACGCGCGCACGCGCGGAAGCTGAGATTGTCGCGGGGCTGCGAAAGATTTCGGACGGGACGACGATCACGATGGCGCTCGAGATCGTCGCGGGCACGGGCATTCGCGCGTGACGCCGGTTCCCATCGACGGCGAACACCTGACAATCGAGGGACTGCACACGCTTGTCTTCGACAGCGCTCCGGCGGAGCTTGCTGCGGGGGCGCGCGCGCGGATGGACGCTTCGCGCGCGGTGATCGAGCGGATGATTGATTCGGACGCGCCCGTGTATGGCGTGAATACCGGCTTCGGAAAGATGGCGTCGACGCGGATTTCGCACGGCGAGATACGCCACTTGCAGTTGAATCTGGTGCGCAGCCACGCGTGCGGCGTGGGCGCGCCTTTGAGCGAACCGGTGACGCGCGCGATGCTCGCGTTGCGGGCGAATGCGCTGGCGAAGGGATTTTCCGGCGTGCGGCCGCTGGTGGCTGAGACGCTGCTGGCGATGCTGAATCGGGGCGTGCATCCGGTGATTCCGTCGCAGGGGTCGGTTGGGGCGTCGGGCGACCTTGCGCCGCTGGCGCATCTGGCGCTGGTGGCGATCGGCGAAGGCGAGGCGGTGTATCAGGGGCGGAAGCTCGCGGGCGGCGAGGCGATGCGCGCGGCGGGAATCGCGCCGCTCGTGCTCGAAGCGAAAGAAGGCCTGGCGCTGCTGAACGGCACGCAGGGAATGCTGGCGCTGCTGGCGCTGGCGATTCGCGAAGCCGAGATCGCGGTGGATACGGCGGACGTTGCGGCGGCGCTGTCGCTCGATGCGCTGCGCGGGAGTCCCGCGGCGTTCGACCTGCGGATCGCGCAGGTGCGTCCGCACGCGGGGCACCTGGTGACGGCGCGAAATATCGAGCGGCTGAATCGCGGGAGCGAGATTCGCGAATCGCACCGTTCGCCGATCAAGGATCCGCGCGTGCAGGACCCTTACAGCCTGCGCTGCGCGCCGCAGGTTCATGGGGCCGTGCGCGACGCGCTGGCGCACATCCGCGCGACGGTCTCGATTGAATTGAATAGCGCTACGGATAATCCCCTGGTGTTCGCGGATGCGGAGTCGGTTTCCGGTGAGGTGATTAGCGGGGGCAATTTTCACGGGCAGCCGCTGGCGATGGCCGCCGATCAGATGGCGATTGCGCTCGCGACGCTCGGCGGAATCTCCGAACGGCGCATCGAGCAGATGACCAATCCGCAGACCAGCCAGTTGCCGGCATTTCTGGTGGCGGAGGCTGGGCTCAACTCCGGATTCATGATTTTGCAGGTGACGGCGGCGGCTCTCGCGAGCGAGATCAAGGCGCTGGCGGCGCCGCATTCGGTCGATTCGATTCCTACGTCGGCGAATCAGGAAGATTATGTATCGATGGGGATGAGCGCGGCGCGGCGGCTGGGGCCGATGTTGGCGAATCTGCGGAACATTTTGGCGATTGAGGCGCTGGCGGCCTGCCAGGGGATCGATTTGCTCGCTCCGCTGCGGCCGGGGCCGGAGACGCGGCGGGCGTACGACGTGGTGCGCGGGATTTCGAGGAAGGTTGATGCGGACCGGTCGCTGGCGGGCGATATCGAGGCTGTTGCTAAGGCGATTGAGGGCGGCAAGTTCAGCGAGATTCTGCGTTAGCCGGTTACGAAGAACGCCTAGATCAGACAATGTTCTACAAACTTGCGACAACGCAGGCCGGGTGTGTTTGGAGGCGGCGCTCCGAAGGGCGCAGCAAGCGGCGCCCCTACAGACCGGCGGGATCAGGTGGTTGACGGTGATCGCGCGGTAGCTGGTTGCGAACGAAGGGCGAAACCGCCGGGCTAAAGGACCCGGCGCTACGTTTAAACCTATAAGGCCTCAACCTCCCCTCGTCGCGCCGTTTAGCGCGCGGGCTAGGAAGCGGCCGAAGCGGTAGCCGGCTACGTAGCTGAATGGGGCCACGCCGAGGGAGTAGTGGCCGCAGGGGAGCCATAATTTCTCGAAGGCTGCGCCTTCTTGCTGCATTTTGTCGAAGAGGGCTTGCGTGAGAGCGGGCGGAAACGTGGGGTCGTAGCGGCCGGCGATCGCGAACAATTTTTTGCCGGAGCCGCGCAGCTTGTGGATGTAGGGGAACGGGCTGATGGGCATCCAGTAGCGGCGGATTTCGTCGAGCGACGCGGCCGGCTCGATCTGCTCCCAGACGTTTTTCGTGGTGAGGCCCGCGGCGACCACGTCGCCAAAATAGGTGGAGGCGTGCAGGAACGCCGCGGCGCGCACGGCGGGCTCGTGGCACATGGTGATGAATCCGATGGACGAGCCGATGCTGGTGCCGAGGATGCCGAGATGGTCGTAGCCCTGCGATTCGAGCCATCGAAGCGTACGGCGGACATCAAGGACGGCCTGGCGATTCGCCTGGATCGTGAGTCCGACGTTCGGGCCGACGAGATGGTCGGCGCGCGGATGGCCGGGGATCGCGCGGCGGTCGTGATACGGCAGGCTCATCTTAACGGCGGTGATGCCGAGCTTGTTGAGCCAGCGGCAGACGCTCTGCTGTTCTTCCCAGCGGGAATTCCATTGTGCGAGGACGACGACCGCCGGGCCGCTGCTGCCCGCGCGGAATAGCTGGCCGTAGACGCGATTGTTTTCGCGCCAGGGCGAGGCGAGGGCGCTGGTGAAGGTGAGGACGCCGTCTTCGAGCGCGTAATCGTCGGCAGGAGGCGCTGCGTACCATTCGTCGCTGTGCGCGATGGCGTCGTCGACGAGGCGCTGCATGGCAGCGGCCGGGGCGGGATCGCTGGGATCGCCGCCGAGATGCTCTAGGCCCCATTCGAAGGGCAGCTTGCTGCGCCTCGGTTCCTGATCGAAGCGCATCTGTTCGTAGCGAAGGACCCTTTGCTCGTACCAGCCGGGCATGATTCGCTTATGCACCCGCGGCCAGGCGGCGAAGGGCCGGACCCGAGAGGCGCGTGAGAAGCCACTCTTTCCGCAATTTTGCACCAAGCTTCCCGTAGAACTTGATGGCCGGAGTATTCCAGTCGAGAACGGCCCACTCCATCCGGCCACAGTCTTTGCGGGTCGACACGCGAGCGAGTTCGACGAGCAGCGCCTTGCCGATCCCTTTGCCGCGCTCCTCGGGCAGCACGAAGATGTCTTCGACGTAGAGCGTGGGGCGGCACGCGAACGTGGAATACGCGAAGAAGTACAGCGCGAAGCCGACCGGACGGCCCGCGCGCGCGGAGATCAGCGTCTCGAAGTAGCGGTGCGCGCCGAAGCCGTCGCGCCGCAAGCGTTTGGCGCTGGTCCGGACCTCATGCGTCAGGTGCTCGTATTTCGCGAGGCCGCGGATCAGCGAGAGGATCGCGGGAACGTCCCGGACGGTTCCGGGGCGAATGCGGGCGCGGGCTTCCGCAGGCTGCTTCTTGGCCGAGCGTTTCATTTTGGGTGATGGCACGCATCCAGTATAGCTGCGAGGGGCTTGCGGGCGATGGCCAAGATGGGCGTCGATGAATCTCTGTGGCGGCCTCCTCGGGAACTTCAGGGGCTGAAGCCCGCGACGATTTTGCGCGGCTTATGTCGTGGCTGGAAGCCACGACCCACAAAGATTCTTGGTTGTCAGACGGATTCTTGAAGCTCCGACTCTCAAGGCAAGGCCCGCGGCTAAAGCCGTCAATATATCGGCGCTTTTCGCAGGCCTGAAGGCCTGCGCTTCCACCGAAGGACGTTCCGCCTCCAAACCCCGACCGGCTCTCGCTTCCAGCTGCGGCGCACTTGGCGTGTGCGGGGAGCACGCCCGGGCAAGCCCGGGCGGCAAACAGCGGGAGCGAGCTCCCGCACTCCACGGGGCGCTCCGCGAGCCGCATCTGTCGTTCGGCATCAGGGACGCGCCTAGAGGCAGTCCTCACACGAATTCTAAAGGCTCGCGCTTCGAAGCTGTTGACGGCTGTGCCGTGGCTGCCGTTAGCACTCCGGCAACCCTGTGGGGAGCGCGGCTTGAGGCTGCCGGGCGGATGTGGCAGATTCGAGTTGTGGCTCTCCCGACAACACTCATCGGCATCTTCGCGTTTCTATTCGGGCTGATTATCGGCAGCTTCCTGAACGTATGCATCGTGCGCATCCCGGAGAGGAAATCGATCGTAATGCCCGCGTCTGCCTGCCCCAAGTGCGGCACGGCGATTCGGGCGTACGACAACATTCCGGTGCTGAGCTACGTCTTTTTGGGCGGGAAATGCCGGTCGTGCAAGACCAAGATTTCGCCGATCTACCCGCTGGTCGAATTGATCACTGCGCTGCTCTTCTTGGGGAGCTATCTCGCATTTGGGCTGAGCCTCGAAGCGCTGAAGTGGGCGGTGTTTTCGGCGGTGATGGTGGTGCTCGTGTTCACCGATCTGCGCGAACGAATCCTGCCGGACGTGGTGAACTACACCGGCCTGGCATTCGGGCTGGTACTGAGCTTGTTCACGCGGCCGGCGGACGGGACTGCGCTGTGGCTTGCGAATCGCATGTTCGACTTCCCTCCTCCGCAGCCGGTAATTTCGCTCGTGGACGCTGCGCTTGGAGCGATCCTGGGCGGGGGGCTCTTGTGGCTCGTTTCCGAGGTGTATTTCCGGTTGCGCAAGCGCGAAGGGATGGGGCTCGGCGACGTGAAAATGATGCTGATGGTGGGCGCGTTCCTCGGGCCCAAGCGCACGCTGCTGACGATTTTCGCGGGCTCGGTGCTGGGCAGCGTGATCGGCGTGGCGTACATCCTGGCGCGGCGCAAGGGATCGAACTACGAGCTTCCGTTCGGCACGTTTCTTGGGATGGCGGCGCTGCTGGCGGCATTTTTCGGGACGCAGGTCGTGAACTGGTACCAATCGCTGCTGATGGTGCGCTGATGCCGAGAGAGAATCCGCGATGAAGCCTTCGCTACCACCCGTGCACCAGGCGCTTTCGAGCGCGTCCACCATCTACCTTACCGTTGCGACGCTCGTAGTGGTATTTGTCGGCCTGCTGGTATTCGTGATGCTGCTGCGCAAATTCCTTCGCCACGACTCGAGGCAACAAGCCGGCGATTGGGCGAGCCCGAAAGCCGACTCGGAAAACGCTTCGGCATTCGCAGCCGCGTCGATGCACGGCGTGATCGAGAAGCTGCGCGCGCAGGAGAAAGAACTGGCGCGGCTGCACCTGCTGGCGCAGGAACGCGCGCAGGAATCGGAACGCCTTACCGAAGAAGTCACGCGAAACATGCCGACGGGCCTGCTGCTGGTGAACGCGACGGGCGCGATCAGCTCGACCAATCCGGCGGCCGAAGATGCGCTCGGAGTGCGGTCGATGCGGTATCGCTCGTACAAGGAAATCCTCGGCCCCGATTCCGATCTCGTGCGGATGCTCACCGCGTGCCTGAGCGACGGGCAGACGTTTCATCGCAGCGAAGTGGAACACCTGACGGCCGACGGCGAAGTGCGCCAGCTCGGCGTAACGATCTCGCCGATCTACCGGTCGAGGGGTCTCGTCAAAGCAACCGGCCCGGGCGCGCGCCCCCAACAGGCTGTGCCGGGGGCGAAGGTCAGCGGCGCGCTCTGCCTGATGAGCGATCTCACCGAGCTGGCGGCGCTGCAAAAGCAGATTCGCTGGAAAGAGAATCTCGCCGCCCTCGGCGAAATGTCCGCCGGCATCGCGCACGAATTCAAGAACGCGCTGGCAACGATTTCAGGCTACGCGCAGATGATTCATAGCGAGGCCAACCCCGGCGACATCCGGGAATCTTCGGAGCGGATTCTGGACCAGACGCGGGCGCTGACACACGTGGTCACCGAATTTCTGCGCTTCGCGAAGCCGCTCGAAATTTGCTACGAAACGGTGACTATGCAGCCGCTGGTCGAACGCGTGGCCGAGGAGCTGCGCGAATCGACGCCGGAGTGCGCGGTCGAATGCGAAGGCTCGTTCGTCGATCTGCCGGGCGACGAAGCGTTGCTGCGCCAGGCGCTCGTGAACCTCACCCGCAACGCCGCCGAGGCGGCGCGGTCGGCCGGCAGTTCGCCCCACGTGAAAATCTCCGGGACCATGGAAGAACTCGGCGGACGGCGCTGGCAGCGCATCTGCATCTCGGACAATGGACCCGGAATCCCCGAGCGCGATTTGCCCAAGATTTTCCTGCCCTTCTACACGACGAAGTCCGACGGCACGGGGCTGGGGCTCGCGGTGGTCCAAAAGGTCGCCCTGCAGCATGGCGGCAGCATTGAGGCGCGCAACCGTCCCGACACCGGGGCCGACTTCATTCTCTGGTTACCTTTGCGGCAGGAGCCAGTGCCATCGGTGTTCCCCTCCCAGGCTGCGCGCATCTAGAATAGGGCAGGCGTATCCCATACGCCGAGGAGGCGTACCATGCGCAGGACTTTGCGCGTAGGCGCGGCGGTGCTGGTGTTTGCGGCTGGTGGCTGGATCGGCGCGCAGGCGCAGCAGGATCAGACGTCATCGCAGGCGGGCCAAACAGCTGCCCCTGCTCCTGCGGCTGCTCCGCAGCAGGATTCGCTGGCCGAGGCCGCCCGTAAAGCGCGCGAACAGAAGAAAGATGCTCCGAAAGCCGCCAAGGTTTTCACAAACGACGATATTCCGACGCAGGGCGCCGTATCGACCGTAGGCACGAGCGACGCTGACACGTCTCAGAACGCGCAGGACACGAGCAATGCGGCGGCAGCACCGGCCGCGTCCGGCAACGACGAGAAAATGTGGCGCGACAAATTTGCGGATCTGAACCACAAGCTCGATCAGGATCAGGCGGAACTCGACGTCCTGCAGCGCGAGGCCAACACGGGCATGCTCCAGTATTATGGCGGCAATCCGGAAAAGGCTTACCAGGACCAGACAAACGCAGAGCCCCTGGGCGCGGCGTACGACAAGAAAGTCTCCGCCATCGACGCAAAGAAAAAAGAGATCGAAGCGGACAAGCAAGCCATCTCGGATGCTGAAGACGAACTCCATAAAGCCGGCGGCGATCCAGGCTGGGCTCGCTAGAGTTTCCCCACGATGGAACCTGTTCTACTTGTCGAAGATAAGGCCGAGCTCCGGGCGATGCTGCGCAAGGCGCTCGAGCGCGCGGGCTATGTCGTGGATGAGGCGCCGGACGGAACTACCGCGATCGAAAAGGTGCGCAATCGGCGTTACCAGCTGGTCCTCTCGGACCTGAAGCTCCCCGGAAATTCCGGAATCGAAGTGCTGCGCGAGGCGAAGCGCGTCGAGTCGACGCTGCCCTTCATTCTCGTCACCGCGTACGGCTCGGTGGAAGAGGCCGTGACGGCGATGAAAGAGGGCGCGTTCGATTTCATCCAGAAGCCGGTCGATCTCGATCACCTCAAGTTGCTGCTCGAGCGCGCGTCGCGGCAGCAGGAATTGCTGCGCGAGAATCTGCTGCTGCGCGAAGAGTATTCCGCGCGGTACGGCTTTCCGCGAATCGTCGGCGAGCATCCGGCGATGAAAGACGCGGGCCAGATGGCACAGCGTGTGGCGGCTACGGATTCGACGGTGCTGCTGCTGGGCGAAAGCGGCACGGGAAAAGAAGTGTTTGCGCGCGCGATCCATCATCTTAGCGCGCGTGCGGAATGTCCTTTTGTGGCGCTGAACTGCGCCGCGATTCCCGAAGGGCTCGTCGAGAACGAGCTCTTTGGCCACGAGCGCGGGGCCTACACGGGCGCGGGCGCGCGAAAAATCGGAAAACTCGAACTGGCGCACCGCGGGACGATTTTCCTCGACGAAATCGGCGACTTGCCGCTCGCGATTCAGGGCAAGCTGCTGCGCGTGCTGGAAGAGCGCCGATTCGAGCGCGTCGGCGGGACGCAGGAGATCGAAGTCAACGTGCGCATCCTTACGGCGACGAACAAGGATCTGCGCGCGGCTGTGGCCGACAAAACTTTCCGCGAGGATCTGTATTTCCGCATTGCGGCGGTGCCGATTACGGTTCCGGCGCTGCGGGACCGCGGAGATGATGTCCTGCTGCTGGCGGAATATTTTCTCGAGCGGTTCAAGCGCGAGTTTCGCAAGCCTTTGCTGACGCTGACCAAGGACGCGCGGGCCCGGCTCAGGGGCTACCGGTGGCCGGGAAACGTGCGCGAATTGCAGAACACCATCGAGCGCGCCGCGATCCTGACGAATGGCCCTGACATCGATGCGGACGGCTTGCAGTTGCCCGCCGCGAAGCCCGAGGCCGACGAAATGCCGGAAGGCATGCTCGAAAGCCAATTTCTCTGGGAAGGGCCGCTGGACGAGGTGTCGCAGCGCGCCGTGGCCCACGTGGAGCGCTTCAAGATTCACAATGCGCTGCGCGAATCGAAGTGGAATAAAACGCGCGCAGCGGAGAAACTCGGCGTTTCCTACAAGACCCTACTTACGAAGATCCGCACGCTCGGCCTCGAGAATTAGCCTCCGAAAAACAAGAAAAAGAACGACCGCAGAGACGCTGAGGGCGCAGAGACGCATGGGCCAAAGCTCCCTGCGCCTCTCGCACGCCGATACCGCGCGAGAAGCGACGCGTGAAGCTTCCGTGGCGTCCAGGGTAAGCACGTCGCGCCTGGGCACGTGGCGTGTGCGGGGAGCACGCCCGGGTAAGCCCGGGCGGCAAACGGCGGGAGCGAGCTCCCGCACTCCACATTGCGTTGCGCGCGCCCTCCGAAGGACTGGTCTTCCGGCTAGCCGAGCAGCTCCAGGAACACTTCGTTTGAGATCGTGAGACGATCCGCGGGGATGCGGAGGCGGCCGCCTTCCAGGTCGAGCATGCCGTGGGACTGCAGCATTTCGATCCGCTGCTGCAGCGTGGCGAGGCGATCGACAAGCGTGGGATCGAGATCGCGCTCGATGCGTGCGAGGTCGATTCCCTCGAGGCGGCGAAGGCCGAGGAAAAATTCCTCGTGAAGCGCATGAATCGGGCTGAGGGTTTCAATCAGCTCGCGCGTGGAGGTGCCGCGCTCGATGCAGGTGACGTAGCGCGCGGGATCGTGGATGTTGGCCCAGCGCGCAATGCCGTCGAAAGAGTGCGCGCCCGCGCCGAAACCGAGATACGGGTCGCGGCGCCAGTATTTCAAGTTGTGGAGCGA
Source organism: uncultured Acidobacteriota bacterium (assembly GCA_963743335.1). GTDB lineage: Bacteria > Acidobacteriota > Terriglobia > Acidiferrales > UBA7541 > Palsa-295. The sequence continues at coordinate 87,297 of CAVUPI010000003.1, forward strand.
TTCCCTGCCCGGCAAACCCCAATTCGAGATTTCGTAATGGTTGTAGCCCGCCGCCGCGAGGCGCGCGCAGGCGGACTCGTAAAAATCGGCCTGCGCGTCGTCGCTTGGGATCGCGCCGGCGCTGTAGCGGCTGCCACCATCGAGCGCTTCCTTGCCCAGGCGGCTGCCTTCGTCGACCTCGAGCAGGTAGATCGAAACGTGCTCGGGATAGAGGCGCAGCAGTTCGCCGACGGAGCGCTCCCAGGATTCGCGCGTCTGGTGCGGGAGGCCGGCGATCAGGTCCATGCTGATGTTGCGAAAGCCGGCGGCGCGAAGGATTTCGACGGCGCGGAAAATATCCTCGCGGCGGTGCATGCGGCCGGTGGCCTGCAACTCGCGATCGTCGAAGGACTGCGCGCCGAGGCTGATGCGGTTGAATCCGGAGTCAAGCCAGGCGGCGGCCTTGATCGGCGAGATCGTCTCGGGATCGGCTTCGAGCGTCGTTTCTTGCGACTCGACGCGATAGGACTTGCCGAGCGCGTCGAGAATTCGCGCGAGGGCTGTGGGCGCGAGGAGGCTTGGCGTTCCGCCGCCGATGTAGATTGTGTCGATCTTTTGCTGGCCGGGATAGTTCGTGGACTCGGCGATCTCGCGGCAGACGGCTGCGGCGTAGGGCTCGTAGCGGTCGCGCGAGACGACGCCCGTGTGGAAATTGCAGTAGGTGCATTTCGTCTGGCAGAAAGGCACCTGGATGTATGCGCCGAAGGTGATCATCTAACTCGAATTTAGCACAAGTGGACGCGCGGGGCTGTACGTCGAGGACGAAGGCAAGAAAGGCAACAGCGAAACATTACGCAGAGAACGCAGAGACGCGCAGAGGGCCACGGAGAATGGTGCGCCAAGCAATCGAGCGCGATGCCAAAGCGAAGAAGCGCTGCAAGCGCATCTGATAAAATCGCTGCGGGGGGAATCTATCTTGGAAACGCCATTGATTGAGACGCACCGCGCCGCCGGCGGCACGACTCGCGGAATACGACGGGTGCGTGCTGCCGGAATCGTTCTCCGATCTCGAGCGTGAGTATCGCGCGGCGCGGGAGAGTGTTGGGCTGTTCGATACGAACTGGCAGGCGATCGTCACGCTGGCTCGGGTCGCGACCGCGTGAAGTATCTGCACAACATTTCGTCGAACGACATCAAGGGGCTCGCCGAGGGACGCGGAACGCTGGCGCTGCTGTTGACGCCACAGGGGCGCATTCTTGCCGAGCTTGCAGGTTTACGCGCTGCCGGAGAAGCTTGCTGGTCTTGTCACATGCATCGCAGCGCGAGCGGACCGTCGCTACGCTGAAGAAATACGTGATCGGCTCGCAGGTGCAGATCGAGGACTTGACCGATCATCTCGGCAGCGTCGGCGTTGCCGGGCCGCGCGCGGCTGAGGTGGTGGAGCGCGTTTGCGGCGTCGCGATTGCCGACCTCCCCGACTTTTCGATCCGAGAAGCCACGATCGACGGCGCTGTCTGCTACGTGGTGCGACGCTCGCAGTTCGGCGAGGTTGGCGCGGAGATCATTGCGCCGCGCGCCAGCACTGCCCGCACTGTGGCAGCGGCTGCTCGCTGAGGTGCGCGCGGCGGGCGGCGAGCCGATCGGAATGACGGCGTTTCATGCGCTGCGGCTTGAGGCCGGCGTGCCGTGGTTTCCCTGTCGATTTCAACGACGCGATGATTCCGCACGAGGCGGCGCTCGAGACCACGCACATCAGCTTCACCAAGGGCTGCTATACCGGGCAGGAGATCGTCGAGCGAGTGCGCTCGCGCGGGCACGTGAATCGCAAGCGCGTGCCGCTGAAATTCTCGACCGCGGCGCCGCCAGCGCCCGGGACGAAACTGCTCGCAGGCGGCGCCGAGGTTGGATACGTAACAAGCTCCGCCCTTTCGCCACGAGCCGGCGCGATCGGCATGGGATACGTGCGCCGCGAGCAGTTCGATCCCGGCAGCGTGGTCGAATTCGATGGCGGTACGGCGGAAGTTCGCTAGGACTTCTGCGCGCGGGCCAGGGCTTCCTGGCGTTGGCGCGTGAGATGCGGCACCACTCCCACGAGGCGCTCCATCACCATGAGCTGGGCGCGATGGTGCATCTCGTGTTCTTTTGCGCCCAGCAGCATATCGAAACGGGTCCGCGATGCCGGGGACGCGCCCGGCGGCGTGGCCAGGGTTTCCGCGAGGAACGCGTCGGGCATGCTCTCGAGAAACGTGGCAAGTCTCTCGCCCTCCGAGCGAAGGGCGGCGATGATTTCGGCCTTGCTGCGCGGTTTGGACTCCTGGGCGCTTATCTTTTGGAACAGCTCGGGAAAATTCACAGTCGACAAGTCCGTGACCTTGTTGCCGTGAACGTAAAACGCAAATTCGGGCGAATAGGCGATGTGCACGAGCGTCTGCGCAACGGTGCGCGTCTCGGGTGTTACCTGAAAGCTGTATTTGTCTTCGGGAATGTCCTCGGCTACCTGGATGGTGTTCTTGCGTACCGTGCGAAACGCAGCTGCCATTTCTTTGCCGCCGTAATAGTTCATATCGGTGCTCTCCCTGATTAGGTGTATCTCGACCAGTGCGATTGGATGCGCTGGAGGACTACGCGATTCCGACCAGCTGGCCGCCGGCGATAGGGGCAAACGACTAAGCTCCAACGCCTTCCCCAGCAGACGCCAGGACAAAAACGATGCAAACGCCCGATGCTCAGCTTTTCGAGATGTTAAGCGAGCGGAGGAAGCTGCCGCGGTCGCGATCGATTTTCTTTTGGAGCTGGAAGACGGCGTAGAGCAGCGCTTCGGGACGCGGCGGGCAGCCCGGAACGTAGACGTCGATCGGGATCACCTGGTTGACGCCCTGCACGATCGCGTAGTTGTTGAAGACGCCGCCGGACGTGGCGCATGCGCCCATCGAGATCGCCCACTTGGGTTCGGGCATCTGAGCGTAGAGCTGCTTGATCACCGGCGCCATTTTCTGCGAGACGCGCCCGGCGATGATCATGAGGTCCGACTGGCGCGGCGAGCCGCGAAATACCTCTGCGCCGAAGCGCGAAATGTCGTAGCGCGAAGCAGCCATCGACATCATCTCGATCGCGCAGCACGCCAGCCCGAACGACATCGGCCAGATCGAGCTGCGGCGCGCCCAGTTGACGACCTTGTCGAGCGAGGCAAAGAGAATGCCTTCGTCCTTGAGGAAGTTTTCGTCTTCGCCGGGCCTTTCGAGCGTTACGCCCTTCGAGAGTTCAACGGCCATGTCGGTTTATTCTCCGGATGGTGCTACGATCGCGTTGCCAAACCTATTTTGCGCCTTCCGGCAGGAATTTGCAAAGGCTGGGTAGCGGGCCGGTTTCGGGCCATGCGTGGCACTTGTCCGGTAACCGCGTTCGTGGATCGTTCAAGTGGATTGCGTGAGCCATATGATTTACTTGCCGCTGCCTCCCGGTTTGGCCACATTTTAAATGTGTTCAGAAGTGCACAGACAGCCACCGTGAGGTTGGATAGGGTCACGTGATGCTGGATGATCTTGGCCCAGGGCCGTGAAGCTGGGAAGGCTGCAGGAGCTGAAATACGACCAAGTCAGCGAAGGCCAACCAGGGCCCAATGGTCGAGAGTCTCTGCAATCAACTAAAACTCGGACATCCTCCCGCGAAATGCCGGGGAATCCTCCGAGATATCAGAGAAGCGCAGCTGACCAAATACGATGCCGCAGCATGAAGTAGGTGTGCCGCGATGGCAAAGTGTTCCCTTGCAGCAAGCAGCTCAAGGAAGAGATCTTGCTAGAAGGGACCGCGCGAGATTCTTGGGGTCCCTTCCTTCCGAGCGGGAATCCACAAGAAATACGGAGCCTATGACCAACACAACCGTCTTGAGGTTTGATAGTGAGCGGAACGATCAGCCCAGCGAGAATCGGTTGAACTGGAAGATCGCGCCTGTCCTGACGTTGTTTCACGTTGGCGCAGTGGCGGCGCTCTTCTTCTTCACCTGGCGTGCGCTGTTCGTCGCGATCTTTTTATACTGGGTGACGGTGGGCCTGGGACTCGGCGTATGTTATCACCGACTGCTCGTCCATCGCTCCTTCGCGACACCCAAATGGTTTGAGTATTTTCTTACGATTTGCGGCGTGGCGGCTTTGGAAGGGGGCCCTTTGCTCTGGGTGGCCACGCATCGTAAGCATCACCAATTCGCGGACAAGGAAGGCGACCCGCATTCTCCGCGCGATGGCAAGTGGTGGGCACATGCAGGTTGGGTCTTAGTTGGCCACTCGTTGCGCCAGGACGTGCCGACACTCAAACGCTACGTCCCCGATCTAGCCGAGGACAAGGTTCACGTCTGGCTCACGAAGTACCATCTTGCGCCAACGATTATCGTCGGATGCGCGTTGTTCGCGATCGGCGGATTCCCCTTCGTACTGTGGGGCACTTTTTTGCGGACCGTCGCGGGACTTCATACCACGTGGCTCGTCAACTCGGTCTCCCATATTTGGGGGTCGCGCCGTTTCGAGACCCGAGATGCGTCCACCAACAATTGGTGGGTGGCGCTGCTAAGTTTCGGAGACGGGTGGCATAACAACCATCACGCGTACCCGGTTTCGGCCCGGCACGGGCTGAGGTGGTATGAAATCGACTGCAACTGGTACACCATTTGGATTTTCAAGCAGCTTGGACTTGCTTCTCGTATCCGCGGGCCCCAACTACAAGCTCGTTCGTTAGCCAACTAAAGTTAACTCCGACTCCCCGGATCGCGTGACGGCCATGGCGAAAATCCACCGAGGCCCGCGCTTGAGGCGCCCTCATTGAACTTCAACGGTAATCGTCGCGGATTTGGTGTGGCCGGTGGCGTCGGTTGCGGTGAGCGTGTAGGCGGTGGTTTTGCGCGGCGTTACGCTGACGCAGCGTTCGTAGGAGGGCCAGACGGGGCTCGATTGCGGCTCGAGCGTTACGGATTTCGCGTTGGACACGCTGTAGCACAGGTCGGCCGAATCGCCGCGGCTGACGACGCCGGGGCTCGCGTAGAACGAGAGAATGTCGAAGCGATTGCCTCCCATGCTTTCAACCGTTTGCGCGTCCTGCTCGCGGCGCTGCTCGGCGGCGCGCTGCTCGAGGACCTTGTCTTCGTTGGCGCGCGACCAGAAGACCCAGCCGACGTAGGAGACGCCCAGCACGAAAACTACAATGGATACAGCGATGTAGAGGCGTATGCCAGTGCTGGGGCCGGGATCGGGAGTGGAGTCGGTGAGCATCGGAGAGCCTCGAAATCGGTGGCCAAAAGTGCGCGCGTACGGGCTGTTTACGGCGCCGGACGCGGCAGAATCGGCCCGTCCAAGGGCATTAGCAAGGCTACTGCTGATTCGACTGCGGCATCGAAAACTGCGGGCCGCTCGACCCTGGCGCGCCCACGCCGTTTGAGCCCGGAGTCGTCGAGCCGGGAGTTGTTGCGCCGCCAAACGGACTCGCGCCCGCGCCCGAGTTTTGGCCCGGCTGCGCTTGTCCGGGCAAGCCGCCTTGTCCTTGGACGCCGAGTCCCTGCTGGATGGCTTGCGCCTGATCCTCCAGCGGATTCCAGATGAATTCCCAGTCTTTGTATTTCTTGCCGCCGTGATAGACACGAATCGATTTCTGGTCGATCGCCGTGGGGATGCCGACGCCGGTGAGGAAGGCGCCGGGGACCGGGCCGTCTACGGGGCCGGTCGGCTGAAGCTGCGTCAACTGAGCCAAGGGATTCGCGTTCTGCCCGGGGGCATTTGAGGCGCCGAAGGTGCTGGCAGGCTGCCCCTGGCCGAACGAAGGCATTTCGGTTGAGCCTGGGCTCTGTTGCCCGCCGGGGGCGGCGGAATTGTCGCTCGGTCCCGATGGGGTCTGAGGCGACGTATCGCCGGGAGGAGATGTGCCTTGCGGGCTCTGGCCGTTCGTGCCGCCGACGCCCGCGCTGCCGCCGGGTGCCTGTCCTCCGCCCGCGCCGCTCGGACCGCTCGTGGCGTTCGTACTTCCCGTATTGCTCGAGTTGTCGGAGTCGCTGAAGATCCCCGTGTTGCCGTTGCCGTTGTCGTTGGACATGGAGGAAAGGCTGGCGGCGGAGACAGCGCCCGGCAACAGGCTCTGCGTGCCCGGCATTTTCCCGTTGTTCAGATCGAGCAGGGCCATCTGCTGGAGTGTGGCGTAACGGACGCTGCCGATGATCTGGCCCGTGGAATTGACGTAGATGAAGCGCCAGGAGCCGTCGTCCGGCTCCATGGGATCTTTGATGGCCGAGGCGCGCAGGAAATGAACGTCGGGCACGCCGGTCTCGAGATCGTCGATGGTCTGCGGATAATGCCCCGTCTTGTGATAGTAGAGGCGGATGGCGCGAGCCCACTGATTGCCGCGCCAGATGGTCTCCTCTTCGCGCTCGCGGCGGCCCTGCGTGACCAGATTCTCGAGGATCACTTGCGAGCCGATGATCACCGCGAGGATGATGCCCATGGCCAAGATGTAGGCGTAGCCGGCCTCAGACGAACGCCGCGCGTCCCCGCGTCGCTCTTTCGCGGTGTGGCGGTGGCTCATTGCTGCTCTCCCGTCGGAGGCTGAACCATCGGAACCATCGCGTGGCGGCCATCGGAGATTTCTTCGACGTCGGCCGAATTATCGGTGACATGGATGAGGCGGAAGCGGCCGAGGAATGTGGAGCCCTCGGCTACCACGAGGACGTCGTCACCCTCCGTAAAGAAAGCGACGCGGTGGCCGCTCGTCGGTTCGGACGCATAGCCAAAGAGCTGGCCGGGAACCTGTACGGGAGGAGGAGGTGGCGGCTGGCGAGGGCCGACGAAGCGCGCGGCCGTTTCTTGGACCTGTGGCGGCTTCGGCGGCGGCGGTGGCTCGGCCAGGAAAATATTGCGGTGCGATCCCGTGTATTCGAGCTTTTGCAACCTGGCAAGCAGATACACCCGCAGCTGCGGCTCCTGGACGTCGAGCGGCTGGAATTTCGTGTCAGCAACGGCGACGCTCGGCGTGGCCGACACATCGTTGCGTCCAAGGTAGTAATACAGCACGACCGCCAGGACGACCAGCAGCCCTACCAGTACGTAGATTTCGTTCCGCTTCGACATCATCAAGTCCTGAAATACGTGTGCATCTCGATCTCGAGCCGTATCGTCCCGGGACTGGCGGACGCCAGGCGGAGGCCGTCGACGAGATAGAAATTCTTCGAGCGCTCGAGGCCGTTGATGAACCGGATCACCGAGGGATAATCCGCATCGACGGCAGTCTTGATCGAGATCTCGGTGACGCCGCGGCCTTCAATCGCTTTTTGCTGAAACGACAGCGCGGGCGTTTTGACGTCCGCTTTCTGGGCGATGGCGCCGAGGTCGGATTCAATGTCCGAGTAGCCTGTCTTCGAATCGAGAAACGATTCGTGATAGAACTTGTCGCAATCGCCGCCCACCTCAGGCAGAGAGGCGCGGATGGTTTCGCCCCGGCGGAGATCGGCTCGCAGGAGCTTGGCTTGCAACGCCAGCGCGTTGCGCTCCGCGCTCAACGCCTCCGGCCCCTGGCGCAACCCATTCCAGAGGTAGACACCCAGAGCGACGTCCGCGAGCAGCAGGAGCGCCAGGGCGAGTCCTATCGATCTTTTCCAGTTGTGCCAGTTGCCGTTCATTATGATCTCGGCGTCACGTCGTCGAATACCAAACCGTCAGTTCCAGGCGTATGGGGTCGGCGGCCGGCTGATCTGAATGACGTTCACCCTTGACGACCATTCCGGAAAACGTGTTGGATTTCTCGATCGCCTCGAGAAACTGGATTTTGCTCTCATTCGTCAAGGCGCCGATTTCGAGCGTCACTTCCGCGCGCCCATCCACAAGGCGCGGGGCGATGCTTACGACGCGCACACCCGGCGGAAGAGTTTGCTCGAGGTCCATGAAGATCTTGGTCCATGGGAAGCTGCGCTCATCGATCAACGAGTTCAGGAAGGCCGACCGGTCGAGAATCTGTTTCGCTTCCGCACTCTGGAAGTACGCTTGCAGCTGCTGCTGGCGCTGTTGATCGTGGCGGATCGTATCCTGCAGGCTCGAAATCTGGGAACGAAGTTCCCTGCTCGACTGCCACGAGCGATAGGCGGCGTGCGACAGAAGCAGCAAGGCAATCACGCCCACCGAGCCGGCGGCCGCGGCGCCCGCGAGAAACGGCCGCTTATTCGGTTGCGGCGCAGTCGTCAGATTGAGGTGCAGCTTCATGATCGTTCCTTGCGAATCTCCGGAGGCCGGCTAGGAACCGGCGTTCAACATCCATCCCGCGAGAGCGTCGAGACCGTGGCGAATCAATTCCTGCGCCGGCTCGCTCAGGCCCTGGGCGGCTTCTACCTCATTCATCGAACCCACCGTGACTTTTAACTCCGACGCGAGGGCGGCTCGGAAAATCTGTTCGCGCGCGCCGAATCCCGCGAAGCGAACGCGGTCCAGCGGGCCCTCCCAATTATCCTGGTAATAGGCGATGGCCGGGAAAACTTCGTCGAGCACGACCTGTGGCTCAAGCAGGGTGACGTCGGCCGGCATGTCCGTCGACCGGTAGACGCAGAGATTGGAGCCGTGGACGACCACGCTGGTGAGGGTCTTGCCCGAGAGACGCACCAGCAGAGTGGCGCCGCGCTCTTCGAGGAGCGGCAAAGCCGCCAGAGTCGAACTGAGCAGCACGCCGATCGGCGCGCCCACGGACTCGACGATCTCCTCGTATTCGCGCACGATGCGCTGGCGCGCCACCGCCGTGACCAATTCGAGGGTGCCGTCGCGCCCGGACTGCCGCATCCACGAGACGACCGTCTCATCCACATCGAATGGCACGCTTTTCTTCAGGCGCCAGCGAAGCAATGGAAGAGCTTCGTCCGCGCGGCGCGGAAGATTTTCAAACGGCAGGATGAAAACGCGCACCACCGGATCGGGAACCAAAACCGCGATGGCCGCACCGCGCGTCGGGATGCGATTCAGCGCGCGCCGCAACGCGCCTCGCACAGCGTCCGGCTGGGTGATGTTGTTGTCGACCGTGGATGGCATCACCGAACCCGCCGGCAGCGACTCCACGACAACGTCTTCGAGTTCACCACGTCCCGCGCCCCAGCGCGCCGCGGCCACGTGCCCCGGAGCGATCTCGACGACCAGCGACGGATGCGGCATCGCGTGGAGCCAGCGATCGAGCCGCCGGACGAGGCCGATCTGATAGAACTGGCTCTCGAGATTTTGCGCGCCGGTCAGGCTAGTCAAGGAACGTCACCTTATTGATTTCGCGCAGCGTCGTCATGCCCGAGCGAACCTTGCGCAGGCCGGACTCGCGCAGGAACGTCATGCCCTCGTCGCGAGCCGCGCGCTTGATTTCGGATGTTGGCCGGCGATCCACGATCATCTCGCGAATGTGGTCGGAGAGATCGAGCAGTTCGGTGATGGCCGTGCGCCCGCGATAGCCGCTGCCCGAGCATTCGAGGCATCCGGCGCCCTCGGCAAACGGCGCCTGCGCCCATTCCGCAGGGTCGAGGCCGGATTCCTTCAGCACTTCCGGAGCGTAGGTCATGCGCTTCTTGCAGTTCTCGCAAATCACGCGGACGAGGCGCTGTGCCATGATGCAGTTGAGCGCGGAAACGAAATTGTACGGCTCGACGCCCATATTGATGAAGCGGCCGATCACATCGGTCACGTTGTTGGCGTGGACTGTGGTGAAAACGAGGTGGCCGGTGAGCGCGGAGTTGATCGCGATCTGAGCGGTTTCCTGGTCGCGGATTTCGCCAACCATGATCTTGTCGGGATCGTGGCGCAGGATCGAGCGCAAGCCGCGGGCAAAGGTAAGGCCCTTCTTTTCGTTCACGGGAATCTGCGTGATGCCGCGCACCTGGTATTCGACCGGGTCCTCGATGGTGATGATCTTGTCTTCGTCGTTCTTGATTTCGTTGATGGCGGCGTAGAGGGTCGTCGTTTTGCCCGAACCGGTCGGACCTGTGACGAGCACCATGCCGTAGGGCTCGCGGATGTAGCGCCGGAAGCGCGTGACCTCTTCGTGGTCGAAGCCAACGACATCGAGTGTGAGGTTGCGGAACTTTTCGCTCAGCGTTTCCTTGTCGAGAACGCGCAGCACGGCGTCTTCGCCATGCACCGAAGGCATGATCGAGACGCGGAAATCGACGAAGCGCCCCTTGTAGCGCACGCGGAAACGGCCGTCCTGCGGGACACGGCGCTCGGCGATATCGAGCTCGCTCATCACCTTGATGCGCGACAAAATCGTGGCGTGCCAGTCCTTGGCGAGCGGCTGCATCGCAAATTGCAGGACGCCGTCGATGCGGTACTTGACCACGACTTCGGAGTTGCGAGTCTCGATGTGGATGTCGCTCGCGCGGCGCTCGAGGGCGGTAAAAATCACCGTGTGGACAAGCCGCACGACCGGACTTTCGCCCGTGTCGCGCGTGAGCTTCTCCATCGAAATGTTTTCGTCGCTGTCCTCTTCGTCGGCGACCACTTGCAAAGTAAAGCCCTCGGTCGCCTGGTCGAGGACGCGCTGCGATTGCTCCGTGCGCTTAAGCAGGTCGCCGATTTGTGAAGCGGTCGCGACTTTGATCTGCAGACGCTTGCCGAGGAGCAGCGAAAGTTCGTCGGTGAGCTGGAGCTGGCTTGGGTCGGCCATCGCAACCACGAGGACGGAATCGCGCGATTCGAGGGGCACGAAGTTGTAGCGGAACATGAGCTCGGCCGGGATGCTGCGGACGAGTTCGGGATCGATGCGCTGCTCGAGGAGATCGATGAAGGGACACCGATAGCGCTCCGCGAGGCGCCGGGCGTGTTCGCGTTCCGCCGCGTCGTTCGTGGCAGCGCCGGGTATCGAATTGTTGCTTGCAGTGGCCATGGGTTCCGTGCCCTTCGTCATCTGACTTGCAGAGAAAACATCGGCAGATACAACGAGATCAAAAGGAAGCCTACCACAACGGCCATGACCACCAAAATTACGATGGGAATCAGGGACAGAGCGCGCTCCAGGCTGGTGCTGACATCCTCTTCGTAAAATTCGGCCACGCTGGTCAGCATGGCCGGCAGGGCGCCGGAGGCTTCGCCGACCTCGATCATCTCGAGCGCCAGGCCGGGAATCAGCTTCGTCTCGGCCAGGCTGGAGTGAAGGGCTTGTCCTTCTTTGACGCGCTCCGCCGCCTGCTCGACCGAACTCGAAACCAGCTTGCTGCCGATCGCCGCCGCGGATGTGTGCAGCGCGGGCACCAGAGGAGTGCCGCCAGCGAGCAGCGTCGACAGCGTACGCACGAATTGCGCTACCTCCGACTTTACCCAGATATCGCCGAAAACCGGGAGGCGGGGTTTCAGGCGGTCGATGGCCATCGCACCGCGATCCGATCGCGTCCACGCGAAGACAAAAATGGCAGCGGCGACAAGGGCGATCACCAGGCCGATAAAGTAGGTTCGCAACGGCATGGCGATCGACAGAAGAATACGGGTGGGGGCCGGGAGCGGCACGTCGAGCTCGTGGTACAGCGAAGCGAACTGCGGCAGCGCGTACGTAACGACGTACGTCACAACGAGCACGGCCGTGATGACCAGCACCGAGGGATAGATCAACGACGTAAGGAGGCGGCTGCGAAATCCCGTGCTGACGCGCAAGTACGCGATGTATTGCTCGAGCACTCCCGTAAGATTGCCGCTCCGCTCGCCCGCGGCAATTACGGTTACGTACACCGGAGGGAACGCCCCCTGCGCTGCGAGAGCCTCCGACAAAAGCGACCCGTCGCGAACCCTTTGCCGAACTTCCACGAGGATCGGACGAAGACGCACGGCCGAAACGCGCTCCGCGAGCAGGTCGAGCGCTTTCAGGATGGGAAGACCGGCCTTGATGAGCGTGTGAAACTGTTGGTTGAAAATCAGGAAATCGTGAGGGCGAACCGCGCGATCGCCTCGTGACCGGGTCAGTTGGGCCAGAACATTGAGATGGCTTCGGACCGAGAAGACGTAAAAGCCGCGGTCCGCGAGCCTCTGCCTGGCTTCGTCCTCGGACTGCGCCGTTTCCACTTGCTGGAAGACGCGGCCGGTCGTATCCCCGACTTTGCAAACAAATTCGGCCATTTTGGTGGTCCCATCGCCACACGAGGGCGGTGAGCAAACTCTAGCATACTCCCTCCCGACTCTGGCTGAAGGCGGGAAAACAGATCATTAATTGGATGTGACAACGGCTAAAAGGCTGTATGGCCGCTGGGCAACGCCGGAAGATTCCTTTGCGTATGATGCGCGGCGAGAATCGAATCGAAGGGGAAAAGCCAGTGTGGTAGAGTCCGCTTTGCCCAACTCCATGGAGCCCATCTCACACTTTTTCTACTCCGATCGATTGAAATTGCAATTCTGGGACTACGGCCAAGACGGCAAGCCGGCGCTCGTGCTGGTGCATGGCGGGCTCGATCACGCGCGCAACTGGGACTGGGTGGCGCGGTCGCTGCGGGAGCATTATCACGTCTACGCGCTTGACCTGCGCGGCCACGGGAACAGCGCGTGGGCGCCGGGCGCCATGTACAGCCTGGCCGAACATGTGCTCGATCTTTCGGCGCTGCTCGACGTGATCAACGAGTTCCCTATCCGGCTGATCGGGCATTCGCTCGGCGGAGGGATCGTCCTGCATTATGCGGGGGTATATCCGGAGCGGGTTCACAAGGCGGTATCGATCGAGGGGTTGGGCGCGCCGCCGGAAAGCCGGGTCCACGGGCCGGCGTCCGAGCAACTGCGGCACTGGATCGAATCCGTGCGCAATATCGAGAAGCGCAAACAGAAAAGCTATCCGAGCCTGGAAGCGGCGATCGCGCGCATGAAGGAAGCGAATCCGCACTTGTCGGATGAAGTGGCGAAACACTTGACGCTTGCACGGAACGAATTGGGAGCCGGACGGGTCGCTGGTGTGGAAATTCGACAATTTCGCGCGGCTCTTCGCGCCTTACGGACACCGAATCGACGATTCGGTGGAGCTGTTCGGGCAGATTGCGTGCCCGATTCTGCTTTTCTGGGGACTCGAGAGCTTTCTTGCGGTTCCGGAAAACGATCCCCGAAGAAAAGTGATCCGTAATTGCCGGATGGTGCGGGTGGAGAAGGCGGGCCACTGGCTGCATCACGATCAGCTGGATTTGTTTTTGCGCGAGAGCACGGCATTTCTTCACGGATGAGGTCTTCGCCGCCGTGGGTGCTCATTCCGGAAACTAATGCACTTCCCCGGCGAGCGATTCTTCGTCGACGATCGACACTCCCGGCGGCGGCTGAAAATGGAATTTGGCCTCCGGAATCGGGATGTTCTCCTGCCAATTGCCGAAGCGGAATTCGGTAGTGACGTCGCCGGCTTGGTGGATCACGACGCGAGAGAGATACCCATCGGGATCGACCTCGAGGAAGATCGCCTGCTTCGACGCAACCTCGGCGCTCTCGCCGCGCGGGATGCAGCGCAGGACGGCGTCGTTGGTCGACAGAGGCACATCGTCCGCATCCGCGCCGGAGCCGGAGGCGCCGTTCACCACTTCTAGCTTGCGGCACAACTGCGATAGGTCCGCTTTGCCGACGAGCAGAGCGATCGGCGTCCGCCAGTCGGAGCTTTCCTTGAGCTTGGCGTGGCTGGCCGTGTGGTCCGCCGGCACGTAGAACCAGACATTCTTGCCGTCGACCAGGAAGAGCTTGGGCTCGGGCGATTCGTACTCCCAGCGCATGCGGCCTGGCCGCGAGAAGTACACCGTGCCCGATTCCGCCTGCACGTCCCCGCTGCCGTCGCTGTAGCGCTCGAAGAACGCCGCTTTCAGCGTGCTCGCGTGGCGGTAGCGGTCTTCGAGGCGTTGGCGAATGACGTCTGGGCGAAGGCCCGCTGCGGTCGAGGCGACAGAGAGCAATACCAGAAAAAGGCCGAGCATGAGATCGAGATTAGCAGAAAGTCGAGCACAGCGTCCTTGCGAGCTTACTGGAATCGAGGAGAAGCGGCAGAACTACTGAAGTTCGGGGAGCGCGTCGCAAGTGGCGGGATCCGCGATCGCCGAACCCGTGACGTCGTAATGGATCACGCCGGGTTCGTTACTGCAGTAGCTGTCGATACCGGAGTTGCTTGTCGCAGGTTGGGCGGCAACGAGATACGCCGAATAGCCGGGAGTGCAGCCCGGAGCCGCCGTAACAGCCGCTCCCTGTGGGATCAGAGAAAACACATATCCGCTCTTCTGGTATGGGGCGCTCGCAACGACTGGGTCGATCAGCTGCGCCGCATCGCACGACACTGCGGTGGGAGGGATTCCGCCCAGCGCGTCGAGGCTCGGGGGGTATCCGTTGGCCCACGTCGTGGAGTAGATCACGGAGGCCGTTGTAACTGTGCGAATTGTTTCGGCGGCAGCCGCGCCGTTGGCCGCCATTTTCGCGCGAATGAAGTTCGGGATGGCGATCGCGGCGATAATCAGAATGATCGCAACCACAACCAGGAGCTCGATCAGCGAGAATCCGCTTTCGCGTCGTTGCGGTTTCTGTTGATCAGCGTAGGTCGCATTGCGCATGGCTCAACTCGCTCCTCGATCTCAGTTCTCCCGGACTCGCTGACTTCTACAGATCGACAAATTCACCAGGTTTGATGACTTCTTACTTCTGAATACCGCCTCATTACTGACCGTTGTGAAAAAAAAAGGGGGAAGCTGGGCTTCCCCCCTTTGGTTCCGGAACGAAATTACTGCAGAACCTCAGTCGCCGGCAGAGCAGAGCACGTTCCCGCACCGGTGCCAATCGCTGCAACACCGAGTTGGAAGTGGATGACGCCCGTCTGATCCGCGCAGAATGCACGCGAGCCAGTGCTGGCGCTCTGAGGCGTGGCGTTTACCTCGAACCCACTGTAGGGGTTAACCGTGGTGCCCGCACCGGTATTCGGGACGGCCAGGAAGTTATAGCCGCTCTTGAATCCGGTCGTCAGCTGAGGATCGATCAAGCACGCGCTTGCCGCGGCCGGGGCGCAACCAGCCGGACCGCCCAAAGATGCGAGGTCAGGCGAGAAACCCGTGCCGTAGGTCGTGGAATACTGAACTTCCGTGGTGACAACCGTGCGCGTCGAGCCCACTGCCGAAGACTCGTTGGCGGAAATGCGGGCGCGAAGCAGGTTCGGAATTGCAATGGCCGCGATGATCAGGATGATCGCCACGACGATCAGCAATTCGATAAGCGAGAAACCCTTCTGTTTCTTATTCATCTTGTCTCCTCGATTGAGTCTTTCTTTAATCTCGTTTTCGTACCCCTGGGGGGGCTACACCCGGATACATCGCAAGGGAGATGCCAGAGTCCCCAAGATGGTTTACCGTTAGCATACAAGACATTATCCGCTTCCCTGTCATAGAGATACGGCGCCGCGCGCAACGTGACTTCGCCTCCCCGTGAAATGTAATTCTTTCGTAAACTCTGATCCTGACGTTTTTTGACTGGTTTGGATGACCAAACAGGCCAAAACGCAAACCTGTGTCGGTGTTGGTTGGGCGCCGCGGTTGGGGGCAGGGATCATGGAGAGCCGCTAAACGCCGTACTTCTTGGCGTAATGACGGAACGAGCGGTAAGACATTTTCAGCAGCTCGGCGGCCTGAGTCCGTACTCCGCCGGACCTTTCGAGCGCGGCCAGGAGATAGGAACGCTCGATCTTCTGGATGTGCGCTTCGAGGTTGAGTCCTTCCTCAGGGAGTGATGTGCCGTTCCCGTTGTGGGACGCAAGCGGGACGGCCTCTTGGAAATGCGTCCGGATGCGCTCCGGAAGGGCGTCGGTCGTCACCTTATGCTTGCTCTCGAGCGCGACGGCGCGCTCGATCGTGTTCTCGAGCTCGCGCACGTTGCCCGGCCATTCGTAAACTTCCAGGAGCCTCATCGCTTCCGGCTCGATGCCGTCGATATTCTTGGACATCGACTTCGAGAACCTCTCGAGAAACTCGCGCGCCAGAAGCGGAATATCTTCGCGGCGCTCGCGCAGCGGCGGCAAGTGGATCGGGATTACGCTCAGGCGATAGTATAAATCCTCGCGGAAGCGCTCTTCAGCAATTTCCTTCTCCAGATCCTTATTGGTGGCCGCGATCACGCGCACGTCGACGTCCGACTCCTCGGTGCTGCCGATGGGGCGGACTTTGCCCTCCTGGAGTACGCGATAGAGTTTCACCTGCATGGTGACGCTCATGTTGCCGATTTCGTCCATGAACAGTGTGCCGCCGTGAGCCGCCTGGAAGAGGCCGCGCCGGTTCTCGTTCGCGCCGGTGAAAGCGCCCTTCATATATCCGAAAAGCTCCGATTCGAGCAGCGTCTCCGGGAACGCCCCACAGTTGATGGTGATGAAAGGCAGCTTGGAACGAGCGCTGTTTTCATGGATGGCGCGCGCGACGAGCTCTTTACCCGTACCGCTTTCGCCGGTGATCAGGACGCGGCTCGACTGCGGAGCGATATTCTCGATCAGTTCGAAGATGGCGCGCATCTTCGGCGCCGTGCCGATCATGTGGTCGAGCCCGGTGAGGCGGCGCAACTCGCGGCGCAGGTAGCCCGCCTCTTTCTTCAGCGCCAGATTCTCAGCGACTTGCTGGATTGCGGGACGCAGCTCGTCAAGCAGGCGATCGCCCTTGATGACGTAGCGGTCCGCGCCGAAGTTGACCGCGTCGATCGCCGTGTCAATTGTGGGAACGCCCGTGATCAACAGGAATACCGTAACGGGCGAAACTTCCTTGCAGTAGCGCAGGAGCTCGACGCCGTCCATGTCGGGCATGCAAATATCCGAAACCACGATGTCGAAAATTTGCGACGACAGTTTTCGCTTCGCCGCTTCGCCGTTCGTGGCGGTCTCGACGCGATGCCCTTCCTTGCGGAAGCTGATTTCGAGCAGTTCGCAGATGGAACGCTCGTCGTCGACAATCAGCAGGTGTGCCATCGGCTAGGCCCTCCCCGCCGGGCGCAGAACGGCAGCCTCGGATCGAGCCGTCGACGAGGCTTTGGCAGGAGCCTGTGTGGCCCGCGGCAGATCAACGATGAATGTGGCGCCGCGTCCCTTCTCCGTCTCGACGCGCACTTGCCCGCGGTGCGCCTGCAAAATCTGATAGACAATCGCGAGCCCAAGTCCCGTGCCTCCCGCAAACCCGGATTGAAAGGGCTCGAAGATCCGGGTTGATGCGCCCGGGTCAAGTCCCATGCCGGTGTCCTGCATCGAAATTCGGACCCAGTCGGGGCCGGTGGCTTCGAGCCGTACAGAAAGAACTCCGCCGTCGGGCATGGCGCGCAACGCGTTGTTCGACAGGTTCCAGAAGACCTGCTTGATCGCATCGCGGTCCGCGCGCACCCGCAGGTTTCGCGCGGCGAAGTTTCTCTCGAATCGAATCTTTCCGGCACGGCTCGCGTCTCGTTCCAGGAGCACCAGCGTTTCCTCGATCAACGCCGCGACGTCCACGTCCGTGAAGGCATAGGTTTTTTCGCGCGCGTAGTTCAGGAATTCGGTGATGATGTGATTCAATCGCTGCGACTCGCGGCTGACGATCTGAACGAGCTTCTTGTCGTCATCTTCAAGCGGCGCCAATCGGACGAGCTCTTTGAGAGCGCCCGTCATAGCGGTCAAAGGCTGCCGAATCTCGTGGGCGATTCCCGCGGACAGGCGTCCGAGCGCTGCCATGCGCTCTTTGGTCACGATTTCGCGCTCGAGCCGCCTCAACTCGGTTAGATCCTGAAAATTAAAAACGAACCCGCTGGCCTGATTTTGCGCGCTTCGCAGGGGGGAAATCGATATGCCCAGAAAACGCGTTTCGCCGGCCGGGGTGATGAACTCGATCTCCTTTCGCAGCGCTAGCGGATTTCCGCTTTCGTCCACTTCGACCGGCCAGAACCCCGGAAGTGCGTCGGCAACGTTTTCGCCCCGCATCAACCCGAATCCGTGTCCGGTGATTTCAACGCCGGCGCGGTTAATCAGCAGAATGCGACCGTCGATGTCGGTGGTAAGCAATCCTCCGCGCATTGACTCGATGATGTCCTGATTGAACGCCTGCAAATTCTTGAGGGCTTCGCTCTTTTGCTCGAGCTCAGCGCCTTTCTTGTGAATCGTCTGGGTCAGAAGGCTCCCGAGATACGCCACGGCAAAGAAAGCGAACAGATTGCTCGCGAGCCAGGTTTCCAGCGTTCTCGCGGCCGGGATTACCGGCGTGAAACGAGGGATCAACCCGTAAAACATCATTTCCACGGCGCAGCCCAGCAGGATAAAGGCGAAGCCCGCGACCATAAACGCGCCGCGCCGCGAAAACAAGATGCTGCCCATCAAAATGGCGAGCAGGTAAAGCGAAACGAAATAGCTGTCCTGCGCACCGCTCGAATAGACGACGCCCGTGATCAGGCTCACGTCCAGGACCATCTGCAGCGCACCGTGCCATCCGGCGTGGGGAAGCGCACGCTGCAAGATGACGTACAGGCTGGCGAAAACGTACCAGATGCCGCACAGCGACACGACGACCCCGATCGGAAACGTCACCGGAGTAAATTGATGCACGACGACGACCACCGCCAGAAGGAAGGTGATGATTAGAAATCGGACTCGCCCCAACCAGGGCAGCCATTCGCTCGCGCTAGCAGTCAATTCCATTTGAAATTGTCGATTGTCGCCCAACAAATAGCGGTTGCCCGCTAGGCGCGTTTAGGGCATCGGCATCCGCGCATAGCGAAGGAGCGCAACAGGGCCGCAGGCGCCCTGCCGTCTACGCGTTTTAGCGCCCTGCCAGCTTGCCGATCAGCGAGAATAGAGGCATATACATTGAAATGACCACGCCGCCGACCACCGTGCCGAGAACCACGATCATGATCGGTTCGATGGCAGTCAGCATATCCTTGACGGCAGCGTCCACCTCATCCTCATAGAAGTCCGCGATCTTCTGAAGCATCGCGTCCATCGCGCCCGTTTGCTCGCCGACTCCGATCATCTGCGTCACCATGCCGGGGAAAACGTCTGTTTCCTTGAGCGGATCGACCAGGGAGCGTCCGGCTTCGACCGCTTTTCGCGTTTGTGAGATGGCCCTTTCCACCACGGCATTTCCCGACGTACGCGCCGTGATATCGAGGCCCTCGAGAATGGGCACGCCGCTCGAGATCAGCGTGCCGAGCGTCCGGGTGAACCGGGCGACCGCGATCTTCCGAAGGACGTTTCCAATGACGGGCAATTTAAGTATCACGGTGTCGATCACCATGCGGCCCTGCGGCGTGCCGTACCAGAATTTGACCGCGAAGATAGCCGCCACAAAAAACACGAGAACCAGCAGGCCGTATATGCTCCCGACGAAGTGGCTCAGGCCGATGACGATTCGCGTCGGCAAGGGCAGGCTCACATCCAGGCCGTTAAAGAGAGTCACGAAAATCGGCACGACCTTCCACAGCAAGAGGATGATCACAGCCGCGGCGATACCCAACACGGATATGGGGTAGATCATCGCGGACTTTACGGCGCGTTTCAGCTTGACGTTCTTCTCGATGTATGTCGAGAGGCGCTGCAGAATCGTGTCCAGGATACCTCCCGTCTCGCCCGCCTCGACCATGTTGTAGTACAGCGGATCGAACACCTTTTCGTGCTGCTTCATGGCCGCTGAAAGCGTCGTGCCGCCTTCGACCGAGCCGCGGACGCCGTTCAGTATTTTCTGGAACGACCTATTTTCCTGCTGCCCGGCGAGAATTTCGAGGCACTGAACGAGGGGCAAGCCGGCATCGATCATCACGGAAAACTGGCGCGTGAAGATGGCCAGCTCCTTTTCGTCGACGCCCGTTCCGAAAGTGGGAACGTTGAACTCCTTGCCTTTTTGGGAGAGCTTGCTGACGTTGATCTGCTCTCGACGGAGCGTGGCCGCCAGCTCGTTCTTGCTGTTGGCCGTGCGCTCGCCTGCGACCGTCGCGCCCGCGCGATTGACCCCCCGATAGGTATAGACCGGCATGATGTGTCTCCTCCCTCTCCCCTGATTCCCTTACCGTCGAACCGGAACCCGGCCGCCAGCCGGCGGCGAGGTCACCCCTCTGTTAATTAAATCCTGCAATTCGTCCGGATTCGAGGATCTCGCGAGCGCCGTTTCCAAAGTGATTAACTTCTGGGAGAAGGCATTTGCGAGGCTCTGATTGAACGTCTGCATTCCCGTCGTGCCCGTGCCCGTCTGCATGGCCGAGTAAATCTGGTGAATTTTGTCTTCGCGGATCAGGTTGCGGATCGCGGCGGTCGGAATCAGGATCTCCATCACCATCGCGCGGCCGCGGCCGTCGGGCCGGGGCAGCAGCGATTGGCACAGAATTCCTTCGAGCACCATCGAGAGCTGCGCGCGTACCTGCGGCTGCTGGTGCGCCGGAAAGACGTCGACGATTCGGTTGATGGTCGAAACCGCCGAGTTCGTGTGCAGCGTGGCGAATGTCAAGTGTCCGGTTTCCGCGATGCGCAGCGCCGATTCGATCGTTTCGAGGTCGCGCATTTCGCCGATCAGCACCACATCGGGGTCTTCGCGCAGCGCCGCTCGCAAGGAGTTCGCGAACGAGTGCGTGTCCGAATGGACTTCCCGCTGGTTGACGAGGCACTTCTTGTGGTTGTGCAAAAACTCGATCGGATCCTCGATCGTGATCATGTGCTCTTCGTGCTCGCTGTTGATCTTGTCGAGCATCGCGGCGAGCGTCGTGGACTTTCCGGAGCCCGTAGGGCCGGTGACGAGGACCAGGCCGCGCGGCTTATCGCACAACGCCCTCACCACATTGGGCAAACCCAGGGCGTCGAAACTCTTGATCTCCCATGGGATGGTTCGGAACACGGCGGCTACCGCGCCGCGCTGATGGAAAATATTGCCGCGGAATCGCGCAAGGCTCTTCAAGCCGAACGAGAAGTCCAGCTCGAGATTCTCTTCCAACCGGTGCTTCTGCACGTCCGTCAGCACGCTGTAGGCGAGCGCCTTCGTATCGGCGGCGGTCAGCGGCGGCATATCGAGCGGGCGGAGCTTGCCGTGCACGCGGATACGCGGCGGGGTATTCGTGGAAAGGTGCAGGTCGCTTCCGCCCATTTCGATCATCTTCTTCAGGAGTTCGCTTAGCGTGATTCCAGCCATCTTTTCCTCCGGCTACAGAACGGTCTCTCGCAGCACTTCTTCTATCGTTGTCTGCCCGGCCGCGGCCTTCATGAGTCCGCTTCGCCGCAGTGTGATCATCCCCGATTCGAGCGCCTTCTTCTTAAGTTCGAGCGCCGATGCGCCCACCAGAACCAGTTCCCGAATGTCGTCGCTCATTTCCATCACTTCGTAAAGGCCGACGCGCCCCTTGTATCCGGTGTTGTTGCAGGCCGCGCATCCCTTGCCGTGCTGTACCACCACCTTCGCCGCTTCTTCCTCGGTGTAGCCGGCTTCGATCAAGGCCTGAGACTGAAGCTGCAACGGCTCCTTGCACTGCACGCAGATGCGTCGCACCAACCGTTGCGCGCAAATCAGGTTCACGGAAGTCGCCACCAGGAACGGCTCGATACCCATGTTCATCAAGCGGCTAATGGTGGAAGGTGCGTCGTTCGTGTGCAGCGTCGAGAGCACTAAGTGGCCGGTGAGCGCCGCCTTCACCGCAATTTCGGCCGTCTCGAAATCTCGAATCTCGCCGACCAGGATGATGTTCGGGTCCTGCCGCAGGAAGGCGCGCAGGGCGGACGCGAAGTTAAGCCCGATCTGCTCCTTCATCTGAACCTGGTTGATTCCGGGCAGCTGGAACTCGACCGGATCCTCGGCGGTCATAATGTTGGTTTCGGGCGTATTCAGGCGTGCGACCGACGAATACAGCGTGTTCGTCTTGCCCGATCCGGTCGGACCGGTGACCAGCACCATGCCGTACGGCTTCAGAATCTGCCTTTCGAATTTCGCCAGCGACTCCGCCTCGAAGCCCAGCTTGGTCATGTCGAGGCGAAGATTTTCTTTATCGAGCAACCGAAGAACGATTTTTTCGCCGAAGAGCGTTGGGACAGTCGAGACGCGGAAGTCGAGTTCCTTCTTCTTCCCGTCCTTGAGGTACTTGATCATGATGCGGCCGTCTTGCGGCAGCCGCTTCTCGCTGATGTCCAGCTTCGACATGATCTTGATGCGGCTGGTCATGGCGTCTTTCAATTTCATGGGCGGCGCCATCACGTTCTGCAGAATTCCATCAATGCGGAAGCGGACCCGGTACTCTTTTTCGTACGGCTCGACGTGGATGTCGCTCGCTCCGCGCTTCACCGCGTCCGTCAGGATCAGGTTGCACAGCTTGATGATGGGAGCTTCTTCGGCGGCTTTGGAGAGCGAGGCCAAGTCCATTTCGGCTTCTTCGCTCGCCAGCTCGAGGGCGTCGGTGTCCTCGCCCGTGAGGTCCTTCATGACCTTGTCTAGCTCTTCGACGCTTTCCGCCTCGCCGTAGAACTTGTGGATCGCCTCGCCGATCGCGGTTTCGGAGGCGACCACCGGCTCGACGTTGAAGCCGGTCATGAACTTGATGTCGTCCATCGCGAAGACGTTCGTCGGGTCGGTCATCGCGATCGTCAGCGTCGAGCCGACGCGCGAGAGCGGAACGATCTGGTAGCGCACCGCCGTCTCCTGCGGCACAAGCTTGATCACCGCCGGGTCAACTTCGTAGAACTTCAGGTTGATCGAAGGAACGCCATACTGCCGCGAGAGAACCGCTGTGATGTCGTCGTCGCTGACCAGCCCCATCTTCACGAGGCAGGTCCCGAGCCGGCCGCCATTCTTTTTCTGGTAGTCGAGCGCCTGCTTAAGCTGATCCTGAGAGATCAGGCTGTCCTTGACCAGAATTTCGCCGAGTCGGGAAGACATAGATGTTCGTCCGCGGTACTAGGACCACGCCGCTGGAAACGTCAGCGTAGCATGTTGGCGTCGCCGAACTAGGGGGAGGCTCGGCTCGCGTAGTGAATCAGCTAACATCCGTTGCGCTTCTCTGGTACCTGTACCCGAGTACAGGTACCAAATTTTGTCCCTGTACCAAAGTACAGGTTAATGGACAGTTACGGGGCCAGTCTGGGTATCTGTCCCATACTTTCATCGGGTAATCACAAAGCAGACTTAAGCGGATGCAGGAGTTAGTGGAAAAAGGCCAAATTCGTTCTCAGGTCTAGCCTTGGACGCAGAGGTTCTGCTACGATGAGTTTGTAGGGCGGTTAGCTCAGCGGTTAGAGCATCCGGTTTACACCCGGAAGGTCCTCAGTTCAAATCTGAGATCGCCCACCATCTGGAGTCATCTAGCGGGGACGTAGTTCAGTCGGTTAGAACGCTGCCCTGTCACGGCAGAGGTCGCGAGTTCGAGTCTCGTCGTCCCCGCCATATTTTCCGCAGATTGCACCATGGGGTTGGAAGTCCGCTCGGGCTTTTCTGCAGCGGCAGTCCGCCCATGCCCTGCCTCAATTAGCAAGACGCGACCCAGTACCTAAGAGCCCGACGGGAATCGAAGCGGAAAGGCGGCGGGTCGGCGTCCCAAGGGGCGTTGAACGCCCTTTGGGATGCCGACGCTTACCGCCGCACTGGTTCGTTAGTCGCGTTAAGCGGAGCTTAGCGATTCTGGGCGTTCTGATTTTCGTGGTGCATTTCGGAGTCGCGCACCGCTGCCAGAAACACGTGAGCGGCTTCCGGCGGCGGAACCTTGCCGGTGAGCACGCGGCTCGACGTGATATCCTTCCCGTACATTGCAATCGTCGAGTCGCCGTCGCGTTCGATCTCGGAGCCGCTGAGATCGATCCCGGCGAATAGTCCCTTCGACCGCGAATACGTCAGAAAATCGGTGTTCAGCTTCCAGTCGGTTCCGGCGGAAGCGTTGCGCCCGACCGGTCCAGCCGAAGCCGAGGCCGTGCCGCCGACCTGAAACTTGGCGTTGAGCAGATGGCGCATTCCTTCGTCCGTCATCACCATGATCACGAGTTGGACGTCCTGCACGCCGAATTGCAGGCCCCAACTGCCGCCGGTGATGGTGAAGAATGCCGGCGCGCTCCAACTGCCATCGGGAAGCCGGCACGTCGCGACGCCGCGTCCATGCTTGCCGCCGAAAATGAATGCACCCTTGATCATGCTGGGCACGACGGCCACGCACTTGGCGCTCTTGAATACCTGATCTGGAATTCCCTTGTCCGGCGCGTTATCGAGTTCGTGGATCACCTGAGCCGCGCTCTGCAATCGCTCGACAACATCGGTTCTGTCCTGGTTAGCGCTTGCGATGCCGGCAGTGCCCAGGAACATCGCGAGAATGGCGATAAGAATGGCTGCTCTGTTTCTCAACATAAGTTTTCCCCCTATCCGTCGAAAGTCGAGCGCATGCTCACCCTTTTTTGGCAGAGAGGCGGCAACCCGTCCATACGGCAAAAGCCGGGGAAATCGCTCAGAATCACCCCACAGCCGGCCCTCAGATTCCGGACATCCTGGCGGCCTACAGCCTTCTCCGTATTGTTTCGCCCGACCCGCATGCCATGCTGGCATAAGGAGAACCTCCATGCCCGACTCGAACTGTTACTGCCCGATATGTCACGGCAAGGTGCTGTTCCACGACGAGACGACTTCCACGGATAAGCGCACGGGGCAGCCACTCATTCCAGACAAGCTCTATTGCCCCCACTGCGAGATGCTCGTCGCGCCCGAAGTGGTTCCCGGGGCCGCGGAAGCCGACTTCGAGTCCGCGCATAGCAAAATCGACGCGGCTACCGAAAACCGCGGTCGTTCACGTCAGGGAGGATCGAATGCGGGCGGCAGCCAGCGCGGAGATTTGTCCGATCAGGGCGGATCGCAGTGGCGAGTCGATCCGATGGAAGGCGAGCGCAACACCTGGAGCGACAAAGACTAGCGGCGGGCGCGATTACGATTTTGGCGAGTACCTACGATTTGCCCAGAAGCCGCCGCTCGGCCTCGTGCATGGCCTCGTAGATTTGATCGAAGCTGTCGATGGCAAAAAGCAGGCTGTGGATGCGGTCGACCTTCACCGGCGTATTCAGCACCGTGTCTAAATCGAAATCCTTCACCTCACACCCGCCGTCGATCACGTTGGTGCATTCGCCGTGCGAACTGATCACGCCGCTTCCGTAAACTTTCACGCTTCCCCGCTCGCGAATCAGCCCGAATTCCACCGTGTACCAGAAGAGCCGCCCGAGGCGCTCGAGCGTCTCCGCGTTCTTGATCCGCGCGCAGACGCTGCCGTAGTGCTGCAGGAAATCCGCGAATACCTTGTGCGCGTGCATCGGGACGTGCCCGAAAACATCGTGAAAAATATCCGGCTCGGGCGTGTACGCAAGCGAATCGCGGCTGCGCAGCCACGTGGTTGTCGGAAACATCCGCGCGTCGAGCATCTCAAAAAACGCGTCGCTCGGCAGAAATCCACTCACCGGCGTGGTGCTCCAGCCCGTGCGCGGCTTGAGTCGCCGGCTGATTGCGCCGAGGTTGGGCAGGCGGTCGTTCTCGAGCCCGATGAATTCGTACCCTTCGAGGTATTCGCGGCAGGCGTGCGCTTCGAGCTGCGGACGCCGCCGCCGCACCAGCTCGGCCCACACCGAATGCTGCTCGGCGGTGTAATCCTCGTAGCGTTGCTCCGCGAGATACGGCGCCGCTGCTACCAGCGGCGGGCCCTGCGTTCCCGGCTTTTCTACGATGTGCATGCGAGCCCTGTCCTTCTCACTCTACGCATAATGCGACGCCCTCGCGGCGGACCGCTGCGCAGTGTAGACTCATGCGGCCTATCGGTAAGCGACGGGAGCCGGCCAAGTGGGTGGAGCGTCGATCGTTGTCTGGGTAGTCTTCGGAGCGCTCGTCGCCGCGGCGGTCGTAGCCGACCTGGTTGTCTTTCGCCCGAAAACCGACCGCGTCACGCTGAAACACGCGCTGGTGGAAAGCGCTGCGTGGGTGGTTTTCGCGCTGGGCTTCGGGCTCTGGATTTACCTTTCGCGCGGACGGCAAGCTGGGGTCGAATACATCACCTCGTACGTCCTCGAAAAATCGCTCAGCGCGGACAATATCTTCGTCTTCCTGATTATCTTCCGCACCTTTGGCGTCGGGCCGCGCGCGCAGCATCGCGTCCTCTATAGCGGCATCGTCGGCGCGGTCATTCTGCGCCTGGCGTTCGTGCTGGCGGGCGTTGCGCTGCTCGATCGATTTCACGTGGTCACGTATCTGTTTGGCGCGATCCTCGTGATCGCCGGCGCCAACATGCTGCGCTCCGGAAAAGAAGCGCCGCGCGCCGAGTGCAATTGGCTGATCCGCCTGCTGCGGAAACTCATGCCCATCGGAGCGTCGTCCGGCGGCGAACATTTCTGGGTGCGCGATCGCGGCCGGTGGTCGGCCACGCCGCTGTTCGTGGCGCTCATCGCGATCGAAGTGATGGACGTGATCTTCGCCGCCGATTCCGTTCCCGCGGTGCTTTCGATCACGCGCGATCCGTTCATCGCTTACTCCTCCAACGTCTTCGCCATCCTCGGCCTGCGCGCCATGTACTTCGCGCTCGCCGACCTGATGTCGCGCATGCGTTTCCTGCATGAAGGCCTCGCCGTCATCCTGCTCTACGCCGGCGCCAAGATGCTCGTAGGCGACCATTTCCCCATTCCCACCGCCGCGTCCCTAGGAGTCATCCTCGCGATCCTAGTCATCACAGCCGCCGCATCCTGGCTAGCCCCGCCAAAAACGTAAAAGGTTTAAACGTAGCGCCGGGTGCTTTAGCCCGGAAGTTCTTCCTCAGGGCGTGACGCTAAACCTCACAAATTCAAATCGTCGTACCGGGCGCCTAACGCGTTCTCTCCGTTCGAAGCAACGCGAGCCCCGGGCGCGCCCTCCCACCGCCCCGGAATCGCCAGCCCGCACTTCGGGCAGCATCCCTTCTTTAGATGCATTGCTTCGACATCATGCCACGACCGCCGGATCAGCATCGTCCCGCACGCCGGGCACGACGTATGAGCCCCGGCGCTATAAATATTCCCCTCGTAGACATAGTGCAGCCCCGCATCGAGCGCCGCTCGCCGCGCCGCGTGCAGCGTCTCCGGAGGCGTCCGCGGCTTATCGCGCAATTTGAAATCGGGATGAAACGCCGTGAAATGCAGCGGCACGTCCGGCCCGAGATTCTCGAGAATCCATTCGGCCAGCGCGCGAGTCTCGTCCGGCGCGTCGTTCAGGGTCGGGATGATCAGATTCGTGATCTCGAACCACACATTCGTCTCGTTCTTCAGCCACTTTAGCGTTTCGAGAACCGGCGCGAGATGCGTCAGCGTGATGCGCCCGTAGAAATTCTCGGTGAAGCCTTTGAGGTCGATATTCGCCGCGTCGATGTGGTCGTAGATGTCGTGAAACGCCTCGCGCGTGATGTAGCCATTCGACACCATCACGGTGCGAATCCCGCGCTCGCGCGCCGCGTGGCAGATGTCGATCACGTACTCGCCCCAGATCGTCGGCTCGTTGTACGTAAATGCAATCGAGGGGCACCCGTTGCGGATCGCGAGCGACGCCACATCTTCGGGCGGCACGTGCGACGACCGCACCTGGTCCGCGCGCGATTTCGAGATATCCCAGTTCTGGCAGAAGAAGCAGCCCATGTTGCAACCGGCCGTCCCCATCGAAAACACGCGCGTGCCCGGCAGAAAATGATTCAGCGGTTTTTTCTCGATGGGATCGATCTGCATCGCCGCAGGATGCGCGTATCCGAGGCTGTACAGCTTCCCGCCTTCGTTCGCGCGAATAAAGCAGAACCCAGCCTGCCCCTCGCCAATATGGCAGTGCCGAGGACACAAATAGCAGTGAACTTTGTTCCCAGCCTCGCTTTCCCACCATCGTGCTTCGTGCAGCTCCGAGGTCTTGCGAAGAATCTTGAGGTCCTGCATCTGGCCACCGCTGCAGTCATTATATCCCTTTTCGAATGGCCGCATCGGGCCCGCGCCCGGTATGCGCCCACGCGACGAGGCGGCCAGACCCGCCCCTGCCCCAACACAAGACTGCCCCAGTAGTCCCTCCGCGCTTTCGAGCAAGACGAATGGGTTATCACGCGTCCAGACATTAGAGGCTAACGACAGTGTCCTCCGGCAACTCGATTGCCCCTGCGGGGTAAGAAAACGTGTCGGCTTCTTTGTTTGCCCCGGCCTTGGGTGTCGCAATCACGCTCATCGTTCCCGAGATGTGCTTCGCATCGACCGTAAGCGTTGCATAGCCGTGTTGCTTATCGTTCGCAGCGACGAGCTTCGCGTGAGTGTCCGGGTCAACCGTTCCCACGCTGGTCCCTTTATTCAAATTGTGCAAATGGAAGTATCCGCCGTGGCCGATCACGAGAAACGGCGTCTGTTGCCCCTTGATCAGGCTGCGCTCGACGCGCTGGTAATTGTGGACATGCGCGGTGAGCACCATGTTTGGAACGCGGCGGGAGTCGTTGATGGCGTGTTGTACCGCGTCAGCCATCTGCGGACTCCCGCTGTGGTGATCGTCGAAGGAATAAATCGGATGGTGTAAGGCGAGGATCAGCGCCTTGTTCTTCGGCGCAGTGCTGAATTCATTTGTAAGCCACTGCTGCTGTGTCGAATCGATGGACCCATGTTCGGGGACATTCGTGTACATGCCGATGATGGTGACAAACGGGCACAGAAGCGTGAAATACACGTTCGGCTGGGACATGGTGGCGCGCGGGGCGTCTTGCGATTCGGGATTCACGTGTGGCGTAGGTGTCATGAAATATCGCACCCAGCCATCCAGGGACGCCTGGGAAGAATCAATCGGATCGCCGTCGTGGTTTCCGGGAATCGAAATGATCGGCGCCGAGTAGTGATTGTAAGGCTCGTAAAACTGGTCGTAGTAATCAGGGACCTGTCCGTTGTAGTAGACGACGTCACCGAGGTGGTAAAAGAACTCCGGAGCTTTCCCAGCCCCGAGGTTCAAGTCATCTTTCATCTCGGCAGCGACGTCCGCTTGATATTCCGCGTTCTTCACGCCGCCCGTGTCTCCCACCGTATGGAATACGATCTTGCCGTCATTGTCCGTTTTCTTGCCGATGGCGGAGATCACAGATGCCAAATCGTAGTGATACGGCGGCTCCCCTAGAGGTAGCGGCAGCGGTTGAAAACGTTGCGTGCGGTGCAGCGACGAAAGGGGATGAACACCCGGATGCGCCTGTGAGCGTTTCGCCGGTGGCCGGGGTGCAACTTGGCCTGCGTGGAGCATATGGTTGTCCTCCATGTATCGATTTGTCGTCCGTAAGGAAGGGACCTCAATGAGGTCCCTGGCGACGGGAGCGGAGTCTAGTGGAGTGATTCGAACAAAGTCAACATGTGATATGTTAATACTTCGTAACTTTGCTGCGCGCCCCTGATTGACGCACCTTTTCGAAAAAGAGCGCGCCACAGCTCACAATCTTTCGTCTTGGGACTCTCGGCCGCTGATTGGGCCAGGCCCCGCCACCTGTCCCAGAACCCGACTGACGTCCCTCTTGACAGTGCGCGGCGCACTGCTACGCTCGAAATGTATCTATATATGAGGGCTCGGGCGACAATTCGGCGAATGGCTCCAGCGGCCGCGGGACGCGGCGCGCTTGCGTCCTGTCGTTCTGTCGCCTCTGCGCCGTCGATTTCTTGCGCCACCCCTGCGTCCCGCTTCTCCCAAAACCATCGATTTTCTAATCGACATTTGGCGATTAGAAATCGACCTAACTCGCTGAAAACACGCCTCAACAGTTTTTCTAATCGACACTGTAGCGGGAGGTCTTTGCTCCCCGAAATCAGCAGTCCGAAAGTGAGGTCGCGCTATGAGTCCCAGCTCGTCCGGCGATCGTGACCGCCGCGAATCGCAGCCCTTGCGTCCCACCACGAAGGTATTGACGCAGGGCTTCGACCCGAGCCTTTCCGTCGGCTCCGCGCGCCCGGCCGTTTTTCGCAGTTCGACGTATGTCTTCCCCAGCCCCGAGGCCGCCGAGCGCGCCTTCGACGTCGCCACCGGCCGCGCGAAAATGGTCGAGGGCGAAACGACCGACCTCATCTACTCGCGCTTCAATCATCCCAACGCGCAAATCCTCGAAGATCAGATCGTGAACCTCGAGGCTGGCGCGAGCGCCGCGCTGGCTTTCAATTGCGGCATGGCCGCGATCATGACGTCCCTGTTCACGCTCCTGCGCCCGGGACAATCCGTCGTCTACACGGTCCCGATCTACGGCGGCACGCAGCACTTCATCCAGGACCATCTCTCGAAATGGGGCGTGGGCGGCGTTCCCGTGCAGGCCGGGCGCGGCGATCTTCTCGAAGCCGCCATCCGCTCGACGCCAGACCTCGGCCTCGTGCTGGTCGAAACGCCGGCGAATCCGACGCTCATCATGACGGACATCCAGCAGACCTGCGCTGTCGTCGCTTCCCTGAAGGTGCCCGCCGGCGAGGCGCGCCCGCTCGTCATGGTCGACAACACGCTGCTGGGCCCCGCGTTTCAGCATCCCTTAACGCTGGGCGCGGATCTGGTCGTTTACTCGGGAACGAAATACCTTTCCGGATTTAGCGACATGCTGGCCGGAATCGTTTTGGGCGCGAATGCAGACGTGGTCGCGAGGATTCGCCCCACGCGCGGGCTCTTTGGCACGATTCTCCAGCCGGACGAATGCTGGATGCTCGGCGGCCGTTTGCCCACCGTGGGTTTGCGCATGAACCGCGCCAGCAAGAACGCCCAGCGCATCGCCGAGCAACTCAACGGTCACCCGAAGATCAAGCGCACGATTTATCCAACGTTGATCAGCGATCCCGAGCAGAAGCGGATTTTCGAGGCGCAGTGCGACTACCCCGGCGCGATGTTTTCGATCGAGCTGAACGGCGGAAAACCCGCGGCCTTCGAGTTCCTCCGCCACATGCAGATCGCGAGGAACGCGGTATCGCTCGGCGGCGTGGAATCGCTCGCCTGCCATCCCAAGACCACCACGCACTCGGGCTTCACCGACCAGGAATTCGCGCAGGCCGGCATCACCGATGGCCTCGTGCGCGTCTCCGTCGGCATCGAACATTGGCGCGATCTGCTCACCGATTTCGAGCATGCGCTCGACCACCTGTAATGGGACCGGACCGATGACCAGCGCATCGAGACTGAAATCGCTGCCGAAAATCGAGCTGCACCTGCACCTCGATTGTTCGCTAAGCTTCGCCGCGGTATCGGAGCTCGTTCCGTCCGTCACCCACGAGGAGTACCAGTCCGATTACGTCGCGCCCGCCCGCTGCACGGACCTCGCGGAATTTCTCTCTCGCGCGCACAAGGGATTCCGCCTGATGCAGAGCGATATGTCCCTGCGGCTGGTGACCCAAGATATTTTCCGGCAGCTCGTCGATGACGGCGTGATCTACGTCGAGTTGCGCTTCGCCCCGTTGCTCCACCTCGAGCAGGGGCTTACGCCCGAGCAGGTAGTGAGCGCGGTCGATCGCTCGACCGAAGATATGATCCGCGAGACCGGAATAGAAGCGCGGCTCATCCTCTGTACGCTGCGCCACTTCACCGAAGAGCAGAGCATGCAGACCGCAAAGCTGGTCGAGCACTTTCGCGGCAGCCGCGTCGTCGCGCTCGACATCGCGGGCGATGAAGCCGGCTTCCCTATCGACGCGCACGTCGCCGCCTATCGCTACGCGCGCGAACGCGGACTGCACCGCACCGCGCATGCCGGCGAGGCGCTCGGCCCCGAAAGCGTGTGGGAAACGCTGCGCCTGCTCCAGCCTGCGCGCATCGGCCACGGCGCGCGCAGTGTCGAGGACCCGGGCCTCGTCGAGCACCTGCGCGACATGCGGATTCATCTCGAGATTTGCCCGTCGTCCAACGTCCAGATTATTCCCTCGATCGAAACGTGGGCGCATCACCCGGTCGACCGGCTGTATCGCGCGGGCGTGCCGCTCAACATCAACACCGACACGCGCATGCTCACACCAGCGACCCTCGCTGGAGAATATCTCGGTCTCGAAGAAACTTTCGGCTGGACGGCGATGGAGCTGCTCGACGCGAATCTGCTCGGTGTACGAGCGGCTTTCCTCGAAGAAAGCGTGAAAGAAAAGCTGCAAAAGCGGCTCATCGAATCGTACCGCGGCGAAATCGCTCCAGCCGCGCCGCAGAACGCGTCGCAGGAAACCCGGGCGCGGCTCAAACCATAAATCGTGTCTACGTTCGAATTCACCCTACTGGTCGCGGCCGGATCGTTTTTCGCCGGTCTGCTCGGGTCGCTCACGGGACTCGGCGGCGGCGTGATCATCGTTCCACTGCTCACGCTCCTCTTTCACGTCGATATCCGCTACGCGATCGGCGCGTCGCTCATCTCCGTGATCGCCACATCCTCCGGCGCCGCCGCCGCATACCTGAAAGAGGGCTACTCCAACATGCGCGTCGGGATGTTCCTGGAAATTGCGACGACCGTGGGTGCGATCTTCGGAGCGTTTCTCGCGACGCGCATCCCCACCGCGGCGATCGCGATCATCTTCGGCCTGGTGCTGCTCTACTCCGCGTGGACGTCGATCGCGCAGCCTCCCGATCTGGCCGCGCCGGACACAGGCCGCTTCGCGCGGCTTCTGCGATTGGACGGCCACTACCCGACGCCCGAGGGCCAGCGCGCGTACCACGTCACCGGCGTGCCTGCAGGATTCGGACTGATGTGGATCGCTGGCGTGCTTTCGGGCCTGCTCGGCATCGGGTCCGGCGCGATAAAGGTGCTGGCGATGGACCGCGCCATGCGTATCCCGTTCAAAGTGTCGACTACCACCAGCAATTTCATGATCGGCGTCACGGCCGCCGCCAGCGCCGGAATCTATCTCCGTCGCGGCTATCTCGATCCCGGAATGGCGATGCCGGTAATGCTCGGCGTGCTCGCCGGCGCGCTGCTCGGCGCGCGGATTTTGCCGCAGGCGAAAGTGCATACGCTTCGACTCGTTTTCAGCATCGCCATTTCGGCGGTAGCCGTTGAAATGATTTTTCAGGGCATTCGAGGGAAACTCTAGTGACATCACAGGCGCAAGGCCACGCGAAGGGATGGACCGATGAGCGCATCGAGAACATCATCGGCAACTTGCTGCGCGCGGGCGTGATCCTCGCGGCGGCGGTCGTCCTCGCGGGCGGCATCTTCTACGTCGCAAAGTACGGCCACACGCAGCCGCAATACGCAGTGTTTCACGGCGAGCCGTCCGATCTTCGCAGCGTCTCGCAAATCTTCGAGCAGGCGATTTCTCTACATGGACGCGGCCTCATCCAGCTCGGCCTGCTGATCCTGATCGCGACACCCGTCGTGCGCGTCGCATTTTCGGTTGCAGCTTTCGCCGTCGAGCGCGACTGGCTCTACGTCATCGTCACGCTGATCGTCCTCGCGGTCCTGCTGTATAGCCTCACCAGCAGTTGATGGCCGAGTCCGCTATCTAGTGAACGGTGATGTTGATTGTGGCAGTCGTGCGGCCAAAGGCGTTCGTCGCGTAGAGCGTGTAGGTCGTCGATTGCGACGGCGTGACGGTGGCGCTCGTGCCGCGCACCGCGCCGATATCCGGCGAAACGATGAGGTACGACGCGCCCGTCGCGCTCCAGCTCAGTGTAACCGGCGTCCCCGCGGAAACGGATTGCACATTCGCGGTGAAACTCGCAATCGTCGGCGTTGCGCCCTGCGGAATGTTCGACGCGGTGTACACCGGCGTCATCTGAATCACCTCGAAGTCGGACGCGGTCACGCCATCGAGATTGTGCAGGTCGTCGTTGTTCCAGCCGTCGTTCGGCGCACCGCTGATGTACATCGACGAGCCGTTGTCCGCCATGATCATCCCGTATTTCTTGAGCGCAGCGAGGATCACCTGGTTGGCGGCCGAAAATCCCGAGATGTCGAAGCTCGCCTTCAGGCGCAGGCGCATGCCCATGGGAGCAGCGAGCGCGTTCGTCGAGTTCGCTGCCCAGTGCGATGCGGGCGGAATGAACGCGGCCTGGCTCGATTGCAGCGTGAAGCGCAGCGCGTGATTGATCTGGCCCGCGGCCACTTCGTCGTAGCGAACGAGCCCCGGAAAAATCGGCAGGCCCCCGGCGTCCGCCGAGGTCCACGTGTAAGGACGCTGCTCGTTCGCTGTGAGGTCCCAGACGGCGGCCGAACCCGCGTTCCACGCCGAGCCGCTCGGCTGAGCGTCGTACAACTCGTAGAGCCAGCAGTTGGCGTTGTCGAGAACGAGCACGTGCTGATCGCCGCTCGGATTCGGATCGCCTTCGATCGGCGCATTCAGAGGAATCGGCATTGGCCCGGGATCGCTTTCGTCGCCATACGCCGTGAAGTTGATCGTCACAGGTCCCTGCGATGAATCGACGACCTCGTACGGAATCCCGATGATCGAGCCGTTGTACGTGCCGGAGCCAAAATCCGGGTGCAGCGGAACGCTCGCGCCGATGAAATTGATGATGGCTGTTGAATTCGGGTCGACCGCCGCGGACGAGATGTCTTTATTCCATAGATTATCGGATGGAAACGGAACGAAGCCGTTCAGGCTCGCTTCCTGACCGACGGCCATCGCGCTGCATGCCGAGGGTGGCGGCGGCGGACCGCTACTCGTCGATGTCACCTGCAAGGTTTGCGCATTCGAGGTGCTGCTGCCCGGGTTCGGATTCATCACGGAAATCGCGTAGGCGCCCGTGGAGCTTTCCGAGCCGCTCGCGGTGAGTTGCATCGAAGAAACGAACGTCGTGGCGAGCGCCGAGCCGTTCAGCAGGACTTGCGCGCCGCCGACGAAACTGTGGCCGGTAATCGACAGCGTGAAGCTGCCCGCGCTGACGGACGCTGGCGCGATGCTGCTTAAAACGGGCACCGGATTCCAGAGCGTGACGCTGCTTTCGCCGCTCGCGCTTGCATCGGCAGCGCTGACGGCTGCGATCGTGACGCCATTCGGATTGGGCAGGTTCGCCGGGGCCGTGTACATGCCCGAAGAATTGATCGTCCCGGTCGCAGCGTTGCCGCCCGCGACGTCGTTCACCTCCCAGGTAACGGCCGCGTTCGACGTACCGTTCACGGTGGCGCTGAAAGACTGCGTGGCGCCGATTCGCACATTGATCGGATTGGGCGAAACGGAAACGCTGATCGCCGGAGGCGGATTGCCTGAATTGCCCGAAGAGCCTTTGGTCACACCCGCGCACCGCGCCTGGAATAGCGCCGCAACAATCACGAAAATGAGCGAAATGCGCCGCATGGCGGTTGGTTCGGCTGGTGCCTGAGCAAATTGTGACGCGAAGCGGCGCGCGGAACTACTGTACCCAAGGACAAGTTCGGTGCAGGAGAAAGGAAATCGGCAACCCGCTACTGATTTAGCAGCGGGATGCTGGACGCCGGAGCGGGCGGCGGAAACGTCTTCAGGTACGCGTAGATATCGGCGAAATCCTGGTCGGACGCGACCTTGGCTGTGTACGGCGGCATCTGCCCGGTGGGCGCGCGCACGTAGCGGAGCAGCGCAGCGAACGAAATCGGCGGCGGACCGATGCGCGGCGCGATCGCGGCGCCCGCCCCTTGATGGCCGTGGCACTCGTAGCAGCCGTACGCGGCGAAGAGGCGCTTGCCGTTGTCGGCGCTGCCTTTCAGCGATTCGCTTGCCGCTGAGGCGGGCGCGACCGATTTCAGAAAGGCGTACACGTTCGCGAGATCCTGATCCGAGGCGGTCGACACCGGAATGGGCGGCATCTTTCCGGTCGGCTGGCGGACGTACGCGATCAGCGCAGCAAGTTCGAGAGGAGGCGGCGAAATCTGCGGCGCGAGTGACGTGCCCTGCCCTTGCGCGCCGTGGCACGTGACGCAGCCGGCGCTCGTGAAGACGCGCTTGCCTCCCTGCGCGTCCGCGGACGCGGCGTCGTTTGGTTTCGCCGCAGCAGCTTGGGCATACACGTTGGTGCAGCAAAACAGCGGAGCAAGCAAGATCGCGAGCGCCAGTGCGAGGGGCGCAGCAAGCGGCGCCCCTACGACGTCTCTTCTTCCATGCGGATTGTTCACGCGCGAATCCTTTCCTTCATGCAATCTAGCGTGGCTGCGTGAGGACGTCGACGAGCGCGGGATTGCCGCCCTTCACGATCTCGATCGCACGCCGGAACGCGGGCGCGAGGTCGTTGGGATCCGAGATCGGCCCTTCGCCGTGCAGGCCCATCCCCTGCGCAAGTTTCGCGTAGTCGATCGGCGGATCGACGAGCGTATTGCCGATCCCGGCGCGCGTGATGCCGCGATTGTGCTGGTCGGCCATGATCTGGATCTGCATCAGTTCCTGATGGTAAGCGCGATTGTTGTGCATGATGATCAGCAGCGGGATGCGGCTATGCGCGGCGGTCCAAAGAACGCCGGGCGCGAACATCAGGTCGCCGTCGTTTTGGATGCTCACCGTGAGCCGGCCATGCTTGCGGTTGGCAAGCGCTGCGCCCACCGCCGCGGGCGCGCCATACCCGACGCCATACCCGCCCTCGCCGCCGATGTAATGGTAGTGCTTGTTGAAATCCCACAGCCGCAGCGGCCAGCGACTGAAGAACTGGCAATTCGAGACGAGCGACCAATCCTCATTCTTGATCTGCGCC
This sequence comes from uncultured Acidobacteriota bacterium, assembly GCA_963743335.1. Classification (GTDB taxonomy): domain Bacteria; phylum Acidobacteriota; class Terriglobia; order Acidiferrales; family UBA7541; genus Palsa-295. The sequence goes on from CAVUPI010000003.1 coordinate 123,760, forward strand.
CACAACTCGGCGGATACGCGAGCCGTGCTGATCGGGCTGCCGTCCCAACCGGATGTGGCCGCGTCACGAGCGGCCTGCATCGCCTGCCGGTGAGCCGCTGCGAGTTTTGCGCCGCGATCGGCGAACATGCGCTTGCGGTCGTCGGTGATCTGCATCTTGATGGCTTCGATGAGGGACGGAAGAGTGGCCTCGGCGTCGGCGCCAATCGCGAGATCGACAGGCTGGTATCGCTGAAAATCCTGATAGTTGCTCTTCAGATAGAGATCGTTCGCGGTGATGCTGATGAGCTTGGCGCCGGGTTTCGTCACCGGCCGGAATTCGGGATTCACCTGCCCGTGAACGGAGTTCACCGCGCTCCAGAAATCCGTCAACTCGAGCCCGGCGACCACGTCCGCGCTCGCAATCGCCGCTCCGGCGCGTTCGGTGTGATTCAACGGATGACGCGTGGGGAAATTCATGCGGCCGTTGCGGTCGACGACCGGCGCTTGCAGAAGCTCGGCCAGCTCGATCATCCCCGCGAGGCCCGCAGGGGTCCGCGCGACGCGATCGGTGACGAGCACCGGATTTTCGGCAGCTACCAGAAGGCGTGCGGCTTCGGCGACAGCGCCCGATTCGCCAGCGGGCGGCGACACAATCGTGAGCTTTGGCACGCTCAGGTTGGCGCCGTCGGGGACCGGATTCTCCTGCAGCTCGTGGCCCGCGACCAGCGCGACCGGCATCATCGGCGGGGTCGTCGCGACTTTGTACGCGCGCACGGCAGATTCGGCGAACGCCTGGAGCGAAAGCGGCTGGTCGTCCCATTTCACGTAGTCGCGGATCATCGCGGCGGGATCCTGCGCGCTGTGCGTCCAATCGACTTGCCCGAAGCGAAGCCCGGCGTCGGAAAAGTTGCCGAGAATGATGTACACGGGCACGCGATCGCAGAAGGCGTCGTAGATCGCCATCGAGGCGTGCTGCAACCCGACGGTCCCGTGGACGCAAACGAGCAAAGGCTTGCCTTCGATCTTGGCGTAGCCGTGGCCCATCGCCACGGCCGACTCTTCGTGGCAGCACGTGATGAATTCGGGCTTCACGTTGCCGCCATAATTGATCAGGGATTCGTGCAAGCTGCGATACGAATTGCCGGGGTTGGCGCAGAGGTATTCGAAGTCGAGCGTCTTGAGGACGTCCACCATGTAATCCGAGCCGGGGTGATCGACGGTCAGCACATCGACGCTCGGCCGCCCGTCGGCCGCGGCCGGTTTCAAGAGCGGCGGCGCGCCGGTGCCACCGCGCGGCTCCGGCACTGCGGCCTTCGCCGCCCCCGGCACGGCGACGAGCGCGGCCGTGCCCGCCGCAGCCGTCCTGAGGAAATCGCGCCGATTCACGGATTGTTTCTTGGATTTGCTCATGGCGACCTCCTGAGCCGTCGTCTTCGGGCGCGCGCGAACGCGCACGGAACGCCCGCCCCCCCAAACGCCCAGAGGTTACTCCCATTTCATAGGAAAGCTCACCTGAAAAGTGAAGAGGCGTGTCGTCGTTCGGCGACCCAATCGAGGAAGCGTTCCATGCGCGCCCGCTCGCGCCACATCAGGCCAAAGAATTTGCGTGCATCGAGATCGGCGGCATCGTGCCCGAAAAATGTTTCAAGCCGCCATTGAATGTACGGCGATCGCCACGGCCGCAGCCGGTAGCCCTTGGCGATGATCCAGTAGTAGCGCAAGGCGTTCAGCATGTCACGGCAGGCGGCGGACCCAGATGCGCTCGGTGGCGGGCTTGCCCAGGTGGAGACGCGCGGCGCCGTGACCGGCTACCGTGATGGCCATGGTCTCATCGTATTCGCGTTCGAGGACGCGAATGCGCGCGCCGGGCCGCAGGTGGCGCTGCTCAAGGAAAGCCAGAAACGCAGGATCCTTTTCGTAGACGCGCAGCACTTCGTAGGAATGGGCGGGTTCGGAGTCGGAGAGTTTGGCGGCGCCGTGTTTCTTGCGCAAGCGCGACATCCCGCCGAACAGCGGGACGCCGTGCGGGCACCGGCTGTCGCGCCCGAAGCGTTCGAGAAGCAGCCGCGCGACCTCCGGCGAAATTCCGTGCTCGAGCCGCTCCGCCTCTTCGTGCGCGCGCGACCATTCGAGGCCGATCACTTCGGTCAGGAGCTTTTCCGCGAGCCGGTGCCGCAGCACGAGATGCTGCGCCGCGCCCTTCCCTTTCGGCGAAAGCTCGATGCGGCCGTCGCGCCAGACGCGCAGGTAGCCGTCGCGGGCCATGCGCTTCAGCGCGGCGGTGACGGCCGGCGGAGTGACGCCCAAATCTTCGGCAAGCCGCGCGCTGATCGGCGCCTGCTCCTCCTGGACGATCTCCCAGATCGCCTTGAGGTAGTCTTCGCGGGAAACGCTGGTCGTTTGTCGCGGCATCGGTTCTATCAGGCGTTCGCGGTCAAGAAGCGGCCCGGCGCTTCTTGGGACGGCCGCCAAAAGTCGAAAACGCCGGCCACGATGGTATCGAGGTCCCGGTCATTTTCACATACTCTCTTTTGCATCGCCGATTTTTCGAACATGCCAAGGAACGCCGCCTGCTCACGCACGAAGTGCGCGCGAAGTTCCTCGTGCGTTCGGCCGAACCTGAGCGCGTATTCAGCGAGGAATTGCGAGCCTGCGCGCGCCTCAATCGTCCGGGTGCGGATCGTCTCATCGCTGCCCTTCAAGAGCAGCAACTTGCAGCCGGCAGCGGCCAGCCTCCGGTCGATCGGCGCCACGTCGCTCCAGGCGACGACGCCCGGGCGCACGCAGTGCGTGAGATGCAAACTATCGACCAGGACAAAGCAGGGCTTACCGCTGTATCGCAGCTGCTCGCGGAGCCATTCGAGCATTGCAACGATCCTATCGAGCAGGCGCAAGTTGTCGGCAACAGTAAGCGTGCCCGCATCCTCAGCGGGCGCCAAGGGACCGTAGGTGTGCGTCTGCGCAAGATGGACGAACGACCGAATCCGCCTCTCCTCCGACGAAGAAACGTGGCGGCGAATCAGCGCGTCGATAAGCGTGGATTTCCCGATGCCGGGGACGCCTTCGACGAGAAGCGCGTGGAATTCTTCCATAAACGCCGCGACTAGCGCGTCTCCTCGACAAATTCCAGCCGGTTGCCCCAGGGATCCTCGGCGTAGAAGCGGCGTGTGCCGGGAATCGCCTCATCGTTCACTACGACACCGCGCTTCGCGAGCGTTTCCCGCAATGCGTCGAAATCGGCTACGGCGAAAGCAGGGTGCGCCTTCTTGGCAGGACGAAAATCCCGTTCCACGCCGATGTGCAACTGCCGATCCCCGCACTCGAACCAGCAGCCTCCGCGGGCGCGCAGTGCGGCGGGCTTTTCGATCTCCCGCAGACCGAGCGCGCCGCCATAGAATTCGCGCGCAGCTTCCTCGCATCCTTCGGGTGCCGCGATCTGAATATGGTCGATCCGGGTAACGCCCGCCGCCATGGCGCGAGCGTAGCACGGCCGGGACGATGGGAGGAAATCGGCCCGACATCGAATTGACATCCCCCGCCGGGGCGACGTACGCTGAGGTTTCAGACATGGCCACCGACCTATTCGAGGAGATCGTGCGGATGCGCCGCGCGGGCGAGCGCGGGGCGCTGGCGACGATCGTCCACACCAACGGCTCGATCCCGAGCTACGAAAGCTCGCGGATGCTGGTTCACGAGGACGGCTCGATTGCGGGGACGATCGGCGGCGGCTGCGTCGAAGCCGAGGTCTGGGCCGCGGCCAAGGAAGTGATGCAGATCGAGCAGCCGCGCAAAATGACGTTCAATCTCAATCAAGATGCGGCCTACGATTCCGGCCTGATTTGCGGCGGCACGCTGGAGATTTTCGTCGAGCCGATTTTGCCGCAGCCGCTGCTCTTCATTTTTGGCGGGGGGCATATTTCCTCGGCTGTCGCGCGCATCGCGCACGCCGCGGGATTTTCGATCACGGTTGCGGATGACCGCGAAGCTTTCTCGAATACCGAGCGCTTCCCGATGGCGGACAAGCTTTACACCACGTACGAGGATGCCTTTGCCAAAATTGTGCCCAACGGGTCGGCCTATTTTCTGATTGTCACCCGCGGACATCGCGACGACATGCGCGTGCTGGCATGGGCCGTGCGCACCGAGGCGCGCTACATTGGGATGATCGGCAGCAAACGCAAGGTGCTTTCCGTATACAAAGCGCTCGAGAAGGAAGGCTACCTGCCCGAGGAATTCGAGCGCGTCCATGCGCCTGTGGGCCTCGACATCGGCGCGCTCACGCCCGAAGAGATCGCTGTTAGCATCACCGCCGAATTGATCGCCGTACGCCGCAACGCCGTGGGCCTGCCGCACAAATCCGTAAAACTTGCCCAAGCAGCAACCGTCCACAACGACTAGCGCGCAATGGCCGCCGCGCCGAATGACGAGAGTCCCGCCTCCCCAGGAATCGACCAGCGTCCGCTTGCCGCGGCAATTCTTTCCGGCGGCGAATCCCGCCGCATGGGCTCGCCGAAGGCGCTGATTCCCTACCGCGGCACGACGTTCGCCGGGCACCTGCTCGATGTGGTCAAGCACCCGCGCGTCGGCGTCATCCGCGTCGTTCTCGGCGCGGGCGCCGAAAAAATCCGCGAGCGCTTGCAGCTCGACCCGGCGGTGGTCGTGCTCAATCCCGATTGGGCCAGCGGCCAGCTGTCATCGATCCAGGCGGCCGTGCGAAGTTTGCCGAAAGACCAAACGGCGGGGCTGGTGCTCTGCCCCGTCGATCACCCCATCGTGTCCGCCGAACTCGTCGCAAAGCTGATCGCCGAATTCGATTCGACGGGGAAGCCGATCGTGCTGCCGACGTATCGCGGCCGCCGCGGCCACCCCGTAATTTTCCGCGCGGCGCTCTATGACGAGCTGCTCGCAGCGTCGCCGGAAGTCGGCGCGCGGCAGGTCGTCTGGGCGCACCAGACCGACGTAGTGGAAGTTCCCACCGAGGAAAAAGGCATCGTGCTGAATCTCAACGATCCGGAAACGCTGAAACACGCGATCACCCATTCGAGCCCTGAGTAGCGCCTACAGTTTGCGCGCCAGCGCAGCGACCGCATCGGCACACAGCTGCGCCGCATGAAAGGTGGCCGGCGGGAGTCCACCGAGGGCCTCAGACACCTGCTGCGGACTAATGCGACGGGCTTCTGCGGCCGATTTGTCGAGCAGCATGTCTGTGAGGACGGAACTCGATGCGATAGCAGCTACGCACCCCTGCGTTTTGAATCGCGCGGCGGCGATCCGGCCACCTTCGATCCGCACCGCAAGCCGGATCACATCGCCGCAAACGGGATTCGTCACCTCGACCGTTGCCGTAGCATCAAACAGGTCGCCGGCATTGTGTGGGCTATTAAAATGTCCGAGTATTGTTTCGTTAAACACGGGCCCAGTATACGGCAGCCGGAAAATTCGGGCCCTTAAAGATTTCGCGCAACCATTCGTATTTTGTTTGAATCTGATTGACAGGATAAGGCTTAGGACGATACTTTAAATGTTCCCTAGCCTAGGTTCTCTCGTCAGGGCGCGAGCGAACGGATCATTAGTAAATAATCCGCCTACAGAATAATGGAGAATTTCAGATGCGACGACTCGCTTACTTGTTCACCCTCGCGTTGGCCATCGCGTTAGGCGCGACTACCGGCTCCGCGCAGGATGGAAAACTGAAGATCAAGGTCACGCCGAAACAGGCGTACGTATTTGTTGACGGAAGCGCCATCCGCGATGGAAGTCAATCCATCTCCCTGAGCCCAGGGAAGCACACGGTGGTGGTCGTGAACTACGGCTACAAGATTTCGACGCAGGACGTGAACATCGAAGCGGGTAAGTCCACGCCGCTCGATGTGAAGCTCGATGCCTACGGCGACAAAGTTGCCGGTCCTTTCGGCGACGTGCAGTTCAATGGAGATCCCCGCGCGGCGGTGCTCTCGAATGGCACTACGCCGGGGTACTTCGTCGGGCACGTCGACGAATTCAACAACGATTGGATCTGGCACCAAAACCTGCTTCTGCCACCCGGAACACACCACATCACCGTCACGCACGCAGGCAAGACGGTATGGTCCGGCGACGTGAATGTCGTGGCGAACAAGAAGATCGTCGTCGACATGAAGGACAACAAGCAGAAGACAGTCGATTGGAGCCGCGGCGAAAAGATGAAGGACCTCGTGCGCTTCAAGGCTGGCATCGCCAGTGCCACCATAGCGGTGGCTCCGGCAACGGGCAGTTTCAGCGCCTCGACGGCGAACATCAACTGCGGCCAGTCTTCTACGCTGAACTGGCAGACGGCCGACACGGTCGATGCCAATATCAGCGGCATCGGCACGGTGCAGCCGAGCGGCAGCCAGTCGGTGTCGCCGCACGCGACCACGGATTACGCCTTCACGGCAACGGGCCCGGGTGGCACGGTGAAGGGTGACTCCACCGTGAACGTCAACACCAAGGTCGACGCGAGCATCAGCGCGAATCCGGCCGAAGTCCACTACCGCAAGATCGGCGAAAAAGTCATCACGCAGGATTCCACTACTCTGACGTGGCAGACCTCGAACGCCGACTCCGTCACGGTCGACGGCCAGAAGGTTGATCCGAGCGGCAGCGAAACCGAGAAACCGGAACCCGCCGACACCTCGCAGGTTCCCGACGGTCAGCCCGCGCGCACCATCGACGAGAACAAGAACTACGCCCTGAACGCGACGAACGTCTGCGGCGGCTCCGCCACCGAGACGGCCGCGGTTCACATCGTCGGATCGGTCGAACCGATTCCCACGGTCACCCTGCAGAGCATCTTCTATCCCACGGACTATCCGGATAAGCGGCACCCGCAGGTCGGACTCGTGAAGAGCCAGCAGGCGGCTCTTTCGACCCTCGCCGACGGCTTCAAGAAATATCTCGAGTACGATCCCGATGCCAAGCTTTCGGTGGAAGCCCATGCCGACGAGCGCGGATCGAAGAGCTTCAACCAGGACTTGAGCGAACGCCGCGTCGAACGCATCAAGGCTTACCTCGTCGAGCAGGGCATCTCTGCCGACAAGGTCGAAACCGCTGCTTACGGCAAGGACCAGCCGATGCCGGAAGCGACCGTCAAGGAACTCGAAGACACCAATCCGGTCAAGCCGTCGAAGTCGCAGGCTCGTGCGAAGCATACGGATTGGCTGGCTTATAACCGCCGCGCCGACATCATCCTGATGCCGTCGGGCAAGAAGTCGGCTCAGTTCTACCCGAACGGCGCCGACGACGTGAAGCTGATCTGGCAGCTGCCGAAACCTTCGCTGAAGAAGGTGGAAGCGGATCAGTAGTCGATTCCGAAACCAGCGCGCCGGGGAGCGAAAGCTCTCCGGCGCGTTTTTATTTTTGGTTCCTTAACTCGCGGCCTTGGCAGCGGCAGTCACCGGCTGGTATCCGGAACCGGCTGCTTTCTTGAGGGCTTCGATACCCTCCGCTACGGTCATCAGCGGAGTTGTCTTGATGTTCTTGCAGGCGCCACCGGCAGCGATGGCGATGGCAATTGCGGCTGCGGCCACGTTGTTGGGCATCTCAACAAGGAGCACAGCGTCGTAGTCGCCGAACGACAAAAACAGATTGTGGATTTTTCCGCCGAGCGATTCAATCGGTCCCCGGAGGGCGTTGGTGCGGTCATGCGGATTCTGAATCATGGCCCGAAGAGCGTCTTGGCTATAAGCGGCCTGAATCAAATAGAGAGACACGAGATTCTCCTTTTCGACGAGTGAGGTGGGCCCGTGGGGCGCATCCTCACACAGCCCCATTCCGGGGTCAAGCAACATGGATAGCCGATGCTGACCGTCGTCGCGGCGTTGATCGAATCCGAAGGAAAACTTCTCGTGTGCCAGCGGCGGCGAGGCGGTGCGTTTGAGTTGTTGTGGGAGTTTCCCGGAGGCAAGGTGCAGCCGGGTGAAACGCTGGAAGCGGCGCTCGCGCGGGAGCTAGCCGAGGAACTGGGCGTCACCGCAAGAATCGGGCGGGAAATCTATCGCACGCAGCACCGCTATGCGGAGATGAAAGAGCCGATCGAGTTGATTTTCTTCGCGGCGAGCGTACCGCGCGCCGAAATCCGCAATCTCGTCTTCGAGCAGATCGAATGGCGCGAGCCGCGTTCCCTGCCCGACCTGAATTTCCTACCCGCCGACCGCGAGTTGGTCGCAAAACTCGCAGCGGGGGACATAAGCGTTGCGGGCGCGATATAGGAAGCGTCGGTCCCGGCTCGAATTCTCAGCGCCCTCTGCGTCTCTGCGGTGAATCGCTCGGGTCCAGCTACTTCGCGCCAGTGATCTTGCGGAAGAGCATCGTGACCGGATCGTAGAACTGATCCACCACGCGCTCCTTCAGGGGAATGATCGCGTTGTCGGTAATGTGAATTTCTTCGGGGCAAACTTCGGTGCAGCATTTCGTGATGTTGCACAAGCCCAGGCCGAGATCGTCCTTCAGCAGCTCCATTCGATTGAGCCCGTCGAGCGGATGCATTTCGAGCCCCGCCGTCCGCACGAAAAAACGCGGCCCGCCGAACTGCTCCTTCTTATCGTGCTCGCGCAGCACGTGACACACGTTCTGGCACAGGAAGCATTCGATGCACTTCCGGAACTCCTGCACGCGGTCCACGTCTCGCTGGTACATCTTCCATTCCACGCCCGGGCGCGGATGAAACGCCGGGATTTTTTTGTTCACCTTGTAATTCCACGAGACGTCGGTGACCAGGTCCTTCACCAGCGGAAACGATTTCATCGGGTAGACGACCACCGGCTGATCGAGCGGCAGCGAATCCATGCGCGTCTTGCACATCAGCCGCGGCTTGCCGTTCACTTCCGCCGAGCACGACCCGCACTTCGCGGCCTTGCAGTTCCACCGGACGGCGAGGTCCGGCGCCTGGTTCGCCTGAATCGAGTGGATCGCGTCCAGCACGACCATGCCTTCGCTGAGCGGCACCTTGTAATCGACAGGCTTGCCGGTCTCGCTGTCGCCTCGAAATACCCGGACCGTTACTTCCGCCATTCCATCGCCTCCACGACTCGTCTCCTACTCGTCTTCTACTTATCTTCCGCCAGAATCTTCTGCAACTCTTCGGGCATGGGGCCGCGCGGCACTTCGAACAGATTCATCGCGCCGTCCTTCTTCACGATCACGTGATTCTTGGTGCCCCACGCGTCCTCGGTCTTAGGATAATCCAGCCGGCTGTGCGCGCCGCGGCTTTCCTTCCGCGCGAGCGCGGCCCGGGCGCAAGCCTCGGACACCGTCAGCATGTTTTGCAGGTCGCGCGAAAGGTGCCAGCCGGGATTGTAGGTGCGCGAGCCGGTCAGGTGAACGTCGGCCGCGCGCGCCTTGAGCTTGCCGATCTCATCGAGCGCCTTCAGGAGGTCCGCCTCGATCCGGAAGATGCCCACGAGCGTCTGCATCACTTCCTGCAAGTCCTCGTGAATCTTGTACGGATTCTCGCCGCCCGCGCGCTGGAAAGGCGCGAGGATGTCCCGCTCGGCCTGCTCGAGCTGCGCGCTATCGAGCTTCGGCGCAGCCACTTGCTTGGCGTGTTGCGCCGCGCTCAGTCCCGCTCGGCGCCCAAACACCAACAAATCCGAAAGCGAGTTCCCTCCCAGACGATTGGCGCCGTGCATTCCGCCTGCCGCCTCGCCCGCCGCAAAAAGTCCCGGCAGCGACGATTGCCCCGTCTCCGCGTCCACGCGAATCCCGCCCATCACGTAGTGGCACGTCGGGCCCACTTCCATCGGCCCCTTCGTGATATCAACATCCGCGAGTTCCTTGAATTGGTGGTACATGCTCGGCAGCTTGCGCTTCACGTACTCGGCCGGCTTGTGCGAAATATCGAGGAACGCGCCGCCGTGCGGAGTGCCGCGGCCCTCGCGCACTTCCGTGTAGATCGAGCGAGCCACCACGTCGCGCGTCGAAAGCTCGAGCCGCTTCGGATCGTACTTCTCCATGAAGCGCTCGCCGTTCTTATTGCGCAGGATGCCGCCCTCGCCGCGCACAGCCTCCGTCACCAGAAGTCCCTTCACACCGGGCGGCCACACCATCCCGGTCGGATGGAACTGCACGAACTCCATGTCCAGCAATTCGGCGCCCGCATCGTACGCCAGCGCCATGCCGTCGCCCGTGCACTCCCACGAATTCGAGGTGATCTTCCAGGATTTGCCGATGCCGCCCGTGGCGATCACCACCGACTTCGCCTTGAACACGACGAATTCGCCGCTCTCGCGCCAGTAGCCGAACGCGCCGACGACGCGGTCGCCATCCTTCAGCAGCTTGGTGATCGTGCACTCCATGTACACGTCGAAGCCAAGTTGCACGCCGCGGTCTTGCAGCGTGCGAATCATTTCAAGGCCGGTGCGGTCGCCCACGTGGCAGAGCCGCTTGTAGGTGTGCCCGCCGAACGCGCGCTGCAGGATTTCGCCGTCCGCCGTGCGATCGAAGAGCGCGCCCCACTGCTCGAGCTCGCGCACGCGGTCCGGTGCCTCCATCGCGTGCAGCTGCGCCATGCGCCAGTTGTTGAGCAGCTTGCCGCCCTTCATCGTGTCGCGGAAATGCGTCTGCCAGCTGTCGGCTTTGTCGACGTTGCGCATCGCCGCCGCAAGGCCGCCCTCGGCCATCACGGTGTGCGCCTTGCCGAGCAGCGATTTGCATACGACGCCGACGCTCGCTCCCTGCGCGAGCGCCTCGATTGCAGCGCGCAGGCCCGCGCCGCCCGCGCCGATGATCAGCACATCATGTTCGTGAGTCTCGTACGTAGGGGTCACAGGAGTCGAATGTCCTTGATCGCGCCGGAAGCAACCAGGTAGATGTAAAAGTCGGTGAGCCCGACGGAAATCATGCTCACCCACGCCCAGAACATGTGATGCTCGTTGAGCTTCGTCACGCCCTTCCACGCCGAGTGCCGCGGCACCCCCAGCGTGGCGCACGAGAAGCAATCCAGCTTGCCGCCCACCAGGCTGCGCAGCGAATGGCATGAGAACGTGTAGGTCGTCAGCAGCAGGATATTCACCAGCATCACCAGCGAGCCGATGCCGATGCCGAACTTCCCGCCGAAATCGAACGCCACGATCGCGTCGTACCAGAGAAACGCAACGAAGATCACCGCGACATAAAAGAAATAGCGGTGCACGTTTTGCAGGATGAACGGAAACTTCGTCTCGCCCTTATACGACCGCTTCACCTCGCCCACCGCGCACGCGGGTGGATCGAGGAAAAAGCCGCGGTAATACGCCTTGCGGTAGTAGTAGCACGTCAGCCGGAAGCCCAGCGGCCCGCCGAGAATCAGGATCGCCGGCGAAAACGGCCACCAGTGGTGCTGCGGATCGATCAGCGGCGAATAGAATGGCGAGAGATACGGCGCGACGTAATAATAAGTCCCTTCAAACGCGCGCCACGTGGTGTAAATGCCAAACGCGCTAAGGACGATAATAAAAGGCAGGTTTTCGACCCACCACGCATCACGACGAAGCGTACTTCCAAAGCCGCTCGCGGGCCTTGCCGCTGACGTTTCTGCCACCGAGTAGTCCCCCATGGCGACCACGACATGTCGCCCAAACAAATTAGATTATTCGAGAACCGCGCATTTGAAAAGATATTTTTCCGGAATCGAAATGTTTCGGCTGCCGCCAGCTCAATTTATTGCTTGCAACCTTTGAGGCGTGAGACAAATCGCATACGCAGCCGCAAAGCGATGAGACTTCGCCGACAAATCGCGCTCTGGAGCTGGACCGCGCTCGCGTTCTCGCTGGGAGCGTCTGGCCTGGGCGCCGCGCGCGCTCAAGCGCCGCAATCCGCCGCACCGCAGTCCGCGCAACCGGCGCCGAAAAACCCGATCCGCGTCGTCACCAACGAAGTGGTCGCCGACGTCACCGTAACCGACCCGAGCGGTGAGTTCGTCCTCGACCTCTTGCCGCAGGATTTCCACGTCTTCGACGACGGCGTCGAGCAGAGGATCGATCGCTGGGATATCGGCGGCGACCCCCTTGCCGCTGTCCTCGTGCTTCAGACCAGCGATCGCGCGCAGTCGATGATGCTCGCGATTCATAGCCTCGGAAGCATTTTCACCGAAACGGTGATGGCTCTCGACGGCGAAGCGGCGGTCATCACCTACGACTCGACGGTCGACGTGCGCCAGCCGTTCACCATGGATCACGACGCCGTCGAGAACGCGATTACCAGCACCGAATTCGACGATTCGGGGATGCACCTGTACGACGCGATGGCGAAGGCCGTCGACATGCTGAAGAACGAACCCGCGAAGCGGCGGCGCGTGATGCTCGTCGTTGGCGAGTCCCGCGACGATGGGAGCAAAGCTAATTTCGGAGCGGTCGTTCGCGATGCAGAGCACGCCAATATCACAATCTACGCCATCGGGCCGAGCAGCATGACGCGCGATCTTCTCCAGGACGCCCCGGCGCTCTGGGCCGCTCCAGCCATCTTCCTTCTCCAGCAAGGCCGCAACCGCTCCAAGAAACATGACCTCGAAGTCGCGGCCGCCGCTACAGGAGGCGCTCACTACAGCGCGGTTCGCGCCGAAACGCTTCGCGAGGCGCTCGACGACATCGGCGGCGAACTCCACGCGCAGTACATCCTCAGCTACCATGCAAATTCGGAGCGTGCTCCCGGGTTCCACTCGATCAACGTTACGGTTGCCCGATCCGATGTTTCGGTTCGCACGCGGCCAGGCTACTACGTCGCGCAACCCGCGCAGTGAGTCAGCGATCGAACTTAAAGTCAGACGAGAAGGCGCCCGCCATCAACCGCCAGCACCTGGCCCGTCACAAAATCCGCGCTCACGAGATACGCGACAGCGCCGGCAATATCGTCACCCTTACCGGTCCGGTGCAGCGGGACGCGCCGGATGTACTCCTCGTCGGGCGCCTCGCCCGGAAACTGGATCGTGCCGGGCGCGATGCTATTCACCAGAATCTCGGGGCCGAGCGCCCGCGCCAGGCAGCGCGTCAGCATGATCGAGCCCGCCTTCGACACGCAGTAGTGCGTGTAGCTCGGCCACGGCAGCAGCCCGCCGAGCGACGAGATGTTGATGATCTTGCCGCGTCCTTGCCGCTTCATGATCCGCGCTGCGGCTTGCGCGCACAGAAACTGCGACTTGAGGTTGATGTCGAGGATGCCGTCCCACTGCTCGTCGGTCAGATCCTCGAATTTCGCCTCGAAGAACGCACCGGCGTTGTTCACCAGAATATCGAGCCGCCCGAAATCCTTCTCGATCGCCGCGAACATTTTTTCAACGTCCGCGCGCTTCGTGACGTCGGCCTGAATCGCCGCCGCCCGCGAACCGCTCGCGCTGATTTCCCGCGCCAGCGCCTCCGCATCCGCCTGCGAGCTGGCGTAGTTGATGACAACCGCCGCGCCCTCCGCCGCCAGCCGCAGCGCGATGCTGCGTCCGATGCGCTTCGCCGCCCCCGTGATCAGCGCCACCTGCCCTTCAAGCGGTTTCCCTGCCATCACGTCCCTCCGAGATTTTCAGAACTACACCTTAGCAAAGCGTGCGCCCAGATGGCACAGGTGTTCGCCTTTGAAGTTGCGGGTGCCCCATCCTCGGTTTGTGAGGGTGGGCCTTCGCGCGCGGCAGTCACGCGCTCGCACTTCGACTCCAAACACCTCGCCGCACAAACTCTTTCACGCGCAAGGAGTCGGGCCTGCGCTCAGCACGCGCGGGTTGAGTCTTGACGCCGCCCATCGAACGGTGCTATTGCGCTACATCAGTTCTGCTGTACCCGGGGGGACTGTCATGAACTTGTTTCGGTCTTCGTGGCTTGCCGCTGCGATCTTCGTGGTCGGCGCCACATTCGCGGGCGCACTTTCGGGATCGGCGGGAGCTCGCCAGAACGAGGCGAACAACTCGCAAGCCGCAAAGCCCGAGGACCAATCGCCCGGCAAACAACTCTTCGAGCAGCGCTGCTCCACCTGCCACGGCCTCGACGCCGGCGGCGCGATGGGACCGAACATTCAGGGCATTCCCTTGCGCCTTGGCGGGGACGTGGTCAGAGGAATCATCAAGAATGGCATGGGCGGGGGCGGCATGCCCGCCTTCGCCGGACAGCTCGACGACACGCAGATCCAGCAGATCGTCGATTACCTGCTGACGCTGCAGCACAAAGATTCCGCCGCGATCACCGGCGACCCGGCCAAGGGCAAAGAGGTCTATGACGCGACTGGCTGCGCCTCCTGCCACATGATCGCCGGGCAAGGCGGCGATACGGGCCCCGAGCTCACGAACGTTGGGTCCCTCCGCGGCGCGGGCTATTTGCGCAGCGCTGTGCTGTATCCGGGCACCGATTTACCGCAGGAGCACGTCTTCGTCGAATCCGGCGGCCAGCTTGACTACCTGTTCATTCATCTCGTCACGAAAAACGGCAAAGTCTACGACGGCACGCGCGCGGCGGAAGATTCGTTTCGCATCGTCATCAAAGACGCCAAGGGCGACTTCCTCTCGTTTCGCAAAGCCGACCTCCGCACACTCGACAAAGAGCCGGGCAAGAGCGTGATGCCGAGCGTGAAAGGCAAGCTCACGGATGACCAAGTGAACGATCTCGTCGCCTATCTCGCCAGTCTGAAGGGGGCACAATGAGAATCGCCCGATACGTCCTCTTCGCATCCCTTCTCTTCAGCGCGACCGCCGCTCTCGCGCAGGATGTTCCCTATGAACGCATCCTGCACTCGCAGAGCGAGCCGCAAAACTGGCTCACGTATGGCGGCAGCTACAACTCGCAGCAATTTTCGCTGCTCAAACAGATCAACAGGCAAAATGTCTCGCAGTTGAAAGTTGCGTGGATTTACCAGACGAGTCATCCGGGCACCATCGAGGCCTCGCCGATCGTGGTCGATGGCGTGATGTACATCGTGGAGCCGCCAAGCACCGTCGTCGCGCTCGATGTGCGCACGGGCCTGAAGCTTTGGAGCTATTCACCCAAGCTGCCCGAGCACGTGGTGGCGATCGGCCTTCAATCCACGAGCCGCGGCGTCGCCATCCTCAACCACACCGTTTACATCGGCACCGTCGATTCCCACCTTGTCGCCCTCGACGACAAAACCGGCGCCGTCCTCTGGAATGTTCATATCGCGGACAACGCCATGGGCTACGCGATGACTGGTCCCCCGCTCGCGCTCAACGGCAAAATCATCGTGGGCGTTGCGGGAAGCGAGGCCGCCGTCCGCGGATTTCTCGACGCGTACGATGCGAAGACGGGCAAGCGTCTGTGGCGCCTGTGGACCACGCCGCGCCCCGGCGAACCTGGCGCCGATTCCTGGGGAGCTGGCGCCCCCGAAAGCGCTGGCGGCACAACCTGGAACAACGGCTCCTACGATCCCGAGCTGAACCTCGTCTATTGGGGCACCGGAAATCCCGCCCCGGATTTCAACGACGACGAGCGCCCCGGCGACAATCTCTATACGTGCTCGATGCTCGCGATCGATCCCGACACCGGCAAGCTGAAATGGTACTTCCAGTTCTCTCCGCACGAAAATCATGACTGGGATTCGGATGAGTCGCCGGTTCTCTTCAATGCGAAGATTGACGGGAAGGAACGCAAGCTCCTCGGCCTCGCCAATCGCAATGGCTTCTACTACGTCCTCGATCGCACCGACGGCAAATTCATTACGGGCGTTCCCTTCGTGAAAGAAACCTGGGCCAAGGGACTGGACAAAGACGGCCGCCCGATCCTCGCGCCCAACCAGCAACCGACCCTCGGCGCCGGAACTTTGGTCTACCCCAGTCTCACCGGCGGCGTCGATTGGACGGCCCCATCGTATGACCCCGAAACAGGCCTCTTCTATGTGAGCGCGCATGAAACCGGAGCCTATTTCATTAAGGGCACGGGCGAGATCGAGCCGGGCCCGCCGAAGGGAATCGTGGGCGGAGGAGGAATTCGCGCGCTGGTCGGCGAGCAATCCTACGGAGCGATTCGCGCGCTCGATGCCACCACGGGCAAATTGCGCTGGCAGTTCAAGCTGCTCGCGTCGGCGTGGGTGCCCGTACTCTCGACCGCGGGCGGCCTGGTTTTCAGCGGCAGCGAGGAAGGCAACTTCTTCGCGCTCGACGCCGACACGGGCAAGCCGCTCTGGCAGTTCTATATGGGACACGCGGCGCGTTCGAATCCCACAAGCTACGAAGTGGACGGCAAGCAATACATCTTCGAGTCGGCGGGCAATATTTTCATCGCGTTCAGCCTGCCTTAGTCGTGGTCTCCGAGAAACTCGATGCGGTGGCAGGAGCCTGCTCCGCGCACCCCGCGAGCATGATTCTGTCTCGGCCTGCTGCTTTCGCGCCATAGAGCGCTTTATCGGCAGCGCGCACCAATTCCTCGGCGGTCCGGCCGTCGCCCGGATAGGCGGCCACGCCGAACGATAGCGTAATCTTGCCCAGCAACTGGCCGGCATGGGTCGCGGCGAGCCGCTTTACTTCTTCGCGCAGCAGCTCCGCGCGTTTGTAGGCCGCGTCTCTAGACGCTCCCGCGAGGATCAGCGAGAATTCTTCGCCGCCGTAGCGGCACGCCACGTCCTGCCCACGCGTCCGCTCGCCCACCAGATCGCCCAGCGCGCGCAGCAGCGCATCGCCCGCCTGATGGCCAAACGTGTCGTTGAAATGCTTGAAGTGATCGATATCCAGCATGATGAATCCCACCGGCTGGCCGTTGCGTTCCGCGCGGCGGAGTTCGCGCTCCAGCGATTCTTCCATGTAGCGGCGATTAAAGAGTCCCGTCAGAGGGTCCCGAATCGACTGGCTGCGCAGCACGTCGCGCAGGCGAAGTGTCGACAGTGCGAGCGACATGCGCTCCCCGATCGCGGTACCCTGTCGGGTGAGCGCTGCCATCTGATCCTCGGGAAGCAGCCCGGGCGGAATCGCCGAAACGCCGGCCTTCTCGATGAACAACACGCCGAGCGTCTCGCCGTGGGCTGCCAGCGGGACGCACGCGTATCCCGCCACTGTCGGGTGCACATGCCCGCATCGCATCGGTGAACTCGGGTCGTCAACCGGGTGAAGTTTGCCGCGCCGCAGCGCCCAACAGCTGTCTGGCGAGAACGTTTTTTCCGTCGCGAGCTTGTCGCCCCATACGGCGACCGTCTCGACCATGTTGCGCGATGGACTGATGATGCACAGCGCTCCGGATTTCGACGCGAGGATCCGTGGTAGCGCGCCGCCTGCAATCTGATAGGCTTCGTCCACGCTCTGGCAAGACTGCAGAATATCGACCAACTCGGATAGCTTGCTCGCCTCCTTCGCGCGCTGTTCGGATTCGCGAAGCGCCACGTGCAACTTTTGGTGCGCGGCGCGGAGCGCGGCTTCCTCCTGCTTGCGCACCGTGATGTCTTCAGCGATTCCTACGACGCGATGGAGTTCGCCCTTTTCGTCGTGCACCGGGAACGTCCGCGCGCTGATCCACCGCAGCGCGCCGTCCGGGCGCACCAGCCGGTATTGCATGTCGATCGCGACGCCGCTCGCGGATTGCCCGAAAAAATTCGACACGCGCTCGCGGTCGTCCGGATGGACCGCGTCGATCCACGCGGTCGGGCGCAGGTAAAGCTCCTGGCGCGACATCCCCCACACTTCTTCGAACGCATCGCTCACATAGGCGAAGCGGACAGGGTCGAGCGCGACGACAAAGAAGACTTCGTGGATGTTCTCAGCAAGCTGGCGAAACTGTTCCTCGCTCTCGCGCAAAGACGTTTCAGCCGCGCGCCTGGCCGTGATGTCCTTCGCCAGGCCAAATCCGCCGATCACGCGCTTCTGGCGGTCGACGATCGGCCCCACGCTAAGGGCCACCGGAAATTTGGTTCCGTCTTTTCGCGCGAAGAAGCATTCCCCGCGCCATCCTTTTTTTTCGAGGGACTTGGCGCCGATCTCACGGATGAGCTCTCGCGGGTTGGCCTCGCCGTGCGCGATCGCAAAATGCTTGCCGAGCATTTCTTCTTTGGTGTAACCGAGACCTTTCAGAAACGCCTCGTTTACAAAGGTAAAGTGCCCGTCGCGATCGGTCATACCGATCATTTCCGAGCTGTTCTCTACCGCCTGCGCGAGGATGTACGTCTGGTCGGCGGCGCGCCCGCGCGGAGGCGCACTCGGGCGTGTTTTGCGAATTTTTCGAGGTCGCTTCACAACGTCCATTCTGGGCCGGGCAGTCTGCTAGAACGGGTGCCTGTACGGGAGCGGATGAAATACCTTCGCCCAAACCGTATTCTAAGGGACCGGGCGCCAGTCAGGCGCTTAAGCTTTCTTTAGGGTTACCTACGAGTAACATACACGGCGGGATATCCGACCGCGTCCCGGCACGGTGATGCCGGCCCCCCTTACAAATCGGCGCCGCCGGTGCTAGCGTACTGGGCGGAGTTTTTTTGCCGCTCGAACGGGCGCAAAAACTGCTGGAAAGAGAGCAAGGACTTTGCTCCCGTAAGCAGGCTTCGAGCCGCCTAGATGGCCGAAAAAGCGCACTTTCGGCGGTTTTTGCCACCTGGAGTGACGCCCGGCGCGAAACCGGGCCGGCACCCGGTCCTGGAGGACGAATGAAACTCGATCTGCTCGCGATTGCCCCGCACCCGGACGATGTCGAGCTCACCTGTGGCGGCACGATGCTCAAGATGGCGCAGGAGGGCTACGCGACCGGTATCGTCGATCTCACGCGAGGCGAGACGGGCACGCGCGGCACGCCCGAGACGCGCCTCAAGGAGTCCGCGCGCGCGGCCAAGTTTCTCGGCGCGAAGGTGCGGCGAAATCTCGGATTGCCCGACGCGCACCTGCGCGTCTGCGACGAGTACAAGATCGCGATCGCCGAGGTGATCCGCGAATTCGAGCCGCGCACTGTGATCCTGCCCTATTGGGAGGGACGCCACCCCGACCACTACACCGCGGCCACGCTTGGCTGGGAGGCGTGCTTCGTCGCGGGCCTGAAAAATTATCCGCTCTCGGGCGACGCGTGGCGGCCGTTCAAGATTATTTACGCAGCGTCGTATGCCGACGTGCGTCCTACGTTTGCCGTCGATATCACCAAGCAGTTCGAGGGGCGGCGTCGCGCGATCCTCGCCTACGAATCGCAGTTTCGTCCTGCGAAGAAAGAGAAGTCGAAAGTCTCCCTGCCGCTCGATGAGCTCGAGAGCCGGATGGATGTTCTCGCGCGGCACTTCGGGAGGATGATCGGTGTGAAGTATGCCGAGGGATTTGTGGTGAAGGAAGTGATGGGCGTGGAGGATGTGGTCGAGATGCCCGTGCGCTCAATGTAGCTCTCGAAATCAAAATCTCCGTTGCGATAGGCCAAGTCGATGTAGGGTGCGGCGGCTTGCCGCCGCTTTCTTGAGGCGAAGCTTGCTTCGCCGTTCGAAGGCCTCGGCGATCAATAGCGCCTCGGATGATGGCGAGGCAAGCCTCGCCGCTAAGCGGCGGTAGCAAGCTACCGGCACTCCACCGACGCCATCAGAAACATCTATCGAAGCGATGGGAAGTTCCGCTACACCAAAGTGTATGTGCCGCTTGACGCCGGACGATCCCGTGGAGTACCTTCGCCGCGTTTAACGCCTGCGAATGACCGCAATCCCACTGCGGCGGAGGGACGAATGGACCCGAAAAGCGTTCTTGAGTACGCCTCGAAGCACAACGCCAAAATCCTCGACCTGCGTTTTATCGACGTGCCGGGCGTGTGGCAGCACGTCAGCTACCCGATTCAGGAGCTCACCGCCGATTCGTTTCAGGATGGCTTTGGCATGGACGCCAGCTCGATCCGCGGATGGGCGCAGATTCACGAATCCGACATGCTGCTGATCCCCGATCCGAATACGGCCTTCATCGATCCGTTTCGCGACACGCCCACGCTGATCATGATCTGCGACGCGCAGGACCCGCTCTCGCGCAAGCCCTACGAGCGCGACGTCCGCAACCTCGCGCACCGCGCCGAGGACTACCTGCAGAAGAGCGGCATCGCCGACCAAGCGTTTTTCGGCGCTGAGGCGGAATTTTTCATTTTCGATAGCGTGCGCTTCGATTCGAAGCCGCAGCACGGCTTCTATTATGTCGATTCGGACGAAGGCCGCTGGAACACGGGCCGCGCCGATCACAATCTCGGCTACCGCACGCGCTACAAGGAAGGCTACTTCCCCGTTCCGCCCATGGACCATTTTCAGGATATGCGCACGGACATGGTGCTGAAGCTTCAGGAAGCCGGCATCAACGTGGAGTGCCATCACCACGAAGTCGCGACGGCCGGGCAGGCTGAAATCGATTTCAAGTTCGACACGCTGATTCGCGCCGCGGACAACATGTGCAAGTACAAATACATCGTCCGCAACGTCGCCTATCAGTACGGCAAGACGGTCACGTTCATGCCCAAGCCGATTTTCTCGGACAACGGCTCGGGCATGCACACGCACCAGTCGTTGTGGGGCAAGGGCAAGCCGCTCTTCGCGGGCGACATGTACGCCGGACTCAGTCAGACGGCGCTGTGGTACATCGGAGGGCTGCTGAAGCATGCGGCGGCGATCGTCGCGTTTGCCGCGCCTTCCACCAACTCTTACAAGCGGCTCGTGCCGGGCTACGAAGCGCCGGTGAACCTGGCGTATTCGCGCCGCAATCGCTCGGCGGCCGTGCGCATCCCGATGTACTCGGCCAATCCCAAGACGAAGCGGCTCGAGTTCCGCCCGCCCGACCCGTCGTGCAATCCGTACCTCGCCTATTCCGCCATGCTCATGGCCGGCCTCGACGGCATCGAGAATAAAATCGATCCCGGCGCCCCGCTCGACAAAGACATCTTCGATCTCTCGCCCGAGGAGCTGGCGAACGTGCCGTCGGTCCCAGGCTCGCTCGGCGCGGCGCTGGCAGCCCTCAAGAAGGATCACGCCTTCCTGACGAAGGGCGGCGTCTTCTCGAAAGACTTCATCGATCTGTGGATCGAATACAAGATAAAGAAGGAAGTCGATCCCGTCCGCATGCGCCCGCACCCCTACGAATTCGAGCTGTATTACGATATTTAGGGCACGCTTCGTGGCAGGGCTTGCCGAGGACCCGAATGGGCCCTCCTGCACGTGCCGCGCTATAGAGCTTCATTCTTTCGAGCGGCCCCATGATCGAAAATCGACCCCGCGCCCCCGTGGCTAAAGCCACCCTTATAGCCTCGCTTTTCGTGGGCCTGAAGGCCCACGCTTCCACCCTTTGCCGCGCTCCTCGCGCCCGTGTCTTTTGCGAAGCGCTCAGTCTGTCCATATCCTCTTGACTAAAACATACAAAGACCATAGAAGAGCTGGGCCGCCGATCGGCGCGAAGCCAAAAGCCGGTAGGAACCCGTCGATGTTTTGACCGCCGACCGGACCGGAGCAGCCATGCTCCAAGCAGTAGCTGGTTGGATAGATCAGCAGCAGTACCCAAATCGCAGCTGCTCCAAATGCCAAATATCGCAGGACTGTTCTCGGCTTCTTTGGCTTCGTTTGTTGCATCGGTTGCCCCCGTAGAAGGGTCAAGGCGCGAAAGCGCAGAACGGTGGAAGCGTGGGCCTTCAGGCCCTCGAAAAGCGAGTCTTAAGTCGGTGGCTTTAGCCACGGGGGTGCGGGGTCGATTTCCGCCCCGGGGTACGCCGACGAGTACGGAAACAACGCCGGCGCCTCGACCAGAAATCTCTTCACCGGATTCCGCCAAATATATTCGCGGTGCCGCTCCGTAATCGCCAGCGTCTTTGACACGATGTTCCGTGAAGCTTTGCTGCCAGATGCCCTGCCTGAAATCGAGTTCTTTCTTCGCACGAAAGGAAAACCCGCCTTTAATGTACTGCAAGCATTTCTCCAGGGAGATATCGGGCGCAGGCGTCAGCAGAAGATGGAAATGGTCCGGCATGATTACAAATTCATGCAAAAGAAATCGCTTCTGCCTGCGATTCTCCTGCAGGACCTCCAGCAGCAGCGACGACATTCTCGCCGTCTGCAAAACTGGACGATGGCTCGCCGTGACCGACGTCACGAAGAATGTCCTAATTTCCTGCGGAGCGAGAGGCGTGGAAACCCCGGGGGCTAAAGCCCGGGTTATACTACCCCCCTTTTTCGAGGGCCTGAAGGCCCACGCTTCCACCGGTCCGGCTGACGCCGTTTTTCCCTGCGCAGCACGCGCGCATTCACGCCGATAGACTGGCACGTAACGCGGGCGTGCACCTTTGCGTCGGATGAATAGGCAATCTGATACACTCTCGGTGGGGTTGCCCACTACGATGAAACTCTTTGGCCGCCAAGGCGATGCGGCGTCAGGCAACGGGCGCGCAGGTGCGAACGGCAACGGGCATGTCCTGCCCGCGCACCGGCTGACGCTCAATCTGACGCAGGCGGAAAATTTCGCCAACATGCTGGCGAAGAGCCGCGCGTCGCGCACCGTGGAAGTGGCCGACCTGCTGGCGGGGATGTACATCTGCGATTGGGAGCGGCTCTCGCAATACTGGTCCGACGACCGCCAGGACGAAATCGAGGAGTTCCTGCAGCGCATCTGCCAGATGAGCCCGCAGCGCTGGCACGCGTGGATCGAATATTACGACACGGAGCGGCGCAAGGAAGAGAAACTCGCGCGGACGTGGCCGCTTCTGCGGCGGCTCATGAAACAGATTCCCGCCGAGCAGCCGGTGCAGATTTCGGATGCGCTGGCGACCGTGCTGAAGCAGGCCGAGACGATCACCCCTTTCTACGATCGCACGCCTGAGCGGTCGATTCCGATCCTTACGAGCGAGTGCGTGCTCCTGTGCATCGCGCGGACCTACGGAACGGAAATTACCAAGCGGCTTGCGGAGACTGGGCTCGATGCGACCAAGCTCGAGCGCGATGTGTTCAGTTCGAAGCGGGCGCCTCGGTCGTAGCAAGCGGAAAATCCGAAAATAGAAATTCGAAATTGGAAATTCGGAGAACCGATCTCCCTTGGCTCTGCCTTCCGGAGTGCTGGTTCGCTGGGGACCTCGCCCCCCGCTACAAGGGCCGAGGCAAGATTTCCGGGCTAAAGAACCCGGCCCTACGTTTAAACCTCGGACAAACCGAAGAGCCGGCGAGACGCCGGCGCTGCCTCTGCACGTCAAATAATCATTTTGAAATGCGGCCAGAGCACCCTCAGCGGCGCGATCGGCTGGCGGCAGATGTAGACGTTGATGGAGGACTCGATGGGCATCGTGTGGGCGTTGGTGATGGTGGCGGCGAGCTGCACGTCGCGGAAATATTGCATGAATTCGGCGGAGCGCTCGCCGAATACGATCACGCACGAGCCGGTGTAGGCGCGCGGGCCCCAGTCGAAGTAGCTGTTGTGGCCGCTGATCGCACGCGGCAGGCCGAGCGCGGGGCCGTAGTAGTCGATGGCGCCCGCCTCGCCGTAGTTCCCCGCCAGGATCGCGCAGCCGGCGCGGTCGGCTGCCGGGAGATCGTGGTAAACCTGCGAGACTCCGTCGGCGATATTTTCCCAGCCGAACATGTCGGCGTAGAGCTGCGGAAGCTGCACGTCGACCGCATCGCGCTCGGTCTTCACCGAATTGGCGTAGGGAAAGACCCGCGAGTAACGCAGGAAGGCGTCGACCGGCAGCACCGGAACACCGAATGGCAGCGCCACGAGCCCGGCGATCACCAGCAGCACCGGGAGCGCGGTGCGCAGCCAGCGCCACGCGTTCGCTTCGACCAGATCCTCGATCGCTGCGCCGCCCGCCGCCATCAGCATCGGATACGCGGGCAGCACGTAATACGATTTGCCGTCGAGAACGATGAAAACCGCAACGACGATCAGGTAGGCGAATCCGAAAAACCGGAACGGCCTGCCCTTCGCCGAAAATAGCAGCCACACCAGGCCGCCCGTCCAGACCGGCAGCGCAATGGGGCTGAGAAACAAAATCTGGTCGGCCAGGAAACGCAGCGGTGAGATGGGAATATTTTTGTAGAGCTGCGCGTTGCGCACGACTTCGATTTGCGGCCAGTCGTGACTCGCCTCCCACAGGAGATTCGGGAGAAACAGCGCCAAGGCGATGGCGCCGCCGATCCAAATCCATTTCGACAGCAGTAAGCGCGCTTGTCCCGCGAGGATGAGGCCCGCGACAAGCGCGAAGCCGAAAAGGATCATGGTGTGCTTGTTCTCGATCCCGATTCCGGCCACGGCGCCAAACGCGAGCCACCATTTCGGCGACGCGCCCTTCACGATGCGCGCGACGATGCAGGCACACAGCAGCCAGAAAAGCGGCTCGAATGCGTTCATCGAAAGGAAGCTGTCGAAGGCGAAGTATGCGGGCGCCCACAGAATGGCGCTCGCGGCGAGGAACTGTCCGTAGCGCCGTGCGCCGAATTCGCGCGCGAGGATTCCGGTGAGGAACACGACCGCCGCGCCCGCGAGGATCGGGAGCAGGCGAACCGAAAGCAGCGAATTGCCGAATAGGTGCCGCTCGAACCAGGCGACAAGCGCGATCAGCGGCGGCTGGTCGATATAGCCCCACGCCAGGTGCTGCCCGCAGGCCATGTAGTAGAGCTCGTCGCGAAAGAAGCCGTAGTGAGCGACGCCCGCGAACTGCGCGAACAGCTTGATGGCGGCGAGGCCGGCGAGAATCGCGGTGGCGCTGAGGACACGCCCGCGCGCGGTCGCTGCGATGAGCGAGCCCTCGCCGAAACCGTCGACGCGGGTCTCGCTCATGCTGCGGATGCCGACGTAGGGCTGGGTCGCGCGCCCCGCGCAAGAGGCAGGGCGCGGCGGCCGGCTGTGTTTAGAATCATCGAATCATCAGTGCGATTCCGAGCCGGCGGCTGGAACCACCGTCGCGCTCTTGATGCTGTCGATATTCGGGAAACTCTTCTCGATGTACGCCTTCCCCTGCGAGGTGATGGCGCCCTGATCGGGCCGCTCTCCGTAGCCGCTGTAGAGATTCTTCACCACGTCCATTCCCTCGATAACCTGGCCGAACGGAGCGAAGCCCTGGCCATCGAGGAAGTTGTTGTTGCCGAAATTGATGAAGAGCTGCGTGGTGCGCGTGTTCGGACCGGCCGTGGCGAACACGAGGTAGCCCGGCTTGTTGCTCTGCGTGACTGGATCGTCCTTGATGGTGGCGTTCTGCCAGGCGCGATTCACGGCGGGATCGGGCGTGAGGCCAAACTGGATGATGAAGCCCGGAACCACGCGGAAGAACGGCGCGCCGGTGAAGAAACCGTGCTTCACGAGATTGTAGAAGCGGTCCGCGCCGATCGGCGCCCATGCGCGGCTCACCTGCACGGTGAAATCGCCCTTCGTGGTGACGAATTTTACGTCGTAGACGTCCGGCGCCTTGGCCTTCAGCGTCGCGGGATGCAGCAATTCCGGATCGGTAGTCATGTGTGTTGTCCTCGGGTGCGTCGCGGTGGTGCTTGTGTGTGCGGGCGCGGCTGGGGCCTGCGCCGCGGGAACCGCCGGAACGGCTAAGACGAGTGCGGCAAAAGTGCAAAGCAAGAGCGGTGCGGCGATGCGTTTCATTTCAATCGTCCCTCTCATTGAGTTTTCTTCGGCGGTTTCTCATGCCTGATTTCGCAACGGCGGCTTCGCGAAAGCCTCCACATTCTGCAGGAAGCGGAGCGCGTTGCCACCAAGAATCCGCTGAACGCCTTCCTCGGAATGACCGCGGTCGAGCAGCGCTTCGGTGATCCGCGGCAGTTGCGACGCGTCTTCCATGCCGTAGGGCATGTCGGCGCCGTCGAAATCGGAGCCGAGGCCGACGTGGTCGATGCCGACGACCTCGACGGCGTGATCGATGTGGTCGAGGATGTCGGTCCAATCGACGCGCGGCAGCCTGCCTTGCGCGACCATTTCGCGCACCACGTTGCTGCCCTCGATAAGCGAGCGCGTTCTGTCGCCCGCGCAGCGCCGGTCGGCCTCGGCGTCGATTTCCTCGTGCAGCCGCGGATTCGCCCGCTCGACGTCGCGCAGCTTTTGGCTGAGAAACGCGACGTGGAAGTTGATCTGGATCAGGCCGCCCTTCGCGGCGATCGCGCGCATCAAATCGTCGCGAAGGTTGCGCGGCGTGGCGCAGAGCGCATAGCAGGACGAGTGCGACGCGAAAACGGGCGCCTCGCTCGTCGCCAGCACGTCGGCGACGGTCTTGTCCGATGTGTGCGAGATGTCCACGGCCATGCCCAGGCGATTCATTTCGCGGATCACGTCCTTGCCGAAATCGCTGAGGCCGTTGTGCGCGGGAGGCGCCGTCGAGGCGTCCGCCCAATCCGTGTTGTGCACGTGCGTGAGCGTCATATAGCGGACGCCGAGGCCGGCGTATTGCCGCAGCACGCCGAGATCGTGGTTCAGCATGTGCCCGCCCTCGACCGCCAGCAGGACGGCAATCCGGCCAGAGGCGCGCGCGGCGAGAATATCCGCGGATGTTCTCGCTAGGATGAGGTCGCGCGGGTGCCGCGCTACGCCTCGGCGCACCGCATCGATTTGAGTGAGCGCGCGCTGTACCGCTTCGGTACCGGTGATTGTGCCGGGAATCCAGACGGCGAAGAAAATCGCGCCGACGCCCCCTTCGCGCAACCGTGGAATGTCGATTGAGCCATCGGGATGCGCCACGCCGAGATCGAAATCGTCGGCCAGCAGGCGTTGCGTGGTGTCGACGTGCGTGTCGATCACCAGCGAACGAAAGTGCAAGTCGCGCGCCCTCGCGGAGATATCCCGCGCTACGCTTAGCTCCGCCTCAGCCATCCGCCTTGCGGCTCCCTTCCCAATCGCATTCCCCAACCCGATTAAACCACATGTTTGCATGGCGGAGGGCCGTTGAATTCACGACACACGGTGGCGTCGGCGTCGCCTTGTCCCAAAAAGAACCATGCTAGACTGCGCCCAGAATCGATTTTAGACGTTCTTATGCCCAGCGAACACATCGGAGAATTGAGAAAATGGGTCGCCGCACAGTCCCGCGAGGGCGCGGACGGCGCATCCGTGCCGCTGGAGCGCGCGATCGAGCTGATCGGCAAGAATTTTGGCGTCCAGGTGCATGAAGTGGCCATCCTGGCGTTGACTCCCGACGAGCGCTCGCTGCGGTTCCTCTCGCCGGACGGCCTGCGCATCATCGGGCAGATTCCGTTGTCGAGCACCAATGCGCTGGCCGCGCGGACTGCGCGCGAAAAACGTTCCGAACTCATCAACCACTTTTCGGTGGTTCCGCATGCGTCCGTTTTCGAGGGCGTGCCTATCAGTGAAACCGAGCGCGGCGATCCGATCCAGAAGATCATGAGCGCGCCGATTGCGGTGGGACACAAGGTGATCGGGGTGCTGCAAGTGTCGCGCAAGGGAAAAGGGGCGGCCGACGCGGGCGCGGATTTCACGTATCCGCAGCTTCGCGAGCTGAAAACGATCGCCGACACGCTGGCGCCGTGCGTTCTGATCTGCAACAAAGATTGAGCGCGCCTCCTCCGCGCGCCCCACTTACGCAAATCCGGCGGGTCTGTCACACGGCTGTAATCGTCCGGCGTGAAATGAGTTGACATCATTCGGCGTGCTTGCTAATTTTCGTTCGCGACATCATCTTTTTCTTAACACCACATACGGGAGACACCGCAGGCCGGAAAGCTCATGGCGTTCGTCGCGAAGAAAATTTTCCTCACCAAGGGAACCGGCAAACACCGCGAGCGCCTTTCGAGCTTTGAGCTCGCGCTGCGCAACGCCGGCATTGCCGCTTGCAACATCGTCCGGGTTTCGTCGATTTTTCCTCCCCACTGCAAACTCATCTCGCGCAGCGAAGGCCTGAAGCTGCTCAAGCCGGGCCAGGTTGCGTTCACCGTGATCAGCGAAAATCAGACGCGCGAACCGCACCGCTTGATCGCGGCGGGCGTCGGGCTGGCGCTTCCGAGCGACAAATCGATGTACGGCTATCTTTCGGAACACCACTCCTTCGGTGAGACGGAAGAAGTGGCCGGGGAATACACCGAAGAGCTCGCCGCCGAGATGCTGGCCACCACGCTGAACGTCGAGTTCGACCCCGACCTCTCGTGGGACGAGAAAAAAGAGGTCTACCGCATCTCGAACAAGATTGTCCGCACCATGAACATCACGCAGTCGGCCGTCGGCGATAAGCGCGGCCTGTGGACGACGGTGCTTGCGGCGGCGATTCTGGTGGGCGAAGACGATTAGCGCGTAGCTCGCAAGGCTCGGCGTAGCAGATGGAATTCGGCCGTTCCCCTCGGCGGAAAGCCGCCTCACACTGAGGCTGCGGGCGTAGCAAAGAGTATAATTCCCAAAAGGAATAGCGGACCAACCATGAGTCGATACACCCCCATGCCGCCGGATAACTTTGGCGGCCTATCGGAAGAGCACTCGCAGTACGAAACGTCGCGCGCCGTGATTTTTCCGGTGCCGCTCGAGCGCACCACCACTTACGAACATGGCACGCGCAATGGTCCCGCTGCGATCCTCAAGGCCAGCCAGAATATGGAGCTCTACGACGAGGAGCTGGAGCTCGAGCCGTACAAAGAAATCGGCATTCACACGCTGCCGCCGATCGACACGATGGACGGCACACTCGACGAAGTGATCACCGAGCTTTTCACCGCTCAATGCGGCCTGCTCGACGACGACAAATTTCCGGTTGCGCTTGGCGGCGAGCACAGCATCACCCCGCCGCTCGTCTCAGCCGTCGCCAAAAAGTATAAGAACCTGAGCGTGCTCCAAATCGACGCCCACGCGGACCTGCGCGACGAGTATCAAGGCAATCCCGCGAGCCACGCCTGCGCGATGCGCCGCGTGCTCGAATTCTGCCCCGCGGTGCAAGTCGGCATCCGCTCGCTTTGCGTGGAAGAGGCGCAGGCGATTCCCCACTTGCGCACCAAGGTCTATTGGGCCAACGACATCGTTCGCGCGCCGCTGAAAAGCTGGATCGCGAAGGTGCTCACAGATCTGAGCCCCAACGTCTACCTGACCATTGATCTCGACGGCTTTGATCCGTCGATCATTCCCGCCACGGGTACGCCCGAGCCGGGCGGCCTCGATTGGCACCAGGTCACGTCGCTGATTCGCGCCGTGGCGCAGCACAAGAAAATCGTCGGCATGGACGTGGTCGAGCTGATGCCGCTGCCGGGCGAGCATGCCTCGGACTTTCTGGCGGCAAAGCTGATCTACAAATCCCTGGGATATATTTTCTGCCGCGAATAACCGGCCGCTTGTGAACGTGGATGCAACTTGGGAGGCCCGATGACTTTCCCCGCGTGGATTGCGCTTCTTGATGATCGGGTTTACTTGATTGGCGTGTCGATGCACGGATTTATCGGCTGGATCATCATCGGCCTGCTGGCCGGATGGCTCGCCGGGCACCTGGCGCATGGGCGCGGGTTCGGCTGCCTCGTCGATGTGATTCTGGGCCTAATCGGCGCCGTGATCGGCGGCTGGATTTTTACACGCCTGGGAATCTCGATGATGGGCTTCTGGGGCAGCCTCGCGGCGGCGACGGTGGGGGCGGTCCTGCTCGTGCTGATCGCGCGCTTATTCGCCGGCTCCCGCAACTAGCCTGGCCACGTTACACCCCACAGGCGCACGAAGCGGAAGGGCCTCGGCAGGGGTATAATGAGCGAAATCGCCTGAGAGGCCGCAATGACCATCGAAGAACAAGTCCTCCAAAAGCTCCGTGACCTGCCGCCGGAGAAGCAGAAGGAAGTATTGGATTTCGTCGACTCCCTGGGGGAATGGCCCCAAGAAGTCCCTTCGCAGTCTAAGGGGCCTGTGGGCTGATTTAAGCTTCCACGTCACGGAAGAAGACATCGCCGAGGCCCGTCGCGAAATGTGGGGTAACTTCCCGAGAGACTTCAAACTGTAAGCGCAGCAATCCTCCCTAGCGCGAGGAAAACCACTGAAAGACGATCCACACGACGGGGCTCGCGAGGATCAGGCTGTCGATGCGGTCGAGCATGCCGCCGTGGCCGGGCAGCAGCGAACTCGAATCCTTCACCACCGCGCCGCGCTTGTAGGCCGACTCGATCAGGTCGCCTGCCTGCCCGGCGATATTGGCCAGCGCGGCGGCGATCAGCAGCTCCGACGTATCGATCTGCATCCACTTCGCGAAGAAAATCGCGACCAGCAGCGAACCAACCACATTGGCGAAAGCGCCCTCCCAGGTTTTCTTAGGGCTCAGCGCGGGCGCCATCGGCAAGCGGCCGAGCGAACGCCCCACGAAGTACGCGAAAATATCGCCCGCCCACACGAGCGCCAGCGTGAACAGCACCAGCTCCCGCCCGCTGCGCTCGATCTCGTAGATGCGCACGATGTAGCTGAACGGCAGCGCGATGAACAGCAATCCCGCCGAGCTGATCGCGACGCCCGGCAGCACGTCGTGCAGCGACCGCCGCGTTCCGAGGCCGATGGCTACCGCGCCGAAAATGAAAATCAGCAGCACCGCGTCGATCGAGAGCGTCCCGCCGGCGGCATCGCGGATAATCGAGACACCGCCACTGAGGCTGTGCGTCTCAACCAGCCCCAGCGAATGCTGCGCGTAGAAAAGCGCCGCCGTGCAGAAGATCGCCCACTTGCGGAACGCGTGCAGGCCGATGCGCTCGCCCAAGTCGAAGAATTCGACGAGCGCGATCACCGCGACAATTGCCGCAGCGACCGTCAGAATCGCAGGCGGTGCCCACCAGACGAGAATCACAACGACGGGAATCAGGACGAGCGCGGTGAGAATGCGAACCAGCATCGAGCGGTTAGCTCCGCACCGGACGGCTTTCGCGGTCGGGCGCCTCGGCGCGTCCAGCGGCGGCCGTGCGGGTGCGCGGCGCGCCCAAGCCGCCGTAGCGGCGCTCGCGCTTCTGGTATTCGATCAGCGCCTCGATCAATCGCGCGCGCGAGAAATCGGGCCACAGCGCTTCGGTGACGTAAATCTCGGCGTACGCGATCTGCCACAGCAGAAAATTGCTCACGCGCATTTCGCCGCTCGTGCGGATCAGCAGGTCGGGATCGGGCAGTCCTGCGGTGTAGAGATGCTTCGAGATGTCGTCCTCGCGCGCGCGAAACGAGGTGTCGCCGTCGGCGCGCGCCTTATCGAGCAGCGCGTTGAAGGCGTCCGTGAGCTCGGCGCGCCCACCATAATTCAGCGCGACCACGAGCCTCATGCCCGTGTTCCCTTCCGTAAAGCGCATCGCTTCCGAAATATCCTTGCGCACGCCCTCCGGCAGCTGCGCCTGGCGGCCGATGAAAACCATGCGGATATTATTTTTGTGGATCAGCGGCAGCTCGCGCTTGAGATAGTCGCGCAGCAGGCGCATCAGGAAATCGACTTCGGTCTGCGGCCGCCGCCAGTTTTCGAGCGAGAACGCGTAAAGCGTGAGGCACGGCAGATGCAGTTGCGCGCACGTTTCGATCACGCCGCGCGCCGCCTTCACGCCCGCGCGATGGCCCGCGATGCGCGGCAGATGGCGCCGCTCCGCCCACCGGCCGTTGCCGTCCATGATGATGGCCACGTGATCGGGCAGGCGTTTCGCGTCGAGCTTTGCGAGAAGTTCCGCTTCCTCGCGGTTGGCGGGCTTTAGGAGGTCGCTGGCTTTCACCGGAAATCGCTCAAGGAGTGCAGGTTATGCACGTCAGAACACGTCCACAAAATGTTCGCAAGCGAAAGTAGCACAGCGGTTATCGGCGCGCAACACCGTCGCTAAGGGCCCGACCATCGCGCCTGCCGTTTTCATTTCCAGTGTGGCTCGATGCTAACAGCAGCGTGCCTAAATGACCGAGACGGCGTGGCGGGCGTGTTGCCACATCGCGGCGAGCGCGTGCCACGGATGCGCGTGCGGGTGCGCCGTCGAGCCGGTGAGGCCGGCGGCGGCTGGCTCGAAGATGGCGACGTACACCAGGACGAACGTCAGGATAATCATGATGATGCTCGATGCCCAGGCGATGATGTTGAACGTCCACCCGTTCACGTGGTCGCCCATCAGGTCGCGGCGGTTGATGAGCAGCAGGATGAAAATCAGCACGACGGGCAGCCAGATGCCGTTGCCCACCTGCGAGTAGAGCAGGATTTTCCACAGCGGAGCCCTGGGAATCAGAACGATCCCGCCGCCGACAACAATCAGCAGCGTGTAGAGCGAGTAGAACGTCGGCGCTTCCTTGAATTTGCGGTCGAGGCCCGCCTCGAAGCCGAGGCCTTCGCAGATCACGTGCGCCGTCGAGAGCGGCAGGATCGACGCGGCGAAAAGCGACGCGTTGAGCAGCCCGAACGCGAAAAGCCCGCCCGCCCACTTCCCCGCCAGCGGGACGAGAGCCTGCGCGGCTTCTTCCGCGCTCGAAATGCTCGTCAGGCCGTGGACGTGGAGCGTTGCAGCGCAGCACACGATGATGAAAAACACGATCACCATGCACGAGATGCTGCCGACCAGCACGTCGAGCCGCGCGTGCTTGTACTGGCGCGGGCCGACGCGCTTTTCGACGAAGCCCGCCTGCATGTAGAAAAATTGCCAGGGCGCGATCGTGGTTCCCACAAGGCCGATGAGCATCAGTAGATAGGGCGCGTTCATTTGCACCGTCGGGATCACGGTCTGCTTCGCGGCATAGATCCAATCGGGCTTGGCGAGCACCGCCGACACCACGTAGGAGAGATAAAACGCGCACGCCACGAGAAAAATCTTCTCCACCATTCGGTACGTGCCGTAGACCACCAGCAGCCACACCAGCAATCGCCGCAATCGGCACCGAGATGTAGCGGCTGACGTGCAGCACTTCCTCGCCCTCGGCAATCCCGGAAAACTCCGCGACGGTGTTGAACAGATCGACGAGCAGCGCCGCAACCATCACGAAAAACGTGGAGCGGAATCCGAATTCCTCGCGAATCAGGTCCGAAAGGCCCTTGCCGGTGACCACGCCCATGCGCGCGCACATCTCGTCGCTCACGTAGAGCGCGATCGTCATCGGGATCAGCGACCACAGCAGCGCGTAGCCGAACTGCGCGCCGGCCGCCGAATAGGTGCTGATGCCGCCGGCGTCGTTGTCGACGTTCGAGGTGATCAGCCCCGGGCCCGACGACCGCTAGAAACAGCGCCAGCCGGCGCTGTGCAGGGCGGGTGCGGCGGCTAAACTCCTTGCCGCGCTGCGCGAGGCGCGAGTATCGGTCCGAGACTGTGATCCACATGCTCATGGCGTTTGCGTTTTGAAACCCGGAAGCTGCCGGCGCAGGGCCGGCTCTATCTCTTGGCGCAGAGTCGGCTGACGACGTCGTCCACCGTGATCGCTCCGATCGGGTGGTTCTCTTCGTTGACCACGGTCAGGCTGCGCAAATTGTATTTGTCGAACAGTTCGAACACATCGTCGTCGCGCGTATCCGGCTTCACCGAAAGCAACGGCTCGAACCGGATTTCGCCCATGCGCTGTTCGCCATCGGACAGCAGCAGGCTCGCGAGCGGGACCACTCCCGCCAGCGCGGCGTCGCGATTGATCAGGACCACGTTGTCGAGCTGGTCCGGCGGAACCTCGTGGAAGCGGATGAAGTCGACCACCTCCCCGCGCGTGGCATCCTCGCCGACAACCACGAATTCCGTGGTCATCATGCCGCCGGCCGTGTTTTCGCCGAAGCGCATGAGTTGCCGCACTTCCTGCGCGTCGCTGCGTTCCATCTCTTCGAGAACTTCCTTCGATTTCGACGGCTCGAGGCTCTGTATCAGGTCGGCCGCTTCGTCCGGACTCATCTCTTCGATGATGTCGGCGGCTCTCTCCGGGTCGAGCTTTTCGACCACCTGCGTCTGCAAGCGCTTGTCGAGCTCGGCGATCGTCTCAGCGGCGGTCTCTTCGTCGAGCGAGCCAATGATCGACTGCCGCTCGTCGGGCGAAAGCTCTTCCATGATGTCCGCGAGGTCGGCCGGATGCAGCGCCGCGAGTTTCTGGCTTGAAAGGCGCAGCTTCACGCGCCGCAGCGGGTCCGGCTCGATCAGGTTCACGAATTCCCACCGGATCGTACGCGGCGGCAGCTTGCTCTGGATGCGCCGGATGGCCATCGGCGGCACGACGCCTTGAAGCAGGCGCCGGACTGCGGCCGGAAGCCCGACATCCACTTCGACAATGCGCAGCTCCACGTTGCCGTTGGTGCGATGCTCGGTGAGATCGACGTCGTTGACGCGCACCACCTTGCGGCCGTTCGTATCGATGATCTGCTGGTCGAGCAAATCCTTGCGCACCGCGAGCCAGGCCTCGTTCGGCTGGTAGAGCTCGAGCGCCGATTCGTCCGTGGTGAGCTTCACGCGGCCGGGCTCGACCGAAGCGATCTGATCGTGGCGCGCGACGAGCGAGCGGTATTGCCCGCGGGCCAGCAGCAGCCGCGAGATACGGTTCGGCTGCTCTTCGGGGACAATGAACATCTCCTTCACGCGCCCCACGAGGTTCCCGGCGGAATCGTAGGCTCGAGCGCCCAGGATTTCCGTTGCGTGCAGCATAGGTGGCTCCTTGGCAGGCCCGGTCAGGCCGCGGAACCCGGGCAAAAAAAATGCCCGAGACCGGCGATGCTTCCGGCCACGGGCAGACCAAGAAACTGCCTCGCGCTACTTCAGGCCGGGCCTCGCCTCCCTGTCCCGGCGCGCCTGCATGCGAGTCGCGTCCGAACAGTGACCGAAAACAAGCGGGAAGATGCCTTGGGCCTGCCGGACGTCCAGCGCCTGACCGGCGGAGCGGCTACTTCCTGCCTCCGAATTGGACGAACGCGCTTCCATAGAAATGCGCATGCCCGTTTTGACTAGTAAAGGCATACGGAATTTTTGTCAAGCGCAGAGTGCGACATTACGAAGTTTTTAGGTCGAAAGAAGCATATTCGTGGGCTTGCGTCCGCGGCGACGGCAATCGGCTGCATATAAATCCCAATACGTTCCGTTTATGTACTCGCGTGGTGCGAAGCCGAGGGCGCGCGCTGCGCGGTCGATCGAGCGCGGCGCTCCTTCGAGTTCGAGGAAAATGCCCACGGGTGTTTCATCGAGGTCCAGGTGCAGGCCGCGCAGGCGAAACGAGGTGCGATATTTCTCGTAGCGGAAACTCGGGCGCAGGCCAATCGCGCGCAAGGCCAAGGGCCAGCGCCCCGGCGACTCGACCGCCACTTCCCTTTCGAGCCTTTCCTTGTACCGAGAGCGCGCTGATTCGGGAACCGGCGCCTTCGAGGTCAGAATCGCGCACCTCGCGCCTCCCGCGGCGAACTTCGAGGGTGCGGGCGTCTCGATGCGTAGTCGGAGCAGGCGCCCTTGGCCGCGGAAGTCAGCGGGCGGCGTGTCGTACAGCGTGTTTTGCTCGAGCACGCGCCCATGTTCGGTGGCGCCGAGCCGTCTGAGAGCGTGGACGAGCGCCGCGAAGTCGGCGATGCGCAGCTTAATCTCGACTTCGCGGCTCGTGCGGGAGTGGTGGGGCATAGTTGGTCACGACGAGTATAACGCGACGCCCTCGGGGTTCGTCTGCCGCACGGGAGTCAGGGCGGCCATCAAGCTTGCCAAGGCGGGGTTGTGCCAGCATAATCGCATTCCTGCCGGGCGTTGAAAAGCGATGACGGAACCGACTACGCCGTTGATGCAGCAGTATCACGCCGTCAAGAAACAGCATCCCGGCGCGCTGCTGCTCTTCCGCCTCGGCGACTTCTATGAGCTTTTCTACGACGACGCCATCCTGGCGTCGCGCCTGCTGCAGATCACCCTCACCGCACGCAATAAGGAAAAGGGCCAGGCCGTGCCCATGTGCGGCGTTCCCTACCATGCGGCCGAGAACTACATCACCAAGCTGATTCGCGCCGGGCACAAGGTAGCCATCTGCGAGCAGATGGAGGAGCCGGGCCCGGGCAAGAAGCTCGTGCGACGCGAGGTGATTCGGGTCCTTACGCCGGGAACGGCGACGGGCGCCTCGCTGATCGAGCCCAAGGAGAACAATTTCCTGGCGGCGGTAGCGCGAAGCGCAGCAGCCCAGGCCGCCACCGCAGGCAGCCGGGTGCAAGGCCGCGCGAGTGAGGCGCGGATCGGCCTCGCGTTCGTCGATCTCTCGACCGGCGATTTTCGCGCCACGGAATTTGCGGGCGAGAAAGCCGAGGCACGGCTTCGCGACGAGCTCGGCATCCTGCGCCCGCGCGAGATCCTGGTGCCTCAGCCGACCACCCTCTTCCCCGCCGCCGCGCCCGCGCACCTGAACGGCTCGGGCGCCGTCGAAACGCGGCTCGACGACTGGATTTTTGAGAGCAATTACGCCGTCCGCCAGCTGCAGCAGCATTTCCGCGTGGCGGCGCTCGACGGCTTCGGCCTCGCCGCGCATCCCCAGGCCACCGCCGCGGCGGGCGCGATCGTCCATTACCTGCGCGAGACTTCGGCCATCGGCGCGCGCAAGCCGGAAGACACGACCGCGATTCCGTCGCTACGGCCCGCAGGCACCGGCCTCGAGCACCTCGATCGCATCGCCTATTACGAGCAGCAGGACGCGATGATCCTCGATCAGGTGACCGCGCGGAACCTGGAGCTGGTCGAGCCGGCCGCGGGGGACGATCCCTCCTCCACGCTCGTGCGGGCCATCGACGAAACCGCGACCGGCATGGGAGCGCGCCTGCTGCGCAGCTGGATCCTGAGGCCCGAAATTTCGCTCGCCGAGATCGAGGAGCGGCTCGGAGCGGTCGAGGAACTGAAAGCGCGAACCGTCGCACGCGAAGAGTTGCGCCGCGAGCTCGAACGCATCCTTGATCTCGAGCGGCTCACGAGCCGCATCACGCTGGGCGTCGCCACGCCGCGCGACCTGCTGGCGCTGCGCAGTTCGCTCGAAATCATTCCGACGCTGCGCGCCTTGGCCGTCTGCGGGAATCTGCTGCGCGGCTCAGAAGCCGAGGGGACGCCGGGGCCCGCAACGGCATCCGTGGGCCCCAGGCTGCGCGCGCTCGAAGAGCAAATGGACGAGCTCGCCGACGTCCGCGACACGATCACCCGCGGCATCGCCGACGATCCTCCCGCCCTTCCCAATGAGCCGGGAGTGATCCGCCAGGGCTTTCACGCCGAGCTCGACGAGCTGCGCGACATCCTGAAGCAAGGCCGCCAGATCATCGCGGCGATGGAAGAACGCGAGCGCAAGCGCACGGGAATCGCATCGCTCAAGATCCGCTACAACCAGATTTTCGGCTACTACATCGAGGTCTCGAAGCCCAACCTTTCACTCGTCCCGCCCGATTACGAGCGGAAACAGACGCTGGTGAACGCCGAGCGCTTCACTTCGGCCGAGCTGAAAGACCACGAGCGCAAGGTGCTGACCGCCGAGGACCGCGTGCTCGAAATCGAGCGGCGGCTTTATGGCGAAATGCGCGAGTCGATCGCGCGAGAAGCAGGCCGCCTGCGGCGCACTGCGGCGGCGATCGCCCAGCTCGACGTGCTCGTGAATTTCGCGCGCATCGCGGCAGCGCGCCACTACACGCGCCCGGAATTCACGGAAAAAGAAATCTCGAAAAAAGGCCCGCGCGGCGCGCTGATGATTGCCGGCGGCCGCCATCCCGTGATCGAGAAGCTGCTTGAGGAGCGCGGCGAAAGGTTCGTTCCCAACGATCTGTACCTCGGCGACGATTCGCAATTCCTGCTGGTCATCACCGGGCCCAACATGGGCGGCAAATCGACGTACCTGCGGCAGGCGGCGTTGATCTCGATCCTGGCGCAGGCGGGATCGTTCGTCCCCGCGGCGCAGGCAAAGCTGCCGATCCTCGACCGCGTGTTTACGCGCATTGGCGCGTCAGACAGCCTGGCGCGCGGCCGCTCGACGTTTCTCGTCGAGATGAGCGAAGTGGCGGCGATCCTCAACACGGCAACCGCCGCCAGCCTGGTCCTGCTCGACGAAGTCGGCCGCGGCACTTCGACCTTTGACGGCCTTTCGATCGCGTGGGCAGTGGTCGAATCCCTGCACGCGGGCGTACGGCCGCGCACGCTCTTTGCAACGCACTACCACGAGCTCACAGAACTCGAGCAGCTGTTGCCGGGCGTGAAGAACGTCCACGTCTCCGTCGAAGAGGCGGGCAACGACATCGTGTTTCTCCGCCGCGTCGAGCCCGGAAGCGCGGACAAAAGCTACGGAATCGAAGTCGCGCGCCTCGCGGGCCTTCCGAGCGATGTAATCTCAAGGGCGCGGGAAATTCTGCGCGAGCACGAACGCAAGGAGGATCGCCTCACCGAAGAGCTTTCCGAGCATGGTACGCCGGGCTCGGCGCCGCCCCCTCCTCGGCAAGCCACTTTCACGGCAATCGATGAATCGGTGCTTGAAGAGCTACGGGGTGCAGATCTCGACAAACTTACGCCTCTCGAAGCGCTGAATTTGCTTGCTGCGTTACAAAAGCAGTTACAGTGATTCGTAGCCGCCGGCACGTTTCCGCGGCTACACTCCATGAGCAAGGCGATGCGCGTGCTTGGCATGATGTCGGGAACCTCGGCCGACGGAATCGACGTCGCCCTCGTGCGCATTTCCGGCGCGCCTCCCGACATTTCAGCCGAGTTCGAAGCGCATCACCACGTGCCGTTCCGGCCGTTTGTGCGCGAAACCGTCCTGCGGCTCGCCAACGGGGCGCCCACCACGACCGCCGAAATCAGCGAATTGAATTTCATTCTGGGCGAGGAACTGGCGCGCGCGGCCCTCACCGCATCCAAGAAATGGGGCGTTCCGATGCGGGAGATATCGTTGATCGGATCGCACGGCCAGACCGTATTTCATCTCGGCGCCAGCGCGCGTATTCAGGGGAAAGTGCGCTCGCCCTCCACGCTGCAGATCGGTGATATCAACGTGATCGCGGAGCGCACGGGCGTCACCACGGTCGGCGATTTTCGCCCGGCGGACATGGCTGCCGGCGGCCAGGGCGCGCCGCTCGTGCCGTTTGTCGACTATCTGCTCTATCGCGACCCAAAGCAGGGACGCGCGGCGCTCAATATCGGCGGGATTGCCAACGTCACCGTGATTCCCGGCGGCGCGAAGCCCGAGGACGTCTTCGCCTTCGACACCGGCCCGGGCAACATGGTGATCGACGCTCTGGTCGAGCAGAGCACCCGGGGGCGCGCCGAATACGATCGCGACGCGCGCATCGCTCTTGGCGGGCGCACGATTCCCGAGCTGCTTCTTCGCCTGATGCGCGAGCCCTATCTGCGGAGGAAGCCTCCAAAATCCGCCGGGCGGGAGCAGTTCGGCCAGCCGTACGCGCACGAGCTGCTCGCATGGGGACACCGGCACCATGCCGGCCCGGCCGACATCGTGCGCACGGCAACCGTGTTCACGGCGCTCTCGATCGCCGACGCCTTTCGCCGCTTGATCCTGCCGCGAACTGCGGTGGATGAATTGATCGTTACCGGGGGCGGCGCCAAGAATCCGCTGATCATGGCGCAGCTGGCGGCGGCGATTCCCGGCATCGAAATCATTCCGCCGACGCATTTTGGCGTGCCTCCGGAAGCCAAGGAAGCATTCGCATTCGCGGCGCTGGCGTACGAGACGTATCACGGCCGGCCGAGCAACGTTCCGTCCGCCACGGGCGCGCGGCATCCGGTGGTGCTTGGCAAGGTCGTGCATGCGCCCCTCGGAGTGCCGCCTGGCGGCGCCGCAAAGAGCCGCAAACGCGCCGGCAACGGCGGCGACGGACCTCAGAGCTGAATTTGCGAACCCACGGAAAACCAGGCGAGAAAAAGCGCGGGGCCAGGTCACTCCAGGCATTCTCCGCACTTGCGGCGGCGCTCGCCGTCGCGCTTGTGTGCGGCGGCTGCAAGAGCAAGACTCAGGCGGACGAGCCGGGCACCGTCAATTTCCTGATCGAATCGATGCCGACCAATCTCGATCCGCGCATCGGCACGGACGCGCAGTCGCAGCACCTGGACGGGCTAATCTACGACGGCCTGGTAAAACTCGACTCGCAGATGAATATCGTTCCCGACCTCGCCGAGCGCTGGGAGACGCCCGACCCGCAGACCTACA
Organism: uncultured Acidobacteriota bacterium; assembly: GCA_963743335.1. Taxonomy (GTDB): domain Bacteria; phylum Acidobacteriota; class Terriglobia; order Acidiferrales; family UBA7541; genus Palsa-295. The sequence continues at coordinate 163,603 of CAVUPI010000003.1, forward strand.
TTTTCCATCTGCGGCATGGCGTGAAATTCCACGATGGGCGGCCGTTCACGTCCGCCGACGTGAAATACACCTTCGACTCCCTGATGTCGGGCGAGGTGAAATCGGTGAAGCGCGGCACGTTCCCCATGCTCGAATCGGTCGACACGCCCGACGCCTACACGGTGATATTTCACCTGAGCCAACCGTCCGCCTCGTTCATGTGGAACCTCACCGCGATGGCCATGGGGATCGTGCCCGCGGGCTCCGGCCACACGCCGACGAGCGACCCGATTGGCACCGGGCCGTTTCGCTTCGTCAGCATGACGCAGGATCAGGACGTCGTCGTGGACCGCAATGCCGATTACTTTGGCGGCGCGCCCAAGATCGCCGAGGTGCGCTTTCGCGTGGTGCCCGACGCGATCACCCGCGCGCTCGAATTGCGCAAAGGCACGGCGGATATCGGCGGCGTGACGTCGCTGACGCCCGACATGGTGGTGGCGCTCGAAAAACAGCCCGGAATCGTGGCGGACGATCAACCGGGCACCGTGATCGCGTACGTGGCGATGAACTTCGACGATCCGATTCTCGCGCACCGGGAGGTGCGGCAGGCGCTCGCGTACGCCACCGATCGCGCGTCGCTGATCCACTACCTGTTGCGCGGGCAGGCGCGCGTGGCATCGAGCCTGCTGCCGCCAAATCACTGGGCGTACGACCCGAATGTGCCGCAGTATCCCTACGATCCAGCGCAAGCCGAGCGCCTGCTCGACGCCGCCGGATTCCCGCGCGGCGCCGATGGCGTGCGCTTCCACGTCACGATGAAAACGTCGACCGAGGAATCGGCGCGCCTGCTGAGCGAGGCGCTGGCCGGCGAGTGGCGGCGCGTCGGCGTGGTTCTCGACCTGCGCCCGCTCGAAACCGCGACATTCCTCTCCGATATCGGTCGCGGCAGCTTCCAGCTCTATACGCTGCGCTGGGTGGGCGCGAACGACGATCCCGACATTTTCGATTACGTTTTCAATTCGAAGCGAATGCCGCCGCTCGGCGCGAATCGCGGGCATTACCGGAATCCGGCGCTCGATGCGCTGATCGAACAGGAAAAAGTGGAGATGGACCGCGACAAGCGAAAAGCGATCCTGTGGCAGATTCAGAAAATGGTCGCGGACGACGAGCCCTACATCAACTTGTGGTACATGGACAACGTCTGCGTCCACCGCACGCGGGTGACGGGAATCACGCTCGCGCCCACAGGCGAATACGATTTTCTCGATACGGCTTCGATTCAGTAGCGGACTTGCACTCGCACCTGGACACCCCGCACTATCCTGCGCGTTTTTCGAGGCGAGGAATTCCGGGCTAAAGGACCCGGCGCTACGTTCAAATCTTATTTGCCGAGGGCCTTGCGGATTTCGGATTCAGGCAGCGCGCCTTCGCGAGCCACGAACCAGCTGTCGTTCTCGATGCGCACGATGGTTGAGGAAAGCGTGCCGCCCGTGTCGCCCGAATCGAGAATCAGCGGCAGCCGCTCGCCGAGCTGCTCGACGATCGCTTCGGCGGTGGTGCACGAAGGATAGCCCGAAAGATTCGCGCTCGTGCCGGTGATCGGCCCGCCGGCCGCTTCGATCAGCGCCGACGCCACGCGCGAATCCGGCCAGCGCAGCGCCACATTTCCCGTGTTGCCCGTCACTTTCAGCGGCAGCCGGTGCGTGGCTCCCACGACCAGCGTCAGGGCGCCGGGCCAGAGCTTGTTCGCCAGCGTAAGAAAGCCGTCGGGCACGTCGCGAATCAGCGTGATGGCCTGCTCGACGGAATTCACCAGGATCGGCAGCGCCTGCGATTCCGGGCGGCCCTTCACGCGAAATACGCGCTCGATCGCCGCCAGATTAAACGGATCGGCGCAGAGCCCATACACGGTATCGGTCGGGATAGCAACCACACGGCCGCGCCGAATGAAACTTGCGGCGTAGTCAATTACTTGCCGGTCGGGCGCTTCCGATGAAATTTTGAGGACTTCGACGGCCAAAGGTCTCGCTCGCGGGCTGCCTGATTGCCAATGCAAGTTACCATAGCGGCCGCCGATGGCGCAAGATGAACCAGCACAGGAATTTGCCGGGACGCCCGGAAAGTACCGCGATTTACGCCGCGAATGGCGTTTGTTAGGCTTGCATCGGAGATACCGAGCAGCATCGGGCCATCGCCATGACGACCATCACGAGCCGCGACAACAAATGGCTGAAGTCCTTCCGCACCGCCCTGCGCGGCAAGGGCCCCGATCAGGCGAAGAACGAGCCGATCGGCATCGAAGGTCCGAAGCTGGTGGAAGAGGCGCTGCGGTCAGGGCTCGAGGTCGAGGCGCTGCTCGTGAGCGAATCGGGCGAGCGGGACGCCGCGTCGATTCTGAAAGCTGCAAGCGAGAGCGAAGCGGGCATTCCCCGCTCGCACATTTTGCGCACTACGGACAAGCTCTTCGAAAGCGTGTCGGGTACCGAAGCGCCGCAAGGCGTGGCCGCGCTGTTCCGGCAGCCTGCGTGGGAATTCGACGACGTGCTCCACGGCATCGGCGCAGTGCGCGGAAATTCGCCGCTCGTCGTCGTGCTCGCGGCGATCCAGGATCCGGGGAACGTGGGCACGATCCTGAGATCGGCGGAGGCATTCGGCGCCACGGGCGCGATTGCCACGCGCGGCACCGCTGATCCGTGGTCACCCAAGGCGCTGCGCGCATCGGCGGGCTCAACGCTGCGGCTTCCGCTGCTGCGCGGCATGGCGATCCCGGTGTTGCTCGCGCAGTTGGGCATCGCGGGCCTGAAGATTTACGCGGCGAGCTCGGCGCATAACGGCAACGGAGCCGGGCGCAACGAACCCGGCTCGCGCGCCGATTGGCGCGAACCGGCGGCATTTTTTGTCGGCAACGAAGGCGCGGGTTTGCCGCAGGAAATCACGCACGCCGCCGACGCCGTGATTTCGATTCCGACGACGGACACGGTGGAGTCGCTCAACGCGGGCGTCGCTGCGTCGATCGTGCTCTACGAAGCGGCACGCCAGCGTGCCCAAGCTGCGAAAGGCGAGGACTAGCATCGCATGGGCCTGTTTCGCGCAATCGAGCCGGAAGAAGAACCGCTGGCGGGGCGTCCGCTGGCCGACCGCATGCGTCCGCAGACGCTCGACGAATTCATCGGCCAGGAAGAACTGCTCGGCCCCGGCAAGCCGCTGCGCACCCAGATCGAGCGCGACGATCTCGGCTCGATGCTGCTCTGGGGCCCTCCCGGCTGCGGCAAGACGACGCTCGCGCGCATCATCGCCAAGCGCACGAAATCGGAATTCATTCCCTTCAGCGCCGTGCTTTCCGGAATCAAGGAAATCAAGGAAGTGATGTCCAAGGCCGAAGGCATGCGCCGGTACGGGCGGCGCACGATCGTCTTCGTCGACGAGGTGCATCGCTTCAATCGCGCGCAGCAGGACGCCTTTCTGCCGCACGTCGAGGCGGGAAACATTCTGCTGATCGGCGCCACCACGGAAAATCCGTCATTCGAGGTGATCGCGCCGCTGCTCTCGCGCATGAAGGTCTACGTGCTGCGCCCGCTTTCGCAGGAGCAGATCGTCGGGCTGCTGCGCAAAGCGATCGAGGATCCGGTGCGCGGCCTCGGAAAAGAGCGCGTCGAAGCAAGCGACGAAATCCTCGATCGCATCGCCGTCCTGGCCAATGGCGACGCGCGCTCGGCCTACAACACGCTCGAAGCGCTCGTCCTCGGCACCGAGCCGGCAGCCGACGGGCGGCGCGTCCTTTCCGAGGCGCGCCTCGAAGACGTGCTGCAGAAGAAAGCTCCTGCCCTACGACAAAGCCGGCGAAGAGCATTTCAACCTCATCTCGGCGCTGCACAAATCCGTGCGCAATTCCGATCCCGACGCCGCGCTCTACTGGCTGGCGCGCATGCTCGAATCGGGCGAAGATCCGCTGTACCTCGCGCGGCGCATGGTGCGCATGGCGAGCGAGGATATCGGCCTCGCCGAGCCCGGCGCGCTCGCCGTCACCATCGCGGCGAAGGAAGCGTTCGATTTCATCGGGCCGCCCGAGGGAAACCTGGCACTCGCGCAGGCCGCGGTCTATCTTTCGCTCGCGCCGAAATCGAATGCGCTGTACACGGGCTACGGCGAGGTTCGCCAGGATTTGCAGCGGACCATCGCGGAGCCCGTTCCCCTGCATCTAAGAAACGCGGTCACGGGGCTGATGGGCAACCTGGGTTACGCCAAGGGCTACCAATATGCGCACGACGCGGAGGAAAAAGTCACGGACATGACGTGCCTGCCCGAGAGCCTCGCCGGCCGCGTCTACTACAAACCGACCGATCAGGGCTTCGAAGCGCGCATCCGGCAGCGGATGGAAGAGATTCGTCGAATCAAGACAAAGGGGAGAAATGAGGGGTAAGCGGCGCGGCGTGGATCAAACTCCAGCGGGAATTCCCAACCAAATACTCCGTCGATTGCCCGGCCGATCACTCGCGCGCCGCTCCGTGCCGCTTTCCCTGCTCGCCGCCGCCGCGATTCTGTCGCTGGGCGCGCCGAAGGCAGCCGCGCAAGACAATCCGACGATAGTGATCAACGAGGATTGCCAGGCCTTCGACATCTCCGCGCACAACGAGATCGTTTACGCCGTCCCGAAACTAAAACGCATCAAGAAGCTGATCATCGAGCGCGACGAAATCGACGTCGCCACCGGCCCCGGCAAGGGCAGGCGCCTCGTCGACGTCGATAAATTCATGCCGGCGGTGCCGCCGTCCGGCTACGTGGTCAACACGCTCCTGTGGGCGCCCGACGCAAAGCACATCGCCGCGAGCATCACGATGCAGGAGCCGCCGCCCGACTACCATCCGCACGTCAAGAAAAAGGGCGAGGAGGATCGCTCGGACGATTCCGACGTCTTCAGCGTCGGCGGCCAAAAAGCCGTCGCGCTTTTCGACGGCGACGGCAACGAAGTCAAAGTTGCCGGCTCGAAGGATCGCTTCATTCAGAACGCGACCAACGCCACCTGGCTCGCGGACGGCCAGACCGTCGTGTACCTCAGCCTCGCGCCGCCCTACACGATCACGCGCGTGCGCCCCTCTGACGGCCAGACCGCGGCGCTCTTCGAAGGACACACCTTCGACACCGTGATCTGGGATGCGTCGCGCAACCGCGCCTTCGCCGTCAGCTCCAACCTGAGCCTGCGCGGCCGCCTGACGATACTCGCGCTCGACCTGCTGCACGAATCAGTGACGGAACTCGCCACCATCGACAACTACAACGGCTCGCTCGCCGTGTCCAAATCGGGCAAAAAGATCGGATTCTTCGAGGATGGCGATACCATCGAGGCCATCGACATCGACAATCCGTCGAAGCGCATCAAAGCGAACGCCGGCCTCGGCCGCTTCGAGTGGGGAAACGACGACGATCGCGTCCTGCTGAAGCGCGGCCCGCTCGAGGAATCCAACGATCTCGTATGGGTCGGCCTGAACGACGATTCGTTCACCCCCGTTCTGCACGACCTCGAATTTCACGATTTCCGCATCGCGCCCGACGGCCAGTCGCTCGCAGTCACGATCCCCGGCAAACGCGTCCTCAAGGTGTTCCCACTGGAGTGACGAGGTGCCGGATGCCAGCGAGATGGAGAGGACAAAGAATGCTAGGTCAGGTGAGAATCACACTTACAGCGGCATTATTATTGGCTGCTGCGTCTACGTATGCCAAGGGACAGACAAGCAGGCACGGTTTTCTCTAGCCATCAGTGCCGCGCAAACCGCGGTTAAGGTTGGCTCGGAGATCAAGATAGATGTGACGCTCACGGACACAACCGGTCAGGCCTTCCTTATCGCTGGCGACGCTGGGGCTCGCGGAGAATTCGAATATGCGGTCCACGTAGAAGACGGCAACGGACACGAACCACACGAAACAAAATACTTGCGTGCGCTAAGACGCGAGGACAGTGGTAACGCCGGGGATACAACGACTCTGGTAATAAATTTTAGTATGGGGTTCCGTCAGGCAGAGCCGGGACGCGCGCTGAAGAGTGAAATTCATCTCGACAAGTTATACGATCTGCCGCCCGGGAGTTACACAGTCCAGGTAGAAGATGCCGATGAAGAAAGCAAGATAATCGTGAAGTCGAACAAACTTAAGTTCACAGTGAGCCCCTGAGTTCTTCACGTGTGCGGTGAAGGGTGCGGCCAGTCTGTGGGCAGTGACCTTCACCGCTGATCGACGGCGTCTAGTGCAGCCGGAATCGCTTGATGTGTTCCTTCAAAATGCAGGTGTTCATGATAACGAAAAGCCCGGCGCGGCGCGCCCGCTCGGCGGCTTCGGCGTGCATCACGCCTTCCTGCATCCAGACGCCGCGAGCGCCGATGCGGATGGCCGCGTCGACGATCTCGGGCACGAACTCCGAGCGCCGAAAAATATCGACGATATCGACGCGCTCCGGAATATCATCGAGCCGCGCGTAAGCCTTCTCCCCGAGCACTTCCGTCTCGGTGGGATTCACCGGGATAATCCGGTATCCCGCCGACTGCAGGTACTGAGCGACGCCGTAGCTCGGCCGGTGCTGCCGGTTCGACAGCCCGACGACGGCAATGGTGCGGCTGGTCTTGAGAATCTCGCTCGCGGGATCGACGGCCCCCGAGTCCGACGGCCGGGCCGCGCCCAAGTTCGGATTCTCGATTGGTCTGGTCATGGACATCCTTTCGGTGCGTTTCGATTGTGCCGCCACGGAAGCGGCCTCCCGCAGGCGCTCGCCAAAACCTCGCAAATGCGCCGCGGCACAGACCCGCCGTTCGCGCATTCACCGAGGCGAACGCACTTTGGCCCTTTAAACCTGTGCTTGGTCCCCAAAACCCTGACGAACGGAATCCCCCGCCCAAGGGTGGGCTCATCATACTCCAAATCGGGCGGAAGGAAAGCGGCTGTCTAGCGCTGTGAAGGTTTACGAATACGCGTCTTCGACGCCTTTGGCTTCCTCGTTCTAGGAGTTACAGGACGGTGGCCGTCGAGCGCCCGCGTGAGCCCCGCAATCTCGCCGGGAGAAAGCTCGCGATGGTGGCCCGGCGCGAGGCCATCCAGCTCGATATTGGCGATGCCGACGCGCTTCATTTTCTCGACGGGATGCCCGGTCTGGAAAAGCTTGTTGCGCAGGGCGTCGCGCCGCGTGTCCGACAGCGTCACCTCGTACCACGGAGCATCCTTGCCGCGCAGGCGCGAAATCCGGGCGCCGGTGTCGCGCGAAAGGTGCTCGATCTCGGCAAAGGTCAGTAGCGTCTTCAGCTTCAGCTGGTAGACCTGCGGCAGTTGGTGCGCCTTCAGGATGCGATTCGCCAGGTCGCCGTCGTTGGTCAGCAGGACGAGCCCGTGCGCGTGGTATTCGAGCCGCCCCACCGGAAACACGCGCTCGCTGATCCCGTGCAGCAGATCGCGCAGCGACCGCCGCCCCTCGGGATCGCTCATCGTCGCTACCACCTCGGGCGGCTTGTTCAGCGCGAGATAAACATGCTTGGCCTCCGCGTGAATCAGCTTCCCGGCCACCTTGATGTGGTCGCGCGAGGCGTCCGCCTTCGTGCCCAGCTCGGTGATCGTCTGGCCGTTCACGGTGACCAGCCCCGACGTGATCATTTCCTCGGCGCGCCGCCGCGAAGCGAGCCCCGCGCGCGCGATAATCTTCTGCAGACGTTCTTCCATGTAAAGAGAGTAGCGGAAAACAGCACGCTCGCGAAGGGTTAGCTAGGGCGCCTGGCAGTGGCAAAGTTTCCAGACCTGAGCGAAAAATGCTTTGGCGTCCGGATCGACGGGAAGATCTCCCGTGTATTGCGGCTCGCTGCCCGTGAAATCGATCAGCACCCCAGGCCCGCTCGCGCCTCGCAACACCAAAGCGAGCCTCGGCGCTGCCGTGGCTTTCGGATCGTTCGAGACGAGAGCCCCCGCCTGACAGTGATACTGCACCGCGAAGAACTTCTGGAAGAATCCCGACGCGCCCAGTTCGACGCCGAGATCGCCCTGATAAGTCACCTTCCCCTCACTCCAATCGAGCTTGCTGACCTTGCCCGAGCTCGAGCGGAACGTGAGAGTGGTCGTGACCATGGCCTGCTGCGGGGGCGCAGCGGGTCCCGCTGGCGCGCCAGGCAACGGAGCAACGGCCTGCGAGATCTGCGAGGCCGGCGTTCCTGCGGGCCCGGAGCCTTGCGCGGGCGCTCCCGGGATCGTGCCGAAATCGCGCGGATGCGCGGGAACGTCGACAGACCCGGTCGTGCCGCTCGACACGTCGAGCACCGCAAAACGCAATCGCAGATTCTCGGGCCGGGCGTTGTAGTCGAAGAGGCTCCGAATTCCATTCTGCTGCCAGCTTTTCAGGGCCGCGTCCGTCACCGGGCGCGAGATATCCCGCTGGAAGAAACCGAATCGGTCGCCCTTGGGGTCGTATTCGCAGATCGCCATCCGAAGATTCAATTGGCGCGTCGCACCCACGGGAGCGATGCTCAACGCGCTCGGCGATACCGCCAGCAGGTAGCGCGGTTCGGGCGGCTGGCCGGGAGTTTGCCGCGGAGCGACCGGCTCGACGGTCATGTTGATCCCCGTGGACGGCAATGGATCGCTGCAAGTCTGCTGAAGCAAAGCTTCCGGCGTGCCCTGGTTGCCGCCCTGCGAGGCCGTAGCGAAGTACCCGCGGCGATACGCGAGCCTGACCCCGTGGCGCTGCGTCTTGACCGTGATCTTCTGAAAGTGACCGTCCCATTTGATGTTTTCGGGGTAATACGACAATTCGTAGTACGACGAGCTGTCGTCGAGCGCTTCTTGCACGCACCCGGCAAGATCGTTGGTGTTCGTGCAGGTCCTGCCCCCGGTGGACTCGGATATTTCCTTCATCGTGGCTTGCGCATCCGAGCGCGTGTTGTCCTCTCGAGCGAGCTGATTTCCGAAACCCGCGCCGGGGTTCACCTGGTTAATCTGCGGATTCTGGGCGACCGAATACAGATTGGAGGCCTCGAGGCCGCTCGCGTCCACCGGGTAGACGGCGACACGCGCGTCCGTGAGCGCTTCGGCGGCCGCGCGCACTTTGTCGCTATAGTCCGCGGCTCCGCCGAACTCCTGTCCCGGAATTTTCGTCGTAGAGGGAGAAATGCCGAGGGCCGGATTGCCGCCGAAATCGGACGTCGGCGCAATCCAGATCGGGAACGATCCCGAGAACCAGATCAGATTCTTCCGGCCGGTATATCCGCCAAGGTATTTCGCGATTTCCGCCATCGCGTCCGTCGTCTCGTCGACGCGGATCGACATCTGCGCTTCGTATTCTTCTTTCTCGAAATCCTCGAGCGCCTGCGTCTCGGATGTTTCCGTGCCGCCGTTTTCATTGAGCACCGTGTTCGCGGCACTGTCCGGATCGTCCTGCGGATTCTGCTCGATGGACAGCGGCTTGAGCGCCTGGTCCACGGCGGCCTTCAAGAGCCCGGGATCGGTGGTAAAGCCTTGCACCACGTGCAGCGTGTGCCCCAGGATGAATACAGCGATGGGAGTGTTCGCCGGCAGCGTCTTCAAGAGCATCAACATGTGCCGGTGAACTTCCACTTGTTTCGTGATTTCGGTGTTGAGCGCGTCCATCAGGATCGCCGTGGGCGGCGCCGTGAGGCGGGCGCCCTCTAAATTCGAGTAGATGTGCGGCCCGATCGGGAGTGCGCCCGGCTGACCCGCAGCAGCGGTCGTGCTTGAGGCGCCGTCGATAAACGCGAAGCGCGCGATCTTTTGATCGCCGCCGTGCTGGTCGAAGACCTGAAAATCCTCCTGCTTCAGGTCACGCACTGGGTGCCCGTGCGAATCCGTGGCAACCACATCCACCGTGATCAGCCGCGTCTCCACTTTCATCGCGGTCGCCGCGCTCGGCGCCGGCGGAGTGGGCGCGCTCTGCTGCGGAGGCGGCGGATTCGCCTGCGGCCCGGCGGGCGCTTGCGCCGAATGCCCGCCAGTCGCCAGGAATAGAAGGGCCAAGCCGACCCAAATCGCGTGCCACTGTCGTGGTTTCACGCCTAGCCTTTTAACACAATTGTCAACAGACGCGGGCATTGATTCGCCGCCAATGTCCTTGATTCCTTTCGTTGAAAGTATAGCACTCAGTGTTATAGACTAGCTTTCGCATACAGGGCCTCGTGCGAGGGCCGTTGCGGATATTCAAGACCAAAACCTTTGCCAGGTTCGCCCGGAAGGCGGGCATTGGCGATGCGGCGCTGTGCAAGGTCGCCTCCGAAGTCGAGCGCGGACTGATCGACGCCGACCTCGGTGGAGGCGTGGTCAAGCAACGGGTCGCGCGAGCCGGAAAGGGAAAGTCCGGCGGCTTTCGGGTTGTAATCCTCTACCGCCGGGGGACCCACGCGTTTTTCGTTTACGGATTTGCAAAAAACGAGCGCGCGAACATTACGCAGGACGAACTGGCCGCCCTCAGGGAACTCGCATCGGAGATGCTGGCTTACGGCGCGGTCGAAATTGCGAGCGCAATCGCATCAGGTCCGTTGATCGAGGTGTTCTGTAATGAGTAGAAACGGAAATTCGAGACGCCGGCAACATCGCAGCAACCTCTTGGCTGCGGTGCACGAGACTGCTTCGGAGTTGCATTCCGCGGGCGTAATGGACAAGCGAACGATGCGGAGATTCGATGTGCTCTGCCTCACACCCGTGCACCCGTTGAGTCCCAGGCAGATTCGCGATCTTCGACGGCGCGAGAGGGCCAGCCAAGCGCTTTTTGCCCGCTATCTCAACGTGACGCCCGGTCTTGTTAGCCAGTGGGAGCGCGGCGAGAAACACCCTCGAGGAGCATCCTTGAAGCTCTTGGCGCTGGTTGCCAAGAATGGTCTCGAGGCTGTTGCGTAGCGACCAAGCCAAATCAAACTACGATTTCTCGGAGGATCCGGCCGCTGCGGCGCGCGGCTCGGGCGATGATTCGTGCGCGGCGCTCTCGTCGGGGACATCTTCGCCGAGCTCGCCGAGGTCGTTCGTCTCGCCCGATTCGAGAATCGCGGCGGCCTCGGGAGATTCAAGCGGCGCACTTGCAGTCGCGGTCGCATCTCCCGGCTCCGCAGGAGCGATGCCCGCGTCGGAATCGAGCGCCGCCTGCGCCAGCTGCTCGAATTCCTTCAGGCTCGGCAGCTCGTCGAGATCGGACAGCCCGAAGCGCATCATGAACTGCTTCGACGTGCGATACAAAATCGGCCGCCCGATCACTTCCTTGCGCCCGGCCGTGGTGATTAGCCGCTTTTCGAGCAGCGTCTTGATCACGCCGCCCACATTCACGCCGCGAATCTCGTTGATCTCGGGCACCGTTGCCGGCTGTTTGTACGCGATCACGGCGAGCGTCTCGAGCGCCGGCATCGTGAGCCGCAGCGGCGGCTGCAGGCTCTTGATGAATTTGCGCACCGCGTCGTGGTGCTGCGCCTTGGTGTAGAACTTCCACCCGCCCGCCACCTTGCGCACTTCGATCCCGCGGTCGTCCGTCTGGTACGCGGCGACCAGCAGATCGAGCCCCGCCCGCGCTTCCGCTTTCTCCACGCCGAGCGCGTGCGCGATTTGATCGAGCGTGGCGGGCTCGTCCGCGGCGTAAATAATGGCTTCGAGCGCGGCCTGAATTTCCTGTGGCGTCATCAGAGATATTGCTCCTCGATTTTCGACATCGCGTCGGGCCCGGCGAACACCGCGTCGAACATCTGATGCTTCCGAATCCGGATATCCTCGAACAAATCCGACTGCACCAGAATGATCGCCTGCATGCGCACCATTTCGAGCACAGCCAGCAGCGCGACGATCATCGCGTTGCGCGTCTCGCACACGTCGAAAAACCCAGTCAGCGACACGGGCTCGTCGCCCTGCATCAGCTGGCGCCGCAGCCGGTCCATCATCTGCGCCATGGTCACCGACTCATGCCGCAGCTCGAATTTCGTCACTTCCTTGCGCCGTTCCAGGATCTGCTGGAACGTTTTGACGAGATCGACCAGCGACACCACAAGCTCGCCCTCGATCGCATCGCCCGTATAGAGCGCGCGATCCGGCCGCGACCACACGTGGTCCTCAATTTGCTGTTTCTGATACAGCAGCTGCGCCGCGTTCTTGAATTTCTCGTGCTCCATCAGCCGGTGAACGAGCTCGTCGCGCGGATCTTCCTGCGCGTCGGGCCCCGCCAGCGGATCGGCCGGCAGCAGCATTTTCGATTTGATGTGGATCAGCGTCGCCGCCATGTAGATGAAATCGGCCGACACGTCGATATCGAGCTTTTCGAGCTGGTGGAGGTAATCGAGATACTGCTCGGTGACTTTCGCGATGGGAATGTTGTGGACGTCCATCTCCTGCTTGCGAATTAGATCGAGCAGAAGATCGAGCGGTCCTTCATACACCGGCAAATTGATGCGATAGGGCGATGCCATCCGTGGCCTATCTTATAGCGCTCCGCGAAATTCCGAAAGACCCAGCTTGACGCCGCTTCGCTAGTCGACCCGCGACTCGTCGCGGTACATCGCTTTGTGGCGCGTCTCCTTGATCCACTGATCGATCTGCTCGGTGGTCATGTGATTCGCCGGGTTGAACTTGCCCCAGTTCAGAATCTGGCTCAGCGAGCGCTTCCAGCGCTTGTACGACGGCTTTGCCGGCGGCCCGAAGCACATGATGTCGATCACGCCAAGCTCCTCGGGAACGCCCAGCAGCGGCTTGATCCTCTGCTGGATCTCCTCCTGCCCGATCGCCGTGATCCACCACACGGCGTATCCCAGCGCGGCTGCCGCCAGATGCGCCGACATCGTGGACGCGGCAACAGACTGCAGCAGGATGCGCTCCGCGTTCTGCCGGTACTTCTGGTCCAGCTCCGAGCCGTCGTTCAGCACCGGAAACGCCCGGATGAACCGGAAATCGGCCGCGACGACGATCAGCCCCGGCGCCGTTTTCACGCCGCTGTAGTTCGGCGTCGGAAATCCCATGTGCAGCTTGGCGCGATGCTGCTGCTCGTCCATGAAGTATTGCCCGATCGCTCCCTTCACCGCCGGATCGGTGACGACGACGTAGTGCCAGGGCTGCGCGTTGGCCCCGGAGGGCGCGTGGCGCGCCGCCTCGATGATCATCTCGAAATGCTCGCGCGGCACGTCGTAGGGAGCGAACGCGCGGTTGGTCATGCGGTTGCGCACAACCTGCATGAGCGACTCGTACCGCTCGACATTATTGAAAAGCCCCGGATCGACAATTGTGGTATTCATGGCCGCCTCCTTCCTCAGTGGCACAGACATTCTTGTCTGTGCTCTGACGATCCGACCAGGATCGTCATCCTGCCTGCGCTGACGAAGGAAGGGACGCCGACGCTGTGGTTTGTTGTCGGCCGAAGGATCTCTACTTTCGCGCCTCATCCCACTTGAAAATCGCGTTGCGGACTCGCTTCATGGTCCGCCGCGCGGCAGCGCGTGCCTTCGTCCCGCCGGCGTCGAGGATATCCCAAACCTCCTGCGGATGGGCCTCGAATTCTTTCCGCCGCGCCTGCACCGGCTCGATCCACTTCACCAGATTTTCGGCCATCAGCTTCTTGCAATCGACGCACCCGATCGCAGCGGTGCGGCAATCACGATCGACCTGCGCGATTGTATCAGCCGGCGAGAACAGCTTGTGATACGCAAACACCGGGCAGATCTCCGGGCGCCCGGGATCGGTCCGCCGCTGCCGCTGCGGGTCCGTCATCATGTTGCGGACCCTGCCGCGAATCAAATCGGGCGTATCGCTTAGCCAGATCGCGTTGCCGTACGATTTCGCCATGCGGCGCCCGTCGGTCCCCGGCAGCCTCGGCGTTTCGGTAAGCAGATGCCCTGGCTCATGGAGCACGGGCTTGAATTTGACAAGCTTCTTCCACTCCGGATTTAGGGCAAGGAAATTTTCAACGCCGATCTGTTCAGCAACCTTAGGCACCATTCGAGAAACCCATTCCGCAATCTCCCGCGGTATAGGTCTGGGCGGAAAATCCGTGCTCTGTGGAGTATTTGTAAGGTGAGACCATAGGAATTTATAGAGCGCATATGCCGAACTATAGTTCGCGTCCCGGCACAGCCCGTCGATGTCGACGAGCCAGCCGTTCAGGAAATTAAATCGCCGCACAATCTCGCGGGTGATTTCGACATGCGGCACCTGATCCTCGCCCACCGGCACAAAATCTGCATCGTAGATCACAATGTCGGCAGATTGCAGCAGCGGATATCCAAGGAATCCGTAGGTGCCAAGGTCGCGATCCTTCAGATTCTCGATCTGCTCTTTGTATGTCGGGACGCGCTCCAGCCACGATAGCGGCGTGATCATCGAGAGCAGCACGTGCAGCTCCGCATGCTCGAGAATGCTCGACTGGACGAACAGCGTCGATTTCGCGGGATCGAGGCCCACCGCCAGCCAGTCCGTGGCGACTTGCAGCGTATTTTCCGCGATCGACGACGTGTCTTCGTAGTGCGTCGTCAGCGCGTGCCAATCCGCAACAAAAAAGAAGCACTCGTATTGATCTTCCCCGTCGGGCAGACGGGCGTTTTGAAGGCTCAGCCAGTTGGAAAGAGCGCCGAAAAAGTGCCCAAGGTGGAGGCGGCCCGTCGGCCGCATGCCGCTCAAAACTCGCTTAGCCTTTGTCTTGCCTTGGGCCACTCTGCGGAAAGGCTCCTCGATCGAAAAATGAAAAAACGAAAGTAGAAACGCGTACGAGCGATGCTAGCACAGAACTCCAGCCACAGAGTCACCGAGGCACCGAGAAAAACAAGTATTCCAGAGCCCGCGCCGCGTACCACCGAGGAGATATCTTGCTCCCTGCTTCCCTGCCTCCGTGCCTCTGTGGCAAAGACTGCCCTACAGCTTCAGCAATTCCCGCAGCCGCTTCGTCTGCGCGCGCGACACCGGAATCTCGCTCGCGCGCTTGTCGTCCATTTTCAGAATGTAGCTCGACTTGAACCACGGCATCACTTCCTTGATGTGGTTGATGTTCACTAGATACGACCGGTGCGGCCGCCAAAACACATCCGGATCGAGCGCCCCCGCCAGCTCCTCGACCGTCCGGTAGTTCGACTCGCCCTCGATCTCCCGCGCGAAAATCGTGATCGCGCCATCCTGAATCGACGCGTAGATCAGGTCCTCGGCGTCCACCAGAATCATCCGCGACTGCGCCTTCACCAGCAGCTTCACCGGCAGCTGCGGCTTCGACTGCGGCGCGCTCGCGCCCAACTGGCCCACCAGCAGCTCCAGCCGGTCGACCGGCGAGCTATTCGTATCGACCATCTTCTTCGCGCGCTGCACGGCCCGCGCGATGCGCGCCTTGTCGAATGGCTTCAGGACGTAGTCGACCGCGCTCACTTCGAACGCCTGCAGCGCGTAGTGGTCGTAGGCCGTCGCGAAGACGATCTGCGGCAGCTTCAGCTTCCGCTCCACGAGCCGCTTGATCACGCCAAAGCCGTCGAGCCCCGGCATCTGCACGTCGAGAAACACGAGATCGGGCTCGTGCTCCTTGATCAGCGCGACCGCCTCGATCCCGTTCTTCCCCTGCGCGATCACATTGACCTCGGGAAATCCCTTGAGCAGAAACCCAAGCTCGTCGCGCGCCGGCCGCTCGTCGTCCACGATAATCGTATTCATCGCCATGATTGAAGGTTTGAGTGTAGCGCCGCGGCCTTCAGCGCGGCACTCCGCGTCAATCGAGCTCACCCGGGCCCAATCCACCCGAGGCCAGTATAAGGGAGTCGCGCGGCCTTGCGGAAGCGCGGCAGCCTCAACACAGAGTGCACAGAGAAGACGCAGAGAGCACGGAGAACTGGTCTTCGCACCCTCTGCCGTTATCCGTTCCCGTGTTCACGCGTGCGGCAAACTAGCCACCCGCTGCCGAAGCTGCTTTCTGGCTCATGAATTTCACGAGCGCCTGCGCTGTGATTGTGGACGATGCGGGGTTCTGGCCCGTGAGAAGCCGCCCGTCGGCCACGGTATACGGCTCCCAATTGCGGACCTTCTCGAAGATAGCTCCCAGCCGCAGCAGCTCATCCTCCACAAGAAAGGGCACGACGTGCGTCAACTGCACCGCTTCTTCTTCGCCGTCTGTGAACCCCGTTACGTGCTTGCCCTTCACAATCGGCTCACCGTTGTACATCACGTAGCGAAGCACTCCCGGCGCATGGCACGCCAGCGCAATGGGTTTGCCCGAGTTATAGAAGGATTCGAGCAGCGCCTTTGAAATGGGACTCTCCGCAAGGTCCCACATCGGCCCGTGGCCGCCCGGATAGAAGACGGTGTCGTAGTCTTCGGACTTGATCGTGTCGAGTTTGACGGTCTCGGAGACCTCTCTCTGCGCCCGCTCGTCCTTCTTGAACCGTGCCATGGCGGGAGTCTGATTTTCCGGCAAATCGCTCTTGGGATCGATTGGTGGCTGCCCTCCCTTGGGCGAAGCCAGCGTCAACTGAACCCCGGCGTCCCGGAACACAAAGTACGGCGCGGCAAACTCCTCGAGCCAGAACCCTGTCTTCCGGCCCGTGTTTCCCAACTGGTCGTGCGAGGTCAATACCATCACGATTTTCACGTTCGTCCTCCATTCTATGCTTCGAAATCGGTTGGGCCGCGTGCAGTTGCTAGGGCCCGGCGAACGTGCTGCGGCGTTTTCGTTCGTCCGGCGACCGTTGGATGAACGACGAGGCGCGCGGACGCGAAAACTTATGCCGCTCGATGCGATCTATCCCCGCACGCCATTTGGATCGGCAGTCAAGGGGGAATAAGACTTTCTCTGCCATATGTAGGGAGGGACTTCTATATGGCACCGGCATTCGAGGAACTAATCATTATCGTTGGACTTGCGGTCGTGGGAGCGGTGCATTTCGCCGAATGGGTCGCCGGGCAAGTCTGCGATGCCTACGACCGAATCCGCGAGCGTCTTAAGCGTAGCTTCAACGTCCGCGCGTCAACGCATAGATCCCGTACAGAAACCCCGCGAAAACGATAACACGGACTAGCAGCATTTCCACAGCGGCCACGATTTCGAGGATGGGGTCTACAGCCTGCCGGACGTTGCGCGAGAACCGCTTGAGCGCCCGAACCCAGTGGTAGAGGTCCATAGATCACACTCCTGCTTCTAACTTCGAGTGCGATCAGAGGGAAGAGCGAACAAAATGCTATGCGGCCAGATTTATCTTGTCAATATGGAATATCGTGTGTCCGCAAAATAACGCGCTAGATCTAGCCTCTTTTTTGTCTTCGCGTCCCGAGCCCTAAAATGGATCCGTCTTTCAGCTTGTCGATCGCATCCCAGGGTAGACAAATGGCTTCTACCGGGAGGCAAGCATGACAAAAGCAGCGCGTTCCCATCACCCAAGCCGGGACGCCTTCCGAGCAATCCTGGCCGAAGAAATCGACTGGAAGCCATTCGCGGCCTTTCCCCCCGAGGTACGACTTGCGATTGTGGTTGGCGACCCGTCGAAGCCCGCGCCTTTTGCGATTCGGGTCAGAGTGCCCCACGGCGTCAAGCTGATGCCGCATCGCCACCCAGAAGACAGAATCTACGCCGTCATCTCCGGAGTCTTCTACATCGGCCTCGGCGACGAATTCAACGAAAACAAGGTGCGGCCATGTCCCCCGGGCGCGGTGATCGTTCTCCCCGGCAATACCTCGCACTTCCACTGGGCCAAGTCCGGCGAGTACGTCACGCAAGTGACGGCCATCGGCCCCCTCGGCCTCGAATACCTCGACCCCGCCCACGATCCTCGCAGTAAGGTTTAGACGTAGCGCCGGGTCCTTTAACTTGCCGACTTTCGGGGGCAGCCTTCTGGCACGGTGTCTCCGTGCACTCTGCGCTCCTCTGCGGACTCTGCGTTGAGTGCGGCGTCCAGAACCGCGCACGCAATGCACAACGTTCGAAGGGTGCGGTAGAATCGCAGGGCTGTAATACAGGAGGCCACGGGTGGCGACGAACCGCAAAGAGCAAATCGAAAGCCGCGAAAATCCTCAGCAGCGAACTAATTTTCCGGGGTCGCGTCTTCGCTCTCAAGCGCGACCGCCTGGTCGAGCCCAGCGGCATCACGGTGACGCGCGAAATCGTCGCGCATCCGGGCTCCGCCGTCGTGCTCCCGGTCTTCCCCGACGGCCGCATCCTCCTGATCCGCCAGTATCGCCACGCCGCCGGCGAATACCTCTGGGAACTCGTCGCGGGCCACAAAGAGCCCAACGAAACTTTCGCCGAGGGCGCCAAGCGCGAGCTGATCGAAGAAACCGGCTACACGGCGAAGCGCGTCCGAAGAAGCTTCTCGCGGTCTTCCCTTCTCCGGGCCTGCTCAGCGAGCGCATGGAGATTTTTCTCGCGACCGGCCTAACGAAAGGCGCCGCGCATCCCGAGGCCGACGAAAAAATCACCTCCCGCATCCTCACCCTGCGCGAAGCCGAACAATGGATTCGCACCGGCAAAATCCGCGACGCCAAATCCGTCTCCGGAATCCTCTTCTACGCGACAGTTCCTGGCGGGCAAGAACAAATGAGGCTTTTCGAGCCCTCTTGTTGCTCGCCGCGCTACTGATGATCGGAATGGCTTTTCTTCCCGTAAGCCACGCGCATCCTCAAACGAGTTCCGAGAAAGCAAGGGGCCGAATCGCTGGAAGGATCAAGCCGAAAGTCGGAAACGGTTTTACGGTGTACCTCATGATCCCTGGAACGGGCACCAGCGTTGCCACCACAACTGCTGACTTTGTACTCGACCACCATCACGGAGAATTCGTGCTCGACGATATTCGTCCGGGCCTATATCGTCTTGATGTGAATCCTCTGCCGGGGCCCGGCTGCGGAATTCACCCTGGTCACAAACAGTCGTCGTAGAATCCGGGAAAACGACTCGCGTCACGGCAAAACTCAAAGTCGCACATCACGCGATTTGCGAATGAGCGCAAGCTGAATTCAACGGACGGACACATGGAAAACCGCGAGGTCGCCAGAATCCTGCGCGAGACGGCGCAGCTGCTCGAAATCGACGGCGCCATCATCGGCCGCTATCGCAGCTACGAGAAAGTGGCCGAGCTGCTGTACAGCATCCACGAGCGCATCGAAGATCTCGCCAAGGACGACAAGAAACTCAAAGAGCTGCCCGGCGTCGGCGACAGCATGGCCGAGCACATCCAGGAAATCCTGAAAACCGGCGACTACACCCTCCGCCAGAAGCTGCTGAAGAAATATCCGCCCACGCTGCTCGATCTGCTTTCGCTGCAATCGCTCGGGCCGAAAAAAGTCGCGTTTCTCTGGAGCCATTTCAAAGTCGCCACGGTCGAGGGACTTCAAAAGCTCGCGCACCGAAGGCAAACTGCGCGATCTTCCAGGCTTCGGCGAAAAGAGCGAGCAGAACATCCTCAAGGCCACCGAGCAATTCAAGAATCTCTCGGGCTCGGGACGCGTTCGGCTCAACGTGGCCGACGACGAGGCGCAGAAGCTCGTCGCATACATCGCGAAGGCCGGCGAAGCGGTCGAGTCGGTCACGCCCGCCGGCTCGCTGCGCCGCGGACGCGAAACCGTCGGCGATCTCGATTTGCTGGTCACGATGCGCCCCGGCCACGACAAGCAGAAAGACATCGATGCGGTCGCGGACCACATCCTGAAATATCCGGGAATCGACCAGACATCTGGCGCACGGCGAAAACAAAGTCAGCTTCATCCTCGGCCGCGGCCTGCAGGTGGACGTGCGGCTGCTCGAAAAGAAAAGCTTCGGCGCGGCGCTGCTCTATTTCACCGGCTCGACGCGAACACAACGTCGCGCTGCGCGGCCGCGCCAACGACATGGGCTGGACTCTCAACGAATACGCACTGACGACGCTGAAAGGCGGCCGCACGGTCGCCGGCAAAACCGAAGCGGAAATTTACGCGAAGCTGAAGCTCGCCTATATCGAACCCGAACTGCGCGAAATGACCGGCGAGATCGAAGCCGCCGAAAACGGCACGCTCCCGCACCTCGTCGCGCTCGCCGACATTCGCGGCGACCTCCAGATGCACACCACCGCATCCGACGGCCGCAATTCGATCGAGGAAATGGGCGAGGCCGCGCGCGAGCTCGGCTACGAATACATCGCGCTCACTGACCACTCGCAGGCGGTCACCGTGGCCAACGGCATGGACGAAAAACGCACGCTCGCGCAGATCAAGAAGATTCGCGCCGCCAACGAACGCGTCCCGGGCATCAAGCTGCTCGCCGGTATCGAGGTCGACATCAAGAAAGACGGCTCGCTCGATCTATATGACGACGTGCTGGCGCAGCTCGACGTGGTCGTCGCGTCCGTGCACTCCTACATGAATCTCGAGCGCGCCGAGATGACCGACCGCATCCTCGCCGCCATCGAGAATCCGTACACGCAGATCATCGCGCATCCCACGGGACGCCTCATCCTGCGGCGCGAGCCCTTCGTCTACGACATGGAAAAAGTCCTCGACGCGGCCGCCGCCCACGGCGTCGCCATGGAAGCGAACGCCTATCCCGACCGTCTCGATCTTTCGGACGTCCATCTGCGCATGGCCAAGCAGCGCGGATGCAAAATCGTGATTTCCACCGACTCGCATTCGACGGGAAACCTGCTCTACATGAAATACGGCGTGATGACCGCGCGCCGCGGCTGGATCGAAAAGAAGGACGTGATCAACACGCTGCCGCTCGCCGATTTCCTCGCCGCGCTGCGCCCCAAGCCGCACGCGGCCAAGGGTGAGCCCGCCGCCAAGCGCAAATCCGCCTGAGGAGGCGGGTTTTTCCCGGCGCTCGCGGCGTGAACCTGCCAAGACCGTCACCTTTTGGCTTTTTGAGGGCCTTTTAAGGACCCGCTAGGGGCATCGTTGATGCCCGTCTTATTGCAATCGTTTTTCGCTTTTGTTTTGCGGCGGACTACACCGAGTAGGAGACGGTATCGTCGTCCACGACGACCGGGCCCGCGGACTTCGACGTGGCCGCCGGTACTTTCGAAACGCCGCGGCGCATCGCTACGATCCCGGTGCGCACCACTTCGATCAGCCCGAACGGGCTCAGCAGCTCGAGCAACCGGTCGACTTTCTCTTCGCCGCCGGTCAGCTCGACGATGATCGATTCCGCCGCGATATCGAGCACTTTGCCGCGAAACACCGTGGCCAGCTCGAGAATCTGCGACCGCGTTTCGAGAGTCGCCTTCACCTTGACCATGGTGAGGTCGCGCACCAGCGACGGCTGGCCGGTGATGTCGTCGACCAGCAGCACGTTCACTAGCTTGTAGATATTGGCGACGATGCGCCGCGCCTGATCTTCATCCGCTTCGGTGACGATCGTCATGCGCGAAACGTCCGGCTTTTCCGTGCGCCCAACCGTGAGCGAGTCGATATTGAAGGCGCGCCGGCGAAACAGCGACACCACGCGCGAGAGCACGCCCGGCTTGTTTTCGACGTAAACCACAAATGTATGCAGCATCGGTATCCTGTTCTCTTTTTGTCGGCCGACTCGCCTGGCCTATTCGTCCTCGGCGGTCTCGACGATCGGACTCGGCCGCCGGATCATTTCGTGCAGCGCCGCGCCCGCCGCCACCATCGGGTAGACGGTGTCTTCCTGCTCCACCTTGAAATCGATCAGCACGGGGCCTTCGTGCGCCCGCGCCGCGCGTACCGTCGGCACCACGTCGCCGCGCTTCTGCACGATCGAGCTCTTGATGCCGTACGCCTGCGCCAGCTTCGCGAAATTCGGGACTCAGCAGCGGCGTCGCCTCGTAGTTCCGCTCGTAGAAGAATTCCTGCCACTGCCGGACCATCCCGAGGTAGCCGTTGTTGATGATCGCGATGTTGACCTTCAGATTTTCCTGCACGATGGTGGCGAGTTCGGCCATGGTCATCTGGAAGCCGCCGTCGCCGACCACCACCCACACGTCCGCATCGGGCCGCGCCACTTTTGCGCCGATCGCCGCGGGCAGCGCGAATCCCATCGTGCCCAAGCCGCCCGACGTGATCAGCGAGCGCGAATGCTCGTGCTTGTAATACTGCGCCTCCCACATCTGGTGCTGGCCCACGTCGGTGACGATGATCGTGTCGCGGTCGCGCGTCTCATGCCACAAATCGTTGATCACGTGCGCCGCGTAGAGGTGGCCGTTGTCCGGCAGATTCTGGATGTCGCGGACCGCGGTGTCGCCCTTGAGTGCGTGGATGTGCTCGATCCATTCGCGGCGATTCGCTTGCTCCACGCGCGGCAGCAATTCCTGGAGGATATTGCGTCAGGTCGCCGACGAGCGCAACATCGACTTTCACGTTCTTGTTGATCTCGGCCGGATCGATCTCGATGTGGATCTTCTTGGCGTTGGGCGCGTAGGTCTTCAGGTTGCCGGTCACGCGGTCGTCGAAGCGCATGCCGAACGCGAGCAGCAGGTCGGCTTCCTGAATGGTTTTGTTCACCCACGCTTCGCCGTGCATGCCCATCATGCCGAGGTTCAGCACGTGCGAAGCCGGCAACTCGCCGAGACCCAGCAGCGTCATCGCCACGGGAATGCAGGTTTTCTCCGCGAACGCCTGCACTTCGCGCTCGGCGCCTGAAACGAGAATGCCGTGCCCCGCGAGAATCACGGGACGCTTCGCTTCCGCGAATCAGTTTCAGCGCCTTGTCGTACTCTTCTTTCGCGGGCGAAAGATCGGGGCGATAGCCCGCGCATCTTCGGCGCGGCGTCGCTTCCCAGTCGAAGCTCGCAGGTGCCCTGCTGCGCGTCCTTGGTGATGTCGATCAGCACCGGACCCGGCCGGCCAGACTTCGCGACGTACAACGCCTCGCGCACAGTCGGCGCGATTTCGTCCGCGTGCGTCACGAGATAGTTGTGCTTCGTGATCGGCAGCGTGACGCCGGTGATGTCCGTTTCCTGAAACGCGTCCGAGCCGAGCAGCTTGCTGCCGACCTGCCCCGTGATGCAGACGATCGGCGAGGAGTCCATCATCGCGGTCGCGATGCCGGTGACCATGTTGGTCGCACCGGGGCCGGAAGTGGCCACGGCCACGCCCACTTCGCCCGTCGCGCGCGCATAGCCATCGGCCATGTGCGTCGCGCCCTGCTCGTGGCGCACCAGAATGTGGCGGATCGAGCTGTGCTGCAGCGCGTCATACGCCGGCAGGATGGCCCCGCCGGGATAGCCGAAGACGGTCTTCACGCCTTCGCGCTCGAGACACTCCCAAAGAATTCTCGCGCCGGTCATTGATTCCTTGGCTGACTCGTTGGCGTTGGCGGATGCCTTCGCCGATTCTTTACCAGACTCTCTCTTGCCCGACTCTTTTTGACTGCCCATTTCTCATCTCCCTCAGCCGCAAAAAATAAAACCCACCTTGCCAGCGTCTCTGGCGGGTGGGTTTCTTGAGCTTTCCGGTTACGTGTTGCTCAGCTCAGTCATGCCCTCCGGGCAGAGACGCGAGTACAAGCCGTACTACTACTACGATTTCGGGTCGAAGTCGGCTTGTATTGAGCTTCATCTGTGCGCGTCCGGTAAACTGAGCCATTTCTCGGGCGCGCCAACCTCGCGCGGCCGCTAAGCACAGCTAAGTTATCCCCAGGAGCGTGGTATGTCAAGAAGGGTTTCTGCCGACAGTTCACGCGGTTGGACACCCAGATTGTCCGCCGCTGGCAGCTCTGAAGAGATGTCTCGTCGGCTTCTTTCGTTGGTGTACCGGAACGAGTTCCGGTACGAGCCAGGGAAATTCCCTTCATCAGATGTGGGCCACGGGCCACGGATGTTCCGCTCGCAACACCCTGTAGATTCACAGGTATTTTCCTTTCTTCATTGCAATCAGCAGGTTACGAGGACGGCCTGAGTGGATCGTCCCGTGCACTCCTTGCATCGAAAGGAAAGGAGGGTGGCATGATCGTCTACTTGATGATGGCAATTCTGGCTGCCCTGGCCTTCCTTTGCGTTTCACCGATAATCAGCCAACTGGCATCCCGAAAGTCCGGCGAGGCGAATCCGTCGAAATCGAGTCCGACCGGAAAGCATACGTTGCAGGCGCGCTGACTCACACCCTGGGGAGGGATTTCAGCGCGCCGCCGTACGGCTGGGAGCAGTGTCTTGGGAGATGAGCGATGAACTCGAGATTCACGGTTCGCATGAACCTGGGAACGTGGTCCAGCCACCAGTTGTCGGGTCACCAGCTCAGCGGGACTTGGGCGCGCACGTTGCGCCACGAATCGCGGCGTCGGAAGCGGCTCAAGGTGGAGCTGGCTCTTCACGTGCGTCCGGCCGATGGAGAGTATGCGGAGCAGGAAGACTTGGGCCAAGTCGTCGACTTCCATAGCGAGGGGCTCTACTTCACGACCTCAAAGCTGCACTATGCGCCGGGGATGAAGCTGATCGTGACGCTGCCCTACGGGGAGAACGTGCCCGTGCAGAAGAAGTTCTTCGGCTCGGTCGTGCGCGTCGAGCACCGCTGGATCGGCAGCCGCGGCGTGGGCATCCGTATCTGGACGGACTCCTGCCCGTCTTGATGCGCGCCGCACTTTGGCCTTTGGGCAAGCCCGGCCGGGATTAGGCTTGTCGCGGATAAGGCCGCTGGCGACAATAGAACGTGCACAGATTCAGGTGCCAGCCGTCGGTTCCCGCCGTTCCTAGAACGAAGAGCGTCCGAGCATGACACGGGAAAGCAGGTAGCGAAGACGATGCACGAAAAGACTCATCACAAGAAATACTCATCAGGTGCTGCGACTCGCGAGACTGCGACGAAAGAAGCCGAGCGCCGCGGCGCGGATCGCCACGTGTTCACGGCAGCGGCCGAGGTCGTCGATCTATCTACGGGCGCGCATTTTTCGACCCGAACGACGGACTTGGGTCCCGGGGGCTGCTTTGTCGATACCATGTCGCCGCTTCCCATCGGCTCCGAGGTCCACGTCAGCGTTCGCAAAGGCCAGACGCACTTCCAGTGCGAAGGCTCCGTCGTGTATTCGCAGGACGGCCTGGGCATGGGCATCGGATTCGCCTCGCTGGATGCTACCCAGCAGAAGCATCTTGAAACTTGGCTCACAGAACTGACTGGCGGGCGGTATATTCCCGCGTTCGACTTGCGACAGGAGAAGCGCGCGCCGAAGGTGGCGGGCGGGGACCACGCGATGGTTGTGCGATTGATCCAGCTGCTGATCGGCAAGGGGCTGCTGACCGACGCCGAGGGCCAGTCGGTGCTGCACGACCCGGTGCTCTAAGCCGATCGTCCGGAGCGTTTTGCGGGAGGGCGGTCCGGGATTGAACGAGTTGGGAGCGTAGCTATTTCCTATACTAGGAAATTTTTCCCTGATCCGTGTCAAAAGGTTCGATCCAGCACGGGCTAACCCACTTGTATTCAGTGATTGCGTCGACCTCTTGCCATGGCAAGGGTCGTGCAGATACCATCGTTTAGGGGGATTCCGATGGGTGAGCGCAGAAAAGCTCGACGCTACGAAGTCTATTTGCCATTGCAGGTCTGCATCTCACGTAGACGCCCGGCGGAATTCCATACGGCCCAGCTTCGCGATATTTCCCGTTCGGGAATCTATTTCCAATCCAGCGTCTCGGTGGACCCGGGTGCCGGCATGGAGCTCACATTCGCGCTGCCCACGGACAAAGAGCGCGGTGCCTCGGTTCTCGTTCGCGCCAGCGCCAAGGCCCTGCGAATCGCGGCGGTCGAGGGCGAATTGACGCCCATCTACGGCATTGCGGCCAGCATCGACCGCATCGATTTCGTCCGCCCCGTCGCGACCAACGCCGCCTAGATTCGTTCTGGCGGCTCCCACTCCGCGCTATCGCCGGTCGTGTTCCTGCCGTGGGTCCGCATTTGCGGCACCCCCAAAATCAAAGCTAGAATCGCCCCGATGCGCAATTCGCCTAAGCGCCGTCGTGCGCCCTCGCCCCATTCTTCCCCTCGTCCCACCGATCTCGAGCGCGACCTTTTGCGCCTGCTCTGCCATACCAAGCTGACGCGCGCGGCCTGGGCGACGATCCAACGCAACCTGCGCGCCTACATATGGCAGGACGTCGAAAACGGGCTCGTCTACACCGCCATCCGGCGTCTCGGCGTGCGCGATCCGCAACTGCTCCGCGAGCAGCTCCCGGCGGAAGCCACGCGCATGGGCTTCCCCGATGTTGACTGGCGGCCGTACTTCTCGCCCGGACAGGGAGCGACGCGAACGCCCGGACCGCCGCAGATCGCGCGCCAGGTCAAACGAGTATTGGCGGCCGCGCGATCCACCGCAGCGGCCAAGCGTGATGGGCCCAGCTAGTCTTTGAACGACACGTTCAAGCCGGTCGTCAGGATGAGATCATTCCGTTGCGTGCCCGGAATCGGGTCGCTCAGGAGGCGATCGCTGGCCGTCGTCTGCCAGCCCAGCCACTTGTTGATTTTCGTCGCGATGCCCAGATCGAACGCGAAGCGGTATTGCCCCGTGTTGGAGAGCTCGGGATAGAAATAGAACTGCTCGGTGAGCGTCGTGATCTTGCCGAACTGTCGGGTGAAGTCCTCGCCGATCGTGACGCCGGCGATGTTGCGCTGTACCACTGGCGTGGACGTGTTGGCCGAATACGACTCACGCGTGTAATTGGCGCCCAGCAGGAGATCAAGCGTCATCTTGTTGGGCCGCTTGATCGCGTGGTAGCCGAAACCCGCGCTGTAGATCGAGCGCAGATTCAAATCTTGAAGCTGGTTGTACTCGTAATCGACGCTGCCAAATGCGAACGCTAGCGGCCCAATATTGTGGTCGTAGCGCGCGCCACCACGAATATCGTCCGCGGTTACGCCGCCGGTGCCGGGAGTATTGTCGGAGGCGTAGATCGAGGTCGCGTAGGTGAGCAGCTTATCGTTCAGCGTCGTGCGCGCTCCATTGAACCCGATCGAGAGGTTCGTCGTGTTGCTGTTGCCGCGGGCGAGCGAGAATCCGACCGTCGCCGCGCCGTCCCAATTGTCAATGAAGCTGGGATGGAGCGAATGTTCGTAGGCCGCCTGCTCGGATTCGGATCGCACCATGGTCACATCGCCCAGAGGCACTTGTACCGGGCCGGCGTTCGAGGTCGCCACGTCGAGATTCGCGCCTTCCATCGTCAGCTTGCCGGTGACGGTTTTCTTCTGCTTCGTCGTGACAAACACCGGCGCCGAGGACGTAATCTGCGCCACCGCCGAGAGCTGTACGTTAATCTCCCCGGCGTAGTCAGTCTTTAGAGTCACCTGCTTTCCGTCGGAGTGCTCGATCGTGCCGGTCAGACGATCGCCGTTCTTCAGAAGAATCGTATCCGCTTTGGCGGCGAAGCCGAGGCCTATGAACAAGAAGATTGCCACGACGAACTTCATATGAAATGGTCCTTTCGAAAGGGGGTCGGCCGGGAGGATTTGAGTCTACCAGATGGCGCGGATTCCAAAATCGGCAATTGGAATCCGCGCGACAGAGAGACGGCGAGAGCCAGCGATCTTATTTCGCGGCTTCGCCCTGCGCCGCAAGCTCGAAATCGATGTACTGCTCGAGGGTCGGCGGGTCGCCTCCGGCAAGCGGGCGGCCGTTCACGAAAGCCGTGGGAGTGCTATCGACGCCGAGCGCGACGCCCTCGGCGTGTTCCGCATCCACGGCTTTCTGCGCGTCCGCAGAGGATAGGCACGCCTTGAACGTATCGGCATTCAATCCGGCCTGCGAGGCGAACGACACCAGCTTGTCCCACACGTTTTCGGGCGTGATGGCATCCTGATCGTCGAAGATCGCGTCGTGCACTTTCCAGAACGCCTCGGGCGACTGCTCGTAGGCGCAGTGCGCGCCGATCGCGGCCGTCTCGGCCCAGGGATGAATCGTGGTGAGCGGGAAATTCTTATAGACGAAGCGCACTTGCGGATATTTCGCCTCGATGCCCTGGAGGCTTTCGTAGAGTTCGCGGCAGTGCGGGCATTCGAAATCGGCGTACTCGACCACGGTCACTTTCGCATCCGCCGGGCCTTTGGACGGGCTGCCGTCGGGGCGAATCTTGGCAAGATTATCGGCGAACGGATTCGCACGCATGTCGTACAGCTGGCCGCGCAGCAGCGTCTTGCCGTCCTTGCTGACGTAGACTTCGCCGTTTTCCTTGTGGTCGTTGAGCGTCACTTCGATTGGCACGGTGTAAAAATCCGGCGCGGGCGATTGCGCCAGCGGGCCGACCGTCACTTTGATCTGCGAGCCCCAGCCGAAAAGCGTGCGTACGTATGCTTCGGTTGATTTCAGCAGCGCCGCTTCTTCAGGCGAAGGGGCCGCGGCCGCCGGCTGCGGATCTGCGGCGGGCTTCGACGTTTGGCCCACGGATGGCAGCACCACCAATAAGAGCGCGAGAGCGCCTAGCAGCACATTTCTACGCGACATCGGAATAAGTCCTCCGTAAACGCCCCAGCAATCTTAGGAAGTCACCAACAGGATAAAGAAAAAGTGCGAGAAGAGCAAAACGCAACGGCGTCATGCCAGATGAGGAGCGTACTTAGCGCGACACATGATTCGCGAGCCAGTCCCCTACTTCGCGCGTGCCGAGCGGGCCGCCGAGATCGGCGGTGGTCTTGCCCGCGAGGATCGCCGCGCGGACTGCGCTCTCGATCGCCTCCGCCTCGGTGTCCCATCCGAAATGCGCGAACATCATGCCGGCAGCCAACGCCGCTCCCATCGGATTCGCGATGTTCTTGCCCGCGATGGTGGGCGCCGACCCGTGCACCGGCTCGAACATCGAAACCTGCCCCGGATGAATATTCCCCGACGGCGCGAGCCCGATGCCGCCGGCGAGCTGCGCGCCGAGATCGCTTGCGATATCGCCAAAGAGATTGCACGTGACGATCACGTCGAATTGGGCCGGATCGCGAACCATCTGCATCAGCAGGTTGTCGATGTACATGTGGATCGAGGCGATCTCGGGGTACTCGCGGCGCATCTCCGCGAACACGCGCTGCCACAGGTCGTGGCCGAAGACGAGCGCGTTGGCCTTGTCGCTCATGCAGACGCGCTTCAGCCCGCGCTCTCGCGCGAATTCAAACGCGTAGCGCAGGATCCGCTCCACACCCTTGCGCGTGTTGATGTCTTCCTGCGTCGCGATTTCGTCCGGAGTTCCCTTCTTGAAGAATCCACCCATGCCGACGTAGAGGCCCTCGGTGTTTTCGCGAAACACCGTGATCTGGATATCTTTTTCGGCGCGGTCCTTGAGCGGCGTCAGCCGGCGATCGAACAGGACGCACGGGCGCACGTTGGCATACAGATCGAGCTTGAATCGCAGGCCAAGCAGGATGTCCGCGCCGTGCTGGTTGCCGGGAACGCGCGGATCGCCGAGCGCGCCGAGCAGGATCGCGTCGTAGTCGCGGCGAAACATCTCGGGCGCGTCGGCCGGCAGCGTGGTGCCGTCGCGCAGGTAGCGGTCCGCGCCCCAATCGAATTCCGTGAGCGCGACCTGGCGTCCGCCTCGCGCGGCCGCCGCCTTCAGCACCTTCACGGCCTCGGGGATCACGTCCTTGCCGGCGCCGTCGCCGGGGATCACCGCAACGCGCTTAGGCCGCGAAGATGTCGCCTCCGTCATTCCGTCGCGGAACGTAGCATGCGCCGCTGAGCAGTGTCAACGCGCTCGATCCTCGGTCGCCCGCAGGCTACTTCTTCTAGCGCCCGTTCTTGGGCGAGATTTGCACGTGAATGCCGTCAGGATCGATGAGGTTGACGGTCGACACTCCATCGTTGGCCTGAAACGCCGCGTGCGCTTTGGCATTCGGAAGTGCCGCGTTGATTTTATCGGCGAGGATTTTTGAGGAATCCTGATCGATCTGGTCAATCGCGATGGAGAAATGCGTGATCACGCCTTTCTTTTCGGCGACGGAATCGACGCTGATGTACCCGCTCGGCAGATCCAGGTGAATCCCCGGCCCGGAACTCGTTGCCGGCCAGCCTTTTGTGACCCCGAATAACTTCTGGTAGAAAACGAAAGACTGCTCGACATCGCTGACCGTGAGCCCAATATGGTTGACGCCCAGCCCGGGAACAATCGGGGCAGGAGCCGGCGCCGCGTCCTGCGCCAGGATCTTCGCGGGCAAGAGCAATGCGGCCAGCGCTTGGACAAGGTGCCGTCGCGTCAGGCCGCCGCGATCGTACTGATCGAACAACGAATCAACCATCGAAGCCATGGACGTATCTCCCTTGGGCGTTAGGTTACGCGGCGGAAACCTAGCATGCGCCTCGGATCGTGTCAACGCGCGACATCTTTTGCTGATCGTCTTCAGGCTGGGGAATAGCGCATGTGCTCGAGATCGGGGATGAGGCCGGGGCCGGTAGGGTTCCATCCCAGCTTTTCCCGCGTGTACGCGCTCGATGCTGGGACATCGCGTCCAACAAACGCCGCGAGCCAGCCGAAATGTTTCGGAGCCTCTTCGGGCGAAAGCGAGACCACAGGCACTTTAAGGCCTCGTCCAATAACCTCAGCGATCTCTCGCACGGGCACTCCCTCTTCCGCGACAGCGTGAAACTTGTCGCCGGCGCCCGCCTTCTCGAGCGCCAGCCGGTAGAGCCGCGCGGTATCGAGGCGGTGCGCCGCGGGCCAGCGGTTGCGTCCGTCGCCCACGTACGCCGAAACGCCCTTTTCGCGCGCGACGTGGATTGCATACGTGACCAGGCCCTGCTTCACCGTGTCGTGGACCTGAGGCAGCCGCACGATGGCGGTGCGAACCCCGCGCGCCGCGACCGCAGCAGCCGCCTCTTCCGAAGCCGCCCGAGGAACCGCTTTCGAACTGGCGGCGGCATCTTGCTCGGTAGCAAGAACGCCCGCCTCCGAATTCGCCATCCCAGTCCCGGACGTGACAATCAGCAGCCTGCCGGCGCCCGTCAGACCGTCGCCTAACGCCTCAATCGCTTGCCGGTCGGCTTCGCAATTCGCCACGTACTTCGAGAAGTCGTGATTGAACGCGGTGTGAATCACGGCATCGGACTTGGCCGATCCGCTGCGCAGGCTGTCGAGGTTTTCGAGATCGCCGCGGTGCGCCTCCGCGCCGGCGGCGATCAGCAACTGTGCGCCAGCATCGGAACGCGTAAGACCGAGCACCTGATGGCCCGCGCCAATGAGTTCTCGAACGATCGCAGAACCGATAAATCCCGTTGCTCCCGTCACAAACACTTTCATAGTTATTCCTTCCTTAACGCGAAAAGGATTCTCCAACCATTTCTTCGCTTTTCTTCCAGAGAGCCTCCGCCCTTTGGGGATCGAGCGCATATTCGCGCACTCCTTCGCTTACCCCGCTGATTGTCACTCCCTCGGGCACGATGTCCCCGACGTGGCAGTTTTCGCAATAGCGCCCGCCGATCTCCGCAGCCTCCGCCACGACACCGGCCCATACGGAAGTTGCGGCTCCCTGCGGGATCGTCTTCCACTCGAACGGTCCCGTTCCCTCCGCGATCAGTTGATCGTTCATTTGTTCGATCATGTTTTCGATGCGGCCGGGCTCCACGTACCGCCCGAGGTCGGTCTGGATGACTCCTGGATGCACGGCCGCAGCGCGCACTCCACGTTGGCGGTGCCTTTGGTCGAAGGCGACGGCGAAGAGACTATTTGCGGTCTTCGACCGGCCATACGCGATGAAGGGATCATAGGGCGTTCTCTCAAAGTTCGGATCGTCGAGGTCGACATCGGCAAACCGGTGCCCCGCCGAGGACAAATTGACCAATCGTCCTCCCTTGCGGATGAGAGGTGCGATCCTGTTCACCAGGACGAAGTGGCCCAAGTGATTGGTGCCGAATTGCATCTCGACGTGGTCGGTCGTACAGCTGAACGGCGTGGCCATCACACCCGCGTTGGCGATGACCACATCGAACGGCTCGCCCCTTTTGACCAGTTGGTCGGCGCAGTCTCGAACGCTCGCGAGACTCGCTAAATCGAGTTCGACAAGCTCAAAGCTTCCGCCGTTGGCCGCCGCGTCCCTGCGTATCCGAGATGTCGCCGCTTCGGCCTTGGCCAAGTCGCGGGCGGTGCCGATCACGTTCGCGCCATGGGCGGCCAGTGACCGAGCCGTCTCCACGCCGAGCCCGGCCGAAACACCCGTTACCAGGATTTGCTTGCCCCGCAGGTCGATACCGGACAAAACTTCTTCTGTCGTTGATGTAGCTCCAAATGTCTCCACCATGTTTTTCCTCCTCCGTCCCGCTTGGCTATTGACAAGCGGCCACGCCTCGCATAAAACGGAGACTGTCTCCGCACTGCATAAGATAACCGGAGATGGTCTCCGGTTGCAAGTTTTTTCGGTTTTTTCCAGCATGCCTACGAAACGGCCACAGTCCACTCGAAAGCCCCGCGCCGACGCCCAGCGGAATCGCGAGCGCATCCTGGAAATTGCGAAGGAGGCATTTACGCGCCTCGGCGCGAACGCCAGCCTGGACGACATCGCCCGGCAGGCGGGCGTCGGCCCTGGCACTCTGTATCGCCACTTCCCCACGCGCGATGCGCTGATCGAGGCGGTCTATCGGGCTGAGGTCGGAAAGCTGGCGGCAGCAGCACGTGACTTCGCTAAGGCCATGCCTCCGCTCGAAGCGTTGCGCGCCTGGATGCTCTTGTTCGTCGACTACATCGCGGCCAAACAGATCATCGCTCCAGCGCTGAATTCGTTAGTAGGAGGTCCCTCGAAGCTGTATGAGGGTTCCCGCGCCCAGATCAGCGGCGCGATCGACGCGCTGGCAAAACGCGCCATGCGCAGCGGTGACCTGCGCAGCGATCTCGAGCCATTCGACCTGCTTCGCGCGCTCATCGGCGTCGGCCATGTGGCATCCGGGCCCGACTGGCAGCGAAGCGCCAAAAGACTCGTGGACATTCTTATCACGGGCTCACGCCCTGCGAAATAAGCCCGAGAGCTCAGCCCTTGCACCATCGAATGAATTCCATTAGGCTTGCCGCGCTGCCAGTGGAGTTTCCCCCCTCACGCTACCGGCTAGTTTCGGTGGAACCACGCGCCGGACATTAGAATAGCGAGTCCGATTCGGCGAACTGGAAAGGTAGAGTCATGAACACGAACGACGTAGGGCTGGGGAGCTCGACGCGGGCAGGTGCAGATTGCGTCGGCACGGGTCTGCGCATCAAGGGTGAACTATCCGGGAATGAGGATCTGCTCGTAGAGGGCACCGTGGAAGGACCAATTCATCTCGCCGACCACAAGCTGACCGTCGGACTAAGCGGGAAGTTGACCTCTGACGTGGTTGCCCGCGAGATTATTGTTTATGGAAGCGTAAAAGGGAATCTGCGAGCCAGCGAGAGAATCGAGATAATGAAGAACGGCTCGGTCGTCGGAGACCTCACGACTGCCCGAATATTGATTGAGGACGGAGCGAGCTTTAAAGGTTCGATCGAAATCGACCGTGAAGCGGCGACGATCTTATCGGACAAGCCGACTCAGGCGCGAGCAGCGACCGCCGCTGGTACCGCGCTACGAGGCAAGAATACCTAGAGCCGGTCCCGATTTTCGCCGATGGATTAACCCGCTAACCGGACACGTGAAATCTGGCTGACCGGTCAAAAGTCCGCTTCTCGGAAGCTGGAGAATTTGGTGGCATGCGCGGATTGCGCGGGAACGACCGAACCCTCCGAGTCTGCCCTGCTCCAGCGTTGCTCGGAACTGTATTCGGGCGGCGGCGTAACCTGTTATATACTCTCGCGCGGATCGCGGGCCCCGAGGGGCTGCGGCCCGCTGCTGCGAAGCGGCGAAGGCGCTTCGCGGGCGGCGACCCGTCATTGCGAACGACTGAAACTTTCAGCGATTTTCTAGGAGGCACCAGATGAAGAAGTTTGTCATGGCTTTTGGACTGGCTGCAATTCTGGCGGTCCCGGCGTTTGCGGCGACCACGACATGGACGCTCGATCCCAATCACACGAACGCGCAGTTCACGGTTCGCCACCTCGGGATTTCGAACGTGCAGGGCGACTTCACCAAGATCAGCGGCACGGTTCAGCTGGACGATCAGGACATGGCGAATTCGAGCGTCGACGTGACCATCGACGTGAACTCGATCGATACGCGCGTCCCCATGCGCGACAACGACCTCAAGAGCGAGCACTTCCTCGACGTCGCGATGTACCCCACAATCACGTTCAAGTCGACCAAGGTTGAAAAGAGCGGCGACGACTACAAGGTGACCGGCAACCTCACAATTCGCGGCGTCACCAAGGAAGTCGTGCTCAACGTCGGCGCCCTCAGCGCCGCGCGCAAGGACCCGATGAGCCGGACGGGCGGATTCCGCCGCGGCGCGGCTGCTTCCCTCACGATCAACCGCCAGGATTTCGGCGTGGCCGCCGATGCGGGCATGGTTGGCGACGAAGTGCCCATTCAGATCGATCTGGAGATGACGGCGCCGGCGCCCGCCGCGCAGTAAATCGCGATCGCGAAGCCTTCGTTCGTCGCGACAGATTGCCGCATGCCACGGGCCCGGCGGTTCACGCCGCCGGGCCTTCGCTTCCCCGCAGCCGCGCACTCCCCGCCGAAACTCTTTCGACAAAATACACGCCGACGAGCACCAGCACGCCGCCCGAAATCAGGTGGCCGGTCGGGCGTTCACCGAGAAACAGCATCGACAGGACGATCACGAGGAACGGCTGCACGTAGTTGATTGCGGCTACCCGCGATGCATCGAGATACTTCAGCACCCAGTAAAACAGCGTGTACGCGCCCACCGAGCTGCCGAGGGACATGTAGCCCATCGCGCCCCAGCCCACCCAGCCGACGCTTTTCCAGTCGAGCGCGATTCCCTGCTGCACGGCCAGCGGCAGCACCATGATGCCCGCGCCCACGGTGATGAACGTATTCAGCGAAATCGCGTCGTAATGCCCCGTGCGCGACGCGTTCAAAACTCTCTTGCCCAGCACGCTGTAAATCGCAAACGCCATCGTGCTGACGAACGTGATCGCATCGCCGATCACCGCCGACGTGTGACCGACCGCGCCGCCTTCCGTCTCGAGCAACATCACTCCGCAAAACGCCAGCGCCATGCCGACGATTTTCGGCGTGGTGAACGCTTCGAGGCCCATGGCGCGCGCGAGAATCAGGATCAGGATCGGCCCAAGCGCCTTCACCAGCACGGAGCGTCCCGAAGTCGTGTAGCCCAGGCCCACCATGAAGCAGCCCTGGTTGAGCACCACGCCGAGAAATGCCAGATACGCGAACGTCCAAAAGTCGCGCCGCTGAAAACGGGCGCGCTCGCGGCGCAGGAAGTGCACGGCGAGCATGAGGAGCGCGGCCAGATCGATGCGCAGCGGCGCGAGCGTCAACGGGCTCATGTGCCGCAACGCGATTTTGCCGGCGGTGTAGTTGACCGACCAGAGCAGCAGGATCAGCGCAAGGGTCGCACCCAACAGCACGCCGCTCGGCCGGTGCGCATCCGCGGGCGGGGCTGACGCGCCGGAATTTTCCGTGATTGGCGTGGACGACAACGTCTACTCGAGGATTTCCCGGCGCTCGGTGAGCGACTCGATGCGGTCGATGCGCGGCGTGTAGCCGATGCCGGGCGCGCTCGGAACGCGGATTGTCCCCTGCGGCGATACTTCGACTTCGGGCTCGATGATGTCTTCGGCCCAGTAGCGCTTGCTAGCGGAAACGTCGCCCGGAAGCGAAAAGTTGGGCAGCGACGACATCGCGATGTTATGCGCCCGCCCAATCCCCGATTCAAGCATGCCGCCGCACCACACCGGGATCGAGTTCGCCTGGCAGATATCGTGCACCTGCCGCGCGGACGTGTGCCCGCCCACGCGCCCGAGTTTGATGTTTATGATCTGGCAGGCGCGCAATTCGATCGCGGCGCGCGCGTTTTCCGCGTCGTGGATGCATTCGTCGAGGCAGATCGGCGTCTCGAGCTGCCGCTGCAGTTCCGCGTGGGAATAGATGTCGTCGCAGCCGAGCGGCTGCTCGATCATCATCAGGTGAAAGGCGTCGAGTTTCTTCAGCAGCGGGGCGTCCGCAAGCGTGTACGCGGAATTCGCGTCGGCCATCAGGCGCACGCGCGGAAAGCGTTCGCGCAGGGCGCGCACCGGCTCGATGTCTGTTCCCGGCTTGATTTTGATCTTGATGCGCTGGTATCCGGCGGCGAGCGCTTCGTCGACCTTCGCGGCCAGTCCCTTCATCGTGGGCTGGATGCCGATCGATACGCCGCAGGGAACCTCCGCGCGCGTGCCGCCGAGCAATTTCGCGAGTGGCATGTTTTTCTGCTTGGCCTCGATATCCCAGAGCGCGGTTTCGAGGGCGGCCTTCGCCATGTTGTGCCCGCGCACTTGCGCGAAAAGGCTCAGTGCTTCCGACGCGGCCGCGATTTCCCTGCCGCGCACGATGGGCCAGAGGTAGTCGCGCAGGATGTACCACGCGGTCTCGATCGATTCGTAGGAGTAAAACGGATGTTCGCCCGCCGTCGACTCGCCCCAGCCCGCAATGCCGCCGTCCGCCTCCGCTTCGACCAGCAAGATTCGCCGCAGATCGGTCGTGCCGAAACTCGTCTGAAACGGCGAGAGCAATCGCAGGTGAATCTCGCGCAGCGTGATTTTTTGAATTCGCATGCGTTCCTTAGTGTTCCGTGACCTCAGTGTTCCGTGAAATGTTCCGTGAATTCCGGCAAGCTTAGCCCCGCAATCTCGCCGCGCGGCTCGAGAATGTAGCTTGCCATGCCGTCGCGCCTCTCGATACCCGTCGCTGCGTAATCCTTAGCAATCAAACCTTCGAATTGGTCCCGCACCTTCGACTGAATCTCGGTGGCAGCCTCGAGATCCGTGTCCCTGATGCGACCGAAATCGGCCGGGTACTCGACGCGCATTGCCGCTGCGCTCACTGGCTCGCGATCACCCGCCACGATCGACTTCACGCGCTCGGAATCGAGCCGCCATTCGGCCACCAGCCGGTCTGTCGGCAGGCTGCCGTGCAACGGGCTATCGGTAACACCATAGCAATTCGGAATCCACCGCCGCGCCACCGCGCCGAGCCGCATCAGGTTGAAATGCGCGTTCTTCGACTCCAGCGGATCGAACGTCCACTCGACCAGCTTGATCCCGCGCCGCAGCGCGTCGTCGCGTTGAAATAGTTTGAGCCGGCGGCCGATGCCGTAATCGCGAAACACGGGCAACACGGCGGTCATGTGCGAATGCAGGAACGTCTCGCCGGCGCGCTGGCCGAGCAGCGCGAGCGTGAATCCGAGCATTCGCTTGCCGTCGAACGCGCCGAGCACCTGGCCGCCGGTGTGGTACGCCACGACGAAAATCGACGACACCACCGAAATGTCCTTGCCCCACGTGGCGTGCTCCACCAGCACGCACTCCTCGAATTCCTCGAGGGTGGTGCAGTGGCGTACCACGATCTCCGGAATGGCGCGCGGTGAGCTCATTTTCGGTGAAGGAAAGTATACGGGATTTCGCGCCAAGTGCAGCCGGGTTCATCGCTCATTCGCAACGAAATTCCGGGAGCCGGTTTCGCTACCGCGTTGGCTTAACACCCGCGAGCAGCACCCGTTCGCCGGAGTCGTGCTATCCCTTCCTCGCATCCAGCGCCGGAGGCGCGGCACAATTTAGCCCCACCCGGAAGGGTGGGGAAAACCGATGCGAAAGAGACCCGAGCGCCGTAGGTGCGACACGCTCAACCTTGCAGCGGCTTGACTCCCGCGAATAGCGCCAGCTCGCGCCACTTCCAGTGGCAATCCACCTCAGCGAATCCGATTTCGCCCAGCCACCCCAGCTGCGTTTCGACGTCGAGCAGCTTGTTCGACGGGTCGTCCTCCCAGGCCAGCGCCTCGAAAAACGCAAGATGAAGCTTCGGCGTCGGCGACGCCACGTGCTCCAGGTTGCAGAAGACGCCGCCCGGTTCGAGCATCGCGAAAACTTCGGCGTAAATCTGCCGCTTGCGTTCGTCGCGCACGTGGTGGATGGCAAAGCTCGAAATCACGGCGTCGAAGCGCCCCAGCGGCGGGAGCGGCTGGTCCAGATCGTGCGCCACGACGGTTACGCCGCGGTCTTTGCCAAAGAGCCTTTCCAGCTCGGCGAGCATCGCGGGAGAAAAATCGAGCGCGACGAATTCCGCGCGCGGCCGCGCCGCCTTCACCAATGCCAGCAGGCGCCCCGCGCCGCTGCCAAGATCGAGGACGCGCCGCGGGCTCGCAGGAATGAACTCAAGCAGCGTGGCTTCGCCCTCCACGCGATGCGGCACGGTATCCGCCCGGCGAAGATAATCGAGCGCGTGCTCGGCTGAGGACCACAGATTCACTTCGGGCGACGCTGTCATTAGATCGGCCTCCTCACAGGTCCATTAAGCGTCGCGGGAGGCCCAGCGTCCAATTTATAGTGTTTGCCGAAAGCATTAGGTGGGCTTATGCGGCCGGCGCGAAGGCCGCAATGCTGCGGTCAGCGGGGCTTTGCCGCCAGGTCGTGCGTCTTCGATTCGTCCCATAGCTCTTCCATTCGCGCGCGCGGCAAATCAGCCAGCCGGTTGCCTCCACGTGCCGCGGCAGCCTCCATCCACTCGAATCGTTGCTTGAACTTCCGGTTTGCCCCCTTCAGCGCAATCTCCGGATCGACGCCCAAGAACCGCGCGACATTCACGCCGACGAACAGCAGGTCGCCAACTTCCTCCTCGATCCGCCGCGCCACTTCCGGACTCGCGGCAACAGTTTTGCCGCCCGTCGATGCATCCGACGCCGGCAGAATCGATTGAATCTCGCGCTTCTCTTCCTCGAGCTTCTCGAGAATGCCGGCGAGGTTCTCCCAATCAAAACCGATGCGGGCCGCGCTTCGCGTCAACTGATACGCCTCAAGCAGCCCCGGAAGCGATTTCGGCACCCTCGCCAGAATCGATTCGTCGGCGGCCCTCCCCTTCTCCGCGCGCTCCTCGCGCTTGATCTCCTCCCAATTCTTCAGCACCTCGCGCGAAGTCTTCGCGCGCACGTCGCCGAAAACATGCGGGTGCCTGCGCACCATCTTCGTGTGCACGGATTCGATCACGTCCGAGATCGTGAACGCGCCCGTTTCCTCCGCCAGGATCGAATGAAACACCACTTGCAGCAGCAAGTCGCCCAACTCAGACGCGAACTCGTGCGAATCCGCATGTTGCATCGCGTCGAGCACTTCGTACGCCTCCTCGATCAGGAATCGCCGCAGCGATTCGTGCGTCTGCTCGTGGTCCCATGGACACCCGCCCGGCCCGCGCAACCGCGCCTGCAGCGCCACCAGCTTCGCGAACCATTTCCCCGCCGCCCGGTCGCGCGCCGTGATCCGAATGTTCGCCCGCGATCGCGCCGCCTCCGGCACTTTCGTCTTCGCCCCCCGCCGCGCCTTGTTCTCTCGCCGCCCGCGCAATCGACTTTGCCGCTTCGCCATGAAAGCTCGCCATCCTCTCGGAAACACGCCAATGTACAAGCCATCGCGGCCCGCCGCAACCGCCGCGCGCCCGCAATTTCGCCGCCGCGCCCTGCGCCTTGTGGCCCACACACGCCGATGCTAGAATTTCAGTTCAAGCACCACGCAACTCTGAGGACACCACGTGCCCGATCCCAAGCAGGACGAAGGTTTCAAGGTAGTCGACCGGCGCCTCTTTACCGAAGACGGCGAACTCCGCAAGGACGCGGTCGAGCAGGAGCGCCGCGATGATGAGGCCGCGAAGGCCCGCAAATCCGCGCCTCCCGCGCAATCGCAAGCATCCTCGACGAAGCCCGCCGCTCCCGCGCCCGCAGGCGCCGCTCCTAGCGCACTAGTCGAAGCCAGTGCAGCCGACGACGCCACGCCCGAAGCCGAAGCCGCCGACGCTGCCGACGCAATTCCCTCTTCGCGCA
Organism: uncultured Acidobacteriota bacterium; assembly: GCA_963743335.1. GTDB lineage: Bacteria > Acidobacteriota > Terriglobia > Acidiferrales > UBA7541 > Palsa-295. The sequence continues at coordinate 203,303 of CAVUPI010000003.1, forward strand.
GCTTCCAAGTGCTGGTCGATTTTCTCACGCGCAACGCAGCCGCGATGCTCGGCGGCATGGCCGACCCGCGCACCGGCCAGCCGTTTCTCGATCTCGAAGGCGCGCGCGAAATGATCGACATGCTCGACGTGCTGCGCGAAAAAACGCGCGGCAATCTTGCCAAGGCCGATGAAGATCTCTTGATCGAAGTGCTGGGCAGCCTGAAACTCACGTTCATGGAACTTTCCAAGGCTGCGGCGGACGCCATGGCTAACAAGGCCGTAAAGCGCTAGGCGCTTGAGACGGGCAGGCCACGGGCAAGGCCAGACCTCGGGTGCGCTTCGCGACCCTTCCCGCGATTTCATGTCTTCACTCAAATTAACGGTCTTGGGATCGGGCACGTCGATGGGCGTGCCGACGCTCGCTTGCCACTGCGCCGTGTGCGAGTCCACCGACCCGCACGATAAGCGCACGCGTCCCTCGGTGCTGCTGGCGTACGGCGGGCACAACGTGGTAATCGACACTACGCCCGATTTTCGCTATCAGGCTTTGCGCGCGCACATCGACCATCTCGATGCCGTCATCTACACGCACGCCCACGCCGACCACATCCTGGGCCTTGACGACATCCGACCCTACAACGTCAAGCAGAAGGGCATCGTCCCGATCTACGCCTCCGCGGAAACTCTCGCGCTTCTGCGCCGCCAATTCGCCTACATTTTCGACGAAACTCCCTCGGAAAGCAGCCTCCCACTCATCGACCTTCACCCGATCGACGGCCCGTTCGATCTCTTCGGAACGAAGATCATCCCCGTGCCGGCCATGCATGGCTCGCAGCCCGTGCTCGGCTTCCGCATCGGCAGCGTGGGCTACCTCACCGATTTCAGCCGCGTGCCCGATAGCTCGAAGGCGCTACTCGGAGGCCTGGACCACTTTATCCTCGACGCAATGCGCTACGTGCCGCATCCCACGCATTCAACCATCGAGCAGTCGCTCGCGCTGGTCCGCGAACTCAAGCCCAAGCACGCGTGGTTCACGCATATTTGCCACGACGTGAGCCACGAAGAGGCCAACGCGCGGCTGCCCGAAAAGGTGCGTCTCGCATACGACGGACTTGAGTTCGAGGTGCCACTCTGATGCCTTTCGTGGTGCTGCACTCCGAGGCGGAATGGGCCGCGGTCGTTGACCATTCGGGCCAGCCGGGCCAATCCGCCGCGGAGCCGACCGTCGTCACGATCGGGAATTTCGACGGCGTCCACCTGGGCCACCAGCGAATTCTCGGCACAGTGTGCGAAATCGCGCGGCAGGCTGGCTGCAAATCCGCCGTGCTGACGTTTTCCCCCCATCCGGCCCGCGTCCTCCGCCCGGCCGACGCGCCGCCGGTCCTGATGACGCTCGACCAGCGCCTCGCCGCGATCGAAGCTCTCGGCGTCGACATCGCGTTCGTGCTCCGCTTCGATCCGCAGCTTGCCGCGGTGGGCGCCGAGGATTTCGTGCGCCGGTTCCTCGTGGATACGATGCATGCGCGCACGTTGCTCGTCGGCGGCAATTTCCGTTTCGGCCACCGCCAATCCGGCGATGTACAACTGCTCGTGCAGCTCGGCCAGCGCTGGGGCTTCGACGTGAAGACGCTGCCTCCCGTGATCAAAGACGGCATCGTCGTCTCAAGCACCGCGATTCGCGCCGCACTGCGCGAAGGCCGCGTCGAGGACGCGCGCAACCTGCTCGGACGCCCCTACGCGCTCGCCGGTGAAATTCGCACCGGCACGGGCCAGGGACGCAAGCTCGTCGTGCCCACGCTAAATCTCGCGACCGAACAGGAGATGCTGCCGAAGAACGGCGTCTACGCAACCGAAGTCGCCGTCGGCGGCAAAACGTATCGCGCCGCAACAAACGTCGGCGTGCGCCCGACCTTCGACGGCGTACGCGTCACCATCGAATCGCACCTCTTCGATTTCAGCGAGAATCTCACCAGCGGACAAATGGAAGTGCGCTTCTGGACGCGCCTGCGCGACGAGCAGAAGTTCCCCGGCCCGGACGCCCTGCGCCGCCAAATTTTGAAGGATATCGAGGAAGCTCGCCGCTATTTCGCAGCGATGCCCACGTAACGACCCCTGGGGCTTCGCCTTTGACTTTGCGGGTGCCCCATCCTCGGTTTCTGAGGGTGGGGCCTTTGCTACGAACACCAACCGCAGCGCGTAGTGACATCGAACTTCGGAAGACGCTTACGAGATAGGTTCTGCGGAGGTTTTCTTGGCGCGGCAGTCGTCGCAGATCCCGCCGACTTCCGTGCGCGCGACCGTAATCTCGATCCCGCAATCGCGCGAAATCTGCTGCTTCAATTCCTCGTAGAGCGGGCTTTCGACCTCGCGCACCTTCCCGCACTCCATGCACGCAACGTGAATATGATCCCGCGGGCCGTGGCTTTCGTAGTAGTGGCGATGCCCGCGCAGATGGAGCAGATCGAGTTCGTCGATCAATCCGTGGCGTTTCAGCAGGTCGAGCGTGCGATACACCGTTACGCGCGTGATGTCCTTGTCGATCGCCTGCGCGTGACCAAGGATTTCCTCGGCGTCCATGTGGCGCGACGCCGATTCCATCACCTGCAGCACCACGCGGCGCTGGCGCGTGAGCCGGATGCCGCGCTCGCTCAGTTGGCGCTGGAGACTCCCGTCCGGTTCCTGCTCGTTGATGCGCTCGCCCGTCGAGACTCGATGTGGAGTGGCCGACATGGTCGTATCTAGAGGGAGTATATCAGAAGAAGTTGTTAGGCTCGTCCGCTGCAGGCGACGTTTCGAGGCTGGCGAATCTTCACGGCGGCGACTGGGGCTCTTCCGAGCCATTGCTCCGCGATGAGATTCCTCGGCGGCACACTCCAAGCGCCGGAGGCGCGATTGTTCTTAGCCCGGCATGGAGCCCGCCTGCCGGCGAGGCAGGCGAAGCGGAATGCCGGGACCACTTGCGTCAGTACCGACAGTCCCGGAGGGACGGTTGAGCAGTGCGGCAACTTCTATCGCCCGCGCGTCTGGATCACCCGCAAAATGTCGCTATACATCACGAAGGCGAAAACGCTGAGCAGGAAAACCAGCCCCACCTGCACGAATCGCTCCTTGAACGTGATGCTCAGCTCGCGCCGCAGCAGTCCCTCGATCGCCAGCATGAGGACGTGCCCGCCATCCAGGATCGGGATCGGCAGCAGATTGAGCAAGCCGAGATTCAGGCTGATCGCGGCGGTCAATTCCAGCAGCGTCATCGGGCCGGACTTCGCAGCTTCGCCCGAGAGCTGGACGATTCCCACAGGTCCCGCCAGATCGTGCACTGAAACCTTGCCGTCAAAGAGGCCGACGAGAACCTCACCGATCTGCTGCGTCTCGTAAATCGTTTCCCGGCCCGCGTGCTTGGCTCCCCGGATCACTCCGTCGCGAGGCCGGCTCTGTTGAGAATCGCCGATGATCGCGCCGATCATCCATGCCATGTCGCCGCTATCCGGCGATTTCATCTGCACGGGCGCGATGGTCAGCTGCAGTTCCTTACTGTCTCGCCCGACGACAAACAGGATCGGGCGCCCACCCGAATGGCGAATGGCAGCCACGGATTCCGCTAAGGTGTCGACGGATTTGCCATCGATCGAGAAAAGGGTGTCGCCCGATTTCAGTCCGGCCTTGTCAGCCGCGGATCCCGATTCGACCTGCTCAATGGTGGGCGGAACGTATGGGAGGCTAACCGAAGCATAGAGTACCCAGAAAATGAGGAATGTCAGCGCGATGTTCGTTGCTGGGCCGGCGATCGCGATCAGAAATCGCTGCCAGCGCGGGCGCGAGAGAAATTCATAGGGGGCGCCGGTGCGTTCTTCGACGGGATTGTCGCCCGCCATCCGGACGTAGCCGCCCAGCGGCAGCGCACTGATCCGGTAATCGGTGTCGCCGCGCTTCACGCCCCAGAGGCGGTTGCCGAAGCCGATCGAAAACACGTCCACGCGAACGCCGCAGAGCTTCGCGGCGATGAAGTGTCCCCACTCGTGGACCAGAACCAGGACGCCCAGCACAATGGCGCCCGCGACAATCGCGCGCAAAAAGCTAACAGCTTCCATGGTCGCTCAACCCGTTTGTATTGAGATTTGATCGATAAGCCATTCTACAAAAGTCGGCATAGGTTTGAAAACGCGTCCGATCTCGAACGTACCAAAAGCACATCGGACGCCACCCATTCGCCGAACAATTCCCCGAGTCCCGATCACCTGCCCGACCGCTTGCCGCCCCGACCCGACAACTTTTTCACTTCCAGGTGCGCCAACCGCCGCGCTTCGCCGTCCGCCCCGATCACGTCGGCGATACTGTGAAGCGGGCCGCGCGGCATGTGCTCGAGAACGGCGCCGACCACCTCCGCGATCCCCAGAAACGGCAGCCGCCCTTCGAGGAACGCCGCTACAGCTATCTCATCGGCTGCATTCAGCGCGCAAGGCAGCGGCCCTCCCTCGCGAATCGCAGCTTTCGCGAGCTCCAAGCAAGGGAATTTTCGCGCCGGGACTTCCGCAAAGTCGAGCTTTTTCAACCCCGCCCAATCGAGCTCACAACTGTTAGATGCGACACGGTCGGGAAAAGTTAGCGCGTATTGGATCGGCATGCGCATGTCGGTCGGACCAAGCTGCGCCAGGATCGAGCCATCCACGAACTCGACCATCGAATGAATCGTCGACTGCGGGTGGATCACTACCTTAATCTTGTCGAGGCCCACGCCGAAAAGCCAGCACGCTTCGATCACCTCGAAGCCCTTGTTCATCAACGTGGCGGAATCGATGGTGATGCGCCGGCCCATATTCCAGTTCGGGTGCGCGAGCGCCTGCTTGGGCGTCACTTTGCTGAGCTTCGAGATCGGGGTCTTGCGGAACGGCCCGCCGGACGCCGTCAGGATCAGCCGCTTGACTTCGCGGTGCTCGCCGGCGCGCAGGCACTGGTGGATCGCGTTGTGCTCGCTGTCGACCGGCAGCAGCGAGACGCGATGCCGCTCGACCGCCGCCATCACCACTTCGCCCGCCGCGACGAGCACTTCCTTATTCGCGAGCGCGACTTCCCTGCCAAGCTCGATCGCCTTATACGTCGCGGGCAATCCCACCACGCCGACCGCTGCCGAGACGACCATCTGCGCATCCGGGTGCGTCGCGACGCGCTCGATTCCCTCTGCGCCGAAGACGATCTCCGGCAGTTTTGCATCGTTCTTGCCGCTGCCCTTCTCGCGCGCTCCCTTGAGCCGCGCACAAAGTTCCGCTGCATTCGCTTCCGTCGCCACCGAAACCAGCGTCGGCTTGTGCCGCAGCGCCTGCTCGGCAACCAGCTTCACATTCGAGCCCGCCGCCAGCGCCATCACTTCGAAACGCCCCGGCTGCGAATCCACCACATCCAGGCATTGCCGCCCGATCGAACCCGTCGAGCCCAATATCGCGATTTTTTTCATGCGCCCGTAATTCTATAGGCCTTTCCCGCAATTTGCGAACGCCAACGCTTGCCCGTTGTCGAAGGTGTCCCAAAGCCTCAACAGCTAGCTTCCAAGCATCTGTGGTGCTAAATTATCGGCGCTCGAACTCCCACAACCTGAGGTGCCGCCCATGATCCGCATCATGCAGAAGCTTGCGATCGTCGCTGCCGCGCTTGCCCTCGTACTCGCCTTCGCGTCTTTCGCAAACTCGCAGCCTGCGCCCGAACGCCACGGCAATTATCTTCACGCGCTCGCCGATCTCCGCTTCGCGCGCGCCCTGATCTCAAATCCCGATAGCGGACAGATCCACGATCCCGAGCGCCAGGCGATGGAAGAGATCGACGCCGCCATTCAGGAACTCAAAGCCGCGACCATCGACGACGGCAAGGATCTCAACGACCATCCGGGAATCGATTCGCATCTCCGCTGGATTCCGCGGCTCAACAAAGCAGCCAAGGTTCTCGACAACGCCCACGACGAAGCCGCCAAGGAAGAAGACGATCCGTCGGCGCAAGGTTTGCAGGGACGCATCCTCGAACACATCGGCAAAGCGCGCCGCCACGTAGAAGAGGCCATCGCCACCGAGCAGTAGCCCGCGGTCGCTGTGCGCGTAGCGCCGTGGAGCGCTGTGGAGTGCGGGAGCTTGCTCCCGCTGTTTGCCGCCTGGGCTTGCCCAGGCGTGCTCCACGCAGGCGCGAAGGGCAACCCTGCTCGACGATCAAATGCCGTAGCGCCGCGCCACGGCGGCTTCATTTCGGCACCGTGGCGCTCTCGGCTCTCCGCAACTCCCATATTGAGTGTCCGTCCAAGCAGCCGCCGCAATCCCGCTGTGATACGATGTTCCCTGAAGTTCTAGGATAAAAATAATCTTGAGCACATCTTCTTCGTTGTGGGCCATTCCGCTGGGCGGACTGGGCGAGTTCGGCATGAACATGCTCGCCCTTCGCTTCGCCGACGACATTATCGTGATCGACGCCGGCCTGATGTTCCCCGAGCAGGAACTTCTGGGCGTCGACATCGTGATTCCCGACATCACCTATCTGAAACAGAACAAGCGCATGGTGCGCGCGATCATCCTCACCCACGCGCACGAGGACCACATCGGCGCGGTTCCCTACATTCTCGGCGACCTCAACGTGCCGATCTACGGCACGAAATTCACGCTCGCGCTGGTGCGCAAGAAACTCGAAGAGCACGGCCTGCTCGATTCGGCGCGGCTGCACGAAGTTTCTCCCGGCGAGACCACCACGCTCGGCCCTTTTCAAGTGGAGTATCTCCACGTCACGCACAGCACGATCGATTGCGTCGCGCTTGCCGTGCGCACGCCGGTCGGCGTGGTCATCCACACCGGCGATTTCAAGATCGATCCGACACCGGTCGACGGAAAACCTTTCGACCTGCACGCGTTCGCGCGCTACGGCCAGGAAGGCGTGCTCGCGCTCTTCAGCGACAGCACCAACGTCGAGCGGCCGGGCTTCACTCCTTCCGAACGCGCGGTGGTGGTGCGCCTCGAGGAGCTTTTCCGCGCGGCGCCCGAGAAAATCATCGTGTCGTGCTTCTCGAGTTCGGTGCACCGCATCCAGCAAGTGATCGATATCGCGCGCAGCGTGGGCCGCAAAGTAGGCTTCGTCGGCCGCAGCATGGTCGACAATATCGAGATCGCGCACGGCCTCAACAAGCTGCGCATTCCCGACGGCAGCGTCGTCCGTCCGCAGGATATTCGCAGCTTCGATCCGAAGCGGCTCGTGGTGCTCGCGAGCGGGACGCAGGCCGAACCGATGTCGGCGCTTTCGCGCGTCGCCGTCGATAATCACCGGCTGCTCAGCGTGAATCAAAATGACACGGTGATCCTCTCGGCGCGCATCATTCCCGGAAACGAAAAAGCGATTTTCCGCATGATCGATCATCTGTTTCGGCGCCGCGTGCTCGTCTACTACGAGAGCGGGCGCTCGGCGCCGATTCACGTTTCCGGACACGCCAGCCAGGAGGAAATGAAAATCCTGCTGCAGCTGGTGCGGCCGAAATATTTTGTTCCAGTGCACGGCGAATACCGGCACCTCTTCCGGCATGCGGCGCTGGCCGAGCAGGTGGGCGCGGTGTCCGGGCAGATTTTCCTGCTCGAGAGCGGGCATCCGCTCGAATTCACCGCGGACGGACGCGCCTACGAACGCGAGCCGGTGCCTGCGGGCCGTGTAATGGTCGATTCCGGATCGCTCGAGGAAGTGGAAGACGTGGTGATTCGAGACAGGAAACATCTTTCGGAAGACGGCGTGGTGGTGCCGATCATCGCGATCGACAAGCACACGGGGCGAGTCGAAATCTCGCCCGAGATCGTGACGCGCGGCTTCCTGCCGAGCGACGACGGGCAGGCGATCCTCGCGAAAGCGCGCGAAGTGATTTTGAAAACCATCGAAGAATCCAGCGCCGAAGAAAAAATGGACTGGAGCGTCATCAAGGAAAAGATTCGCGTCGACCTGAAACGCTACCTGAACAAACAAACTTCGAAGCGCCCGCTGATCCTCCCGGTGATTTTGGAAGTCTGACGACTACGTATGTAGCACTGCCCCTCCGGGGTGGGAAAGCGCTGTTTCGACGCGCCGCGACGCCTAAGGTCGGATAAGGCGCGACGGGCGGTTTTTTCCGGCCATGTAAGCCCGGTTAAGCCCCCGACGGCGGCAACATTGTTGCCGCCGTCGGAGCAGGTTTTCGCGAAGAATTTCAGAAGATTCGTGTTCACTCTTCGAACCTACGATCCCGATGATTTCGAGACCCTCTACGAAATCGATCAGGCCTGCTACGAACCCGCGATCGCATATTCCCGGCGCGAACTTCGCAACTACCTCCGATTCCCTGGCGCCGAGTGCGTGGTAGCGGAGGCTCGGCCCGAGGCGGGGACGAAGGCAGCCGCGAAAACGAAGGCCCGCAAGAAATCGATCGCGGGATTCTGTATCACCGCGCATGAGGACGACTGGGGCTATATCATCACGATCGACGTGCTCGAAGCTTACCGGCGGCACGGCGTTGGAACGTTGCTGCTCGCCGAGGCCGAGCGGCAGCTCGCGGCGAATGGCGCCACGGAGATCGGCCTCGATACCGCGGTCGACAATACCGCCGGCATCGCATTCTGGCAGAAGCACGGATATCAGATTCGCGGCGTGAGAAAAGATTATTACCCCGGCGGATTGGATGCGTATGCGATGGCCAAGAGCATCGGGAAAAACTCCGACTAGGATTTTTCGCTGGATAGGTCTCTGGCTAGTTGATCGTCAACGGTAAATCGACTGTGCGTGTCACGGTGGTCGATCCGGACGTGAATGTCGCGGTCACCGTGATCGTGTACGTGCCGAGCGGCGTGCCCGGATCCGATGCGGGCGGGTCGCTTGTGCTGCCTCCGCATGCCGAGAGGCCTGCTGCGAACGCAAGCAGTAGGACGCCCGCCTGGGTTGTCCGCATGACGCGAGCTATCGGCTTATCGCAAGCGCGATTTTCCGGCACTATAGCGCGGCGCTTTTTTTCAAGCATCAGCACGAAACCGAGCAGAACCGCGGCTCCCGCGAAAATCGCGATTATTCCGATAATCCTCGGAGGCGCGCTACGGAGACCGCGTGGGACAACGCTTGTGGTAGGAGCTGTTGTCGTCACGTTGACCATGAATTGGCCCGACGCGCTCGGGCCGACACTTACGGTGGAAGTCGACAACGCGCATGCCGGGTTATCCGACGCTTCTACCGGCGTGACAGCACAAGAGAGCGCGACGGTTCCCGTGAATCCAGCGGCGGAGGTCACCGCGAGATTGTAGGTTGCTGGCAGGCCCGGAGTGATCGGCGCGCTGGCCGCTTGGCCGGTCGGCGCGCTGAAGCAGAAGTCTTCGGCGGTGCCGGAGAGCGCGATGCTTTGCGGGCTGCCTGCGACGTTGTCGCGCAGCGTAAGCGTCGCGCTTCTGGTCGCTTCCGTGCCGCAGGTGGCCGCGGGCAGCGGACGAAACGCGATCTGAACGGTGCATGTGCCACCGGGCGCAACGTTGCCCTGTGTGCAGCTGTTGCTCGCGACGTCGAAGTCGCTGCTGTTGTTTCCTTGCACGCTGATGCCGCTGAATACGAGCGAGCCCGCGTTCGCTCCCGTCGCCGTATTGGTGATCGTGATGGGCTGCGGCGAACCGGACGTCTGCGCAAGTTGGCTGCCGAAATTCACGCTGGGCGGAACGGAGATCGACGCGGAGAGCGTGGCGGACGCGCTGCCCGCGAGGGGAACGACGAGCGTCTGCTCCGCGTCGCCCTTCAAGTGATACGGGATGTCGATCTCGGACTGAAACGAGCCGGCGGCTTGCGGCACAAAAACGACGCTGAGGCCGCAAGTGGTCGCCGGGTTCATCGGATTGCCGACAATGCAACTCGCGCTGCCGGGCCCGAGCTGAAAGTCACCGGGATTCGCGCCGCCGAGCGTGGGCCCGGAGTCGATGGTGAGCGTCTGGTTGACGGGATTCACCACAGTAAGCGTGATCTGCTGCGCGGTGCTCGCAGTGTTCTCGGCTTGCGGCGGAAAATTCATGCTGGCCGGCAGAGCGGCGAGTCCGGGGCCGACGCCGAGAAGTTCGAACTCCTGCGGGCTGCCAGGCGCATTGTCGACTACGCTGACGATCGCCGTTTCGTAGCCCGAGACCGAAGGGGTGAACTGGACGCCGAACGAGCACGAACCGCCGGCGGCGACAGGGTGCGACGTGCATGACTCGTCCAAGACCGTGAAGTCGCCCGTATTCGAGCCGGCAATCGTGACGCTCGAGATGTTGAGGGTAGCTTCGCCACTGTTGATCAGTCCGGCGGGCTGCAGGAGCGTGGCGAAAAAATCGAGGTGCGGAAAATTAAAAGTGACCGCGGGCTCGGGCGACGCGCTTTCCTGAAGTTCGGCGAGGAATGCGTCGCTCAACGGCGGCGAACTCCAGCAGCTGGAGCACGCGCTCTGACTGCCATTCACGGGATTGCCGATCGAGGTGACAGCCGTCGGAAAATCGGGCGAGGTTGTGCCGCCGGCGAGATAGACGTGACCGGAGGAGTCGGCCGCCACGGCGTTGCCCGCCGCGCCCCCATTGCCGCTATTCGAAGATGTGCCGCCGAGCGGTGTTGCATAAAGGAGCGACGCCGCGCCCGCGGTAGTGGGATCGAACTTCGCGACGAATGCAACGGCCTGACCGTTGAAGGGCTGCACGTTGTCGTGCCACGGGAAATCCCACGACGAAGTTGTGCCGCCGACGTACACCTCGTTCGGAGCCGCGACCGCAAGGCTCTGGCCCGCGTCGGCGCTCGATCCGCCGAGATACGTGGAATAGAGCAGAGAGGTTTGTCCGGTGGCGCTCTGGCCGATGGCGGCGAAGAAAACGTTGGCGTCCGCGGAGGAATTCAGGCTCCTGCTGAATCCGGCGATTTGTCCATTGGTTGGGAAATCGGGCGAGTCGGTTGCGCCCGTGACGTACGCGGTGGGATTCGGGCTCGAGTCGAGGGCGATGGCCTGCGCCTGATCCGCGCCCGTGCCGCCGAGGAGCGTGGCGTAGACGAGATCGGTGGGTCCTTGCGAGAGCGGCGCGATCTTCATCAGGAACGCGTCGGCGTCGCCGCCGCCGTAAGCCGACTGAAAGGCGTTCGTGTATGGAAACGCGGTGGTGGCGTTTTGCGCGCCTCCGGCGATGTAGGCGCTGCCGGTGGAGTCGACGGCGATGCCGCCGACGCTGACCTGGGCGAGCGCGTTCGTCCCGAGATAGGAGCAATAGGTGAGCACGGCGGCGCCTCCGGATTCGGCGGGAGGCGTAAAGATCGCAAGGAAGCCGTCGCTATTATCACCGTCCCAGGTGGTCGCGTAGGCGCCACTGGTGACGGGAAGATCGGGCGAACTGGTATCGAGCGTTGTGGGGCTGACGTCGGAGGAGACGTAGACTTCACCCGACGGGCCGACGGCGATGCCGCCGCTGCCGAGTTGCGATTCGATGCCGCTGCCGCCGAAGATCGTCGAGAACACGAGCGCGCTGCCGGTGGGATCGATTTCGGTGACGACGACATCGTTGCCCTTGCCCGAGGCGAGGGCGTTCGTGGGCAGGCTCGCATCGGTGACTGGATAATCCGCGGAGGTGGTGGTGCCGGCGATCGCGACGCTGCCGCCGGCGGTAGCGGCGATGATGCCGCCATTCTGTGACTGGCTGCCGCCGAGGAACGTGAGATAGACCAGCGAGTTTGCGCCGCTGACGGTCGGGTCGATCTTGGCGATGAAGAATTCGGATGTCCCGCCGCCGGGACCGAGGGTGTGGTATGCGCCGGGAAATGTGGCGACGGACGTGGTAGTGCCTGCTATGTAGACCTTTGCCTGCAGCGTCGAGAGATACGCTCGCGGCGGCGTCCGTGCCGCTGCCGCCGAGGAATGTGGCGTAGGCTACTGAAATCGACGGATCGATGACCAGCGCGGCGTGTGGATCGTGTGGGCCTACGCGGAAGCCGAGTGAGCCGTTTGCTTCGAGAACGTAGGCGGCTTCGATCGGATGGCGCGCGATTTTTGTCCCGGCCGATTGCTGATAGACGAATGGCTTCTTCATGCGGAGTTCGGCGCCTGCGGCTTCGAGCAGGACGTCGCCGTTTGGAGCGAGGCGCATCGCGTCCGCCCCCGATATTTTGAAACGCAGAGCGTCAAGATTGGTGTCGGGCGCGACGCGCAGGTCGTATTCGATGCCGTTGTCGTTGCCGTACACCACGATGCCGACGCCCGGCGCTGCATTCGCCGCGCTGGCTTGAGCGAAGTGCGGAACGTGCGTGCGCCAGAGGCTCGGATTGTTGCCGAGGAAGTAGTTTGTTTCGCCGCGAAGTCTTTCATCGCCGCGCCAGGCGAAACCTGGCGAACTGGCGAGGCGCACGGATATGGTGCGGGACGTGTGTGATATTCCGGGGTGCGATGCGCGCGCGACTTGGATCGCGATTTCGCGCGGCTCGAGCAAGACCGTGAGTCCCCTGCCGCGACCGACGAATGCGACATGCGGATCGGCTTGGCCTACGTTGAGCTCGAACGCGAACGGGAGCGTGAGCGGCGTCTGGCGGCCGGGGATTGTGGCGACTTCGGCGGATGCATCGATGGGGACGCGATTATGTCGAATGAACGCACTTCGGGTGGCGGCGTTCTGACCGCGCCTTTGAGCGAGGATTTGCGAGATGACGCGCGGCGGCGCGGCGCGGCCCGCCGAGCTCTTTTTTGCGAGGAGGAAGCTTCCGGCGAGCGCCGGAAGACACGCGGACAGAATACATACGCACAGCACTTTCCCGTTCATTTAGGCCCTCCTCCGGAAACGGCGTTTCCGGGTTGGGCGGCTCACGTGCAGCCGAGCCGACTGCGATTAGTAGTTTGCGAAGCCATTCCCTACAGAGGGAATGGGCAGACTATGTCCCTAAATGGCTTCCCAAGTCAATCTGTGTTATTTCTTCGGAGCGGAAAAGGGGCAGGGCAACAAGATGTCCGTGCTCGCTTTCCCCGCTGCAAAGGTTCCACGCTTACAAACCGGTGCGCCCGCAGGTTCGAGGGCTGAGGCCAGAACTCCCGTCTCGGCATTCGTGCGCTCTGCGTCTCGGGCGACGCCAGCGTCTATTGTCCTTGCTGGCTCTCGGCCCAGGCTTTGGCTTTCAGAAAATCAAGCTGCTGGTGCCAGACTTTGGGTTCCCAATTGTCGCCGATGGCGGCGAGGGCGGGCTGAGCTGCCGGCTTGTCGTGCTCCAAGACGGCCATATACGCGAAACGGTTGATTTTGAGATTCGAGTAGCCATACAGCTGACCGAGAGCGGCGTAGCCATCTTTGATTTTCGGCCACGACAAGAGTTGCAGCTGAGAGCCGTCATCATCCGAATTGCATCCGCATACGATCGTGCTGGAGACTTCGAAATACACGAACTTTCCCTGCTGGCCGCCGAGTTGGTTCGAGATCTGCTCGGCAAAGGCCGGCGCATCGGCCGGATCACCATTCCATTTGGGCAGCAGAAAGTTGGCGTATTCGCGGTAATAGTGGTAGAAGCCCGGCTCGAAGGACATCGCCGCGTCGAGCAATTCCTTTGCTTGCGATTTATCCCATCCCTGAGCCAAGGCAACCTGCTGCATCACTTCAAACCAATAGGGACACTTCTCCTTGAGTTTGGCGGCATCGACGAGGGCGGAAGCTGCCATCGAAACCCGCTGGCCGAAAAGATTCCAGCCGTCATCCGAAACGGTGTCCGCGTATCCCGAGCCTCTGGCGCGCCAACCATAACTGAGGTAGGTTTCCGCGAGAGCGATGCGGGCTGCGGCCGATTCAGGCCGAGCCGCCACCCAGGCCTTCAGCGCCTCGATTTGAAGATTCCAGTCCTCGTCGGTGGCTTGATCACCCGAGGGAGGCTTGCTGATGCCCTCGTAAAAATCATAGAGCTTCCACGGACCGCCCTTGAATCGCACTTTACGGGATCTCGCGTCGCGCGCCTCTCTGTCCAGCGAGTCGTAATCGTTTCGGACGAGGTACATCATGATCTGGCTCTCATATTCATATTCCGGCCCGTCGTCGACCGGAACGGCGGCGGACTGCGTTTTGGACGATGGTGTTGGCGGGGTTGCTGCACTGGGCAGTGCGCTTGTTGCGTAGGTTCGAGAGATTTCGACCAAACGATCCGCGTCCTGTGCTTGCGCTTGGTCCTGAGCTTGAGCTACGAGCGCGCGCACGTAGCCACACGAAGAAAGAAGGAAGGAAGCACCCAAAATAAACGCGAGGGAAAGTCTTGCTCCTGGATTCATAACCAACCCCCTAATTGAGCGATCGAGACATTGTGAGAGGCGAGGATGGACAGGGGAAGAGTACGGAAGGACAGGTTGCTTGCCGAATTGGGCACAGGCAGAGGATTGCCCGGGCGCTTGGGCACGAGGCGGCGTTGGGTATAGAATGCGCGCGATATGCTGGAGCCGACGAAGAACGAAGTGCTGACCCGCGTGGGCCGGGGCACGCCGATGGGCGAGTTGCTACGGCGCTACTGGATGCCGATTGCGGGCGTGAGCGAGTTCGACAGCGAGTCGATCAAGCCGGTGCGCCTGATGGGCGAAGACCTCACGCTCTACAAGGATATGAACGGGACCTACGGGCTCGTGGGGCGGCATTGCCCGCACCGCTGCGCGGATATGTCGTATGGATTCGTCGAGCAACGCGGGCTGCGCTGCAATTATCACGGCTGGCTTTTCGACCGCGACGGCCGCTGCCTGGAGCAGCCTTACGAAGACGTGGCGCAGCCGGAAGCGCGGTTTCGTGACAAGGTGCGCATCCAGGCATATCCGGTGGAAGTAAAGGCGGGGCTGATCTGGGCGTACCTCGGGCCGGAACCGGCGCCGCTGGTGCCGACGTGGGAGCCGTTCACATGGAAGAACGGATTCGTGCAGATTGTGTTCGCCGATGTGCCGTGCAACTGGTTCCAGTGCCAGGAAAATTCGGTCGATCCGCTGCACTTCGAGTGGATGCACATGAACTGGAGCGCTCGCCTGAAGGACAAGAAGGGACCGTACTCGCCGCGGCATTTGAAGCTGGCGTTCGAGGAGTTCGATTACGGGATCGTCTACCGGCGGATTCGCGAGGGCATGAGCGAGGACGACCCAATGTGGAAGGTCGGGCGCGTGTGCTTGTGGCCCAATGCGCTGTTTACCGGCGATCATTTTGAATGGCGCGTGCCGATCGACGACGAGAACACGCTCAGCGTGACGTGGTGCTTCAGCCGCGTGCCGAAGGAGCGGGAGCCGTACGTGCAGGAGCAGATTCCGGCGTGGCGGGGGCCGGTCCGCGAGGCCGAGACGGGACGCTTGATCTCGAGCCACGTGATGAACCAGGATTTTGTTGCGTGGGTAGGCCAGGGGACCATTCCCGATCGCACGCAAGAACATCTGGGGACGAGCGATGCGGGCATCCTCATGATGCGGCAGCGATTCCTGAAAGACATCGAGGGGCTGGCGCGCGGCGAAGATCCGAAGGCGGTGGTGCGCGATGCGGAGATCAATCGCTGCATCGGACTGCCGATTGCCGACCGGAAGAATCTCATCGAAGGCATGACGCTCGAGCAGATCGCAAAGCACCCGCTGGCCGGCGGACATTTGAGCGACTACGTCTTTCAGGCCGGGCAGCCGAGCGAAGTCCGCAAAGCCTACGCGGCCGCGATGGGCATTGCGAAGTGAACGCGGACTCAGGAGGTACATCCCCGAAGGAGTCAGTGCCGTACCTGCGGATCGCGACGGAAGAGGCATTTGCGACACCAGAATTGCTCGAGCGATGGCGCTCGCTGCTGCGCGAGGGCCACAACCTCGACCCTGGGTTCGTCGGTCAGTGGGGATATTTTCTCGGGCCGAGCCCGCGGGCGCAGGGCATCGCTTCGCGCATCGCCGATCTTGGCGAGCAGCGCCTGCGCGACATGGACGCGACTGGTATTGCCCGGCAGGTGCTTTCGCTGACGAATCCGGGCGTGCAGATTTTCGACGGGCACACCGCGACGGCGCTGGCGATTTCCTCAAACGATCAATTGGCTGAGGCAATCCGGAACCATCCGGATCGATATTCCGGGCTTGCCGCGATTGCGCCGCAGAATCCAGGCGCTGCGGCGAAGGAGCTCGACCGCGCCGTCCGCACGCTCGGACTGAAGGGCGCGATCGTCAATTCACACACGCACGGCGAGTATCTGGACGACCCGAAATTCTGGGATATTTTCGCGGCAGCGGAATCGCTCGACGTGCCCATCTATCTGCATCCGAGCACCCCTTCGCGGCACATGTACGCGCCGTTCGCGGAGTGGGGACTTGAAGGCGCGATCTATGGCTTTGCCGTCGAAGCGAGTTTGCACCTGCTGCGGATCATCCTGAGCGGCGTGTTCGACCGGTTTCCCAAACTGCGCATGGTGGTCGGGCACCTGGGCGAGGGACTTCCCTATTGGTTTTTCCGGCTCGATTTCTTTCATCGCGCGAATGTCGCGTCGGGCCGCTATCCGAACGTGAAGAAGCTGAATAAAAAGCCGAGCGATTATTTGAAGGAAAACGTTTGGGTGACGACGAGCGGGATGGCCTGGGAGCCGCCGATTCTCTATTGCCAGCACGTGCTCGGCGTGGATCGCGTGCTGTATGCGATGGATTACCCGTATCAGTTCGTTCCGGAGGAAGTCCGCGTCACAGATAACCTGCCTATCAGCGAGGCCGACAAGAAGAAGCTTTATCAGACGAATGCAGAGGAAGTTTTCGGCCTTGGCACCTGACTGACGCGTTCGTACTGTTCAAAAGTGAACAGTTTTCGGGAAGCCCCGCCTTTACACTGCGTGCTCGCCGTTGTGTAAACGATAGGGAGAGGCCTATGAGCGGCTTCGAATATTCCGGACAGGAAGGGCGCTCGGCGGATTCAATGTCTTCACATTGTTGCGACAGCGCGCTTCGACGAGAAGAAAGCTCCATCGCGAAGAAAGTCCACGAAATGACGATTCGTCCGTCGGGCTTGCCAGAGGAAAAGCGAGCCCTGGCGGTCCTTGCCCGAACGCTGGCCACGAATCCGTACGGCCTGATCGATCAGTTGCTCGAGGAGGCGCTTCCGCTTTGCAACGCCGACTCGTCCGGGCTGAGCGTTCTCGAAACCCTTCCGAACGGCGAGATGGTTTTCCGCTGGACGAACATGGCGGGCACACTCAAGCAGTCCGTGGGCGGCTCTTCGCCTCGGTGCGTCAGCCCGTCCGGGCTTTGCCTCGATCAGAATTCGCCGCAGCGATTTGCGCATCCGGCGCGGCGCTTTCAGTATCTGAAGGACACCGTGGAAGTTCCGATCGTCGAAACCTTGGTGGTGCCGGTTCCGCCGGGCCTTGGGACGCCGGCGGTGCTCTGGATCGTCACCCACGAGGAAGAAAAGAGCTTCCACCCGGAAAGCGTTCGCATCATGGACGAGCTCGCGGATTTCGCCGGCTCTGCTTTAGGGCTGATGCACTCATTAGAGGCCGCGCAGAAGTACCGCGACCAGGCCGAAGCCGAAATCTCGCAGCGGCGGACCACCGAGATGGAACTCAGGAGAACGCAAGAGGATCTCGAGAATGCCGTCCTGGCTCAGCATGAGGCCCTCCGGCAGCGCGAGATCGAAATCACGTCGCGCAAACGAAGCGAGGGCGAGCTGCAAAAGAGTCACGATGCGCTGGAATCCCTGGTCCAGGCGCGGACCTCGCAACTGCGGCAGCTTTCGGGAAAACTGCTCATTCTGCAAGACGAGGAACGCAGGCGTATCGCCCGCGATTTGCACGACAGCGCCGGCCAGTATCTTTCCGGGATTCAGATGAATCTCGACGCGTGCCTTCGTGAAAACTCCACCACATGGGTTTCCCGAGTTGCCGAGTCGCGACAAATGGCGGAGCAGTGTCTTGCCGAGATCCGGACCATGTCGTATCTGCTGCATCCTCCGCTCCTGGATGAGGTGGGACTCCTCTCCGCGCTTTCCTGGTACGCGAAAGGCTTTTCCGAGCGCAGCGGGATACGGGTGGACTTGGACGTTCCCGACGGATTGGGGCGGCTGCCCGCCGAGACCGAGGCCGCGATATTCAGAATGCTTCAGGAAGCGCTGTCTAATGTCCACAGGCACTCCAAGAGCAAAACCGCGCGGATCAGCATCACGAGCGATGCGGAAGAGGTGATACTCGAAGTGTCGGACGAAGGATGCGGGATTCCAGCGAAGACATTGACGGCCTTTTCGACGGGGTCCCACCTGCCCGGCGTGGGAATTGCCGGAATGCGAGAGAGAGTGAGCAATATGGGCGGGAAATTCGGTATCCGATCGAGCGAACGCGGCACAACCATCGAGATCATTCTGCCCATGCCGGTTGACCTGCCTGGCTTGCCCGATCAAACCAACTAGGATTGCTGGTGCGGGGCGAGGATGATCCTCCCCTTGCGAGCCCTACCCGATGGTCCAGGTGCGTCCGTAGTTGCTGGGCATCGTTAGAAGCTGGGGCAGGCCCGCGCCTCGACGCGCTACTTTGACGCTGGGCACAAGTTCGCGGGCGAGTCGCTTGCGATCTTCACAACGGGCGAGCCGGCGACGGGCAGGCCCGCGGGCAGACGGTCCAAGGCGACTGGATTGCCGCGGGTTGTGCTTGGGCTTGGCGGAATCGGGCGTTTCACGAAGAGCGGCGTGCGGAGCGAGGGCTGGACCGTAATCTCCCGAATGGATGGATGGAGGATGAAGTACAAAACAAGAATCACGATGGAGACGACGAACAGGCCGAGGAACACAACATGTGTGATGTGCGCCGGTTCCAACGCGCGGACTCCGAGTCCTACAAAACCGATCATCAGCACTGCAATTGAGGCGACGAGGGCGTTGCGCAAGAACGTGCCCTGGCCGTTCATCCCCGATCGCCTCGCCCTGAAGGCAGAGGATGCTGAGTCTCGGAACGGCGGGCCATTCATGGGTCGCGCCGTGTCATCCCGTGCGAATCGCTCCTTCACACTGTGGCTCTTCTGCCAACGAAGAAGTGGAGAATGAGCAGGATGATCCCCGCTACGAGCACGATGTGAATAAGGCCAGTGGTAACGTGAAATGCGAAAAACCCGAGCAGCCAAAGTATGATCAAAACTGCGGCGATGATTCCGAGCATGTTTTCAACTCTCCTGCTTCCGGCGCCATCGTTCTTGTAGCGCCTTGCGCTCAACCATAATGAGCGACATTAGACGGCGTATCTGTTCGCTTCGGCACACTTTCGCGCGCTGCGAATTCGCTTGTGATTCCTTGTGAAGCGCCCATACTCGGAGTAGCTACCGCCGCTAGACTGCTTCCTGCAAATTCAGGGCCCCCAAGTCTATCCGCCCCAGCCTTACAGCATGCGCCGTTTCGCCGGTCGAAGTGTCGATGGACACTCCGTTCGGCGCGACGACAATCGAGGGCAAGATGGTCAAAGTGTGTCTTAAGGGCCGATGCAGGAGTGTTGAACCAACTTCGCACAATGGGAACCCCGTTCAATGTGTGATTCAAGTGGAACTGGACCGCGGCGTTTTGCCGGTTCATGGCGTGTATGACGTTCGGTTGGTGGTTCCGATCGAATTCGCCATGCTGCTGGAGGCAGGATTGCCGGTCGTGGTGACGCTGGAACAGGATGGCGGGTGAACGCGCGAGAGTTTGTGTGTGGTCAGGGCTACCGCATCGTCGGCGAAGAAAGGGCAACCTGGAAACGCGGCGACGCGCTCGATGCTATTCGGGGCTCCAGGCGTAATTGTCTTCGCCCAGGCTGATGCCTAGCATGCCTTCGACCGGCAGGACATCGACGGGGAGGCCCCCGCTCCATAGCGCCACGCTCAGCAGGAGTTCGCGGCGGCCGCGGAGATCGAAGAGATCGCGGGCGAGCGAGATTTCGATAATCTTGCTGTACGCGGCCGAGAGGACGGCCTCGGGGTGCAGCAGGCAGACGCCGCCCTGCTCGACGATGTAGCCGAGCTTGCCCTGATCGACGCTCAGCGTGATGCGCGTTTCGCGCGAGTCCCACATGGTGAGACGCAGCTGGAATTCGGACATGTCGGCGATCGCTTCGGCGATCGGGTCGACGCGCAGATAAAACTGGTTCGGGGCGAATCCGTAGTAGAAATCGCCGAGGACGTACTGGCGGCCGTGCATGGCGGAGGTGCGCCGGTCGGTGGCGTAGAAGCCGGCGCCGAGCCATTCGAAATAGCTGCTCTCGCGGCCGTCGACCTTTACATCGAGGTAAGCCGAGGGAGGCTCGCGGCGGCCACGCTCGGGGGCGCGCTTGATCGGATGCGCGAGCGCGTCGGGCGCGGGCTCGCCGAGTGCGTTGTACACCTCGGTGAGATGCTTCCGGTAGAGCGCGTCGAATTCCGCGTCGTTGGCGGAACCGTGCTCGGGGCCGTACCACCAGTTCCAATCGCTGCCTTCGGCCGCGAGGATCGCGTCGTAGGCGCGCTTGCCGTGGCCCTCTTCGTTGAATTTCACCGGCGGGACGCGCTTCGTCGGCAGGCGCGCGGCGCGAGCGGCGGCGCTTTCGTAAGCTTCACGGGCGTCGCGCAGCAACTCCCACGAGCGAACGTCCTCGCCGTGGCCGATCCAGACATCGAAATTGGCGTTGATCCACGACGCGGGGAAAATTCCCTCGAGGCGCGGCTGGTTGGGCATGGCCTCAATCGCTTCGCTGATGGTGAGCGCGTTGATCTCGGGATCGCCCTGGATGCGGCGGTAGAACTGGCGCAGGAAATCGCGGCCGTTGCCGGGGTAATACTCCCAGGCGTTTTCGCCGTCGAGGATCACGCTGACGGTGGCGGTGCGGCCGTAAGGCTCGCGGTCACCGATCGCGCGGAGCCGGCGGTGCAGATCGTCGGCTGCGGCTTCCGCGCCCATGCGGCTATAGACGAAGCCGACGAGATCGGAAATGTAGTGATCGCGGAAAAAGCCGCTCATTCCCTTCCCGTTGCGTTCAAAGCGCCAGGGGCTGTAGAGCTCGGGACCGTTTTCGGGATAGCCGGCGGGATCGCGCCAGAAGCCGATGTTGCGCGTGCGGCCGAGAACGCCTTCGTCCGTGGCGAACCATTTGAAGCCGAGCTCCATGGCGATTTCGAGAGTTTGATCGGAGACGGAGCCTTCGGAGGGCCAGAAGCCCACCGGCGCCTGGCCGAAGGTGCGCTCGTGAAACTGGCGCGCGCGCAGGAGCTGCTCGCGCGCGTCTTGAGGATAGCGGAATGGCGGCTGCGGCAGCGGCGTGTGCGGATTCGCCACGCGAGCGATGTCGGTGTCGCAGAGCAGCGGCAGGATGGGATGGTAATACGGCGTGGTCGAGATTTCGATCTGGCCGCGCGCGGCGGCGAGGCGATATTCGGGCAGGACGGCGGCGAGCAGCTCGCGCTGCTTATCAAGCAGCGTGGATTTGTCGTCCTCGTCGAAATCACGGCCCTTCTCCGAAATGGCGCGAAGGGCGGGATCCTTGGCCAGATATTCTTCGTCCATCCAGGCGAGCTGCGAGAGGACCTGGAGGTCGCGCCAGTCGCGGGAGTTCCAATGCGCGACGCAGGCTTCGACGCCGGCCGAGCGCCAGAGCGATTGCAATTCGGCGAAGCGCGGCCAGCGATAGAGGAAATTGTCGTTCACCTGGAAGGCGCGCTCGAGGGCTTCGCGCTTGTCGTCCGGCGTCAGATGATCGGCGGGCGTGAAGGCGATCTCGAACCACGGCTCCTTGAATTTACCGCTGGCGTATTCCTCGATCTGCTCGGCGAGCAGCGGGACGAAATTGAAGGTGGCGTGGACGCTCGGAAATTCTTCGAGCACCTTCACCATGCCCCAATAGTCTTTCAGCGCGTGGAGGCGCGTCCAGGGCAGGAGGTAGCGGCCGGTGGCGGGATCGCGGTATTGGGGCTGGTGCATGTGCCAGAGAATAACGAGATTGACGCGACTCACCTGTCGATTTCCTCCCGGGGCCCGTTTGGTACGAAGAAAGATGCCGCGCTTAAGACCGCGACCCTACATTGAGACCTAAAACAACTCGGACGCACTTCGCGGCGCCTTGTTCTTCGTTCTCCGCATCTCAATGCTAGAATGACGCCGCGCTTCCTATGCGCCTGATCGATCGATACATCTGCCGCGAAGTAGTGTCCCACGCCCTGCTGGGCCTCGTCGTATTTACATTCGTATTTTTCGTCCCGCGGCTGGTGCAGCTGATGGACCTGGTGGTGCGGCATTCGGGGGGCTTCGGGACCGTGACGCTGCTGTTCTTGTGCACGCTGCCGCCGGCGCTGGCGTTCACGCTACCGATGGCGGTGCTGGTGGGCGTGCTCATCGGACTGGGACGAATGTCCGCCGACAGCGAAATCGTGGCGCTGCACGCGGCGGGCGTCGGGCTGCGGCGGCTGCTGGTGCCGATCGGATTCGTGGCGCTGGCCGGGACGTGCATCACGCTCGCCACCACTTTCTGGCTGAGCCCGGCTTCCCTGAGGACACTGCGCCGCCTCGAGGACAAGCTTTTATCGTCGCAAGCATCGTTTTCCGTCCAGCCTCGCGTGTTCGATGAGCGATTTCCGCACGTCGTATTATACGTGCAAGACGTGGAAGCCGCCGCAACGCGATGGCGGGGAGTCTTCCTGGCAACCTCGGGCGTGGTCGGGTTCCGGTCGGCCGGCGATTCGCATCCTGGGTCGAATGAGTTCGCGGTGACGACGGCCGAGAACGCGTTCATCATGAGCGGGCCCACCGAAGGGCAGATTCAGCTGCACCTGGGCAGCGGCAGCACACACTCGTACGACCCGCGCTATCCGAACCGGTACAACGTCACGACGTTCGGCGAAAACGACATCCCCGTCGACATTTCCGCAGCCACGACCGCCGCGAAAAATACTCCGCTTTCGACGGCCGAGCGGCCCACGAGCGCGCTGCTGACCGACAACGGGCCGAACTGGCGCGAGAGCCGCATCGAATTTCAGCGGCGCATCGCCGTTCCCGCGGCGTGCCTGATTTTTGCGCTGCTCGGAGTGCCGATCGGCGTGCGGCCCCGGCGCGGAGGCCGCGCGGCGGGCTTGATTCTCGCGCTCGTGCTGATCGGCGGCTATTACTTCATTTTCGTGTACGGCATTCATATGGCTGAGCTCGGACGGGTGAGTCCGTGGCTGGGCGTGTGGGCGGCGGACGTGGTGACGGCCGTGGTCGGCGTATTTTTCCTGAGCCGGATCGAGAATATTCGCAAGCCGAACCCGATCGTGGCATGGGTTGAGACGCTGTGGCTCAAGCGCACGGGGAAAACGGAAACTGCCAACGGCAATGGACGGCCCGTCTCGATGGCACCGGCAATCGGCGCGGCTGCGCCGGTTTCGAATGGGCCGATTGCGGTGGCATCACTGAAGACTGCGGCGCTGATCCACGGCGAGGAACGACCGACCAGCACGATGGCGTTCCCCATGCTCATCGACGTCTACCTGTTCGAGCAATTTTCGTATTACCTGCTGGTGCTGCTCGCCGGATTCGTCCTGATCTTCGACGCCTTCACGCTCTTCGATCTGCTGGGCGATATCACGCGCAACCACATCGGCCTGCTCACGGTGCTGAATTATTTTCGCTACCTGGTGCCCCTGATGGTCTACCAGCTTGCGCCGCTGGCGACGCTGGTGGCCACGCTCGTGACGCTCGCGATCCTCGCGAAAAACAACGAAGTGATCGCGCTAAAGGCGAGCGGCATCAGCATGTACCGGCTCGTGCTGCCGCTGCTGCTCTGCTCGACTCTCGTGGCGGGCGGAATGTTTCTGCTCGACGATACTTTCTTGCCCTACGCGAATCAGCGACAGGACGCGCTGCGCGACCGCATCAAGGGCAAGCCCGCGCAGACGTACCTGCAGCCCGCGCGGCAGTGGATTTTCGGCGAGCACTCGAAGATTTATAATTACGAGCTCTTCGATTCGGATCGACAGCTGTTCGGAGGATTGAACGTCTTCGAGCTCGATCCCGCCACGTTTCAGATTCGCCGGCGCATTTACGCGGCGCGCGCCACGTGGGAGCCGAGCGAAAGCGTCTGGGTGCTGACCGGCGGCTGGGTGCGCGACTTCGACGGGGACGGCCACGTGACGCGTTACGATCCGTTTACCGCTACATCTCTGCCTGAATTGACCGAACCGCCGAGTTATTTCCGCCGCGAGGTGCGCCAGTATTACCAGATGAACTGGCGGCAGCTCGGAGAGTACATCGCGAGCTTGCGGCAGGCGGGTTTTGATACCGCGCGGCTGTCGGTGCAGTGGCAGAAGAAATTCGCGTTTCCGCTGATCGCGGCGATTATCGTGTTTTTGAGCGCGCCGTTTGCATTTCTCACCGGGACGCGCGGGGCGATTGGTGGGTTGGCGGTCGCGGTGGGAATTGGCGTCGTGTATTGGGCGACTTCTGCGCTATTTGAGGCGATGGGGTCGGTCGGGCAATTGCCGCCGCTGCTTGCCGGTTGGGCGCCGGATGCGATTTTTGGGTTCCTCGGCGTTTATTTCTTTTTGCGAATGCCTACCTAGAGCTGCGCGACACCTAAATTCCTGGCTACGGTTTTCCCTCCGGGAATGTCGCGCGCGCACGCCGGTTGCAAACCAACACTTCCGGGCTGAAGCACCCGGCGCTACGTTTAAACCCTGACCGCGCTGCCACTCCTACTTTTTCTTCTTCTTCTTTTCCTCGATGACCGCTTGGGCCGCTGCCAGGCGGCGACTGGTACCCGGAACGGGGAGGCGCTTACGTAGTTCATGCCTACCTGGTGGCAGAACTTCACGCTTTCGGAGTCGCCGCCGTGCTCGCCGCAGATGCCGATCTTGAGCTTGGGGCGGGTTTCGCGTCCCTTGGCGATGGCCCACTTGATGAGCATGCCGACGCCTTCGACATCGAGCGTCTGGAACGGATCTTCCTTGAAGATGGCGGCTTTGCTCTGGTCGACGTATTCGGGCAGGAAGCGGCCGGCATCGTCGCGCGAGAGGCCCATCGTGGTTTGCGTGAGGTCGTTGGTGCCGAAGGAGAAGAATTCGGCGACCTCGGCGATCTGGTCGGCGAGCAGTGCGGCGCGCGGGAGCTCGATCATGGTGCCGACGAGATATTCAAGTTTCACTTTAGTCTGCGAAATGATCTCGTCGGCGACGCGACGCGTGGCGACCTCTAGAATTTTCAATTCCTTTTTGTCCAACACGAGCGGATGCATGATTTCAGGTAATACTTTAATGCCCCGCTTCTTGCAATCGATCGCTGCCTCGATGATCGCGCGCACCTGCATCTCGAGAATTTCCGGAAACGTGATCGAGAGGCGGCAGCCGCGATGGCCGAGCATCGGATTCGCTTCGTGCAACTGCTCGACGCGGCGGCGAACGGTTTCCGCGGAAATGCCGATGCGCTTGGCCAGCTCGCTTGCTTGTCGGCGTCGTGCGGGACGAATTCGTGGAGCGGCGGATCGATCAGGCGGATGGTGACCGGGAATCCGTCCATCGCTTCGAAGATGCCGATGAAATCGCGGCGCTGGAATGGCAGGAGCTTCGCGAGCGCCTTGCGGCGCGCCTCGACATCATCCGCGAGAATCATTTCCTGGATGGCCTGCTGGCGCTCGATGCTCTTCTCGGGGTGCTCGAAATCCTTGAAGAACATGTGCTCGGTGCGGCAGAGGCCGATGCCCTCGGCGCCCATCTCGCGGGCGGCGCGAGCGTCGTGCGGCGTGTCGGCATTGGTGCGCACGCCGAGCTTTCGCACCTTGTCCGCCCACTTCATCAATGTTTCATAGGCTTTCGGAGGCTCGGGGCGCACGAGGCCGATCTCGCCGGTGTAAACGGAGCCGTCGCCGCCATCGAGCGTGATCCATTCGCCTTCGCTGACCACGCGGCCGTTGACGCTCATTTTTTTGGTGGCGGCGTCGATGTTGAGCTTTTCCGCGCCGACGATGCAGCACTTGCCCCAGCCGCGCGCGACTACCGCCGCGTGGCTGGTCTTGCCGCCTGTGGCGGTGAGAATGCCCTGCGCGACGTACATGCCTCCGACGTCTTCTGGGCTCGTCTCGCGGCGGACCAGAATCACCTTCTCGCCGCGTGCCGCCCACTCCTCGGCCTCGTGCGCGGTGAAGACGGCTTTGCCGACCGCTGCGCCGGGCACTGCGTTGATGCCTTCGGCGATTTTGCGGCTGGCCAATTCGGAGCGCTGAATCTTGACATCGAGGACCGGATAAAAAAGACGCTCGATGTCCTCGGATTTGACGCGTTCAAGTGCTTCTTCAACTTTGATCAACTTCTCATTCGCCATGTCGACGGCGATGTGGAATGTGGCTGCGGGCGAGCGCTTGCCCGTGCGCGTCTGCAGCATGTAGAGCTTGCCGCGCTCGACGGTGAATTCCATGTCCTGCATGTCGCGATAGTGCTTCTCAAGTTTCTCGCGAACTTTTTCGAGCTGCTGGTAGACCTTGGGCATCAGCTTCTTCAGTTCGCTCAGGTGCAACGGCGTGCGAATGCCGGCGACCACGTCTTCGCCCTGCGCATTGAGCAGGAAATCGCCGAAGAATGTCTTCTCGCCCGTCGACGGATCGCGCGTGAAGCACACGCCCGTTCCGGAATCCTCGCCCGTGTTGCCGAAAACCATTTGCACGACGTTGACGGCCGTGCCGAGCAGGCCCGTGATTTTCTCCACGCGGCGGTAGGTGACGGCCTTTTCGCCCATCCACGATTCAAATACCGCGCCGATCGCCCCCCAAAGCTGTTCGATGGGATCCTCCGGAAAATCCTTGCCGGTCTTTTCGCTTGAAATACTCCTTATAATCGTCGACCAGCTGGCGCCAACCCTCGGCAGGAGACTTGCGTGTCGTCCTTGACGCCCTGCGAGTCCTTCATTTTGCGCAGACGCGCTTCGAGATCGTCTTTCGGGAGGCCGATTACGACGCTCGAATACATTTGAACGAAGCGGCGATAGGCATCCCAGGCGAAGCGATCGTTTTTCGTGGCCTTCCCGAGGCCTTCGACGGACTTGTCGTTGAGGCCGAGATTGAGGATCGTCTCCATCATGCCGGGCATCGAGCGGGCCGAGCCGGAGCGGACGCTGACGAGCAGTGGATCTTTCGCATCGCCGAGCTTCTTCTTCGTGAGCTTTTCGAGGCGCTCGACGTGCTTCGACACTTCGGCGCGCAGCTCTTTCGGATATTTGTGGTCATGCTTGAGGTAGTAATCGCACGCCTCGGTGGTGATGGTGAACCCGGCCGGCACCGGCAGCCCGATGCGCGTCATCTCGGCGAGACCGGCGCCCTTGCCGCCGAGCAGGTCCCGCATGTCTCCTTTGCCTTCCGCTTTTCCCGCTCCGAAAAAATAGACGTATTTCATTTCGCTCCTCGATGACTGCAAATCTCAGGTTGCAATTTCAATTTCGCGTTCGCGATTCGTCGGCGCGCCCACAACTGAAGCGGCGCTTCACCTGCGCGCCTACGCATGAACCGCTACTTGAGCCGGCTCTTTCGAATCTTCCGCGCCGAGCTCGGAAAAATCGGCGATGGTCGAGAATTCCTTTAATAGTGTGGCGAGCAGCGCGATCCGATTGCGACGGATTTCCTCGTCTTCAGCCATCACTAGAACTTTGTCGAAGAAGTGATCGACGGCCGGACGCAATTCGGAAATTTTCTCAAGTGCCACTCGATATTTCTTTTCCTTCTTTCGAGAGGCCGCTTCTTCGCCGATTCTTTGAGCGGCGGTGTGCAGTTGAAGTTCAGCTGCTTCTTTCAGTAGCTCGGGGCGCACCGTGCCCTGCCCTTTGTCTCCCTTGGCCGCGGACTTTTCGAGAATATTGCGAATGCGCTTGAAGCTTGCCGCGAGCGGCGGGAAATTCTTCGTGTTGCGAATCGCGCGCAGGGCGGCGATGCGTTCGACGGCGTCGACGAGGTCGTCCGCGCCGGCGGCAAAGGCGGCGTTGATTTCGTCGTAGGCGAAGCCGCGGCGCTCGCGGAGGATGTACCGGGCGCGTTCGAGGAGGAAGTCGAGCACCTGCTGCTCGACCTCGGGCGAGGCGTCGATCCTCGGCGCGTGTTCGCGCAGCGCGATGGCCGCCGCCGAGATCGTTGCGGAAAGCGAGATCGGCAATTTCTTCTCTAAAATGATCTTCACGATGCCCAGCGCGGCGCGACGCAAAGCGAAAGGATCACTTGAACCTGTGGGAATCGCGCCGACGGCGAAGCACGCGACGAGAGAATCCAATTTATCGGCGAGCGCGACCGCGCAGCCCGTGAGATTGCGCGGGATCGGATCGTCCAGGCCGAGCGGCTTGTAGTGATCGTAAACCGCCCAGGCGATTTCGTCGGGCTCGCCTTGCGCGCTCGCGTAGAGGCCGCCGACGATGCCCTGCAGCTCCGGAAATTCGCCGACCATTTCGGTGACGAGATCGCACTTCGCGAGTTCCGCGGCGCGGTCGGAGCCTGCGACATCGGCGTGCGCGACGCCGCCCGAGAACCATTGCTCGGCCAGCCAGCGCGCGAGCGAGCGAACGCGTTCGACCTTGTCGCCGTAACTGCCGAGGCGGCGCTCGTAGGTGACGGCAGCGAGCTTCGGCAGATAATCGCCGAGCGGAATGCGCTGGTCGGTCTTCCAGAAAAACTGCGCGTCGGCAAAGCGGGCGCGCAGCACGCGCTCGTGCCCGGCGCGGACGAGTCCTTTGGGATCGCGCGGGAGATTAATGACCGCGAGGAAATGCGGCGCGAGTTCCCCGGCGCGATTCTCGACGCCGAAATACTTCTGGTGGCCGCGCATCACGGTGAGCAGGATTTCCTCAGGCAAGTCGAGGAATGACGGATCGAAGCTGCCGAGGATCACGCTCGGGTATTCGTTCAAGTAGGTGACGAGGTCGAGAAGAACCGGGTCCTCGTGCGTGTGTAAGCCCTTGCGTCCCGTCAGAGAGCGGATTTCGGCTTCAATCTTCTCGCGGCGCTCTTCGGGGCGGCACAGAACAAAATTCCGCTTCAGCTTGGGCTCGTACTCGTCGGCGCCGGAGAGCGGAATGCTGCGCTTGCCGAGAAAGCGATGGCCATCCGACGTGCGGCCGGATTGGACTTCGGCGAACGAGAATGGGATCACCTTGTTATCGAGGAGCGCGACGATCCAGCGGATCGGGCGGATGAAGCGCGGGCTCTCGGCGCCGGTCCAATACATGGAACGCGGCCAGCCGATTTCGCGGATCGCTTCGGGCAAAGCCTTCGAAAGAATCTCGGCGGCGGGGCGGCCGTAGACGGTCTGCTTCACCGCGAGGTATTCGCCCTTGGGCGTGCTGACGGTCGAAAGCTTCGAGAGAGGAACACCTTGCTTTTCGGCGAAGCTGAGCGCGGCGCGCGTGGGTTCGCCGGCCGCATCGAAGGCGACCGATTTCGGTGGGCCGGTGATCTCGCGCGTGACATCTTCTTGTTTTACTCGAAGGCCGCGCGCGATCGCGGCGAGCCTTCGCGGTGCGCCGAAAACTTGAATCGCATCTTCAATTGTCGGCTCGTCGACCAATCCGTGCGTGGAAAGCTGCTTCGCAAGGATCGCTTTAAGTTCCTGGGCAGCTTTCGGAATCATGCCGGCCGGAATTTCTTCGCAGCCAATTTCGAAAAGCAGATCGGCGCGCAGTTTTTCATCCTTCGCTTTCGCCGGCGCATGCTTCGGCCTGGGCTTCAAATTTCGCTTCATGCCGGCACCCCGGCGAGAGAGTCGATGATCGCGCCGCCTTCGACGATGGCGCGCTGATCGAGCCACGCGCGCGCGACTTGCGTGGCGAGTCTTCCGCACGCGCCCGATCATGCCGGCGCGTTCGGTGACCGAAATCGCTCCGCGCGCGTCGAGCACATTAAAGAGGTGCGAGCACTTCAAGCACAGGTCGTAGGCTTCGAGGATCGGAAAGCGGCGCACGGCGTCGCCCTTAATCTTTCCGTATTCGGCGAGCAGGCGCGCGGCCTCGGCTTCGACCAGGTCGAACTGCTTGCGCGTCGAGACGGCATCCGCATAGTCGAAGCTGTACGCCGAAAATTGCTCTTCTTCGGGGAGCCGCACTTCGCGGTAGCTCACCGTGTCGGACCACATCACGTCGTAGACGTTCTCGACGTCCTGCAGATACGCGGCGATGCGATCGAGACCGTAGGTGAGCTCGACGGAGATTGGATCGAGGTCGACCCCTCCGCATTGCTGAAAATAGGTGAACTGGGTGATCTCGAGCCCGTCGAGCAGAACCTGCCAACCGATGCCCCAGGCGCCGAGCGTGGGCGATTCCCAGTTGTCCTCTTCAAAGCGAATATCGTGCTCCTTCAGGTTGATGCCAACGGCAGCGAGACTCTCGAGGTACAGGTCCTGAATATCAGACGGCGAAGGCTTGAGTATCACTTGAAGCTGCGTGTGCTTGTAGAGGCGATTGGGATTTTCGCCGTAGCGGCCGTCGGCCGGGCGGCGGCTCGGCTGCGCGTAGACCACGCGATAGGGCTTCGGCCCAAGGACGCGAAGGAATGTCTCCGGGTGCATCGTGCCGGCGCCGACTTCGACATCATACGGCTGCTGCAGGATGCAGCCGCGGCTCGTCCAATACTGTTCAAGTTTAAATAGAAGATCCTGAAACGTGAGCCCCTTGCGCGCGGCGGGCTTCGTGACTTTTAATTTCGCAGACTGCAAGTGATTCTTCAAGCGGGTGACTCCAGGAGTTCTCGCGATATGAGCTTGCGATCGATTTGGTGTTCGATAACGTCGAGCATGGCTTCGGTTAGTTCGCGCATGGCGCGCGGTGGCGCGCCGTTGGAATCCGCGCCGTCGCTGAGGCGGTCGAGGCGCTCGCTCAGCATTTTGCGCGCAAGCGAAAGCGCAGCGGGAGAAAGCGTCCGCATGCCGGGCTTGCGGCACTGGCTACAAACAATCGCAGACGCGCTGGCCGCGAAACAGGCGGTTTCGCCGGCGGCGAGCTCCCTGCCGCAGCGGGCGCAACGGTCGAGCGCTGGGAGCCAGCCTCCCAGCTTCACGGTCCACAGTGCGAAGTACGCGAGCGGCAGCTCCGGCTTTCGCGAGTGCTTCACAGCCTGCGCCGAAAGCAGGAGCAGGCGGAAGTTCGCGTCGTTGGCTTCGCGCTCGGGCAGAACGGCTTCGGTGATCTCGGAAAAAAGCGCGAGCGCGATGCTGGAAGCGTAGTCGCCGAACGCGTCGAGGAACGACTCGATCAAGTCGCACTGGCTGATGCGGACCAGGTCGCGCGTTTCCTTCTCGGAGAACCAGATGCGGATGTGCGAGAGGCGCTCGAGAGTGGAACCGAACCGGCTTTTGGACCGGCGCGAGCCGGATGCCACGCCGCGGACGCGTCCCATGGCGCGCGAGAGAAAACTTACCAGGCGATCCGCTTCGCCGAGCGGATAGGTTCGCAGCACGATGGCTTCGGATTCATGAAGTAGCATGTGAAGTGTCGGCACGCCGACGGGCGCGTGGGCTACTCGCGCGCGTTGGGCCCGTGTGATTCGCCTCTCTGATCAACGATTTCATCGGGTCGGAACGGTCCGCGTGAGCCGCATGCACCGGAAGAAAATTTTTATCACAGCCGTGCGGGACGTGCAATTATTAAACGCCTCCCGGCCTTTTATGATTGTACCCGGATGCCTTCGTTTGCCATCCACATTAAAGGACGAGGAACTACGTGATCGCTTCGCTTGAAAATCGTGCGCGCTCGGATAAAGTGTTTTGATATGGGCGCGTCCGGCGCAAAATCCGAATCACCAAAGACCGTGGACGTGGTCGGCATCGGCATCAACGCGACCGACACGATCATTCGCTTACCGCACTTCCCTGCGCTCGATTCGAAGGTCGAGATCATTTCCTCCGAGATGATGCCGGGCGGGCAGGTGGCCAGCGCCATCGTCGCTTGCCGCCGCTGGGGACTGCGCACGCGGTACGTCGGGAAAGTCGGCGAGGATGCCGCGGCGCAGCTTCAGATGGACGAGATGGAGAACGAGCAGGTCGACGCACGGTGGATCATCGCGCCGGGGCGCGACAGCCAGACGTCGTACATTCTGGTCGATGAGTCCTCCGGGCGAGCGCACGGTCCTATGGAAACGGGATGCAAGTATTGCTTTATGGCCGGGGGACCTCAAGCGCGAGTGGATCTGGGACGCACGCATCCTTCTGATCGATGGACATGACACAGAGGCGTCCGCAACCGCTGCGCGCTGGGCTAAGCAAGAAGAACTTGAAGTCGTGGGAGACTTTGACAATCGCTATCCGGGAGTTGAAGCAGTTTTCGAACATACGGACTATCCGGTCACATCGAAAGATTTTCCTGAACGATTGACGGGCGAAAAGAATCTCTTGAAGTCTTTACCTCAGATATTCGAGAGGTTCAGATGTCGCTTGATAGCGGCGACGCTCGGGCGGTTCGGCGTGCTCGCGTGGGACGGGAAGAAATTCCTCCTCTCCCCCGGCTTCCAGGTGAACGCGATCGACACCACGGGCGCGGGCGACATCTTCCACGGCGCCTTTGTCTACGGCTTGG
Organism: uncultured Acidobacteriota bacterium; assembly: GCA_963743335.1. GTDB lineage: Bacteria > Acidobacteriota > Terriglobia > Acidiferrales > UBA7541 > Palsa-295. The sequence continues at coordinate 235,722 of CAVUPI010000003.1, forward strand.
CGCAGAAGCAGCGCATGGAAGAGATACTTCAATTCGCCTGCGCCGCTGCGGCGCTGAATTGCATGGCGCCGGGAGCGCGCGGTAATATCGGCTCGCTCGCCGAAATCCAGAAGCTTCGCCGCGCCGCCGAACGTTCCGAACTCGCATACACCGCAGCGGAGCTAAAGGAGGCCGCGCAGGCCGCGATCTCCGAATTCGGAGGCGCTCGCGGCTCCGGCCTCGGCGTCGCCCCCAGCTAATGATTCCACTGAAGGACATGACGCCGCGGCGGTCGTTCCCCGTAATGACGCTGCTGCTGATCGGGATCAACATCGCAGTTTTCGTTCATCAGCTCATGCTGCCCGGACCCGCAGGCGATCTCTTCATCAAGACATACGGGTTGGTTCCCGCGAAAATCAGCTTGGCGCTCGCCGGACGGCACTACACGCTCCAGGAGGCGCTCCTTCCGCTCTTCACGTGCATGTTTCTGCATGGCGGATTTCTGCACATCATCGGGAACATGTGGTTCTTGTGGATTTTCGGCGCGAACGTGGAAGACCGGATGGGCCCGCTGCCGTACCTGCTCTTTTATTTGATCTGCGGGCTCGGCTCGGGACTGTCGGAAGTAGGGTTTTCCTGGGGCTCGCACATTCCGTCGATCGGAGCGAGCGGCGCAATCTCGGGCGTGCTCGGGGCTTACATCGTGCTGTTTCCGAAGTCGCGAATACTGACGCTTGTGCCGCTACTGATCATCTGGTTCCTGTGGAAAGTTCCCGCGGTGATCTTCATCGGACTGTGGTTCCTCATGCAGTTCGTGAGCGGAGTAGTGTCGCTCCACATGTCGGATACGGGCGGCGTTGCGTGGTGGGCGCACGTCGGGGGATTCCTCCTGGGCATGCTACTGGTGCGCATGTTTGCTACGCAGAAGCGTCTGGCCCACTACGCGTCCTAGCCCCCAATTCGAGCTGTGCGTTGCATGAAGAACGTTGAAGCGCGACTTCATGTGCGCCTCTCTGTCGGCTTGCCGACAACTCGAGTTTCTGTTTACGTCTCGGCACATCAGTTCCCGGGCATCGGGGTCGCGTTTGAGAACATCAAGTAAAGCCTGAGCCTCAGATCCAAAACACAGCCTCGGGACTTACGTGACGGACGCGATGCTCTGCACTGCTATTTTTCGTCGGCAAGACGCGCGCGGTGGTGCCATCAAAACGCGGATTGTGCTAACGTAGTCGGCTTCGCTGTGGAATGCTAGAGGCGGCGATTCTAGTCTATGGACGAACCTGGGAGATAGTAGATCGATGAAGAATTCATATAGCGGCGTGCCAGTTCCAAAGGACGGGCAGGTGATCGGATATAGCGGCGGCGAGTTCCTGGTGCCCGACCGCCCGATCGTCCCGTTCATCGAAGGCGACGGCACGGGCCGCGATATCTGGAAGGCGTCGCAGCGGGTATTCGATGCGGCCGTCGAGAAAGCGTATGGCGGCAAGCGCAAGGTTGCGTGGCTTGAGGTCTACGCCGGCGAGAAAGCGTTCAATCAATTCAAGGAGTGGCTGCCGCAGGATACAGTCGATGCAATTCGCGACTTTCGCGTTGCGATCAAAGGCCCGCTTACGACGCCCGTGGGCGGCGGCATCCGTTCGCTCAACGTGGCGCTGCGGCAATTGCTCGATCTCTACGCGTGCGTGCGGCCGGTGCGCTATTTCGAAGGCGTGCCCACGCCGGTGCTGCACCCCGAGCGGATGAATGTGGTGATCTTTCGCGAGAATACCGAGGACGTCTACGCCGGGATCGAATGGAAGTCCGGCACGCCCGAGGTGAAGAAGCTCGCCGACTTCATCAACAACGAGATGCTGAAGGGTACGGGCAAGCGCCTGCCGGAACTTGCGGGCATCGGCATCAAGCCGATCTCGCCCGGCAACACAAAACGCCTGGTGCGCCGCGCGATTCAGCACGCGCTCGACAACAAGCGTCGCGTCGTGACGCTGGTGCACAAGGGCAACATCATGAAGTTCACCGAGGGCGCATTCCGCGACTGGGGCTACGAACTGGCGGTCGAGGAATTCCGCGCGCAGATCGTCACCGAGCGCGAAAGCTGGATTCTCGATAATAAGGACCGCGACGCCGGCATCTCGATCGAGAAAATCGCCGAGATGATCGAGCCGGGACTCGATCGCGCCACCGAAGACTTCAAGAAAAAGATTAGCTCCGAAGTAAAGCAGACTCTCGATTCGATTTACGCAAGCCACGGGCGCGGCCAGTGGAAGCAAAAGCTGATGATCAACGACCGCATCGCCGATTCCGTGTTCCAGCAGGTGTTGACGCGCGCGGACGAGTATCAGGTATTCGCGACGCCAAATCTCAACGGCGACTACATATCCGACGCCTGCGCGGCGCAGGTCGGCGGCCTCGGCATGGCGCCCGGCGCGAATATCGGCGACGGCTACGGCTGCTTCGAGGCGACGCACGGCACGGCGCCGAAGTATGCGGATAAGGACGTGATCAATCCGAGCTCGGTGATGCTTTCGGGCGTGATGATGTTCGAGTTCATGGGCTGGAAGGAAGTAGGCCAGATGATCGAGCATGGCATCGCGCGCACCATCCAGCAGAAGCGCGTCACCTACGACCTCGAGCGCCTGATGACCGGCGCCACGAAGGTCAGCACCACGGAATTCGCCGCGTCGATCATCGAAAACATGAGCGCGCCGGCGCCGGTCGGCCGCTAATCCTGGCGGTCCGCAAGCCCGATCATTTGTGGGGGCGCTAGCTGCGCCCAATCATTCAGTCATATTTAAGGAGATTTGCGAATGCGAAAGAAAGTCACCGTAGTAGGCGGCGGATTTGTCGGCTCGACGACAGCTCAACGGATACATGATGCGGGGCTGGCCGATGTGGTGTTGACGGACATTCTGGATGGCGTGCCCGCGGGCAAGGCGCTGGACATGGCCGAGTCTGCGCCCATCCTTGGATCGGACGCGCAGGCTGCGGGCATTTCGACGGCTTCCGGCGATTACAAAGAAACTGCCAATAGCGACATCATCGTGATTACCGCCGGATTCCCGCGCAAGCCCGGAATGAGCCGCGACGACTTGCTGAAGGCGAACTACGACGTCATTAAAGCTGTGGTTGAAGCCGTGGTGAAGCTCTCGCCCAATGCGATCTTGATCGTGGTGACAAATCCGCTGGACGCGATGGCGCAGGCGGCGTTCAAGGTAAGCGGATTCCCCAAGCACCGGGTACTCGGGATGGCGGGCGTTCTGGACTCGGCGCGCATGAGCACGTTTGTAGCGCGCGAATTGAATGTATCGGTTGAGAATGTGCACTCGTTCGTGCTCGGCGGTCATGGCGATGATATGGTGCCGCTGGCGCGCTACTCGACGGTCGCCGGGATTCCCCTCCCCGAGTTGATATCGAAAGAAAAACTTGAAGCGATCATTGCGCGCACCCGCAAGGGTGGAGCGGAAATTGTCAACCTGCTGAAGACAGGCTCGGCCTACTACGCGCCCTCGGCGGCTGCGGTCGAAATGGTCGAGGCAATCTTAAAGGATAAGAAGAAGATTCTGCCCTGCGCGGTGTATCTCGAAGGCGAGTACGGGATCAATGGACTGTTTGTTGGCGTACCGGTGAAGCTGGGCGCAAAGGGCGTCGAGCAGATCATCGAAATTAAACTAACGCCTGAAGAGAAGGCCGCCCTCGATAAATCCTCGGCCTCGGTCCGCGAACTCGTGAACGTTCTCGGTATCTGAGGGAAAAGCTCAACACAGAGATCACCGAGAACTGCCACAGAGGCCAAAGAGGGGGCCGAAGGGCTTTACCGCAGAGACGCAGAGAACGCAGAGAGCCAGGCGCCGACCGAGATGCCGGCGCTTTCGTCAGCCACCGGGGTCGAAACGCCCGGCGAGCTCCAACATACTGAATATTCTCCTGGGTTTCTCTGCGTTCTCTGCGTCTCTGCGGTGAATCTGTCGGGTTTCTCCGTGCGCTCTGTGCCCCTCGGTGTCCTCTGTGTTAAGCCTGCGCTGCTCACACCGAGAATTTTTGCGCTAGCGGGAAGCGGCGGCCTACGCTGAAGGCTTTCGAGGTGACCTTGAGTCCTGGCGGGGCTTGCTTGCGCTTGTATTCGTTGCGGTCGACCTGCAGCGCCACCGAGCGCACCAGCTCGATGGAAAATCCGTATTCCTCGGCAATCTCGCTGGGCGAGCGCAGGTCTTCGACGTAGGCCTTCAAGATTCTGTCGAGGACGTCATAGGGCGGCAGGCTGTCCTGATCGGTCTGATTGGCACGCAGCTCGGCCGATGGGGCCTTGATGAAGACGCTCTCCGGAATCCGCGGGCGCTCGCGGTTGGCGAAGCGCGACAGCTCGTAGACCATCGTCTTCGGCACGTCGGAAATTGCCGCGAGCCCACCGGCCATGTCGCCATAGAGCGTGCAGTAGCCGACGGCCATCTCGGATTTGTTGCCGGTGCTCAGCACGAGCGAGCCGAATTTATTCGAGAGCGCCATCAGGAGATTGCCGCGGATGCGCGCCTGCAGGTTTTCCTCGGTGGCGTCTTCGGTAAGGCCCGCGAAAGTTTGAGCCAGCGTATGGCGATAGCTGCGAAACGCTTCGTTGATGTCCATCGTGAGCAGGCGAATGCCGAGATTTTCGGCCAGAGCCTTCGCGTCGATCAGACTGCCATTGGACGAGTACGGCCCCGGCATCGCCACTCCCGTGACGTTTTCGGTGCCGAGCGCGTCGACCGCAATCGCCGCCACCAGCGACGAATCGATGCCGCCGCTCAGCCCGATCACCACCTGCTTGAATCCGCACTTGCGGACGTAATCGCGCGTGCCGAGCACGAGCGCCTGATACACGGCCTCGATTTCTTCGCCGATTTGCGCGCGGATATCGCCCTCGCCCGTCACCGTGTCGAAGAACACGAGGTCTTCGTCGAATGATTTCGCGAGCGCGCCGATCTGGCCGTCTCCGCCAAACGCGACGCTCGAGCCATCAAATACGAGGCTGTCGTTGCCGCCTACCTGGTTGACGTAGACGAACGGCTGTCCGTGCTGCCGGGCCGTCGCGCGCAGCATCTCTAGGCGGAAGCCGCGCTTGCCGAGCGTGTAGGGCGACGACGAAATATTCAGCAGCAGGCTGCTTCCCTGCCCGGCAAGCTCGGCCACCGGATCGCGCTCGTAGAGGCGCTTCACCCAGAAGTTCTTGTCGTTCCAGCAGTCTTCGCAGATCGTGATGCCGAGTGAATCGGCGCCCAGCGCGAACACATCCTGCGTGTGCGCGGGCTGGAAGTAGCGGCTCTCGTCGAAGACGTCGTAGGTCGGCAACAGCATTTTGCGCTGCTCGAAGAGGATTTTGCCGCCGGCGATCAGCGCGGCCGAATTCGCCACGGGCTTGCCCGTGTTGTCCTGCGCCTTGCCGACGAAGCCCACGAGCGACGGCAGCGCGATTTGCCCGGCCAGGCAGTGAAGTTCCTTTTGATTGCGCGCTGCAAAAGACGGCCGCTCGATGAGGTCTTGCGGCGGATACCCGCACAGGCACAGCTCCGAGAAGACCGCGAGCTCAGCGCCGCCCGCTTTCGCCATCCGCGCCATGTCCACGATGCGCGCGCGGTTGCCTTCGAAGTCCCCAACCGTCGGATTGAACTGCGCCAGCGCTATTTTCATGGGAAGCAAACAGCATACGGGGCACGGCGGGGGTTTTCAATCTGCGAGGGAACGTCTGGAGAGCTGAGAGTCATCATGTGATCCGATGATCGAGCGCCACGGAAGAGGCGCGCCAAGAGCGCCGAGAAACAACAAGGCTCCCGGAGTGATTGACTTCGGGAGCCTCGGAATCCAACCAAACCAGCAACGCGCGCTTGCGCGAACGATCCGCGCGCCCGGCGATCGGGCGCGGCAACAGCCTCTGCGGTCGCTTAGACCGTAAACGAGCTGCCGCAGCCGCAGGTGCTCTTCACGTTCGGGTTGTTGAACTTGAAGCCCGAACCCTCGAGCGTCTCGATGTAGTCGATGGACACGCCTTCGAGATACATCTCGCTCATCTGGTCGACCAGCACCTTGAGGCCGTCGAATTCGTACACGTTGTCGCTGGCCTCGTTGACCTGATTCTCGAAAGCCATGTGGTAGCTAAAGCCCGAGCAGCCGCCACCGACCACGGCTACGCGCAAGCCCGTGGGTGCCGGGGTCTGCGCCGACAGAATTTCCTTCACCTTCGTGACAGCTACCGGCGTAAGTTGAACCATTCTTGTATCCTCCCAGAGGTTGGGCGCAAAGGCCCGATACCCGCGCACCAGAATCCCAACGACAGTATATCAGATGCACGCCAGGCCCGCGAAGCTTCCGAAGGATGATGCTTGGCCAGAGCTGCAACACGGTGTATTTTCCTGGTTCGTGGCCCATCGGGGGTGAGGAGCTGCCCGATGCCGAACGCTCGCTCTTCATCCATCATCGCCGAACGGCCCTTGTCCCACAAGTGCCGGAGCCACGTTCCGGGGGGAAACCCATGCGCTCTCGCGAACATTTCATTGAGGACCTCCCTTGGACGCCAAGCGAAAAGAAAGTCGCGCGGAAGGCATTGCTTCGGGATGGGTGGTTAAATGAAGTCGATTTAGCCGGCCTGCAACAGGAAAAGATCGACCGGATCGAGCGCTGGGCCGATCTCTAGTTCCGCATCAGTGGCAAGCGTTCCGTCGGGGAGGTTCGAGCTAACCTGCGGATGTCGAATCCTCAAGCAGTTCGGTTAGCAGTTCGTGCCGCGTGCTGGAGAATGGATTTGCGATCGTCACGCCTCGCCACGTAAATCCCTCCTGTAGGTCTTCCGACAGAAGAAAACGGCAGCCCGCCTCGGCGGCAGCTGAAAGGACGACGGAATCCCAGATGCTGAGTCTGTGGTCGGTCGCGAGATCTGCTGCGGCGATCAGCACTTCGGGAGACGTCTCGATCAGGGAGAAAGCATCCTTCCAACTTAGTATCGCCTTGCGCGCTTCCGCCGGCGTTCGTTGAGCCTTTCGGACCAACAGGCTGAATAGCTCGCCGAGGATCTGGACCGGCAGAAGCACCGCGCTTTGTGGCAGCTTCTGTATTAAATCCAGCGCGGTCCGTTTCATCGCCGCGCCGTTCACACCTTCCGCGTAAGCCAGAATGTTTGTGTCGAGCGCCACTCTCACGGCTGGTCCTCGTAAAGCTCGGCTCGCGTCCAACGGCCAATCTTGCGAACCGGCTCGGCCCGCAGCCTCTTTAGGAGTACGGCCCTCGCCCCGGGCGTTGCGCCGCCATCTTTTCCAGCCGGCACAATCCGCGCGACCGCCTTTCCATGTGAGGTTACGACGTAGCTTTCGCCTTCACGCACCCCTTGGAGCAGTTTCGAGAACTTGCGGTTGGCGTCCGCGGCCGAAACAGGTTTTTCCATTCCGCCCCCAGAAAGTAGTGATAATACCTACTATGCCAGAATGGGGGGCGTGGGGGCAAGGAAAAGGCTGATGCTTCTGCCAATTACGCCAGGCGGGCGAGGGCGCACCGCAAGTTATGAAGAAGGGTCAAAGTGCCTCGATCGCGGTGTACAAGCCCCCTCGCCGCACTTTAAAATATGCTTTTGCCAGGAGTCCCATGAAACACAAGGTCACATCAATCCCCGGAGACGGAATCGGGCCCGAAGTTTCCCGCGCCGTGCGCGAGATCATCGCGGCCGCCGGCGTCGAAATCGAATGGGAAGACACTGAAGCCAAGGGCGACATTCACCAGCAGGGCGCCGCATCGATCCAGGCGCAGGTCGTCGAATCGATCCGCAAGAATCGCGTGGCCCTCAAGGGACCCCTGGCCACTGCCGTCGCGAGCGGGCCGCCAAGCATCAACGTGGCGCTGCGCAAGGCGCTCGACCTCTACGCCAACGTGCGCCCGGTGAAAAATCTCGAAGGCGCTCCCTGCCGCTACCAGGACGTGGACATGGTCCTGATCCGCGAAAATACAGAGGATTTGTACGCCGGGCTCGAACACACCGTCGTTCCCGGCGTCGTTGAGAGCCTGAAGATCATCACGGAACGCGCATCCACGCGCATCGCGCGCTACGCCTTCGAATACGCGCGCAAGCACGGCCGCAAGAAAATTCACGCCATCCACAAAGCGAACATCATGAAGCTTTCGGACGGCATGTTCCTGTCGTCGGTGCGCACGGTGGCCGCCGAGTATCCCGATATTCAGTACAAGGAACTCATCGTCGACAACGCCTGCATGCAGGTCGTGCTCAATCCCTCGCAATTCGACATGCTGCTGCTCACCAATCTCTACGGCGACATCATGAGCGATCTCGCCGCGGGACTCGTGGGCGGCCTGGGAGTGGTCCCGAGCGGAAACATCGGAGCCGACTCCGCAATCTTCGAAGCGGTCCACGGGACGGCTCCCGACATCGCGGGCAAAGGCATCGCCAATCCCACGGCGCTGCTGATGAGCGCCATCATGATGCTCGACCACCTTGGCGAGACCTCCGCTTCGCAGCGGGTCGACGCGGCGTTGCACGAAGTCTACCGCGAGGGCCGGTCGCTCACGCGCGACGTCGGCGGCACGGCCACTACGGCGCAGTTCACCGAGGCAGTGATCAGCAAGCTCGGCGTCGGCGTTCGCTCGTAGGCTCTTCTTCGCTTGCGAGATTTCTCTGCGTCCTCAGCGTCTCTGCGGTAAGTCTTGTCTTCGATTGAAGGCTCGCGCGTTCCAGTTAGGCCGGAATATGGACGCACGAAACGCCGCGCTGAGCGCGCCTCCCCGCAATGTCGTCTAATGGACAACAAGTACTAGTGTCGGCGGTGGATTCCTGCTGTACGGTGGAATAGCGGCTTAGGCCTTTGGCATCTGAGGTGCCAGGGCGCCCCAACCGTGGGAGGAACCGCATGGCCAACGAATCGATCGGCAAACGCATTTATCAAAGCCTTGGGTGGGTGTGCACCGGCGCGCTCGCGATGGCCCTCATCCTGGTGTTGCGCAAATCGCCGGAGCCCAACGTACCCTACGATCCGGCGGCGGCGGCGCGCGTCCAGCAGAAGCTCGCAGCGGCCGATCAGGCCAAGGCTGCGGGCCAGCCTGCGCAAGTCGCGATCGATCGCACCGAGCTCAATTCGTATTTGCAGCAGAACCTGCAGCTGCAAGGATCGCAGCCGGCAAATGCAGCGGGCGCCGCCGCTGGGGATCCCGCGTCGCCGAACGGCGCGCCTTCGGGCGATGCATCGTCCACGGGCGGCGCAGACGGCACCGACGCTTCCGGCGCCGCCGATCAGCTCACGCAGGCGCAAGTCGAATCCGCCGTCAAGGACGTGAAAGTCGACATGGACGGTGACCTCGTGAAGGCGCACGTCATCTTCAATCTTCACGGCAAAGATATGTCGCTCGATCTCGACGGGCACATCGTCAGCGAAAACGGCTACCTGAAATTCGAGCCGGTCGACGGCAAGCTAGGTTCCCTTCCCCTGCCGCAATCGGTGCTCGACGCCGCAGTCGACAAGCTGATGTCGTCGCCCGAAAACCGCGACAAAATGAAACTCCCTGACGACATCAGCAACATACAGATCCAGAACGGCCAAGCCGTCGTGTCTTACAAATGATTAATTTCAAAGCGTTTATGGTCAGAGGCCCTGAAGCTTGTTGGTGGGCCAGATCGGTGTGTAGGCGACGTAGAGCAGCCAGTAGACGATCACACCCGTTACCGACACATACAGCCAGAGCGGGAGCGTCCATTTCGCGATGGCGCGGTGCTTGGCGAACCGGCCGCGCAATCCTCGCGTGAGCGTAATCAGCACGAGCGGGACGATCACCACCGCGAGCGTGGTATGCGTGAGCAGCAGAGTGAAATACACGGGCCGAATCCAGCCCTGCCCGCCGAAGCGAATCACGCCGGCGTGGAAATGAAAGTAGAGGTAGAGGACGAGAAACAGAGTGGAGCAGCAGAACGCCGCGATCATTAAAAAACGGTGAATCGCGATTTTTCCGGCGCGAATCATCAAGAAGCCGCAGACGAGAAGTACCGTACAGGCGCCGTTCAGCGAGGCATTCACAGCGGGGAGAGATCGCAGCGGCAGCAGCTCGGCTAGCGCCATGCGAGCGCCATAATTATCGCGTGACCAGCTTGTCGAGGATCAGCCACGCCAGCAGCAGCGGGATGTGCGCGACGGTCGCGTGCATCAGCCATTTCGCGCGGGCGTTGGTCCGCGAACGATTCGCCCACAAGCCGACTTGCAGCAGCAGCATGCCCAGCACCAGCGCGCCGAAGAAATACATCTTCCCCGCCATTCCGACGACCGACGGCAGCGCGCTCACCCACACCAGAATCGCGGACATGCAGACGATCTGGCGGAAGGTGGAATCGCCGGAGCGGTCGACCACGGGCAGCATGCGGATTCCCGCGCGCGCGTAGTCCTCGCGGTACATCCACGCGATGGCCATGAAATGCGGGAACTGCCAGAAAAATAGAATCGCGACGAGCACCCAGCCGCCCAGTCCGAGCGACCCGCGCGCGGCGGCCCAGCCGATCAGCGGAGGCAGGGCACCTGGGATTGCGCCGACTGCGGTAGAGAGCGGCGTCCGCGTTTTGAGCGGCGTGTACAAGCCGAGATAGAGGAGCGACGTCGCGAGCGCGACCAGGCACGCGAGCACGTTGACTGCGATCGCCAGCCATGCCGCGCCCACCACGATCGTGGCGACGCCGAAGATCAGTACATCGCGCGGCTGCAGGATTCCCGAGGGCAGAGGCCGTGCCGCGGTGCGCCGCATCACGGCGTCCATTTCACGCTCGACGTATTGATTCAGCGCGGCGGTGCCGCCGGCGACCAGCATCGTCGCAAGGACCGTATTCAGCAGCAGCGCCCAGTTCATCGTGCCCGTCGAGCCGAGATAAAAACCGGCGACGGTGGTGATCACGACGAGGAAGGTCACGTCCGGCTTGGTGAGCACGACGTAGGCCCACGGTTTTTCGTAGCTTGCCATCGTCTCGGCGCGTTCGTTCATTGCGCTGCCCTCACGCTTTCCGCGCCGCTCGTCGCATTTCGCGCGACCGCGGCCGAGCCCGCCGGGCGAGTCAGGCGCTGGCAAGTGAGCGCGAGCAGGATCGAGGCGGCGATAGTCAGAGCGCCGCCGACCACGTGCGCCGCGGTCAGCGTGACGTAGAGGAAAGTCGGCTGCACCGCGGCGATTCCGGACGTCATGGCCCACCACGCCGCGAATCCCAGCAAAATCTGTATCCCGAAGAACATGTGCAGAAACATCACGCGCCGCCGCAGGTCACGCACCTCGCGGAAGCGTTTCTTCACTGTGAGGCCGGTCCAAATCACCATCGCTGCGACCGCGCCCGCTCCGATCAGGTGCGGCACGATTCCCAGCGCGCCGTGACGAAACGCAGCGCCGAGGAGAATCTGCCCCAGGATTACGAAGGTCGTCCACCAGCCGAGAGTCGTGGCGCGCGGCGAACCCGAATCCTCGAGTTGCGGCAGGTCGCTTTGCCACCACGGGCTCACGTACAGCGCGATGCCCACGAGCGTGATGAAGAAGATCTGCGCGAGCGTCGCGTGAGCGGTGGCCGAAACGATCGGATCGCCTTCGAGAACGCGGATTCCGCCGAGGATCGCCTGCGCCAGTACAAGCGCGACCGCGATCCAGCCCAGCCGCTTCGCCAGCGGCCGGCGGTCCTTGGCCGTGATCCACACGGCGAGGATGAGCGTCATGATCGAAACGATTCCGGCGATCACGCGGTGCGAATATTCGAAGCGGATGCCGCCGACGAAGGGAGGAATCAGCCGGTGGTACGCAAGCGGCCAATCCGGGACGGAGTCTCCGGCGTCGTTGTTCGTCACGAGGGCGCCCGCCATCAGGAGCAGCACGGTGAAGGAGGCCGTCGCCACAGCAAAGCGGTATACGCCGCGCGACGTTGGAGTGGAATTTGCGGCCATCAGTCCTGTGCGATCGTGTTCCCGTGTTCCGTTGCGTTGAAGAACTTTCATTCTATGCATCGCGCCCGAAAAACGCAAAAGTTTCTGCTCGCGACTCGGCCGGCTTGGCTTTCCTCGGCAAATGGTGTTATACGCTGAGCACGATGAAGAAAAATCTGCCCGCAGTGCTCGTCGTTACGGGCATCTGGGTCGCCTCATATGGCTTGAGTGCTATGCGGTACTCACGTTGGGACCACGCCCGAAACGCCAACGTTCACCCAGTGTTTCATCCTTGGGCGATTGTGGTCGGACTCCTTCTTGTCGGCCTCGCGTATTGGACACGGAACACCGCTAACTAGACCGGAACGGTTAGGCTGGGCCCAGGTCAATCGCTTTCGATTTGGGCTTGGCAGACGTAGATTGTGGCGGCGTGCAGGTTGCAGCTGCGCGCGTCCTCGGGATGCATTACCCAGAAGACCTTGCAGTCGCAGCCGCGCTCCGCGGCGGTTTCGCGGATCGGCTCTTCGAGCAGGTCGCGCCGGGTCGGCGACGTGACGCGGAGCGTGCGGCCCGCACGATTCGTCTTCCAGTTTTCGCGGCTTAGGCCGGAGTGCGGAACGTGGCCTACGAATTTCGTCTCGGCCCAGAATGTCGGTCGCTCGGATTCCATCGAAATGCCCTAGCCCTCTCCCGCGCCAAAAGTTTACCGAAATCCGAGGGGCGCGCTCAACGTCCGAGTACGGCCGAGCAAGAAAGAGTCTTACCGCCGAGACGCAGAGGACGCAGAGAAAGAAAAAGCCTCGCTCGCGGAAAGCGGGCGCGCTGCACGAAGCCGGGAGCGACGGGCCGCGAAACATGCGCGGAATCGTTTAGTACTGCACTAATTCGTGGGGGGTGATGTAGCCTCCTAGCGGGACCACTTTGGGTCGCTATTGGCCACGAAACACGCGTAAAGGGGACTCAATCGCCGAATTTCGGTTTGCGGACGGGCTCGCGGACCGAACCCAATCGCGGGCGAACAAGGAGTGAAGATGGAAGACACAGACGAGCGAAGCAAGCGGGCGCTGAGGGCGTACTCGGGATTGATCCGGGCGGCGGATTCCGTTACGGGGCTTCTCGAGATGCAACTTGAGCCCATGAGACTGACGCTGAGCCAGGGGCGGGTGCTGGAGGCGCTGATGAGGTTTGGTCCCATGAGCCAACTGAAATTGGCGAGGACGATTTTGCGGAGCAAGAGCGCCGTCGTTCTCGTGGTGAGAGAGCTGGAGAGGCGGCGACTGGTGAAGTCGCGGATGGACAAGCGCGACCGACGGACGCGAACCGTTCGGGTGACGCTGACGGGAAACAAGCTGGCCGCGGACTTGGTTCCCGTGCACACGAAATTGATTCGGGCGCAGATGGCGGCGCTGGGAGCGCGGGAGCAGGAGACGCTGGCGCGGCTGTGCGAGAAATTGATCGCGGGAGATTCGATGAAATTCGCGGGCGAGTTTGTGTAGGCCGAAGCCGGCGGACAGTCGACGCTGTGAGTCGTGCCCTGCGACAAGGCACAGACGAAGACATGCTGCGGGTGAAGCCGCGCAGCGGTGCTCGCTCCGCTCGCGGTCTTTTTCGAGAGCCTGAAGGCTCTCGCTTCCACCTGTGATTCCTCGTCGGACCAAGTCCGACCTCGTCGAAAACGGTAGGCGACCGAAGGACGCGGACCGTTCGCGTGACGCTGACGGGAAACAAGCTGGCCGCGGAATTGGTTCCCGTGCACACGAGGTTGATTCGGGCGCAGATGGCGGCGCTCGGAGCGCGGGAGCAGGAGACGCTGGCGCGGCTGTGCGAGAAATTGATTGCGGGAGATTCGATGAAGTTCGCGGAAGAATTTGTGGGGAGCACGGTCGAGACATTGCCTTAATGTAGCTCACCCTGCTTTCCCGGGGTGAGGATTTGTCTTGCGGCGCGCGTGGCCGCGGATCATATACAATCCTCGGATGTCGCGACTGCGCCGGATCGAGCACGCCGGCCGCTACTTTTTCGTGACCACAAATTTGCTTCGTTGCGTGCCAAAGCTCACGGCAGACGAACGCACCCTTTGCCTCGAATGCCTCGACAAATCGCGGGCGAAGCACGGGTTCTCTCTCTTCGCCTACGTCGTGATGCCAGACCACGTGCATCTGTTGCTGCGGCCCTGGGCGTCTTCCCTTCCCGACCTTATGGGCGACTGGAAAAGCAAATGCGCGGCGGCCGTTGCGAATGAACGCCGCACGCGCGGAGCGATTTGGCAGAAGCGCTATTTCGATTTCATCCTTCGGCGCGCTTCCGACTTCGGAGACAAGCTCGGCTACATTCACGAAAACCCGGTCGCGGCGGGATTTGTCGAGCGGGCCGAGGATTGGCTTTGGTCCAGCGCGGCGTTTTATCTCAAGAAAACGCCGGTACTCCTTCGCCCCGAAGTTTTCAGTGTGCCCGTGGACCCAAATGAGCCGCTATGGCCCGTTCCGTGGCGCTAGGTCAACGGCACGGAAGGTTTTGTAGCTCACCCCGCCTTCCCGGGGTGAGGCATTTCGGACCCGCGGCTGAATACCCCAGCGGAGCCACCGATACCATCCAAAGCCTCCCATCGCCTCCTCTGAATCAGACAGCGACGCCTCAACAACAGAAAAGCCTCACCCCGGGAAAGCGGGGTGAGCTACATTAAAAACGAAAGTACCAAACCATGGCAGCGCCGAGACACAGAATGCAGGTCGCTCCGAGTTCAGGAAATGTTTTCGCCGATCTGCGTTTGCCGCAGGCCGAGGAGAAGCAGATGCCAGTTAGTGGGTGGGCGGGGGGCCTGGAGGGCCGGCGATGGTCGTGTCCTGATCGAAGAGCAGGCGCCAGCCGGACGCGGAGTGCAGCCAGACTGCGGAGCCGCGGAAGTGGAGAACGCGCGGCGGGGCTGCTGAGCCGGCGGGCGGCTTGATTCCGAAATCGACGAGGCCGGTGACGATCGCGCCGCCTTCGAACTCGACGACCTTGGGATCTTTCAGGTCGTACTGCGAAACGCCGAGTTTCCCTGTCGTGATGGCATCGACGAATTCGGCTTTCGATTGCATCATGCCGTTGCCGTGAACGAAGACGGCGTTGTCGGCCATAAGACTATTGAGGGTTGCGGCGTCGGCGGCCACGCACGCATCCGAGAATTTCTTCTGCATGGCTACGACTTCGTCTTGTGCGGCCGTCTGCGCATTCGCGCGCAGAGCGATTCCGGCGATCACGAACGCGGCTACCATCGTTGCCGCTGCGAGCATTCCAATCAAGCCTTTCTTCGAATGCGACATGCGTTCCCTCCCCCTCTTGAGTTCGATCACGGCGATTCTATACGCGGAGCGAGAGAAAACCCAAAGACAAATGCCCGGATGGGCCGAACAGCGACAACTTGTTGCGATATAAGCTGCGCAGAGGAGCGCGCTTCGCGCGACCTTTTATGCCGGACCTAAAGGTCCGGCCTCCTGGCAAGAGATCCTTCGCTTTGCTCCGGATGACGGCGCGGTTGCTGCGCACGTGCCAATCAGAGGCTACGCGGGCTGGGGCGCGTTGTAGAAATTGCCGGAGCGGACCTTCACTAGCGGCGGCGCGGGATCGAAACTTACGCCGACGGGATCGCCGCCTTCGGCGACGACACGAATCTGCGCTTTCAGCATGCGGCGCTGCATGATGATGCCGCGGTCGCTCGAGGCGAGATGCTCCTCGGAGTGCAACGAGATGGGGCCCTGGCCGGCCTGGGCTTCGTAGTCGCCGGGCGTGTCCTGATGCTCCGCCTCGTTCATTTCGCCCCAGAGCTTGCCCTTCATGCGGAATCCGCTTCCGGCGCCGAAGAAATCGGGCGCGTTCTTTGACATGCGCGAGGCGGTGGCCATCGTGAAATGCGAATCATCGACGGGCAGCGACCAACTAATCATGTTGGAGCGCACCTGGGTGATGTCGATCGGATTGGGCACCGACATGATGTTGGGCATGATCCAGGACGAGATGCGATCGTACTCGCGGCCATCGTCGAGTTTGCGCTTGGCCGAGTAGCACACGCCGTCTTCCGTCGGGAAGAAGTCGACCTTGGGGATCAGCGCGAACTGCGCGGCAAATTGCACGCCCGTGAAAGTGGAGTGCAGCACGTAGACGTGGTAGGGGTCCATCACGTTGTCGTTCATGTGCAGCCAACTGTACGGGGCGATGGGGAGGCTGTTGTCGCCGGTTGAGCCGAACGCGCCGACATGCGCGCGGATTTCCTCATCGGGGCCGAGGTCTTCGAGAATGTCGAAGCGCGGGAGCGCGGGCTTCTTGTCGAGCGGGCCCATATACGCGAAAAGGAGGCCGTAGCGGTCTTCGACCGGGTACCACGGTTGGCGGGCGACATCGAGATTCTTTCCGCCGTCGGGCTCGCAGGGCTGGCGAAGGCAGCGGCCCTCCACATCGAAGAGCCAGCCGTGATAACAGCAGGCGATTCCCTCTTCGGAAACTTTGCCGTAGAGCAGCGTGGTGCCGCGATGCATGCAGCGCGGATAGACCAGGCCGGGACGTCCGCGCTTGTCGCGAAAGAGAATCAGATCCTCGCCGAGGATGCGAACTTGTTGCGGGCGACGCGGTGACGTTGGCGGATGCGGCGACGGGCTGCCAGTAACGGCGCATGAGTTCGCCGCACGGAGTGCCGGGGCCAACTTGCGTGAGTTCGTAATCGGGATGCTGCAGGGGCCTGCCGTACGCGCTGCCGTCGGCGGACCGTTTTCGCTGCGTTGCCTCGCTCATATTCCCCCCTTAAGACTGCCTCTCCCCTATTGACAGGCAATAAACTCCTCCGGAAGGGCGTTGTCAAGAGCCGGGCGGGTGGTATCGCGGCGGCGCAAGAAAGTGCGCCGAAACGCTTTCTTCCGCACCAGATCGCTGCCGGGTTCTAGTCGACTCGACCCATGTATTTGTCGAGCCAATCGAGGACATCGGGGACCAACTGATCCCGCTGGGCGGTTACGTCGTGAGGCGTATCGAGCAGGATGTGACGCTTGTCGGCATCGGGCGTGCCGAGCATGCGGAACATCGGCTCTTGCGAGGGAACCAGCGAGAAAACGTAATCGTAGCGGCCGTTGATCATGAGGACCGGTTTTTTCAGGCGCGGCGCGAAATCGGCTTGGTCGGCGCCCGCGGGCGGCTGGTAGAGAAAGTAGCCGCCGTCGAGGAAAATCACAGTCTTCAGCCTGTCCTGCGCGAGGGTGGCATAGATTATTCCCTCGGCCGAGCCCATGCTGACGCCCAAGTAAGCGATCTTGTCTTTGTCGATATCGGAGCGCGTATCGAGATAGTCGAGCGAACGATCGAAATCTTTGGAGCGCTGGGCAATGTACTCCAGGTCCTCCGACGCTCCCGGAAGGGCGAACTTCGCGCGCCTTTCGTAGGTCCCCTGATAGACCGGGTAGAGGACGGCGCGGCCGCTCTGAACGACGTAGTCGAAGAACCGGATGTCTCCGAGCGTGCGGCTATCCGGAATATCCAGAACCCTGGCGCTTGGGAAAAAGACGACGGTTTGGTATGGCGGGCGCACGCGTTTCGGGAGAAAGAGGTACGCCGACATTCGCTGGTTGTCGTAGGCGGTGTCGTAGGTGATCTTTTGCTCCTGCCAGTCCGCGGTGTCCTGCACGATGCCTTCCACCTTCGCGTTGAGCGGCGTCTTGTCGTAGGCGTAGAGCGTTTTGTAGGCGCGGAACACTTCGTCCGAAGCGGGCTTTATTTTCGCGAAATCGCGGCCGAAGGTTTTAATCGGGCCCGTCAATGCCGCGGGCACAGGGGTGATATTGCGGACGCAGCGGAAACCGTTTTCCGGCGAGCGGTCGAAGGGCGAGAGAGCTTCCGGGTCATTTGCCAAGTAGGTTTCGGAATTCCAGGCTCCGCCCAGGATGAACATGCGCTTATCTTCGGTGGGGTTCTGCACCCACTCCCTCACATTGCCCGCCATGTCGTAGGTGCCGAAGGGACCGAGGCCGTTGAACGCGCCTACGGGCGCGAGTTTCGAAAGCGAGATGTTGCTCTCCTGCACCGCATAGGACGCCAAATCCGGCGGGGCGGCAAAATACCACTGCGCGAACGTCGGCAGGCTTTTGCCGGCGAACGCGGCGTAGGCGGCGGCTTCATACCAACTCACTCCCGACACCGGATAGTCGCCCTGGCCTTCCGGATAATGGCCGCCGCTCCAAGTGGAGGGGCCTGAGCGTCCAGTGATGTCGCGGAAGAGCGCCTGCGCGTCGCCCCAGGTGAGTTCGCGGCCGTCCTTCACGAAGTTGTTGGTCCAGTATTGCTGCTTCTCGTAGCCGCCCTGATCGACGAACTGCTGGTAGTCGCGATTCGTTACTTCGTAGCGATCGATGTAGAAGGGCGGAATGTTGTAGGGGCCCACCCATCCCACAAAATTGATCATCTCGAGCCAGGAACCTGCGCCGACCCACGACATGCCCTTTGGCGCGGCCATCTCCGAATCCAACGCAAAATTCATGTGCTCCCGCGTGGGGGGAGCCGCAATGAATTCTCCGAGACCCGGCTTCGAGATTCTCCAGCGGAAGTAGCCTTTGGGAATCGTCACATTCGTGAATGGCGTCACGCCGAGGCGATACCAATCGCTCGTGGGCGACAGGTAGTCTTGTATCTCGACTGTGGCGCCAGGCGGAGAAGATGAAACGGAAACGACGGAGGTGTTTTGTTGTTCGATCTGCGCGAGCTGCGGATCTCCCGGCAGATATTGCTGCGCTTTTTGCAGCAGGAGAAACGCCGCGAGGGATTTGCGCGCGTCGTCGAGCGCGGCGATGCCCGGGATCGCCTGTTCGCGCGCCCAAGAGCGCTTTTGGGATCTCTGATAGGACCAGATTCCCAAAGCGGCGAGCAACAGCACGACAAGACCGGCGGGAACAATGTATCGGAGCGGCACCCTTGGTTCGCGCGCGGACGGCGGCAGCGAGGGCAAACTCATGCTCGTGAGAATGCTCGAGAAATCGCGCGACATTTCCGCGGCGGACTGGTAGCGCTTCGAAACATCCTTTTCGAGTGCGTGCGACACGATCCGGCACGCTTCCTTCGGGGCATCGGGACGAACCTGGCTCAGCGGCTTTGGAGCCTCGCGAGTGACCGCATTGAGGATGGCTAGCGCGCTCGGTCCTTCGAACGGCGCCTTGCCAGCGAGCGACTCGTATAGAACGACGCCGAAGCTCCATAAATCGCTGCGAGCATCGACCACCTTGCCTTCGGCTTGCTCGGGCGACATGTAGAGGACGGTGCCGACGGGACCTCCTGTCTCGGTAAGCGACAGGGTTACGTCGGGATCGTCCGGCGCCAGCAACTTGGCCAAGCCGAAGTCCAACACCTTGGCGTGTCCCTTGGGCGTGACGATGATGTTTGCGGGCTTGAGGTCCCGGTGCACCACGCCTTGCTCGTGCGCTTCCTCGAGGGCGGCGGCGATTTGCGCGCCGAGCGACATCACTTCCTTCGCGGGAAGCGGCCCCGACTTCAACTTTTCGGCGAGCGATTGCCCGGGAACGCACTCCATCACCAGGTAGTCGACGCCGTCTTGTTCGCCCACGTCGTAGACGGCTGCAATGTTGGGGTGGCTGAGTCTCGCGAGCGCAAGCGCTTCTTTGCGGAAACGCCTTCGCATGGATTCATCGGTCAGCAAACCGCGGGAGAGCACCTTGATTGCGACGATTCGATCGAGGCGAGTATCGCGGGCACGATAGACCTCGCCCATTCCGCCGGCACCGATGGCGGAGACAATTTCATATGGTCCCAATACATTGCCGGTCGCGAGCGCCATGACGCGCGGCATTATACTCCGGGAAGCGGCCGATGCGGCTGAATGTGGCGATGAATTAGCGGCTTGGTGGAGCGCCGAGCGGCGTGTCCTGGCTCAGGATGAGCTGCCAGCCGTCGAGCTTGCGGAGCCAGACACTGGAGATGCGCATGTGGAGAAGATGCGGCGCGGCGGTGGCGTCGTGGGACGGGGCGAAGCCGATATCGGCGGCGCCGACGATGATGGCGCCGTCCTTGAAGAAGATCACTTTGCTTTCCTTGAGATCGTAGGCGGAGAACTTCATTTTGCCGCTGGTGATGGAGTTGATGTATTCCGCTTTCGTCTGCACGAGGCCGTTGCCGTGGATGAGCGTGGCGTTGTCGGTCAGGAGCGCGGAGAGCGCAGGCATGTCGCCATCGAGGCTGGCTTTCTGGAATTTTTTCTGGAGCGCGACTATCTGGGCTTCATTGAGCGCGCCTTTGGGCCCGGCCGTTCGGGTGCGAGCGAAACTCGCCGTGAGGCCGGAGGCGAACAACGCCGCTATTGTCAATGTCAGGACAGCAATGCGAACGCTAGTCAAAACGACGACATCGTTTTTCTGCGGCCTCATGAGTTTTCTCCTAGTCTCCTCGATCATACCTGACGCGCGGCTCGAAAACCGGGCAAGCGTTGCCGGATTCTGGCGGCAAGTATTGGCACGGCGTGCGCGGCGGAAGGCTGTGCCGAATGGAATGCTCCCGCGCAAACCGAACAGAACGCGGGGATTGCGAAACGTGCTGACGCGCGGGCGATTGGCATTGGTCCTGCAATCGATCACGCGGATGTGGAGGCGGCGACGTCTCAAGCTTTCCGGCTGGACGCCGATATTGGCCTGGGACAACACGGCCTAGCCTCGAAGGAGATCACTATGTCGGTTTCAGGCATCCTTAGCAGCGTGATAAGCAGCGCTCTTACTTCGCAGACGCAGAGCACGCAGAATCCGCGGCAACAGTTTCAGCAGGAATTTCAGCAGCTCGGCCAGGATTTGGAATCGGGGAATCTTTCGGCCGCGCAGACGGACTTTGCGACGCTGCAACAGAACGCGCCGCCGGGAAGTCCACTGTCGAACGCGAGTTCGTCGCCGACGCAGGGCAGCAACTCGCTGACGAACGCGTTCAGCCAGCTTTCGCAGGATTTGCAGTCCGGAAATCTTTCCGGCGCGCAATCGGCCTTTTCCACGGTCCAACAGGACCTACAGAGCCAGGGCGGGCACGCCCACCATCATCACGGCGGCGGGGGCGGCGGGAATGCATCGGCCATCAACCAGGAATTCCAGGCGCTCGGACAGGCGTTGCAGTCCGGGAGTCTATCGAGCGCGCAGCAGGCGTACACGTCGCTGCAGCAGGACTTTCAACAGTTCGAGGGCGGCGGCACGTCGGGACAGAGCAGTTCGCCCGCGCAGACCACTTCGCCGAACATTTCGGTCAACGCCTAGGGCGCCAGCGCGAAATGGGTCGAGGGCCAGGAAACTCTGGCCCTCATTCTTTGTTTGATGCGGTTCATTCGCAGCGGTCAACTCGGCCGAGCCGCGTCGTCGACGGGCAAATCCTGCGAGGGCGATGAGGCCGACGTTTCCTTCCCTGCTGCCCGCGATGACCCACACAGCACTGCGAGCGGCGCGGTAGACTTTGCCAACATGGTGAGCAGGAAGAGAGCCGGCGAGACGCCGGTGCTACGAGTGCTGGGCGATTTCTAGTCGCCGGCGGCAGAGGCTTTGGGGGCGTAGTATCCGGTTCGCGTGCGGACCATTATTTTGCCGAGGCCTTTCGGCGGGAAGACGCGCACCTGGACGGAGCGGAAGGTGCCGTCGCGGGCGCTATCGGTGGGATAGTAGCCGATGGTGTACTGGTTGCGGATTTCGTGGGCGACCTGCTCGCAGATCGGGGTGACGTCGTCGAGATTCGCGGGGAAATAGGCCTCGCCGCCGGTGGCTTCGGCGAGATCGGTCAACACTTTCCGCGAATGGCGGACCATCTTTTTGTCATTCTTAAGATCGTCCTGGCTGAAGACTCCGATGGTGTAAATCGTGGCGTTGGATTCCTCGGCGGCTTTGATCGCGTCCTCGAAGGTCATGCGGCTCGCGTCATCGTCGCCGTCCGTGACGAGCAGAAGGACTCGCTTGTCCTTGTGTCCTTTTTTGAGGTGATTGAGCGAGCCGATGACGGCGTCGTAGAGAGCGGTGCTGCCGCGCGTATCGATGCGGGCGAGGGCGTCCTGAAGATTTCGCTGGTCGCTGGTGAAATCGCCGTCGGTGTCGAGGTAATACTCGTCGTTGAAATTCACAACGAACGCTTCATCCTGCGGATTGCTGGTCTGGACGAAGGTGAGAGCGGCGGCGTTCACCTGGGCGCGCTTTTCCCGCATGCTGCCGCTGTTGTCGATGACGAGGCCCATGGTGACCGGGACGTCGTCGCGCGAGAACATGGAAATGTTCTGCTGAATCTTGTCCTCGAAGACCTCGAATTCATTGCGGCTCAGATTCTCGACGAATTCGCCCTTCTGGTCGGTGACGGTGACGTGCAGCACGACGAGATCGACGTCGGATTTCAGGGCGTGCCCGTGCTGATTCTCGTCCGGGGGCGGCGGAAGATTCGGAGCATCGATCGGAGGAATGGGATTTTGGGCCTTCGCGGCGGGAGCGGCGAAGGTCAAGAGAAGGGCCACGACGCACAAAAATGCGAGAGAGGCGCTAATGGCCCGGCGCGAAATATCCGCTCTTTGCGAATATGGTGAGGGGCGGGAGACCCTTGGGCGGGCGGAGCTTGACCTTGATCTTGCGCCACGAGCCGTCGTGGGTTCCATTGCTCGATCGATATCCCAGGACATATTGATTGCGAAGCTCCATGCTAATTTTTGTAGCGATATCAGGAAGCTCGTTGAGATTGTTGACGGTGAATTCCCGCCCACCCGTCATTTCCGTCAAATCTTCGAGAAGCGAAGGACCGCTTCGCTCTTCCGGCGTCGGCCCGCCATCGGGTTCGAAAAGGCCGATCGCGTAGATCTGAACATCCGCTTCGCGAACGAACTTGCGGATTTCGTTTTCCGAATACCGGCTATGATTATCTCCCCCATCCGATATGATGAGCAAAGCTTTCCTGGCGTTGTGTGCTCCACGCATCTGGCTGAGTCCGAGATAGACTCCATCATATAGAGCGGTAAGACCGTGCGCGCTGGTATAGAGCAGGCGGTTTTGCAAGTCGTCAACACTGGAAGTGAATTCGCTGACGAGCTGCGCGCGGTCGTTGAAGTCGACGAGGAAGAATTCGTCCTGCGGGTTCGCAGTGCGGAAGAATTGCACGGCGGCCTGGCGCGACTTGTCGATTTTGTCGGCCATGCTTCCGCTCATGTCGAAGATCACGCCGATGGACACGGGAACATCCTGGCTGGAGAATTCGAGGACTTCCTGCTCGACCCCGTTTTCGAATACGCGGAAATTCTCGCGCTCGAGGCCTGTGACGAGGCGGCCCAGCGGATCGGTGACGGACGCGCCGACGAGCGTCATGTCCGTTTCCGTGCGGAGCGGATGGCCTTTCTTGATCTGGGGAGGCGGGGGAGGCGCGACTTCAGGACCCGGGGCTTCTTGTGCAAATGTAAGGTGGTTGGGGAAGCAAAAGAGCGAAAGGGTGAGAAGGGCGCAAACTGCCGCCAGCGGTGTGCTCCAAACCGGCAGCGCGGCGCAGTGCTTCAAGGAACGACCCCCGTACGCCTTCTGGCCGGATTGTAACACTCGGCGAAGCCAAAGCAAGCGAAGCTTCGAGGGTGACGCGTAGTGATTTCCCTGTAGAGCGGAGGCATCGTGGCGGCGTGTTAGTATGGGTTTTTGTAGGTTCGACGAAAGGCTGCACCGCCCATGGCGCCTCCCTTGCACCCAGAAGCTCCCAAGACCAAAGTGCTCGCGGTTGTACCGGCCCGGCACGCCTCGTCGCGATTTCCGGGCAAGCCGCTTGCCCCGATCGCGGGGAAACCGATGATTCAGCACGTGGTGGAGCGGATCCGCGAGGCGCGGCTGGTGACGGACGTGCTCGTCGCGACCGATGACGCCCGGATTAAGAAAGCGGTCGAAGCGTTCGGCGGCGAGGCGATGCTGACGCGGGCCGATCACCGCACCGGGACGGATCGCGTGGCGGAAGTCGCGGTGCAGCATGAGGCGGATATTTACGTCAACGTGCAGGGGGATGAGCCGCTGATCGATCCCGGGACGATCGACGCGGTGGTGGTGGCGATGATCGAGGACGAATCGATCCGGATCGCGACGGCGTGCGCGGCGATCACTCAGAAAAACGAGATCATGGACCCGCACGTCACGAAAGTGGTGCGCGATTTCGACGGCAATGCGCTCTATTTCTCGCACGCGCCGATTCCATGGGTGCGCGAGAGCTCGGAGCACGTGGCCATCACGCACTGGAAGCACCTGGGACTTTACGCCTTTCGGCGCGATGCGCTGCTTGAATTCCCTACCCTGCCGCCTGGCGACCTCGAACGCGCGGAGCAGCTCGAGCAACTCCGGTGGCTCGAAAACGGATTTCGGATCGAAGTGGTGGAAACGGAGTACGACGCGGTGAGCGTGGATGTGCCGGCGGATATCGAGCGGGTGGAGAAGCTGCTGCGCGAGGGCTCGGCGTGAGGCGCGGGCCGCGCACGGCCCAACCGCTCCTGCTCGGGACACTTCGTTCGTTCGCTTTCGCCGCTGCGGCGGTTTTGGTGTGGCCCGCACTCGCCTCAAACGGGCTTTCTACGAGCGCGTTTGGAAACACTCGAGCGCAGGATTCGGTTCCCGTCTTTTCCTCGGATAATCTCTTCGAGTTTCACAGCGGCTTCTGGATCAACCTTCACCTTTTCCTCTATGAACAAGCCGCGATCGCGACGGCCGGGCCTCACGGAACGCCGCACGAAGCGGAATTGGCCACCGATGCGAGCATGTCCGCGGGTCTTTCGGGAGATGAATCGAAGGCTTGGTCCGATGCGCTGGTCTACTACCGCGCGAAAATCCTTCGCCACGATCTTGCGTCGGACGACGACATGATCAAGATCAAGAATCGGCTGGAGGATATCGAAGGAGCCACGTCGGCGGACCGCAGCGACCTCGATCCCAAGCTCGTGTCGGTGCTCGACGCGGCTGCGCCTGTCTATCGAACGCACTGGTGGTTTCTGCACGACAAATCGAATCAAGCGTGGATCGCAGCGGTGATGCAGCTGGTCGACAAACAGGGAGCGGGACTGGCACAGCAGATTTCGACGGCGTTCGAGACACCTTGGCCGGAGAGCCCACTGCGCGTGGATGTGGTGGCGTACGCAAATTACGCCGGTTCCTACATGACACCGCACCCGACGCGGATCACGATTTCGAGCATCGACGGCGGCAATCAGGATACGGCCGCGCTTGAAGTGCTGTTTCACGCGGCGTCGTACGCAATACTCGACGCGATTTCGACGAAGGTGAAACGCGCCTACGAACGAACAAAGAGAGAGCCGCCGCCGGAGCTTCCCGAGATGATGCTGTGGTTTACGACGGGCTATCTGGTGCAGCAACTCTATCCGAACTACACGGCGTACGCCGACCGCTTCGCGCTGTGGGTGGAAGACTCGAAGACGGGCTATCGCGCCGCGCTGATCAAGGATTGGCAGCCGCGGCTCGATGGAAAAGTGGCGCTCGAGGCGGCGCTGGCGCAATTGGCCGCTGATTTCTCGGTGGCCGCGGCGCCCGAGAAGAAACCGGCCGCTCCTCCAGCTGACTCGGAACCTAAACCTCAGACTCCCTAAGAATTAGTGCAGCCGGAACACGACCTGGACGTGGGTCTTCAGCGCCACGGGCTGGCCGTTCAAATACGTCGGCTGGTACTTCCAGTTGCTGACGGCTTCGAGCGCAGCGGCGATCAGGAGCGGAGGGCCGTCGATGACCCTGGCCTCGACCACGTTGCCCTGCTCGTCGATGACGGCATCGATCACCACGGTACCCTCGATGTGCGCCGCTAGCGCGAGCGCCGGGTAGCGCGGGTTGGGAGTCGAAATCGGCACGGGGGGCTTCACGTCTCCGCCGACGCGCACGATTTTTCTTTCCTGCGGCGCGGGCGGGGCGACGGTTCTCGGGGTGTCGGTGACGCCTCCGATGATGCCGCCGAGTACGCCTCCTGCGACTCCACCGGGCACGCCTCCGGGAACACCATCGCCAAGGTCGGGCGCCTGGTCAGCGACGATTCTTATTTTCGCCGGGATCACGGCGGGAGCGGTCAACTTGGACGTGTCGATCAGCCGCGCGACGGGCCTCGCGCTTCTCATCGCCTGCGCCGCTGCGGGAGGAGGTGGCGCGGCGGGCGGCATTGGCGCTACGAGAAACACGGCCTCAAAGCTGTGCACGTCAAGAACTTGCGTGAAAAGCAGAGGCGCGAGAATTATCGCGGCGACGAGAATGATATGGACGGCCAGAGAGACAAAGAGATCGAGTGGATTTCGCTGGTCGTGCAGCGACGGCATGTCGAGCATGCCTTTCAGGAAGGTTTCTTGCGCCTGCGCCAGCGTCTGGGCGTGCACCGCCGTGGCTGCGTGACTGTCCCAAACGGCTCCATCGAAGACCTCGATATTGGCGCTATGCATGGCGTACCTCCGTTGTGAGAGATCGAGGAGTTGCTTCCGCTCGTCCAACGGCTCTCCTTAACTGACATCTCTACTTATAGTTCGCGGGGCGGACCGGCGATGTGGCAGGAGTCACCGCGTCACGTGATGCGGGTCACCTTGCGGTCCTAACCGAGCGATGGGCGATATTGGTATTAATTACGCCGTCCGCGCGGCACTGGCGTACAATCCCCGTGAAGTTCATCCCTGGGGGGAAACGAACATTTAGGGGGGAAAGAATATGGAAAGACGAAAGATGCTGGCGCTGCTCGGAGCGAGCCCGGTGCTGGTTGCCGATTCACCGGCCTACGCGCGAACGGCCCCGAAGAACGAATCGGAACATGCACATCGTAACGGTGACGGCGACGGCGAACGAATCACCGTGATGAATCCCGCAATCGCCGGCAAGCTGGCGGAGCGGGTTCCTCTGGTTGCGCCGCTCGATACTCTCAATAACAAAACTATCTACATGGTCAACCTTTCGTGGGAGGGTCCGGATGCGGCGAATTACTTCTACGACGCGATGACGGAATGGCTGAACCAGCATTATTCGGGCGTGAAAACCAAAGTGAAAGTGACGGCGGAAGGGATGTTCGGCGCCGATCCCGGGCTACTGAAGGACATTACGGCAAGCGGAGCCGATGCTGCGATTGTCGGCGTCGCTGGTTGAAACGGCTGCTGCGCGGCCGTGAGCCGCTGGGCAAAAGAAATTGAAATGCAGTGCAAGATTCCCGCCATTGGTATCGCCTCCTCGAACATCGTGCATTACGCAACTGGGTACGTCGACAAATACCAGACGGGCATGCCGATCCGGTACGTGTCCGTGCCATTTCCTTTCACGGGCCAGCCACGCGCAGTCGACGTGGGATACGTGACGGGCAAGGACATGCTATCCGGCCGGCCGTTGATGACCGCCGTGATTGGCGCGCTGACCGATCCGCTGACAGCGGAAGAAAAGATATCGGGAACGCCGCCGGAGGAGTCGGTCGAGCCGAGGCTCCTTCCGCCCGACACCGAGGACAACCTGCGGGTGATGTTTGACGAAAAGGAATGGACCGATTTCAACACCATTATTCTTCCCACGGAAAAGCGCGTCACCGAAATGCTCAAAGGCACGAGTCATAAGCCCGACGAGGTGATCAAGACGATCAACATCACCGGCGGGGCGCGGCCACTCACGGTGGAAAAGGTCGCGGTCAGCGCCGTGATGGCCGGAGCGTCGCCCGAACACTTCCCGGTGATCCTCGCGCTCGCTACGCAAGCCCCATTCGGAAACTCCACCAGTTCGATGGCGAATATGGTCGTGATCAGCGGACCGATTCGAAACAGACTCAAGTTCAATTGCGGGACGAATGCCATGGGTCCTTACAACAGATCGAACGCGGTCGTCGGGCGTGCCTTCACGCTGATGTCGAAGACGGCGGGCGACCTGCGGAACAACGTCAACGCGTGGGAAACCCTGGGCAATACGGCGCAATACAACAACATGTGCTATGGCGAGAACGAGGAGGCTTTGCCCGAAGGCTGGGATCCTTTGTACGTTCAAATGGGCTTCAAGCCGACCGAAAACGTCCTGACTGTGGCGACGGGCTGGAGCGCGATTGCGAGCGTGGGCGCGAGCCAGAGCATCTACCCAACCCACTACTTGATGCGCGACTATATGAGCTCGTTCTGCGCGTCCGGCTCCGCGGCAACCGTCGTGATGGACCCAACCGTTGCGGGTCTGCTCAAGGACACGCACGGATACAAGACGAAGGAGCAACTGAGCGAGTGGTTCTCGCAGAACATACAGAAGACGGCCGGCTCGTATTGGGGCAACGGCGTGATTCAAAGCACGGCGGTGCCACTGGCTCTGCAAGGTCTCGAACCTTACGCGAGCTGGAGGAAGCTGCCGGACGACGCGGTGATCAAGCCGTTCACCAACCCGAGGGCGATCCATGTGATCGTGGCAGGCGGAGGCGTGCAGACGATGTGGTTCGTCACGGACTACGGCATACGCCGGGGCGTGTCGATCGACAACTGGATGTAGAATCGAAGCAACGGTGCGGCACGGAGCGAAAGCTCCGTGCCGAGCGCCGCTCGGAGGATGTCGACATGAAGGCGCAAATTTTCGCGGGCATCCTATTCATGGGATTCATGGCGGCGGGCTTCGCTGCCGCGCCGATGACTTTGGAGGCGAACCCGCAGCAGACCGGCTCGTCTGCGAAAGACGCGCTGCCTTTTCCCAAGGCGCCGCGGATTACCGCGGAAGAGGTCGAGCAGATGGTGAAAGAAGGCAAGGGCGTGGTGATCGTCGATACGGATGATTCGGAGAGCTATGCCGCCGAACACATCAAGGGAGCTGTCAACATCGTCTACGATCCGACGACCGATGCCAGCGCCGAGGATCAGAGCCTCAGCGCGCTGCCCGGCGACAAGCTACTGGTGTTCTATTGCAATTGCCCGCACGAAGAAGACAGCGCGCCGCTGGTGCTCGAGATGCAGCAGCTCGGATACGATGCCGCGAAGGTGAAGGCTCTGCAGGGCGGACTCACGCGCTGGGAACAGTTGCATTATCCGCTGGCCGGCACGGATGTGGATAAGAACAAAGAAACGGGCCAGTGAGCCGACCCGCGCGTCAATTACTTCGGTCGTGGATGCGCCAAGGCTTGGGCTACACCCAGGAGTGCGTAGCCGCGCTCCTCATCGGCGAGCGGGAGTGAACGCGCCCAGTCCACGACGACCTTTGGCTGACCTTCGAGCGTCCATGCCCAGGCAATTTCCTGCACGCACTCCAGGCAATAGTTCTGCTTGCCGTCGAGTTGTCGGACGGAATCCAGGAGGCGCATTGCGTTGGCGGTGTCGCCCTTCTTGGCAGAGGCCGTGGACATATTCGCTAATCCCAGGCTGATGTCCGCTTTGTCCGGGCTCTTGCGCAATTCGCGTTCCGCTGCGGCGGGGTCGCTCGGGAATTGCTTCAGCGCAATATCGGAGTAGCGGCAATGGTTTTGCTCGACCAAACGGTAAGCGTCGTCGAATTTCCCTGCGTTGCCATCGACCCAGGCGGTGTCGCAGGGCCCCATCCGCAGGATTCGAACCATCTCGATATGTGGCGATAGCGTGAAACGCGCTGCTTCGACAAGCTCAGCTGCGCGTTTCTTGTTGGTCATGTGGGAAGCGAGCTCATGCAATCGTTGCGGCTCGCCTCGCTCGCGCAATGCGCCGCCCACCGCATAGAAAAGATTGTAGGCCGAGCGCTCGTTGACTTGTTCGGCGGTTTTGAGCGCGCCGTCAAAATCACCCTTTCTGATTTGGAAGTTTCCAAACTCTTCCATCACCTGGTTGGTGTCGGCGGGAGAAACGACCGTCGCGAGCGCGCCGCGCAGATCACCTCGGTCAACCTGGATTTTGGCAATATCTCTGGTTGCCCGCAATCCCCCATCGCCTAAGGCGGAAGCGCTGAGCTGCTTGACCATTCCTTTGGCGCCCGGGATGTCGCCATTTTCGGCGCGAAGCTGGACCAATTTCTCGGTAAGCCCGGAAAGTTCATACGCTTGATCCCGGAGCGGGAGACTCGCGGCAGCCAAACGGGCCGTTGTCAGTGCGTCGTCGTAATATCCTTGGCTGGCCTGCTGCTCGAATATTTTCTCCAACGGACCTCGATCGCGAGTGGCTTCGCGAAGCAAATCCTGGGCGGATACTTTGACATACGGACTTCGTGCAGAGAGAACCAGGGCGGCGCCCGCGGCGGCGCAGAGAAGAAAAATGGCTGCGAGTCTCCGGCCCATTGGTGACCTCCCGCGCCCCAGAATGCTTGCATTGTAACGCGGGACGTTCGCGTAAGCGGACAATCCGATTTGCAAAACGTGGCGCGATGCCGCATGATGTTTTGTTTTGATCCAACTGGCCCGTCGCAGGGCCGGCGCATCGCGCCGGGTACGCGAGCGCCAATTTCACCGAAAGAATATAAAGGGGGACGTTGAATGCGCAGGCCCGTGAGTATCGCTCCGCCAAAAGGGAAACTCGGCGTGCTGACGCCGGGAATGGGAGCCGTGAGCACGACGCTGATGGCCGGAACGGAGCTGGTTCGCCGCGGCGAATCGACGCCGGTAGGCTCGCTCACGCAGATGGGCACGATCCGGCTGGGCAAGCGCACGGAATCGCGGATTCCGAAGATCAAGGATTTCGTGAAGCTGGCCGAACTCGACGATATCGTTTTCGGCGGCTGGGACGTGTTCCCCGACGACGCGTATCAGGCCGCGTCGAAGGCGGGCGTTCTCGATTCGCGCGATCTCGCGAAAGTGCAGAAATTCCTGAAGACGATTCGGCCGATGAAGGCAGCGTTCGATCAGAATTACGTGAAGAATTTGCAGGGCACGAACGTCAAGAAGGGCAAGACGAAATTCGATCTTGCCGAGCAGCTGCGCGACGACATCCGCGACTTCAAGAAAAAGAACAAGCTCGACCGGCTCGTGATGGTGTGGTGCGCCTCCACGGAAGTGTTCATGAAGCCGGAGGCGGTGCACCAGGATCTTGGCTCGTTCGAGAAGGCGATGAAGGCGAACCATCCGGCGATCGCGCCGTCGATGCTGTACGCGTACGCCGCAATCAGCGAGGGCGTGCCTTTTGCGAATGGCGCGCCGAACTTGACCGTCGATATTCCGGCGCTCGAGGATTTCGCGAAAGAAAAGCAGGTACCGATCGGCGGCAAGGATTTCAAGACGGGGCAAACGCTGATGAAGACGGTCCTCGCGCCCGGATTCAAGGCGCGCATGCTCGGGCTGAACGGCTGGTTTTCGACGAACATTCTCGGCAATCGCGACGGCGAAGTGCTCGACGATCCGGGGTCGTTCAAGACGAAGGAAGAATCGAAGCTCGGCGCGCTCGAATATATTTTGCAGCCGAAGGTCTATCCCGAGCTCTACGGCAAGTTCACGCACAAGGTGCGCATCAACTACTACCCGCCGCGCGGCGACAACAAAGAAGGCTGGGACAACATCGACATCTTCGGCTGGCTCGGCTATCCGATGCAGATCAAGGTCGATTTCCTGTGCCGCGATTCGATTCTGGCGGCGCCGATCGTTCTGGACCTCGCGCTGTTTTTCGATCTCGCGAAGCGGGCGGGGATGCGCGGGATTCAGGAATGGCTGAGCTTCTATTTCAAGTCGCCGATGTGCGCCAAGGAACTTTACCCCGAGCACGATCTCTTCATTCAGCTGATGAAGCTGAAAAATACCCTGCGCTGGATGATGGGCGAAGAGCTGATTACCCACTTGGGCTCGGAATACTACGACTGAGGAATGCGTCTTGCAGCGCCTCCACGATGAAGGGTGTTCCGGGCACCGGGAGAGAAGTCCTAGCTTTCTAGTATCGAATCGATTGCGTTTTTGAAGCCCGGGAAGCCTTCCGCCTTGGCAAGAATGAACTGGACACCTGCGGTAGCAGCGATTTGTTTTCCGACATAATCGTCGTACATCGTAAACAAAATCGTCTTGGCTTCCGGCAGACTGTCTTTGAGGATCAGCGCGACTTCGATCCCGTTGAGTTCGGGCATTCGAACATCGAGAATCAGCAAATCCGGCCGTAGAGCTCTGGCGACATCGACTGCTTCACGTCCGTTAGCCGTTTCCGCGCAAACTTCCAGATTCGGCCATTGCTTGAGAATCCAGCGAAGAGTCGTTCTCACGCCCTTGTTGTCGTCCGCTATAAGGACACGCATTGTCGGGCACCCTACAGATTTGACGCCCATGAGGGGCAAAAAGTATCGCCGAGCATGCCGCGCTACCCGTGGCTTTGCTTAGGACCCCGTGCCGCGCTAGATTTGAAGGTGATGCTAGCCAATCGGTCGATGCCGCGCGCCACTGTGATTCCCGTGCTCGCCTATCCGAATTTGGGCGAGGCGATCGACTGGCTGTGCAACACCTTCGACTTTTGCCTGCGCCTCCGAATCGGGAACCATCGTGCGCAGCTCAATGTGGGCGATGGCGCTGTCGTTTTGGTCGAGCAGCCATCGATCAAGAGATCGCAGCCCGGCGAACTCGGCGATTCCGTGGTGGTGCGCGTCGACGACGTTGATGGCCACTGCGAACGCGCGCGGCAGCGTGGGGCGCGGATCGTTCAGCCGCCCGCCGATCATCAGTATGGCGAACACCAATATGTCGCCGAGGATTTCGCGGGCCGCTATTGGACGTTCTCGCAGTCGATCGCGGATGTGGCGCCTGAGGAATGGGGCGGGACGTCGGGGCGGCTGTAAGTAAATTGTTGAATCTGGCCGTTCGCAGACAGTGACTAAACACAGAGGACACTGAGAACGGCCACAGAGTCCACGGAGACTTCCTGCCAGGAACCCTTCCACTAGCGTCCGTTGCGCGAAGAGGGCAAAACGGCCACGGCTCCGGGCTAAAGAACCCGGCGCTACGTTTAAACCTTCAAACCTTCGTGACGAAATACTCGTGGACCGTGGTGTCGGTGGTTAGCTCGGGGTGAAAGGTCGAGGCCAGGATTCGGCCTTGTTGCACCAGGACCGGGTGGCCTGCGTCTTCTGCTAGCACTTCCACTTCTTTGCCGATCGATTCGATGATTGGCGCGCGGATGAAAACCATTTCGAGCGGCTCTTTGCGGAGCTTGGTTGCGTTCATGTGGACGTCGCTGGCTAGCTGGCGGCCGTAGCCGTTGCGAAGGATGGCGATGTCGAGCAGGGCGAGCGAGTCTTGCGCGGGACCGTGGACTTCGCGTGCGAGCAGGATTGCGCCGGCGCAGGTGCCGAAAAATGCGCCGCCGTCTTTTGCGAATTGCTTTAGCGCGTCGAAGAGACCTTCTTCCCGCATTACTTTCAGGTGCGTGGTGCTTTCGCCGCCGGGGAGGATTACTCCGCTCAGGCCCGCGAGATCGCTCGGTAGGCGCACGTAGCGGTGCTCGACGCCCAGGCTTTCGAGAACTTTGCTGTGGGCTTCGTAGTCACCTTGGATTGCTACGATTCCTATTTTTGGTTCAGTCGCCATTTCGTTTTCTTGATCGTGCTATTCGCGGATCCGTGCTAAACACAAAGGACACTGAGAACTGCCACAGAGTCCACGGAGAAAACCGAGAACTCACCGCAGAGACGCAGAGGACGCGGAGAATTCGCGCCCGCTGCTTGCTCGCGCCCTCTTGCTATCGTCTCGTGTCGCCAAAGAATTGCAAGATGCCCCTCCCAAGGCCACGGCTCCGGGCTAAAGAACCCGGCGCTACGTCCAAACCTTGAACCGCAAGAAGGATCCACCGCTGAGACGCAGAGGACGCGGAGAAGCCTGCGCCCTCTAGCCACTCGTCACCTGCCGGCAGGCAGGCTCGCCACTTCGCTACCAGCCGCGCGTTTGCAGCAGATCCTTCTCTTCTAGCTGGCGCACATCCAGGCCCTTCATTGCTTCGCCTAGCTCTTCGGAGGCTTCGAGGACGATTTTCGGGTCCTTGTAATGCGTGGTCGCTTTCACGATGGCGCGGGCGCGCTGGGCTGGGTCTGTGGACTTGAAGATGCCGGAGCCGACGAAGACTGCTTCGGCGCCGAGATGCATCACCAGGGCCGCGTCCGCGGGAGTTGCTATGCCGCCGGCCGAGAAATTCGGGACGGGCAGCTTGCCGTGCTTTGATACCCATTCGACCAGCTCGAATGGCGCGCCGAGTTCTTTTGCTTCGTGCACCAGCTCTTCCTCGCCTAGCGTCGTCAGTCTCCGCATCCCGCCTACGATTGCGCGCATGTGGCGCACCGCTTCGACGATGTTGCCGGAGCCGGCTTCGCCCTTGGTGCGAATCATCGCCGCGCCTTCGGCGATGCGGCGCAGCGCTTCGCCTAGATTGCGCGCGCCGCAGACGAATGGCACCTTGAAGCCGTGCTTCCAGACGTGGTGCTCTTCATCGGCGGGCGTGAGGACTTCGCTCTCGTCTATGTAGTCGACCTCGAGCGCTTCGAGCACCTGCGCCTCGGCGAAATGACCGATGCGGACCTTGGCCATCACGGGAATCGAGACCGTGTCCATGATTTCGCGGATGACGCGCGGGGCCGCCATGCGGGCTACGCCGCCTTCCTTGCGGATGTCGGAGGGGACGCGTTCGAGCGCCATCACCGAGCATGCGCCGGCCTCTTCGGCGATTTTGGCCTGCTCGGCGTTGGTTACGTCCATGATCACGCCGCCTTTGAGCATTTCGGCCAAGCCGACCTTCACGCGCCACAAGCTGTTGTTCATCAAGTCCATTTGTTGCTCCCCTTTTTTGCGGTCGCTCGATGCGACTGCAGATGACGATCTAGTTTTCGGCGCTTCGGCCGCTCGCTGATTGCATGAAGCGGGGCGCGGCGAGCAGCGCCCCTACAGTCCGCCTCGCGCTCCGCGCCTCGATCGCGCCAAAAGTCGCGCTAGGCTTCTGCGTCGCGCTTCGATGGCTGCGCGCCTCCGCTGCTGTTCGCACGAAACCTGGCCGGGTCGATTACCGTGAACTTTGCGCGGCCACGTGCGAGAACTGCGCCCGATGCGTCGCGAATCTCGCCCTCGCGGAAACGATTTCGATCGAACACTTTCACTTCCCAGCCTTCGACCACGATGTCCTCATCGACCGGGACGGGGCGCTTGTACTCGATCGTGAGCTCCGCGGTGACCGCGTGCTCGCTGCTGAAGCGGCTGACCTTGGCCATCACTTCGTCGAGCAGCGTGGCGATGATGCCGCCGTGAACGAAGCCCGCGGCGCCCTGATACTCGGCGCCCACGCGAAACATGCCCTTGATTCGGCGCGCTGAGTCGTCCTGCTCGAACGTGAGCTGCATGCCGCGCGCATTGGCGCCGCCACAGCCGAAGCAGTGATTCGCGTCATTCGGTTTCAGCAGCATCAGACGAGCGCCACACGCGCCGTCAAATCGCTTCTCGCGCCGCGTTCGCGCTTGCGAAGCTCGCTCTTGAGCACCTCGGAGAAGATTTCGATGCCCTTCGCGATGCGCTTTTCGTCGACAGCCGAAAATCCCAGGCGTAACGTATTCGGTTGCGGATGCTGCGAATAGAAATGCCGGCCGGGCAGAAACACAACGCCGCGTTCGCGCGCATGAATCAGCAGCTCGCCCGCATCGAAGCCGGGCGGCAGCGTGACCCAGAGGCTCATACCGCCTTCCGGGCGCGTCCACGAAGTGCCTTCGGGCATATGTTTCTCGAGCGCGTGTTCCAGGGCTTCGAGGCGACTGCGAAACACTTTCCTCATCTTTGCCAGA
The DNA here is from genome assembly GCA_963743335.1 of uncultured Acidobacteriota bacterium. Classification (GTDB taxonomy): domain Bacteria; phylum Acidobacteriota; class Terriglobia; order Acidiferrales; family UBA7541; genus Palsa-295. The sequence goes on from CAVUPI010000003.1 coordinate 271,237, forward strand.
TGCTTGGTGAAGTAGCCGCGGCGCATGAATTCGGCCATCGCCGCTTGCGAGAATTGGCCCGTGTGCAAGTCGGTGGATTGCTTCACGAGGCGCAGCCGTTCGATCGCGCTTTCGGGACCGATGCACCAGCCGACGCGCAGGCCCGGGAAGGCGGTCTTCGAAAAGCTGTCGAGGTGAATCACGTTGCCCGCGGTATCGAGCGCTTTGAGCGACGGGATCGGATTGCCGCGCAGCCGCAGCCGCGCGTAGATCGCGTCTTCGACCACCGGAACCTGAAAACGCGCGGCAAGATCCAGAAGAGCGCGGCGCCGCGCGACCGGCAGCGCGGTGCCGGTGGGATTGTGAAAATCGGGCGTAACGAGGATGAACTTTACGCGATTCTGCATCAGCACCGTTTCGAGCGCATCGATATCCAGCCCCACGTGGCCCGTGCGCGTTGCGTCCGGCTCGATTCCCACAGGAAGCGGGCGAACCCGCGCGCCCGCCAGGATCGCAATCACGCCCGGATAGCCGGGATTCTCCAGCGCCACCGAATCTCCCGGCCGCAGAAACGCTTTGCACACCAAATAGATAGCCTGCTGGCAGCCGTCGGTGATCAGCAACTGCTCGGGCTTAACGTTGAGCCCCTCGCCGCGAAACTGGCTGATCAGTTCCCTTTTGAGCGGCTCGTAGCCGTCGGTCGCCCCGAACTGGAGAATGCGCCGGCCCTCGCGCCGCAGCGCCGCATTCGAGCACTGGCGAAACTCTTCGAGCGGAAACGTCTCATCGGGAGGGCGCGCGATCGTGAACGCGATCGCGCCCGGTGGAACGCGCGGCATCATTCGGCTGAGGCCTTCTTCGGCGCGATCGTCGGCGAAAAGCGCTTCCCAGCGCAGCGCGCCGTTGTGCCCGTTGCCATTGCCGTTCGAGCGCGGCGGCGGCGAGAAATTTCGCACCGGGATGCCGCAGATGAATGTGCCGCGGCCCACGTGGCCCTGGATCAGGCCTTCGGATTCGAGTTCGGCGTACGCATTCGCGACGGTGGTCCGGTGGACGCCGAGCTGGCCGGCGAGTTCACGGCTCGCGGGAATGCGGTCGCCGGCGCGGAGCTCGCCTGAGTGGACGAGAGCGCGCAGCTGGTCGCGAAGCTGGACGTACAGCGGAATGTGGCTTTCGGGCTGTAAGTGTAGTGGCAACATTGGCCGCGCCTCACAGGCCAATATAGAGTACAACGCTGGAGTGTAAAGAGCCAATTTGGCTAGGGCTACATTCGCAAACCAGAGTGTCGGCGGAGTCACGAACCGGGAAGCGAGCTTTCCGGTAAGAAAGCGGCGGCGAGCCGCCGCACTCCACGCGCGCCGGACATTGGCAGCATTAGCCAGGCGCTGAACGAAGGGCGGCTTATTCGCCGAAGAGCTTGGACTGCGCTTCGGCCACCGCCGCGATTCCGCGAGTGGCGCGAGGCGAGCGGCGTGCTACTCCTACCACGCCTAGGACCTTCATTTCGACGAGTGATGAGCGCGGGATGAACATGCGGAGGACGTTGCCGTGCAGGTCGGGAGGGGTGAGCTGGACGCCGGTGTCGAGGAGATCGAGCAAGTTGTTGGAGACGATGCCCTCGATCGTGTCGTCGTCCTTAAATCGCAGGCGCACCCAGAGGCCGTCGAGCTTGGGGCGGCTGAGGAACGTCTTGCGTTCGAGCTCGAACGTTTCGTTGAACTCGCGGACGAAGTAGACGCACTTCACTTGCTCCAATTCCATCGCCTGGTGTTCGCCATCGAGCGTGAGGAGGTCGATCGCTTCGGTTTGGCCGAGCGTGCCGGGGTTCAGGTAGCCCTTCTCCGACGTGCGGTCGAGCAGGAGCACGACCACCTTCTTGAGCGTCGAGGATGGACCGCGGCTTTTCACGGCTGGGACCTTTCTTTCGGGCTGTCGGGCTTCGGCCTTCGAGCGTTTTCCGCGCCCGAGAGTTGCTATCAGTTGCTATCTGGGCAGACGTTATGTTATCTTGTGTCTGAATAGTGTCAAGTTGTTGGTGTTTAAAGGGTTAGCTCTGGAGTTTCCGCCGATTGACCAACAAAGGACAGATCCTTCGATCGGCCTCCGTCATAACCCTTGTCACCCTTATCAGCCGGATTTGCGGATACTTACGCGATCAACGTGTAGCCCTTCTTCTCGGGACGTCGCCCGCCGCCGATTCCTTCATCCTCGCCTTCCGCATCCCGAGCATGATACGCCGGATGACGGCGGAAGGGTCACTCGGCGCGTCGTTCATTCCAGTGTTCACCGACTACCTTCGCAACAGGACGCGGCAAGACGCTTGGGTGTTCGCGCAGCGCGTGTTTTGGGGGTTGGCCATTCTGCTGGCGGTCGTCTCGCTGCTCGCGGTGATCTTTTCACGGCAGGTCGTTTATATCTACACGATTCTCGGCGGGCGGCACGAGCACTGGGAACTCGCGATCTTTCTGAATCGGCTGATCTTTCCGGCCGTTTTTTTCATCGGGCTGGCGGCGCTCGCCACGGCGATTCTCAACAGCTTTCAGGTGTTCGGCCTGCCGGCTTCGACGTCGATTTTCTTCAACCTGATCTTCATCGCGTTTTCGTTTGGCGTCGCCTACCGGCCGATTCTGCGCTGGGCGCCGGCGGAATTCCGGACGCCGGCCGTGGCGCTGGCGGTGGGCGTGGTGGTTGGCAGCGCCGCGCAACTGCTGATTCAGGTTCCCACGCTGGTGCGGCGCGGCATGAGCTTTCTTCCGCAGATTTCGTTGACCGATCCCGGCGTGCGCAAGGTGAGCCGGCTGATGGGCCCGGCGTTTTTCGGCACGGGCGTGTATCAGGTGAATCTCTTCGTGGACACGATCTTCGCGACGTCGCCGCGGATGCCGACGGGCAGCATCACGTCGCTGTACGTGGCCGACCGGTTAATGCAGCTCGTGCTCGGCAGCTACGCCATCGCGATGTCGACCGTAATTCTACCGGCGATGTCGCACCAAATCGCGGCGGGCAAATGGGACGAGATGAAGCACACGTTCGGCTTCTCGCTGCGGATCGTTTCGTTCATCACGATTCCTGCGGCGGTGGGCTTGATCCTGCTGCGGCGGCCGATCGTGCAGGTGCTGTTCCAGCACGGGAAGTTCGTGGCCGAATCGACTGCGCTTACGGCGCACGCGCTGCTTTTCTACTCGCTCGGCCTGCCAGCGTACGCGGCGATCAAGCTGATCACGCCGATGTACTACTCGACGCAGGATACGTGGACGCCGGCGCGCGTGGGGGCGTGGGCGCTCGGCGCCAATATCGCGCTCAACGTGATTTTCCTGCTGTTTTTTTATCGTTCGCTCTCGAACGGGAGCCCGGCGCTGGCAAGCTCGCTTACGGCGTACTTCAATTTCGGCGCGCTGTTTTTGCTTTTCCGCAAGCGCTACGGAGCGCTTGGGGCGAGCGGTCTGGCTGCCTCGCTGATCAAGATGGCGGTTTGCGCCGCGGCGATGGCGGCCCTTTCGTATTTTGGCATACGGGCCGCGGGATTTTCGGCGGCCGGGCATCTGCTGACGCAAATCGGGCTGCTGGCCGGGGTAATTCTCGCGTCCACGGCGGCCTATTTCGGCCTCGCATGGCTTTTGCGGTGCGAGGAGCTTCGCGAGTTCTGGCAACTTCTTCGGCGAACGGAACCGGGCACGGCTCCGCTCGCCGCGGGTGAGGTTTAGATGGAAGGGCACGTTCGCGAATTCCTGAATTCGATGCGCATCGAGAAGGGCCTCTCGGACAATACGATCCAGGCCTATCGCCGCGACATTCTGAAGTTCGCCGAGTTCGCCGGCAAGCGCGGGCGCGAGACCAAGGACATCACGCGCAGCGACGTGATCGATTTCCTCGCGTCGCTTTACGACCGGCAGCTCGATAGCCGCACCGTCGCGCGCCACCTGGCGAGCATCCGCAATTTTTTCCGCTTCGCGCTGATCGAAGGGTATATCGAGGAAGATCCCGCGGCCACTATTGAATCGCCGCGCTTTCGGCAGTCGCTGCCCGCATTTCTGAGCGTCGAGGAAGTCGACCAGCTTCTGCAGCAGCCGGACACGAGCACGGTCGTAGGACTGCGCGACCGGGCCCTGATCGAGGTCATGTACTCCGCGGGGCTGCGCGTCTCGGAGCTTTGCGGCCTGCGCGTGGACGACCTGCAGATGGACCCGGGCTGCCTGCGCTGCGTGGGCAAGGGCAACAAGGAACGGCTGGTGCCCGTCGGCAAGCAGGCGTTGGCGGTCGTGCGGAAATATCTTCGGACCGCCCGCCCGAAGCTGCTGCGACGCATACCGTCGCCGTATCTTTTTCTGAACAAGCGCGGCGGAAAGCTCGACCGCATTACGTTCTGGAAGTTGCTGGGCGCTTACGGCCGCCAGGCCGGGCTCCGCAAGTCGCTCACGCCGCACATGCTGCGGCACAGCTTCGCGACGCACCTGCTCGACCGCGGCGCGGACCTTCGCTCCGTCCAGATGATGCTGGGCCACTCGGACATCTCAACAACCCAAATCTACACGCACGTGATCGAGGAACGATTGAAGCACGTCTACAAAGCGCACCACCCACGCGCATGAAGCTAACGCTACCCGCGGGGCTGCCAGGAGGCGCATCACCTCATGCCTGATTACATGTTCCTGCTCGAAAGCAGGCTTTCGCCGGAGCAACGCGCCGCGCTCGAGCGCGTGAGGGAGTTGGCCCGGCTCCTCGAAATGAATATTTATTTGACGGGCGGCGCGGTTCGCGACCTGATCTCGGGCCAGCCGATCCGCGACCTCGATTTCACCGTCGAGGGCAATCCGGTGCGCATGGTCCGCGAACTGGAAAAGGGCGGCGCGAAAGTGGCGTGGGAGAGCGAGAAGCTTCGCCACTACGAAATGATGTTCGCGGGCGACGCCGACGGCTCGATTTCGGCGGCGCGCGACGACGTCTACGAGAAACCCGGCGCGAAGCCGGACTACCGCTTCGCCGGGATCATGGAAGATCTGCGCCGCCGCGATTTTTCGATCAACGCGATCGCGATCTCGCTCAACGCCCAGTCGCGCGGCCTGCTCCTCGACCCCACGAACGGTTTGGCCGATCTCGAGCGGCAGGAAGTGCGCGCGCTTTCGATCCACGCTTTCACGAACCAGCCGATTCGCCTGATGCGCATCCTGCGTTATAGCGCGCGGATGGGATTCAATCTCGAGTCGCGCACGCAGGAGTGGTTCGATCTCGCCGTGGAGCGCAAACTAAACGAGAATCTGGAACGCGCCGAGGTCGGCAACGAGCTTCGGGCGGTGGCGCGCGAGGACAGTCCCGTGGCCGCGCTCAAGCTCTGGGAGACGCACGGGCTGCTCGAAGCGATTCATCCGAACCTTCAGCGGCGCAAGCCCGATTACGACAGCCTGAACAAGCTGGCGCGCGTTCGCGGAAATTATCTCGCCGTGGGACTTCGCCCGCGGCTGCATCTTGCCGTGACGTCCTACACGCTCGGCCGCCTAAAAGATCGCGAGGCGGCTTCCGCGCTGCGCAATTTGGAATTCCGCGCTGCCGAGATTGACGCGATCTCCGATCTGATCCCCGAAGCGCAGAAAGTGGTGAAGGTGCTCAAGGGCCGCAAGACGAATGCTCCGCGCGACGCTTACGCCTATCTCGCTTCCCTGCCATCGGAGATGCTCGCGTTCATCGAAGTGGAGCTTCCGAATCCGCGCGCGGTATCCAAGATTCGCAACTACATCCAGAAATGGCGGCCGCTGCGCCTGGCTCTTCCCGTCTCTGAACTCGACGCGCTGGGCATTCCGCGCGGGCCGAGATTCGACAAGATTCTCGATCAGATGTTCGATATTCAGTTGCGAGGCAAGGCGAAGACGCCCGAGGACCGCACGCGGATTTTGCGCGATCTCGCGGGAATCAAAGACGAAATAAAGAAAAAGCCGGAAAAAGAGAAAAAGAAGGGCAAAGGCGAAGCTCCCGCTGCAACCGCGAAGACGGCTGGCGGAAAGCCGGCCGAAAAAACCTCCGATGCCGCATCGGAGTCCGGACATAACGCCGCTGCCGCGATCGGGGCCGGCGCTCGGGCCAAGCACGAGAAAGCCGCGGCCGCGCGGCGTGCCGAGAATTCCAAATCGAAACCTCATCACTCGAAGAAATCTCGCACTCGCTAGATTCTTGCTCTTGATTGCGTCATTCGCCCGATGGTTCTGAACCGCCAGCGCCGCGTTCCTGTTCCCGTCGATGACCTGGAGCGCTTCCTCGCGCGGGCCCGCCGCGCCCTGCGCCTTCCGACCGATTCACTCACGGTGTGCCTGGTGACCGACGCTGAAATCGCGCGGTGGAATCGCGCCTACCGCGGCAAGCCGCGCCCGACGGATGTGTTGTCCTTTCGGGCCGAAGAGGGTGGCAATAGAAGCGCACGTAACGGACGCCGCCGGCGCTTCTCCGCGTCCTTTGCTTCCTCACGTTCCCCTGCTTCCTATCTGGGCGATATCGCCATCGCGCCCGCGGTCGCGCGGCGCAACGCGCGCCGCTTTGGCCGCACATTCGACGACGAGATGCGCATCCTGATCCTTCATGGCATGCTGCACCTCATGGGTTACGACCACGAAACCGATACCGGCCAGATGGATCGCCGCGAAAAGCGCCTGCGCCGCGCGTTGGGACTCGCCTAGACCATGATCATCCTTGCTTACACGCTCGGCGTCATCTTTCTTACCGTCGGCCTGATCGTGGTGTCGTATCTCGACCGCGTGTACCGCGAGATCGGGCGGGTCTCGACAGGCCGCATCCGCGATCACGTTCTTACCTTCGAATCCGAAATAGAGCCGCGTTTCAAGCTCGACCGTACGCGCGCCGCGCTCGCCTTCAGCCTGCTCGCGCGCCTCTGGCTGGTGTTTCTGGCGGCGGTCACCGCGCTGGCCGTGAACGCGGCTGTTCCCGGGCGCGAGGAATTCGGAATCGAGGTCGTCATCTTCCTCACCGCCGAAGTGATGATCGCGATGCAGTTTTTGCCGTTCCTGCTGCTGACGAGCGCGCGCGGGAGTTGGATTGCGCCGCTGGTGCCGCTGGTGCGAGTTCTGCTGTGGCTTACGTGGCCCTTTTATTCCGTCCTGAATCTTCTCGCGTCGATTCTGCGGCTCTCCGAAGACGAGCCCAGCGCGCCCGCCGCCGATCAGCAGGCGATCGAGGCGTTTGTCGACGCGGCGACCGAGGAAGGCATCATCGAGCAGGACGAGGCGCGGCTGATCGAGCAAGTGGTGGAATTCGGGGAAAAGCGCGTGCGCGACGTGATGACGCCGCGGCCCGACGTGATCGCGATTCCGGCGAACGCTTCGATCGAGGAACTGGGCGAGCGCATCGTCGAGACGAAATTCTCGCGCCTGCCGGTCTACGGCAAATCGCTCGACGACGTGCTCGGCATCGTCGTCGCGAAAGATATGCTGGAGATTCCTGATCGCGACGCTTCGCGGCGCACCGTGCGCGAGCTTGTGCATCCGGCGCTGTTTGTCCCCGAAACGAAATTCGGCTCCGAGCTCTTGAAGGAAATGCAGCGCAAGAACCAGCACATGGCGATCGTGATCGATGAATACGGGCTGCTCGCTGGCGTCGTCACCGTCGAGGATCTCGTCGAGGAAATCGTCGGAGAAATGGCGGAAGAGGACCACCGCCCCGTGCCCGACGTGCTGCGCGAATCGAGCGGCGCGATGGTCCTGCGCGGCAGCGTGCCGGTCGACAAGGTCGCCGAGCTTTTCGGTATCGAACTCGACGCGCTCGCCGGCGAATCAAACGCCACTACCCTCGCAGGGCTTCTCAACAGCGTCGCCGGACACGTGCCGCGCACCGGGGAGACGCTTGAGCTCGCAGGTCTCCGCTTCGAGGTGCTCGAGGCGAATCAGCGGAAGGTGCTGCGCGTGCGCGCGCGCCGGCCTACCGTCGACGCGGCTTCGTCCGCCCGCACGGTTTGATCCCCCAAGTTTTTTCTCATCCTCGGCAAGGGCGGGTTTGAAACCTGCCCCTACAGGCCAGCCGATACCGATCATTCCAAGACGGGTAGGTACCGGAAGCCGCATCTTCAGAGTTGACTCCAGCTATATCGTACGATATAGTATGCGATGTCGAGATCCACTCGACATAGGAGATACGCATGTACCAAGAGCGTTACAAAGAATGGGGTTGCGGCCATCGGCCCCACGGCAGGCACTTTGCCGGGCGGCACCGTTTTTTCGGAGGCTTCCGCGGAGGCTTCGCTGGCGGACCCGCGATGCGAGCCGCCAAGATGCTCGCCTCGGGCGACCTCCAGCTGATCATCCTGGCGCTGTTGAGCGAGAAACCGCGTCACGGTTACGAGATCATCAAGGCGATCGAGGAGCACTCAAGCGGCATCTACACGCCGAGCCCGGGCATGGTTTACCCGGCGCTAACCTACCTGGAAGAAATGGGCTTCGCGGCATCGGAAGCCGAAGGCACGAAGAAACTCTATCGCATCACGGAGGAAGGCGCCGCGCACCTCAAGGCCAACCGCGCCAGCGTCGACGAAACGCTCGATCACCTGGCGCGCTTCGGCCGCAAGATCGCGGAATTCCAGAAGCGGTTCAATCGCGAGAACGAGGAAGAGGAAGACGCCGGGTCCGATCCCGGGCGCCACATTAAGGATGAATGGCGGCAGGCGCGCGTCGAATTCCGCAAGGTCCGCGAGGACCTGAAGGCCGCGCTCTACGACAAGCTCGACGCCTCGGCCGAAGAACGCGAGCGCATCATCGGCGTCCTTCGCCACGCGATTGGCGAGATCCGCGGCAAGTAGGCAGTTGCCCGCAGTCACCCGAATGGTTGGGCCGTAGGGGCGGGTTTGAAACCCGCCCCTATCTCTACGCAGACGATGTCACTTCCCTGCCCGCATCCGCGCTACCTCTTCCCGTAATTCGCGCACTTCTCGCTGCAAATCCGGCAGCCGGCTGAAGGCAGCCACGGATTTCCGCCACGCTCGATTTTCCATCGCCGGATAGCCGGAATAAATAGCACCGGGCGGCACGTCGGTCGGGACGCCACTCTGCGCGCTGATCACGGCGCCATCGCCTATCGTGAGGTGGCCCGCGCATCCGACCTGGCCCGCGAGGATGCATTTGTTCCCGATATTCGTGGTGCCGGCGAGGCCGACTTGGCCGCACAGCAGCGTGTCTTCGCCGACCTTGCTTGCGTGGCCCACCTGGACGAGGTTGTCGATCTTGGTCCCGCGGCCGATGCGCGTCTCGCCGACCGTCGCGCGATCGATCGCGCTCTGCGCCTGGATTTCCACATCGTCACCAATCACCGTGATTCCCGCCTGGCGGATTTTGTGCCAGCGGCCATCGGCCTGGCGGGCGAAGCCGAAACCGTCGCTGCCGACTACCACGCCGTTCTGCAGCAGGACTCGATCTCCGATGCGGCAATCCTCGCGGACGCACGCGTGCGAATGCGCGAAGAAACGATCGCCGATATGCGCGCCGCGATAGATCGCGACAAAGCTGTGCAGCATCGCGTGTTCGCCGATCACCACGTCGTCGCCAACGTAGCAGTACGGGCCGATGTGCGCGCCGACGCCAATCTTCGCCGAAGGCGCGATCACCGCCGTCTCGTGGACGCCCGGTGCGTACTTGGGCGTGGGGTGAAACATCTCGATGGCTCGCGCGAAGTCGAGATAGGGGTTCGCCGAGCGCAGCGCCGCGATGCGCGGGCGCGCCTCGTTCTGCGCAATCAGGATCGCCGACGCGCGCGTGGTCTCGATCGCCGCGCGATACTTGCGGTTCACGAGAAACGTCAGCTCGCCCGGCGCGGCCTCTTCGATTCCCGCCACGCCCGCGATCTCGATGCCCGCGTCGCCCTCGACCGCGCAGCCCAGCTTCTCCGCCAGTTCTCCCAGCTTCATCGCCGTCTCCTCGAACTCTTGCTTGTGATGCGGTGCAGTCTTAGCCTAGCAGGTGTGCAATTCCGAGCGGAAACTTAACAGGCGAGGCGGCAAACTTCAAAGGAAAGCCGGCGGGCGGGGCCGCCGAATTACGCGCCCGAAGCGGCGCCGCGTGGCGCGGCACTCAGCAGAATCGCAGCGAGCTCTTCGGGCATATCGAGCATCACGTCGTGGCCGCACGCGAGGCTGAGCGTTTTCCAACCTCTCGCTTTCGCGCGCTCGTACGAAGGCAGGAATGGCGAATCGTTGTAGCTGGTGGCAAGGATGTACGTGACGTCCTTCACGGCCTCGATTTTTCCGCTTAGCCGCAACGGCTGCTGGAAGCACGCCAGCGGATGCATGGTGCACTGGGCATCGGCCCACGCGGCATCGTTGGCATTCACGCCGAACGCAGCGGCGGGAATCGGGGGTACCTTCCACCCATCGCCGTGAAGGCTCGCGCCCTCGAGCTGCATATCCCTCTGGTCCGACGGCAATTCGTCGAGGAGGGTTCGTCCATCTTCGAGAACGAACGCATCGAGATAGATCAGCGCGGCGATTTGCTCGGGCACGCGATCCGCGACTCCGCTTACCACCACTCCGCCGTACGAGTGTCCGCACAAGATCACGTCCGAAAGCTCTTCCCAGCGAATGAGGCTTACGACGTCATCGATGTGCGTTTCGAGGTTGACCTGCGGGGAGAGCAGGTGCGCTCGCTCGCCGACGCCGGTGAGCGTCGGCGTGAACACGTCGTGTCCTTGCGCCTGGAGCGCCTTGCGGACGCGCTTCCAGCACCAACTGCCGTGCCACGCGCCGTGAACCAGAACGTACGTGCTCATCGCTCGCCTCCGCCGGGAATAGGAGTCACCGCGCGATCATCGGGCCAGCGGCCAGAAAACGTCGGTCTTCCAGTCTTTCGGGTCGGGGAAATCGGCGGGATCGGTGACGTAGACTTCCCACGGAGCGCTGGCCGCCTTCAGGCCCTGCGCTTCAATCCATTGCTGCACGGCCGCATGCGCGGCGGTGAGACCGTCATACGCACCGATGTGCGTGGTGACGGCGGCCGGTCCGCCCAGCAGCGTGTCCGCGCGAACCTCGCCGACCGATGCATCCTTGCCGTGCGCGGCGACGGGCAGGCCCGCTTCGATCGTCCACACGCCGGGGCCCCATTCGACGTAGCGCGTGAACGGCTGGCCGGCGAGCGCCAAGCCATATTGCTGCGCGTGCATGAAGACCGCGCCCAAGGCCTCGGCGAGCGTGCTGGCGACTTCAGTGGGCTTGATGCGTCTCCGCACGACGAGCACCGGCTGGGGCATCAGCTCTTTCTTTGCGATCGCGTACGTCATTTCGTTCCTCCCAGGTTTTTCCTGTTCGCTGATGTGAAACAACCCAACGCAGGGGTTGATCTGCTCGACGAGCGCGGCGTGGTGCCCGGCTTGTGCCTCATCGGCGCTGCCGACGAATCCGCGCTCGCGATAAGCGCTCGGCGTGATCCCGAAACGCCGCCGAAACGCGCGGATAAACACCTCGTGGCTCTGGAAGCCGCAAGAGAGCGCCACGTCGAGGATCGAATCGCTGCTCGCGAGCAGCATTACCGCCGCGCGGCCGAGACGCAGCCGCAGCGTGAGTTGCTTCGGCGTTTCGCCGACCGTAGCGGAAAAAATTCGCTGCAGGTGGAACGCGGAGAGCTTAGCCTGGCGAGCGAGCGCCGCCAGCGAAACATCTTCATCGAGGTGCGCGGCTGCGTACGCCAGCACGGGTTGCATCTTCCGGAATCGCGCCGACACTCGCGAGTCGGTACTCGCCTTTCGCGCCATGGCGCCGCAGTCTATCGAAGGCTGCGGCGCCTGTCTTGACATTTCTTGCGGTTACGATGGCGGTGCGATCGCGCGCGAAATTACGCGCCGCTATCAGGCATACGACGCCGACGCCGAAGCTTGCGCGTTCGGCACGCGCGGCGCGGGCAAAAGCGCGAAGCGCGCGTCGACAATGATGTGCAACACGATAGGTATGAGCAGCGAACCGGTCGCCACGTAGAGGACGCAGAAGAGTGCGCCCGCAAACGCGGTGAGGATCACGCCGGATGTGCGCTGATAGATGTGCGCCAGCCCGAAGAGGGCCGCAGCCACGCCAATGAGCGCCCCTCCGTTGAGGCCGATCTGGCCATGCAGCATCGCGAGCAGCCAGCCGCGGAACACGACCTCCTCGCAAACGCCCGCGCTGATGGCGACGAGCACCCATAGCAAACGCTCCTGCGTGGTCGACGGCAGCAGCGCCGTGAAGTCGGGCAGCAGCTTGCGCCACCACGGCTGGGGCGCGTGTACGTCCGGCGCGGGCTTCGCACCGCGCCGCCGCGCCCTCATTCTGGCGGCGATCATGCCAACCGTTCCCGCCAGCACTCCGATCAGCACGCCGAAGGCAGCGCCGCGAGCCGCGTCGCTGTCGGGGGCGAGCGACTGCATCAGCCGCGCGTCCGCGAGGCCCAGCAGCCTTGGATTGAGTTTCGTCCAATCGAATCCGAGGGCGGCCAGCGCCAGCAGCGCACTGATCCATTCAAACGCGAGCGCCCTCTGATACGTGCGGGTACGCGCGCGTGTGTCGCCGTTCGCGACCGCTTCCTTCAGCTGGCGGTAGCGCGGCACGAACCGCACCACCTCGCTGATGACGAATCCTGCCAATACGACCTCGACAATCGAAGATGCGATGTGCATGAGATGCCTACCTTTCTTCTGTTCCTGCGTTCGAAAATTGCTGCATTTGCTCCCAAAGCTTTCTTGAATCTTTCAGGCCTCGCGCGGCGCGGCGCCGGTTGTAGTTGAGCCAGAACACTTCGATCACCATGGCCACGAGGATCAGCGCGTAGGCGCGGGAAAACGTTTTCCAGTCCCACGCGACGATGCCCGCATAAGCCGCCACAGCGATCACCAGAAAGCGAAACGAAAATCGCGTGGTCCGCGCCAGAGCAGCGGCGCGCTTATAGGCGAGCTCGGCGTAGGCGAGCGTCGTCTGCGCGGCCGGCCTCCAGGCGCCGCGGCGCACCCACCACGAATAACCGCCATGCACGATTCCCGCGAAGCCGATCCCGGTTGCGAGCCCCGCCAGGAACGCGTTCCCGGTTCGCACAGCCTCCACCACCGACACCGCCAAGCACACCGTGATCGCCGCGATCGCCGCCGCGATGCGCAGGTTTTGCCGGCGGATTTTGCGCTTCAGCATCGGGAATGGCTCGGTTTGATCGCGCCACTCCCGCTGCCACGCCTCGAGTTCCGTGTCGACGCTCACGCTCTCGCTCCGAGTGCATCCTTCAACGCTTTGCGCGCGCGATTGAGGCGGACGGCTACGTTGCTTTCCGTCAGCCCGAGCACTTCCGCGATTTCCGCCTGCGAAAGTTCTTCGAGCATCAGCATCACCACCTGGCGGTACGCCAGCGGCAATCCGTGGATTGCCATGCGCAGGCGATCGCGCTCCTGCGTTTTCGCGATTTCGGCGTCCGGGTGCGGCTTGCGGTCGACCGGCTCGAGGCGCTGCGGCAGGTCGTCGAGCGGCTCGTGCTCGGGGCGCCGCCGGCAGGCGTGCGTCAAGCCGCGGTTGTGGCCGATGCGGTAGACGAACGTCCGCTCGGAACATTCGCCGCGAAAATGCGGCAGCGCCTGCCAGATCGCGAGTGAAATTTCCTGCATCAGCTCCTCCCGTACGCCCTGCACGCGCTCGTAACCGAAAGCAAGACGCGACAGCGCCGGCCCGTACTCGCGCAGGATGCGGCTGAATCGCTCGTCCGGCGTCTCACGAATAGGCTCGCTCACGGGATTCGATGGCTCCGCGGGTCTGTCCCAGGTGCGGCCCTGCGCACTCATGTTCGGGCGACCCTGGGTGGGCAAAGTGTAACCGCAAACGCTTCGCCTGGTCCGTGCTGCGGCATCCGCTCGCCTTCCCTATCGCGCGTAATTTCCGCTCACAAGAGGTAGTCTCCGCGCCCGGCGAAACCTTACAAACTTTATTGCGCAGGCTTGAACATATTTCCTGGGCGTGCTCTGATGCGGGAACCATCGGGATCGCATTTCAGGAGGACAAAATGAGCGAGCCGCGAAATCCAGCAGCGGCGGCTTTTGGGCCCACTCGGCGACAGATGATCTCGGCGGGCGCCGCCGCGATCGGCAGCTTGTCTATTGGAACCGCCGCTTGGGGCAAAATGCCGGCCGCTGCCGAGCCGCCCAGCACCGGCGCGGACAAGCTGCGCACGTCTCTGCATCAGGAAATTGTTTTGACGGCGAGCCCTCACCGCCTCTACGCCGTGCTTCTCGACTCAAAGCAATTCGCGACATTTTCCGGTGCGCCCGCCGCGATCGACCCCGTGCCCGGCGGCGCGCTTTCCATGTTTGGCGGGCAGATCACCGGGCGCAACGTCGAGTTGGTTCCCGCACACAGGATCGTGCAGGCGTGGCGGCCGGCCAGCTGGCCGCCGGGCGTGTACTCGATCGTGAGGTTCGAATTTCAGACGCAGGGTTCGCAGACCCAAGTGATTCTCGATCACACCGGTTTTCCGGAAGGCAAATTCGCGGGACTCGATTCGGGGTGGCACGAGCATTATTGGGAGCCGCTGAAGAAATTCTTCGCGTAACGTTTTGCAGCGCACGGCACGCTTGCCGAAGGTCCTAGGAAGGACGATGGATACCGCGCGTCTTGAAGCATTCACCGACGGAGTGATCGCGGTCGTCATCACGATCATGGTGCTCGAGCTGACGACGCCGTCCGGCTCGACCTTTTCTTCGCTCGCCTCGATCGTGCCCGTGTTGCTCGCCTACGTGTTGAGCTTCGTCAACGTGGGGATTTTTTGGAACAACCATCACCATATGCTGCACGCCACGGATCGCGTCAACGGCACCGTCCTGTGGGCGAACCTGTTTCTTCTGTTCTGGATTTCGCTGATACCGTTCGTGATCCGCTGGATGGACGCGGCGCATTTCGCCGCCGCGCCCACGGCGTCCTACGGCATCGTCCTGGCGATGGCGTCGATCGCTTACCTTCTGCTCGAGCGGTCCATCATCGCGTGCAATGGCCCCAGCTCGCGGCTGGCGCGCGCGGTGGGCAGCGACCTGAAAACCCAGGTCTCGCTCGCGATTTACGTGCTCGCGATCGCGCTGGCGTACGTGCGGCCGTGGATCGCGATCGCGCTCTACGTGGTGAACGCGATGCTGTGGTTTATTCCCGACCGGCGGATCGAATCCACCGCGTAGCAAAGGCCCCACCCTCACAAACCGAGGATGGGGCACCCGCAAATTCAAAGGCGAAGATGCGGGCGAGACACTGGGGATCGTCTAAACCTGTGCCGTGCCGCCATCGACGAAAAGCTCGATTCCGGTGATGAAGCTCGAATCGTCCGACGCCAGAAAGAGCGCCACCGTGGCGATTTCGCGCGGCTCGCCGATCCGGCCCATCGGAATCAGCTCGACGAATTTATCTTTCACTTCCTTCGGGACCCCGACAAACACGGCCGTATCGATCGTGCCCGGGCTCAGGACATTGACGCGAATCTTGCGCGCCTTCAAATCCATCGTCCAGGTGCGCGCGAACGACCGCACCGCGGCTTTGCTCGCGTTGTACACGCTGAAGCCGGGCAAGCCCTTCACGCTGGCGATCGAGCCATTCAGAATCACGGACGCGCCATCGACAAGCAGCGGCAGCGCTTTTTGCACTGTGAACAGCGTGCCGCGCACGTTCGTGCCGAGCGTCTTGTCGACATTCGACTCGGTGATCTGGCCGAGCGGCACGTTGAATTCGCCGTATCCGGCGCTGGCGAAAAGCACGTCGATGTGTCCCTTCTCCGCTTTCACCGTGGCGTAGAGGCGGTCGAGGTCCGCGAGGCTGCTCGCGTCTCCCTGAACCCCGGTGACATTCTTGCCGATCTCTTTCACGGCCTTGTCCAGCTGCTCCGGCCGCCGCCCGGTGATGAAGACGTACGCGCCCTCTTCGACGAACAGTTTCGCGGTCGCCAACGCCATGCCCGACGTCCCAGCCGTGATTACTGCGATCTTTCCTTCCAGCTTTCCCATCTGGTGTCTCCCTTCGCCGTTCCATGACTCATGTGCTTCTGATGCCGGGTAAACTAAAACGACTCCGCCGCGTTGTGCGCGAAACACGCTGCCCGGCTTGGCTTTACATTGCGCGGCCGCCGAGATACTTTTCGATGGATGATCGCCACCACCTGGGAATTCAAGAACCGCGCGCTTGTCTTTGGGCTGATCTTCGGCGTCGCGTTCGCTTTCTATGCCGTCGACCGCCAGACCTCGGCCGCCGCGCTGGCCGACTGGATCGCGCCGTGGCTGCACGCGGACGCGGAAATGGTCGCGCGGCTTCTTTTCTGGGTCGCGGCGCTGCTGGTCGCGGTCGCGGCGTTTATTCGGACGTGGGCCTCATCGTATCTAAATGCCGCCGTGGTGTACGCGGCGCAGGTGAAAACCGAATCGCTTGTTGGAGATGGCCCCTACCGCTACGTCCGCAATCCGCTGTATCTCGCGAACGTGCTGATGGCTGCCGGCATGGGGGCGATGATGAGCCGCAGCGGTTTCTTCGTGGCCGTGGCGGCGATGGCGATCTTCTGCTATCGGCTGATTTTTCGCGAAGAGGCCGAATTGCGCGGCGGTCAGGGCCATTCGTACGAGAGTTATGCGAATTCGGTGCCACGCATGTTCCCTGCCCCGCGACCGCGCGTCGCATCCTCCGGCCGCCCCGCGGACTGGCGCGCAGGATTCAAGGCCGAGGCATGGTTCTGGGGCTTTGCCGCGGGAGTCGCGGCCTTCGCGATCACGCTGAAGCCGGCTTTCTTCTTCGGAATCCTCGCTGCGAGCATCGTTTTGTTCTGGGTATCGTCGATAATCATCGAGAAGAAGTCGCGCCCGCAGCTCTGATTCCGGCTTGCGCGTACTAAAATCGCCGCCCGTATTAGAATCAAAGCCTCATGGACGAAACCCAGATATACTCACTCATCGGCGAGGAAGGGTTTGCGCGCCTCGTCGGCGCATTTTACCGCCAGGTGCCGCACGACGACATTCTCGGCGCGATGTACCCTCCGGGCGAGATCGAAGCCGCTGAATCGCGCCTCCGCAATTTTCTGATCTACCGCTTCGGCGGCCCGCAGCGGTACATCGAAGAGCGCGGCCATCCGCGTCTGCGCCAGCGCCACATGCCCTTCCGCATCGACCAGGCCGCCCGCGACCGCTGGATGCAGCTCATGAACAACGCCTTCGCCGAAGCCGCCCTGCCCGCCGAGGTCGAATCCTACCTCCGCGCCTTCCTCGACCAGACCGCGACCTTCATGATCAATCAGGGATAGTGTGTCTCCGCGTTTCGTGCGGAGCGCATCGTCCACTTTTTTGATTCTCTGTTTTCTATTTTCCCAGCAGCTGGCGGGCGATCACCATGCGCTGGATCTCGCTGGTGCCTTCGCCGATCGTGCAGAGTTTTACGTCGCGGTAATATTTTTCGGCGGGATAATCCTTGATGAAGCCGTAGCCGCCGTGGATCTGGACGGCTTCGTTGGCCACGCGCACGGCCACTTCTCCGGCGTACAGCTTGGCCATACTGGACTCGCGCGTGATGCGCGTGTCGGCGGCGCCCGATGCGATCGCCTGATCGGCCATCCACGCCGCGCGGTAGGTGAGCAGGCGCGCCGCGTCGATCTGTGTCGCCATGTCCGCCAGCTTGAACTGGATCGCCTGAAATTCCGCGATCGGTTTGCCGAATTGCTTGCGTTCTTTCGCGTAGCGCACCGAGCATTCGTACGCGCCCTGCGCCATACCCAGCCCGAGCGACGCGATCGAAATCCGCCCGCCATCGAGAATCTGCAGGCAGTTGACGAAACCCTCGCCCTCGCGTCCCAGGAGATTTTCCGCCGGCACGCGGCAATCGGTGAACACCACTTCGCTCGTGTCGCTCGCGCGCAAGCCGAGCTTGTTTTCTTTTTTGCCGGGGCGAAATCCCGGCGTGCCCTTCTCGATGATGAAGGCCGAGATGCCATGATGCTTTTTGGGCGCGTCGGTCACGGCCATCGCGACGCAGACGTCCGCGTAGTGGCCGTTCGTCGTGAAGGTTTTCGAGCCGTTGATCACCCACGCGCCGTCTTTTTTCGCCGCAACGGTCCGCGTCCCGCCCGCGTCCGAGCCCGCCTCGGGCTCGGTGAGCGACCAGCAGCCGAGCTTTTTCCCCTGCGCGAGCGGCACCACGTATTTCTGCCGCTGCTCTTCGGTGCCGAATTTGAAGATGTGATTCGTGCAGAGCGAATTGTGCGCCGCAACGATGATGCCGATCGAGCCGTCCACGCGCGACAATTCCTCGATAATGATCGCGTATTCGACGTAGCCCATCCCCGCACCGCCGTATTTCTCGGGAAAGATCACGCCCAGCAGTCCCATCTCGGCCAGCTCGGGAATAATTTCGGAGGGAAACTTCGATGCTTCGTCCCACTCCATCACGTGCGGAGCGATTTCGCCCTCGGCGAATTCGCGCACGGTGCGGCGCAGGTGCTGCTGCTCGTCGGTGAGCGAGAATTCCATCGCGTCAGTTATATCACGCCCCTTTCGTCCGCACGCGCCGGTTTGACAGGCGATGCCTCGGGACATAACATGCCGCGGGTTCGATCGAGCCATACGGAGCGTGCGATGAGACTTCCACCCGGCCTAAGCAGCAAGGATTTTGCCGACGCCCTGCGGCAGTTCGGCGAAGCGGTCGGGAAGGAATGGGTCTTCTCCTCCGACGAGGACGTCGATCTCTATCGCGATTCCTATTCCCCGTTCTGGCACGAGGCCGAGGAGCCGATTCCATCCGCCGCCGTCGCGCCCGACACCGTCGAGCAAGTCCAAAAAATCGCGCGCATCGCCAACACATACAAAATTCCCCTGTGGACGATCTCGACCGGCAAGAATCTCGGCTACGGCGGCGCGGCGCCTCTGCTCGGCGGTAGCGTGGTCCTCGACCTCAAGCGCATGGACCGCGTCCTCGAAGTGAACGACAAAAATCACTACGCGCTGGTCGAGCCCGGCGTCAGCTATTTCGATCTTTACAGCTACATCCGCGAGCGAAATCTGAAAGTGTGGATCGACCCGCCCGATCCCGGCTGGGGCAGCTTGGTGGGCAACGCGCTCGAGCGCGGCGGCGGCTACACGCCGATGCGCGATCATTTCGATTGCCACTGCGGTATGGAAGTCGTCCTCGCCAATGGCGACCTGGTGCGCACAGGCATGGGCGCGCTGCCGAATTCGAAAACATGGCAGCAATACAAGTACGGCTTCGGCCCGTTCCTCGACGGGATATTTTCGCAATCGAATTTCGGCGTCGTCACGAAGATGGGCTTCTGGCTGCTGCCCGAGCCCGAGGCGTATCTTTCCGGCAGCGTCTCGGTGCCGAGGCACGACGACCTCTTCGCGCTCGTCGAGATTTTCGCGAAGCTGATCAATTCGAGCACCGTGCAGGCGACCACCACCGTCGTGAGCCCGCTGGCCTTCGCGCGGCCGGGCTCCGAACTCGCCGCCCTGCGCGCCAATGGCTCGACGAAAGACCTCGAAGACTACGCCGCGAAAAATAATCTCGGCTACTGGAGCGTCTCGCTGCCGTTTTACGGGCCTGCGAAGGTGGTCGCCGCGCAGTGGGAATACGCGACGGAAACATTCGCTGCCGCGATTCCCGGCGCGCGCTTTCAGGACGGCGCGTCCTATCGGTTCCCGCTCGATGCCGATCAGCTCGCTCAGATTCGCAATCCCGTTCCCTTCGGCGTCCCCAGCCTGCAGACGTTTTCCATCGGCGGGCCGCGCAGCCAGGGCCACATGTGGTTTTCGCCGATCATTCCGATGACGGGCGAGGCGGTGCTCGAAGCGCAGACCGTCTTCGATCAGGTGGCGCGCGATCTCGGAACGTCCACCGGCGCGCCGGCCGCGTTTCCGATCTGGTCGTTTTTCGCGCGCGCCTTCGTCATCATCTATTTCTTTCCGATCGAGCACGATATCGAAAAGAACCGCCGCAATCGCGAAATCTATAAGCGCCTTGTAAAAACTTCGGCGGAACACGGCTGGGGCGAATACCGCACGCACACCGCGTTCATGGGCGACGTCGCGGACGCGTACTCCTTCAACGACCACGCGCTACTCCGTCTCCACGAAACCCTGAAGGACGCCGTCGACCCCCACGGCATCCTGTCGCCCGGCAAGAGCGGCATCTGGCCCAGAGCCATGCGGAAGGGAAAGGCATAGCGCGAAGTGCGAACCGAGATTCTCGAGGCACAATTCGCCGTCAGAATGGCGCGGAGGGTCGAAATTCGTCGCCGCAAAAGCGTGCCCTGCGCGCTTCTCGCTTAGCTCGACGTAGGCGCCTGATTGGCCGAGGCGGCGGCCCGGACGCTCGTGGGCTTGGCCGCCCATGCTATGGCGATGTCGAGCTCGTCGTAGGCGAAGCTTTTCACTTCGGCGCCGCTGAAGATTTCGGCGAATACGGGCGCGACGGTTGCCAGCTTGGAGTCCGCGGCGAACGCTATGCGGTTTACGTGCTGGCGATGATCGCGGACGAAACGGATGTGGCGGAGGAAGCTGCCGAAATTCTCCCAGCCGGGAAATTCGCGGGCGTGGATCACCAGTCCTTGCAGGCTGCCATGCTCTTTGATCCACTCATCGGCGCTGAACGACAACTCCTCGAAATCCTGCGCGCGCAGGGCCTGCTTTACCTCGACGACGAGGACGCCAGACTCGCGAATCAAGTGGTGGGAAACGGCGGCCGGTTGCGGAAGCGCGGCCAGCCAGCCGATAGCGTCAGTCAAGTCTCGATTGGCGAAGACGCGCACGGGACACGGCATGAAGAATCCCGTCAGCCGCGTGGACTCGCGGATCCAGCCCACGTCGGTGACGACGGCACAGCCGTCGAAGAGTCCCAGGGATTGAAAGCCGATCTTCGCGTCTTCCCATGCGGCGCCGGGTGTAAAGCCCTCGAACTCCGGACCCAAATGAAAAAGAAATCGAAGGCGGCGCCTCGCGAATTGGGCTTCGTGAATCAGCGGATCGAGGACCTTCAGGTAATCCTCTTTCGATACTTTGCCGGTAGCCCTTACGCCATCGATTCCATTCGGAAGACCAGTGATCATTTCGAGCATGAACGCTCCTTTTGCATCGCCGCGAGCCCGTTTGAGGGCGGCTATCTATTAGATGGCGAGAGAGGCGACGCCGGAGCGGTTGCCGACGGCGCGAAGCGTGAGATCGGCGAGGCCGCGGATGAGCAGAGGCGAGTCGTTGAGCGCGGGCATCATGTGGAAATCGCGGATGCCGAGCGATTCGGCCTGCTCGCGCGCCTCGATATTGATTTCGTGGAGCGTCTCGATGTGCTCGGTGAGGAACGAAATCGGCATCACGAGCATGCGGCGGACGCCTTCGCGCGCCAGCCTTTCGATCGTCCCGGTCAGCGGGGGCTGGAGCCACTTCTGCGGGCCGACGCGGCTCTGAAAGCAGAGCGTGTGCGGGTTGGGCCAGGCGCCGAGCTCGCAGACGAGCTTTACGGTCGATTCGATGTGCTGCGGATACGGATCGCCCTTTTCGACGAGAGCCATCGGGAGGCCGTGGGCACTGAAGACGAGGTGGACGTCGTCGGCGCGCGGAAGCTGGCGAAGGACGCTGTTGGTCCGCTCGACGATCCCGGCGATGTAATCCGGATGATCGAAGAAATGATCGATCAGATGGACCGGGACCTTCGGCTTGTAGTAGCGGTTCCAGTCTTTCAGGCTGCTGCCGGTCGTCGCAAAGGAGTACTGCGGATAGAGCGGGAGCAGAACGAGTTCGTCGAACGGGCCGGCCTCGAGCTGCGAGACCGCCTCGATCGTATTCGGGTGCCAGTAGCGCATGGCGACGATCACGCGCGCGGGAATCACGGTGCGCAGCGCAGCCTCGAGGGCGCGTCCCTGCTGCTCGGTGAGGCGGCGGATCGGCGAGGCGCCGCCGATCTCGGCGTACTTGACGCGAACGCTCTTCGAGCGCGTGCTCGAAATCAATTTTGCGAGAGGCTTGCGCGCGAGAAACGAGCCGGGAAAATTGATGATATCGGGATCGGAGAACAGATTGAAGAGAAACGGCTCGACGGCTTCCTGCGAATCGGGCCCGCCCAGCTGGAACAGCACCACCGCGATATTTTTCGTTTCGGCCATTCCCCGTCTCTGTCCATAAGATGCCACAAAGGCGCTCGGGGAAGCTACGGAAAGTCTGGGCGCGGTCGGGCGCGCGGATGGAGGGCCCGCGTGCGAGCGACGCGTCGGCAGAGAGGTCTCAGCAGCCGGTCCTGGCAATTGTGATATCCGTCGGTATTGACGCGTCGCGCCGAAGGTGGCTACAGTCGTAGTCGTGAGCGCGAAGAAAATTCAGGTGGGGCAAGTCTGGAAAAAGAACGACGACGGCGAGGCGTTTCTCGTGACAAAGGTGTATAGCGAAGCGCTCGCGACGTACGCCGTGCTGCGCAAGGCGGGCTCAGAGAACGAACCGCCGGTGCGTGTCAAAGTTTCGAAGGCGGGCGCCGGCGCCAGCTTGCCGGGATTTAGTTATACGCAGGAAACGGGCGACTTCTAAGCCCGGGTATTGATCCCCTTCGCCTCCCGCCCTTTTCGGAAAAACCTGCGGCGAATCCCTTTCATCCTTGGCTTACACGCGGCACGAGTGTGGGCGTCGCAGCGGCATAGCATCGGACCGCGAAGCCCTTCGGAAGCTCAGGGCAAGCAAGCTTCGCGGCCGGAGAGCGGCGGCGAGCCGCCGCACTCCTCGACTGGGCGATCGCGCTTCCCCGTGACAGGAAGCGCGATCGCGTCTTTCTCCGCGCTGATCGCTAGAAGCGGAAGATCAGGCCCACGTTGGCTTGGCCCTGGTGCGCGTAGTTCGAGACTTGCGCGGGGTAGCAGCCGTAGAACGGATCGCAATAGAGCCCTTCGCCCTCGGTCGTGCGAGACGGCGAATAGCGAGCTTCGACGCGAACTCCGAAGTGCGGATCGAAGAAATATTTCACGCCGCCACCGACGTTGAACGACAACTCGTTGCCGAGGTCGATGATCCCGTTGGTGTTGTAGCTGGTGAATCCGACGCCACCAACCGCGTACGGCTGGAATTTCGAGCCCGGCTGCAGAAATTCGTAGAGGAGGCCCCACTGAAACATGTCGAGATCGGCCTCGCCGATGCGCGAGGAGCCGCTGCCGGGAACGTGCGCGCCGAGCACGGTAGGCTGGTTATTCCACATGAACTCAGCCTGCGCGTGGGGAAAGAGGTCGACGTCGAGCATGGCGCCGTAGTCCCAGGTGCTGCGGATCGTAAGGTAGTCGACGTTGGTGGGCGCGTTGGTGTTGCTCAGGTCGATTACGCCGCCGAAGCGGGTGCCGCCGAACGGAGTGATTTCGACGCCGCGATGCCAGAAGCCGGTGTTGTCGCTCGAACTCCACTGCGCTTGCGCGCTCGACACGCCGAGCGCCAGAACGAATATGGCGAGATAAATGAGCTTACGTAGTGACATGGCCCTCTTCCCCTCCACCTGCGTTTGAGAATTTTGAGCACATCGGCGGCGCGAGCAGCCAGCTGCGAGTGCGCTCGCCCGCGGCCGCTGGAGGCCCATGGTAATGAGAGTAAATTTCCCCGCGTCTGGTTGCATCGCAGGACGCGCCGAGTGTCCAAACGGCGACCTCCGGAGCAGACTTCACCCCGGCGATTGAACCCGGCGCCTCGCGAAAAGTTGCGCGTTGAATTTTCCGGAAACGAGAAAGAGGAATTTGGAGAAACTTCGCGGGCACATTTTTTGTTAGAATGGCCTCGCATGGCATCCTCTGCTTCTCCGGATTTCGTACACCTACATCTGCATACGGACTACTCTCTGCTCGACGGAGCTTGCGAGATCGGCGAGCTGACGCAGGAGGCGGCGCGTCGCGGCATGAAGGCCGTCGCCGTGACGGACCACGGCAACCTCTTTGCGGCCGCGAACTTCTACCACAAGGCGACGACGCACGGCGTGAAGCCGATCATCGGCTGCGAGGTGTACGTCGCGCCGGATAATCACAAGAATCGCGGCGCGGATGCCGAGCGGTCAAACCACCTGGTGCTGCTGTGCGAGAACGAAGAGGGCTACCGGAACCTGATCCAGCTGGTCTCGACCGGATTTCTGGATGGCTTCTATTACAAGCCGCGCGTGGATCACGATTTGCTGGCGCAGCACAGCAAGGGACTGATTGCGCTGTCGGCGTGCTTGCGCGGTGAGGTGGCCGACGCGCTGCTTTCCGAGAAATACGACCAAGCGAAGACGAACGCCTACCGGCTGCGCGATATTTTCGGCAAAGGCAATTTCTTCCTCGAGGTGCAGGATCAGGGACTGGAAGTCGATCCGCGCATCAATCGCGACCTGGTGAAGCTGTCGAAGGAGAGTGGCATCCCGCTGGTGGCGACGAACGACTGCCACTACCTGACGAAATCGGACGCTCATGCACAGGAAGTCCTGATGTGCATTCAGACCGGCAAGACGATGAGCGATTCGCAGCGGATGAAATTCGCGACGGATCAATTCTATTTCAAGACGGCGGAGGAAATGGCGCAGGTGTTCGGCGAACTGCCGGAGGCGCTGAGCCGTACCGTGGCGATCGCGGACCGTTGCAACCTGAAGATCCAGCGCGTGACCAATCCCTTCCCTGAATTCAAGGTGCCCGACGGCCTCGAGGCGGATTCGTATTTCGAGAAAGTGGCGCGCGAAGGTTTTACATTGCGGGTGCCGTTGCTGGAGCGGTTGGCGAAAGCGGGATCCCTCCGGCATTCGCTGGCGGAGTACGAGACGCGGCTTACGTCTGAAATCCAGATGATCCAGAAGATGCGCTTCGCCGGCTACTTCCTGATCGTGTGGGATTTCATTCGCTACGCGCGGGCGCAAGGAGTCCCGGTGGGCCCGGGGCGCGGCTCGGCGGCAGGCAGCCTAGTGGGGTACGCGCTGCAGATCACGGACGTCGATCCGCTGCAATACGATCTGCTCTTCGAGCGGTTCCTCAATCCCGAGCGCGTATCGATGCCCGATATCGATATCGATTTCTGCATGCGGCGGCGCGGCGAAGTGATCGACTACGTCCGGCGGACGTATGGCGAGAAGAACGTGGCGCAGATCATCACGTTCGGGACGATGGCGGCGAAGGCGGCGCTGAAAGATGTGGGGCGCGCGCTGGACATGCCGTTCGGCGAAGTGGACAAGATCGCGAAGATGATCCCGACGACGCTGAACATCGAACTCGAGGATGCGCTGAAACAGACGCCGCAGCTCGAGTCGCTGCGAAAGACGGACGAGCGCGTGAAGGAGCTGGTCGAGGTGGCGCTGCGGCTGGAAGGGCTGGCGCGCCACGCGTCGACGCACGCGGCAGGCGTGGTGATTTCGCCACAGCCGCTGACCGAAATTGTGCCGCTGTATAAATCGAGCAAAGACGAAATCACGACGCAGTACGACATGAACGCGCTCGAGCGAATCGGCTTGCTGAAGATGGACTTCCTCGGGCTGACGACGCTGACGGTGCTCGACGACGCGGTGAAGCTCGTGCAGCAGAATCGCAGCGTTACGCTCGATCTGCCGACGCTGCCGCTCGACGACAAGCCGACGTACGAGCTGTTTTCGCGCGGCGACACGACCGGGATCTTCCAGTTTGAATCGCACGGCATGCGCGACATTCTGAAGCGCTACCAGCCGACGCGGCTCGAGGATTTGACGGCGCTCAACGCGCTCTACCGTCCCGGTCCGATTCAGGGCGGCATGATCGACGATTTCATCGCGCGCAAGCACGGCAAGAAGAAAGTCGCGTACGACCTGCCGGAGCTCGAGGAGTTTCTGGCCGAGACGTGGGGCGTGATCGTCTATCAAGAGCAGGTGATGCAGATCGCCAACAAGCTCGCGGGATTCTCGCTGGGCGATGCGGACTTGCTGCGGCGCGCGATGGGCAAGAAGAAGCCCGAGGAGATGGCGGCGCAGCGGGAGAAGTTCCTGGTGGGCTGCCAGGCGCGCAAAGTGCCGGCGAAGAAGGCCGAGAAGATGTTCGACCTGATGGCCGAATTCGCCGGATACGGATTCAACAAGTCGCACTCGTGCGCGTATGCGCTGCTGGCGTATCAGACGGCGTGGCTGAAGACGCACTATCCGGTGGAATTTGTGGCGGCGATGCTGACGTCGGAAACCGGGAACACGGACAAAGTGGTGAAGTACATCAACGAAGCGCGCAGCATGGGGATCACAGTGCTGCCGCCCGACGTGAATTCGAGCGACCTGAACTTTACGCCGGTGGGCGACAGCATCCGGTTTGGGTTGGCGGCGATCAAGAATGTCGGCGAGAACACGGTGCGCGGAATTCTGGGCGCCCGCGAGACGCTGGGGCGATTCTCGCGATTTTACGAGTTTTGCGAATCGGTGGATGCGCGGCTGATGAACAAGCGCGTGCTCGAGAGCCTGATCCGCGCGGGCGCGCTCGACGGATTGGGCGCGCATCGAGCGCAGATGATCGCGGTGATCGACCGCGCCGTGGATCGCGCGCAGAAAATGCAGCGCGCGAAGGAAAGCGGGCAGCACGGGCTGTTCATGGGCGGCGGGCAAGCGGCGCCCGTGGAGGCGCCGGCCGAGGTGCTGCCGGACGTCGAGGAGTGGCCGGAGCACGAGCTGCTGGCCGCGGAGTACGGCACGCTCGGCTTTTACATTTCGGGGCATCCGCTCGACAAGTACGCGGGGCGGCTGAAGGATTTGCAGGCCGTGGAGATTTCGACGATCGAGGGGCGGCGCAACAACGAGGATATCGTGGTCGCGGGGATCATCGTGCAGCAGCGGCCGATGAGGTCCAAGCGCGGGGCGAAATGGGCGATTCTCACGCTACAGGACCGCACGGGAGTGATCGAGGCGCTGGCGTTTCCCGAGGCGTTTCAGAAGCTCGAGCTCATTTTGAAGACGGCGACGCCGCTCGTGGTGAAGGGGCGGGTGGCTGTCGAGGATGTGGGGACGCGGGTGATCGTGTCTGACGCGCGGCCGATCGAACGAATGATCGAGCAGGCGGCGAAAGTGGGGAGCGGGACGAATGGCGCGAACCTTGGCGGGAACGGAGGAAATGGGGCGCCGAGCCTGCTGCGCGTGCGCGTGTCGCTGGCAGCCATCGATCCGGCGGCGCTCGACCAGCTGCAGAAACTCTTCTCGAGCCGGCCGGGGCGCTGCAAGGTGGCGTTTGACCTGGTGACGGACGATGGGAGCGAAGCGACGCTCGAAGCGTCGAGCGCGGTGCAGGCGGACGGAGAGCTTTTGAGCCGCGTGCGCGAAATCTGCGGGGAAGATTCCGTCGCGGTGGTGCAGTGAGCGAAGAGACCGAGAAGCGGAAACTGGCGCGCGAAAGGCTGCGGCGGTTGCGCGCGGCGCGGGCGAAACGCCTGAGGGACGAACGCGCGCTTGCGCGGAAGAGCGCTGCCGCCGCGAAGCCGGTCGTTACGCACGAGACGAAAGCATCGCTCGCGTCCCAGGCGAAGGACAAACAAAAGATGCGGCAGCTCGAGATCAATGCGCTCGAACGCGACGTGGCGGCGCTGAGCGGCCTGACCGATCCTACTGACGCGGGCGCGACGGAAATCGAGCGCATCCGCCATGAAGTGGATGAGCTGAAGCGCGATTTTTACGCGCACCTCGACGCGTGGCAGAAACTCCAGCTGGCGCGGCACCCACAGCGGCCTTACACCGAAGATTTCATCCGGCTGCTTTTCGAAAACTTCAGCGAGATTCACGGCGACCGGCACTATTCGGACGATCCGGCGCTGCTGACCGGTATGGCGTGGTACCACGGGAAGCCGGTGATGGTGATCGGCAGCCAAAAGGGGCGCGACACGAAGCAGCGTCTGGCGCGCAATTTCGGCCAGGCGAAGCCGGAGGGTTATCGCAAGGCGTTGCGCGCGATGCAGCTCGCGGCGAAGTTTTCGCGGCCGATCATCGTGTTTATCGATACGCCGGGCGCCTATCCCGGCGTGGACGCGGAGGAGCGCGGGCAAGCAGAGGCGATCGCGCTGAACTTGCGTGAAATGTCGCGGCTCGCGGTGCCGATCGTCGTGACGATTACGGGCGAGGGCGGGTCGGGCGGCGCGCTGGCGACGGCGGTGGGCGACCGGATCTATATGCTCGAGAATTCGGTGTACTCGGTGATTTCTCCCGAGGGCTGCGCCACGATCATGTGGCGCGACGCGTCCAAGGCCGAACTGGCGGCCGAGGCGCTGAAGATCACAGCAAACGATCTGCTGGGCATGAAACTGATCGACGAGATCGTTCCCGAGCCACACGGCGGCGCACACACCGACCATGAGGCTACGGCGCGGCTGCTTGATCCGGTCCTCACGAATTCGCTGCACGAACTCTCGGCGCTTTCCCCTCAACAACTTGTCGAGCAGCGCTACGCGAAATTCCGGCGGATGGGGCAGTTCTTCGCGTGAAAATAGGGTAATCCTCGTATTGTCCGAGTAATGCGGCACGAAGTACCGTTTACGCATGCTACTTCTACTCTCACCAACGGAAACGCCCACGTTTGATACTCCTCGAAAATTGCTGGGAGTGTTATGGGCCATCTATGGAGTCCTGTGCTTCGTCGAGGTCGCGTGGCTTGTGGTGCAGGCGGACACGCTCTCGGTGATGTGGGGAGCGCTGCTGAGCCGCGTGCCGAATCCGTATGCGTGGATGTCGATGTTTCATTTCGCGCTGGTGGTTGGGGTCGCGCTGTTGGTGCTGGCCGGAATCTTTTCGCTGATGGCGGGGAGCGCGCTGCTCACACATTCGCGGTGGCGCTCGCGGCGGAGCATGGCGCTGGTGGCGGGGTTCCTCGGGTTGGTGACCGGGCCGCTGGGACTCCTGCTTGGCGTCTATACTCTGATTTTGTTGCTGTCGCACGACGCGGATGAGCGGTATAGCCAGTTGGCGGCGGCTGCCTGAGCTTTGGCGGCGTTTCTTCGTATACCAAAACCGTTTTCCTCTTTCTGCGATTCCCTCTTCGATTTTCGTTTTCTGCGCGGCGGTATTCCTCGGCGCCGAAGTGCCGCGCTTAAGGCCGCGGCGCTACATTCAAATCTCAAACCCCTCCGAACCTCCCCGGGAAAGCGGGTGGGCTACATACCGCAAGAGAGAACCGCGGAAATCGCGCGCGGGCTTCGCTTTCTAGTCCATTGGAGCATTGAGCACGTTGCGGATGCGCGGCGGTTGCCGATGGTGGGCGGCTGATTTAGCGTGGGAGCAGTCGAGGGGCACACCAAATGGCACAAGGCGAATCACCACTGATGGGCGATGTATTTCGGCCGTACGAGAAGCTTGTCGAGATCACGATCCTCGAGAAAACGTTCCTTGTGCCGGAGCGCAATTCCCTCCTGCGGGCGTTCCAGTTCATCAGCCCGGAGACGATTCCCTATGGGCGGTTCTGCTGGAACCAGGAGTGCCAATATTGCCGGGTGAATTGCAAGCTGTCGGACGACGACCAGGCGCGGCCGATTTTGAGCTGCAAGTTTATTGTGTCGGAAGGGATGAACATTTCAAGCCTGGCGCCGGAACTGGTCGGGTGTTTGCGGACGAAGCTGGGCAAGATTGCGGATGTTGGCGAGGAGCCGGCGGCGCCGGTGTCGATTGCGGAGAGTGTGCCTGCGGCGGACGCTGAGTTGCCGGCGAGCTTGCCTAGCCCATCGGCTGATTGATCGTTCGTAGGTTTTCTATCTAGATTCCCGGCCGCATCGTTTATTCAGCTGCTTGTAGCAACGGCCCCACCCTCACAAACCGAGGATGGGGCACCCGCAAATTCAAAGGCCTTTTTCCAATTTTCCCTTTTCTTTGTTTCTTACTTTTCTCCATCCTTTCGTTTCGCCCCTGCTACGCGATGTTCGCTTGCGCCTTTCGCGACTGCGGAAAGGCTCAGGGCGAAACTCGGTGAATGCCGCAGTGCGATTGCGGGCGATGGCGATTCCGCTGGGCTTCGGTGCTTGTGTTAGAATCGCGAGTTAATCGTTGTTTTGGGTACATCGGGAGTGATGATATGAAGGCGCGCGGAAAATTCATTATCGGCTCGGGAATTATTGTGGCTACGCTGCTGGTGCTGGCGTACGCCGGATACACGCAGAGCAAGACGTACTACCACACGATCTCGGAGGTTGCGACGCTGCGCGGGATGTCGCTGCACCAGCGGATGCGGGTCTCCGGGAACGTGGCGGCGGGATCGATCGAGCATGTGGACGGGCGAATTGATTTCGTCCTCGAAGAGCAGGGCAAGAAGATGCCGGTGAGCTATACGGGAAACGATCCGCTGCCCGATACGTTCAAGGACGGCGCGCAGGCGCTGGTGGAAGGGCGGCTCATGCCGGACGGGCACTTCATGGCGGACCAGGTGCAGGCCAAGTGCGCGTCGAAATACCAGGCCACGCCGGGCCAGCCGGCTGCGATGGGAACCGGGCAGGGCTAAGAGCTTCGGGGGAACCTCATGGATGTATTCGGCTCGTTTGCGCTGCTGCTCGCGTTTCTCGCGGCGGTGTACGCGTTTGGCGGCGGAATCGCGGGGATCATCACGCGGCGCCCGCTGCTCACCAAGAGCGCGCGCAACGCGGGGATGGCCGTCTTTGGGCTGATTACGCTCGCGGTCGGCGCGCTCGAATACTTTTTCTTCACCGACAATTTTTCGCTGGCTTACGTGGCGGAGCACAGCAACCGGGCGCTGCCGGCGTTCTATAAATTCGCGGCGCTGTGGGCCGGGCAGGAAGGCTCGCTCTTGTGGTGGAGCTGGCTGCTTTCGGCCTGGGCGTTTTCCGCGCTGTTCCTCAATCGCAAGAAGCATCCGGAGCTGATGCCGTACGTCGGCGTGACTCTGGCCGGGGTGCAGATTTTCTTCCTGACGCTGAATAATTTCGTGGCGAGCCCGTTTCACGTGCTGGGCGGCGTGGGCGCGGCTGGCGCGATGCATGTGGCGACGCTTTCCGACGGTAACGGCCTCACTCCCCTGCTGCAATATCCCGAGATGGTGATTCACCCGCCGATGCTCTATTCGGGCTACACGGGATTTACCGTGCCGTTTGCGTTTGCGTTGGCGGCGTTGCTGGGGCGATATCCCGGCGAGAAGTGGATCCATATCACGCGGCGCTGGACGATGGTGGCGTGGGGATTCCAGACGGTCGGGATTCTGCTGGGCGCGCACTGGGCGTACGCGGTACTGGGCTGGGGCGGATATTGGGCATGGGACCCGGTGGAAAACGCTTCCCTGCTGCCGTGGATTACCGGGACCGCGTTCTTGCACTCGGTGATGATGCAGGAAAAGCGCGGGATGATGAAGGTGTGGAACGTCTGGCTGGTGTTCATCACCTTCATGCTGTGCATTTTGGGAACGATGCTGACGCGCTCGGGCGTGGTGAGCTCGGTGCATGCGTTCGCGGAATCGTCGATTGGCGGATGGTTCGTCTGGTTCCTGGGGATCATTTTGGCGGTGTGCCTGGTCGCGTGGTACAGGAACCGCGATTACCTGCGCAGCGACAATCAGCTGGATTCGCTCGTGTCGCGCGAGTCGAGTTTCCTCTTCAACAATTTGATTCTGCTGGCCGCGTGCTTTGCGGTGCTGTGGGGCACGCTGTTTCCGGTGTTTTCGGAATGGTTTACCGGGAGCAAGATCAGCGTGGGGCCGCCGTTTTTCAACAAGGTGAATATTCCGATCGCGCTGTTCTTGCTGCTGCTGACCGGGATCGGGCCGCTGCTGGCCTGGCGGAAGACGTCGTTTGACGCGCTGAAGCGGAATTTCGCGTGGCCGCTGGCGGTGGGCGTGGTGGCGGGCGTGGTGGCGTTTGTTTTTGGCTTCCGCGATTTCTACGCGCTGATCTGCCTGATCCTGGGCGTATTCGTGACGCTGACGATCTTCGCCGAGTTTTTCCGCGGCGCGCGGGTGATCTCGCAGCGCGATGGAACGAACCTGCTGACGGCCGTGGGCGATCTGACGATGCGCAACACGCGGCGGTATGGCGGATACGTGGTGCACTTCGGGATGGTCCTGATCTTCATCGGGATTTCGGGGACGGCTTTCAAGCAGGACGTGCAGAAGAATATGTCGCCGGGGCAGAGCCTCAAGATCGGGCCGTATACCATCGTGTGCCAGAATTTCGACCAGACCTCGAACGACAATTACACTTCGCAGCGGGCGACGCTCGAGGTGTTTCGCGACGGCAAATCGCAGATGATGCTGTATCCCGAGCGGCGGTTCTTCTTGGCGAGCCAGGTGACGGAGACGATGGTGGCGGTGGAAAGCTCGCCGCTCCGCGATTTGTACGTGGTGTATGCAGGGCGCGACCCCGATACGAATCTGCCTGTGATTCACGCGTACATCAATCCGCTGGTGAAGTGGATCTGGTTTGGCGGGATTGTCGTGGTGCTGGGAACGGGGCTGGCGATGCTGCCAAACCGGCGCGCGGCGATTGTGTTGCGGCCTGTGACGGAGCGGGCGTGGGGCGAGGGCGTGACGCCGGAAGGCTCCGTAGCGACGGTCCCGATTCGGCGAACGGATTCGCATGAGTGACGGTCGCTCAGAATCGCGGCGTCGCTTCGGAGTGGCGAGCCCGCGCCGGTTTTGCCGCACGAAGACCCAAACATTACGCAGAGAACGCAGAGGAGGCGCAGAGAACGCGGAGAAGCGTCGCTCTTCCGTTTCACTGCGGGGCGCGGCGTTCCTCTTTGCCTTGCTAGCGGCGCTGGTGATCGCGCTTGCCCCGGTGCGGGCGCAGGATGCGGCTGCGCCGACATCGCAGCAGGAGTCGCAGCAGCTGGCGCCGAACGCCACGCCTCCTGATGCTACGCCAGCGCTCGCGCTTACGCCGGCGCAGGCGGCGCGGGCGAAATCGCTGGGCAAGCGCGTGAAGTGCATGTGCGGCGGGTGCGACGACGCGGCGGGAATGTGCACGCACAGCGGCGGCGCGTTTGCCGGCCCGTGCGACACGGCGAAGGCGGAGCTGAAGGAAATCGACCAGCGCGTGGCGCGCGGCGATTCGGACGATCTGATCCTGCAATCGTTCGTGCAGGAATACGGGCCGACGGTTCTGATGGAGCCGCCGAAAGCGGGCTTCGATTGGCTGGTATGGATTATGCCGGTGCTGTTCCCGATCGTGGCTCTGATCCTGGTGTGGCAGGTGCTGAGGCGATGGCACCGGCGCGCGGCGCTGGCGCCCGCTTCCGGGCCGCCGCTCTCGCCGGACTTGATCGAGCGTGCGCGCCGCGCGGCCGACAAGGACTCCAATGAGTGAGGTCGATATCGTGGTGGCGTGCGCGCTGCTGGCTGCCGCGACGCTGCTCTTCATTTTTCATCTGCGGCTCGAGCCTTCCGACACGGCGCCACACCGGACCAAACTCGATCAACTGATGGAACGGCGCGACGCGATCTACGAGAATCTGCGCGACCTGCGATTTGAGTTCCGCGCGGGAAAATTTTCGGAGGCGGATTACGAGGAGACGAAGCAGTCGCTTGAGGTCGAGGCGGCGCGGGTGCTCGCGGATATGGACCTGCTGACCGGCGGGACGCCGACGCCCGCGACTCGGGTGGCTGCCAGCAAGTCGAGAGTTGAGAGTTAAGAGTCGACAGTAAAAGCGAGAGGCTCGATTTGACATTTGAGATTTCAGATTTGAGATTTTTCCAGCGGCGACTCGTGCATGGCTCGCCGCTGCGAACGCTGCGGAACTTGCTGCGCGCTTGCGCGCTTACTTGTTTGGCTGCTGCGGCGGCGTTTGCAGGGACTGTGACCGGGACCGTGACGAACGGAACTACGGGAAATCCGGCGGCCGGCGTTGACGTGATTTTGATCCAGCTGCAGGGGACGATGAAGCCGGTGGCGCAGACGAAGACGGATGCGCAAGGTCACTACGAGCTGGACAATCCCGCGCTCGGGCAGGGGCCGATGCTGATTCGGGCGGTCTATCGCGGGGTGAATTACCACGAACCGGCGACGCCGGGAAAAACCGTGGTGGACGTGCAGGTGTTCGATCCTACGGACAAGGCGAGCGCGGTTGCGGTGACGGCGCACGCAATTATTTTGCAGCCGGATGGGAACGATCTCGTCGTCGGCGAGGAATATAGCGTCCAGAATAAGACTCAACCGCCGGTCGCTTACTATCGGGCGAGCGGGTCGTTTTTGTTTTCGATGCCGCAGGGCGCGCAGTTTACGGATGCGTCGGTGGTGGGAACCTCGGGAATGCCGGTGGTGCAGAATCCGCTCGACAAGGGCAAGAACGAGAAGGCGATCGATTATCCGTTTCGCCCCGGGGACAGCGTGGTGCGCCTGGCGTACCGAGTACCCTACCCAAACAATCAGGCGCAGCTGCGATTTGTTTCGCCGTATGGCGCCGAGCGGGTGGCGGTATTCGCGCCGCCGTCGGTGCAGGTGACGGGCGGAGGCTTTGCGCCCGCGGGCACGGAACAGGGATTCAGCGTCTACATGCGCGAAAATGTGGCTGCGAGCACGCCGATCGCCGTGTCCGTTTCGGGCACCGCGCCACCGCCGCAGCAAGATAGCGGCGCGTCGGACGGCGGTGGGGGAAACGCCGGAGCAGCCGCCAACGGCGATGATTCGCAGAATCCGTCGGTGAATTCGCACGCGGATTCAGGTGCGACGACTCCGGTGGCGAGCCTCACGACCTTGCCGCCGCGCCTCGACAGCTTGAAGTGGATTCTCGTGGCAGGATTCGCGGCGATTTTTGTGCTCGGAGCCCTCTACGTGTGGCGGCAGCCGCAGGCGGCGATTGCGGGCGCGGGCGAAAATGTCGCGATGCCTGTGCCGACTCCCAGTAATGCGCCTGCTCCGAAACCGCGCGTGACGCCGGCTCCCGCTCCGGCTGCGGCCACTGACGTGGCTGCCGGAATCGACCGCGAGGTGCGCGGCAGCCTCGACGAACTCAAGGACACGCTCTTCCGCCTCGAATTGCGCCGCGAAGCCGGTACAATCTCCGAAGAGGATTACGCCCGCGAACGCGAACGCGTGCAGAAGACGCTGCGCGACCTCGTGCGAGGCTGACCACTTCCCTTGTCCGCAACCAGCGCGACACCGGCTTCGGCGATGCGAACGGCGCCGAGCCTCGGAGTTTCCTTCGAGAAAATCGAGAAGCGATTCGGTCCGCTGCAGGCGTTGCGAAGCGTGTCGCTCGAGATTTCGCCGGGCGAATTCGTCGCCCTGCTCGGGCCGAACGGCGCGGGCAAGACGACGCTGCTGCGGATCGCGGCGTTGCTGATGCGTCCGACAAGCGGAAGCGTGCGATTCACGTCGGAAAGTACGTCGGAAGAAGCGAAGGCGCTGATCGGAATGGTCTCGCACAGCACGCTGCTCTACGACGAGCTGACCGCGGCGGAGAATCTGAAATTGTTCGCGGAGCTGTACGGGCTCGATGATGTCGCGACGCGTGTGAGCGCGGCCCTGGAGGCGTGCGGGCTGGCTTCGCGCGCGGGAAGCATCGTGCGAACGTTCTCGCGCGGGATGCGGCAGCGGCTTTCGATCGCGCGGGCGCTGCTGCATGGGCCGCGGTTGCTGCTGCTCGACGAGCCTGCGGCGGGGCTCGACCGGCAGGGGCTCGTGTGGTTTGGGGCAACGCTGGCGCGGCTGCGCGATACGGGCGCGACCGTGATCATGAGCACGCACGCGCGGAACGAATCGCTGGACTTGGCGACGCGAGCTGTGTCGCTCGGCGGCGGGCGCGTGGAGCACGACAGTGGGCCGGGCGGCGACCCCAGGCCGCTGCTGGCGGCGCTGCGCGCGGAGGCATGATGAGCACGGCGCGGAGTGCGGCGATTCTGCTGGCGAAGGAGCTGCGGCTGGAATTCCGCACCCGTGAGCTGCTGACCGGGACCGTGATTTTCGTGCTGGTCGTGATCGTGCTGTTCAGCTTTGCGTTCGATCCCACCTCGGCCGACTCGCGCCGATACGGGCCGGGGCTGCTGTGGATCGCGTTTTTATTTGCCGGGTCGCTGATGCTGCATCCGTCGTTTGCGCGCGAGCAGGCGAACCAGACGCTCGATGCGCTGCGGATGGCGCCGATTTCCGCGTTCGCGATTCTGCTCGGGAAGATGCTGGCGAACTTCATTTTTCTGGCGATCGCCGAGATCGTGCTCGTGCCCGTTTTCGCGGTGCTGTACAACGTGTCGCTGACGGACGTGGCAGGGCGGCTGGCGCTCGTGTTGGCGCTGGGAACCCTGGGGCTGGTGATTACCGGGACCGTTTTTTCAGCGGTTTCGGCGCACGCGCGGATGCGCGAATTGCTTTTGCCGCTGCTGCTGCTGCCGATCCTGGCGCCGCTGCTGATTGCAGCGGTGGAGGCGACGGCGGCGCTCTTTGCGGAGCAGCCGGCGCTTGATCGCACGTGGCTTACGTTTCTAGGCGGATTTGATATTGTGTTCCTGACGGCATCGTGGCTTCTGTGCGACTTTCTGCTGGAGGAGTGATGCGGCTCCGGTTGGCAGCGGCGATTGAGTCTGACGGCTCGCGGCGTTTGGCGCCGGTTGCATGGCACTACTTGCTGCGGGTGAGGCAGCGCAATGGATGCGCGCTTCGCGCGCGTTTTCATGTCGGACCTGAAGGTCCGACCCCCTAAAAGACCGAACGCATCGGCCCAAAAGCGGCCTCGCTCGGGACCGGCGAAGGATTTGACGTGGGGCGGGAAATGGACAGAGCAACATGAAGCGATTTGGGATTACCATTGCGGCGGCGGCGCTGATTTTCTTCGCGGGATATGCCGCGCTGTTTATTGCGCCGGATGAGAGCACGATGCACGCGATTCAGCGCGTGTTTTACATGCACGTGGCCCTGTGGTCGTCGATGTATACGGCGCTGACGGTGGCGTTCGTCGCGAACGTTGCGTGGCTGGCGACGCGGAAGATTCAGTGGGACTGGCTCGCCGTGTCGGCGGTCGAGGTGGGAGTGGTTTCCTGCACGGGTGGGCTGGCGACGGGAGTGCTGTGGGGCAAGCCAGCTTGGGGCATCTGGTGGACGTGGGACGCGCGGCTGACGACGGCCTTCCTGCTGTGGCTGCTTTATATCGCCTACTTGTTGCTGCGCGGCTTGCTGGAAGACCCGCAACGAAAGGCGACGCTTTCCGCGGTTTTCGGGATTTTCGCGTTT
Organism: uncultured Acidobacteriota bacterium; assembly: GCA_963743335.1. Lineage (GTDB taxonomy): Bacteria > Acidobacteriota > Terriglobia > Acidiferrales > UBA7541 > Palsa-295. The sequence continues at coordinate 308,248 of CAVUPI010000003.1, forward strand.
CTCGATGCGCCGCTGGTGTACGTGTCAAACAGGCTGTGGAGGACGCAGCATCCCGCGCCGGTGATCTTCGGGGGGCCGGATTCCGGTCTCGCTCCGACGATGGCCAAGGTGCTGGTGCTGTGCATCTTTGCGCTGCTGCCGGTGATGATCCTGATGCTGGTCGACCGCTATCGCCTCGAACGGATGCGACACGAAGTCGAGGAACTGCGGCTGGCGGCCGAGGAACGGGCGGCCGATTCGAATTCGGTGGCTACGAGGAGTCTGGCATGAAAAATTTCAATTTCCTGTTTGCCGCGTGGATGGTCGTGTGGGCCGTGTTTTTCGTCTACGAGTTTTCCATTGCGAGCCGTATGGGACGTCTGCGGGAAGAGATTGACCGGCTCAAGCAGCAGTTGCGCGAGCGCTAGGCGCCCAAGAGAGCTCTCAGCCCCGTAGGGTCAGCGCTTCTTCCCCCGCCCAAATCTGCGCCCAAGGACAGGTGATGTTTCCGGCGTACTCTGTCAGGGTGGTGTGTGCAAGTGTATCGCCGCTTCCTCGACGGGAGCTGGACGCTCTTTGAGAACCCGGGACCCACGATTCAACCAAGTGTGACATCCGCACGCGGGTCGGCAAAATCTCCTCTCCGTAAACCGCGATTTCTAATCGACATTCGGCGATTAGAACTCGTCGTAAGCCATTGAAAATACAGGATAGCGTACCGTTCTAATCGACACTCAAACGGCAGGTTGCCGAGGCCGTTTTCACGCTAGATTTCGATCGCGCGCGCTCAGCGAACGGGCCCTAGCACGGAGGCGCGAGCCTATAGCCTCCGATGGCCCCTCGCTCTCTCGGCCGGTCCTGCCCGGCTGGCTCGCCCGTAGCAAACTCTTTCCGGGTTGGCCACATCGAAGGGACTATCGAGTTGCTTGCTCGCGGAGTGTATAATGCGGGCCTGTTCCTCCCGGAGGTCTCGATGCCGAAATCATTACTGACCCACTGGATGGCGAAGGCTGTAGTGGCCTCGCTCGTGATGTTCCCTGCCCTGGCCACAGCACAGAACCAGGAGACAGGGCCCTCGCAGGAGCCTTCGGAGTCGTCCTCCGCGCCCGCCGCCCAGGCGCCGGCGGCCACGCCGGGTCAGGCTGCCGCGTCGAACCCGAGTTCGCAGACGGCTTCAACACAGCCTCCCAGCCAATTGGCCGCGCAGGATACCCCGATGCCCAACGTCAAGCCGGGCAGCGAGGCGGACGTGAGCGCTATCGGCGACCGGAGCGTCGGCAAGGGGCTCGACTTCTATTCGCTCGAAAAGGAAATCGCGCTGGGCAAGCAGCTCGCGCAGGAAGTGGACAAGAGCGCGAAATTCATCGACGACCCGGTGGTGGACGAATACGTGAACCGGATCGGGCAGAATCTGGTCCGGAATTCGGATGCGCGCGTGCCGTTCACGATCAAGGTGATCGATTCGGACACGGTGAACGCGTTCGCGCTGCCCGGCGGATTCTTTTACGTGAACAGCGGGCTGATTTTGCACGCGGACGAGGAAGCGGAACTCGCCGGCGTGATGGCGCATGAGATCGCGCACGTTTGCGCGCGCCACGGTACGAAGCAAGCGACCAAGGGCGACATCATGCAGATGGCGTCGATTCCGGCGATGATTTTCATTCCGTACAGCTGGGCCGGATACGCGATCTACCAGGGCATGAACTTCGCGATTCCACTGACCTTCCTCAAGTTCTCGCGCAACGACGAGCGCGAAGCGGATTACCTCGGGACGCAGTACATGTACAAGGCCGGATACGATCCGAACGCGTTCGTGGCGTTCTTCGAGAAGGTCGAGGCGGACGAAAAGAAAGAGCCCGGCACGATTCCGAAGGTTTTTTCCACGCACCCGCCGACGCCGGACCGCATCGAGGCCGTGCAGAAGGAAATCGCGACGATCCTGCCGCCGCGCGAGCAGTACATCGTGACGACCTCGGAATTCGACAGCGTGAAGAAGCGGCTGCAGATGATCGAGGCGAACATCAAGGTCGACAACAAGAATCCGAACAAGCCGACGCTGCGCAAGCGCACCTCGCAGAACAAGGGCGGCACGACCTCTACCGATACGAGTTCCGGGGGAAACAATACGTCGACGAGCGGGTCAGATCAGGGTTCGGATGATGATAGCGACCGGCCGACGCTGAAGCGCCGCCCGGACGACAACACCAACGACAACACAAATCAGAATCAGCCCCAATAGCAATCGACAGTCTAGAGTTCAGAGTCGGAGGCGCTCGGATTTGATTCGGGCGCCTTTTTATTTTGGGCTGATTCGAAACGCGGCGAGCGGGTTCAAACTCTAAACTTCTCAACTCTGAACTGTGAACTGCTTCTCAGTGCGCGTGGACTTCGGCTACGCCCATGCGCTTGAGGCTCTCGGCGTAATATTTGCGGTAGAGGATGTCCCACTCTTCGCTGCCTTCGAGGATTTCTTTCTTTTGCGAGGCGATCTTGGCGCGGACTTCCGTATCGACCTGCTCTTCGACCTTCAACAGAGACGTGAGGATGTTGACGATCTCCTGGCGGATTGTGTCGCGGTCCTCGACGAAATCCACTTCGGAACTCGAAACCAAAAAGTCGATGACGCGGTGTGAAAGCCGGACCGTCTTTTCGCGCGTGAGTCGCATGTCTCGATGGGCGCCCTCATTCGCGCCGGTGTGACGCTGGTTTAACGAAGGATCAGCTTGCGCTCGCGAGCGAGCTGTCCTTTCACCTTCTTGTACATTTCCTGATAGGAGACGCCGGTGCGGCGCATCTCGTCGGAATAGCGCGCGAGGATTTCGCGAACCTCCTCATTCAGGCGGTCTTCGATGGTGACCTCTTCGGCCATCACCTGGCGGACCTGCTGCGTCAGATTCTCAACGTGCTTGGTTTCAATCATCTTGCCGGCGACCAGGCGCTTTACGACTTCCTTGGCCATGTAGCCGACGTAATCCCGAGAGAGAAGCATCCTGATTCGCTCCGCGAAACAAACACAAACAATTCAGTTTAAGGTTGCGGGTGAGGAGTGTCAAGGCGAGCGGGGCGAATGAAAACCGGATGCGCGGGCAACTTAGAGAGTTTGGGCGGCGAGGCGGGCTACTTGGAGCGCGTCGCCGGAATAGCGGTCGCTGACTACCACTACGACGAGGCTCTTGGTTTGGAGCGATGCGACCTGCTCGGTGCCTAGCGCGGAGGAGTGGAGGATGCGGCCGTTGTCGATTTCGCGTGGAACCCCGGGCAGGGACTCGTTGCCGCGCACGCGGAAGTAGACGGAAAATTCGCGCGCGCCGTCGGTATAGACGACGTGGAGGAAAATGCGGCCGTCGAGGAAGCACAGGCGGGCTCGCTCGATATGGTACGGGCCGGAAGACAGGGCGAAGGGCGCTGAGGCGGCGATTCCCTGCCGCTCGGCCAAGGCTGAAATTGCGGCGGGGTCCGAAAGCCAGTGGCGAGGCACCTGGTCGACCACTTCGCGCTGGTGGTCCTGCGCGGCGTCGGCGTAGACGGGTGCGACGTGCGCGCTAACAAGGCCGCGATAGCCTGCAGCCGCCAGGAGCAGGACGGCTGCGATCGCGGCCACGATCCGCCAGCGACGATTGGGTGGCGATCGTCGCACCGAAATCGGCGTGACGTTGTTGCGCGGCTCGGTCCCGACGCGTGCGCGAATCCAGCCCTCGACCGAGCTTGAATCGACGTGTTCACCCTCGATGACTTCGCGCATGCGAGCGTCGAGTTGCGCCTGAGCTTCGAGTTCCTGCATGCAGGACGAGCAGGAGCGGAGGTGCGTGTCGATGGCGCCGGCACGCTCGCGGTCGAGCTCGGCGCTCAGGTAGAGCGGTGCGAGATCGGCGACTTGTTGACAATCCATCACGATTCTTTCCTCTGGTTGCAATTCGTCCTTTTCATCACGCGGCCCGTCATTTCGCGCCCGCCCGTGCCCGCACGAGCCTTGGCGCCGGTGCGAGCGCTTCGCGCAACGACTGCCGTGCGCGGCTGAGGCGCGACATCACCGTGCCCATCGGCAGCGACAAAATCTCCGACAACTCGCGGCACGTGAAACCTTCGACGACGCCCAGGAGAATGACAGTGCGGTGCTCCTCGGACAGATCGTCCAGCGCCGCGCTCAGCATGGCGCCATCCAACAGCGAGAAATCCGTTGCGGCGGCTTCGTGCGGGCGCGCTTCGTGGCCGGGTCTCTGCAGCGGGAGCAGAGCGGGCGACGAGCGGGTTTTGCGGCCCTGGGCGTAAAACACGTTGAAGAGAATCCGGAAGAGCCACGCCCGGGCGTTGGTTCCAGGCTCGAATTGGTCGAAGCCGCGCCATGCGCGCAAAAGGGTTTCCTGCACAAGATCCTCGGCAACCGCCGGATCGAATGTGAGCCGGCGCGCGACACGGAGCAGGCTCCGCGAGTGCGGTATAGCCACACACTCGAATTCGTTCTGCCGCTTACTCACGGCTCTTTAGGTCAACTCCGGGGAATGAGGCAGGCATGGGTCGGAGAACGCCTGCCTGCCCCATTGATACCACGGCTCGACCTCCGGGCGCTAGTTAGCAGCGCCCTTCTGGAGTTCGGAGAGCGCGGCGAGCACTTGAGCGCTGTGCCCGGTCGGGTTGACCTTGATGAACTCCTTGACGATTTTGCCCTGGGGATCGATGAGAAACGTGTTGCGCGCGGCGATCGTCCCAAGCTGCGGCATCTGCGGAATGGTCATCTGCGATCCGTACATCGCCGAGACTTTCTTTTCGGCGTCGGAGAGCAGCTTGAAGTTCAAGCCGTCCTTGGCGCACCAGTCTTTGTGCGACTGTACGGTATCGACGCTGACGCCGAGGACGACGGCGTTAATCTGGTGATATTTGTCGAGGTCGGTCTGGAATCCGTGCGCCTCGATCGTGCAGCCCGGGGTCTGGTCTTTCGGGTAGAAATAGAGAACCACCCACTTGCCGCGATATTCGTGCAGGCTCACCAGGCCTTCTTGCGATTCGAGCGTGAAATCGGGCGCCATCGTGCCCACAGCGGGGATGACCAGCGGCGTGTCATCGGCCTTAGCCGTACCGTGGCTGACTGCGAACAGGGCCAACGCCAAAAACACGCACGCCAGGGTGGCGAACGCTACGTTGTGTGAAGTCTTCATCTCTCGATTCTCCTCTTCGTCGGGTGCCCGCGCGTGGCGAGCCTTGCAGATACTGGAATGCCGGGAAGGGGCATATTCATCCGTCGGCTGCGCTGATTTTCGAAACGCCGCCCTGCCGTTAAGCCGGGAAAAAGACGACGAGGGGTCGCTGGACTCGAACCGCCCAGTTCGTCGCGCTACGCGCTGATACCGTAGGCCTGCGGAATCTCTTCGGTGACGACTGTGAAGTGAGTCAGATTGGCCATGCCGAAGGAGGTTGTCATGGCAACGTCGGAGGCATCGCGCCCGGTTGCCATCAGCACACGCCCGATGCGAGGCTCGTTGTGGCGCGCGTCGAACGTCCACCAGCGATCTTCGAGATAGGCCTCGAACCAGGCACTGAAGTCCATCGGTGAAGGTGCGGGCGGGACGCCGACGTCGCCCAAATAGCCCGTGGCGTAGCGCGCGGGAATATTCAGCGCGCGGCAGAGTGTGACCGCTAGATGCTGAAAATCGCGGCAAACTCCGAAGCGCTCCGTGAAGACATCGAGAGCGGTTTTCGTGGGGCGGGCATGCTGATATCCGAAACTGACTCTCGCGTGCACCCAGTCGCATACGGCCTGCACGCGCGACCAGCCGCGCGGCACACCGCCGAACAGATCCAATGCGATTGTCGCGAACCGGTCTACCTCGCAGTAGCGGCTGTTGTACAGATAACGCAGCACGTCGTACGGCAATTCCTGTACGGGAATCTCGCGCGCATGCGGGCTGACGGGATCGGGCAAGCCGGAATCGCGGATCACGGTCGAATTGCTCAAGCGCAGCGGGCCGGCCTGCGCGACGAAACGGGTGGAGTAGTTGCCGAAGCTGTCTATATAACTCTCCATCTGGACGCCGGGCTCGGCGCGCATTTCATCCGGGGCCTGAAGGTCTGCAATCCGGCAAGGATGGACGTTGAGCAGGGCCACAATGGCAACTGGGGCGGGAATCTGGAACTGAATGTCGTACCCGATCCGCAAGGTGATCGGCTGAAGCGAGTTCATGGAACCTCCGCGCTGAGTCTCTATCTATTAGGACGCTCCGCGAGGCAGCGTCGGTGCGCGGCGAGTCGGAAACAGTTGCGACTACTGTTCGGGAGTGCGTGGCTCGGAGTCGGCTGCGAAGTCAAAGCCGCCGGTTCGTGCTTCCGACGACGTGTCGATCGATGCGTCCGGGTCAGACGGCTTCTCGAGCTTGCGCTGCTCGCGACGCTCGGCCTTTGCTTTCTGCTTTTCCTGGCGCTTCATTTCCTTCTGCCGCTTCTGGAAAGTGATTCGGCCCATGGCATCTCCTTTGCATCCGAGATTCGCTCAGCGAGCGACGTTCGTGCCGGGCAAGAAACGAGCAGAGCTAGAAATCCTCAACGGGCTTGCGGGCAAACGGGCTCTTGGGCAATCGAGGGGCGTGGGTGCTGCGATAATCCTCAAGCTCGACATCGGTGATGTCGAAATGCGTCACGGGCGGGTGATTGGCGTGGGCCGCTAGTTCCTGGCGCAGCTTGATCGAGCAGACGTCGGGTGCGTCCTGAAAGCGCAGGCCCTGCGCATGGAAGGCCTTGTTTGGGATGGCGAGCGTAAATTCGCGCGGCTCCATCGCGGGCTCGCGTACCGTGAACGTGTATTCGCGCACGCTCGGCTTCGACGAGAACCCCATGAACTGCACGATGGCTTCCTTGCTCATTTGGAAGCTGTAGCAGCAACTGCCGCAGCAATAACGGGCTTCTTGCGCGTCCGCTTGCGCTTGGGCGGCGTGCCTTCGGCCAGCTCGACGACCATGATGGTCGTCACGAATTTCTTCATGCCATGGAGATCGAAATCGATCGAGGTGCGGTCGGAATCGGATTCGGTCACGACACCAAGACCATACTGAAAGTGCTTGATGTATGCGCCCTTCTGAAGAGCTTTCACGAAGCCTCCTTGGACTGCGTCCATGCATACGACCGAAACTTGAGAGAGTGAGCGAGCCCGCACGGGGCGGGCTCGCACCTTGCCGGTTTAGAGGGCGGTAACGTTCGATGCCTGCAGGCCCTTGGGACCCTTGGTCACTTCGAATTCAACCGCCTGGCCGTCGTTAAGCGACTTGTACCCCTCCGACTGAATCGCGGAGAAGTGGACGAAAACGTCCTCGCCCGACATGCGCTGGATGAATCCAAAGCCCTTGCTGGCATTAAACCACTTCACTGTTCCTTGTTCTTTCAACTTGTGTTTCTCTTTTCTTTTGAGCTATTTGGTGCCGTTCCGCCGCCTCCGGCCAAAAAAAAGGACCGCAAGTGTGGACTTGCAGTCCCTTCAATGATTCCAAAGGTTTTACAAGAGCAACAAACGCAAATGCAGTATGCCATACTTTTCTCTTTTTGTCCAATCTGCCTGCATGTTGGCGGCCAAATAGAAGCTAAGGATATCTATTTAAATGGCTTAGAGAGACTCGTGATACGTACATCGTAGTACGAAGAGCATCGAAACCCATCTCGAAATCTCCAGCTAGCTCTTCAAGACGCTCAGGAGAGCGGCACCGTCGGGTGTGCCTAGGCCGGTGCAGGCGTCCCAGCCGGGACCGGCGGAATAGTCTCCATTGCTGCCGGAGGTGATGTCGTGAAAGGTCGCCTCGGCTTTCGCCGCGTAGAGCAGCGGGTTGACGTAGCCGACGTTCGCGCCGAGGGACTGGTTGATCAGCGCCAGCAAGCCGGCCCACAGCGGAGCGACGGCGCTCGTGCCACCGATCACCGTTTGCTCGCCGTCGATGACCACGTTGTAGCCGGTCTCGGGGTCGGCGTCGCCAGCGACATCAGGCACGCCGCGGCCGACGAAGCCGTTCGGAGCTTTCGGCACGTTGGCAGACTGCTGGTAACTTGGGAGCGCGAAGAGTTCGCTCACGCCACCGCCCGTCGCGCCTTCATTTGACGATAGATCATTCCATGCTTGCTCGCTTTTGATCGACGCGCCGGAGATCGTCAGCTTCGTGCCCCCGCAACCGAGGACGTAGGGGCTCGCGGCCGGGAAATCGACCGTGGGAGCGCCATTCGTGCTGCCGTCCGATGCGCCGTTGTCGCCCGATGCGGCGAGGACGGTGACGCCCATCGTGGAGGCGTCCTGGCATGCGGAGTTGAGCGCGTTGCGCGACTGCTCGGTCCAGGAATTTTCCGGGCCGCCCCAGCTGATCGAGAGGATCGATGGCTTCAGCGTGGCGTCGTGCACGGCCGTGGTGATGGCGTCGATGAAACCCTGATCCGTGTTGGGCGCGAAATAGGCGGCGATCTGCGTTCCCGGCGCGATTGCGCCTACCACTTCGATATCGAGCTCGACCTCGCCGTCCGCTCCGCTCGGATCTCCCGAGGGAGAATTGGTCGCGCCGTCGACCGACACGGATGTGACCTTCGGAGACTTGATTCCGAGGTTGCCGAAAAATGAGGTGAGATCGGCGGTGTTGTAGCCGCCGCCTAACTCGATCACCGCGATGCACTGGCCGGCGCCGGTCGCACCGGATGGGAATGCGTAGGCTTGCGCGACTTGAAGCGGCGAATAGGAGACAGCCGCTGCCTGCGCGCGAATGTTCGGATTTTTCTTGCGGAGGCGGAAATGCGGCTTGGCTTGCGGACGATTATCGAGACCGAAGACGCCTTCGATCACGGATTCAAGATCGGAGGGAATCGTCAGGCTACCGGTGCGACAACGGTATGTTCCCGATGTATGTTCGTAGCGGCGCAGGCTCACGCCGAACGCGGCGTTGAAGTCCTTCACCGTGCCGCTGAGTTTGACCGCGCGGCGCGCGGGATCTTCGCTGACGACTTTCAGGCTGTGCTGCGACGCGAAGGCTCGAATTTGTTCAAGGTCGGCGGTGGAGGCGCCATGCTGGCGGGCGAATTCTTCGCGGGTGAGATACTTTCGCTCGCGCGGCGGGCGAGCGCCCAGCTGCGCGTCCGGCGGAAATTCGCCGGCGTTGGAGCCGCGGCGCAGGAAAACGGTGACTTCCATCTGCTGATTCGGGTCGGCGGGGCCCACATCGTGCGCACCGGAAAACGCAACGCGTGCGCTGCCCTTCAGTTCAACCCGATTCTGTCGCTTTGCCATGGCAAGGCCTCCACGAAACTCGAATCCGGGCGGGTACCGAAAGTATATCGCGAACAACTTCGTAGAGCGGGCCGGAGTCGCGCCGATATTCGACGCAGCCAACGCGCATTTTCCGCGGTCGGCGGATTCTGTTATCCTGAACGTCACCGCGTGACGAACAGAAGGAAGAAGCGGTAAATCGCAGAATCAGGGAGTTCACCGATCGTGAGTTCTTCAAGTGTTTCCGGTGTTGCCACGCGCGGCGTGAAACGCGCATTCAATTTCGGAGCGGGTCCTGCGACGCTGCCGCTTGCGGTGCTCGAGCGGATTCGCGAGGAGCTGCTCGACTACCAGGGCTCGGGCATGTCGGTGATGGAGCTGAGCCACCGCTCGCCCGAATATGAAGCCATCAACGAAAAAACCGAGCAGGGGCTGCGGCAGCTGTTGAGCATTCCCGAGGACTATGCGGTGCTGTTCCTGCAGGGCGGCGGCAGCGGGCAGTTTGCGATGGTTCCGATGAACCTGTACCTGCCGGGGAAACCCGTCGACGTGTTGCACACGGGCGCGTGGACGAGGAAGGCAATCGAGGAGCTGAAGAAGCTCGCCGAGTATCGGCTCGCGGCGTCGACGGAGGCGGAGAAATTTACGCGCGTGCCGCGGCCGGACGAGATCAAGCTTGCGCCGAACGCGTCGTATGTCCACATCTGCACGAACAACACGATCGAAGGCTCGCAGTGGAGCGAAATTCCCGACACGGGCGCGGTCCCGCTGGTGGCGGATATGTCGTCGGACATTGCATCGAAGGCCATCGATGTGCGGCAGTTCGGCGTGATCTTTGCGGGCGCGCAGAAAAATCTCGGGCCTTCGGGCGCGACGATCGTGATCCTGCGGCGCGACTTGACCGAGCGCGCCGGCGACAAGGTGGCGAAGATCCTCCAGTACAAGACCCACATGAAGGAGCATTCGCTGTATCACACGCCGCCAACCTTTGCGGTGTACATCGTGGGGCTCATGATCGACTGGATCGAGTCCGAGGGCGGGCTGGCAGGGATCTCGAAGCGCAACGACGCCAAGGCCTCCAAGCTGTACGCGGCGATCGATGGGAGCGGCGGGTACTATCGCGGTCCCGTTGAGAAGGGCTCGCGATCGAAGATGAATGTGGTATTTCGTGTGGCGGGCGGCGATGAGGCGGTCGAGAAGAAGTTTGCCAAGGAAGCCGAAGCGGCTGCGCTGATCGGCGCGAAGGGACACCGGTCGGTCGGCGGGATGCGGGTGTCGCTGTATAACGCCGTGACGCCTGAGGCGGTCGACGCGCTGCTGAGCTTTATGAGTGAGTTTCAGCGGAAGAATGGCTGAACGGCTGTGACTCGTGATTCGTGACTTCTGATTCGTGCGTGGCCCTGCGCAGCCGGCGCTGCGGTTTCAAGCTCGGTGCGAATGGGATGCCACAGAGTGTTGCATAGTTACAACACTTAACTTGACTTGGCTCTTTCCCGCCATTATCGTCGTATTTGCATGAAATTTGCCTCCAAAACCGCCCTGAAAGCCAGTTCTCGGGCTGCTACGCGGGAAAGTACACCCCGTGGACGGGAGCGGCGCAAGACTATCCAAGAGGGCCAGGCTCCGCTTGACGAATACTACAATTCCCTCTTTACGGCGTTCGGGCCGCAGCACTGGTGGCCGGGGAAGACGCAGTTCGAGGTGATCGTCGGCGCGATCCTGACGCAGAATACCTCTTGGAAGAACGTCGCTCGGGCGATCGAGAACCTGCGCTCGGAGGAATTGCTTTCGCCGGCGGCGATCGACCGGGTGCCGCTGGCAGAGCTGGAGACCTTGATTCGTCCCTCGGGCTATTTCCGGCAGAAGGCCCGGAAGCTGAAAGCGTTCTGCGCGTTCCTGCGGGCGGAGTATCGCGGCTCGCTGAAGCGGATGTTCGAGACGCCGACGATTTTGCTGCGCGAGAAGCTGCTGGGCGTATTCGGCATCGGGCCGGAGACGGCCGACTCAATTTTGCTCTACGCCGGCGATCATCCGGTGTTCGTGGTCGACGCCTACACAAAACGGATATTCTCGCGGCACGGCTGGGCGAACGCGGAAGCAAAATACGAGGACGTGCGCTGGATGGTCGAGCGGCAATTCCCCGGCGATGCGGAGCGTTTCAACGAATTCCACGCGCTGATCGTGAATACGGGCAAGAATTTCTGCCGGCCGCAGGATCCGCTGTGCGGCGAATGCCCGCTGGGACGCTATCTGGAGGAGGGCCGCTAGAATGAGGCTTCCACCCAAACGGCAACTGTGGATGACGGTAGGCGGCGTGGTCGTCGTGCTGCTGGCGGCTGCCGTGTTCACGCTCGGCTCGCTAACGCTGCCGCTGCACATCGAAGAAGGCACGTCGTTCGTCATCCTCTTTGCGCTCACCGTATTCATCTTCGTGGCGTTGCTGGTGTTTTCGCTCATCCTGACGCGCAGCCTGGTCCGATTGTGGGCCGAGCGGCGCAGCGGGCAGATGGGGTCGCGGTTTAAGGTCAAGATGGTGCTGGGCGCGATGGGCGTGTCGCTGCTGCCGGTCGTGTTTCTTTTCTTCTTCAGCTACGCGCTGGTGAACCGGACGCTGAATTCCTGGTTCCCGCGGCCGCTGGAAACCGCGAACGAGCAAAGTCAGAGCTTGCTGGCGCATTTCGGGCAATCGGAACTCGAACGCCTGAACGGGCTGGCGACGCTGGCAGCGGCGCGTGGTTCGGCCGATGCGAATTTTCTTGAGATGAGCCATGCGGTCGACGCGATGTGGATCGTCGGGCCGAATGGAAATGTGACGGCGTCGAAAGACTTCGCGGTACCCTCTGCTGCGGGCCCGAAGATCCCCAAGCTGACGGCAGCGCAGCTTGCTCCGCCCGCGAACGCGCTCGCGCCGCAATTCCTGCAGACCCTCCGCGGCGGCGGGCCTGTATGGAAAGCGAATGGCGTGCTTTATATCGCGGGCAAGGCGCCGGTGACGGGCGCCACGCTATACGTGGCACGGCGACTGCCGGATGACTTCCTTGACCGCTACGCGGAAATCCAGTCGCAGACCGAAACGTATCTTCAGCAGAAGCAGCATTTGCGCGCGTACAAGCGGGAAATTCTGGCGGCGCTGATGCTGATCACGCTGCTGCTGGTCTTTGCGACCACCTGGGTGGCGCTGTTTCTGTCGAAAGAAGTGACGGTGCCGATTCAGGCGCTGGCCGAGGCGACGCGCGAGATTTCGCACGGCAATTTCGATCATCGAATCGAGGACGTGCGGGCGCGCGACGAACTGGGGATGCTGGTGCGGTCGTTTAATCGAATGACCGAGCAGCTGGGCGAAGGACGCAAACAGATCAACGAATTTACGCAAAGCCTCGAGCAAGCCATCCAGGAGCGCGAGCGGCGCCGGCAATTGATGGAGGCGATTCTCGAGAACATTCCGACGGGCGTGGTGTCGCTGAACGCGTCGGGCGAAATCGCGCGGGTGAATACGGCGGTGGCGTCGATTTTGGGGGACTACGCGCGGAGCGCCGTGACGCTGCAGGAGCTGCTCGGCGAGGAGGCGGCGCGCGACGTGCTGCATCTGATGCGGCGGTCGCTGCGGATGGGGGCGGCGTCGCACGAAATCGAGATTGCGGCGGGCGGGCGGCTGGTGCGCGCGGCAGTGACGGTCAGCTCGCTCGGGCCGCGCAAGGCGAATCCGGGCTTCGTGGTGGTGATCGACGACCTGACCGACCTGCTCCACGCGCAGAAGACCGCGGCCTGGCAGGAAGTGGCGCAGCGAATCGCGCACGAGATCAAGAATCCGCTGACGCCGATCCAGATTTCAGCGCAGCGGCTGCTGCGGTATCTCGACCGCACGACAGCAACGAAACTCGGCGGCGCGCGGACCGAATTCGAGAAGCTGGCAGCCGAATGCGCGAAGCTGATCGAGCGCGAGGTGCAGACGCTCGAATCGCTGGTGAACGAGTTCTCGCAATTCGCGCGCTTCCCTGCCGCGCGGCTGGCTCCGGCAGACCTGAATGCGATTGTGACGAGCGCGCTCGAGCTTTTCCGCGGGCGGCTCGACGGCGTGACGCTGCGCACGGAGCTTGCGCCTGCGCTGCCGCCCGTGAAGGCCGATGCCGAGTTGATGCGGCAGGTGATCGCGAACCTGATCGACAACGCGGCCGAAGCGATGGAAGGCTCGTCGCTGCGTCGGCTGGGTGTTTTTACGCGCGTGGATAGCGACGGTGATGCGGTCGAGATCGAAATTTCCGACAGCGGCCACGGCATTTCGCCCGCAGACAAGGAGCGACTGTTTTTACCGCACTTCTCGACCAAGGATCGCGGGACCGGCTTGGGCCTCGCGATCGCGAGCCGGATCGTGGCCGAGCATAACGGAACGATTCGCGTGGAAGACAATCTGCCAGTCGGCACGCGCTTCGTGATGCGATTCCCGGCAGTCGAACCAGCCATTATGCCGGCGCCAGCTCCGGCGGGAACTTCGGTGAGTTAGAACATGCCAGCATCCATTCTGATTGTCGACGACGAAAGCGGAATCCGCGAATCGCTCGGCGCGCTTTTGCGCGATGAGGGATACGACGCCGAGGCAGTGGCATCGGGCGAGGAGTGCCTCGATCGCCTGAAGCGGCGGAACTTCGATCTCGTCCTGCTCGATGTGTGGCTCAACGGAATGGATGGGCTCGACACGCTCGAGCGCATGCAGGAACAGGGCGGCGCACCGATGGTGGTGATGATCTCGGGGCACGGCAACATCGAGACGGCGGTGCGCGCGACGAAGCTCGGCGCATTCGATTTCATCGAGAAGCCGCTCTCGCTCGAGAAAGTGGTGCTGGTAGTGCGGAACGCTCTCGAATATCTGCGTCTCGAAGAGGAAAACCGGCGACTGCGCGCGGAGCTTGAAGAGCGGCATCAGATTCTGGGCGCGAGCGTGCCGATGAAGGCGCTGCGGCAGCAGATCGCGCTGACCGCGCCGACGAATGGGCGCGTCCTCATCTACGGCGAGAGCGGAACCGGCAAGGAACTTGTCGCGCGGGCGCTGCACGCGAACAGCCCGCGGAGCGCGATGCCCTTCGTGGAAGTGAACTGCGCGGCGATTCCCGAAGAGCTGATCGAATCGGAAATGTTCGGCCATCGCAAGGGCAGCTTCACCGGCGCGAGCGAAGACAAAGTCGGCAAATTCCAGAAAGCGGACGGCGGAACGCTCTTCCTCGACGAAGTCGGCGACATGAGCCTGAAGACGCAATCGAAAGTGTTGCGCGTGCTGGAAGAACAGCGCGTCGAGCCGCTCGGCTCGAACAAGCAGGTGAACGTCGACGTGCGCGTGATTGCGGCGACCAACAAAAAGCTCGAAGACGAGATCGGGCGGAACATGTTTCGCGAAGATCTTTTCTACCGGCTAAACGTAATTCCCTTCTACGTGCCGCCGCTGCGGGAGCGCACCGAGGATTTGCCAGTGCTCGCGGCGCATTTTCTGAACGAATTCTGCGAGGCGTACGGAAAGAAGCCGAAGGATTTTACAGCGCCGGCGATGGAGGTGCTGCTCGCCTACCCGTGGCCGGGCAACGTGCGCGAGCTGCGAAACCTCGTGGAGCGATTGGTGATCATGTGCCCGTCGCCGAAGATTGAGCCGCACCATCTGCCGCCCGAGCTTTTCCGCGGCGCATCGAAAAGCCCGCAAAAGCCTTACGAAAGCTTGCAGGAAGCGCGGTCGGCCTACGAACGCGATTTCGTCCTGCGTAAGCTCGAGGAAAATCGCTGGAACATGACCAAGGCCGCTGCGGCGTTGGGTCTCGAGCGCAGCCACCTCTACCGGAAAATGCGATCGCTCGGGATCGCGCCCTCGAAAGCTTCATAAAGCGCGAATGCAATCAGCTGGGCTCGGTTTCTTCCTGCTGCATTTGGCCAAGCTGTTCGAGCTGGCGGTGCCAATCGAGCTGGCGGACGAGGACGGAATTCTGACGCCAGTTGGCCTGAACCTTCACGAATAGTTCGAGAAAGATGTGGGAGCCGAGGATCGTTTCAAGCTCTTTGCGCGCCTGCGTGCCGATTTTCTTGATCGTTTCGCCGGCTTTGCCGATCAGGATTCCCTTCTGCCCGTCCCGCTCGACGTAGATCGTGGCGCGGATTTTGATCAGTCTTTCAGATTCCTCGAACGAATCGACCAGCACGGCGACCGCGTGCGGGATTTCCTCGCGCGTCGCGAGAATCGCCTTTTCACGAACGATCTCAGCGGCGAGGAAACGCTCGGGCTGGTCGGTGAACTGGTCCTGCGGGAAGCATGGCGTCGCCTCGGGCAGGCGCGCGAGCCAGGCGTTCACGAGATCGGGGCAGCCCTCGCCGGTGAGCGCGGAGATGGGGAAAATCTCGGCGAACTCGAAAGCCAGCCGGTAGCGTTCGATCAGCGGAAGCAAGAGCTCCTTGCGCATCGTATCGACTTTATTGAGCAGGAGGAAAACCGGGCCGTGGAAGCGCTTCACCCATTCGATGGTGAAGCGGTCGCCGGCGCCGAAGTCGGCGGTGGCGTCGACGATCAGCGAGAGGATGTCGATGCCTTCGAGCGACTGCTGGACTTCGTCCATCATCTGGCGGCTCAGGACGCTGTCGGGCTTGTGGATGCCGGGCGTATCGATCAGGACGATCTGCGCGTCGTCACGATTCACGATGCCCTGGATGCGGTTGCGCGTGGTTTGCGGGCGCGGCGAGACGATCGCCACCTTGCGGCCGACGAGCGTGTTCACAAGGGTGGATTTGCCGGCGTTGGGACGGCCGATGATTGCGACGAAACCGGATTTGAAAGGCATCTACGAGAATTGTACGCCAGCCCGGGCGATCCTGCTCGCTTACGCGGGGTCCGGGACGATTTTGATGCGGAGGTCGCGGGTGCGCGGGCCGTCGAATTCGGCGAAGAAGATGGATTGCCAGCGGCCGAGCGCCAGGCGGCTATTTTCGATGAAGATCGTTTGCGATGAGCCGACCAGCGCGGTCTTGATGTGCGAATCCGAATTGCCTTCCGCGTGCGTGTAGTGGGCGGCGTGCGGGATCAGGCGGTCGAGCGTCGACTCGATATCGCGGGCCACGGCGGGATCATCGCCTTCATTGATGAGGACGCCGGCCGTCGTGTGCGGGACGTAGAGATGGCATAGGCCTTCGGCGCAGCCGGACTCGCGCACGGCGGCTTCGATTTCGGCGGTGACGTTTTCCAACTCGGTGCGGCGCGATGTCTTCACGCGAATCGTCTGCGCGACGCTGACGCCGCGACCCTGGTGTTGCGCTTTCTCGGTAGCCATGAAAGGAAGATGCCATTCGGGCGGGCAAAGATCAATACAGCGGTGTCACTCTGCCTACCCGCACCACTGGATTCCGCGCGGTCATACCTGACATCCGCTACAATTGAACCGCAATTAATTCTTCAACGGATGATGGAAACGATGATTATTCACCCGTGGCACGATGTGAGTCCCGGCAAACGCACGCCCAAGGAATTCGACGCGGTGATCGAAATACCCCTCGGATCGAGCGTGAAGTACGAACTTGATAAAGCTACGGGACTGATCCGCATGGATCGCATTCTTTATTCAGCCGTGTATTATCCGGCGAACTACGGCTTCATTCCCCAGACCCTTTCAGAAGATCACGATCCGCTGGACGTGCTGGTGCTTTGCCAGGAATCGGTGGCGCCGCTGACGATCGTTCACGCGCGAGCGATCGGCGTGATGACGATGATCGATTCCGGCGACAGGGATTACAAAATCATCGCCGTTGCCACAGCCGATCCCGAATATAACCCCTACCATGAGGCCAAAGAGTTGCCGCCGCACAAGCTGGCAATGGTCCGCAGATTTTTTCAGGACTACAAGAAGCTCGAGCGGAAAGAAGTGCAAGTGGACCACATCCAGCCGTCTGCGCAGGCATTTCCGATTATCGCGGAGGCGATTGCGGCCTACAAAAGAGAGTACCCTGCCAAGCATCCGCAAGAGCGCGGCGGCAAGTAGCCCACCGCTCTAGAGGGATTGAATCTGAACGAGGCCGGGGGCCGGGCGATGCGACAGCGGCTGGCCGTTCGACGCGCGAGCCAGCATGCCGGCGGTCGGAATTCCCGTGCGAACGAAAGACTTCTCGCAGTCGGCTGTGGAGGGACCCCGCATGTTGCCTTCCATGTAGGCGAGCCCCGGGCAGCGAGTGCACGTGCCAAGATGCGTGCACGACGAGCACGTGGTGAGGTCCTTGCCGCGGATCGACCGGACCTCGGCGAGCTGCGGCGAATTCCTCCAGATATCGAGAAAGTTCTGATTCCGCACGTTGCCGCACGCCAGCGGAAACTGCACGCACGGATAGAGATCGCCATACGGCGAGACGTAGCACGCTGTGTGCCCCGCGCTGCACGGAAGGCCTTCGCGGATTTCGTCATCGACCGGTGGAGGCGGAGCGCAGAAACTTTCGGCGTCGCCGATCAAAGTCGGATCGTTGAAAACGGCCCGCAGCTCGTCCGCGGAGATGCGATGTTGCAGGACGGATGTGTTGCCGTCCATCATCGGCGTGATCGTGGGATCGAGCGTGTAGTGCGCGCCGACTTCAGCGGCGATTTCGCGGACGCCGTCGCCATCGCGCGAATTGCCGCGCATCAGGACATTCGCCAGCGTTACTTTCAACCCCGCGGCCCGCATTAGCCGAATGCCGGCGAGCGTGCGCTTGAGGGAGCCTGGGACCTTCGTGATCGCGTCATGAACCTCGGGGCGGTGCGAGTACACGCTGATCTGCACCTGCTCGACGCCGAGGGCGCGGAGGCGCTGCGCTTCGTTTTCGCGAACCAATACTGCGTTCGTCTTCAGCTTTACGTTGAAGCCAAGCGTGCGCGCGTATTCGATAATTTCGAAGCAGTCCTTCCGGACGAGCGGCTCGCCGCCGCTGATCACGAGGAAAAAGACGTTCGCTTGGGCCAAATCGCGCAGCAGTGCGCGGATTTCGGCTGTGGTCATCTCGCCGTGATCGTCGTGGTCGAGGTAGCAATGTTCGCAGCGCTCGTTGCAACGATACGTGATATCGAGATGAACGCTCAGCGGAATGCCCATGCGCAGGGCCTTGCCATTGAGCTTTTGCATCAAGCTCATGCAGTCCTCATCGAACTTGAGGTGGCAGCGGCGCCAAAGCCGGGCCCATTCGAATCGATCGGCTCGCTCGAGACGCGAAGAATTCCGTGGCGCACGAGATCGCCGATGAACGCCTCGGCATCGCGATAGGCGGCGTCGGGCGCGACGTCGAATTCCGCGCAGATCCGGCCGTGGACGATCTCTGACAAAGGAGTGCGCCCGTCGGCAGCCTGCCAGATGATCGTCGCGACTTCGCTCAGGCTGAATAGCGTCGAATCGGTCGCGGACATGATGACGATCTCGCCGTCGAGGACGCGCGACGCGACCGCAGTGCTACGCGCGATGTATAGCTCTTTCATCCTACCAACCTCCATGCACGCTCGTCCGGCGTGAAAATCAGCCGGGCTGTGGCGACGCTCGAAACGAACTCGAAAGCGGAGTCGAATACGCGCTTCACCAATGGCTCGTCGTGGGAGAAGAACAAAATGTTGCGCAAGAGCGCCCGCGCGGCGCGCCGGTCGTCGATCGGCTCGATGCGATTGACGGGACCTTTTTCAAGGAAGTAGAGGCCGCCGAACGGGGCGAAAATGTTCTCGCCGACGCGGGCGAGTTCCCCGGCAAACGGCGTGCCGTAGGCGTGATAGCCGCTTGCGCGCCGGCGGATGTAGGAGATTTCGTCCGTGAGCACCGCAACGTCGGGCGGCGCGAGGCGCGAGATCGTGGTTTTCCCTGCGCCGGAAATGCCGGTGAAAACGAAGGACTGGCCCGAGCGAACGGCGCTCGCGGCGTGCAGCAGGAAGCCGCCTTCTTCGGCGAGCACGAGCGAGTGCACGATGCGCAAGACTGTGTCGATCGCGTACGGGTTCGGTGCCTGGCGCACCCAGCCGCGGCGCGTGCGCGAGTCCCATTCGGCGTGAAAATCGCCGCGATCGAAAAACCAGAGGTTGCCGTGCTTCGAGACTCGCGCGTCCTCGTCCGAAGGCTCGGAGGGGGGATTCAGGTCGATCTCGAATTCGTATTCGGCCGTAGCGAACGGATTCACGAAGCCGGCGTAGCGATCTTCGATCATCCTGCAGAACTCCGCGTTGCCGGAGCGCAGAAAAATCGGAATGCCGCCGATTTCAACGGTGACGCCCTCCGGCAGGCCTGCGCTGGGCCGAGAATCCAAAACCGAGATCGAAGAAAGTGTGCTCATCACGAGCACTCCGCAAGTCTCGCCGGCACGCGAATCGACGTAGTGCGCGCGACGGGAACCGCAGTGCTGGCTCGCGCATGCCACCAGAGGATTCCAGCCGCCACGCTCTCCGAATTCCGGATGGCCCACTGAAGGAGGCGCTTTCCGTTGAGGTCGTCTTCGCCGGCAAGGCTGATGTGGCTGCCGCCACGAGTCACGCTCGTCACGCGGCCCAGAATCTCGTCGTGCGAGAATGCCGGATCATTTTCGCGCAGCGCGTCGCCGCGGGTAATCACGCGTGGCGGCCCGCCCAGCGCGGTGAGCTTCACCACGCGGTGCGCGAAGAAGCGGCCTCCGCGCGAAGCGAGCACCACGTCTCCCGGCTGCAGGCGCGCCAGCGGATTACGCTCGACGAAAAGAACATCGCCGGGAAAGATCGTCGGAACCATGCTCGAACCACGCGCCACGATCCGGAGTCTGCCGTAGGATCGCAGCACCTCTTCGGCCAGCTCCATATCGATCACTGCACGCTCTTGCATTGCTTTCTTGCCTCCCGCAAACGCTACGAATTCTTCCGGTTGAAATGACACGTGAACTGCGTCGGCGAAAGCTTGCCGCAAGCCAACGCCATGGTTTCGAAGACCTGCTCGTGCTGGAACTCGGGCTTCTGATAAGCCTTCCGCGATTTCTTAGGCTTGCCGGACTTCGTCTCCACGTCCGTGGCGCGCGATTGCACTTTTTCGCTCATTGAAGACCAGCCTGTGTGAGCTTGACGGCGCAGCCGCCCGTGCCACCGGCGCCGCAGGATGCTGTCGTGCTGAGCGCGCCGAAATAGATGCTGGATGCCTGTCCGCTGGAACTGCTGTTGTCAACGACCATCCCCGATGCCCCGCTTCCCTCCTGTGTGCTGGCGGCCAAAGTCGCCGACGCAGGAAACGAATTGATATTGAAGAGCCCGATGTTCGGGTTCCGATTCTGGAGCACGCCGACGAAGAGCCAGTCGGTCGAGGTGGTTGTGTTGTAGTACTCCGTGAGCGGCGCGTATTCCAGCTGGCTGCCCGTAGCCGTATTCAGGCTGACCATTTGCGGGCCGGCCGGACTCACGCCGGGGCAATTCGCGAGAACGCCTGAAGTCGAATTGAAACAGTACGCGTAGAGCTCGATCTCGTCTCCCGCACCGTTGTAGGCAGCGACGTAGATCATCGCGCCCGCAGTCGTGGGGCTCGTGTAAAACGTGTTATTGAAAGCAGGCTCGTGAAGATTGAATATCCCGGCGGCGCCGACAGGCATCGTGGTGTGACCGCTCAGGTCGGCAGACGCCTGAACCAGCACCGCATTGGCGCCATTTGAGCCACTCACGGCATAGACGAAGCCGTCTACTCCATCCACGATTGGCGCATCAACGACTCCACCCAGGGCCGTGCCGTTACCTACTGTCACCGACGGATGTGCGAGCGGCGCGCCGGACGAATTAAAGCCATAGAGCTTCCCGTCCGAGCAGCCGACGAATACGTTGAGGGTGACGAAATCGAGGATCGGGGCGGTCAGAGTTCCCGAGCACACCGTCACCGCGCCGCCTGTACCCCACGTGGCATCGAGGCTCGGCCCAGGCTTCGTCGCGCCGGAGCAGTCCGGATTGCCCGAGGTGCAGAAGACATCCTTAATGCGGTAGAGGACGCCAACGTCGTTTCCCACGTAAGCCTTGTCGGAGGTGTAATCCACAAAGGGCGACGAGAGCGTGTCGGTTCCCGCGCTGGACGAGCCGAGGGCAAGATCGGTTGCGGCGCCGCTTCCGGCTGCCGGACTCGTAAGCGAAAAGGCCGTGATCGTTTTGGGCGAGAGCACGCTCTGCAGATTGCCGGTGTTCTGGCCATCTCCGGCATTCGGCGCGAGGACGTGGAAGTGTGCTGGGTAGCCGCCGACGGTGAGGATATTGATCGTGAGGCCACTACCGTTGCCGCTCGTCTTGGTCGTGGTCGCTCCAGTGGCGACCGAGTAGCCGGTGCCAGCGGACGCAATCGTAAAAGAGGAGACGACGCCGGTCGTACGGCGCGCGGTCGTGACTCCCGTGACCTTGTACGTCGCCAGCACCGTGCCGCCGGCGATTGTGCCCGTGTCGCCCACGGCATATCCCGAGCCGCCCGCGCTAAGCGAATCTGTAAGCACAGGTCCGCCAGTGGCGGATTCGACGAACGCAATCTTCGTCCCCGAAGCTGATGGCGTAAGCATGTCGTACGAAATTACGGGCGACGTCGTGACCGCTCCCCCGCCGAGAATGCCCTGGACGTTGTACGACCAAATGACCTCGGCAGCCACACCCGCATCGCTAGAGGTAGCCTTGCGGTTGCAAATGCCGTTCGCGCCGGCCGTCCCGCTATAGAGCTGGTTGAAAGCGACGATGTTGGGCTGCGTGCTGCTGCCCATCGCGTTCACCGGAAAGACGACATAGTCGTTGGTGCAACTGGGCGGCGCCGCGCTGTCAAAACCATACTTGGCCGGATACATCGATTGGGCTGTTCCGGCTGCGCCGAGATTGATCGCCCAATCCCGAGGCGTCGGGCCAGCCTCCACCGAAGGCCTGCGCAACAGCGAAAACGCCGAAGCTGAGCGGCCGCCAAGCTGCGTGCCTCCGCTGAACAGGCTTCCCCCCCCAGCCAGAGGTCGTGACCACACCTGGCGCGCCCGCGGATCCTGCGCCGCTGCCTGCATAGCGTTCATCGGCCCCATCCGCGGATAGACGACAAAGCGAGTGCTCCAGTCCTGAAACATGGGCGTACGCTGCTGCGTGGTCGCGATTCGTTGCCCCGCGAGCGGCAAGGACAGCGCTCCCGCGATACATGCCGCGGCTCCGAAGAGCCAGCGACGCGACGGTAGATTTGGGCGCATCCCTAGACGCTCCCGAACCCGCTGCGGGCTAAGTGCAACAGCGCGATTGCTTGAACTTTTTCTCGTTCCAGGGAGGTATCAACGGAGACGGGCCGCCTGAACCGGCCGTCCATGCGAACGCGGCGAGATATGATGTAGTCGTTTTCGTTCATCCCCAAGCCCCGGCTGCCTAACCCGTGGTACTGCCAAACTGCTACGCCAGCTCGACCAGCCCTTCTTCCGCCAGCGCCGCGAGAAACTGCTTCGTATCCTCGGCCGCCTGCTCCGCCGAGATTTCGTACTCGGCCTCGAGGTACGCGGCTACTTCCGCCGCGCTGCTTCCCGCCTCGATCATCGACCAGATAGTCGTACCCGATTCGTTGAATGTATAAACGTCGCCGGAATTCGCGGAATCGTCGCGAATCGGGACCACGATGGCCTCGTCCGCCACCACTTGCGATACCGCTTTGCGCGTCCGCACACTGACACCGGTCAAGACTTGCTCTCCCAGAGACGCTTTGCTGCGTTTCGAGGCCTGTATCGATCTGCTCGCTTTAGCAAGCAGTCGCTGATTCTCACAGCAGTCCTGCAAGTAATCAGAAGCACGATCGGTTGCATTTAATGTATTAGGCCCCTCGCAGGCGAACAACGCCAAACTGGCCAGGATGCCGCTAAACATGCACTCCCCCTTGGGGTTAGCTCTATAGACACGCGTGCGGATCAACGAAGGTTGAGGCCTGAGTAGAAGAGCGGTACGTAGCTAGCAAAACAACGTACATCGTATACCGAGCAAGATGGCGAAAATGAAGGACTTCCTCTAGTGGTGGGCGCTGCCCGAAAGCTCCCGCACGATATCGCCCACGAAGGCTTTGGCGTCGCCGAAGAGCATCAGCGTCTTGTCCAGGTAATAGAGCGGGTTATCGATGCCGGCAAAGCCCGGGCTCATGCTCCGCTTGATCACCATAACGGTGCGCGCCTTGTCCACGTCCAGAATGGGCATGCCGTAAATCGGGCTGCTGGAGTCGGTGCGCGCGGCGGGGTTCGTCACGTCGTTGGCGCCGATGATCAGGGCCACGTCGGTTTGGGGAAGGTCCGAATTGGCGTCGTCCATTTCGAGCAGGTGGTCGTAGGGAATGTTGGCCTCCGCGAGGAGCACATTCATGTGGCCCGGCATGCGCCCGGCGACCGGGTGAATCCCGAACTTCACGTCGATGCCCTTTTTCGTGAGGACGTCGTAGAGTTCGCGTACCTTGTGCTGCGCCTGTGCGACCGCCATGCCGTATCCCGGGACGATGATGACTTTGCTCGCGGCGGCTAGAATCGCAGCCGCCTCTTCGGGCGAGGCGCTGCGAACGGTTCTAGTTTCGGTGGTGGCTGCGGCCGATGCCTGCACCTGGCCAAACGCGCCGAACATGACATTCGTGAACGACCGGTTCATCGCTTTGCACATGATCACCGAGAGAATGAAGCCCGAGGAGCCGTCCAGCGCGCCCGCCACGATCAGCACTTTGCTATTCAGCACAAAGCCCAGGAGGGCGGCCGAAAAACCGGCGTAGGAGTTCAGAAGCGAGATGACGGTCGGCATATCCGCCCCGCCGATAGGCGTGACCAGCAGGATCCCGAAAATCAGGGCTACGCCGACCATGATCGGAAACAGAAACGTGCGATTGGGATCGACGGTGAGGGCGATAGCGATCAGAAGCGCCGCGCCGAGCGCCGAGAGGCTCACGACGTTCTGCCCGGGATAGACGATGGGCCGCTGCGGCAGGATCTCCTGCAGCTTGCCGGCGGCGATCAGGCTCCCGGTGAAGGTGAGCGATCCGATGATCACTTCGAGGCCGATCTCGCCCATCTGGAAGCGAGTCACGTGCGGTACTCCGACGTAGTATTCGGCGATGCCGATCATCGCGGCGGAGAGCGCGCCGAAGGCGTGGCTCAAAGCGGTCCGCTGCGGCACGGCCGTCATGTGGACCATGCCGAGGGGTATGCCGACGCCCGCGCCGACGATCAGCGCGATCACGATCCATTTGTATTGGACCAGTTCCGGATTGAGCAGCGTGGCTCCGACGGCGAGCGCCGCGCCGATCTCGCCCGCCAGGACGCCTCGGCGAGCGGTTACGGGCGAGCTGAGCCATCGCAGCGCCAGGATGAAAAGCGCCACCGCGGCGATGAACGCGAAATCGAGGAGCTGCTGGAGCGCGAGCGAAGTCACTTTTGAGGCCTGCCCGTTTTGAACATGCGCAGCATGCGATCGGTGATGAGGAAGCCTCCGACCATGTTGCTGAACGAAGCGGCGACGGCAATGGCCCCGAGCGTGGTCGAAAGCACGGATTCGTGGCGCCCGGCGATGATGATCGCGGCGACCACCACGATAGCGTCGAGCGCGTTCGTGAGAGACATCAGCGGCGTGTGCAGCAGCGGCGAGACGCGCTTGATCACCTCAAAGCCGACGAATCCCGCCAAAATAAATAGATAGAGATTGGAGATGAAGTCCGCAGGCAAGATTCCCTCCTTAGGACGCTTGGGCCGCCAGCGCCGGCAGACCGAAAAACTCCCGCACTCGCGCGTTGGCCACTTCCCCGCCCCGTGTCAAAAGCGTTTCGCGCACGATATCGTCTTGCAGATTCAGATTGAGCTTTCCGTCTTTTACCAAAAGCAGCAGGAATGCCGTGAGATTGCGCGCGTAAAGCTGGCTCGCGTGGAACGGCAGGGTACTCGCGAGATTGATGCGCCCGATGATGGTCACACCGTGGTCGACGATCGTCTCGCCCGAACGCGTGAGTTCGCAATTTCCGCCACGCTCGGCCGCCAGATCGACGATCACCGAGCCCGCCGCCATTCCGTAAACCATCTGCGCGGTGACGAGCACAGGCGCCTTCTTGCCCGGAACGACAGCCGTGGTGATCACAAGGTCGTTCTCGGCGATCACTTTTCCCATGAGTTCGCGCTGTCGGGCGTAAAACGCTTCGTCCTGAGCCTTGGCGTAGCCGCGGGCATCCTGCGTGTCCCCCGTTTCGAGTGGCAGTTCGACGAACCGCGCTCCAAGGCTCTGCACCTGCTCTTTCACGGCTGGGCGGAGATCGTAGCCCGACACGACGGCCCCGAGCCGCCTAGCGGTGGCGATGGCCTGTAGGCCCGCGACGCCCGCACCGATGATGAGGACACGCGCCGGAGTGACCGTGCCAGCCGCGGTCGTAAGCATGGGAAAGAATTTGGGCAAGGTGTCCGCGCCAATCAGCACCGCTTTGTAGCCGCATACGGTCGCCATCGATGACAATGCATCCATGCTCTGCGCGCGGGTGGTGCGCGGCATCAGTTCGACTGCAAACGCGAGCACGCCCGCGGAGGCGATCTCCTGCACGATCTCTTTTGAGCCGAGAGGGCGCAAGAAACCGATGAGCACCTGATCGCGACGAAGGAGCCCAAGATCGGCTTTGCCGGTGCGATCGTTCGAGCCGTAGCAGAGCACTTGGGTGATAATGTCGGCTTGCTGGAATACGGAGGCGCGGTCGGGGAGCACCTTCGCGCCTTTCTCTTCATATAGAGCGTCGGGATAACCCGCCTCGCTGCCGGCGCCCGCTTCGATCACTACCTGCAGGCCGGCCTTGGCCAAGTTAGGGATCGCCAGCGGAACCAGCGCAACGCGCCGCTCGCCCGGGAAAGTTTCTTTGGGAACGCCAACAATCACGGTGTGTCCCCCAGAGGGCTCTGATGCGCCGCGGTAATCCGCGGACGCGTCTTTTGCTGGGCGCCATTCTATACTTGCCTGTCGATATGTCCACTCCCAGCACCAAAAAAATGCCGTGCCTCACCCAGCTCCGGCCTTGCGGGCGAACACGTAGCGAAAAGCGCACCTACACCCTTGACAGCATGGCAGATCGAAAGGCTGCTGCGTATAATCGTCCGGCGCGCGAGGCACGTTCGCGCGGACCGCGCGACAAAGGAGTTCGCTCATGCCTGCATCTTCGTGGAAAGGCTTTCTCGCCTTCGGCCTGATCTCAATCCCCGTCCGCCTTTCGCCGGCCGCGCGCACCGAGCGCATCAGCTTCAACCAACTCCACAAGGTCTGCCACACGCGCCTCAAGCAGCCGCTCTTCTGCCCAACGTGCAACCGCATGGTGGAGCGCAACGAGATCGAGAAGGGCTACGAATACGAGAAGGACCAGTATCTGCTCTTCACCGAGGAAGAACTCGACGCCGTAGAGCCCGAATCCGCGCGGACGATGGAAATTCTCGAATTCGTGAAGCTCGCGGAAATCGACCCAATCTATTTCGACGCCTCTTATTATCTGGCGCCGGAAGACGAAGGCCGCAGAGCCTATCAGTTGCTGCTGGCGGCGATGCGCGACTCCGGATACGCGGCGATTGCCAAAGTAAGCATGCACAATCGCGAATATGTCGTGATCATCCGCCCGCAGGAGAACAATCTCACGCTGCACACGATGTTCTATGCGAATGAAATTCGCCCAGCCGTCGAAGCGGGCACCGACAAAGTGGAAGTGAAGGACCAAGAGCGATCGCTGGCCGAACAGCTGATCAAGAGCCTCGCCGCGCCGTTCCAGCCCGAAAAATATCACGACACCTATCAGGCCGCGCTACAGGAGTTGATCGATGCGAAGGCGCAGGGCATGGAAGTTACGGCCGCGCCGCACGTCGCGCGTCCACCCGTGATCGACCTGATGCAGGCGCTGAAGAACAGTCTCGCCGCCAAGCCCGGCCCGGTCGCCGAACGGAAAACGCTGATTCACGCGGTGCCGAAGGCCACGCAGACGGAGACGCAGGCGAAAAAGTCCAAGCGCAAAGCGGGCTAATCATCTCGCATCGCTCGCGCGCCAACCGAATAACATCAAATTGAAATTTCGGGCGCAATATGCCAGCCTGAAATGCACCGTCTGTGCGCTTTTGTGACTGAATACTTCCAAGGAGCGGAACCGTGTTGCGTCTAGGGATCGTCGGCTGGCGAGGAATGGTGGGAAGCGTACTTCTGCAGCGGATGCGGGAGGAAAACGACTTCACGAATATCGAGCCGGTCTTTTTCTCGACCTCCAACGCCGGCGGCGCGGGTCCGCGAGAAGCGAACGGCGAGCCGCTAAAGCACGCCAGCGATAGGCGCGAGCTCGCGGCATGCGACATCGTGATCAGCTGCCAGGGCGGCGACTACACCAAGGAAGTCTACGCGCCCCTGCGCAAGGATGGCTGGCGGGGCTACTGGATCGACGCAGCCTCGGCGCTGCGCATGGCGGACGACGCGATCATCATCCTCGATCCGGTAAACGCCGATCTGATCCAGGACGGCCTTCGCCGCGGCATTCGCACGTTCCCCGGCGGAAACTGCACCGTGAGCCTGATGCTGATGGCGGTGGGCTCTCTATTCAAGGCGGGGCTGGTCGAATGGATGACCACGATGACCTACCAGGCAGCGTCCGGCGCCGGCGCCGCAACCATGCTCGAGCTCGTGAAGCAGATGGAGTGCCTCACCGATCCCACCCGCGCGCATCCGTCCGAGAGCGCGCTCGAAGTCGACCGAATGGTGATCGAGGCGCAGCGTGCATCCAGCCTTCCGACCAAAGAGTGCGGTGCGCCGCTCGCCGGCAGCCTGCTTCCCTGGATCGCTGAAAACATGCCCGACGGCCAGACTCGCGAAGAATGGAAAGGCATCGCCGAGACCAACAAGATCCTCGGGCTCCATCCGCCGGTGCCCGTCGACGGCATCTGCGCGCGCGTCGGCACGATGCGTTGCCACAGTCAGGGGCTGTGCATCAAGCTCAAGAAAGATATTCCGCTGAACGATATCGAGAGAATGCTGGCGGATGCCAACCCCTGGGTGCGCGTGATCCCGAATAATAAGGAATCGACGCTCCGCTGCCTCACCCCGACCGCCGTTTCGGGCACGCTGAATGTTCCGATCGGGCGGCTGCACAAGCTGAATATCGGCCCCGAGTTCCTCGGCGCATTCACGGTCGGCGATCAGCTCCTCTGGGGAGCTGCGGAACCCCTTCGCCGGATGCTCGGAATTCTGCGCCAGCACCTCAACGCCTAAAAGAATCGCCCAAACCGCTCCGGGGTGTATAATCCCCGCCGCTCGCTGGTTTACGACCACCAGCTGAAACTACCGGCACGCCACACACGTATTAAGACACGCAGGAGGTGGTTCATGGATCGAAAGTTTCTCGTGATTTTGTTTGGCGCGGCAACGCTTGCGATGCCCGCCCTGGCGCAGCAAGGCGCCAACTTCAACGGCACCTGGACCCTCGATAAGACGAAGAGCAGCTTCGGGCAATTCCCGCCGCCGCAGAGCGAGGCGGATACGATTCAGATCGACGGCTCCGATTTCCAGCAGCACGTTAGCAGCGTCTCGGCACGCGGCACGCAGACCTACACTCGGGCGTGCACACTCGATGGAAAAGAAGTCACGTTTGCGCCGGACGACCCCAAGGCGCAACTCATGCCGGGTCTCAAACTCAGCAAGATTCAGTGCGGTTGGGACGGAAATTCTGTCTACGTACTCGAGACGGTCCCCTTTCAGGGCGCGGTTCTCACGGACAAGATGACGTTTTCGGTGGATGGCTCGACGCTCACCATGACGGGACATATCGCCTCCTCTACCATGAATGGCGACCGGACGTACGTCTATGACAAGGGCGGCTCCGCTTCGGCCGACGCTGCACCGGCAAACGGTGGAATGGCGGCCACTCCCGGCGCTGAAGCCATGATCCACGCCGGAGCGCAACCGGACCTCAGCGGCGCGTGGAAGCTCGATCCGGCCCAGAGCAAGTTCGGCCAGATGCCGCCCCCGGCGAGCCAGGTTGACACCATCCAGCAGGACGGTTCCTCGATCAAGATCGCCGTCGATCAAAAGGGCGGCATGATGGGCGATACCGCTTACACGGAGTCGCTCACCACGGACGGCAAGTCTGCCACATGGCCCGGAATGGGCGGAAGCCAGGTCACCGGCACCGCTCAGTGGACCGGCGGCTCACTCGTCGTTGATGCGAAGACGAGCTTTCAGGGCAGTGACGTCAAGATCAAGGACACGTTTACGTTGACCGATCCC
Source organism: uncultured Acidobacteriota bacterium (assembly GCA_963743335.1). Lineage (GTDB taxonomy): Bacteria > Acidobacteriota > Terriglobia > Acidiferrales > UBA7541 > Palsa-295. The sequence continues at coordinate 337,632 of CAVUPI010000003.1, forward strand.
AGCACGTTGACTGACGTCACTCACATCGAAAGCGGCATGGGCAATTTCGACACGACGAGCGTCTTCACCAAGCAGTAGCGGCTTCTGGCTGGCGTGCGGGACGGCAACGTCCTGCACGCCCCGTTTTTTCCTCGCGTCGTAATCCTCACGTCCAAATTCTCCGGGCCTGTACCAAAGGGCAACTGTTTCACAACGGTAGGACGGCTGTACCGTATATTTACTGACTCGGCTACAACCTGAGTTAAAATAGTACCACCCCTCTCGATATCTTCTACTATTGAGCCTCTGAGGCATCCACGGTCCGGCCCCCTTGGCGAGACTCCCGGAGCTGCAATGAGTGCTTTACCCAAAGCAACGACGATTAAGACCGCGCACATGCGCCAAATCGAGCGAAGGGAGTGGTCCCTCTCGTGGGCAGCCATTGCGGTGACCCTGCTGCTGACGGCCGGGCTGGCGTCGTTCGCGATGGGCGTTCTTCATCCGATCCATTCGGTCGAAAACGAGCGCACGGACCTGATGGTTGCCATTCGAGGCCTCGTCGCGCTGGTGTTCGTCTTTGACCTCTACGTCGTGTACCAGCAGCTGCAAATCACCCGAATGCGCCGCCGGTTGGTGGAGCGCGAAGAATTCTTCCAGCTGATCAGCGACAACGTGGTCGACATGATCGCCGTGGTCGACTCGGATGGCAAGCGGGTCTACAACAGCCCTTCCTACCACCGAATCCTCGGATACGCGCTCGACGAACTGGAGGCGACTTCGTCTTTCGAGCAGGTGCATCCCGACGATCGCCAAATCGTGGTCGATGCGGCGGCAGATGCGCGGCGCACCGGCGTTGGTCGCCGGATCGAGTATCGGATGCGCCACAAGGACGGCAGCTGGGTGTTTCTGGAATCGACCGCCAGCCCGGTAATGAATATGAGGGGCGAGGTCGAAAATCTCGTTATCGTGAATCGCGACATCAGCGAACGCCGGCGTCTCGAGGAACAGCTGCGACAATCGCAGAAAATGGACGCGATCGGCCGTCTGTCCGGAGGCGTCGCGCACGACTTCAACAACCTTCTGGGCGTGATCATCGGTTACGCCGAAATCCTGCAAGAGCGCATCTCGGAAACGGACTCGATGCGCGCGCCCGTCGATCAGATCATCAAGGCGGGCAACCGCGCCTCGTCGCTCACGAAACAGCTTCTTGCGTTCAGCCGCCAGCAGGTGTTGGAGCCGAAGATTCTCTTGCTCAATGCCGTCGTTGCCGACACCGACAAGATGCTGCGGCGCCTCATCGGCGAAGACATCGAGCTGCTTACAAGTCTTGATCCGGCCCTCGGAAAGATTCGCGCCGATCAGGGGCAGATCGAGCAAGTAATCATGAACCTGGTGGTGAACGCGCGCGACGCGATGCCCGAGGGAGGCCGCCTCGTGATCGAAACCTCGAATTTCGAAATCGACGACAAGTTCGCTCGACGCTACGCCTATCCCGTGCTGCCAGGCTCCTACATTCTCCTGACGGTGAGCGACAATGGCATCGGAATGGACACCGCGACGCAACAGCGAATTTTCGAGCCATTTTTCACGACCAAGGAAAAAGGTAAAGGCACCGGCCTCGGATTGTCGCTCGTTTACGGCGTCGTGAAGCAGAGCGGCGGATACATCGACGTGGTAAGCGCGCGCGGAAAAGGCACGACGTTTAACATCTACCTGCCGCGCGTGGCCCAGAACGCGGTCGATACGAAAACGATCGGGCCGGACCATCCCGAAGAGTTGCGCGGAACGGAAACGATCCTCCTGGCCGAAGACGAAGACACACTACGAGCGCTCACGCGACAGCTGCTCGAGCTGTATGGATATCGCGTTCTCGAAGCTTGCGACGGAAACCAGGCGCTGAAGCTTAGCGAACAGACGACCGATGAAATTCATCTGCTTTTGACCGACGTCGTCATGCCGGGGCTCAGCGGGCGAGCGTTGGCGGACCAGCTTAAGCAGAAGCGCCCGGACGTGAAAATTGCCTACATGTCGGGCTACACGGGCCAGCGGGTGGGCGAAAAGGAAATCCTCGAGCCGGGGAGCGTTTTCTTGCAAAAACCGTTTACGCGCGAGGGCTTGGCGCGCAAGGTGCGAGAGGCGCTGGATGTCGGGAGCTTGGTGCGCGTTTCGTGAAATCGGAAAAGCTACAAATAAGCCGGGCTACACAAATCGAATCGAGGTTCAAACAATGGCGAAGATCCTGATCGTGGATGACGACGCGGATATGCGCAATCTTCACAAGATGCGCTTGAACGACAGCTACGAAATCCTGGAAACGGAAGACCCCGAGGAGGCTCTCGGCCTGGCGCTCGAGCACAAGCCCGCCGCCATTCTGCTCGATCTGATGATGCCGCGGCTCTCGGGGTTCGAGCTTTGCCATACGCTGCACACCCTGAGCTATACGTCGCGCATTCCGATCCTCGTGATCACTGGCGAGTCGGCAGCCAAATATCAACAGCATTGCGAGGGCCTCGGCGCGAGCGCGTTTTTCGAGAAGCCAGTAGACTACAAGGAATTGAAAAAGAGGATCGCGCAGGCGCTGCAGACGAACCAGCCCGAGCGGCGCGCCCATGTCCGCGTGAAGATGCGCGTCGTTCTCAAGCTGCGCGGCATCGATTCGACCGGGAAACCGTTCGAACTGCCGACAGTCACCGAGAACGTCAGCCCAGCCGGCTTCCTCGCTGGATGCCTGGCGCCGCTGAATCAGGGAGACGTAGTCGAAGTGTTCATCTCTGGCGAAGCGGAACGCTTCGCCGGTCGCGCGAAGGCCGTGCGCTGCGAATCGCGTGGCGCGCCGTGGCAGCGATACGGTTTCCACTTCATCGAGACGACCTCGGAATGGGTGTTGCAGGGAAGCAGGTAGCTCTTACCAGCGATGGCAGCTCGGTGCGCCCCGGGGGCTCCTTGTGAGCGCCCGGGCTCGCGCCAGACCCGTTAATACTTCTTTGAAACGCTTGCACGTCCAAAGATACAATATAGTTGCGGGTTTCCCGCGCGATACCTGATAATCCCCATCGAGGCGGAGTGGTGTCGACGCTTTTCCGGCCCGTGCCAGCGCCATGAATTGCCCTCAGTGCAGCACCGCTAATCCGGATTACGCTGAATCCTGCTCGCACTGCGGGAGCATGATCGGCGCCAGCACGGAGACCGTTCAATTCACCGATACGACTAACCTTTCCGCGGGCACCGATTTCGGCACGCGCTACCGCATCGTCTCGCTGCTTGGGCAGGGCGCGATGGGGCGCGTGTACAAGGCGTTTGACAAGGACCTCGAACGCGCGGTCGCCATCAAAGTCGTTCGCCCCGGAATGATGGCCGAGTCGGACGCGCTGAAGCGATTCAAGCAGGAGCTGCTCCTCGCAAGCAAAGTCTCCCACAAGAATATCCTGCGCATTCACGACCTCGGCGAAGTGGGCGATATCAAGTTCATCTCGATGGCCTACGTCGAGGGCAGCGATCTCAACAAGATCATCGTGCAAAGCAGCCCCCGAATGCCGTTCCCGCGCATCCAGAGTTTCGCCGAGCAGCTCGCGGACGCGCTGGCCGCTGCGCACGCCGAAGGCGTGATTCACCGCGACCTGAAGCCGCAAAACATTCTCGTCGCAAACGACGATCACCTCTACGTTTCCGATTTCGGCCTCGCAAAGTCTTTCGAAAAGGACGCGGTCGGGATGACCCGCACGGGCGTCTTCCTCGGGACTCCGCTCTATATGTCGCCGGAGCAAGTCGAGGGCAAGCCGGCCGACCAGCGCAGCGACCTGTATTCCTACGGCCTGATCCTCTACGAGATGGCGACCGGCGCAGTTCCCTTCACCGGGGATTCCACCTTCAAGGTGATGTACGACCGGCTGAAGACCAAGCCGAAGAGCCCTCGCCTTCAGAATCCCGATATTCCCGCCTGGTTCGACCGCATCATCATGCGCTGCCTGGAAAAGGACCCGGAAAACCGCTACCAGACCGCGGAGGAAATCCTCACGGACCTGCGAGGCTCCCGGGCCACCGTCTCCGCGAGTCGGTCGATTCAAATTACCCTGCCGCAGTTTTCTGACCACGGTTGGCTCTGGTGGACCAGTTGGATTGGCGGACCGATAGTTGCATTGGCACTACTCCTCGCGATTCCGGCCGTGCGCCACGCCATCCTGCCCCACAAGGGCGCCGCCGTGGAGACGGGTTCGCAGGTGGCTGGCGTCCCTTCGCTCTCAGCCGGAAAATTCCTCGCCGTGCTGCCGTTCAAGGTGCTCGGAGACGAACAAGCGCTTGGATACGTAGCGGAAGGCTTGAACGGGGCGCTCTCCGCGAAGCTGTTTCAGATTAAAGATCTGCGCATGGCCTCGGACACCAGCCTTACCAATATCTCGGATAAAGATTCGCTCGAAAAGATCGCCCAGAGCCTTGGGGTGAACCTGATCGTGGATGGCCTGATCCAGGGCGATGCCAATAAAATGTCGATCATCGTGAATCTGCACGATATCGCCGACGGCAAAAAGCTTTGGAGCCAGCAGTTTTCCGGCGTTCCGAAAGACGTGCTCTCGATCGAAGATCAGATTTCGACCCAGCTCGTGAGCGCGCTTCAGATCAAGCCCACCGACGACGAAATGGCGCGGGCTTCCGAAAGGCCGACCGACAACATCGACGCGTACGACCTCTACCTGCGCGGTCAGCAGGCCATGAAAGGCCCGGATCGGTCGAAAGCGGGTAAAGCAGCGCTCGATTTCTTCCAGCAAGCCATCCAGAAGGACCCGGGATTCGCGCTGGCCTATACCGGAGTATCGGACGCCTCCCTGCTCATGTACGCCGACAGCAAGGATAGCTTCTGGGCGCAGAAGGCGGTCGACGCCGCCCAGCGAGCCGAACAGCTGAAAGGCAATCTGCCGGAAGTGCACTTTGCCCTTGGCACCGTCTACGAAGAGACGGGAAAGACGGCCCAGGCCATCGCCGAACTCGATCGTGGCCTGAAGCTCGCGCCGAATTCCGACGCCGGATACGCTCGCTTGGGACAAGCCTACGAACAGGCCGGCCAACAAGAGGAGGCGATCGCCACCTTCAAGAAAGGCATCGACGTCAACCCCTATTACTGGGAACTCCACAACGAGCTCGGCCGGGCCTATTTCGCAATCGGCGAAAACGATAAGGCTCTCGAGGAATTCCAAAAGGTCACGGAACTCGAGCCGGACAACGTGAACGGCTGGAACAACGTGGCCAGCATCTACGAGCGCCTCGGGCGCTATCAGGACAGCATCCCGGCGTTCCAGAAATCGATCGAGCTTTCGCCCACTTGGCTGGCTTACTGCAATCTGGGGAATGTCTACACGGTGATGAAGCAGTATCCGCAGGCGATTGAGGCACTCCAGAAGTCCGTGGCTCTAGGTCCCAATCAGGAGGCCTGCGTGGGCAATCTGGCGGATGCCTATCGCTACTCCGGTCAGACCGCGAAGGCGATTGAGACTTACGAAAAGGCAATCGCCCTCGCCTTTCAGGAATTGCAGGTCAACCCGCAAAACACGGACGACATGGGCGACCTGGCCCTGTATTTCGTCAAAAAGGGCGACGCTAACCGAGGAATGGAGTTCATCCAAAGGGCGCGGGCAATCGACAAGCGGGATGTGGAGCTGATCTTCACGCAGGCGACCGTCGAGGCCCTTGCAAACAAGCCTACGGACGCCATGGCTACTCTAAAGGACGCACTCAGCAAGGGATATCCGGCAAGGGACGTCGCATCCAGCCCGGACTTTGCTAGTTTACAGAACCGGCCCGACTTCCAGGCGCTGATCAAGCAGTACAGCCAGCCCACTCATTAAGACGGCAGGCGACATCGCAGCCTGGCGGCTACACCCGCACGACCATCGCGGGTTCGGATTAGCGGCGGCGGAGGCGAACGTATGTCTCAGACCAAACGGTTATGAGAGGGAGGGACTACTGCGGACCCCTTCGAGGTTCTCGAAGAGGTCCGGGATTCTGCTTTTACGGCCGCACCGCACGACGACGAATGAGCGGGAGGAATGCGACACCAAGCAACATGAGCACTACCGTGCTCGGCTCCGGGAATGCCACCAAGCCGGCTAGGCCATTCGGCGAAAGGTCGAACTGCGTGTTCGGCGCGAACGTCTGGGTACCGGTGGCGCCTGGGTTGCCGAACGTAACGTCGCACCCCACCGGAATGCCAAACATCAGGTCGTCCGCATCGCAATCGCCATCGTTCCCCAGCGGATTGAAAAACTCGAATCCGCCCGCACCAGGGTCGTGGGTAGCGGCATAAAGGTACGCCTCAGCGCCACCGGGACTCAGGAGGTATGCCGCGAGCTCCTGTACGTCGGTAGGCGTCGTTGGCGCCGTGAGCGTGCACTGATCCACCGTGTCATTGTCGATCAAGCTGGTGGACAAGCTCCAATTGAGATCGCTCGAAAGGAAGGAACTGCACGTCAGCGCACCACCCAACACATTCGACGCTGGAACTGCAAACGTCAGCGTCGTAATCGGCGTGCTCCCGTCGTTGATACAATCCTCGGGGCCGCCGACTCCATTGGAGATGATCCCACTCGGGTCCGCTGTCTCTTGGAAACTGGAGCACGACGGGCTCCCTCCAGGCTGAGTTCCGATCACGATCCGCGAATCGCCGCCGCTGATGTCGTCGGCGTGAACCAACCCCGCCGTGAATAGAACCAGCGCAGCCACTACCAGGGCGTTGATCAGCTTCAAAGGGATACCCTCCTAAGTTACACGACTGTTCAAACCTAGCTCTGTGCCATACCTTAGCACGTCAGCTGCCAAATAGCCGACACCAACACCGATCTAAGTGCCCTGATTTCACAACGCATCCGCCTCTTCACTCGCCACAACAAAATCAGGATGCAAACCTTTGCATATCTCCGGCAGTTGCAGGGTCGGCCTCGCAATCCCGCAAGACGCAATCTCGGTGAGCTGTCGGTCCTGTGCCCGGACACCTGCCATCGCCAAGCGATCCTCTCGCGGCCTTCGTGCCGTGCGTGTTACAATCCCGCGTTCAAGGTTAGGCTCGCTCCTCATGTCCGTCGAACAAAGCACAAGCATCGAGCTCATTGCGCCCGATCGGTCGCGGCAAATCGTCCGTGTCGCCGCGTCTCCGTTTCTCATTGGCCGCGGAACGGACGGCGGGAATCACGTGCAGCTGAACGACCGCCGCATTTCCCGCCAATGCGCCGCAATCGTTTCAGACGGCGGGCACTACTACATCGAGAATCGCGGCCAGAAACTCGGCATTTTCGTCAACGGCGAAAAGGTCGAGCATCGCCAGCTCAACGATGGAGACATCATCTCCTTTGGCCTCGCCGATTCCTATGAAATGATCTTCCGGTCTGCGGGCACGAACGGCACCGTCGTTCCCGACATGATGACCCTGATCGGAAAAGTTCCCGATACGCAAATTACTCCAGGCCCTGCCGGCGGGCTGAGCAAACTCAATCTGCTTCTCGAAGCGAGCATGCTGCTGCACTCGACGCTTCCCCTGCAGTCCGTACTCAGCACGGTGCTCGATCACGCGATCGCCGTCACCGACGCCGACCGCGCGCTGCTGCTCGAGCCGGGCGACAGTGGAACGCTTCAGCCGCGCTTTGCGCGCGGCGCCGGCCTCGTGCGCCTGCCGTCCGAGAGCTTTTCGCCAAGCCAGACTGCGATCCGTATGGCTCTCGAGCACCGCGCAAGCATCATTACCGAAGATCTGGCGCAAGCCGATAGCGGCCTGCAGGCGGCGCAGAGCATCGTCTCGCAGCAACTCCGCGCCGTCGTCGTGATCCCGCTGTATGCCGGTGGGCGTACACAGACCACCGAATCGGGCGTCCATAGGGGCGGCGATCTGCTCGGCGCGCTGTATCTCGATTCGCGGCGTCGCGCGGCTTTCTCGAAGCTCGATCGCCAGATTCTCGACGCGCTCGCCGTCCAAGCCGCGAGCATTCTCGACAACGCCCGCATGGTCGAGCGCGAACGCCAGCGCCAGCGCCTCGAGCAAGAGGTCAACATCGCGCGCGATATTCAGCAGGCGCTCCTCCCGCGCGGCCTCCGCGATTTTCCGCACCTGAAAGTCGCCGGCATCAACATTCCCTGCCTCGCCGTCGGCGGCGACTACTTCGACGTGTTCAAAATGGCGGACGGCCGCACCGCGTTCCTGATCGCCGACGTTTCCGGCAAAGGTCTCGGCGCCGCCCTGCTCACGACCATGCTCCAAGGCGCGCTCTCCGGCCTGATGCTCGGTGCAGATCCGGCGCCGATGTTCGTCCACCTGAATAATTTTCTCTGCGAGCACGCCGAAGTCGGCCGCTACGCCACCGTATTCTTCGGCATTCTCCACAACGACGGCACTCTCGAATACATCAACGCCGGCCATCCTTCGCCGCTCCTGCTCCGCGCCGGAGATGCCACCGAGCCCTTCACCGAGGGATCTTGCCCTGTCGGCCTGCTGCCCGAAATCGATTATCACGTCGCACGCGTGAACCTTCAGCCGAACGACACCTTAATTCTCTTCAGCGACGGCATCACCGAGGCGGTCGATCTGCAGGAAGAGATGTACGGCATCGATCGTCTGCGCGCTCTCTTCGCGGGCCAAGCCAATCCCGGCCTCGACTATCTCCAGCAGACCGCCCTTGCCTCTCTGCGCGAGTTCGCCCGCGGCGCAAGCCAGGCGGATGACATCACTCTGCTGCTGGTCCGCTACCAGCCAACCAACGGAGATCCGGCTCCTTCAGCGGCTTAGGCGCTCTAGACGACCTAGCCGGGCAGAGCTGTAACCGAATATTCACACTTCGCTCCACCAAGTTTCGTTACAATCCCGCGCTATATGGCATCCGAAAAAATGGACATCATCACAACTCCGGGAACGCGCGAAGGCCAGAAAGTTCTGGCGCTCAAAGGACCTCTCACCATCCACACGATCTTCGATTTTCAGTCTGCTGTGCGGGAAGAATCCACCTCGGCGCTCATCATCGACTTCAGCAACGTGCCCTTCATGGATTCCGCCGGGCTTGGTTCGCTGGTCGGCGCGCGCGTCGCGCTGCAGAAAGCCAACCGGCCGCTCGCGATCGCGGCATTGAACACGCAAGTCAAAGCGCTGCTGGATATGTCGAAGGTGAGCCCATTCTTCCGCATTTTCGCCACGGTCGAAGAAGCGCAGTCCGCCGTCGCCTGAAATCGTTTTCGGCGCACATCTTCGACGCACGCGCCGCGCCGCCTTCGTCCCAAATCGATCGCATAACTCGCTAGCTGCGGATCTTGTGGCACGCCTGACCTTCGCTGGGCATGGGCGCGGTCGCGGGAGCTGTCATCCCGAACGAAGTCCCCCGCTCTTGGTTTTCCCGCGGTTTTCGCGGGCGCGGGACGTAGGGAGGGATCTGCTGTTTCCTCCTGCGGTCGCCACCGTAACATCCATACCACTGGTGTCTGGCCAATCTAGTTCTTGTTGTTCGCTGGTTGTTTCTTAAGGAAATCCGTCAGGTCCGGCAGCGCCGGATCTCCCGCGCTCGGCGGCATGCCTGAGTGCGCGCCGTCGGTCGGCGGATGAACGAATTGCCCGTCGCTCGGCTGGCTACGCGTCACCACCCATCCGCTCGTCTGCCGCTCGAGAGAATACGTCATCGCCATGCCCGTGCCGCCCTGCTTGAGGTGAAACGCGGCCTCCGCGTGGGCCTGATTCCCGTTGACGCTTACGGAATCGACGCTCATGTCCATCATGTCCATGTTGACGCTGCGATCGCTGCGCACATGCGCCTCAATCGCGGCGCGAATGGCGTCCGCGTCGGCCCCCGAGGCGGGTTGCCCCGCATCCGCCGCAGGCGGAGCCTGAATGATCGGTGCGCTCGACGCCGCTGGCTCGTTTGCCGTCGGCTGATTCGTCTTCGAGCAGCCGCTCGCGCAAATCGCCGCGACAATCGCCATCGTCACCAAACGCATCTTCATGGCAGCCCCTTCACCGATTGCGGCTCGCCGTCGTACACGATCACCGGGACCACCCATTCGCCGAGGGAATGCGCCCTGCCGCAATCGAGGCATCCCGTCACAGAAAATTGCGCGCCGCATCGCGGGCACGCCGCTTGCGTTTGAAACGTGTCGAAGGCATTCCCGCATTGCCCGCACACCCAAAAATTGCCGATAGGCGGCGACGTCTTGCACGAAGGACACGCGAATCCCTGATGCCGCGGCAGCTTCGCAAAACGCGATAGTGCAAACGCATGCTGCAGCCCATTCCAACAGTTCAGCAGAATGAATGCGGAGAGAATTCCGAACCACAAGGACCGCGTCCAGACGGCCAGCGCAATCAAGCCGGCCACGCCGATGAATCCGATAACCGTCGCCACCATCAGGCTGCGCGCCCGTCCCACGCCGTACCAGAGCAGCGACCGCAAAATCTGCCCGCCATCCAACGGGTAAATCGGCAGCATGTTGAAAATCAGCAAGCCGACGTCGATCCACCAGATCGCTACAAGAAGCTGATAGGCATCGGGCATCGACGCCGCCCAACCGAACGATCGAGCCATCAAAACGAGCCCCGAGAAAATCGGAAACAGCGCCACATTCACCAGCGGCCCGGCCGCGAGACTCCAAAGGTTCGCGCCGGGCCGCGGCGGAGCATTTACATACGCCACGCCGCCCAGCGGCCACAGCACGATCTGCTCCGACGTTCCGCCCACCTGCCGGCAGGCCAGCGCGTGCCCAAATTCGTGCAGCAGTACGATCAAGAAGAGGGCCAGATACTCGAACACGCTCCACAAAGGAGACGAGTAGCTCTTCGCACGGTCGCTGATCTCATACGCCGCGACCAGAAACCAAGACCAGTGCAAAAACACAGTAATCCCGGAGAATTGGAAGAGCTTGATCGAACCTTGGCGAATGTTCATCGCTGATAGATTTTATATTACACCGCCCGGTTTTGAACTGAACGGGTCCCCTGTCGCGAATGCGTACAAGGCGCTCCACTATGGCGGTCTCGCGGAGGGCACCTGTCCTTGAGCACCTCGCCCGGGCGATCAATCGAACGCTTGAAGTCACGTCTGATACGTGTTACACGTAATGCACGTGGTTCTAGAGAGGCCCGAGGTGAAATCTCCAAAACCCACCGGAAAGCAGAATCTTACCATCACGCTTGATCGGCAAACCATTCAAAAGGCGAAGGTTGCCGCAGCGAAGCGGTCCACTTCTATAAGCGGTCTCCTGGCTCGTCAGATCGAAGCTTTGGTAGCGGAAGACGAGGCCTACGAACGCGCCCAGCAACAAGCCATGACACTGCTCGATCACGGCTTTCATCTGGGCGGCACTCCTCGACTCAGTCGCGATGAGATCCATGGGCGATAAGGCATTCGTCGATACGAACGTCCTGATCTACGCGCACGATATCGATGCTGGACCGAAGCGCGAGACGGCGAGGGCTGTGCTCCGCGATCTGTGGGCCGAGCGAACGGGCACCCTTAGCCCGCAAGTCCTTCAGGAATTCTATGTGAACGTCACGCGAGAAATTCCTTCTCCCCTATCGCGTGATTCGGCGCGTTCGGTCGTCAACAGTTACGCGACCTGGTGTATCGAAACCACTGCCGCCGAGATCTTTGCGGCGTTTCGCATAGAGGATGACTCGCGAATCGGCTTTTGGGACGCGCTGATCGTCGCGTCGGCCGCGAAGAGCGGCGCGACGCGAATCCTTTCCGAAGACCTGAGCGCCGGCCAACGCATCGGAGGCATTCTCGTTGAGAATCCTTTCGCTGGATTGCGCTAATCCGGCTTAGGATTGTCACTGCAAACGGTCGAGACCCCTAATCGCGCCGCCGGCTGAACGCTCCTCCGCCGAGGCCTCCCAGATCGATCACCACCGCCACAAGCAGGATAATCAGATTGACGCCCACGGTTGGCCGCCCCGTATTCACCATCCACGCGTACGCCAGCGTCGTCAACGGCAGGAAAATGAATCCCAGCAGCGGCACAAGCAACTGGTGGTACGCCCTCTGCAAATAGTTCGTGAAGAAGTAGAGCAGCAACAATGCAATGCGAGGAAACGCCAGAAAGAGAATCAGCAAAAGGCATCCCATGAACCACCCTCCGAGACAGGACTCAGCGCTCCTGGATTCGACTCTGTAAGATACTCCGAAGGCGCGCTCGCCGCGTCAAAAGCCGCTCCTGTGAGACCATGCCGCTTCTGCGGCGAAAACGTAGCGGAAATACCCACTAGTCTGGATGGACGCTTTCGGCAATTCCTCTAGGATCGATGCCGGGAGGCGAACCGACGTGGTCCGAACCATCCTTTTGATCTTCGTAGTTCTGCTTTTGCTGGGAAGCTTGCCTGCATGGCCCTATAGCGCTCACTGGGGATACTATCCCAGCGGCGGTTTGGGCGCGTTGCTGTTGATTGTGATCGTGCTGATGGTGCTGGATATTCTGTAACGCGACTCGGAAAAAAACTGGCCGCATCGTTCGGGCGATGCGGCCATCTGTTTTTCCGATGATTTCCGCGGATGAGCGCTTCGATTAGTGCTTGAGGTAGATCCCCACATCAAAGCGGGTGTGATCCCAATCCGCGTGATGCTCGCGGCACCAGTTGCGATCGGCGTCCATGCGGTCGACGTCGTGCGCGACTTGCCGGCTATCGTTGCCGTGCCGCGCGGAATCGCGATCGATGCGGGCGCGATCGGCCTCGAGTTTCCGATGGCAGTCGTCCCGCACGTCGCCCCGCGTAACGTGAGCGGCCGACATCGTAAACGCAACCGCCAGGGCGCAGCCCACAGCCAAACGAACGATTTGCTTTTTCATGTTGCCTCCAAGAGAGAGAGTTTGAGTGCTGGAACCGTGAGCTTCCCAGATCGCTCGATGATCGCGTGATGGAAACCGCGTCGTCGCGCTCCCAGGCCTGCCCCCACTGCAAGCATCCTAGGGAATCGGGCGATTTCCGGCCATAACGGGAAATACCTAGCTCGGCGGGCGCGTTCCTGTAGGTTCCGCTGGCTGCCCTTTGGTGACGTTTTCGCCAAACCATCGAGGTTCGCCGGAAAGCAAGAGCGCCAGGCGCTAAAATGGGGGCATGGAAAAGAAGGTGTTCTGGGCCAGCTTCACCGTTCTGGGCATCGCGGCGGACATGGCTTTGCCGCTCTGGTGGGCGCTTTTCGCGACGATTCCCATCGGCTTCTGCAGTTGGTGGATTGCCTACCGCAGCGGTTGGTTCTGACGGGCCAGCCCCGCAGCGGGTCGTCTCGCACGGCACGTCGCAATCGCCTTACTTCGTAATCCAATTCGGACCAATCATTTCGCGCAATGCTTTTGGCGTCGCCCACGGCGCCGAATTCGTAAAACGTTTCACCCAATCCACACCGGCGCCGATCTTCACGCGGTCGGGCGTAAATTCCGGCGACAGCGTGTTGGCCATCAGCGCGTAGCTCGCGCCTTCGCGGAGACGCAGCGCCTTCCAGCAGCCTCCCGGCACCGCCACCACCGGCCGCTGCCCGGCGGCAAGGTCCATGCCGAGCGTGACTTTCTCCGCGCGTCCATCCGGATGAAAGATGAAATAGTCCACCGGGCCGCCTTCGATCAGGATGTGCGTATCGTCCGAAGCGAGCCAATGGAGATAATTGATCGGCCGCTCGCGCGTGAGCATGTAGTAGTTCTGGCTCTGCACCGCGAGCGTGCGCCCATTGACGTTCACCATCTGCGCCGATCGCCCGATAATCCCGAGGTAGCCCGATTCCTTGGGCAACACGCTGAGGTGCAAAAGCCGGATCAGCTCGGAGGCGCGAGCGTCCGAACCGATCTTTGCGGGCGCAAGAGGAGCCGCGAGCGCGCTAGTCCATGCCGCTACCAATACCACTGCGAGAAAACATTTCATGCGCGCCAGACTAGCAGAAACGCCGCGTCCGTTGGAGCGTCCGACGGTCTAGAGTTTGTGTGGCAACGGCGAAGCTTTGTGGGTCGTGGCTTTCAGCCACGACATAAGTCCTGCAAAACGGTCACGGGCTTCAGCCCCTGAAGCTCCCGAACACGGTTGCCACGTGGACTCGTTTAGCCCGTACCGTTGATCACCGAGCCGTCCGGAGTCCGCATCTCGTTGGGGCGTTCATCGGTAATTGGGTGCTTGGCGGCAAGCGCCTCATCCACTTCAATTCCCCACCCCGGTTTCTCGCTGATCCACGCGTACCCGTCTTTGATCTCGAGATGCCCCTGAAAAATATCCTGCACCAGCGGCGTGTAATCGAAGTGCTCGTGAACCCCGAAATTCGCGTGCGTAAGATCGAGAGTTAGATTGGTCATATGGCCCACGGGCGAATTCGGCCCGCCGTGCCAGGCGAATTTCACCTCGTAATTCTCAGCGAAATCCGCAATCTTCCGCGCCGCCGTAAAACCGCCGATGTGTGACACGTGATGCCGGATGTAGTCGATCAGGCGCTGTTCCACCAGCGGCTGCCATTCATGCGGATTGTTCCAGAGTTCGCCGATCGCAAGCGGTGTAGTGCACATCTGCCGCACGATTTTGTAGTGTCCCGACTCCTCCGGCGGAAAGAGGTCCTCGCAGTAAAACAATTTGAAAGGTTCCACGTCCTTGCAGAATTCCGTCGCGCGGATGCTATCCAGCAGCGAATGGACGTCGATGCCCAGCCCGATTTCGGGCGGCATCTCCTTTCGGAAAGCCTCGCAAGCGGAAAGGACTTTCGCGATTTCCTTGTCGCGATCGAACGGCACCGATCCGTCGTCAAATTTCGGCTGGCCGTAAAGATTGTTCACGGCGCCGTCGCGGACGAACATCGCGATCAAAAGATTGCGGCACCCCTGATCGACCAGCTTCTTCGAGCTCTCGATCAACCGCGCATTCGTGTCCTCGCTCGCGAGAAACACGTGGAGGTAAATGTCCGCGGCGTCCCTCATCTTGCCGCCGACGAGCTGATACACCGGCATTCCGGCCTGGCGCCCCTTGATGTCCCACAGCGCGTCGCAAACGCCGCCGATCGCGCAGTTCTGGACGTTGTCGTTCTTGTAGTATGAGCTCATATAGCAGAGCTGCCAGATCTGCCCGATCCGGTCCGTCGTCCGGCCCATCACCAGCGGCTTCAGATATTGCTCCACCGCCGCTTTGACGAGCTTCGAGCGCCCGCCGGGAAACGTGGTCGTCGCGCAGCCGTAGCCGTAAAGGCCCGCCTGGTCGGTCGTCACCTTTACGACGGTCGAATCGTTGTTCCCGCCGCCACCGACCTCGATCACGCTTACATCTTGAATCTTCGGCGCCGGCATCCCCCGCGTGGCGCGGTCCACGGCCGCCTGCGCTTCCTGCTCCTTCGGCGTAGGAGCAGCCTGCGCCAGCGAACCCCCGAAAAGACCGGCCACTGCCGCTCCGCCCCCAAACATCGCCGCCTTCAGCATCGCGCGGCGATCGCGACCACTAAACCTTGCGTTCTTCGTCATCCCAGCCTCACCCAAATGATTGCGAGAATAGCCGGCGTCCCAGCCCCGCGCATGGTACGCCTGTTGTGGCCTCGATACAACGCGCCAGGCGGCTGCGCGACTAAGGGCTCCCTACACGTTTATCGCGGCGGCGTTACAGCCAATCGCTGATTCCGAATCCTCAAAACGGCGTATATCTTAACTTCGTGAGGCTACCCGCATGACATCTGCGCAAATCATAGTGATCTCAATCGTCGTGATCGCGGTGATCGCCCTGGCCGTCGCCGTATTCTTCCAAAGCCGCACCAAGAAGCTCCGCGCGCGGTTCGGCCCCGAATACGACCGAGCCGTAGGACAAACCGGCAGCAAATACAAAGCGGAAGCGGAACTCGAAAAGCTTGAGGAGCGCGTAAACCGCTATCCCCTCTTCCTGTTATCCCCCACCGACCGCGACCAGTTCCAGCAGTCCTGGCGCACGATTCAGGCGAACTTTGTGGACGATCCCGGCGGCGCGCTCGCCGAAGCCGATCACCTCATCGTCCGAGTGATGTCCGCCCGCGGCTATCCCATGAACGATTTCGAGCAGCGAGCGGCGGAAATTTCCGTCGACCATGCAACCGTCGTCCACCACTACCGCGCGGGACACGACATCGCGATCCGCCAATCCCGGCGCGAAGCCACCACCGAGGATCTGCGCCAGGCCATGATTCACTACCGCGCGCTGTTCGACGAATTGATGCAGGAGCAGCCCGCGCGCGCGAGAGCCCAGGTCGTTGGGCGAGGTTAGCTTTGGAAGGAAGCGACTCCGAGCGGCCGAAATGCTCGCCGCCGGGCGGACTTGAAAGAAAAGAGGATTTTGACAATGACTGAATTCGTTCGCAAAGACACAGCAATCATCTCCGAGCAAACGATGCAAGCGGCTCCCATCACTTCCGATTCCCGCACTCTAGTGACACCGCCGCCCTCCGATGTGCGATCCGGGGCGAGCCTGACAAGCGATTCGCCGGCCGCCACCGCCGCCGTGCGCGCCGTCGAAGAGGAGCGCGTCGCACTGTTCCCTTCGACTGAAGCCAACGAGCTTCGCGCGCGATGGGACAGCATTCAGGTGGGATTCGTCGACGAGCCGCGCAAAGCCGTCGCCGAGGCGGACGCGCTGGTCTCCGCAACGATGAACCGCCTCAGCGAAATCTTCTCGCGGGAGCGCCAAGGCATGGAAGAACAATGGGGACCCAGCGATAATCCGTCGACCGAGGACTTTCGCGTCGCCCTGCGGCGCTACCGGTCGTTCTTCTCGCGCCTCCTTTCGATCTGAGGACGGTTCGCGTAACGCCCGCGTCCCGCGAGTTCATTGCCGCTGCGTGGCCAAGGCCCGCACATTTCAAAGGAGACCCAAGCATGAAGAATAGAAAACTCGCGCTCGTCCTGGCCGTCGCGCTGGCCGGCGCCAGGATCGTCCTGGCCCAGGCGCCAAGCGTCGATATCGACGCGCACAAGCACGCGAATCTCGCCGAGGCCCAACAACACATCCAACAGGCCTATCAGAAAATCGACGAGGCGCAGACCGCGAACCAAGAAGAACTCGGCGGCCACGCCGAAAAAGCCAAGGCCCTCTTGTCGCAAGCAAACGAGGAACTAAAACAAGCCGCCGAATACGCAAATAGCCACCATCGCTAATTGAATTTGCGCGGAAGCCTCTGCCCTCAAGGTGACCGGCGAATTCCGAAGCTTGTCGCAGTCGATATCGATTCGTCCGCCCCGCGCAGTCCCGCCTCGTCTGTGATACATTCCCTCGCCGGAGATACCCGTGAACATTGCACCCGTTTCGCTAAGGTTCAAGCTGAGCATCAGCATCTTGAGCGTGGCTGGCCTCCTGCTATTGGCACAGCCCGCCGCCGCAAAGACGTGCGACCGCGGTTGCCTGCGCGGCTTCATTACGCAGTATCTGACTGCCATGGTTGCCCACAATCCGGGCGCACTGCCGGTAGCTGCCGACGTCCGATTCACCGAGAACAGTCGCGTGGTGAAGCTGGGCGACGGCCTTTGGCAAACCGCCTCCGGCCTGGGGACCTACCGCCAAGACGTCCTGGACGTCCCGCAGGCCACGGCGGCCTCGCAAGTGGTGATAGAGGAATCCGGCAACCCTGCTTTGCTGGTGCTGCGGCTCAAGATCAACAGCCACAAGAAGATCACCGAGATCGAGACCATGGTCACGCGAAGCCGGAAGGAAGGCGCCCTGTTCAGCCTCGACGCGCTTCAAGAAGCAGACAAGACCATGGCGTTTGTTCCGCCGCGCTCGCAGCTCAATTCGCGCGACGAAGCCGTCAAGATTGCGCTGAAGTATCCGGCGGGCCTGAAAGTGGGAAGCTTCGTGCAGGTGGACGCGCCGTTCGCCCCGGACGCATATCGCATCGAGAACGGCGTCCACACCGCCGGGGCGGGCTGCACGCGGGCCGGCTGCGAAAACATCAAGACGCAGCACATCATTGAGCATCCGGGCATCACAGCCCGCGTCATCGCCGTGGACGAACCGCTCGGACTTGTCTTGCTGCGCATGGACTTCGGCAGCATCCCGAAAGCCTATGGGCCCGGCAACGCGCTAGTGGTGTGGGAAGTGTTCAAGGTCTACGGCGGCCAAATTCATGCCATCAACGCCTTTATGAGAATGATGCCAGCCGACGCGGGTTCCGGCTGGCCCGCGCCTGCCACCGCTCAGTAGCCAGGACAATTAAAGGGCCGCAGAAATCGCCCCCTTGATTGTCGAACGAAGAATGGTCCGCCCCGTCACATGCAGCCGCGTGCAGCAGACCCACAAGAGCATCGGCCTCTGTGCAGGCAAAGAAAAGCGCCCCCAAAACGTCCCGTCGCGACTCTAAAGCACCGGGGAGACTCGCCGTGCTTTGTCGACGGCGGGTTGAACGAAACTTGCACGGTGCTGAGGGAAATACCATGAAGCGTGCGATCGCTCCTGTTGTCGTTTTTTTCTGCGCAGCGGCTGTTTTTCTTTTTACCGGACACGCGCAGCTGGCCGGTCCAGCGCGACTACCTGCGGGCCAAGGCTGCCCAAGCAACGATTCCGGACTGAAATTGCCGAAGGGCTTTTGCGCCACGATTTTCGCCGATGGCATCGGCCACTCGCGTGACATCGTAGTCGCGCCGGATGGCGTGGTGTACGTGAACACATGGTCCGGCAGATATTACGGGAACACGCCGCCGCACGCGGGCGGGTTTCTGGTGGCCCTGCAAGACAAGACCGGCTCGGGCAAAGCCGACGTGATCGAGCGCTTTGGCGATACGCCAGAGATGGGCGGAGCGGGAGGCTCGGGCATCGCGCTCTACAAGGACGCGATCTACGCGGAGATCAACGATCGCATCGCGAAGTATCCGCTCAACGGGGAGATCGCGCCCAAGGCGAAAGGGCTCACGATCCTTTCGGGATTGCCGTTGACGGGCGATCATCCGATGCATCCGTTCATCATCGATGCGTCCGGGAATATTTACGTCGACGACGCGACGCCGACGAATTCCTGCCAGGTGAAAAATCGCGTGCCGCAATCGCCGGGTGAGAACCCCTGCCCGCAGCTAGAAACGCGCGGCGGGATCTGGCGGTATGACGCGAACAAGACGGACCAGGCGTTTTCGCCGGCGGAACGCTATGCGACGGGGATTCGAAACGCCGAAGGCCTGGCGTTTGATGCGGCCGGCAACCTCTTCTCGACGCAGCACGGACGCGATCAATTGCATGCGAACTGGCCGCAATTCTATAAGCCGGATCAGGAGGCCACGCTGCCGGCCGAAGAACTGCTGCTGATCAAGACGGGCAGGGACTACGGCTGGCCCGAGTGCTACTACGACTCGTTCGTACGGAAACTGGTTCTCGCGCCGGAATACGGCGGCGACGGAAAGAAGATCGGAGTTTGCGCGGAAAAGACTGGTCCCGTCGCGGCGTTTCCCGCGCACTGGGCGCCGAACGGGATGGTCCATTACGACAAAACGCAATTTCCGGCGCGCTATCGCAACGGAATGTTTATCGCGTTCCACGGCTCGTGGGACCGCGCCCCGTATGCGCAGGGCGGTTACAACGTGGTATTTCAGCCGCTCTCAGGAGTGCGCGCTTCCGCACCGTGCGAGGTGTTCGCGGATGGCTTCGCGGGCGCGAACGAATCGCCGCAGGGCGCGGCGCATCGCCCGAGCGGGCTGGCCGTGGGACCCGACGGCGCGCTTTATATTTCGGACGACGTGACCGGACGAATCTATCGCGTGACGTATAGCGGCGGGCCGTTTGATGCCTCGAGCATTACTCCGTGCCCGAGCTTGACCGCTCCCGCGGGTCAGGTGGTGGCGGCTCCAGTGAATCCGCCGGAAGGGAACCATCCGAACGCAGGGCGCGAAGGGAATATGAATGGTCCCGTACCGCACGGCGCGACGGCGGCAATGGTGGCGCTCGGAAACCGGATTTATCACGGCCAGGTGGGCGGGGCTTCGTGCACCGGGTGCCACGGCGACAATGCGAAAGGCACTCCGCTCGGTCCCGACCTCACGGACAAGAAATGGCTCTGGAGCAACGGCAGTTACGCCGGAATCGCGAAGACAATCACAGACGGCGTGCCCCAGCCAAAGGAATATCGAAGCCCGATGCCTCCGATGGGCGGCGCGCAACTCACGCCCACACAAGTGAACGCGCTGGCAGCCTACATTTGGAGTGTGAGCCACAGCGCAAGATGAAATTGGCCGAGAGCCGCGCGCGAAAAATAAAACCTTCGTCCGACATTCCAGAATAGCTGCGCGGGGAACGGCTCCGCGCGTGTTCTCTGTGTTCGAGAATTGTGACCCACAGAGAGAAAGGTGTGTGGCGCGCCTTAGGGGACAATTTCCGAACTCTGGCAATTGGGTCGGAGCCAGAAACCATCATGAGGACCAGCTAGTGTAGAATATACATACGGTCCTCGTTAACGGCAGCTTGGGGGATTCTCGATGGCAAATAGTTCGGCAAACGAAAAACACCAAGCCCATGAGTTGATCGAGCGCCTGGCCCCTAGTCAGGTTACCGCAGTCGTCGGCCTGCTCGAAGCCATGCTCGATCCTGTCTCGCGCGCCATCGCCAACGCCCCCATCGATGACGAACCACTCACAGCCACAGAGGAAAAGGCGATTGCCGAAGCACAGGAGTGGCTGAAGCACAACCCGGGTATCCCCCACGAGCAGGTACTGGCTGAACTCGGGATCACTCAGGAAGAAATCGGACGCTTCAAAGAACCGA
This sequence comes from uncultured Acidobacteriota bacterium, assembly GCA_963743335.1. GTDB lineage: Bacteria > Acidobacteriota > Terriglobia > Acidiferrales > UBA7541 > Palsa-295. The sequence continues at coordinate 358,276 of CAVUPI010000003.1, forward strand.
AGTGAAGCGCATCGTCTGGACTGAACCCGCGAAGGCCGACGTCCGGCGCATGGACAGGCCTACCGCCATGCGCATTCTCGCTGGCCTGCATCGTTTTACTGAGACGGGCGAGGGCGACGTAAAGGCGCTTCGGGGAAGAGAAGAACTCCGGCTTCGCATCGGCGACTATCGGCTCTTCTTCCTCTTCCCCGCTGTGGACACGATCGAGATTCGACGTGTTCTCCATCGCCGCGAGGCCTACCGCTGACGTTCGCTTCAATTCACGCTCGCGCAGTGTTGCTGGCAGCAAAAAGTGGCGCGCCCGGAGAGATTCGAACTCCCGACCTTCTGGTTCGTAGCCAGACGCTCTATCCAGCTGAGCTACGGGCGCGCAGTACGGCAAAGCGAAGAACAACGGTCCGAAAAAGTTTATCACAGTTCGGCGGAGCGTTCGCTCGAAGAGAGCGGTCCGCCACCCGGCTGGCGCGATTGGCGAGATGCTAGCGGCTGCCCGGGCGATCGGGGCGCAACTCGCGTTCCAGGCGAGAGAGGAACCTCAAAACGTCCGCGGGCGCGGGCAGGAAGTAGCGGGCGACTGTGCCATCCGCGTTGCCGACGCGCACCGTCACCTGATTCTTCAGCACCGCGAAGACGCCCTCGTCGGTTTCGTCGTCGCCAATGTAGACCGCCGCCGCGCCACGCGGCATTTTTGCCAAAGCTCCCTGCACCGCCGCGAACTTTCCGGGAACTTCGGGCGGCAGTACCTCCCAAATCTTCTTCCCGCTGACAACATGCAGCGTCTTGCGCCACGGCGCCAGCACCTTCTTCAGGATTCGCCCCGCGGCTCGTCCGGTGACCTCATCAGCATTTCGATAGTGCACGCAGAAGCTGAACTCCTTGTCCTCGACCCAAATTCCTCGCAGTCCCGCGGACTGCTTCTCCATCTCTCGTTTGGCGCTCGCGAGCGCCAGCTGATTCGCTTTGCTCAGCTTGATCTGCCGGCCATCGCGCTCCCCGCCGTGCAGGCCGTAGTAACGCAAGCCGCGCACGGGAAGCAGCCTCCGCAAATCGCGTGCACGACGCCCGCTGACGATCGCAACGGAAAGATTCGGATTGAGCTCCAGCCGTTCGAGGACGCGATTTACGCGCGCCGAAGACCGCACCACGCGAGGACTCCGCTGAATTTTCACGAGGGTGCCGTCGAAATCGAGGAAAATCGCGCGCCGGGGAGTCCCGCGAAGCCGCGCGATGATTTCGTCCCACGCATCGAACGCGCAGACAGCTGCGCGATTCGTGCGCGCACGACGAGTCGCCGAGGTCACGACGATTGCTTCACAGCCGATTCGGACTCGGTTTCGTCGATGCGAATGTCGGCGAGCTCGGCGATCAGGCTGCCGGCCCAGCGATACACGTTGTGCTCTTTGACGATCCGGCGCATCCGCCGCATTCGCTCACTCCGCTCGTCGGAATCCATCTCCAGCGCGGTGCGAATCGCCTCGGCCAACTGGTCAGTGTCGTATGGATTCACGATGATAGCATCGCGCAGCTCGCGCGCAGCTCCTGTGAACTGGCTCAGGATGAGCGCGCCCTCGTCGTCCCCGCGCGCCGCCACATATTCCTTCGCGACGAGATTCATTCCGTCGTGCAGCGAAGTGACCATGCAGAAATCCGCCGCGCGGTAATACGGCAGAATCTCCTTGTGGCTGTGATGGCGCGTGAGCAGCGCAATCGGCTTCCAATTGCCGCGCTGGAAGCGCGCGTTGATGCGCGCCGCCTCGGCCTGCACCTCTTCGAAGAAATCGTGATAGCGCGGAATCGTGGTGCGGCTCGGCGCGCCGATCTGAATGAACGTCAGCTTGCCTGCGTACGCGGGATATTTTTCGAGCAGCCGCTCGACCCCGTGAAAGCGCTCGATGATCCCCTTCGTGTAGTCGATGCGGTCGACGCCAATGCCGAGAAAGCTCGCCTCGATCCCCAGATTCTTCAACAGCGACGCGCGCAGTTCGTAAGGCGACACGGCCAGATCGCCCGGGTCGGCCCGCATCTCGCGCCCGTCCACGCTGATCGGAAACGGCCGCACGAACGTGCGATGCCCCAGCCGCCGCACGGAAAAACGCTCCCACTCGATGCGCGATTCAAGCGCCCCGTCGACCGTCTCGAGGAAATTGTTGCAATGCGACTGCGTGTGAAAGCCGACCAGATCGGCGCCGAGCAGTCCGTCCAAAAGCTCGCGCTGCCACGGGCAGATTCCGAACGCTTCCGGGTTCGGCCACGGAATGTGCCAGAAAATCGCGACGCGCACATCCGGCCGCGCCTCCTTCACCATGCGCGGCAGCAGCGCGAAATGATAATCCTGCACCAGCAGCAGCGGGCGCTCCGTGCCGGCCATCTCTTCCAGCGCCGCGTCGGCGAATTTGCGATTCACTTCCTGATAGCTCTCCCAATCCGATGTGCGAAACAGCGGACGCGCGTGCGCGATGTGGCAGAGCGGCCAGAGCCCCTCGTTGGAAAACCCGTAGTAGTAGCCTTGCTCCTCTTTTTTCGTGAGCCACACGCGGCGCAGCGTGTACTCGGGCTTGTCCGGCGGCACGCGCAACCGGTCGTGACGATCCACGGCCTCGCGATCCGCCTCGCCCGAGCCGTGCGCGATCCACGTGCCGTCGCACGAGCGCAACACCGGCTCGAGCGCCGTCACGAGCCCGCTCGCCGGCACCACCGCCTCGATATTCTTCCCGCGATATTCGTGCATGTAAGGCTCGCGATTCGAAACCACGAAGAGCGATCCGAGCACCTTCGCTTGCACGCTGATACGCAGCCGTTCCGGCGTCCACAGCGATTCGCCGGTTTCGCGCAGGCGCGCCTCTTCTTCGGCCGCCGCGCGTGCTTCCGTCAGGCTGCGCGCAAACTTCACCACCTCCTGCGAAAACGGCGCGAGGAAAGCCTCATTCGGCAGCGGCGGACGAGGCCGCACGCGCCCTCCGCGCAAGTCCTTCATCCATTCGGCCGTGCGCGAAATCGGCAGGACGATCGTCCAGCGAATGATGAGCACGGTGAGCAGCACAATGAGCAGCACCTGCGCCACCACGTGCCAAATCGTCTCGCGCCAGATGCGATTGCTCTGCGCCTCGATGTAGCTGGCATCGTGAAAGATCGCGAGCACGCCGCGCATTTTCGCGTCGTCGTCGTACATGCCGAGGTAGTAGGCGTTCATCGGGCGGTCGCCCAAGGTGAGGAATTTGCTCACGCCGTCCGCTTGCGCTTTCACAGCCTCGAGCGGCACGGGCGGCGGGGTAATGCGATCCGAAAGACTCGTGCTTTCGGCGAGGATGTTCCCGTCCGCGTCGTAGATGATCACCCCCGCCAGGCGCTGCCGGTCTTCAAACCGATCGACGATGCGGCGCAGCTGCGTGTGCGACCCGCGCTCCACCGCCGGCTCCACGATCTCGCCGAGGCTCTCCGCCAGGATCGACGCGCGGTGCTCCAGGTCGGTGCGAAGGCCCCGCTTTTCCGAGCGGACCTGATTCCGCGAAATGATGAACGTGACGAGGCTGATTCCAATGACCAGCGAAAGAATCAACCGCAGGCTGAGTCTCACAGCGGATCCTCGACGGCTGTTCCGGCGCGCGAGCGCCAGGTGAAAGGTTGTTCCGACGAACGGCCGGTCGCCGTACCTCGCGATCCTACCGTTGAAGCCCAAGGCTCAGCAGATACACACGCCCTGCGCCACGGGGTGGGGGCCGGCAAGACGCTCCGGGTGGCCAGCGGGCCACCATGCAGATGAACGACTCCGCTCCGCGCCTCGTGAGACGAGGGCAGACTGGGCGCCTTTAATTATAACAAACGAAAGGCCGATCGCCGCGCTAAACCGACGCTTCGGCAAAGAAACTCTCGCGAGCTTCGTGCGTCCCGCACGGAAAATTTCCGCAGAGGCCTTGCGGGTCTTCCCGTAAGCCTTGACCGCGCCGTACACCGCTGCGTAAAATTAGTTATGGTTCACTTCGCCCGCGCGACGGCCTTCGCAGCTTGTTGTCGTCTCTCCACAATCGGCGCGGGTGTCTGATCCGAGAACCTCGAAAACAGACCGAAATCGCAGGCCCGCTGCCAGGAACATCCCCCGGTAAGCGGGCTTTTTCTTTGATGGCGATTCCGATACGGTAAGAGAACGCGAGAGAATAAATGACACAGGTTCCCACAGGCACGGTGCACCTCGTCGGCGCAGGTCCGGGCGATCCCGACCTGCTCACCGTGAAGGCGCATCGCCTAATCGAACAGGCGGACGTAATCCTGCACGATGACCTCGTGCCGCCCGCAATTCTCTCGCTCGCCGGGCCGCACGCCGAAGTGATCAACGTCGGCAAGCGCTGCGGAGCCAAAAGCATCACGCAGGCCGAGATCAACGCGCTCATGATCGACTACGCCCGGCGCGGCCTCGACGTGGTCCGCCTCAAGAGCGGCGATCCCGGCATCTTTGGCCGCCTCGCCGAAGAAATCGCCGCGCTCACCGCCGCAGGCGCCCCCTTCGACGTCGTTCCCGGCATCACCGCGGGACTCGGCGCGGCCGCGTCGCTCGGCGTCTCGCTCACGGACCGCAGAAAGAGCGCGCGAGTGGTCGTCGTAACGGGCCATCACGCGCAAAAAGGCAGCCACCCGGAAAAGCCCGATTGGAAGAATCTCGCTCAGGGCAATGCCACGCTCGTCATCTACATGCCGGGCCACGATTTCACTGGCCTGCGCGAAGAATTCCTCGCAGCCGGCCTCGCCGGGGATATTCCGGCGGCAATCGTGTCGCACGCCACCACGCCGCAGCAACAGCATCAGTACACGACGATCGGCGACCTCGACAAGCTCGCGCGCATGGATTCGCCGACGATTCTCCTCGTGGGCCGCGTCCTCGAAGACGCCCGCCTCCGCGCCGCCGAAAATCCGCTTCTCGCCCTCGATGATGCGAGCCTGATTTTCTCCTCGCGCTGATCGCAGCACTCCTCGCGGCCTCCACGTCCCTACCGGCGGCCTTAGGGGGTCGGAGCTTAAGCTCCGACATTGACGCCGCCACGGGAAACGGGGCTTCGGCCCATGGGGACACCGACCCGCTCCACTAAGCCGCCTCAGGTGAACGCATCTTCGCCTCAAGCTCGAAGGAAACCCGCGAGTCTCTTGGTCGCGACGTGACGGCCCGCTCTAAGCCCCGGAGGGGCGATTGTAATTAGCCCGGCATGAAGCCCGCCTGCCGGCGAGGCAGGCGAAGCGGAATGCCGGGAAACGATGCGCTGCGCTGAATTCTCAGTCCCGGAGGGACGGTTGAAGCCTGAATCGCCGCTCCCCAAGACAGCTTTCTGCCGGCACCCCCTCGGCGTCGTGTTAGATTCGTGTGGGATTTGGGTCCATCCACTTTAGCGTCTCTGAGGGCGCATTCGGAAATGCTCGACCGCAAAAAGTCGCCGATCGGCTGGTTCGACGTACTCATCCTGCTACTGCTGGCCAGCCTGGCAGCGCTTCCCGCCGAAGACGAGCTGCACAAACAACTCATTCTCCTCGTCATCGCCATATTCCAGATCCTCGAAGGCCCGCTGATCGCGCGCATGCCCGGCCGCGGCCGCGCCTACAGCGTCCTGCTGAAAATCGCGCTCGCCACGCTGCTGCTCGACCACACTGGCGACGTCGGCATCAACAGCGCCTACTACCCGATTTACTATCTCCCTGTCCTCACGGCCGCGATCTACTTCGGCCCGCTCGGCACTCTCGCGTGGACCGCGCTTTCCTCGCTCGCATACTGCTCGTTCCTGATCCCAGCGTTGCGCGAATATGAAATCGGAAAAGAGGGCGCCACGATTTTGGCGATTCGCATTCTTTTCTTTTTCCTCGCGGCAATGCTGGTGAACCGCTTCGTGATGGACAATCGCCGCCAGGTCCAGCGCTACCGCGAGGTTTCCGAGCGCCTCGAAGAGACGAACCGCCAATTGCAGCGCGCCGAGGCCGACGCGCGCCGTTCCGAGCGCCTCGCCGCCCTCGGCCAGCTTTCGGCGGGCCTCGCGCACGAAATTCGCAATCCGCTCGGCGTGATCAAAGGCTCGGCGGAAATGTTGCAGCAGAAATTGCAAGGCTCGGAACCGCTCGCAGGCGAGCTCGCGGGCTATATTTCCGCGGAAGTGAACCGCCTGAACGCGCTCGTCGCGCGCTTCCTCGATTTCGCGCGCCCCGCGCATCTCGATCTGCACCCGCAGCGCGTCTGCGAGATCATCGACCGCTCGCTCGAATCCGTCTTGGCGCAGACGCCGAATTCCACGGTCCGCGTCGAACGCCACTATTCTCCCGTCCCGGAGGTCCTGGCGGACGAGCACCTTTGCGAGCGCATTTTCGTGAATCTGATCCAGAATGCGTACCAGGCGATGGACACCTCACCCGACGGCCATGAGGAAGTCTTGAGCATCACGGTCGCGCCCGAATCCTCCGGCGGCCGCCCCGGCGTCGGTATCGCGATCGGCGACACCGGCCCCGGCGTTCCTCCCGGCGCCCGCGAGCAGATTTTCAATCCGTTTTTCACCACGAAGAAAGACGGCGTCGGCCTCGGTCTCGCTGTCGTCGCCAAAATCGTGGACGATCACCGCGGTTCGATTAAACTCGAGAACGATTCGAGGCCCGGCGCGCATTTCCGGATTTTCCTTCCGGCCGCGCCGCAAAACTCATGAACGCCAAATCCAAATCGCACGCTTAGCCACAATGACACGCCAAAAGCCATCGATCCTCATCGTCGAAGACGAAGCCAAAATGCGCCGCCTGCTCGAACTTCAGCTCGCCGACGAAGGATTCCAGGCCCGCACCGCGCCCGACGCCGAGTCCGGCCTCCAAATCCTCAATAAGAATCCGTTCGATCTCGTCGTCACCGATTTCAAGCTCCCCGGCATGAGCGGCCTTGAATTCCTCCACGCCGTGAAGCGCATCGACGCCGAAATGCCCGTCGTGATGATGACCGCCTACGGCACCGTGGAATCCGCCGTCGACGCGATGAAAGCGGGCGCGAGCGATTACGTCCTGAAGCCGTTTTCGCTCGCCGAGCTCGTGCTCGTGATTCGCAAGGAGCTCGCCTCGCACGAGCTGCGCGCCGAAAATCGCGACCTGCGCGAAGCCCTCGGCCGCCGCTACGAATACAAGAACATCGTCGCCACGAGCGACAAAATGCAAGCCGTCCTCGGCCTCGTCGAGCGCGTCGCGCCCACCAACGCCACCGTGCTGATCGGCGGCGAGAGCGGCGTCGGCAAAGATCTCATCGCGCGCGCCATCCACGAGCATTCCCAGCGCGCCTCTGGCCCGTTTCTCAAGATCAATAGCACCGCGATCCCCGAAAACCTCCTCGAAAGCGAGCTCTTCGGTTACGAAAAAGGCGCGTTCTCCGGCGCCACGTCAAGCAAGCCGGGAAAATTCGAGCTCGCCGACAAAGGCACGCTCTTCCTCGATGAAATCGGCGACGTCCCTCCGGCAATCCAGGTGAAACTGCTGCGCGTGCTGCAAGAGCGCGAATTCGAGCGCCTCGGCGGCACGAAAACCATCAAGGTCGATGTCCGCCTCATCGCCGCCACCAATCGCGACCTCCGCGCCGCACTCGAAGAAGGCACGTTCCGCGAAGATCTCTACTACCGCCTCAACGTCGTCGCAATCGACATCCCTCCCCTGCGCGACCGCAAAGAAGACATCCCCGCGCTCACAACCTTCTTCCTCGAAAAGTTCGCGCGCGAATCCGGCAAGCCGACGCCGCGCATCACGCCGCAGGCGCTGAAGCTCCTAATGGACTTTCACTGGCCGGGCAATATCCGCGAGCTCGAAAATATTCTCGCGCGCAGCGTCACGCTCGCCGCCGGGCCCACACTCGACGCCGCCGACATCCATCTCGATAGCGCCCGTCCGCGCCCCCACGCCGACGCCGCCGCGCCCGTCCTGCCCGATGGCGTCACCCTCGAGCAATGGGAAGAAGAAATCATTCGCGAAGCCCTGCGCCGCGCCAACGGCAACAAGAGCCAAGCCGCTCGCGCTCTAGGTCTCTCGCGCAATGCCCTCCGTTATCGCCTCTCGCAAATGGGCGTTTCCGACCCTCTTGAGCCCGAGGGCGCCTAGTTCACTCGGTCGTCGCCCGGTGGTTGAAAAGCACCAAGGATGCGTGAAAACCACCGCAGATCAACAAGTTGACCGAGCGCCCGAGAGGCGCAAGCCCGTCCCTAACCCATTGCCCTTCAGCGACCTAGAGACAATGTGCCAAATCGCGCCACTTTGGCCCCGCCCCTGCATTACCACGGGTGGCTACAAGGGTTTGCTGGCGGTGATCCGCCAGGGGTGACACATGAAAAAGCATCTAGCGACTTTGGCAGCGATTCTCTTAGCGCTCGGCGTGATGTCGGTGAGCGCGCCGTTGAGAGCTCAAGACCAGCAGTCCGCGCCGCCTCCGCCCGACCAAACGTACGGCCAGTGGGACCCGTCACAAGCTCCGCCTCCCAATCAATCGCCGGTCCCGCCGGATTCCCAATACGCTGGGCCACAAGCCGACGGACAGCAGCCCGATAACGCCGGCCCGGCGCCAGGCGTGGCGCGCTTGAGCGTGATTCAAGGCAATGTCTCGACGCAGCGCGGCGACAACGGCGAATGGGTCGCGGCAACCGTAAACACGCCGGTCGCCGTCGGCGATCGCGTTTCAACCGGCCCCGACGGCCGCGCGGAAATCCAACTCGATTCCGCGAACGTCCTCCGCCTTTCGAGCAACACGACCGTGAAGGTCGCCAACATCACGCGCGAAAATATTCAGGTGCAGGTCGGCCAGGGCCTCGTGACGTACGCAGTCGTCCGCCCCGGCGAAGCGAACGCGGAAATCGACACGCCCAACGCGGCCGTCCATCCGGATGGCACGGGCGAATATCGCATTCAGGTGAATTCCGATAGCGAAACGGACGCGATCGTCCGCGAAGGCTCGGCGGACATCACCGAGCCCCAGGGCAGTACGCACGTCAACGCCGGTCAATCGATCACCATCCAGGGAACGGACAACCCGCAGTACAAGACCGAATCCGCTCCGAGCGAAGACGCCTGGGATTCCTGGAACATGGATCGCGATCACCGGATCACCAGCGCCAAGAGCTGGAAGGACACCGATCCTTATTACACCGGCTCGGAAGATCTCGATACCTACGGCACGTGGAGCGAAGTGCCGGACTACGGCCAGGTGTGGATTCCGCAGCAGTCTCCGAATTGGGCGCCGTATAGCGACGGACGCTGGGTCTGGGAGCCCTACTACGGCTGGACGTGGGTTTCCTACGAGCCGTGGGGCTGGGCGCCGTATCACTATGGCCGCTGGTTCGTCTATGGCGGCAACTGGGCGTGGTGGCCTGGCCCCGTGGTCGGCTATCCCGGTTACTACCCGATCTGGTCGCCCGCGTACGTCTCGTTCTTCGGTTGGGGCGGCGGTGGCTTCGGCTTCGGTGTCGGATTTGGTTTTGGCTTCGGGAACATCGGCTGGCTGCCCTGCGGCCCGGGTGATTGGTATCACCCGTGGTGGGGCCGCGGGGGCGGGCGATTCGAAACGCTCGGCGTGCGTGGCGACGGCTTCCACGACGGATTCCGTCCCATCGGTCCCGGAGGTCGCGGCTTCTCGAACGTGAACGAAGCGTTCCACAACGATCGCGTTCGCTCCGGCATGGTCTCGATGAACTCGAGCCAGTTTGGCCGCGCAGCGGTGCACGGGGTCAACGGGCGGATGAGCGAGGCGTCGTTCCGCCAGGCAAGCATGGTCAGCGGCAGGATGCCGATTTCGCCGTCGCGTGCCAGCTACAGCGCGTCGGGCCGCGCGGCGAACCCGTCGTCATACCGCAACGCTCCATCAAGCTCGCAGCATTTCTTCAGCGCTTCGGGCCGAACGGGCGCGGGCTTCGGCGGACGCTCGGTAAACAACAACGTCAGCGGGCGCGAGTCCTTCAACGGCAATCGCGGTAATGAAGGCGGGCGGTCGTTCGGCAACGGCGGCAACGCCGGTGCGCGTTCGTTCAACGGCGGAAATGAAAATCGCGGCGCGATCACTTCAAGCCGGCCGGGATGGCACACGTTCACTCCGCCATCCGGCGCCAATCGCGGCGCGGATGCGCGAGGCTTCTCGGGAAACAGCCGCGGAAACAACGAATCCCGTTCTTATAACTCGCCGGGGTCGGCGTCACGTGAGGGCTCCTCAAATTCATACTCTCATTCATACTCTAGACCGCAACTTAATATGAGGCAGCCTATCGTGACGCCGCGCGGCGGCGGGTACGGAAACAATTCTTACGGTCGCGGAGGGAACGGCGGCTACGGCGAATCCCGCGGAGGGTACAGTGCGCCGCGAGGAAACTATAGCGCGCCGCGTGGCGGCGGATATGCCGCTCCCCGTGGCAACTACAGCGCGCCCCGCGGCGGTAGTTACAGTGCACCTCGTGGCGGTGGCTCGCACGGCGGCGGCGGTTCCCACGGCGGTGGGGGCGGAGGCCATTCCGGCGGCGGCCACGGTCGTCGTTAGTTCGAGCTGAGTTTCATCAAGGAAGCACGCGGCCCCGAATTTTTTCGGGGCCGCGCGCTGCAAGCGGCGGCGCAATCCGGGTTTCAGTGCGTCAGACTTCATTCTGACCAAGGTTCGCGCGGAAGCAGTCAGGTGCAAGCGTGGGCCTTCAGAGTCTGTGTGCGAACCGGGCGACCCTGTGGAGTGCGGGAGCTCGCTTGCCCTGAGCTTCGAAGGGCTCCCGCTGTTTGCCGCCCGGGCTTGCCCGGGCGTGCTCCACGCACACACCACGCGCGCGTGGTTGGAAACGTGAGCCGCCCGGCGTATGGAGGCGGTATGCCTCCGGTGGAAGCGTGGGCCTTCAGGCCCGCGAAAAGCGCCGCCACCTAGGCCGGCTTTAGCCGCGGGCTTCTCCCGCCGGGCATTCGGAGCAGAGAGAAATTTTGGCTTACTCGTGAAGAACATTTTCGCGCACGCCGCGGCGAAGCGCGCGGCCTCTTCAGGAGGTCGGAGCTTTAGCTCCGACATTCGGATGCAGAAAGACAGGGCTTCAGCCCCTGAAGAAACTCTTCGCTTCGTCGCGCTGCAAGAGGCAGGCGCTCGAAGCGAAACTCAGAGTCGCGCGCCGTGTTGAACAAGTAGGAGGCAAGACACCCATGTCATCAATGCGTGTTGCCGCATGGTTTACATGGTTCGCTGCATGGAATTGGCTCATGCGAACCGCTATGCTATCAAGAGAGCGGTTCGCCAAGGGAGTCACCCGTTCATGAGAAAAGCTGGTTTGCTGCTCACGTTCCTGTTCGTAGTTCCGTGCCTCGTCTCGGCATTCCCGAATTCCGCCGCGGCGCAGGACGCCGATCCTCCGGGCCGCGTCGCCCGCCTCAATTACATTCAGGGCTCGGTCTCCTATCAAGTTTCGGGCGATCAGGATTGGGTGCAAGCCGACCCCAACCGTCCGCTCACCACTGGCGACAATCTCTGGGCCGATAAGGATTCGCGCGGCGAAGTTCACATCGGCAGCACCGCGATCCGCATGTCGAGCGAGACCGGCATTTCGTTCCTCACGCTCGACGATCGCACCACGCAGCTCCAGCTCGCCCAAGGCACCATCGAAGTTCATCTGCGCATTCTCCCGAGCGGCGACGCCTTCGAGGTCGACACGCCGAATCTCGCGCTTACCCTGACGCGCGCCGGCGAATACCGCATCGCAACCGATCCCAATGGCGGCTCCACAATCGTCGTCGTCCGCGAAGGCGCGGGCGAAGTAACCGGCGGCGGCCAAACGTGGGATCTCGACGCCGGCCAGCAGTACACATTCAATGGCACCGACCAGATCACCTACGACGCGGCCGACGCGCCCGCCTTCGACGATTTCGAGGATTGGTGCCAGTCGCGCGATCAGCGCGAAAACGACGCCGTGTCCGCGAAGTACGTCTCGCGCGACGTCGACGGCTACTACGATCTCGACGACTACGGCTCGTGGCAATCCGATTCCGACTACGGCGAAATCTGGGTCCCGAGCGGCGTTGCCGTCGGATGGTCGCCCTACCAGGTCGGCCACTGGGTTTTCATCGAACCCTGGGGTTGGACTTGGGTTGACTCCGAACCTTGGGGATGGGCGCCATTTCATTACGGCCGCTGGGCCTACGCCCGCGATCACTGGGGCTGGGTGCCGGGACCGATCGTTGTGCGCCCTGTGTACGCGCCCGCCGTCGTCGGATTTGTCGGCGGAGGCGGATTCGGCTTCTCGGTCGCATTTGGCGGAGGAGTTTCCGGCGTGGGCTGGTTCCCTCTGGGGCCGCGCGACGTCTTCGTGCCTGGATACCACTGCAGCCCGCGCTACTTTCAGACGATCAATATGACGAACACGCGGATCGTCAACGTGACGGAAGTGACGAACGTCTACAACACGGCTGTGGTCAATCGCGACGTGACGCACGTGAACTATATGTACGGGAATAACGCACGCGCCGTCACCGTCGTTTCGCGCGATACATTTGTGAACGCGCGCCCCGTGGCCGGCGGAGTCGTCCACATCGACGCGGACCAGATTCGCGCCGCCCGCGTGGTCGATTCGACTCCGCTCGCGCCGACCCGCGCGAGTTACGTCTCCGCGACCGCGCGCGTCGCGACCGCCAAGCCGTCCTATTCCTTCGCGGAGCGGCCCGTCGTCGCCAGGCTGAATCCGGCGGTCGAAACGCAACGCCGCACGCCTGAATTCACGAACGACAGCCGTGAATTCAATCAGCCGCAAGCCGCCCGCACGAACGGAAACAACAATCCGCCGGCCAACAACGTCCGCACGAACAACCAGCAGGAATCGCGCGACGGATTCCGGCCGTTCACGCCGCCATCCGGCTCGAATAATCGCGCGGCTCAACCGGCCGCCGGGAACGTGATGCCGGAACAGCCGCGTCCCTACGAACAGCACTCGGCGATGAAATATACCCAGCCGACGAAAGCGCGCGACGACATGTACGACGTTCATCCGCCGCTGAACCACCAACAGAACTCCCAGCCAAAGCAGGAAGAGCGCCCATCCCAACCCTCATCCCATTCCGAGGCGCATCCGCCGAAAAAATAGAAATTCACGTGGAGGCGGCGGGCGATGGCTCGACCCTCCCGATGCTCGCCCAACGCATACGCGGTTCCAGAAGAACTGAGGAGGACCAGTCATGCGAAATCGACTTGGCACCATGAACAAATTCACGATCGAACGTGTGGGACCGTTTTTCATCGCTCTGTTTTTGGCCATGGCCGCGCTGTTGGCGATTCCCTGCACCGCGACGGCACAAGACGACGCCGCGCAGGCCGACGCCACGCAGGCCGATCCTCCGGGCCGCGTGGCGCGCCTGAATTACATTCAGGGTTCCGTATCTCTGCAGCCCGCTGGCACGCAGGACTGGATCGACGCGAATCCGAATCGCCCGCTCACCACCGGCGACAATCTTTGGGCGGATCAGGATTCGCGCGGCGAGCTTCACGTCGGCAGCTCGGTTCTGCGCCTCTCCGGGCAAACGGGAATTTCATTTCTCAATCTGAACGACCAGGTCACGCAGCTGCAGCTCGCGCAAGGTTCGCTCTACGTGCGCGTCCGCGAACTCGGCGAGGGAGAGGCCTTCGAAGTGGATACGCCGAACCTGGCGTTTTCGATTCTGCGGCCCGGACAGTATCGGGTGAACGTCGATCCGAACGGCGGCGCGACAATCATCGAAGTGTGGGGCGGATCGGGAAGCGTCACCGGTGGCGGCCAGGCGTTTACTCTGAATCCCGGCCAGGCATTTTCGTTTTCCGGCACCGACCAGTTGACCTACGACGCGCAGCCGCTTCCCGGCCGCGATGATTTCGACAGCTGGTGCGCCTCGCGCGACCAGCGCGAAGATCAATCCGCATCGGCGCGCTACGTGTCGCGCGACGTCATCGGTTACAACGATCTCGACGATTACGGCGCGTGGAGCAACGATCCGCAGTACGGCTCGGTGTGGGTGCCGAACGGCGTCGCTGCCGACTGGGCGCCGTACCACTACGGCCACTGGGTTTTCGTCGCGCCGTGGGGCTGGACGTGGGTGGAAGATGAACCGTGGGGCTTTGCTCCATTTCACTATGGACGCTGGGCGGTGATCGGCGGGCGCTGGGGTTGGGTGCCAGGGCCGGTCGGCGTCGGCGTCGTAGTCGGTGGACCGATCGTGCGTCCGATGTATGCGCCGGCGCTGGTCGGATTCGTAGGCGGCGGAGGCTTCAGTCTTTCGATCGCCATCGGAGGCGGCGCAGGTGTTGCCTGGTTCCCGCTCGGGCCGCGTGACGTCTGGGTGCCGTCGTATCACTGCAGTGCGCTGTACGTGCAACACGTGAACGTGTACAACACGCGCGTCGTCAACGTGAGGCAAGTGACCACCGTGTACAACAACGTCTACGTGAACCACAACACGACGGTGGTCAACCATTACACGTACGAGAACAACGTGCGTGCGGTTACGGCGGTCGATCGCGACACGTTCGTCAACGGCCGGCCCGTGGGCCCCGGATCCGTGCGCATCTCGGACGATCAACTGCGCAATCCGCGCGTGATGGATCGCACCGCCGTGCAGCCGACGCAGCGCAGCGCGTTCGGCGGCCAAGCGAATGCGCGAGCGTTGCCGCCGGCGAGTCTGGCGAATCGGCGCGTCGTCACCAAGATGACACCCGCGTCAAACGCCGTTCCCATCGGCCATACCCAGCCGCTCGCGCGCGGCGGCGCGCCGAACAACGGCGGCTTCGCCAGGCCCAACAACGGCCAGCCGAACAATCAGCCCGGTAACCGTGGCGGCTTCCAGCAGTTTCATCAGCCGAACGGAAATGCGGGCAATGCAAATGCGGGCGGCAACAACGCTGCGCGCCCGAACAACGAGAACAACAACGCGGCGCATCCTGGCAGCGAAAGTAACAATGTGCGGCCGGGCTTCCGTCCGTTCACGCCGCCGAATAGCAATGCGAACGCAAACAAAAATCCGAACGGAAATTCGCAGCCGGGTGACAACAACCGGCCCACATTCCAGCGGCCTTCGCAGAACGGCGGCGCCGCGACCGGCAACAACAATCCGAATGGCAATCCCTCGTTCAACAGAAACGAACAGCAGGATCGCGCCGTGCAGCCGAAGCCGAACGACGGTGCGCAACCCGAGAACAACGCGCGGCCCGCGTTTCATCCGCCGTCGAGCAACGAAGATCGCTCGAACGGCAACGCGAACCGCCCCAGCAACACGGAAAACAATTCCCGGGGCGGGTTCCAGCCTCCCCCTTCACGCCAGGCGGAAGACAAATCGGCCGATCGCAGTAAGCCGTCGAAAGAGTCGAAGCCTCCGAAGAAAGACGACGACAAGGACCACAAGGATAAGAACAAATAGCTACGAAGTCGCCTGACCAAACCCGACGATCCACCGTTTGCGTGGCAAGACTGGCCAATGTTGGCTTTTTAGCGCCGTTTAAGCTCCCGCCAGGGGGATCAAGGAGTCCCCTGATGGAGCAGTTCCGATTCGCTTTCTGTTCGCTCGCGATCCTGCGGAGAGCGCGGAGGAAATACGCACCCGTTCAGCGCGGAGTCGGCGCTGCGGGAGCCGACTGATCGGAGCCGGGAGGCGTCGGAGACGGCGCGGCCGCCGGATTCGGAACTGCTTCCGCCCGCGCGAGCGCGAGGTAGGCGCGGCCGAAGGCGGACTGCTGAGTGCCGGCGGCGATCACGACGGCCTGCACTGTGTAGCGTCCCGTGGGTAACTTCGCCAGCGGAAGGCTGATGCGGAAAGACGCGGTGTGCGTCTTCGGATCAAGTGCGGTGGGAGCGAGCAGCGGAGTGGCATTGATCTGCACGCCGCCGCGGAAAAAGACCAGACCCGCGCGCAAGGTGTTGGCGTCGAATGCGTCTTCGTTCGCGCCCTTCTCCGGGTAATACGCCTGAAAGAAAATGTAGAGGGTCTGCTGCTGCGTGAAGTAGCGCGTGACGCTCGGGATGATTTTCGCCCCGTCCATTTCGAGCGGCGTCGAGGCGAGCTTGGCGCGCAAGCCGAGAGTTTTGGTCTGTACCTCGTCCGTTTTTTCGACAGGCACAAGCTGGCTCGAGAGCATGACGGAACTCAGAGTCATGCGCGTGGGCGGTCGTTGCGGCACGACAATCTGATCCTCGAAGGTTCCCATCTTGCCCGATTCATTTTCGCGGGCGACGAATTTCAGGCGGTAGGTGCCGGGCGCGAGAACCACTCCTCCCTGGTAGACGAGATTGCTGCGAGTGACCTGCTGGAATTGCTGCTCGTCGAGGTGAACGGTGATCGTGTCGCGCAGCGCGGCGACGGTTTGCCCTGAGGGAACGCCTTTCACTTCGGCAGCGAAATCAAATTCGGCGGTATGCAGATCGTGCTTCTGCGCCCATTCGAGCGCGCTCGAGGAAAGCTTGGCGGAAATGGGCACGTAGACTTGGTCGTCGCTCAGGCGGAACATTGCGGTTTCGACGGCGACCGGCAATTCGACGTCGGGGTTGGGCGACTCGAGCGCGTCCTCGAGCTGCTGCTCCTTGTCTTCCTTTTCGAGGTGCTGGAAATCACGCGGTGCGTAATAGCCGTTGCGATAGCGGACGTGCGAGCCGGAAGCTTTCACTTTCACCGCGACCGCGCGCCAGCGGCCGTCGTGCTTCACGTCGGGCGGGATGTTGTAGCCGACGAGATAGTAGCCGCCGTTTTCCTGCTGAATTTTCGGGAAGGCATCACTCAGGTCGCCGAGATCGAAGAAGGCGCGGCCGCCCGTGTCGGTTGAGAGCGTCGCGAGCGTATCGCGGGAGTCTTCGCGCTGGTCGGTCTGGTGGTAGACGGACGCTCCGCTGAACATCGACGTGCCTGTCGACGCGGCGGTGGTGGCGTCGCCGCCCGGCGGCGTGGCGAACATGCCGCGCGCGTCGATTGAATAGATCGAGACGTCGGCGCGATTGGCGGCATCGGTCGCGGCGGTCAATTCGGCGCGATTCTCTTCCCCGGTCTGCGTGATGCCGCCGGTGAATTCAACGAGGGCTTTGCGGCCGGGAATTCCGGCGAGCACGTTCGTGAGATCTTCGACGGCGATGAGCTTCTGGTCGGTGTTGAAGACGTTGAATTCGGTCTGGTCGGGCGTGTAGGCGGCTTGCGTATCCTGCTGTACGTCGTACTCGCCATTTTGCGCGGCGGCGTACTGATTGTCCGCAAGCTGGGTTCCGGCGCCGGGCAGGATCTGTTCAACGGCTTTTTTGAGGACGGCCCGATTGTTGGTGAAATTCGCGAGCACCGAAAGCTGCGTGCTGAAGACGACGACGGAGACGAGATCGGCCGCGGTCATCTGCTTGTCGAGAAATTTCTCGGCGGAGTCGTGGGCGCGCGTGATGTCGTCGGTCTCCATCGAGGTGAGGTCGAAGAAGAGGACGATCATGCGGCGGTCGCGCACTTCGTCGCTGACGGATTGCTTGGCGCTGGGCGCCCCGCCGTCGACGGGAATCACCACAGGCTTGCTATTGTCCGGGCCGGCGGTATCAACGCTCTCGATATCGGAGTAGGAGAAGCTCGAAATCTTCTGAGGCTTGCCGTTGTCGGTGACCGTGAATTGATCTTCGCGCAGGCCCTTGATCGGATTGCCGGATTTGTCGGTGACTTCGACGTCGATGCGCACCAATTCCGATTCCGCACGGAGCGTGCCGGGCGCGGGAGGAACCACTCGCTGAGCGGGCAGCGGGTTGGTGGGAGCAGCGACGACGGTGGGCCGCGCGGATGGTTGCTGCTGCTCGGATTGCTGTTGCCCGAAAGCCGGCAGCGGAACGAGAGTCAGGTTCGCGGCGATGAGGCCGACGAGGACGGCTTGCGCGAGAGAGTCGCCGATCCTTTTCGCTTTGTTGGCCCCGCTTTTTTTCCCGTTGCTCTTCATAAGTGCCGCCTTAAAAATTAAACCTTACCATCAAGTCCATGGTACGCATCGAGCCGGCGCTGGTGACGCGGCCGAAGAACGAAGGCAGCCCGTTCGGGCCGACTCCCGCCGAGGTTGTCGCGCAGACGATTCCCGACGGCGAGTCGCCGGGGGCGCACGGAAGCGAGGTGCCAATGCCCGTGTAGTTGGGCGTGTTGGTGAGGTTCTGCACCTGCCACTCGATGTTCATCACGTGGCGCTGTTCGGGGCCAAAGCGAAACGACTTCGAAAGCCCCAGATTCCAGTTGAACGTGCAGGGGCCTTCGATCGAGCCGCGCTCTTCGTCGCCGTACGTGATGTTGCCGCTTGAATCGGTGGGCAGAGCGAACACCTTCGGGTTGAAGAACGACGTAGGCGATCCTCCGCAGATCCCGACATTGGGATTGCCGACGATATTGGGGCGCAGCGAGAAGTTGGCGCCGGTGCCGTTGTCGGAAGCGACGCCGCCGAGGAGCGCCGTGAAAGGCGTTCCCGTCTGCCAAGTAAAAATATTCTGCAGCCGCCAATTACCGAACGCTTTTTCCTTCCATCCGTGATTCGCCAGGCGATTCCGCTGGCCGAATGGCAATTGCCACATCGATACGGCCCGGAATTGATGCCGGATGTCGAATGTCGAGAGGCCGTATTCAGCGTGAAGGTTGCCGTCCTGCTGCTCGACGGTGCCGGTGGCGCCGGCGCCGCCGATCGAGCTCGAATCGTCGAGCGACTTGCCGTAGGTATAGATGCCCTGCAGCATGAAGCCTTTCGTGAAGCGATGAACGACACGGACTTGGAGCGCGTTGTAGATCGAGTTGGCGCCGGACTGATCGTAGGTGAACCCGGTGGCGCTGGGATCGATACGATTGGCCTGAATCTCATCGGAAGGAGTGCCGAGGGGCGCGCGATTGGGCGCACGGAGAATGTCGAGGTCGGTTCCCTTCGTTCCCGTGTAGGTGAGATCGAGAATCCAGTTGGGCGAGATCGATGTTTCGGTGCCGAGGCTCCAGATCTGCGCGTAGCCGGGCTTGTAATACGGATCGACGGATTCGGTATTCGCAAGCGCGATGAGATTCGACGAACCTCCCACAAACGGGTTCTCGAAGGTCAAGGGATTGCTGGACGCCGTGGTGAGGGACTGGGCCACGGCGATAGGCGGCTGGTAAGCGAGTTCCCTTGCGAGCGTGTTGTAAATCGATTCGTTGTAGAAAATGGAATAGCCGGCGCGAAGGATCGTCCTCGGCTTGATGGGCGGCTGCCAGGCGATTCCGATGCGCGGCTCAAAATTATGAAACTCACCGTGGATCAGCGAACGCGGAACGCCGGGCGCGCCCGCCTGAATTCGCGTCACATCCGCGAGATCCGCAATGTCGAGATTCACGATGTCGTTCCCGATTTCGATCGGCGGGGTGACTGCGTCGTAGCGCAAGCCGTATTGCGCGGTGAACGTCTTCGTGACGCGAAAATCATCCTGCGCGTAGAGGCTGAATCCCCAGCTTCGAAAATAGGTATTCGGATTGCCGAACTGACCCGTGGTGTTGAACGGCAGGCCCTCGAGAAAATCGGCGAAATCGTTGCCAGTGGCCAGGCCAGTAAAGGCAAAGCCTCCGCGCGGATTGGGATCGGATTGCGTATTGAGCTGGACGCGGCGAACCTCGCCTCCGAAACGCATGGTGTGCTTTCCGCGCGTCCAGGAAAGACCGTCGTCCATGCGAAATGTTTGATCGCGGACGAGCGACGGAATCGGATCGCTGAATCCGGAAAAGTCCGTGAAGCTGACCTGCGGGATACCGTAATCGATGGGCGGCAGGACCACGCCCGGTCCCAAGTCGATGCCGAGACTGGCGGGCGAGAAGGCCGTGTTATAGGAATTGTCGCTCACGAGCTTGATGCGGTTGCGGCTCCAATTGACGCTAGTAGATTCCACGACGCGCGCCGTCCAATTGTGGGAAAGGCCGATGGTGACGTTCTGGCTGCGCGTGGATTCGTTTCCGCCGATATCGGCGAAGTTGCTGAGCGTTTGCTCGCGGTCGGAGTTGAAATTGTAGCTGCCGTTTACGTTGAATTTGCGATTGATCGTGTGAAGGATGGTGCCATTCACGCGGTCGGTATTGTCGGGCGTGGTGGCCTGCAGAAGATAATTCTGCGTGGTCGCAGTGCTGGCGTTGGCAACGTTGGGCAACGGAAACAACTCGAGCAGCTTTTGCGCGACGGGATCGATCGGGACTTGCACGTCGCCCGCCGCGCAACTGGGCGGCGCGGCCGTGGTGATCGGCGTCGTGGTGAACGGCTCGAAAACGCTGCCGGCGGCGAAACAGCCGTTGCGTTCATCTTCCGTGGGCACGGTTGAGAACGAGTTGATCGCATTCTGGACGGTTTCGTGCTGGTAGTTCAGGAAGAAGTAGGTGCTGTTGGCCCCGTTGTAGATGTGCGGTATTTTGAGCGGGCCGCCCATGTTGCCGCCGACGCGTTCGTCGTAGTGGCCGATTTTCGCGGCGGGCACTCCGGTGATCGCGTAAGGGCGCGCGTCGAACGCGGAATTTTCGTAGCGGTCGTAGAAGCTGTAACGGATGCGATTGGCCTGCTGGCGGAAGAGGCGGCCGAGCTGGCCTCCACCACGGCCACCGGGACCGCCGGTATTGAATATCTGGATCGCGCGGGCCACACGTTCGCCGCCGCCCGGACCGCCGAATCCTCCGCCACCACCGGGACCTCCCGCACCGCCAGCGCCGCCTCCGAACATCTGGCCCGCAGCGCCGCCGGGCTGGTCGGAGTTTGCGCCGCCTTCCGCTGCGCCCATGCCGCCGGGGCCGCCGGGCCCTCCCGGGCCGCCAAAGCCGCCGGGAGGGCCGCCTGCGTTGTAGGAGAGCCCTTGACCGACAGTTCCCTGCAGTAGGAAGGAATCGGAGGAACCTCCTGCGGCTGGCGGCGTCGCAGCGTTGGCGGCGTTGATGCCTTCGTCGCCGCCTTCGGACGTGCCAGTGACGTCGGTCTGCTGGAAACCGCCGCCGGCGAGACCTTGCTGCATGGCGTTCAAGAGACCTGGAGGAAGCTGGCCGCCTCGCCTGCTGCCGCCTTGCCCTTGTCCATTGCGCGCGCCGGGACCTGCGGGAGCGCCATTGGCGGCGTTCTGGGCGCCGTGCTGACCTGCTGCTGCCGGACCTTGGCCGCGCGCGGCGGCGGATGGATTCGCCGAACCTTGTGGCGCGGAGAGTTGCGCGAGCGTTGCGACGCGCAGAGCGAGCTGCATCGGCGGAGGTTGCGGCGGCGGACTGAACAATTGCGTTTCGGTGGTCACGGGAGCGAAACCGAGTTGCGTGGCTTCGATCGTGTAGTGGCCGGGCGTGAGCGACGGGAATTCGAACTTGCCGGATTCGTCGGTCCAGCTGACCCAGATCTGGTGCGTGTCGTTGTTGGTGAGCTTGAGCGTGGCGCCGGGAACGGGCGCGCCGTCGGAGGTGTGCACGAAGCCGGTTGCGTCGACGGAGCCTTGCGCTTGCGCCTGCGGCGCGGCGGCGGATTGCGCGGGCTGGGCGGTTTGCGCGGTCGCGGCCGGCGCATTCTGGGCGGCCAAAAGCGGAGCCGTCATTGCGAGACACGATGCCAGCAACCACGGTGCGCTTCGAGAAACTCGTTGGTACACGACGATCCTTTCTCTGACGACTACGGATCGAACGGGCTAAACATTATGGGCGCTCCGCGTAGCTCGCGCTGTGGGGCGGAATTCGCCTCTACATGTCGTAGCTGGGAGGCGCCGACTCCCGAAAAGAGCCCGCGACTGAAGCGTCACTTATTGCGACGCTTTTTCGCGAGCCTAAAGGCTCACGCTTCCACCGTCTGTTGGATCGCAAGAACCGCGACCCGCCGCTACAAAAGCAAGGTCTGACGCTGCGGCCCCCTCAGGGCCGCGTGCCGCGCCTACGGCGCTGGGTTCCCTTTTGTTTTCAGTTCCCCGCCTTCCGGGCGGGGCTAACTTGTGTCGCGCGTCTCGCGCTGACGTGAGCTACAGCGGTTCTTGGTTGCTCGTCGCGAAGGCCCCGATCTCACTGCCTCTACGAGCTTACAGAGATCGCGATTGTCACACGCGCGGTGAGGCCCGCTCGCTGGCTCCCATTTGCGAGATGCGCTCCCATTGAAACACGCGATAACCGAATATTCCCCCTTCGACGCCGGATGCGGAGAATAAGTTACCTGCGCGAAAATTCGCTCGGAACGAGGGGCGCCTACGAGTGGATGAAAGGTGCGATTTGGGTGGCGTCCCGGCCCGCACGGGACGCACCGGGTGGGGGCGCCTCCGTTTGGATCGTCGAGCGGGCCGGGACATCGGGAGAGGAACACGCGCTATTGGCTCGCGCCTGACTTGGAGTTCGCGGCGTCGTACACGAGACGGAACGTGACGGGTTGCTGGAACCTCGGGTTGTCCATTTTCGTTGTGACGTAGAGCTGGGAGCCGTCGGGCGAGAGTTCGTAGGTGCGCGTGGTGCTACCGCCGCGGCGGCCTTGCGTGGTGGTTACGAGTTGATTGCCCTGCCACTGCGCGGGCGCGGGGGCGCTTTCGCGGCCTCTGCCTGTGGCGCCTGCGGAGTCGTTGGAACTGTTGGCGTCCGTCGAAGCGCTGTCGTTGTTGGCGCTGCTAGATTGCGATGAAGTGTCGCTTGAGAAGATTGCGAGGACACGGCCGGAGGACCCGGTTACTTTCGCGGAGGTCGCTGTTTGGTCGATCGTGAGCTGTGAGAAATCGGCGAGCATGCCGCCGCCTTGTCCGCCGCCACCGCGGCGTCCACCCCCCATGCCACCGCCCATGCCTTGACGGCCGCCGCCTCCACCCATGCCGCCGCCACCGCCGCCGTTCATTCCGCCACCGCCCATGGCGTCGCGCATTTTCTCGCGCGGGTCGTCACTTTGATCTTTGTTGAGCGTCCAGGTGCCCGCGAGGCTGGGGTGGCCGCCGATCTGTGGGACGGAGTGCGAGGTTGGCGAAGCGGAAGGCGCGTCGGATGGAGTGGCGCCGGATTGCGGGCCGTCGCCGGCCTGCGCGGCCGCTCGCGGCGCGGAGATCGCGAGCGCGAGAATGGGAACCGCGAGGATGAAAATCGAAGCGCGGAGTTTCGCGCGGACTGCACTGTTTTCAAGCATGGCCACAATTCCCTTGCGAGTCGCTCCCGTAAAGCTTTGCGATGCGGCGCGATCCGCGGACGATTTTGACGACGGTAATGATTCCTTTCAGGGCACGCAATGGTTCCACAATGTGCGGAAGGCTTTGGCGCGGGGTGCGTCCTCCTGTATCATGCGGCATGCTTTCTTTCACATGGCTCAGATTGTCCACGGGGGCCACTGGGCTCAAGGGGCGACCGCGCCCGGGACGCGATCACCGACCGCGTCGATAGCGCCGATAGCTGCAAGGGGCGCGCGCGGGGGAATCGCGCGGCCTTCCTGATCGAATCGCCGATGAAATAGCGCGAAAGGGGAAAGATCGAATGGCAAAATCCAGCCAAGTGCGCCTGGCCGTCCTGGGGGCGGGGAAAATGGGCGGGATATTGATCGAAGCGCTGGTGAAGCAGGGGCTCGTCTCGCCGAAGAATTTATTCGCGACGGTGGCGCATGCGGGCGCGCAGCGGAAGAATTTTGCGTCGAAGCTCGCGCTGGGGACGGACAATCGCGCGGCCGCGCGGAAGGCGGACGTGATTCTGCTATGCGTGAAGCCGCAGATCGTGGGGCGCGTGGTGGATGAGATCGCGGCGGAGTTGACCGCGGACAAATTGCTGATTTCGATTGCGGCGTCGGTGCCGGCGGAGTACATCGAGCGGCGGGTGACGGCGAAGGTGCCCGTGATTCGCGCGATGCCGAATACGCCGTCGCTGGTGGGCGCGGGAATCACGGCGATTTCGCCCGGAAAACATGCGGCGCAGAAGCATGTGGAGATCGCGAAACGGCTTTTCGACGCGGTGGGCAAGACGGTGGTGGTCGACGAGAAAAATATGGATGCGATTACGGGGCTTTCGGCGAGCGGGCCGGCGTTCATTTACATTATTTTGGAATCGCTCGCGGAGGGCGGGGTGAAGGTGGGGCTGTCGCGCGAGCTGGCGACGCTGCTGGCGGCGCAGATGACGCTGGGCGCTGCGAAAATGGTGATCGAGACGGGACACCATCCGGCGCTGCTGAAAGATACGGTGACGACGCCTGCGGGGTGCACCATCGACGGGATTCTGGAGCTTGAAGAGGGTGGGCTGCGCGTTACGTTGATCAAGGCTGTGGTGAAAGCGGCGCAGCGGGCGAAGGAGCTTTTGCTGACCGACGAGCGAGCTTAGACTCTGCGACTGTTGTGGCTGACGAGCGCACGAACGCGGATGAAGGGCTTTGCGCTGGCTGCGCGTTTGCGCGGCGGATTGAGTCGGCGCGCGGGTCGCGGTTTGTGCTGTGCGAGAAGTCGCGGACGGATCCGGCGTTTGCGAAATATCCGAGGCTGCCGGTGATTGCTTGCCGGGGGTTTGCGGCGAAAGCCGCGCCGTCGGAGTGAAGAATCTCGTATCCTGGCGACTTGCGTGTGAGTGCTTGTAGCAAAGGCCCCACCCTCAGAAATCGAGGATGGGGCACCCGAAAATTCAAAAGCGTTGCGGCGCCGACAGTGACGGTGCTACGAATCTAGCCCTTTATTAGTAGGACGTTGACCGCTTTTACTATTACCTCTACTTTGTCGCCCTTCTTCAGGCCGAGCTCTTTCAGGGATTCGATCGTCATTACGGAGGCCATGTCGGCGGGGCCGGAGACGCCGACGTGCACGATCGACATCAACGAGCCCTTCTTGATTTGAGTGACCTTGCCTACGATTCTGTTGCGCGCTCCTACCTTCATGTGTTCCCCCCAGTTGATTCTCGAGTTGATGTGGCGTGCGCCGGACGATTCGAGGTTACTACGATTCGCGCGGGAAGTCTGCTTCGCGACCACCGGCCTCGCTCGGTGCGTTTTCACATGTCTGGGAGGGCGAAGATATTTTGCTCAATCAGGGCGAGGATTTGGTCGTTGGTTAGATCGAGCGAGACGCCGAGGCGGGGGCCGTTTGCGGCGACATCGACAGTGTCGAGGATTTGCGCGAGCCGCGGGTCGTCCTGCGCGGATTGATAGCGCTTCATTGCGATGCCCGCTTGGAAAAGCTGCGAGAGGATCAGGGCGTCTTGCGGCGTCGCGGCGACCGCGTTGAGGCTCAAGCTGAGACCCGTGTCCGACGATCCTGCCACGCCGATTACGAGGGCGTCGAGCTTGCCGATCCACTGCTGGGCCTGTGGAAACTGGGCTGCGGCGGGAACCGACTGGCGCATGGCGGCCTGGGCTCCCTGGGCGTCGAGGACGCCCCAGAATACGTCTGTGTCGTCCGCCTGATTGATGAGCGCCATCATCGGGAGGTTATCGTCGAGGTTGTGCTCTTCCGCATTGTGGACACGGATCACGTCTTCTACGAGGCTGCGGTCACCGAATACGACCGTGCTGGGATCGAGGAAGGTGAAGAAAATCTCGGCGTCGCCAAAGTCGCTGTTGGACGCGTAGATCGTGTGGCCGTCGAAGGCGAATGAGGGCGCTTTTTGCGTGTCGAGGTAGGACTCGGCCGTCTGCGTGTCGAAGTCGCCGATCGCGACGCCGACGATGCCGGTGGCGCGCGAGATGTCGCCGGAAGCAACCGCCCAGGCAACGCCATTCACCTGATTGCCCGGGCCCATTTGCGGCGACGTGAGGAACTTTTCGAAACGGTAGAGGCGGACAGGAAGCACTTGCATCTCGAATGGAATGAACCACGGGAACTGACGCGCCTTGGCGAGATCGGCGTAGGAAAAGTCGACGCAGTTCTTTGGGAATAGCGCGACTACCTGCGCGTCGAGCGAATCGGCGTGTGTCGCGGGTGCCAGCGTTGCGCCGAGCGCTATGCACACGGCCAAGGACAAGAGTGTCTTCATTCTCATCGGATCCCCCGGTGAAACTGCGGGGCACGAACGTGGTCCGTGCCCCGCGGCGCTATGAAAACTTCTAAACGGTGGTGCTAGGTGCTCTTGATGTTGCCGTTCAGTCCATTCGGGTAGAAGCCGCCGCTCGTGACGCCCGTGGAAGTGGTGTGGTAGACGATCATCAGCACCTGAGAGGGCGTGCGGATGAGCGCCAGGCCGTTCGAGTCGGTGGGGAAATAGGCGGAAGTGGTGTCCGTGCCGCCGCTGTCGATCGCTGGATCGTATGGAGGGATGTCCATGCTGTCGACGGAGAAGGGCGCGACATTTTTCAGAATGCAGCTGAGACGCAAGTTGCCGGCGTGATACGCCTCGGTGGCGAGAATCTGCGCGGCGGCCTGGAGGTAGGTTTTGTCGGATGTGAGGTAGGTGGCCGCGCCTCCGTAGGCGCTGACGCCGGTATCTTCGAAGGCGCGGGCCAGCGTGAGGAATTCCGCCTGGCTCGCGAAGCCTACGCCGAGCGCGCCGAGGTTGATGACCGGTTCCGAGACGGGAGACGGAATCGCGGAACGGAGGAATTTCACGTGCTCCATTTCGTCCTGGGCGATTTCAGCGGCGGTATCCGACACGTACGAATCCGTGAAGGTGACCTTGGCACCGCCGGTGGCCTGGCTCGTGCCGCCGAGGACGCTGGCGTTGACGGTGGCACCGGTGGTCGCGACGCTGTAGAACTCAGCTTCGAGGTATTCGAGGTTGAGCGCGAAATTCAGGACGTCGGCGGGCGAAGGGCCGGCCGCATTCGTGAGCCCTCCGCCGCTCGAGCAGCCTTCAATGACGGCGCCTGCCGCGACTCCGGCTGTGGCGAGACCGATATTCTTGATGAAATTGCGGCGAGCCAGGGCCCGTTTGTATTTGATCAGGTTCAATTCCTGTTGCAGCTTGATCGGGTCGACTTCTTCCTGCGATTTTGCCGACAGCGTGTCTTTCAAAGTGCACCCCTTTGTGCTGCGAGTATGGTCGCGCGGTTTTGACCGCGCGTGCGCTTCGCGTTGCAACCTCGGTAGGGGTACGTTTGCTTGTGGCACGGCAGATGTCAGGTCATGGCTGTAGATTGGGGCAAGAGAAGGTTGAGGAGACCTGAGATTGTGCGCGAGCTTGGAGTGAAACTTGATTGGTAGCCGTGAGCAACAGATACTCTGCGGTGCGAATGGACGAAGGGAGGGTTAGACATGAAAGCGATACGGGTGGCGCGGGCGGGCGATCCTGATGTGATGCGGCTGGAAGAGATTCCGCAGCCGAAGGCTGGGCCGGGCGAGGTGCTGGTTCGCGTTCACGTTTCTGGCGTGAATTTCGCGGACGTGTATATGCGAAACGGTTCGGCGCGATCGCCGGTGCCCTTCCCGATCACGCTGGGCTTGGAGGGAGCGGGCACTGTGGAAGCGCTCGGCGCAGGCGTGAGCGAAGTGAAAGTGGGCGAGCGCGTGGCGTACGCGACGCGGGGCAGCGGCTCGTATGCGGAATATGACGCGGTGAAGGTGGGGCATATCGCGCCGCTGCCAAGCGAGCTGACATTCGAACAAGGCGCGGCCGTGATCCTGCAAGGCATGACGGCGCACTATCTGCTGCACGAATATTATCAAGTGAAACGCGGCTCGACGGTGCTGGTTCACGCGGCTGCCGGGGGCATGGGGCTGATCCTGGTTCAATGGCTGAAGCATCTGGGCGCGGTTGCGATCGGGACGGTTTCGACGGACGCGAAGGCGAAGATCGCGCGCGAGGCGGGGGCGGAGCACGTGATCAACTATGCGACGCAGGATTTCGTCGAGGAGGCGAAGAAGATTACGGGCGGCAAGGGAGTCGACTACATCATCGACGGCGTGGGGAAAACGACGTTCACGAAGAATCTGCAAGCGCTGCGGGACCGGGGATGGGCGACCATTTTCGGAATGGCGAGCGGGCCGGCGGAGGCGGTGGTCCCGAATTCATTGATGACGAAGGCGCTCACGATTTCGGGCGGGTCGCTTTTCAATTTCATGGTGACGCGGGAGGAGATGCTGGGGCGGGCGCGGGATCTCTTCGCTGGGCTGCGCGAAGGATGGTTGAAGTTGCATATCGATCGGACGCTGCCCTTGGCGGAGGCGGCTGAGGCGCATCGGTTGCTGGAGTCGCGGCAGACTACGGGGAAGATTATTCTGAATGTGTGATGCGGGTTTGGCGCCAAGCTCTAGCGCAGACACTGCCGGGCTAAAGGACCCGGCGCTACGTTTAAGTGTTAGTGGCTCTTGGAAATTCGGGGGCTGGATTCGATTTCCATATCCACCGTGTCGCTTACTTTTAGGATGAAGGTGCTGGGATTTTTCAGGCCCCATTTTACGTAAGGGACTTCGAATTTTGTCGAGGCTTGGAATTGCGGGTCTGCGGCGCTTATTGAAGCAGCGGCGACCGTTACTGGAATTGTCATCGGGTGGTCTTGACCGTGGATGCGGAAGATACCCGCTACTTGGAGTTGCGCCGATTTGCCGGCGAGGACGTCCACGACCGGACCGGTGATTTGCGTGGGCGAGAATGTGATTTCGGGGAATTTCGCGCTTTCGAGGATTTCGGCGTGCATTTTTTTGTCGCGCGAGGTGTTGTCGGTGTTGCCGCTGGTGGCGTCGAGGGCGATCGCGCCGCCCGCTTTGCCGGTTGCGGCGTCGAAGTGGATCTGGCCGCTCTTGAGCTTGAATGTGCCGTGGACCGTGTGGAGCGTGGCGGCGAGCGTGAAGGTGACCTGCGTGGTGGCAGGATCGAAACTTACCACGACGTCTTGCGCGTGTGCGCCGGGGGCAAATGCGAAGAAAAATACGGCCAGCGCCCACACGCAGACACGAAGTCCCGCGCCAGGCGAGAACGGCGTTGGGCGACGTGGCGATGCTTGCACCGCTACGCCCACAGGACCCGCCAGCTCAGGTCGAGGATTTCGGTTGCCGCGAGCGCATCCGCGGATGCTTCGCCCGCGTGAATCGACATCAGCCTCGAAAATACATTTGGGTGCGCGGCGAAGAGGCGCAGCGCTTTGCGGCGGATCGTGGCGCTCGCGCCGATGAGGAGCAGGAGGCGCGTCATGCGGGACGCGTTGCGCATGATGCGGCGGTGCGCGGCTTCGTAATGCGCGAGGTCGCCGCGGGCAAGCGATTCGCCGAGCGCTTGCGCTTGCCGGAATGCGAGGCTGAGGCCCTGGCCTGCGATGCCGTCGACAGTGCCGGAGGCATCGCCCACGAGCGCGATATTTTCACGCGTAGCGGCGCGCGCGCGGCCGAGCGAGGTGACGGCGCCGGCTTGCGTTGAGACGGGTCGCGCGCTGCGCAAACGCCGCGCGACTGCGGGGAATTCGGCTAACGCGGCGTCGATGTGCAGGTGCGAGTCGCTGGTGAAAATAGAAACACAGCTTTCCTTGGCGCCGGTGGGAGTGATCACCATCTGGCAGCGTTCGCCCCAGTAGACTTCGACGAGATCGGTCCACGGAGCGACGGCGTAGTGGCGGCGGAAACCGAAGCGAGCCGGGCCGCGAAGATTTTGTCCGAGCTGCGCGAAGCGGCGAACGATTGATTGCTGTCCATCCGCGCCGATCAGCCAGCGGCAGCGAATCCATTCGCCGTTTACGTTTGCCGCCGCGCGGTCGAATCCGGAAATGCGCGCGCCCCAAACGAATGCGACGCCCGCAGCGTCGGCGTGGTCGACGAGCAGCCTATGCAGGATGGTGCGGCGAATGCCGAGCGCGGAGCCACGCGGAAATCGCGCGCTCGCGGTGGAGCGATCGTCCGAGAAACGGATTCCGGCGAAGGGAACGGGCGCAGCGCGATCGAGATCTACGCCGAGATTGCGGAGCGCTGCGAGGCCTTCGGGCAGTAGCCCTTCGCCGCAGGCTTTATCGATCGGGGGTGTACGAGAATCGACGAGCGTGACGCGCAGGCCCTTCGCCCGGGCGGCAATGGCGGCCGCAAGCCCGGCCGGGCCGCCTCCGACGATCAACACGTCCGTTTGGACCGCGTTTTTCAGATATTCCTACCATCGGAGGAGAACCAACTCGGAGCAGAAGCCTGGTCCCATTGCGGCCAGAATGCTCAAGGTGCCGGGCGCTGGGCGCCGGTGCTTGTAGACATCCTCCAGAACTAAGAGCACTGAAGTGGACGAAATGTTGCCTACCTTGCGGAGAGATTCCCAGGAGGCTTCGAGATCTTTTGGAGTGAGGCCCAGGGCGTCCCCGGTGGCTTCGAGAACCTTGGGGCCGCCGGTATGCATCACCCAGGTCTTGATGTCGCCGCGCGTGAGACCTTGCTCGCCGAGGAAGGTGTCGACATCTTCGCCAAGATGCTGGCGGACGGTGTCGGGCACTTCGGCGGAGAGAACGATATGGAAACCTTTTTCGGAGATGTCCCAACCCATCACGCGCTCGGTATTGGAATACAGAATCGATTTCGTGGCGAGGATCTCGGGGCCGGTTGACGGACGCTCGGCGCCTGTGACGACGGCGGCGGCGGCACCGTCGCCGAAGAGAACCGCGGAAATCAGGTGCGCCATAGAAACATCGTCGCGCTGGAGCGTGAGCGAACACAGCTCGATCGAGAGGAGCGCGGCGGCTTGCTTGGGATAGGCGCGAACGTAGTCTGCAGCGCGAGAAATTCCGGCGGCGCCGGCGACGCAGCCGAGTCCGAAGATCGGGATGCGCTTGATGTTGTTCGAGAGACCCATGCGATTCACGAGGCGCGCGTCGAGGGAGGGGGCGGCAATACCGGTGACCGAGGTGACGAAAATGGCGCTCAGCTCGCTGGGTTCGATACCCGCGGCGGCGAGGGCGCGGCAGAGGGCGGTCTCGCCGAGTTCCATGCCCGCTTCGATCCAGACGTCGTTGGCCTCACCCCAAGTCTGCATGGTCTCGTAGAATTCGAGGGGGCGCACGAGGAAGCGACCGTCGACCTTCATGCTTTCGTCCAGCCTGTCGAGAATATCCGGGTTGGGCAACTGTTCCCGGTAGTAGTTCTTGAGTGCTGCGGTAATCACTTCCTGTTTGAAGTAGCGTTTCGGGAAGGCGCTCCCCACACCGGCGATTCTCATCAAGCTGGCTCCTGGATAAAGGCCATATTTCTCGGCCGGCATACCCCGACTTGCGAACCGGGCCGAGTCCCCATGGCTTCTTTGTGAGTTTCGCGCGGGCTGAAAAGCCGTGAATCGCTCACACGAATGGAGACACTCGTATAGCATATGACCCACACACGTGTCATCATGGCATTCGTTGATATTTGAAAAGTGTTCAAGATGAGACAGTCTGTTGGGTATGCGGGGGTTGTGTCCGTACAGGATCGGCGGCCGTTTGTCAATTTTCCGATGTCGAGAGAAGTGACAAGAGAAGAGAAACCCCCGGGTCTGAGGGGTAGCAGACCCGGGATTCGGGGGTGAGAGAGGCTACGGGCCGGAAGCTTGGTCAGTAAATCTACTGGTATCAGTTGTGTGCGCTACGTACTTACCCGGCGCTTGTCAGTAGTTCCAGCGTCGGAGGAGCATGACCGTCCTGAAAACCAACTGGAGGCTCAGGACGATCATCGTGTCGCGTATGGCAGCCAGCTTTTCCCGCATTGCCGTTTCCTCAAGAGCCGAGGGATGGGAGAGTGGCGCCCTTAGACCGTTGTTTTCCACGTTCCAATCGGGCCCGGCAATCGCGCTCATGGCGCCTCCCCGTTCAGTTCACTGCGTAGAACGGGTTGTCGTGCTCGACCGCGACGACCATGGACTTGAAAACGTCGACATCCCAGCTATCGGCGATGCGGAGGCGCACGGCGTCGTCGGTTTCCGACAGCAAACGCCCGCGCAATGGCACGCGAAGATCACCCGCAGCAACTCGAAGAATTACCGGCTGCCCCATCCAGACTGCATATCCACCTTGCATAAGTCCTCCCCTCAGAAATGCTCAGCTTCGACACCTGCATCTTCGTACAGGGGTCCGGACCGGCCAATGGTACAGGGGGCTAAAACCGCTGGGATCAAAGTACTACCGGGACCGTGGGACCTTCCGGCTACCAATTCTCTGATACTGTGGGCGGGACCTTTTATGAAGCGACTGGCGCAGAACGCTTTCCACAAAACGCTGGCGGGAATCGACATCGGGGCGGCGCTCGAGCGTCATCTCGAGCGCGACGGGGCGGCAATCCGGGCCGGGGATGGGGTGCTCGACCTGCGCGCGTTTCGGACGATTCTGGCGATTGCTTACGGGAAGGCGTCCGTCGCGATGGCAGAGGGATTTGCCCGAATTCTTGCGCCGGAGTTCCCTGTCGAGGGCTTGCTCGTGGCTCCCTCGGCACGGCGTGCGGTGCCAGGCTGGCAGGTGTTTATGGGCGGACATCCGATTCCGACGGAGGGGAGCTTGGCCGCTGGGCGCGCGATTTTGGAGCGGCTGGCGCAATGCGATGAGAAAACGCTGGTGGTGTTCCTGATTTCGGGCGGCGGGTCGGCGATGGTCGAGCATCCGCTCGATCCTTCGATCAGCCTGGGCGATTTTCAGGCACTGCACCGGGCGCTGGTGACTTGCGGAGCGCCGATCGAGGAAATCAATGTGGTGCGGAAGCATCTTTCGGCGACAAAGGGCGGGAGGTTGGCTGCGGCGGCTCGGCATTCGGTGAAACTGACTCTGGCGATCAGCGACGTGCCGCTGGGCGAGGAGTCTGCGCTCGCGTCGGGGCCGACGTTGCCCGATCCGAGCACGATTCTGGATGCGGAGCGCGTGGCGCATGCGTGCGAGTTGTTGCCGAAGCTGCCGGCTTCCCTGCGCGCGATTTTCGAGAAGCACGGGCTGCGCGAGACGCCGAAAGAGGGCGATCCGGCGTTCGCGCAGGCGCATTTCGTGCGCGTGCTCAGCGTTCACGACCTGTTTCACGCGGCGCATCATTCGTGCGAGGCGGAGGGATTTGTCTGCGAATGCGACGATTCGACGGACGGCTGGCCGATCGAGAAGGCGGCGGACTATCTGCTCGCGCAGCTTGCGGAGCAGAAGAAGGCGAATCCGCATCATCGCGTGGCGGTGGTGGCGGATGGTGAGCTGAGCAGTCCTGTAACGGGCAACGGGATCGGGGGGAGAAATTCGGCGTTCGTGCTCGCGTGCGTGCCGAAGATTGCGGGCAAGGACATCACGGTGCTGAGCGCGGGCACGGATGGAATCGATGGGAACAGCCCGGCGGCCGGGGCCGTGGCGGACGGAGAAACTTTGGCGCGCGCGCGAAACGCCGGCCTCGCAGTGGGGGATTTTGCGCGGCGCAGCGACGCTTACACGTTCTTCGAGCGGCTGGGCGATGCGATTGTGACGGGACCGACCGGGAACAATCTGCGCGATCTGCGAATTTTGATGGCGTGAACCTTCAAGAATTCGTGCCGGCTGCTGACACCTGCGCGACGAAATCGTGGCGATGGCTCGTGGGTGCAGCACGCCCGGGCAAGCCCGAACGGCAAACAGCGGCGGCAAGCCGCCGCACTCCACAGGTGCTTCGATCTTCGACTTTGGTGGCGCGGCGTGCTCGTGGCGCGCGTGAATTATCTCGCGGTTTCAGTCTTCAGCACGGCGAGCGATTCCTCGATGTACGGCTCTTCCCCTTGCGTGAGCTGACCACTCTTCAGCATGTTTTCGAGCGGAGCGACGGCGTCCTGATCGCCGCGCGCGCCGAGAGCGAAGATCGTTTCGAGCCTGACGTCGAAACGCGAATCCTGAAGATAGGAGACGAGCGCGCTGGTGATGGCTTTGTCCTTTTTGTCGAGGCCCGCCATCGCGCCAATCGCCGCCTGGCGAACGCGCAACGGTTTCCCCGGAGCCGACCAATCGAGCAGGATCGGGACGCTGCGATTGTCGCCGAGCAGACCGAATGCGCTGAGGCCGGCGCGGCGAAGAATATCGTCGGGCGATTCGGTTTTCACAGAGGCGGCGAGAATGTCGTAGGCGTTGGGCGCGCGGAGGGCGGCGAGCGATTCGATGGCCGCGGCGCGGACGGTGTAGGCGGGATCGTTCGAGACGACCTGCGCCAGGCGAGCGGGCAGCGAACGGTCGTCCTTGAAATCGCCGAGGACGCGGGCTGCGACATCGCGGACCCAGGGCTCTTTTTCGTCGTTCAAAACGGCAAGGACGTGGGATTCGGCGTCTTCGCCACCCGTTCTGCCAAGCGCGTGCAGGGCTTCGACGCGAATTCCCCAGAAGGGATCGTGCAATGCCGCGTCGCCGAGCGCGGTGACGGCCGATGGATCGTCGCGATCGCCGCCCAGAGCAAGGGCGGCTTCGGCGCGGTCGGGAGCGGTCTCGCCGTTTTTCAGCTGATAGATAAGCAACGCCGTGCTCTTGACGAACGTGACCTTTTTGAAGATCTGGTCGCCGCGGTCGAAGACGATCATCAGGGGCGCGCTATCGGCTGGGAACGTGAAGTTCTGGTCCGCGGCGCTGATCTCGATGGGATAGGTCTTGCGTCCCGCGGCGGTGGCGATCTCGACCTGGATCGGAACATCGAAGAGCTCGACGAGGCCATGGACGTCCTGCGTCTGCTTCACGTCCATACTGACCTGATGCATGGCCGGATCGTAGGTGTAGCTGACGTCGAAAACCGGCGCGCCGGCACGATAAATCCATTGGTGGAAAAACCGATCGACGTTGATCGACGTGGTTTGCTCGATCGATTTTTGCAGGTCGGCGGTGACGACATTCTGGCCGCGATTCGTCTCGAGGTAGTCGTGCAGGCTGCGGAAGAAATCGCCGTCGCCGAGTTTTTCGCGGAGCATTCGCAGGACCCAGCCGCTCTTGTTGTAGACGTTGCCCTCGTACTCGGTGGAATCGTCGAAGTGGCGATTGAGGATCGGCACCGGGAAGAAACGCGGCTGGCGGAACCAGGTGTTCTGGTCGCGCCAGAATTCGTAGGCAGCGTCGTCCTCGCCGTAGTGCTGCTCCATCCAGTAATGCTCGAAGAACGTGGCGAAGCCCTCGTTGAGCCACAGATTCGTCCAGTCCTTGCAGGTGACGAGATCGCCGAACCATTGATGGGCGAGCTCGTGCGAGTTCACGTCGTCCGTGCCGATGTGCTCTTCGGCGGCGAGCTTGGGATTGACGAGATTATCGACGGCGAGCGTGGTGGCGCTGGCATTTTCCATACCGCCCTCGACGAAATCATCGACCGAACTCTGCGCGTACTGAACCCAAGGATATGGAACGCCGAGCTTGGAGGAAAAGAGATCGAGCATCTCCTTGGTGCGCTCGAATGTGGGGTCGATGGTCGATTCCTCGCCGCGCGGAACGACGTAGCGCAGGGTGAGGCCGTGCCAGGTATCGTCCTTTTCGACGAAGTCGCCGGCGACGGCGGAAATCAGATAAGTCGAGATGGGCTCGGATTCCTTCCAGTCCCAGGTTTTGGTGCCGTCGGCGTCGTCTTTCACGCCTACGAGGCGGCCGTTGGAAACCGTGATCCATGTGCGCGGGACGGTGAGAATCATTTCGGATGTGGTGCGGTCGTTCGGGTAATCGTAGAGGGGGATGTAGTAACGCGTGTCTTCGGCTTCGCCTTGGGTCCAGATTTCGCTCGGCTGGTGCGGATAATTGCGATCCGGGAGGATGAAGTAGAGACCTTTTTTCGGCTGGCCTTCATAGCTGATCGAGATTTCGTGACGATCGCCGCGATTGGCGGGGTGATCGAGCATGACGACGAGTTTCTTCGGGTCGAGCGAGAACCTGGCGGCTTTGCCGTCTACTTCGACGCTCTCGATCTTCAAATCGACCGAATCGAGCGCCAGCTGCGAAACGTCGTCGCGCAAGGCGGAGATGCTTTCCGTGACTTCGCCGTGGACGGCGCGATGGGCGAGATCGAACCAGAGATGCGTGCGGATATCCTGCAGCGCGTAATTGCGGCTGCGCGCGTACGGCTCGTCCGCGCGACACGACTGCGCGAAGAGGATTGCCGGCAGCACGAGCGTCGCGGCGCAAGCGAACACCGCGAGACGCCGCTGGGCGTGGAGTCCCGTCATCATTCTATCGTCCTCATGGAGTGGAAACTTGCCCCGAGCAAAACGATTCATTATAGCTCGTGGCGACGACTCCTCGCGCCCGATATGTCGGCGCTGCTCGGCAAACCGCGAGGGGCGCGTATCCCAATCCCGGCTGCCTTGTGCCGAGGATGAAGCTCCCACTAAGATGCGCCATGAGCGTTTTCGGCTGGTTGGCGGCGGTCGTTCTATTTTTGCAATGGCCGATCCCGATTTACTGGTTTGTGGTCCATCCGTTTGGAGCATTTTGGCGGACGCGGCCGGGGGCGGCGTTTGCGGTTGGGTTGCTGGCTTCGTGGCCGCCGGTGACAGTAAGCCTGATTCTCTGGCGGCACTCGCTTTTTCGGACCGGACGGCCCTCAGTGGCGGCTGTGGTTGTTGGGCTGCTATTGATTCTCTTTGAGGTTTGGATCTTCTGGCGCGTGGGCCGCGATTTGGGTGCGGCGCGGCTGGTGGGAAAGACGGAATTGTCCGGCAGGGGAGAATTGGCGGAACGCGGGATTTATGCGCGGATTCGGCATCCGCGATATGCGGGGTCGTTTCTGGCGGTGATTGGGGCGTGCCTGCTGGCCGGCGGTTGGGTGGTCTGGATGGTTGCGGCGGCTTGGGCGGGGTTGATGTTTGTCGCGATTTTGATGGAGGAGGCGGAGTTGGGGCGGCGGTTTGGTGCGAGTTATCGGGATTATTGCCGGAGAGTGCCCCGGTTTATTCCGGTGATTCGCTGGACCGGGAGTTCCTAGAGGGTTGTTTTCTCGACCGTGTCGAGAGCCGCGTTGCATCGACCGGCGTTGTGCCGCGCCTACGCGAGCGTGCGCTTCGACTTCGCTCTCTTCCTGCGTCGGGGCAAGCAGGGTGAGCAGGCTCGCTGCTCCGTCTTAGTGCGGGAAATTGCAGTTGGGTTGGGCGCAGCTTTCAGCACCCTTGACGTAGAGCGCGACCGCGACGGCACCTACCACTATGAGGGGGACCGCGACCCAGAACACGTGCTTCCAGTTTGTGCCAGTAGCGCCAACGCCTTGCACTTTGGCGTCGTTGCCGCCGCCACCGGAATCGGAGGTCATCGTGCCGACGTAGCTTTGGCCTTGCTCGATGCTCTTCGATTCGCCGGCTTCGTCGACAATCATCAAGGTGCCTTCAAAGGACGTGATCTTGATCTTCTCGACGCTCGAATTGGGCGAAGGGAGAAGCGAAATTTGACCGAGGACGTGCGAACCATCGGCGCTGCGCACGGTTCCAAACGGGGTATCGACCTCGAGATTATCGGGCGCGGCGGTGGAGAAGCCGACCGTGCCGCGGTACATTTTGGCGTGGACTTCCTTTTGGTCCTGGCGGAGCGCGGCTTCGCTGTCCTCAAGCAGGTAGACCTGGCTCGACCCGACCGACAGACGCAGTGAGCCGCCGCCCTGGGTGACGAGATCGTCGTCGAAATAGACGTCCGCACCGGGAACGGCATCGGCATCGGCCAAGCGGGCGGACTCGGCCGAAACCACCGTGGCAAGGGGCCTGGAACTTGCGCCTGCCCCCATCGTTGGGAGACCAATAAGGCCAGTAATGACAATAGCGACCAGGCTGGATCGGGCGCCAAGAACGATCGAACGCACTCTTTTCCCTCCCTCAGGGGTACCGGAACGTCCACTACATCGCGAATGTACGCGCCCCCTGTTGCGGTGTCAATACATTACAGGCCCTACAGATAGAGGGGAGCCGGGTTCGCGAGAAATTTTGATTTCCGAGGGCAAAACGCGACGAATGGACGGCGAAGAGGATGGATTTTTCGACTCGCGCGGACACCGGCGAGTGCGTGCGTGTGCTCGCGATGTCCCGTGGCGAGTGACTACGACGCTTGCGTCGTCTGATATATTCGGGGCCGCGAGTATCCGGCAAGGGGGGGACTGACATGAACCGATTCGAGCAAGCCGTCTATGACTGCATGAGACCTACGGCGCAGCTGCTGGAACGCACGAAGAAGCCGCTGCATCGGGCGATGCTCCTTAATTTCTGGCGGCACGTGCATCTCGAGGGCTCAGGGCAATACGACAAGATCGTCGCGGCGGACATGATGGTGGATCGTCCCGTGTACCGGGTGAGCTGGGGAGCGAAT
The DNA here is from genome assembly GCA_963743335.1 of uncultured Acidobacteriota bacterium. Lineage (GTDB taxonomy): Bacteria > Acidobacteriota > Terriglobia > Acidiferrales > UBA7541 > Palsa-295. The sequence continues at coordinate 396,248 of CAVUPI010000003.1, forward strand.
CCGGCGGTGATCGAGGGCAAGGACGGCGTGAAGGCGTTTTACAACAGCGTCGGCGAGGCCGTGCTGTGGAACTCGGACGATAGCCTGGCGGTGGCAGACTGGGGGATCTGCGATGAGATCACCTTTCACCAGCTTGCGCTGGGCTCAGATCTCAAGGCGATTGGCTACAACGTCGAGCGCCCGGACGGGCTCTACCACGTGTATAGCCGACAGGCGTTCATCTGGCCGTACGACGAGCGGGCGCTGCTGATTGGCGAGCATCTGTATGAGGACAAGACCAGCTTGCGGATCGAGGAGGTCGACCGGTCGGAAGCGATCACGCCGGCGCGCGTGCGCGAGATTCACCGCGAGTTGCTGGCGAAGCTTGAGGCGGAACGCGGACCGAAATTCTGGGTGCTGGAGCAGGCCGGCGCACTGGCCTGACGGCCGGAAAAGTGGCAGGAGTTGCGGAGGCTTTATGGCGGAGAGGGTGGGATTCGAACCCACGGTTGAGTTTCCCCAACACTCGCTTTCGAGGCGAGCTCTTTCGACCGCTCAGACACCTCTCCGCGTCATAGAGTAGCAAACGGGTTGGACGCTCACAACGAAGAAGCGGGCGTTGTGGCAGGAAGCTTCGACCCACAAAGCAAAGGCTCGCCACAAGATTGCAGTCATCGGCGGGCTGCGAAGAAATCCTTTAGGACTGCGGCGGCTTCGTTGGCGCGCGCGCCGGCTGTGATTTCTACGCGGTGATTCAGCTGCGGATGGGCGAGGACCTCGAAACAGGAGCGGACGGCACCGGCTTTGGCGTCGTCGGCTCCGTAGATTAGGCGGGCCACGCGGGCCTGGATCATGGCGCCGGCGCACATGGCACAAGGCTCGATGGTAACGTAGAGCGACGCGCCGAGCAGACGATAGTTGCCGACGGCGCGCGCGGCGTCGCGCAGCGCGATGACTTCGGCGTGGGCGGTGGGATCGCAGTCGGCGATCGTACGATTTCCGGCGCGCGCGACGATGCGGCCTTCGACGACGACTACCGCGCCGACCGGGACTTCGCCTCGCTCGGCGGCGGCTCGCGCTTCGGCGAGCGCTGCGTCCATGAATGCCAGGTCGGATTCGTTTGCTTCGGGCATGTTTTTCTGCACGCAAAGAATACCATGCGGCACTTGCCGGTTCCCGGCCGTGGCATCATTCGATCGCAGCAGGTCAGCCCAGCTAAACACAGAGATCACAGAGACGGCACAGAGCACACGGAGAGCATCCCGTATCACTTCTCCTCGCGCTATTGATTCGCATCGAAGCCAGGAAAATTGCTCCCGGCTTCCCTTCCGCCCCCTCGCATAACTTTTCTGGTTCGTGCAAAATAATCGGCGATGCTGACGGACGCGCCTCCTCGAAAGAAAAACGGGCCATTCCTTGAAAGCGACCGCACGCAGGCGATGCCGCTGCCTGCGGACGATCGATTGCCGCGCATCGCGCGCGCGATCGAGAAGGCGATGAAGGAAGGGATGTCGGGCGACGTGCGGCGGACATGCGACGAGTTCGTTCAATGCGCCGGGGATTTTTACCGGGTGCCGCGATGCGGCGTGAGCGTCCTGGCGGCGCGGCCGCTGCGCGTGCGCGAGCATTCCACGACCGAGCTATTCGGCGATTATCATCCGAGCTCGATGGCGATTCGCGTGTGGATGCGGACGGCTGTGCGGAAGGACGTGACGTCGTTCGGGACATTTTTCAGCACGCTTTGCCACGAGTTCTGCCATCACCTGGATTTTCACCGATTCGCGTTTGGCGATTCGTGGCACACGCGCGGGTTTTATCAGCGGACGGCGGCGTTGTATCACCATTCGAGGGCGACGCCGATGAAGCAGTTGGTTTGGGCGGCTGCGCCTCGGCGACGATGGCGGATTGATTGGCCGCGTACGAATCGCGGCTAGTAACAAGCTAAAGAATGCCGTGTGACACGGGGCTGTTGCGCGTCCACCCGTAGCGTACGTGGCGCGTGCGGGGAGCACGCCCGGGCAAGCCCGAGCGGCAAACAGCGGCGGCAAGCCGCCGCACTCCACGGATGTCGCGCCTCCGCTGCGCATTCGCCGCGTTGCGGGTGCGAAGATGCTGCGCTTAAGGCCGCAGCGATACATTTGAACCTTCGAGCGCGACCTATGGATACTTTTCTCGCCCGACCAGGCGGCTTAGGAAATATAGGACGGCGCCTGCTGCTACAACCGCGATTCCAACTACCAATTGATTTGTGCTGCCGGCTAGTTCCCTGCTGTTGCGGATCATTGCGGCGGTCATGAGCGCGAGCGGAGGGATGCCCAGAGCAATGGTGCCGGCGATTCCTCCTGGGACGCGATACGGGCGCGGAAGCTCGGGCTCGCGAATGCGGAGTGCGACGAGCGCCCAGAATTCGAGCAGGACGCTCAGGCCGGTGAGCAGGACGTCGAGGAGCAGGCTGCGTTCGAAACCCAGCGGGTAGCAAATGGCCCACAATCCAGCGCAGGCGAGGATGGCGACCCACGGAGTAGGCGTGCGCTGGTTCTGGCGCGTGAAGATTTTCGGCAGGTAGCCGTCTTCAGCCATCACGGCGGGAAGCCGTGTGAACGACATCATCAGCGTACCGAACGTGCCGATGGCTCCGATCACGCCTGCAGCGGCGATGGCGATGGCGAGCGATTCGCCGCCCACGATGCGGCCGACGTCGACCCAGCCGCCGGTGGTCCAACGGTTGGGATCGATGCGCGTGTGCGCGACGGCGGCGACCGGGATGACGTAGCTAACGATGACGAGCACGACCGCGCCGAACATCGCGCGCGTGTAAGTTTTCTGCGGCTCGGCGACTTCGCCGGCGATGGTCGAGAGATTGTCCCAACCCATGTAATTCCACATTGCGATGAGGATGCCGCCGAGCAGATCGGCGTGGCGCAGCGGGACGGATGCCGCGGTGGGCGGTGCTCCGGAGTGTCCTTTTATGAGCGCGAAGACCACGAGGGCGATGAACGGGATAAAGAGCGCGACATTCAGGAAAAGCGAGCCTTCACCGACGGCGCCCGCGCCGAGGATGTTCCACGCGGTGCAGAGCGCGATCATGAGGAAGCCGAGGATCAGGCCACGATGTCCCGCGACCAGGGCGGGCGCGAGCCGGCCGATGTAGTCGACAAAGAGATTCGGGTAGAGCGCCATCTCGAAGACGCTGCCAGCGAGCGTGAGCCACGTTTCCTGGTAGCCCCAGAAGCGTCCCATGCCGCGGCGCACCCAGATGTAGAAGCCGCCTTCTTCGGGAATGGCGGTGGCGAGTTCGCTGACCATCATGGCGGTAGGGACGCTCCAGAGGAACGGCGTGATTAGGAGGATTACGAGCGTCGCGGCATAGCCGGTTTTCTGCACGATGTCTTCCAGGCCGTACGGGCCGCCGGCGACCATGAAGTAGGTGGCGGCGATCATGGGAAGGACCGTCATTTTGCGGACGGATGCGACGGGGAACGCGTGGTTCTGGTTGGTCAGCTACGTCCTCCTTTTTCGGAAAGAGAAACTTGTTTCGCGACGCAGTGTAGAACAAAACTTTCCGGTGGTTGCAAATAAATTCGTGGCGAATGGGGAGTCCGATGACCGGCGAAAATGCGTGACGAGCATTGTTAAAAAGCAGGCGCCGTTTGTGCGGTTCGGTTGCGGCGTTCTCTGTTGTTGGCTGGGGATTTCGGTATAAAATGGCGGCCTCACAACCATACACAAGGACCTCATGGAATTACGAAAAGATCCCATCACGCGCAGTTGGGTCGCCATCGGACATCCGGAAAAAGAGGAAACGCAGGGTGAGGCGTGTCCCCTGTGCCCCGAAAACCGTCTCGAGACGCATGTACTCGTAAGTCTGCCGCCGCACGGGCCGTGGCAGGTGCGGGCGTTCCCGCATCTCACGCCGCTCTACCGGGTGGAGGGCGATCCGGCGCGCGCGGCCGACGGACTTTTCGACCGCATGGCGGCGATCGGCGCGCACGAGGTGATCGTCGAGACGCCCGATCACAGCCGGCAATTGGCACAGCTTTCGGATGAAGAGATCGAGCGTGTGCTGGAGGCTTGGGCGATCCGCATCGCGGACCTGAAGCGCGATGCGCGGTTCAAGTACGTGACCGTATTCAAGAACCAGGGACCGGCGGCGGGAGAAGAATGGCCGCACTCGCATTCGCAGGTGGTGGCGACGACATTTGTGCCGCGGCGGATTCTGTATGAGCTGCGGGCCGCGCGCGACTGGTATCGCGACCGCGAACGATGCGTCTTCTGCGATATCCTGCGGCAGGAGATCCGGCAGAAGGTGCGCGTGGTGGACAACGTCGGCGACCACTATACGTTTTGCCCGTATGCGTCGCGCGTGCCGTTTGAAATGTGGATCATGCCGAAGACGCACAATCATCTTTTCGAGGCGCCCTCGCCCGGAGAGAATCGCCGGCATCTCGCGAGCCTGCTGGGGCGGTCTCTGCGGCGGCTGCTGAAAGTGACGGACAACTACCACCTGGTGCTGCACACGGCGCCGAATACGCTGCAGACGAAAGGCGAGCTGAGCGATTACTGGCGCACGATCGCGGGCGATTACCACTGGCACATCGAGATTCTCCCGATCGTGCCATCGCGAACGAAGTCGTACAGCATCAAGGAAGTGTATTTCAACGAAGTCCATCCCGAACAGGCCGCCGAGCGACTCCGGCAGCTCGACCCGGCGAAATAGTGGTCCCCTTCGGAAGCTTTGCACGCGCCGCCGGGCGCCATCCGGAGCGCGGCGGAATTTTCTTTAAGCTTCTGTTTTTAATCTTCCTCGTCTGCTTTCTTTTCATGATTTACCTGGTGCGGCATCCGCTGCTGCGGCTCGCGGGCGGATTCTGGATTGTGGACGATGGCCCGGCGTACTCCGACGCGATCGTGATCTTAGGCGACGACAACTACGGCGGGGACCGCGCCGCCAAGGCGGCCGAGCTTTTCAAGGCGGGTTGGGCGCCACGGGTGGTAGCGAGCGGGCGCTTTTTGCGTCCTTATGCCAGCATCACCGATCTTGAAGAGCACGACCTGAAGAGCGATGGCGTGCCCGAGCAGGCCATCGTTCGTTTCCAACACCACGCCGAAAATACAAAGGAAGAGGCAGAAGCGCTGCGGCAGCTGATCCGGCAGCAGGGCTGGAAGCGGATTCTGCTGGTGACGTCGAATTACCACACGCGGCGGGCGCGGTATATTTGCGCGCGGATGTTCCCTTCCGGCACGGTGTTGCGCGTGGTCCCGGCGCACGACTCGGAATACAACCCGGACGACTGGTGGCAGAGCCGCAGGGGCCTGGTGATTTTCTCGCACGAATTCGTCGGAATGATTGTAGCCATGTGGGAAATGCGCCGATACGATGTGCAGACGGTGGACTCGGCGGTGCTGGTTGTCCATTCGGTCATGGGGTATGCGCGATATTCGGGCAGAGACCCCGTTTACAGGGTGATGATGGCTGTACTATAGTGCCCCTACCGCATAGGACGCTTGCCACCCCAGCGCAGCGCCCAGCTTATCTGGAGGATTCATGTGGCATAAAAATGATGGCAAAGCGTCCCCGGAAGTGCCCCAACCGACGGTTGGGTCGACACCGAAATCCCAAGTAACAACGGAAGCACCCGCATCCTCAACAGTTTCGCCTGCCCCGGCGGCTTCTTCCGCGCCGCGAATGGTGTCGGAGGCGCCCACTGCGACTACGGCCGCGCCGCCCGCAAGTGGTACATCGCGGATCCAGTCCGGCCTGAAGATCCATGGAGAAATCACCGGAAGTTCCGATCTATATCTCGACTGCGAACTCCAAGGCAAACTTCGGCTCGGCGGCTCGCGGCTGGTGATCGGGCCCAACGGGAAGGTCCAGGCGGACATCGAGGCGGGTGCAATCACGATCGAAGGTTCCGTGCAGGGAAACATCAAGTCGACGGAGAGCGTGCACCTGGGTCCCGGGAGCCATGTGCAAGGGAGTATCCTCACGCCCCGGATTGGAATTGACGACGGCGCCCGGCTGCGGGGCAAGGTGGAAATGGTCAAGGCGGGGGTCGCGATGAGCAGCCCGACCGCTAGCGTTAGCGCCACCACTCCCAGCGCCCCAGCGACGCGCGCCACCGAAACCACCGAAGCTTCGCGGGCCATTGCCGCAAGCGTAAAAGGCGAATAGGGATCACTCAGACCGGAGAGACGACGATGAACTGGATGGCCAAAGTTCGCCCCAGCGCCCCGGCGACAACTCCGGCGAAGGCGCCTGCGTCCGGGGCGGCCGCCGCACCTTCCAGGGCGACGGCCAAACCCGGGCCGACTGCAGCTGCCTCTCCGGCGCCGGCTGGGAATGTCCGTATCTCGAATGCTCTCAAGGAATTCCTGTGGCTGCTGAGCGATGTGCCGCGCGCGAGAATTCTCGATCTTGGCCCGGCGTGGCAATCCACGATCACCTTTTTCATCGAAAAGGGCTACCGCGTGGCCAGCGAAGACATGCTGCACGAGTGGAAAGACTTCCTGACTACCGAGGAGGAGCGGCTGCGCACGGCTCCGGTCGGAGAGGAGACGGAGCGGAGGTCGCTGCCCGCGCTCGCGGAGAAATTCATCGATAGCGCCCTGAACTATCCCGAACAGAGCGTTCACGGAGTATTGATCTGGGATCTGCTCGATTACTTCGATCCGGCGGTCGTGCCGGCTCTGATGGACCGGCTGTACACCATGCTGCATCCCGGCGGCACGGTGCTGGCACTTTTCCACAGCCGGCCAGCGGAACGCTTTCACCGGTACCGGATCATGGATAGCCAGACGGTGGAACTCGTACCGGCGCCTACGCTTGCCGTGCACGCGCACGTCTTCCAGAACCGCGAGATCCTCGACCTCTTCGGGAAATTCCGCTCGTCGAAGACGTTTGTGGGCCGCGACCAGGTCCGCGAAGCGCTTTTCATCAAGTAGCTCTCATTCCCTGCCCTCGTTTCCGACTCCGTCTTAGCCCGGCCATAAGCCACCCACTTTTGCGTTTTTTTTGGGCTGAAGTGTCGCAGTTCTGCGACCTGGAGCATCTAAGTGGCGAACAGCTTTATCGGGAGGCACGATGCGCCATGCCGAGAGCACTTCGCTTCCGCTTTCGCGTTTTTCCATGTTCGCGAACGACGAGTCCCGCCGGCCGGCGTTCGTCAAGTATTTCGGATTGCGCGAGAATCCGTTCCGTACCACATCCGATCCCCGCTACCTGCTGCTGACCAATCAGACGCGGCAAGCGTTGGATGGGCTGTTGTGCGGGATCGATGCGCGCGTGGGCTTGCTGGTCCTGACGGGCGAGGTGGGGGCGGGCAAGACCGTCCTGCTGAATAGCCTGCTGGAAGCGCTGCGGCAGCGCGGGACGCCGCGAGCCTTCATCTTCAACTCGCATCTTGAAACGGACGACCTTTTGGAGATGGCGCTGGCGGATTTCGGCGCGCCGCCTGATCCCGCGACGCATGCGAAGCCGCTGGTGCGCTTGCAGCGGTGGCTGCTCGATTGTTATCGCACAAATGCGAATGCCGTGCTGATCATCGACGAGGCGCAGGGGCTGAAGCTCGAGGTGCTGGAAGCGATCCGCATGCTGCTGAACATGGAGCCGAGCGGGGAGAAGCTGCTGCAGATCGTCTTGGCCGGGCAGCCGGAATTCGATACGAAGATCAATCTGCCGGAACTGCGGCAATTGCGCCAGCGCGTGGCGGTGCGCTACCGGCTAGGCGCGCTGTCGCTCGAGGAGACGTGTCTCTACATCGAGCACCGGCTGCGCGTGGCGGGGAGCGCGGGAGAGTGCCCTTTTGAGGCGGAGTCGCTTGCGGCGATTCATTACTACGCACGCGGGACGCCGCGCGTGATCAACGCGCTTTGCGAGCAGGCGCTGATGAAGGCTTGCGCCGAGCGGATGCAGTCTGTGCCGCCGAAGACGGTGGAAGAGGTGGCGTTTCAATTTCAAGTGGATGGGAATAAGCCTGTGGGCACGCCGGTGCAGCTGGGCGATTTGATGCTGATGAATGCGCTGGCGGCCCGTTCGAAGCGTGCGAATACGACGCGGGCTGATTCCGGGTTGGCTAACGCTAGTGGAGTCGAGGCGCAGCCGGAAGCGAAGGTGGCTGAGCCGGCGGAAACGGTGAACGAATCTTTGCCCGCGCCGATTCCGCTGCCGATTGTTGCGAATGAGATCATCGAGTCGGCTCCGTTGTCGGCGATGAGTGTTGAGGCTGGCCTGCCCGTGCTGATGGAGCTCACCATGGAGGAGGCTCCCGTCGCTTTCGTGCCGACGCCGGTTGAGCCGGTCGCGCCGGACTCCGAGGAATTGCCCGACCCGATTCAACTGATCGTTAGCGCGGCAAGTGCTTCGGATATTGCTACACCCGAGATAACGGAACCGACGGCCACGGACGCCTGCGTTCCGGCTCCCCCTATCGTTGAGATGATCGTCGCGGCGGAGACCTCGGCCGCGCCACCGACTACACCAGAGACGCCGGGCGCGGCGCAGATTTTCGTGCTAGCCGCGGCAGCTGGCGTGAGGGATTTGGCGGCGCCATCGGCGAGACCCATCGCGATGAAGGCGCCCGTCGTGACGAAGCCGCTGGACGCTCGCAGCGCGGCGGCGCGGACGGCGATGCCCGCGCCGATTCACAAGACGGCGCCGCTCGCGCCGCGACCATCCAAGGCGTCGGCGAACTTGGCGAGGGCGCACGTTTCGCTGCTCGCTTCCCTCTCGTCGATCGAGCGCGCGGCGTCGAATTGGCTGCGTTGGCTGCGTCAACCGATTGGTTCGGGACGCGGAACCACGCGCGCAAAAATGCGCTGATCGAGGAGATTTTGCGCTTGCGTTGGCCGGCGCACGGGCGTATTACGGAAATTGCAGAAGCTAAACACGGAGGAAAGGATGACTCCACCGGGCTTAGATTCTTGACACCGATACGCACACCGCTTTTGCGGTGCGAACCGATGGCGCGCCTTGAGCGGCCACGGCACAGAAAAAGAACAAAACGGGGAGCTGCCAGGCTCCCCGTTTTGCATTTCTAGCTTCGCCCGCGGCGATCCGTAAATTCAGGCGCGCTTGGCGCGCACGCGCAGGGCGTGGATCCCCGCGGGGAGCAGCGACACGACGATGACCGCGGCAATGATGTAATGGATTTTCGAGTCGACGTTGGGGACGGTACGGCCCAGCGTGTAGCCGACGAGGACCATGCCCCAGACCCAGAGGAAGCCGCCGCAAATGTCGTAGACGAGGTAGCGCGGGTAGCTCATTTTGGCCGCGCCCGCGACCGGCGGGCAGAACGTGCGAATGATGGGGACGAAACGCGCCATGATGATCGTCTTGCCTCCATACTCCTCGTAGAATTTGTGCGCCTCCTCGAGGTGGCGCCGCTTGAAGAATCGCGACTCCTCGCGGCTGTAAAGAGTGGCGCCCGCCCTCCAGCCGATAAAGTAGCCAAGCTGGTCACCCGCGATCGAGCACAGCGTGACGAGCGAGAGGAGCCATGCGAGTTTCAGCTGGCCCGCGCCCGCGAAGACTCCCGCCGTCACGAGCAACGAATCTCCCGGCAGAAAAAATCCGACGAAAAGGCCGGTCTCGATGAAGATGATCAGGCACACACCAAGCGTTCCGCCCCACTCGATCAATCCGCGGACGTCGGAGATGCGGGCGAGAAGATGCCTCAGGAGTTCGACCATGCGCGCGTTGTCCTTGTGTGTTTCGGGCGGATTGTGGGAGTCAAAACTTGGCTTTCTCGAAAAAGGCGACGCCGGCGCGCGCGACTTCGACATCCTGATCTTCCGTTCCGGCGCTGACGCCGATCGCGCCGACCACTTCTCCGTCGACGAGCAAGGGCAAGCCGCCGCGGATCGGCGTCTGATAATCGGGCGCGACGGACGTGAGCCCCAGCGCCAGCGCGACGTTGACCTGGTCGCCGGACATCGCCGGGCCGGTAGGGGCGCGCCGCATCGCTGCGGCTTGCGCCTTCACGAGCGAGACCGCGGTGGAGGCGGGCTTGGCGCCGTCCATGCGCGCGAACACAAGGAGGCGCGCGCCGTCGTCGACAATGGCGATGTTCATCGGGACTTGAATTTCGATCGCGTGGCGCTCAGCGGCGGCTAGGACGGCGCGCGCGCCTTCGAGAGTCAGCTTTGCGTGATTGCGGGTGATGAGTGCCAAATCATTCCTCCATGAATTGCGGGTTGCTGTACGGAATTATGAACCGAGCACCTCGGGATTGAGCGGGTTCGGCGGGCGGCGGCCTTCGAAAAGAGCCGTCGCGTTGTTGGCCGCCATCACCGCCATCTTGGTGCGCGTGTCGATTGTGGCGCTGCCGATATGCGGCGCGAGAATCACGTCGCGGCGCGTGACGAGCGCCGGATGAACTTTCGGCTCCTGCTCGTAGACGTCGAGCGCTGCGCCCGCGAGCTTTTTCCGCTCGAGGGCTTCGGCGAGCGCGGCTTCGTCGACCACGGGACCGCGCGCTGTATTAATCAGATACGCCGTGGGCTTCATTTTGCTGAAAGCATCCTTCGAGAGCAGGTGGCGCGTCTCGGGCGACAGCGGAACGTGCAGCGAGACAAAATCGGATTCGCGCAGCAGCCGGTCGAGATCGACGAACTCGGCGCGCAATTCCGTTTCGACCTCAGGCGTGACGCGCGTGCGATTCTGGTATAGCACGCGCATTTGAAAGCCTTGTGAACGCAGCGCCATCGCACGGCCGATGCGGCCGAAGCCGATCAGGCCGAGCGTCTTGCCGTGAACGTCGCCGCCGAGAAGCTGGTCGATGTCCCAACCGGGCCAAGTGCCGGTGCGCATCCAGGCATCGCCTTCCACGATGCGGCGGGCAATAGCCATCAGCAGCGCCCAGGCGAGGTCGGCAGTCGCGTCGTCGAGCACGCCGGGAGTGTTGGTGGCGACGATGGAGCGGCGCGTGCACGCGGGTACGTTGATATTGTCGAAGCCGACCGAGACGGTGGACGCCACGCGGAGCTTGGGCGCCGCCGCGAGAAGCTCTTCGTCGACTTTTTCCGTGAGCAGGACGACGAGCGCGTCTTTGTCCGCGACGCGAGCGAGCAATTCCGCGCGCGGAATGCGCTCGGGCCGGGTCCAATATTCGACGTCGAACTGCCGCTCGAGAATCGCGCGCGCCTCCGGAAACAGCGGCCGCGTCACGAGAGCCTTTGGCTTGCCCACCTGCACACTCCGCGCGGCAAATTTGCCGGCTCAGTAGGATACACCAGAGTGAGCGCTGGTTTGACGCCCGCTCGCGCCAGCGACTATAGTGGCCGAAAGACAACTCATGGCGCCTACAACGATCGATTCACGGCTCCTGCGCGATCTGCAAAAGCTGCTGGGGCGCGACGGGGTGCTGTACAAGCCCGAAGATCTGCTGCTCTACGAATACGATGGCTCGGTTGAGGTGGGACGGCCGAATTGCGTCGTGTTTCCGCGCACGGCAGAGGATGTGGTGGGCATCGTGCGGCTGGCGAAGCAGCATGGCGTCCCGCTGGTGGGCCGCGGCGCCGGAACCGGGCTTTCTGGCGGGGCCATCGCGCGACGGGGAGGCATCATCACTTCGTTTGCGCGGATGAATCGGATTCTCGAAGTGGATGCTGCGAATCAGAGGGCGCGCGTGCAGCCTGGGTTAGTGAATGCGGACCTGAGCCTCGCCGTGGAATATCTGGGGCTGCATTTTGCGCCCGATCCTTCGAGCCAGAAGGCCTGCACGATCGGCGGTAACGTGTCGGAAAACTCCGGCGGGCCGCACACACTCGCCTATGGCGTGACGACGAATCACGTGCTGGCGCTGGAGGTTGCGTTGCCTAGCGGCGAGCTCATGCATTTCGGCGGCGCGGCGCTCGATGCGGCGGGCTACGATCTGACCGGGGTGTTTGTCGGCTCGGAAGGGACTTTCGGACTGGTGACTGAAATTACCGTAAAGCTTACGCGGCTGCCGGAGACCACGAAGACGCTGCTCGCCATCTACGAATCGGTGGACGACGCGACCGAGACCGTCGTTGAAATTACGGCGCGCGGGATTACGCCCGCGGCTTGCGAAATGATGGACGGTTGGACGATTCGCGCGGTGGAGGATTACGTCCACGCGGGATTTCCGGTGGATTCGGCCGCGGTGCTGCTGATCGAAGTCGATGGGCTGCGCGAGGCGGCGGAGTACGAGGCGGCTGAGGTGGCGGACGTTTGCAGGTTGCACCGCGCGCGCGAAGTGCGCGTGGCTCGCGACGCGCGTGAACGCGATCTGCTGTGGAAGGGGCGCAAGAATGCGTTTGGCGCGGTGGGGCGGCTTTCGCCAACCTACTACACGCAGGACGGCGTGATCCCGCGCACGAAGCTGCCCGCGACGCTGCGGCGCGTGAGCGAAATCGGCGAGAAGTACGGCTTTTCGATCGGCAACATTTTTCACGCGGGCGACGGCAATCTGCATCCGATCATTCTTTTCGACGCGCGCGACAAGCGGCAGTTTGCGAATGCGGTCGCGGCTTCCGATGAGATCATCCAATTCTGCATCGAAGTGGGCGGCTCGATTACGGGAGAGCACGGAGTGGGCATGGAAAAGGACCGGCTGATGCCGCTTCTCTTCAGTGAAGTCGATCTCGATCTGATGCGGCGCGTGCGCGACGTCTTTAATCCGGAGGGGCTGCTGAATCCCGCGAAAGTGCTGCCGTCGGCAAAAGGCTGCGGCGAGATTCACGTGCGACCGGCGGCGGCGACCGCAGGCTCGGCCTCGGCATGAGCTCAACGAGCACGATGATTTCGGCGCGAGCCGCCGAGATCGCCGGGGCGCAGAATGTGGTCGTCGATCCGACGGCGCTCGATGCGTACGCGATCAACGGGAAGGTTCCTTCGGTGGCGATCCGCGCGGAATCGACGGAACAGATCGCCGAAATTGTGAAATTCGCGGTCGCGGAAAAGCTCGCAATCGTCGCGTGCGGCGCACTCACGAAGATCGACATGGGCGCCGCGCCGCGACAATACGATCTCGCGCTCGATTTGACGCGGCTCGATCGCGTAGTCGCGTTCGACCCCGGCGACATGACGCTGAGTGTCGAGCCCGGGATTCCGCTACGCCGCATCGAAAGCGCGCTCGCCGAGCATGGGCAGTTCCTGCCGCTGGTTGTTCCCTTCATGGATCGCGCGACCGCCGGCGGCACAATTGCCTCGGGCGTCGATTCGCCGCTGCGGCAGTTCTACGGCACGGCGCGCGATTACGTTCTCGGAATCGAGTTCGTGGCGGGAGATGGAGCGCTCGCGAAGAGCGGCGGCCGCGTTGTGAAGAATGTATCCGGTTACGATTTGCACAAGCTGATGATCGGCGCGCTTGGCACGCTCGGCGTGATGACGCGGATCAACTTTCGGACATTCCCGTTGCCTGCTGCGACGCGGACGATTGTGGCGACGTTTGATTCCGCTGCGCGTGCTGTCGAGGTGCGCCATGCGATTGCGGGCTCGGCGCTGCGGCCCCTGGTGCTGGAGATTGTCAGCCCGCGGGCGAGCGAACTTCTTAGCGGCAGTAGTGCGCGGGCGAATCGCGGCTGGTCGGTGATCGCGAGCTTTGCTGGGACCGCGAAGGCGCTCGAACGGAGCGCTCGCGAGCTGCGGCAGATGGCGGAGCAGAATGGCGCTGCCGGCTTTGCGGCTCTCGACGACGAACGGCAGCTCGGCGTTTCTGGCGGCACGAGCCAGTTTGTTCCTGTCGCACTCGCGTCGTCACCCGGAGGGACGATTTTCAAACTCAGCGTGCTGCCCACAAACATGAGCGCGATTCTCGATGCCGCGGCGAAGGCTGGCGATGCGGCGGAGGTTCCATGGGCTGCGGTCGCACGCGGAGTCGGCGTGATCTATTTTGCGCTGCTGCCCGGCGAACGGAGCGAAGGCGCGCTGGCTCGCGTTAGCCGCGCCAGCGATGAGATCCTCGGGCGGTGTGCAGCGCTTGACGGAAACGCGACGATCCCGTGGTGCCCGGCTGAATGGAAGAGCGCGCTGCCGATTTGGGGGCCGGAACGCGGCGATCTTGGTCCGATGCGGGCGCTGAAAAAAGTGTTCGATCCGCACGGAGTTTTCGCGCCAGGGCGCTTCATGGGAGGGATTTAGGTCCCGTGGCTTCGCACCCCAGGGGATTTTCGGGCATCGACAAGCCGGCGTACGCCGACTACTCGCGTTGCGTTCACTGCGGCCTCTGCCTGAATCATTGCCCCACCTACCGTCTGTGGCATGAGGAGGCGGATTCGCCGCGCGGGCGGATTCGGCAGATGCAGCTGGTCGACGAAGGGCGCATGGAGCTAGGAGACGCATTCGTGACGCACATCGACCGCTGCCTCGATTGCCGCGCGTGCGAGACGGCGTGTCCCTCGGGCGTCGAATACGGCAAGCTGGTGGAACTTGCGCGCGCGCAGATCGCGCAGAACTACCGGCGCCCGTGGACTTCGCGCGTGGCCCGCGATTTTGTCTATCGGCGGCTGCTTCCCTACCCTGGGCGCATCGCTGCAGCCGCGCGAGTGCTGCGCGTGTATCAGCGTTCGGGGCTGGCTGCGCTCGCGCGCGGGACGGGCGTCTTGAAGCTGCTCGGGCTTAGCGATCGCGAGCGATTGCTGCCGAAAATCGACCGGACATTTTTCTTTAACGAACTTGGGCGGACATTTCCGGCCCACGGCGCGCGGCGGGCGCGCGTGGCGCTTTTTGCCGGGTGCGTCGCGCAGGTCACTTTCAGCGATTTGAATCGGGCGACGATCCGGGTCCTACAGGCGAACGGCTGCGAGGTTGTAGTGCCGGCGGCGCAGGTTTGTTGCGGGGCGCTGCCGGCCCATGCGGGCGTGCGCGATGTGGCGCGCGATCTGGCGTGCAAGAATTTCGCGGCGTTTGCGACCGACGATTTCGACGCGATCCTTACGAATGCCGCGGGCTGCGGGTCGACGCTCAAGGAGTACACGCATCTTTTCGCGGCGGGCGATCCCGCGCACGCGCAGGCGGCGCGATTTACCGCGAAGATGCGCGATGTGACGGAGTTTCTTGCGGAGCTGGGACTTGCCGCGCCGATGCGCTCGCTGCCGATGCGCGTCACCTATCAGGATTCGTGCCATCTCGCGCACGGGCAGAAGATTCGCGAGGCGCCGCGGAAACTGATTCGCGCGGTGCCGGGCGTGGAGTTTGTCGAGATGCCGCTTGCGGATCAGTGCTGCGGTTCGGCTGGCGTGTACAACGTGACGGAGACCAAGACTTCGCTCGAATTGCTCGCGCTGAAGATGGAGTCGATCGGCGCGACGAAATCGCAGGCGATTGTTACCGCGAATCCGGGGTGCATCCTGCAGCTTTGCGCCGGGGCGGCGATTCATCGCACCGGACATGAAGTTTTGCATGTTGTCGAATTGCTTGATCGCGCGCTCGCCCCGCCCTCCTAGAGATAACCGTCTTCTCCCGAAATCGAATCCCTGACCGCAGCGGCGCATGCGGTAGCACTGGCCTCCGGCGGGCGCTTCTATTTGCGCCCGCACGCGAAGAAGGGCCGGCGGGACGCCAGCGCTACGTAAACCTTACTTCTCACCGACGATGTAGCGGCAGCCGCTTGGGCCCATTTGTGCCGAGTGCCTCGCGCCTGCGGGGACGTCGCAGCGGTCCCCTGCGCAATAGGTTTCGGAGGCGCCGTCCATCGTGAGCGTCATTTCGCCTTCGAGGATGATGTGCGCGGTGAGGCCGGCGTGCGTGTGATCGGGGTAGAAGGCTTTGGGGCCATCCTGCCAGACGAAAGTGTGTGAGAAACCTTCGGCTTCGAGTTGTTTGCGCAGGTCGCGTTCGTTCATCGCCGTTATTTTCCTCGGCGCAGTATAGCAGCGACTGTCGGATTGATTTCAGCTTCCGGCTAAACACAGAGTGCGTAGAGCAGGACTGAGTCCACGGAGACTCCGAGAAGGGCGCGGCGAAGAACGGGTTGCTACGATCGCCAAGAGGGGGGACTTGCGGGCGGAGCGTGGTGGGGACCGCCCGCAAGCTGGTGCTAGGAGAAAAGCAAGAACGTTGGGTGCCTACTGATCGAGGCGGCGTCTCCCCTTTAGCATGGCGTTCGAACCGCCCTGCTTCACCGTGTAATCGGACGGGACCTCGAAGAGACTCGCTTCAGGCTCGGTGCGCTGGATGTTCGTCAACTGCGTAATTCTCTCGCCGGTGCGCGGGTCGTTGCGCTTGCTCATCACGACCATCTGGAGATCGGGCGAATACCACTTCTCGGTGGTGATCACGATGGGATTCTGGTTGCCGATGGCGCCTGCGGGAATCGTCCGCGTGTAGCGCGTGCCTTCGGCCTGCACGCCGTTGATGGTTTGCGTGCCGAGCGAAGTTGTGACTGCATCCTTGCCCGTCTGCCCGGCGTCGTCCGGCGGCGGACCACCCTGCTGCCTGAAACCAGCCCGGCCACCATCGCGGTCACCGTGATGACCCCGGAACCGCATCGGCGGCACCTGCCGGGCGATTTTGTTTTTCGGATTGAGGATGTACTGCGTGCCGGCGACCACGTCGTTGATGACGATCACATGCGGAGGCGGATTGCCGGAAGTCTCCCACGGCCCGATGCCGGGCAGCGTAAAGTCGCGGCGGGTGCGGCCCTCGCTGTCGCGCGCGATGGTTCCGGTGGTCGTGCGCTGAATCTGGTTGCCATCGGCCAGTGTCTGCGTGGTTTGCGTCGTGAAGGTAGCGCTGAAGGGCGAGCCGGTCACCGTCTTGCCGCCGATGCCGCCCTCAAAGCCGACGATCGCGATGGCGTCGTCGGGTCCCATACCCCGGCCCGGTCCGATGCCAACCGCGAAGAATCCCATGTCACCGCCGTCCGGCGGAGGTGGCGGCGGTCCCTGTTGCGCCTGGGCGATTCCGGGCACGATGAGCGTCGCGATGGCGAGCAACCCGACGCACGCCCTCGTGATCTTTGTCGCCATCGTCATCTTCGTCTTCATCTCTGATCTCTCCGCATCATGAACGTCGAAAGAACCCCGAGCTGGAAGTCCCTAGAATTCCTGGCTCGCACCATCCTGCGACAGTAGGCGAATCGCCTGCGGCGTGCCGTCGTCGCTCACCAAGAGGTCGGCCGAAATGCTCCCTGATGATCCGGCGAGACTCACCGGCATGCCAAGTGAGGCGAGCGCCGCGCCTGAAAGCTCTACGCGCACGACGGTGCCGCCTTCCGTGCCGTCCGGGTCATCCGCATAAGGCAGCGCGATAAAATCCGACGCGCTTTCGACGGCGTTCTGCGCGACTTCCTTGGTCGTCGCAGGAGCCAAGACATTCGACGCGGTTCCCTGCCCGCCACCAGTCACTTTTGGGCCGGGCGCGAATCGATGTATCGAAATGCCTGCCGCGAGCAGAACCGCCGCCGCGATCCCGAGCGCGGCAACATGGCGCCCGAGATTGGGACTCTTCGTCGACGCCTTAGCGCAGCGAAATTCGCGCAGCAGCGCGGATTCCATCCACGCTGGAGCTTCCTGGTCGCCTTCTGCGACCGCAATCGCGTGCAGCGCCTGGTCGAGCGATTCCGTTTCGGTCAGGAGCTGCGCGCAACGGGCGCAGGACTCCGCGTGCGCCAGCGCCCGTTCACGCAGGGCCATGGCGGACGTTCCCGGCCGATCCAGATCGTGGACGATCTCCTCGAACTGCAGACAGCTCATCGATTTCATTTCTTCTATGTCGCTCATGTACCCACCGCCGGAACGCGCCGCGCTGTATGCGCGTCGCGCAGCTTATCGAGCAAAATGGCCCTGGCCCTGTGCAGCCGCGAGCGCACCGTGCCTACGGGACACCCGAGCGCAGCGGCCGCTTCTTCGTAACTCATCTCTTCGAGATCGCACAGGACCACGATCTCGCGGTAATTCTCGGGCAGCGTCGCCACGGCGCTGCGCACGCGGCTGATGGTCTCGCGCGTGGCGAATTCGTCCGTCCCCGCCGCGCCGGCCCAGCCGTTTCCGTTCGCGTGCGAACCGTTTCGCGATGCGCCGTTTTTCGAGCCGTCGCCGACCGGGGCGCCTGCGCCGATGTCGTTCGCGTCGCCATCGAGCGCCACGAGGCGGCGATCCTGCTCCCAGCGCTTCTTCAGAAAATTCCGCGCCACGCCGAAGAGGAACCCGCCGAGCGAGCCGCGCGCGGGATCGAAGCGCTTGGGGTCGCGGATCAGGGTCATGAAAACCTCCTGCGTCACGTCCTCGGCGATCGTGGCATTACCGCTCATATGCAGGGCAAACCGGTAGATCGACGGATGCCTCCGCCGATAGAGGAGCGTGAACGCCTCCTCGTCGCCAGCGATCATCCGGCCAAGCAGGCCGTCGTCGGTCAACTCGGTAACCTTCGTCATCTCATGTTTTTCGGCGGCTGCCGGGCGTCACTAGATATTCCCGGGGGCAACCCCCTGGGTTCCAAAAAATAGAATGCGCCTGTCCGGGGCCACAGACAAGCGGAGGCGCGCCCCGTGAGTCTTGACCAATAAGCGCTGGTCCAATAACGTATTGCCCGGCCAAGGCCGATCACGCCCGAGAGGGCGGCAGGCGTCGCGAGGAGGAACCAATGCTGGAGTTCGATCCCCACGTTCTCGATGAAAAGCCCGTCCCGCCGCCCGGGGAATTCAGCAAGCGCGCGCACGTGAAATCGCTCGAAGAATACCGCGAGATGTACGAATACGCCGAGCGCGATCCGGAGGGCTTCTGGGGCGAGCAGTCCAAGATGCTCGACTGGTTTGAGCCCTATTCGCGGGTGCTGGAATGGCAGCTGCCACACGCGAAATGGTTTGTCGGGGGGAAGCTGAACGTTTCGTACAACTGCCTCGACCGCCACGCCGAGAAAGAACCCAACAAGCCGGCGCTCTACTGGGAAGCCGAGGACGGATCAACGCTGCAGTTCACGTATGCCGAACTGCTCGAACGCGTGTGCCGGTTCGCGAATGCGCTTTCGAATCTTGGCGTGAAGCCCGGCGATTGCGTCGCCATCTACCTGCCGATGGTGCCGGAGCTGCCGATCGCGATGCTGGCCTGCGCGCGGATCGGAGCGGTCCATTCGGTCGTCTTCGGCGGATTCAGTGCGACGGCGCTCGCCGATCGCATCGCGGACGCCAAGTCGAAGATTCTGATTACCGCCGACGGCGGCTACCGCCGCGGCAAGGTGATTCCGCTCAAGGACACTGCCGACGCCGCGCTGAGGAATTGCCCGACGATCGAGAGATCAATTGTCGTGCAGCGGACGAACGAAAAAGTGGCGTGGGAGACCGGGCGCGATTTGTGGTGGCACGATATCGAGAAGGCTGCGTCCAAGGACTGCGCGGCTACGCCTTTCGATTCCGAGCATCCGCTGTACATCCTCTACACGAGCGGCACGACGGGTAAGCCCAAGGGCGTGTTGCATACGTCCGCCGGGTATCTGCTGCAGGCGATGTGGACCGCAAAGCTCGTGTTCGATCTGCGCGACGACGACGTCTATTGGTGCACCGCGGATATCGGCTGGGTAACGGGCCACAGCTACATCGTCTACGGCCCGCTGGCCAACGGCGCGAGCATCGTGATGTACGAAGGCGCGCCGGACCATCCCCGCAAGGATCGCTTCTGGGAGATCGTCGAGCGGTACAAGGTGAGCATCTTCTACAGCTCGGCCACGGCGGTGCGCGCGTTCATGGCGTGGGGCACGGATTGGCTCGACCGGCACGATCTTTCGAGCTTGCGCGTGCTCGGCACCGTGGGCGAGCCGATCAACCCGGCCGCGTGGAAGTGGTATTTCGAAGCGATCGGCAAGAACCGGTGCCCGATCGTCGATACGTGGTGGCAAACGGAGACGGGCGCGATGATGATTGCTCCGCTGCCCGGCGCTACGCCCACCAAACCCGGCTCCGCGACACTGCCTTTGCCCGGCGTGATCGCGAAAGTGGTGAACCTCAAGAATGAGCCTGTGGGGCCAGGTGAAACCGGGTACCTGACGATCCAGCAGCCTTGGCCCTCGATGCTGCGCACGATTTTCGGCGACGACGAGCGGTACGTTCGCGAATATTGGCAGCGGATTCCCGGCGTGTATTTTGCGGGCGACGCCGCGCAATGCGACAAGGACGGCTACATCTGGGTGCTTGGGCGCGTGGACGACGTGATCAAGGTCGCGGGCCACCGGCTGAGCTCGATGGAGATCGAAAGTGCGCTGGTGAGCCACACGTCCGTGGCCGAGGCAGCGGTGGTGGCGCGGCCGGACGACATCAAGGGTGAGGCCATCGTGTGTTTCGTCACGCTACGCTCGGGGCAATCGCCTTCACCGGAATTGCGGGCGGCCCTGATGGAACATGTGGCGGCGACGATCGGGACGATCGCGCGGCCGGCGGACGTGCGGTTCTGCGACGTGCTGCCGAAGACGCGCAGCGGCAAGATCATGCGGCGGCTTCTGCGCGAACTCGCCCACAAGGGCGGGATTACAGGCGATACGACGACGCTCGAGGATATAGCCGTGATCGAGCGATTGGCTGCGGCGCAAGGGAAGGAAGACGAGTGATCGCGCCGTGTCTGGCCGGCGCGGGTATTTGAACCGAGACCGAAATTAGGCGTTTACCGCTTCGACGCCAATTCCCGCTGCTACTGTGAGCGGCAATAGAAATTCCTGCAATCGCCCGTTCTCCGCGGCTGGCAGGCGGTCCAATTGAATCGCCATGCGATTCCCCGCGAGCGTCCGCATCACATATCCCGATCCGACGATGGGTTGAATTTCCGGCGACAAGTAGAGTCTGATGCGCACGGCCGATCCGGCCGGGAAATGCCCCTCGGCGCGGACGAGCATTCCATTCAGGCTGACGTCGATGGTTTCCGCTTCGAGCTCGCGCTGAGCGAAGGCGAGGTGGACGCGGGACTGCAGCGGCACGCGGCGGAAGCGCCGCTTCTTGGGAGCAGAAGCATCGGAGGTCGCCCGGACCAACTTGATCAAGCGTCCCTCGTCGACCGGCTTATAAAGGAAAAAACTCACGCCTGCCCCAAAGCCTCCGGCAACGGCGGCGGTGCTTTGATCGTCGCTCATCAGGATGATCGGTGTGGAGCGGTTGAATCCGGACTCGCGCGCGAGGCGCGCCAGGGCAAAGGCGTCGGCCAGCGTGTGGAGATCGAGAGCAAGCAATCCGAAGGATTCGTTACTGAGCAGAATCGGCGCGTCGGCGCTCTTCGTCAGCGTGACGCATTCCATACCGGCAGACTTCAGGACAGCCTCGACCACGTCCGATACGTCCGGGCCTTCATCCACGACGACGAGTGCACGCTTACCCATTACGACCCCCTTGTTATGCTCATTCTATTCGCCTGACCGTATGGCCGACCCTTAGAACTTCCGGACAGGTGACCAATCGGCAGTTAACTACATCGACTCAAATTGGGGCTACGTACGGCGTCCATGTGAACCATGCCGGCGTGCCTGATGGGAGCACGGTCTGGGTGCCTAGCGGGTGAACGCGGCAGCCTCTGGCTTCTCCTCTAGAATCAGCGGCAAAAGGAACTCCTGGAGCCGTTCACTTTCCGGCATGGGCAGGCTCTTCAGATTGATTCCCATGCGGTTCCCGGGCAGCGCCCGCATGACCACGCCGGAGCCGACGATGGGCTTCATTCCGGGCTTCAGCTGAAGGGTTATTTGCACCACCGATCCGGGGGGCAAGCTTTGGGGTGCGGTGACCAGCATTCCGCCCAGACTGACGTCGATCGTTTCCGCGTGTACCTCGACGCGATCGAACGTCAGCGTGACCGCCGATTGCAGGGAAACGCGGCGGTACCGGCGTCTCTCATGCTCGATTGCGCCGCCGATGGCACGAGCGAGGCTCAGCAAGTGTCCTTTGTCGATCGGCTTGTAGAAGAAAAAACTCGCGCCCGCTTTAAATCCCTCGGAGCAGGCTTTCGGACTTTGATCGTCGCTCAGCAAGACGATCGGGCTCCTCTGGTTGAAGCCGGAGTCGCGCGCGTGTCGCGTAAGCTCGATGCCGTCCGGCGACGGCATGCGGAGGTCGAACAGGAGCGCCGCGAATTTTTCGTTTCGCAGCAAATCCCTCGCCTCGGCGCCGCTGCCAAGAGCGAGCACGTCGATCCCGGTGGATCCCAGAACGCTTTGGATCAGATCGCGTACGTCCTGGTCGTCGTCAACCACCAGCGCGCGCCTCTCTCGCTCCATACAATCCTCCTCTTCCTTCTATCGGCCGGACGAGGCAGTTCCTCCAGTCCGGACGAAGCGCCGGGGCGGCCGCTGGAAGGGACCGGTGCCAGCTAATCCGATTGGCAGATGGAGGATACGGGCATATACTTCGTCGGTTTGCGGCGGGCCGAGGGAGGGACGGTTCGTCGCTACTTTTGGCGCAACATACAACCAACCTCGGGGGGACTACTGGTGCGTTTTACTCAAGCGTTCATTCTTGCCTGCGCGACTCTGCTCGTTTTGCCCGCGCATTCCACGCACGCTCAAGATTCTCGGAGCGCGGCGGACTGGCCGATGTACAACCGCGATTTGTCCGCCACGCGCTATTCGCCGCTTTCGCAGATCAATACGGAAAACGTCGCGCAACTCAAAGAAGCATGGTCCTACGAGCCGCGCGCGGGAGGCGACGCGCCTGCTGCAATAACGTTCAGCGAGGTAACCCCCATCGTGGTCAACGACGTAATGTATCTCGCCGCCGGCAATCGCGTGATAGCCCTTGAGCCCGAAACCGGCAAGGAGATTTGGCACTATCAGGTACCCTCCGGCCTCGTGCCGCAGCGCGGCGTAGCCTATTGGCCGGGCGATGCCGATAATCCGGCGCGCATCATCTTCACGAACGAGCACAAGCTGGTCGCGATCGAAGCTGCGACCGGAAAGCCCGATCCCAAGTTCGGCGACGGCGGGGAAGTCACGATGGACGTGCCTTTCGCCGAGGTCCCGACCATCTACAAAAACATCATCATCGTAGGGGCAAACGTTTACGGCCCGGGCGAGAGGAACATGCACCCTCAGGACGAGGTTTGGGAGGGCGTGCCCGGGGACTCGCGCGCCTACGATGCTCGCACCGGCAAGAAGATTTGGACTTTCCACACGATTCCGTGGCCCGGCGAAGTGGGCCACGATACTTGGCCGGCGAACGGGTGGAAGGGGCGCGGCGGCAACAACGTCTGGTCGATCACGATGTCGGTCGACGAGAAACACGGCATCGTCTACATGCCCGTCGGTGGCCCAGCCGCCAACTATTACGGGGGCGATCGCGCCGGCAACGACCTCTTCTCGAACACGCTGGTTGCGGTTGACGCGAACACCGGGAAGCTGAAGTGGTATTTCCAGACAGTCCACCACGAGCTCTGGGATTTCGATTTGCCGCCCGAGCCCGCGCTGCTCGACCTCGATGTGAACGGGAAGAAGATTCCGGCTGTCGTTCAGACTGGCAAGAGCGGCTACATGTTCATCCTCAACCGGCTGACCGGCAAACCGGTGTTCGGCGTCGAGGAGCGTCCAGTGCCTCAAGGTCACGCGCCCGGTGAAGTCTATTCGCCGACGCAACCGTTTCCTGTGAAGCCCCCGCCACTCGCGAGGGTTTCCATCAGCGAGAGCGACATCGTCACCCCCGACGACACCACCGCGGAGCACTCGAAGGCTTGCCACGAGCTTTGGGAAAAGAGCAACTACGTGACGGAAGGGCCGTTCACGCCATGGGTCGTTCGTTCGAGCCCCACCGACACGCGGACCACGCTCATCTTTCCCGGCGCTACCGGCGGAGCGAACTGGGGAGGCACCGCATCCGATCCCAAGCTTGGCTACACGTTCGTGAATCTTCAGAATCAAGGGTCGAGCGGCTGGATCGAGAAAAATCCCCGCTACAACCCGGCCGATCCGGGGAAGGAAGTCGCGTACCATCGCGGCAGCGGCGCGGGAAGCCAGTACGGATCCTTCAGCGCGATTGCCAAAGATGCCGACGGCAAGGTTCTTGGCAATTGGCCTTGCCAGAAACCGCCATGGGAAACCCTGGCTGCGGTGAACGACAACACCGGCGAAATCGTCTGGCAGGTGCCTCTTGGGATCACCGAGGGACTGCCAGAATCCAAGCAGCACACGGGACGCCCGGGAGCATTTGCGGGTCCGATCGTGACTGCGGGAGGACTGGTTTTCATCGGCGCAACCAACGACGACCGCTTTCGAGCGTTCGATTCAAAAACCGGCAAGGAACTCTGGTCGACGAAGCTCGAATACACGGCCAGCGCCGTGCCGATGACCTACGAGGGCAAGAACGGCAAGCAATATGTGGCGATCGTCGCGGCAAGCGGAGGCCAAGGCGATCACCAAGGCCTGATCGTATTCGCTCTGCCGTAAAATACGACGCGCGCCGGGTCGATCGCCACAGGGCGCGACCCGGCACGCCACTGCCAGGATCCAATGACTCACTCTGTAAAAGAAGCATCCGCATCCAGCTCGCGCCGCAACTTTCTCAAACTCGCAGGCGCCGGCGCGACGCTCGCAGCCTTCGGCGGCCGGTCTTTATCGGCCGCGCCCGCCGAACCTACGCTGGGCATGATCTTTCCTCCTGCGAACACACCCGTGCCGCCGGAGGCTTATCTGATGTATCCGTCCGGAGTGAAATTCCTTGCGTTGGGTGTCGGGCTGGAACGTATGACGCCCGAAGGCTACGACCAGGTCGTCGGCAGGATCGTGCCCGCGGCGAAGAAGCTCGCGGCGGACGGCGCGAATGCCATCGACGTGATGGGCACGTCGCTGACGTTCTATAAAGGCGCGGCGTTCAATCAACAGCTGAAAGAAAGCATCACGAAAGCGACCGGACTGCCGGCGACCACGATGAGCACGGCCATCGTCGACGGGCTCAAGGCCGTCGGCGGGCATCGCCTCGCGGTCGCTACCGCCTACAACGATGAGGTCAACAGCCGCCTGCACACGTTTCTCGACGAATCCGGCTTCGAGGTGCTCGCACTGAAAGGACTCGGAATCGAGCGATTCGAAGACCGGCCACCCGTCACGCACGACGAGCTATTCAAGTTCGCCACGAGCGTCTGGAAGACCGCGCCGAAGGCCGACGCGATCCTCATCTCCTGCGGCGCCCTCAAGACGCTCGACCTGCTCGCGCCTCTCGAGCAGCGCTGCGGCGTCCCGGTTGTCTCGAGCTTGCCGCACGCGTTGCGGGCCGGCGTCCGATTGCTCGGCCTGAACGGCCGCGCGCCCGGCTACGGGACGCTGCTCTCGAAAACCTAGCCGTGTTGTCGCTGATGTTGTGTCACACGCCTTCGACGAGCACGGCACGATACTTCGCCCCCTTGAAGCGATGCTCGCGCGCCGCACGATAGGCCGGGCTGTCGTACCACTTCTTCGCGGCCTCGATCGAGGGGAATTCCACGATTACCACGCCTTCGACGGGCGCTCCTTCGAGCACTTCCTGCTTGCCGTAGGCGGCGAGTACCTTGATGGGATGTCCCGCTCCCGACGCCATCGCCAAGGGCATATAGGTGTCGAGCTCTTTCTGGTCGGTGGTGCTGTCGCGCTGGAAAACGATATACGCTGGCATGTTTCCTCCCAAGTTGCGCCGACTAAGATACACGAAGACGATCCGGCTCGCTCGGGTGGCGTTGTGCGCGATTATGGATTCTCGCGAACCCGTGGAGCACGCCAGGGCAAGCACCGGCGGCAAACGGCGGCGGCGAGCCGCCCGCACTGCACATGCGGAGGTTGTCGCGCCGGATTTCGCAGGCGCTTTTTCCCTTGGGCAGCGCGCTTCCCGGCGGCTGAACGTTGGTCGAATTTTCTGCAATAAGAGGGGACTCCAGCACCCCCCTAGCGGGAGGTTAACCGGCCCGAATTTGGCGCAAAATGGCAGGATTTGGCACGTTAACGCGCGGCGGGCGGGCGGCGGGCGGAGATTCGCCGGGAGCCGCGCTTTCCCTGCCCCGGGCGGCGGTGCTAGCTTTAAGGTCATGCCGAAATTGAGCGCGGGATTGCTGATGTATCGTCGGCGGGGTGGCGCGCTCGAGGTATTCTTGGCACATCCGGGCGGGCCATTCTGGAAGAAGAAGGACGCCGGAGCGTGGTCGATTCCGAAAGGCGAATACACCGAGGGAGAAAGCGCGCTCGACGCCGCCCGCCGCGAATTTCGCGAAGAGACTGGATTCGAGCCGGGGACGGAATTCGTATCGCTCGGCGAGATACGTCAGCCCAGCGGCAAGATCGTCAGCGTGTGGGCGTTTGAAGGCGATTGTGATCCGGCGGCGCTGCGCAGCAATACATTCTCGATCGAATGGCCGCCGAAGTCGGGCCGCAGCCGGGAATTTCCCGAGGTCGATCGCGCCGATTGGTTTTCGCTCGAGGCCGCCCGCGGCAAGCTGCTGAACGGCCAGCTCGGGTTCCTCGATCGCCTCACCGCGAAGCTCGAGCCCTCGAGACCGTCACACTAACGATTCCTGCTGCTAAGCCTTCGAGTTTTCCGGGCGCATCATCTTGGCCGCCATTTTGGCGATGAACTGACGCGGGGCGAGCCTTTCCGAGAGAACCATCATGCGGTTGCGGCCGCCGGAGATCACGCAGGTCTTCCCGGCGGCGAGGCCTTCGAGGCCTACGCGCGCTACTTTTTCCGCCGTTTCGGCTGAGCGGAACGCGCGATCCGGCTGCTTCGCCACCTGCTGGAACTCCGTGGTGGTCGACCCGGGGCACAGCGCGCAGACGCGCACGCCGAACGGGCGCAGTTCTTCGGCGATGCCCTCGGCGAAAATCAGGTCGAAGGCTTTCGTGGCCGCGTATGCGGCGATGAACGGCACCGCCTGAAACGCGGCGGTCGAGGCGACGATCATCACGTCCCCGTGCCGCCGCTCGACCATCGCGGGTGTGTAGAGGCGGGTCAGGTTGACGACCGCCGAGCAGTTCACCTGGACCATTTCGAGCAGGCGCCGCTCGTCGTTTTCGTGGGAGTAGCCGAAGACTCCGAAGCCCGCGTTGTTGATCAGGAGTTCGATCTCGATGCCCTTCCCGGTGGTGAAGGCGTGGATTTCGCCGGGCGCCTCGGCGCGAACCAAGTCGGCAGCGAACGTTTCGACTTTGACTCCGTGTTTAGCCGACAGCTCGCCGGCAAGCTGGTCCAGCCGGTCCGTTCGGCGCGCCGTGAGGACGAGATTCGCGCCGCCCGCCGCAAGCTGCTCGGCGAGCGCCCAGCCGATTCCGGCGCTCGCTCCCGTGACCAGCGCCCATTTCCCCGCCCAACGACCCCGCGAACTCCCATTTGGATTGCCGGACACGCGCGCCTCCCAGGCAAGCGACCCGCGATGAGCCACGGCGGATCAGGCCGCCAACGAATGGATGAAAGCACACTTGGGGAGGCTTCGGAAGCGGGAAAACCCGGGCAGGCGAATCGCAGGGTGCAGGTAAAACTAAGCGGCGCGGTTCGCCGGGGGGAAGACGCTGTTGCGAAAGCGCGCGGTTTGCTGCTTCAGCCGGTCGAGCAGGCGGCGCGCCCACACGAACTCGGCGGCGAGGACGCCCAAGGCGAGGAGTATCGTGACTGTGCCGGGGCCCGGTGTGACGATCATAACGACGCCGATGGCGAGGAGCGTGAAACCGAACACGATCCGGAGAATCCGCTTTCCCTGCTGGATTGTCTTGACCATCATCGCTTTTTCACCCTGGCCGTTTGACCTGACTTTCGCCCTGCTGCTTCGTCTTCGGGAACTCGCTTTCTATCGGCGAGCCCTCGATTTCGCTTTACTGCACTTCGTGCTTCGCCTTTACTTTCTGTCCACCGTATCGAACTTTTCAGTCCGATGACCATTCGATGCGTCGTCTCGTTCAAATGACGCACATTTTCTGTGAGCACGCATACTGCCAATACATAGCGCGCTTGCACCACTCAGATATGCTGCTGAATAATGGACTTTGCTCGCGCCAGCGCCAGAAAAATCCGCGGCGCATTCCAAATGTGGGAATTTTCTTCACTGTGAGGATGAAAAAATGGAGCTTCTCGCCATTCGTTTGCAGATTCCCGACGGTGCAAATCTAATCCTTGGTCACTCGCACTTCATTAAGACGGCGGAAGACCTGTATGAAATCGTCGTGAACACTGTACCCGGCGCGAAATTCGCGGTCGCGTTCAACGAGGCTTCGGGGCCATGCCTCGTGCGCGTGGAATCGAACGACGACGAGTTGCGCGCCGCCGCCATCGCCAACGCGCAAGCGGTCGGCGCGGGACACGCGTTCGTCCTCCTGGTCCGCCAAGCGTATCCGATCAACCTGTTGAGCCGCGTTCGCGATTGCTTCGAGGTGTGCTCGATCTTCTGCGCCACGGCGAATCCCGTCGAAGTGATCGTCGCGCAGACGGAACAGGGACGCGGAGTGCTCGGCGTGGTCGACGGCAGCTCGCCCAAGGGCGTCGAAAGCGCCGAAGACGTGAAAGTCCGCCGCGAATTCCTGCGCAAGATCGGCTACAAACTGTAATTGGTAGAGGTGTGGCGCGTGGATCCGACGCCGGACAGACCTCTCGAGTCCTAATCTTTGTAGACGAGGCCAATCGAAATTTTGGGGCTGTATTGGTACGTGCCGTAAAGATGCGTGCCAACCATGTCGGCCTGCACGCGCCAGCTGAGGCGCAGGCGTCGCGGCGTCACGTCCACTCCGCCGCCCACTTCATAGCCGAATCCGTCTTCGCTGCCAAAGGCGGTCTGCGGGCTGAAGTGGCCTTCGCCCGCCAGGCCGTGAATCCACACGTCCATGCGTCCCACCGGATGCTTGTACCGCAAGCCGCCCATGCCCATGAAGAACTCGGAGCTTTCGCCCGAATATGTGCCGAGCGAGACTGCCAGCTCACCATCGACGGCGATATTATCCTTGAAGAAATAGGCGATCGAGAAATCGAGGCCGTTCGTGTTCTCCGCGACGCCGGGAACCACGTAGAACCTCACGAACGTATATCCGACGTAGACCTGATAGCGATAGCTGGGGAAAACTCCGTAGACTCCCTGGGGCGGAACATCTGCGCCCGAGCCGGACGCAGGCGCGTCCTTCTGAAAAGCAGGAATCGGTTCCGCGGGCGAAGCGATCGCAAACAACGGAAGCTGCGGCGGAACGCTGAATTGAGCGCTGAAGGTGGAAGAATTTGCCGAGCTAAGCGTGGCGGAATCGGTCGCCAGTGTCTGCGCCGAAGCGGTACAAGACGCGATCAGAATCGCGAAAAAGGCTCCGCATGCCAGTGCACCGTGTTTCATGGAGTGCTTCCCCCGGTATTCGCCCATGCCCCTACCCCTCGATTAGAACTGCCGATGCAATTCACTGTCTACTTATTTGAAGGGCTTGGTCGCGAGGGAATAACTGGCCTCAAGCACAGGAGGCATCCAAGGCCCACGCCTTGAGCCGCAGCGCACGTGGCGTGTGGGGGGAGCACGCCCGGGCAAGCCCGGGCAGCAAACAGCGGCGGCAGGCCGCCGCACTCCACACGCTCTGCCCGGGTCGCGTGGCGTCGGTTGTCACACAGACTCTATCCTGGCCGGTTGGGGCGAGGGGGAAGAACCTGAAAACCAACATTCCGTTGACGCCCTCAAGAGGCAGCCCCTAAGATGACCCGCATCAATGGATTCCGATCCCTTCCTCGGCCGGAGCGTATCTCATTACCGGATTGTCGCCAGGGTTGGCGGCGGCGGGATGGGAGTGGTGTATCGCGCCGAGGACAATACGCTCGGCCGCGAGGTGGCCCTGAAGTTCCTGCCCGAGGAGCTATACCGCGACCGGCAGGCCCTCGAGCGCTTCCTGCGCGAGGCCCGTGCCGCGGCCGCGCTGAATCATCCGAACGTCTGCACGGTATACGAGATTGGCGAAGACGACGGGCGTCGCTTCATCGCCATGGAGCTGCTGCAGGGCCAGACGCTGAAGCATCGGCTTGCCGGTGGGCCGCTGGACGCGAGTCTGACGCTCGATCTTGCCGTGCAAATCGCCGACGCGCTCGACGCGGCGCATTCGCGCGGGATCATTCATCGCGACATTAAGCCTGCGAATATCCTGGTTACGGATCGCGGCGACGCCAAGCTGCTCGATTTCGGGCTTGCCAAACACGTGTCCGGCGACCGGACGCCGGCCCACGCATCAGCCGCCGAAGGCACCACCGAGGACGACAACACTCTTCTGACCAGTCCCGGCACCGCGCTCGGCACGGTGGCATACATGTCGCCCGAGCAGGCGCTGGGGCAGGATGTCGACGCGCGCAGCGATCTTTTCAGCTTCGGGCTCGTGCTCTACGAGATGGCCACGGGCAAGCAGGCCTTCTCCGGGCCGACGTCCGCGGCTGTCTTCGACGCCATACTCCACAAGGCGCCGGCTTCGCCGGTGCGGCTCAATCCCGACGTGTCGCCTGAACTCGAGCGCATTCTCGACAAAGCGGTCGAAAAAGACCGCGCGCTGCGCTACCAGCACGCCTCGGATTTGCGCGCGGATTTGAAGCGATTGAAGCGCGAGCTCGATTCGGGGCGCTCGGCAGCCGCGACATCGGATGCCACGCCCCTCTCCTCGGCGGCAGGCGCACCAACAAACGCTCGTCAAAACACCCCACCCGTGCCGCCGCGCACTGCGCCACCCGTAGGGTCACTGCCTAGCGCAGAGTCCGCTTCTGGCGGGCGATGGGTTGTCGCGCCCGGGACTCAAGGGCGCGCGCCCCGTAGCATGAAGAGCTGGCTCACGGGCGCTGCTGCGTTAATCCTGGTAGCGGCTGCGGCCGCAGCTGCCTACCTCCATTTCCGCCACGCGCCGATGATGACCGAGAAAGACTCGATCGTGATCGCCGACTTCGCAAACACGACAGGCGATCCGGTCTTCGACAACACGCTCCGGCAGGGGCTCTCGGCGCAACTCTCGCAGACGCCGTTTCTCGACATCGTCTCGGGCGACCAGATCGCACAGACGCTGCGCCTGATGGAGAAGGCGCCCAACGCGCGATTGACTCCCGACGTGGCACGCGAAGTCTGCCAACGCCTGAACGCGACCACCGACATCGAGGGCTCGATTGCCGCGCTCGGCACGCAGTACGTGATCGGGCTCGACGCCGTAAATTGCGAAACCGGCGCGTCCCTCGTGCAGGAGCAGGTGACCGCAGACGGTAAGGAGAAGGTTCTCGCCGCGCTCGGAGACGCCGCGTTCCAATTGCGCGCGAAGCTCGGCGAGTCGCACGAGTCGATGATGACGTTCAACGCGCCGCTCGATCAGGCGACCACGTCGTCGCTCGAGGCGCTGCAAGCCTACGCGCTCGGCAATCGGACGGCGGACATCTCGAACGACTACGTTGCGGCGGTTCCCTTTTTCGAAAAGGCGATCGCGCTCGATCCGAATTTCGCCATGGCTTACTTGAGGCTCGCCGAGAGCTACCAGCCGCTGAGCGAACTCGATCGCGCCACCGAAAATGCGCGCAGGGCCTACGAATTGCGGGATCGCACGAGCGAAAGCGAAAAACTCGCCATTTCGTCTTTCTACGAACTGATCGTCACCGGGAATCTCGAGGCGGCGCGGACTTCGTATCAGCTATGGGCGCAGACGTATCCCCGCGACGACGAGCCGCAGCTGTACCTGTGGCTGATCAATGCGTTCACGGGAGACTACGAGAGATCTCATCGGGCCGCGCAGCAATCGGTGAACGTCAACTGGAACAGCGGCAACAATTACGTGAGCCTGATCTACAGCTACCAGTGGATCAATCAGCTCGATCAAGCCAAGGGCGCGGCGCAGGACGCGCACGCGCGCAACGTCGACTCACCCTGGTTTCCTCTGGTGCTTTACAACGTGGATTTCCTCGAACACGACTCCGCCGGGATGGAACAGCAGGTCGCCGGTGCGATGGGGAAAACCGGCGTCGAAGACCAGATGTACTTCCTTGAATCGGAAACGGCGGCGGATGGCGGCGAGCTCGCCAAGAGCCGCGACCTCATGCGCCGCGCCTCCGATTCCGCGCAACGAGCCAACGAAAAAGAAACGGCGGCGGAGTATCAGGCGCACGCCGCCGTCCGGGAAGCATTGGCCGGCAGCGTGGACTTCGCCAAGCAAGATGCGCAAGCCGCTCTCGCACTGGCAAGCGGCAGACAGGTCGAACCGATGGCGGCTCTCGCGATAGGGCTGGCAGGCGATCCGGCGCAGGCCGAGCGATTAGCCGCCGATCTGGCGAAGCGCTTTCCCGAAGATACCGTCGTGCAGTCCAATTACCTGCCCATGATCCACGCCGCCATCGCCCTGAGGAATCACGACAGCGGGCACGCGATCGACGCGCTTGCGGCGTCAGCCCCTTACGAATTGGGCGAGACGAATACTTCCTTCACCTTCGCGCTGTATCCCGTCTACCTGCGCGGTGAGGCGTACCTGGCGGCCCGCCAGGGCGCTTCCGCAGCGACCGAATTCCAGAAAATCCTCGACCATGAGGGCGTGGTGGGAAACGAGCCGATTGGCGCACTCGCGCATCTCGGACTCGGCCGCGCCTACGCCGAGCAGGGTGACACAGTCAAGGCGCGCGCGGCCTACGACGATTTCTTCGCGCTGTGGAAGAACGCCGACTCCGATGTTCCCATCCTCGCCCAAGCCAAGGCGGAATACGCGCAGCTGCAAACGAAGCTGCAATAAAAGAGGCAACGTCGAGCGAATGGCGGCGGCGAGGGGCTAATTCACCGCGCTCGCGGCTGCGGATGAGGACGCAGACAACGAGGCGCTGCCTTCGAGAAGGTCGCGAACGATCCGCAACAGGTCCTGGCTGGCGTTGTTCTTCGACAAGTAGGCGTGGCCGCCGGCGGCGCGCACTTCCTTTTCCGTCTGGTCGGAATCGTGAACTGTGAAAACGAGAATCTTGGCTTTGGGGGCGCCGCGCAATATCTGGCGGACGGCCGCAAGGCCGTTCAGCACCGGCATGTTGATGTCAAGGATGACGAGATCGGGCTGAAGAGCGACGGCCTTGTCGACGGCGTCCTGACCGTTCATCGCCTCGCCGCAGATTTCCCAGCCGGCCTCGTTTTCAAGCATCGAGCGGATCCCCCGGCGCAGCAGCTCGTGATCGTCGGCAATCAGGATCTGCTTGCGCAAGCGATCGCGCTTTCCGGCAGATGATTCGGAGGGCCAACCGATCGGTGGCGGAGTAGGCTCGGCGGCAGCCGCGCCGTTGATGCGATCGAGCGGAAGCGTCGCCGTTACGCGCGTGCCGCGGTCGACCCCGGAAGTGATCTCCAGTTTTCCGGCCAACTGCCGCATCCGCTCCTTCATGCCCTGAATGCCGACTCCGATGGGCGCCACGGAACGCGACGCGGCGTTCAGCATCTCGGGATTGATCCCCTTCCCGGCGTCCTTGATCTCGACTTCGATTTTCTTCTCGCGCGTCAGCCTCACGCGCACCCAGGCCTTCTGGCTGCCCGAATAGCGGTGCACGTTGTTAAGGCTTTCCTGGATGATCCGGAAGAGCGTGACCTCGACATCGGGCGGCAGCCTCGGGAATTCGGAAGCGACATCGACTTCGACTTTCACGGCGGTTCGCTGCTCGAAGCCCTCGGCATACCATTTCACGGCGGACGAGAGGCCGAGTTCATCGAGCAGCGGCGGATGCAACACATACGAGAGAGTGCGAACCTCTTCGCCGATCTGCTTGCTCAGCGCGATGCACTCCGACAAAAGGCGGTGCGATTCGGGGTCCAGGCCCTTGCGCTTTAATACCTGCGACAAGGCGATCGACTGCGCGGCCAGCTTCTGGCCGGTGATGTCGTGCAGGTCGCGCGCGATGTGGCGGCGCTCCTCGTCCTGTAGCTCCAAGAGGCGCGCGGAAAGCTGTTGCAGCGATTCTTCGTTGGATCGCAGCGCTTCGTTCGCTTCCACCAGCTCGGTGAGCTCGGTGGCGACGACGCAGATATTCTTGATGGCCGAATTGGTGTCGACCGGGGTGAGGGCGAGCCGCACGATGCGCGAGCGTCCTTCTTTTGTGTCGAGCCGGATCTCGCCCTGCGCCGTGCTGGCGACGCTGCGCGCGATCAGTTGGCGCAGCGTCTCGCGGTCGGCGGGCGAAACGTGGCCCGAAAGAGAGGTCCCGATCACGTTTGTCGCGGGAAGGCGCATGATCTCGGCGAAGCGGCTGTTGACGAACAAAATCGTGCCGGAAGGATCGAGCGTGGCAACGCCGTCGTTGATCGTCTCGACGAGCACGCGATACGGGTGGTCCGAACCCTGGAGTGTGAGGACTTGCTCGCCCTGCGATCCGTCGATCACCAAGGCATCGACCGTACCGCGGCGGATCGCCAGCACGATGTCGCGCGATTCGTTGGAATTTCGCGGGGGCCCGGCGCGCGCGGCGACGGCTCGCCTTGGGATGGGTCTGGCCTTGCGCCCTTTGGTCTTCTTCGTCACGTGTAGATTCTCTTCGTTAGCTTAACGATAGGATATCGGGCCTATCCTGTAGCTCAGGACCTTTTCGGCTCCACAATCTGTAGGCCGACGACCACGCGCTCGGTATCGGAAAGATCGCCGATAATCTTGCGAATCGGGACCGGCAAGCTGCGAACCAGCGTCGGGATGGCCACGATCTGGTGGTCCCTTGCCAACGCTGGATTCTTGACAAGGTCAATAACTTCAATGTGATAACGGGCCTTCGAGTTGTCGGAGCAGATCTTCTTGAGGTTGGAGATGGCCGCCAGTGATTTCGGGGTTTGGCCAGCCACATACAGGCGCAGCTCAATCAGTTTGCGTGAAGATGTTGCCGTCTTCGCCTTCGCTTTGGTTTTCAAAAGTGCCACCCTTTGTCCCTGACTCCGGTTGTCCCCGACTCCATCTGATCAACAGATCGCCTAGTCGTCCGCCGCTTTCTCTCTGGACCCGCGGCTTTCGGCCATTCTCAGGCGGTCGAGCTTCAGCTCGTCTTCGCGTTCCATTTCCTGGACGTTTGCCTGCTTGGCCTCCTGATCGATTTCTGCGAGTTCCGCTTGCAGGGCCTCGACCTGCGCCTCGATCGCGAGGCGCTTCCGTGCGAAATGCTGCTGCTTGCGCTGGACATCCTGCTGGCGCTCGAGCGCGTCGGCTTTCTCTTTTGCTTCCTGCGCCACGCGCGAGGAGCCGGTGAGCACACCTCCCGCTCCGATATAAGCGGGGATCAACTGGATTCCGTCACTGCCCATCCTGAATTCTCGGAGTTGATTCGAGTGCGCCATCCCGCGTGACTTCAGCACGTAGAGGATGCGGTTTCTTTCGCCGTTGAGCTCGAGGTCTCTGAGCAGAATCCAGGTATCGGTGAGTGAGGAAATTCCCACGTTGGTGCGTTCGAGCGACTCGCCGCCTCCCGTCAGGCTGACGAACACGGCCGTAATGCCCGCGCCCTTCATCATGTCGATCAGGCGCAGGAGCACGGAGTAGACTTCCTTTTCGGTGCTACTGCCGATGAGGTTCGTGATCGGATCCAGAATCACGGCTTGCGGCTTCACTTGCTCGATCAATTTGTGGATGCGAAGAAGATGCATCTCCATTCCGTATTGGGTGGGGCGCCACGCCTCGTGGAACAGAAGCCCCTTCTCGGACCATTGCGCGAGGTCGAGGCCAACCGACTGCATATTGCGCGCAACCTGCTTGGGCGACTCTTCGAAATCGATGTACAGGCAGCGCTCGCCTCTACGACAGGTGGCGTCGGCAAAGGAAGCTGCGAGCGTGGTTTTGCCGCTGCCGGCCGTTCCGCTGAGCAGGACGGTCGAGCCGCGATAGTAGCCCTTCCCTTCTAGGAGCGCATCCAGATCGGGCACGCCCGAAGAGACACGCTCGATCGAGACGTCGTGCTGCAGCTGCAGCGCAGTGACCGGCAAGACGGACATGCCGCGCTCGTCGATCAGGAAGGGATATTCATCCGCGCCGTGCTTGGTGCCGCGGTACTTGACGATGCGCATGCGGCGCACCGAGACCTGCTCCTGAATGCGATGATCGAGCAGGACCACGCAGTCGGAGACATATTCCTCAAGGCCGTGGCGCGTGAGAGTGCCGTCGCCCCTCTCCGCGGTCACGACGGCCGTCAGGCCGCGGTCCTTAAGCCAGCGGAACAGGCGGCGAAATTCCGAACGCAGAATTCCGGGATTGGAGAAGCCGGTGAAAAGAGCTTCGAGCGTGTCGAACATCACGCGCTTGGCGCCGACAGTCTCGATGGCGTTTTGCAGGCGGAGGAATAAGCCCTCGAGATCGTACTCGCCCGTTTCCTGCATTTCGCTCGGCTCGACGGAGATGTAATCGAGGAACAGCTTTTTCTTGGCGGCGAGGTCTTCGATGTCGAAACCCAGCGACGCGACGTTGCTGGCAATGTCCTCGGGCGTCTCTTCAAACGCCATCAGCACGCCGGGCTCGTCGAATTGCAGAGCGCCGCGCACCAGAAACTCGATTCCGAGCATCGTCTTGCCGCAGCCGGGGCCGCCGCAGACGATCGTAGTGCGGCCTCGCGGCAGGCCACCGCCGGTGATCTCGTCGAGACCTTGAATGCCGGTGGCAGATTTCTCCACCGGCCTCAGTTCGTGAATGCGAGGCTGAGTGCGAGCCTTCGGTCGCTTCTTCATTGGAGACACGCGTACACGCGCGGGATGGGGGCGAACGGCATACTAGATGAAATCCGGGCATATGGCAAGACGAGTTACCGCCGGTGTTAATCCGTGCGGATAGGTTGTCCGAGCAAGGCAGTCAGGAAGCTTCGGCGTGGCCAGAGCGCGGCCTCCTCAAGCGGCCGTCATCAGGAGGAATGATTCAACCGTCCCTCCGGGACTTGTGCCCTGGCTTTCCGCTTTCCCGGCACTCCGCTTTGCTCCGTGCCGGGCTAATTACAATCGCGCCTCCGGCGCTTAGACCGCCGCTGCCGGCGCGAGGTGCCGCGAGCCGAAGTCGGACAGGGAGTCCCGGAGGGACGGTTGCCATTAGCCCGGCACGCAGCCCGCCTGCCGGCGAGGCAGGCGCAGCGGAGTGCCGGGAATTCGGAAAAGAAATTCGAGTCCCGGCTGGGACGGTTGACGTACGATCGTCGCGCCATGCCGGATTCCTACGTCGCCAATCGAGTGCATTGCGTGTTCAGCACGAAGAATCGCGCCAAGATTATCCCCGTCGAGCTGCAGCCGCGTCTTTGGTCGTTCATGGCGGGGATCGCGAAGCAAAATGGGATCATGCCGATCGCAATCGGCGGCTTCGACGATCACGCGCATGTTTTTATTCCCCTTCCGCAGACGATGGCGTTGGCCAAAGCGATGCAGCTCATCAAGGCGGGCTCGTCGAAGTGGTGTAATCAAAGTTTCGGGCGAGGGCCATTCGAATGGCAGGCGGGCTATTCGGCTGTCAGCGTCAGCATGTCGATGGTCGAGCGCACCAAGGCGTACATCCGGAATCAGAGGGAACACCACCGAAGGCGCGATTTTGCGGAGGAGTGGCGATTGTTTTTGGAGAAGAATGGGCTCGCGCCTGAGCCCGGGCAGGAATGATTCAATCGTCTCTCCGGGACTTGGATTTATTTCGCAGGGTTCCCGGCACTCCGCTTCGCCTGCCTCGCCGGCAGGCGGGCTGCGTGCCGGGCTAATTACAATCGTCCCTCCGGGACTTGCGCCCCTTGGCTTGCTGGTCCTGGCGCCCCGCTGCGCTGCGTGCCGGGCCAACGGCAATCATCTCCGCAACTCACGCGACCGGCGGCAAGTCTTGGCGGTCGCGGCCGTCCGAGCGCCGGGGGCGCGATTGTCATTAGCCCGGCACGCAGCAGAGCGGAGTGCCGGGAACGCATGGCCATCGCGCGAGTCCCGGAGGGACGGTTGAATCATTCCTGCTCGGGATAAGGATCGGGCGCGAGCCGCTCTTCTCCGAGAAGCGCCGCTCCGCGCGACCTGCGTCCAAATTGGACGGCCTTCCTGCGTTCTGCGCCTGGCTTTCTATTGACGAATTTGCGCGCCTTTTGCTAGGATTTCGGTGCTGCCGAACAGGCGGCGCTTATCCAGAGTGGCTGAGGGGACAGGCCCTTTGAAGCCACAGCAACCTGGTGCAACTGCCAAGGTGCTAATTCCTGCCCAGTGGGGAGAGATAAGATCCTCAACTGATTCCGAGACTCGGGATCGATTGACGATTCAACTCCCAAACTGAAGTCCAAGAGAGCTGCCATTCGCGTTTGCGGATTGCGTTCTCATATTCTATGGCGCACCGGCGTGTGCGCGGG
This sequence comes from uncultured Acidobacteriota bacterium, assembly GCA_963743335.1. Classification (GTDB taxonomy): domain Bacteria; phylum Acidobacteriota; class Terriglobia; order Acidiferrales; family UBA7541; genus Palsa-295. Next base: position 434,344 of record CAVUPI010000003.1, read on the forward strand.
CCTTGTCGCATCTGCACAGCCCAGCCAAAGCGCCGATCGCCCAAAAGGGAGTGACGCTGATGAGGTTTTCAACCAAGGCAATCCACTCGGGCCAGCCATCGGAGCCGGAAACCGGCGCGCTGGTCGCGCCGATTTTCCAGACCTCGACGTACGAGCAGGAATCGCCCGGGCACGACAAGGGCTTTTCGTATTCGCGCACGAATAATCCGACGCGCCAGCGCCTGGAAGGCGTGCTCGCGGAACTCGAGAACGTGCCGCACTGCGCCGCTTTCGCCTCGGGCCTCGCGGCTGAGAATGCGATCCTGCAGGCGCTATCTGCGCCCCGGCGATGAAATCGTGATTCCGTCGACGTCTACGGCGGCACCTACCGGATTCTCAATCGCGTATTTCAGCCGATCGGCGTCGTGATCAGGCAAATCGATACGGGCGACCTCGCGGCGGTGGAAGCGGCGATCACGCCGAAGACGCGGCTCGTCTGGATCGAATCGCCGACCAATCCGCGCTTGCTGATTACCGACATCGCGGCGGTGAGCAAGCTCGCGCACGCGCGCAGCGCGCTGGTGGTGGTCGACAACACGTTTGCCACGCCCGTCTTCCAGCAGCCGTTTGAATTGGGCGCCGACATCGTGGTGCACAGCGTGACGAAATATCTGGCCGGGCATTCGGACATGATTCAGGGCGCGGTGATGGCCAAAGACGCCGCGGTTTTCGAGCCGGTGAAATTCCTGCAGAACGCGACGGGCGCCGTGCCTTCGCCTTTCGATTGTTGGCTCACCATGCGCGGGCTGAAGACGCTCGAGCTGAGAATGCAGCGGCACGAAGAAAACGCGGTCGCCATCGCCAAGGCTCTGAGCGGACAACGCGCTGGTGCGCCGCGTCTACTTCCCCGGGCTGCTCGATCATCCGGGCCACGAGGTCGCGCGCAAGCAGATGACCGGATTCGGCGGCATGGTTTCGTTCGAGCTCGATGGCATCGATGGATGAGGTGGTCGCGTTCGCGTCGTCGCGGCGCTATTTCGCGCTGGCCGAAAGCCTCGGCGGCGTGAAGGCGTTGATCTGCCATCCCGCGACGATGACGCACGCGTCGATTCCCGCCGAGGCTCGCGCGCAGCTCGGGCTCTCGGATTCCCTGCTGCGCCTTTCGCCCGGCTGCGAGAACGCCGAAGATCTCGTCGAGGATCTGCTCGAAGGGCTCACCGAGGTCGAGCGGGCGCGCACATCGCGCAAACCTGTGAGCGCGTCGGCTCGCTGATCTCGGAGCAAAGATAAGGCAAATCAAACCTGTTCCCGCGGGGGCAACGATGTTGCCCCCGTCGGGCGCTTACGACCGCCTTAAATGGCTGGAGAAAGCCGTTCCCGGCCGATTTCGCCGCGCCGGGCCACCCGACATCCCTCTTCCTCTCCCAGACACCACGTCGCTCCGGATGTTTCAGAAAAGCGGCCCGAGGCCGGCCTGCCAGGCAGAATCCCCCGCGTGGGATAGAATGCCGGACGGGTTGTTACATGTGCGCCGAACCCACGGTTCCGGGCTGAAGCACCCGGCGCTACGTTTAAATCTTGGAGGCGAGCTTGCCGCGACGAGTTCGATGGGGAGTTTTGGGAGCGGCGGCGATTGCCTTGCGCCGCACGATTCCCGGGATGCAGAAGGGCGAGTGGTGCGAGATTGCCGCGATCGCGTCGCGCGATTTGCGCAAGGCGCAGGACGCGGCGGAGTCGGTTGGCATCGCCAAGGCGTACGGTTCGTACGAGGAGCTGCTGGGCGATCCCACGATCGAGGCGATCTACAATCCCCTGCCGAATACGCTGCACGTCGAGTGGACGACGCGGGCGGCCGAGGCCGGCAAGCACGTCCTGTGTGAGAAGCCCGTCGGCGTGACGGCCGCGGATGCGGAATCGTTGATCGCGGTGCGCGACCGGACCGGCATGAAGATCGAAGAAGCGTTCATGGTGCGGACGCATCCGCGCTGGTTGCGCACGCGCGAGCTGATTCGCAGCGGACGCATCGGCGAACTACGCGTCGCGCAAGGCACGATCGCGTATTTCAATCGCGATCCGAAGAATATTCGCAACTCGTTCGAATATGGTGGCGGCGCGCTGCTGGATATCGGGTGCTATGCGGTGACGCTCTCGCGGTTTCTTTTCGAGGCGGAGCCGGCGCGCGTTTTCGGAGTCGTCGAGCGCGATCCCGAGATGAAGACGGACCGGCTGACGTCGGCGACGCTCGAATTTCCCACCGGGCAGGCTATTTTCACGTGCAGCACGCAGCTCGGGTATGTCCAGCGGATGGCGTTTCTCGGGACCGGCGGACGGATCGAGATCGACCGGCCTGTGAATCCATTGAACGACCAGCCGAGCCGCATCGTGATTGATGACAATCCCGCCGATCCGGCGGGTGGCGGGATCACCGTGGAATCGATTCCCTACTGCGACCAGTTCATGATTCAGGGCGACCTGTTTTCGCGCGCGATTCGCGAGGGCGGCGAGGTGGCGGTGCCGCTGGAGGATTCGGTGCGGAACATGCGCGTGATTGATGCGATTTTTCGTTCGGCGGAATCGGGGAGATGGGAAACGCCGTGATCGAAGGACGCGGGTGCATTTTCATTTTCGGCACACCGGCGAGAAAGGGCCGGCGGGACGCCGGCGCTACGGTTTGCGAGCGGTGATTACGCTGTAGTCTAGGACTACTTCGCGGTAGCCCATGTCGGTGAAGCCGGCGGCTGAGAGATACTCTTCGATTTCGGCGATTGAGTAGTAGCGGCCTTCTGTGCCCGCCATTAGAAAGACCGAATGCGAGGCGATTCTGAGCGGGCCGGTTTTCTCGCGATTGAGGTGGCGGTCGTGAACTACGATCATGCCGCCTGACGGAAGCGCCGCGAAGGATTTCGCGGCGAGGATTCTTACGATGGGCGCGTCCCAATCGTGGAAGGCGTTGGACCAGAGATGAACGTCAGGGCCGACGGGCAGCGGATCGTGGAACATGTCGCCTGCAGCGACGGCTACGCGATCGGAGAAGCCGCGCTTGGCGATCCATTTGGCGGCGACCTGGTCGACGGGCGAGCGATCGAAGACGGTGGCTTTCATGTGCGGATGCGCGGCGACGACGGAGCAGGCATAAATTCCCGAGCCGCCGGCGATGTCTAGCACGTGGCGGTGACTTTTCAGGTCGAGGCGCTCGGCCATGACCGGGCCGACGTAGACGCCGCGCGCGTCCATCGAGCCCGTAAATTCGTTGGCGAAGGCTTCGTCCTGCATCGATTCCGCCCAGGGCTTGCGCGCTTTGGCGCCCGACCAGCCGCCCGGCTTGTCGGTGCGTAGCGTTTCGAGCAGCGCCTGATAGACCGGGCGGTCCTTGAAATAGGCGAAATACGGGCCGATGAACCAAGGCGAGTCGCGGACGAGGAATTCGCGGGCGAGCTCCGTGGGATGAAAGGTGTCGTTTTTCTTCTCGAGATAACCCATGGCGCAAAACAGTGTGAGCATGACGTCGACGGGACGCTCGGCGAGGCCTAGCGCTTTGCAGATGGCCGCTTCGTCGGCGGGTGTTTTCGCGAGCCATGAAAAGAAGTCGAGCGAGAGCGTCGCTAAAGCGACGAGTTCCGGCGCGTACATGCCGTCGCGCTGAACGTAGATCTGGGTTGGGTCGGTTTTGGGTCTCAGGGTCAAATTTTCCATGGTGGACATGATAAAGCATGCGGTGGGCGGTCCCTCGAGTTTCTACAAGTAGCTCGCGCCTCGCGGTGTGTCGAGCGCGGGTTCTGGTTGCGCCTGCGCGAGGCGAAGAGCCCACCCTCACACACCGAAAATGGGGTACCCGGAAAATCGAAGGCGACGACGGCCTGAGTTAATCAGAGGCGAAACGCAGTTGTGTCCAAGGCATAATGTCGAGTCGATTTTTTGTTACGGGGACATCGGCAGATGGATGAGGCGAAGGAGACGCCGCGCCTCGTAGTTCATCATTGGGCCCAAGCGCGCGTGCTTCTCGTGAACAAAGGCGCCCGCCTAAAATCAAGGCGGCCGCTACACAACCTCGGTTCGAGCGGAAAGGGTTGGTAGCTTGGCGCCAAAGGCCCCACCCTCACACCGAGGATGGGGCACCCGGAAAATCGACACACCTCTCGAACTTAAATCGAGTGTGTCTGATCGCGTGCGCTCGTAGTATCTTTGGAAGCCGAAGCGAGGACTGCTGCCGATGGACATTCGCCACGACTGGACGCGCGAGGAAATCCGCGCAATTTATCATCTTCCTTTTCCGGAGCTGATTTTTCGGGCGCAGACCTCACATCGCGCTTTTCACAAGCCGAACGAAGTGCAGCTTTGCCGGCTGCTTTCGATCAAGACGGGCGGATGCCCGGAGGACTGCGCGTACTGTTCGCAGAGCGCGCACTACAAGACGGAAGTGGGGCGCGAAGAGCTGATGAATCCCATCGCGGTGCGCGAGGCCGCGAAGCGCGCGAAGAAGGAGGGCGCGACGCGATTCTGCATGGGCGCGGCGTGGCGGCAAGTGACGGACGGAGAGAATTTCGAGCGCGTGCTGGACATGGTGCGCGCGGTGGCGGCGCTCGATATGGAAGTGTGCTGCACGCTCGGCATGCTGACCGAATCGCAAGCGCGAAAGCTGAAAACGGCGGGGCTGACGGCGTACAACCACAATCTCGATACGTCGCCGGAATTTTACGGCAACATGATCACGACGCGCGTGTACGAGGACCGGCTGCAGACGATCGCGCACGTGCGCAACGCGGGGATCACCGTGTGCTGCGGCGGCATTTTGGGCATGGGCGAGACGGACGAGGATCGCGTCGGATTGCTGCACGAGCTTTCGCGGCTCGATCCGCATCCGGAAAGCGTTCCGATCAACATGCTGGTGCGGAATGAAGGCACGCCGCTGGCGGACGTGGAGGAGCTTGATCCGCTGGTGATGGTACGCGCGATTGCGACCGCGCGGATTTTGATGCCGGCTTCGCGCGTGCGGCTGGCGGCGGGACGGCGGCAGCTGTCGCCTGAGGCCGTCACGCTGTGCTTCCTGGCGGGCGCGAATTCGATTTTCACCGGCGAGAAGCTGCTGACTACTCCCAATCCCCTGCCGGACTCCGATCAACGGCTGCTCGACAATCTGGGCATGAAGGCGATGCTGGGTGCCTGACGCGCGCGACGGCGCGATGGATCGGCGGATCGCCGGCGAACTCGAATCGCTGCGCGAACAGGCGCAGTTTCGTTCGCTCGAGATTCGGGACGGCGCGAGCGGGTTGAATCTTTGCTCGAACGATTACCTCGGCCTTTCCAGCGATCCGCGGTTGAAGCAGGCGGTGCTCGAGGCCGTTGAGCGCGCGGAGAGGATGGGATCGACGGGCTCGCGGCTGCTTTCCGGGAATGCGCGCGAGTGGGAAGAGATCGAGGCGGAATTCGCGGCGTTTGCGGGCACCGAAGCGGCGCTTTATTTCGGCTCGGGGTACGCGGCTAACATCGGGGTGCTCGGTTCCCTGCTGCGACTTGGCGACACTGTTTTTTCGGATGCGCTGAATCATGCGAGCCTTATCGACGGCATCCGGCTTTCTGGCGCGGCGAAAATTATCTATCCGCATGGCGATCTGGAATTTCTTGAGGCGGCGCTGCGCGAAGCCGCTGACGGCTCCGGCGCGCGCGTGATCGTGACCGAGAGCGTTTTCAGCATGGAGGGCGATGTCGCGCCGCTCGATGCGCTTGGTGGCGCTTGCGCGCAAATACGATGCGTCGCTGATTGTGGATGAGGCGCATGCGACCGGGGTTTGGGGGCCGGAAGGGCGCGGTGTTGTCGCTGAGCTTGGTTTTGAGCGCGACGTGCTTGCGATCGTTCATACGTGCGGCAAGGCGCTGGCTAGCGCGGGGGCGTTTGTTTGCGGCAGCGGAGCGATGAGGGATCATTTGATCAATCGCGCGCGGACTTTTGTTTTCAGCACGGCGATGCCGCCGTATTTCGCTGGGCAGATTCGGGCGGCGCTTGCGCTGGCGCGCGCGGCGGATGCGGAGCGGGCGCACCTTCGTGTGATTGCGACGGCGTTGCGCGATGGGCTCGCGGCGGCGGGATTGACGTGCGGAACAAGTTGCGCGCAGATTGTGCCGGTAATTCTTGGCGCGAATGAGGCGGCGCTGCATGTGGCGAGCGAGGTTCGGCGCGGCGGATTCGTGGTGAAGGCGATTCGACCGCCTACTGTGCCGCCGGGTACGGCGCGCATTCGCATTTCGCTGACGAGCAAGGTGGGGATCGAGGATATTCGGAAGCTCGCCGCTGCTATTTCTGTTGCGCACAAATCGTTGCCGCATTCTATTTCTGCAAGTGTTGTGCATGCCTAGAAGACATCGCGCACGTCAACAAAGGCGCCCGCCTAAGACCAAGGCGGCCGCTACAAAACCTCGGTTCGAGCGCGAAGGGATCGGCAACTCGGTCCGAGCCGATCCGGTCGAGGGTGCTTGCCCAAAGGCCCCACCCTCACAAACCGAGGATGGGGCACCCGGAAAGTCAAAGGCGACGGCACCCGTTTCTTCACGGGCGAAGCCCGGTCCATCGAGATGAGTTCGAGCCGATTTTTTGTTACTGGAACGGATACGGGCGTTGGCAAGACCGTGGTTTCGGCGCTGCTTTGCGCTGCGCTCGATGCCATCTACTGGAAGCCGATACAGACGGGGACGCGCGAGGGAGCGGATCGGCCGACAGTGATGCGGCTGGCGGGATTGCCGCGCGCGCGCACCGCGCCTGAGGCGTATCGCTTTGCGCCGCCCGTTTCGCCGCATCTAGCGGCGCGGCGCGCGGGAGTGCGCATCGATTTCCGCAAGATCGCGATGCCGCAGATCGCGGCGAGCGAGAATCTGATTGCGGAGGGAGCGGGCGGAGCGCTTGTGCCGATTAATGAACGCCAACTGATGACCGATCTGATGCGGCATCTGGGGCTGCCCGTGCTGCTTGTGACGCGGACGACGCTCGGCACGATCAACCATACGCTGCTGTCGCTTGCGGCGCTGCGGGCGGCGGGGCTTGATGTGTGCGGCGTGATCATGGTGGGCAAGGCGAATAGGGACAATCGCGAGGCGATCGAACGCTACGGGTCGTCGAACGTGGTTGGATTTGTTCCGCGGCTTGCGCGGATTGACCGCGGAGCGCTGCTGCGGGTTTTTAAGAAGCATTTCGACGCCACGGCACTGGAAGGGGGCTCGTAAATGCACGCGAGAGAAGGCGAAGAGTCTCTTTGGAGCGAACAGCGTTGCCGTGCAAACGTTCGCGTCGGTTGTAAAGCTTGTGTCGCACCTACGGCGCTCGGTTCTTGCTTCGCCAGGTACCCAGCCCTTCCGGGCTGGGCTAACTTCTGGCGCACCTCCGGTGCTGCAGCTCCAGCCCGCCAAGGAATATTCATGAGACGTGTTCCACGCCCATGAACGCGGGATTGCAGATATGGCATCCGTTTACGCAGGAGGCGCTCGATCCGCGGCCGATGCGGATTACGAAGGCCGAGGGCGTGTACCTCTACACCGACGACGGGCGGCGGCTGATCGACGCGATTTCTTCGTGGTGGGTGAATATTCACGGGCACGGGCATCCGGCGATCGTTGAGGCGATTGCGGCGCAAGCGGAGCAGATCGATCACGTGCTATTGGCGGGATTCACGCACGACGCGGGCGAAGAGCTGCGCGAGTGCCTGCGAAGGGTTTTGCCGGCGCATCTCTCGCACATCTTTTTTTCTGACGACGGGTCGACGGCGGTGGAAGTGGCGCTGAAGATGGCGGTGCAGTACTGGCAAAACGTGGGGCGGCCAGAGAAAAAGGCGATCGTGGCGCTGGATCACGCGTATCACGGCGATACCGTGGGGGCAATGTCCGTGGGGGCGAGCTCGTCGTTTAACGACCCGTTTCGCGAATTGCTGTTTCCCGTGCACCGTGTGCATTCGGCGTATTGCTACCGGTGCCCGGTGGGCAAGACGCGCGCGACGTGCTCGATCGATTGCGTGGATCAGCTGCGTCGGCTGCTCGAAGAAAAGCACGGTGAGATTGCGGCGGTGATCGTCGAGCCGCTGCTGCAGGGCGCGGGCGGGATGATCGTTCATCCGGTGGAATTTCTGCGGCGCGTGCGGGAGCTGTGCACGGAACACAACGTGCTGCTGATCGCGGATGAAGTGCTGACGGGATTCGGGCGGTGCGGGGCGATGTTTGCGTGCGAGATTGCGGACGTGGAGGCGGACGTGATGTGCCTCTCGAAGGCGCTGACCGGGGGCGTCCTGCCGATGGGCGCGACGGTGTGCACGCCGGAAATTCATTCGGCGTTCGTGAGCCCGGATCGCGGGCGCACTTTTTATCACGGGCACTCCTACACCGGGAATCCGATCGCGGCGGCCGCGGCGGTGGCGAGCTGCCGGATTTTTGAGCGCGAGCCTGTGTTTGAGCGCATCGGGATGATCATCGAGATTCACCGCGAGCGGCTAGGCGCGATCAAGGATCATCCGGCGGTCGGCGACGTGCGCGCGATCGGGACGATGGCGGCGGTGGAACTGCGCGCGGACGATCCGGGGTACGCGTCGAAGCTGCGGCCGAAGCTCTACAAATTCTTCATCGATTCGGGGGTATTGCTGCGGCCGCTGGGAAATATTGTTTACATTCTGCCGCCTTATGTGATTACTTCCGATGAACTGAATTTCGTTTACGACCGCGTGGCGGAGGCGCTGGAGCTTTGCCGAGAGTGAACGCGATCGGAGCGCACGAGGGAAATGATGAGCCAGACGCATAGCGCGGGGGCGAAAGCGAAGCCGCTGATCGTGGGGATCGGCGGGACGACGCGCGAGATGTCGTCAACCGATCGCGCGCTGCGACTGGCGCTTGCCGCGGCGGAAGAGGCCGGCGCTCGCGTGGAGATTTTCAGCGGGCCCGCGCTGGCACGGCTGCCGCATTATTCGCCCAACGGGCGGGAGCGCAGCGGCGAGCAGCGGCATTTGGTCGACATGGTGCGGCAGGCGGACGGGCTGATTGTGGCGAGCCCGGGGTATCACGGAGGCGTGTCGGGGCTCGTGAAGAACGCGCTCGACCTGCTGGAGGATTTGCGCGACGACGAGCGGCAGTATCTGGACGGGCGCGCCGTCGGCTGCATCGTGACGGCGGCGGGATGGCAAGCCGCGGTGACCACGCTCGAGGCGATGCGCGCGATCGTTCATGCGCTGCGCGGATGGCCTACGCCGTTTGGGGCGACGCTGAATACTTCGGCGCCGGTTTTCGATGCGGCGGGCGCGTGTACGGATCCGAAGACGTCGGATGCGCTCGCGGTGGTGGGGCGGCAGGTGGTGGAATTCGCCCGCGTGCATGGACGGTCGGTGTGAGGAACTCGGGCGCGACGAGTCGGCATGGTGAGACGGAGCGCGGCGGGCGGGCGCAGGTCACTTCATTTCCGAAAAAATGTGGGGAGAATGCCGCACATTCAGAGCGGGAAAAGTGGCGGAGAGGGTGGGATTCGAACCCACGGTTGAGTTTCCCCAACACACGCTTTCCAAGCGTGCTCCTTAAACCGCTCGGACACCTCTCCGTTGTGAAGGCGTTGAGCAAGACTAACAAATTGACGGCGGCGCGACAAATGGGAGATCTTTCATCGCTTTCGCGGAAGGATAAAATTAGGAGTTTGTCTGCTACACTTTCTTGCGCTACTCCGGGGTAGTGCAATTGGTAGCACGCCAGCCTTTGGAGCTGGTTATCCTGGTTCGAGTCCAGGCCCCGGAGCCAATCTGATGTTGCGTCGAAGTCTCCGCGAGAACTTCTACGTCCCTTTCGTATCGCTCCGGTGCGACGGAGTAAACCGCAATTCCTGCCATTCGCCGTCGACGGGAACTACTGCGGCTTCGGGCCTTCGGTGACTTGAACGAGATCATCCGGGCGGAGCCACTTGGCGAACGCGGCTTTTACCTGCTCGGGCGTGAGGTCGACGTAGTGGTGCGCGGCGATGATGGGCTCGTCGAGCGGGAGGCCGATGGTGGAGCGGCGAATCCAGCCGCCGGCGATGCTATCGACGCTGGCTTCCGAGAGCGGCACCTGGCGCAGCAGGGTCGCTTTCGCCTGGCGCAGCTCTTCTTCGTTGACGAGCGTCGTCTGGATCGCTTTCAGGTCGCGCAGGATGATGGCGCGCGCCTTGGAGACGTTTTGCGGGTCGCAGGCGTAGTCGACGCTGTAGATGCCGCGCGTCTTTCCGACGTTGAAGGATGACCCGACGTAATAGACGAGGCCGGCATTTTCCCGGAGGTCGCGGTAGAGCCACGTCGAGTAGAAACTGCCTCCGAGGACGTGGTTGCCCAAATCGAGCGCGTAGTAATCGGGATTGAAGCGATTCAGAGATCCCAGCGTCTCGCCCAAATCGACGTTCACCTGGACGCGGCTCGCGTCCGGGACGGCGGTGACCTCGGGATGGTTCGGCGGCACCGCGGGCAGATCGGTGGGCGGCTGCGGACCCGTGGCGGTCCAACCGCCGAAGTATTTTTCGACTTCGGCGCGGGCAGCTTCCGGCGTGACGTTTCCGATGACAACGATCGTGGTGAGATCGGGGCGGAATGCGTGCTTGTAGTAGGCCTTCACATCGTCAAGCGCGAGCGCGGAGACGGTTTTCGGCGTCGCTTGACGGAGTGACGGATCGGTCGATGGAAAGAGACTCGCGTTGAACGCACGCCGGGTCAGATAATCGGGGCTTTGCAACTCTCCCGCGACGGCTTGCGCGGTTTCGCCCTGCACGACCTTGAAGGCTTCCTCGGGCAACGCCGGGTTCAACTCGTTGTCGGCCAGGAGGGCCATTCCGCGATCGAAGTGATCCGGCAGGACCCCGAGCGAGAAATCGGTGCCGGCCGATTCGTTCGCGCCGATGTCGTCGAGAGCCTTTTGGTAGGCGATGCGGTCGAGCGTCTGCGTGCCGTAGGAGAAAAGTCCATCGAGGACGCCGCTGACGCCCTCTTTACCGGTGGGCGCTTCGAGATCCGCGTTGTTCTTGATGTGGCCGGTGACGGTGATCGAGTTGCTGATCGTCTCGCGCTGCACGATCAGGTGCAGGCCGTTGGGCAGCGTGCTGACCACCGGATCGGTGGTGAGCTTCGGAATATCGAGGCGCATCAAAGCGGTCGACGCCCACTCCGGCAGCGCGACCGGGCCGTTGGGGCTGCCGGCAAGGGACTCGGCGCTGCCGAATGATTTCGAAGAGATGGGCTTGCCTGAAGGCTGCGGCGTGAGCACAGTGGTGATGGCTTCGTCCGGCTTAAGATATTTGCGGGCTACTTCGTTGACCTGGTCAACGGTGACTTTCTCGATTGCCGCGATATCTTCCTCGGGAGACTGGCGTCCTTCGACAGCGACGGCATTCGACCATTCCATCGCGAGACCTTCGATCGAATTTTTCTGGAACTCCTCGTCCGCGAGCTCGTGGCGCTTCGACGCGTCGACCAGGTCGGCGGGGACGCCGTTTTTCAGGTCGTCGGCGAGGATCTGCTGAATCTGCGTGTTCAGCGTGTCGCCATCGCCTCCTTGCGGGAACGCGCCGACCGCGTAGGCGATTCCGGCCTGCGGCATCACGTCCAGCTGGAAGCCGGCGTAGAGAGCCTTCCCTTCCGGCACGAGCGAATAGAGCGTGCCTCGCTGGCTGCTGAGAACATCGCTCAGGATGTTGAGCGCGGCGAAATCAGAGCTGTCTGATCCAGGAATTCGAAATGAAGTGACCGCGAGCCCGTACGGCAAATCGGTGTCGAGTTTGATGGTGGCCGCCGATACCGGGCCGAGATTGATTTGCGGGTGCGGAGGAATTTTCTTCGACGGAATATCGCCGAAGAGCGACTTGATCTCGCTGAGAGCTTTATCGGTGTCGACATTCCCCGCGATGATGAGGACCGCGTTATTGGGCGCGTACCACTTATCGTAGAAGTCGTGGAGCATCGCGCCGGTGGTCTTGTCGAATGAGGGGCGCGTGCCGAGCGCGTCGTGCTCGTAGGGAGTGCCGCGAAACATCGCGTCGAGCAGCTTGGTCTCGAAAACGTACTGCGGATTCGAGAGATCCTGTGCGACTTCCTGCTCGATCGCGCCGCGTTCCTTGTCCCAAAGCGCGTCGGTATCGAGCACGCCCTTCATGCGGAGAGATTCGATGTGCAGCGCGACGTCGAGATCCTCGCTCGGCACGGTGAAGAAATACTGCGTAACGGTCTGTTGCGTGTCGGCGTTGAAATTGCCGCCCATGGCCGCTGCGATCGCGGAAAGCTGGTCCGCGGAAAGGCCGGCGGCGCCGCGAAACATCATGTGCTCTTGCGCGTGGGCCATGCCGGGAAAGCCGTCGGGCGCTTCGTCCGAGCCAACCAGGTAGTTGACCACGGTGGTCGCCACGGGCGCCAGCGGATCGGGGACGATAATCACGCGGAGGCCGTTTGGAAGCGTGACGCGCACGACACCGGTGGCCTGCGGCCGCGCTTGCGCCGCGGGAGCGAGAGCGACGCATGCGGTGAAGAGCGCGGCGGCGAAGGTGGTCCAACCCGAAAATCTACGGCGCGAGCGTGCGTCCATGTTGTATTGTCTCCGGCGTGCGAGCGGTCCTTCTTTCACTTTGACTCTCCGGGCTGGCTTTCGTTTCCTTGCGATCTCAACTTTGTCAGCCGAGACGGCGACCTTCGCGACGGGCGCCGCAATCCTCCATCGTCGCGCAAAACCGCACCGTTTCCAAGTCGATTGGAGCCCACTTACGAGACACAGGTTGGCTGACGGATTACGAGGTGATCGAAGAGGATGCGCGGCGACCTACGGCGCGCGGCTTTGATGCCGCGCTTTGGTGGCTCGTGATTTCCGAGGCGCGCCTCAGCAGATTCTCAAATTCGCGCTCGCGACTACGGATTTTGGTGACCCGGCCTTTGCGTTTCATGGCACCTACTCGCGGCCCGGTTACATGAACTTGGCGAATGGCGGAGAGTATTCCCGGCGTCTCGTGCTGTCAAGCACTTTTGCCCGCGCCCGGCGAGTCGAGGCTGCGGCAAAGGAGCCGCAAATCCTGGCAGCGGTGGTATTCTCTGACGCCCGCGGATCTTACAGGGCAGGTCATCTTGCGGAGGGCGCATGCTTCTCGAGGGAAAAACTGCAATCGTTACGGGCGGGGGGCGAGGCATCGGGCGCGCGATCGCGCGGAAGCTGGCGAGTGAGGGAGCCGCGGTGATTGTGGCGTCGCGAAGCGCGAAGGAAATCGGCAGCGTGGCGGCGGAAATTCAGAAGGCGGGCGGACGCGCTAAGGCTGTCGTCGCGGATGTGTCGAAAGAGGCGGAGTGCGAGAAGATCGTGCGCGCGGCGCGCGAGGCGTTCGGCGCGATCCATATTCTCGTGAACAACGCCGGAATTCTCGGGCCTGTGGCGCCGGCAGAAAGCACGACGCCGGAGCAGTGGGATGAGGTGATTGCCATCAACCTGACGAGCGCTTTCCTAATGTCGAGGCTGGTGGTGCCGGAAATGTATCAGCGGGGGTCAGGCGCGATCGTGAATATTTCTAGTGTGGCGGCGAAAAACGCGTTCCCGATGAACAGCGCCTACGCGGCGGCGAAGGCCGGTCTGCTCGGACTTACGCGAACGCTTGCGGCGGAAGGCGCGCGCAAAGGCGTCCGCGTGAATGCGATTGGACCCGGACCGACCGAAACGAACATGTGGCAGGACCTGGCAGGACATCTAGGCCCCGGGGCGGCCCACGTGGCAGACGGTATTCTGCAGGGACGCCTGCAGAATACCGAGGAAATTGCGGCCGCCGCGCTGTTTCTAGTTTCCGATCAAGCCAGCGCGATTACCGGGCAGACTCTGAACGTGGATGGCGGAATGGCCTTTTACTGAGATCCTCGATCGCGACAAATCCGCGCTTGGCGGAGCCGGCAATGGCACGCACGCCGACCTCAGCCCACTCAAGTCCCCGCTCGCCAATCGTTCCCAAGACGTACGAGATTCCCACCACTGCGAGAATCACCAGGAAGAGCATTACGAAAATGAGTTCAGCGGCGATCAACGCGCGCACAAAATAGAGTTGCAGAACGAAAAACGCGGCGGCAACGGACACGAGTCCCTTGCGCACTTTCGCTTTTCCAATCAGATTCCTTGCGAATGCCTGTAGCTGGGCTAGTACAGTCTTCATCGGATTCCCCGTTCCTCCACAGCGTTAGATGCAACGGGGATTCCAAAAGAGTCTGGAGCAAGTCGTTGAAATGAAACGGGCTACAAAAATCTCAGAGTGAGCCAATGGAAATCTGCTTCCAAAAGATGGAAACGGGTAAGGCAGCTCGTACGGAAGCCGTACACGCCGCTTTGTGTCTACATGAAATCCTGCACGCGATCAGCGACCGTCGAAAGGATAGCGATCCTGCGCGAGAACGGCGTCGGCAACGCGGCGGCGAATCGCGATCGTGTCGACAGGCGCGTGTTTTGCCAGGCGGCGCAGAGCCGCGAGCTGCGTGGTGAGCGTGTCGCCGTCGACGATGGCAGCGAGCGCGGTGCGCGCCTCTTTCTCGATGCGATCCAACGCGTCGTAAATGAAGGCGCGCGCGGCCTCGGCCATCAGGGCTGAGGATTGTCCCTTGGAGGCGGCGGATTTTTGCGCGCGGCGCAGGGACGATTCGATGGCGTAGACGTCCATGACGATGTTCGCAAGCGCGCCGACGATTTCCTGCTCGTTGGCGAGCTGATCGCGGAATTTCTGCACGGCCGCGCCTGCAGCGAGCAAAAAGATTTTCTTTGCTTGGGCGAGGGATTTTTCTTCCTCGGCAAACGCTCCTGCCGGAGTTTCGTCAAACGACGGGCCTGCAAGAAGCTCCTCGCCCAGCTTCATCGCGGCCGGAATCAGCGGCAGGACGCCCGCCATGGCGCGCTTAAGAAGCATCTGGATGATGACCAGGCGATTGATTTCGTTGGTGCCCTCGAAGATGCGATTGATGCGGCTGTCGCGGTACATGCGGGCGACGGGATAATCTTCGTGGAAGCCGTAGCCGCCGAAGATTTGCACGGCTTCGTCGACGCAGTATTCGAGCGTCTCGCTGCCGACGACCTTGCTGATCGAGCTCTCGATCGCGTATTCCTCGAGGACCTGCATCGCCTGGCGGACTTTGTCGGTGCCCTCCGCTGAAACCGCCGCTTCGATGGTGCCCGCCGTGCGGTAGATCATCGACTCGAGGGCGTAGGTGCGGATGGCCATTTGGCCGAGTTTCGTTTTGATCAAGCCAAATTCGGCGATCGATTTGCCAAACGCGGTGCGCTCCTTGGCATATTTCGAGGCGATCGCGAGGACGTTCTTGGCGCCGCCGACGCAGCTTGCGCCGAGCGAGAAGCGGCCGGCGTTGAGCGTGTTGAACGCGACGATGTGGCCGCGGCCGATTTCGTGGAGCAGATTTTCCTTGGGGACCGGCGCGTTTTCGAAAAACAGCGGGACCGTGGAACTGCCGCGGATGCCCATCTTGTTTTCTTCGGCGCCGGCAGTAAAGCCGGGCGTGTCGCGTTCGACGATGAACGCGGAGAACTTTTCGCCGTCGACTTTCGCGAAGACGATGAAGACATCGGAGAAACCACCGCTGGTGATCCACATCTTCTGGCCGGTGAGCAGCCAGTTCTTGCCGTCTGGAGAGAGAACCGCGCGCGTGCGGGCGGCGAGCGCGTCCGATCCGGCTTGCGGTTCGGACAGCGCATAGCACGAGAGCCATTCGCCGGTCGCGATCTTCGGCAGGTATTTTTTCTTTTGCGCGTCGGTGCCGAAATAGATGATCGGGATGGTGCCGATGCCGGTGTGCGCGCCGAACGAGACCATGAAGGATGGGTAGGCGCTGAGCTTTTCGGAAACGATGGTCATCGAGATTTTGTCGAGCGCAGCGCCGCCGTATTCCTCCGGGATTCCCGCTCCCAGCAGGCCGACTTCTCCCGCTTTGCGCACGAGTTCCTTCATCAGGCCTTCTTTATGCTTTTCGAGCTCGGGGATGTGCGGGACGACTTCTTTGGCGAGAAATTCCTCTAGCGTGCGGCCGAGGAGGCGCTGATCGTCGGTGAGGTCGGCCGGCGTGAAGACGTCTTCGGGGCTGCTGGATGCGACCAGGAATGCGCCGCCGCGATTCAGGGCCTGCGAAACGGGTGTCGTCGCCATGCTATCTCCTCGCCTTTGCCATTGTGTGAGTGTACAGATTCTCGCGCCGCGAAAGGCCGAACGCAATGGCGGATGGGGGATGCGATGACTCGAAAAGCATCGTATCAATCGGTGAGCATCGGGCGATATGGCCGCGAACGGCGGTAATCATCATGGTGGAAGTCGACGCAGGTGGCGCATGCCGGGAGCACGCCTGGGCAAGCCCAGGCGGCAAGCAGCGGGAGCAAGCTCCCGCACTCCAGGGAGCCCTGCCGTGACTACGCGGGGCGCTCGAAGATGCCTGCTGCGCCCATGCCGCCGCCTATGCACATGGTGACCATGCCGTAGCGGGCGTTGCGGCGTTCCATTTCGCGCAAAATTGTGGCGAGGAGCTTGGCGCCGGTACAGCCCAGCGGATGGCCTAGCGCGATGGCGCCGCCATTGACATTGACGCGCGCGGGATCGAGGCCGAGCGTCTTGATGACGGCGAGCGACTGCGCGGCGAAGGCTTCGTTGAGTTCGATCACGTCGATTTGGTCGAGCTTGAGGCCGGCGATCTTGAGCGCTTTCGGAATCGCGTAGACCGGGCCGATCCCCATCTCTTCTGGCGGGCAGCCGGCTGTCGCGAAAGAGACGAATCGCGCGAGTGGCGTGAGCCCTAATTCACGCGCGCGCTCGGCGCTCATCACGATGGACGCCGCGGCGGCGTCGCTGGTCTGCGAACTGTTCCCTGCCGTGACTACGCCGCGCGCGTGGAAGACGGGCCGCAGCTTTGCGAGTGCATGGAGCGACGTGTCCGCGCGCGGGCCTTCGTCTGTGTCGAAGACGATCTGGCGTGTCTTCGGCTTTGAGCCATTGCCCGAACCGTTGGCGCTGCCTTCGATCGACGTGTAGCTGACTTCGACCGGGACGATTTCGTCCTTGAACCTGCCCGCGGCGATTGCGGCCAGGGCTTTCTGATGGCTTGCGAGCGAGAATGCGTCGGATTCTTCGCGCGTGATGCCGTATTTCTTGGCGACGTTTTCGGCGGTGAGGCCCATGTTGAGGTAGGCGTCCGGGTAGTGGTCCATCAGCCAGGGATTGGGGGCGATCTTGTGGCCGCCCATCGGGATCATGCTCATGGATTCGGCGCCGCCGGCGATGGCAACGTCTCCCTGGCCGGCCATGATGCGTTCGGCCGCGAGCGCGATGGTCTGCAAGCCGGAAGAGCAGAAGCGATTCACCGTCATCGCGGAGGATGTGACGGGCAGTCCGGCGCGGAGCGACGCGATGCGCGCGATGTTCATTCCCGCTTCGCCCTCGGGCATGGCGCAGCCGATGATGACGTCTTCCACTTCTTTCGGGTCAAGGGCTTTCACGCGAGCAAGGGATTCTTTGATCGTCAATGCAGCGAGATCGTCGGGACGCGTGGCGCGCAACGTGCCTTTCGGCGCTTTGCCCACCGCAGTCCGAACCGAGCTTACGATGACCGCTTCTCGCATGATTCACCCCGCTTTGCGCCGTATCTGTGGCCTGAAACCACACCATTGGATGACAGCGAGGAGAAAAAAGCAACCGGGCGCGAGGCGGCTGCCGGAGCAGACGGAAGGAAGCGAATGCGTCCGTGCGATCCGCGGAAACCGGCGCGAGAAATCAGCGGCGGAACTGGATCGTGACGAGCATTTCGACGGAGATCGGGTGCCCGTTCAGTTTCGAGGGCGCGTATTTTCTTTCGCGCAATGACCTGGCGGCCGCGTCGCGCAGCATCATGGGTCCTGACAAAGCTTTCGCAGCTGTGACGTTGCCCGCCTTGTCGATCACGATCCGCACAACGACGTCGCCCTCGACGCCCGCCTGGCGCGCGATTTCGGGGTAGAGGACCGGCGGTGCCGAAAGTGCCTTGGGCGCCGGCACGCCGTCTCCTACCGGCACCGGACCTTCCGGAACAGCCTGTGGCGGAGGAGGTGGGGGCGCGAGACTCGTCGGGGACGGTTCATTGGACGGAAGTGCCACACTCTGACCTGCAAGCGTGCCAGCTTCGATCGATGGAGCTGCGCTGCTCTCCGTGCTGCCCGTGTGTACGCCAGCGGTGGGGTGCGCGTTCAGCGCGCCAAACATGTCGGGCACGGCTGCTGCGGAATTCTGCTTCGTGGATTCGGGCCTCGCCGTCTGATTCGGAGCCTCAGCAGCGCGAACTGGCGCGGACTTTTCGATCCTGGTGGACGCGACTTGCTGCGGGCGTATCAGCACAGAAGGTGGCGCGGACGCAGAATTAGCTGCCGCCACACTGGGCGCGGCGCCGGACGTCAGGGTTGGCGCCGGTACCCTCGTGGATTGCACAGGCGCGGACGCCACCGGAACCGGACTCGGAGCTGGAGCTGCCGCGAGGGGAGAGGGCGGGGCCGCGGGAGTTGTCGACGCGACGAGATGCGATGTCGCCGGCCGCATGTGAAGGAAATAAAAGCCACCGCCGCCGGCAGCCGCGATCAGCAGGACGACGGCTGCGATTGACGTCCAGTTCTTGCCCTGGCCTTGGCTCTCGCCTTTTTCCGCCGTCGGCGCGGATTTGCTGTATTCGAAGCTCGCACCAAATGCCGGGCGCGCTGCCAGCTGTTCTCCGCTTGCCGCAAAACGGCCGAAGGTGGACGCGGGTTCCTCCGTCGCGGAGGATGCGGAGCTGCTGTGCGACGGTGTGTCTTGGGGCTCGGGGGGTTCGACTAGCGTCAAACTGGAAAATGGCGTTGCCGAGGCCGAAGGGCTATCTCCGCGCAACTGGTCGAGAGAGAACGACGACGCCGAGTCAACCGATGCGGCGGGCTCGGGTCTCGTCTCCGGGATCGGCTTCATCGGCGCTATGATTTTCTCCGCCTCGACCGGCGCTTGTAACTTTGGCGGCGCCGGATGCACTACCGAAGATGTAACGGGGGCTTTCTGCTCCTTGATTTCGATCTTGGGCGTTTCGCTTTTCGGAGCTGGCATCGAAATCGATGACGGCGGCGTAACGCTCGCAGCAGGGAGGGCCGGTTTCTTCGGGGGCTCAGGGCCGTCTGAGGGAAAACGAACGCCCCAATATCCGGGCTGTGGGTGCGAGAACTCGACTTCGACGTAGGAATGCAAATTGGGATTCGTGCGAATCTTCACAACGCGGCAAATCGCGTCCTGGCGCGTCTTGAGATTGGTGAGGACGATGGCCTGGCCCACGCTGACGAGCGTGGTCATCTTCAGCACGCCGCCGAGCGGGAAGACGATCATCGTGCTGCTCTGCTCTTCGAACGGCTCGGTGTGAGGCGTCGTACCGCGGACGACTTCGACGACGCGCGATCCGTGGACCTTTACGGGCACGTCGAGCGAAACAGCATCGGAGCGGAGCTGGCCGGAATCCTGTTTCGGGCGATTGGCGCCCTCGGAAGCCGGGGCGTCACCAACCTCTAATGCGTCTTTTAGTGGAGTCATAAGGTAGTACCAACGGTCTATCGCCGTCCCCCTGCAAAGGAGTGGATTTCCGGGCCCGGAATCGATTCTGGGAGGGACGGGGAGGGGCGGCAATAGTACGTTGGTACCTGGGTGTATGCCGTTATGACACGCGGTGAATTTCGCGCGAAAATCGTCCGTTTAATATTGTCGCGCGATCGTGCCGGTGGCGATGCGCGATCCATCGTTCTCGATCACGACGGCGCTTGTGGCGCTGATCGCGTAGTAGGAGAGCGAGTAGTTCGCCGAGTGCGTGTCGAGAATGGTGGTGCCGCGACCGTCCATATCGGGCACGACGATCGTGCTCGAGTTCTCGATCGGGGTTCCAGTAGTTAGCGTGCCGCGATCGTTGGTGTCGAGGTACCCCAACGGGACCAGAACGCCGCTGGGGATCGCGACCCGGCCGAGCACATCTTCTTCGGTGAAACCGCTGGAGTTCGCGTTGCTCGTCAGATTAAACGCGAAGCTTCCCTGCGGGATTGCGGTGCTGGACTGAGGATATGCGGTGCCGGTTCCCTGAAGATCCGTGTCGAGCTCAATCATCAGGAGCGTCCCGATTGAGGTTGGGTAGGCGGCAAAATAGCGCGTCGTGGACCCTATGGTCGTCGTGAAAAGAACTCGCCCGAGGCTGACATCTACGGTATAGGAGGAGGCCGTGAGCGTGAGGTCTTCGCCCAAGCTTCCGTCGAGTTCTCCCGCGGTGACGCTGCCTGAGCCGTTCGTGAGGAGAACGCCGCCGATCGCGTAGGGCTTCGTGCCGCTCGGATTCGATCCGTTGAGCGTGAACGCGTAGTTTCCCTTGACGATGGAACTCGCAAAGGAGCCGTCGGTATTCGGCGCGCTGAAGAGGTCGCCGCCGAGTTGCGCGGTGGCTTTCGGGTCGGTCTCGACGATTTTTATGTGCGTGCTGTCGACAATGTAGTACGCGAACGACAGGGGCACGCCGTCGAACGCGGGGACGTTGACGGTCGCACCGTAGATCAATTGCAGCGTTCCGCGGCCGTTTGTCTCCAAGCTCGTGCCTGCCGAAAAAACTCCGCTGAGGGTCATGTCAGCTGCGGCCTCCGTGTTCGTGCCCTCGTCGTTGATATCATCTTCGCATTTATGCAATTCGATGATGCCGTTGTTCGCGTAAAGCATGCCCGCGATCTGAAGAGGCTTGCCGGTGCCGTCGGTGCCCGAGAGGCTGAAAGCGTAGTTCCCATTGAACGAGCCGAGCGTGAATTGCGTGGTGTTCTGCAAGTCGGCCTCGCCGTTACCAGTCGCGGTGGTATCGAACCGCGTCAGCAGTGCGCGCGGCGCCGTCTGCCCTTGCGTGCTCGCGACCAGTACGAGATCCCAGGTCTCGGAACCGCCGGCCGCAGCGTCTGCGAGGGTTGCGGTCCCGCTGCCATCGGGATTCACGGAGTATGTTCCGGTGACGGTCGAGGGCCCGGCGGGAGTCTGCGAAGTGCTGTTGTAATCCTCGATGCCGGTGATCGTCCCCGCCGAGGGATTGGCGGCAAAGCTCCCGGCGACAAATAGCGGGCCTTTGCTGTCCTCCCCGGAATACGAAAACGCGTACTGGCCGTTGAGCGAGGCGTTCGAGAAAACGACGACTACAGTCGCTGTCGCAGAACTACCACCACTGAGCGCCGTCACGGTGGTCGAGCCGCCCGGCGGAGGCGTGAGAGGCGCGGTGTACGCACCGTTTGCGCCGATGAAGCCGTGGATCGAATCGCCCAACGTGGTTCCGGCGACCTGCCACGTCGGCGTCACGGGATTGCCATTTGCGGTTGCGGAAAATTGAAACGTTCCGCCTGCGGGGACAACGACGGCAGCGGGACTCACGGCAACGCCGCCCGCCGGGGCCGATACGATGGTGACGACCGCCGTGCCTGTCGCGCTAGAACCGGTGGCGGTAATCGTGACAGTGGCAGGAGACGGGATGGACGTGGGAGCGGTGTACAAGCCAGTCGAGCCGTCGATGGTGCCGCCGCCCGAGGAGACACTCCACGTGAATGCGACGGTGGGCGCACTTGCGAGGAACGCGGTGAACTGAGCTTGCCCGCCGACTGGAACGCTTACGGTCCCAGGATAGACGGTGACCGGGCCGGCCGCGCTGGGTGGGGGGGTCGGCGGGCCAGTGGTTGTGGAAGTGCCTCCGCCGCAGGCCGCCATGAAGAGCAAGCCCGCCGCCGCAACCGCCGCGGGCACAAGCCGCCCGATATGATTCCGCATCCTCATTCTCATTCGCCCCTGTTTTTCGCTGTGTGAATTCGAAGTGCTCGCGGCTCGCGCCATCCTGCGCGTCCCAGCCTATCAACGGTCGCCCAGGGACACAATACGACGCGGCGCCCGTCCTTCTGCTCGCTCCTAAGAACCGGCATCAGGAGAAAGAGTTGCATCGACGAATCGCGCGATTCAGCCCCGGATCGCCCTGCTAATTCCGCAGCGGCTTCCCCGTTTTGAGCGTGTGTGCGATACGCTCCTGGGTTTTGCGCTCGCCGCAGAGGCTGACGAAGGCTTCGCGCTCGAGATCGAGCACGTACTGCTCGGGGACGGCCTGCGCCGCCGTGATTCCGCCTCCAGCCATGATGTAGGCGAGCTTTCGCGCGACGACGCCGTCGTATTCGGTGGCGAATTCGCCGCGGACCAGCATGTGAATCGCGAGCTTCGCGGCGGCGAAAAATTCTTCGCCGAGCACGCGAATCTCGGCGGGGGCGGGCGGATGATATCCCGCTCGGACCATCGCCAGCGCCGTTTCCTTTGCGTCAGCAACCTGGCGATCGCGATTCATGGCGATCAGATCGGAGGGGCGGAGATAGCCGAGCGTGCGCGCCTCTTCGGCGCTGGTGGAAACTTTCGCCATCGCGATATTTTCGAAGACGGGGCGCAGGGCGTGCATCAGGTCGAGATTGTCGCCGCTTGCGGCGTGCTCGTTGGCTCGGATGAGCATTTCTTTCGTGCCGCCGCCGGCCGGGATCAGGCCTACGCCCGCTTCCACCAAACCGATGTATGCTTCCGCCGCGGCATGAATGCGCGCGGCGTGCAGATTGATTTCGCAGCCGCCGCCGAGCGCGAGCCCCTGCGGAGCGGAGACGACCGGGCGCGGCGCGTATTTGATCGCCATGTTCGCGCGCTGAAACTGACGGACGGCGAGGTGAATATCGTCCCATTCGCCTTCCTGCGCGGTCATCAGCAGGAGCATCAGGTTGGCGCCCGCGGAAAAATTCGGGGCCTGATTGGCGATCACCATGGCTTCGAATTCAGTTTCGAGGCGCGCGACGCCTGACGTGAGCATCGCGAAGATATCGCCGCCGATCGCGTTCATTTTGGCGTGGAATTCGCAGCAGAGCACACCGTCGCCGAGATCGATGAGGCTCGCGCCGGAATTTTCCTGCACGACGGTGGTGCGCTCTTTGAGCGATTTGAGGATGATGATGCCGGGTGGCTCGTCGAGCGGCTTGAGCGCGGCTGAGGCAAAGTCGAAGTAGCTCGCGCGGCCTTTTTCGCTCTGGTAGAAAGTTTTCGCGGGGGATGCGAGAACTTTCGTCACCAGCGGCGGCAACTTCTTTCCTTCCCGCTCGAGTGCTTTCGCCATGCGCTCGACGCCGACCGCGTCCCAGACTTCGAAGGGGCCGAGCTCCCAGCCGAAACCCCAGCGCATGGCGCGGTCGACGTCGACGATGCCGTTGGCGATTTCAGGAACGCGGCGCGCGGCGTACAGCGAGGTCTCGCTGAGGCAATCCCAGATGAAGCGGCTCGCTTTGTCGCCGCCGTTCCCTTCGAGGGCCGGCGCGGTGAGCATGCGGATGCGTTCGCGCGTGTCTTCAATCGTTTTACCGGCTTCGATCGAGCCGAGCTTGCCCTTTTCGCGCGGGCGATACTCCATCTTTTTCCAGTCGAGCGTGAGAATCTCTGAATCGCCGCCCTTCTTCACGCGCTGATAGAAGCCGCTGCCGGTTTTTTCGCCGAGCCAGCCTTTCGCGATCAGCGCTTCGAGGAGCGGCGGGATGCGGTACGTCTCGCGCGATTCGTCGTCCGGCACGCTCTCGTAGATGTTTTTCACGACGTGCGCGAGCACGTCGAGGCCGACAATGTCGGCGGTGCGGAACGTGGCCGAGTTCGGCCAGCCGATCGCGGGACCCGTGCAGGCGTCGACTTCCTCGATGGTCATATCGAGCGCCTGCATTTCGGCGAACGCTTTCAGGATCGAAAACGTGCCGATGCGATTGGCGATGAAGTTCGGCGTGTCTTTCGCGATCACTACGCCCTTGCCGAGCGTGACGTCGCAGACTTCGTCGAGCGTTTCCACGACCTCCGGCAGCGTTTTCGGTCCCGGAATCAGCTCGACCAATTTCATGTAGCGCGGCGGATTGAAAAAATGCGCGCCCGCAAAATGCTTCTGAAAGTCTTCGGAGCGTCCTTCGGCGATCAGGTGGATCGGGAGGCCCGAAGTGTTCGTGGTGACGAGCGTGCCGGGTTTGCGAACGGCTTCGACGCGCTCGAAAAGCGTGCGCTTGATCTCGAGATTCTCGGCGACCGCCTCGATGATCCAGTCGGCCTGGCCGCACCAGGCGATGTTGTCTTCGAGGTTTCCCGGCATGACGAGGCGCGCGGTTTCGGGAGTGAAGAATGCCGCGGGCTTGGACTTTTTCGCGGCTTCGAGCCCGGCCAGCACGATGCGATTGCGTACGGCCGGATGATCGAGGGCAAGGCCTTTGCGCTTTTCTTCAGCATTTAGTTCGGATGGGGCGATATCGAGCAGATAGCAGGGGATGCCGGCGTTGGCAAGATGCGCGGCGATTCTTGCGCCCATCGTTCCGGCGCCGAGCACAACCGCCCTTTCGATCGGGCGCCTCATCGAGGTTCGTTCCGCCGTGTGGGCACCTTCATCGCTTTCATTTTGGCTGTCCTCGCCGCCTTCGCGATTTCCATCAGGCGCTCATGGTTGCAAAAGCGCCAACGAGGGTCAACCGAAATACCCTGGCGCCGCCCAACTTTGATAAGGTTGAAGCGGTTGGGTGAGGCAACGGGCATGGGGCAGGGGTCGAAATGGCTGACCAGGGCTGTCCAAGGCCTTAGGTCGTTTGCCTACGCGGGCAACGGGGAACGCCCAAAAGTGGGGGTCGCGCTCGGCGGCGGGTTCGCGCGCGGGATCGCTCATATTGGCGTGCTGCGCGTCCTCGAAGAGAATGAGATTCCCGTGGATTTCATCGCCGGCACGAGTGTCGGCGCTCTCATCGCGGCTACGTACGCCAGCGGCACGTCGCTCAAGACGATGGAGCTGCATGGCAGCGAGACGACCTTCCGCGACTTCGGCCGCTGGACGCTCTCTCGCATGGGTATGGCTTCGAATGACCGCCTCGATGTTTTCCTGCATAAGTTTACGACCGTGCATGATTTCAGCGAGTTGAAGAAGCCGCTGAGCATCGTCGCCACGGACATTATTTCCGGCGAGTCTGTTTATTACACCGATGGTGAAATCGCGCCCGCGTTGCGCGCGTCGTGTGCCTACCCTGGCCTGTTCTTACCTGTCGAATATCGCGGGCGCATTCTGGTGGACGGATTTCTGACCGAGGCCGTGCCTTCGCCGGCAGTCCGAAGAATGGGCGCGGAGGTGGTGATCGGGGTTCATCTCGAGCCGGGACTCATCGATAGCCGCCCGCGCAATACGATCGAGGTGATCAGCCGCTCGTTCTCGATCATTCAAAGCGGGGCGATTCAGCCGTGGCGCGCCGCGACCGATGTCCTCATCGAGCCGAACGTCCATCACGTGCTGTGGGATGAATTTGCGAAGACGCCGGAGTTGGTAGCTGCGGGAGAAGCTGCCGCGCGCGAAGCGCTGCCGCGAATCAAAGCGGCGCTTGCGCGCGAACCGGCGCCCTACGCCGGCCCCGAGCGGCGCGCGAGCCACCGGTTGTGAAGCGATCTTGAGATGGCCCGCGGGCGGCTAACGATCTGGCGGGTGCTCCGTCAAAGCTATCAAGAGGAACTGGACACGCGGCGGTGACCGCTGCAACGCCCCAATCATCGCAAGCGCGTCCAGTTCCTCGGATGTCTTCTGGCCGCGATCCTCGGCGATCAGTCTCGCTTCACCCTGCCGGTCGTATGAGCACTTTTACCGGCTGCCCGTTGCCTTTGCCGCGCTTGGTGAACCACTCGCTCATGGCCGCCGCGAGGCGTTCGGAATCGACGCTTAGTCCCGCTTCGAGCCTGCCTTCGCCTGCGGAGAGCGTGTCGTCGAACTCGCCTGAGCCCGTAAAATTGCGCATGCAGAAGCTATCGAGCCAGTCGAGAGGCACCAGCCGCCGCTGGCCGCCTATTTCCATCTCGGCGTGTAACTTCTGTGCGTACATCGCGGGGCGAGTATAGCATCCGCCACCTGCAGGAGGCCTTCGTCGTCGTTCCCTTGCATTTCCCCGGTTGGTGGCCTAAAATTTGCGGTGAATTTAGAATTGGTATCTTTTTTCCCTTAATAACGCGTAGGTCCGCAGGAACAAGCGGGTTCCCCGCGCTACAGTCCCAGGAGGAATGGTGTCCACACCGCTGGAAAAATGGGTGGAAGAGTCGGCCAGGCTCACGAAACCCGCAAAGATCGTCTGGTGCGACGGCACGGATGCCGAAAACGAGCGCCTGACGGATGAAATGCTTCGCGATGGCACCTACATCGACCTGAATCAGAAGACCTTCCCTAAGTCCTACCTGCATCGCAGCAATCCTAACGACGTCGCCCGAACCGAGAACCTGACCTTCATCTGCACGCGCCGCAAGGAAGATGCCGGCCCTACCAATAACTGGATGGCCCCTGCTGAGGCGAAGGATAAGCTCCGCCCGCTTTTCGACGGCGCCATGAAGGGACGCACGATGTACGTGGTGCCCTACATCATGGGTCCCGCGAAATCGCCTTACAGCAAGATCGGCGTCGAAGTGACGGACAGCGCGTATGTAGTCGCGAGCATGCGGATTATGTCCCGAATGGGGAAAGTGGCGCTCGATCGGCTCGGGTCTTCCGACGATTTCGTCCCGGGTCTGCATTCGCTGGCCGATCTGAACCCGGATCGCCGCTTCATCGTGCACTTCCCCGAGGAAAAGCTGATCTGGAGCGTTGGCTCGGGCTACGGCGGCAACGCGCTGCTCGGGAAAAAGTGTTTCGCGCTGCGCATCGCCAGCTGGATGGCGCGCGAACAGGGTTGGATGGCGGAACATATGCTGATCCTTGGCCTCGAAGATCCTTCCGGCAAGGTGACTTACATGGCCGCGGCGTTTCCTTCGGCCTGCGGCAAGACGAACCTCGCCATGATGGTTTCCGCGCTCGAAAACCAGGGCTATCGCGTGTGGACGGTTGGCGACGACATCGCATGGATGCACGTCGGCTCCGACGGCACGCTGCGCGCGATCAATCCGGAGGCGGGATTCTTCGGCGTGGCTCCCGGCACGAACTCCAAAACCAATCCGAACGTGATGACCGCAGCGCACAAGAATACGATTTATACGAACGTGGCGATGACGAGCTCGCACGAACCGTGGTGGGAAGGGATTGACGGCACGAACGCCACGCCGGACGGCATTACCGACTGGAAGGGCAAGCCGTGGTCGCCCTCGAACGGTCCCGCCGCCCACCCGAACTCCCGCTACACCGTACCCGCCTGGCAGTCGCCTTCACTCGATAAACATTGGGAGGATCCCGAAGGCGTGCCGATTTCGGCGTTCATCTTCGGAGGACGCCGCGCGCATCTCGCGCCGCTGGTCTACGAATCGCGCGACTGGCAGCACGGGGTGTTTGTGGGCGCGACGATGGCTTCGGAAACGACGGCAGCGGCGACCGGAAAAGTCGGCGTCACGCGACGCGATCCGATGGCGATGCTTCCCTTCTGCGGTTACAACATGGCAGATTACTTCGCGCACTGGCTCGATATGGGGCCGAAGCTCAAGAAACCGCCGAAGATTTTCCATGTGAACTGGTTCCGTCGCGATGCGAACAACAAATTCCTGTGGCCCGGCTACGGCGAGAATGTCCGCGTGTTGAAGTGGATGCTCGACCGCATCGAGGGCCGCGCGGGAGCCACGGATACGCCGATTGGATGCGTGCCTACGCCGTCGTCGCTTACGCTCGATGGGCTATCGATTTCGCGCGGCACGCTGGACGAGCTACTTTCCGTGAATCCGAGCGATTGGACCGAAGAGGAACGCTGCGTCGATGAATTCTTCGCGAAATTCGGCGAGGACCTGCCCGAGGCGATTCGCAAGGAGCAAAAAGCGCTGGCCGAGCGGCTGCTGGCGGTGAGTTCGCGGTAGCGTCTGTGTCGAAAGAGCGATCCTGCATGCAGCGGGGCGCGGCAAGCAGCGCCCCTACAGTGCCTCAAAATTTGGCGCGTTGCGTTGGCTTTTCTGCACTAAGATGACGGCATGAGAGATCGTGCCGCCGTTTCCCATCTTCGTACTCTGCTCATTGCGTTTGCCATCATTGCTATTCCGCTCGCGCTGATCGGGTCGGGCGTTTCGTCGCAATCATCCAAGCTTGTTGTGGCTCCCGACCTCGCGCAGCGGCTCGCGAAATTCAAGAAAGTGCACATGCCGTACGATTCACGCGGCTTGACGGAGAGCGAGAAGCAGATGATCGCGAAGCTCGTCGACGCGTCGGGCTTGCTCGATTGCATCTACTGGCGGCAGAGCGATCCCGAGGGGCTGAAGCTGTATCTCTCGCTGGCGGGCAAGACCAGTCCGCAAGACGTGATGTTGCGCGAATATCTGAAAATCAACGGCGGGCGCTTCGATCTGATCGACGACAACAAGCCGTTCGTCGGCACCGCGCCCATGCCGCCGGGGCGCGGATTCTTTCCGTGGGGCATGACGCCTGACGAGTTCAACGCCTACGTGGCCGCGCATCCGGACCAGAAAGCGGCGCTTTACAGTCCCTACAGGATGGTCCGGAGTAAAGGCGCCCTACTCGGGGCGGTCCCCTATCACGTGGCCTTCGCCGAATTCGTGAAGCCGATGGCGGCTGATTTGCGCGAGGCTGCCGCGCTGAGCGACGATCCGGCTTTCGCGAATTTTCTGCGGCTTCGCGCGGATGCGCTGCTCACGGACGACTACTACAAGAGCGACATCGCGTGGCTCGATCTGAAGGATCCGAAATTCGACGTGGTCTTCGCGCCGTACGAGGTGTATCTCGATGGGCTGCTTGGCGTGAAGACGTCCTACGGCGCGTCGGTGATGATCCGCAATGACGCCGAAAGCAAGAAGGTCGAGGTCTTCCAGAACTACGTGCCCCAATTGCAGGAATCGCTCGCGCTGCCGGCCGCGGACTTGCCGTCGAAGCACGGCAAGCAATCGCCGATGGAAGTGGTGGACGGAGTGTACCGCGCGGGCGATCTGCTGCACGGCTATCAGGCCGTCGCCGACAATCTGCCGAACGATCCGCGCATCCACGAGGAAAAGGGCTCGAAGAAGATGTTCTGGAAGAATTTCATGGACGCGCGCGTGAACTACATCATTCTGCCGCTGGCGCAAGAGTTGATGCGTCCGGATCAGGCGAAGATGGCCGGCACCGAAGGCCTGATGGATTTCGTGATCCTGCACGAAATTTCACACGGCCTCGGCCCGTCCTTCGCGCACACCGCTGCCGGAAAAGTCGGCGTCGGCGTAGCGATCGGCCCGCAGTATTCGTCGCTCGAGGAATCCAAGGCGGACGTGACGAGCATGCATGACGTGAAATGGCTGGTCGACCACGGCGTGATTCCGAAAGACAAGCTCGACGGAATCTACGCGTCGTATCTCGCGGAGACGTTTCGCACGATCCGCTTCGGCATCGCCGAGGCGCACGGACAAGGCTCGATGATGCAACTCAGCTACCTCACCGAGCAGGGCGCGATCCGGCGCGATCCCGCGACCGGCCGCTACGAAGTGGATTTCGCGAAATTCCCGGGCGCGATCGAATCACTCGACAAGGAACTCCTCGAACAGGAAGCCACGGGCGATCGAGCGCGCGCCGAAGCGTGGTTCAAGAAATACGCCGTGATGCCGCCGGAACTTGCCGCGGCGCTCGCGAAATGCTCAGACGTACCCGTCGACATCGATCCCGAATTTGATTTCCATCCTGCGCTGCGGTAGAAGCGCTCTCTGCTTTGTGACGCGTTTCGCGAGATCGAAGGCTCGCCTTTCCGCTCACGGAGCACGTGTGGCACGTGCCGGGAGCACGCCCGGGCAAGCCCGGTCGGCAAACAGCGGGAGCAAGCTCCCGCACTCCACGGGATCGGGCCTTCTCGCGTAGACTCCGTGAGCCAAGACCTACATCGCAGCTACTGGCTACAGGATAGTTTGAATTTCGGCGTCGATCGAGACGTGGGTTTGCGGGAACCCGTTGATCTGGTAGTTTGCGCCTGCCGAGCACTGGAAGTGCAGGAAGCGGCTGATGTGGTAATCCTCGTCGAGCGTGCCGAAGGCGTCTTCTATCTCCTTGGCGGAGAAACCGAGCGCCGAAAGAGCGACCGGCTTCCCGTAGCTGCCGGCGGCCGCGAGATATTTTTGCACGATCTGGCTTAATTCTGGCTTCGCGCTTGGATCGAGTTGTGCCATAGCCTTAAAACCCATTCAAATCGAGGTGTTTGCGGCCCGCGCTTGCGTTTCGGCGATAACGCCCCTATACTAACTTCCAGTCGAGCATTTGTCGAACGAACCAGTGGGCGCGAGCCCACTTTTTTGTTGGCCGCTTGATGGGCCGGACGCACGCATCCCCGAGGGGATAAACGCCGTCCACAGAAGAGTATGGACTTAGACAAGATTCGTGAGGCGGCAGAGCGCGTGGCTGGCTCGCTGGGCCTCGAAATATTCGACGTGGAGTGGAAAGTAGGCAAGCAGCGGTTGCTGCGGGTCTACATCGACCGGCCGCCGGGCCCGGCCAACCCGGAGAGTTTGGGAATCAGCCACAAGGATTGCGAACGCGTCAGCGAGCAATTGAGCGTAATCCTCGATGTCGAGGACATCGTGCCGGGACCGGCCTACGTGCTCGAAGTAAGTTCGCCGGGGCTCGATCGGAAGCTGATCAAGCCGGCCGATTACGAACGGTTTGCCGGGCGGCTCGCGCGGATATGGCTCAACGAGCCGGTGGAGAATCAGAACTATTTCGAGGGGCGGCTCGCGAGCTACGCCGACGGCATGGTGAAGTTGAAGGTGAAGGAACGCGAAATCGCCGTGCCGTACGCCGGCATTCGCAAGGCGAATTTGGTCGTGGAACTCTAAGGGTGAGGGGGCGGGGAGAAACGCGATGGCGAGTCTGCTGTTCCAGACAATCGAGCAGATCAGCCGGGAAAAGCACATCGAGCCGGAGATCATCGTCGCGGCCATCGAAGACGCGATGGTTGTGGCGGCGCGGAAATACTACCGCACCGAGGAAGATATCCGTTCGAAGTTCAATCCCGAGACCGGCAGTGTGGACGTGTACGCCGTCCGCATCGTGGTCGATGAAGTGGCTGACCCGACTCGCGAAATCTCGCTCGCGGACGCTCGCAAGCAGAGCCCCAGCATCGAGGTGGGCGGAGAGATCTCGCATACGAAGCCTACCGACGTGCTCGGCAGGATCGCGGCGCAGACGGCCAAGCAGGTCATCCTGCAGAAGGTGCGCGAGGCCGAGCGCGACACGATCTACAACGAGTTTCACACGCGGGTCGGGGAGCTGGTCAACAGCGTCGTGAAGCGCCTGGAAGGGCCGGACATCATCGTCGATTTGGGCCGCACGGAAGCGCGCCTGCCGAAGCGCGAACAATCGCGGCTGGAGGCGTACAACGTCGGGGACCGGTTGCGCGTCACAATTCGAGCGGTGGAGCGGGCCGCCAAGGGACCGCAGGTGATCGTGTCCCGCGCCGATCCCGCCCTGGTGCAGCGCCTGTTCGAAATGGAAGTGCCCGAAATTTACGACGGCACGGTGCAAATCCGCGCCGTGGCGCGCGAGGCCGGGGAGCGGACAAAGATCGCGGTCGAAAGCCGCGACAAGGACGTCGATCCGGTGGGCGCGTGCGTTGGCATGAAGGGCATGCGCGTGCAGTCGATCATCCGCGAGCTCCGCGGCGAAAAAATCGATATCATTCCTTTCAACGAGGAAACGGTCGCCTTCGCGCAGAAGGCGCTGAGTCCGGCGAAAGTGACGCGCGTGCAGATCATCGATCCCGAGGAGAAGCGGCTCGAGGTGATCGTCGAAGATACGCAGCTTTCGCTGGCGATCGGCAAGAAGGGGCAGAACGTCCGGCTGGCCAGCAAGCTGATCGGCTGGAACGTCGACATCAAGAGCGAAGAGGAAAAGCGCCGCGAGATTGAAGCGCAGATGGCTGCTCTTACGGCGCCCGGCACGGCGCTTACGGAGCTTGCAGGCGTCGGCCCGAAGACGATCGAGAAACTAGAAGCGGCGGGAATCACGTCGATCGAGAAGCTCGCGGACATGACGCCCGAACAGCTGGTGGAAATTCCGGGCATCGGCGAGAAAATGGTGGAGAAGATTCACCAGTCCGTCGCCGCGTATTTCGAGGCTCTCGAAGCGCAGGCTACCGAAGGACCCGCCGAGGCGGCAGCCGCGGAACCCCCGGCGGATTTGCAGGCCGAAGCGAGCGCCGAGATTGTTACTGAGGAATTGCCGGCCGAGGCACAGGCGGAATCAAATGCCGAGGCCGCGGAAGTGGCGGCGGATACGGACGCGGGCGATGAGTCCGCGGCGGAACTTACGGAATCGTATGAGCGCGAAGAATCGGTGACCGAGAAATCGCACGTGCCGGTAGCGACCGATGAGCCGCAGGCAGAGAGGCTGGAAGAAGAGCAGCGTCCCGCCGAAGAGGAAAAAGAGGAGCAGCAATAGCGCAAAACCGAATGTCAGACGCCAATCAAATCCGAATCAACGAACTCGCGCGGGAGCTTGAGATCAAAGCGAAGGTGCTGATCGACTACCTGCCCGAGATCGGCGTCACCGAGAAGAAGACGCACTCGAGCTCGATCGACGTGGAGCACGCCGAGCTGGCGCGCAAGCATTTCCAGGATCTCGCCGCGGCTGAAGTTGCAGCCGAGGCTGCGAAAACCGCAGCGAAGAATAAGCCAGCGCGTCCGGCAATGCCGGCTGCTGCTCCGCCGCCGAGGCCGACTGCTCCTGCAGGAGCTCCGATTTCTGCGCCGGTGTCCGCGACTCCCGGCGCGGCTCCAAGACCCGTTGCCGCACCACCGGCCACTGGAGGCCCAGCTGTTCCGTCGACGGTTGCTCCGGGCGTTGCACGTCCGGCTGTTGTTCCGCCGCCGCGTCCCGCGGGCGCTCCTACAGCTGCACCTGCTGCCCCGTCCGCTACGCCTCCCGCGGGAGCGCGACCCGGCACAGTTCCACCGGCGACAGGACCGAGACCCGGCGTGCCCATGCGTCCCGCGACTCCGGGCGCGGTTCCGGCCGGGACTCCGCCGCACGCAGTTCCGGGACAGCCCGGCGCTCCTGCCGCACAGCGACCCGCGGCTGCGGCTTCATCAGCACCTGCGGGAACCGCTCCCGGCGCGCCGAGACCTTCGGGTCCGCCACCAAGCGGCCAAAGATTTCCGTCGTCACGTCCACCGATGCAACCGGGCCAAGGGTATCAAGGCAATCGTCCCGGTGGACCGCAAGGGATGCGTCCCGCTGCGGGCCCCGGTGGTGCGCCACGTCCGGGTGGTCCTCCGCGACCGGGCGGTCCTCCGCGTCCCGGTGGTGGTCCTCCAGGAAGGTTTCCACAGCGTCCAGGCGGCCCAGGTGGTGGGCGTCCCGGACAAGGGCCGATCGGCAGCCAGCGTCCCGGCGCTACTGCAGGAGGCGTGCCCAAAGCTGAGCCGGGCAAGCCGCTCTACGCGCGCAAGCCGCCCGCAACGCGCGGGCGTCCGCTCATCGAAAAGCGTTTCGCCGAAGGTGAACGCCGGCTGCATCCCGTTCGCACGCGCGCGGGCGCGGGACCGGGCCGCACCGTTGTCGAACCCGTTGCGCCGGTGCAGCGTGAACCGCGACAGGTGACGGTCACCGAAGGCATCACCGTGCGCGAGCTGGCCGAGAAGCTCGACATTCGCGCCAAGGATTTGCTGAAGACTCTGCTCGATCGCGGCGTTTTCGCCAGCATCAACCAGGCGCTCGACGTGCCGACCGCGACGAACCTCGCCGAAGCTTTCAACGGCGTGGTGCAGGTGGTCACCTTCGAAGAGCAAGTGGTGCAGGAAGAAAAGGTTCGCGAAGATCGCAGCGGGAATCTGCAGCCGCGCGCGCCGGTGGTGACCGTGATGGGCCACGTCGACCACGGCAAGACGAGCCTGCTCGACGCCATTCGCGAAACCGAAGTGGCGGCAGGCGAAGCGGGCGGAATCACCCAACATATCGGCGCCTACGAGGCGCATGTGGGCGACCGCCGGATCGTTTTCGTCGATACGCCGGGCCACGAAGCGTTCACGCGCATGCGTGCGCGCGGCGCGAAAGTCACGGACATCGTGGTGCTCGTGGTGAGCGCCGATGACGGTGTGATGCCTCAGACCGAGGAAGCGATTGCGCACGCTCGAGCGGCGAAAGTGCCGATCATCGTCGCGATCAACAAAATCGATAAGCCGGATGCGCAGGCCGAGCGAGTGAAGCGACAGCTGGCCGATCGCGGATTGATGCCCGAAGAATGGGGCGGTGAAACCGTGATGGTCGAAGTGTCGGCCAAGACGAAGCAGAATCTGCCGCGCTTGCTCGAGATGATTTTGCTCGTGGGCGACCTGCGCGAGTTGAAAGCTGATCCAGAAGCTCCGGCCAGCGGCGCCGTGATCGAATCGCGTGTGGACCGCGGCCGCGGCCCCGTCGCGACCGTACTCGTGCAAAACGGCACGCTGCACGTGGGTGACGTGTTCATCGTCGGAGCGGTGTACGGCAAAGTCCGCGCGATGTTTGACGACCGCAGCCAGCCGATCAAGCAGGCCGGGCCGTCGACGCCCGTCGAAGTGCTCGGACTGCAGGGCGTGCCCGAAGCGGGCGATCAGTTCCAGGTGGCGGACGAAGCGAAGGCGCGCCACATCGTCGAATACCGGCAATCGAAGCAGCGCGAGGCGTCTCTCGCGAAAACCGCTTCCGGGCGGCTTACTCTCGATCAGCTGCACGAGCAGCTTCGCGCCGGCGAAATGAAGGAATTGCCGGTCGTGGTGAAGGCGGACGTGCAAGGCTCGGCGGAAGTGTTGACCGAAATGCTGCCGAAGCTTTCGAACGATCAGGTGACGCTCAAGGTGATTCAATCGGGAGTCGGCGCGATCAACGAAAGCGACGTGATCCTCGCGTCGGCGTCGAATGCGATCATCATCGGATTCAACGTGCGGCCGGAGCGCAAAGCGTCCGATCTCGCGCAGCGCGAAGACGTCGACATCCGGTTGTACTCGATCATCTACGAACTGCTGGACGAGGTGCGGAAGGCTATCGCAGGCCTGCTCGCTCCGGTGATCAAGGAAGCGTATCTCGGCCGTGCCGAAGTCCGCGATACATTCCGCGTGAAGGGTTCTGGCACGATCGCGGGCTGCTCGGTGCAGGACGGAATCATCAAGCGCGATGCGGACGTTCGCGTGATCCGCGATGGCGCCGTGGTCTACAACGGGCCGAGTGATCTCGCTGCGCCGTTTCAAGGACGACGTGAACGAGGTGCGCGCGGGATTCGAATGCGGCATCGGCATATCGAATTTCAACGACGTGAAGGTGGGCGACCTTCTCGAATGCTTCAAGATGGAGAAGTCGCAACCCATGGAAACCGTGGGAGCCGCTGACCGCGGCCCCCGCGAAGGCGCCGAGGCCCACCGCAACTAGCACCCGGCGACTTGCGTTTTGTTTGGTGTCCTCTGTGTTGAGAACTTGCGGGGTGTTATGCCGATCGGCCTCCTCACCCTGGAAATTCACATCCCCGACGCGCGGTCGCTCAAGGACAAGCGGCAGGTCCTTCGCAGCCTGAAGGATCGTCTGCGCGCGCATCACAACGTGGCAGTCGCCGAGCTGGAGCATCAGGAACTGTGGCAGCGCTCGCGCGTGGGCGTGGTGAGCATTTCCGGCGATTCCAAGTATCTCGAGGAATCGCTCGAGGCGATCGCAGCCGAATCCGAGCGGATTCTGGGGCGCGATCTGGTTTCGCAGGAGATCGATTACTTCGAGGGAAGCGAATGACGGTCGCAGGGTTTCGCAACGAAAGAATCGCGGAGGAGATTCACCACGAAGTCAGCCTGATGCTGGCCGGTGAACTCAAGGACCCGCGGCTGGCCGTGCCGCTGATCGTCACCGAAGTCCGCGTGGCGCCCGGCATGCGCACGGTGCGCGTTTTCGTGCAAGTAGAAGGAAGCGAAGCGGAACGCGCAGAAGTATTCAACGGCTTGAAGAAAGCTGCGGGATACGTGCGCCACGAACTGGTGGAGCGGCTGCGATTGCGTCGCGCGCCCGAAATACTTTTCGTCGCCGACCAATCCGAACAGTATGGCAACCACATCGACGACCTGCTGCGAAAGACGCACCACCCGGAGAAAACCTAGGTGCGCTGCCCCGCATTCGCCGTTGCTCTTTTTCGTTAGCCTCTAAGGACAAAGCCCTTCATGCCCCGCACACCGCAGCCGCAGCTCGACGGAATCCTCGTGATCGATAAGCCGTGCGGCAAGACTTCACACGACATCGTCGAAACGGTGCGCCGGCTGATCGGCTTCCGCCAGATCGGGCATTTCGGCACGCTCGATCCCCTGGCCACGGGCGTTCTTGTGCTGGCGCTCGGCCGGGCCACGAGGCTCGCGCGCTTTTATTCCGGGCGGCGCAAGCGATACACGTGCGCGATCCGCTTTGGATTCTCGACGGATACGTACGACGCCGACGGTGAGGCGCTTTCCGAGGATTCATCTCCGGCGCTCGATGCCGAACGGATTCAGGCGCTCGCCGCCCGTTTTGAAGGCAAAATCCAGCAGCGGCCACCGGCATTTTCGGCCAAGAAAATTCATGGCCGGCCCGCGCACGAACTTGCGCGCAAGCACAAGCCGGTGAACCTGGAGCCGGTCGAGGTGGAAGTTTTCGAGTTTCGACTGACTGGCATCGAGGGATCGGTGGCGCGCTTCGTGGTCGAATGCGGCTCAGGGACCTACATCCGTTCGCTCGCGCACGATATGGGACAGATTCATGGCGCCGGCGCGCATCTGGCCGAAATCTCGCGCACCGCTGTGGGCGAATTTACGTCCGATCATGCCGTGTCGCTCGATGAGCTGGCCGCCGACGCAAAATCCGGAAACATCGCGGCGCGCGTACTTCGCCTCGAAAGCCTGCTGCCCGATCTGCCGCGCGCGACCGTGCTGCCGATCGTCGAGAAACGCGTCCGCCACGGGGCGAAGTTCAATCTGCCGCTCGCGCAGATTCAGCCCGGACAAACCACCGCCGCGCAAGGCGCGCCCGCACAACTCGACGCCGGCGACTGGAAACCTTCGCGGCTGCGGGTCTTCAACCAGCAGGGACAACTGATCGCCATCGCCGAGCCTGTCGTGCCTCGGACGTACCAGCCCCTCGTCGTCCTCGAAGCGACGCCTTAGCGGCGCGGCATCGGAGGGTCGAGTGTTTCTCGCACACCGCCAAGGATCGACGCGGGCGGAGTTATTTGCCGCCATGCGAACGACTGCGCGACGAGCTGCGATGGCCGCCATGCGACCCGCTCGAATGGTGGCCGCTATGAGCCGACGTGGATGTGCGATGGCCTCGATGCGAATGCCGGGTATGTTGAGCTGCGCTCGCGCCCGCGAAAAGCAATACGGCGGATGCGACCGCGACGATGAGGCGTTTCATATACAGTCTCCGGCTGCCGAGGGTACGAGGCTGGCTCACAGGCGACAAGAGAAGGAAGGTACACGCCGGCTGAGTACGAAGGTCTCTATGCGACTAGGGGCATTCTTACCTGTGTCTGAAACTCCCTACAACGGCGGCCGCTGCCCTTCGCCCGGTTGAGGATTTGTCGGCGGCTCTTGCGGCGGCGCAGTCTCTGTAGGAGTCTGTTGTGGCGGCTCTGGAGTCGGTTCGACCGACGGCTCGGACTGTGGCGGAGTCGTGCCGGGCCGTTCTTCGGTCCGTGGTGGCTCCAGGCCCCCCGCCTCACCGAGCGCCGCGGTCCCTGCTACGGCCTCACCCGCCTGAGAGCCTTGCCCTGCGTAGATCACGCGATCTTTGTGCGGCGCCAGGCGCACCATGCGCGGAGTCACGAGAATCAGCAACTCGTTGTCCTCTCGCTGTGCCGATTGGTCGCTGGCGATTAGTCCCGCATCTGGAATCTCCGCCAACCCCGGGGTGCCGGCGATGGCGTTCGTGAGATCGGATTCCAGGAAGCCGGCGAGCAGCGCCGTCTCGTTCTGCTTGACGCGCAGCGTTTGCTCGACCGTGTTGTTGCTGATCACGGGAATCGAGTTGAAGCTGGTTCCCGTCAGGCTACTGATATCGAGCGCGAGCTTGAGCGTTACGTCGTTCGGATGAATGCGGGCCGTTGCTTGCACTTTCAAGCCGACGTCGAGGTATTCGACGCCCGGATAGGGCGTGCCCGACGTGCCCAGCCCGCTGCCGAACAGGCTCGTTGTGTTCAACACCACCGTCGCGTTTGCCGACCCGTTGTTCCCCGTCGCGATGTCCGGCCGGCTGTCGCCATTGAAATCCGCCGTAGCAACCGATACGGGCCCGGTGCCGACGGGCAGCTCGACGTTGGAGGCAAATTGCTGGCTGCCAAGATTCAGGATTACGGAAATCGCGTTGTCCGTCTGATCGGAGACTACCAGGTCGGCCAACCCGTCGAGATTGTAGTCTGCCACCGCAATCGAAGTCGGCCCGTTCCCGGCCGGGAAGTCCCGCGTGCTGCCTGCGAGAAACGTACCGGTGGGAAGATTCTGATTGCTGATCTGGTTGTAATAAACGCTGACGGTGTTCGCGGTATTGTTCGCCGTGGCGATGTCGAGCGCACCGTCTTCATTGAAATCGCCGAGCGCCACAAAGACGGGAGCGGTCCCCGTCGCGTAGTCCTTGCGCGTCTGAAAAGTGCCGTCGCCATTGCCGAGCAGCACGGAGAAACTGTTGTTACCCTGATCCGCGACCACCAAGTCTTGGTGCCCATCGCCGTTCAGGTCGGCGACTGCCAGAGACGTAGGCTCGAATCCGGCGGGGAGCGCGATCAATGTCGGCGCCTTGAACGTGCCATCGCCATTGCCCTGGAAGATCGAGATCGTGTTGTCCGCCTGATTGGCCACGGCCAAATCGACGGCGCCCGACACGCCGTTGAGATCGTGAAAGTTCGCCGAAACCACGGACACCGGCGCCCGGCCGGTCGGGATGTCGGTCTTCGGCTGAAACGTGCCATCACCATCGGCTGCGCCCAACAGAATCGAAATCGTATTTGCCGCTTTGTTCGCTACCGCCATGTCGGGAAAATCATCGACGTTCGTGGCGGTCGAGCCGTTGTTGAACTGCCCCGTCGCGATCGACACCGGATCCGTGCCAGTCGCATACGTTACTTGCGATGCAAACGTCCCGTCGCCGTTTCCGAGCAGCACCGACACGGTATTGTCCGCGGAATTCGCCACGAGTAAATCGTTCACACCGTTGTCCCGCAGGCTGCTTGTCGCGATAAATGAAGGCGCATTCCCCGCCGGATAATTCACGATCGGGTTCGCCACCGAGTTGCCGCTGGTGCCGTTGATCCCGGTCCCCGAAACGAAACTCGCCGAATACGTCGAAAGCGAAACGGGAATCCTCTGCCCCACGAAGAATGTTGCCGGTTGTCCGTCTTCGGCCCGCAGCAGGATTCGCCGGCCGCTTTGCACCAGCGAAAGCATCGAGGAGAGGTTCGCGCTTGCACCGGGAAGCGTGGCGAACTCCGTCGTCAAGCCGCCGCCGAACGCGACCAATCCCGGAATCGTGGTCGACCCGAACACTTGTTGCAGCACGTCGAGCAGCCCCTCTTCGGACGCCGATGCTTCTTGAATCTGAGCGCTGCTGATAGCGAAGGTCTGGGCCGTCTCGGGCGGCGTGATGCCCATTTGGCGCGCGTAGTCTTTGTTTACCTCGAGCACTTCAATTTCGAGCACGAGTTCGCCGGCCGGCTTTTCGAGATTGTCGATCAGGTCGGTGGCGACGGCCATTGATTGCGGAGACGCCCGCAGCGTCAGCGTTCTGCTATTGATGTCCAAGTCCGAGCGCGGAATGCCCGCGATCTCACGCACCAGGCGCGCCATGTCCGTCATCTGATCGGTCGTCTCGGAAGCGGGCAACAGGATCGTTCGCACGATCGATACATCGTAATCTTTGCGTTTCTGCGGCGTATTTTGCGCTACGAAGAAGAGGTGTTTGGCGAGCGGCCGCCAGAAAGTGCCCGTCATATCGCCCAGGAGCCGCATCGCCGTCGGAAAATCGACGTTGCTCACCTGAAAACGGACCGGCCGCGAAACGAGATCGCCGTCGAAGGCCACCTCAACGCCGAATTGCCTGCCGACCTCCTGATATACGCCTTGCGTATCGCCGTGATAGTCGAAGCTGCGCGTCCCCTGCTGGTATTGCAGCTGTACGGGCCCCGCGAGGTCGTCGGCTTGCGTAATCGTAGGAACTTGACCAGGCTCGGCTGCGCTTAGCTCCGCTAGCCTTTGTCGCAGGACGCGGTTGGTGGGATCGAGGTACGTGGCCGACAGCAATTCATTGCGCGCCTTATCGAGCTTTCCTGAAATCGCGTCGCGCTCGGCGGCGTCCGAGCGTTCCTGGACCACGCGGCTCTTCGCCAGCTCGCGATGGATGAAATACTGGCGATTATCCGGCGCATAATTCACGGCGTCGGAGTACGCCGTGTAGGCGGCGTCCCAATCCTCGTTGCGCTCGGCGCGCACGCCCTGCTGGTAGGCGTCTTTCGCCTTCTTTTTATTTTCCGCCTGCCCTTCGGGGGCGGGCTTGCCTTCGGTTTCCGGCGCGGTCGCAGATGGGGTCGATGTAGGCGCTGCAGGGTTGGGCGCTTGCGAGGATTGCGCGAAGGGATTCGGCCCCCACGGCCGCCCTAGCAGCAGGACAATCGCGAGCGACGCAGCAAGCGCTACGGTCCGGACGCGAAATAGTCGGCGGTGTCCCTCGGCCATCAGCTCCCATTCCCCTCGACCATGTCACTCGTGAGATGCACATTCTACCGTTAATGTCCGGCGCGAGGTGACTTGGCCTCGAAAAAGGCGCAAAATGACAATGGTTTGAGGGGAGCTCTGTAATCG
This sequence comes from uncultured Acidobacteriota bacterium, assembly GCA_963743335.1. Classification (GTDB taxonomy): domain Bacteria; phylum Acidobacteriota; class Terriglobia; order Acidiferrales; family UBA7541; genus Palsa-295. The sequence continues at coordinate 475,097 of CAVUPI010000003.1, forward strand.
CGAGGTATTGAATTTTCTTGTTTTTAGCCTTGCCGGGCGCTACACTGACTTTGCTAGTTGTAACTGGGTAACAACTAGCTGCTCTCATGATATCCGCTCTCCTAGTCGCTCTCCGCGAAGGCGTTGAAGCCGCCCTCATCGTCGGCATTGTCTTGGTGTATCTGAATCGCACCGGGCGCCGCGCCCTGCGTCCCTACGTCTGGGCGGGCGTGGGCTTGGCCTGCGCGATGAGCATTGCCGCGGCCATTTTGCTGCAGCGCTGGGCCATCAGCGAAGACGGCTTTGAAGGCGTTCTGATGCTCGTGGCCGCCGCCCTCGTGGTCAGCATGATCATCTGGATGAACCGCATCGCCCGCACCCTGCGCAAAGAGATCGAGCAGCGCATCGAGACATACGCGCAGCGATCCTCGCGCGCCGCCGGATGGGCGATCGGTGCGTTCGTGTTCTTTATGGTGGTGCGCGAGGGCGCTGAGTTGGTGCTGATTCTGCGCGCGGTGGAGCTATCGAGCGCCGGCGTCCAGACTTGGATTGGCACCGGCATCGGCATCGCGATCGCTGTCGCGGTCGGCGTCTTCTTTTTCGAGGGCACGCTGCGCATCCCCCTGCACCGCTTTTTCGCCGCCACCAGCATCATCCTGATGGTCGTCGCGTTTCAACTAGCGCTCACTGGCGTACATGAATTGAGCGAAGCCGAATGGATCTGGTCGAGCAAGGCCGAGATGGCGACGGTCGGCCCGATTGTCCGCAACGAAGTCTTTTTCTTCGCGGTGATTCTTGGCGTGGCGGCGCTGCTCGTGGTGCGCGAATATTTCACAGCGCGCCGCCCGGCCGAAGATCCGAAGATGAATCCGGCCGAGCGCCGCATGCGCGAATGGGAATTCCGCCGGCAGCGGCGTTGGAGCTTTGCCGCCGCGATTTTGTGCGTGCTGGTGATCGTCTCTCTCGCGGCTGAATTCGCGTACGCCCACGCGATGAACCAGCCGTCGCCCGCCAAAGAGCTGACCTCCGAAAATGGCGAAGTGCGCATTTCGCTCTCCGATCTCACCGATCAGAGCGTCCACTTCTATGACGCCGACGTGAACAATACGGAGATTCGCTTCATGGTGATCCATCAGACCAACGGAAACTATGCCGTGGCGCTCGACGCGTGCCAGATTTGCGGCTGGGCCGGCTACAAGCAAGAGGGACAGAATGTGGTCTGCCGGAATTGCGGCGCCACAATCTATATTCCTTCGATCGGCGACAAGGGCGGCTGCAATCCGATCCCGGTGAAATCGGAAGTGGCGAACGGCGAAGTGATCGTCGAGCTCGCGTCGCTGGCCTCCTCGGCCACGCAGGTGCACAAATCCTAAAATGTTCGCGCGACTTGTAGGCGAATCGTTCGTGCGCAACCCGCGCCGCAAGGTGCTGACGGCTGCCGCGCTGGTGCTTGGCATGGCCGTCGCTACGGCGACGCTCACCGTCGCGCTTGAAGTCGGCGACCGCATGGCGCGCGAATTTCGCAGCCTCGGCGCGAATCTGCTGGTGACGCCGCAATCGGATACGCTGCCGCTTGAAATCGGCGGCGTCGATTATCGCCCGGTCGATGAGGGCGCGTATCTCAACCAGGCCGATCTCGGCAAGCTCAAGACCATTTTCTGGCGGCACAATATTATTGGCTTTACGCCTTTTCTCGACGTGCCCACGGTGATTTCTGACGGCAAACCGATGGACACGACCCTTGTTGGCACCTGGTATCAGCACGAGGTGCCCGTTCCCGATGGAACGACATTCAAAACCGGCCTGAGCGTGACCAATCCCTCCTGGCAAATTCGCGGACGATGGTTCGAGGACGGTAAAAGTGAGGGTGTCATCGGAGCTGCGCTGGCCGCGAAAGATCCCGCCGCGTTTGCGATTGGCAAAACGATCCAGGTCGGTTCATCTGAATCGTCGCACGCGCCTTCGAGCCTGTTGATTACGGGCATTGTTTCGACCGGCGATACCGAGGACAACGCGGTGCTCGTGCCGCTGTCGTTCGCGCAGGAATATTCCGGGCATCCCGGGCAATTCCGGCAGCTTTTCGTGAGCGCGCTCACGAAGCCTGCCGACGCGCTCGCCACGCGCGATCCGAAATCGCTGACGCCGACGGAGTACGACCGCTGGTTTTGCTCGCCCTACATTTCGTCGATCAGCTACCAGATCCAGCAGGTGCTGCCCGGTGTCGACGTGCACGCGATTCGCAAGGTCGCCGATTCCGAGGGGCGCATCCTGACGCGCATCGGCACGCTTTTCTGGATCGTTACGCTGGCGGCATTGATTGCGGCTGCGCTTGCAGTCGGCGCTACATCCGCGGCCACGGTGATCGAGCGACGCAGCGAGATCGGCATCATGAAAGCGATCGGCGCGACGAACAGCCTCGTCACTTCGATCTTTCTCGCCGAGCAACTGATGCTCGCGCTCGCGGGCGGCACCGTCGGCTTCGTCCTCGGAGCCGTGCTCGCGCGCGTGCTTGGATCGAGCGTCTTCGGCTCGCCTGCGCCACCGCGGCTCATCCTGCTGCCCGTGGTTCTGGGGCTTGCCGCGCTTGTCGCGCTCGTGGGCAGCCTGATTCCCTTGCGCCGCGCCGCGCATTTCGATCCCGCGCCGATCCTGAGGGGCGAATAGTGTTTGGCCGCATCGTGTGGAAAATGCTGCGCGGCGGCAAGGGGCGCACGCTCGTTGCGCTGCTCGCGATCACCAGCGGCGCGGCCGTGATCTCAGCACTGCTCAACGTCCAATTCGACATGCAGCACAAGCTGGCGGAGGAATTTCGCACGCTCGGCGCGAATATCGTGATCGCGCCACAATCCGGGGCGCAGACCGCAAGCCTCGGCAATTCCGCGAACTCAGGGCTCGCCTCAAGCGCAACGCCCGTGTTGCTCAATGCCGATGTGATTGAGGCAGGCCTCAAAAACAATCGAACTTCCGACGTGGTGGCTTCCGCGCCCTTTCTTTTCGTCGTCGTACGCGCCAACGAAACGCCCGTCGTTGTTGCCGGCACGTGGCTCGATCAGCTGCCGGGGCTGAATCCGACGTGGAAGCTCGAAGGCAGCTGGGTCGCATCGCGCGACGACCGATCGCAATGTTTGATTGGCCGCAGCGTGGCAAAGCAACTCGGACTCACACCCGCCGGCCAGATCACACTCGCGTATCTCGGGCGCACTGCGGCGCTTCGCGTCGCCGGCATCCTCGATTCCGGCGCGGCGGAAGACGACCAGGTCTTCGTGGATCTTCCCGTGGCGCAAACGCTTGCCGGCACGCCCGGCGGCATCGGCCTGTGGCAGCTCAGCGTGAGCGGGACGTCGGCCAGCATCGGCGCGTATGCCGCGCGACTCGCGGAGGCGCTGCCGACCGCGAGCGTTCGGCCCATTCGCGCGGTGACGGAAGCCGAGGGCAATCTGCTGCATCGCACGCGGCTACTGATCGCGTCGATGGTGGCGCTGATTCTGGCGCTCACGGCGCTGTGCGTTCTCGCGACGATGGCCGCGCTCGCGATGGAGCGCCGCGAGGATGTGGGCCTGATGAAGGCGCTTGGCGGCTCGATCTCCCGCATCGTGAGTCTTTTCCTTGCCGAGGTGAGTGTGCTCGGCGCGGCGGGCGGACTGATTGGCTCGCTTGTGGGCATCGTGCTGGCGCAATGGATCGGCGAGCGCGTGTTCGAGACCTCGATCACGCCGCGCTGGGAAATTTTCCCGCTGACGATTGCGATGATGGTCGCCGTAGCGCTGGCGGGTGCCTTGCCGCTGCGCCTGCTCGGCAAGGTGAAACCGGCCGTGATTTTGCGGGGCGAATGAGAATGCGCGTGAGGGCCAATCCGCGGGTAAAACAAGAACCGCGGGACTGCGCTCGGGATGACAGGTTCATGATCGGTCGAGGCATTTGATGGCACAACCCGTCGTCGAAATCGAGAATCTGCGCAAGGAGTTCGGCAATGTCCGCGCTTTGGACGGCATCTCGTTTGCCGTCGAGCCCGGCGAGTGGATCGCCATCATGGGGCCGTCCGGCTCGGGCAAGACCACGCTGATCAATATTCTCGGCGGCCTGGACACGCCGACTTCGGGCCGCGCGCTGGTCGACGGCACCGACGTGGCGCGCCTCGACGAAGCCGGACTTACGCGGCTGCGCGCCGAGAAGATCGGCTTCGTCTTCCAGCAGTTTCATCTCGTGCCGTATCTGACAGCGCTCGAAAACGTGATGCTCGCGCAATATTTTCACAGCACCACGGACGAAACCGAGGCGCGTGCGGCGCTCGCTCGCGTCGGGCTCGGCGACCGTGTGACGCATCTGCCGTCGCAGCTTTCGGGCGGCGAACAGCAACGCGTCGCCGTGGCGCGCGCGCTGATCAATCATCCGAAATTGATTCTCGCCGACGAACCGACGGGCAATCTCGACGAAGTCAACGAAGAGCTGGTCCTGCGCCTCTTGCGCGAACTTCACGCCGAAGGCCACACGATCATCATGGTTACCCACGCCGCATCGATCGGCCAACTGGCTGACCGCCGCATCGATCTCGCGCACGGACGCCTCGCGAAAATCACGGAAATCTCGGAGGCCGAGGAAATTGAGTTCGATCACCTGCTCGAGCAGGTGTGGATTTTCGACGAAGAGGGCGTGACGCCGGAGCTGACCCGCATCCGCGAAAGCGGCGTGAAAGATACGCCTGCGCTGATCGCGCGGCTCAAGACACTGGGGCTGCTCGAAATGCGAAATAGCGAGGTCGCGCTTACATCGACGGGCCAGCATCGCGCGCGCGACATCGTCCGGCGGAGGCGGCTCGCCGAGCGATTGCTCACCGACACTTTTTCGGTCGCCGATTCCGAGGCCGATTCGCACGCCTGCAAATTCGAACACATCATCAGCCCCGAACTCGATCAGCGCATCTGCACGTTCCTCGGCCACCCCAAGACCTGCCCGCACGGCAATCCGATTCCGCCGGGCGCTTGCTGCCCTACGCGATAGGCAAACCTAAACATTACGCAGAGGACGCGGAAGAGGCGCAGAGGGCGCGGAGAATTCGAGGATTGATTACACGCCGGTGAGGAATTTGTACTGCGCGGCATTTAGGGGGACGACCGAGAGGCGGCCCTGGCGCACCAATGGCGAATCGGCGAATAGTTTCTGGGCTTTGACTTCGGCCAGCGTGACGGGCTTTGCGATGGGCTTCCCTGCCTTGATTTCGACGTCGGGACTTTTCGGATTCGAAGCGTCGACGGAAACGACCGTCGCGGTGCCCACCGCGCTTTTGCGGTCGCCCGTTTCGTAGATCACGAGCTTCGCGCCTGGCGTCATCTCGCGCAAGTTTTTCAGCGCGACCGGATTCGACACGCCGTCCCATTCGGTCTGGCCGTCGCGCTTCAGATCATCAAACGAGTATTCGGAAGGTTCCGTTTTCAGCAGGTAGTAGTCCGCCACGACGAATCGCCTCCGCGCGAATAGCTCTCTACCACTTCCCGATGGACAGCCTCATCACCAGGGCGATGGTGCCCACCGCCGCCAGCATCCCGAGTACGGGCAAAGTTCCCCAGAAGATATCGTCGAGAATCGCCTTTACGTCGAACTTCTTTTCCATTCAGGCCTCCGATTGCTTCGAATGATGTCGCTCGCCAATTGGAATTGGCTTACAAACGCGCACCTAGTATCCGTCGGCTTCGCCGCGTTCGCAACTGTGCTGTCCAGCAAACGGTTGCTTGGGTGGGGCACAGCAAGCCCTCGGCGGAACTCATGCCAGGGCGGCGTCGCCGCGATACCTTTCGGGCCGGATTCGGCCTACGGCTTTGCCGCAGCCTCGGATTTCCGGCTCGCCTCTTGCGACCACTCGAACGCTTTCTTCGCGTGCTCGAGCGCCTGCTTCGAAAGCTCGTGCCCGGTCAGGTGATCTCCCTTGCCGTGGCTGACGGCAGCCGCGCGGTGCGCGTGTGCGGCCATTTCGTGAAATTCAGCAGCTCTTTGGTGCGAGTCATTCGGCATTGGCTCTCCCGAGAGTCTTATCGTGTAGGTCGTCGTTATCGTAGCACGCGGCCCCGAATCAAGACCGAAATGTGTCTCCAATTGAACCAACCCTTTTTCCACAAGGTCTCCTTTCGTTCTTGAGCTGTTCGGTTTTGGACAGACTTCACTTCAAGCTTCCCTCAGAATGGCGTTGGCCAAAATCTTTACCCAGGAGAATTCCATGGCAAAAGATACGATTACCCTAGCAGGCACAGTTCGAAAGATCGTGGATCGCTCGATGGTCAATGAACCGCAACAAGCCCAGATATCGCTCGAAGGCGCGGATTTCCTGTACGACGAACTCCGAATTCCCAATGTTCACAACTGGCACGTCGGCAAAGGAATTGAAGTGACGATACGGCCGCTCTAACGGTTTTTTTTGGTTGTGGTGGAAAGTGCCGTTTGTGTGGACGCCGCTGCTCGGGTACGGCGCAGGCCCCGGACAACGGCCTGCCGATTTCGCTCAGTCGTGCAGCACAACGCTTAGCAATGAAGTGTTGATGTGGATCTCGCCGTTGTACTCGATGAAGCCGAGTTTCCTAAATTTGTTCATGAAGAAATTTACGCGCGAGCGCGTTGTGCCAACCATCTCGGCGAGCATCTCTTGCGATATTTTGGCGAGTACTTTTTGCGGCCTATCTTCTTTGCCATAGCGCGCCAGCAGCAGCAGCGTGCGGGCCAGCCGCTTTTCGCTCGAGTTAAACAACTGATCGACCAAATCCTCTTCGATTCGGATGTTTCTCGAGAGCATATACGTGATGAAACGATCGGAGAACTCGTGTTCGGAATGAAGGACGCGAATCATCTCTTTCTTTTCAATCACGAGGGCCGTCGTGGCGAGAATTGCGGTCGCCGTCCCGATCCGAAGCGGCTGGCCCGCGAGGCATCCCTCGCCAAAAAAGTCGCCGGGCCCGAGGACGCCCACGACGGCCTCCTTGCCAGTTTCATTGATGACCGAGAGCCGTACGCCGCCCTTCTGAATGTATAGGACGTTCTTGCCTGAGTCGCCCTGCGAGAAGATCGTTTCCTTTTTCTTGAACTCCGCAACGTTGCGGGCCACACCCGCCGAATCAAGAAACCCCTGGGCGTCGAACGCCACTTTGGAGTCGGTCTTCCGGCGATTTGGGCGTTTAGTAGGCACGCTGTTCAGGTCTCCATACTACCACGCACGTGCAAATTGGGGTTCGAATGTGTGCACAAGTGAACAGATACCGATCGCGAGGTCTTCTAAGATGCTGCCTGTGAGTAAAGCAACTAAGGCCGGGGCGATACAGGCCCGCAAGCTTCGGTTCGAACAACACTGGATGTCGCAGGTTCCTTCCCACTCCAACCGGCGCTAGCAGTTTCTCCGGGTCCAAACAGGAATCGGTACGATGCCCGGGACGGGTCGGAGTGTCTCCCTGCGAAGAGAGGAAAGAGAAATGCCATTACTTCAAATACTGCTGGTTCTCGTAGTGATCGGTGTGCTGCTTTGGCTGGTGAACAGCTTCATACCGATGCAGGGCACGATTAAGTCACTCTTGAACGCTGTCGTGGTCATCTGCACGGTTTTATGGCTCCTCAATATTTTCGGGTTATTTCATTCGCTCTCCCACATGCACATCGGGACGTGAGCGACCCCGATAACACTCGCGCGACTAGCGCACGCATTACCGCAATGGAGGCAACACACATGAAGGTACTTGGAATCATCAGCACGGCGACTCTGTTTTTGCTTCTCGGAACGGCTGTTCCGGCGCTCGCGCAGGACGATCATCACGACGAAGCCGCTAAACCGGCGCAACACGAAGAACAGGCCAAGCCCGCCAAGCGAGAGCAACAGGCGAAGCCCGAACAACGCGAAGCGCAGCCGAAAGCAGCAAAGCAGGAGGCGCAGAACAAGCCGGCGCAACGCGAGCAAGGGGCGAAACCGGCGAAGCAGCAACGCGAAGCCAAGCCCGAACAACGCCAGGAACAGGCCAAGGCCAATAAGCCGGAGACACGGACCCGGCCGGTGAATCAAACAGAAGAACGCGGCAATGGCGGCGGGCAGGCACACGTTCAGAGAACCTCAGCCGAAATGCAGAGGCAGCGCTCGCAGCCGGAATTGCGGCTCAGCGCCCGAGGCAGCGGTCGCATACCCGATGCTCGCTTCCGCTCGAATTTTGGCCGCGGGCACGAATTCCGCATCGGCAGTCCAAGGCTGGTTGACGGATATTCGCGCTTCCAGTACGGCGGCTATTGGTTCGGTTTCGTTCAGCCGTGGCCGGTGGGTTGGTATTACACCGACGACGTTTACGTCGACTACATCGACGGCCAGTATTACCTCTGCAACCCGTCGTACCCCGGCGCTCAGATTTCGATCAGCGTCGTGATGTAACCGTCCTTTCTATTCAGCTTCCGGGGCGACTCGGTGCATGCGGGTCGGGCCCCGGCGGTCTTGGGAAAAACCAAAGACATTCAGGCGCCGGCTGCGGAATAGCGAAAAGAGGAAGGCAAAATGCTGATAACGATTCTGCTCGTAGTTCTGGTGATGATGCTCCTGGGAGTGCTGCCGAAATGGCCGCACAGCCGGCAATGGGGTTATGCCCCGACCGGGGGAGTGGGACTGATTCTGATCGTGGTTTTGATCCTCATGCTGCTCGGCCGCATCTAGCAGCCGGCACGAGGCAAAGGGACGTCCAATTCGTGGCCCTGTTTGACGCGCTTCACAAAGGTTCCGGGGACCACACATCCGCAGCCGCAATTCTGATCATGGAGGTCAGCGATGATACGTAAATCACTTCTTCTTCTCTGCGCGGGACTTGTTGCCACCGCGCCACTTTTTGCGGCAAACAACAAAGAACAAGAGCGGCTTCACAACGCGGGCGTCGTGATGCACGAAATTATGAACGTGCCCGACAACATTCCGCAGCAGGTGCTCGAAAAGGCCGAATGCGTGATCGTATTCCCGTCCGTGCTCAAGGCGGCCTTCGTGGTAGGCGCAAGCTACGGCCGCGGCGCGATGGTTTGCCGCACCGGGAAGGATTTCCGGGGACCGTGGGGCGCGCCCGCGATGTACGCGCTGGAGGGCGGCAGCGTTGGATTCCAGATCGGCGGACAAGCGACCGACCTCGTTCTGCTGGTCATGAACGACCGAGGCGCGAGTTCGATTCTCGAAAGCAAAGTGAAGCTGGGCGGCGACGCTTCTATCGCGGCGGGTCCCGTGGGTCGCGATGCCGCAGCGAATACCGATGCATACATGCGAGCCGAGATACTCAGCTATTCGCGCACGCGCGGTCTCTTTGCCGGCATCTCCCTCGAGGGTTCCACACTTCGTCCCGATGACGACGCCAACGCCGATGTATACGGCCACAAGTTCACGGCAAGGCAAATCGTGATCGACGGCGAAGCACACGTTCCTCCGTCCGGGCGTCTCTTGGTCTCGGTGTTGCAGAAGCACTCACCTCGGAATGAATCCGCAGGCAACTAGGAACACGATTGATTCGCCGCTCTTCTCCGATCGAGGCGAGACGCGGGCCTCGGGAAGAGCGGCCTTCGGATTCAGTATTCGAGCAGCACGACGGCAGCCGGCGGAGGATCACGTGGGAAACACCATAAAACCGGGCAGCATCCTTATTAAGGAAGGCGCACTATTGCCGCAGGATTTGCAGATCAAAAGGAACCCGTGCGTGGCTGGATGGGGGCTCGTCGAGGATTTCGATGGCCCCGCATTGGATCGAGCGGTGCGCCAAGCCGGCTGGACGTTCTTCTGCTTGGCGGGAGAAATTAAGTCGACGGCGTTCGGATTGAATGCCGAGAGGAAGGCGCGGCGAGCGGTCGCGCGGATTCTGGCTCAGCCGCGGCCGAAGCTATTCAATTCGCTGGCGATCACTGAAGTGACCTCGAAACGGTTCCTCGGAGTGCCTTACGTGTGCGTTCGCGCTCAGTCCCGACACATCCAGGAGAGCCTGTTTCTCTTCTCGCCCGAGCGTATCCAGAACTCGGGCCATGCGACATCCGCTGCCGTTCAGACCCAAGCCTGGGGACTTGCGCGCGCGAAGCAATTCGCGTCCGAATCGACGATCCGCTAATCGGTCGCGGCGACGGCACCCGGCGTCTGATCGTATCGAGCGGTGCGATCTTGTGGTCGGTTGCCCCGGCGCCGGGCGGTGTATACTCGCGGATAGCTGGGGCCGCGCGAGACTCGCGCAGACTTTGGCCTATTCGACGACCATGCCACGGGCCCACCTCATCGTGATTTTCGCTGTTGCGCTTGCCATTCCTCTGCTCGGCGTCGCTCAGGAAAACGATCCGGCAAAGCAGGCGTCCGACGCGTCGTCTGCGCAAACGACGGCGCCGCAGGTCGGCAAGAGCTGCGATGCCCGGTCGCTGCTGCTCAATTTTCCGATCTACCGCGATGGAGAGCCCACGCGCGAAGTGCCGATCTGGCGGCTGGGCGATAGCACGCCGTACTTCTTCGCCGCAGGCATGACCATCGACGCGGACGGCTCGCCCAACGCCTACAATCCCGAAAATACAGGCCTCGACGATCTCGCGAATGCGGGCCAGCCCGGCCACTGGGATGGCGTGCTGCAGGACGCGAACGGCGATCCTCTCGTGCAGGGCCCGGACGACCCGTTCCCTGGGTTCTACATCTCGTGCACGTCGCTCGCAGATCGCACGAAACGACCGCTCGATCCCACGCGATTCGTCGACGCATCGAAGATTCCCTACGTGGTGCTGCCGCACGAAGTCGCCTTCGAATCCGGCACGCGCCTTGGCGATTTCGCGGTGGTGATGAATCTGCGCAGCGGCGCGTGGTCTTACGCGATCTTCGCGGATATCGGAACGTTCGGCGAAGGCTCGATCGCCCTCGCCAATAATCTGGGCATTTGGTCCGACGCAAGGGAGGGCGGCCGCCGCGGCGGCGTCTTCTATCTGGTCTTCCCGGGAACCGGCAACGGCCAGCCGCGTTCGATCGATGAGATCAATGAGATCGCGGGCAAAGCGTTTCAAGACTGGGGCGGCACCGAGCGCCTCAATTCCTGCGCCGTGAGCGAACAGGCCGCGGCGTGGCCGTGGTATCGGTAATCGGGAGCGGCCAATGCCAGCCTACGTCATTTCCGATTTGACCCCACGTGATGCCGCGGCGATCGAGATTTATCGCCACCGCGCCGCCCAATCGATCGCGCAGTACGGCGGGCGCTATCTCGCGCGTGGTGGAAGCATTGAGGTTCTTGAGGGCCAGTGGTCGCCGCGATCGATCGTGATGATCGAATTTCCCGATATCGAACGGGCGCACGCTTGGTATCGCTCTCCCGAGTATGCTCGCGCGCTCGAGGTTCGCGATCAGGCTCTCAGCCGTAACCTGATTCTCGTCGATGGAGTCGTGTTGCAATACTGACTTGCCCTGGCCGCCATCCCCGAGAAAATGATCATGCGGAGGCATATTGGCACGGTCCGGCAAGGCAAGCCTTGCCGTCAAAGGGCGGCGGCAAGCCTCCCCGCTCCGCAGCGCCGCTCTGCACTCTGCTCCAAATTGAAACACCTCAATCGCGGAGACGTCCTCTGGCGCCCCTCCCATCGGCGACTCTGCTAAAATACCCGCAGATGCCACTACCAATTGACGCAAGAAAGAAGCCTTCGGGCGTAAAAGTGCATGTGACTACCGGTGAAGGAGTCGAGGTCACGTGGTCCGACGGGCACGTGAGCCGCTACGATTTTCCGTATCTGCGCGACCACTGCCCCTGCGCCACTTGCAACGACGAGCGCCTGAAAAAGAAAGAAAATGCCGGGAAGATCGGCGCCGGCGCTGAACTGCTACCAATGTATAAGCCGAAGCCGAAAGCCAAGGCCGCTACCGCCGTGGGAAACTACGCGATTCAAATCGAATTCACCGACGGACACGCCACCGGCATCTACAGCTTCGATCACTTACGGGAAATCTGCCCCTGCGAGGCCTGCGCGCGGGAGTTTCGTCCCGCAGCGAAGGAGACCACAGCATAAGAACCTGCGGCGGAGCTATTCAAAAATGCGATGCGCGCGATTCGCAAATGATATCGGGCGGCCCACTTCCCTTTTGGGATGTGCCAACGTATAGTTCCTCACCGCACCTGTAAAACCCTTATGGCATCCAGTCCCACAGGATCACCCATCTCGCAAACTGTCCGCCCGGTCGCCAAAGTTCTGGTGGCGACGACGGCGATGCTGGCTTTCATCTCGTACTGGCGAGCCGCCGCCATCGTTCTGAACGACCTCGGCTCGTCGGCGTTTTACGCAGGCGCCATTGCGGAACACTTCATCGGTAAGGCCGCCCCCTGGTTCATCCTTGCCATCATGCTGTTCGCCTTCGCGGTCCAGCAGCTCTATTACGAGAGCTGCGGGATGTTCGTCCGCGGCGGCGTGTACCGCGTGGTGAAAGAGGGAATGGGCTCGACGCTGGCGAAGTTTTCCGTCTCGGCGTTGATGTTCGACTACATCCTGACTGGACCCATCAGCGGCGTGTCGGCAGGGCTGTATCTCGTGGGGCTGCTGAACCAGCTGTTTCAATACACCCATATCCAAATCGTTCTGCCCGTCAACGCCTCGGCAGCGGCCTTTGCGGTGATCGTGACGCTCTATTTTTGGTGGGAAAACATCAAGGGCATCCCGGAATCGAGCGAAAAGGCGCTGCGCATCATGTACGTCACCACGGTGATGGTGATCATGATGATCGTCTGGTGCGGCTACACCCTGATGGTGCGCGGGGTGCATATACCGCCGTGGCCCCACCTCAGGAACCTCGTCTACGCGCCCGATGCGCTCGGCTGGCTGAAGCATACCTCGCTGCCGTATACGGTCGGGCTGGTCGGAATCTTCATCGGGCTCGGCCATTCCGTGCTGGCCATGAGCGGTGAAGAAACCATGGCGCAGGTGTACCGGGAAATCGAGCATCCCAAGCTGCCGAACCTGAAAAAAGCCGGGATGGTGATCTTTCTGTACAGCTTGATTTTCACGGCTGGAGTCGCGTTTTTCGTCGTGATGATCATCCCGGATTCGGTGCGCGGCACGTATTCCGACAACCCGATCAGCGGCCTGGCGATGTACCTCGTAGGACCGCTGTCGCTCCGGATTGGGTTCCGGATTTTCGTCGTGGTCGTTGGCGTCCTGATGCTGGCGGGAGCGGTAAACACCGCAATCGTCGGCTCGAACGGCGTGCTGAATCGCGTCTCCGAAGACGGCATCCTTCCCGATTGGTTTCGCAGCCCCCATCGCCGCTTCGGCACCTCCTACCGTATCCTAAATCTCGTCGTGGGTTTACAAATCCTCACGATTATTCTGAGCCGCGGCAACATATTCCTGCTGGGCGAGGCATACGCCTTCGGCGTGATGTGGAGCTTCGCAATGAAGGGGCTGGCGGTTCTGGTGCTGCGATTCAAGCAGCCGGGCGAGCGCGAGTTCAAGGTGCCGCTGAATCTCCACATTGCAGGCGTCGAGATTCCCATCGGCGTGGCCCTGATCACCCTCGCCCTGTTTGCCCTGTGTATCGTCAATCTCTTTACCAAGCAGATCGCGACGGTGTCGGGAGCGGCCTTCACGATTATCTTCTTCGTAGTTTTCGAGATTTCCGAAAAGGTCACCAAGAGCCGGTCGAAATCCCACGCCGAGCTCGACAAATTCAATCTTTCGCAGGCGGGCGATCTGACGCCGGAAAACGTCGGCGTGAAGCCGGGCAACGTGCTCGTGCCGATCAGCACGTACTATGCGCTCTATCCGCTGGAGGCAGCGCTGCAACGGGCCAAGAAAAGAGAGGCGGAAATCGTAGTGCTGCACGTGCGCATACTCCGCCGCGCGGCGTCCGGAGAATACGATCTCGCCCCCGACCAGCTGTTCACCACAATCGAGCAACTGCTGTTTACAAAAGTTCTTGCGATGGCCGAGAAGGAAGGCAAGCCGGTTCGGCTGGCCGTTGCCGCCGCGAACGATCTCTGGGAAGGCATCCTCCGCACCTCATGCAACCTGCAGTCCAGCGCGATTGTCGCCGGCAGTTCATCGAAGACTGCGATTACGGAGCAGGCTCGCGAGATCGGCCTCGCCTGGGAACGCATGCCTGAGCCGCGTCCGCGTGTTACGCTCGAGATTTTCACGCCGTCCGGCCACGAGCAAGTCTTTTACCTCGGCCCGCACGCTCCGAGGCTCACCCCGAAAGAAGTCGATCTGCTGCATAAAGTGTGGCTGGATTTTGCGGATCATTTGCCCGGCGAGGAGATCCACCACCACGATATCGTCCACTTCGCGCTGGCCGAGCTCGAGCGCGAAATCGCCCAGGGGCATGGCGAAGAGACGCTGCGCCGCCTGCGCGACCACCTCCACGAAATCGAAAGCCGCCGCCAGAATCCCTAAGCCGCGCGCAAATCCGAAGTGCAATTCGGGCAGCGCGTCGCCTTGATCGGAATCGCTGAAAAGCAGTACGGGCAATCCTTGGTGGTCGCCTCAGGCGCCGGCGCGGGCTTGTTCCATTTGTTGACTTGCCGGACCAGCAGGAAGATCACGAATGCGACGATCAGGAAATCGATCACCGTGTTCAGGAATACCCCGTAGTTGATCGTGGCCGCGTTGGCCGCTTTTGCTTCGGCCAGCGTCGCGTAGGTTTTCCCCGAGATATTCAGAAACAGAGTCGAAAAGTCCACTTTGCCGAGAATCCGCCCGATCGGCGGCATCAGAACGTCGCTCACCAGCGACGTGATAATCCGCCCGAACGAAGCGCCGATGATGATGCCCACCGCCATGTCCAGCACGTTGCCGCGCATCGCAAAAGCCTTGAACTCTTTCCACATGGGTAGCTCCTTCGCCAAAATTCGTGAAACACGCTGGAACGTTCTCGCTCTTTTTTGCGTCTGATGGACTGGGACGGATTATCGCGGCATCGCCCCGTACCCGCAAGACATACCTGCCGACCGCTTGGACGCCAGCCCGCGCGGGTGCGCGAAAAACAGGCCTGCGGGATGGTATAATTGGTGGATTTCCGGCGCTGAATCGCAACGGCGCTTCGGTGTATCCAATCGCTCAGGAGAATTCAGTGCACAAGGTCATCATCATCGGTAGCGGGTGTGCGGGGTTGACGGCGGCAATCTATACGGGACGCGCGGACCTGAATCCGCTCGTGCTCGACGGCTACGAGCCCGGCGGCCAACTAGCGCTGACCACGGAAGTCGAGAACTTCCCCGGCTTTCCCGAAGGAATCCTAGGTCCCGAGCTGATCGAGCGCACGCGCAAGCAGGCGGAGCGCTTCGGCACGACGTTCCGCTCCGGCACTGTCACGAAAGTCGACCTCACCAAGCGTCCGTTCAAGGTCGAGGTCGGCAAAGACGTGTACGAATCGGAAGCGCTGATCGTCGCGGCTGGTGCGTCGGCGCGCATGCTGGGCATCGAGTCCGAGAAGCACCTTCTCGGCTACGGCGTTTCCACCTGCGCCACGTGCGACGGAGCGTTTTTCCGCAATCGCGAGATCGTTGTCGTCGGCGGCGGCGATACGGCGATGGAAGAGGCCACGTTCCTCACGAAATTCGCGAGTAAGGTCACGCTCGTTCACCGCCGCGATGAATTCCGCGCCTCGCGCATCATGCTGGACCGTGCTCGCGCCAATCCGAAGATCGTTTTCATGACGCCCTACTCCGTGGAGCATGTTCACAACGTGGCGAACAAGGCGGTCGACAAGGTTGACTTGCGCAACACCATCACAAGCGAGATGAAGACAATTGCCACCGAAGGCGTCTTCGTCGCCATCGGCCACGACCCCAATACCAAGGTTTTCAAAGGCCAGCTCGAGATGGACGAAAATGGCTACCTGATCACGCACGACGGACCCAAAACGAACGTACCCGGCGTATTCGCCGCCGGCGACGTCCAGGATCATCACTATCGCCAGGCCATCACCGCGGCGGGATCGGGCTGCATGGCCGCGCTCGAAGCCGAGCGCTTCCTCGAAAACGGCCACGCCTGATTCAGCGTCGCGCTCAGTTGGCGATTGCGTTTGATTTGGTGTTTTGCACGTAGGGGCGGGTTTCAAACCCGTCCCTTTTTGTTTCTGCCCGCGGCTGGTTTTTTCGGATTCCCCGCTCTTGCCTTTTAAGGTGGGAACTTCCGGTGCGTGCCTCAGCCAATCGATTCGCCCGGCTTGAGGGCGTGAATCTCGAGTCCCGACACGTCTTGCGCGGCCTTCTTCAGCGCCTCGGGATTCCCTGTCAGCACGGGGAACGTTCCGAAATGCATCGGGATCACATGCTTCACACCCAGCAGGCGAATCGCCAGCGCCGCTTCGCGCGGCCCCATCGTGAAATGATCGCCGATCGGTAGCATGGCCACCTCGGGGGCGTAGAGCTCGCCAATAATTTTCATGTCGCCGAAAACGGCCGTGTCGCCGGCATGGTAGACCGTCAGCCCGCCGGGCAACCGGATCACGTAACCGCACGCCTCGCCGCCATAGACGATCTTGTCGCCATCCTGAATCCCGCACGAATGAACGGCGTTGACCATCGTCACTTCGATCTCGCCGACCTTCTGCGTGCCGCCCTTGTTCATCGCGCTCGTTTGCCTGACGCCCTTCGACTCGAGCCACGCGCACGTCTCGTAAATTCCCACCACCTGCGGCTTGAACTCCTTCGCGAGCGTAACCGCGTCCGCAATATGGTCGAAATGCCCGTGCGTGATCAGCAGCGTGTCGAGCCGGTCGAATTTCTTGAGAGAATCCGGGCAGGCGGGATTCGACTGAATCCAAGGATCGACGACGATGACTTTTCCGGAAGGAGTGGTGATGCGAAATGCGGCGTGGCCAAGCCACGTAAATCGATTGCCTCGGGTCTGAAACATCCGCCCCCCAACGCAGCCCGCTCGAGAGCCGTAGCTGCCGCTAGTTTCCTGTGGACGGACTTCCCTTCCCGCGGTTCTCCGCGGCGGTCGAAATCATGATCAGGCGGATTGCCTGCACGAAGGCGTCGCGCGTCTTTTGTCCGACAAAATATCTCGCCAGATGACCGTCGCGCGCGTAAAAGTCCGTCTGGGGCATCGTACCACGCCAGTCCGGATTCACGCCTTGGTAGAACGCGTCGATATCTGTCCCGGGCTTCTGCCGGTAGTTGGCGAACCCAGGATGGCTATCGGCGAGAAATTTGCGCGCGAGCGGCAGATCGGAGTCTTCGTCCAAGCTGACGCCAATCACCACGAGTCCCTGCGGCCCGTATTCCTTCGCTAGACCGACGATCATCGGATACTCGTCGCGGCAGGGTCCGCACCACGTCGCCCAGAACGTGACCAGCACCGGCTGGCCGTGATATCGCGCGATCACGTTCCTATAGCTGGCGAGGTCGACTACCGGCATATCCTCCGAATCGGCGCCGCTGGAACTGGCGGCCTTGGCCAAAGCAATCTGCGGCCGGACGACGCCGAGCGTCGCACCAAGAATGAGCCCGAGAACCCCAATCCCAAGCAATGTACGCAATCGCACGCGCATGACGATCACTCCCCCAGTCCTTCCGTATGCTTCATCTTATCCGGTTCGCTACAGCAGGCCCGTCGCAGAGGGCCAATCCGCTATTGCCTGTTTCGCACGTCGAGTACTACCGCCCCGGCGCTCCGAGGGGGACACCGAGACGCCTTGTACCACCCCGAATTTGATGGTATAAAAATTCTTCGAGCATCGAAGACTGGATGCCTCGTGGTGTACGGCGTCTGGCGACGTAAGTCCCTCTAGGAGAATAGTTCAATGGCGTATGTTATTGCCGAACCCTGCATCGGAACCAAGGACGCCGCGTGCGTCGACGTCTGCCCGGTGGACTGCATCCACCCGCGCAAGGACGAGCCGGAATTCGAGTCCGCCAAGCAGCTCTTCATCAATCCCGACGAGTGCATCGACTGCGGGGCCTGCGTCCCGGTATGCCCGGTGACGGCGATTTTCGCCAAAGAAGATCTGCCCGAGAAATGGTCGAGCTACGAGCAGGTGAACGCCGACTACTACAAGAAGGTTTGAGACTTATTCTCGCGGCGCATCCCTGCGCCGGCGAAAGAGCTGAGTAAGAATCAGGCGCGACGGATCACTCATCCGCCGCGCTTTTTTTTGTGCGTATTCGACTTCACGGGACGAATCTTCGGCGGGCTGCGCGGATCGAGCTGTTCCTCGGCGCCCGGCTCCCCGCGCCAATTCTCCAATTCTCGTCGCAGCTGCCCGATCGCTGCGCCTCGAAAGTCGTCGGGGCACTCCGCCAGCTTCGCAAGGCCCGCTTCCAGCAGCGACTGCCGACCGCGGGCATTTCCCCGCGCGTGATGATGAAACGCAGCCGTCACCTGAATCAGCCCCTGCAGGAAGGTTTTCTCAGTCTCGGCCGCCGCGAGCCACAATTCTTCCCAAATCTCATGCGCCTCGAAGAACCGCCCGGCGTTGAAGTCGTCCACGCCGCGCTCGAATTTCTCGTCGTCCGTCATAGCCAAGCTTTCCTTCTGAACGACGTCGCCAGTCGCTCATCCTTTGGTTCGAGGGCAGAATTTTGCTCTAATGTGGAACGCGAATCATAGCAGCCCCGAGCAGCCGCCATGCAAATTCAAATCGAGTTGCCCGATGCAAAGCTCGGCGTCGTCGAGGCCGACGACGTGCGCTTCGCCCTCGTCGACGAATCGCTCGCGGCGCTCATGGACGACCTCTGCGAACGCAAGCGCCGCGAGTTCACCGTCGAAAGCCTCGCCGAAGCCGAGCCCATGCGCGCCGTCCGCGCCATGTTCCGCGCCTGGGGCGTCGATCCATCGAAATATCGCCCGTCGTCGGAGGCTCTCTTGCGCCGCGTCGTCCAGGGCAAAGGACTTTACCGCGTCTCGAATCTTGTCAACATCGGCAACCTCGGATCGATCGAAACCGGCTGGCCGTACGGCTGCTACGACCGCTCGCGCATCGCGCCGCCCGTGGTGCTCCGCCACGGTGCACCCGGCGAATCTTACGAAGGCATCGGCAAACGCACCTGGCATCTCGAGGGACGCCCGGTTCTCGCCGACTCGCAAGGTCCGTTTGGCAGTCCCATCAGCGATTCCACGCGCAGCATGATCGGGGAATCGGCGCGCGATGTTCTTATTGTGATTTACTCCCCTTCGGGCGCATCCGAGGCATCTCTGGAAGCCGCGATGGCCGCTCTGGCCGACCGTCTTTCACGATTCGCCGCCGCGCGCTCCACTCGCGACATCATCTGCCGGTAGAATCCGCGCCCCAAGGGCGTCTCCTGCAACTCCCGCCGTATTTCATTCTTTCGCTCTTTCATGGTATCGTCTGGCCCGTTTTGACGTATTCGTTCGAGCACCGATTTCTTCGGGGGGCCAAGTTTATGAAGAAGCTTTGGGCGTTAGCCGCAACACTCGCACTGCTCATCGGCGCGATGAGCGCTCCGGCAGTCCGCGCGCAATCCGATTCAACGGAGCAATCAGGATCCTGCGACCGCGCATGCCTGCAGAGCCTCGTGGACCAATATCTCGCCGCGCTGGTCAAACATGATCCGACGGGTCTGCCACTCGCCAAAGACGTGAAATTTACCGAAAATACGGCCACTATCCCCCTGGGCGACGGCCTGTGGGTGGGAGCGTCCGAGGCGCCCACAACTTTCAAAATTTATGCCGCCGATCCCGTGTCGCATCAGATCGCCTTCTACGGCATGATGAAAGAGTTCAACAAGCCCATTATTTTTGTCCTTCGCCTGAAGGTCGAGGGCGGAAAAATCACTGAGATCGAGCACATCGTGGTCCGCGACGTTAGGCCCGCGGGGTTGCCCAACCTTGTGACGCCGAGGCCCGGCTTAGTCGAAACGATCCCGCCGGACGCACGCGTCTCGCGCGACGAAATGTTCAAAATCGCGAATTCCTATTTCGATTCGATCGAGCAGAGCAACGGGGATGTCGCGCCGTACGCCGATGATTGTGTGCGCCACGAAAACGGGATGCAGACCACGACGAACAAAACACCTGCGAATGGGCCCCTCGGCGCCGCCAACAGCCCCATGGCCAAAATCAGCCAGCTTGGCTGCGCCGCCAGCATGGACACACACGGCCTGATGTACATCACCAAAATCTGGCCGCGCCGCGTCCTCGTTCTCGACGAAGAGCGGGGCCTGGCGTTCAGCTTCCCGATGTTCGTCCATCGCGGTAACGTTCGTTCGATCAAGATTTCGGGTGTTCCTGGAGTCGATACGGTACCAATGAATTTCGGGCCAATCGACTTGCAGGCGGCGGAAATCTTTGGGATCCGCGACGGCAAGATCCACGACATCGAGGCGATGGGCTACCTTCTGCCGTACAACGCGAAGACAGGCTGGGAATAGGCGGGCGCCCAAACGAGAAGGCCGTCCCGTGGAAGTCAGGGGAGAAGGCGAAATCTCCTGACGGAAACGGGACGGATATTTCCAGGAGGGCGCAAAGAAGCGGTCTCGACTTGGTGCGTGCCACCGCCCGCGGCCTGAAGCAACTGCCAGGTTTGCTCAAATTCGGGTAGGGTTTCACGCCGCCGCGCAGGGCTCTTCAGCACTTCGTTCACGTTCGCGAGAAGCACGCGATACGCGAGCGCGCGGTCCGAGCCTTCCGCCAGAATATTGCTCGGCGTTAGCCCGACCTTGATCTCGCGGCCGTCTTCCAGGACATCCATCCACAGCTCGCCGCGATCGTCGAGAAACGGCTCGCCGTTGGAATTGATTCTCTCGAAGACATGTCCCAGTTCGTTCCGGTCGGTCACCACGCCTTCCTGTGCGGCGTCATCGACAATCGCGTCAAACGACTCCCGATATGCCTTCCATTGTTGCTGAGTCCCGAGTACATTCGCGCGTTCCTTCGCTTCCGCCGCATCCAGTTCGCCCACGATTTCCGGTTCGTCGTCGGCCTTCGCCGATTTCAGCTCGTGGCTCAGGTCGGTTTCGCGAATCGTCGCGTGGTCCTCGAACTCGCGCTCTACATTGAACCTGCCGGTCAGCAAGTACGATCCCGTCACCACCGCCAGCGCATGCGGAGCGAAGAACGCCATCGGCAGGAGCAGCTTCTTCGAGTGATAGAGCTGCTCCGTCCCGCTGCGGCATTCGCTGCTGCGCTTGATCGTCCCCGGCAGCTGCGCGAAATGGACCACGCGGTACTGCATGTCCGGATGACGGTTCGCGTAGCGCGAGAACGACCGCGCCACCGCCTTCGGGCTCGTCATGCCGAAGTCATTGATGAAATCGCGATGCGCGGCGTGTGGGAAATACGTGTCGATCACGTGCTTGGTGAAATCCGCGCAATTGCGCGTCATGCCATTGAAGTGATTCACGTTCGGCATCGCATTGAATTCGTCGATGAGCTTCTGATCTTCCTCCACAGTCGTCGAAACGATCAGGATGTAGAACGTCCTTTCGGACTCGGCGCTCACCATCTCGCGCCACTCGGCTTTATTGCTCGTCTGGCAGCTATGCCCTTCGCAGTAATCCGCGAGCACTTTCTCGCGGTACGCGTCTTCGAGCGCGCCTTTGATTTTCGGCGACGCAAAGAGCGGCCGGTCGGCGGGATTCTCGACGCCGTAGACGTAGACATTCAGCGGCACGATATTCCATTCGAAGGGCTCGTCCTCGCCGAGCGTGGTGTAGTTGCTCATCACCGAGCCGTTCTCGCCCGGCTCGCACAACCGGAGCCTGACCGGCGAAGCGGGGCAGATGCGTGAGAAATAGACGGCACTATGCCCCGAGCCCGTAATCCGCGCGACGCTCGTATCGAGCGAATCGTTCAAAATCACGCCCACGTCGGCGCGAGCCCGGGCGCCCGCCAGCAGCCCGATAAGCAAGGCGATCGCGATGGGGTATATGCGCCGCAAAACGGTACCATCCTCCTGGCCGGGGCTGAACGTTCATATAACCCGCCCTTCTAATTTTAGATGCAAACTTTCCGGCCGGCGCGACGCCTTGCCCCCTCAAACCCGCCGCTTGTGTCCATACGGAAACCCTTCCACTACTTGCGCTATCCATCGTCGTACGAATAAGATACGGCCGACGGCGCAGGATCGAGCGCGGGCACAGGGAACTTTTTACGCGGCTCCTGCGTTCCATGATTGAGGCTGGGCGATAGAGCAGTCTGCGAGGCTAGGAACGATTGGAGTCCGACGCCCAACTGATTCAATCCTGTCTCCGGGGCGACGGGCCGGCCTGGGAGGAACTTGTGCGGCGCCACACGCGGCGTGTCTATAACCTCTGCTACCGTTTTACGGGCAATGGAGCGGCAGCCGAAGATTTGAGCCAGGAGGTCTTTCTGCGCGTGTACCGCACGCTCGGCAGTTATCAGGCCGTGTACGGCGCCTTTCCGACGTGGCTCACCAGCGTCACTCGAAACCTCCTGGTCGATCACTACCGGCGCACGCGCCGCGACCGGCTCACCGATTCGATCGACGACGCGATGCCTCAGCTCGAAGAAACGCACTCGCCGGTTCGTTCGCCGGACAAGATGGCGCTGGCGGCCGAGCTGAGCGAGCAGTTGCAGCAGGGCCTCGCGCGCCTTTCGCCCGAACTGCGTGAGGCGGTCATCTTGCGGGACTTGCAGGAGCTCGAATACGCGGAGATTCGCGTAATCCTGCAAGTGCCCGAAGGAACCGTAAAATCTAGAATCAACCGCGGCCGCATCGAGCTGGCGCGCGTGCTGGAAGAAATGGGACTGCGTCCGGCGTAGCCGAACGGATCACGATGAACTGGAATTGCACAACAACGGAAGAGCGCCTTACCGATTACCTCGACGGCGCGTTGACGCCCGAGGAAGCGGCGGCTTTCTCCACGCACACATCCGGCTGCGCGGACTGCGCCAAGATGGTCTCGCAGGTGAGCGCGCTCGTGACTCAGATGCAGCTCGTCGAGCCGCTCGATCCTCCCGCGCACCTCACGGCGAAGATTCTCGACGCCACGCTCGGCCCGCGAACGCAAACGTCAGATTGGCGCAAATGGTTCGACTGGGTTTCGGTGATCTGGCAGCCGCGCTTCGGCATGGGCGCGGCAACCGTCGCGGCATCGTTCGCCGTGATGTTCCACGCTCTCGCTCCGGTCGGGAAAAAGATCACGCTCGCGGACCTGAACCCGGTCTCCGTGGTTCGCACGGCCAACCGCCAGGCGCATCTCACTTACGCGCACGGCGTGAAATTCGTCAACGACCTGCGCGTCGTCTACGAAATCGAATCGCGGCTCGGCCCTCAGCCCGCCCAGATCAACGCCGCCCCGATTAGCGAACCGCAAGCTCCGCCGCCTTCGCGCCCTTCGCCCTCTTCGACGGACCCGCATGAGAAAACACAAGCAGTGCCTCACCTGAACCGCCGCGAAGCCTCCGGCGGCGGCTCGGTAGCATTCGCCGAAGCGACTGACTGGCCCGATGGCAGCACGACGAGGAGTCTCCCATGAAATGCGCCGTACATCCTGAAGTGGATGCAACCGGCTTCTGCCGAAACTGCGGCAAGCCGCTGTGCCCCGCCTGCACGCGTGACGTGCGCGGCGCGCTCTACTGCGAGCCCTGCCTCGCGAGCCTGGTGGCCCCGCCGCCGGTCGCCGTTCCACCCGCGCACGAGGGACCAAACCCAGGCGTGGCGCTGGCCCTGGGATTCATCCCCGGGCTCGGCGCGGTCTACAACGGCGAGTACCTCAAAGCGCTGATCCATGTGTTCATCTTTGGTGGAATGATTGCGGCGCAGAGCAGCGACGTCTCGGGCGGCTACCACGCCTTTCTCGGAGTTGCCCTCGCCTGCTTCTATTTCTATATGCCGATCGACGCCTACCGCGTCGCCAAAGCGCGACAAACCGGCACGCTGCCGCCTGCGCCCTTCGGGGATATCGCGGCGACTCCCAGCGAAGGACACCATCGTCCGACCGGAGCCATCATCCTGATCGCTCTCGGCGCCTTCTTCCTGCTCGCCAATCTCGGGCTGCTTGAGTGGGACTGGTTCGGCAAGGCCTGGCCGCTAGGGCTGATCGCGCTCGGCGCGTGGCTGCTCGCGGATCGCTTCAAGAGAACCGCTTAGGAGATTCGGATGACGGACCCAACAACACCGCGCTGTCGCTGTGCCCGCTGCCGCATGCATGGTCTGATGGGGCCCGTCATCATCATCACGATCGGCGTGATTTTTCTGCTGAGCGAATACACGCCATACGGTATTGGGCATCTCTGGCCGCTGATCCTCATCGTCATCGGCGTCTTCCGGCTTGCCGAATCCATGGTTTCAAACGAGGGGCACATCCGATCGTGAGAGGCGCGTGAGCAACGGAAGACCATATCGGAGTTCCCTTTTCGCGGGCCTGCTGCTGATCCTGCTCGGAGTGACCTTTCTGATCGATCGCAACTACCCGGGCTTCCAGATCGGCCACTGGGTACGCCTCTACTGGCCGCTTTTGCTGATCCTCTGGGGCGTGGCCAAGCTGTTCGACCGCCTTTCCGAGCGCGGCGCCGGACAGCCGCGTCACGGCCTGCTTTCCGGCGGCGAAGCCGTCCTGCTCGTGCTCCTCGCGATTGTGCTGAGCAGCTTCGTTTTTCGCGATTGGCTGCGCGACCACTTCCCCGGCATCACGCTGGACCTGCCGCCGTTTCACCAGAGCTACTCGGAGGCCATGTCACCCATTCAGCGAACCCTGCAGCCGGGCGCGCGCGTGGCGATTGCCACGGGCCGCGGTGACGTTACCGTGCACGCGAGCGACGGCGATAGCCTCATCGTCACCGCGACGAAATCCGGGCCGGGCGCGAACGATTCGTCCGCGCGCGCACGCATGCGTGACGTTGCGATCGCCATCGATCCCCAGGGCAACGGCGTCCTCATCCATCCCGTTCGCATGAACAGCGCGCCCGGCGGCGCGAGCGTCGATATCGACGTGCGCGTGCCAAGGTCTTCATCGCTCTCGATCGATGCCGCTCACGGCGACATCAGCGTTTCCGACGTCTCCGGAAATATCGACGTGCGCTCCGGAAATGGCGATACCGACGTCCACGACGCGGGCGCGGACGTCAGCGTCTTATCGGAAAACGGCGATATCCGCGTCGGAAGAATCGGCGGCAATCTTCGGCTCAGCGGGCGGGGCGACGACGTGGGAATTGACGGCGTATCCGGAAATGTCTCGATCGATGGCGCGTTTGGCGGCGACGTCGACATTCACAACGTCGCAAAAAATACACACTGCGCCACGCAATTCTCCGTCCTCACATTCGGGCCGCTCAGCGGCCGCATGCAGATGGATTCGGACGATGTTTCGCTCTCAGGCGTCTCCGGCGACGCAAAGCTGGTCACCCGCAACAAAGACGTCAAGGCCGATCACATCGCCGGGCAACTCGATATCGCGGACTCGCACAGCGACATCAACGTCACCTACGCCGAGCCGCCGCACGCCAACGTCAACATCACCGACGACTCCGGCGATGTCGATCTCAACCTTCCGTCAAACTCGAATTTCTTTTTGTCCGCGATGTCTCGCTCGGGTGACGTCAACAGCGATTTCAACGGCCCCGCGCTGCGCCCGGCCAACGACGAAGACCTGAAGCAGCTCACGGGGCAATTCGGCAGCGGCGGCCCAAGAATCTCGATCGTCAACACCTACGGCACAATCCAGCTAACGAAGCACTAGCGGTGATTGTCTGGAAGCCATCTCGCGGTGACGTGAGGGTCGAAGCTTCTCACCTGTGTCGATAAGGTCCACCGCCGATTCCTCTGCGCTCTCTGCGTCTCTGCGGTAGATTTGCCTTTCTCTGTTTTGCCTTTCTCCGCGCTCTCCGGCGTCCTCGGTGCTCTCTGTGTAATGTTTTCTTTTCGATTCTCGGCTCTTGCTAAGCCTTCGCCGCCCCACGCAATTTATCCAGCGTGTCGAAAAACTCCGGAAACGACACCGCCGCGCACTCCGCATCGCGAATCGTCGTGTCGCCTTCCGCGCCCAGCGCCGCCACCGCGAGCGCCATGGCGATGCGATGGTCGCCTTGCGGATCGACTTTCGCGCCGCGCAGCTTGCCAGCCGCTCGTCCCTCGACGCGCATCCCGTCTTCGAACTCCTGGACGCGCGCGCCCATGGCCCGCAGCCCCTCGGCCATCGTCGCGATGCGGTCGCTCTCCTTCACGCGCAGTTCCTGCGCGTTGTGAATCTCGATTCCATTCTCCGTGAACGGCCCAAGCGCGGCGAGCATTGGCAGCTCGTCGATCATTTCCGCCACCTGCGCGCCGGAAATTTCACCGCCCTTGAGCGGCGCGTGCCGCACGGACACGTCGCCCACCAGTTCCCCGTTCCGCATCTGCACCGACGCCACGTGCACCAGCGCCCCAATCGAAATCAGGAAATCGAGCACCCTCGCGCGTGTGGGATTCAGCCCCACGTTGTGCAGCATCAGCGACGATTCGGGCAGCACCATCGCCGCCGAAATCAGGAACACCGCCGCGGAGAGATCGCCCGGCACCACGAGCTGCTGCGCCGCGAGCTTCGGCCGCGGATGGATGCGAATCGCATTCTTCGTGCCATCGAGGGTCGCGCCGAATTCGCGCAGCGCCACTTCGGTGTGGTCCCGCGTGCAAACCGACTCACGCACCGTCGTTGGCCCGTCGGCGTAGAGCCCCGCAAGCAGCACCGCCGATTTCACCTGCGCGCTCGGAGTCGGCGGCGCGTAATCGATCGCGCGCAGCGGCCCGCCGCGAATCTCGAGCGGCGCGCGGTCGCCGTCCTTGCTCCGAATTTCCGCGCCCATTTGCCGCAGCGGCTCGATCACACGCCGCATCGGCCGGCGTCGCAGTGAGTCGTCGCCCGTCAGCGTGGACGTAAACGGCTGCCCCGCCAGCGCCCCCGCCATCATGCGCATCGTCGACCCGGAATTTTCCGCATCGAGCGGCTTCCGCGGCTCCTTCCATCCGTTGAGCCCCGCGCCCGTGATGCGCACGGTGCGATCGCTCTTTTCGATCGCGATGCCGAGCCGGCGCAGGCACTCGAGCGTGCTCTGGCAGTCCGCCGACGACGCGTAATTCCCGATCTCACTGCGGCCCTCCGCCAGCGCCGCAATGATCGCGTAGCGATGCGAGATCGATTTGTCTCCCGGCAGCTCGACAACTCCGTCTACGACCCCACCCGGCGAAATCACCCGTTTGCTCATAAGCGCGATTCTAACATGGCCGTTATCTCGGGCCGGCTGCCCCGATCGCGCACTGGAATTCGTTGACGAAACGCGTAAATCCTGCTAAAAACGGTAATTCTGCTGGGGGAATGTTTCGCACTAGCGGCTTCCGCTCAGGAAGCCGATGTCCGGGAGGAAAGATCAGTACCCGAGCGCCGTTACGCTTGCGGGTGTGGACGTGGACCCTGTCGCTCCAATGCACACCGACACCAACCTGGGAAGACTATCCCGATAAATCTCTATGAAAAACTCTGACGGAGGATCATTGATGCGCAGCGGACTTGTGGGCGCCCGAGCGACTGGGGCCCGATTGGTAGACGCATGTCAGCGCCGTCTTGGCAGGATCTTCGCGGCTGGCGCGGCCCTGGCGTTCGGGCTGATGAGTGTTGCGACGCAGGCGCGCGCGCAGGAATCCACCGGCGGCGAGGCCAGCCTCAAGCTGCCCGATCTCTCCTCGGTCCCTTTTCTCGGTGATAGATTCAACGGCCACAACCTTTTGCTGTGGGGCTTGCTGTTCTGCGTCTTCGGCCTCGCCTTCGGCATGACGATCTACGTCCGCCTGAAAAATCTTCCCGTGCACCGCTCGATGCGCGAAATTTCCGACCTGATCTATGAGACCTGCAAAACCTATCTCATCAATCAGGGCAAATTCCTCTTCCTGCTGTGGATCTTCATTGCCGCCGTCATCGTTCTCTACTTCGGCGTGCTGCGCCACCGCGAACCTATCATCGTTGGGATGATTCTGTTCTTCAGCGTCGTCGGCATCCTCGGCAGCTACGGCGTCGCCTGGTTCGGCATCCGCGTCAACACCTTCGCCAACTCGCGCACCGCGTTCGCCGGCCTCGCCGGCAAGCCGTACCCGATCTACCAGATTCCTCTACGCGCCGGAATGAGCATCGGCATGATGCTGATCAGCGTCGAGCTCCTGATGATGCTGATCATTCTGCTCTTCGTTCCCGGCTCCTACGCCGGCCCTTGCTTCATCGGCTTCGCCATCGGCGAATCTCTGGGCGCCGCGGCGCTCCGCATCGCGGGCGGCATCTTCACCAAGATTGCGGACATCGGCTCCGACCTCATGAAGATCGTCTTCAAGATCAAGGAAGACGACGCGCGCAACCCCGGCGTGATCGCCGACTGCACGGGCGACAACGCGGGCGACTCGGTCGGCCCGAGCGCGGACGGCTTCGAAACCTACGGCGTCACCGGCGTCGCGCTGATCACGTTCATCCTTCTCGGCGTTGCGAGCCCGACTGTGCAGGTTCAGCTGCTGGTATGGATCTTCGTGATGCGCGTGGCCATGCTCGTAGCCAGCGCGGTCGCATACTTCGTCAACACCGCCATCGCCAGCGCGCGATTCGGCAAAGTCGACAAAATGAATTTCGAGTCGCCGCTCACGTCGCTCGTGTGGATCACGTCGGCCGTCTCCATCGCCATGACCTACCTGATTTCTTACTTCATCATTCCCGACCTCAACGGCGATACAACGCAGTGGTGGAAGCTCGCAACCATCATTTCCTGCGGTACGCTGGCCGGCGCGTTAATCCCCGAGCTCGTGAAGGCATTTACTTCGACGGAATCGCGCCACGTCCGCGAAGTGGTGGCCTCGGCGCAAGAGGGCGGCGCATCGCTCGGCATTCTCTCCGGCTTCGTGGCCGGCAATTTCTCCGCCTACTACCTGGGCCTCACGATGGTCATTCTGATGGCCGTCGGATATCTGGTCAGCCTTGGCGGGCTCAGCCAGGTAATGATCGCCGCGCCCGTGTTCGCGTTCGGCCTCGTCGCGTTTGGATTCCTCGGGATGGGTCCCGTCACGATCGCGGTCGACTCCTACGGGCCGGTCACCGACAACGCGCAGTCCGTCTACGAACTGTCACTGATCGAAACCATTCCCAACATCGCGCAGGAATTGAAAAAAGATTTCAACATCGACGTGCAGTTCGAGCACGCCAAGCAGATGCTCGAGGAAAATGACGGCGCGGGCAACACCTTCAAAGCCACTGCAAAGCCGGTGCTGATCGGTACCGCGGTCGTCGGCGCCACCACCATGATCTTCTCGATCATCATGGCCCTCACCAACGGCCTCACGACCGATGTCGACAAGCTCTCGCTCTTGCACGCCCCGTTCGTGCTGGGATTGATCACGGGCGGCGCCATGATTTTCTGGTTCGTCGGCGCGTCCACGCAGGCGGTCACCACCGGCGCCTACCGCGCGGTCCAGTTCATCAAGGCCAATATCAAGCTCGAAGGCACGGAGAGGGCGTCCGTGGCAGACAGCAAGAGAGTGGTCGCCATCTGCACGCAATACGCGCAGAAGGGGATGCTCAACATCTTCATCGCGGTATTCTTCGCGGCGCTGTCGTTCGCTTTCGTCGAGCCGTTCTTCTTCATCGGCTACCTGATCTCGATCGCGATCTTCGGCCTCTACGAGGCCATCTTCATGGCCAACGCCGGCGGCGCGTGGGACAACGCGAAAAAGATCGTCGAAGTCGAACTGAAGCAAAAGGGCACGCCGCTGCACGACGCCACCGTCGTCGGCGACACGGTCGGCGATCCGTTCAAGGACACGTCCTCCGTCGCGCTCAACCCGGTCATCAAGTTCACCACGCTGTTCGGTTTGCTGGCGGTGGAACTGGCGGTAGACCTGGCATCGAAGAATCCCGAGCTCACGCGGATTCTCGCCGCCGTCTTCTTCCTCATCTCGTTCTTCTTCGTTTACCGCTCGTTCTACAGCATGCGCATCAAAGCCTCGGAGTAGGTCCGGTGGAAGCGCGAGCCTTGTAAGGCTCGCGCCGGGTGCCCCATCCTCGGTTTGTGAGGGTGGGGCCTTTTCTTATGTAGCTCACCCCGCTGTCCCGGGGTGAGGCTTTCACGGCGCGCTACGAACGCACGCCATCAACATCGCCCGCGGGGGCCTTCACCTCAACCCATAAGCTATCGGCTAGGCTAACCAGCGGCGGCAGAGCATCCGCCATCTTCCGCCCCGCATGCGACGCCCGCACGACTAACTTCGCCGCCGGCGACAGTAAATCCAAATCCGAAAGCTGCGGATCCTGGCTGAAGAATCCATCCGCGCGTAGCCGAAGATTGCGAAGCCCAGCCTTCTCGATCGCGTCCCGAATCCCGCTGCGCGTCCAATAACGCATCTCGAAAGTCCCCGCCGCGCCGTCGCGAAAGCCGCGCTTCGCCTGCCGGACGATGCTGTACAACCCAAACGCATTCGGCAGCTGCACGAGACATACGCCGCCCGGCTTCAGCACGCGCGCCACCTCCCCGAAAAAGCGACCCACCTTCTCCCGGTCGATGTGCTGCAGCACGCTGTACGAAAACACCACGTCGATCGCGCCAGAGCGAAATGGCAGCACGCTCACGTCTCCGCAGGCCTGGGCAGTCTTCGCACCAAGCTCGCGCGACACTCGTTTCGCCGCCGCCAGCGCATCGATGTGCACGTCCAAGCCAACCGGAAAGTACCCGGCGCGCGCCGCGGCCACGCTCCACCGCCCCCAGCTGCACCCGACGTCGACCACGATCTTGCCTGACTCGGTCGCGCGAGCGAGCGGCCACTCCGGGATCGGATAGCGCGTGAACCGGCCGCGCGCCCTCCGGTACAGATTCCCGTTCGTATTCACCAGCCAATCGTTCACGAACGGATCGATGGTTCCGTCCTGCGCGGGCACGCGCGAAATCGACTCCATGTTCTTCGGCGTAGCCTCGCGCCGCACCGCATCTGTGAAAATCGGAATTCCGCCTTCGACGGAAAAACGTGCCCATGCTCGCAAATCAGCGTTTCGTCTTGCGCTCGAAGATTACTGCGATCCAAGGGACAGGCGAGGATCTTTGTGAGTTGTTCGCAGATCAAATCGATTCTCGCAGCATCGTTTCCCGCATCATTCTACGTGATCTTGCAATTCCGTTGCGGTGTTCTTCGACTGTCATTCCGAACGGAGTCCCGCGTCTTTGCCTTTCCCGCGGTTTGTGCGGGCGCGGGACGCAGTAAGGCCCGCCTGCCGGACGGGCAGGAATCTGCTTTTGCTTTCGGCGCGGATGGAAATGGAAGGTGGGTGTAGGGGCGGGTTTTGAGGGTTTCCGCGACGCCCGCATCTCAGCTGCGAAGCCGCGTGCGCAAAGCGAATCAGCCGCGGAGCGGTGATCCGGCGAAAGGGAGTTACCGCGACACCTCAGCCGTGGAGCAGCGAGTCGCACGAAAAGCCGCGGAGCGGCGATTGTACCAAGCCCGGCACGCAGCGACGCGGAGTGCCGGGTGGCGTGGGCATCTGCATTCCAGCCCCGGAGGGGCGATTGAGCGCAATCTTTGCAGGAGAGAACCTAACGAGCGCATCCCTGCGGATCACAGCCTCTTCCAAGAGCCGTCGGCGCGGGGGCTACGCTTTCACCAATCCAAGGAACTGCCGAGGATCGTTCTCGAATCCCGGAAACACCGTCTTCATGTCGCGGTCGCCCAGATGCTTCATCATGATCTCGCTGAGCACGCTGCGATAATCCGTCGTGACGGCGAGATCGCGATCCTGGTAAAGCTGCCCGTCATTCATTCCCGGCCACCGCGTGTAGACTTTGCCGCCCTTCACGTCGCCGCCCATCACGAACATGCAATTCGCGTGGCCGTGATCCGTGCCGCGATTGCCGTTTTCGTGCGCGGTGCGCCCGAATTCCGACATGCTGACGAACACGACGTCGCCCATCCGGTCGCCCATATCCTGATGAAACGCCGCGATTCCCTGCCCGAGATCGCGCAGCAAATTCGAGAGCTGCCCCTGCACGCCGCCTTCGTTCACATGATGATCCCAGCCGCCGCTATCGAGAAACGCGACTTCGAGCCCCACATCCGCCTTGAATAGCTCGGCGATTTCCATGAGGCTCTTGCCGAAGCGGCTCGTCGGGTACTGAGCGCCATTCTCCGGCTGATACGCGTCGGGATTAATCTTCTTGAGCTGATCGATCGCCTCAAACGTTTCAGTGCCCACGCCGCGCATCGCTTGGTCCACCGTCTGCGCGTACATCGCTTCGAAGCCGCCTTCCACTGTCTGCTGCGGCCCGTACATCTTGAATTGTTTGAGGTCCGGAATCGCCACCGCAGGCGCGCTCCCCGCGAGCGTCCGCGGCAGATATGGCCCGAAAGCCACCGCGCGAAAAGGTGACGCGCTCTCTTCCGGCATCGACTGCATCGCGCGATTCAGCCAGCCGTCTTCGGTGGCTTTCACACCGGGCGTGCCCGACTCCATGAAATCCTGCGCGTCGAAGTGCGACCGCGTGGGATCGGGCGAGCCGACCGCCTGCACGATCGCCAGCTGCCCATTCTGAAAAAGCGGCTGCAGCGGCTGGAGGCTCGGATGCAGCCCGAAGAAACCATCGAGATCAAGCGCCGCATCCAGGCTCCCGCTTTGGGGCTGAGGAATCGCGATCGTCGGCCGCAAAGTGTAGTAATTCGGCTCGGCAAACGGCACCACCACGTTCAGCCCGTCCATCGCGCCGCGCTGAAAGAGGACGACCATCTTCTTCTTGTTCGGCGACGCGCTCTCCGCCACGGCGCGCTGCAAAAACGACGGCAACGACGCCATGCCGAGCATCGCGATCCCGCCGCCCTTCAGAAAATATCGCCGAGAAATATTCATGGCCGCTCTCCGTCCCTGCTTCCTTGCTTCCCTGCGTCTCTGCTTCCCGCATTATCGCCGCTGAAATTCCGGCGTCCCAAGAACCAACCCCGAGAGCAGCCCTTCGTTTACCTGCTTCACGGGATCGTCCAGCCGCGCCTGCAAAATCTGCGGATCGTTCAGGCGCGCCTCGAGCGTCTGCATCGTCGTCGTCGCCACCTGCCCGTCGAGGAAAAGGTCAGTCGCGCGCGTCAGCGCCATCTCCGGGTCCTTCGACGCGCCCTCGCCAAACATATCAGCCAAGTCGACGTTCGCGCCCGCCATATGGTCCGTCGCAAATCCCAGCGCGAAATTCAGCCGGTTCAGCAGCGCGCCAGTATTCACCCACGTCGACGCCTTGTCCGAATACCCGGTCGGCGGCTGGCACAAGAACAGCGGCTCGCCCATCCGCCCGACCCAAACGGCCAGCGGCAGCGATACGCCCACATCCGCATCCAACGCGCGCGCCGTGCTCGCCACCAGCTCAAACGGCGTCTTCACCTTCGCGCGATACGTTTCCTTCGACCAGAATTCCGGCGAGTAGATCATCGTCCGCAGCACGCTGCGAATGTCGCCGCCCGTCGATTCGTACGTCTTCGTCATCCGCGCCACCAGAGCCGCTGGCGGCGTGTCCGACACGAAATGCCGCGCCAGTTCGGTCGAAATGAATTTCGCCGTGTGCGGATCGCTCGCCAGCATCGCGAGCGCTTCTTCGCCGTCCTTCTCGCCGCCGTAGTCGAACGTATGGCCCATCACGACTTTCTTCCCCTCGGCGTGAAATTCCGGCTTGAAAACGAATTCCGGATCGCGCCGCGGTTCCTTGACGGTCCAACCGGTAAGGCACTCGGCCATCTCGATCACGTCCTGCTGCGTGTAGCCCGCGTCGACGCCCACCGTGTGCAGCTCCATCACCTCGCGTCCGTAATTTTCGTTTAGCCCGCGATCCTCCTGCTGCTTGGGACGCTGCTGAGAGGCGTTCACTTCGGCGTTCTGCTGCGCGGGCGGACCGAACGGACGGAATCCGCCGCCGAACGCGCCCTGAAATCTCGCGCGCCGCTCCGCGATCTCCTGCTGGTGCTCTTTGAAGGCGGCCGGATCTACGCTCAGCCAGTTATCGAGGAAGAAAAGCATCGCGGGACTTTTCGCCGTCGCGGTCAGCAAATCCTGAAATTTTCCCATCGTGTTCGGCCGGATCGTATCGCGCATATAGGAAGTCAACATCCAACGCTCGGGTCCCTTCCCCGCAAACACGTTGAAGTGGTTGAACCAGAAATCCTCCATCACCGCTTCGAGCTGGCGGTCGCTGTAGACCGCGCGATCGATTTTCGCCATCGAAAGCTCGGCAACGATCCGCCCCGGCCCCTGAATCTTCGCCAGCGCCTCTTGCCCTTTGTCGACGTTGTCGTTGCCCGTCTGCGCCACGTCCGCCACCGCGTCGCGCCGTTTCTCCTGCATCTGCTGCTTGTAGTCTTCTTTGGTTTCGCCAGCTTGCTTGGCGGCCTGCGCCGGCGGCGGGAATTGCTCTAGCAGCTGCTGTGACGACATTGCGAGCGTCGGGTATTTTTGCAGTCGCTGATCGAGCGCCGAATCGTCGATCGAATCCGGATCGAGCTGCTCGTCGATCCACTTTTCGAGGCCCATCTTCTCGACGCGCTCCACGTCGCCCGGCCGCGGCCCGTAGGCCAGCCGGTTCAGCGCGTGCATCGTCGCCTCATCCTCGGTCAGCTCGGTGATGGGCAGCTTGCCTTTGAATTTCTTCGCGAGTTTCAGCGATGCGCCGGTGTTATCGCCCGATTTCGCGCCGTGCTTGCCCGCGTCAGCCGGCGCCGCAAACGCGCCCGCGAGCATCGCTGCAAGCGTAGCCAACACGAATAGGCTGCCCGCCACATCGAGACGGCAAGCGCCGTGCGATTCCAGGCGAGCACCGTTGTCGCGATGGAGGCGGGGGGCAGGCACGTTTGTTCGGCAACGTCGTCCCATTTGCATCCAGTGTAAACCCCGCGAATCCGCAAAAGTTGCGCTGGTATCCCTCTGGTTACCAGTGGATTGGAAGAAGATCCTCGGCCGTCCCACAACGAACGCCGCACATCGCGCCTGCCTGCGGACAGGGCCCAGCGGCCTGTACGTTCCGCAAGTCACATGACCGTGTGTATACTATTCGCCCCGAAGCTAGGCGGATCCAATCCTGTGCCCGGGCAAATTAGCGCGAGAGTGTATTCGATGTCGAACGCGGTAGCTGCACGGAAAGCGTGGCACAGCGTTCTGCGCGCATCGCTCGGACTGCTGTTCGCTGTCCTCCCCGCGGGACTGCTGTTCAGCGGCTGTGGCGGCACGCTCATCCCAGGTGGGCCGACCCAGCAACAGAGCACGACGGTGGTGTTGCTCCTCACCAGCACCGCCAACGATCAATTATCGGTGTTCAACATCGGCATCAGCAGCGTCCAGCTGCTCACCAAATCCGGCCACTCGGTCACGTTGTACACCTATGGTAACCAGGGCCACCAGCCGTCCGAGTTCATGCATCTCAATGGCGCTTCCGAGCCGCTGTCGGTTACGACTGTGCCGGAAGGAACCTATTCGTCCGCCGTCGTGACAACAAGCGCCTGTGCGTTCACCACCATTAGCTTCGGGCCGCCGAGCCAGGGACAACCGAGCTCGTTGGATACATCCGTTTACGCGGAAGGGTTGTGCGGCCAGGGGACGGGCCAGACGACCGTCAATTTCCCGTCGCCCATCGCAGTGACGGGAAGCGCTGAGGCGCTTTCGCTGAATCTACAGGTCTCGCAGTCTTACACGCTCGCTGGAACAGGCGCCAACGCCACTTATACGGTCTCGCCGGTTTTCACGCTCACTCCTATCAATGTTTCCCCGGCCCCAACGAACGAGCAAAACGGAAAAGTCTCCGGAGTGGACGCGCAAATTACCTCGGTCGACGCCACGGGGCTTACTTTCCAGGCCGAGACAATCAACGGCGTCCCGATCACCCTCGTCACCAACGGGAGCACGATCTTTCAAGGCACCGCCGGCATCAGTGCTCTCACCGCAGGCGAACTTGTAAACGTGGACTTCGCGATCGGGCTCAGTGGGAATCTTGTGGCCACGCGCGTCGAGGTGGACGATGCCACCGCGCCTGCTGAATTCGTCGGACCATGGCTCGCCTACACCGCCAATCCGGATGTGTTCATCACGGAGCCCCTCAACTGCTTTCTCATCCCCGGCTCGGCAGCGTGCGACAGCGTGATTCACTTTACGAACACGACCGCCTTCGGCATCACCGGCCAGGTGACCAATCTGCCGAACCTGCCTTTCACGCCAAACTTCAGCAGCTCGACCTTCGTCCTCGGTGCAAATTTCTCGACGTTCTCGGACGGCGATCGCGACTTGCAGGGCGAGCCCTACGCCACGACCGTCATTCTCAAGCCTCAGACGATCAACGGCACGATCACGTCCATGTCGACCGTCAACGGATTCTCGGTCTACACAGTTACGCTAGCGCCCTACGATCTGATTCCCACGCTCCAGCAAAATCTCGCCCCGGGGTCTCCCAGCCAGGTCAACATGCCGAATACCGTCGTCGTGTACGCGGATTCGAACACGCAGATCCTCACCTTCGCATCCATCGGTCAGGGCAGCCTTCTCCGATTTCGCGGCGTGATCTTCGACGACAACGGCACGCTGCGCATGGATTGCCAGGAAATTCTCGACGGCGTGACCGAGTAGCGAAAGCGGCTTAGTGCGTCATCGCATAGACGACGTAATTGACGCCGATGCGAAAGCCGAGATCGGAGAAGCGCTCGGGATACTGCGGCCGGTCTGACCACTCCCATGAATCGCCAAGATCCGAATTGAACGAAATGGCCACCATGATGCGCCCCTTGTCGTCGCGGATGGCGAACCAGTGCGCTCCCTTCCCGTCGTCCGGCCCCTGCGGATAGTCCGGCACTTTGTAGCCGAGCCTCAGATGGTCGGCGCCGGGAATCTGGTAGCGGTCGTCGAGATCGTAGAGGGTGTGGAAGATCGGATCGTCGTTCGGAATCTCGACAATCGGGCGGTCCGGAAAGACCATGCGGATGCGCTGGACGAACATCTGCCACTCGTAGGCGCCATGGAAATCGTCCGCCATGAAGAAGCCGCCGCGCAAGAGGTAGTCGCGCAAGACATCGGCCTGATGCTGCGTGATTCCCCACTCGCCCACTTGCACGGCGTAAAGCCATGGCCAGTTGTAGACCTCGTCGCCGTCGTCGAGATTCACGTCCTGTTCGACCGAGCGCGCGTCGATCCGCGTGAGGCGGCGCACGGCGGCGGCAAACGACCGGTCGGCCGGCGGCGCGTCCTGCGTCCACAGCGACATGCCCAGCCGCCAATCGCCGTCAAAGCGCCCGCGGTAGCCGTCATTCGGCCCCGGCGGATACATCAGCCGCGCGAAAGCCCACTCGCCGGGCCGCTGCCAGTCCGGCGGCAGCGGCGTGGAATCGCCATATTCAACCGAGGGATATTGCCGGAAGGGCCGCTGCGCGAAAATTGCCGTCACAAAGGCCAGCACTCCACAGAGCGCCAGGAGAACTTGAACGAGGCGTTGCCGAGGCACGTCGGTGATGGAGATCTGACCCACTACCCGCCTGAAATCTTTCGCGGTCGATGCGTTCAGCGCGCCGCGCGAAAACCGTCGAGCGTCCAGTAATCCTGCGCTTCATCATGCCGCAGGACGTAATAATTGCCGTCCGTGGCAAGCACGCGAAAGTAGCTCGCTGCAGGCGAGTACCACCGCCCATCGAGTTCCTGCACCGCGAATTCACGCCCGCGCAGCACGAAACGCAGCGGCCGCTCGTCCGCCCGATACCCGGCGTAGCACTCGACGTGAATGTCGCTCATTCAGCCCGCGCTCCTCAGCCTTTGAAGTTCCGGGTGCCCCATCCTCGGTTTGTGAGGGTGGGGCCTTTGCGCCCAACCAGCACCCGCTCGCGTTTCGGCCTAGTGGATCGTCAGCGTATTCGGCCGCCCCGGCGTCGCTTCCGCTCGCGCCACGGCAAGATCTTCCCGCGCTTCCGCATTATACGCCGCGCCCAGCAGCACGATCATCGCCGTCAAGAACATCCAGATCAGCAGACCGATCGCCGCCGCCAGCCCCCGGTACATCGCGTCGTATGGCATCTTCCGCACGTACCACCCGAAAATGATGTCCGCCGCCCACCAAAAAATCGTCGCCACCAAAGCGCCCGGCAATAAATCGAGCGTACTCCTATGCCCGGGCCGCCCCAGGCGATAGAGCACCACGAGCACCCCCATCGCCAGAACGAACACGACGATCCCCGACAACATTATTTCGAGCTCGCGAGTCATGTACACGGACCGTGTCCGCACCATCAGCCACGCCCGCGTCTGCTTGCCAAATACCGTCAGGATGACCACCGCCAGCATCGGCACAAGGGTGAGGCACAGCATCACCAGTGCCCGCGCTTGCCGCCGCCAGTACCCCGGCCGCAGCAAGTCTCCTTCGATCACGCGAAATCCTTCGATGTAGCCGACCATCACCTGCATGCCGGTAATCAACGTTCCGCCAAGCCCCAGCACCATCCACTTCCATGTGTGCACCGTCTTGCGAACGAAATACGCCGACACAACTCCCGCGCTTCCCGGCGGAAGGATCAAGCTCAGATGGTTCGGGATCTCCTGCAGCGCGTCGTGGAAGAGCCGAGTCCCGCCGAGCAGCCCCAGCGTGAAAAGCAGCAGCGGGAAAAAGGCGAGAAACATATTGAACGCGATAGCTTGGCTCAGCGTCACGCAATCCGGGAAAATTCGCCCAAGCGCCCGGGCAAGCCGTGTCAATATCGCTTCCATTAGCCCGGAATTATACGGGAACTCCGCCGGTTCGTATCATTCGTTTCGCTTGGATCAGATGATTTGTAGCGGGTCGCAGAGGCGGCCCGTGCGTCGCATCGGAAGCCGCGGAGCGGCGATTGAAGCAAGCCCGGCACGGAGCCCGCCTGCCGGCGAGGCAGGCGCAGCGGAGTGCCGGGTCTCGCGCGCCCAAATCCAGCCCCGGAGGGCCGATTGATTCAGGCTTCCCGACCAATTTGTCACAGTTTCGAAGACCGCCAAACCCGCGCCGCCCTTGTCGCCGCAAGGCACCCCCTGTAAACTTCGTTGCGAGCCGAATCGAATCCGTCCCCAGGAGCCTTGCGTGACGACCCAGCCGAAGACAGCCGCCAGCCGCAGCGAAGAGGCCATCCGCAAGCACAAGGAATATCTCTGGCCGGCCGTCGCGAATTACTACCAGCATCCGCTCGTCGCCGACCACGCCTCGATGCAATATCTTTGGGACGTCGAGGGCAACAAATACCTCGATTTCTTCGGCGGCATCGTCACCGTGGGCGTCGGCCATTGCAATCCCAAGGTCACGTCGAAGATCAAGGCTCAGGTCGAAAAGCTCCAGCACACTTCAACGCTTTTCCCCAACGAAGCCATCGTCGCGCTCGCCGAAAAGCTCGCCGAGATCACGCCCGGCAAATTGCAGAAGAGTTTCTTCACCAGCTCCGGCACCGAAGCCAACGAAGCCGCGATCCTGCTCGCGCGCATGGCCAGCGCAAGTTACGACATCGTCGCGCTGCGCCACGCCTATTCCGGCTCGTCCGCTCTCGCGAAGAGCGTCACCGCGCACGCCGCGTATCGCAAATCCGGAGTCATCAGCGTCGGCGTCTCTCACGCGGTCAGCCCGTATTGCTACCGCTGCCCGCTGCACCTGAAATATCCCGATTGCGGAGTCGCCTGCGCCAACGACGTCGAGGATCTGATCCAGACCGCGACCAGCGGCTCGATCGCCGCGTTCATCGCCGAGCCGATTCAAGGCGTGGGAGGATTCATCACGCCGCCGCCCGAGTATTTCAAGATCGTCTACCGCATCGTGAAAAATTACGGCGGCCTCTTCATCTCCGACGAAGTGCAGACCGGCTTCGGCCGCACCGGCAAAAAGTGGTTCGGCATCGAGCAGTGGGAAGTCACGCCGGACATCATCACCTGCGCGAAGAGCATGGGCAACGGCGTCCCGGTCGGCGCGACAGTCACCACCTCCGAGCTCGCGGGGAAGTTCCAGGGCCTCACAATCTCGACTTTCGGCGGCAATCCGGTCACGTCCGTCGCGGCGCGCGCCGTGATCGAAGTGATCGAAGAAGAAAATCTGCGGGAGAACACGCACGTCGTGGGAGGCTACCTCCGCCAGCAGCTCGAGGCACTCCAGCAAAAGTATCCGCTGATCGGCGACGTTCGCGGCATGGGCCTGATGCAAGCCCTCGAACTCGTCCGCGACCGCGCGACGAAAGAACCCGCGCCGGCCGAAACCAATCAGCTGCTAGAACGCGCCCGCGCCAATGGCCTGCTGATCGGCAAGGGTGGCCTGTACGGCAACGTGATCCGCCTCGCGCCGCCGATGAACATCGCGAAGGCCGACGTCGACGAAGCGATCCGCCTCCTCGACAAATCCTTCGGCGAAATCAAATCCTGACCTGAAGTTCCCGAACGCTTACCTCACGGGCTCTTCAGCTCCAACGTTGAGGGTCCTCTTCAGGAGGCCGGGGCTTCCAGCCCCGGCGTAAGACAGGCCGCTCGCGGGGGCTTCAGCCCCTGAAGAAAGTCTTCGCTTCTGCCACGCAGAGAGAGCCGCTATCCGAGCGTTTTGGCGCTAAAGCTCGCGAGATCCTCGTCTTCAACGTTAAAGCTGATCTCGATCGGCTGGCAGCACACTTCGCAGTCTTCAACGTACGTCTGCCGCCCGGCCGACAAATCCAGCACCATCGAAATCTCTTCGCCGCAATAAGGACAGGTAAAATGGTGTTCCATGGAATCGCGAGGCGTCCATCCGCGCGATGGACGCCGAGAACTATGTGAGGATCAAAGCCCGAGGAACTTCGCTCTAGCGCAGGGCCTTCTGCAATCGCTTCGTGGTCTTCTGCAGCTGCTTCTTGAGCGATTCCACTTGCTTCGAAATCGCCGCCAATTCTTTCTTCGCCACGACTCCCGCTTTCGCCACTTTATGAGCCGTGCGATCCGCCTTCCCCATCACCGAGCCAATCGTTTCCGCCGCCTTCGTGAGCTTGTTCTTCTTCGCCATTCCGTTCCTCCAAGTGTGTGATCCGATGGAAACTCGATCGTCTTCCGGCAGCTGCGATCCGTACGCTAATTGGATGCGCCGCCGGTGGTCTTTGGGACGATTTCTGACGGGTTTACGGGCGCGCCGCCAGTGCCTTGATGGATCTGCGCTGACGCTCCCCCGCCCGGAATCTTGGTGGGCGTGAGCCTCGCGCGCGAGGCGGGCTTCTTCCCGCGGCGGCTCATCTTCCGGCGGCTGACGCGTTTCGTCTTGCCGCTATTTTTCTTGCCGGGCTTCTTTCGAGGTTTCTTCTTCGGCATGCGCGGAGTGTACCATCGCTCCGCCCCCAGCCCAACGAAATCCAATCCGCCCGCGGGCGCCGCCTCCTAGACCGTCGCCGACGAAGCTGCCGTGCCGTAGAAATTGAACCTCTGCACCGCCTTTTCCAGTTGCGCGTAGCCGCTCGTCCGCCCAGGGAGCCACTGCCGCAGCCCCTCCATCTCCATGCACATGCGGATTCCCGCGTCCTCGAACGACATCGCCAGCAGCGCATCGAGAAACGGCTTGATGCGCGCCTCCGGCACGTCGGCCCGCACGGTGAAATTGCAATGATCGAACGGCGGAGTCGTGGCCAGCACGCGCGTCGCGCCCGGCGCAAACGTGCCGTCTTTCACGAACGCCACGTAGTTCGCATC
The DNA here is from genome assembly GCA_963743335.1 of uncultured Acidobacteriota bacterium. Classification (GTDB taxonomy): domain Bacteria; phylum Acidobacteriota; class Terriglobia; order Acidiferrales; family UBA7541; genus Palsa-295. The sequence continues at coordinate 516,607 of CAVUPI010000003.1, forward strand.
GAGCATGCACGCCGCATCTGCCGCGCCGGTCGCGAGCGCTTTCGCCGCATCGCGTTCGCCGCCCACGTGGTCGCCGTGCTTCCCAACCATCACGTTGTGGTGCAGCACTCGGCAATCTTTTCCCGGATCGACTCCCGCCTCCGCAATCAGTTCCAGAGGAATCAGCGTAGCCTGCGGCGAGTCCGACGCTCCCACCGCAATCGTCTTGCCGCGCAAATCCGCCAGCGCCGCGAGCGGCGAGCCTGTCCGCACCACGATCTTCGTCGTCAGGTCGCGGTCCGAATCACGCATGGCGATCGCGCGGCATCCGCCGTGGCTCACGATCTGGCTCTTCACCCACGCGAGCGGCGAATTCCACGCGACGTCGACTTCGCCCGCCAGGTTCGCCTCCACCTGCGCGTCGTACGTCGAGTACAAAACGTAGTCGATCTCCGCGCCGCGCTCCGCGAAATACGGCTTGAATCCCTCCCAGATCGTCACCACTTTCGGATCGTAGGCCACGGCGCCGATTCGCACGGCGCGATTGCGTGAATTTCCGGCCATCGCCATTCCCTCCTTCGCTCTCGTTCTTCGCCCCTGCAAGCCGCTAAAACAACGGCAGCCCCAGGCAAGCCTTGCCGATGAAATCCTTCAGCACGTCGCTCGCGGGCGCCATCACCGAGGCGGCCTGCGCATCGCGGAAGTTGCGCTCCAGCCCGCCGCGCTGCCCGAAAGCCCAGCCGCCGCCGAGCGTCATCGCCCGCGACACCACGTTCAGGCACGCCTCCGCGGCCTTTGCCTTCACGCCCAGCACGTCGATCATCGCCGCCGGATCGCCCGAAAGCGTCTTCCGTATCGTTTCCGCCAGATACGCGCGCGCCGAATTCAACTCGATGGCCATCTCCGCCACCAGAAACTGCACCCGCGGAATCGACGCAAGCGCCGCCCCGCCCGCATGCTCGTATTTTCTCGCGCCGACGCGCGCCGTGATTTTCTCGAACGCCGCGGCGGCAATCCCGATCGAGACCGACGCAACGCCGATCTGAAAGTGCGGCAGCACCACCTCCATCATGGTCTGAAAGCCCGAGCCTTCCGGCCCGAGCCGCATTCCATCCTCGAGCAAAACGTCCTCAAGCGTCATTGGCGCGCTCGCGTTGCCCGCTAGCCCGAGCCCTTCGAACCGTCCTTGCGCCACGAGTCCTTTCGCGTCTTTCGGAACCAGGTAGAGATCGCACTCCGTGGGCGTGGCCGCATGCAGCGACCGCGTTGATACCACGTAGGAATCCGCTTCGCCCGCGCTTGTCACGAACGTTTTCCTCGCGCTGAGTTTCTTCACGCCGCAATCCAGCCGCACTTTGCTGACCGGCGCGTAGAAGTGGCCGCCCGAGCCCGCCTCGCTGAATGCCAGGGTGGTGATGTGCTCGCCGCGCGCCGCCGCCGGCAGAAGCTGCCGCTTCATCGCGTCGCTGCCCTTCGCCACGATCACGGCGCAGCCGCAATAGTGCATCAGCGCAACCATCGCCGTGGACGCGCAAGCCTGCGCCTGCACTTGCAACGCCTGCGACATCTCCGCGAGCGTCCCGCCGGCGCCTCCAAACTCCGCCGGGATCAGAATTTCCAGCGCACCCGCGGAGCCCAGCGCTTGCAGATTCTTCCGTGGATACTTTCGCTCGCGGTCGATCTGGTCCGCCCGCGGCTCCAAGACTTCCTTCGAAATCTTCTTATTTGCTGTGGCCAGAATGCCCGCAATCTCGCTCATGGATCCCCGTTCCTCCGTCGATTTTCTTTGGGCTGCGCGGAGAGTGCAGCGCCTCGATGGCCGCGCGCTCTTCGATAGTTTGCACGAGTGCGGAAATCGGCTATGGCGGTGAATTGAAGGCGGCCGCCCGGCGCCTATCGCGCGGAGGTTCAAGTAAAGCCCTGCGGAGTGCAACGCGGAGAAACAAGCTGCGATCGGAATTGGCCGGAAGCTGGCATGATGTCGAATCTCCGGCTGGTGCCGAGCACCGGCCAGCCAGATCGTACGCGGGAGTATAGACGCGCTCGCCCGGATTTGCCAAGCACTCAGCGTGGCACAGACAATCCTGTCTGTGCGAGGAGCGTGATATTTCCAATAAATCAACTCGGACATTACGCAACGGGGCCAGATTGTTCGGACGGTGGTCACGCCGACGAACGGTCTGCCCTGGCCTGTCGGGCAAATCCACCTGCACTGATGTATCCTGCTAAGGAGTGAAACCGCAAACTAGAAACGGCCGTGGCAAGGGGATCCAACTTCTCGCCGCCATAGGCGTGTGCCTCGCCGCGAGCTTGTTCTCAGCGGGGATTGCAGGCGCGGCCAGCGACTCCGATCGCATCCACTGGAAGCAAGTGGACGAATCCGAGGTGAAGCTCGACGGCAAGCCGCCCATCGGCGCGAACGTCTACCTGCCGGACAAGAAGAGCAAAAAAAAAGATAGCGTGCTGGTCCTTCTCGGCCACCGCTACCTGATGCTCGACATAAAATCGCGCCTCGTCTACGCCGTATTCCTCAGCGACATCACCAAGCAAGGCGACGACATCGAAACCGCCGATCTAGCCGACCCGTCTCGCATCGTCCCCAGCACCGATTGGACGTCGCGCGACGTCGGCCCCGCCCAACTTGTGAAATTAACTCTCGGCGATTACAACCGTGTGCTAGAAGTCGAGTTGCCTCACCCGGTGGATCTCCGCGGCCTCTACACGTTCTAGGAATTCGCCGACGTGACTTGCACAGGAGCGTTCTCCGGCCGCAGGCTCCGATACGCCATCCAGCCGGTCGTGGCGAGCATCCCGATCCAGCCCAACACGCGCACCGCCATGGCGATCTGCGTGTCGTGCTGCAGGAGGCCCAGCTTGCCGAAGAGGTAGTTCCAGTCGTGGATCACGTAATCGGCGTCGCCCACCGTGAGCAGCGGCAATTGCTGCGCGCGCGCGTCAGCCATGTACGTCGAGACCGGCAGAAGTTGTTCGAAGAAAAAGAAGAGGCAGAATGCCGCCCCCTGCACGTGCCGCTGAAAAATGAAATACGTCGCGAGCATCAGCGGAACGCCAAGCTGCAGCAGAGTCCCGCCGGCCACACCGAGAAATTCTCCGAAATAGTGGAAGAGCAGGTGACCGCCCTCGTGGATCGGGATAAAAACAAGATCGATCATCAAAAAGGGACCGCTTCCCCGCGCCGCCTGCATCAGGAACAGCACATAGAAAGCGCCCGCGATGATCAGAATCGCGCGCGGCACGGGCTTCCAATCCTCCTCCAGTGTCTCAAGGAACGGCAGCCGCTCGGTCCAGTTTTCAGGCAAGCGCATCCGAAATGTTTGCTCCCATGCCGCGCGAAGCACTCTCGCAAATTCGGCGTCGCGGCAAATTCAGTCTAGCATTCGGAAATCGGCGCGGAGCCGCGCCCTTCGAGACGTGCATCGTGGAATACAACTGCGGATTTTATGAAAACTTCAGGAGAAGCAGCCATCCTGGACCAAGGCCGACTCCGTCTCTGAACATACAAGCGGAACAGCGATCTCTAGGCCTTCAAGAGGACCTTTGGATTCCTCTTCGCAATGTCGAGCAGCCGGAGCGCCGTGCTCTGGGGGCGGCGCAGACCTTGCTCCCATGCCTGAACGGCCTTCGTGCTCACGCAAAGGAAACGAGCAAACACGACTTGACTGGCGTTGAGACTCTCTCTCACATGCCGAATTTCTTCAGGCTTCATCGGTTTTGGCGGGGCCGGCACTTCGGTCGCACGCAGATCAACCGCTTGCCCGTGTTCATATGCCAAAGCATCGGACAACGACCGGCGCATATCTTCATAGATATTCACTTTGACTTTCTTCGACTTCGCCATCCTTGTCCTCCTACACACCTTTGAGTTCCGTTACCATCCGGCGGAGAGATTTTCGTTGTTCCGTGTCCAGATCCTCTTGCTCGTCCTTGTCTAACAAAAACAAAAGATGAATATGATCTCGGCGTTCTAGATACAAGTGCAGATAGCGGTAACCACCACGGGTGCCCTTCCCCCGACCTGGATTTGCCGCCCGCGCCTTACGTATTCCTCCTAATCCCCTAACGACTTCCCCTCTCTCCGGATTTCGGAGTAAGTCGTTTTGTATCCCTCTTAGAATGTCGTCCGCCAACCCGCCCGCCAACTCTCTCAGGCGTCGCGTGAAAACTCGGGATTCTATGAATACCACACTGTAGTAGTACCACTTTGTAGGACTTGACGTCAATGGCCATTCGAGGCGTGCATCGTGGAATTCAAACTGCGGATTCTAGGGGTGGGAAACTCCGGAAACCCAGGGGACGCCGAGGAAGCCGTCCTTCACCTGAATATCGACGAAATCGCCCCTGGTGAAACTGTCGAAGTCCTGGCGCGTCACGGCGATCCGCTCGACGCGATGCCCCTCGCGCCACGAGGTGACGATCAGTCGCCGGCTGGCCACCGGGCCCGGCATCGAGAACCTGCTCACTACCTGCTCCCGGACGATCTGCGGCGTTCCGTGGTCGAACGCGCCATTCGCCAGCAGAACGGCGGACAAAACCCACGGCACCGGAATCAGCCCGTAGTAGATGCGCTTGAGCGCTTCGACTTCTCCGTGTTTCAGCGCGCGCTTCTCGACCCAAACGGCCAGGCCGAGTGTCAAAAAGAAAAGCAGGCCGATAAAAATAAGGATCCCGTCGAGTTCCAGCGAAGGGTAGCGCTCGCTCGCCACTACAAATGCCAGCGAGCCGAGCAGGAAGATCGCCGTGCGGTTCAACAGCCGCTTCCGCAGCGAGAACTCGGCGGCCGACGGGCTGAGCCCGCACGCGTCGCACACTTCCGCCGCGCGCTCGGCGCCGCAATTCAGGCAGCGCGTCATTGTATGGGACGAACGCTCGATGGTTGCTGATCGAGGCATACCACATTCTCATCGCGGCCGTTCGACAACAGCTCGCAATCGATTTCCTGCGCGCTGCGGACGGCCTGGTCGTGTGTCGCACCCGCCGCGGTGGCGCAGTGCGTCGCTCCTTTGAAACTCATGCAGACTTCGTACCGCATTCGCGTCTCCTGAAACGAAGAGTAGACCAGCACCCCGACGAATACCACAGCCCCTATCACGATGATCCAGCGAATGTGATTCGGTTTTTTCGGCATCAGCCCTCAGACAAGTTGGATACCGCTAGTCGTCCGCCGGTTCCCGGGCGGCCGCGCGCCGCGCGATTTCTTCCGAGACCTGCTTTTTCCGATGCGGCGTGAGATCTTCGAGCGCCGCAATGTCTTTCAGGTCGCGCAGCGTGAGATCGGGAAGAAACTCGAGCACGCACGGCGCCGGCGTGTGCGGGTTGCGGACCAGCGCCGCGCGGATATTGTACTGCCGGGACCATTTCGCGTGTTGCGCGATCGAAGCTACCACGCGCTCGGGCACGCCCGCCTTCGCCAGCACCTTCAGCACCTGGCTTTCGGTGAGGAATGGGTTCGCGAGCGCCAGCTTCACCGCCTGCGGATGGCCTTCGGCGAGCAGCGCGCCCGTGACGCGCGACGGGCCGCGGCGCGCCAACGTCAACTTTTGTCCCACGGGAATCTGCGGCACGCGCGAGATGATGACTTCTTCGGCCACGCGCTTGATATCCGCCGGCGCGGACGGCAGCAGGCTCAGCCGCACGAGATCAAAAAGATAGAGCTGCCGGACGATCGCCAGAGCCACGCGCTTCGGCGTGCGCGGATGCCGCGCCAGCCCGAGCCGCACGCTTTCGCTCCCCGTCCACTTCCCTTCCGCGCCGATCGCGCCAAGCACGTTGGCCGGAAGGTCGAGCCGCTCGAGCAACTGGACCACGTGCGTCTCATCGAGCTTTGGATTTTCGAGGAGCGCGAGCAGCACGTCTTCGCCCGCTTCGTGGATCAGGGACTTGAGTTCGTCCCCGGAAGCGGCGCGCGCCAATTCGATCCGCGTTTCGGTGTCAGGCGGCATTGCCCTTGGCCCGCACCAACTGCACTGCGATGCGTGCGGCAGCCTCCGCGGGAGAAATCTCGACCGGCACGAGGCGCACGCGGCCGAGCGAGCGATTCAGCTCCGCGTCGATCGCGGCGTCGAAGTGCTTCGAGCGCCCGTAGACGCCGCCAACCTTCGCGACGGGAATTTCGCGATTGTGCCATCCGAGCTGGTCGACCACGCAGGCGGCGAGCTTCGCGAGCGAGAGCGCGGCGTCCGACAAAATGCCGCGCGAGACTTCGTCGCCGCGCTCGGCGAGTTCCGCCACGAGGGGAAACGTTTTGGGAAATACGTCGTCGGGATTTTTCGAAATTTGATCGAGCAGCCGGTCCCAGTCGCTCACCTGGTGCCATTTGAAGATGCGCTTGGAAAGAGCCGTCTCGGGGCCGCGCGCCTCTTCGGCTTCGACCACTGCTCTGAACGCGCGCTTGCCGATGTCGAAAGCGCTGCCTTCGTCGCTGAACCATGGGCCGCGGCCGCCCGCGCGCGCGGTGCGTCCATTTTCGCCCCGCCCGAAAGCAGCGGAGCCGGTTCCGGCAACCAGGATGATTCCTTCAGCCGAGCCAAACGCGGCTTCGAGCGCGATCTCTAGATCGGTCGTCACGCGCACCGCCGCGTTGGGATAGCTGCGCTCGAAAAAGGTGGTGGCCCGGCGCACTACGCCCGAGCGGCCGGCGCCTCCGAGGCCGGCGCAGATCCCGCGGATGTGACCGGCGCTGAGTTTCTGCCGGCAGAGCACGCTGTCGGCCGCTTCGCTGAGCGCGAACCATGCCCGCGTGTAGCCCGTGCGGAGCGGATTCGACGGCCCGCCCACGGATCGCCCTACGACATGGCCTTCGGAATCGGCCAGCACGCATTCGGTCTTCGTTCCCCCGCCATCGAACCCGAGAAAGTACTTGGCTTCTGAAGCGGCAACCTTGTATGGCATTGGTTCCTTTCCCTGGTGGCGAGAAGCAGACGGCACGTGGCAGGCCCGACCCGCGGTAATGACCTCAATGGTAAATTCTACACGCCTGAGAGGCTTCCCCAAAGTCGGTTGGATTACAAAAGCTGCCGAAAAGTCTCGGGATCTTTAGCCGCGAAAAGTTCCGGGTGAAAGATGTGCGCCAGGATGGCGATGCCGTCCGCGAGCCGCGGACCCGGGCGCGAAAAATAGGCGTTGGCGTCGACCGCGAAGACGCGGCGCTCTTTCACTGCAGGCAAGGATTCGGCGCCACGCGGAAGCTTGTCGAGACGGAACTCGTCCGCGATGCGTGCGGTCCCATAGCCGCACGGCATGATCACGATCGCGTCGGGCTGCGACGCGAGAATCTCTTCGCCGGTCACCTTGAATGACGGCTGGCGAAGCTTCCCAAGCACATCCTCGCCGCCCGCTTTCCACACCATCTCAGGTACCCAATGGCCACCAACGAAGTATGGGTCGAGCCATTCGAGACACAGGACGCGTGGTCGCGATGCCGCTTCGCGCGGAAACGCTTTCGATGGCGGCGACGCGCTGCTCGATTGAGGCCGCCAGCGCTTCGGCTTCGCGGCGGCGGCCCGTCGCGTCACCTACGCGGCGAATGTCGTCCCAGACTTCGGCGAGCGAGCGCGGCGTGAGCGAAAGCACTTGGGGCGGCTGCGGGAATCGAGTGAGCGCGGTCGCGAGATCGTCCGGCGAAGCCGCGCAGACGTGGCACAAATCCTGTGTGAGAATCAGATCGGGCGAAAGCGAGCTGAGTAATTCCGCGTCGACCGCGTAGATGCTCTCGCCGCGTGCGATGATTTCGCTCACCTTGCGGTCGATCTCGGCGGGCGTCGCCTGCGGATCGACGCGCGGGCGGATCAGCGCCGGCTTCATCGCCGCCTCGGCGGGAAAATCGCATTCGTGGGTCACGCCGAGAACGGAATCTCCGAGCCCGATGGCGTACAGAATCTCGGTCGCGGACGGCAGCAGCGAACAGATGCGCATCAAGCCTCGGCCTCAGTCATTGTCGCTCCCGATCAGCGGCAGTGTATCACTCCGAGCGGAGGCAGGCGCGAACGCGCCGGGAACGAAACATGCGCGATTCCCTCAATTGTGCCCCTCGGAAGCGTATGCTATACAAAAATCAGGACATCCGTGAAAAAGAGCCCGCAAAAACCCGCCACAAATGCGCATTTGACGCGTTTTAAGCGTTTCTATGGTGGCACTTTTGTCCATTATTGACCGATGAAATCGCCCTCTTCCATGCGCCGAAAATCTCGAAGCACGAAGCCCGCGCGCGCGTCCCGCGCGAGTTGGGTCGAGCGAACGCTGACGCGCATGACTGTGCGCGAGAAGCTGGGGCAGATGCTGATGGTCCCGTTTTTCGGAGGCTTTGCGGCGTCGGAAAGCGCGGAATACGAAGAAGTGATTCGCCAGGTGGAGCAAAATCGCGTCGGCGGACTGATTCTAGCGACGGCGCGCGGGCCAATCGGAATCCGGCGCAGCCAAGTTTATCCGACTGCGGAGATCGCGAATGAACTCCAGCGGCGCGCGAAGATTCCACTGCTGATCGGCGCGGACTTCGAATCCGGCACGCGGATGCGCATCGAGGAAGGGACTGCGTTTCCATCCGCTATGGCGATTGCGGCGACGGGCGATCCGAAATTCGCCTATGCGGCCGGCAAGTGCACGGCGATGGAGGCGCGCGCGGCCGGTGTTCACTGGATTTTCGCGCCCGATGCGGACATCAACAACAATCCCGACAATCCGATCATCAACGTGCGGTCGTTTGGAGAAAGCGCGGAGGATGTGGCGCGATACGTCGAGGCGTTCGTTCGAGGCGTGGAAGATAACGGCGCGCTCGCTACGGCGAAGCATTTTCCTGGACATGGGAACGTAAGCGTCGATTCGCACCTCGCCTTGGCGACGGCGCCGGGTGACGCCGCGGAGTTGGAAGGCAACGAGCTTGTTCCATTCCGTGCAGCGATTCGCGCGGGCGTGAGCTCCGTAATGCCGGGTCATCTGGCCGTACCCGCGTTTGAAGCGGATGCCACGATTCCGGCGACCGTGTCGCGAAAGATTCTGACGGGGCTGCTTCGCGAGGAAATGAAGTTTCGCGGATTGATCATCACGGACGCGATGGAGATGGGCGGCGTGACGTCGCTTTTTCCGCCGGGTGAAGCCGCGGTGCGCGCGGTCGAGGCGGGTGCGGATGTCCTCTTGATGCCGCCTGTGCCCGATGCGGCGCTCGCTGCGCTCGAAGACGCGGTTGGGAGCGGGCGCCTTTCCGTTGCGCGAATCGACGAATCGGTGGGACGCATTCTGGCGGCGAAGGCGCGGCTCGGGCTCGACCGCGCGAAGCTCGTCGATGTTGCGAAGCTCAGTGAAAAGTTCGGGCGGCCGGAATTCGAAGCGCAGGCGCAGGAAATCGCCGACCGAGGAGTGACGATGCTGCGCGACTCGGCGCGGATCGTGCCGCTTGACGCAACCCGACCGCTGCGGGTCCTGCTCGTCGCGCTTTCGGCCGATCCCGATGCATGCCCGGGCGAAACGATTGAGCCGGAGATTCGCACGCGCGTGGATTCGCTGGCGGTGCTGCGCGCGGATACGCGGTTCAGGAGTGTCACCGAGCTGAGGCTGCCTAGCTCCGAGACGTACGACGTGGCGATTGCGGCACTTTTCGTGCGCGTGGCGGATCGCAAGGGCAACGTCGGATTTCCCGAGGATCAGCGCGCGTTTGTGAACCGGCTGCTAGCGGCCGGCAAGCCCGTCGCGGTGGCGTCGTTTGGGAGCCCCTATTTGATCGAGCGATTTCCGAATGCGAAAACGTGGCTGGCGGCGTTTTCGACGAACGGTGTGTCGCAGCGGGCTGCTGCGCGAGCGCTTTTCGGCCAAGTGGCGATCGCCGGGCGAATTCCGGTCGCGGTTCCCGGCACGGCGCGGCGCGGCGATGGACTGCACGTTGATGCGCATCCGATGACGATCGGACGCGCGTCTGTGGCTAGTGTGGAAAGGCTCAAGCCAGCATGCGCGTTGCTCGATCGCGCGGTGGCAGATGGCGCGTTTCCTGGCGGCGTGCTCGCAGTCGGAGTAGACGATCAAGTCGCGATCCGTCCGTTTGGGGCGCTGACATATGGCGCGAAAGCGCGGCGCGTGGATGCGGAGACGATTTACGACGTGGCGTCGTTGACGAAGCCGATTGTGACGACGGCGGCGGCGATGATGCTTTTCGAGCAGGGGCGGATGGAGCTGGATGCTCCGGTGGCGCGATACTTGCCCGAATTTGCGGCGGCGAGCGCGTGCGATCCGGACGCGGCGTGGCGCGCGCGCGTTACGGTGCGAATGCTGTTGCTGCATGACTCCGGGCTCGCCGCGCACCGCGAGTTTTTCAAGGATGTGCGGGGTGTGAGAGCCGGGGCTAAAGCCCAGAAAAAGGGCAGGCTCAACGCGGGGCTAAAGCCCCGCTCTTCCACCCTTTCCCTCGCGGCTGAGAATTCGATTCTCGCGTGGGTTGTGCGCGAGCCGCTGGTGCACGAGCCGGGGACGCGGATCGAGTATTCGGATCTGGGATTTATCTTGCTTGGCGAGATTGTCGAGCGGTTGACGGGGCAATCGCTCGATGAATTCGCGCGCAAGAATGTCTTTGCGCCGCTGGGGATGAATTCCTCGATGTTCAATCCGCCGCCTCGCCTTCGCGCTCGGATTGCGCCCACGCAGGACGATGCCGCTTATCGCAAGCGGCTGCTGGTTGGCGAAGTGGACGACGAGAATGCGTGGGCCATGGGCGGAGTTGCGGGACATGCGGGGCTCTTTTCGACCGCAGGCGATATCGCGATCTTCGCGCAAATGCTGCTGAATGGCGGCATGTACGCGCACGGGCGGCTGCTGAAGCGCGCGACGATTGAGCAATTCACCACGCGCGAGACGGTCGGCGATTCGGCGCGTGCGCTGGGCTGGGATGTACCGACGGAGCCGTCGTCCTCGGGCGTTCATTTTTCCCAGGCGAGTTATGGCCATCTCGGGTTTACCGGAACTTCGCTGTGGATCGATCCCGCGCGAAAGGCGTTCGTGGTGCTGCTGACGAATCGCGTTCATGCGACACGGGCGAATGAAAAGATCAAGCAGGTGCGGCCGGCGCTGCACGACGCTGTGATGAAGGCCCTGGGGGCGGGCTAAAGGCAAACGGAATCGCGAAGGCGAATGACGTGCTGTTGCCAACCGGGCGCAGGGTGTCTCAATCAATCGCTCCTCCGGGGCTAAACTTCGGGCGCACGGGACCCGGCACCCCGCTTCGCCTGCCTCGCCGGCAGGCGGGCTCCGTGCCGGGCTTGGTACAATCGCCGCTCCGCGGCTTTGAATCCGGCCCAGTGCTCCGACAAGGAAGAAACTAAGACCCGCCCAGCCGCCCAAGAGGACTTATATCGTGGCTGGAAGCCACGACCCACAAAGATTCTCGGTTGTCACACACACTCCGAAGGCTCGCCCTTCCACTAGCGCACGTAGCCGATACGGGGAGCACGCCCGGGCAAGCCCGAGGGGCAAACAGCGGGAGCCCTTCGACAGGCTCAGGACAGGCAAGCTCCAGCACTCCCCGGGTGTTTCAGGCCCCAGCTCTTGCAGGCTGGGAGCCGATAACTCCTCGTGCACAATCGGCATCCAAATTCCAATCCCGGCAAGAGAGCGCGTTCGCGCCCCGCTATAATCTTTGCAGCGTGATTGGGGCGTGAGGAGCTTTTGAAACCGGCCAGGACAGAGCAGCGCAATCCGCGTTCACGCGGCCTCGATCGGAAATCAACGCTCGAAATCCTGCGTGCCCTGAACCGTGAAGACGCGCGCGTCGCGGTGGCCGTGCGGCGAGAATTGCCGAATATCGCGCACGCCGTGGACGCAATCGTGAAGGCGCTGGGCTCGGGCGGGCGGCTTTTTTATATCGGAGCGGGAACGAGCGGGCGATTGGCTGTGCTCGACGCAGCCGAATGCCCGCCCACTTTCGGGACGTCGCCGAAAATGGTGCAGGCGATCATCGCCGGCGGCGCGAGGGCGCTGCAGCATGCGTCCGAAGGCGCGGAAGATTCGGCGGCGGATGGAGCGCGCGATTTGGGGCGCGCGGGGCTGACGGCGAAGGATGTGGTCGTGGGGATCGCCGCGAGCGGGACGACGCCGTACGTGCTCGGGGCGCTGGCGTTCGCTGAGCGGCGCGGTGCGGTGACGGTGGGCGTGACGGCGAACCCACGGTCGCCACTGGCGCGGCAGGCACGGATCGGCATCGTGCCGGATACAGGTCCTGAGGTGGTTTCGGGTTCTACGCGATTGAAGGCTGGGACGGCGCAGAAGTTGGTCCTGAACCTGCTTTCTACCGCCTCGATGGTGCGGCTTGGCAGGGTCTACGAGAACTGGATGGTTCACGTGGCCCTGACAAATCAGAAGTTACGCCGGCGCGGCGTGCGGATTCTGCAGGAGGCGACGGGCGCGAGCTCGTCGACGGCCGAACACGCTGTGCGGCAAGCCGGCAACGATCTGGCGGCGGCGCTGGTGATGCTGAAGACGGGCGCGACCGCCCGACATGCACGCGAATGGCTCGGCGCCACGGGCGGAAATGTGCGGCAAGCGCTCAATGTCGCAAATAAGCTGCCGAAGAAGAAGAGTATGGAAAGAGACGAACGGGGCTAAGGACGAGACATGGATCGACTGGAGATTCACGGCGGCAGGCGGCTCGAAGGTACGGTGCGGATCAGCGGGGCGAAGAACGCCGCGCTGCCGGAGATGGCGGCGGCGCTGCTGACGTCCGAGCCCGTGCACCTGACAAATATTCCGCACGTGCGCGACATCATCACGATGGCGAAACTGCTGGCGCACATGCGCTGCGTCGTATCGAGCCCGGACATTCCGCCGAGCGAATTCACATTCCGCGCGGAAACGATTTCGCACGCGGAAGCACCGTACGAGCTGGTGAAGACGATGCGCGCGTCGGTGCTGACGCTGGGTCCGCTCGTGGCGAGGTTCGGCTACGCGCGCGTTTCGCTGCCCGGCGGGTGCGCGATCGGCGCGCGCCCGATCGATCTGCACATCCAGGCGCTCGAAAAGCTGGGCGCGAAGATCACGATGGATCACGGGTACGTCGAGGCGCGGGCGACGCGTCTAAAGGGTACGACCTTTCGCTTTCCGAAAATCACGGTGACGGGCACGGAAAACATTCTCACGGCGGCGGTGCTGGCCGAGGGCGAAACGATTCTTGAAAACGCAGCGCTCGAGCCGGAGATTCCCGATCTCGCGGAACTGCTGACGAAAATGGGCGCGAAGATCGAGGGCGCCGGGACGCCGACGATCCGCGTGCAGGGCGTCGAAAAGCTGCACGGCGCGACGCACACCGTGATTCCCGACCGGATCGAGACAGGAACGTTTCTGGTGGCAGGCGCGATCACCGGCGGCGAATTGCTGTTGACGCATTGCGAACCGGCGCACCAGGGAGCGGTGATCGAGAAGCTGCGCGAGTGCGGCGTCGAAATCAAGTGCGAGGGCAATGGGACGCTGCGCGTGCGCGCGGCGAAAAAGCTGGTGGCCGCCGACATCGAGACGAGCGAGTTCCCCGGATTCGCGACGGACATGCAGGCGCAGTTTATGGCGCTCGCGACGCAGGCGCAGGGGGTTTCGCGCATCCACGAGACGATTTTCGAGAATCGATTTCTGCACGCAAGCGAGATGTTGCGCATGGGCGCGAATATCACGATCGACGGAAACTGGGCTATCGTGACCGGGCCTACGCCGTTGACTGGGGCGCCGGTGACGGCTTCGGACTTGCGCGCGAGCGCCGGGCTCGTGTTGGCGGCGCTGGTGGCGCAGAACACCACCGTGATCGATCGCGTTTATCACATCGATCGCGGGTACGAGCGCATCGAGGAGAAGCTGCGCGGCGTCGGGGCTAGCATCGAGCGGCTGACGTCGCCTGAGCAAGGCGCTGCCGAATAAAACTGCTCGCAGATTCCTCCAGTGGGTGGCCGAGGAGAAAATAGCGCGTGAGCTGTTGGCAAAGAAAAGCGCCCGCCTGAAAACAAGGCGGCCGCTACAGAACCGTTGCGACGTACTCAGGGTACGCGCGGAAAACAAAGGGGGAGGCGATTTCGCCTCCCCCTTTTCTTTGACTGCTGCCAAGAGCCGGCGAGACGCCGGCGCTACGAACCGCTTAGCTTGCGGCTTCGCCTTTGGCTTGCTTGTCGCGCTGGTCGCGCAGGACGGCTTTGCGGCTCAGGCGGATTTTGTTGCCTTCGATCGCGAGGACTTTTACCAGGACCTGGTCGCCTTCCTTGAGCTCGTCGCGGACGGCGCGGATGCGCTGTTCGGCGATTTCGCTGATGTGGAGAAGGCCGTCGGTGCCGGGGAAGATTTCGACGAAAGCGCCGAATTCGGCGATGCGGACGACCGTCCCGAGATAGGTCTTGCCGATTTCGGCGGTCGCGGTGACGTCGCGAATCATCTTGAGCGCGGCTTCGGCGGCAGCGCCGTTGTTCGCGAAGACGTGGACCTTGCCGTCGTCCATCACGTCGATCTTCACGCCCGTGGCTTCGATGATCGAACGGATTTTCTTTCCGCCCGGCCCGATCAGGTCGCGAATCTTGTCCGTGGGAATGCTGAGCATGTGAAGATGCGGCGCATACTCGGAAATTTCGGTGCGGCCGGAAGAGATCGTCGGATCCATGATATCGAGAATCTGGAAGCGCGCTTTGCGGGCCTGTTCGAGCGCCTCGCGCATCATGGAGATGCTGACGCCGCCGACCTTGATATCCATCTGGAGCGCGGTGATGCCCTGTCGCGTGCCGGCGACTTTGAAGTCCATGTCGCCGTAGTGGTCTTCGGCGCCGGCGATATCGGTGAGGATCGCGTACTTATCGCCTTCGACGACGAGACCCATCGCGATGCCCGCGCAGGGAGACTTGAGCGGCACGCCTGCGTCCATCAGAGCCAGCGACCCGCCGCACACGGAAGCCATCGACGAGGAACCGTTCGATTCGAGAATGTCCGAAACGACGCGCATGGCATACGGAAAGTCGGCCTCCGCAGGGATCAGATTGGCGAGAGCGCGCTCGGCGAGAGCGCCATGGCCGATTTCGCGGCGGCCGGGGCCGCGCAGGAATTTCACTTCGCCGACCGAGAACGGCGGGAAATTGTAGTGCAGCATGAAGCGCTTGAACGACTCGTCCTCGAAGAGGAGATCGAGGCGCTGCTTGTCTTCCTTGGTGCCGAGCGTGGTGGTGACGAGCGCTTGCGTCTCGCCGCGGGTGAAGAGAGCGGAGCCGTGAACGCGCGGCAGAATGCCGACCTCGCAGGTGATCTGGCGAATCTGGTCGAAGGCGCGAGCATCGGGGCGACGGCGGCGGACGAGCATGTCGTCGCGGAAGATGCGCTCGCGAAGCCGCTCGAAGGCGCGATAGGCGACCTTTTTCTTGTCATCGTCATCTTCGGGGACCGCGGCCATGATTTCGGCCTTGATCGCGTCGACGAGGCCGTAGCTCTCGAGTTTCGGGTGCTTGGCGGTGTCGAGGGCGTCGCGGAGGCGTTCGCCAAACTTCTGGGTGATTTGCTGGTAGAGCGCTTCGTCGAAGGCGGGGGGCGTGACCGGGACTTTCGGCTGGTTGACGCGCGCGCCGAGATCCTTGATGGCGGCGACGATTTGCTTGATGGCGGCGTGGCCGAACTCGAGGGCGTCGGTGACGGTGTCTTCGGAAACCTCGAGAGCGCCCGATTCGACCATCACGATCGCTTCGGCGGAGCCGGCGATCACGATATTCAGCAAGCTGGTCTTTTGCTCGGCGACCGTGGGATTCACGACGAGCTTGCCGTCGAGCAGGCCCACGCGCACGCAGGCGATGGGATTGGCGAACGGAATCTTCGAAATGTAGAGCGCGGCTGAAGCGGCGGTGACGCCGATAACGTCCGGATCGTTTTCGCTATCCGCGGAGAGCACCATGGCGACGACCTGCGTTTCGGTGGACCAGCCCTCGGGAAACAGCGGGCGCAGCGGGCGATCGATGAGGCGCGAGGTGAGAATTTCGCGTTCGGAGGGGCGGCCTTCGCGCTTGAAGAAGCCGCCGGGAATCTTGCCGGCTGAGTATGTGTATTCGCGGTAGTCGACGGTGAGCGGGAGAAAATCCTTTTCGGTGGCCTTGTTGTCCATGCACGCGGTGGAGAGCACGACTGTGTCGCCATAGCGCGCCACAACGGCGCCGTGCGCCTGACGGGCCATCTTGCCCGTTTCGAGGGAGAGCTTGCGGCCGCCTAGATCCAAACTTACTTGTTCAAACATCCTGTCACTTCCTTCTGCCCCGGATCACCGGGAACGATCGTCAGATACGAGAGATTGTCTCGGAAAGCATTACGAAGAGGTGAGGGCCAACGCAGTGCGAGGGTTATTGGGCAGACGGGTCCGCGCATGACGGTTCCAATGATCCGCAAAACGGCCGACAACTCTGCTTCGTGCTGCCGTGGAGGGGAATGCGGCCGGAGCGGCCGCTAAGGAAATCCGCGCTACTTGCGCAAACTGAGTCTTTCAACAATCTCGCGATACCGATCCGGGTCGCGCCGATTCAGATAGTCCAGCAACCGACGGCGCTTGTTGACCATCATAATTAAGCCGCGCCGCGATGCATGATCCTTGGCATGGGACTGGAGGTGGGTGGTCAGGTAGTTGATCCGTTCGCTCAATAAGGCGATCTGCACTTCCGGCGAGCCCGTATCCTTCGTGTGCGTCCGGAACTGCTCGATTACACCAATTTTGGCTTCGATCAACTGTTCACCTCTGGCTGAAACGTCGTACCCCTACTCTGCTCTCTTTACCCTCTTCTTAACCTAATGATGCTAGCACACAGTTTTGGGCCATTCCACAAGGAATTTGTACGCTGCCGGACCGGCGAGCCGCGACGCTCCGCGCCGAAGCGCATTGTGGACATGCGATTACGGATGCCATGGAAATCGGAGCGCAACGCGGCGCGTGGCAAAAAGTCGTCCAAGGTATACTGGGCGAAAGGCGCGCGAAATACGGCAATATGACGATTGCATTCACCGCCGGCCGACGCAAGGCACTTCGCATCAGCGCACTCCTGTTTTCGCTCGCGGCGCTGCTCGCCGCGGCGTTTTTTGTCACGCGAGGGGGCGCGCTCGCAAAATCCCCGACGACATATCCGCAGGAAATCAGCCGCGTCACGTTTGCCGTGGCGGGGGACGTGATCCCGCACCAGGCTGTGGTCGAAGCCGCGACTGCTGTCGCGACTCCGGACAATCACGACGGGTGGGACGCGCTGTTTGCGAATGTGTCGGATGTGTTTCGCGACGCGGATTTCGGATTTGTGAATCTCGAGACGCCGGTCGCGCCGAAACACTCTCTTGGCACGAAGGCATTTCAGTTCAATGCGCCGCTGGCGCTGATCGAGTCGCTGAAATTCAACGGCGTCAACATCGTCTCCTTTGCGAATAACCACGTGATGGACCAGAGCTACCCTGGGTTCGACGAATCGCTGGAGAATTTGCGGCAGGTCGGATTGCTGTTCGTCGGCTCCGGGCCCAACGCCGATGCCGCGTGGCAGCCCGTGATCCTCGAAAAGAATGGCATTCGTATCGGATGGCTCGGCATGACGCGCTGGCTCAACGGGCGGCGCAATCCGGAGAAAGACAGCGAGCCGCACGTGGCGTTCTTCCCCTACCCCGGCGAATCGAATGGCGCGCCCGGGCGCGATGAGGCCGGCGCGATCGACGCGATCAAGGCGGCGCGCGCGCAATGCGATTTGCTGCTGATCTCGATTCACTGGGGGATCGAATATTCGCCGACGCCCCGACCTGAGGATATCGACGAAGCCCACAAGTTTCTCGAAGCGGGCGCGAGCGCCGTGGTTGGCGCCCATCCGCATGTGCTGCAGCCGATCGAGACGTACGTGACGCAGGATCAGCGGAAAGCTGTGATCTTTTACTCGCTCGGGAATTTCCTCTCGAATCAGTCTGCAACCTACGTGCAGGACTTGATGCCGGACAAAACGGCCGAGCCGCGCGAATCGATCATCGCGAAATTTGCCGTGGTGAAGAAGGATTACGGCCCGGCTGGGATCCGGTTCGAGTTGAGCGATGTGGGAATCATGCCGATCTGGGAGGAAAACAATCGGCTCGATCTTCGCAGCGGGCGCGCCAAGACGCCGTCGATTTATCCGGTGTTCATGGATCGCGTGATTCCGCAGCTCCAGGCGCAAGTGGATCAGCTGAGCCAGGCCGGAGCGCAGATGACGGACCAGCAGAAGCAGGAATTTACGCAGGTATCGAACCAGCTCGCGATGCTGAAGCATCAGCGCGAGATGGTGCTGGATCGCACTGGAGATGAATACGTTGTGCCACCGCCCGCCCTACCGGCTGCGCCCAGCCACTAGTTGAGGCTGTGGCCTCGGCGCAGAAACGCAAGATGCCGCTGAAGGCCGAGGCGCTACATTTAAACCTTCTTGATTCGATAGAGGACGTGGCGGCGCAGCGGGTGGCCTTCGGGCAGCCTCGGATGATCGAAGTCGTCTTCGGGGGAGCGCGTCATTCCGATTTTTTCCATCACGCGGCGCGACGCGAAGTTCGACGGCACCGCGAAGGACACGACTTCGTCCAGGTGCAGAGAATCGAATGCGTATGCCAGGACGGCTTGCGCTCCTTCCGTGGCAAGACCCTGATTCCAATATTCGGCGGCGAGTCGCCAGCCGATTTCCACGCACGGCATAAACGGGGCATCGAAATCCGGGATGCTCAAGCCTATGAACCCGATGAAGCTGCCTTCCGGGCATAGTTCGGTGGCGAACAAGCCGAAGCCGTGTTTGTCGAAGTGCGCTTCAATCGAATCGACGAGGCTGTCGCTTTCGGCGCGGGACAAGAGCGAAGGGAAAAACTGCCTCACGCGCGGATCGCTGTTGAGCGCGGCGAAAGGCTCGCGATCGGAATCGCGCCAGCGGCGCAGGAGAAGGCGACGGGTCTCAAGCATCGCGCGATCCCTCGAGGACAAACACCCAGCGGGATGACAGCTCTTGGGGTTGCTTTCTTCCCTTGCTACTTCCCGCTGCGAATCAGGGAGAGAAATTCGTCGCGCGTCTGCTTGCTCTCGCGAAAGACGCCGAGCATGGCGCTGGTCATCGCGGCGGAATTCTGCTTTTCGACGCCGCGCATCACCATGCAGAGGTGCCGCGCCTCGATGATCACGCCGACTCCCTGCGGGCTGAGCTGATCTTCGAGCGTTTGCGCGATCTGGCTCGTGAGCCGTTCCTGAATCTGCAGGCGCCGCGCATACATATTGACGAGCCGCGCGATCTTGCTGAGCCCGACGACTTTCTTGTTCGGAATGTACGCGACGTGGCACTTGCCGAAAAACGGCAGCAGGTGATGCTCGCAGAGGCTGTAGACCTCGATGTCCTTCACGACGACCATTTCGTCGTATGTGACGCTGAACATCGCGCCATTCAAAATTTCTTCCGGATTTTGGCGGTAGCCGCTCGTGAGAAAGCGCAGCGCCTTCGCAAAGCGCTCGGGCGTATCGCGGAGTCCTTCGCGGTCGGGATCTTCCCCGAGCTGCACGATCATCTGGCGCACGAGATCAGCGATGATATTGTCCGAGCCTTCGGTCCCGGGAACCGCGAGTTCCGCCGTTTCATCCAAGGCGATCTTGCTGTTCGTTGTTTTGGACATATGCACTCCGCTCCTGAATTCGCGCAGCCGGCCCGCGCTGCCCACTAGCCGGCGAATTCGAAACTGTTGTTGCTGGTTTCCTCGATCCGCACCCGTTCGAGCCGCGCGGCCGGAAAGGGCTTCAGCCTCCGGTAGATTTCGCGGCAGACGTTCTCGGTGGTCGGCACCTGCACGCAAAACTCGAGAACCTCTTCGTTCAGATACTTCTGATCGTACGGCTCGATCACCTCGCGCTCGACAAACGGGTCAAGATCGCCCAGATTCGCGATCATGCCCGTGGCCGGATCGACTGGGCCGGCGATCGTGACTTCGACGACGTAGTTATGCCCGTGGCCGTACGGGCTGTTGCACTTGCCATAGAGGCGCAGATTTTCCTCGGCGCTGAATTTCGCGCTGTGCAGCCGGTGCGAAGCCGAAAAGCGGTAGCGTCGCGTGAGTGAGAGTTTTACCGGCGCATTCACGCGCGGCCTCCCGCAAAGCCCACGTCGCCATTCGATTCCGCCGTGCAATCGGCGAAGAGGTCGGGCGATTCGTACAGCCGCACGCGATCGAGCCTTCCCTGCTTGATATTCGGCTCGAGGAGATTCCAGATCACGGCGGCGATGTTTTCGCACGTCGGAATCATGCCGGCGAGCTCCGGCACTTCGTGATTCAGGTGGCGATGGTCCATGCGGTCGACAATCTCGCGCTGCAAAATATCCTTCAGCTCTTTCAGGTCGAGCACCATGCCCGTCGCCGGATCGGGCTCACCCGCCACGGTGACTTCGAGCACGTAGTTGTGCCCGTGTCCATGGAGATTGCTGCACTTGCCGAACACGCGCTTGTTCTCCTCCGCCGAAAAGGCGGGATTGTGATAGAAGTGCGCCGCGGAAAATTCGACTTTGCGCGTGACTCGGATCATAGACCTTTGGCCGGGATCTTGGCTGGATATTCCCTGCCCTTCCATGCTACCGCGCCCCGCGTATTCTTCCACCACGAGGCGATAAGGACGGCGGCGTACAGGCATGCTCCCGGAACGTAGTATTGGACGAGAAAAACCGGGAAAAGATTCCGGTAAAGCGCGATCGCGTAGCGGAGATGCGCGCCCGCGAAGGCGCCCAGCACGACCGCCAGCAAAAGCCACGCCGAGACATGCTCGGCGCGAAAAAGAAGCGCCCAGACGAACGCGAGCGCGAGAATCTCGGAGAGCGGAAACGCCTCCAGTTCGAGCAGAGCGGATCGCGGCCGCCCGCCCATCAACGGGTACAGATTCTTGGTCCATCCTTGCCACATCGCGGCGAAGGACCCATACATGCGCGTGCGTACGGTGCCGATCGGCGCAGTGAAATAGATCCGATAGCCCGCACTCTTGATGCGCCGCGCGAGCGCAACGTCTTCCACAATCTCGCTCGCGACGGCCGCGTGCCCGCCGACTGATTCGTAGGCGTCGCGCAGGACGAAAAGAAACTGCCCGTTGGCGGCTGCGTCCGGCAGGCGCGGATCGTTGACGCGCGCGAACGAAAATCGCGCGGCGAGGCGGCCATAGACGAACGGGATCAGCGCGCGCTCCCAGAATGTCTCGAGTTCCTGCTCGGGTGAATACGATACGAGAACCGCATCGCGATCGACCGCATCGGCGAGCGCGCGGCGCGCGGCGCGGGGCAAGTGGAAGGTGTCCGCGTCGGTAAAGAGCAGCCAATCGCCCGTAGCGGCGGCGGCCCCGATCGATGCGGCGTAATTCTTGCCGACCCAGCCTCGCGGCAATTCGGTCGTCGCGACCACGCGCAGCTTGGGGATTCGCGCGGCCAATTCCGCGAGGATTTCGCCCGTGCGGTCGGTCGATTGATCGTTGACGACGATCACCTCGCCGATTTCCGGCTGCGCCGCCACCGATTCGACGGTGCGCGCGATGGAAGCTTCTTCATTTCGGGCAGGAATGATGGCGGAAATCAAAAGTTTTTTGTTCCTGGCCGGGCGAATCGTCCAACTGCCCGCTGTCGGTTTGGCTGTGCTCCTGCTATATTCATTTCATTATAGGTCGCTTGGACGGGGGATTGAAACGGAAACTGAAAACAGGCGCTGTGCTGGCCTTCATTGCTTTTCTAATCTTTCTCTTTGCGCGTCCTGATTATCGCCAAGGCGAACCCAGCCTGCGCGGGCGCACCGCGAAGGATTTCCAATTCACATTGAACGGCAAGCCGATGAAGCTTTCGGACCTGCGCGGGCAGGTGGTGCTCGTGGATTTCTGGGCGTCGTGGTGCCCGCCTTGCGTCGAGGAGGCGCCGTCGCTCAACGCGCTGCAGGAGCGGATCGCGCCGCTCGGCGGCACGGTGCTCGGCGTGAGCATCGACGAGGATGAGAGCGAGTACGAGACGTTTCTCAAGACGTACCAGGTGAGCTTTCCCACGTTTCGCGATCCTTCGAAGAAAATCGAAACCGAGTACGGCACTTCGATGATTCCGGAAACCTACGTGATCGATCGCAACGGCAAGATCGACCGCAAGATTGTGGGTGCGCAGGATTGGACGAGCCCCACGATGATGGCCTACCTGGATTCGTTGCTGAACGAGAAGTAGTCGCCGCGCGGGCGATGCGTTGATGACCCGCTATTCGTAGCGAAGCGCTTCGACCGGATCGAGCCGCGCGGCCCGCATCGCCGGCACCAAGCCGCTGAGCACGCCCACCACGATCAGCACCCCGACCGACGCCACAAGGATCTGCCACGACACGTGCATCTGGATGTCGACAGCGCCGGTCGTGTCTTCGTATGCAGGGCCGAGAAACGGCAATGTGCCGATCATCGCACCGATCGCGACGGACAGGACGACTCCGATCAGTCCGCCAGCGATCGTGAGCACGAGCGCCTCGGCGAGAAATTGCCAGCGAATGTGACGCCGCCGCGCGCCGAGCGCCCGCCGAAGGCCGATCTCGCGCACGCGTTCGTTGACCGTGACGAGCATGATGTTCATCACGCCGACACCGCCGATCCCCAGCGTGAGCATCCCGACGAACAGCAGCAAAATCTCCAGGCCGACGGTAATCGCGATATAGATCGGGCGAAACGCCGCCATGCTGATCATGCGCACGGCGCGCTGGTCCGTGGGCGAGAAATGCTGGCGTTCGGCAAGGATGGCCAGCACCTGCTGTTGCGCCTTTTGCTCGAATCCGGGCGCGATGGGCGTGAAGACGATGACGCTGGCGGATTTCGCGTCCCACAAATCGCCAGCGCTTGAATACGGGATCCATACGGATTGCTCGTCAGTTTGAAAGTAGCTGCTGTCCTGAAATTTGCGGTCCATCGTACCGATCACGGTGAACGGCGTGCCGGAGATTCGCACCGTCTGGCCGACGGCCGGCATTCCGGAGAACAGCTTCTTCCTGATCATGGCGCCGAGAAAGATCACGCGGCGGTGGTTCACCACGTCGTCCGCATCGAGCCAGCGGCCGTCGCTCGGGACTTCGTTTCGCATCTCGCCGTATTCGGGGCAGACGCCGCGGACGGCGGTCGTGGCGAATTGCGCATCGTGCGACAAGCCGAGAAACTTTACCGTCTCCGGGCAGACTTGCTTGACGGCAGTCGCGCCGGCGCGGATGTCGTCGATGTCCTCCTGCTCCAATTGCACTTTCTTGCCCGCGCGTTCGCCGCCCGCCTGTTCGCTGGTGGTGTTCGGAAAGCAGATGACCACGTCGTGTCCGAATGCCTCGAAGGTATGCATCAGCACGTGGCGAAAGCCCGCGCCGTAAGCGAGTAGCATCGTGACCGCGACGATTCCCCACACGATTCCGGCCATGGTGAGGCAGGTGCGCACCGGTTGCCTGCGAAGGGATGTCCACGCCTGCCTGAGAATTTCCTCGAACACGCGCTAGCCTCCCGCCTCATAGCGCAGCGCCTCGATCGGATCAACGGCGGCCGCGCGGCTCGCTGGATAGAGCGCCGAGCCCACGGCAACCGCTGCGAGCAGCGCGAACGATACGGCACCCGACTGCCACGTCGGCAGCAGGCCCGCGAACACCGGCGGCATCGGCAGCAGATCGATCAACGCGCAGAATCCGTACGCGGCGCCCATGCCGATCCCGCCGCTGAGAAAGGCGATGATGAGCGCCTCGATGAAGAACTGGCTCACGATGGCATGGCGCGTGGCGCCGAGCGCCTTTCGCACGCCGATTTCACGCGTCCGCTCGCGCACCGCGACGAGCATCACGTTCATCACGCCGAGGCCGCCGAGGCACAGCGTGATGATCCCGACCGCGCCCATGAAATATTCCATGCCATCCATGATCAGCGCGTTTGCCTGCGAGTTCTTGATCGTATCCCAAATGAACGCGGCTTCTTCGTCTTTCGGGTTGAAGCGGTGGATCGCGCCGAGCGCGGCCAGGGCCTCGCGTTTGCAGTCGATATGCTCGACAAGCGATTGCGGCACGAGGATCATGTGGTCGATCGTGTGCGGCGGCGCCGGCGGCTTATTGGGGAAATCGCGGACGATCGCGCTATAGGGAATGAAAATCTTGCGGACGTCTTCGCCATCGTAATCCGAATTCTGATTTTTTGGGCGCATCACGCCGATCACGGTGTAGGGGATGTCCTGCAGCCAGACGGTTTCGCCGATGGCTTCGCGGCCGCCGTAGAGCTGCTTCTTTGCGTCGCTGCCGAGAAAGGCGACGCGGTTCGCGTTCGCCTGGTCCACGTCGCCGTAAAAGCGGCCTTCGGCGACGTCGATGCTGCGCTCCTCGGCGAATGGCGGCAGCGAGCCCACAACGAGCAACGTGGCGCTGTTGTAACGCGTGCGCAGCGGCACCTGATTGCCGATTTCCGGCAGGACGTAGCGGCACGCGGGCGATTCGACGAGCACGCTGAGGTAGTCGTCGTCGTTCCAGTGGATGTCGCGCCCGGCGCGCATGCCGCCCGCCTGCATGCTGGTGCGGCCGTTGAAGACGATCATGATGTCCTTGCCGAAGGATTCGTTATTGCGCTTGAGTCCGACGCGCAGCCCCTGCGTCGCGGCAACCATCAGCGTAATCGACACGATTCCCCAGGCGATGCCGAACATCGTGAGGAACGTGCGGAGCTTGTGCGCCCAGAGCGTCTCGAGCGTGTCTTTGAGGAGGTCGCTGAAGCTCATTGCGTTGTTCCGGTGGCTGCGCGTGCGTGGCGCTCGCGTTACTGCAGCACTACCTGCTGGCCCTGGCTCAAGCCTGAGACGACTTCGGCCTTCACGCCGTTCGAGATGCCGAGTTTCACGGGGACGCGGCGGCGGCCGGTATCCGATTTCGGATCGGGGGTCTCGACGAACGTGTTTTTGTCCTTGTCGAAAATCACCGCGCCTTCGGGAATCAGCAGGACGTTCTTTTTCTCTTCTAGGATGATTTCGGCGTTGGCGCTCATGTTGGCGCGCAACTCGCCGGTGGCGTTGACGATCGAGACGCGCACCTCGAAGGTAGTGACGTTGTCCTTTTCCTCGCCGAGCGGAGCGACCTTGGTCACGCAGCCCTGGAAAGCGCGGTCCTTGAAGGATTCGACGACGATGCGCGCCGGCTGGCCGAGATAGACTTTGCCGATGTCGGACTCGTCGACCTGGCCCTTCACGTAGACTTCGCTCGTGTCGCCGAGCGTCATCACGAGCGTGGCCTGCGAGCCGAGAACGAGGATCGAGCTGACGGCGTCGCCGACCTCGACGTCGCGCGACAGCACTTCGCCGTCGATCGGGCTCGCGATCGTGGCGTATTGCAGGTTTTCGTTGGCGTTTTCGAGTGCCGCCTTGGATTGCGCGATTTGGGCGTCGGCTTCCGCGACGCCGGCTTTGCTTACCAGCACGTTGCGTTGTGCCGACACCTGGCGATTCAGCGCGAGCTGATAATTTTTCTCGGCGTCCTGCATCGCGTTGAGCGCGATCAGGCCCTGCTTGTAGGACGTTTGCGCGCGCTCCATATCGTTTTTGAGGAACGGCACGTCGGGGCCTTGCGCGTCGACGATATTTTTCTGGTACGAGGCCTCCGCCGCCTGCCTCCCTGCCTCGGCAGCATCGAGATTGGCTTGCGCTTCGCCGACCGCGGCCTGCAGTTGCTCCTTGTCCAACTCGGCGAGCACCTGACCGGTTTTCACGCGGTCGCCTGCATCTACAAAAAGCCTTTCAACAATGCCGCTGGCCTTCGATTTCACTTCCACTTTGGTCAGCGGCTCGATCTTGCCCGTCGCGACCACGGAACGCGCGATATCACCGCGCTCGACGACGGCCAGCTTATCGGGATCGATTGCGCGATTCGGGCGAAACGCCGCCGACGCCACGACCACGATGAGGACCAGCGCCGCTGCTCCGCCGCCAAGGAAAATCCAACGCCTGCGCCGCTTTCGGCCGTTCTTTGCGCCGCCGTTCGCTGCCACGACCACCCCCGTATGCCGAATTTCGATGTGCTGAAGTCAGATACGTGAGCCCCGCGGCGAAAGTTCCCTTGGATCGGGATATGATGGCCGGGCATCAGTTGAGGGAGCGGCGTGGCGCCGGCGGCGCCTGAACCTATGGAACGAGACCCGGTTTGCGGAATGGCAGTCGAGCCCGAAAAGGCCAAGGCGACGGCAGAGCATGCCGGGAAGAACTATTATTTCTGCTGCGCGGGATGCGCTACCAAATTCAAAGCCGATCCGCAGAAATACCTGAATGGCGCGTCCGCCGCTGCTACCCCGTTGATTCAATTGGGAGCTAGGCCCGCTACGCCAGCGCCGCCCTCGCAGTTTGTTCAGATTGGCGGTGCCAGTCGGGCCGTCCAGAAGCCAGTCCCAGCGCAATCGAAGGCCGGGGCCTACGTCTGTCCGATGGACCCCGAGGTGCGCCAGGACCACCCCGGCGCATGCCCCAAGTGCGGGATGGCGCTGGAGCCGGAGATTCCGGCCGCTCCCACCACGCGGGTCGAGTACACCTGCCCGATGCATTCGCAAATCGTTCGCTCGGGACCCGGCTCGTGCCCGATCTGCGGCATGGCGCTCGAGCCGCGCACGGTAACGGTCGGGGACGAGGCGAATCCCGAGCTTGCCGATATGACGCGACGATTCTGGATCAGCGTCGCGCTGGCGCTGCCGGTGCTCGCGCTCGGGATGTCGGACATGATCCCCGGGCAGCCGCTGCAGCGGGCCCACTCGATGCGCGCGATCGAATGGATCGAATTTGCGCTCGCGACGCCGGCGGTCGTCTGGTGCGGCTGGCCGCTCCTCGCGCGCGGCTGGGCGTCGGTCGTGAATCGCCACCTGAACATGTTCACGCTGATCGCGCTCGGTACCGGCACGGCGTACGCTTACAGCGTGATTGCGGTGCTCGCGCCGTCGATCTTCCCCGCATCGTTTCGCGACCGCACGGGCGATGTGCCGATTTATTTCGAGGCGGCCGCGATGATCACGGCGCTCGTGCTGCTCGGCCAGGTGCTGGAGCTGCGCGCCCGCAGCCGCACGTCCGCCGCGATTCGCTCGCTGCTGAAGCTTTCGCCAAAGACGGCGCGCCTCGTCCGCGCGGATGGCACCGAAATCGACGTGCCCGTCGAGCACATCGCGCCGGGCGACACGCTGCGCGTGCGGCCCGGCGAGCGCGTGCCGGTCGACGGCGTCGTCACCGACGGATCGAGCGCGATCGACGAATCGCTGGTGACTGGCGAGCCGATCCCGATCGAAAAAACCACCGGAAGCCGCGTCACGGGCGGCACGGTAAACGGCACGGGCAGCTTCCTGATGCGCGCCGAGCGCGTCGGCAGCGAGACGCTGCTCGCGCAGATCGTCCGGATGGTGAGCGAAGCGCAACGCAGCCGCGCGCCCGTGCAGAAACTCGCCGACCGCGTGGCGTCATATTTCGTCCCGGCGGTGGTGCTTGCGGCGATGCTGGCGTTCGTTGCTTGGGCCGCGTTCGGCCCGCCGCCGCGCATGG
Source organism: uncultured Acidobacteriota bacterium (assembly GCA_963743335.1). Lineage (GTDB taxonomy): Bacteria > Acidobacteriota > Terriglobia > Acidiferrales > UBA7541 > Palsa-295. The sequence goes on from CAVUPI010000003.1 coordinate 544,086, forward strand.
CGCATGCGCTGCTCAATGCGGTCGCGGTGCTGATCATCGCATGCCCGTGCGCGCTCGGGTTGGCAACGCCGATGTCGATCATGGTCGGCACGGGACGCGGTGCGCTCGCGGGCGTGCTCGTGAAAAATGCCGAGGCGCTCGAGATTATGGAGAAGGTAGACACGCTGGTCGTCGACAAAACGGGCACGCTAACGGAAGGACGCCCGCGCGTCACCGCAATTCTTCCCGCGCCCGGAAGTGACGAAGCGCAGGTTCTTCGCGCCGCAGCGACGCTGGAGCGCGCGAGCGAGCATCCGCTCGCGGCGGCCATTCTCGCTGCGGCGAAAGAGCGCAGCCTTGCTCCCGGCGAGATTGCAGATTTCCATTCGCGCACCGGGAAAGGCGTCACCGGGATGGCGGACGGTCACCGCGCGGCGCTCGGAAATCGCGCGTTGCTCGAAGAGATGGCCATTTCGCTCGGTGATCTCGACGAGCGCGCGAAATCGCTCGAAGCCGAAGGCGCCACGGTCGTGTTCGTCGCGGTCGACGGCAAAACGGCCGGCGCGATCGCCGTGGCCGATCCGGTGAAGGCGACCACGCCCGAAGCCATCGAGCAGCTGCACCGCGATCGCATCCGCATCGTAATGCTCACCGGCGACAGCCGCGCCACGGCCGAAGCCGTCGCGCGCAAGCTCGGAATCGACGAGGTGCAAGCGGGCGTCCTGCCGGACCAGAAAGGCGAGGTGGTCAAAAAGCTGCAAGCCGAGGGACGCATCGTGGCGATGGCCGGTGACGGCGTGAACGACGCCCCGGCCCTCGCGCAAGCGAACGTCGGCATCGCCATGGGCACGGGCACGGACGTCGCAATGGAAAGCGCGGGAATTACGCTGCTCGCAGGCGACCTGCGTGGCATCGCACGCGCTCGATCCTTGAGCCAGGCCACCATGCGCAACATTCGCCAGAACCTCTTTTTCGCATTCGCCTATAACTCGATTGGCATCCCGGTCGCGGCCGGCGTGCTCTACCCGTTCTTCGGCCTGCTCCTGAGCCCAATCATTGCCAGCGCCGCGATGACGTTCAGCTCCGTCTCCGTGATCACCAACGCGCTCCGCCTCCGCCACGCCAAGCTGTGACGGCTCCTTGACTTCAGCCTCCAATAGCATTAACGCAGACGCAGCTAGCGCGTGCCGAAGCCGCTGTGGAAGAGGCCGTCAGGGTCATATTTCCGGCGCAGCGATTTAAGACGTTCCCAGCTTGCAGGTGTAAACGATCGCTCCGCGCGCTCCGGACAAGCAACGATGTCGGACTCGCCGACGTAGTGGCCCAGCGCAAAGCGATCCAGATCAGCGATGGTCCCGCGATGCCAAAGCGCGTTTGAGGCGTCGTCTTCCGGCCGTTCCCAAATTGCGTAACAGAGCAGCAAGGTTTTTGCCGCCATCGAATAGGCGCCGTCCGACAATTTGCCGCCCGCTTGCGTGGCGCCCGTCCCGAATACGCAAGCGGCCAGCGACTTGGGCGACGGCGCGCGTAAGAACCGATCGCGAAGGGCCGCGAGCACATCAGCCGGAGGTGAGCTCACCCAGCATGTGTCCCCTAAATACCGATGCTTCTCCGGAAACGACAGGCCGCTCGATTGCAGCAAGCCGGTCATGGTGCGCGGCTGATTCACCACCTTGTCGAGGCACGCGTGCGAAGCGAGCTCCCGATCCAGAGGGCCAAGGGCCGCGGTGCCCTCGGCGGAAGAATCCGCGAATGCGATCGCGCTGAGAACGGCGACGTAGCCGTTACTCGATCGGCATCGCCCGGCCAACGGAGGTGGCGCCGCCGAGCAGAACATCGTGAGCTCCACGCATTCCGGCAGCTGCCGAGCGATATCGGCTGCGCGCGCACCCACGGCGTCCAGGTCTTGGAGCGGTAAATAATAACTGCTCGACATGATCGCTCGTGGCATCGGATAAAGTTTGAGTCGGTACTGCGTCACCACGCCGAAGAACCCCGGCCCGGCTCCGCGAATCGCCCAGAGCAGGTCCGGATTTTCTTGCTCGCTCGCCACCACGAGATTCGCGTCCGCGGTAACCACATTCGCCGCCTCGATGCTGAAGCAGGCGACGCCCCACGTTCCGGAGTTCCAGCCCTGCCCTCCATTCAGCAAGTATCCGCTCAGCGATACCGTCGGGCAGTGCCCCACGGGAAAAGCGAGGTTGTGTTCAGCGAGCCCGTCGTTCAGTTCACTGCCCCGCACTCCCGGCTGGACCGTCGCGGTGCAAGCTTGCGCGTCGATAGAAATTTCCCGGAGACCTCCGAGATCGATCAGGAGGCTCTCATCGACAAGCGAGAAGCCGACCCAATTATGCCCGCCGCCACACACCGCAATTTTCATCCGGCTGGCGCGCGCGAACCTGACGGCCTCGACGACGTCCTGTTCTGTTTTTGCCCGCAGGATCAAACGCGGGTAGCGAGCGGGCGTCAGCTCGTTCCAACTGATCGCGCGTCGCACGGCCTCATAAGAGGGATCGCTCGCGTCGGTTACCTTGCCGAGAACCTGAGCCTGCAAATCGTCGCGGAGCTTGCTCATTCGGATCGTCATCCACTGTGGAAACCTGAAGAACTGAGGCAGAAACTATAGCAGAGACAGCCCGTGTTCGACCCCCAATTGACCACAGCCGAGCGCGACGCCGTGATGTGGCAAGGCGAAGCCGATGCTATAATACGGCGTATGACATTCATGACTGTGACTTACGAGCTGCAAAATGCGCTCAAGCCGGACCAATATCGCGCGCTCGGCAAGTTCGCGAACACCTACGGGCTGCAGAAATTCCGCTTCGATGAGAATACCAACCATCTCCACTTCGATTACGACGCGTCGCGTCTGCGCGAGACCGTGGTGGAGCACGTGTTGCGCGAGGCGAGGATTCCGGTTCTGAGGCGCGTAGCGTAAGCCTGCATTCGATCATGCAAAGGAGTGCTTTTTCTTGCCACTGTACGAATACAAGTGCGTGAAGTGCGGCCATCGGTTCGAGAGGATCGAAAAGCTCTCGGCCCCGACGACCCAGAAGTGCCCCAAGTGCGGCAAAAAGGCGGAGCGCCAGCTCTCGTCACCGGCCATCCAGTTCAAAGGCTCCGGCTGGTATGTGACGGACTACGGCGGGAAAAAGGGCGCGCCGGCTGGCGAAAGTTCGGGCGATGGTTCATCGGCGAAGGCGGAAACATCGTCGGATTCGAAATCATCCGACGCGAAGTCGTCCGACTCCAAATCCGAGTCGAAAGACTCAAAGCCCGCGGCCTCGGATAGCTCCAACAAAGGCGCTTCGAAGAGGAAAAAGTAGCCTCGCCGGACGTTACAGCTTCAACTCGCGCAAATACTCGCGAAACGCTTTCCCCAGCTTCGGATCCTTGAGCCCAAGCTCGACATTGGCCTGCAGGAAGCCGAGCTTGTCGCCCGCGTCGTAGGTCTTCCCTTCGTAAATGTAGGCCATCATCTTGTCGGCGTGGGCGAGCTGCCGGAGCGCGTCGGTAAGCTGAATCTCGCCACCCGCTCCTGGCTTCGTCTTCAGCAGATATTCGAACGTCTCGGGCGGCAGCACGTAGCGCCCGCTCACGGCGAAATTCGACGGCGCCTTTTCAGCGCTCGGCTTTTCGACCAGATCCCTCACGTGCAGAAGCCTTTCGCCCCAGCGCGAATTCTTCTCAGGCTTTGCATCGATGATGCCGTACATGTGCACGCGCTCGCGCGGCACTTCCTCGACGTCGATCGCACCCGCACCGGTCGCCTCGTAGATGTCCACCAGCGTGCGCGTAGCGGCCTCCGGCGCGCCGTCCATGATCACGTCGGGCAGCAGAACGGCGAACGGCTCGTCGCCCACGATGCTCGCGGCGCAAAGCACCGCGTGGCCGAGTCCGAGCGCCTCGCGCTGCCGCGTGAAACTGAAGTGCGCGCCGCCGTGCAGCTCGCGCGCCATCTTGGCTTGATCCGCTTTCCCGCGCTGCACTAGCAGACTGTCGAGCTCCGGCGCGAGATCGAAATGGTCTTCGATCGCGCTCTTGCCGCGGCCCGTCACGAAAATAATGTGGTCGATTCCCGACGCGAGGCACTCCTCGACCGCATACTGAATCAGCGGCTTATCAACGACCGGCAGCATTTCCTTCGGAATCGCCTTCGTGGCTGGCAGAAAGCGCGTCCCAAGCCCTGCGACAGGCATCACGGCCTTGCGCACTTTTTTCGTTTTTCCGGTCATTTTGTCCCCAACCGCGGCTTGCATGAGAGCCACAGTGATCTCGCCGGCCCTAGGCGCTCGAAACGCGCCTCCTTGCCTATGCTACCATAGCGATTTTGGCGCACCTGGAGATTGAGGCTAGAGCATGACCACGCCTGAGTACCTGATTCTCGGCATCGAATCGTCCTGCGACGAGACGGCAGCGGCCATCGTCGCCGGCGGACGCCGGATTCTATCGAGCGTGGTAGCATCGCAGGTCGATATCCACCGGAAGTATGGCGGCGTGGTGCCGGAGCTCGCCTCGCGCGAGCATCTGCGGCAGATCGTGCCGGTGGTGCGCGAGGCGATCGGGCAGGCGGGAGTCGAATTGCGCAACGTGGACGCGATTGCCGTGACGCGCGGGCCGGGGCTGATCGGCGCGCTCCTTGTCGGCATCACCTATGGGAAAGTTCTCGCGATGGCACTGGGTAAGCCGCTCGTCGGCGTCAATCATCTCGAAGGCCACGTGCATGCGGTGCTGCTCGAGGCGCACGGTGCCGGAAAACACATCGAACTGCCCGCCGTGTGCCTGATCGTGTCGGGCGGCCACACGATTCTCTACCACGTGAAATCCGAGCTGGTGAATGGCGGCGGGAAATTTTCGTACGCGCGGATCGGCGGCACGCGTGATGACGCGGCCGGGGAAGCCTACGATAAGGTGGCACGAATGCTGGCCCTCGGATATCCCGGCGGCCCGGTGGTCGATAAACTCGCGGCGCACGGCAACCCGCGCGCGATCCGTTTCGCCGACCCGAAGATCAAGGGCAATCCGTTCGATTTCAGTTTCAGCGGCATCAAGACGGCGGTGCTGTATCATCTGCGCCGCAATCCGCAGCTGCAACCCGAGATCGAAGCGCGGCAACAATCGCTCGCGCGCGGCGAGCGTAGCGCGGATTCCCTGCGCGCTCTTTCGTCCCCGGCGACGCTCGACCTGATCGCGAGCTTTCAGCGCTCAGTGGTTGAGAATCTCGTTGACCGCACGCTGGCCTCGGCCGAACAGCACGGCGTGCGGACGGTGCTGGTCTCGGGAGGCGTTGCCGCGAATAGCGAACTGCGCCGCAGCTTCGACACCGAATCGGCGCGCCGCGGAATCACTGCCTATTTCCCGAGCCGCGCGCTCTCGACCGACAACGCCGCGATGATCGCCGCCGCCGGCCACGCCCGTTTCCTCGCAGGCGATCGCGCCGACGCCACGCTCGAAGCGGAAGCCAGCCTCCCCCTCGCCTAGCGCTGGCTGTTTCGATCCCAGCTTGAGCGCGGCTCAGCCCATGGTGTATCGTGTCGCGCGAATCCACATCCGCTCACCTGATTGACGAGGACCATATGGCCGAATCCCAAAGCATGGCCGGAAAGACGTGCATCGTTACCGGCGCGAATAGCGGCATTGGACTCGAGACCGCGCGCGGCCTGGCGCAAACGGGCGCGCACGTAGTGCTCGTCTGCCGCAACGCCGAGAAGGGCCGTGCGGCGGTGGCGGATATTCAGCGCGGTTCGCCCGGCGCGCCGCTCGATCTGCTGATCGCGGACATGTCGTCGCAGGCGTCGGTACGCGCACTCGCGGCGCAGATCCTCGAAAAATATCCGCGCGTGGACGTCCTGATCAACAATGCTGGCACAGCCATCGCCAAGCGCGCCGTTTCCGTCGACGGCATCGAGATGACTATTGCCGGCAACCATCTCGGCGCGTTTCTTCTCACGCTGCTCCTGCTCGACCGGCTGAAAGCCAGCGCCCCCTCGCGCATCGTCAACGTTTCGTCCGAGGCACAACGCCGCGCGCTGCTCGTCATGGACGACATTCAATTCGAGCGCCGCAAATACTCGAGCATCGGAGCTTACGGCCAGTCAAAAGTGCTGATGAACGCCTGCACGTTCGAATTGGCGCGACGGCTCGATGGCATGGGCGTGACCGCGAACTGCCTCCATCCGGGCGTGGTCGCCACGAATATCTGGCATTCGGGCGAGAAGGATCAGCCGCTGCTTTTCAAGATTCTCGTCGGCATCTTCAAGCCGTTCATGCTGAATTCCAAGAAAGGCGCGCGGGTGTCGCTCTATCTCGCGACTTCTCCCGACGTCGCAAAAGTCACAGGCGAGTATTTCGTGAAATCGAAGCCCGCCCCGCCAAATCCGATCGAGCGCGATCCAAAGGTGGTCGCGGAAATCTGGCAGTGGAGCGAAAAGATGACCGACGCGCACCTGGCGTAACCCTCGACTGGAGAGCCGACACCGAAATACCCGTGGAGTGCGGAAGCTTGCTCCCGCCGTTTGCCGCTCGGGCTTGCCCGGGCGTGCTCCCCGCACGCGCCACGTGCCCGTCTGCGGGAAGCGCCGACACTCAAAGTTCGTGTGGCTCGCTGCGAATTTGCGTTCTAGACCAGCGGCGGCTCGTAGATATACGCGAGTCCGTCGGCGGTAACGGCGTAGGCTTTCGATCCATCCAGCGACCAGCGCAAATCGACCACGCCCTCCGCCGGACACTCATCAAACACCGTAAGCCTTTCGAGATCGATCAGAAACAACCGACCCTTAGCCGAATTCTTCAGCCACGAGCTGTAGCAGAGGCACAGCGGAAAATGCGGATGGCACGCGCATAGTTCGGCGCCGAGCGGCAACGGGTCGGGTTGCATCGTATCCGCGAGCAAGCGATACGCCTGCCCTGCCGAGCAGAAAATCACCTGCTTGCCATCAAAGGCCCACGCCACGTCAGTGATGCGTCCCTGAGCCGAAAAGGCGTGTTGGCGCCGCAGCGTTGGCACTTCGAGAAGCACAAGCGAATCGTCCGCCCACTCGCCTTCGATGCGCACCACCGCCGCAAGCGTGCCGTCGTCCGGGCTGAACGCGCAGCGGCCGAAACCCGCGAACGTCCCTTCGTCGCTCGAATCGCCGTCGGGAGTTTGCGTATCAAGAAGATCATCGAGCTTCGACGGCGCACTTAGCTCCGCAGTCGGCTTCCCGGCAAACGGCAACCCGAAGCGCGATTCCGCCGCTTCCCAAAGTCGCAAGCTCGCATCCCTGCCCCCGAGCGTCGCCGCCGCGAGAAACTTTCCGCTCGCAGACCACGCGAGCGATTCCGGAAGATTCGAAAATTCGCCGAACGAACCGAGAAAAGCCTTCGCATGCAGGTCGAATACCTGAAGTTCGGAAGGCCACGCCCCCCACGCCGCCAAGAGATGCCGCGCCGTCGGAGAATATGCAAATGCCGCGGAAAGTCCGGAGGCGCAGGCCGGCTGACCGGGCGGAATCGCCAGCATCGAAATCGGCACGCTCAGCTCGATATCGAACAGGCACACGCGCTCGGTACCCAGCGGCGCAAGCGACGCGACCGCGCACACCTGCCCCGACGCGGAAATCGCCAGCTGCGAGCACCGCGCGCTGAAAATTTTCTTGATCAGCCAGTTCGAATCGCGCGCCAAATCGCGCAGGCCGCGCGCGACGATAGTCGACGACCGCAACGCCAGCGCCTGCGGCGGCGTGGCCACAATTTGCTGCGTTCCGGATTTGCCCTGGCTTTCCATCAGCGGCGTGCGCGCGAAGGCGGCGCTTCGAGCCGCTCCTTCGCAAGTGCAATCTGTTCTTCAACCTTCTCGGTCATCTCGGCAAACACGTCGTGGCCGCTTTTCTCGGCCTCTTCGACGCGCGATTTTAGCTGATACAGGTCCGAGCGCACGAGATCGTCCAATTCCGCCTCAATCTCGGCCAAGCGGCCGCGCGCCTGGCTGACGCGCCGGATCGCGCGGACCAGTTCCGCGCCCGTCCCTTCGCCCTCGACAACCTCGGGGCTGCAATCGTATTCGCTGAGAATTTTGGCGAGCCGCGCTTCATCCCCCTTCTGGTAGGCCTGATTCGCCTCCGCCATCAATTGCTGGCGCTTGGCGCGGTCCTTGCGGTCGGACGTGAGATCGGGGTGAATGCGTTTGGCGACGTCGCGGTACAGGCGCTTTAGCTCGGGAGACGCCTTGAAGGCGCGCGGCTCTTTAGCGCTTTCGTCGCCGACGGCGGACTTCGTCTCGCTCGCGATCGCCCGCGCCACTCGCGCCGATTGCTGCGCGCGCTCGTTGCCCGGCTGCTCGCCCGCGATTCGCTCCGCAAGCTTCGCCTTGCACTCGTCAAGCTCGGCGTAGCGCGAGCCGACGAAATGCAGATAGCGCCGCTCGAACGCGCCCAATTCCGCCCGCAAGCTCGTGGCGCGCAATTCGCGGTCGGCCAGCTCGGCTTCGATAGCAGCCTGCTCGGCGCGCTTCCGCGCGAGTTCGCGCTCCTCAGGCTTTGCCGCAGATTTGGCGGGATTTTTCGCAGACGGCTCCGCCCGCAGCTTCTCCGGGTGGATGTCCACCGACTTCGCCATAGTGTTCGCCTCTGAGAGTGGCCTACCGCAACGTCCGCCGCTACCAGGCCCCAAGCCCGCGGCGCCTTGACGTCCTCAAATTGTATGCCGCCCAAAGGGGGCGGCTTGAGGCTTTGGAGGGCGAAGTTTCCAGAATCCGAAATATGCCGCCCTCGAACGCACGAAGCGGTCGGCCCAGGCCTTGTCCGACCGCCAATTCGGCCTCGCCGGCCGACTAAGGTCGGGCATTTTCGCCGATTTCTGCTCTCCTTAGCGCTTACAATGCGTCTATTCCATTACGCAGAGAGAATCAGCCCGACAGGAGCGCATATGCAGGAAACCGCGCAGCAGTATATCGAGCGAATGCTTGGCTATGTTGGCAGCCAGAACCCAGTCAAAGTGCAAGGGGCCACGCCGAAGAAAATCGAGCACCTGCTGAAGGGCGCTGCTGGCGCGAAGCTGCGAAAGCGCCCGGCGCCGGGCAAGTGGTCCGTGCGCGAGATACTGGCGCACATGGCCGACGCCGAACTCGTGATCGGATACCGCATGCGCTCGATTCTCGGCAATCCGGGAACGCCGATCCAAGGCTACGATCAGGACGCCTGGGCCGCCGCCATGGCTTACGAAAAGCGCGACCCGCTCCAATCGCTCGGGCGGTTCTCCGCCTTCCGCGAAGCCAACCTGGCGCTCCTAAAGACGCTCGCGCCCGAGCAGTGGGAGCACCACGGAATGCACTCGGAGCGCGGCAAAGAAACCATCACGCACATTTCGCGCATGGTCGCCGGCCACGACATCAATCACCTGGGGCAGATCGAGCGAATTCTCGCACCCCGGAAAAAATAATTCGCAGCGATGCGACGCTACCAAATGCGGCAGCGCATCGCGCCCGGCTGGACCATCGCCGACTTGTCCGTGCAGCCCCACGCCTTCGCAAATGCCGGCACGTTCACGACGGTGCCGTTCACCCGGAAAAAGTTCAACGGATGCGGATCGGTCTTCGCGCGCAGCCGTTGCACCTCGGGACGATAGTTCACCGACCAGTTTTGCCCGAAGCCGAGGAAGAAGCGCTGCTCGGCGGTAAAGCCGTCGATTGGCGCGGGCGTTGGTTTCCCGGCGAGCGCCTTTTCAAACGCCGCGTGCGCGATCACCAGGCCGCCGAGGTCGGCGATCGCCTCGCCCTCCTCGAGTTTTCCGTTTTCGTGCAGCCCCGGCTCGACCTCGAAAGCGTCGAACTCCTTTACGATGCAATCGCCGCGCTCGTGAAAATTCTTGAGATCGTCGGGCGTCCACCAGTTCTTCAGATTGCCGTCGGCGTCGAATTGGGCGCCCTGATCGTCGAAGCCGTGCGTCATCTCGTGGCCCATGATCGAGCCGATGCTGCCATAGTTGATCGCGTCGTCGGCCTTCGGATCGAAATACGGGGGCTGCAGGATGCCCGCCGGAAACACAATCTCGTTGTGCAGCGGGTTGTAGTAGGCGTTCACCGTCGGGGGAGACATGTGCCACTCGGTGCGATCCACGGGCTTGCCGATCTTCGCGAGGTCCCGCGCAAACTCGAATTCGTCTCCCCGCATGGCATTTTCCACGTACGCCACGCGCTCGACATGATACGCGGAATAATCGCGCCACTTGTCCGGGTAGCCGATCTTGAGCGTCATCGCGTCGAGCTTGTGCAGCGCCTGTTGGCGCGTGGGCTCGCTCATCCAATCGAGGGTCGAGAGATCGTCGCGCAGCGCATCGATCAGGTCGTGAACGAGCACCAGCGCGCGGGCCTTCGCTTCCGGCGGGAAATACCGCTTTACGTAGAATTGACCGAGAGCCTCGCCGAGTTCGCCGTCCGTTTGCTCGACGCAGCGCTGCCAGCGCGGCAGTATCTGCTTCGCGCCGGTCAACTGCCGGCCATAAAAATCGAAATTCTCGTCGACGAACCTCTTGGGTAGCGCCTCCGCGGCGTCATCGATCACGTGCCAGCGCAGATAGATTTTCCATTGGTCGAGCGGCACCGAGACGAGCGCCGCATCCACCGCCTTGAAGAAATCGGTCTGCGCGATGTCGGCCGACGAAACCGGCGGCGCGCCCACCTCCTTGAAATAATCGGCCCAGGAAAAATGCGGCGTCAAATCGGCGAGCTGCACCAGCGTCAATTTGTGATAGTTCGCCTCGGGATTGCGCAGATCCTCGCGCTTCGTCGAAGCCTTGGCGAGCGTCGTCTCGATATCCATCACCACCTTGGCCTCGTTCGCGGCCGTGGCATCATCGTCGCCCATCAGCTTGAACATATTCGTGACGTGCTGGATGTAGCCCGCACGAATCTGCTTCGAATGATCGTCTTCGTCCAGATAATACTGGCGGTCGGGAAGGCCCAGGCCTCCCTGCCCGGCCGCGGCGATCACCTGCGTGCTGTCCTTGAAATCCTGTTGCGAGCCGAACCCGAAAACGGCGTTCACGCCGGTGCGCTGCAGGCGCGCGATCTCCGCTTGCAGGCCCGCAGGATCGTTGATCTGCGCGATCTCTTGAAAAATCGGATCGAGCGGCTTGAGCCCCGCCGCTTCGATGGCGCTCTCGTCCATGCAGCTCGCGTAATAGTCGCCGATCTTTTGCCAGTTCGAGCCGGGCTTGGCGGCCTTGTCCTTGGCCGCTTCTTCGAGAATTCCGTGCAGGTCCTCCTCGTTCTGGTTCATGAGCTTGCTGTACGGCGCCCAGGTGGAACGATCCGCCGGAATCGGATTGTTCTTCATCCAGCCGCCATCGACGAATTTGTAGAAATCGTCGCAAGGCGCAACGGAACGGTCGAGATTCGAGAGATCGAAGCCGTGGCTTGTCTGCGAAACAGTGCCCACGGCTGAACCGCCGCCGGAGTCCGCTGGGGCGAAACCGAAACATCCGCCCGGCGCGACAGCGGGCGCAGCCACCACACCGGCGGAACGCTGCGAATCGGACGACTGAGCAGAGAGCATCCGTGGGAACGGGAGAATCGAGAGGGCTAGCACCGCGAGAGCGCATCGTCGGATCATCGAAGAAGTCCTCGCCGGATGATTCGGGAGACGTTGCGTCTCCGCGACCGGATTGAAATTGCGATCGGAAAGCCGCCCCGTGGGCAGGAATCGCTGCCCGCTGCCGACCGCCTCAGCATTCTGCTTGCGACGCCTGCGAAGTGTCAACCGCGATGCCGAAAGCTACCTACCTAACGGCGTTCGCACCATGCCGCGGGATTCGGCTGGTAGACTATCTGGGCCGGTTGGGGGCACAAGTGCTTGATCCGCGAGAGGAATACGCAAGGCGCCTGGAAATCCACGTCGCGACGGTTGCGCGCAGGGAGCGCCAGCATATCCGGCTCGGCAATGCGAAACTGGCGGTAGCTGTCGCCGCCATCGTTGTCCTCTGGCTCTATTTTGTGGAGCACATATCGGGCTACTGGCTCCTCTTGCCTGTCGCGGTTTTCGCCATCCTCGCAATGATCCACGAACGGGTGATTCGTGCCCGCACCCACGCCAACACGGCAGCAAACTTCTATCGGCAGGGCTTCGCGCGAATGGAAGATCGCTGGAGCGGCACCGGCGCTTCCGGCGAGCGGTTCCGGGATTCCAAGCACGTCTATGCGGACGATCTCGATCTCTTCGGCCGCGGCTGCCTCTTCGAACTTCTTTCCACGTCCAGACTGCCGATGGGTGAGGAACGCCTGGCCCAATGGCTGCTCTTGCCATCGCCTGTCGAAGGAATTATCGACCGCCAGACTTTCGTCTCCGAGCTGCGCCCGAAACTCGATCTGCGCGAGGATTTGGCAGTCACGGGCGAAGACATGCGTGTGAGGCTGAATCCCGAGTCGCTGACAAAATGGTGCGAGGGAGAAGCATGGCTCGGCGGTCCTTCGATGCGCGCGATCACCGCGGCTCTGGCGGTCGCCGCCGTCGTGGCGGGCCTCTATTATTTTGCGACGCTGCGCTACTGGCCCGTCCTCGCAGTCCTGTTCCTCGAAGCGATCATCTATAGCTGGCTGCACAAGCACGCATCTACCGCGATCGGGGGTGTCAACTCCAATGCCGAAGGGTTGCAGCTTTTCTCAAGGATTCTCGGGCGCATCGAGCAAGAGCCGTTCGACTCGCCACAGTTGCAAACGCTTGCCGCCGCGCTGAAACAGGGCCCGGAACCAGCGTCGCGAGCGATCCGCCGATTCGCAAACATTGTCTCGTGGATCGACGGGCACGACAGCCTGCTCGGACGACTCCTCGACTTGCCCGTGCTTTACACGGTCCAGACGGGTCTCGCTGCGGAGGCATGGAGAAAGCAGCACGGCCGCCAAATGCGCAGCTGGATCGATACGGTCGCCGAGATCGAGGCGCTGCTATCGCTCGCAACGTACTCGTTCGAACATCCGGCCGACCCGTTCCCCGAACTTGCGAACACGCTCGATTCATCGCCGCATTTCGATGGCGAAGACCTCGGGCATCCGTTGATCCCCGCGGACCGATGCGTGCGAAACAGCTTGCGACTCGATACGCAGACGCGCGTGCTACTCGTGAGCGGATCGAACATGTCCGGCAAGAGCACGCTGCTGCGCACGGTCGGAATCAACGCGGTGCTCGCGCTGGCAGGCGCGCCCATCCGCGGGAAATCGTTGCGCCTCTCGCCACTCTTGCTCGGCACCCGCCTGCACAGCACCGATTCGCTGCAGGAAGGGCGCTCGACGTTCTACACCGAGGTGCTCCGCATCCGGCAAGTTCTCGATCTGGCGAGCGGCGGCAGATCGATCCTCTTCCTCTTCGACGAGCTTCTCGATGGAACGAATTCACACGATCGCCGGATCGGAGCGGAAAACCTGCTGCGCGCATTTCTGGAGCGCGGTGCCATCGGCATCGTGACGACGCACGATCTGGCGCTCACGGAGATGGCCGAATCGCTCGGCCCGATTGTCCGCAACGTGCACCTGCAGGATTATGTGGAGAATGGCCAGATGAGATTCGATTACAAGCTGCGGGATGGAGTGGTGACCAAGAGCAACGCGCTCGAACTCATGCGCCTCGCCGGGCTGGACGTATAACGAGGCAGCCGGACGGTGGCCGAACCGTCATTCCGCGTGGTCGATCTGCGCGCGCTGCAGACGATCCGAATAATCGATGTAGAGCGTCTTCCACTCGGAGTAAAAATCGAGCGCGGCGAGACCTGCCTCGCGATGGCCATTGCCGGTATTTTTCGTGCCGCCGAAAGGCAGATGCGTTTCCGCGCCGATCGTGGGGGCGTTCACGTAGACGATCCCGGTTTCGAGATCGCGTTGCGCGCGGAACGCTTCGTTGACGTTGCGCGTGTAGATCGCGGCCGAAAGCCCGTACTGCACTCCGTTCGCAATCGCGAGCGCATCGTCGAAAGTATCGAACGGAATCACGCTGACTACCGGGCCAAAAATTTCTTCCTGGCAGATGCGCATCTGCGGGTCGCAATCGACAAACACCGTCGGCTCGTGGAACCAGCCCTTCGCGTACGCGCCGCTATCGAGGCGATGCCCGCCGGTGGCGAGCTTCGCGCCTTCGTCCTTGCCGATCGCGACGTATTTCATCACCGTGTTCAGCTGCTGCTCGTTGACGCACGGACCCATTTGCGTCGAAGGATCGAGACCGTCGCCGACTTTCAGCGCCTTCACGCGCGCCACAAACCGGTCCACGAACTCGCGATAGACCTTCTTCTGCACGGCCACGCGGCTCGCCGCGGTGCAGCGCTGCCCTGTGGTACCGAATCCGCCCCAGACTGCGCCCTCGACGGCAAGGTCGAGGTTCGCGCTGTCCATCACGATGATGATGTTCTTGCCGCCCATCTCCAGATGGCACTTCTTGAAGGTCGGCGCGCACGCCTCGCTCACGATGCGGCCCACTTCGGTTGATCCCGTAAAGCTGAGGAGATTGATCTGTGGATGGTTCACCACGGACGCGCCCGCACCCGGCCCATCGCCGAAAACAACATTGAGCACACCGGCCGGCAGCCCCGCGTCTTGCAATACTTGCGCCAGATTGTAAGTCGAAAGCGGCGTATCTTCGGCCGGCTTCAGGACAACCGTATTGCCGCAAACGAGCGCCGGCATCGTCTTCCACGATGGAATCGCGATCGGGAAATTCCACGGCGTGATCAGTCCCGCCACGCCCACTGGCGCGCGCACGGACATTGCGAATTTGTTCGGCAGCTCCGACGGCGTCGTTTGGCCGAACTGCCGCCGGCCCTCGCCCGCCATCAGGTACGTCATGTCGATGGCTTCCTGCACGTCGCCGCGCGTTTCGTCGAGCACCTTGCCCATTTCGCGCGTCATGTCGCGCGCGAAATCTTCCTTGCGCTCGATCAGTATCTCCGCCGCACGGAACAGAATCTCAGCGCGCCGCGGAGCGGGCGTAAGCCGCCACTTATCGTAGGCCGATCGCGCCGCATCAACAGCCAGCGCGACGTCCTCCTGATTCGAAGCCGGGAACATTCCGACAAGCTCGTCCCGGTTGGCGGGATTGCGGTTTTCGATTGATTTGCCGCTGCGGGATTCAACCCATTCGCCGTTGATGAAATTCTTGAACACTCGAGGGGCAAACGCCGTGGCCATGTAGACGCTCCTGTGCGAATTCCTAGCTTAGCCCCAAAACCACGCCAGCGCCAAATCGCGGGAGACTAGAATTGAGGGGCAGGTATCGACAGCTGGGACCCCCTACAACAGTGTCGATTAGAAGTGGTCGCGATCGTTTGTTTGTAACGAGTTGTGGACGTTTCTAATCGCCGAATGTCGATTAGAAATGCAGTGAGTGGTGAGTGGTGAGTAGTGATTGGTGATTGGTTGACGCACCCTTTGAGTCGTTCATGCCGCGCCTAGATCGATGTGCGTGGCGAAGGGCCGGGAAGCCTCACCCCGGGAAAGCGGGGTGAGCTACATTAGAACCGAGACGCCTTCTTCGATCTCAAATTTTCAAAGAGCTTTCGGCCCTCGTCGAGAGGGCTGGCGACCTTTGTCGCTATAACCACGCTGACAGATTGCGGCGAAATCTTCCACTGACCCCGCGTACAGGATTCGGCCGGGATCGCGGCACTGGCCATTGGAGAATCGAGGCGCAGGTTCGGAGCCGAAAATTCGGACCAAGGACGTCCCCGCGAGGAGTTGGACGTCACCTCGCGCAACCGCTGCCGATCCGCAAGCGAACGCTCAGGGCTGAGCGGTATCTGTGCCTTCGTCTCCCGGCACGGTTTCTCCGCGGAATGGGAGCTTGAATTTGCGCGCGATCTCGGGCCAGAACTCGCGCAGCACGTCAAAACCAATGCCCTCGCCGACGTTGGAGCCAACACTCTCGGCGGTCGGGGCGAAGCCGCGCTGGTGATCCGGGTGATAGACGTTGCTTAGCGCAGTCGAACTGGTCGTCGCGAACCACAGCGAATAGTTCGGCATCTTCGTGCCGTCCACGTTATACGCGACGGCCGCATGCTCCACAGCGTGAAAGAATCGACGGCCGAAGGAGCCGGCGCCCAAACGGTAGTAGCGCGGGTCTTCCGAAAATATCACCGGGTACGCAAAATCGCCGAAGAAGTCCGCCTGCGCCTGATCGATTAGGTTGAAGCCCACACGCTTGCCGTAGCCGGATGCGCCCTGCCCGTAGGATGGGTCGCTGTTTTGCGCCTGGCTGATCCCGGAATTAAATGCGGCGCTCAAGAACGTCACCGGGTCAATCGTATCGTTCACGAACAGCATAAATTTGGCCTTCGCTTCAAGCGTGCAAAATGTGGTCCCTGGTCTGTATCGCGCCGGATTCGTAGCTACTTCCTTGCGCTCGAGTTTCCGGCCGAATGCACCTACGACCTTCGCGAAGGGCCCCTCATAATCCTGCCATCCAACCAGCGGAGGCGGCTGAAGACATGTGGTGGGCCCCTGGGGGGTTTGCTTCTCCACCGACACCGCACCCGGCATGGAGGGTAGCGACTGTTGCTGCTGAGGGGGAGATGGCTGTTGCGCGTGCGCCACTCCTCCACAGAAAAGTGCCGCGAGCGTAAAGATTCCGCATCCGGCGCGACGGGCCGCTCGAATCACACAAATCAGCCGTTTGTTGCGCGTACGGGTTTCTCCCAAGCCGCGGCTTTCCCAACCAAAGATAGCGAATGACCGGCAGATTGGGCGGCATTGTACCAACCCCAGGGACGTGAGCGTCAACACAGGTCTTTTGGGTAGATGCTGAAAATGCAGGCTTAGTGTTGAGGAGCCTTCGGATCAGACGCGGCCGTGTCGGAAGGGCGGTTCGAAGCAGTGGTGGCAGGGTCAGCCGGCGCCAGAGTCTGTGCCGAAGGCGCGGGCTTTTCCGCGGCGGGAGGGGCCGTCGACGTTGAGGGTGTCGCGCAGCACTTGGGTACAACCGGCTTGGGCGCCGAAACTCCCGCGATGTCCGAGCCGAGACCCAGCTTCTGCAACGTCGGCGCGTCGAGTTTGCCGGTGGAATCGAGGCCGCTCGCCGACTGGAATTTCTGCATCGCCGCGACTGTATCCGAGTCCCACTTGCCGTTCGGATCGCCCTTGTAGTAGCCGCCGCGGGCGAGTGCGGATTGAATCTCGCTGATGCGGTCACGCGTCGGCGCAGCCGGCAGGTGCATGCGGCTCGAACGCCGGTGTCTCCCGCTCGATTTCCGGTGATGGCTGGGCGCCGAATGCGATGGAGACGTCGACGATCCGGTTTGGCGCACGTGCGCCGGCGCGGCAGCCACGAAAGCCAGAGCAACAGCAGCTGACAGGGCAATAGCCCACACTTTGACGCGCTTCATGTGCTGGATCAATGTCATCATCACAATTTGGACGCCGAGTCCGAGTGAATTGCCGCCCCGGCCGCCGGCCACGCCCCTACGCCTATTATCGTCCGTTCAAGTCGCGACTCAAGCCGGGCGCGGGACACAGGGAACCAATCAGCCAATGGTCCAACCGCTGAAGAGGCCGCGTGCGCGGCAAGGCCCCAGCCCCAGGGTTCGTCGCGGAACCGAAGAGAAGCGAGGGGGCGCTCAAACGCCCCCGAGGAACGAGAATTTGTGTCGCAGCTATTGCTGCGGGGATGGCACAGCGCCAGCCAGGAAAAGCGTCAGCACCGTTTCGCTATCCGAGCGACGCGCGATCTTGAAGAGCACGTCGTTGCCCGGCTTGAGCTTGGCCATCTGCGCCTTGTAATCCGCGAGCGAAGTGATCGGCACATGGTTGACCTCGACGATCACGTCGCCGCGCACGAAGCCGACATCCTCGGCGAAGCTCGCCGGCTCAACTTCCGTCACCACGGCGCCCACCAGCTTGCCCATGCCGATTTTGTGCGCGAGGTCGGCCGTCAGATCCTCGACGTGCAGGCCAAACTGATCCGCCTGGTCGCCCTGATCGGGCGCTTGATCCGCATCCTGAGCGGTCTGCGGGAAAATCTGCGAGCGATCCGCCACGGTCAGCGTGACCTGATTCGTCTGCTTGTCACGCACGTACTGAACCTTCACGGATTGGCCGATCGGCGTTTGCGCAATCGGGTTCACCAAGTCGGCGCCCGTGTGGACCGGCTGGCCGTTCACATCCGTAATCACGTCGCCGGCCTTGAGGCCGACTTTCTCCGCCGGGCTGCCAGGGGCGACAGCTTCAATCACGATTCCGTACGGCGCTCCAAGTTCCTTCATCAGGATCGGATTGTCGCTATTCTCTTCCTGGAAAGTGACGCCGATCGAGCCGCGCACCACTTTCCCGGAAGTGACGAGTTGGTTGTAAACGCTGATTGCCGTGGTCGACGGCAACGCGAAGCCGACGCCTTCAAATCCGCGGCCTCCCGTGTAAATCGCCGTGTTGATGCCGATTACCTCGCCCGCCATGTTGACGAGCGGACCGCCCGAATTTCCCGGGTTGATTGCCGCATCCGTCTGAATAAACCGCTGGAACTGCTTGCCGACCGTGGTGCGATCCTTGGCACTGACGATGCCGGCCGTAACCGTCGAATTCAGGCCAAATGGGCTGCCAAACGCCAGCACCCAATCGCCCACCTGCACGCCATCCGAATTGCCGAGCTTCGCGACCGGCAGATCGTGCCCGGCGTCGATTTTGATCACCGCGAGATCGGTGTCCTTGTCCGTGCCGACAACGCGCGCGTTGTAGTGGCTCGGGTCGCCATCGAGGCTCACCTGAATCTTGGTGGCGTCGTCGATCACGTGATCGTTCGTGAGAATGAACCCGCGCTTGTCGACGATTACGCCCGAACCCAGGCTGCGCTCGGCGTCCGGCGCATTGTCGGGCGAATCAAAGAAGCGATCGAAGAAGTCCTGAAATGGGTCGCTGCCGTCGTCGTTGCCCTTCGGCGCGGCCTTACCGGCGCTGCCCTTCGGCTTTTCAATCACCTGCGTGGTTGAAATATTCACGACCGCCGGTCCCAGATTTTTCGAGATGCTGGCAAACGCGCCCGAGAGGCTGATCGGATCGGGAATCGCGAGGAGTGCAGCGCCGCTGGGTCCCTGCGGGTGATTGGCGAGCGTGTGTCCCGGAACCACCGTGCCAATCAGAATGCCCACGCCCAGCGTGACGACTACGAGGAGGGTCGCAAACACTTTACGCCGTCGAGCCCAACTCCAAAGCTCTTGAAATTGAATCCCCATCCTCGTACTCCTTTGCCAGCCCCTGAACCGAATGCGCGATTATAACACCGCTCGGCGGCCCGCGAACTCCGGCGTCCTGCGCGCCCGACGTTGCGACTTAGGCACAGTCTTTCGATGCGAAAGCGCCTTGAGAAGCCTTCCGCAAATGCGGCGGGAAAGTTCCCGGAACCGTGGAGTTTGCCAAAGTGCGGAGCCGCAGGTAGAGTGGTCTGCGCTTTCGGGGCTCTTGGGGCGGCTTACTGCCAGGCAAGGTCCTCGATCGTTCGGGGTGGGCGCGCAAAATGGAATTTGGTGTCATCGATCATATCGACCGGCAAAACCGGCCCATTCATGAGACGTACGACAGCCGGCTGAAGCTGCTCGAACTCTACGATAAGGCCGGTTTCAGCACCTATCACCTCACCGAGCATCACTTCACGCCGCTCGGCCTGGCGCCCTCGCCGCTGATTTTCATGGCTGCGGCGTCGCGCATCACGCAGCGCATCCGGTTCGCGCCACTTGTCCTGATCGCGACGCTCTACAATCCGCTGCGCCTAGCCGCCGAAATCTGCATGCTCGACCATCTCACCAATGGTCGATTCGAAATCGGCACCGGCCGCGGCGTTTCCCCACTGGAACTGGGCTTTTACAACGTTACGGAAGGGGAAGCGCCCGCTCTTTACGCCGAAGCGGTCGCGGTGTTGATGGCGGCGCTCACGCAAGATGTCGTCGACTATCACGGCAAATACTTCCATTTTCAAAACGTGCCGATCGAGATGAAACCTTTGCAGCAGCCTCATCCGCCGCTCTGGTACGCGACAAACAGTCCCGAAAGCGCCGCCCGCGCCGCGCGCCAGAACATGAACCTCGTTTCTCTGTTGCCCGCGGCGGGCGCACGCAAAGTGGTCGACGCGTACATGCAGGCGTGGAGTGAAGCTCATGGCACGGGATGCAGCCATCCTCGCGCGAAAGTGCCGAAGGTGGGCATTACGCGACTGCTCTACGTGGGAGAAAACGATTCGCAAGCGGCCGAGCGCGGCATGTTCGGATACCGCGGCTTCTACGACAAGGTGTCCTATTTGTGGCGCAAGTTCGACGTGAAGCACCAGGCGCTTGACGAAATTTCAAAGGCGAGCGCCGACACGATCATCACCGGAACGGCCGCCACGGTGCGCGCGGCGATCGAAGAACAAATGGAAGTATCCGGCGCCAACTATTTCGTCCCGCGCTTCGCCTACGGCGACCTTACCCACGACGAAAGCGTCCGCTCCCTCGAACTCTTCACCAACGAGGTAATGCCCCACTTCCTCAAGTAGGTTACCCGCGCATTACAGCGATCGCAGGAAATTCAACAGATCCTGCTGATCCTGGCTGCTCCGATTGTTGAAGAGCGAGATCACCTGATTCGCCTCCGATCCCTGACCCGCATGATCCTGGATCGCTCTTAACAGGCCGCCGTTCGCGGGCGTAGCGCGTCCGTCGTGCAGAAAGAATATCCGCTGCCCGACGCCCCATAGCGGCGCAGTACGAAACTCGTCCGGGCCGGCCGAGCCTTGCGACACGTGGTCTGCCAGGCTCGAGCCCATGTGGTGCACGAGCAAATCCGAGAACAGCGCCACATTCTGATTCCGCAGCGCGGGGCTAAACGACGACGGCGACGTGGCCAGCGACGGCGTGTGGCACATGTCGCAATGCACCTGGCCAAATACCGCGCGCCCATTGGCCAGCGACTGCGCCGAAGGGTTGCCGGGAATTCCCGCAGCCGATGGCGCCGGCGGCGCCAAGAAGCGCATGAAGTCTGCAAAGCCGACAATGTCGCTCGGGATCTGCGTGCCCGCATCGCCGAAGTTCGTCGCGTCCTCGGGAGTCTTGTTGTAGAGGCACGCCGACGGCGCGCCTTCGCGCTCATTCGGGAAGAGCTCGTTCGTCACGCCCATTTCGACGTTGTAGGCTTCGCCCGCGAACATCTCGAGCGACTTGTTCTGCGCCTTCCAGCCAAAGCGCATCACCGTTCCGTCGTTGCCGCTGTAATTCGGATGGCCGGAGATACCTAGATTTTGTTTGAGCGAAGCGTTGGCGCTCATATTCGCCAAGACGGTCGAATCGGGAATGTTCTCGATCAAGCCAGCGCCAAAGAGCGGCGTCGGGATGCGAAAGATGATGTTGTTGAGCTGCTGCATCTGCTCAAAACTTGGCTGCGGCATGTTGCAGTTGGGCGCGTCGGACCGCCCGGCGACTGTGAACACGTCGTGGACCCCGCCATCCGGCGTCGACGTCACGCGCCCATTCGACACGACGTAGGGAAAGCGCGCCTCGCGCACGGGACCGTCAGGCGCCATGAAATACGGAATGCTGTTCGTCGCGCCCGCGTCGCTCGCCGCGGTCATCTGCGGGTTGGGCCCAATATTCGGATACTGGCTCGCGCTCGGACTCGTGCCGCCCATCGCCGGCTGCGCGTGGCAGCTTGCGCAGCTGTTCGAGTTGAAGGCCGGCCCGAGGCCCAGGCCGGTTTCTCCGGAAAGGTTGCCGCCCACGGAGTCGACCTCCATGAAGCGCGTGAGGCCATCCTGAAAGTATTGCAGCTCCGCCGCGCTCAAACCGGGCAACGGAGTGCCGACTTGCACGTCCCCAGCCCGCACGCCCGGATCGCTGACGCTCGATTGTGAACCAGTGGAGCTGCTGGCCTGCCTTCCCTGCCCCAGCAGCGCCGCGTTGATCGACAAGGCCGTGAGTCCCAGAGCTGCCACCACTCGTTTCGTAATTCTCATGTCCGCTCCCCCGCCGACGAGCAGGCACACCCGCGGCGCACGGTCTTCATGGGTTAACGAGCCGGTGAGTTAACCTGATGACGATGTGATCGATTGGCCGCGAGCATCCCGCGAAACTCGAAGGACGATCGGCGGCTGTTTGTGGCGCAGACTCTAGGCCGATGTCACAACCGCGTCAATTTGCCCGAGGTACAGTTTTGGTACAGCGAACAAACGCGCGCTCGGCACGCCTATGAGGACAGTGAAGGAAATAAAAGGTACTACGCAGATTTGCGCGCGGCCATCCAGAGCGAGTCGCTCGTTGGCAGGCAATCGGCGAGCGGCCGCGCTAGCGGCTCGAATCCGGTTTCACGCAAAATCCTCGCGAGCGTTTCGGGCGTGAAATAGTTGCAATGCGCCGGAACGTGATAGCCGCACCACTTCATGCCGCGGATGTGGCGATTCCAGCTCGCGTAATTTGGCGTTTTCAGGACGGTCAAGCCGCCGGGCTTGAGGACGCGATGCGCCGCGCGCAATCCCGCCAGCGGATGCCACTCATGCTCGATGTAGCCGAACTGCGTGACGACATTGAAAGCGCCCGCCGGCAAATCCCGCTCGGCCACTTCGGTCACGGGCCCCTCGAAAATCTTTTCGCGCGCCGTCCGCTCGCGCGACGCTTCCGCGCCCTGCGGACTCAGCTCGATGCCCGTCACATCAAAGTGCGCGGCCGCCGCAGCGAGAAATCGCCCGTCGCCGCACCCGAAATCCACCAACCTCCCCGACTGCGCCCATCGCAGCGTCTGCGACAGCAGCCGTGCGGTCGGCTCGGGACGCATCCAGCGCGTGCAGCGCGAGAGAAACAGCATCAGCGGCTGCTTCTCCCTGCGCTGCGCCAACTCCTTCGAGTGCTCCTCGAACCAGTCGTGGTCCGCCGCCTGCACGGAATACGCCAGTTCGCTCCCGAGAAACACCATCTCGCAACGCGCGCACTCCACGATGTCCCATCCATCGCGCCGCGCCTGCACCTCGCGCTCGAGCCCGCCGCACAGCGGGCAAGGGCGCACGCGCGTGGCGCTCGCTGTCGAGTTTGTCGCTTGGATCGTTGCGTTCACGTTTGCAAACTCGGGACCGAACAGCGCCCGGCCGGCGCTGTGATTTCTCTAAATGACGTGCGATTTTAGCACGCACCGCTTTGTCCTACCGCCGTTCCGGCCCTCACGCGCGCACACGTGCCAATCCGCAGAGATTACTTGCGCCGATTCCCTTCTCTTGGCATAACTCTAGTGGGCGGAATGGACGGCCAGCACGCGCGTTCGCGGCGGCTGCGCGAGCATCCCTCACATTGAATCCTCAATAGGAGATACCTTTGGCAAACATCGCACTCTACGGCGCAACCGGAATGATCGGCCAGCGAATTCTGCGGGAGGCTCTGTCGCGCGGGCACCAGGTGACGGCAATCGTTCGCAACGTCGCAAAAGTCCCGACCGATAAGCCCGGTCTCACCGCCAAGCCCGGCGACGTCTTGAAGCCGGAAAGCGTCGCCGTCGCAATCAAGGGTAACGAAGTGGTCGTGAGTGCCTACGGTCCCGGTGCGGGTGACCCCCAGCAGGCTGTGCAAGCGGCGCGTTCTCTGATCGAGGGCGTCGGCGCGGCCAATCAGAACTCCGGCAAGCGCATCCGGATAATCATGGTTGGCGGAGCGGCGAGCCTCGAGGTTGCGCCGGGAATGATCCTCCTCGACACGCCGAGTTTCCCTGCCGCATGGAAAGGAATCGCGTCGGCGCATCGCGACGCGCTTGAGGTGCTTCGTAAGGAAGGCACTGCCGCCGGAATCGACTGGACGTACTTCAGTCCCGCCGCCTTCATCCAGCCTGGCGAACGCACCGGGAAGTTCCGCCTTGGCGCAGACCAACTCGTTACCGACGCGAAAGGCGAGAGCCGCATCTCTGCCGAGGACTACGCCGTCGCCGTCGTCGACGAAATCGAGAAGCCGCAGTTCATCGGCAAGCGCTTCACCGCCGCCTATTAGGTCTGAAATTCGGGGCGCGCGTGATGCGCGCCCCGCAACAACTCACCACTTCGGAACCGCGCAGGTAAAGCTCGCGGCATCGTTCGGATCGCCGCTCCCCTTGTAGACGGCCGCCTGCGGATACGGGCACGCCGGGTGGGTCCGATCGACAGTGTCGCCGACCGTGTGCGTGTTGATGATTTCGTCGGGTGCCTTGCCGGTCTCGCGCCATTTTTCGACCACGTCGAGCGCGTTAAACGTCCCATTGTCGCCAAATCCAAATCCCGGGCACATTCCCATTCCCGGCACCATGAACAAGCGCACAAAGTCGTACGTCTCCTTCTTGCCGCCCATCGCCTTCAGCACGCTGTCGTAGTAATCGATCATGCTGCGCGGCGGAATGATCGCCTCGTCCCACGATTCGTAGATCAGCAACTTTCCACCGTGTTTCTTGAAAGGCTCGAGATTCGGATCGTTCGAGTTCAAAAGCGCTCCATCCCTCTCGTCCGCCAGCTTCGTGTCGCGGTCCACGTCGAACGTCCGGAAATCCCAATTGGGATCGCCAAATACCACGCTCTTGAAAAATCCCGTGCTGATGCTGAGCGGCGCGGGACCTGCCATCATCAAGCCCCAGCCCAGCTCGCTGCCCGGATCGAAGCCGGGATACACTTGCGTGCCGTCCGCGAATTTCGGCCCCGCGTAAATCAGCTTGGCGGTCTGCACCTGAGGCTCCGTGAGGCACGAGGCAAAATCCGACTTCCCCGGACACCGAATTGTCTCCGGGTCGAAATGGCAGCGGGTGGGATCTTC
Source organism: uncultured Acidobacteriota bacterium (assembly GCA_963743335.1). Classification (GTDB taxonomy): domain Bacteria; phylum Acidobacteriota; class Terriglobia; order Acidiferrales; family UBA7541; genus Palsa-295. The sequence continues at coordinate 568,782 of CAVUPI010000003.1, forward strand.
GATGAACCCGTCGCGCACGCCGTCCAGCGAGTCGCACGCATCCAGCGCCGCGCGGTGGATCACGGGATACTTGCTCGGCGGAATGTAGCCGGGCGCTTTCACGCCATCTTTCAGCGACAGCCACGTCATGTATTCGGACACCGCCTGCAAATGAGTGATGTAATACGCCGGATCGCCCGCGGCAATTGCGTCGAAGTCCGTCGGAAACTTCTGCGCCTCCGTGAGCGCCTGATTGCCGCCCTCGTGGCAACTGCTCCAGAAGGACAGCTTTGCGGGTTTGCCGTAATAGGCGAGGATCAAGTCTTTCGCGGCGACGGCAGTCTCGTGAACCGCGCGAGACCCCCAATCGGCGATCTTCTCCGGATGGCCGATCGCCCACTTGTCGGGCGCCTCGCTCGTCGCGCCTTCGTCCGCATGTCCCGTATCAGTCGATGCAGCCGCCGAGCCGCGTCCGACCTCGCGCGCCAGCCCCGCGTAGCTGATGGCTCCGATAAATCCAGGGTTTCCGATACCGATATAATTCCCGTCCCAGCTCGCGGCCAGAGGCAGCCAAACTTCGAATCCGATATGCGAATCGCTGGTAGGCGCCGAGAATCCGGCGACCCGACAGAATGGCACCGGCACCTTCAGTCCGGCAGGAGTGCCGAATCTTCCGCCCGTGCTCGGCACTTCGAAATCCGGCGGCGTGCTGATCGCCGTGGCCATCGTGATCGTGACGTGTGGAATCTGCAGCGACATTAGACTCTCGCACGACTGTTGCGCTGACGCCGACACCGGAATCACCAGCAACACCAAGAGTGCAGCCAAACCCAAAAGCACCAGCGAACGATACTTCATGCAGTCCCCCCGTTTTGTCCCATTTGCCCCGCGCGCCCGATTTCTTGCTCCTCGTGCTGCGCCTTCGATCAACAATCCCAGCTGCTGCCGCATTCCGTATTTCGGTCGCGGATTATACACCCTGTTTCAAGCGCGGACCGTTTCTTATCCCCCTCGTGCGAACGCCCGAGATCCGTGCACCCGCCCGTGTCTATTGCGAACCACCTGCGCACCGCACCGCGCGACACTTCCTTACAATGGTTCATGCCCCATTCCGGTAGAAACGAATTAGGCGCGGGGCTCCCATGAAATCCGTTCCCATCCTGATGATCGACGACGACACCGAGCTCTGCGCCTCGCTCGCGCGCCTTCTCGCGATGGACGGCCTCCACGTTCGCGCCGTGCACGACGCCGAATCCGGCATCCGCGAAGGCGCGAAGGACGACTACGAGCTGGTGATCCTCGACGTAATGCTGCCCGGCGGCGACGGCCGCAAAGTCCTGCGCCGCATTCGCATGAATTCGCAGGTGCCGGTCATCATGCTCACCGCGCGGGGCGACGAAACCGATCGCATCGCCGGCATCGAGGCGGGCGCGGACGACTACCTGCCGAAACCCTTCAGCCCCTGCGAGCTCGTCGCCCGCATCCGCGCCGTGCTGCGCCGCAAAGGGACCGCGGCGCTGCCGGAAGCATTCGAGATCGGCGACCTGCATATCGACAGCCGCACCCGCCGCGTCGTTCAAAATGGCGCCGCTATCGAACTCACCGGCGCGGAATTCGACATCCTGTTTCTGCTCGTGCGCGCCGCCGGCCGGGTTCTCAGCCGCGACGAAATCGCCGAGGAAGCGCTCGGCCGTCCCGTCGGCCTGCTCGATCGCAGCGTCGACAATCACGTCAGCGGCCTGCGCAAAAAACTCGGTACGCACGTCGGAACGCTCGAGAGAATTCGCAGCGTGCGCGGCGCCGGCTACATCTACACCGGCGACGACTCCGCCGCCACCGAAGGACACGAGTAGTGCGCGGCATCTTCTCCAAGATTTTCCTGTGGTTCTGGTTCGCGATGGCCGTGCTGAGCATCGCGATGGTGTTGTTCACCGTTTTTACCGGATATCAGCCCATCGGGCGCCGCTGGATGTCGCACGCGCTCGGCTTCTACGCGCACAGCGCCGTCGATTTCTACACGCACGGCGGCGCGCCGCAGCTGAATCAGTATCTCGACGACATCGAGAACTCGTCCGATATTCGCGCGGCTTTGCTCGATCCGCACGGCCACGACGTGAGCGGCCGCGGCCTGCCCGAAGGAACGCTGGAGTTGGTGCAGAAGGCGACGGAGACCGGCCAGTCGCAAATGCGCGCGGCGCTGCGCTGGAGCGGCGCGCTCGTCGTGCCGTCCCCCGGCGGCAACTACATCTTCGTCGCGCAGGTCCGCACGCTGCGCGGATTTTTGGCCCAACCCGACTTGAGCATGGCCCTCCTGAGGATTGCGGTCGCTCTGCTCGCCGCCGCGCTACTCTGCTTCCTGCTAGCTCGCCACATCGCTCGCCCCATCCGGCAATTGCAATCCGCCGCGAGCCGCATCGCCGAGGGCGACTTCTCGGTCCGCGCCACGCCCGCCCTCTCGCAGCGCAATGACGAGCTCGCCTACCTCGCGCGCGACTTCGACGCGATGGCCGATCGCATTCAGTCCTTGCTGCAAAAGCAGCAGGAACTCCTCGGCGATATTTCACACGAGCTGCGCTCCCCGCTCACGCGCTTGACCGTTTCGCTCGAGCTCGCGCGCCGCGGCGACGCCACCGCCTTCGGCGAAATCGACAGTGACCTCAAAAAGCTCGGCGAGCTGATCGACCAGATCCTCACGCTCACGCGCCTGCAGACGCAGGCCGATCAAGCCACGCTAATCCCGCTCAGCCTGCGCGCCTTGCTCGAAAGCGTGGTCGACGACGCGCGCCGCGAAGGAAAAAGCTTCCACAAATCGGTCAGCCTCGATCAGCCGGACGATTGCCGCATCAAGGCCGACCCCAATCTGTTGCGCAGTTGCTTCGAAAATGTCGTGCGCAATGCCCTGCGTTACACCAAGCCCGGCACGCCCGTTGCCGTAAGCGTGAGTCTGAACGGAGACACTCCCCCGCTTGCCGAAATCCGGATCGCCGACGACGGCCCGGGCGTCCCTCTCGAAGCTCTCCCGCGCCTCTTCGAGCCTTTCTTCCGCGTCTCCGGCGCCCGCGATCGATCCACGGGCGGCACTGGCCTGGGCCTCGCAATCTCGCAAAAAGTCACAAAGCTCTATGGCGGCACGATCGAAGCACGCAATCGCGAAGGCGGCGGCCTCGAGGTGAAGATAGTTCTCCCCGTCCAAAGAAATACCCCTTAAACGCCCTATTTACAGGGGCTTAATCATCATCGCGTCGGGGCGACACTTCCTTACAAACACTGCCCGGAAGGCCGTGTTAGACCTGGTAAGCGCAAGATCGAGGCGCTGAAATACACAAGGAGAGTGCTCAGATGAAATCCCTTTCGAAGCTGGCAATCGTAACGGCAGCCGCAGCCCTCGGCCTGCTCGCCACCAACGTCAACGCACAGGGAGTCGCCCACGCGCGTTTCGCACGTCGTAACGCCAGCGGCGGCGTCACCACAGGTCATGGCACGGCGGTGCGTGGAGCCAACGGCGGCTATGCCGCGCGTGGCCGCGTTACCACCACGAATGGCCAGGGTGCCGGCGCAACCGCAAGCGGCGGCGCTTTCAAGACGGCGAACGGGGCGCAAGGTTCCCGCGAAGGAAGCACCACGTGGAATAACGGCAACGTGACGCACCAGGGCAGCGCGCAAGCGTCCGGCCCGAACGGCGGCTCGATCCAGACCAGCGGCTCTTCGCAACGGAACGCGGACGGCCAGTTCTCCGGCTCGCGCAGCACCACCGCGACCGGCCCCAATGGCAGCACGTACCAGGGCAACACCACGTTCCAGAACGGCTCCGCCACTCACACCACGGACGCCACCAACAAAAACGGCGACACCTACCAGGGCGACACGACGTGGACGAAAGGCCAGGGTGTCACGCACACGGGCACCTGCGCCAACGCCGACGGCCAAACAATCGCCTGCAAGTAGCAGCAGTAGCGGTACAAGCGCCAGCGCAGCACGCCAGAGCAGCGGCCGCTCAAGAGGCGGCCGCTGTCATCTCCACACGGGTGGTTTTGCCGTCCAGCGCCAACCAAACGGGGCTTGAAAGCCCCGCCGAAAAACGATCGCGCGAAGCGCGCGTCCTTCTCGCCCTGACGAAGGTAAGGGAGCGCAGTTTCTCCCGCAACATGTGGCGTGCTTTCTGCCATGCCAGCTAGAACTCGCCGTCTGCCACCCAACCGTAACCTTTCACTCGCCGCGCGGTTTATGTTAGAGAAGAACACATCGATGCCACCGAAGAAGGATGCCCACGACGAGCGACTCCTGATCGCAGCCGCGCAGAAGGACCCTGCGCGCTTCACGGAGCTTTACGAGGAGCACTTCGAGCGCGTCTACGCGTTCGTCGCCCGGCGCCTGCACAATCGCGACGATGCCGAGGACGTCACCTCCGAAGTCTTTCGCGACGCGCTCGCGAACATCGGCAAATTTGAATACCGCGGCGCCCCTTTCGCGAGTTGGCTGTATCGCATCGCCTCAAACGCGATTGCCGATCGGTGGCAGCACGCCGCGAAAGAACAGGGCACCGCGCTCGTCGACGATCCGCCGGACGATTCCGCGCACGCGAATCCCGAAGCAATCGAAAGCCGCGCGCGCCTCTTCCGTCTCGTAGGGACGCTGCCCGACGACCAGCGCCGCGTGATCGAGATGCGCTTCGCCGAAGGCAAAAGCATCGCCGAAATCGCGCGCGAAATTGGTCGCTCGGGCGGCGCTGTGAAGCAACTGCAGTTCCGTGCGATCCAAAATCTGCGCGCAAGCATCAATCAGCATCCGCGCGCCATAGCAGCGAAAGCAAAAAAGCCGGTAAGCAAAAATGGCTAACAACACGCAAAGCGAACAACTCGATAGGGTCATCTCGGCGCTGCTCGGCCCGCCGGACGCGCCGCTGGCGCGAACCGAAACGGTCCGCCCGCTCGACGTGTCCTTCGCGCCTGTGATCGAGATCCTTCGCGACCTGAAGGATCTGCCGCGCCCGAATTTCAAGGCCCGCCTGAAAGCCGATTTGGAAAGGAAAGCATCAATGGCCAGCAGCGCAAAAGCGGCCCCCGAGTTTCGCGTCACCGTCACGCCTTACCTCAGCGTCCGAAGAGCGTCCGCCGCAATCTCGTTCTACGAGAAGGCGCTCGGCGCAACCGTACTGTCCCGCATCGACCAGCCCGACGGAAGAGTCGGGCACGCCGAGCTCAACATCGGCGGCGCCAAGATCTATCTCGCGGACGAATTCCCGGAGATTGATTTCCGCAGCCCCGAATCTCTCGGCGGCTCGCCAGTCCACATTCATCTGGACGTGCCGGACGTGGACGACTCCGGGCGCCGGATGGTCGCTGCGGGCGCCACGGTCGTCCGCCCCGTCGCGGACCAGTTCTATGGCGATCGTTCGGGCCAGTTCCGCGATCCTTTCGGCTACACCTGGGTTCTTTCGACGCACAAGGAAGACGTGTCGCCCGAAGAAATGCGCAGGCGCGCAGCCGCGGAATCGCAGAGGCCTGCGAAAGAATCGGCAGTGGCGCCCGAGAAAGCCGTCAATCCGGTGCGCGAAGGTTTTCGCACCGTCACGCCGTACCTTGTGATTCCAGATGCCGCGCGCTGGCTCGATTTCGTGAAGCAGGCGTTCGGCGCCGAGGAACATTTCCGCGCCAAGCGGCCCGGCGCCGAAGACGTCATCATGCACGCCGAGGTGAAAATCGGCGACTCCATGCTCGAAGTAGCCGACGCGAACCCGGAATATCCTCCGACGCCCTCGACGCTGCTTCTTCGCGTCAGCGATCCCGACGCGGTGTACGCGCGCGCCATCGAAGCAGGCGCGACGGTATTCGATGCGGTCACCGATCACGATTACGGCTCGCGCGGCGGCACGGTGCGAGATTCTTCCGGCAACCGCTGGCACATCTTCACGCCGACTCCGGGCAGCAATCTTTTCGCCGCGTTCCCCAGCGTGACGCCGCATCTGTATGCGTCGGAGCCGGTGCATCTCATCGAGTTCCTCGAGAAAGCATTCGGCGGCAAGGAAATCTATCGCGCGGAAATGCCCGGAGGCGGAATCCCGCACGCGCAGGTTCGCATCGGCGATTCCATCGTCGCCTTGGCCGGCGGACGCGGGCCGTATACGCCGACGCCAAGCACGCTGCACTTGTATGTTCCCGATACGGACGCGCTCTACGCGCAAGCGCTCGCTGCGGGCGCCGTGTCGTTGCAGCCTCCCGCCGATCAGCCGTACGGCGATCGCAGCGCCGGGGTCACCGATCCGTTTGGCAATCGCTGGTTCATCGCCACGCACATGAAGGACGTCGCATTCTGAGCGAATCTCGCTGTGCTCTTTAGCTGACACGCCTTCTGCCGCCGCTTGCGGCCGGGACGCCTTATGTCTAAGCTCCGGGAACTATGACGAAGCTCTCGATCCTTGCTTTCGCCCTTGTGTTTTTGTCCGGCGGCCTCAGCGCGCAGACCTCCGGTTGGCAGCCATCGCCGGGCCACACGCAAATCCCGATCTGGCCGGGGACGCCGCCCGACGCGGCGGCGGTGACGCCGGCAGGGCCGGAAACCGTGAAGGTGACCAAGAATCTGATCGCCGGGAAGCCGGTGACAGGCGTGAGCAACGTGTCGCGGCCTACGATGACCGTGTACTCGCCCGAAGGAAAGAACACGGGCGTTGCGGTGGTCGTGTTTCCTGGCGGGGGCTATATTGATCTAGCGATCGATCTGGAGGGGACGGAGGTGTGCGATTGGCTCACGTCGCGAGGGATCACCTGCGTTCTCTTGAAATATCGCGTGCCCGATTCAGGTCCAGCGTGGCATAACGACTGCAAATGCAACATCCATCCGAAGGCGCCGACGGCGTTGGAAGATGCACAGAGGACGGTGGGATTGGTCCGTTTTCACGCGGTCGAATGGCATATCGATCCGCAGAAGATCGGCGTGATGGGATTTTCAGCAGGCGGGCACATAGTGGCGAATATCAGCACGCACTTCGCACAGCGTGCCTACGCGCCGGTGGATGCTGCCGACAAAGTGAGCTGCCGCCCGGACTTTGCCGTGGCGATTTATCCTGGGCATATGCTGGAAAACACGACGAAAGAATTTGAATTGAATCCGGAACTTCCTGTTACCGACAAGACGCCGCCTACGTTTTTGCTGCAAGCGGAGAACGACTACGTGGACGGTGTGAAGCAATCGCTGGTTTACTACATCGCGCTAAAGAACGCCGGGGTGCCCGTGGAAATGCACTTGTACGCGCAAGGCGGTCACGCATTCGGCCTGCGCCGCACGCAGCTCCCGATCACGGCATGGCCGCAGCTGGTCGAGACATGGCTCGAAACCCTCGGCATGATTTCCGGTGAGCAAGTCGGCGCGGGCTTCAGCCCCGGGCCTTAGCCTTTGACTTTCCGGGTGCTCCATCCTCGGTTTGTGAAGGTGGGGCCTTTGCGACCATCGCGCACCACACAACGTTTCAGTAACGTAGTTTGATCGGCGTGTAAGTGGGTTCAAGAAAACAGGAGCGAACAAATGTCATCCACCAGCGCAAGCACGAGCAGCGCCCCACCGAACCTGACCCTCGTCGAAATGGCCATGGCCTATTCGCGCAGCTGCATGATCTGCGCTGCCGCGCGTCTTGGCGTTGCCGACGCCTTGGCCGGCGGCGAGCGCAGCATCGATGACTTGGCCCAGGCCTGCGCCGCCGACCGCGCCTCGCTCTATCGCCTCTTGCGCGCCCTCGCGATTTTCGGAATCACCTCCGAGACGACGCCCGGCAAATTCGTTCTCACCCCTTTCGGCGAGCCGCTGCGCAAAGACGCGCCGAATTCCGTCTGGCCCGCTGTCGTGTTCTGGGCAGACCTGCTCGCGGACAGCTGGTCGCAGCTCACCGATTGCGTCCGCACCGGCCAAAGCGCATTCAAGGTGATGGAGAGCAAAGGCATCGCGTCGCGCTGGTCGAAAGACCCGGACGCGAACGCGATTTTCCGCGCGGTGATGGGGACCGCTCCCGCCGATGACTACATGCCGATCGCCGGCGCGTGGAATTTCAGCGGCCGGAAAGTCGTCGCGGATCTCGGCGGTGGTGGTGGCGCATTGATCAGCGCAATCCTGAAAAGCGACGCGCATCTCAAGGGCATGCTCGTCGACCGCCCGCCGTCGATCGAATCAGCAGCGCCGCGCATTCAGGCCGACGGCCTCGCCGACCGATGCAAGCTGATCGCGGCCGACCTCCTCGAAAGCGTGCCGCCCGGCGCCGACGTCTACGCCATGAAGCACGTCCTTCACGGCTACATCGACGACGTCGCCGCGAAGATCCTCCGAAACACCCGTGCCGTGATTCCCCGGGACGGAATGCTCCTCGTGCTCGAATTCGTTCTGCCGGACGTGATCTCGCAACCCGACCCGCATCTCGAAGGTCGTCTGATAGCCGACCTCAACATGATGGCGGTCACTGGCGGCAAGGAACGCAGCGCGGCCGAATGGAAGCCTCTTCTCGCCGCAGGCGGATTCGAATTACGCCGCATCACCCCAGTCGTCGCGAAGGACCAATCGCCGCAAAACGTCGCCATCGTCGAAGGCGTCTCCATCATCGAAGCCGCCCCCGCCTGAAAAATCGCGCACGTTATTGCGCTGCCGACCGTTGGCCCGTCGCGTGAGGGTCGCCGAAGTACGGGAAGTCGGCGCGCACCAGCCGCAGGTCCGGCGCCACGCCGTCGCCCAGCGCCGTGTTCGTCGCGAGCGTCAGGATCACGTCCATCACGTCGTCCGTAAGCGCTCGTCCGTTGAAGCCGGAGAAACTGAAAGACGCGGGCGTGTCGAGTTCGTACGGCAGCACGGTCGGGCAGATTCGCGCCAGCAGTTGCTTCGCGTACTCGGACGGATCCGCGGCCGAATTCGCAAGCCGCGTCACTTTCTCGACGAAGTCCGCGATCGGCTTCGCAAAGAGCGCCGCATCGTCCGCCGGAACCGCCCGGTTGTATTTTTCAGCCGCGTCCGCAAGCGACGGATCGGAAAGGAACACGTGCGTGATCAAAGGCAGGCCCCACCGCGACACCTGCACCTCCGGCGCGTGCCCGTAGAGCGAAGCCGTGGCCCAGCCGTGCACCAGGCCGCGGCCGATTAAATCGCTGGGAATTTCGATCACGATCGCGCTCACGTTCATTCCGCCAAAGACATTCTGGGGATTCTGAAAAGCCTCGGGAGCGAAACGATTTTCCTGCCACAGAGCGTCCCGGAATGCCCTGAAGGCCACCGGAGCCGCAAACAAATCCGGCGCCAGGCCCGCATAGGCCATGTAGCCTTGCTCCGTTTTCGCGATTTGCCCGGTCGAGCCTGAGAGAAGCAGTTCGCCCTCAGCCCCTTTTCGCGCCGCTTCGCCGACGGCGCGCCGGACCTCGTACGTCTGCACGTGGGCGTGCTCGTCGCCGGCGGCGTGCGCGGGAGGGCCGAAGCGGAGTTTGAGCGTCACGTCTTCAACGGAATCGCCATTCGTATCGAAACGAAAGGCGTAGAGTCCCTCGTCGCGAAACGTGTCCGGACCCTTGCCGCCGGCATCCGGGTTGACCGTCAGCGCCATCACCGTCGTTCCCGGGCGGCCGCGAAACAGATAAAAATCGCAAACGTTGAGTCGAGGATCTTCCCGCGCAGTCGGCGTATCGAAATGATGCGACACAAAACCCTCCCTTATTGGCCGTAGGGTATCAGAGTTGGCTGAGCCCGAAAAAGTCGCAAGAAACCCATACTCTATTTTCAGCTGGGATGACGTTGGAAGGCGCGCCAGGGTTGAACGACCGGGAAGTGAAGACCCGGAGAAGGAATTCCGTTCCGCCCCATGACGCCTCGAAGGCCCACGCTTCCACCCGGACCTTGCTGCGGTTTCGCTACGCCGTGGTGGCTTGCGCGCCTTCGGGGTTGTCGACGATGCAGCCGTCGAGGAGGTGGATCGTGCGGTCGGCGATGCTGGCGTAGCGCGGGTCGTGCGTGACCATGCAGATGGTGGCGCCGTCGGCGTGGAGCTGGCGCAGCAGGTCCATGACTGCTTCGCTGTTTTTCGAATCGAGATTTCCCGTGGGCTCGTCGGCGAGCAGGATCGACGGCTGGCCCGCCAAAGCGCGCGCGACGGCCACGCGCTGCTGCTGGCCGCCTGAAAGCTGCGCGGGATAGTGCTTGGCGCGGTGCGCCATGCCGACGCGCTCGAGCGTGTCCTGCACGCGCTTCTTCCGCTCGGCCGCCGCCATGCTGCGATAGGTGAGCGGCAGCTCGACGTTTTCGAAAACGTTGAGGTCGCCGATCAGATTGAACGCCTGAAAGATGAAGCCGATCTCGCGATTGCGAATGCGCGTGCGGCTCGAGACCGACAGGTTCTCGACGTGATCGTTGTGAATCCAGTAGTTTCCTCCGGTCGGCGAATCGAGCAGGCCGAGAATCGAGAGCAGCGTCGATTTGCCGCAGCCCGAAGGCCCGGAAATCGAGATGAACTCGCCGTTCTTGATTTCAAGGTGGACGCTGCTCAAGCGCGTGCGTCTCGACTTCGTCCGTCTGGAAACACCTTGGCGATGCCCTTCGAGGCGAATCAATGGCTGTGTCGCGTTCATTGCTGGGCTCCTTCGTTATGATGCGAAACGTATGTTTTCATATTCCTCAGTGATGCTCGATTTCCGCAGGGTTTTGCCTGGGCCTGCTCCGCTATTCGTAGCGCAGCGCAACGAGCGGATCGACGCTCGAAGCTTTGCGCGCCGGCAGGTAGCACGCAAGCAGCGCCACAACTGCCAGCAAAATGGCGGTCAGCGCAAACATCAGCGGATCCCACGGCTTCACGCCGAACAGCAAACTGCGCATTACGCGCGTGATCGCCAATCCTCCGGCTACTCCGATCGCGACTCCGATCGAGGCCAACAGCATTCCGTGCCCCACCACCATCCGCCGGACGTTGCCGGGAGTGGCGCCAAGCATCATCCGGATGCCAATTTCCTGGGTCCGCTGCTGAACGGAATAGGCCATCACGCCGTAAATGCCGACGGCCGCGAGCAGCAGTGCGATCGCGGCGAAAATCGTTAACAGCGTTGTGTTGAACTTCTGGACGGCCACCGATTGCGCCACCACCTCGTCCATGGTCTGAACGGTGCCGACCGGGACGCCGCCGCTGGCGGTGCGCAGTTCGTCCTGAATTTCGCGGCTCAGCGAGTAGGGCGCCACGCGGGTGCGGATCATCCATTGCTGCGAAATCAGCGTGGAGAGGAAGGCGGTGAGCTTGTCACTTTCCTGAGCGATGGGAACGTACATGGTTGGCCGGGGGTCGTAATTGAGGCCGTTATCGCGCACGTCGCCGGCGACCCCGATGACTTCCCTGGCGGGATCCTCGAATTCCGGGCCAACGCCTTTGCCGATCGTAACGCGCGATCCGATTTCGTTGCCCTTGGGCCAAAACTGCTTGGCCATCGCCTGGTTGACAATTACAACCGGCTCGGAACCGGCAACGTCTTGCACGGTAAACGTACGGCCCTGCAGCAAGGGTATGTGAAACACTTGAAAATAACCGGGCGAAATGCCACGCCAACCGGCGTCGCCCGTGTACGGACCCATCGTGTCCGGATGGCCCTCGATGTTGAATGGCAAGCTGTATCCGCCCTCCAGCGGCATGCAGCAAGCAGCTGCTGCAACTTCGACGCCCGGAAGATTTTCCAGCCGCCGGCTGCCTTCGCGAACCACTTCGGCAACCGCGGCCGTCTTCTGAAACCGCGGACCCAGCAAAGACATATCCATGGTAAGGATGTTGTGCGAATCGAAACCGGGATTGACGCTCAGCGAATCGTGGAACGAGCGAATGAGCAAAGCCGCGCCCGCGAGCAGCACCATGGCCACCGCCATTTCGCAGACCACCAGAACGGAGCGCGTCTTGCTGCCGCGCGGCCCGGCGCCGGCGCGGGAGCCACCTTCGTTGATGCTGGCGGCGAGATCGATTCGCGAAGCCTTCAGCGCGGGAATGAGTCCGGAAATCGTGCCCGCCAGCAACGAGATCACGAACGCGCCCAGCAAAATCCGCCAATCGAGCGTGATCGCCTCATTGTGCGCGCCGAGCCTCGGGATGGTGATCGGATTCACAGCCAACAGCAGGCGCAAGCCGAAAAAGCCGAGGAACAAGCCAATCGCCCCGCCCACCAGCGACACGAGAATGCTTTCGGTGAGAATTTGCCGGACGATTCTCCCCCGGCCGGCGCCGAGCGCCACGCGAATGGAAAGTTCGCGTTTGCGCAAGCTCGCCCGCGCAAGCATCAAACCGGTGATATTCGTGCAAGCGATCAGAAGCACGAGTCCAACCGCACCCATGAGAATCCATAGCGCCGTTTGAACGCTGGCAATGACGACTTGCAAAGCCGTTTCGACCGTGAAGCTTTGCTTGGGATTCGTCATCGTCGGATATTGTTTGCGGAAGCGCTCGGCGATCACGCGAGTCGCCGCTTCGGCTTGGGCCATCGTCACGCCCGGCTTCAGCCGAGCGGCGCCGATCAAATCGTTGCCTTGATTGGTGCTGCTGGGGTCCGCTTGCATCGGAAGGAGTATGTCGCCGAAGTTGAGATCGGGCGTGTAGATCGGCGCCATCACGCCGACGACGGTGCGATCGGCTCCGTCGAGATCGATGCTCTTGCCGACGATGCGAGGATCCGAGCCGAAACGATTACGCCATATCGCGTTACTCAGGACAACCACAGGAGGGCCGCCTGGGGAATCCTCCTGCGTAGTGAATCCGCGGCCCTCGGCAAAGGGAATTCCGTAGAGCGAGAAAGTATTCGCCGACACTTGCGTGGCTTTGTATTGTTCCGGCCGATCGCCGCCCATCAGATTGACGCGCATGCCTCCGGGAAAAGCGTAGAGCGAAGCGTCTTCGAGCAACTGCGGCTGGTCGCGCCATATCATGAATTTGGGGATGGAAATGATGGGGCTGCTTTGGGCGCCGAAGTTCTGCATGAGAACGACGATGCGGCTAGAATCGGGGCCGGCAAATGGCTTCAGGAGGATTCTGTCCACGGCGGTAAAGATCGCAGTAGTGGCGCCGATGCCCAGCGCCAGCGTGAGGATGGCGACGATGGTGAAGCCGGGGCTCTTGCGCAGCACGCGCAAACCAAAGCGCACGTCTTGCAGCAGCGACTGGAAGAAGGGAGTTCTTTCCCGGCGCTGAGAATCTGGTACAGGTGGCTCGCTGATTAGGGGATCCGCTTCGTTCATCGCGAGTTCTCCTATCGGCCGAAGGGCATTGCTCGATGCCGATCGACCCGATTGTCACGTGCGTGAGATTATTTCAACTCCACACGGTCGTAGTTGTCGTCGGCCGACATGTCCGAGAGGATCACGGTGTCGCCGACATCGAGGCCCTTGCGTATTTCGACCGTGTTCACCGATTCGCTGCCGATTTCGACGGGAACGCGAACCGCTTCGCTGCCGCCGTCGACAACCTTGAACAAACCGACGGTGCTATCGGCATCGCCGTGCACCGGGCGCCCGACGTAGAGGACGTCGGCGAGGCGCTCGATTTCGATCGTGCCTTCGACGCTCAGGTCGGGAACCGCGCCTTTCGGCAGCGCGCCATCGAGTTTTACATCGACGGTGCGGGTGCCATTGGCGACCGACGGATCGATGCGCATCACGTGGCCCGGAATGATTCCGTTGTGCGTGTCGATCGAGGCTTTCTGCCCGATCTGGATGTCCTTGGCTTGCGTCTCGGCGATTTGCAGCGACGCCTTCAGCTGCGTGGGCTGCGAGACTTTCGCGAGCGCCGTTCCCGAAGTCACCTGCTGCCCCACGTCGACATCCAGCTCCTGCAAGATGCCGTCGACGCCCGCGCGCACTTGCAGCTGGGCCACCTGCGATTTCTTCAATTCGTAGAGCGCGTGTTTCTGATCGATATTCGCCTGCTGGACGGCAAGCTGCGCGCCGATCGAATTGGCAAAGGTCTGGACCTCTTGCTGAGCGAGGTCGTTCTCCTTGGCCAGCTCCTCGGCCTGCACCTCGGCGGTTCTCACGTCGAGTTCCGCTTTGAGGCCGAGCTTGCCCAGGCGCTCGTCCGCGTCTTTCGTCATCTCGGCTGTGCGGTATTGCGAGGAAACGGATGCCGCCTGCGTGCGTTTGTCCATCAGCTGATTCTGAAGGTCGGCTTTGGTCTGCTCGTAGGAGGCCTGGGCGCCCTTCAACTGGTATTGGGCGTCGAGCGCTTCCTGCTGCAGCTGCGGATTGGTGAGATCGAGAATCACGGTGTTGGCTTTCACCGGCGTGCCAGGAAGCAGATAGCGTTTTTCGACGCGGCCGTCCGTTGCCGCGGGAATCACCCACACGGTTTCGGGGACGAGCGTTCCGAGGCCGCGAACCTCGCGCAGCATGGGCCCGCGCTTCACGGTGTCGGTCCAGATGGTCGATTTGTCCACGCTCGGCGCCGCCGGCTTGAGCCGCGCCAGCGCCGCCGTGACGATTACGATCAGCAGCAACGCCGCGCCGATATACATGTAGCGGCGGATTCGCTTTTGCCGCTTCACTTCCGGCCGCGCTATGTCCATGTGGAATACCTCATTCGTACCTCAAAGCCACGAGCGGATCGACGCGCGAGGCGCGCACCGCCGGCACGTAGCATGCGAACAGGGCCACCAGGGCCAAGAGTATCGCGGTGGAAACGAAAACGAGCGGGTCCCACGGTTTGACTTCGAAGAGCAAGCTGCGCATCAGGCGCGTGAGCCCCAGGCCGCCCGCGACGCCTACGACCAATCCGATCACAGCCAAAAGCATCCCTTGCAGCACGACCATCCGGCGGACATCGTGCGGGCTCGCGCCGAGTGCCATGCGAATGCCGACCTCCTGCGTCCGTTGCTGCACCGAATACGCCATCACGCCGTAGATGCCGATCGCGGCGAGCAACAGGGCGATCGACGCGAAAATCGTGAGCAAAATCATATTGAAGCTGTCGTTCGCGGTGGACTCCTGAACGACCTGGTCCATCAGGCGGATGTCTCCGACGGGAAGGCCGCTGCTCGCGTCGCGAAGCTGGCTCTGCACGTCGGTGCTGAGCGAGAAGGGATCGGTGCGAGTGCGAACGAGCCAGATCAGCGGCGAGATGCTATTTTCGAGCGCGTTCATGCCCTCCGGCGTCTGCGTGATGGGGATAAACATTTCGGGGAAAGGCTGGCTATTGAGGCCGCCGTCGCGCGTGTCGCCAACGACGCCGACAACCTGCCGCGGAGGATCGGTAAATTGCGGGCCGACGCCCTTGCCGATGGTGATGAGCGCGCCAAGCTCGTCACCCTTCGGCCAAAATTGCTTGGCCATGGCTTGGTTGATGACGACGACGGGCGCAGACCCTTGGGTGTCGAGTTCCGTGAACGTGCGGCCGCGCATGAGCGGAATGCGATACACGCTGAAATATCCGGGCGACACGTTGCGCCAGCCTCCTCCGCCGGTGTAGGGACCGTTGGTCAGCGGGCGGCCTGCGATGTCGAACGGCAGACCGTAGCCCCCTTCGAGGGGCAAGCAGCAGCTAGCGGCAACAGCTTCCACGCCGGGCAGATTCTGGAGGCGCTCCCGGCCGTCTTGCACGAGCTGGCCCACAGCGGCGGTCTTCTCGAAGCGCGCACTGGCGAGGGACATGTCCATCGTGAGGACGTTGTGAGTTTCGAATCCGGGATCGACGGTGCGCAGATCCAAGAAGGTGCGGATCAGCAACGCCGCGCCCACGAGCAAGATCGTGGCGAGCGCCATTTCGGTGACGACGAGCAGCGAGCGCGTCTTATTGTGGTGGAGGCTCGTGCCGGAGCGCGAACCGCTTTCGTTGAGAGCGGTGGCGAGATCGCCGCGCGAGGCTTTGATCGCGGGGATCAGCCCGGCCAGGATTCCCGCAAGCAGAGAGACACCGAGAGCAAACAGAAGCACGCGCCAGTCAAGCGTGATCCCACTGGCGTCGTGGCCGATGCGCGGGATGCTGCCCGGTTTCGTGATGTCGCCCGAGTTGAGAGCCAGAAGCGCGTGAACTCCGAAAAACCCGGCGTAAAGGCCGAGCGCGCCGCCCGCGAGCGCCAGCAGCAGACTTTCGGTGAGCATCTGGCGGGCAATCCTGCCGCGCCCGGCGCCGAGAGCCGCGCGGATCGAGATCTCGCGTTTTCGCAGTGTGGCGCGCGCGAGCAAAAGATTCGCCACATTCGCGCAGGCGATCAGGAGAACGAAACCGACGGCGCCAAGGAGGACGAGCAGCGACGGGCGCACGCGGGAGACCATCACGTTGCGCGTGGTATCCACCGAGAAGTACTGCCCGGGGGCGAGGGCGTCCGGATACTTCCGGCGGAATTCCTCGGTCGCGACTTTCATGTCAGCGTTGGCCGCCGCCAAGGTGACGCCGGGCTTGAGACGCGCGCCCGCCATAATGTAGTTGCCCTGATTCGCGCTATTGGGATCGAGTTGCATCGGGAGGTAGAGGTCGACGTCGGAGAAATCGGGGGAAGAAATCGGCGTCATGACGCCGATGACGGTGTACGGATCGTGATCGAGATCGATCGTCCGGCCGATGATATTGGGGTCCGAGCCGAATCGCCCGCGCCAGAGTCCATTGCTGATCACGGCGACATGGGGACCGTTCGGCACGTCTTCGGCCGGCGTGTAGGTGCGGCCGAGAGCCAGCTTAATTCCAATGAGGGAAAAGAAGTTCGCGGAGGCGTGCATGGCGCGAAGTTGCTCCGGACGATCTCCCCCGGTGAGATTGACGCGAAGCCCGCCCGTGTCGTGGACGGAAAAATCCTCGAGGATTTTCGTCTGCTGCGTGAACAGGACGTACTTTGGGATCGAAGTGATCGGACTGCTTCCCTGCGGGAAGATCTGCATCAGGAAAACAACTTTGTCAGGGTCGGGATAGTCCAAGGGCCGAAGCAGGACATCGTTCACGACGGTGAAGATCGCGGCGGTCGCGCCGATGCCGAGAGCCATCGTCAGCAAGGCGACGATCGCGAAGCCCGGGCTCTTGCGCAGCATGCGCAGGCCGAAGCGGACGTCCTGCGACAGTGTTTCAAACCACGGCAGGCCCTTGCGGTTACTGTGACCTTCGTTCGACCGGTCGGCGCCGCTGGATCTGAGCGGCACTTGCTTCAGGCTTTCTTCCGGCATCATGTCGTCGCCCACATTCGCCTCCGTGCGCGCTTACCGGGCCGTTGCGTTGGTACACGGGATCGCTGCTGGCTCCGCTCGGCTTTCGCCGGGCGCTTATTTCCGATGGGAAAGCCATAGCCACTGCTATCGAGTCCGAGTCGTGCACATTTTGCACATCCTTCATACTCCAGCATGGCAGGGCGGTCAACGAGCGCTTTCCGCGTGCGCCGTTGTGCCGACCATCCAGCCGTCCGCAAGCTGAATGATGCGATTGCCGTAGGCGGCCCAGGCGTCGTTGTGCGTCACCTGGATGATCGTGGTGCCCTCTTCGTTCAGCTTCTTGAGCAGGTCCATGATCATTTTTCCCTGGCTCGAATGAAGGCTGCCGGTCGGCTCGTCCGCGAGAATCAATTTCGGCTTACCGATGATCGCGCGCGCGACCGCCACGAGCTGTTGCTGCCCGCCCGAAAGCTGCTTGGGGTATAGCGCCTTCTTGCCCACGATCTGAAATCGGTCGAGCGCGTCCGCCACCAGCGCCTGGCGCTCCGATTTCGGGATGTCGCGATAGGACAGCGGCAAATCGAGATTTTCGGCGACGGTGAGGTCGTCGAGCAGGTGATACTGCTGGAAAACGAACCCGATGTACTGCTTGTGCAGCTCGACGCGGCGGCGATTGTCGAGCTTATGCACGGCGCGATCGAGCAGGTAGTATTCGCCCTTCCAGTCGCCGTCGAGCATGCCGATGATGCCCATGAGCGTCGACTTCCCCGCCCCGGACGGCCCCATGATCGTGACGAAGTCACCCTCGCCGATTGCAAGGTCGATGCGGCGAAGCACCCAGCTCCGGCCGGCGCCGGATTCGTAGGATTTTTCGACGTTGACCAGCTTGATCACATGTGCTCGTTTCTGCGCGCCACAGCGAGCCGCCTTCGGCACCCGTTTTGCCCCTAGGATGCTGCCCCTTACCGGATGGTAGCTCGTGTCAATTGCCGCGATGGCATATAAGACTCCCCAGCCGTCAAAAACGTGAGCACGCCATCGGCAGTTGTTGCCACTTGCCCGTGGCACACCTCACTCATAGCGCAGCGCCACCATCGGATCGACGCGCATCGCCCGCCGCGCCGGAATCCAGCACGCCAGCAGCACAACGACAAGGAGAAGCACGACCACGCCGGCAAAGGTGAGCGGATCGGTGGGGCTGACCCCGAACAGCACCGACTCCATGAAGCGTGTCAGACCGGCGGACACCGCTAGCCCCACACCTATCCCGATGAGAGCCATGCGCCCTCCCTCGCCCAATACGATCCGCAGAATGTCCCGACGCCGAGCGCCCAGCGCCATGCGAATGCCGATCTCGTGGGTCCGACGAAGAACCATGTACGCCATCAATCCATAGAGCCCTATGACGGCCAGCAGCGTCACAAGCAACCCGAGCACAATCGCCAGGAACGCCAGCGTCCGGTCCTGGAACATCGAGTCGTCCACTTGTTCGCTTAGGGTCCGCACGTTGTAAAGCGGCAGACCTGGGTCGAGGGTCTCCACCGTCTGGCGTACTTCGCCGGAGAGCGCCGCTGGTTCCTGTTCCGTGCGCACATAGAAGGTGCCGAATCCAAGGGGCACTATGGCGTTCCCCGCCGTGTTCTGGGAATAGAGGAAGTACACGAAAGGCGAAATCTCGTCGCGAACGTCGTCATGCTTGCTGTCTTGCACGACGCCCACAACCTCAAAACCTGGTTGCGGCGCGTCGCGTCCCGACCCGATGGAGATGTGCAAGCCGATCGGGTCGCGCCCTGCAAAAAACCTGCGCGCGAGCTTTTCGTTGATGAGGACCACGGGCGTGCTTGTCGCCGTGTCCGCATCCGTGAATTCGCGGCCGGAAAGCAGCGGAATTCCCATGGCGGAAAAGTAGCCCGGACCGATTTCGTTCCACTGGCAATTCGTGTCCTCGCCCGACTTGGCTGTGTAACCCTGGGCTGTAATGTCGGCGCTCGCGTCCACATCCCGGAAAACCGGCAGCATCGCCACAGCCACCGAGCGTACTCCCGGAATCTGCGCGATTGCCTCGCGAAGCCGGTCGAAGAGCGACGCCGTTTGTTGCGGCGTGTAATGACTCAGATTTGGCGAAAGTGAAAATTGCAGCACGTGACCAGCTTCGATGCCGAGATTCGCAGTGTCGAGTTTTAACAAAGTTTTTGCAAGCAGCCCTGAAGCAGTCAACAGCGCCACGGTTAGCGAGAGTTGCCCGATGGTTAGCGCTCCCCGCAAGCGCATGCTGTCGGTCACGAAGGCCGTGCTCGTTCCGTGCTCCTTGAGCGATTTCTGCAAATCCGCTCGCGCTGAACGGAGCGCCGGGGCTAGAGCGAACAGAAGGGTTGTCAGCACGGAAACGCCCAGCGCGAAGAACAGCACGCGATAATCAAGATGGGATTGCAGGCCTGAAATCCTTGCGCCGTCTCTTAATGCCGCCACGAAAGAACGCATCGTCCACTCGGCAAGCAGGAGACCGCAGGCGGTCCCCGCGAGCGACAGCACGAGTCCCTCAGTCAGCAGCTGGCGCACGAGGCGCCGCCGCCCTGCACCAAGCGCCAGCCGAACGGCGATTTCCCTTTGCCGCGCCTCGCCGCGCGCCGCGAGCAGGCTCGCGAGATTTGCGCACGCCGCCAACAGAACGAGCGCCACCATCGTCATCATGATCAGGAGCGGTTGCTTAGCCGACAGCTGGACGATCGGGCGTCCCTGCGAACCAGATATCAGCAAGAGTCGCTTCGCGCGGAATCTGTTCGCGTCGTTGCCAGGAAGCTTGTACAAGGCAATCTCGGATTCGAGCAGCGCGCGATAGGTCGGAGCAATAGCCGCCGTGGCACGCTCGTGTGTGAATCCCGGTCTCAAACGGCCGAGAATCTGCACCCAGTGGTCTTGCCGATCCGTGAGCGCCAGGCGGGTTGGAGCCATCTGCTGCTTCATCGTAATGGGGATGAAGACACCCGGGGTCAAACCGATTTGAATACCCTGGTAGCCTTTTCGCGCCACGCCCACGATGGTCAGGCTGGTCCCATTCACGTCGAGCGTCTTGTTCAGCGCACCCGGGTCACTCCCGAAATGACGCGCCCAAAAACCGTAACTCAACACGACCACGGGATTGCCGCCGGGTGCCGTTTCGTCATAGGTCGAGAAAACGCGCCCGAGCTCGGGCGTGACGCCCAGCACATCGAAATAGTTCCCGGAGACCAATTCTCCCGGCACGCGCTCCGCTGTTCCCGCTCCGGAAACGTCCACGGTAACCGGATAGGTCGCCAGCAGCCCGCTGAAGGGCTGTACTAACTTGGTGCGCAAATCCTCGAACATCGGATACGAGAACGAGCTGCCCTGAATCCCGTCGCCCCATGTGTGTCCAGTCTCCGGCCCGGGAGAAACCAGCTCGACGAGCTGTCCCGGATGGGAAACAGGAAGGCTGCGCAGAAGCACCTGGTCGGTCAGGGAAAAGATCGCCGTGTTCGCACCGATGCCGAGGGCCAGAATGACGATGACGACAATGGTGACACCGGGCGACTTGCGCAGCATACGCAAGCCGAAGCGAATATCTTGCAAGGTCGTCTCGAGCCATGGAATGCCGCGGCGGTCGCGGTAATTCTCTTTGGTCTGCTCGACGCCGCCGAGTTGGACCAACGCCTGGCGACGCGCCTCTTGCGGCGTCATGCCAGCGCGTAGATTCTCCTCGGTGTGCATCTGCACATGCGATTCGAGTTCGGCCGCGAGGTCTCGGTCACGCCGCCGCTTGCCGAAGAGACCGCCGAATCTCGCTAGCCACGCGCGCAGTGGTCTCATCGCATTCTCCGTTCACTCATGACGCAGCGCCACCATCGGATCGACGCGCATCGCCCGCCGCGCCGGTATGTAACAAGCAAGCAGGGCCACGCAGACCAGGAACAGCGAGGCACCACCGAGAATCAGCGGGCCCGGGTTACTCGGGCCCCCGGCAAAACGCGCCATGGCGCGCGTGAGCCCCCAGCCGCCGATGAGGCCCGCTGCGACTCCCGCCAAAAGATACATTTGCTCGGCTCGCTTCAGGCTGCGTACGAAAAGAGCGGCGACGATCAAGAGCGTCAGCGAGCCCGCCACCTGCACCACAACCAAGACCTGCGCGCTCGATGACGCGTGACGCTGGCCGAGTCGCTGCGCCCCCCGTGCAGCACGTCGCCAAGATTCGTGCGCGCGCACCGCAATGCAGGCCACATCCCGACAATAGTCCCCGCGAAGAGCACGATGGCGAGCGAATACGCGGCGACCCGCCAGTCAAAATGAAAGTCGAGACTCAGCGGCAGATTGAGAGGCGGCAGGAGCAAGCTCAGAGATCGGCTGGCCCAGCTGCCGAGGATCACGCCGGCCGCGCCGCCCAGCAGAGACAAGAGGATCGCTTCGGTCATCATCTGGCGCACAATGCGACCGCGACCAGCCCCGAGCGCCGCGCGCACGGCCATTTCGCGCCGTCTCGCGGTGGCGCGCGCCATTAGAATGCTCGCGACGTTCATGCACACCAGCAATAAAACCAGCGCGGCGAGGCCCAGGAACAGTCCTGCGACGAGGGGCACGAGCGAGCCTGCGGCCGGCGTGGGGCGCGCTTGCGGCTTGGGAATCACGCGGACGGAGATTCCCTTATCCTCGTCCGGATATTGAGCGGCCAGCCGATCGGCGATCACGTCGACCGCACTCCGCGCTTCCTCGAAGCTGACGCCGGGCTTCAGCCTGGCCATCGCGTCGATCTCCCGCTGCTTGCGTGCGGCGAATAATCCGGCGAGCGGCTTCTCTTTCGTGATCATCACCAGCGGGAGATACGCGTCCATTCTCAGCAGCGAGAACGTGCCATCGAAGTTTTTCGGCGCCACACCGATGATCGTTGCCGGTTCGCCGTCGAGACGAACCACCTTGCCGATCACGTCGGGATCGCCGCCGAATCTCGTTTGCCAATACGCGTACCCCAGAACAACGGTTGGGTCCGCGCCGGCATTCTCACCTTCGCCGGGAAGAAACAAACGCCCCAGCGCCGGTTTCAGGCCGAGAGCTGAGAAATAGTTTCCGGTTACGCAGGAGACGTACAGCCGGTCGGCGCGGCCGTCTGCGCTGAAACCGACAAGCCAGAGTTTCCACGCGAAGACATCGGAGAATACTCTCGAACTTTCCTTGCGAAAGTCGACGAGATCCGGATAGGAAAAGGCCGTCGCCCCGAGGGTGTCGCCTTGCTGCTCACTCGCGAGCACCGCGATCTGCTCCGGATGCGGAACGGGCAGCGGACGCAGGAGGTAGCCGTTGACAATACTGAAGACCGCCGCGTTGACTCCGATTCCCAGCGCGAGCGAGAAGACCAGGGCAAAGGTCAACAAAGGGGACTTGCGCAGCATACGCAGGCCGAAGCGCACATCTTGCAGCAGCGTTTCGAGCCAGGGCAGCCCGCGACGGTCGCGGTAGTGCTCCTTCGTCTGCTCGACGCCGCCGAGCTGGATCAACGCCTGCCGCCGCGCCTCTTCCGGCGTCATGCCGGCATGGACGTTGTCGTCGATCTGCATCTGCAAGTGCGCTTCGAGTTCGTCCGCCAATTCGCGGTCGCGACGCTCTTTGCCGAAGAGCCCGCCGAATCGCGCGAAGCATGCGCGCAGGCCGCGCATCACGATTCCTCGCTCGGCGCGAGGAACCGCGCGAGGATCGCCGTCGTCTGCTCCCAGTCGCGCTCTTCCTTCTCGATGCGCTTGCGCCCCGCCCGCGTGAGCTTGTAATACTTGGCTTTGCGATTGTTGTCGGAAGTGCCCCACTCCGAGGCGATGTCGCCCTCCTGCTCGAGCTTCAGCAGAGCCGGGTACAGCGTCCCGTAGTTCACCGACAGCAGGTCGCCGCTCGTCTGCTCGATGCGCCGCGCGATGCCGTAGCCGTGGAGCGGGCCAAGCGATTCAAGCGTCTTCAGCACCATCAGCGCCAGAGTTCCCTGCCAAACGTCCTTCTTGTCGGCGGCCATCGCTCGATCTCCTATGGGATTCCCATAGGCACACTGCCACAACTCCTATGGGAAAGCAATAGAGAATATTCGCGAGTGATGCGGCGAGCGGGCGCGAGCCACAACTGCAGCCGGTTGTACCGTTCGTTAGTGCGCGCTTTTCTTGGGGCGCGAGAGTTTCAAAACTGCTTCAATGTCGCGGCGGGAATCAAAGCTGGACACCGTGCGAGTGGAAGACGTGAGGTCGCCGTGCTCGGCGTGTACTTCATAATCGACGTTCGGATCGAGGCCGCTGAAGCGGTAGATGCCCGCCTCATCGGCGATATAGGTTTTGACGGACTGCGTTTTCACGTTCAGCAGATACACCACGCTGCCGGACACGGGATTCTCGTTCTTATCCACCACGGTGCCGTGGATCGTGCGGAGTTCGAGATCGCTCTTCTGATTCTGTCCCGGCGTCGAGAAGGCCGCGGCAAAGGTCAAGGCCATCAGGCAAGTGATTCCGATTGTCTCTGCGGCCCGCCGCCTCATTCGGCTTCCTCCTCTTCTTCTTCCTCTTCCTCTTCCTCTTCTTCTTCGGCGTCCGAGCCTTCGTCGGAATCTCCGTCGGCGTCGTCTTCGTCTTCCTCGTCGTCATCATCTTCCGAAAGAACGACGAAGTGCACCGGGTGCGTCTGCGTCACTTCAAGCTCGGCATCGCACTCCGGGCACGTCAGAATTTCGCCTTCTTCGACTTCGTCTTCGTCCAGATCGATCTCAGCGTCGCATTCGGGGCATCTGGTCAAGGCTCTCTCTCCTATGCGGCGGTTTTCCGCCCGAGGGCGTATTATATAACGCCCGAGTCAAGGATTCTCCGAGAGGAATCGGATATTGATGACGCGTAATCGCGAATACCCGGATCGTCCGGTAGTCGGCGTCGGAGGGGTCGTCATCTCCGACGGGCGCGCGCTGCTGATCAAGCGCGGCAGCCCTCCGCTCGAAGGGCAATGGTCGATCCCCGGCGGCATGCTCGAAGCCGGAGAGACGCTTTTGCTAGGCGTGCGCCGCGAACTGCTCGAGGAAACCGGCATCGAGGTGAAAGTGCTGGAGCTGATCGAGGTATTCGAGCGGATCAATCTCGATGGCGAGGGCAAAGCGAGATATCACTACGTGGTGCTGGATTATCTGTGCGACGCGGTTCGCGGTGAGGCGCGCGCGGGAAGCGACGTCACCGAGGTCGCCTGGGCCACACCGTCGGAATTATCCCAATATGGGCTCACGGAAACCGCCACGCGCGTCGTCCTCAAAGCTTTTGAAATTGCGCGCGAGCATTCGCCGCACAGCTGAGAGAAGTCGGCGTTGTAGGGGTGCTGCTTGCTGCGCCCGCTTTGTGCCGCGCACTAGCGGGAGAGAATGTCAGCTCGCAGCCGCTTCCGGCAATCTTCCGAAGCGCCGCTCGCGTCCGAGAAAATCCTTCACGGCCGCCGCGAGGTCGGCAGCCTCGAATTCCGGCCACATCCGCGGCGTAAACAGAAGCTCCGCGTACGCACATTCCCACAGCAGGAAATCGCTCAGCCGCCGCTCGCCACCCGTGCGGATCAGCAAATCGACGTCCGGCATCGAGCCGCCGGCATGCGTAACCTGCCCAAGCCGCCGCGCGAATTCCTTGTCCGTTACCTCAAGGCTTGAAACCATCCAGCAGGCGGCGCGCAGAATCGCGTCGCGCGACGAATAATCGAGCGCGATCCGCAATTCGAGCTTGCGGCCTCCGGCCGTCGCGCGTTCCGCCGTTTCGATGGCATCCACGAGCGACTGCGGAATACGGTCGCGGCGGCCGATGATGCGCAGCCGCACACCCTGCGACGCGCACTCCGCCGCATCGTTGCGCAGATAGCTTTCGAGCAGCCCCAGCAGCGAGGTCACTTCCCCGCTGGGCCGGTCCCAATTGTTCGATGAAAACGCGTACAGGCTGAGCGTGCCGATGCCAACCTCAGGCGCCGCGCGAACCACGCGCCGCACTGCCGCCATTCCGGCGCGATGTCCCTCCACCCTCGGGAGTCCTCGAGACACGGCCCAGCGGCCGTTGCCATCGAGCAGAATCGCGACGTGCAGCTTCGGAGACGGATGCGGAAACTGGGTAACCGATTGTGCGACCATGGGGATCCTTTTGCAGAGTCCGATCAACCTTCGCGCGTGGCCCGAATCAGCGCTTCCATATGGTCCAGATACTTCTCGAACGCGCGGCGGCCCGCGGGCATTAGCCGGTATTCCGTTTTTGGCACGCGACCCGCGAACGATTTCGTGCAACTGACATAGCCCGCATCCTCGAGCTTCCGCGCGTGAACGCTGAGATTTCCATCGGTGGCCTTGAGCAGTTGCTTGAGTTCGCTGAACGCGAGCGACGCGTTCACCGCGAGCGCGCTCAAAATGCCGAGCCGCGTGCGTTCGTGGATCACCCGATCCAGATTCACGGCCGCCGCCGTCTCCGGCGGCCGCGCGAGCGTAGCCGCTCGCTTTGTCTTCTCCTCCCGCGACGAGCGGAAGGCTCCTGATTTACCCGCCATATTTCCTCGCAATCACGCCGCCGAACACGATGTGCAACCCTCCGAATCCGGCCGCCAAAAACGCATTACCCCAAGACCATGGAGAAAACAGCGCCACGGTCCCCAGCACAACAAAGCAAAGCCCCATCAAGGGCACGATGCGAATCGAAAACGCGCCGCCCGTCACGACGCCTGTGCCATACAACAAAAGCCAAACGCCGGCGATCGCGCCCACAATGCTCAGCCGCGCGAGCAGCAGCGTGAGCAGCGCGCCAACGAAAAGCGGGGGCACGAAGCTATAAACGAACCGCCTGCCTGGTCCCGAAAGCAAACTGGTGCCCGCGGCGCGGGCCTTTGAAATCGCCGTCCAGACGGCGATGGAAATCGCGACAGCCGCCTCGGCAACCCACGTCAACAGCCAAGCCGATGGCGACGACTGCTGCGAAGCAATCCCTGCCGCGCCGAGCGCCGTGATGCCGATCGCCACACCGCCCCAGCCGGGCACGGCCGTGAATGATCCCGCGCGCTCCATGGTCTCGCGAATGAAACGAAGGTTGTCGCGCGCCCGGTCGTCGATCGCGACGGGTGCGACAGGGCGAGGACGCGGAATTTCGGGAACAGCCATGGCGTCAGGATACCACTCCGGGCAGCATCTTCAAGTACTTTGCATGTCAAAGTGTTGTAACACAAAAGGCCCCGGTCAGAAGGCCGGGCCCTTGTGAGCCGCGGCTTGCGCGGCTATGCTTGGGCGCACCACAAAATCCGGGGTGGAGGGAAAATATGAAGAGAATGTTTCTGATAGTGCTAGCGGCGGCGATCGTGCCGCTTGCGGCGATTGCCCAACAGGCGCAGGCGCCAGCGCCCGAGGCAAATCCGGTCTCCAGCGCGCTGCGTGCGATCGTGGCTCGCGAATCGAAAGAGGTGGTCGCCGCAGCCGATGAAATGCCCGCGGACAAGTACAGCTATCATCCGACTCCGGCCCAAATGACGTTCGGCCATCTGGTCGTGCACATGGCCGGATTCAACTTCGGCATGTGCTCGACGATCTCCGGCGTTGCCGCTCCAAAGCAGGACGATCTGAAGGAGACTGATCCGAAGGACAAGCTCGTCACCGCGCTGAAAGCATCTTTCGATTTCTGCGCCACATCGCTCGCCGACCTCGACGATTCCAAGCTCGGCGAGCAGCTGCCGTTTTTCGGCGGACGGACCGCCACACGCGCGACGCTCATGTTCGTCTTGGCGGCCGATTTCGCCGATCACTACAGCACAGAAGCGTCCTATCTGCGCCTGAATGGCTTGCTGCCGCCATCGGCTCAGCCGAGAAAATAGCCGGGGAAAATGGCTCGGGCAATTACCGCCGCGTTTTCGGGTAGCGTCCCGTGAGCGCGTTCCAGCAGATGTAGAGAAGGTCGGCGAACATCAACAGGCTGTCGCGCAGCACGTGCACTTTCGTTGCCGGGTCGTGCGCCCAGCGCACCGGAACTTCCGCGGACCGCAGCCGGTGCCGCTGCGCGAGAAAGAGAATTTCCGGGTCGAAGCCGAATCGCTCGGTGCGCTGTTGCTCGAAGATGATCCGAGTCGGCTCGCGCACGAACGCCTTGAACCCGCACTGGGTGTCCTCAAACGGCAAGCCGGTAAAGAGCCGGACGAACCCGTTGAAGATAATTCCGGCCACCTCGCGAAACCGTGATTGGTGGACGAAGATCAGCGACCGGTCGAGCGCTCGCGAACCAATGGCGACGTCATTGCCCGCCTCGATCGCAGCCAGCAGCTTTTCCGATTCCTCGATCGGCGACGACAGGTCGGCATCGGTGAAAAGCGTAATTCGCCCATGTGCGTCGAGCATCCCGTGGCGGACGCTGTACCCTTTGCCGCGATTCTCGCCGTTCGATAAAAGCCGCAAACACGGCACCCGCTGTGACCATTCTCCGACAAGCCTTGCAGTACCGTCGGTCGAGCCATCGTCCACCACGATGATCTCGATCCCGCCCGCGATGGGATGAGCCTCGAAGTATTCGCAGATGCGCGTGAGCGTGGCACCGAGCCGCTTCTCTTCGTTAAATGCGGGAATAATGATGGAAAGTTCGGGCGGGATCGGATTCATCCTTGATCTGCGTCCCTGGCGTCTTGCCGCCAACCGTAGCGGCCAACAAGCGGCACAAACCGGCATGAATAGAGCGATTGTTCACGTGTGCCGCCATCGCGCTTCACGATGAGCAGTAACTCCTGATGGTTCGATCCTCCGACGGGAATCACGAGGCGGCCGCCTTCGGCGAGTTGGTCGACCAGCGGCTGAGGGACTTGCGGCGCGGCAGCCGTAACGAGGATCGCGTCGTACGGAGCGGCTCGAGGCCAGCCGGCCGAGCCGTCGCCTTCCTCCACAGTCACATTCGCGTAACCGAGGCTCTCCAGGCGCTCGCGCGCCAAAGCCGCCAGCGCCGGCCGCGTCTCGATCGCAATCACCTCGCGCGCCAGCCGCGAAAGCACGGCAGCCTGATAACCCGAGCCGCAGCCCACTTCGAGAACGCGCTCACTTCCATTCAGCAGCAGGGCTTCGGCCATCGCCGCGACCATGAATGGCTGCGAAATCGTCTGGCCTTCCCCGATCGGCAAGGGTTCATCCGCATAGGCTCGGGAAACCAGATCGGCCGCTACGAAAAGGTGCCGCGGCGCGATTTCCATCGCTTCCAGCACGCGCGCCGACCGAATGCCCCGCTCCCGAATCTGCCGTGCAACCATATCCCGGCGTTCCGCCTCAAAGCCTCGACCGGCGCTCGCCGCATGATCGCCGTTACCGTTCATTTGAACCCAAGGCAGCCTCTCGCTACGTCCAACGACTGAAGACCCCGTGAAACCTTTGAGCCTATTGAGAAAGATACACCAGAAAGCGTGTCCAGGTTTCCGTTCGATGCTTGATCGCGTAGTCAAATCCGCCGTGACGCCGAGTGTGCGCTTCGATATGATATGTGGGCGTATTCTCGCGACCGTCAGCCCTCCAAGGAGAATCATGAAACTTTCCATTACCCTCGTCGCTGCCCTGTTGTGTGCGGCGGCACCAGCGCTCGCCCAGGCGCCCGCGCAACACCAGCCCGGCGTCGCCACGCAGCACCAGACGCCCGCTCCGGCCGCCGTCTCGCCGGCCGCTCCGCCTTCGCTCGCCGAAAAAGTCGATCCGGCCAAGGAAGCCGCGATCCGGCACCTCATGGAAGTCACCGAAACATCGAAGCTGGGCGACAACATCAACTCGTTTCTCACCGACCGCATTCGCACCATCATGACCCGCAACATGACGCCGGATAAGCTCCCGAAATTCATGGACAGCTTCACGCAGAAGTTTTCGGCGGCCTCGCCGTCAAGCGCCGTCACCGACGCCATGGTGCCCATCTACGCGCGCGCCTTCACGATGGAAGACATCCAGGAAATGACCAAGTTCTACGAATCGCCTGTCGGCCAGAAGATGGTCAAGCAGATGCCGCGAGTCACCCAAGAATCGCAAAACACCGGCGTGCAGATCGAGCAGAACGCGGCCATGAGCGTCCTCGACGGCATGCAGGACGATTACCCCGAGCTCAAGCCGATGCTCCATCCTCAAGAGCCTGGTCCCGGCGCCGGCGCTCCGGGCGCGCAGCCGTCTCCCGAAGCCCCGCCTCCGCAGAAGTAGCATGTCGGGCGAATAAGGCACGACCAGCAGGCTCGAGCGCAAAAAGCGCGACGAGCCTGCTGGTTCACGCAGCTCCTGCTCTGAATCGAACCGATTCAGCTACAATCCTCTCCCAATGACGCTCGCGGCGCTAGTCGACCCCATGGATTGGTCCCCGATCCGCATCTCTCTCGAAACGAGCGTGACGGCTACGCTGATTACGCTCGCGATCGGCCTCGCAGCCGCCGCTTGGCGCGAACGCCGCCGCGGCCCAGCCGCCGCATTCGTCGACGGCATCTTTCTCCTACCGCTGGTTCTGCCGCCGACGGTCGTCGGATTTCTCCTGCTGCTGCTCTTCGGCCGCAACGGCCCGCTCGGCAAGCTCCTGCTGCATTTCGGCGCGACCGTAGTTTTCTCGTGGCCCGCAACCGTGATCGCCGCCGCCGTCGTGTCGTTCCCGCTGATGTATCTCACCGCGCGCGCGGCTCTCGAGCAAGTGGACTCGCGATTCCTCGAAGCGGCGCGCACGCTGGGCGCATCCGAGTGGCGCGTCTTTCGCGAGATTGCGCTGCCGCTCGCGTGGCCCGGCGTTCTCGCTGGAACGATCCTGTCCTTCGCGCGCGCTCTCGGCGAATTCGGCGCCACGCTGATGCTCGCCGGAAATATCCCGGGCCGCACCGCGACGATTCCCATCGCCATCTATTTCGCGGTCGAATCGGACGACATGAACCGCGCCTTCGCCTGGTGCGCAATCGACGTGATCATTTCGCTCGCGCTGCTCGCCGGCC
Source organism: uncultured Acidobacteriota bacterium (assembly GCA_963743335.1). Classification (GTDB taxonomy): domain Bacteria; phylum Acidobacteriota; class Terriglobia; order Acidiferrales; family UBA7541; genus Palsa-295. Next base: position 598,794 of record CAVUPI010000003.1, read on the forward strand.
TTTATCACTGGACGCGCGCGCACGGCCGCGCGCGCTGGATGCGCCGCTGACGTGCCTCTCCAGGTCCAAATCGCCAAGCAGCTCCCGAATTTCACGCTGGACGTGTCGTTCACGGCCGGCGACGCGCCGCTTGGGATCCTCGGCCCATCCGGCGCCGGCAAGACGATGCTGCTCCGCTGCATCGCAGGACTCGAGCAACCCGACCGCGGCCGCATCGATCTCAACGGGCGCGTCCTGCTCGATACCCGAGCGCGCATTCGCGTTCCCGCGCGCGAGAGGCGCGTCGGCCTGCTCTTCCAGCAGTACGCGCTGTTTCCGAATCGCACCGTCGCGGAAAATATCGGGTTCGGCCTGCGCGATTTGCCGCGCGACGAGCAGTCACGCCGTCTCGCGGCTCTCATCGAGCGCACCCATGCTCACGGGCTCGAAGCCCGTTACCCGCGCGAGCTTTCCGGCGGCGAGCAGCAGCGCGTGGCCCTGGCGCGCGCGCTTTCCATCGAGCCCGAAGCGCTGCTGCTCGATGAGCCGCTCTCCGCGCTCGACACGCACCTGCGCGGCCAGGTGGAAGCGGAGCTTCAGGAAACATTCGCCGCGTATCGCCGCCCCACGCTGCTCGTCACGCACAACATCGAAGAAGCCTACCGCCTCGGCGATCAACTGCTGGTCCTGGCGCGCGGCCGCATCGCCGCATCGGGCCCGAAAGAAGAGATCTTCCGCCATCCGCCGAGCCTCGAAGTCGCGCAGCTTACCGGCTGCAAGAATTTCTCCCGCGTCCGCCCGATCTCCGATCACCTGATCGAAGCTCTCGATTGGGGATGCCAGCTCCGCGTAGCCCACACGCTCGCGCGGCCCGCCGGGCACGTCGGAATTCGCGCGCACCACATCGATTTCGTCGAGCCCTCGGATGCAGCCACGCCAGCTGCAAGCGCCGAGAACATCTTCCCTTGCTGGCTCGCGCGTTCCTCGGAAACGCCGTTCCGCATCACGCTCTACCTGCGGTTGCATCAGCCGACCGCGCAACCAGGCGAGCATCACCTCCAGGCGGAGGTGTTCAAGGAAAAATGGGAACGTTTCCGCAATCGCCCGCAGCCGTGGCACGTGCGTCTCTCGCCCGATTCGCTTTTCTTGCTGCCGGAATAATTCCGCGCGGAACTACTTGAAGTGCTTCACCCACTTGATGTCCATGCCGTAGGTGCCGTTGATATCGCGCAGAAAGACGATCGAAAGGTCGCGCTTGATCGCATACTCGACCTGAATCAACTGATACTGGTTCGACGTCGCGGCATTGCTCGAATAGGTGATCGTCAGCCCGCGCGCAACCTGCTCCTGGATCGTCACGCGCGCGGCCGCGTTCGATTCGGTCGCGGTCTCCGCGACGAACGGGTCTACGCGAAACGAGCTGATGCCGAAAAGATGCTCGATGCGACTTCCGACACCCGTCGAGATGGCTTCCGAAAGCAGCGCCGTCGCGCCGTAGTTCTGCGAAGCCGCGGAACTGCGCAATCCGCTCTCCTCTCCCGGGCTGCCCAGCGCAAGCAGCGCAACGATATCGGAGTCCGGCAGCGGCGGATCGGAACGATAGTTCAGGGCGAGGTGGCTGGCCTTACCGGTGAAGTCGATCGTCACCTGGTACTGGCTGATCGTCGACGTAGCCTCCACATCGAGTTCGGGGTCGAGCCGGAAGGGATTTGCAAAGTTGATATCACCGCGCGTGATCTCGAACGTGTTGCCTCGGAAAGGCATCTCCCCGCCCAGCAAGTGCACGTTGCCGAGCAGCACCGGCCGGTCAAACGTTCCGCGCAGGCGCACGTCTCCATCAATGTCGACGTGCGCCCCGCTCCATTCGATCCGCGCGCCGGGACCCGTTTGCCCCTCCACGTCGAGCACCAGATTCTGGAGGAAGTTTGAAGTCGACGGCGGCCCGGGCGATGTTTCCGAGGCGGCGGCGAAAAACGACGCCACATCCACGCCGTGCGCAAACAGAATGCGCTGCACCTGCACGTTCCCGCTGAGCAATCCCGCGGAGCTCGTTCCGGTAAGCTGCAGCGTGCCGCCCGCGAGCCAACTCATGCCCGTGGGATAGCGGATGCGCGTCTGCGTGGTGGTGGCCGTGATCTCGTAGTGTACGGGCCCCTCGCCATACGCCACGTTGCCGCTCAGCGTCAGTTGGCCGCCGCCCGCCTCCGCCGTCACGTGGTCGAATACCAAGCGGCTTTTGTTGAAGAGCAAATCTCCGCTGAGATTGCTGAGGCCCACGGGAAAATCGCCATACACCGCCGACGCGTTTCGCACGGTGGCGCGGCCCGTAATCGCCGGCCGCGCCATCGTGCCATCGACCGACACGTTCAAGCTCGTGCTGCCCTTGGCATCGAGCGACGGCAACAGCCCCTTGATGAGCCGCAGGTTGATGCTTCCGGCGAGCGAGAAATGCAGCGGCCGGTCGCGGTCGAAGCGTGCCGACCCGCTGAACTGAAAGTCCGTATCGGGCCCGTGCAGGTGCGCCTGATCGACGCGCACTTCGTTCCGGCGGTACGTCAGCTTGATGTCGTGGTCGTTACTCAACTGCACGAGCTGGTAATCGAACGAAATGCGCGCGATGTCCGCGCTCACCTCGATGGAATCGGGCTGGCTCAGCGCGCCCGAAATCGTGAAGACGCCGTCGGCGCTGCTGTGTCCCGTCAGCTGGCTCAAGTGGAGGCCCGCACCAATCAGCGGATCGAGATCGAATTGCGTCACGGCGAGCCGGCCCGAAATCGAATGCTCGCCCGTCAGCCCGACGCTGAGCTGGCCTTGCAGCTTCGCCGTCGCGGGCTCCTGGGAAGCCAGCGTGATGCCCGCGGTATTGCCGTCGGAACTCAAATGCCCGTTGAAGTTGCCTTCTATCTCCGTGCCGAGTTTCAAGCCGGTCAGCGTTATGTCGCCTTCACCCACCGGAGTAAACAGCGGCCCCCCGCCGCGCACATGGAATCCGAGCTTCCCGCCGATCGGGAGCGACGAAGTCTGCAGCTTCTTGATCTTTTCGAGCGCGATGCCCGACCCATTAAGATCGAATTCCGTTCGCACCTCGCGCGGCCAATACGAGAAATCTCCGGTCACTTCCGCCCCGCTCTCGTGCAGCACGGCGTGAGTGAGCCGCACCTCGCCTACCTCCCAGTGAAATTGGCCGCTCAGGCTGTCGATGGTCCAGCCCTTTACCCCGATATCGTCGAACATCACGTCCGCGTCGAAGATCGGGGCTTCGCGCGTCCCGCTGCCGCGGATGTCTCCGCTCAAAATTCCCGTCACCGGATAGTTCGTGCCGATGATCTCCTGCAAATCGGCCGCGGCCGCGCGATTCACCTGAGCGTTCATCGTCCAATCGCTCGTATCGAGGAAGCTCCAATCGCCGTCGAACTGCAGCGACATATCAATCGTCGCGATGCTGTCCCCGCGCCGCACCGTCGCCTTCGACAAGCGGAACCCGTCGGGCGAATATTCGAAGTCTCCGTTGAGCGCGTCCCATTGCAGCTTGCCGTACTGCGCGTCGGTCGCGTCCATGTGCCCCGCGAAAGTTGGTCCCACAATCGGGCCCAGCACGCGGCCCGTCCACACTACGCGCCCCGCGATTTTCTTCTCCTCGGCCTTCGGACCGCGAATCGCGTCGATGAAATCGTCCCAGTCGACCAGGTCGTCCGTGCGGAACTGCGTTTCGAGCGCCGAGTCGTCCCTGCCGAGCGTGCCATCGACATCGACCTCCGCTTTCGGCGTGGTGATCTGGCTCTGCGTGATCGCCACCACTTTCTTGTCGTTGTCGTAATCGTATTGGAAGTGCGCGGACGCCGGAATCAGCCCTGGCGCGAGCGTCGCCGGAGGAGTCCACTGCAGAGTACCCGTCGTCCGGAAGTCCTTGAACGCGGCGTCCCACGTATTGACCGAATCCACTTCCATCGCGGCATCCCAGTGCAGCGAGTCGACGGGAAATCCGTCGTGATCGAGCGCGGCAAACGTCGCAGCCAGGCTGGCGCCACGCAGGCGCGTATTCGTGCGGAACACGAGACCCTTGAAATCCATTTCCAGGCGGCCCTCGAGAGTGCCTCCAAGCGCGCGCGCTCTCAGATTCGGCACCACAAGCTTCCGCTTCGCCACCTCGTAATCGCCGGACGTTTGCAACCCGCTCGTGTGAAACCATTCGTAGGTCATGCGAATGTCGTGCGCGTTGAAATAACCGCTCGCGGTCCAATTGCCTGGTTTTGGCGTCTCCCCTTCAGGCGCCGTATTCGAAGCGTAATGCGCGCTCCCGGAAAAATCCGCGACGCCTCCGGGCGCGCTCGGCTTGCGGAAAATCGTTCGAATGTCGTCGAGCGCGAGCTTTCCGCGATACCGCAAATCCCAGTCAGGCTTCGCGAAGCTCGCCAGATCGGCGCGGAGGTTCAATTGCGAGTGCGGCCCCGTCCACACCAGTTCCTGCAGTTCGAAGGCATCGCGATGCAGCGTGAATTTGGCGGAGACGTCGAAGCGAAACGGCATGTCGCGCCTCGCCGCGAGCCTCACCTGCCGCCACTGAAAGTTGCCCACGTATGCATCGGCGGCATTCGCAGGAGCGTCGTAATGCAGCGTGAACTGAAAACCGCGCCCGTCGAGCGCGAGCGGCGCGCGCCGATTGTTATAGCTCACGTCTCCATCGCGCAGCGCCAGCTGCCCGATGCGCAGATCGAAAAGCGTGGTCCGCCAGGGACGGCTCGGCGACCGGTGCTCGGGACTCGGCACGTTGCTGTGCCCGTTCTTGTCGACCGTCACCGCAACTTCCGGCTTATTTACGGTCACCTCATCGAGCGCAATCTGGTGCCGGAAAAGCGACAGGATGCGGACTCCTACGTCAACGCGATCGGCATGAAACAACGGAGGCGCGCCGGGCCCCTCGAGCCCATGTACCGTCAGGTCGCTGATCCCGACGGTCAAGCGCCAGGGATTGAAATGAAACGAGCCCATCTCGACGGTCGCACCGGTCCGCTTGTGCACCTGCGTAATGATCTCCGAGCGAATCCAGCGGTCGGCATATCCGAATTCGAAGATCGCGGCCACGACCAGCACGATCGCCAGCACCAGCGCGAAGATCGCGACGAGCGGTCGGAGCGTCCATTTCTTCCAACGCCCGCTCACGGCTCTTCCCCGTCGGCCACGATATCGATCTTCAATCGGTTGCGCGTGTCGTCCAACCACTGCCTCGCCAGCGTGTCGATGTCGCGTTGGACCAGCACCTCGCGAATCGTGTCCTCGACGTCGTCGATCGGCGGCACTTTTTCGCCGCGCGCCGTGAGCTGAGGAGCGAATTCATCGTCGTAATAGGCCTGGATCTGCTTTTCATCCACCTGCGCCGCGGGACGGAACCGGTAATCGAGGAATCTCGAAAGATACAACTGCTCCGCAAGCATGCGGTGTACGGCGGCCTCGCTCAGCCCCGCGGCCATGCGGCGCTTCTCGAACTCCTGCGGCGAAGAGAATTGGTCCACCAGCTGCTTGTATGCCCGGTCGGTATCCTGCTCGCTCGGCTGCGGATACTTGCTCGCGTCCGCTTCCCCGCGCACGATCCACTGATCGGAGAGCTCGCGGATCACCTCGTCGCGCGATTTCGAGCGCCCATCGACAAGCATCTGAAACGCGGCGAGTTCCCGCACTTCGCTGTTGGTCAGGATGTCGTCCTCGATGCGCGCCGCGATCCCGTCGATCGGCTGAGCGCCACCCTCGGCCCCGTGAGCTTGAGCCGGATGCGATTGCGGCTGCACCTGCGCGAGCCCGCGCGTCGCCGCCGGTCCGGCGAGGCATGCCAAAAGCGCGAAAATGAAAATCGCTCGCACCATCAGAAAACAGGCCCGATATTGAACGAAAACCCGAAATGCGACAGACGAAAAACCTCCGCCTGGTTCGTCGTCGTGTTGTAAACCTGATACTCCGCTGGGTTGAGCTGGAACCCAAAATCCACGCGAACGGGCCCCACCGGGGTCGGATACCTCAGCCCAAATCCGATCGTGTGCGAAAAATAATCGAGATTCGTCAACGAAGGCGGCTTCCATCGCAGCGTGATGTGGTTGACGTCCGTGAAGACGTTGCCGCCGTCGTAAAAGAGCGTGCCTCCGAGCTTGCTGCCGACGAACGGCAGCTTCATCGGGAAATGCAGCTCCTGGTTGAAAATCAGCACGGCCAGCCCGCCGATCGGAAATCCCGTGCATGGATCGCGCGGTCCCGCCTGATTCAGCCCGAAACCTCGCAGCGACGTCCCACCTCCGGCGAAGAATCGCTCCGGTAAGGGAATGATCTCTTCGGTTATGGGCGGCGCGCTCGGCGAGCACTGTTCCGGATTAAAGGGAGCGTTGATGCCCTCGATCGTATTGCCGAGCGGCTCCTCGATGCCGAACCGCGTCGACCGCGCGATCACGAACGATCGCCCGATCGAATAAAATGACGAGTTCTGGAAAAATCCGCGGAAGTAGCTGGCGCTCGAGCCGAGCGCCGTCGTGGCCCAGCTTACGTCGAAGGTGTTGAAGTTTCCGTGCGACGCGTCCGTGGGATTATCACGCCGGTCGCGCGCGTACGTGAGTCCGAATCCCGATACAAGCTCCGGCTGACTCAGTAGCGGAATTTCGTCTTCGGCCACGGCGAGGTTAGCGGCCTTCACCCGCCGGTAGAAGTATCTGTAGAGCAGCGAACTTGAAGGCGACAGTTTCTCCACGAGCTGTGCGCCGCCCTCAAAGCGAGTCGACGTGAAAGTATTGATGTCCTGCGTCTTTTCCGCATAGCCCGTCAACTGAAGGCTGAGGGTGTGATTCGCGAGGAAGCTGTCCGCGGTATACGTGGTCGCAAAACGGTATTCGAGGGTGCTGCCTCGCGCCTGAAACGAGAGAGTCTGGGCCCGTCCGAACATATTTGCTCGCGCGATCTCGAAAATTCCGCGCGGGCTCGCGCCGAGGGTGCTGCCGTTCGGGTTCGACGCTGCGGCGCCGCTCGCGCTCGCCCCACCGCCGGCGATCCGCTGCACCTCGAACCCGAAACCGTAGCCGATCGTGTACCGGTGCCCTTCGAGCGTTTCCACCACCACCGCCTTGTCCGGATCGGTGCCCGCGGGATTCTGCGGCGCGATCTGGACGCGATCGAACACGCCGAGGTTGTAAAGCTGCCGCTGCGTCGTCGCGACGTCCGACTCGCGCAGCGGCCCGCCCGCCTTGATGTCCACCTGGCGCGCGATGATTCCGGGGCGCGTGTACTGATACCCCGTGAGCAGCACTTTCGCCACGTCCACCCGATCGCCCTCGGTGATGTGATACACCAGTTGCATCTCATTCGGCTTGTCGCCCGGCACCGTATCTTCGTGGAAGCTGGCCGCCGGAAAACCGTCGTTGTAGTAAAGCGCCAGGATGTTGTTGCGATCGCTGGTCACGCTTGACTCCGAATACGGCTGGCCCGGCGTCGATCCCGTCACGCCCAGCAGCGTCGCCGTAGTGATCGCGTGATTCCCGTCGATCTTCAAGCTCAAAATAAACGTCTGGACGCCTTCCACGACATGAAATGTCACAAAGAGGTTATTCTTCTTGCCGCGGTACTGGTCGTCGACCGTCGCCGTCACCTGCGCGTCGCGGAAGCCGTTTGACAGATACACTCCCCGCACCGAATCGATGTCGTCCCGCAGAAGCTGCTGGTTAAAGCGGCCGCTCGACAAAAACGCCGCCGGCTGAATGCTCAGCCGCCGCGCGAGCAGTCGCGTCGCGAAATATTTGTTTCCGTCGAATCCGACGCCCGCCATCCGGTAGCGGTCACCGCGCATCACCTGGTAGGTGATCGCGCGCTCCTTTCGCGTGTCGTCCTGACGCGAGCTCACCTGGACGTCCGCATCGAAATAGCCCTGGCTCTGGAGATAATCACGCAGGTTGCGCCGGCCCTCCTGCAGCAAATCCTCGTCGACCGCGCCCTCCTGGTACATGGGCAATAGTTTTTTCCGCTGGCTCTTGCTGACGTGCGCGCCGTCGATCTCGATCCGGATGCGCGGCCCGGCCGTCACGGAAAACGTGAGCGGCACTTTCTTCGTCTCCGGATCGTAGGTGCCCCGTTCGAAGCGCGCTGCCGCTCCGAGGTACCCTTGCTTCACCAGGTAATTCTTCACGCGCTCGGATGCGCGCGAAAGCCCGGCGCTCGTCACCGCGCTCTTTGGCGAAATCTTCGAGCGCTTCAGGAGCTGCGCATCCGTGTACGGCGTCTGGTTATCGATGCCCACGCTCCCAACGCGCGCGCGGGGCCCCGGGTCCACGGTAAACAGCACGTCCATCTCCCGCTCGGTATCGCGGGCGCTGAGACTCCACTTGACCTTGGCTTCGTATAGCCCATCATCGCTTAGCGAGCTCTGCAAGCGCGTCACCGCCTCGCGCAGCGAGCTCTCGCGAAACGGCTCCCCCAGGGTCAGCCGCACCGCCGCCAGCGCCGCCGGCTCGGACGGAGGCTCGCTCAAGCCCTCGATGCGTATCACGCTGTTGTAGAAATTGGGCTCCACCACGAAATCGATCCGCAGCCCCTCGGGCTCGGCAGTGGAGGTCACCTGGATGCTCGCGTAGTCGCCCATCGCGTAGAGCTCGCGCAGGCTCTCGCGTTCGGCCGCAAAATCAAACCGCTTCCGCGCCGCCAGCGGAAGCGCTGGAATTTTTTCCGTCACGGGCTGGCCGGATTGGTAGACCACCCGCACCTCGGCCACGGTTTGTCCTTCGACGGTCGCCTCCTGCGCCGCAGCTGGCATGCCCGGAAACGCATAGGACGCGAGCCATCCGGCGAAGACGACGGCGCGCAGGAAATTTCGGGGAATCGTCGAGGACGTCAAGATCGCCAGAATCCGCACTCCCTCAGAATGAGAGGAGAGGTTAGCACAGCCGCGTTGCCCGGCTGGCGCGAAAAGGCGCTATCATGGGCCGGGAACGCCACATGCAGCCCGATCAGCGCGACAAATACTCCCGCCAGATTCTCTTCGCCGGAATCGGCGAGGCGGGCCAGGAAGCGATCCTCCGTTCGAGCGCGGTCGTGGTCGGATGCGGCGCGCTTGGCACCGTCGCCGCCAACCTGCTCGTCCGCGCGGGTGTCGGCCGCCTCCGCATCATCGATCGCGACTTTGTCGAAGCATCCAATCTTCAGCGCCAGACCCTCTTCGAGGAGTCCGATGCGCGCGACGCTCTGCCGAAAGCAGTTGCCGCCGAGCGCCGCCTCCGCGCCATCAGTTCCACCGTGCAGGTCGAAGGCATCGTCGCCGACGTCACGCCGAAAAATGCCGCCGAACTCGTCTCTGGCTTTTCCCTGATTCTCGACGGCACCGACAATTTCGAGACGCGCCTGCTCCTCAACGACGCCGCCATCTCGCTCGGCATCCCCTGGATTTACGCCGCTGCCGTCGGCAGCTACGGGGTCACGATGACAATCCGCCCCGGCGAATCCCCGTGCCTAGCCTGCCTGCTCGAATCCGGCAACTCCGACAATGGCAACGGCACCGCAAATATCGAACCGGGCCTCGAGGCCAACGTGGAAGCAACCTGCGACACCGCCGGGGTGCTGAACGCCGCCGTCGGAGTAATCGCTTCCATCGAAGCAGCCGAGGCGATCAAGCTGCTGGCGGGTAAGCCCGAAGCACTCAACACCCGCTTAATGTCTTGCGATGTCTGGACCGGAAAGTTCCAATCGATCGGCGTCGCGCGCAACCCTGACTGCCGCGCATGCGTGCGCCGCGAATTCACCTATCTCGACGGCGTCGCCCAGCCCCATATCACCCTCTGTGGCCGCGATTCCGTCCAGATTCACGAACGCCACCGCCGCCTCGACCTCGCCGAACTCGGCCGCCGCCTCACCTCTGCCTCCGCCGCCGAAGTCCGCAACAACGACTTCCTCCTTCGCTTCCGCATCGCGCCCTACGAACTCATCGTCTTCGCCGACGGCCGCGCCATCATCAAAGGCACAAAAGACCCCGCAGTCGCCCGCTCCCTATACGCCCGCTACATAGGCGCGTAGGTGGAAGGGAGGGGCTTCCAGCCGCTCCAGGAAAACGCCGCGGGAAGTCTGCCTGCCGGCAGACACGCGCGTGCCTTTGCGCAGCCTCACCCGCAGCATGTACTCGCTTTCCCCGATCGCAGCAAGCACGCGCACAGGCTCCGCCGCACGAAGGAAGCTCCTGTTTTTGCCTGAAGGTCCTGCGAGATGAGGGCGAAAACCTACCCCGCGAATCGACGCAGCGCCGACTGCCGCATCGCAGCCCGATCGATATTCTCGCGGCAATTCATCAACGTAAGGAGCGTGCTCAGCACGCGCGCCTTGATTTCATCCGTCATCGGAAATCCGCTCGTGGCTGTGTGGACCAGCGATTCCCCGCGCGCCGAAATTTTCCGGATGAATTCGAGCTGCCGTTCGTGGTTGGCGCTGCCGAGCGACGTCTCCCGCCGCATTTCAGCGCATTCCTGCTCGATGAAAAGCGTGAAATGCAAGACGCACATATGCTCAGCGGCGAGTCCCGCCGGCACCGCGGCCTTGCACCCCTTGGAAGCGCACGCGTCTGGCATGGAGCTTGATCCCCGACAACCCCTTTTTTTGTAACACCTTCGACCTTGGATTTCCAGTTACTCCCGGTGCCATGCGCCCAATTGGATACATCCCGCCTACAGTAAAAAACGTGCCGGCCGCCCCGGAAGCCCCGAGTCGTCCGCCGCATCTAAAGAAGTGTAGGTTCGGATGTCGCAAGGAAGTGTTTACAGGAGGATATAAAGATGATTCGTCCTAATTCAAGCGGCGCTCGACGCGCCTTGGTGTCCGCTTTTGCGCTGATCCTGCTCCTGCCCGCTGCAAGTGCAGTATTTGCAGCGCCCAAGAACAATCAGGCCCCGGCGCGCGATTCAGCCAATTACGAGTCCTGGCTCACGAAAGAGGTCCGCCATCAACTCGTGCTGCTTCCCTTCTACTCGGTATTCGACAATCTCCAATACAAAGTGGAAGGTTCCAAGGTGGTTCTGATCGGGCAAGTCGTGCGGCCCGTTGTGAAGGACGATGCGGGAGCAGCCGTGAAGCACATCGAAGGCGTAACAGAAGTCGACAACCAGATCCAGGTCCTTCCGCCTGCCCCGATGGACGACCAGATCCGCCGAGCCGAGTTTCGCGCGATCTACGGATCGTCGACCTTGCAGATGTATAGGGAGCGCAGCGTCGCACCGATCCACATCATCGTCGACAACGGGCACGTCACGCTGGAAGGCACCGTCTCGACGGAAAACGACAAAAACGTTGCCGGCCTGATGGCGAATAAGGTGCCGAACGTTTTTTCGGTGACCAACAACCTGCAAGTCGATAACAGCTAGGGTTGCGTTTACTGTCCCGCGGGCGCGGCATGCTCGCCGATTCGAAAATCGGTCCACGGACCGGCGATCATGTCGCGCAGCCCGGACGCCTCCCACGAAAACTCGGGATGATCCGTAAGGAATTTCCCGGCATCGAACGTCACGCCGCACGGGTGCCCGATCCGCGCGATAAAGTCCATCTGCTGCGACAGCTGGCTGTCGATCACCTTGCCTGACACAGCGCCGCTTGGCGAATAAGGCGGCGAAGTCGAGTCCGGCAGCACGTCTGCCTGCATATCGCCGTGCCCGCACAGCGTCCGGCGGTTCGCGCCTTCTTTCTTGGTATAGGCGTCGTAGTGGTCGGCCAAGAAAACCTCCGCGAGCTGGGTATCGATCTTGCCTTTATTTCCACCGATCAACTGATCCCAGCGCAGCCGCCGCGCGTTCATCGAGCTCGCCGGATTATTCGGATCGAACGTCGTTTCGTCCTTGATCACGTCCGGATCGCTCGCGAAATTCGCGCCCGAGTAGTAGCCGTCCATCGTGCGCCAGAGCTTGGTGTGCTTCAGGCCAAGCTCGAGCCGCGCGATTTCGCCGGTCTTGCGGTCGCCGATCAGCCAGTCGTTCGCGTAGCCGCCGTTATTCCCGTCGATCATGATCTTCGCGTAGCTGTCGATCGAGTCCGCGTACTGCGCCGCCTTTCGCGCGCGAACGAATTCCGCTTTCCCATTGGGATCCCATCCGTGGAAATTCGAGATGGTCGTCTCGGTGATCATCAGCCCCGCCGAATTCACCACGAAATCGTCGTCGCTCGTGATCACGCCCGGGAATCCGTCCATCAGCATGCGGTAGCCATGCTCGGGAACGATGTCGAAAATAATGTTCCAGCGCGAACCCTCGATGTAGCTCGTCCAGTTGTTGTGCGCCATCACGATCTGATGGTCCTTCGTCCAGCTGCCATTCGCAACAAACGCGCTGCAGTGCCCGAACGGTTCGAGCTTCGTCGAAAGGCTGGTGCCGGTCTGCGCGTCGAGCCACGGCACGTAATAGTCCGCCAGCTCCGAGAACGCGTTGAACGCGACGATGTCCCAGATATCGAGCTTGCCGCCCTTGGCCTGCAGGCCGGCGACGATCCCCATCATCTCCGATTGATATTCGGGATCGATTTTCGGCCACAGCATCTCGCGCCCGGCTCGGCGAAAAAACTCCCAGTCGCGCCCGGTCTCGTGCGTGTCTTCCAGTTTGACCACCGCGAACGCATCCGAAATCTCCGGCGCCAGCAGAAATCCGTGCTGGTAGCCGATGTCGTGCGGCGAGCCTTCCAGATGCACGTAAATCCATCCGCCGCGATTGAACCGGTACCCCTTCCCCTGTTCCACGTCGAAATACGTGTTCCGCGGAAGTCCAGCCGGCAAGGCCGCGCCAGTCAGCGCCGCAGCCCGTGAGGCAATGCGAGGCGAAGCCTCACGCGGCGCAGCCGCAGCCGCAGGCAGGCTCAGCGGAGCCGCGCCAAGAATCCCAGCCAGTGCGAGCGCCAAAGCCGCTCGCAAGCCGCGCGCACAGAAACCCCATCTCACGATGCCGATCAGACTCAACCGCCTTCCGTTGTTCTCGCCCATTCGCATCATGTCCATTCGCCGAAATCTCGAGGAGATTCCGCCAAAATGTTGGATCGCATCTATCGTAGGTAAACGCCCATCAGAGCGCAAGGAAATCGTGCCGAGCGGAAAAGCCGTGAGTGGTGAGTGGCGATTGGTGATTGGCGATTCGCCGCGCCATCCACCGCCAAGCACGGGGCCCACGACACAATTTAGCCCAGCGCTGGGAAACGAAAACAAAACAAATGCCAAGCGCCGTGGGTGCGACACCCGGACTCATGCAACACACGTCACGCGGGGGAAAAATAGGGCAAACACCCGGCCACAACATCCGCCTGTCCTTTTTCTGTCCTAATGATCAGTAGTCTCTCGCCCTGCGACACAGCTAACCTGCGATTGCTTCGGGCCCCCAGCCTGTATTTCTCGAACGATTGTTTTGCGAACCGGCGGATCCCACCCAGCCGGCGCGAATCTGCGAACTGGGGCACAATGCACACCACCCGACCAAACAAAACGCGCGTCGCACAGGCGACGATCATCGCAATCTTGCTCTGCGTATCGGCAACGGCCGCTCACGCCGCGCAACAAAAGCACGCCTTGTATCGCCATCGCACAAAGTCTTCGGCCACCGCGCCCTCGATCACGGCGGAGCCCGCCAGCCGCACCGTACTCGCCGGGCTAACGGCGAGCTTCTCGGTGACGGCCACCGGAACCGCGCCGCTCACCTATCAGTGGCGCATGAACGGAACCGCGATCACCGGCGCCACTTCATCCACGTACACGACCGCCGCAGCGACGACCTCCGAGAACGCCGCGCAGTTCACCGTGGTGGTCAGCAACAGCGCCGGAAGCGCGACCAGCAGCGCCGCCGTTCTCACGGTCGGCGCCGCGACCGCGCTCCTGAATTCCAATCCCACGAGCCTCGCCTTCGGCAGCGTCAATGTATCGACGAACAACACCGAGAGCGTAACGCTGACAAACGGCGGAAATTCCAGCGTGACGATTTCAAACGTCGCCGTCGCAGGTGCAGGCTTCGGTGCCAGCGGCGCGTCTTCCGGGCTGATCCTCTCGAGCGGCCAAAGCGCCACGCTGACCGCGACATTCGATCCAGCCGCAAGCGGCGGCGCGACCGGCAGCATCACGGTGACAAGCAACGCCACGAACTCGCCTGCGGTGATCGCCCTCTCGGGAACCGGCGTCGCCCAAGCCTATTCGGTCGACCTCAATTGGAACACGAGCACATCTTCGGTCACCGGTTACAACGTCTATTCCGGCACCGCGTCCGGCGGTCCCTATACCAAGCTCACGTCTTCGCCCGTCCCCTCGACGACCTACACCGACGGCAGCGTCCAGCAAGGCAAGACCTACTACTACGTGGTGACGTCCGTAAATTCCGACAACATCGAGAGCGCATATTCGACGCAAGTCTCGGCAGTCATTCCCTAAAAGCGAAGGTGACTGGCCGTTCGATGGTGAAGGCGCAGACGGAAAATCGTAGCCGACGAGGAGTCGGGCCCATCGAGGCGCCCGTTTAGGAGGCCAGCACACGCCAATCGTGCGTAAGCGCCGAATCGCGGCTTTTTCCTGCCATTTTCGGCTCGCTAAGCCGCCGACGAGAGCATCGCTGGTGACGCACTTGTAGCGGGAAAAACCTGGGTATGCGCCCGTAGCGTTACTCGAGGAGGTCCTCTTTCCACGCCAGCAGTGCAGCCGAAGTATCGCTGGCCGCGCCGAGGCGGTCGCGGGCGGCGGCCCAGCGTTCGCGCATGAGGCGCGCCAGGGGCGCATCGAGTTTCACGGCTTCGCCAAGATCCGCCGCGATCCTCACGTCCTTGGCCATCAGGCCGACCGCGAAGCCCGTGGCGAACTTTCCCGAGAGCACGTGCTCTTTCACCATGAATTCGGTGGTGAAGTTGCGTCCCGTCGACGCATTCAGAATATCGACCATCGATTCCTGATTCAGGCCGAAGCGCTCGCCGATCAGCAATGCTTCCGCGACGGCTGCGTATCCCGCCGCGGCGATGTAATTGTTGAGCGCCTTCATCGCATGGCCGGTGCCGAGCGTGCCCGTTTCGAAGAGGCGGTCGCCCATCGACCGCAGCAAGGGTTTCGCGCGCTCGATCGCCGCTTTATCGTTGCCCCCAATCATAATCGCGAGCGTTCCGGTTTTCGCGCGCGGCACCGCGCCGGAGACGGGCGCATCGAGCAGGACGGCGCCGTCGCGTTCGAGGGCTTTGCCCAACTCGCGCGTGCCGATGGGCTCGGACGAACTCATGTCGATCACGAGCGCGCCGGGTTGCAGACTTTTCGCGAACGCGCCATCTTCCTGCTCGATCAGCGCGCGCCGGACGATCTGCCCGGTTGGCAGCATCGTGATAGTGGCATCGCAGCGCGCGATTTCGGCGAGACTCGACGCGACGCGCGCATTGTTTTCACGCGCAAAGCGGCCGCCGCGCTCCTTGTCGAGATCAAAGACCGCGAGATCGTGACCCGCTTTCGCGACGTTCGCCGCCATGGGCCAGCCCATATTTCCGACGCCGATGAATCCGACTCGCATTGGGTCACCTCCGAGAGGGGTTCTGGGTCCGAGGGATTCTACAAGGTATCGGGTTGGTTGACACGCGGATCGGAAGCAACATACCGGAGGACAAGGTCCGATCGTCGGATCGCGACGCTCAGAATGACGAGCGATCGGAAGGCCGTGAAAGGCGCATCGGAGCGCTACTCGAGGCCCATTTCCTTCAGCACTTCGGCGGCATGCGTGAAGCTGTCGACGCCGGCCGGCACACCGCAATAAATCATGCTGTGGAGCAGGACTTCGCGGATTTCGTCCTTGGTAGCTCCGTTGGTGATTGCGGCGCGCACGTGAACCCGCAGTTGGTTGGGCTTGCCAAGCGCGACGAGAATGGCCATGGTCAACAGGCTGCGCGTGCGGCGGTCGAGCGGAGGGCGCGTCCAGATTTCGCCGAAGCAATAGCGTGTAACGATCTCCTGCAACGGCCGCGTGAAATCGGTGGCTGAGTCAAGGGCCCGGTCGGCGAGTGCAGGCCCGAGCATTTCGCGGCGCACCTGCATACCGGCCTCGAAAGTATCTCCCTCGGCCGCGTGCGAAGCGCTGCTCGAAGACTCGGCCACATCGAAATGCAGGATCGTCACGCCGCCCGTGGCGTAGTTTGCGACATCCGCGGCGACCTTCTGGCCGATCTCCGACTCCGTCGCTTTGGCCATCGCAGCCTCGCTCGCGAATTGGCCTTCCCATATGCAGAAGTACGGAGAAGGCGAGCCTACGCCCTCAATCGCAAACGAGTGCCGGCTGGAAAGCAGGCCGGGCATTTGCGCCGCAAGCGGCAGGTGTTTCTCCACATAGTATCTCTTGAAGTGGGCGGGATCTTCCGGGCGAGGATACAGAGCAAGAACTCGATGCATGGGTTTCGATCCTGTGGTTCACCGCAAACAACAAAGGCCGCAAGACTCACGGCGGCCCTTGAACCGCGAAGAGTGGGCCGACTGAAACCGCAAAAACAACCTAAGGCCGGACGGTTAGGCGCTGGCCGCGCGGGAGAGGTCATCGGTCGAAACCGTGTGACCTGTCTTGCGTCTGGCCGACCAGACTCGCGCCCGCGGGGTGCCTTCGAAATCCACGATCTCATCGACTCGATACGGCATTTCCTTGTCGCACGCGCGGCAGCGAAGCGAGAAGACGCGAGCCTGCACCGTCTCGAGGCTCGACGGATCGCCATCGATCTCGGCCGCCATGCTTAACACGATCGACGGCAGCGGAATCGCCTGCCGGCAGCACCTGCAAACCACTCCTGCGTACACTTGCTTTTCGAGTTGCTGATTCATTTCGAAACCCTCAGTTCAAATTTAGCCGCCTGGGAAGGGACGGCCATGCTACCCGAACTCGCTTGTTGAAATCCAGCAGGCTTTTTTGAGTTATCCACAGGCCCGGAAAGGGCCCGTCCGGCCCACCTGGAGCGCAACTTTTCCGGCTTTCTCGTGTTAAATCAATGGGATACAGATCGGGAGGCTGTCCTTAAGGCCAGGATAACGTTTGGGTTACGCGATTCCCAGTTCCCATGTTACCCGGTCGGAAGGGCGATGTCTAATGAATGAAACGGGGAGGAAACTCATGCGGACGATAAAGCGGTTTCGCAATCTTCTGTTCTTGCTGGTTCTGTGCGTTATTCCATTCGCAATGCCTAGGGCGTCCTACGGGCAAGTCGGTGTCGGCGTCGCTATTCACATCGGACCACCGGCGCTGCCGGTCTATACGCAACCACCGTGCCCTCAGGACGGCTTCCTCTGGACTCCGGGCTACTGGGCATACGGACCTGCGGGCTACTACTGGGTTCCCGGAGTCTGGGTCGCGCCTCCGCGCGTGGGCTTGCTCTGGACGCCCGGCTATTGGGGCTTCGTCGGTGGCGGCTACGGCTGGCACGCCGGGTATTGGGGCCCGCACGTGGGCTTCTACGGTGGAATCAACTACGGCTTTGGTTACGGCGGCGTGGGCTTCGTCGGAGGCCGCTGGGATGGTGGGCGCTTCGCGTACAACACGGCCGTCGTCAACGTGAACAGGACCGTGATCCGCAACGTGTACGTGGACCGCACGGTCGTTCACAGCTACGACGGCCACGCAAGTTTCAATGGTGAGGGCGGAGTGATGGCACGTCCGACGTCCGAGGAACAGCGGTGGTCGCACGAACAGCATGTTGCGCCGACCTCGAACCAGATGGCGCACCAGGAGAACTTCCGCAACGATCACAACGCGCTGGCGTCCGTAAACCACGGCGAGCCGCGAACGGTGGCAATGAACCGGGTGAATGGACGGCAGTTCAATCAGCAGGGGCGAGTCGCGAATGGAGTGCATTCGGGCGAACTGACCCCGGGCGAGACGAACCATCTCGAAAACCGCGAGTCCAACATCCACAATGAAGTTCGCAACGACCGCGAGGATAATGGCGGCCGCCTGACGCAGCAGGAGCGGCGGCAGGTGAACCGCCAGCAGAACAACACGAGCCGGGCGATCTATCGGGACAAGCACAATGACAGAACCGATAGCCACCCGAACGGCGGCGGTCATCCCGAGCATCAGGGAAAGCACGGCGGTCGCTAGACTTAACCACACGGATCCCGCCGCGGCAGAGCTCGCGGCGGGATCGGTCTCTTCCAAACCACACACAGTCGCCCTACAGAAATCGCAAATTCCGCGTGAAAAGCCGCGCCGAATCGTGCATAGTATGTCCGTCCGCCAGGACGCCGCAGTCAGCCAGAAACCCCACAACAATTGAAGTGTCCGCGCACGTGCGCTCCTGCGCCTACGTGCAAGAAAGGACCTAAGACCGAACCATGGACATAGGCAATCCTGGGGTTGGGCGAATCGGCCCATTCGAGATTTTCTTTCCCACGTATCCAGCCGCGGCGCCACCTGTCCGCGCAAGCAAAGACCCGGAGATTCCGGGGCGGCTTTTCGTCGTCGAAGGGATCGACGGCTCGGGCAAATCGACGCAATTGAGCCTGCTGCACAAGTGGCTCGAATCGAAGGGATACGGCGTCGTCTTCAGCCAGTGGAATTCATCGCCGCTCGTGAAAGACACGACCAAGCTCGGCAAAAAGAAAAAGATGCTGACGCCGGCCACCTTTTCACTGATCCACGCCACGGATTTCGCCGACCGCACCGAGCACAGCATCCTCCCGCTCCTGAAAGCGGGCGCGGTCGTCCTGTGCGACCGGTACATCTACACGGCATTCGCGCGCGACGTGGCGCGCGGCATGGATCGCGAATGGGTGCGCGATCTCTACGGCTTCGCAGTGAAGCCGACGGTGGCGTTCTACTTCCGTGTGCCGCTCGAAACGGCGATCGGCCGCCTGGTCGGCGCGCGCGACGGGTTCAAATTCTACGAAGCGGGCCTCGACATCGGCCTGAGCGACGATCCCACCGAAAGCTTCCGGCTCTTCCAGGGCCGCATCATCGACGAGTACGAAAAAATGATTCCGGAATTCGGGCTCACCGTCATCGACGCAACGCTGCCCGTCGAAACCCAACAGGCGCAAGTGCGCCACATCGCGAGAACCCATCTCGAGAAAGCGGAAAATTTGAGGGTGCGACCATGAGAAAGACCTACGGAAAGCTTTTGCCGGGAATGAAGCTCAACGATCTGGCGGGCAAGCTGATCGTGATCGAAGGGACGGACGGCGCAGGGCGGACCACGCAGATCAATCTGCTGAAGCCGTGGCTCGAAGAGCTGGGCCATGCGGTGCTGGATACGGGCATGACGCGCTCCGAACTCGCCGGCGACGGCATCCGCCGCGCGAAAGAGGGCAACAATCTCGGGCGCGTGACGCAGAGCTTGTTTTATGCCACGGACTTCATCGACCGGCTCGAAAACGAGATCGTCCCGGCGCTGCGCGCGGGATTCATCGTGCTCACCGACCGCTATATCTATTCGCTGATGGCGCGCGCGATCGTTCGCGGGATGGACGGCGCGTGGATTCGCAGCATTTTCAGCACGGCGCTGGTGCCGGACGCGGTTTTCTATTTGCGGCTTAACGTCGAGGAACTGATCCCGCGCGTCGTCTTTTCACGCGGCTTCGATTACTGGGAGTCCGGAATGGACGTCTTCCCCGGGCAGGACATGTACGAGAGCTTCCGCGCGTATCAGGCGGCGTTGCTCGCGGAATTCGAGCGCCTGAGCGCCGAGTACAATTTCCAGATCATCGACGCGTCGCCCGAAGCCAGAGTCGTCTTCGCGCAGCTCAAGGCGAAGATTCTCGGCATCCTTGAAGCCAATTCGCGGGCCGCGTATCTCGCCAAGCCCGACGAGCGCGCGGCGATCGTGCCGGCGACGCCTGCGCTCCCGGTTCCGTCATCGGTGCCGCACGAACTCGAGCGCGTCTCGCCGGTCGTCAATAGCGTGAATCGCGAGATCGACCTGCTGTTCCAGAGCATGGTGGCACACTATACGGCGCGCTCGCCCGTTCACACGAATGGCCACGGGAACGGCCACGGCAACAGCCACGGGAATCTGCGCCACGATTAGAAACCTTTTCTGGCATAGGCCTTTGCAGCGCCGAAACCCGCCAATCAGGAGATTGGCGTTCCCAGGAAAGGCGTCACACGTCGGCGGGGGCGGCGACGGGCGCGGCGGAGGGTTGGCGGCTGGCCCACCACCAATTGGCGGCCGCGATGACGGCGGTCACGCTCAGGAGAGCTGCGTCGACCCAATCGATCTGGCTTAGCAACGCGAGCGACACGCCAATGCCGAGCACCGCCCACAGCGGCCCGAGCGGAATGCGCAAGGAATCCTCTGCCGGGCGCAGCCGGCGCAAGCGAATCAGCGAGGCGCAAACTGCCGCGTAGTAAATCGTCGAAGATGCCACCGACAGAATCAGCGCCCAGCGAAAAGTCCCGGTAAGCGCCAGCACCCACACAATGGCCCCGAACGCCAGGATCGCCGACGAAGGTGTGTTGAAGCGCGGATGCAACTCGCCGAAAGACGCGGGGCAGTCGCCATACGCCGCAAAAGCGCTGGGCAAGCGCGGCGCATTCAAAATCGCCGCGGAAATGTAGCCGTAGGTCGAGAGCATCACGGCGATTTCGACGAACGCTGCGCCTCCCCGCCCGATCAAAATCGACGCCACGTCGCTGAGCGGCCTCTCGGAATTCGCGCCGCCGATCGTAGCCACCGCGACGAACTGGATGAGCGTGTAGATCACAATGACGGTGACTAGGCCCGTCAGAAGGGCCAGTGGCACGTTCTTGCGCGCGTCTTTCACTTCGCCGGCCGGAACGACGCTATCCTCGCAGCCTGAGTAGGCCCAGACCACCAGCACGCAAGCGTACAGCCAGATTCTCCACGTAGGCGCCGCGGACAATGCGAACGCCACGGCGCCGTGCTGGTGGAAGTGCGCAATGCCCAGCACAATCAGCAGAAGAAGAGGCAGAGTCTTTGCAACGGTAAGCACGCTGCTCAAGAGAGCTCCGCTGCGGGCGCCGAAATAGTTGGCGGCCACCGGCAGGGCGACGAGCGCCGTCATCGCCAGCACGCGCAGAAGTCCGTGATCGGCGCCCGGCAAGAGCGCGGCGAGATTCGTGACGAAAAGGTTCGCGCTGGCGGCTGCAGCTCCCACAACCGAGAGTAGCCAGAACCACCCCACCTGCAATCCCGCAAACCGCCCGAATGCGGAACGCACGTAGAGGTACGAGCCGCCCGCGCCCGAGAACCGTGAGGCCACTTCGGCGTAGGAAACCAGGATGGTCGCCATGGCCAGGCCGGCGACGACCATCGCCAGCGGGCTCTTGCGGCCGAGCATGTGAGCCACGTCGGAAGGCAAGCCGTAGATGCCGCTGCCGATGATGCAGTTGATGACGAGGGCAGTCATCGCCCAGCGGCCAATGGAACGCACGAACGGCACGAAGTTACCCCCGAAGAGCGGCAAAGTGTAGCATGGCGGGGATGTTCCGGGCGGCGGATCGGGGACGCCGCCGCATCATCGGGAACAGGCAGCGAGAGTCGGATTCCTCCCGATTGACCCTTTCAAGGACTACGGCTACAGTACTGCTTCCTGCATTTCCAGCGTGAAACCAGGGGAGCACTACTCGAATGACCGGCACGACTGTCTCTCACTACCTCATTTTGGAAAAGATTGGCGGCGGCGGAATGGGTGTGGTTTACAAAGCCAAAGACAATCGCCTCGGCCGCAACGTCGCCCTGAAGTTCTTGCCCGATGGTTTCGCGGTGGATGCGGAGGCCATCGAGCGGTTCCGCCGTGAGGCGCGCGCCGCAAGCGCCCTGAATCACGCGAATATCTGCACGATCTACGATATCGACGAGCACGAAGGCCGTCCTTTCATGGCGATGGAGCTGCTCGAGGGCCAGACGCTGAAGCATCGCATCGACTCCAAGCCGATGGCGGTGGCCGAGATCCTCGAAGTGGGCATTCAGATTGCCGACGGCCTCGATGCCGCGCATTCCAAGGGCATCGTCCACCGCGATGTGAAGCCCGCGAATATTTTTCTGGTGAACCGCGGCGCCGCTAAAATACTCGATTTCGGCTTGGCGAAACTCGCGGCGCACCGGCTGCTCACCACCCAACACATGGGCGCGTCCATGAGCAAAATGGCGACGATGACGGGCGATGAATTTGTGACCAGTCCCGGCAGCTCGGTCGGCACCGTGGTGTACATGTCGCCGGAACAAGCGCGCGGTGAGGAACTCGACGCACGCTCGGATATTTTTTCGCTCGGCGTGGTGCTTTACGAAATGTCAACGGGAGCACTTCCCTTCCCGGGCGCAAGCGCGGCGCTGATTTTCGACGGCATCCTTCATGCGACGCCCGCTCCGGCGAGCAAGGTGAATTCGCGCCTGCCGATCGCCGTCGAGAACATCCTCGGCAAAGCACTCGAAAAGGACGTTGATTTTCGCTACCAGACGGCGGGCGAGCTCCGCGCGGACCTCAAGCGGTTGCGGCGAGATATGGAAACGACCAAGCGCCCGGCCTCCGAAAAACTGGCCGCGACAGGCGAACATTCTTCGGGTTCGACGCCGGCACGGAAATCGGTTGCGGTCCTCTATTTCGAGAATCAGGGCGGCAGCAAGGAAGACGAATATTTTCGCGACGGGATGACGGAAGACATCATCACTGAACTCTCGAAGATGACGCAGCTCCAGATTTTCCCGCGCTCGGAGATGCTGGCGTTCCGGGACAAGCCGGGGACCGCGCCGCAGGTGGGTCAACAGCTCGGCGCGGCCTACGTGCTCGAAGGAACCATCCGGCGGGCCGCCAACCGCCTGCGTATCACGGCGCAGCTTGTGGAGAGCGCGACGCGGCATTCGGTGTGGGCCGAGCGCTACGACCGCCAGCTCGAGGACGTCTTCGCCATCCAGGACGAAATCGCGAGGAGCATCGCACAGGCTCTGCGCATCACGTTGACACCGCAGGAAGAGAAAACGATCGGCGTGAAGCCGACTGAAAACACGCAGGCGTACGATTTCTACCTGCGAGGCAGAAGCTACGCCCGGCGGCAGGATATCGATTACGCGTTGCAGATGTTCGATCATGCGATCGAGCTTGATTCCAACTTCGCGCTGGCGCACGCGGGGATTGCCCATCTCTGCGGCCTGATTTATGAGATTCGCGAGCAGAGCGTGGCGTGGATCGAACGCGGGCTCGCGTCGTGCGACCGGGCGCTGGCGCTTGCACCGGATTTGCCGGAAGTGATGGTGGCGCGCGCGCGTTTGTTCTACGCGCAAAAGAAATACGACGAGTGCGCACTGATGGCGCGGCGGGCGATCGAGCGGAAGCCCGATTGCGACGGCTCGTGGAATATTCTTGGCCGCGCCCTGATGACCAGCAATCGCTACAAGGAGGCTGCGGAGCTGGTCGACAAGGCGCTGGAGGCCAACGGTGACGACTACAACGTGTACGTCCCCTACATGTTGTGCATGGAGAGGATTGGACTCAAGAAAGAAGCAGGGATGATGCGCGATCGCATGAGCAAGGTCCTGCGACAACAATTGGAGCTGGTTCCGGAGGACGTGCGCGCCAGGATACTGCTGGCCACCAACCTCGCTTCGGTTGGCGAGGCGGACGAAAGTATGCGGCACCTGCAGACCGCCGTTGTGCTTCGCCCGAGGGACGGCAACACGCTGTACAACGCCGCCTGCACGTACGGAGTTCTTGGGAAAAAGCCTGAAGCGCTCGAAACATTGAAAAAAGCGATTGCCGCAGGCTACGGCAACTTGAACTGGGCGGCTCGCGACACCGACCTCGATTGCCTGCATGACGATCCGGAGTTCCGCGCCATCGTCGGCATCGACCAGGCAGCCGCTTCCTCGTCGTCGTAATCTGCCGGCTCCGTTTGCTTGCCTCGCGATTCGCGTCACAAATGGCCTAGGGTGTCGACCACGTATGGGGTCCTCGCGAAACTTACCCGGCTGGTTTGTTCCTGCCATCGCGGGCGTTGGTCTAGCTTGTTTCGCGCTCATCTATCTGTTTCTCCGCTCTCCATCCTCGCCGCCAGCAGTCGTACTTTCGCTCTGCCGGGCCACGGCTCCGGGAATGCATCGCATTCGTTCTGATTTCGGAACGCA
Organism: uncultured Acidobacteriota bacterium; assembly: GCA_963743335.1. Classification (GTDB taxonomy): domain Bacteria; phylum Acidobacteriota; class Terriglobia; order Acidiferrales; family UBA7541; genus Palsa-295. The sequence continues at coordinate 622,806 of CAVUPI010000003.1, forward strand.
GTTTGACGTGCCCGAATCCGAATTTACGATCCGCGCGGGAGCGCGAGACATGCCGGCCGGAATCCTTTACACCGTGACACTCAAGGACGGCGGCGCACGATTGCTGATATGGCGTGACGATAACATGTTCAGCGAATTGAAAAATGTGTTCCCTGTTTTTTCTCAACACGTTGAAGAAAAGGATGTCCGCACGCCAGGCGGGCGGTCAATCGGTAGAGATCGCTGGGGATTTCTCAAGGGCGGCGACCGCTGGAGGTACGTCACGCTCGCCGACGGAGATGCAGTGGGCTATCGCCCGAACTCTTCAAAAGAAGCACGGTTGTTCGATCAAATTATCGGCTCAGCGTGTATTTCGCCTTAGGTTGCTGGGGGCGGGGGCGGGTGCGATAATGAGCGCACGTTCGCGGGCTACGGAGCGCTGCGAGCGTAAGCGAGGGCGTCATGGCACTGAGAGATGACTGGATCGAGAAGCGGACGGCGGCGATGAACGGCGGCGCGAGGAATTTCTCGCAGATGCACTACGCGCGGCAGGGCGTGATCACCGAGGAGATGCACTATGTCGCGCTGCGTGAAAAGCTTTCACCCGAGCTGGTGCGCGACGAAGTGGCGCGCGGCCGCGCGATCATTCCCGCCAACATCCACCACCGCAACCTCGAGCCGATGGGCATTGGTGTCGCGTTCTACTGCAAGATCAACGCGAATATAGGCAATTCGGCGACTACCTCCGAGGTGAGCGAAGAGCTCGAAAAGCTGCACCGCGCCGTCCATTACGGCTCGGACACGGTGATGGACCTCTCGACCGGCGGCGATATTCCGATGATCCGCAAAGCGATCATCAACGCCTCGCCTGTGCCGATCGGCACCGTCCCGATCTACGAAGCGCTTTCGCGCGTGCGCCGCGCCGAAGATTTGACGATCAACATCCTGCTCGAAGTGATCGAGGAGCAGGCCGAGCAGGGCGTCGATTACATGACGATCCACGCGGGTGTGCTACGCGAGTTCCTCCCGCTCGTGCGCAACCGCATCACGGGAATCGTCAGCCGCGGCGGCGCGCTGCTGGCGCAGTGGATGAGTTTTCATAAGGCGCAAAATTTTCTCTACGAGAATTTCGACGCCATCTGCAAAATTTTCCAAAAGCACGACGTCAGCTTTTCGCTCGGCGACGGCCTGCGCCCCGGCTGTCTGGCCGATGCGAGCGATGCGGCGCAGTTCGAGGAACTGCGGGTGCTCGGCGAGCTCACCAAAAAGGCCTGGGAATACGACGTCCAGGTGATGATCGAGGGCCCCGGACATATCCCGATGGACCAGATCGAGCTGCAGGTGAAAAAAGAGAACGAGCTGTGCTACGAAGCGCCGTTCTACACGCTCGGCCCGCTCGTCACCGACATCGCGCCCGGCTACGACCACATCACCAGCGCCATCGGCGCGGCAATGATCGGCTGGCACGGGGCATCGATGCTCTGCTACGTCACGCCGAAGGAGCATCTCGGGCTGCCGAACGCCGACGACGTGCGCCAGGGCGTGATTGCCTATAAAATCGCGGCGCACGCGGCGGACGTCGCGCGGCACCGTCCGGGGGCGCGGGATCGCGACGACGCGCTCAGCTACGCTCGCTTTCTTTTCGACTGGAACAAGCAGTTCGAGCTCTCGCTCGATCCGGACACGGCGCGCGCCATGCACGACGAGACGCTGCCCGACGATTTCTACAAGGACGCGAAATTCTGCTCGATGTGCGGGCCGAAGTTCTGCTCGATGAATACGACGCAGATCGCCGAGGCCTACCAGGGTCTCGACCAGAAGGATCGCGAGGCGCGGTTCGCGGAGCTCCTGGGTAAAGTCGAGCAGCCGGGGAACAAGCGGGCCACCGAAATCGTATCTTAGGGCAGAGCGCTAGGCCTGGCCAGACCGGCTGCGCTCAAAGGAGCGCCTATGTTCTTCTTCGCGTTCTGCCTGTTGATTTACTTCTTGCCTTCGATCATCGCCCACGAGAAGCGGTCGTTCGCGGGCATTTTCGCTGTGAACCTACTGCTCGGCTGGACGGTGATCGGCTGGATCGCGGCGTTGATCTGGGCGTGCGTGGACGAGCGGCGCGTGCTGGTCTATGTCCCGGGGGCCGCGCATGTGCCCGTGAGCAGGCCGAACCTCTATTGCAGCCGGTGCGGCGCGATGGGACCGGCGGTCGCGCAATACTGCTGGGCCTGCGGTTCGCGCGTTCAGGAGTTGCATGGGTAGCTTCGGCAAAATTTTGCTGCGCGCGGCGGCGCCGTTCCTGGCGGTCGCGGCAATTTGCGCGCTCGCGGCCGGCGCCGCGGCTCCGGATGGCACGGACTATCGCGCGTCGGTCGAGAAATGGAGGCAGGAGTATCAGGCCGACCTCGCCTCCGACCACGGCTGGCTCACGGTTTCCGGTCTTTTCTGGCTGCACGACGGCGAAAATACCTTCGGATCGAATCCGCTCGACGATATCGTACTGCCGGCGCCCGTCCCGGCGGAGGCGGGTACCTTCGAATTCCACAGTGGCAAGACGATTGTGCACATGAAGCCCGGCGTCACCGCGATGATGCATGGAGCCAAAGTGACGACCGCCGAGATGCGCCCCGATTCCAACGACCAGCTCGTGATGGGCGATCTGACGATGTACGTCCACGCGAGCGGCGAGCGCTACGCCATCCGTCTGAAGGACAAAAACAGCAAGCTGCGCAAGGATTTTACCGGGCTGCACTGGTTCCCGGTCGATCCGGCGTACCGTGTGGTGGGGCGCTGGGTGCCGTACGAGAAGGCGAAAACCGTGGTGATCGAGAACGTGATGGGCGACACCGGGCCCGAGCAGTTTCGCGGCTACGTCGAATTCACGCTGAACGGCCGGAAGCTGCGGCTTGAGCCCGAGCAGGATGGATCGGACTTCGAGTTCGTCTTCCGCGACCTCACCAGCGGACACGAAACCTACGGCGCCGCGCGGTTCCTCGATACTACGCTCGGCAATGACGGCAGTGTGGTGATGGATTTCAACGAAGCCTATAATCCGCCGTGCGCCTATAATCCATACACGACCTGCCCGCTGCCGCAGCCGGAAAACCGGCTGCCGGTGCGCATCGAGGCAGGTGAGAAGTCGTATCACCATTAGAGATGTTTGGCAACAAAGAGCCGGTAAACCGGCGCTAACCAACCCAAGGAGCGACTGTGGCCTTCGTCCGAGCGGCGAGCAAGAGCGAGATTCCAGCGGGAAAAATCAGCGAGGTACAGGTGAACGGCACGTCGGTCGCGCTGGCCAACGTCGCCGGCAAGTTCTGCGCCATCAGCGGCGTATGCTTGCACGAAGCCGGCCCGCTGGGCGAAGGCGAGCTCGACGGCCAGGTGGTCACATGCCCATGGCACGGCTGGCAGTTTGACGTGACGACCGGCAAGGTCGTGCAGAACCCCAACGTGGGTGTCGAAAGCTACCCGGTTGAGGTCCGAGGGGACGACGTTTTCATCGACGTCGGCTAAAGCCTACGCCGAACGCCGGTCAGCGCGCTTTTGCGACATTTTGTCTTTCCCTACAGTGAAATTTCCGCAAGGAAGGCTTCCGCTGCCTTCGACTTCCGTGTATAGTTCCGCGGACACTTTTTGACAGGATGACCCAAGCTCCCCCCAAACCTAGGCGCTGGCTACTTGCCGTCGACCCCCGGCTCTACCACTGGGACACTCTCTTCGTGAAGGGCAAGGAGATGTGGAGGCAGGCGGGCAGCCGCCCCGACGCCTTGCGGCAGCTGAAGCAGGTCCACAAGGGCGACCGCGTGCTGTGCTACCACGGCAAGCCCGAACACTCGATTTACGCGCTGGCGGAAGTTACCCGCGATCCCTATCCCGATCCGCACGATTCCGACGCCAAAAAGCTGGTGACGGACCTGCGCGCCATCGAGCGCCTGCCTCGCCTGGTCACGCTGGCCGAGATGCGCGCCAACCGCGCGCTGCGCAAGATCAAGTTCCTCAAGAACACGCGGCTCACCATCTGCCCGCTGACTGACGAAGAGTACTCCGACATCCTCAAAATGGCCGGCATCGTCGCGTCGCCCGGCATTCCACTGCCCTAACGCCGGGCGAAATCCGAAAAATGAAACTCGTATAGAATGGCCTCTTGGACTCGCGTTCATGCGAGGCGCGACGGGGCGTGGCTTGCGAGCGGCGGCGCTCGAAAGCGTCTCGGGATTGGCTTGGATAAGAATGCCCGAACTTCCTGAAGTCGAAACCATCGTACGCGGATTGCAAGCCGTGCTTCCCGGCCGGCGCATCCTCGAAGTGCGCCTCGGCAAGACCGACTTCATCGAAAATCCCGCCGCGCTCGAACTGGATCTGCCGGGCACGCGCATCGCCGCCGTGAAGAGATACGGGAAGTTCCTGCTGTTTGAGTTGGAATCAGCCAGCCCTAGCGAACCCGCACGAGAGCTAGCGTTGCTGATTCACCTGGGAATGACCGGGCAGCTCGTGACCGGCCCGCCCGAAGCACCCATCGCGCCGCACACGCACGTTTTCTTGGCGCTCGACGACGGCAAGGAGCTGCGCTACACCGATCCCCGGCGCTTTGGGAGCATGCAGCTCCTGGTCGATGGAGCGCGCGAGAAGGCTCTTGGCTCGCTCGGCCTCGATCCGCTGGAAATGACCGAAGAGCAGTTTGCCGCGGCGATGCGTGCGCGACGCGCACGCGTCAAAGCGCTGCTGCTCGACCAGCATGTGCTGCGCGGCATAGGCAACATCTACGCGGACGAAAGCTTGTGGCGCGCCCGCATCCATCCGATGCGCATCGGCGCACAGCTCAAGCGTGACGAGATTCACCGCCTCTATCGCGCCGTGCGCGACGTGCTGAACGAAGCCATCCGCCTGCGAGGATCTTCCGTGTCGGACTACGTCGATTCCGAGGGGCAACGCGGTGAATTTCAGCTCCGCCATCGTGTCTATCAGCGCCAAGGCAAGAAATGTTTCCGCTGCGGCGCGATGATCCGGCGCGCCATCGTCGCGGGGCGAAGCTCCCATTTCTGCCCGAAGTGCCAGCGCGCGCCGAGGAAGGTTAAGGTTTAAATGTAGCGCCGCGGCCTTCAGCGCGGCAGCCTTTCACGGCGCCCACGACGCCAGACACCCTGCGACCCACCACCTGTCACCTTTTCATTCGAATTTCGCGGAGCGCTGCGCAGGCTCGGGCATATACAACCCGGCCTTCACGGGAAGCCCGGCGCGCTCGAACTGAATCGTGGTATGCGTGATCTGAAAATCGCGCGCAAGAATTTCGCGGATGCAGGCCAGCAGCTTTTCGCTCGCGTCCATGTGCATATCCGGGATGCGGACGTGGCAGGAGAGCGCGTTCAATTCGTCGCCGAGCGTCCAGATGTGGACGTCGTGCACTTCCTGCACGCCTTCAACGCGCAGGATCGCCGCCGCCACTTCCTCTAGATGAATTTGCCGAGGCATGCCTTCGAGCAAAATGTGCCCGCTTTCGCGGAGAATTCCAGTCCCCGACCAAAGCACCATCGCGCCGATTCCGATGCCGAGCAGCGGATCGATCCATTCGAGGCCGGTCGAGCGCACGATCAGCGCGCCGATCAGGATCGCTACGTTCGACAGCGCGTCGCCCAGATTGTGGATCCACACGGTGCGGACGTTCAGGTCGCTCCGTCCGCGATGCACCGAGAGCGTGATGCCGCCATTGATCGCGAGCGCCAGCAGTGAAACCCAGATCATCGGGCCCGTGCGCACGTCGATCGGCGTGCGGAAACGCTCGACCGACTCGCCGACCACGAAGAGCGCCGCGAGCGAGAGCACCATCGCATTCACAAACGCCGCCAGAATTCCCGCGCGATGGTAGCCGTAGGTTTTCTCGGGCGTCGGCGGGCGCTTTGCCCAGCGCGTGGCAAACCATGAGATCACCAGCGTCGGCACGTCGGTAAGGTTGTGAACCGCGTCGCTGATCAGCGCGATCGAATGCCCCGCGTACCCCGCCGCCAGCTCCGCGACCACCAGAAGGAGCGTCGCGACCACCGCCGCGCCCAGAATGCTGCCGGCAGCATCGCCCAAGCCGTGAACGTGAGCGTACCCATGCCCGTGCTCATGATGGTCCGCGCTATGGATGTGCGGAGGTTCCGATTCGCCGTGGACATGCATGTGCATCGAGAGGATTCTACGCGCAGACCGCGCGCCGTGCACGATTCCCGTGCCCGCAAGTACATTGGTAGGTACTCCAACGTAACGGCAAGTACGATTAGGTCGCTTGCGCCGGAAACACAATTGACTCTCCCATCCAGCGCCGCCTAACATCGAATTGTTTCTTGCTCTTGGGGGATTTCAGGGGAAGGCGTTCAGGCGTCGCAGTTCGCCCTGGGATGACGCAAAACACCGCAAAGCTGGTCTTCTGGGGAGTGCGCGGCTCGACGCCGACGCTGGAGCGTGACACGTGGCGCTATGGCGGAAACACGGCTTGCCTCGAATTCCTTGCGCCGGGCGGCACGCGCTTCATCCTCGACTGTGGCACCGGGCTGCGCATGCTGGGAAACCGGCTCCGCGCGCCGAATAACCACTGGGCCGAATCGCACGAGGCGATCGAAGCGCACGTGCTCGTAACGCACTACCACTGGGACCACATTCAAGGCATCCCGTTTTTTCAGCCGTTCTTCGAAGTGCAGAACCGCTTCCACTTTTGCAGCTTCGAATCCGAATCGCTCGGTCGTCACAGCCTGCGCCAGGTGCTCGATGCGCAGCTCGCCAAACCTTACTTCCCCGTCGACGTGAGCATGATGAAGTCGATGCGTACGTTCCGCGAAGTGACCGGGGGCGAGGAATGGGAAATCGAGGGCACGCGCATCCGCACGGCGTGGCTCAATCATCCGCAGGGCTGCCTCGGCTATCGCCTCGAGACTTCGGCGGGTTCGGTCGTTTACGCTACCGACAACGAGCCCGGCGTGCCCGAATTCGACGAGAATCTGCGCAAGCTCGCCGAAGGCGCCGACGTCCTGATCTACGACGCGCAATATTCGCCCGAGCAGTTGGCGACGAGTCGCAGGGGGTGGGGCCACTCGAGCTGGCTCGAAGGCGTGAAGATCGCGCGCGAGACGAAAGTCGGCCACCTCGTGCTCTTCCATCATGATCCCGACTCCTCAAGCCGCACCATCGACGGATTTCTCTCGGCGGCCAGACAGGAATTTCCCGGCACGTGGGCGGCGATGGAGGGCATGTCCGTCAATCTCAGCGAGCGCGGCGTGCATCTCAAATTGCCGGACGCTCGCCTGGGACAGCGCCGCAGGCTGCGTTTTTCGGCTACCGTGAGCGGCCTCTGCGAGAACGGCAAGCCCTTCGAAGAAAAGGCCACCGTGCGCGACCTCAGCATCCAAGGCGCGTATCTCTACCTGCATTCGCGCCCGCGCCTGCAATCGGAGATGCGAGTGGTAATCGAAGCAACAGGCGAAGAGAACCATTCGAGCGTGCTGTCACTCCGCGGAGCCGTGGTCTATTGCGAAGGCGGACGCGAGAAGAATCAGAACGGCGTAGGCGTCGTGTTCGTGGAAGATTCCGGGCTCGAATCGCCCCGCGACTAGCGCCACATCGCGTAGCGCTGGCTTCCGGCCGGCGTTCTTCGAAGAATCATTGCAGGGGAAAAGCCGGCGGAACGCCGTCGCTGCGGCAACCTATTCGCTATCAGCCTCAGGCAGCGCCGCCAGTTGTGCCTCGATATCGGCGAGAGCCCGATTCAGCTGCTCGGTGTAGCGCGGATTGCCGCTGGCCTTCAAATTCTGCTGCACGCGCACGCGCGAGAGCACCAGCACTTCCCTTTGGCGATGAAGTTCGATCTGGGCGGCGGTTAGCTGGCGTTTGTGTTTGTCTTTGGGTTCTTTGACGGGAGCTGCTGCGGTTGCTTCAGACTGCTGCACTTGATCTTCGACGGATTTGCTTTCCCATCCCCGGGCCATGAATCTATCTTACGGCGGCTGGGCCCTTGCGCGGCATGCTTTTTTGAACTTTGTTTCGCCCCCGCGAATGGGCTCCCTTCGCCCATATACCGCTCGAATGTTTCAGCCGAGCAGGACGCGAACGTGATGCAGGGCGCCGTCGTCAACAAGCGGGACGCCGGCCACGCCCACCGACCGCCGTTCCTCCACTTCGGTCATCACCACGCCGCGCGTGACGCTTGAAGGGTTGTCGACGCGAATCTGGTAGGTGGCCGAATGGTAGCGGAAGCGAATCGTGTAGCCCGGCCAGTTGCGCGGGATGCACGGATCGACGAAAAGCGTCGAACCCTTGAGCCGGAACCCGAGCATCCACTCGATGCCCGCGCGATAGAGCCACCCGGACGCGCCCGTGTACCATGTCCAGCCGCCGCGGCCCACATGCGGCGCCTCAGCGTACACGTCCCCCGCAACCACGTAGGGCTCCACCTTGTAGCGCTGCACTCCAGCGCGGGTGCTGGCGCGGTGAATGGGATTGAGCATGCGGAAGAGTTCGCCCGCCTTGTCGCCCTCGCCGAGAGCCGCAAACGCGATCAGCGCCCACACCGACGCGTGCGTGTACTGCCCGCCATTTTCGCGGATGCCCGGAACGTACCCCTTGATGTAGCCCGGATCGAGCGGAGACTTATCAAACGGCGGCGCCAGCAGCCGCACCACGTCCGCGGGCCGCAGCACGAGCTGCCGATCGACAGCCGCCATCGCGCGCGCCGCGCGGCCAGGCTCGGCAGCGCCGCTGATCACGCCCCAGGACTGCGCGATCGAATCGATGCGGCACTCGAGATTTTCGGCTGAGCCGAGCGGCGCGCCATCGTCGAAAAAGGCGCGGCGATACCACTCGCCGTCCCAGCCTTCGCGCTCGAGCGCAACTTTCAGCGCGCTCACGTCCAGGCGCCACGTTTCCGCGCGCTGGTGCTCGCCTCGCATGTCCGCGATCCGCGCGAATTTCGAGAGGACGTCGTGGAGGAACCAGCCGAGCCACACGCTCTCGCCCTGCCCGTGCTGGCCCACGCGATTCATGCCGTCGTTCCAGTCGCCCGTGCCCATCAGCGGTAAGCCGTGGCGTCCCACCGCAAGGCTGCGGTCGAGCGCGCGAGCGCAGTGCTCGAAAATCGACGCGCGCGTCTCGGAAACGCGAGGCTGGAAATACGATTCGTTCTGCCCTTCCGCAAGAGAGTCGCCCTCGATGAACGGAACGGATTCGTCGAGTATCCCCATGTCGTCGGTCGTGTCGACGAAGTGACTGACGACGTACGGCAGCCACAGCAGATCGTCCGAGATGCGCGTGCGAATGCCGCGGCCCGATGGCGGATGCCACCAGTGCTGAACGTCACCCTCCAGGAACTGCCGCCCCGCCGCTCGAAGAATCTGCTCGCGAGCCACATCGCGGCGCGTGACCGCGAGAGCCATCACGTCCTGCAGCTGGTCGCGGAATCCGTAAGCGCCGCTCAACTGGTAGAACCCGGCTCGCGCCCACACGCGGCAAGAAAGCGTCTGGTAGAGCAGCCAGCGATTGAGCAGCAGGTCCATTTCGGGGTCGGGCGTTTCGACTTGCACGCCGCTCAAAATGTCGTTCCACTGGTCGGCAGCGCCGGCCAGGACCTTTTCCAGATCGGCGGCGCGGTAACGCTTGATCAGCTCACGCGCCTGCTCCCGCGACTCGCCCTGCCCGAGCAGGAAGACGATCTCGACGCGCGCGCCCGGACGCAGCTCAACGGTGGTCTGCAACGCCGTGCACGGATCGAGCGCGGGGCCGATGTTGCCGGAAAGCGCGCCGCCTCGCGCGAGCGCCGCGGGGTATGCGGCCGATCCGTTGCGGCCGATAAAATCGCGGCGGTCGCAGGTGAGCGAAGTTTGCTTCCCTGCCAGATCGGCGAAGGCGATGCGCCCGCCGAACTCGCCCTTCCAGGCGCTTCGCACGAAGATGGCGCGCGTTTGGGGATCGAACTCCGAGATGAGATGGGGCGCGGTCGCGGCTCGCGAACTCCCCAGCACCCATTCCGCGTACGCCGTCACGGAGAGCCGGCGGGTGCGCCCCGAATCGTTTTGCAGCGTCAGCCGCGAAATCTTGATCGGGTCTTCCGTCGGGACGAATTGCACCAGATCGGCCGCGATCCCGTGCGAGCCGTGCTGGAATCGCGAGTAGCCCTGGCCGTGCCGCGCCACGTACGTCGCCGTCTCGTCGCGAATCGGCAGCGCGGTCGGGCTCCAGATTTCTCCCGTGCCTTCATCGCGAATGTAGATCGATTCGCCCGACGCGTCCGTCACATGATCGTTCGACCACGGCGTCAGCTGGTTTTCGTGGCTGTTCACCGCCCACGTAAAACCCGCGCCCGATTGCGACACGAGGAAGCCGAACGACGGATTCGCAATCACGTTGACCCACGGCTCGGGCGTGCGCAGGCCTTCCGCAAGCGTGATTACGTATTCGCGGCCGTCCTGCGAGAAGCCTCCAAATCCGTTGAAGTAAAGCAGCGATTCGCGCGGCCCCGGCGCGATCGCCGATTTTCCGGAATGCGGCAGCTTGGGCAACGGCGTCGCTGCAAGCGGTCGCAGTTGCGCGCGCGTCACCTGATCGGACAGAGGTCCGCGACGGCTGAACAGCACGACCCGCGCGATGCACTGAAGCTGCTCCCGGAGATCGGCAGCGACCAGATCCGTGCGCAGCAGAAAGATTTTGCCGCTCACGCTGCTCGAATTGGGCGACGACCGATGCTGCGACGTCCGAATCAGCGCCTCGAGCGATCCCTGCAAGCCCTGAATGTAGGACGCTGCCTTTTCGTTGAGGATCACGATATCAACCGACAGATTCTTATTGCGCCAGTACTCGTGCGCGCGCAGCAACTGCCGCACGATGTCCAGGTCGTCCGCATCGTCGATCCGAACCAGAACGATCGGCAGATCGCCCGAAATTCCCTGTCCCCACAGCGACGAGACATCGAGCGACGTGCGGCTCAGCACATCCGAACTCGGACGCAGCGACGCGTCCGAATACAACACGCCATTCGCGAGCCTCTGGAATAGGTGCGCCTCTTCGGAACTGATTCCGAGATGGTGCAGCTGCACCTGGGCGTGCGTCCAAGCGAGCGTTTGCGTGCGTCCGAAAGCGGACGCGTCGCGGTATTTATCGGCGAGATCGAGCACCTGCTCGCGCGTGTTGGCGACGATCGTGGCAAACGTCAGCCGCACCGTGCTGCCCGCGGGCACGTGCACCGTCCGGCGCAGGCTCAGGATCGGATCGAGCACCGATCCCGCAGTGCGCGAAAGCGGCAGGCCGTCCATAATGGCGGACGGCTCTCGAACCGAGCGCCCGCGCCCGAGAAATCTCGCGCGGTCGGTTTCAAACTGCAGGGCGCCCACGGATTCGCCTTCCACACCCACCGTGTGCGCGGCGAACACGCCGGGCTCCTCCGGCGATCTCGTGCGGCGCGTGGCAACGAGCGCACCCATATCGGGCACAAATTCAGTCTGCACGAAAAGATTCGCGAATGCCGGATGGGCGACGTCGGCTGCCTGCGCGATCAGCGAAACCTCGGCGTACGACGTCACCTGAATGTCGCGCGCGCGCGAACCCAGGTTCGTCAGCGACACGCGGCGCACCTCTGCGTCGTCTTCCGACGATACGACCACGTCGAGCGTCGTCTTCATCGACCGGTCGTGGCGCGTGAATTCGGCGCGGTCCTCGTGGAACGCTACCGCATAGTCGTCCGGCTCGGCGCACACCGGCTGATAGCCCGCCGACCACACATAGCCGGACTGCTCGTCGCGCAAATAGATGTACGTGCCCCAGCAATCGAGCGTGGAATCCTCGCGCCAGCGCGTCACCGCGATGTCTTGCCACCGGCTGTAGCCCGAACCCGCCGAGGTCAGCATCACCGAGTAGCGCGCGTTCGACAAAAGCTGCGTTCGTGGAATGGCGTCGTTCGGCGTGTCGAATTCGCGCACCACCGGCGGCACCAGCTCGCGCACGTGCGCCGCCGCCGACACTTCTTCCGCGCGAGGCCTCGCCACCAGCACCTCGCGCGGCGTCCTCTCCTGCAGCAGCAGCTCGGACGCCTCCACCGACGGCTCGGCATGGAAACGATTGCGCATCGCGCCGCCCGTCAGCGCATTGGCAAACGACACGAGCGACATTCCCTGATGGTGCGCCATGTACGTGCGAACCACCGCGACGCTTTGCCCCTCCGGCAGACGCGAGCGCGTGTAGTCCAGCGCTTCGTAAAAACCGTAATGGCCTCGCCCGCCCGCAGCCGCCATGCGCGCCAGATTGCGAACCACCGCGGCCGGATCGACCATCGCCGCAAGCGCCGTCGCATACGGCGCGATCACCAAATCCTGGCTCAGCCCGCGCTTGAGTCCGAGCCCAGGAACACCGAATGCGGAATATTGATACGTGAGATCGATATCGCGCGCGCTGAACGCGCACTCGGAAATGCCCCACGGCACGCCGCGCTCGTTTCCGTATTCGATCTGCCGGTGGACGACGAGATCGTACGTCTGGCTCAGCAGGCTTCCCTCCGGCGATTTCATCAGCAGGTCCGGCATCAGGTATTCGAACATCGACCCGGACCACGACACGAGCGCCGAGCCTCTCCCCACCGGCGTGAGCGCGCGCGTCAGATGAAACCAGTGTTCGACCGGCAGATCGCCCTTGGCGATTCCAACGAAGCTCGCAAGTCGCGCCTCCGACGCCAGCAAGTCGTAGCACGCTTCGTCGAGCACTCCTTCCTGCACGCGGTATCCGATGGAGAGCAGCTTGCGCGCTGGATCGAACAGAAATGTGAAATCCATCGCGGCGGCCATGCTCTCGGATGTATCGGCAATCGCCGCGAGCCGCCGTACGAGCACAGCAGCTTCAGCCGCCGCCTCGTTGAGCGCCTTTACAAGCATGTCGACACGCGCGACGACTTGCGCATTCGCGGATGAATCGCCGGCGAGGCGCTCGCGCAAGCGGCCCAGTTCGTCGCGAGCCGTATCAAAGTGTTCAGGCGCCTCCACGAGAGCTGGCGCGGTCGGAAACAGCGGCTGAAGCGTCGCCCACTCCGGAGCCTGCTCCGCAGGGCGCCGCGACATATCGGCAAACTGCGACGATTTCATCCGCGTCCAAGGCAGGAACGTGGCGGCGTCTCGCCGGTGGCTCTCGATGCACGCCCGCGCCGCGTCGGCCCACGTCCGCATTTCCGAGCTCGCCGCATTGCCGTGCTCCTGCGCGAACGCCTCGGCCATATCCGCAAGCGTGCTCGCACGCTCGGACAGCTGCGGAAATAGCCGCGCCCATGCCGCGGCACTTGCGGGTTCGACTTCCAGGCCGGCCGCAAGCGCGTCCGCGGCATCGTTGATCTGCTTGCGCGATACCGTAGCCGAGCGTGGCTCGTCGGGCATGTTCGCGAGCGCCTCGCGCAGCAGCCGGATCGCGTCCTCCGTGCCCGCGCGCATTCGATTGCCGCCCAACGATTGTTGAATCAGCTCGCGGCAGCCGTTCGCCAGCGCGATCAGGTCGCCCGCCATGTTTCCGCTGTCGACTGAGGAAACGTACTTGGGATCGAGCGGCTGAAGAGTCGTCGTGTGGTACCAATTGTAGAAATGACCGCGAAACTGCTCGAGCTGTCGCAAGGTGGCGAGCGTAAACTCCAGGCGCTCCACGGCCTCCCACGTTCCAATCCATCCGAGATCGTGCGCCGAGAGCACGGCGAGCAGCGACAACCCCATGTTGGTCGGCGACGTGCGGTGCGCCACCGTAGGATTCGGATCTTCCTGAAAATTGTCGGGAGGCAGCCAGTGCTCCGTGTCGCGAACAAACGTCTCGAAAAAGCGCCACGTGCGCCGAGAAACGGAGCGGAGCGCAAGCGCATCCGCCGATGACAGCACTTTCGCGCTCGGCGGAGGCGGCGGCAGGCTGATCGTCCGCGCCACCACCGGCGACGCGGCCCACAGCAACAAGAACGGCAGCGCAAACGGCAACGCGTGCATATTCCCAATCACGATTACCACGAATGCGGCGAAAGCGAGCGCCACGGTTCCGGCCATTCGCCGGTACATGTGGACGATGTTGAGGTCGAGCGCATGCCTCGCATGCGCGGCCGTCACCCATTCGAGCAGGTTCTTGCGCGTAATCAGCAGGCGCACCAGCGTCCGCACAATGGCGTCCGACATCAGCCACGCTTGGTAGGCGAGGAACGTCACCGTCAGCGCGATCTGCGATGCGCCCAGCGAAGCGTCGGACAGCACGCCGCGAATGTAGCTGCGCTTCGAAATGCCGCCGGGCCGCGGGATGATTCCCGCAAGAAACGGCAGCAGCGGAGGCACCGCGATGGTCGCCAGAATGAACCGCGTCCACATCCAGGGCGAAACATCCGGCACGAGCCAGCCGACGAGCACCGTCAGGAACATGCACGGAGCCGATAGGCTGCGCCGCAAGTTGTCGATCATCTTCCAACGGCCCACGACGGGAATGCGCGGCCGCGGGCGCCCATCCTTCGAGCGTCCGCCGAATCTCAGAATCCACGGCAGCAGCTGCCAATCTCCGCGCACCCAGCGATGCTGCCGCGTGGCGGCGCTTTCGTAGTGCGAGGGATATTCTTCGAATAGCTCGATGTCCGTCGCCAGCGCGCATCGCACGAAAACGCCCTCGAGCAAATCGTGGCTCAGGAGCGTGTTCTCCTCCACACGCCCGCCGAGCGCGGCGTTGAACGCGTCGACATCGTAAATTCCCTTGCCGGTGAAAGACCCTTCCTGGAAAAGATCCTGGTACACGTCGGAAACCGCGGAGGCATACGGATCCATCCCGGCCGGGCCGGAGAATACTTTCTGAAACAACGAGCCGCCGTCCGCAGGCAGCGAATGATTCACGCGCGGCTGGACCAGCCCGTAGCCGGTCGCCACGCGCCCTTCGGCAGCTCTGAACGCGGGCCGGTTCAGCGGATGCGCCATCGTGCCCACGAGGCGAGCGACGCCATTGCGCGGGATGCGCGTGTCGGCGTCCAGCGTCACGACGTATCGCACGCCCGGAACCGTCTCCGGCGGCCGCCCTGCCACGGGGATGAAAGTGGTCTCAGCGGAACCTCGAAGCAGCTGGTTCAGCTCTTCCAGCTTTCCCCGCTTGCGCTCCCAGCCCATCCATTTCTGCTGCGACTCGTTCCACACGCGCTTCCGATGAAACAAGAGGAACCGCTCGCCGCCGCCCGGGGCGGGACCGTGGTGCGTGTTCAGGTCCGCGATGCCTTCCGCGACCGCCGCCACGAGCGCTTCGTCGCCGGGCAACGTTGGCTCCGTCGCGTCCACCCAATCCGTGAGCAGCGCAAACCGCAGATCGCCTTCCGAGTTCCCGAGATAGTGGATTTCGAGGCGCGCCACTTGCTCCTTCACGTCGTCGACCGACGAAAGCAGCGTGGGGATGACGACCATCGTCCGTAGATGCTCGGGCACGCCCTCCTTCAATTCGAGGCGCGGCAGCGTTCGCGGATCGAACAGATCGGTGACCACGCGATTGATCAGCGAAATCGCCAGGTCGGACGCAGGTATTGCCGCGAGCACGCCAAGCAGCACCAGAACCCAGGCCGGTACGCCTAGGTCGTGCGCGCGCATCAGTGGAAACGCCAGAACGATCGCGGTGAGTAGAGCAATGCTGCCCAAATAGCCGGGCACGGCGCACCGCACGTAAAGCCGCAAAAGCCGGCGACGCCAGCGGACGTGAAATCCTAGCTCGCGCTCGAACCCGCGCCGTCCCTGCGAAATGAGATAGAAGCCGGGATCGCTGCGCCGGTCCGCTTCGGCGGAATCCGGCGAATGATTCGTTCCCTCCGCGCTAGCGCGGCGCGCCCGCTCGACTGCTCTTCGCGCTACCTCGGTCTCTGAAAGCTCCGAGCCGCGCGCCAGATCCTCGATCGCGTGCCGGTAGGAATCACGCGTCGCGAAATCCATTTCGTCGAAATTCGTTCCCTCGCGCAGGATCGCGTCGACGAGGCTCGCGCTCTCGAAAAACGCGTGCCAGTCCCCTGCGGACGTGAGCCGCATGCTGGTGATGATGTTGCGTACCGTGACGCTCGTGGCCGCTTGCTCTTGGTGTTCGGCGCGCACGATGTCGTCCGCCGTGGTGCCTTGCGCCGCCAGGCGCTCGTCGAGCCAGCGCAGGATCGGGCCCACTTTCGGATCGAGATCGCGCAGCCGCTGCACGAGTTGCACGGCAAAAGAACGCTGCAACGGCTTCTTGTCGAAATCGCGCAGCACCTCCTGCGGATCGACAGGCGCATCCGTCGCCGTCCCCAGCAGCCGATCCGCCAGTTCGTCCGCTTCGTGCCGCGCCGCCCGGCTGCGGACCAGGAGTTCCGCCACGCGGCGCAAATTCTCCACGAGCACGATGCGCAGCGTGATCGCGACAGCCCAAAGTTCACCGATCGTAAGTTCCTGCACGCGCTGGTACGCGGCCACAAAGCGCCGCAGCGTTTCCGGATCGAGGCGGCTGTCCGTGTGCGCCACGAAGGCCCACGCGATTCCGTGGACCCGCGGATAGCCCTCGAGATGGCCCGACGCAAGCTTCGGCAATTCGCGGTAGTAACCGGCCGGCAGATCGTCGCGAATTTCGCGAAGCTGCTCCTCGACGATGAAGAAATTATCGACGAGCCACTCGGCCGCGGGAGTGATCGTGTGCTCTTGCTGCACTGCGCGGGCGATCGATCGGTAGTATTCGAGCAGAAGCCGCCCGTTTTCGGCGGCGCGCGGAATCAGCGGTCGTCCGGCGTGCGGGTCGTCGGTTACCAGCTGAGCGGCAGCGAGGCTCTCCGCATGTTGCTCGAGGCGCTCGATGCTAAAAAGTTCGGCGCGGATCGGCTCTTCACCTTCTTGTTGAACCACCGCCGCCGCGGTCGAACTTGGAGTCATGGACAGGAATGCTCTGTGAGGTCTGGCATCTCATTGTACCTGCATCTCTCGTGTTGTCCTATCGGCACTGCTGTAAAGAATTTGCGGAACTCGGGAAAGTGCCGCGGGTGTTTCAATTTGATTTGAGAAATCGCTGCCTTCGGCGGGAGGGGGCCGTTTGAAATTCAAACGGCCCTCTGTCTTGGCGGGCGCACGAAGGGAACAACTAGATGCAGGCACCGAGGTATGAGCGTGAGGAACTCGTAAGATCGGGGCAACCGTGGCCGCACTAGCTGCGGCCCGCTCGCTTTGCCCGCTCTTCCCTGTGCTCTTCGGCTTTCAGGTTCTTCACGAACTCATCGGCTTGAGATTCCGCGACCTCCCTGGCGATCCCGTAGTGTTCCTGAATCTTCCCGACAAGCTGTTGGCGTTTGCCGTCGATGACGTCGAGATCATCGTCTGTGAGCTTGCCCCACTTCTCTTTCACCTGTCCCTTCGTCTGCTTCCATTTTCCTTGGACTTGGTCCCAGTTCATCTGGCCCTCCATTGACTGCCGGTTTTTATTTTTCCCGCAGCCACAGGAGATCACGACTCGCTATCCGCGAGGAATACACCGGAACACTGAGTTGCAGGGGCACGATCGGGTACTCAATACAGGCGAATAGATTGAGGAATCACGCGTCGCTGCGCGGAGTGCTTAACCTGTCGCGGAATTTCGACGCGGAGTTTAGGCCGCGAAAAACGGCTGCGCCTTGCTGAGGCTGGCGACGGCGGGAATCAGGTAGCGGCTCGAATCGGACTTGAGCACGCAGCCCTGCGCCCCCGCGCGCTGCACCACTTTGTCCATCTGGGGGAAATAGTGAAGCGTCAAAATCAGAATTTGCGTTTCGGGAAATGACGAGTGGATTTCGCGCGTCGCTTCAAGGCCGCTCATGTTGGGCATGCTCAAATCCATCACGATGATGTCGGGATGCAGTTCCCGCGTCTTGTCGATCGCTTCAAGACCGTCCGCCGCTTCGCCGCACACGCGCCAGCCGGGGTGCGATTCGAGCAGCCCGCGCACCGCTCCTCGAACGGGCGTTTGGTCGTCCACAATCAGAATTCGCAATGGGGTTTCGGCCGCCATAGGGGGTGCTGCCAGTCACTGCGCCTGCTCGTCTGTCGCCGGGTCGAACTGGAAGCCCTCGCGGCCCGATACCGCTGGCAATAGACTCTCATACGGAACACGAACTCTTTTGGCCGCCCAAACCACTGGCCAGAATCAAGGAGTCTGGCAAGGAAGAAGAAGAATCGGCCCAGCCCGCAAGCCTTGATTTCTCTCAAGGCCCCTCGACTCTTCCTCTCCTTGCGCCTAGCGGAAAGCTCTCTCCGCGAGTCGATACTCCCAAGAACCTGCTTTGGCAGCCATACAGGCAAATCGTTAAAGCCGAGGGGGATATGCTGTACAGCCCGAAATGTGTACACCCAGTAACCGCGGCTCCAACTCGGCCGACGCCTGCCCTCGCGGGCCTTAAACAAAAGGTAATAGGAGATTTAGAGCTTGGTCGCGAAGGCCGAGCTTCCCAGAGGTCGCTACGACCCCAACGCGAAGCCGACCACCGCCATCGCAGCCAGCACGGCCGTCTCGGTGCGCAGGATATTCTCGCCCAACGAGACCTCGGCGAAACCGGCCGCGGAAGCCGCGGCGACTTCGTGGTCGGTCCAGCCGCCCTCGGGCCCGATAGCAATCGCGGCCACTGCCCCCGAATCACGCCCCGCCGCAGGAGCGCCCAGCGCCTCGCGAATCGAAGGCGCCTCGCGCCGCTCGGACAGAAAAATCCGCGTGTCGGCAGCACACTGCGCGAACGCTTTCTCAGGCGATACGACGCCGCCGATCGAAGGCGGCCGCAGCCGCCGCGACTGCTGCGCCGATTCCGCGACGATCCTCTCCCATCGCGAACGCCGCTTTTCCGCGGCCCCGATCAGCGCTTTGTCGCTCCGCGCCGTGGCCAGCGGAACGATTTCCCGCGCGCCCAGCTCCGTCGCTTTTTCAAGGCACCACTCGAAGCGGTCGAATTTCACGAGCGACAGCAGTAGATCGATCTGCACGGAGGGTTCGCGCGCCGCCACCGGCTCGATCAGCGCAAAGTCGATGCGGCTATCGCCGCGCTTCGAAAGTGCCACGCGCTCGACGCGCGCTAGCCACACCGAGTGCCCGTCGCTCAGCTCGTAGAGCTGCCCGGCCTCCGCCCGTAGCACGCGTCCCAAATGCTCGGCCGTGTCGCCAAGAAGCGCAGCACTTTGTGAATTAAATTGTTCGACGAAGAACCGGCGCCGCATAGGAAGGTTTGAGGTTTGAAGACTTAAACGTAGCGCCGGGTGCTTCAGCCCGGAAGTTTGCCTTACTGCTGGCCCTACCCGAAAATATCCTTCACCTTATCGAAAAAACTAGACGACCGCTCCACAGGCTTATTCTCTACCTTCAAACTCTGCCCGAGTTGCTCGAACAATCGCTTCTGCTCGCGAGACAGCTTCGAGGGAATCACCACGTGAATATTCGCGTAGAGATCGCCCTTCCCGCCGTGCGGATTCGGGAGCCCGTGCCCTTTGAGACGAAAAATCTGCCCGGATTCGGTCCCCTCGGGAATCTCCAGCGTCTCTTCGCCGCGCAATGTCGGAACTTTAATCTTCGCTCCGAGCGTCGCCTGCGGGATGCTCACCGGAATCGTGCAATAAAGATCCGCGCCGCGCCGCTCGAAAAACGAATGCTCCTTCACATCGAGAAAAATGTAGAGATCGCCAGGAGGACCTCCGTTGATTCCCGGCTCGCCCTGGCCCGTCATGCGCAGCCGCGTTCCCGTTTCAACTCCCGCCGGAACCGGCACCTCCAGCGTGCGCTCGCGCTCCACGCGTCCTTGCCCGCGGCAATCCACACAGGCCTCGCGAATCACTTGCCCCGCGCCCTGGCAGGCCGGGCACGTGCGCGTAATCGAAAAGAATCCTTGCTGGTACGACATCTGCCCGCGCCCGCCGCACGTCTGGCACGTCGTCAAGCCGCCGCTGCCCGGCTTCGCGCCGGTGCCCTTGCAGGTTTCGCAGTGTTCCCGCCGCGACATGCGAACCTTCGCCGTGACGCCCGCCGCCGCATCCGCGAATGTTAGCGACAAGTCGTAGCGCAAGTCCGCGCCGCGCTGCCCGCGTGCGCCCCGGCCGCGCCGCGCCCCGCCTCCGCCTCCGCCAAACACCTGCTCGAATCCGAAAAGATCGCCGAGGATGTCCTGAAATTCCTCGAAGATCGTCGCGTTGAAGCCGCCCGCTTCGAATCCGCGATTGCCGAGCCCGGCGTGCCCGAAGCGGTCGTACGTCGCGCGCTTCTGCGCGTCCGAAAGGACGCTATACGCTTCGCTCGCCTGCCGGAAATTTTCCTCGGCCTCCGGGCTTTTCTCCTGATTCCGGTCCGGATGCCATTTCAGCGCCGCCTTGCGGTAGGCGGATTTGATCTGCTCGGCCGAAGCGTCGCGCGCCACGCCCAGTACTTCGTAATAGTCGACCTGTTTCCCTGTTGGCATTTGGTCCTGGATTCTTGTTCCGTATCCTTAGTTGTCGTGCCGCGCCGCGTGAGCCGACCGCGATTCCGGCGCGCTCGCCACGCGAACCATCGCCGGCCGCAACACCCGGTCGTGAAACAAATATCCGGGCTGCAACTCGCCGATCACCACTCCATCCGCGTGCTCCGATGTTTCGACAGTATCGATTGCATGGTGAAAATGCGGATTGAACTCTTGTCCGACCGATTCGACGCGCTTCAAACCCTGCTTGGAGAGCGCATCCCAAAGCTGCTTGCGAATCAGTTCGAAGCCCTTGCGATACTCGGCGTTTGCGCCCTCGCCTGGACCCGCCAAAGCGCGGTCGAACGCATCGAGCACCGGCAGAAGTTGCTCGACCAGCGATTCCGCTCCGCGATGCCGCTCCTGCTGCCGCTCCTTCTCGACCCGCTTGCGATAATTCTCGAAATCCGCCTGCCGCCGGACGAGCGTCTCCATCAATTCTTGCTTCTCGCTCAGCAGCTTCTGATTCTCAGACGATACCCCCGCTCCACCGGCTTCGTCGGCCGGCCTCGGGTCCGACGACTCCGCGTCCGCCTCTGCGCGCTCCGCCGAAAACACGATCTCCGGCCCGCGGCCTTTTCCCTTATCCTTCTCTCGATCGTTGTGCGACGACACGGAAATCAACTCCCCTCTTCGTCTTCAGAGAAAAATTGCGCCATGAACGCTACGGCCGTGATCACGCGCTCGTAGTGCATGCGCATCGGCGCAAGGATTCCCAAAGTTCCCTGCACCTCATCCTTAGATGAATACGATGCCGACACCAGCGCAAGGTACTTCCCCGCATTCGACATCTGGTCGAGACCCAACTCGACGTGCACGGGCTCGGGCGCCTCGATGCAGCCGCTCAGGAGCGCGATCAGCCGGTCTTTCTCCTCGATCGCTTCGAGCAGCTCCCGCAGTTGGTCCTGGCTCGTAAATTCAACCGACGCCGCAAATTTCGCCGCGCCTTCCACGTACACCTTGCGCTCAGTGCCATCACCCAGAATCGACGGGTCGCACAGCATCAGCGCGTCGTTGGCGATCCGCCCATACTGCTCGCGGTCCCGCTCCACCTGCGCGCGAAGATCGGCGCGCATAGCCTCGAGCGTCCACCCGACGTAGTGCCGGTTCAAATGAGCCGACACGCGATCCAGATCCTCTTGCCGGAAGGTGCGCTCGGGACGAATCAGCTTGTCGCGCGTCACGCCGCCCGTGCTCACCAGCACCACCAGCACGCGATTGTCCGGCACCAGCAGAAACCGCAAATGCTCGACCACGCTCTTCGCCAGCGGCGGCGAGATGAAAATTCCCAGGCCGCGCGATACCGCCGACAGCACGTGGCTCGCGCGCTCCATCACCGCTTCGGGCGTTTTCGCCGCTTCGAGCTCCCGCCGGATCCATTGCCGGTCCTCGGGACTCGCCGTGGCTTGCGCCGCCACCTGCTCCACGAAAAATCGGTACGCCGACGCCGTCGGCACGCGCCCGGCGGACGTATGCGGCTGGTAGAGATAGCCCTCTTCCTCGAGATCGGCCATCACGTTGCGAACGGTCGCAGGGCTCAGCGGCTCGATGTGCCGCCGCGCGATGCTCCGCGAAGACACGGGTTCGCCCGTCTCGATGTACGTACGCACTACATCGGTCAGAATCTGTTGGTGCCGCTTTTGTTGCAGGACTGTTGGACTCATGAACTCGTGTGAGCCTCTCCTGCTACCGTCTTCCACGCCTACTGACGCATCGAGAGGGGATCCGTTGCGCTGCTAAAGAAAGTCTAAACGCCCGGAAGTTTCGCGTCAACTTCGCCGCCAATCCCACTCGCGAAAGACAAACCTCGCGCGACCGCCCTGCTCGAAATCCGATTCACAAAAACGCTCCCCGAAAAGGCAACGGGCACAATCGCGATGGATTGTGCCCGTTTGAATTCAGACGGAAAGGTGAGAGGGACTCAGTCCGGGGGCAGTACCGTTGCTTCCGGCATCTGGAGCTTGGCTTTCGCGAGGGCGCGAACGATGTTCAGCTCAACCACCTGTTCGGAGGTGTTACGCACCGTCGCAAGTTCACTCACCAGCAGATACTTCGCACGCTCGAGCATCTTCTTCTCGCGGAAGGAGAGCGGCTTCGTGCGGCTGAGGGCAACGAGCCCCTTCAGCACTGCCGCAACTTCCATCAGCGATCCTGTGCGCATGCGGTCGGAGTTTTCCTTGAAACGGTGTTTCCAATCATGGTGGGAAGCGGAGCGGCCTTTTTCCAGATACGAAATCACCGCGCCGGCCTGGGTTGAGCGGATAACGGGTCGCAATCCCACGCTCTCGATGTTGGCCTGTGGCACCATCACTTTCAAGCCGCTCGAGAGAATCCGCAACATGTAAAAGCGTTCTGATTTTCCTTCGACGTAACCGTAACTGATCTGTTCGATGAGCCCTACACCGTGGTTCGGATACACGACTTTTTCGCCTAGCTTGAAATCCATAAGTCGAAGTTCCCTCCCCCGAACTGCTGAATGTTTGAAGTGTAGGCTTATACAGCAAGGGCCGTCAAGGTTTTCCCGTACATTCATACGGGATCAATTTTGCTGAAATGGCCGATTTTCAGGGGGTTTGGCACATCAATTGCCCTATAATCGGGCACGTGCTCATTCTCGCCTTAGACACCTCTTCGCCTTCCGGCAGCGTGGCTGTCCTTCGTGATGACAAAGTCGTCGGCTCGTTTTCGACATCTACCGATGAAGTCTACTCCGCCCGCATGTTCCGCCACGTCGAGTTTCTGTTGCACGAACTCTCTCTTCGCCTCGATGAATTCGATCTTTTCGCGGTAGCCGCCGGGCCCGGATCCTTCACGGGCCTGCGTGTCGGCCTGGCCGCCGTGAAAGGATGGGCCGAAGTCTATCGCAAGCCCATCGCCGCCATCAGCGGCCTCGAAGCTGTGGCCGCGCAATCGCATTCCAGAGTCCCATTACTCGTACCCGTACTCGACGCGCGCCGCAGCCAAATCTATTTCGGATTTTACCGGCGGCTCGATGCCGCGCGATTAGCACTCGAAGGCCAAGAGTGCGTGGCGACGCCCGAAGAGTTCGCGCAGGCCCTCGACGCCCGCGCCCCCAAATCGGACTTCGCGATTGTCACGCCGGTTCCGGTACTCGTCCGCGAGCTCTTGTCTCGCCTTGAGACGACGGCCGCGCCCCGCGCCGCGATGCCGATCGACGAGGTGTCGCCCATCCTCGCGCCGCATATTGGCAAGCTCGGCTACCTGCGCTCCCAGCGCGGCGAGCTTTCCGACGCCCTCACGCTCGACGCAAATTACGTCCGCCGCAGCGATGCCGAGCTCCATTGGAAGGACCCCAGCGCATCTTGACCATTCGCCCGATCGAGTTGCGCGACATCGAAGCAATCCTCGCGATCCAGCAAGCTTCCCCCGAGGTCGCGCAGTGGACCGCGCCCGACTACGCGCGCGTCGTAGCCGGCGACATGGCGGGATGGGTCGCCGAAGAAAGCGACGCCGTCGCCGGATTCCTCACCGCGCGCCGCGCTGCAACGGATCTCGAGATTCTGAATTTTGCCGTGCGCCTTGGCGTGCGCCGCCGCGGCCTCGGCACGTCTCTTCTGCGCCAAGCCCTCGCGTGGGGCGCCACATTCCAGGCTGAGAGGGCGCTTCTAGAAGTACGCGCCTCGAATCAAGCCGCGCTCCGTTTCTACGAGCGCCACGGATTTCGAACGGCTGGGCGACGCCCTCGTTACTACGCCGCGCCCGTCGAAGACGCGCTCCTGCTCACCGCCGAGATCGCCTCGCTTGCTGGTAACATGAAACCGTGAGCGCATTCGACGTAGCCATCGTCGGCGGCGGCGCGATCGGCGTCTCGATCGCCTTCGAACTCGCCGCGGAAGATCTCCGCGTCGTCGTATTCGACCGCCAGCAGCCCGGCCAGGAAGCCTCCTGGGCAGCCGCCGGGATGCTCTCGCCCGCGCCCGATTCACCGCGCGACATTCCACTCGCGCCCCTCGGCCGGGAAAGCCTCAAGCTGTATCCGGAATTCATCGCCACCGTTGAAGAAGAGTCCGGCAAGTCGACTTCCTATGCGCGCCGCGGCGCCCTCGAAATTTTCCTCGCGCCGCACGGCGAATTCGACCGCGATCAGAAAGCCGCCGAGTATCGTCTTCTCGGACTCGCCGTCGAGGCGATTCCTCTCGGTGCCGCGCGCGAGCATGAAAAATCGTTCACGCCGGACGCCCGCGCCGCCCTGTGGTTTCCCGAGGAAGCGACCGTCGAGCCTCGTCTTCTGATGGCGGCGTTGCTCGCTGCGGCGCAAAATCGCGGAGTCGAAATTCGCTCGGGCTGCGGGGTCACCAGCGTGAGCTGCACGCAAAATCGCTGCACGGGTATCACGGCGGGAGGGGAAAGAATCGACGCGGCGCACGTAGTGATCGCGGCGGGATGCTTTTCGGCCGACCTTGCGAATGGCGCGCCGGCGCTCGCTCGCCTGCTCCCCACGCGACCCGTGCGCGGCCAAATGCTCGCCTTGCGCCAGGACGGCTTCGCCCTCGATTGCGTTCTCCGCTCTGAGCGCGGCTATCTCGTGCCGCGTCGCGACGGCCGCGTCATCGCCGGTAGCACCAAAGAGGAAGCGGGATTCGAAAAGCGCGTCACCGCCGCCGGAATCCGCAAAGTGCTCGACGCCGCGATCGAACTCTGCCCTGCTCTCGCAGCCGCCGAAATCATTGAAACATGGTCCGGCCTGCGCCCCGGCACGCCCGACGATCTCCCCATCCTCGGCCCGACCGATATCAAAGGTCTGCTGATCGCCACAGGCCACTATCGCAACGGAATTCTCCTCACGCCGGTCACCGCCAAGTTGATTCGCGATTGGATCATCCGGGGAGACGCGGGCTTCGCCGAATTCGACGAAGCGGCCTTCTCGCCCCTCCGCTTCGATCGCAGCCAATCGTCGCGCGCAGAAACCGCGTAGCAATCATCCTTCTCCGAGCGCAGGCGGGGCACCCTTCCCGCACGCGCCACAGGCGCGTGGTCACCGTAGGGGCGCTGCTTGCCGCGCCCGCCTTTAAGGCGTTGCGAACGAAAATGGCAACGTGACGAGCAAGGGATACCCCGCGAGGCACGAGCGCAAGACGTAGGAAGGCGTGGGAGGATCGCGCTAACCCTGTGGAGTGCGGGAGCTCGCTCCCGCTGTTTGCCGCCCGGGCTTGCCCGGCTCGCCTCGCCGAAGCTTTTTCGAGCGCAGGCGGGGCGTGCTCCCCGCACGCGCCACGTGCGCGTAGTTGTTGTAGGGGCGCCGCTTGCCGCGCCCGCCTCTAAAGGCGTCGCGGACGAAAATGGCAACGTGACGAGCAACGGATGCCCGCGAGGCACGAGCGCAAGACGTAGGAAGGCGTGGGAGGATCGCGCTAACCCTCTGGAGTGCGGGAGCTCGCTCCCGCCGCTTGCTGCCCGGGCTTGCCCGGGCGTGCTCCCCGCACGCGCCAAGTACTATCTTGCGCGGAAACGCAAGCGGTCAAGCCCGCGAAAAGCGTCGCAACACGGTTCTCGGGGAAATTCTAGAAAGGAATCCTGCTTCGTTGAGGTTCGCGGTTGGAAGGCCCAGCCAGTGCGGACGCCTGCCCCGGCCCGGTGAATTGCACTTTGTCCGCATCGAGCAGGATCGGCCGGTTGATCACCGCCTCAACCGTCGACCCGCGCGGCAATTCCGCATCCGGTCCGCGCGTCAGCAACACTGCCGCCAGCCCGGTTACTGCTCCCACTCCCGCGCCAATCCCGGCGCCCTCGCCGATGTGCCCCGTTGCGGCGCCGACGCCCGCGCCAACTCCAGTCCCGGCTTCCGTGCTGCGAATCACCGTGCCCACGTCGGAGCCCTTGTCCGAATCGCCGACCACTTTCCCTTCGCTATTCACCGTCTCGCCGCCGCCCGTCCCCGCGCCGCTCGGAACAGCATTCAGGTTCACCATGTAAGCATTCGGCAGGATCATGGTCGTCAGCTTGATCATCAACTCGCCGCGCCCCTTCACGCGACCGGGCCGCTTCGATTCCGTCACCTCGCCGCTCACGTAAGAACCGGCCGGGATCACCACCTTGCCATTGAGCATGATCGGGAAAATCGTCTCGAAGTAGACCGGGTCGCCCGGTTTCGCGGTCCGCGTGGAAATGCCATTGTGCAGCACCATCGGAATGTGCGTTCCGCTCGGCACCTCGATCTGCGGAACCTTTGCCGGCGCGGCAGAGCCGCCGGCCTCGGTCGGTGACACGACAGCCGCGGGCACGGCCACAGGCTTCTGCTGAGCCGCGCTCGGCGCGGAATTATCAGGGTTCGCGGGTCCCGGCGGCATCGGCCCTGGGTCCTGCGCGAACGCAGGCAAAACAAATCCCATCGCCAAAGCCAATATTCCAATCCGAGAGGAGCGAAAGAGGTCGAGTCTCATGGAATCTCCGGCCACTTGCACGTACAGATGCTTCTCCGCTGAGCCGAGATGTCCTGAGGTTAATCCGATCCGGGCGCGGGCGTCACTTCTTTTTTGCGAGGTGCGCTCATTCCCGGCGCCACATCGATCTGCCGCCACGTGCCCGATCCGTAGGGTATCCGACTAGGCACGCCCGCCGCCCGCTCCCGTCCCCGCGCCTATACTGGAATGCAGGCGGGTTCCGTTTTGGCGAAAAAATCGCACTGGTGGATGTCTCTCCGGGGCAAGACAGTCGTCATCGTCTTGGCCGCGCTCGTTTGCCTCGTCGCCGGCCTCTTCTCCGTGACGCGCCTGATGATCCTTCGCGGCTTCTCCATGGTCGAAGAGGATTTCGCGCGGCAGAACCTCGACCGCGCCTCCAGCGCCATAACGAATGAACGTGAAACCATCGAGCACGCCACCAATCAGTACGCCGACCGCGATTTCACGTACAACATGCTGCGCAGCGGCCACCCCGAGAAAGTCGCCGCCGAATTTACAGGTCCGGCCTTCGAGCAGCTCCGCGTCAATTTCGTCGTCGTGCTCGATCCTTCCGGGCGCAAAGTATTCGCCTCCGGCTTCAATCTGGCGGGGATGGAAGCGGTCCCACCCCCGGCCGATCTCGATCGCCACTTGCGATTTGGATCGCCCTTCCTGATTCGCAACGGCGAAGTGAAAGACGTCGAAGGCCTCCTGATGCTCGCCTCAGGCCCGGTACTCGTCGCCTCAAGCCCCATCCTCACCAGCAGCGCGGCAGGCCCAGCCGCCGGCGTCCTGATCATGGGCCGCTCCCTCGACTCCGATGAAATCGCGCGCCTTGACGCGATGACTCACGTATCGCTCGAAATCGACAGCGCCGACTCGCCTTCCGCCCGAGCCGACCTCGCCGCCGCTTCCAGCGCAAAAGCCTCGGAAGACACCGTCTTCGTTCGGCCCTATCCCGGCGACTCGCTCGCAGCCTACGAGAGTCTCTCCGACATCTATGGAAAGCCGGTCGCCGTCCTGCGAGTTCTTCTGCCGCGAACCATCTATCAGCAGGGCCAGACGAGCTCGATCCAGTTCCTGCTGCTGCTGATGGCGGCTGGCTTCGCCTTCGGCGCGATCGTCCTCTACCTGATCGAGCGCGTGGTGCTCTCGCGCATGGCCGATCTCAGCGACCACATCACCCGCGTCGGCACCGGCGGCAATCTCGCCGCGCGGGTTCCGCTCTCCGGCCACGACGAAGTCGCCCGCCTCGGCGCCACCGTCAACGGCATGCTCGACGATCTCGAGCGCGTCCAGAAAGCGCGCCACGAGGAGCGCACTCGCCTCGCCGTGATGATCGAAAACATGCCCGCGATCATCTGGACCACCGACGCCGATCTGCGTTTCACCTATCACACGGGCGCGGCTCTCGAGACGCTCGGCTTCCACGCGGACGAAGCTCTCGGCAAAACCGTCTTCGAGTATTTCGGCACCGAGGATCCCAATTTCCCGGCGATCGCCGCGCACCGCAAGGCTCTCGCGGGCGCCACGCTCTCCTTCGAGCTCGACTGGCAGAAGCGCTCCTTCGATTGCTACGTCCAGCCGCTGCGCGGCGCCGACGGCAATCTGATTGGCGTGATCGGCGTCGCGCTCGACGTCACCGATCGCAAGCACCTCACCGACCAGCTCCGCCAGTCGCAAAAGATGCAGGCCATCGGCGAGCTCGCCGGAGGCGTCGCGCACGATTTCAACAATCTCCTCATGGTGGTCAAGGGACACGCGCAGCTTCTCCTCCAACGCATGCCCAAGGACGCTTCCCTGCACCATAGCGTCGAGCAGATGGAAAAAGCCGCCGACCGCGCCGCGTCCCTCACGCGCCAGCTCCTTGCGTTCAGCCGCAAGCAGGTTCTGCAGCCTCGCGTCCTCGATATGAACGACGTCGTCGGCGGCATGATCAAGATGTTCTCGCGCGTGATTGGAGAAAATATCGAAATGGCGTTCGTCCCCGGCGCGAATCTCGGCCGCACGAAAGCCGATCCCGGCCAGATCGAGCAAGTCCTCCTCAATCTCGTCGTCAACGCGCGCGACGCCATGCCCGATGGCGGCCGCCTCACCATCGAAACCGCCAACGTCCAGCTCGATCACACCTACGCCGCCGGCCACGTCGCCGTCGAACCCGGGCCATACATCATGTTGACCGTCACCGACACCGGCTGCGGCATGGACGCCGAAACGCAATCGCGCATCTTCGAGCCGTTCTTCACCACGAAGGAAGCGGGCAAAGGCACGGGCCTTGGACTCGCCACGGTCTATGGCGTTGTGAAGCAGAGCGGCGGCTACATCTGGGTCTACAGCGAAGTGGGCTGCGGCAGCACCTTCAAAATCTATCTGCCGCAAGTCGCGGAAGAAGTCGAAGCGCCCGTCGTAACAAGCGAAACGGGAGGCTCACTCGCGGGCACGGAAACGATCCTGTTCGTCGAAGATGAGCAAAGCGTCCGCGAGCTCGTGCGGGATTACCTGCGCGGCGAGGGATACTCGGTTCTCGACGCCGGCGACGGAATCGAGGCGCTGCAGGTCGCCGCGGCGCACAATGGCCCGATCCACATCCTCGTTACCGACGTGGTGATGCCGCGCCTCAGCGGCCGCGACCTCGCCGCAAGACTCTCCGCCGAACGCCGCAATCTGAAGATTCTCTTCATCTCCGGCTACACCGACGACACGGTCGTCCGCCACGGAGTCCTCGACGGCGGCGTCGCCTTCCTGCAAAAGCCCTTCAACCTGAAAGCGCTAGCCGAGAAAATCCGCGAAGTGCTGAAAGCCGAAGCTCATCCCGCGGTCCCAGCAGGCGGCGCGCGAACAATGTAGGTCTTAAGGTTTAAACGTAGGGCCGGGTTCTTCAGCCCGGAAGTGTTTGCTGTGTGCTTAGCCAGAGGCAGAAGCCGATCAACTCGGGGAAAAACTTCTCCGCGCACTCCGTGCCTTCTCAGTGCCCTCTGTGTTAAGTGAAGCGTATGAATCAGCGAGAAATTAAAGTGGAGAGGTAGCTGCTAAATCAAGAAAACAGTCTGCCCGGTAAGATCGAATCGTTTGCGGCACCGAATATTCCTGCAGGCGACCATATTGTCGATGCGCACCATATACGAACGCGCCTTCGCGAACTGCCTCTTGTCTTCTTCATTCGCCCCGCCCGGCGCCTGCGCCCTCTTGTTTCGCACGATCCACCGCACCGGATACGTGTTCTCCTGCCGGCAGTGCGGGCAATTCAGCGGAATCTGCTTTGTTTCTTCCTTCTCCTCGTAAAATCGCTTTTCGTCCATTGGTTCCTGTCTAGTCCGGACTCACTTCCCAATCCCCGATTTCATCGAGGTTCATAAATTGCATGCCGGCATCCCGCCATCGCGGCAGCCAGTGTGCCAGCGCCGCAACCGTATGATGGCGATCTCCTTCCGGCTCGCGGAAATCCCCGTCGTGCAGCAGGACGATATCGCCTCCGCGCACGCGCTGCAAGTGCTCCACCACTTTTTCAGTGCGGCTCGGTTTCCAATCCCACGCCAGCGTCGACCACATCACCACCCCGGCCCCGCCCCAGTCCCGCACCGCGCTCCTAATGCAAGGGCCGCGGAAACCAAACGGCGGCCGCATCCACCGCGGCGTCTTGCCGGTCGCTTCGCGAATCGCCTCGTCGCACCGCTCGAGTTCATCCGTAATTTCCGACGTCGAGCAAAACACCAGCATGCGATGCGTATCCGTGTGATTGCCGATCGTGTGGCCGCGCGCCGCGATTTCTCGCGCGAGGTCCGGGAACGCCCGCACATGCTGCCCGGTCACAAAAAATGTCGCGCGAGCGCCGTGCTGCTCCAGCAGGTCCAGCAGCGCCGGCGTCACCGCCGGATTCGGCCCATCGTCAAACGTGAGCGCCACAGCCGATTCGTCGCCCGTCCGGCGGATGGTCGGTCCGAAAATCTGTGACAGCGGCGCCACCGCTGCCCAAGCGAAACTTCCGCTCGCGGCGCACGCTCCACCGGCTTCGATCAGGGCTGGGATCTGACGCATCTCTGAATTTTCGCACTCCTGGAGCAAAATTTCCACGTTTGTGGGCATTGATTGCGCCGTTTGATACGATGACCGCCGAAGCCGCCGCGCACATGACCTCCTCGTCGCAAAGTCCCCGAAAGCTTCCGATTTGGATGCGCGTTGTGGCCTTCGTGTGGCTCGTATTCTGGTTCGTCGTGTACTGGCGCAGCTGGGGTCCGCTGAACTTCCTGCATTTCTGCGATATTGCCGAAATTCTCGCCTGCATCGGCTTCATCGCCGATAGCCCGCTGCTCATTTCAAGCCAGGCGGTCGCGTCGCTTGTCGTCGACGTCGCCTGGGCGCTCGATGCCGGTTGGACCGTCGTCTTCGGCCATCACCTCATCGGCGGCACCGAATATCTTTTCGACCCGAGCCACGCCCTCTGGGTCCGCCTGCTCTCGCTCTTCCACGTCGCGCTGCCCGTGCTGCTGCTCTGGGCCGTGCACCGCCTCGGCTACGACCGCCGCGGCCTCCCGCTGCAACTCTCGATCGCCTTGCCCGCCTTCATCGCCTCGCGTTTCGCCCCCGCCGCCCAAAATTTCAACTACGCCTACGCCGACCCCTTCTTCCATCGCGCCTGGGGCCCGGCCCCGATCCACATCGCCGTCGCCTTCCTTTTCATGCTACTGGTCGTCTATCTCCCCACGCACCTGATCCTGAAGCGCCTCTTCCTGCCACCCGCGTAGGAGCCGCACGGCGGCGCCTCCCACCTGACCGGTGCAACATTGCAAGCCCCCTCGGCGTATAAAGAAGCAGCGCGTTCGCGGATAGGAGCCTCTATGAAGGCGACCAGCTTTGAATTTCGGTACCGCTCCTGGATCATTGCTCTGCTGTACACCCTCGGGTTCTGGGCTTACTCGATCGATCACGTCAACTCAGTTCAGTACGTCATTCGTGAGACCTTTGGCCCGCATTATCCGCGCGAATCGCTGCTGTTGCATCTCGCCTTTGCTTTCGCGGCGCTTCTCGTCGGGCTCGGCGCTTTGATTCGAACCTGGGGCGCCGCGTACTTGCGCTCGAACATTGTCCACGACGCGAACCTTCACTCGGACACCCTCGTCGCCGATGGCCCGTACCGCTTTGTGCGGCACCCACTCTACTTCGGCAGTATCTTGGCGACCATCGGGGTTGCGCTCATGGCCAGCCGCCTCGGCGCCGTGTTCATGGTGGTGACTCTGTCGTTGCTGTTCATCCGTCTGGCTGGCCGCGAAGAGGTCGAACTCGAGCAGCAGCAAGGAGAGAGTTATCTCGCGTTTCGCCGCCGCGTCCCCCGCATTCTTCCCGCGTTGACGCCGCGCCTGCCCGCGGGGCAGGCGAAGCCGCAATGGGGTCAGGCGTTTCTGGGAGAAGGATTCATGTGGGGCTTCACGCTGGCGGTCGCGACCTTTGCGATCACGCTGAGTCCCGCCATCTCAGGGATCATCTGGGGTGTAGCACTGCTGGCGTTCTGGCAGCAGCAATACGTCCACAATCGCCGCCGGCGTGCGGCTCCAGTCGCGTAACGATTATTCCGTCTGCCGCACGGCCCGCAGATCGATCCCCAACTGCTGGCACTTCTTATAGAGGTGGCTGCGCTCCAGCCCCAGCGCCTTCGCCGTATTCGTCATGTGATGACGATTCTTCTTCAGCTCGGCCAGCAGCGTCTCGCGCTCAAACGCCTCCACGCGCTGCGCCAGCGGCCCTGTCGCACCGGAGCCATCAGCGCCACCCGCCGCACCCATCGCGCCCACACCCTGCGGCAAAGCGCGCCCCACGGTCGCAGCCTCGACAGTATCCCCCGTCGCCAGCAGAAGCACGCGCTCGATCACATTCCGCAATTCGCGCACGTTCCCCGGCCACGCGTATCGCTCCAGGGCCTCCATCGCGCCGGCCGAAAGCGTTTTCGCCTTCCAGTGATTCTGCTCATCCAGCTGCCGGACAAAATGCTCGGCCAGCACGCGAATATCCTCGCGCCGCTCGCGCAGCGGCGGCAGGACAATCGGAAACACGAACACGCGATGATACAAATCCTCGCGAAACGTTCCCTGCCGCACCTGCTCCTCTAAATTGCGGTGCGTCGCCACCACCACGCGCACATCCACCGCAAACGGACGGTCACCGCCCACGCGTTCGATCTCGCCCTCTTCCAGCACGCGCAGCAGCTTCGCCTGCATGGTCAGCGGCATGTCGCCGATTTCGTCGAGAAACAGCGTGCCCCGGTGCGCTTGCTCGAATTTCCCCACATGCCGCCCGGCCGCCCCGGTAAACGACCCCTTCTCGTGCCCGAATAGCTCGGACTCCATCAGCTCCGCGGGAATCGCCGCGCAGTTCAGCGAGATGAACGGCCCCGCATGTCGCGGGCTTTTCTCGTGCAGCGTCCGCGCAATCAATTCCTTTCCCGTGCCTGTCTCGCCGCGGATGCAGACGCGCGTCTCGCTCGCAGCAACATGCTCCACTTGCGCCATCACCTCGCGCATCACCGCGCTGGCCCACACGATCTCGTGCTTGCCGAGCCTCCGCTTCAACTCGCGGTTTTCCTGCTCGAGGCGCGAAACGTGCAGCGCGTGCTCGACGGTCAGCAACAGCTTGTCGGTGGAAATCGGCTTTTCGAGGAAATCGGACGCGCCGAGCCGCGTCGCCTTCACGGCCATCTCGATCGTGGCCTGCCCGGACATCATCACCACCGGCGACGCCACGCCGCACTTCTGCAAATCCTCGAGCAGCGAGATTCCGTCGCGTCCCGGCATCACCACGTCGGACAAAATGAGATCGAATCGCTCGGCCTTCGCCAGATCGAGAGCGCGCGCCGCATTGTCGCAAACGGTTGCTTCGTGCCCCGCCAGCCGGAACGCGCGCGATAGCGACGCGAGCGTGTTCGCGTCATCGTCGATGATCAGAATATTTGCTTTGAGCGGCACGCGAGGCTAATCCCCTTCGCCGCCAACGTCCCGGCCGCTGTGGACATCCTCGGCTTCGTGCGTGTTTTCCGCCAGCGCGCCCGCAGTCTCGTGCGGCGCATCGCCATTGTCGTGCGTTTCCGCCGGCGCAACCGCGCTCTCATCGCTCTTGGCTTGTTCTTCCGCGAGCACCGCTTCCGCAACCGCAGTGGACGCCTCATCACTCGCGGCCGAAGTTTCCGGCGTAGGCACGACAGCAACCGGCGCAGCAGCCACGGCGCCATGGCTCATCGCAGCGCCTCCGCGCGGCCCAGGCTTCACCGGCAAATGAATGTGGAAAGAGGTTCCCACGCCCGCCTCGCTCTCCACCGAAATCCGCCCGCCATGATCGCTCACCACCGACTGCACGATCGCCAGGCCCAGCCCAGTCCCATGCTGCTTCGTCGTGTAATACGGCGTGAAAAGCCGCTCGCATTCTTCCGGCGTCAGCCCGCTCCCCGTGTCCGAAATCTCCAGGCTCACGTCGCCGCCCTCGTGTGACGTTCGCAGCATCAACACGCCCCCGGCCGGCATCGCGTCCATCGCGTTCAGCACGAGATTCTCGATCGCCCGCCGCAGCAGCGTCGCATCCGCCTGCACCGGCGGCAAATCCTCCTCGAGATGCAGCTCCGGCGTGATCGGCGGCCTGCCCACCGCGCTGAACTGCGCCTCGAACAACTTCACGATCTCGCGCACCAGGTCGTTCAAATTCACGCGCGCGAGTTCCGGCTGCGGCATTCGCGCAAAGTCGCTGAACCGCCCGACGATCTTCTTCAGGTTGTCGATCTCCGAAAGCAGAATCCCGGTCGACTCCTGAAACACTTCCTCGAATTGATTCCGCCCGTCTTCGCCCTGTTCCTTGGCGCGACGCAGATTCTCGACCGTCGTCTGCAGCGGAAACAGCGGGTTCTTCAATTCATGCGCCAGCCGCCGCGCCAGTTCTCGCCATGCCGCCACGCGCTCCGACTGCACCAGCCTCTCGCGCTGCTCGCTCAATTGCTCTGTCATACGATTGAACGCCCGGGAAAGTTGGGCCACCTCGTCGTGCCCGCGCACATCCACGCGCGCGTTCCAATTCCCTTCGGCCACCTCGCGCGCGCCTTCGGAAAGCCGTCGCACCGGCCGCGTCACCCGCGCCGCGCCCCACCAGCTCATCAATATCCCGAAAAAAAGTCCCATCGCGATCACGCCCAGCGCCAACACCGCGATGCGCTGTTCGAGCGCCGCCATCTGCCGTTGCGAACTCCCGACCAGCAGCACGCCCAGCAGATCGTTCGACCGCCCCACCAGCGGCAGCGCGTGAAATCCCTCCGCGCTCATCGCCGTTCCCGACCACAAAATCTTGAATGTCTGCTCGTGCGGCTCCTGCCGCTCCTGCGCGATGAACGGCGCGAACCTCTCGCCTTCTGTCACGGGCCCGGCCTGATCCACCACGTTCGAGGCATCGAAATTCGGATCGAGATTCAGATACAGCAGCGCGCGCATCCCCGCCGGCAACACCAGCGACGCCAGAAAATCCTTCCCCAGCCGCTCGCCGCCCACGATGTAGAGGTTCTTGTCGCCCACGCGCACGGTCGAAACCGACATCAGCCCGACCGCCGGCCCGTCCTGCGTATCCACCTTCGTGAGAAACGCGCCCACCGGCGTCCAGTCCGCCGTCTGCGTCACCCAGTCCATCTTGTATCCGAAGCGCGCCGGCCACTCGTTCGACGAAATGATCGACCCGTCGTTGGCCACGAAATCCAGGAAATCGAGCTGGTGGGATTGCGCCACGCCGTGCGCATCATTCACGTACACCGAAACATCCGCCTGCGGCCGGCTCAGATCGATGGCCATCCGCACGGTTCCTTCGGCGTCGGCGATTCCCTGCACGCGGTTCGCGATGTTTTGCTTGTGCCGGTCGACTTCGCGCTCGAACTGCCCCACGAGCGCGTCGCTGTAGTGCTGGTTCATCTCATCGAAGGCGCGCCGCGCCACAATCGTCACACCCACGGCGATCACGCCCACCGACGACAGCAGCGCGAGGAGAAATACCACCAGAAGTTTGGTGCGAAACGTCACTGCGATTCCTGTTCCAGCCACACATCCGCCAGCGGCCAGCCCTCGCCCGCCTCAGGCGCCTTCCAATCCCGGACGCGCGCGCTCAACCCGTAGACTTCCGGAAGCCACACGAGCGGCACCACGCGATAGCTGTTCACCACGCCACGCTCAACATCATAGATATGCTCGGCCGACGCCCCGTCGGCCAACCACTCGGTTTCGGTCAAACCCTTCGGCACACCGGGTGGCGGGTTAGGCGGTTCAGTTGGCCCATTCACATCGATATTCGGCCCTAGAACCTTGAGAAAACTCGCCAGCGCAGCCCCGGGATCGGGCGACGGCATTCGCAACCGCACCAGCCGCGCGTCGCAATTCGAAGCCACCCGCTCGTTCTGCAGCGCTTCCGGCGTCACGCGAATTCCCGCCTCGCGGGCGTCCACCGCAATTCGTTCCGCCAGCGATTCTTCGAGCGAATCGCTTGAATCATATCCCAACACAATCCGCGGCGAACCGCCGATTTGCCCCGCGATTTCCTTCGCTGCGCTAGCGTCCGCGGCCGTCGAAAACAGAAACGCGGTCCCGCTCGACCACTGCGGCAACAACCCTCCCGCCGCCTCGCCTTCCTTCTGCAATATAAAATTGACCATCGCGTTGCGGTCGATCGCCCGCGATACCGCCTCGCGCAGCCGCGCATCTTCCGCCGCCGGGCGCCCCGCCACAAAAACCACCGCCACCAATTCGTCCGGCTGCGACGTGCTCACGCGAATTCCCTGCTCCGCCGCGTGCCGCGCCTCCTCCGGCGGGATCTCGATGAAATCCGTTTTCTCCAGCGCGATGTCGAGCAGCCGGTCCTTCACCGCTCGTCCCATCTCAATATCAATCGAATCCACGAACGGCCGCCCGCCGCTGTAATCTTCGTTCGCCAGAAGCGTCAAATGTCTCCCCGGCTCCCATTCCGAAATGCGAAATGGACCAGCCCCCGGAGCCGGCTGAGCACCATTAGTGCCACCGCCAAACGTTCCATCCGCATTGCGGTGATCGTACAAAAGCGACTCGATCTCATCCTTCGCAGCCGCCTCTTCCGGACTCGCCGTCGCCACGCCCGGATCAAGCGAACTCACCCGCGCCCCAATCTCTACCCGCAGCGTCCCTCCATATTTAGGCCGCCGCGAAGCCTCCACGCCGCCCACGCCAACAAGCGCCAGCACAATCAAGCACGCCGCGACGCTGAACGCCAAGACAAAAACAATAATCTTGCGGCGCGCGGTTGGGGCAAAACACCTTGTTACCGTGCCGCGTGCACGGAGAGATCGTAGGGGCGCCGCTTGCTGCGCCCCTTGACGGCAAATAGCTGCCAGAACATTTCGAAGTGCCATGGTTCTTAGGGGGTCGGAGCTTCAGCTCCGACATAAAAAGTCCGCGCGAAGCGCGTTCCGCTGCGCAGCTTTATCCGCAGCATGTGTTCGCCGTTCCTACAAGCAACCTGCGCGCCACCAGCACACTCACCGCCCGCAGCTCGCCGTAACAACCCACGCCTCATAATTCCCGCTCTTCAAATCGCGCACGACCGCCCGCGCCACCCCGCTCGTCCCGGTCGACCACAACGCTATCACCGGCCCCGCAAACGCCACCGGGCTCCCCGTCAGCACCGCCGCCGCTCGCCCCGACGTATCCATCTCGTACGCCTGAACAAAATCCGCCTGCGTCCAGTCGCCCTTGCCCGTCGCCAGC
Organism: uncultured Acidobacteriota bacterium; assembly: GCA_963743335.1. Lineage (GTDB taxonomy): Bacteria > Acidobacteriota > Terriglobia > Acidiferrales > UBA7541 > Palsa-295. The sequence continues at coordinate 660,356 of CAVUPI010000003.1, forward strand.
ACTACAGGCCGCGCATCGCACGCGAGCCCGACGGTCGCGGCATCACCGCCAATATCAAGTTCCTTCGGAACAGCCGCATCTCCCTGAATCCAAGCCTGGGTATCCTGGCTCACGAACCCGCAATGAATCGTCTGCGGATCGGTGAAATCGCCCTTGCACTGGATGCCGGGAATCCCCGCGACGCCCATCGCCAGCCCTTGCGAAATATCGATGTGCCCCCGCTCCGCACGCAGCCAAGGACGCGCCGGCGGAATAATCACCGCCTGATCGATCTGCCACTGATCCTGCTGCCGCGAATAGAAAACCAGCCGCCCCGGCTCGAGGACAATCATCTTCGGCGCCGCGCCCGCCGCCACAGCAGGCAGCGCGAAATCCAGAATCACGCCCGGCTGATCCCACACGCGCGTCGCTTCGAGCGAAACGCCCCCGCCACTCTCCGCCTTCTTCGCCGCCCGCGACACCGACACCATCGCGACCCGCTCGTCTTGCCGAGCCAGCTCGCCCTGGCGAGCTGGCTCGCCCGACCCGCTCCGCACCTGCGCGACGATCACGTAGCCGTCGGTGCCTTCTGAAATGGTCACGATCAGTTCCGCGTCCGGCGGCTGCGCCCCCGACGACCGAAAATGCCGCTTGGTCAACTCCGCGCGCACTCGCTCGCCAATCGTCGTGGCGTCATCCGCGCTCAGCGACGACACATTATTCACCGCGAGATCGATCCTCCCCGGGGGCGCAATCGCAGCCACGCGATCCACCAGCTCACGCACAGCCGCATCCCAATCCGTCGGCGCAACTCCCGCCGCCTGCGGCCCCTTCGCAGCCGCCAGCCCCACGTATTCCGGATTCTGCGCCACGCATGTTCTTGGAATCAGCGCGATCGAAAAAAACAAGACGACGAAAAGTATCAGCGGGAGAAAAACAAAGTTTCGGCGAGGCAGCCGCATCGGCTCGTACGAATTGCAAAACTCGTTCGTAGTTCGCCATCATAGCACAGCGCAAAGATCGCGCACCGACACCCGCAGTGCTGCTGTTTCCAAGTCCGGGCGAGCCATAAATCCTCCAGGCGCAGAAAAAAGATGCTCCAGGAGAGCTAGACTTTGCTCCCGCTGTCTGCCGCCCTGGCTTGCCCAGGCGTGCTTTTCGCACGCCACATACGCCGCGTGTAAAAGCGCAAACCCGAGTCCGACGGTAGAAGATCGCTCCCACAGCTCTTCGCGCCAAGCGCGAGCCTCATCCGGCGGTGGAAGCGTGGCCCTTTAGGCCCTCGAAAAGGCGCACCAATAATGCGGCTTTAGCCGCGGGCCCCTCTTCAGGGGGTCGAACCTTCAGGTCCGACATAAAGACGGCGCGAAGCCTGCCTGTCGGCAGACAGGCGCCAACCTTTGCGCAGCTTCACCCGCGGCATGTAGTCATTCTCAGCTGCGTGCTACCGTCGACCCGAAATTTCGCCGGCGGCGGCTTCGTCCCGCGCTCGTCAGCTTGGGGTTCGATTTGGCGGCTACGAACCCCCTTGCCTCCGAGTGCGGGACGAAGCCGCCAGCAAGGGTTTTTGCCGGCGTTCCTTGGCCGCCCGACTGCCCCAGATGCCTAGCCCGCATCCAAGAGCAGCCGACCAGCCGGAAATCTATCTCCCTGGCTTGGTCGCCGAACCAGCCGCCGCCGGATCAGCCGCATCATTCTCCGCCGCCGACTTCAGCACATCATTTGTGAAAAAGAATTTTCCGTCGTTCGGCACCAGCATGATCTGCACTTTGTCCGAAAGCTTTTCCGCCACCGTGTATTGCACCAGCAGCGGATTCTGCTTCAGCGCGGCGGCCTGCAACTGCATCTCCTCGGCCTGCGCCTGCGACGTCAGCCGAATATGGTTGGCGTCCGACTGCGCCACAAGGTCCGCTCGCTCTTCTTCCGCCTTCGCCGTCACGCGAATCCGGTTCGCTTCCGAGTCCGCCAGTAGCTCCGAGCGCTGCTGCTCGGCCTTGCCGTCGATCACTTTGGCCTGCGCGTCCGCCTCGGCATTCTGAATGGTCGTTTCCTTGCGCGCCTCCGCCTCGAGGCGCGACTGCTCGATCTGCTTCTGCTTCAGCGGCAGGGTGTACTGCATCGCATCCGACTCCGCCTTCGCCATGATCACTTGCGACGCCGCGCTCGCCTCCGCGCGCTTCACGTCGCGAACCTTTTGCGCCTCGGCCAGCGATTCCGCGATTCCGACCATCTTCTTCTGAATTTCCGCGTCCACCGACGTGCGGTCGTCCTCCTGCTCCTTCAGCAGCAAATCCTCGAGGCCCTTCGCGTACTCGTCCGGCAATTCCACTTTCCGCAGTTGGACTTCCTTCACCTCAATCGCATCGCCCGCCAACCGCTTCGTGATCAGCGCGGTCACGCGCTGCCGAAATTCCTCGCGCTTCGTCGAAAACACATCGCGCACGATGTAGTCCGGAGCCACTTCGCGAAACGCGCTCATCACCGTCGGCGCCACAATTTCATCCTCGATCGGCTGCGGCAGGTTCGCCTGAATGTAGTCGAGCTTCCGCGAGTCGATCCGGTAGCGGACGTTCACCGCGAGCCCCACTTCCAGCCCCTCGCGCGCTTCGACCGTCAGCACCTCGAGCTTGTCGTTGCGATTCTGAAGCGACGACGTCGCGAACACCTTGTCGCGAATGTCGTACAGCTGGACGCGCTCGATCAGCGGAACCACGAAATGCGTCCCCGCATACAGCGTCCCCGGACGCACGCCCGAAAGCTGGCTGATGCGCACCGCGCCTTCGCCGTCGGGCACGACAACGATGCTCTTCCCGGCCAGCCCCATCAGCGCCGCAATCGCCACCAGCTTCGCCGCCGAATGTAGCCGTATCACCCGCCGCACGCGCCGCGGCGCCGGCACGGCCACCGGTCCCGGCAGGCTGCCAGTATCGTCCGCATTTCCAGGACGCGCCCCGCGCCGCAGCACGCGGTCCAGCTCGTACGCGAGGAAAATGTCGTACAGCACCATCCCCGCCGCCACCACGCCCAGCCCAAAGCACCCCGCGAAGAGCAAAAACCTCAAAAACAACATGTGCGCCTCCGTTCCTCTCCCACTCAACCTCGCGGTAACGCATGCGGAGTGAGGTGGCTCGCCACCGCCCCCGCTCGCTGCGACCTCGTGTCCGCGCGCGAGCGCCTCCTACAACTTGCTCTCTCCGTCTTTCTTCATCCGTCCAGGCATCAATCGAAAGAGCCCGTTCAGCGTCGCCCACTCGAGCCCCAACGCCAGCCCCAGCGCCCCGATCACCGCTCCCGTCACTTCCGCAAATTCGATCAAGCTTTCCATCGCCGTTTCTCCTAACTATCGCCCGCGAGGCTAAGTTCCATTTACCCTGAGAACGCTCGAATTGAGAGTTCGAAGGGCGCCCGACGCCGGCAACAAATGCAGTCCCATCACCAGAAATCAGCGTTTGGAGAAAAAGCACTTACGGGCAGGAGGACAGTGCAACCTCGTGGCGCCCCAAACACGCCGTGGACAATCGAGGACGCCAACGCCCCACGAATCACGAGTCGCAAGTCACGCGTCACGGCCTTCTGCTAGAATTTCCTCGGAGGCATACGGATGCCGCAGCCGGGCCCAACCTCGGGGATCCGCATCGGAAGCGTCTTCGGCATTCCGATTTACCTGCACACCAGCTGGTTCATCATCTTCGCGCTGATCACCCTCTCCCTGCGGACCCAATTCACCGCCCAATATCCGCACTGGACCGGCGGCCAGCGCTGGGCTCTCGGCGTGATCACCAGCCTGCTTTTCTTCGGCTCCGTCGTCTTTCACGAGCTCAGCCACAGCCTCGTCGCCCGGCATTACCGCATTCCCGTCTCGTCGATCACGCTCTTCGTCTTCGGCGGCCTCGCCCGCATCGAACGCGACCCCGACAGCGCCGTCCAGGAATTCACCATCGCCATTGCCGGCCCGCTCTCGAGCCTGTTCCTCGCCGGCTGCTTCCGGCTCGTCGCGCACTACGCCCACGCCAACGAGATGATCACCGCCGTAGCCATCTGGCTCGCGTGGATCAATTTCCTGCTCGCCATTTTCAATCTCGTGCCCGGCTTCCCTCTCGACGGCGGCCGCGTCCTGCGCGGCATCGCCTGGGGCATCACCAAGAGTTTTTCCCGCGCGTCGCAAATCGCCTCCGCGTCCGGCCGCTTCTTCGCGTTTCTCATGATCCTCATCGGCATCTGGCAGGCGCTCAACGGAAACTGGGTCAACGGACTCTGGCTCGCCTTCATCGGCTGGTTCCTGCTCGAAGCCGCGCGCGAAAGCTTCGCCCAAGTCGCCCTCCGCAGCACGCTCACCGGCGTCCGCGCCGAAGACATCATGACGCCCGAGATTCCGACCGTCCCGCGCGACATCTCGCTCGAAGAGTACGTCCACGAAGTCCTGCGCACTGGACGCCGCTCGCACATCGTCACCGGCGCGGGCACGCCCGTGGGCCTCGTCACGCTCCATTCCACGCGCAGCGTGCCGCGCGATGAATGGCACAACACGTCGATCCAGGCGGTGATGGTCCCGATCGACCGCGTCCATTCCGCCGTGCCCGACGAGCCCGTGCTGCAAATCCTCGAGCGCATGCAGAAAGAGGACATCAACCAGATGCCCGTCCTCTCCGACGGCCGCATCATCGGCATGATCGGCCGCGACACGATCCTCCGCGTCCTCCAGACCCGCCTCCAGGCCGGACAATTCGTCGAAGCTCATCAAACCCACTGATGCCGCGCTTTCGCTGGTTTCCATGCGCGTCGGCCGCACTCGTCTGCGCGCTCGCGTGCGTGGCCTTTGCGCGCACCCAAGCGGGGAAGCACCCTCATCCGTCCGCCGCGAAAGCCGCGCGGAAATCGCCGAAAACCGCCGCGCCCGCCCCTCCGCCGCCGCCATTTCCCTATACGGAAGCTCTTCGCGCCGACAACATCGGCCTCGCGCTGATGGACAGCCACCAGTTCGATCAGGCGCTCGGCAAATTCCAGACCGCCTGCATCCTCGATCCGCAGTCCGACGTCGGCTGTCTCAATACTGGCATCGCCTTCCTCTATATGCGCCGCTACGACGACGCCCGCCGCATTCTCGAAACATCCGCGCAGCGCGATCCGCAAAGCCCGCGCGTCTGGTTCAATCTCGCCCTGCTCGAGCGCGCCACGAGCCACGCGGACGCCGCGCTCGCCGATTTCGAAAAAGTAGCCGCGCTCGATCCGAACGACCCTGACACCGAATATTTCCTCGGCTTCCTCGACGCGCAGGCCGGCCGCGTCGAAAAAGCCCGCGCCGAATTTCAGCGCGTCATCGCGCTCGATCCCTTCCACGCCTCCGCCGAATTCGGCCTCGCCCAGCTCGAACAGGATTCCGGCGACGTCGCCGGCGCGAAAGCCCACATCGAGCGCTTCCGCCATATCACCGGCCAGGGCCTCGGCAAGCCGATCGAATTCGTCTACGGCGGCCAGGGCAAATATTCGCTCGCGGGAGAAATCCCCGGCCCGCCGCCCGGCCCCGCCCCGTCCGGAATTCCCGTGCACTTCGTCGACATCTCCGACGAGCTCGGCCTGCCGCGTGCGTCCTTCGTACCCGTGCGACCAACGCGTGTGCGCGACAAAGCTAGATCGCCCGCGCCGCCGGCCGCGCCCGTCAGCCTCGCAAAATTCCTCGGCAGCGGTGCCTGCGTCTTCGATTACGATGGCGACGGCAAGCCCGACATTTTTCTCGTCAACGCGGATGGCGCAGGAAACGCCGCGCTGCTCCACAACGTCGGCCACGGCCGCTTCGTCGACGTCACAAAAACCGCAAAGCTCGAATTCCTCGGCGAAGGCACCGGTTGCGCCGCCGGCGACTACGACAACGACGGCCATCCCGATCTCGTCGTCAGCTCCGGCGACGGCATCACGCTCTTTCACAACGAAGGCGATGGCACATTTAAAGATGTCACCGACGCGGCCGGCGTGCGCACCATCGGTCTCGCTCTCGGCGTCACCTTCATCGACTACGACCGCGACGGCGACCTCGACATCTACGTCACGCGCTTCAATGATTTCCCGCTCGTGAATCCCGCCCAGCCGTTCACCTTTCCCGACGATCTCATGCCGCCCGGAAATATTCTCTGGCGCAATCTCGGTGGCGGCACGTTTGGCGATTACACCAAGCAGACGGGGCTCGCCGGCAGCGCGGCATCCGTTGGCGCGCTCGAAAGCGACCTGAATAATGACGGCACGATCGATCTGGTCGTCACCGGCTGGGACAAATCACCACAAGTTTTTCTCAACGCGTGCGAAGGCCCGTTCCAATCCGCAGCTCCGTTTGCCGGCGCGGGGCCGCGTCGCACCGCGGGCGCCGTCTCGCTCGATTTCGACCACGATGGCGCGATGGACCTCGCGTTCACGCACTGGGCGCCGCCCGCAATAAGCCTGTGGCGCAATGCCAGCGGAAAAGAGTCAAACGGCGCCCTCTCGTTCGAGCGCATCCCCCTGCCCGATCCCGGATGGATGCGCGCGTGGGGCATCGCCGCAGTCGACTACGACAACGATGGCTGGACCGACCTCGTGGCCGTCGGCGAAACGTTTGCCGGCAAGGGGGAAATCGTGCTGCTGCGCAACGAAGGAGTCGGCGCAAACGGGAAAGTCCATTTCCGCGACGTGACGCACCAAACCGGCCTCGACAAAATCGTCCTGCACGATCCGCGCAGCGTGATCGCCTTCGACCCCGAAGGCGACGGTTCGCCCGATCTCCTGATCACTCAAAACAGCGCCCCGCCCGTGCTCCTGAAAAATGTCGGCGGCAACGAACGCAACTGGCTCGAGCTCACGCTCGCCGGCGACGCCGACAACCGCACCGGCATCGGCACGCGCGTCGAAATCCTCTCCGGCGCGCGCAAGCTGTACCTCGAAGTCCCCGGCGCCTCAGGCTACCTCGGCCAATCCCCGTCCGAAATCTTCACCGGCCTCGGCGACGAAGAAGACGCCGCCGCCGTCCTCCGCCTGCGCTGGCCCACCGGCGCACGCCAAAATGTGATGCAGCTCCCCGGCAACCAACCCACCACAATCACCGAGCAGGCCAAGTAATCCTTCGCCCCTGCGTAGCTCTCCGGTTCTTTCGCTCCGCTGGCGCTGTTCCAGCGCGGCACATCGACCGAAGCTCCCACACGCAGCGACCCAGATTTGCCACGCATAGGCCTTGATTTCTTCGTTTCCCGCCTCAAGTCCCTTCCCGAAAGTGACGATCACGTTAGCAGCTTCTTAAGTGAAGAAGCGCTGATCGCGCGGCCATTCATCATTGTGCGCCGGCCCAGTCACAAGGCCGGCTTGGAACTGCTTTCGGGCCACGGAGGAGCGTCTGTCCTTGGAGGTCTGCCCTTCAAGACGGTTCGCCATCCCACGAACGGAGGAATCTTCATGCGGAGTTTGAAACAGGCACTTCACCCGGTGTGGTCGCTTCAGAGCATTGTTCCGCCGAAATTTTCCAGACTCGCCATAGTGAGTGCTGCCGTCGCAATCCTAGCCTCGACCCAATTATCTCCCGCGCATGCGGCCGGAAATGACGACCCGGCGAAGGGTGCAAGCCAACCCAAGTCCGTGGAGACACCGAAAGATCTTCCGACGAAGCCCGAGCCCATTCCAGAAACCCAACTCCTCCTCGAAAAGATCAACGCTCTCGAAACTCGCGTAGCCGAACTCGAGGCCGCCCGTTCAGCGCCCGTTCCGGCTCCAGCGCCCGCCCCGGCCCCAGCCGCGGCTCCCGTTCCCGCAATTCTTCCCGCCATTAACACGCCTTCGTCGGCTCTCATCGCGGCGCCGCCTCCACCTGCTCCTGCCGCTCCCGCGTCTCCGGATCCCGACATGGCCGGCGGCATGTCGCACGACATGACTCTCCCGGGCGGCCCCGTCCTGAAATTCCGAGGATTCTTCGACTTCAACTTTGGCTTGGGCTCGATCGCCAATCCACTGGTCTTCCCCATCTTCGACGGCGGATGCGGCACCTGCGGAAACCCGCTGACTCCGCCGCACACCACTTTTCAGGCCGGCGAGTTCGATCTGTTCCTCACGTCCAAGCTCTCCGACGACTTGAGTTTCCTCACCGAGGTCGTGCTTGGCCCCGACGTAACCAACGAGTTCGGCCCCGACATCGAACGCTACACGCTCACCTACAAGAAAAACGATTATTTCTCAGTCGGCGCCGGCCGCTTCCACACTTCCATCGGGTATTACAACACCGCCTACCACCACGGCCTTTGGTTCTCCACGGCCGAGGGTCGCCCGATCATGTATCTCTTCGAGGATAGCGGCGGTATCTTGCCCGTTCATATGGTCGGCCTCAATTTTTCCGGCGCTGTTCCGAAAACCGACAAGTTGGGCCTGCACTGGGTCTTCGAAGTGGGCAATGGCCTCGCGTCCAACTCCAGCGTCGCCGAGTCCGTGCAGAACTTCTACTCCGACCGCAACTACAAAGCGACGAACGTCGCCGGCTATATCAGGCCCGAATTCCTCTCGGGACTGCAGATCGGCGGCTCGTGGTATCACGACCATCTCGATCCCACCGGGGTTCCGATGGTCTCGCAGAACATCGAGAGCCTCTACATTATCTACATCACGTCGCACTGGGAGCTTCTCAACGAAGCCGTCGTGCTATCCAACCATCTCATCGGCACCCCGCAAACATTCCGAAGCCCGATGGCCTACGTGCAGTTTGCGCGCAAGTTCGGCATGTACAAGCCCTACTTCCGATATCAGTACGTGAGCGACGCCGTGCATGACCCTGTGAATCTCCTGAAAGGCGAATATTACGGTCCGTCCGTCGGAGTCCGAATCGATTTCGAGGAGTACGCGGCGTTCAAGCTGCAGTACAACCGCCTGTTCGAAAGCAGCCAGTTGCCGGGAAACGGTTTGGACGCGCAAGTCGCTTTTGCTTTCTGAGCGTTGGTCGACCGAGTTGGAAACATCTCTGTTCCGAGCGGAGGATTCGATGTCGAAACGCACGTGCTGGTATCTGGCAGCGGGGGCCCTTCTCATTATTTGCGGTACGATTTCGACCGCGCGAGTCTCCGCCGCGGGAGACGAAGTCGACGTCATCGTCAACAAATCGAACTCGATCGACAGCCTCACGCTCGCCGACGCCAAGAAAATTTTCGACGGAGACAAAGGCTCCTGGCCAAACGGCAAACGCATTACCGTGATCATGCTGGCTGCTGGTCAGCCCGACCGCGACGTCGTCATGCACGACATCTATAAAATGACCGACAGCGACTACACCAAGTATTTCCTGCAGGCTTCCTTCACGGGCAAAGTCGATGCCCCTCCCAAGGAGGTCGCATCGGATTCAGACGCCAAGCAGGACGTAGCCAGCAATCCCGGCGCCATCGGCTACGTCAAAGCTTCCGATGTGGACAGCTCCGTCAAAGTCGTTCTCAAAATTCCATAGATCGGATCGGCCGCGCCGAATAGACGGATCACTCTTGACACACGAAATCATCCGACGACCATGCATCTCACGATAAGCAAGAAACTCTACGGCTTGGGCCTTCTCGGCCTGGTCTTTACTCTCGCGGTCGGTGTCACGGGCGTCTGGGGCATCAGCCAGACCGCGGCCGGAATCGACGCGGTCGCCAGCACCAGCTCTGTCATCCGCAATCACATCGAGGCCAGCATGTTTATCGACTGGACTCGCACCGATGTCTCCAAAATGTTGACCGCATCGGGCGATGCTCAGGATGCCGCCGCGTCCGAACTCGCGAACCATCTGAAGCTTCTCAACGACAGGCTCAACGCCGCACTTTCCTTTGCGCACGACCCTGACACGCGAGCCACTCTCGAGAAGGAGGCCGCCCTCGCCGCTCAGTACACCGGGAATGCTTCGCGGATCTCCGATCTGCGCGCCAAGCCGGCTCAGGCCACACAATTCCTCGGGCCCTTCCTACAGGGCTATCAGGATCTCCGGAACATGATGGACGCCACGAATGACAGCCTTCAGGCCGCATCCAAGAAGACACAGGCTCGCGCGGAGGGTGTCGTGAGCCGTTCGCGGATCACTATCATCGTGTTCTGCATCGCCTCCTCCGTCCTTCTGCTCGCCATCGCCTTCGTCATCGCCCACCAGATCAACCGCCGTCTCGCTGAAATCATTCGCAAGCTCAAGTTTCTGGCGGAAGGCGACCTCACGCAGCAGGTCGCCGACGAGCATCACGACGAACTCGCCGAAATCGCCCACTCGTTCAACGGCTCGATGGAAAAATTCCGCGGCACCATCGCGCGCGTCGCCTCCAGCGCCGAGGGTGTCATGGCCGCTGTCGACGGCTTGCGCGAGGTGAGCCAGCTGATGAGCGCGACCTCTGAGCAAACCACCAGCCAGGCGACCATTGTTTCCCACAACACCTCGAAAGTGACCGAGACGCTTCAGACCGTCGCCACCAGCACCGAAGAAATGAACTCCAGCATTCAGGAAATCGCCAAAAGTGTCGGCCAAGCGGCGCGCGTCTCGAACGAGGCGATGCAAATCGCAACCTCAACGAACAAGACGGTAAGCAAACTTGGCGACGCAAGTTCGGAGATCGGTGCGGTGATCAAGGTAATCACCTCAATCGCCCAGCAGACGAACCTTCTGGCGCTCAACGCCACGATCGAGGCCGCGCGAGCGGGCGAGGCCGGCAAAGGGTTTGCCGTTGTCGCCAACGAAGTGAAAGAACTGGCCAAGCAGACCGCGAAAGCCACCGAGGACATCAGCCACAAAATCGAGGCCATCCAGCTCAGCACCGCGGAGTCCGTCGACGCCATCAGCAAGATCGGCGAAATCATCGTTCAGATCAACGAAATCTCCCGCACCGTCTCGCATTCCGTCGACGAGCAGAACACGACCACCAATCAGATCGCGCGCAATATTTCCGATGGCGCCCGGGGATCGAGCGAAATTGCGAGCAATATTTCGGGCGTGGCGCAGGCCGCCGAAAGCACGTCGCGGGGCGCGCAGGACGTTCAGAAAGCGACCGACGGTCTGAAAGAGATGTCCGTCCATTTGCGCCAACTCGTCGGTCAATTCAAATACGAGGCGCACGAACTTTCGCGCGACGAAAACGACGATCCGTCCGATCCACTCACGGCCCGCATCTCCGAACCCGAGTTCTCCGTCGCGACGCGCGCCTGACCTCCAATCCGCCGCCTCGGCACCACTCATAGCGAATTCCCGAGACTCTCGTAATCGGTGTACCCATGGGCCCCGCCGCCATAGAACGTCGAGCGGTCAGACGAATTCAGCCGCCCGTCTTGCCGGATTCGCTTCACCAGATCGGGATTCGCGATGAAGAGCCGGCCGAAAGCAATCGCGTCGGCATGGTTGTTCTCGAGGCATCGTACGGCGCTCGCAGGCGTATACGCAGCCGCCGAAATAAACGGTCCGTCGAACGCGGGGCGAAAGAGCTCGGCATTATTCACGGCGTCGGGGTGGAGTTCGTCGGTCAGCCCCACCTCCGACCCTCTCCCCTCGATCACGTGCAAATACGCGATGCGCCGCTTGCTCAGCTCCGTGATGACAAACGTGAACAATTCCAGCGGATTGCTGTCATGAATCCCGCCGTACTGCCCAAACGGGGAAAGCCGCACGCCAAGCCGATCCTTCCCGATGGCCGCTCCCACTTCGTCGACAATCTCAAATAGAAATCGCGCGCGGTTCTCTTTCGACCCTCCGTACTCATCGGTGCGCTGGTTCGTTCCATCTTCCAGGAATTGCTCGATCAGGTGGCTGTTCGCGCCTTGCAGTTCGACGCCGTCAAACCCAGCCTCCATCGCGTTCGCCGCCGCCTCGCGAAACGCTCTGACGAGAACCGGAATCTCGGACGTCTCCAGTGCTCGCGGGATTTCAGACGATACTTGCTGGAAGTCCCTCGTCAGAGCGGGAATTGTAGGCGGAATGCTCGAAGGCGCCACGGGCAGCCCTCCGTCCGGCATCAGCGACGAATGCGAATTCCGTCCGTTGTGCCCGATCTGCAAGATGATGCGGCCGCCGTGCGCGTGTACGGCATCGGTCACCGATCGCCACCCCGCGATTTGTTCCGCCGTGTAAATTCCCGGAGCATTCGGATAGCCGTGCGCCCCGGGACTGATCGCCGTTCCTTCCGCGATGATGAGGCCGGCCGAACAACGCTGCGTGTAGTACTCAACGTTCAACGCGGTCGGAGCATGGCCCGCCCCCGCGCGCATCCTCGTAAGTGGGGCCATCACGATTCGATTCGGAAGCCGAAGCGCACCCAGCCGCAAAGGAGCGAAAAGAAGTTCAACGGACATTGTGAGCTCTTTTCCCGGAGAACGACGTGCGGCAAATGCGCCGCACGCCGGCCTTGTTTTGCCCGCAAAGTTCAGGCCGCGTGTGAGATGGCCGGTCTCGGTAATGTGAACAGCGATCGTTGAAGGGAAATTTCGCCCATGTCGATCGCGACCAGCAACGGTTCCTTCACGAGCTGGTAATCGCCTTCGTACGCGTACACACGGCGTTTCGTCGGCACGATGATCCCATCGACATCGCGATAATCCGACGCATAGTTCAGCCCGGTCGCCCCGCCAAGAATGTCCACCGTGTAGTCGTGCCGTCGCAACAACCCGTCCGGTCCAAAGCAGGAGATTTGTTCTCGCGTGTGGCTTTTCACGCTTTCAGGGAAAGTCACCTTCAGCCGCCGCCACGTTTCTCCGTCGACCTGAATCGACGCAATCTCCTCGCTGGTGAATCCTTCATGGGTATATAGAAACGGCGTGTTGAGGTACGTCCAAAGCGCTTCGCCCACGAAGTACGCAACTTGAATGTCGTCCCACGGCGTTTCCCTCTGTTGCCCCGCAAACGATTTCTCTGGATTATCGCGGGCCTCGATCGGCGTTCCGTCCGCTTTTTCGATCGCGATGCGGCTCGGTTCGAAGATGGCTCGCTTGTCCTGCCCCGGGAAGTCCACGGTGAGCCGCTCGCGCCGCGTTTCCGCGGTCAAGACCACGTTCTTGAGAAAATCTCCTTTGCCCTTCACGTACCAGATCGCGCCCGTAATCGACGCCGCAACCCGGATCGACTTCACGTTGTTCCATCGCTCGAGACCGCCGTGCGCTTTTACGGCTCGCTGCAATAATTCATTCATGATGGCTCCGTTTCGCGGCGTGTCGAAGAATGCCGCTTCCGAATCGACGTGTTTCAATTCTTCCGCTGATCGTCTGGCAGGAACGTCGCTAGTAGGGTGTGGTGGGTGGCCAAGCCGTCTGCCCCGAAGAAACATCCAGCTGGCATTCGGCCTGCGAAACATCATACCACGTCATGAGTTGATGCGATGGAAACGACCGATTGACCCGGGCAGCCCATTCCCGCACGCCGAAGATGCGTCACATGTCAGCCCAGATAGGGCGGGTTCACCTGGCGTGACGCGTCCGCGCCTATTGGGCCAGGCTGCTATTGGGAATCAGAATAATTTCGTTGGACGTCGAGACAGCGAATCCGTCCGTGCCCCAGCGAGCAAGGTCGGTGCCCTCGGCGGTGGCGCCGGTGACGGTCGCGCTTCCAATCAGCTGATACGTGGCCTTGTTGAATGCGAGGATACTCACCGTCTTCGCGGTTGAATCGTACGTAAGGAAAAACGCGCGTCCTAGAGTATCGTCCAGGACAACCGCATCGGCCAAACCGACACCAGGGAACGAGCCGACGACCGTCGTGGCCACCGGGTCGACTACCGTTCCGGTCGTCGAGTAAATGAGCCCTCCGTCAAATCGGATCGTGGCTACCCCGGAAATGAGTCCGCCCGTGGCATCCGTTAACGTGACGCCGTTCGAGTCCACCTGCATTCGGTTGAAATTGAAACTGGTCTGGTCGTTTTCGAATCCGTACAGAATCGACGGATTGCTCGAGAAGGCGAGCGAGTTGCTCTGCTGTCTGCTCGTCAAGAAGTTCGGGAGCAGAGCGCCCTGGTTGAAAATGGAGACGCCTGCGGCCGGCGGAACGACACCTGGATACATCTGGGCGACAGCGACGACACTCGAGTTTCCCGGCATCACGGAAATGTCCTGCGCGAACTTAGGACCGAAAAACGAATCAGCGCCCAACCCGAAATCGAGACCGACCTGTTGAGTGCCCAAATTGATTCTTTTCACGACCGCGGCGCCCTGCAGGCCCACGTACAAATAGTTGTTATCGCTGGAAAGAGACATCACTCCAGGTTCACTGCCAATCGGAATCGACGAGACCACGCCCCCCGTCGAGGGATTGATCACCGCAATTGTGTCGCCGGCGGCTCCCCCGCGCCCGGGTATGGAAGCATAAATCACCTGGCGAGTGCTGTCGTAAATCAGATGATTCGCCGGCAGTTGACTGAGGGGCAAATTGGGCAAGGCCGGAAAACTCACGTTGGCAAAAACAACGTTTCCGGTCGCCGTCGCATAGGCCAATCCGCTCGAGTAGTGGATCAAGTCGAAGCTCTGCGGCACGAGCCCCGCGGTATACGGCTGTTGCGGCCCAACTGGTTGCGTACCTAACAGGACCGACGTGTCTTTTTGGTAGCCCATAATCGCCGAGCTTTGCGAATTAACATTGTACGTCAGGAAGTAAGCACGGTTCGCGGTGTCGTCGAGGGCGACGCTTAGCCCGCTGCTCGCGCCGCTGAAGGTTTCGGCGATTGTGTCCTGTATTGGGTCAACAACTCTTCCGTTCGTGGAATAGACGAACCCTGAATCGAACACAATGTCGGTGCCGAATCCGTAGATTAACTGGGGTTGGTCGTCCGAAATCGTCACCCCGCTGGCGTTCACTTTCATCCGGTAGAAATCGAACCCCGTTGTCGCGTTGTCGAACCCATACAGATCGGATGCGTCGCCAAACGCAATCGAATTTATTGTGATGAACGGCGAATCCGTCGCGCTCGGCAACTGAGCTCCGTTGTCGAAAATCGCCACATTGTTGTTCGTCCGTGTAATAGCGACCACATTCGGATTGCCTGGCATGACAGACATGGATTGTGCGAAAAGAGGACCGCCACCCGGACTTATGCTGTTATTTCCCAACCAGAAAGGCGGCTCGGCCGTTCCAGCCGGCAGGTCGACCTTCACAACCGAGCCTGCACCATCAAGTCCGACGTAGAGAGCGCTTCCATCCGGTGAAAGGGCCATGGGATCAGGTTCGCTGCCGACATACGCAGATCCCTGGATTGTCTGGCTCGTTGGATCGATCGTCACGATCGAGTTTCCTATCCCCGGCACCCCGCCCGAAACAGACGCGTAAATTAGGTCGCGACCCGGGTCGTAAAGGAGATGGTAGACGGGCAGTTCGGACAGCGCGGGCGGAGTCGCTGCCGTAAAGTCCGCGGCAACAACCGTTACTCCCGGCGAAGTCGCGTAGGCAAAGCAAGACGCCCCGCACTCAACGAGATCGAATCCCTGTCCCCAATGTGCGGACACGTCCATCTTTCCGCGATAGACGAAGGTATTTTTGTCGAATGCGAAAATGGCAGAGAAGCCCTGATTGGGAAGCCGGTCATCCGCAAGGAAGTAGACCTCGCCCGCTGCATCATCCACCACGAATCCCCGGGTGGCGCCGATCGGATAGATGCCCGCGCGCGCCGGCTTCGACGGATCGATCGCGAATCCGTCGGACGCGTAAACGAGTCCCCCGTCCGATTCCATTTGATTCGGGCGGTCCAGGACCAAACCCGGTGTTTCGAGTGATG
The DNA here is from genome assembly GCA_963743335.1 of uncultured Acidobacteriota bacterium. GTDB lineage: Bacteria > Acidobacteriota > Terriglobia > Acidiferrales > UBA7541 > Palsa-295. The sequence continues at coordinate 676,024 of CAVUPI010000003.1, forward strand.
CTGCGCTCGCTCCGGTTGCGTCGACGTGAAAAGTCACAAACGATCCAAGGTCGAATCCGTACAGCGTATCCGGGGAGTCGGAAAACGCAAGTAAGTCGCTTGACCCGGCGGGCGGCGTCGAATTGGGCCTTGGCACCCCATTGTCGAAAACAATGACCTGAAACTCTGCCGTAATGGCGGCCAACTCCCGCGTCGCGACTGCCACCGTACCCGGGCTTCCCGGCATTGCCGCGATGCTAATCGCACCCGCGAAACCCACGCCGGTATCGATGCCGACAGGAAAAGTCTGGTCGACGGCCCCGCCTGACAGGTTCACTCGCGCGATCGATGCGGCTCCGTCCAAGGCGACGTAGAGGTACGAAGCATCGGAACTCAGTGCCATAACATCCGGCTCGCTCCCTACGGGGATGAACGTCTCGATCGCCGACGTCACCGGATTGATGACCGCGATAGAGTTTCCGCTCGAGCCCGCCGAAGAGGGCACCGAGGCGTAGATTCTTTGCCGGGTCGAGTCGTAGACCAGGTGATTTACGGGCAGGTTGCTGAGCGTCGGGGTTGAGGCCGGGATCGAGCTGACGGCTTGCGTGCTGATGATGATCGCGGACGAACTCACGTTTGGCGGTCCGCCCACAAAAGCGAAATCGTTGCCGCCAGTCCCGACAAGATCGGTGTAGTAGATGTTGTTGGAAGGCGTGATTGACAGCGAACCTGTTTTTACGTAGTTCGAAGTGGCGAATTGGTTCACCACCACGGGCGACGTGCTTGGACTCACAGGATAATATGCGTGCCCGGCCGAGTCGATGAAAGGAGGTTGCGCGCCGGAAAACGGGAATGAGCCGAGAAGATTCATGTCTGTGGGATCGAAAACCCAGCCGTGATATGTGTAGATCTTTCCGTTTGAATAGACCATCCCGTCGGCGTAGCCCTGGAAAATCTGCGGAAAGCTGTCGCGCAACGTGAGGCCATTCGCATCGACGTTGAATCGCGAAAAGGCCCACCCACTTGTGGCGATCTCTGCACCATAAAGGGTGTCTCCCGAATCGGAGAAAGCAATCTGATCGACGGACGGTTCATCAGCGGTGATCGTGTTAGGTCTCGCGGTTGCATCGTCGAATATGGCGATGCCTCCGGAAGGAGGGCTCGTGAAAGGAATGCCGAGGTCAACCGCGACCGTGGACGAACTCCCTGGCATGACCGACATGCTCAGAGCCGTCCGATCGCCGGCCAGCGGGATCGTGAGCACGACCTGCTGGCTGGACAGGTCGATCCGTTGCACCGTCCCATCCCCGTCCGCTCCCACATACAAGTACTTTGCATCTCGCGACAGCGCCAACTCATTGGGGTTGTGGCCGACGGGGATCGTGGCCATTACCGTCCCCGTACCCGGAGCGATCACGGCCACCGTGTTCGGATCCTGAGGATCGGCGCTGGAAATGGATGCGTACAACAACTGCCTCGTCGAGTCGAAGACCAAGTGCTTTGCGGCGAGCGAAACGATTGTGAAATTGGAAGCTGGCGGGGGAGGCGGCGGTGGACCGGACGATTCCGTTGTTCCACCTCCGCCGCAGGAACACAAACTGAAGGCCACCAGAATTGTGCCGATGGCCCCCAGTCCTAGGCTTCGGCTCCTGATCGAAGTCATAACGAGATCGCCCTTTGTTCGGGAAAAAGCCAGAAGGTTATACCATCACTGTCAATAGATGAGAACATATAAGAAGTGAAGTTTAGGTAGTACAAAGGTTACAGATCGGCTGGCGCTGGAGTGTAGGGAAAGTGCCTGACGCCGCACGTGCGGCACGCCAACGCTCAGCCTTTGCTGCGCTTCGAAGGCTTCACCTGTCGTCGACTCGTCGGCGTCGCCGATAATTTCTGCTGCGTGCGCCTCGGCAGCTTCGCGAAAATCAATGAATGCGCGTCGGCGAGCAATCGACGAATCTCGTCGCGCGAGAGCGCGTCCTCGGCTTCGAGCGCGACCCATTGCGCGCGAGCGAGGTAAGGCGCGGGAATAATTCCGGGGCGCTCGGTCAGCGCGGCGAATTCCTCCGCCGAGCACTTGAATGAAATCCAGTGGGCTCGAGGTTCGAGCGCGACCACCGCGTACATCTTCTCCCCCACCTTGAACACGAGATTGTCCTCCCACTGCACCCTCTCCGTCGTGTGCGGCAGCGAAAGACAATGTTCGCGAACCCAGTCGATATCCATGATCCTAAAGACTATCGCGGGCGCCCAAGCTTCGTCGAGTACCTCCGCACGAGCGGGTCGGCGCGCGCTTGGTGGCAGAAGCCGCCAAAATCCGCCTTTCTTGGCCATTTGGGGCGCTTTTAACATCCCGCTGGAAGACTCATTGAGTCTCCCGGCGGAGCCGAAAAAAAGCTCTGCGATCTGTGCCTATAGAATATCGCCGGCCCGTTCACGAAGACGTAATTTGCGCAATCAACCGAGTTGTGTGAGGATACCCGGATGCGAAAAACAGCAACGATTGCCGTAAACGTACTAGCAACCTGCGCCCTGGCTCTCGGCATTGCCGGCGCCGCGAACGCACAGCAGAGCACGACGACCGCTCCCTCCGGAACGACTGCGAAAAAACCCACCGGCACGACCAAGCTGAAATCGACCGCGACGAAAAGCGCCGCGGGTGCAGCGCTGACCACCGACAAACAAAAACAGAGCTACGCGCTCGGAATGAACATCGCCCGAGGCCTGACCCGCCAGAAAGTGGACGTCGACCCCGCGATCGTTGCGCGCGGCTTGCGCGACACGATGTCCGGCGGCAAGCCCCTTTTGACGGACGCCGAAGCCGAGGCTGCGCTCACACAGCTCCAGGCCGCCGCGCAGGCGAGTCAAGAAGCTGAGATGAAAAAACTGGGAGACGAGAACATGAAGGAAGGGCAGGAATTTCTGGCGGCGAACAAAACGAAAGATGGCGTCGTGACGCTGCCGAGCGGACTCCAGTACAAAATTTTGACGGCGGGCACAGGACCGAAACCGACGGCGAGCGACACCGTAGTCTGCAATTACCGCGGCACCTTCATCAACGGCACGGAATTCGACAGCTCGTACAAGCGCAATCAGCCCGCCACCTTCCCGCTCAACGGCGTGATCAAGGGATGGACTGAAGCGCTGCAGTTGATGCCGGTGGGTTCGAAGTGGCAGCTCTACATCCCATCCGATCTCGCCTACGGCCCGTCAGGACGCGGACCGATCCCGCCGAATGCCACACTGATTTTTGAAGTGGAATTGCTTTCGATCCAGGGCAAGAAGTAACGTACTTCGCGAGAGGAGATTCCGATGGCTCCTGAGTTGAAGATCCGCCGTATAGCAACGGAAGAAGCGTTTTCCATTCCCGAAGTGGCGGCAGCGCTGCGCGACGTAGCGCGAAGCCCCAGCAACAGCCTCGACATCACGCTCGTCGAGCGCATCTACGATCCGAAAGCAGATGACGCCCCGGCGGCGCTCCTTCCGCGGCTGCTCGATCTCGAAGGCGAGCGCATGCGGGATATGGACGCGAACGGCGTCGACGTACATCTGCTGTCGCTGACGGCGCCGGGCGTGCAGATGTTCGACGCGGACACGGCGCTCGAACTCTCGGCTCTGGCGAACGACCGGATGGCCGAAGCGATCAAGAAGCATCCGACGCGCTTCGCCGGCCTCGCGAGTTTTGCCCCGCAATCACCGAAGCGCGCGGCGAAAGAAATGGAGCGCGCGATCAAGACGCTCAAGCTCAACGGATTCGTGGTCAACTCGCACACGAACAGCGAATACTTCGACGACCAGAAATACTGGCCGGTGCTCGAGGCGGCGGAAGCGCTCGACGCGTGCATCTACATCCACCCGCGCGCGCCGTCGGACGGGCTGGCTGCTCCCTTCCGGCACTACGGGCTCGATAGCGCGCAGTGGGGCTACGGAATCGAGACGTCGACGCACGCGGTGCGCATGATCGTGAGCGGCGTATTCGATCGCTTCCCGAAGCTGAAGATTTGTCTCGGGCACATGGGCGAGGCCGTCCATTTCTGGGCGTGGCGGCTCGATTACATGAACAAGAACGCGCAGAGCCGCGGCTCGGCTCCCAAGTTGAAGCTCACCCCAAGCGAATACCTGAAGCGCAACTTCGTGATCACGACGAGCGGGCAGGAATCGCATCTGGCGCTCGATTTTTCGATCAAGGCGCTGGGCGCGGAGAACGTCCTGTGGGCGATCGACTATCCGTATCAGCCGACTACGCCGGCGGTGGCGTTCATGGATTCGGCCCCGATTTCAGACGCAGACAAGCACAAGATTTACCATGAGAACGCCGAGCGAGTGTTTCATATCCAGCCCGCCGGCGTTGCTCATTCGCATGCAGGAGCAACCACCGGCGCGCGGCACTAGCGGCGGGAAACGCCAAGGCTTGCGCGGCTTGATTTAGCGCCCAGGGAACGTGTAAATTCGAGTATCGGCGATCGGCAAGTTGTCTACTCGAAATATGTCCCTATCTGACTCGGCCCGAACACATCTGACGACAACGAACAACGACGCGGGCATCTCTGCGCCCGCGGGCGAACCTGTTTTCTGGCGGGTCGAAGGCAGCCTGCTGGACCTGACGGCGGTTCGGCCCGTCGGCTTTTTCACTTGGAATGCGCAAAGTTTTGCGGAGCGCTGGGCGCGGCGCGGGGCGATGGGCGTCCTGGCACTCGCGCGGCCGTTCTTCTATATCACCGACCGGTTTTTCGCCACGCGCGTGCTGCACACGGTGCTGCGCGGAGAAAGCCGCGATCGCCTCGATCTGCTCGGCGAAGAATTCTTCCACTACTTTCTTAAACCGCGATTGAAACCAGCCGGCGCCGAGAAACTTCAGGCACTACTGGCATCGGGCGCCGACGTGGTGCTGGTGAGCCAGGGGCTAGATCACATCATGCGGCCGCTCGCGAAGCATTTCGGCGTGCGGCGAATCCTGTGCAATCGACTCGATTTTCGCGACGGGCTCGCGACCGGGCGTCTGCTCGATCCGGTGATTCGTCCTCGCGGCCCAATGGCCAAGTTTCAGGAGAATGGCCCCGACGGGGCTGTGCCGCGGGACCAATTGCTGAGCGATCTCGGCTTCGCGAAAAACCCCGGCGTGCTGGATGAGGCGATTCGGCCGGCGGAGCGGACTCTGCCAAAGACGAACCTGCCGGTTGTCCGCTTCGACACGAATTATAAGCGAGCGCCGCTATCGGTGCGCGACGCGCTGCGCGGCAAACACATCCTGCTGATCGGCGGTACCGGGTTTATCGGCAAAGTATGGCTCGCGAGCCTGCTGACGGAACTGCCGGAAATCGGGCGCATCCACCTGGTGGTGCGCGGGAATCGCTCGGCGAGCGCCCTGCAACGATTCGAGCGCATGGTCGAGGAATCGCCGGTCTACGACCGGCTGGCGGAACGGCACGGCGACAAATTCGCGGATTTCCTGCGCGAGCACGTCGAGGTGCTGAGCGGCGACGCGAGCAAGCCTGGGCTCGGGCTTGCGCCGGAAGTGCGCGACCGGATGGCGAAGACCGTCGACGTGATCGTGAACAGTGGCGGGCTGACTGATTTCAACCCCGATCTCCGTGACGCGATTGCGTCGAACGTGCAGTCGACGGAGTACCTGCTCGATTTTCTCCGTAGCTGCGATCACGCGGCGCTGATGCATCTTTCGACCTGCTATGTGGTGGGCCAACGCGACGGCCGCATTCTCGAGTATTTGCCGAAAAACTACACGCCCCGGGATGTGCCGAACTTCGAGGCCACCAGAGAATGGGCGGCGCTCAACGAGCTGACGCAGGAGATCGAGAAGCGCGCCGAATCCGAAGAGGTGACGCAGGAACTGCGGCAGCAGGCGCTGGAGAAGAAGCAAGCGGCGAAGAATCTCGAAGGCCCGGCGCTCGAAAACCAGATCCGCAAGAACCGCGTCCGCTGGCTGCGCGCGGCGATGATGGACGCCGGAACGCGGCGGGCGAACGAATACGGCTGGCCGAATACCTACACGCTGACGAAAAGCCTGTCCGAATCGCTGATTCGGACTTTCCTTGATGAAACGCCGGGAGCCGCGATTGCAGTCGTGCGGCCGTCGATCGTCGAGTCGTCGATCGAGAAACCATTCCTCGGGTGGAACGAAGGAATCAATACCTCGGCTTCGTTGTCGTACCTGCTCGGGACGTTTTTCCGGCAGCTTCCGACGAATGCGAGCAAGTGCCTCGATCTGATTCCCGTCGATCTGGTGGCGCGCGGGATGACGTTGATTACGGCGGCGCTCGCAACTCGGCGGCACGAGCGGCTATACCACCTGGCGACTTCGGTGGCGAATCCGTGCGACATGCGGCGGTCGATCGAGCTGACCGGGCTCGGGCACCGCAAGTTCTACCGCGCGCAGAACGGGCTGAATCACCGGATGCGGCTGAAATTCGACGCGATTCCCGTCTCGAAAGCGCGATACGACCGGCTTTCGGCGCCCGCGCAAAAGATGATCGTGCAGGCGATCAACAAGAGCGTCGAGCCGCTGCGGTTCATGCGCCCGCCCCTCGCGCGGCAGGAGCGCGATCTCGAACGCGTGATTAAGCTGGTGGCACTCTTCGAGCCTTTTATCCTGCACAACGACCACGTGTTCGAGGCCGCGAACGTCGAAAGGCTGAGCGCGGCTCTGCCGGAAGACGAGCGCGATACTTTCGGATACGACGCGCGATCGCTTGATTGGTGGGACTACTGGATCAACGTCCACATACCTGCGTTGCGCAAGTGGTGCTATCCTCTGATCGAAGGACGTCCTCCGGAAGCGCGTCCGCCGAAGCGCAATCTGGCTCTCGCGGGCGGCGCTGAGACGCCGGCAACGACGCCCTGAAACCTCAAACACCGTGGCTATCTTCCTGACCGGGGGCACCGGATACATCGGTGCCCACATCGCGTCGAACCTGCTCGCCGAGTCCGGCGAATCGCTCAACGTGCTAGTCCGCGCGCGCGATCCGCTTGAAGCGCGGCAGCGCCTGTGGCACTCGCTGCAGCTGCACATGGACGTGCCGCAATTCGAGGAACTGTCGCACAGCCGCATCCGGATTTTTCTCGGTGATCTGACGAATCCGCACTTTGGGCTGGCCGACGACGAATATCGCGCGCTGGTGCGGTCGACGGACTCCGTGGTCCATTGCGCCGCCTCGCTCAATCGCAAGTCGGAGAAAAGCTGCCTCAACGTGAACCTGCGCGGGACGCTTGAAGTGATTCAGTTTGCGCGGCGCGCGCGCGAGGATCACGGCTTGCGGCGATTCAGTCACGTGAGCACGGTGGCGGTGGCGGGACATCGCGCGGATGAAGTGGTCGAAGAGGATACGTCGATCGACTGGAGCCGCTCGGATTACGATCCCTACGCGCGCACCAAGAAATTCTGCGAACACATGGTGCGCGAGCTGCTGCCGGACGTGCCGCGCACGATTTTCCGGCCGAGCATCGTTCTCGGCGATAGCCGCAAGCCGGAGACGAACCAGTTCGACATGGTACGCGCGTTCGTGTTTCTGGCGGGGCTGCCGGCGCTTCCCTTCCGCGCGACGGACCGCGTCGACATCGTGCCGGTGGACTACGTGGCCGGAGCGATTTCGAAGCTGCACCTGCAGGAGCGGACGGCGTACGAAATTTATCATTTGTCGTCGGGCACAGGCTCGGAGACGTTTCAGGAGTTGACGGATGCGCTTTCGAAAGCGCAGGGCAAGCGCGGACCGATGTACGTGCCGAGCCTCGAAGGGCCGTCGTCGAAGATGATTCATGCGCTGGCGGGGCGGGCGGGAAAAATCGGCGGTCTCGCCACGCTACTGAAAGTATTCTTGCCGTATCTCGTGTGGAACACGGTGTTCGATAACCGGCGCGTGGTGGCGGAGATGGGGCGGGCGCCCGCGCCGTTTTCGCAATACTGCTATCCGCTCCTGCGATTCAGCCGGGAAAATCATTTTAAGTACAACTATCGTGATCTGCCCGCAAGCGGCGCGCCGCATACGGTGGCGCTGCCGAGTTAAGTCTGTGGAGGGATTGAGTGCTTTTCGAGGCGCGTGAGTTAAGGGCTTGCGGCGAGCCAGTTCCGCCTGAGGAACTGCAGCTCGGCGAAGTTTACTTTAGCGTTCTCTTTCTCGATGAAAAAGGATTCGTTCCGATTCTCGAGCCAAAGGTCTTCATCGGGCGTAATCTCGAACCTGGGGATGTCGATAAGGTCTACTTCCAAGATTTTGCCTCTTATCGGCGAGGTGTCCGCTATAAATCCGCGACTGACGACGCAGACTTTTCGATTGGCGTCCAGAACCGTATCTTCGAATATGCTCGCGCACTCGATGTCCTGATGTACTGTGAGTTGCTGCGCCGCAAAGCCTTGGATGCCAACGGGCGGGGCCAGATGACTGGAGACGCGTGCTGATGCTCGACATGGACATCGGGCTCGAGGCTTGGGTGAGCGGCCTGATCGAGCTGAACAAGCTCGAATGGATGCTCGGCGCAGGCGAGGCGTGGAAGCCGGGCGAAAAGCTGAAACTGCTGCTGGCGGGATACAACGGCACGCGCAACACGGGCTCGGATATTCGCGTCGAGGGAATCGTCCGGCAGATACGTAAAATCCTGGGCGACGAGAACATTGCATTGAGCGTGATGACGCAGGATTTCAATCTGACGCGCGGGTATTTCGAGAACGCGCAACAGGTGCGGCTGCCGGATATTTTTCCGCCCTTCCTGCACCGCGAGGTGCGGAAGAATCACGGCGTGGTGGCGTGCGAAGGGTCGATGTTCAAGAGCAAATTCGCGAACGCGCTGACGGCGATGATGATTGGCGCGCTCGGGATCGCGTCCGCGCAGAACAAGCTCAGCATCGCATACGGCGCGGAAGCGGGAGAAATGGACCCGCTGGTGCAGAAAATGTGCCGGCGCTATTGCGGCGAGTCGCTGGTGATCACGCGAAACGTGGAGTCGCAGGAAGTGCTGGGAAAGCTTGGCGTGGCGACGGAATTGGGCGCCGACACAGCGTGGACGTTCGAGCCGAATGTGAGCCCGGAACACGGGCGAAGGGCGCTGCTGGATACGGGGTGGGATGGGTCGACACCGCTGCTGGCTGTGTGCCCGATCAATCCATTTTTCTGGCCGGTGAAGGCATCGCTCGGAAAGGCGCTGGTTCATTCGCTGACCGGGAAACATGAGAAGAGCCACTACCGCTCGATTTATTTTCACAAGTCGGGGCCGGACGTGGACGCGGCTTTCGAGAAATATCTGGCGGAGATGGCGGCGGGGATCGAGCGATATCGCAACAGCCGGCGAGTGTTTCCGGTGCTGGTGGCGATGGAGATGCTGGACCGGGAGGCGTGCGAGCGGCTGGCGGAAAAGCTGGGCGGCGCGCCGGTGTTTTCGTCCGACAAGCTGGACATGCACGAGATGGTGAGCATCCTGCGGCAGTGCGACCGCATGCTGTCGTCGCGATTTCACGCGATCGTGACGTCGATGGCGGCGGGGGTGCCGTCGGCGGGCGTGACGATGGACGAGCGCATCCGCAACCTGATGCGCGACCGCGGACACGGACATCTTCTGATGCGCGTGGATGAGCAGGATCTGGCGGACAAAATTTTTGTGGCGCTGCGGTCGCTCGACGTAGGCGCGGACGAGATTCGCGACTCGATGGCGCGGACCGTGGTGCGCAATTTACAGTTGATGGCGCGCATGGGCGTGTACTTCGAGGCGCAGGTGGCGCGGCAGTATCCGGAGTTTCCCGTGCGCACGGGCGTCCTGGGATGGGAAGAGTACCTGCCCGCATTGAGCCCGCAGCTGCAGAAGTTGCTCGAGCGGCATAGCGATGCGCTTGAGGCCGCGTAGTCGGCTACTGAGGCGATGATTTGACGTTTCTCGAGACCATTTTCGCGCGGCTGCAAGGCGCGGCGAACACGCCCGTGGTCGGCGAAGTGCGCGACGGACGGATTGTTTCGGTCACTGGAAACGAACTGCTCGCGATGGTTGGGCGGGCGCGGGCGTTCCTTCGGGTGCGCGGATTGAAACGCGGCGACCGGTGCGCGCTGCTGGCGCCGAATAGCGTTCGCTGGGCTGCGCTCGATCTGGCGATGATGGCCGAGGGGCTGATTGTGGTGCCGCTGGACCCGCGGCAGGTGGGCGCGGAGCTTGCCGGGATGATCGCGGACTCGACGCCCGCGCTGCTGTGCGCCTCGGACGCCGGGCTGGCTGGTCCCGCGGTGGCAAATCTGAGCGCGCCGCCCGGTGGTTCACCTCGAGGCGATTTTCGGCGGCGAGGGCGCAACGAGTGACTTCCCCGCCCCATATCACCACGCCGATCACGATGCCGTGACGATCGTGTACACGTCGGGGACATCGGGCGAGCCGAAGGGCGTGGTGATGAACGCAGGGAACGTGACATTCATGTTGAGCCGGACGAATGCGCGGCTCGATCAGCTCATGGGGGAGCGCGACGAACCGGATCGCGTGTTTCAATACGCGCCGTTTTGCTTTGGCGCGGCGCGGATTTTGCTGCTGACGTCGCTTTCGCGGAACGGCTTATTGACGCTTTCGACGGACCTGACGAAGCTGGCCGACGAGTTGAAGATCGCGGCGCCGAATTACTTTGTGAATGTGCCGCTGTTTCTGGAGCGCGTGCGGCGGAAGGTCGAGGAGTCGATCCAGAAACGGGGCGGAGCGGCGGCGGGAATTTTCGCGCGGGCGCAGCGGGCTTACGGGCGACGGCACAGTGGGGCGAGTGCTTCGCTGACGGATTCTTTGTGCTTACGGCTCGCGAATGCCGCAATCTTCCCCGCGATCCGGAAAAATATCGGGCCGAACCTGAAGGCGCTCATCTGCGGGTCGGCGCCGCTGGCGGTCGAGACCCAGCTTTTCTACATGATGCTCGGGATTCCCGTGCTGCAGGTTTACGGACTCACGGAAACGACGGCGATCTGCACGATGGACGATCCGGCGCACATCGAGCCGGGGCACGTGGGTCCGGCGGTGCCGGGGATTGAAATGACGATCGCGGAGAACGGCGAAATCCTGGTGCGCGGGCCGAATGTTTTTCCGGGATACTGGCAGCGTCCGGCGGAAACGGCGAAGGCGCTCGAGGGCGGATGGTTTCACACGGGCGACCAGGGAGAGGTCGACGCGCGGGGGAATTGGCGGATCACCGGGCGGATCAAAAATCTGCTCGTGCTGAATTCGGGGCACAACGTGGCGCCCGAGCCGCTCGAGCACGAGATCGCGGCGCAGTTGCCCGAGGCGCAGCAGGTGGTGCTGCTCGGGAACCAGCGAAGTTTTCTGGCGGCGCTGGTCACGGCGGCGGGGACGAACGGCGCGGCAAACAAATTGAACGACGCGCGCGTGCGCGCGGCGCTCGACGCGGTGAATGCAGGCTTGCCGCACTACAAACAGATACGCGCGTTTCATATTGTGGGCGAGCCTTTCAGCACCGAGAATGGCTTGTTGACGACGATGGGCAAGATCAAGCGGGACGCGATTTCGGCGCAATTCGCGCGAGAAATCGAGCAGCTTTATCAGAAGAAGCCCGCATGAGAAGCTTTTCGGGGAAGACGCTTTCGTGGCGGACAACCGATGGCGTGATCGAGTTGGTGCTCGACCGGGCCCACTGCAATGAGATTGGGTCGGCGACGCTTGGCGAGCTTGAGCAGTTTGCGGGCGCGCTTGGGTCGCTGGCGGAAGAGTCGCATGCGCTGATCATTTCCAGCGCGCGCAAAGAGGGATTTTGCGCGGGAGCCGACCTGCGCGAGCTGTATCGCGGCTTACAGGATTTGCGGGCGGCCGAACGGCTGGCGGGCGTGCGCGATTTTCTCGAGCGAATTCACGGCGTGATGAACGCGCTTGATGCGGCGCCGATCGTGACGATCGCGGCGGTGCACGGCGTGACGTTTGGCGGCGGTTTTGAGTTGGCGCTGGCGTGCGACCTGATTGTCGCGGATAAGATGACGCGATTCTGCTTTCCCGAGCTGCGGCTGGGGCTGATTCCTGGATTTGGCGGGATCCCGCGGCTGAAGCGCGATCTTGGCAATGCGACCGTGCGCGATCTGCTGTTCACTGGGCGCAGCATTAACGCGACGAAGGCGCAGGCACTCGGGCTCGTGAGCCAGGTGACCGGCGAGGGAGACTCGCTGCGCGTGGCGCGGGCTACGGCGGTGCAGCTGGGGAAATTCGACCGCGAGACGGCGACTGTCGCGAAGCGGTTCATCAAGCCGATTCCGCGGGAGGAGCTGCGGCGTGAGATCGACATTTTCTGCGAGCTGTTTATGCGGCCGGCGGTCGAGGCGGGGCTACGGAAGTTTGTCGAGAGCACGGATGCGCTGCCGTATTTGCCGTAGGCGGAGATTTGACATCCGAGCTTTGAACTTTCAGATTGCGCATTTGAGACGTCGAACATTCGGATGAACGCTATACATTAATAACGAGGCCTGTTATCATCGATAGGTGATCCAAAGCTTCGCCGACACGGACACGCAACTGCTATGGGAAACCGGGAGGAGTCGGCGACTTCCAGCGAACCTAAGGCGGGTTGCGCTCCGAAAGCTCTTGATTCTGCACACAGCAGGCCGGCTGGCCGACCTTCGAGTCCCGCCGGGGAACCGCCTGGAACGACTGACGAGCGATCGCGACGGACAACATAGCATTCGCGTAAACGACCAGTATCGTATCTGCTTCTCCTGGAAATCGGATGGCGCGCATGAAGTGGAAATCACAGATTACCACTAGCGTGAGATCGAGCGAGGATAGCAAATGAAGAAGGCAAAACGCAGTCTGGCGAACTGGAACATGCATCCCGGCGAGATTCTGCGCGAAGAGTTCTTGAAGCCCTTCGAGATGTCTTCCTATGAGTTGGCGAAGAGGCTTCGCGTCCCTGCTCCCAGGGTCAACGACATCGTTTTGGAAAAGCGAGGCATTACTGCGGACACGGCTGTGCGCCTCGCCCGGTTTTTCGGCACCACGGAAGCGTTCTGGATGAATCTGCAGACGTTCTACGAAGTCCGCGACGCGAAAAATCGACTGGCGAAGGAGCTGGAGAGAATCCAGCCGCGCACAGCAAAAACCGCGGCGTGAGGCTGAATTGATGACGACACTTGAAAAGACTACGGACGAAGTTTTGGGGCTTGCGGCGGCGCATTTTAAGGTGCCGCGGGAGGAGCTTCGTCCCGATGATGATTTTTTCAAGAAGCTTGGCATTAACAGCCTGCAGGCGCTTGATCTGCTTACGCGACTCGAACAGCATTTTCATATCGAGCTGCCGGATTACGAGCTGCAGGGAGTAAGTGACTTCCGCACATTAGCCGAACGCATACAGTCCCGCCTTTGATGCTGGATCTCCGCCAATACAACTGTCTGGGGGAAGCGCTGCGCGCGGCGCTGGATCGCTGGCCGGATGAGGTGTGCCTGATCGAGGCGGACCGCGAGCGCGAGAATGCGCGGTTCACGTACCGGCAATTCAAGGAAGCGGCGCTGCCGCTGGCGCGAGCGTTGCAGGACGCGGGACTCGCGAATGGCTCGCGAGCGGCGATCATCATGACGAACCAGTCGAAATGGCTGATTTCGGCGTATGCGATTTTCTTTGGCGGCGGGGTGCTGGTTCCGATCGATTACAAGCTTACGGCGGAAGAGCAACTGAAGCTTTTGGCGCACTCGAAGGCGGAGTTTCTAGTCGTTGAATACCATTTGTTGCGCGCGATTGCGAAAGCGGAGGGTTTTACATCGCTAGTGGCCCGTGCTGTGCTTGTCACGGAGGCGCCGGCTGGGGCGGACCTTGCTGGGGCGAAGCGGTGGGAGGAATTTCGCGACGCGCGCGAGCCGGTGTTTGTGCCGCGGACGCGCGGCGATGCGGCGTGCATCGTGTATTCGTCCGGGACGGGCGGGAGGCCGAAGGGTTGCGTTCTGACGCACGACAATTATATCGAGCAATGCGTGGCGCTGACCTCGCTGTATCCTTTTTGGCCCGGCGTGCGCTATCTGAGCATTCTGCCGACGAACCATGCGATCGATTTTATGGTCGGATTCATCGGGCCGTTCGTGTGCGGCGCGACGGTCGTGCATCTGCGGACGCTGCGGCCGGAATATATTCGCGAGGCGTTCACGAAGTACAAGATCACGTACATGAGCCTCGTCCCGATGGTGCTGAAGAATCTCGAGCGCGGGCTGCGGCGACGCTTCGCCGAGCTGCCGCCGACGCGGCGCAAGATGCTAGATTCGCTGATCGGGATCAATCGCGCGCTGACGCGACGGCGGCCGAATCGCACGGTGAGCCGGGCATTGCTGCGGCAGGTACATGACGCGTTTGGCGGCGAGCTGCGCGCGTTTTTTGTGGGGGGCGCGTTTACGGAGCCGGCGACGCTGCAATTTTTTTTCGACCTGGGAATTCTGGTGGGGAACGGATACGGCTGCACCGAGGCCGGGACCGTGATCAGCGTGAATGATTTCAAGCCGTTTCGGGCCGACACGGTGGGCAAGCCACTGCCGGGGATGGAAATTCGCGTGGTGAATCCGGGCGACGAGGGCATCGGCGAGATCGCCGTGCGGAGCAAGACGGTGATGTCGCACTATCTGGACGATCCGGAGATGACGTCGGAGACGATTGTGGACGGCTGGCTGATGACCGGCGATCTCGGGCGCGTCGATGCGAGCGGACACTTGCAGCTTTTCGGGCGCAAGAAAAACATGATCGTGACCGAAGAGGGCAAGAATATCTATCCCGAGGATATCGAGAATGTCTTCGAAGGGCTTGCGGTGAAAGAGTTCTGCGTCTTCGCGGCCAATTATCTGTGGCCCGAGCGGACCATGGTGGGCGAGAAGCTTGTGCTGGTCGTTCACCCTGAGTCGGGACAAAGCCTTGGCAACGAGATCGTGACGGCGATTGGCGAGCGGAACCGGCGACTTTTGAACTACAAACGCGTGAGCGGATATTTGGTCTGGGACGCGGACTTTCCGCGCACGGCGTCGCTGAAAGTGAAGCGCAACGAGCTTGCGGAACAAATTCGCAAGGGCGCAAGCCGCGAATCGGTGGTGTCTTTGTGACCTCGGGGGCGGCGAAGGAACGATTTTTCGCGATCGTAAATCCGGCGGCTGGGGGCGGGCGTTGCGGAAGGCTTGCTCGGGCAGCTCTTGACCGCGTGCGGCGGGCCGGAATCGAGCTTGAGATCGCGCGGACCACGAAGGCCGGCGAGGCGACACGGCTTGCGCGCGATGCCTATGCGAAAGGCCAGCGCAATTTTCTTGCCGTCGGCGGGGACGGCACGGCATTTGAGATCGTGAACGGTTTGTTCCCCGAAGCGGCGACGCAGGGACGACCGGTGCTGGGCTTTCTGCCGCTGGGCACGGGCAACTCGTTTCTGCGCGATTTCACGACGCGCGGCGTGGAGCATACGATCGAAGCTTTGCGCGAGGGCAAACGCCGGCCGTGCGACGTGCTGCGATTGCGGCATTCCGGCGACGACATCTACTTTATCAACCTGCTCAGCCTCGGCTTCCCCGCCGACGTCGGCGAGATTACCAACCGGCGATTCAAGAGGCTGGGCGAGCTCGGCTACATCTTCGGCGTGATGGCGCGGCTTGCATGGCTGCGGCATCTGGCATTTCCGCATCGCGTGGATGGCGCGGAGAACTGGGACAGGCGCCCCTGCCTTTTTCTGACGTTCAGCAACAGCAAATTTACCGGCGGAAAAATGATGATCGCGCCGAAGGCCGATCCAACGGACGCGCGGATCGAATACGTGCGCTGGGGACCCGTTGGGCGAATGCAGCTGCTGTGGACTTTCCCGCGATTGTTTAGCGGGACGCATATCGAGCATCCGCTCGCTTCGCGCGCGGCGACCGAACGCGTCGATCTCGATCTGGCCGAGCCGGTGAACGCGATGGTGGACGGCGAAATCCTGCGGCTGAAATGCCGGTCGATCGAAATTCTGCCGGGCGCGCTGGATGTGGTGGTATGAACAAGTCGCTGCGCACGGTGCGGTCGACGCTGCTGTGGGTCGTGAGCGGGATTCATTTCGGCGTGGTCGGCATGTTCCTCGTTGTCCTGGGACTTTTCATCGATACGCGAAAGCACGATTGGCCGCAGCGTCTTTTCTTCCGGAATATTCTGCGGCTGGCGGGCGCGAAATTGGAAGTGCGCATCGCGCCCGGATTTGATCCTAAGCGAACGACATTCTTCATCTGCAACCACGTGAATATTTTCGATCCGTTCGTGGTGTATTCGGCAATTCCGCAATTTCTGCGCGGGTTCGAGCTGGAGTCCCATTTTAAGATTCCGATCTACGGGTGGATGATGGGCTGGTTCGGCAACATTCCCGTTCCGGAAGTGCCGAGCCGCGAGGGACTGGAGATCATGACGGAGCGTGCGAAGGCGGCTCTCGATTCGGAGACCAGCCTGATCGCATTCGCCGAAGGGTCGAGGACGCGCGACGGGCACGTGCACGAATTCAGGAAAGGGATTTTCAGCCTCGCGCAGAAGTTCGGACTGCCCCTCGTGCCGGTGAGCATCGTTGGTTCGTTTGAGTTTTTTCGCACCGGCAGCTGGATGCTGACGCCCGGGACAATTACGGTCTACATTCACGGTGCGATCGACATGTCGAAGATCAAACGCTCGGCAGTAGATGATTTGCGCCGACGCGTCCAGGAGATTGTGTCGGCGCCGGTGGAAGAGGCCCTGCGGACGCGCCAGAAACGCTGAAATGTTTCACAAACACTCTGTAGCACGGCAATGATCTTCGGTGAGTGATCTGGGGGGGCAAAGGCCGAGAAAGCCCTGCGGCTAGGAGAGGTGATCGAGCGTAGCTTCGGGTAGGGCGCGGCCGGCGAGCAGCTCTTGCCAGGTGTACACGACGCGATGGATTACGGTGATCGTCGAAATCGTGGCGATTACCCACAAGACCGGCGCCATCCTTCGGGCCGCCCCACCGATGATCAACAGAACGAGGCGCTCGGGGCGCTCCATAAAGCCCACCTTGCAGGAAGGGATCAGGGATTCGGCGCGCGCCCGCGAATAGCTGACCATGAAGGAACTCGCCATGGCGATCGCGGCGAGCGCCATGTAGAACGTGCGGCCGATCAGCGTGTAGTAGACGATCAAGCCCATATACAGCGCGAGATCGGAATAGCGGTCGAGCGTGGAATCGAGGAACGCGCCGAACGCCGTGACGCGGCCCACGCGGCGCGCGACTTGGCCGTCCGCCATGTCGAGAAAGCCTGCGAGGAAAAGGACGGCGGCCGCTCCGCGGAAATGTCCCGTAGCGAACCATGCGGCGGCCCAGGCGTTCACGCCGAGACCGAGGAACGTGAACATGTTGGGCGTGAGGCCGGTCGCGGCGAGCCCGCTCACGACGTGTTTCAGCAGCCAGCCCGCACCTTCGCCAATCCAGTGAGTGATCGGCCGGTTCGCACTCTTGAGATCGTCGCTCATCCGCCCAACATGATACATGGAAATCGTATCGCGGTGCGGACGGCCGAAGGGCTTCCAGCAACTTGGGGTCTGCGGTACCAGCCTCCGACCGGTGGTCTCGGCGGCGCGGAATGCAGGAAGAGAAGGGGCGGGACGCGGGCGCTACGCGAAGCCCGCGGCTGAGAGCGTCGAGAGCGGCAGAAAGACTCAAATCGCGTTTATATATCGTATAAGATGCTGATTGCACGGCGTGCGGCCGCGTCCTCGGTATCGCCTCACCGCGTTCGTCGGGCGTACTGTCCGCGATGTGCCGACTGAAACAGATGAAAGCGATTCACGGCTCTTGAAATCGTCGGCCCGGCGGGATCCTCCTTATGGCTTGGCGAGTCATCCAACCCCTCACCGCGCTGTGGCGCGCCAGTTCGATGCGGCGGCGAATCGCTTACAGCTTGGCGATCGTACGCCTGATTCTTGCGCCGGTCATTCTGCTGGCGATCTACTACCTGTTCAGCATGGGATGGATCGTGGATCGGATCGTAAGCGTTGATGCGCCGACGGCTACGCTTGCGCAACAGGCGTCGATTCAGATGCTGGAGGCGCGGCGCGCGGAACGCAACTATCTGCTACTTTCCGATCCCGCTTACCTGAAGGCAAATCGCGAGTCACTCGAGCGGGTGAACAAACTTTTCTCGGACATTGGTGACCTACAACCGGCTGAACAAGGGGCCGTTCAGGCGGCCGAAAATCAGATTCAATTCTATCAGAAGCAGTTCGCAACGGTCGTTACAAGCACGGGGCAAAGCCGGCAGGCGACAACGCAGCGGATCCGTACCGTGCTTAAGGATTACGAGAAGGATCTGGATGATTTGCTGCGAAATGCGCGACGCGAACCGCGAACGCAGCTGGTCGACCAAATGCGGGCGCAGGTGGCGTCGTTCGACGCCGAGATTTCCGAAGCGGTCCAGGCGGGAAATCCGGCTTTACGACAGGCTACGCTTGGGCTGGAAAGTTCGAGCGGCGAGGTCATGCGGCTCGCGTCGAACATCGAGACGAGAAGCTGGGCGCGCGTCGAGGACGATCACAAACGCGCGCGGGAGTTGATGCACAGGGCGGAGTGGGTGTTGACGATCGTGTCGATGATCACGATTGCCCTGAGCGTGTGGGTGAGTTTCGTCCTGCCGCGCCAGATCACGAAGCCGCTGCTCACGCTGACGCGGGCGGTCGACGACGCGGCCGACGGAAACTATCAAGAGGACTTCGATTTTCAAGGCGAGGGAGAGCTGATTCAACTCGCCAACAGCGTGCGGAATCTGATCGCGCGGAGCCGAGGGAGGGCTGCGGCACTGCCGAAGAGATAGAGATCGCGGCGCTGTGACGATGCTGTAGCGTCGCAGCTATGGTGCCCGGGGTGGGGGTCGAACCCACACGTCCTGTGAAGGACAGGGGATTTTAAGTCCCCCGCGTATGCCATTCCGCCACCCGGGCGAAAGCATTTCAAACAATATCACGGAGTGACGCTGAGTTAATGCGGGTGCGTACTGACGGGTACGACTGTTTTCTGAGTTGTACCCTTGGCCTACCGCTGCCAGCCTCCGCCTAGGGCGTTGTACAGCTGAACGAGGGAGAGGCGTTCGTTGAGGTCGGCTTGGGCTAGATTGAGTTCGGCCTCAAAATAGTTTGTTTCACTGGTCAGGACTTGCAAGTAGCTGGCACCGCCATGTTGATAGAGGGTGTTTGAGAGGTGATCGGCGTCACCCGCGGACGATGTGAGCAGGGCTTGCTGCTCGCGGAATTCGCGGTCCTTCTGGTACCCGATGAGAGAGTCGGAAACCTGCTGGAAGGCACCGATGATCGTCTGCTTATAGGTGAGCAGCATCTGTTGTTGCTGCGCTTCGGCCAGCTGCATGCCCGCGTGGAGGCCTCCTGCCTCAAAGATCGGCTGCGCAGCCGTGGCGGCTGTATTCCATAGGCCGGAGGATGCGTTGAAGAGCTTGGTCAGCGAATAGCTCTCGAATCCTGCGGTGCCAGTGAGAGAAATACTCGGGAAATAGGCGGCCCTGGCGACGCCGATCTCGGCATTTGCTGCAACCAAGTTTTCTTCGGCTTCGCGGATGTCGGGACGGCGCTCGAGGAGTTCGGACGGCAGCCCCGCGGGAACGGCGGGCGGATTCGGTTGTTGGGTAAGCGACCAGCCTCGCGGAATGCCGGTCGGATTCTCGCCGAGCAAAATGCTGAGCGCATTTTCCTGCTGGGCGATCTGGCGTTCGAGATCGGGGATTGCTTCCGACGCGGTATAGACGAGCTCCTCGGACTGACGCACGTCGAGCATGGATGCGGAGCCGTTTTTCGCGAGGACGTTGGTGAGATGCAGCGAATCCTGGCGCGATCTCAAGGTGCTTTTCGATATTTCGAGCGCGAGGTCGAGTTCGCGCAGCTGGAAGTAGGCAGTCGCTACGCTTGATACAACACTTGTGAGAACTGCGCGGCGGCCCCATTCGGAAGCGAGGAGTTCGGCGCGCGCGGCTTCGGTTTCGCGGCGATATTTTCCCCAGAAATCGAGATTCCAGATGACGGAGAGGTCTACCTCGCCGATGTTCGTCTGATAACTCGGAAAGGCATTTGAAATTTTCGGGTTACGCTCGCTGACGGCCTGAGTCCCGCCGCCGAGCATCGGAAATTGATTGGCGCGCGTGATGCCGAGTTGCGCCTGCGCTTGCAGCACGCGGGTCGCGGCGATTTGCACGTCGTAATTCTGCTGCAACGCCGCCCGGATCAGCTGCTGGAGGACTGGATCCTGAAATACGTCCCACCACTTCTCATTGCCCAAGGACTCAGCGGAAGCGGCGGAGACCTGCGTGGGGCTCTCGCTGCGATAGGAGCTGGGCGTATCGATTGCAGGTCGATGGTAGTTGGGCCCGACGGTGCAGCCGGCAAGCAGAAGTGCGAGAACCGGGAGCGCGAGCTTTCGCATTTCAGTCGCCCTCCTGCGGCGCGGGGTTCGCGGCAGATTCCGCCAGATTGTGACGCGTGCCGCCCGAGAACTTTTCGACGAGATAGAAGATCACGGGGATGAAGAAAATGCCGATGGCGCTGGCGGCAAGCATGCCGCCGATTACCGTCGTGCCCATGATTTGACGTGCCACCGACCCCGCGCCGGATGCAAACCAGAGCGGCACGCAACCGAAAATGAACGCAAAGGAGGTCATCAGAATGGGGCGCAAACGCAGCCTCGCTCCTCCGAGCGCAGCGTCGACCAGCGGCACGCCTTGCTCGTACTCGTCTTTCGCAAATTCGACGATCAGAATGGCGTTTTTCGCCGCGAGGCCGATCAGCATGACCAGGCCGACTTGCGAGTAGACGTCATTTTCGATTTGCACGAGATACGACGGATAAAAGGCCTGCACGAACAAGCGGCGCAGGAGCAGAACTCCAAACGCACCGAAGACCGCCACCGGCGTGCTGAGGAGAACGCTGAAAGGCAGCGACCAGCTTTCGTAGAGAGCGGCGAGAATCAAAAAGACGAAGAGAATCGATAGTCCGAATATGGCGGTCGATGACACGCCGGTCTCGGCTTGCTTCTGCTGGAACGACATGCCCATGTAGTCGTAGCCCATGTCGTGCGGCATGGTTTGCGCGAACACTTGTTCGAGAGCGGCCATCGCCTGATCCGAACTGTATCCGGGGGCCGCTTCGCCATTGATCTGCGCCGAGGGGTATTCGTTGTAATGCATGATGAATTCGGGGCCCATGCGCGGCTCGAATTTGGTCAGCGCGGATAGCGGGACCATTTCGCCGGTTTTGTTGCGCACGTAGAATTGGCCGGCTTCCTGGGCGTTCTTGCGGTAATCCCCTTCCGCCTCAACGTAGACCTGCCACTGGCGGCCGAAACGGTTGAAATAATTTACAAAGAGGCCACCCATGTAGGTTTGGAGAGTCGCGTACACATCGGAGAGAGGCACGCCCTGCTTGAAGACCTTGTCGCGATCGACGTCGACGTATTCCTGCGGCACGCTCGGGAGCAACGAGGACGTGATGCCTGCGATCTCCGGACGCTTGCCGGCCGCAGCCAGGAATTTATCGACGTTGGCGGCTAGATACGAGATGTCGTTGCCAGCGCGGTCTTCGAGAACGAACGTGAAGCCGCCGGACGTGCCGACGCCTGGAATGGCCGGAGGCGAAAAGCTGAAAGCGGCTCCCTGCGGGAGCTTGCTAAGCGCGCCATTGAGGCGAGCTTTGATCGATTGGAACTGCTCGGCTTGGGTCTTGCGGTCCTGCCACGGTTTCAAGGTGACGAAGAAGAAGGCGTTGTAGCTTGTCTGCACGTAGCTGAGCAGGTTGAAGCCGATGACGCTCGTGGTGTACTCGACGCCGGGAGTGTTGGCTAGAACGGCTTCGACTTGCCGTGCGGCTTCATCGGTACGCTGCAGCGAGGACGCGACGGGAAGCTGGAGGCTGACGTAGGCGTAGCCCATGTCTTCGTCGGGCAAAAAGCCTGAGGGTAGCTTCGTGCCGAAGAAGACAGCGGCGGCGGCAAAAAGCACCAAGGCAACGATCGCGATGGCGCTTTTGCGGATCAGCGCTCCGCTGAAACGGATGTAGGCGTTGGTGCCGCGCGCGAAAACGCGGTCGAACCAATCGAAGAATCTTCGCAATGGCCCCGTATTGTGCTGCTTGGGGCGAAGGAGCAGCGCCGCCAAAGCGGGGCTGAGGCTGAGAGCGTTGAACGCCGAAATGATCACGGAGATCGCGATGGTGACGGCGAACTGTTGGTAGAGTCGGCCGGTGATTCCCGGGATGAAGGCTGTCGGCACGAACACCGCGGAGAGCACCAAGGCGATGCCGATGACGGGGCCCGAGATTTCCTCCATGGCTTTCAAGGCGGCGGCTTTGGGCGCCATTCCTTCTTCGATATGGCGCTCGACCGCTTCGACGACGACGATCGCATCGTCAACCACCAGGCCGATTGCTAGAACGAGGCCGAACATCGAAAGCGTGTTAATGGAGAAGCCGAACAGCGGAAAAAACGCGAACGTGCCTACAAGCGAAACCGGGACGGCGAGCAGCGGAATCAACGTGGCGCGCCAACCCTGCAGGAAGATGTAGACCACGACGACCACCAACAGGAGCGCGATCGCGAGCGTCCACAGGATTTCGCGGATGCCTTCCGATACGGCCTGCGTTTGATCGAGCGACACGGCGTACTTCATGTCGGACGGAAAGTTGTCTTTCACCTGCAGCATGAGGGTCCGGACTTCTTTTGCGTCGTCGACGGCATTGGAGCCGGGGAGCTGGTAAATCGCCATGATCGCGCTCGGCTTGCCGTTCAGGCGTCCCATCAGCGTGTAGCTCTGGACGCCGAGTTCGATGCGGGCGACATCCTTGACGCGAACGATTCCGCCGTCGGGATTCTCGCGCACGATCATGTTGCCAAACTCTTCCGGCGTAATCAGGCGACCCTGCGCGCGCACTGAATACGTGAATTCCTGACCGGGCGGAGCGGGTTCGGCGCCGATTTGGCCGGCGGGATTCACCGTGTTTTGCGATTCGACCGCGTTGACGACGTCAGACACCGTGATGCCGAGCTTGGCGAGCAGGTCGGGCTTGAGCCAGATGCGCATCGCGTATTGGCCCGCGCCAAAGACCTGGACATTGGCGATTCCGCGGAGACGGGTGATCTGGTCGTAGAGATTGATGTATTCGTAGTTCGCGAGAAACTGGGCATTGTAAGTGCCGTTCGGTGAATAGAGGGCGACCAGCATCATCGGGGCGGTGGTCGATTTCTGGACGGAGACGCCATATTGCGCGACGGTTGCGGGCAGTTGGGGAGCCGCTTGCGTTTCGCGCATCTGGGTGAGGATCAGGTCGGTGTTGGGATCGGTCTCGACGCCGAAATCGACGGTCATCGTCATCTGGCCGTTGGCCGTGGCGTTGACCGAGTACATGTAGTTCATGTTGTCGACACCGCTCATCTGTTCTTCGATGGGCGTGGCGACGGACTGAGCGAGGGTCTGCGCGTCTGCACCGACGAACGTGGCCTGGATCTTCGCTTCGGGCGGAACGATATTCGGAAACTGCGAGACCGGCAGGCGAATGATCGAGATGACACCGACGAGTAAGGTCAAAATCGCGATGACCATCGCGACGATTGGGCGATTGATGAAGAACTTGGACATGGCTCACCTGCCGCCCGTGCCGGTCGGCGAACCGGGGTTAAACGGGACGGGAGTAACCGTGCTGCCGTCTTTCACTTTCAGGGTGCCCTCGGCAACAACGCGGTCGCCGAGACTCAACCCCTTGTTGATGATCCACATCGTGTCTGTTCGCTCGCCGACTTCGACTGTGCGAATGGCGATCTTGTTGTCGGGGCCTACGACGGCGACTTCGTACGATCCTTGGAGTTCGCTTACGGCGCGCTGCGGGACGAGCAGGGCCCCTTTTCGCATCTGAATGACCGCTCGTATCCGACCGTACTGACCAGGGCGAAGGATATTACCTGGGTTCGCGAACGCGCCGGCGATGCGGATGGTTCCGGTCTGCGGATCGACTTGGCGATCGGCGAAGAGAATTTTGCCGCTGTGCGGGTAAATGCTGCCGTCGGATAGCGTCAACTGCAGCGGGACGCGGGAGGCATTCGCGAGCATATTCATGGGGCCGGAGGCGATCTTGCCGGCGAGGTGAAGGTACTCGTCTCCGCTAATCGGAAAGTAGACCTTGATGGGATCAACCTGGGAAACACCCGTGAGCACTGTAGTGGGACCGACAAGATTGCCGACCTGAACTTGCGCGATGCCTGCGATCCCGGTGATCAAGGAACGCACTTTCGTGAATCCGAGATTCAGGGAGGCTTGTTCGACGGCGGCCTGGCCAGCTTCTACTGCCGCCTTCCCTGCCAGCTCCGTTTGCGTGTCATTGTCGAGCTGGCTTTGCGGGATGGCGCTGGCCTGCGCCTCGGGGATGTCGCGCTTTACGTTGATTGAGGCGTTGCCGAGCTGCGCCTCGGCTTGCGCGAGCTGCGCCTTGGCTTGGTCGAGCACGGCTTGGAACGGGCGCGGATCGATTTCGAACAGGACGTCATCCTTGTGGACGAGCGAGCCTTCGCGATAGTCCTGCTTGATGAGGTAGCCCGTGACCTGCGGCTGTATTTGCGCGTTCACATAGCCGTCAAGCGTGGCGACCCATTCGCCGTAAATCGGGACGTCTTTCTGGATGACGCTTGCGACTTCTACTTCCGGCGGAGCTTGGCGCGCGGATGTTTCCTTATGGCTGCATCCGGCGGATACGAGAAATGCAAGAATGCTGAAAATGAAGATGGTACGTGGCCCGGAGCCAAAACCCGTGCGGTTCAACCCGTTCTCCTCTCGATGCTGGTACGGCGAGCCATGCGAGCGCCGCTTGCAGGGCCCGGCAAAGAATCGTTAGCACTTCAATTTGGGCGTTAGATATCCCGTCAAGACAGATTTGAATTCCTCGATCATCGCGTTTTTCTCATCGGCATCCGCCTGCGCATAGAGTGTGAAGAGTCCTTTGCTGACTTGCTGCACCACGGATGCAATGCGCAGGGCCGTGTCTTTCGACATCCGAGGCTTGTGGGCAACCAGGACGGCGGCGATCCGGGCGCGGACCAGTTGCCGGCGCTTATGTGACCTCGACGGAACGTCCAAGAGAGCCAGCAAGGCCGGATGGCTTTTTATAAGCTCGACCTGCAACTTGATGAGGCGGCACGTGAGGTTCTCGGCGGTGAGAGACGGGGCTTCGCGACCGAGGGCCAGCCAGGTTTGCTCGATTTCCTTCACGTACTCGTCGCGCAGCGCCTCGGCTACGGAGCGCTTGTTTGGGAAAAACTGGTAGAGCGAACCGATGCACGAATGCGCGCGCTCGGCGATGGCGCTCATCGTGGCGCGCTCGTAACCGGATTCAGCGATTACCGAAGCTGCCGCGCGCAGGAAGCCCGAAACCCGGCGCTTTCCTCGCGTTTGCTGGGGGATGCGCCGCGGCGCCGTGGACGAATGTGAGGGCACGCTCACATCGTAGCAGGACGTGAGCCTTGGCTCATATATCTAATTTTCAGAATTCGGGCACACGTATCGGCTTCGGCGCGGGCAGGCATCGGAGAAGATCGATATCTGCTGTGGGATGAGTAGAGTGGAGACCTAACTCACGGTTGCGTTTCGACGGGGTTTCCCTGCCTCTCTTGCAGGCAGTAAAGCACAAGCTCCACCCGCGTTGACACGCCCAATTTGTCAAAGACCTTGAGCAAGTAGTTGCGAACCGTGTGCTCGCTAAGCCCCAGTTGCTTCGCGATGTCGCGGTTGGTGAGCCCCTCGGCAACGAGGCGAGCGACGTCGCGTTCGCGCTTGGTGAGCAGCTTGACGCCGTTGGAGTCCTCGAACCGGAACGGCATGGCCCTCTTAAAGGCTTCGAGGAGATAGCCGAGATTCTCGCTGTTGGCCCACACTTGGCCGCTGTGCACCACGCGAATGCACTTGCCTAGCGTTTCGACCGGTTCATCCCTAAAGACGACACCGTGCGCGCCGCAGCGGAATGCGTCGATGACGAGATCGCGCTCGCGGGAATCAAGAAGCATGACGATGCGCGTCTTGGGCTGGAGCAGATGGAGCTCTCGAAGCAAACGGTAGCCCTCGAGGGGACCCTCTCGCAATCTGGCGCTGATCACAGCTACGTCCGGCGCATGCTGCTTCAGGCGAGCGATCGCATCGCGAGAATCCATGGAACAAGCCACGACGACGATGCCGGTGCGTTTCGGACGAAAGACGTTTTCGACCATCTGGCAGTGCAGGAAACTCGCCTCGGCGAACAGGACATTGACAGAGCTCCGCGACTGCTGCGCGTTTTGCATGTTGCACCTCCGCAGTATACAAGCAGTCTGGAAGGGTTGAGGCGAGTCTAGATAGGCGAGCCTGGAAGTGCAAGGCAAAAACAGTCGGGATTATTACTATCGTCGTTGATGCGGCAAGTACCGGCGCCCTTTCGGTTTGGCCCATGCTTCGTAGGGGCAGACCTTAGGCATTCTGTCCTATCGCAGTGGGGATATTTGTACTCTGGGCGTCGCGCACCGACCTCTTGATTCAGGGAAACCGCCGTCCATCGAGGCATGACCGCCGTCACCCCGGACCGGGTCTCGGGCGACTCAACCGAGCGGGGCCGGGATGTCCTATTGCGCTACGTGACTTTCGGCCGCTTGTGCGGCGCGGCGGCGCGGCCTAACTTACGCGCCTGATTTCAGCTCGGACCGTACATCGTGCGAAAACTGAATTTCATGCCGCCGATTGTCGCGCTTTTCCTTCTCTGCGGCACCTCTCTGCTTGCTCAGGGCGGGACACAGGTGCCCGGACAGACGGATATTCAGCACCGCGACGCGCGCTATCGCCTCGCTGCCAGCGATGTAATCGCGCTGACATTCCCGCTGACCCCTGAGTTCGATCAAACGATCAATATCGAGCCGGACGGGTTTGCGAGCCTCACCGGCACGGGAGACATCCGGCTCGCCGGGCTTACGACGGACGAATCGGTCGCGGCGATTCGTACCGCCTACGCGGACATCCTGCACGATCCGATCATCACGATCGAACTAAAGGACTTCAACAAGCCATATTTCATTGTCGGCGGAGAGGTGGGCCGGCCCGGGAAGTATGACCTGCGTGGCGACACGAGAGCGACCGAAGCCATCGCGATCGCCGGAGGATTCAACGACGCGTCGAAACACTCCAAAGTGCTGCTTTTTCGAAAAGTGAACAACGACTGGTACGAAGTGAAACCGTTGGACCTGAAGCGAATCCTGCAGGGGCACAACGTCAGCGAAGATCCCGAGATTCAGCCGGGTGACATGATTTACGTGCCACAAAATACGCTGTCGAAAGTAAAGAAATTCATACCGACTTCGGGGATCGGCACCTACTACCAGCCCTAATGGGCGAGGGGCGGAAGTGCAATGGACGAACTGAGCCTTCGAACTGACGAATCTGGACCGCAATATCGCATGACATTGCGAGACGCAGTGACACCGCTCTTTCGCCGTCGGGGCCTGGTGGCGCTCATCTTTCTGGGGATTTTCGCCGGAGCGCTCTTGGGCGGATTGCTGGCACCACGTGAGTACGAGGCAGAAATGAAGATCCTCGTGAACCGCAGCCGCCTGGATGACGTGGTGACGCCGGACGCCGAGGCGCCGCCGAGCGTGGCAGTGCCCGAGGTCACAGAAGAGGATATGAATTCGGAGGTGGAACTGCTGAAGAGCCGCGATCTGCTGCAGCAGGTTGTCGTCACGTGTGGCCTCGATTCGCCGCGCAGCTTTGCTCTCCATCGGGTGGACCAGCGTGTGCGCCGTGCCCTTCACATGGCCGAACCGAACGAAGATGCGCGCATTGCGCGTGCCGTGCAGGACTTACACGATCGGCTGGTGGTCGATCCGCTGAAAAAGACCGAGCTAATTCGAGTGGCTTACGCCGCGCGCGACCCGCAGCGGGCCGCTTATGTATTGCAAACGCTGGCGACGCTCTACGAAGAGAAACACGCGGCCGTTCATCACTCGCCGGGAACGTTCCGGTTTTTCGATCAAGAAACCGACCACTACCGCGCGGAACTGGCGGCCGCGGAAGCGAGGCTGACGAACTTCGACAGCAAGGAAAGCCTGGTGTCGCCCGCCGAGCAGGAACAGTTGGTACTCCAGCAGTTGAGCCAATTCGAAGCCGATCTGCATGCGGATGAAGCGAGCGCCTATGCGGCTGGCTCGCGGGCTCGAGAGCTGGAAGATCAGTCGAAGGCCGTGCCGGAGAGACAGACTACGCAGATCAGGAAACTCGACAACGCCCAGCTGCTCGCCAATCTCGAAAGTACGCTGCTTTCCCTTGAGTTGAAGCGGCGCGAGATGTTGATCAAATACTCGCCGTCGTATCCTCCGGTGACAGAGGTGGAAGCACAGATCGCTGACGCCCAGCAGGCACTCTCAGCCGCGCGGCAAACGCCGATGGAAGACATCTCCACGGATCGAGTGCCTGCGAGCGATTGGATGGCGACGGAATTGGTCAAAGCTGACGCCGACCGCGCGCAGTTTGAGGCGCAGGCTGCGGCGACCGAGCGCGTGGTGAAACGTTATCAGGCAGATGCCGAGCAGTTGGACCAGAAGGGCGCCGTGCAGCAGGACCTGGTGCGCGACGTGAAGGCAGCCGAGGATAGCTACCTGCTTTACGTTCACAAGCGCGAGGAAGCGCGCATCTCGGACGCGCTCGACAACAAGCGGATTGTAAACGTGTCGATCGCCGAAGCCGCTACGGTACCTGCATTTCCCGATAGCCATCTGGGATGGGTTCTAGTCGGAGGGTTCTTCGCGGCGGGAATGACAAGCATTGGGGCGGCATACACGGCTGATCGCCTCGATCCCTCGTTCAGGACTCCTGAGGAGCTGGGGCGATACCTGGATGTGAAAGTGTTGGCGTCGATTCCCGACGGCGAAGGGAGGAGCTAAGTGACCTTCCTTGAACACTTTGGATTCATCGAGCAGCCCTTTGGGGTGACACCCGATCCAAGGTTCCTTCACCTTGGACCGAAGCACCGCGAGGCCTTGGCGTCTCTGGTACGCGCGACGGAGGAGAACCGCGGATTCGTCGCATTGATCGCGCCGCCGGGAATGGGCAAGACTACTCTGCTCTTTCAATATCTCGAAAGCCTGCGGCACACGGCTAGGACTGCGTTTCTTTTTCAGAATGCTCAGGACGCAAGCGAGTTGATGCAGTACGTGCTCGCGGAGCTGGGCTTGTCCCCTAGGTCGCGGGACTCATTCGAGATGAACCAGACGTTGAATGAAATGCTGCGCGAAGAAATGCAGGCCGGGCGGCGGTTCGTCCTGGTGATCGACGAGGCTCAACATCTCAGCCCGGAAGTACTGGAATCGGTAAGGCTTCTCTCGAACTTCGAGACTCCGTGGGCGAAGCTCATGCAGATTGTGCTGGCCGGGCAGCCACAACTGGCAGAGATCCTGGCTCGGCCATCGATGGCGCAGCTTCGCCAGAGAGTTTCGTCCATCGCGCACCTGGAACCGTTCACTGCTGAGGAAACCAATCATTACATCGATCATCGGTTGTGGGTCGCCGGGCGCGTGGCGCCGGATTTGTATACGTTGGGGGCGCGTACGCTGATCGCCAAACACAGCGAAGGCATTCCACGAAACATTAACAATCTCTGCTATCAGTCGCTGGTCATTGCTCACGCCGCCGGGGCAGCCCAGGTGAAGGCGGACATGGTGCGGGAGGTCATTTCTGATCTCGCGATCGAATCGCTGGCGCCCAAAATCGAAGCAAGCGGACATTTTCAATCCGCAATGCCCATATCTGCATGGAAGGCCTCCCGTTCAGCGGCTGCGCCCCAATTGGGGGCACCACTTCGTTCCCTAAGTGGCAGGAGCGGAAGAACGTCGCGCGCAGTCGTTTCCATTTCTGCGCTGTTGTTCCTCAGCATCGTCTCCGGCGTTCTGTGGAAGGTGCACGCACATCCCCAACCGCTCGGCGTAACGCCTAACGTCGAGGCGGCCGCCTTTCCGGCGCGCGTCACCGCCCTCGCGCCAGCGTCGGAGACGATGTTCCCCCCTTCGGCAAGGTTGCCGCTCAGCCCGTCAGCTGTGGACGGACCTAACTCTTTAGCTGACCACGGACCAGATGACCTGGCACAAAACAGCCGGGTCTCGACGGTCGTGGTCGAACCCGGCATGACTATCCGCCATATCAGCCTGGAATACCTCGGCCGATTTGACCCTGCGGAAGTCGCTGCGATTTTGTCGCTCAATCCACAGATCAAGGATCCCGATCACATCGAAACCGGGGAACAGATCCGACTGCCGCTGAGCCGGCATAGAGGCTCGGACACGAACGCGACGCCGCAGAGGACCCAGCCAGGTGAAGAAGGAGCGCGATGAGCCGTAACTTCGACATATTACTGCGCGAGATACCTCGGGCGGGCCCCACCGCGTCGCATGACGCGCGAGAGACCGGAACATCGACATCTCGCGACCCAGTTGGGGCGATCGACAACGAGATCGCAAAGCTCGTCCAACAAATTTTCCTTTTCCACGACGACAACAAGCAGTCTACAACGGCTGTGACGTTCTGCGGGGTTAGCCGCGGCGACGGGTGCAGCTGGGTGTGTGCGCGGGCGAGCGAAGCGCTCTCGGAGCGGTCCGCAGGCCGAGTGTGCGTCGTCGATGCAAATTTCAGAGCGCCGTCACTACATGAGCATTTTCGGCTGGGAAACGTGACGGGTCTCTCCGAGGCAATGAAGAGCTCGGCGCACATCGACGCTTTTGCACAACAGGCCTGGAGCAGTCATCTGTGGTTCGTATCCGCCGGAGCCGCCTGCAACGATTCGAACGGCGCCATGAATCCGGCGCGGCTCCGTGCGCGGGTGTCGGAGTTGCGCGCTGAATTCGACTACGTGCTGGTGGATGCGCCGGCCGTTAGCTCGTGCGGCGATGGCGCGCTGCTTGGGCTGCTTACGGACGGCGTCGTTCTCGTCGTTGGTTGCAATTCTACGCGCCGCGAAACGGCGAGAGCCGCCAAGGACAATCTCGAAGCCGCCGGAGTTCCCGTCTTGGGAACAGTGCTGAATAGGCGGACGTATCCGATTCCAGAGGCGCTTTACCGGAGGCTGTAGCGCCTGACGAGAGTGAGCGACCGGGGATGTTCCGTCGCGTCAAGAGACCGAGTGGCTTGTCCGAGGTCCCCTTCCCGGGGGCGAAGGAAGGCCGCGCGAATGACCGCGATTCTTCCGGGTGGATGGACGGCAACGATTCTTGGGCCAACAGGAAGAGGCGCGGACGCAGGCCAATTACAAAACGAAGTCGCGGGGTCTACTAAATGCATACCCTTTCATTCGGGCAGGCCACTCGGGACAGACCTGGCCGCGTTCTCGATGTAAAAAGTGCTCTTTCGCAGATCGGACGGGTAGCCGGCGCAATCGATGCGTCGATTTTCGTCTTGCTGGGACAGGCATGCCTTGCTGCGGTGTCTTACGCACTCGCGGTTCTGCTGGTGGCGCAGGGACGCGGAGCGGGATGGGCGATCGAGCTTTTACAACCTACCCTTGGCATCGCCGTCGTCTTGCGTCTCGTAGCAACGGCTAGCTGGGGCCTCTATCGTCGGTCGCTGCGGTATGCGAGTGCGCTCGATCTTATTGCGATTGCCAAGGCCGTGATTGTCAGCAGCTTTCTTCTGTGGCTCCTCGTCGAGGGACTTTTCTACCGGCTGCGGATTCCAGGCGAGGTATTTGTCGTTGATGCGCTCAATCTCGTAATTCTTTGGGCAGGGCTGCACCTCGGGCCGCGCGTGTGGATGGTTCGGCGGGCCGCCGTGCGGAAGCACGGAAAGCGCGTTGTGATCGTAGGCGCCGGGGACGCCGGAACAGCTTTGCTGAAGGAACTGGCGCTGGATTCGACATCGTATTCGCGGCCTGTCGCTGTCGTCGACGATGACCCGCGAAAATGGGGACGAACGCTGTATGACGTTCCGATCGTCGGCGGCACGCGCGACTTGGCCAGAATTGCCGCTGAGAAAAACGCCGACGAGGTCTTGATCTGTATTCCGAGCGCCACTCGCGGGCAAATGCACGAAATTCTCAACGCCTCGCGCCGAGCAAATCTGCCCGTCCGTTCCCTCCCGTCGCTATCCGAACTGATCCGTGGCACCGGCGCTGAGGTCGTGTCGCGGCGCGATCTGCGAAATCCACGAATCGAGGATATTTTGCAGCGCGACGAAATTCGCGTGGACGCCGACGAGGCTCGGCGTGTCGTGGGCGGACAGACGGTGCTTGTGACCGGAGCCGGCGGGAGCATCGGCAGTGAACTTTGCCGCCAAATCGCCGCTGCGGGACCGCGAAAGCTTCTCCTGGTCGACAAATCGGAAAACAGCCTTTTCTACGTCAATCTCGACGTATCCGAACGTCTCGACGACGCGCGCGTACAACCATTTCTCGTCGACATCCTTGACGCAGCACGTATGAGACGCATCCTGCGCAGCGAGCAGCCAGACATCGTGTTTCACGCGGCGGCGTACAAGCATGTCGCGATACTTGAGCTGCATCCGGAAGAGGCGATGCGGAATAACGTCCTGGGAGCGTGGCGACTTGCCGAGACGGCCTTGGAATGCGGGGTGAGCCGGTTCGTAAATATCTCGACCGACAAAGCAGTGAATCCGCGCAGCTACATGGGCCTCTCAAAAAAAATCACCGAGATGTGCATCGAGGATCTGGCAATGCGAGCGAACTTGGGAGGGGCTGGAGCCGGCTCAGCACTGACGAGATTTTCGAACGTACGCTTTGGCAACGTCGCCGGGAGCACCGGCAGCGTCCTGAGGCTCTTCTGGGACCAAATTCGGAAAGGCGGGCCGGTGCGGGTGACCGATCCGCGGGCAACCCGATATTTCATGTCCGTGCCGGAGGCGGTGCACCTGATCCTGCGTGCGGCGGCGCTTGGGCGAGGCGGCGAGACATTCGTCTTGGATATGGGAGAGCCGGTCAACATTTGCGAGATCGCGCGGACCATGATGCTTTTCGCGGGGCTGCGGCCAAACGAGGACGTGCGACTCGAATTCACCGGGCTGAAACATGGGGAAAAGTTCAGCGAGGAACTCTGGGATCAAGGCGAGGAGCCGGCGCCGACAGAGTCGGATCGGATTCTCGTGGTGCGCCGGCAGAAGAACCGCCGCACAGGCGGCGTGATCGAGAGCGTCCTGCGAATGGAGGAGTTTCTCAGGATTCAGGATCGAGGCGGGTTGCTCAGCTACCTCGACGAGACGTTTCCAGATTTCGCGTCCAGCCGCGCGGACAGTGCCCGCGAGGTTCGGAGGTTGGCCGCGCGAGAAATCGTCGCCGCGACTTGCGAAGGCGTGGCATGAGAATCCCACTTTCCAAGCCTGATGTCGGTGAGCGCGAAGTCGAGTATGTGACGCGAGCGCTCCGAAGCGGGCAACTGAGTCTCGGTCCAGCTGTCGAGGAATTCGAGGGGCGCTTCGCCGCCTATGTCGGGACGCGCTACGCAGTGGCCACGAACAGCGGCACCTCTGCGCTGCATCTGTGCGTGAAAGCGCTCGGGATCGGCTGCGAAGACGAGGTTCTTACACCATCATTCAGCTTTCCGGCATCCGTAAACTGCCTGCTGTACGAACATGCGCTTCCTGCGTTTGTCGACATTGACCCGCTCACGCTGAATCTCGACCCCACCGAGGCGAGGAAGGTACTGGCGCGGGAATATCTGTGGGATTCCGCACAACGGTGCGCGATGAATCGCCGGTCGGGCCGAATACTCAAAGCTATCTTGCCAGTTCATTTGTTTGGATTCCCGTGCGAGATGGGACCGATTCTGGACGTTGCCCGGGAGTTCAATCTGTTCGTGATTGAAGACGCTTGCGAGGCCATTGGCGCTGAATGGAAGGGGCGACACGTCGGGACGTTTGGAGATGCGGCGGCGTTTGCGTTCTATCCCAACAAGCAGCTCACGACGGGGGAAGGCGGGATGATCGTCACTGACAATGCGGAGATCGCGAGCGTCTGCCGGAGCTTGCGCAATCAAGGGCGAGGGGAAGATGGTGAATGGCTGCTACACGTTCGCATGGGCTACAACTATCGCTTGAGCGACATCCAGTGCGCGCTGGGCCTGGCGCAACTCGAACGAATCGATGAGAGGTTGTCAGCGCGAGAGCGTCTAGCCGCGCTTTATGCTGAGGAGCTCAGCGGGATTCCGGAAATTGTCCTTCCGTTAGACCCGCCCAATGGGAAGCGTAGCTGGTTTGTTTACCCGGTGCGGCTGCGCGGCCCTGCTCCCCGCGCCCTCCGTGATGTTTTGATGGCTAGCCTACAGGAGCGCGGCATTGCCAGCCGAGCGTACTTCGGGGCGATCCACCGCCAGCCGTACTTCCAACAGATTCGCCTTTCGTCGAAACACCCCTTGCCACACACGGAGTTGGCGTCCGAGAGCTGCGTGGCGCTGCCATTTTTCCCGTCGATGACCGAAGAGCAGCTGAACGAAGTCTGTGCGGCCGTCCGAGAGATCCTTCGCGAAGCCCGAAAGACAGCCGCTTGTGGAAGGGAGGTCGCGCGAGCCGCCGCGATATAGGCGTCAGGCTCGACGCTACACACCATTATGGTGTCCACACCACATGTTTCACGTCCGGAAGCCATCGACGAGAGCCTTGGAGGCTCGAACGTCGTGCGCGACATACAGCAAACGACCAAGGTGCGCCGGTCGCCATTTCTCCTGCGAACTCTTCGAATGCAGCCGAATGTCTACAGCGCGATCTGCCGAACGCGGCTCCTTTATTCGCGGCGCATCGCGGGCTCGAAGGAACGAAGCGTCTTTAGACGCAACGGAAATTTGCTGTGTATGAGCGATTTCGAGACCGGACAGGTTCAGTCGCTCCGGCGCCATGGCTACGCTCTTGCGGCCCGATATTTCCAGACTAAACTTATCGATCGCATCTTCGAGAAAGCGGATGCAATGTTCCACGGCCTCCGGATCGATTTTGAGCGGGCCTATTCCGCGCAGAGCGGCCAGCGGGCGGACCTGCGAAATCTATCCTACGAACAACTCGCGGCTAGCGAGAAGATGATCGCGCTCGCCGATCCCCTGCTACATATCCCAGAGCTTCTGCAAGTTGCACTCAACGAAAGTATTTTGAAGATTGCCGCACATTTTCTCGGCTGCATTCCGCCGCTTTATCGTGTGACGGTGGTGCGCGACTTTCCGCACAACCGGCCCCTGCACTCGAGCAACTTTCACAAGGACAACGACGAGTCGGACTCGATGCAGATATTTGTATATCTCGTCGATATCGACGATCGGTGCGGGCCGCTGGTCTATGTGCCGGGTTCAAACCACTACGACGTGCGTTCGTGCCGGCCGCGGCTTTCGCGCGACCTCGGCATCGACGCTAACGACGGACGGTTGAGCGACGCGGAAGTGGAACGCGCGTATCCGCGTTCCGGTTGGGCGGTGCTACGAACTAGCCGCGGCAGCATCGCAGCAATCCACGGCAACGGCATTCATAAGGGGCCCGCTTGGGCACGGCTTGGCGATCCCTCGAACAAAGCCCGGACCGCCATCAAGCTGGACCTGCACGGCCACAAGGCCGGAGTTGTGCGCGACGCGAAAGAGAACCGGATGTGGCGGTCGGACTTTGAAGGACTCAGCGAATTGCAACGCCTGTTCGCGCACGCGACGCTTGTCGAAGACGAGCAGCCTGCGCCGCTGGAGATGAATTAGACCTGGACAAAATCGTGCACCTGCAAACCACGGCTTCGCGCGCGGCCGCCTTGTTGGCGAAGAATCCGGCACTCTTTTGCCGCCTTGCGCTGGCAAAACTCGGCACGAAGAGATCGCTTCCCGCGCTGCCCGCGCGCAAGCAGATCGGCGATGTCATCTTCGAGTGTAGTCTCGCCAATTATCACGGGACGGCTCCCATGTACTTCGGTTCGTACGCTGTGCTGGTGGTAGAAGCGATGAAGCGTTTCCTGAAGCGAGGGGATGTGTTTATCGATGTCGGCGCGAACGTGGGGTACCTCTCGGCGGTCGGGGCGGCCCTCGTGGGGCGGCGCGGGCAGGTGCATTCCTTTGAGCCTGTGCCCGCCTATTTCGAAAAGCTGTGCCGACTCGTCGATCTCAATCCCGCATACAACATCATCGCGAATCCTTTTGCGGCAGGCGAGGTGTCATCCGCGTTGACGATCTACGTCACTCGCGAGCCCGGCCAGAGCACACTGGTTCATTCCTACAAAGCGAAGTCTGAAATCGTCGATCAGATAGAGGTGCCGGTGGTGCGGCTCGACGCCTACATCGAGAGGCACAAGCTTGGGCGCGTCGCGTTGATCAAGATCGACGCCGAAGGATTCGAATTCCCGATCCTTGCGGGCCTGCGGGGCTATTTCGAGACCACCGGAGAGCGCCCCGCGATCATCTGCGAGATCGCTCCACGCGCTTATTCGCTGATGGGGCGGAACATCGATGAGCTTAGGGAACTCATGGCGAGTTACGGCTACGCGGCGCGCGATTTAATCGACTGCTCGACCGCCGTCGATTTCCGCAAAATCAATCAGGTGGAAGACGTGCTCTTTCTGGCGGGCGCATAAATGGAAAGACAGAGCACATTTGCGACTGCATGGGTGAGCGGCCAACCTCGGTTGGCGCATCTGGCGATTCTTGGGTGTTCCCTCGCGCTCGGTTTGCTCCTCGCTTGTTTCAGCGGCGGTCCTGCAAAATTCCTCGAGGCCGCTGCGGGCGTGCTGGGTCTCATTGTGCTGCTGATCTACCCGGAACTGGCGTTGGCCCTGTATGTGGTAATCGGCGACGTCAAGGGAGACGACCGCGTCGCTTCGCTGCTTCCAGTCGATCTGACGCTTGCGCTCGGCGCGATCCTCGCGGCTGGCATCTGCCTCAATTTTCTGCGGGGAAAACGAATGTCAGCGATGCCGCCTGTTTACCTGCTTTTCGTGGCGCTCGTGGCGCTAATGACCGCGAGCCTGAGCTATACGCCCGTGTTTTCAGCGGGTCTCGAAAAACTAGGGCGATTCCTCACGGTGACGGGTATTGCGATCGTCGCGCCGTTCCTTGTGATCGGCACGCCCCAGGCAATGAAGCGGTTTCTTGCAGGCTTTGGGACGGTTGCGTTCGCGATTTGTGGATGGTCGCTTTCCGGGCTCAGTGGGTCGGCGCGCTTGGCGACTCCCAGCGACAACACGATTGGCCTCGGCCATATCGGATGCGGGCTGATTTTGTTGATTTGGTTTGCCATCCTGCCCCGATATCAATTCCCCAAGCGAGTTTTGGCCTATTTGCTTTTGGGTGTTCCCGCGATCGCCATGATCGGATCGGGCTCGCGAGGCCCGGTGATCGCGTGCGCGATTGTGATTCTGCTGAGCCCACTGTTTCACCGGCGGCGTCTTCTGTCCGATTTGGCGTGTATCGGCGGACTTGGGCTTGCCGCGATTCCCTTCGTGAGAATTCCCGCATCGGCGATCGATTATCTAGGCACGCTGGTGCATGGGGAAAGCGTCGGATCCGTGCTCGATTTCCGGAGCGACCTGCTCGATTACGGGTGGAAGCTTCTCCAGAAGCATCCCCTGATTGGCACCGGCATCCAGGGTTTTCGTTACTACTCGCCGAATCCGGAACTCTATAAGTGGCCGCACAACATCTTCCTCGAAATCGCGTGCGAGATCGGCATCCCGGCGGCGCTTATCGCGTGCGCCATTTTCGGATCGGCGATTCTCGAAGCGTGCAGGCTGCTCAGGCACGCAAGCGCTCCCCATTTTGCGCTCTCGCAAGTGGCAGCGGCGCTGCTGTTCGCGGGGCTCATCAACGGGACAAACACGGGCGATATCAACTCGGATCGGGCGACCTGGTTATTCGTCAGCTTGGTTTTTGTGGTGCGAAGCATCCAGCGCTCCCCGATCGAGCATTCAAGGGCGACCACGACCGCGTCGGCGCGTCCCCTGGCGGCATAAGCAGATGGCTACAACACTCCTGGTGGAATCGGCGGCTTGCTTGGAGGCTCGAACAAACCGCGGGCCGCTGAGAATATGTCATTTTACGACCGCGCACACGGAACTGAAGAGCCGGTCGTTTCACCGCCAGATGATGCCACTGGCGGCGGAGGGGATGAAGATCCGCTACCTGGCACCGGTAAAGGCCGGGGCGGAACTTGGCAACATTGAAGTGATCGCGCTGCCAGCCCGAAAGAACCGCATTCGCCGGCTTCTTGCAGCGCCCCTCCTACTCCGCGCGCTGCTGCGTCAACGTGCGGATGTC
Source organism: uncultured Acidobacteriota bacterium (assembly GCA_963743335.1). Lineage (GTDB taxonomy): Bacteria > Acidobacteriota > Terriglobia > Acidiferrales > UBA7541 > Palsa-295. The sequence goes on from CAVUPI010000003.1 coordinate 714,195, forward strand.
TATCATTTTCAGGATACGGAGTTGCTGCCGCTCGCTTTCGCGCTGAAGCTGATTTTTCGCAAACGCGTGATTTATGACGCGTACGAAGATTTCCCTGCGATGGTCGCGAACAAGAGGTCCATACCGCGCCCAGTGCGCCCCATTGCCGCGAAGACCGTCAGTTTTGCCGAACGACTCGCGGCCGCCACGTTGGACGGCCTGATGACGGCTGATCCGTTGACTCTGCGCAGGCTTGCCAAGGTGGGCGCGAGCAAGAAACTGGTCCTCTATAACTTTCCGAACCTCGATCTGTTCCCTGCCCCGATTCCGCGGCCCAAACTGTTTGACGTCGTGTATCGCGGAGGACTTTCCGAACGTGCCGGAACTTATGTGTTGCTGGACGCGATGCGGATTTTGGCAGCGCAGAAGCGGCAAATCCGACTTCTCCTCATTGGCTATTTCGACGACCCGATAGCCGAGGAACGATTGCGCGAGCGCATTCGGCAGTTGGAATTGGAATCCAGCGTCGTGACACGCGGGCGCATCGCGCATGAACGCATGGCCGAAGCTCTGAGTGAAGCAAGGATCGGGGTGTGTCCGCTTCAATCCGTGCCTAAGTTCATGCGGAATATTCCCGTCAAGGTTTTCGAGTATTGGGCCTGCGCAATGCCCGTTATCGCCAGCGACCTGCCGCCGATCGGACCATTTTTCCATCCTGCCGAGGCTGGTTTGCTGTGCTCACCAGAACGAGCGGACGAATGGGCGCGAGCGATCGCGAGGCTGCTCGACGATCCGCAGTCAGCTGCGCGAATGGGCCGGCGCGGGCGAGATCTCGTGGTGCAAAGGCTCAACAACGGGTGCGAAATCCAGAAGCTGCGGCGATTCTGCGCCGAAATCGCGGCGCGCGATTCCGGCCGGGCCAAATGGATTCATCGGGAGGCTGTGTCTCATGCTTGAACCGCTCGTGAGAGAACGTCTCCCGCGCCTGCAACATCTCTACGACCGTGCGCCAACGACCGCGCGACATCTGCTGACGAGTGCCCGTGGGTGGGTGCTGACGAGGTTGCGGTATTCCGGCGAGACGTTTGCAATTCTCGACGATCTTCGCCAGCACGAGATGTGGACCTCCACGCAGATTGCCGAGCACCAACTGCACAGCCTTCGACGAACGCTGCAACATGCGATCGAGACCGTTCCCTTTTATGAGGATTACCCGCGCGCCGAACTTTGCAGTTTCGAGGACCTCCGCCGCCTGCCGGTGATCGACCGCGAGACCGTCCTCGATAACCAGGAGCGGCTCATCCGTCGCGCTGTGCCCGCTGGCCGGCTGATTCGCGCCGGTACCACGGGTACGACCGGCGCGAGTTTGCGCGTGGCTTACTCCGAGAATCTGGCTCGCCGGAACTGGGCTTTTCTACTGCGCCAGCGAGCCTGGGCCAACGTCCCGGCGCGGGGGCCTCGCGTGACGTTTCAAGGGCCGCGCATCGTGCCCGCGCAACGGAGCGAGCCACCGTATTGGACCTACAACCTGCCCGAGCATCAGGTGCTGATGAGCATCTTCCATCTCTCGGAGCGGACGGCGCCATCGTACTTAAAATTTCTGCTCCTGCACCGGGGCGAAGTGCTTGAGGGCTTCCCTTCGGTTCTAGGGATCGTGGCGGACTTTGCCATGGAAGCCGGTATTCGTATCCCGATGCGAGCGATTTTCACGAGCGGCGAGCCGCTTTATCCGCAAGTGCGTTCCAAGATCGAAGCGGTTTTCGCCGTGGGCGCCTTTGATACGTACGGCATGACCGAATATTGCGGCCTGATTCAAGAGTGCGAGCATGGCCAGATGCATCTGGCGCCCGAGTACGGCTTCCTCGAGATTCTTGACGAAGGCGGGAATCCGACAAGGCCGGGCGAAGACGGATATTTCGTGTGGACCGGGTTTCTGAACGATGCGATGCCGCTGATCCGTTACCGCATCGGCGACCGCGGACGCTGGAGCGACGGCACGCCCTGTCGCTGCGGCCGGGCTTTTCCGCTTGTGGTTCCGACGATTACGCGAGAGAGCGACATCCTGCGCTGTCCGGACGGACGGCTGTTTTCTGCACGGGCCCTGAACCAACTGCTGAAGCGATCGACTTCGTTTCGGTGCTGCCAGTTCATTCACGACCGGTCAAATCACGTGGTCGTTCGGGCGGTAGCGCGTGGAGAAATCAAGGACGGCAACACCGCTGACGACCTCATGCAGATCCGGGGCGATCTTCAAGGATTGCTCGGGGCGTCGATGCAAGTGACAGCCGAGATCGCGTCTCGTCCCGTCGTCCGCCGCGGCGGGAAAATTCCGCTGATCGTCAACGAGGTTGCTATGCCATGAGAGAAGCGCGATTGATCGTCAACGCGGATGACCTCGGCATGAGCCGCGGAATCACAGATGGAATTATCCTCGCGCATCGGTATGGCTTTGTGACGAGCGCTTCGCTGATGGTGAACATGCCTGCGGCGGAGTACGCCGTGTCTCGACTGGCGACTGCGCCCCGGCTTGGCGTCGGCGTGCACTTGAATATCACTGCCGGACGGCCGCTACTCTCTCCGAGTGAAGTTCCCACGCTGGTCGACGCAAGCGGAAAATTCCACGGGGCGGCGGTAATGAGCCGGAAACTTTTGCGATGGACGGCTGCGGCCGCCGAGATCGAGGCGGAGTTTCGCGCTCAGATTCGATGGATGAAAGAGCGGGGGCGGGGGCCGACGCCCACGCACGCGGATTCGCACCAGCACATGCACATCTATCCAGCTGCGATCCGCCCATTCATCCGGGCGCTTTCCGCCGAAGGAATCCCTTGCACACGCGCTCCCCGGTCTGTCGCCTGGCCGGAGAAGAGCGAATCCGGTTTCGACTCGATGGGCGGGCCGCACGCTGGTTCGCTTGGACGACGACTTTCGGTTCAACTCTATCGGGGATTGCTGCAAGCGGTGGCATTCCGGCGATTCGGCATGCCGGACAGCAGAGTGTCGTTCTTGTCGCGGGACCGTGACAACCTGGACCTTCTCGGCGCGCGCTGGAAATCAACTTTTGCCAATCTTCCTGGCGGCATATTTGAGTTGGCGTGCCATCCAGGCCTCTTCGAACGCGGCTTTTCGGAAAGCGATCCGATACGTTTGCTGCGCGAAGAGGAATTGCACTGGCTCACGGACCGCGATTGGCGAGACGCCTTGGATCGCAGCGGCATTCGACTAATTTCTTACAGAGAGCTGGCAACGAGAGAAAGCGCGAGCCATGTCAGCGGGGCCGCAACGGCTGCGGCTCGCGCCCTCCGATGAAGATTCAACTCGCGATGCATGTTCTCTTCTGGATGAGCATCGGCACCATTGTCTACGTCTACTTCGGCTACCCGCTTCTTCTGAAGCTAGGCGTCCTCGGGCACCGCATCGATTTCGCGCGCGGGACAACTTTGCCGTCGGTCAGCGTGATCGTGCCTGCCCACAATGAGGAATCCACAATCGAGTGGAAACTGCGCTCGTTGATCGGCGCCGATTATCCGCGGGAACTCGTTGAGATACTGGTTGGCAGTGATGGCTCGTCGGATAAAACGGAAGATATCGTGCAGCAATTTCGCGATGAAGGCGTGGGTCTCATTTCGTTTCCGCGGCAGCAGGGCAAGAGCGCCATGCAAAACGGGCTCGTCGCGGCTGCCTCCGGCGAGATTCTGGTTTTCACGGACTCCGACTCTTTGATCCCACCTAATGCACTGCGCTGCATCGTGGAGCACTTTGCCGATTCGCGCGTGGGGCTTGTTACCGCGCACGCTGAGTACAGCAATTCGAATGACACCCGCGTGGCCGAGAACGAGAGCCTTTACCTGAGCTACGACACTTGGCTACGCGAGATGGAAAGCGAACGCGGCATGCTCGCGATGGCGTCGGGCTCGCTGTTCGCGATGCGGCGGAGTCTGTGGGAACCGCTCGATCCAGCGCTCGGGGACGACTTCGTTCTGCCGCTGCAGGTGGCTGGCGCCGGATTGCGCAACGTGATCGATCGGCGCGTGGCCGCGGCGACGCACCTCGCGCAAGATCGGCCCTGGTCAATGCTGAGAATGAAAACGCGCATCATCAGCAAGGATCTGCGCGCGTTACTGGTCCGCCGCGACTTGCTGAATCCAATCCGGCACGGGGCTCTGGCCATAGGCCTGTGGTCGCATAAGCTTCTGCGTTGGCTCGTGCCGTTTTTTCTTTTGGCAATACTCGCGAGCAGCATTTCGCTGGCGGCGCAACCCTTCTTTCAAATCGTCGCGTGGCTGCAGCTGCTGTTTTTTGGACTGGCCGTTTTCGGGGCGGCGCGATCGACTGTCACCAATCCCTTGTGGTCAATCCCGGCTTCGTTTTGTCTTGTGAATCTCGCGGCTCTTGTCGGAACTCTCAGATGCCTCACAGGCAAAACTTCCGGAAAATGGCAGCCGGTGCGAGGGCGGCCTACTCCGGTGGCTGACACCACGGCGACTGGTCCGTTTCGAGAGTCCAAATGAAGGGTCGCCAGATATTTCTGAATGCGGTTACCACGATTGCTCAGACTCTGGGGAACGCTTGCGTGTTGTTTTTTCTGTATCGCTTTCTGATTCGGTCCATCGGCGTGGAGCGCCTTGGAATCTGGTCGCTTGTGCTTGCGACAACGTCGGTCATCACGCTCGCCAACCAAGGGTTTTCGACGAGCATCGTCAAATTCGTGGCGAAGTATGCAGCGCGGGAGAATGCGGAGGAAGTCGCGGTGCTGGTGCAAACGGCCGTGATTTCCGTTGCGTTGGGAATCGGTGTGGTCTCCGCCGGACTCTACCCCGTGGCGCGTGAGATCCTGCACGCTGTGTTGCCTCCCGATAGGCTGGCGGAGGCGTATGCGATTCTGCCACTGGCGATTGCGTCGCTGTGGATCAACATCCTCGAAGGCGTGCTTCAGGCTGGACTCGCGGGCCATCAATTGATCACGGTCTGCAATTATCTGGAGTTCGGCGGAGGGGTTTCGTACCTGGCGCTGGCTTTCGCGCTGGTACCCGAGCACGGGTTGCTCGGCCTGGCGTACGCGCAAGCGATTCAGGGGCTGGCCATCCTGTGGATTACGTGGCTTCTGCTGCGTCGCCGAATGCCGCGATTGCCGCTCGTGCCGGGGCGGTGGAGCCGCGCGATGTTCCGCGAACTCGGCGGCTACGGATTTCATTTTCAGCTGATCACATCGACCCAGGCGCTCCGCGAGCCAGCGACGAAAGCCCTGATCGCCCATTTTGGAGGGCTCGCGATGACCGGATTTTACGACCTAGCGGCGCGATGGATTTTTACTTTCCGAGAAATAATAGTCCAGGCAAATCAAGTGTTGGTCCCGACGATCTCGCACCTGCAAGAAAAGGATCCGAAACTGATACCGGTTGTCTATCGCGAATCTTACCGGCTGATCTTCTTTCTTGCGGTGCCGATTTTTGTGTCTGCCGCCCTCCTCAGTCCGCTGATGTCCCGCATTTGGATCGGGCATTACGAGCCGATTTTTGTGGAATTTGTGGTGATTCTTGCGGCTGGTTGGCTCGTGAACGTTCTGACCAATCCAGCCTACGTGGCTGATCTCGGAACCGGGGCGCTGAAGTGGGTTTCGATCGGGTGCGTCGTAGCGGCGGCGCTGAATGCCCTTCTTGGATTTGGAGCCGGCATCAGGTTCGGGGGAATCGGGGTTGTGGCTGCCACGGCCGTCGCGCAGGCGGCTGGGTACACGATTGTGCTTGTCGCATACCATCTCGAAAATCGCGTTTCATTTCGACAGTTGCTACCCCGCGAGAGTCGATCCGTCGTCATCGCGAGTCTCATCGGAGCGGCTGTCCTGCTGCCGGTTTTCTGTTCGGCGTACGCGGGTTCTCGCTTTTCTGTCGGCGTTGCGGAAAGTGCCCTGGCGATGCTCATGTTCACAATCGTGATTCTGATGTGGCGGCATCCGATGCGCAAACAACTCTCTCGATGGCTGTACAACCAACCGGCATCCTGAACGAGCGAGAATTTATGACCGAGCGGAAGCTTGTGCTCTGGAAGTGCACCGACGGTGAGCCGATTGCTGCGCGCATCGCGGTCGGCGGGGATTTTCTGCCTGCGGGCAAGCTTGAATCGTCCAGACAGAATGCGTGGGACGTCGCCGCCGGGGCACTTGCTCCCTATTTCGAGGATGTCGCGACCTCGTTCGTCAATCTCGAGTGCGCCATCGATGCCGATGGGCTGGCTGCGCGAAAGCTTGTGGGCCTTGGCGACATCGTGTCCGCGCCGCGCGCCGCGCTCGATTATCTGAGCGCGATCCGATCGGCCGCGGTCGGATTCGCGAACAATCATGCATACGACTTTGGCGCAACGGGGGTCGAGCGAACGCGAAACGCGCTGGCGCGTCGAAACCTCGTGCTGATCGGTGCTGGAATCCGTGTAACGGACGCGCCAGATGTCTGGGTGTGGCAAGGGCCTGGGGACATCAGGGTCGGATTCTGGGCTGCGGCGAAGGCGTCGCACGATGTCGCTCACGGCCGGGCGACGGGGAGCGAGCCCGCCACATCTCGACGCGGCAAGGAGGCGCTCGAACTCCTGAGGTCTCAAGGGGCACGGTTTTCAATTGCGCTGCTTCACGCCGGCCTCTTGAGGGCAAGCCGACCCGATCCTGCGGACCTGAAAGTTATGGATGCGATTGCCGAAGGCGGTTTCGATATCGTCGCCGCTTCGCATTCGCATCGGATCAGCGGCTCGAAGTGCATGTGTATGTACGCGGCGCGCGGGCGACCTGCGTTCTGTTTCTACGGTTTGGGCAGCCTTGTTTCCGGTTACGTGGCGTCTCCGATCGAGCGGGAGGGTCTCATCGTTGTCGCGGGACTCAAAACTGACGGCAGCCTTGGATCGCTGGAAGTTAAGCCCGTACTGTTGGCTCCTTCGGGATTCGGCGAAGTTCCTTCGGATGAGGCAGGGCAAACAATCCTCCATCGCTTCCAACAGCTATCCGAAGAAATTGCCGATGGCTCATTCCAGAAACTCTTCTATCGAGAAATATCGCAGAGCATCGTGAAGCTCTATTTTCGGGATGCCAGCGCAGCGTTTCGAGCGTCGGGGCTGGGAGGGCTCGCCCGCAAAACCGGACGCGTGCGCTTGCGGCATTTGCGGCGGCTGGCGCACGGATTCCTTCCATGAGCAGGGCGAACCTGGTCGCAGCGGCTGGTGGATTCGTGCTGGTCGTGATGCTTACGCCGGCGATCAAAGCTCTGTGCGTTCGCTGGGAGATCTACGACCGGCCTGGCCCCCTGAAAATCCACGCGAAACCGATTCCGCGTCTCGGCGGCATTGCAGTTACCGCTGCGATCCTCGGGGGAATCCTTCTCTCCACGCGGCTCTCCATAGCCAGCGTTTGGCCACTCCTTACGGCAATCATTCTGCTGTGCGCTGTTGGAGTCGTGGACGACATCTGGGGGCTCTCGGCCGCAACTCGTCTGGCGGCGCAAGTGGTGGCGGGCGCGATTCTATGGAGCGGTGGCGGGCGGCTGGCCGCTCTTGGCGACGGGTTTGCAAGTCTCGCGGCGACTTGCATTTTTGCGGTCGGCGTCATTAATGCGTTCAATTTTATCGACGGCGCCGACGGAATCGCAAGCGGCGTTGCTGGTCTTATCGCAATCCTCTACGGCACGCTCCCATGGCGCCCAGGAGATCACACTGCGCCGATTGCGGCCTGGGCTGTCGCCGGCTCCTGCGCCGGTTTCTTGCTCTTCAATTTTCCAATGCCGGCGGCAAGACTTTTTCTGGGAGATGGAGGTAGCACCGTGCTTGGCCTGTGCATCGCGTTTCTCGGGCTGCATTTTTATAGCTCGCCCGCAATGACCGGCCGGCTGCTGCTCTTTCCGCTGTTGGCAGCGGGGCTTCCACTGCTCGACATTGCTCTCGCGATCCTTCGTCGGATACGGAGCCGGGCGTCACCTTTTTTCGGCGACCGGGACCATTTCTACGATCTTCTAGATGGCCGTGGATGTACACCACGCGCGACGGCTCTCATCTGTTACGGCGTTACGGCCGTGTTTGGTTTGGTCGGTTTTGTCGGGATGCGGACCAAAGCGGCCGACTTCTTGGTTCTTGCAGGACTGGGCGTCGGGTTGTTCCTGGTGGTGGCGATTCGATTAGGGGCGCTCGAGCAAAATAGAAAACGGACGCAGCGGGCACCGAAGGAACTCACAGAAACCTACCGATGACAGGGCTCACCTATCAGGTGCCGCTCTTGAAGATGGTGCGTGGAGCGCGGCGATTGCGTTCTTGGGAGCTCGTCTGTTTCTGCGCGTTGCCCAACTGGACGAGCAGTTTGCGCAGCTTGGCGCGCTCCTCGAGATCCATGTCGATCACTTCGAATGCACGGGCTTGCGTGTTTGCGTCGCGCACGATCGCCTGAGCCCGCACGGGCTTCGCACCGGCGTTCAAGCGCATGTCGACCACGCTGCCCGGATGCAAGCTCTGCTCGCAGAGAGCGACACCACCGCCAAGGGCCATTTCCGGAATCTCCATCCGGAAGTTTTCCTTTAAGCTAGCGGCTGTTGCTGGTACAGGGCGCTCCAATCGGAGTCGCGGGTAGCGCCTTTGGCGAATGGCCGATGAATTCGGATCGCGGTCGAGAATTTCGATGGAGAGTTCCGCGACGCTCAAATCGCTCTGCGGAATGAAATGGCGCGCCCAATCGGGGTCTATCTTTTCCAGAGCCTGCGCGGCGACGAGACGCAACTCCGAAGGATTCGCCCAACGCCAAGCCTTCTTCGCCTCGGCAACTTTTCTTAGAACGGCTTCCGCATTCGTGGTGCGGAGCCGGCCGAGAGCCTCGATAGCTTTCAGGCGCAGATATTCGGTCGATCCGCGAGGAAGGTCTCCTTCCGCGATTCGAAGGAGCCTCATGTCGGCCGATATTTCTCCGCTCATTCCGATCTCATCAATGGCGATGGGCTGAACGAGCGTGTCGAGAAGATCGAAAACGTTGATTAACAACCGCCCGTAGTCCGGGGCGCCGCTCACGACGATTTGACGAACGACCCGGTCATGCGCGATCCGCTTCCACTGCCTCATGCGGTCCGGGAGCACGCGCTCAACGGTTTCGCGGTCCAAGCGAACCAGGATGCCGATTGTGTCGATCGCTTCGCCGGGACCGCCCTGTCGCAATTGTTTGCGCAAGTGCTCCAGACCCTCGGGGCCGAGAACCTCCATCATCGAAACCAAGAGTTCGCAGTCTTCGCGGAAACCGACGCGACCAAAGCGCGCGGCGATCTGCTCGGACGCTTGTTGGGGCAGGCGGCGGAGAAGATCTTTGAGGCCGTTGGGCACGTTGCCTGATCGCATCGATTCGTCGATGAAGTCGGGCAAGTGATTTTCGACGCCGATGCGCGGCCGCAAGTTTTTCCCAGCACCGGTTCGCTCCGATTCGACGTAGTTCAGCATCTCGACGGATCGCTGGATGACGGGGTATGCGCGGTTCTTTTGCGCTTCCTGCGACAAGCGGACGAATGCGGCACCAATGAGACTCTGGAGCTCTGAATCCGTCTCGTCGACGAGACGGAGCCCGACTTCGCGCACTGTGCTCATGAATAGCTTTTCGTCGCTCTTCGCGTACATCGGGGCGAGTTCGGCGATGCCGATGGCTGTTTGGCGCCGCGCCTCCGTCGTTTTTTCCGAGAGGCAAGCCGAATATCTGGCGAGGACTTTTTCGGCCGCGGCAGTCTCGCCGCGCGACAGCATCTGCTCCACGTATTCGCGAATCTTGGCTGCGGGAACGCACCAGATGTCGCCGGACTCGATGACCGCTTTCTTTTTCTCGTCGGAAATCAGCGACCAGAATTCCTGCGCCATGCCGTCGACCTGCGATCCAACGTCGAGGCCGGCGCGCTTCATGCGCTGTTCGTAGACACCGAGAATTTTACGCAGTCCGTCGAGCTCCGCGCTCATATCGTCGAGGAGCTGCCGCACGGCGTCGACCTTGACGTCGCCCTTCTGATAGCGCTCCATGGCAAAGCGCACGGCTATATTTTCAGCCAGTTTTAGAAGCGTGGGTTTGTCGGAGGCTTCGGCCGGTGCCTGGGCGGCCAGCGCCGCGAGAGCCTGGCTCACCGTGAATCGCGCGCGACGCGGCAGGGCCGAAAGGCGCGACTGAAACGAAGAGGCATCGAGGTTTTCTTTGCTCGCGTCGTTCGTGCGCGCGACTTGCGCCAGCATTTGCAGAATTCCCTGAAGTTCGTCCTGATGCAAGGTCATCAAGCCGGTCTCGACGGCCATGGAGCCTGATCCGCTGCGGGCAGATCGATTGCCACGAATGCCGGAGGACGCTTGGGTCCAGTGAGCGGATGGACCAACGCCGAGTCCAAACGCGCTCGCGACTCCTGTCCGACCCGGCGCCCCCTGCAGCGCGGCGGGCATGCCGGGAGCACCGCCAGCGACGTCGCTTGACGTGACTGAACTCAATTGGCTGCTCGGCGGGACAGTTTCTGCTGGACCGCCGGAATACGCTCCGCTCGGCGCGGGCGTTCCTGGTCCGGCGCCCGCGGGAACCTGCGATTCGCTTGGGACCGCGGATGCGAGCGAGTCGGCAACGCCACTCAAGTACTCTCGAGCGCTTGCGCCACCGGCTAACCCGCCTCTGCCCGACTCATCACTACCCCGGCCGCCCATGGCTGTTGGATCTCCGCTATTCGAGCCGTTTCCGCCAGAATTCGAGACTGAACCTGCCGGGAATCCGCTGCCGCTGCCAAGGCCACTACCGGAACCGGCCGTAGAGCCAACCGGGCCGCCGCCCTGCCCTGACCCGCCGCCAACACCGCTAGAAAAGCCCGGTCTCGCAAGACTGCCGGATGGCCCCGTGTACCAACCGGTGCCACCGGCTGTGCCCGGCCCTCCTCCGGAGCCGCTTCCGCCCGAACCGCCGTTTCCTGCCCCACCGTTTCCGGGTCCGTCATTTCCGCCACGGCCGTCGGCCCTCGTCCCTTCAGCCGCCACAATCAACTGCAAAAGCTTTTCGGGGTCATTCAGAAGCTTGTCAGTCTGCTCGGAGTTCATTCCAAGCGTTCTGGCTGCGAGCTGAGCCGCGACTGTCGATTTTGCGACGGCAGAATCAGCGGGAACGAAACAGACCTCGTTCACGTGTACGTGCGGGTCGCCTTGCAGAGCGGCTTTCAGTTGCTCGGCCAACTGCGTGGGCTTGGTGTTTGAACCCGTCGGGAACCCTCTGACGAAGCGCGCGAGGCTCGCTTGAGTGATTTTGGGCGCGAAGTGGATGCTGGCGATTCCAGCACTCGAAAGCATGCGGGCGAAACTCTTCTCGGCAGCGGCCGAATCAAGCGGGGTACCATCAAGCAGAAGCCGATCACCCGAAGCCGCCAGAAGCAATCCCGCCTGATCGTCGGGGCCAATCGCGGCGCGCAATTCGCTCCAGGCAGTTTCATACTGTTTGGCGGTGCGCGGATGCCCGAAATCGTACATTCGGGCGAACTTCAACAAAATGTTCAGGCTACGTACAAAGGCGCGGGCGGCTGTAGCTCGAGCGTTGTCGGTGTTGATCGCCATAGTCGGGGCGCAGAGATCGCCTCATAGATAGTGAGGTTCAGCACCAGATTCGGCAATGGTACGCGTGTCCTGTTTAGCACTGACCCATAGTCCTAGATTCTTCGGTGGGTAACTCTTCTGCTAATCTCGCGTGAATCGACCGCGCTTTAGCCAGGGCTCGAGTTGCTGTACGTCCTTTAGGATTACTCGCGCCCCCAATTCGACGAACATGTCGCGACGCGCCTTGGTTGACTGGCGGGTCTGCGGCAAGACACCTGCAAATGGCATGCGTGCGGCTTGCGCGGCGAGGGCGTCGTCGATGTTGTCGCCGAGGTACAACGAGCGATCGAGATCGCGCCCCGCCAAGATCGTCAGCAATCCTTCGGGATTCGGCTTCGGATGCCCTACATCTTCCACCGTGATGATTTGGCGGAAGAATTCGCGTACTTTGAGGCGATCAAGCGTGTAGTCCGTTTCCTGCCTCACGCGCCCGGTAAAGAGCGCGAGTTCAGATCGCGCTGCCAGGCGCCGGAGCATGGCGCGTGGCAACAACCACTTTTCCCGGGTCACGTTTCCCGTTCCGTTGCTGCCCCAGTAGAGCTGGACGAATTTGCTCTTCACCTCTTCGTAGGGAGCTTTGCCGCCGAGCGAATGTACCCAAGCGGTGGAGAGTTTCCAGTCGTCGTTGAATCCGGATTGGCTTTTCCAGCGATGGAGCTCCGCGCGCGTGACGCGTTTGCCCGTGAAGAATCGCACCGTCTCGATTACCGTCCGGTGAAACGAGCCGCGCACGTCCACAAGGACGCCGTCAATATCGAAGATGAGGACCTCAGGATAGGATTTCATTCTAGGGCGGCGTGGGTTGGCGAGAATCAGACGGGAGGATCGCCTGTGTCTCCTGGCTCTGCGGATAGTGTCTCGTCCTGTTCAGGGTCTGAGAGCGATTCGGATGGCGCGTCGAGACCCTCGGAAGACCATGCCTCGCCGGACGCAGCCGTAGGTAACTCCGGTTTCACGGCTGGTTTCGGCGCAGGTCGAGCCGATGGCGCCTTTTCAACGGAAGTCGGCGCTGCGAGTTCCCCCGTGGACACTTTTACCTGCAACACCTCGAGGCGCTTCCCCAGGACATCAGCCAGCAGATCGATGATGAGCTTAGCTCCGCTCCCGTCAGGATCTTTGAGCGGATTATAGGCCGCCACTTCGATTGCCGCGAGATGCTTCTGCGTTGCGAAGACCTCGAGCGCTTCGCGCACTTCTTGAAGGCTCAATCCGCCAGCAGCGGGATAATCCGTCGCCGGAAAATCGGCGATCACATCCACATCGAAATGTAAAACGCACTCGTAACCCTTGCCGTGAATTCGATCGACGGCCGCTTGCGCCGCGGCGGCCGGGCCCATCCGCTTGACCTCATCGGCCAAGTAACGGCGCAGAGGCGAGGTTCGCAGCACTTCCTCTTCCGGCGGGTCGATCCGATCCACGCCGAAGAGCGCGATATCCGGCTCGCGCACGAGAGGCGGTTCGCCCCAGAAGCGCACCAATTCAGCGGCACCGCGCCCGGCAATGTGGGAAACCACCATGCCGTCAAGGCATCCGGAAGAAGTCGTAGCCGGCGTGTGCAAATCGGCGTCGCGATCCATGTAAATCAGGCCCACGTGGCGGAAGTAGCGGCGAAGGCCTGCGACGGTGGCGAGGATCGTCGAGCAGTCCCCCGCCAAGATCAGCGGCAGCGCCGTGGACTTGACCGCTTGTTCGACACGCGGTTTCAGACTCTCCAGAGAAGCAAGTACGCCGGAAATATTACGTGCGCGGGGGCTTTCATTATCGGGCTTGAATACCTGAGGAGGGTCGTCGCCTAGGTCCGTGATCTCGTAGCCGATCAACTGAAGCCGGTCGACCAATCCCGCGGCGCGCAGCGCAGCGGGAGCGCCTTCGTGGCCCAGCGACATTGCAGCCGCACTCGTGGGCGAGCCCAGCAGTGCGATTTTATTTGGCTGGCGGACGATTTTGGCCGCCACTCACACGCTCCTTGCCGTCCAGCTGCGAGTCTTCGGCTAAAGCTGCTTAGTTCGCCGCGCGTTCCTGCCGAGCCGCCAATTCCGGCGGAAGGGTGAAGCGCACATCCTCGCGAATCAGGTCGAGGTCGCGGTGGTTCGTGAATCCCAGCGCGGAGAGCCGCTGGCTCACCTGCTCGACGAGAATCTCAGGCGCGGACGCGCCGGCCGTCAAACCGAGAGAGTTCACGCTTTCGAACCACGACGCGTCAATGTCACCCGCATCTTCAATCAAGCGCGCGGGCACGCCTGAGCGTTTCGAGACTTCCACCAGACGATTCGAATTCGAGCTATTTGCGGACCCAACGACCAGAATCAACTGTACTTCGCGCGTGAGAGCCTCGACCGCTTCCTGCCGATTCTGCGTCGCGTAGCAAATATCATCGGAGGCCGGACCGGCAATCTTCGGGAAACGCTGGCGAAGACGCGCGACGATTTCCTGGGTATCGTAGAGCGAGAGCGTGGTCTGCGTGAGGAAAGCAAGCCGCGACGGATCGGGCACTTCGAGGCTGTCCACTTCTTCGACGCTGCCCACAACGACGGTGCGATCCGGCGCTTCGCCCGAGGTCCCGACAATTTCCTGGTGATCGCGGTGACCGATGAGCACGAGCGTGCGCCCTTCGCGCGCGAACTTGAGGGCCTCGAGATGAACCTTGGTGACTAGCGGGCAAGTGGCGTCAATCACACGGAGTTGGCGCTCTTTCGCCTCGCTCCGAACTCGAGGCGGGACGCCGTGCGCGCTGAATACCAGTACTGCTCCCACCGGAACTTCCGCAATTGTCTCAACGAAAATCGCGCCTCGCCGCCGCAACTGATCGACAACGTACCGATTGTGCACGATTTCGTGATGGACGTAGACCGGACGCCCGTACGCTTCGAGAGCGAGTTCCACGATGTCAACAGCCCGTACGACGCCTGCGCAAAACCCTCTCGGCCGGACACGTACCAGCGTCTTGCCCCCGCCGTTCAAACCCTGGATATTCATCAGCGTCAATTTGCCTCTCCGCGAAAGGAATATCTTAACCTGAACGCCCGGTTCCCCGCTACCCTGTTCCGACCTGACCCGACAAAAAGTCTGAGTTTAGAGTGGGCTACGGCGACAAGGCCCTAAATCAAGTGATGAACGATCGCGGGCGCCGCTAGCAAGAGAAGGATTCCGCAAAAGCTATAGGCGGCCACAGAGACTAGGCCTAGGGGCACAATCGCAATCAGAAAAGGGTCCCGACGGTGGCGATAGAGCGCCAGGAGCGTCTCAATCGCGCGGATTTCGATCCACATCGCGATGGGGGCAAAGGCGAGCACTGGCCACACGCTGGCCGGACCCGCGGGCTCGAAGTGCGTCGCGTTTATGACAGGCACAATCAACGCAATAGGAATGAGCGTTAGCCCGGCGGCGCGCAACCAGGTTCTCTTTCTGTCGTGCATAAGAAAAGCCTATCTTGGCTGCAGGTGCCAAGGGACTCCTTTTCAAATTCGTAACGCCAAACGGTTAATAACGGTCCGGCTGAGCCCGAACGAACATGGGAGAAAGCACACCGGTACGGATTTTCAAGGTGGAACTGCCCATTTTCTGATATAAGCTTGTTCTGGGTGCGTCCTCCGCGCCCACACCGCTGCGCCAGCGGCACCCCCGACGGTCGGGGGCATCTGGAGACAGACTCGCGTTCTCGGCGGTCCTGATCCCAGTCTTTCACTCGAATTCAAGAGTTCACAAGCTCTTCGTTCAGGTCCGTTCGCTGCCGAAGCTCTTTCCTTCGCGCAGGAACATACAGGAGGATCCATGAAGTCTTTCGTCGCTCTTTGTGCCGCGGTCGTATTGGCCGCGTTGTCTTTCACTCCGGCAGTTCACGCCCAGTCGAATGAATTGATCCCGGGCACACAGGTACGCCTCACGCTGGTCAACGGCCTTAGCACTCGCGTGGCCCACGATGGTGATCCGTTCACTGCCGTGGTTGCCGAACCCGTTTTTGCCGGCAGCCAGATGATTCTGCCGGCCGGGGCGGTTGTCCACGGAACCATTTCCGCGGTCGACCGACCGAAGATGTTTTCGATGTTCCGCGGCGGCGCGTCCATGAACCTGGTTTTCAACTCGATCGAGCTCCAGAGCAGGATTTTCCCCGCGAGGATGAGCATCCTTTCGATCTACAGCGGAACGGACGCGGAAAAGCAGCGCAAGGACCTGAAGACCGTGGAAGGTGAAGCCATCCAGCAGCGGCAAAGCGTCAAGGGAGACGTCGAGGACGTAGCGATCGGGACCGCGGGCGGCTCGACGGTCGGGCTGATCTTCAGCCACGTCCTGCGAGGCACGGTGCTTGGCCTGGTGGGCGGCGGAGCTTACGTGGTCGCGAAGAAGGGCGGCGAGATTGAATTGCCGGCGCAGACGGGGTTGCTAGTGCGGTTGGACACGAGCGTGTCGCTACCTACATCACTGCTGCACAACGCATCGTATACAGCCACGTCCGGCGGCAACTGAAGTAGATTTGCGCCCAGCGCACGCGCCGAGATTCTACGGGGCGTAGGACGGAGCACATGTCGAATGGCGCAACCGTCGTGACCGGAATCGTGAAGCTTCGCTAGGCGCCACCTTGGGCCGCCATCGATTTGCCTTTTCGCTTGAGGAAGCGATAGAGGCTCGTTCGGCCGATCCCGAGCACCTGTGCGGCTCGGACTCTGTTGCTGTTGCACATTTCAAGCACATGCTCGATGTGGATGCGGCGCACCTCGTCCAGCGGCAGCGGACGCCAGTGCCCTTCCGACGAGGAAGTAGTGCGCCGCGGTTTCTGTAGGTGTTCGGGAAGGTCCGAAACGTCGATGAAATCCGCGTCGGTCGTGAGTGCCGCGCTTGAAATCACGTTTTCAAGTTCGCGGACGTTGCCGGGCCAATCGTATTGCAGAAGCACGATCTGGGCGCGTCGCGTGAGCCCTTGCAAACCCTTCCCATACCTCTGACTATATTTCTTTAGGAAATGCTGAAGCAGGATGGGGATGTCTTCCGGACGATCCGCGAGGCCCGGAACCCGGATTTCGATGCTGCTTAGGCGGTAGAAGAGATCCTCGCGGAAACGGCCGGCGAGCACTTCGGCTCGGAGGTCGCGATTGGTTGCAGCAATCAGCCGCACATCGACCGTCTTTACTTCGGGCGAGCCGACCCTCTGAATTTCGCGATTCTGGATCACGCGCAGCAGTTTCGCCTGCATCGCCAGCGAGGTCTCGCCCACTTCGTCGAGGAACACTGTCCCGCCATTTGCGTATTCGAAGAGTCCGGGGCGCGTATCCGTGGCGCCGGTAAAAGCACCGCGCATGTGACCGAAAAGCGTGCTCTCGAGCAGCGTATCGACGAGCGCGGAACAATTGCAGATGGCAAATCGCTGTGGCGCGACCGGACTCAGCTCATGCAGCGCGCGGGAGACCAGTTCCTTGCCCGCACCTGTAGGGCCTGTGATCAGAACGTTTGTGTAGTGGCGGGCGACTTTCTTCGCCAGGTCGAATACGTCCAACATGGCCGGACTTTTCCCAACGATGCCCTGAAACTGGGAGTTCTGGAAAAGCTTCTCCTCGAGAGAGCGCACCTGCAACCGCTGCGAGAAGAGGTCGGCCAGATCATCCAGAGTCTTTTCCAGCCGCGGAAAGTCGATCGGCTTGCAGAGATAGTCATAGGCGCCGCGCCGGACCGCTTCAATCGCGGAATCCACGGAGTAATGGCCGGTGACCAGAACCACGTAGACTCCAGGATCGAACTGCAGCACTTTCTCGAGGAAAGTGAGGCCGTCCATGTCCGGCATCTTGAAGTCGACCAGAACGACCCTGCATTCGCCAAGCCGAATTTTCTGAAGCGCCTCCGAGACGTTCGTCGTGCCGACAACCGAGAATCCCGCTTTCTCAAGGCGTTCGACGGTTAGCTCGACCTGACTGGAATCATCGTCCAGAACACAGACGCTGAGATTCTTTCTGGCACTTTCAATCACGGGTGTTTCTGCGATGGCTTTCATCGCAAACGTATAGGCAAGGCGTGTGCCAGAACGCTCGTTTTGAGTTGTTCCGGGGCAAGGAACGTCCGGACGTGTAAACCACGTGAATCGTGGGCGTTGCTCGCCGCGGAGCAGCGTCACATTTCGGCGCATACGATTCCGGGCGTTTTCGCGATTCCCCGAACCATCGCAGATCGTTCCGAACCGGAACCTGGGTCTCAAACCGGAACGGCGCCGTGCAAGCCGCCGTGGGTGCGTTCGCAAAGCGGACGATGTCAGGCAACCTTACTTTCGGGATCGTCGGCGGCCTCCACTGCTTCTTTGAAGCGCGCGCGCGGGCGCAGCCGCTCGAGTTGAACGAGACTTCTTCCATCTTCGCCGGCCCTGACAGCCACTGCCCGGTAGGCGATTGGGAGACTGTCAGCCGTGCCGAATTGCTGCAACAGGCGCACAAAAACCACGGTGCCTTGGCGCATGACCGGACCGAGACTGATTTCCTTGTCGTCGCCTCCGATCCAATCGAGAGTCGTTTTTTCGACAAAATAGGCGTCCGATGCGTCCCATCCGGATACTTCGACACGATATTGGTTGATGCTTGCAACATCCTGGTTCAATTGAGAGTCCACGTCGAACCTCCGAGCGGAAGGTTGCAGAATGCGGGCCAAAGTCCGCTGCTATCCGCCGAAGCAGCACAAGGACTTGGGGCGAACTCATCCGTGCTATTCGCTCGTGAAGTGTCCCCTTCGCGACGTTTGTGCGCCTTTGAAACGACTTTGCGCGGCTCGCTCGCCTTTCGCGATGGTGGGCGCTGTGCTAGACTCCGCGAAGCGGTCGTGCCACAAGAAAAACTTGCGGCGCGGACCGGCGTTCGGTGGAACTTCGGGCTCTGTGCAACGATTCCCCGCAAACCCCGCCAGGCCCGGAAGGGAGCAACGGTAGCGGGCCAGTTTCGTGTGCCGCAGAGTACCCGAAGTTCCTCTCATCGCACGCGCGGCTGGCCGGACGGGCACACACGAACTCTTCCATGAGCTACAAAGTCATCGCGCGCAAATATCGGCCGCAGACGTTCAGCGAGATCGTCGGGCAGCAGCACGTGACGAAGACGCTCGCGAACGCGATCGAATCGAATCGCGTGGCGCACGCCTACATTTTCTCGGGCGTCCGCGGGGTTGGGAAGACGACTGCCGCGCGCATCCTAGCGAAGGCGCTGAATTGCGCGAGCGGCCCTACCATCAATCCCGACAACACCTGCGATTCGTGCCGCGAGATTTCCGCGGGCACGTCGCTCGATGTTCTCGAAATCGACGCTGCTTCCAACCGAGGCATCGATCAGATCCGCGAACTGCGCGAAATGGTTCGCTACGCCCCGGCTTCGAGCCGCTACAAGGTCGTCATTCTCGACGAAGCGCATCAGCTCACCGACGAAGCATCGAATGCGCTGCTGAAGACACTCGAGGAACCGCCCGAGCGCGTCGTGTTCATTCTGGCTACCACGCGCGCCGAAGATCTCGTCGAAACGATTAAGTCGCGCGCACAGCTCTTCCAGTTTCGCTCGCTCACCTTTCAGGAGATCGCGGGCGAAATCGAGCGGATCGCCAAATCGGAAAACCTTCAGATCGATTCCGGCGCTGTCGCGGTGCTGGCGCGCGCTGCCGAAGGCAGCATGCGCGACGGTCTTTCACTGCTCGAGCAGGCCATCGCGTATGCGGGCGAAACAATCACCGACACGCAAGTGCGCGACCTTCTCGGCGTCGTTGCCGAGAGCGTGCTGGATAGCCTCGTCGAAGCGATCGCCGCGCAATCAGCCGAGCGGGCCCTCGGGCTCGTTCACCGGCTCATCGCCGACGGGCAAAACTTGCAACACTTCTGTCGCGAAGCCATTCGCCATTTTCGCAACCTGCTCGTCGTGCGCGTGTGCGGCGCCGATTCAAACCTCGTGGCCGCGCCGCAGGACGAACGGCCTCGCTTGGCGGAACAGGCTGCGCAATTCGGCGAAGAGGACCTTACGCGGTTTTTCAATATTCTCCTGGCGACTGACGACGATCTCCGGCGCAAACCGGATCCGCGCCTGCATCTCGAGCTTGGGCTGTTGCGGCTGATCAACGCACAACGCCTGGCACCACTGGAAGAGGCATTGGCCGAGCTTCACGGCGAATCGCGTCCGCTTCCGACGAGACCAGAATCGAGCGCGCCGCCGCGCGCGACTCCCGCCGTGCAAACAGTCTCGTCGCCGTCATCGTTTTCAGCGTCGTCAGCGGGCGCAGCGGCCGTTCGCATGGCACCTGCCCCTGCGCCCCTTGAGCCGACGGCGCCCGCGTCTTCTGCACCTCCGGCGCCGACCGCGCGCACCGCTGCGCCCGTGCCGGCGGCTCCGCCTCGGGTCGTCGCGCGCGTCGCGGAAGAACTGGCGACGAGCGGTCTCGCCTCCGCGCAAGTCGACGCGATCAAAGCGGCTCTGCAGGGGCAGCGATTTCTTTGGTCGATGGTCGAACACGCCACGCGCTGGGAAATCGAAGGTGGCGAGTTGCGGCTTTTCTTCCCGACCGAAAGCCGCGTGCTCGCCGAAATGCTCCAGGCGCGCGACCCAATGGAACGTTTACGCACAGTCTTGAATCAAGTCGTCGGCCAGCCGCTTCGTGTCTGTGTTAAACTTGATTCGACTCGGGCGGTGAATCGCAACTCGGAATTGCAAGCACGCTTTGAGCAGGATCCGATCGTCCGAACGATGCTCGAAAAATTCGGAGGGCGGATTTCGCAGGTAAAGCGCCCGGGCGAGGAATAGAGCATGGAAGTAAAAGCGCTACAACAAATGCTCGCGCAGTTCCGGCAGGTGCAGGAAAAGCTCGAGAAGCAACTGGACGGGCTTTCCGTCGAGGCGTCGGCCGGCGGCGGTATGGTGTCGGTGAAGATGAACGGCCAGAAACAGCTGACCGAGCTGCGCATCGAGCCGGACGTTTTCAAAAGCAAGGATCAGGAGATGCTGCAGGAACTGGTTCTAGCCGCCGTGAATGAAGCTAACCGGCGTGTGGATGAAGAACTCTCCAAACAAGTGAAGGACCTCACGGGCGGACTGCCCGGAGTAATGGGCATGAAAATTCCCGGTCTTTTCTGATTCTCCCACCTGATTGATTCGTTCCGTTTCCTGAATTGGTTTACGTCCACCCGCGTACCATTTTCCCCTTTGCGGAAAAAACGAAACGGCGGAATCCCTCGCTCGAAGTGACGCGAAAGACGCCGCCGTTCCCAATCGCCGGCCGACTCGACAGATACAGATTACTGGCGAGGAGGCGGCCCCATTCGGAAGCTGGCGTCGTGATGGAACAGGCCAATCAGCACGGTCCCGGTGAGAACGTGGCCGTCCATCGCTTTCTGCACGTCGTCGCGGCTTGCGCCCTTCGGCAAATCGAGCTTGGTGTCGAGCGCGAAGAGTTCAAACGTGTAGTGATGCGCGGGTCCTGCGGGCGCGCACGGACCAAAGAACATCGGTTGGCCCGTGACGTTGGCAGCCTGGACGCCGATCGTCGAATCCGCCTTTACACCTTCGGGAAGCGAAGTCGCATCACCCGGAATGTTGAAAATCATCCAGTGCGTGATGTCGTCGAAAGCTTTACGGGCGTGTGCATCGGGATCGTGCAACAGAAGCACGAAGCTTTGCGTGCCTGCCGGAGGGTTCGTCCACGCGAGTGGCGGCGACGTCATGTTGGCGGGCGCCGTCATGCTCTTTCCGTCGGGCGAACACGTGTATTTATCGGGAATCATGGTTCCATCGGCAAACGCGGAACTGGTGAGTTGCAGCGGAGGTCCCATCATCGGACGTCCTCCCCCGCCTCCGCCTTGCTGTGCAACTGCCGGAACCGCACCCGCTGCAAGCAAGAACGCTAGAGTAATGAGCGGTTTTGTACCTTTGATTCGCATTCCGTCTGTCCTCCCCTTTTTCGCTCGTCTCAGGATATTTTTGGAAGCCGGCTCGAGCGCCGGTCGGCAAGGCGCCTGATTCTAACTCCCCGGCGCCATGCGTGCAACGAAGCGCTGACTCCTGAGACGGAACGGCGGCACTTTGCGTTTCAGGTTTGGCGAACCGTGCGGGACTTTGCAATAATCTTGACCGGTGAACCTGAATGCCTGATTTCGCGCCTTCCGTTTCTCGACTGATCGACGAACTCAAACGCCTGCCCGGCATCGGCCAAAAGACGGCGCAGCGGCTCGCCTTCTATTTGCTGCGCGTGGACCGCGGCCAGGCGCTGGCGCTTTCCGACGCCATTCGCGAAGCGAAAGAGAAAGTTCGCGAGTGCTCGATTTGCAACAACATTACGGACGCCGACCCTTGCCTCTTCTGCACCAGCACGACGCGAAACCGCGCGTTGATCTGCGTCGTTGAAGAGGCCACGAACATTCAGGCAGTCGAAAAAACGCGGCAGTTTAACGGGCTGTACCACGTGCTGGGCGGTTCGCTTTCGCCGCTGCAGGGTATCGGCCCAGATCAGCTGAAGATCAAGAACTTGATCGAACGTCTCAAAGGCGGCACCACCGAGGAAATCATCATTGCCACGAACCCGACCGCCGAGGGCGAAGCAACCGCCGTCTATCTTTCGAAATTGATCAAGCCACTTGGTATCCGCGTCACGCGCATCGCGATGGGCATACCCGTCGGCTCGGACCTCGAGTACGCCGATGAAGTGACCATGCTCAAGGCCATGGAAGGCCGGCGCGACCTGTAGCTGGGCGATTACTTCGTATTAGCCTTATCGTGAAAATCAGGGCCGAACGAAGGGTGGTCGCGCGTGCCCGTTATTTTGATCGGGATTTCCGTGCCGCCATCCTTGCCCTCGAAGAAATGGTTGAAGGGCTTCAGGACGACCGATTTCCATCCCGTCAACGTCTGCGACAACTTCGCTTCCAACCGGAGCTTCCCGCGAAAGTCCAGCTGGCCGTTATCGAGACCGTAAGAGCCCGCGAGCGCAATTGACGCGCCCTCGACGCCGAAGCTCAAGTTTGAAAAGTTGATCGAGCCGTCGTTCATCTTGAACCTGCCGGAGAGATCGGACATCGCGTCTGAGATGTCCTGATCCTTCGGCTTTCCCTGCCCTCGCCGGCTGAGAGAGTCGACCTTTCCCTGCACCGCGGAACTCGAAAAGTGAACGTTGCCGAGGCCGAATTGTCCGTCAAGCTGCAAGCGGTCGACCAAATCCTCGTCGCTTTCGGGAATCAGGATTTTGGTTTTGAGGTCGGCGGCGCCAGTCATCACAGGGTGATCCGACTTCACGGCCAAAGTGAGGAAATCCTCGATGCGCGCGTCATTTGCAAACGCGTCGAGTGCGATGGTGCGTCCTTTGACCTTGGGATAGACGTCGACCACCTCGCCTTGGGTGACGAGCGTGGTGTGGAGAAAGTTCGCCGTCACTTTTGTGAGCACGGTGTCGCCGTTCGTGCCGTCCACGATCGCGGTGAAATCCGTGTGCAGGGCCATGGGATGACCGGACGTGCGCAAGCCGAAGTCGGGCGTGTCGGTGGTTCCTTCGACATTCAGGTAATCGAGCGGGCCGCCAAACTTGCCGGTCGATGAAAGAATGCCACGCAGCCCCTTGATGGTCCCCAAGTCCGCGTTGAAGAAAGTATAGTTGGCGCTGACGGGCGTTTCGCTGGGCTCGTCGGCTCGCCACGGGCCGAACTCGCCGTCGCAGTGGATGTAGCCTCGCGGCTTCGGATTCGTCAGCAGTGCGTGAAAAGCCGCAGGACGGTCGAAGCCAAAATCGTTCATCACGAGATGATGGATTTCAAACTGGTTGGGGGGCTTGTCCGAGTCCTTGCGCAGCAGGACAAGCAACGCGTGATCGGCGACTATTTCGTGGATCAGGATCGGATATTTTTCGGCGAGATTCTGGTCCGTTCCGTGAATCATTGGAGGGCCGCCCGGGGTTCGCGGCGGCGTGTGGATTTGCAGGCCGTCAAGTTCGACCGTTCCGATCTCCGGACGGTCGCGCAGCAAGCCTGTCAGTGTCGTATAGAAGGAAACTCTTTGAACCTGGATTAGCGGCGGGATATCCGTGCGCCCTTTGTGGCGGAGGATGAGCCCGTAGACCACGACGTGGATTCGCGGATAGAACGTCACGTCAAAATCGTCGAAGTGGACCGAGCTTTTGAAGTGCGTCTGCAAATGGTCCTGCACCTCTTGGCGCGCCATGGCCCGGAGCTTCGGCGCCATGACGCGCAGGGTAACGACATATGCCACCAGGAAAAGCGCCACCACGCTAACCCCAGCTACAACAATTCTTTTGCGCATAGCGCCTCGCGATGTGGTGCGATTGCAGAATAGTGACCGGAGCACAGCGGGTCGGGACTTTAATTCTAGTCTGCGACCTCTTTACTGGGATGTACAGACTTCCCTGTAATAAGGGTTGCCCGGACCGTGGATTGGAGGGGGGCCGGCGAAGTAACCCTTTCGCACGCACCGGACAGGGTGGTCGACCCCCGCGGAGCCTCGGTGCTAACCTTTAAACATCGATAGCTGGAGGGCCCGTGGTCGATTCTTTACCGTCGGAAGAAGGCGCGCAGAAGCGTCGAAGCACGCGAATTGTGCAGGCAGTGCCAATCACTGTCACGGGTGTCGATGCGCTGGGCCAGCCGTTCAAAGAACGAACGACGACGGTGATGGTTAACTGCCACGGCTGCAAATACCAGTCGAAACACTATGTGCCGAAAAACTCGACTGTGTCGCTCGATATTCCCCGCCCTGAGGCCGGTGCATCCCATCGCACGCTTGTCGGACGCGTGATTTGGGTGCAGCGACCGCGCGCCGTGCGCGAATTATTTCAAATCGGCCTGGAATTTGAGATCGCCGGCAACGTTTGGGGTATCGCGTTTCCGCCGGACGACTGGTTCCCCGTACCTGGTGAAGAGCCTCCAGCACCATCACCTTCTGAGAAGGCTACTGCGCCCGAGTTAAGACCTACTCCGGTAGAGCCCAAGCCCACAGCTCCTGCGCCCGTGGCGACGGAGCACCGGCCCGAGTTCAATGTTCCGACGATCGTGCCTCCGGTCACATCGCCTGCCGCCAGCGTGGCGCCGTCGGCACCGCCGTTCGCAGCCGCGTCACCTGTCGCGCCTGTGGAGGGCAAGATCCACGTTGTGCCGGAACCGACGCCCCTGTCAGCGCCGACGTCCGCGCCCGAAACGCAGGCTGCGATGGCGCGCCAGATGGCGAAGCTGGCCGCGGACGTCAAGGACAACCTCGACAAGTCGATCCGCAGGGACGCTCAGACGGCGATCAACGAAGAGATGACCGTCGTGCGGCAGCAACTGGACGCGCAACTTCATGAGGCCGTCGAGCACGCCATCAAGGTTTCGATGGAGAGGGTGTCCGAATCGAGCGTGCGCAAGGTGGTGCAGCAGGCCGCCGAGCAGACCGCGAAAATCGTCGACGAGGCGCGCAGGGCTACCGAGACGAACACCGGGCAACTCGACGAGAAAATTCGCCAGGCCGTGCAGCAAGCCGTCAGCCATGCGGCCGCCGATGCGGCTCAGCAGGCCGCGGCGCAGGCAGCTACGCAAAATCTCAAGCAGACGGTGGAAGAGGCGGTCGCGCGCATCGTCGCCGAACGCGACGCCACGTCGCCATCGCTGCAGATTCTGGCGAATCCCGAAGCGGCGCAGCAGCAACTCGATCAGTGGAGACACAATCTCGAGGAAGCTGCGCAGAACATCCACAGCCGGACCCTCGATCAGGCTCAATCGGACGCGGCCGCCGCGAAGCAGACTTTGAACGAGGCCTTCGAGTCGGTCGTCACGAGCGCGTCAGAAACCTTGGACGTAAAGCTGAGCGAAGCGTCCGCCGCCGCATTGGCGCGAGCCACTGACGAGGCAAACGCGCGAGCATCCAATTTGCGCGCGTCGCTCGATGAGATCGTGACCGGGGCTCAATCCACGGTCGAACGGACTCGCCAGCGTCTCGACGACATCGCTTCCAGCCGCGCCGATGAAATCGCCCGCCACGCTGACGACCTGATCGCCGAGCGCACGAAGCAGATGGAACCTGCTCTGCAAAACGTGGCCCAGAGCGTAATCGATCGATTTTCAACGCAGCTCGACCAGAAATTAGGTCCGGGAATCGCTGAAGCGCACGAGGCGCTATCGGCTCTCGCCAATGCGGGCGAAGAAGCTTCTCAAATCGAAAGCAAGCTCCGCGAACAGGGACGCCGGGCGTTTGAGCAGGCGGCCCAAATGGAGGCCCAAGCGCAGGCCAAGATCGACGCCCACGCGGCCGCGATGCAGGCGCAGGTCCAGGCTAGGCTCGGTGAGCAGGCGGCGCAATTCGACCGGCGCCTCCGCGAGCAGGTGGAGCAAGCCTCAACGCAGGCCGCGCAGGTGCAATCCGTCGTGCGCGACCAGATCCGCCAGGCCTCCGAACAAGCGGTCGCGGAGTCGCTCGAACGCGTGAAGCAGGAGGCGGCGAACTTCCCCGTGCAGTTTGAGGAGTCTTGCCGCGCGACCCTCTCCAAAGTGGAAGAGGAGCTCGAGCAGAAGAGTTCCGAGGCGCAGCACACGACGTACGAGGCACTCTCGAAAGCCTCCGACTGGTATACAAAGAAAGCGCAGACGACCATGCAGTCCGCGCTCGAGAGAGGCGTCGAGCAATCGACGTCGGCCCTGCGCGACCGCGCCGCGGAAATTTCGAGCTTGGTGGCGTCCGAACTCGATCACTACCGTCGTACGTACGTAGATCACAGTCAGGCGCAGATCGAGGAGATTGCGAAGGAAGTGGTCGACCGCGAGCGCGGGAAAATGGCGGAGGCCGCTGAGATGACTACCGCCGGCTTCAGCGACCGCATCCAGAATCTCGTCGGCGAATCGTTCCGCCGGTTCGAGGATGCGTCGCGGCAGGCGATCGAGAAGAATCGCTCCGATATGGAGTACAACCGGGAAGGCACGCTCGCCGAATTTCGGAAGAATCTCGACGATCGGATGCTTTCCGGCATCGAGCAGGCGCGCGATACGCTGCAGATTCAGCTGATGTCCTTGATCGAGTCGTTTGAGGCCAAACGCCAGGCGGAGCAGGCGGAATGGATGGCGCAGGTGAAGAAATCCGCCGATGAATCGATCGAAAACTACAAAGCCCGCCTGGAGAACACCTCCAATTCGTGGCTGCTCGCTTCGGCCACTACGCTGGGCCAGAGCTCACAGGCCGTGATGGATACGCTCTCGCGGTCGGCCGAGAAGCGGCTTCGCGAGGTATGCGGCGAGGTTCTTGCGGGGATGGGTGATACGTTAAAGGAACGCCTGCTCGGCATTTCAAGCGGCTTTTCCGCCGAAGAAGAAGACCAGAAGTCCGAAAAGAAGAAGTGAATTTCTAAGGTACGCCCCAGCGCGCCATGCAGGTCCCGCTTGTAGTTTTCGCGAATCCCGCCGAATTCCTGGCTCGGCCGCCTTCCGCTATAATGCTGCTCATGTCGAATCAGTCGTACCTCAGCGTCTGGTATCCGGATCTTCCGGAGGGTTTGCTGCTCGAGCGTTTTGGCGCTTTCCTGGGGACGGTTCCCTTCTCCGACAAAATGCCGGGATTCACGCAACTCACGATTCACGCCGTCAGCGCGGCCGAGATACCGATTCTCGAGCAGGACCTGCGGCAGATGCCGCTCGATGTTGCCGGAATCATCGAGATCGCGCAGGAGCACTTGAATAGCGATTGCGCGTACGACGTGAGCTGCTACTGGGACCTTTCCGTGTTCGACAGTACGTCCGGGAAGTGGAAAGTCGAGCCTCAACCGCTTGAGATCTCGTGCTACGGCGAGGACTACGACGACCACGCCTGGCGCGAGAATGGCCACGTGCAGGTGAATTTCGGCTTCGAGCATTTTTTTACCGGGCACGCCAGCCTACTGGGATTTGGCCGCGAGTCCCGCGCCCCTGCCCAGAGCCCGGAAGAAGCGCGGTTCCTGGAAGCGATGGCCTGGCCCGAAAATCTCGAGAGATACCATGACGAGACGCGCAAGAACATTCGCAAACTTCTCGATTGGGTTCGCCGGATCGAACGAGCGGTGCCCATGGATCGCCTCCGCCTCTGGTCCGAGGGCGAGGAAAACTTTGAGGCACGCATCGAGGAAATTCTGGCGGCCCGGTAGTATGATGCTGCACCTTGGGTGGAAGCGAGTGCCTTCAAACATCTCATTGCGGGAAATAGCCGGACGGGAGCTTGCCCGCAATCTTTTGGCACCCTCTGGAATCCGATTTCAGCCGCGCACGTCTAATACACAACCTTGAACGCCATCGCACAACCCGTTGCCAGGCAAGCTGCGCGGCCGGAAAAAGGGCCGTCGGGCTGGAGTCATCTCAAGACGCTGCTGCCATACGTAGCGAACTACAAGGGCATGACGGCGTTGGGATTGCTGGCGCTGGCCCTGATGGGTATTGTGGGCGCGCTGCCTCAGCTCATCCAAGGCATCATCGTGGATTCCCTGAACGGGCTGCCGCGGCCCCTCGCGACGCTGGTCGGCACATCTCGCGCGATCCTGTATCCCATTCTGTCGTTCTACGCGCCGCGCAACCACCACGCCCTGGAGCTTTATTGCATCACGATCGTGGCCGCGATGCTAGTGAAGGGATTTTTCTCGTTCTGGTCGCGGTGGATTCTAATCGGAGTGTCGCGCGAGATCGAGTACGACCTTCGCAACGATTTGCTGGCCCGGCTTGTGAGGCTGGAACCCGAATTCTACGTGCGTAACCGCACGGGCGACTTGATGTCGCGGGCCACCAACGATCTCAATGCCGTCCGCATGGTGCTTGGCCCGGGCATCATGTACACCGCGAACACGATTGCCACGAGCGTCCTGGCGCTGTATTTCATGTTCAAGCTGTCCCCCGTGCTCACTTTCTGGGTCTTGCTGCCAGTACCGCTCGTCGTTGTTTCCGTCTATTACTTTGGTCGGATTATCCACCGGCTTTCGGAACGGATTCAGGCTGCTTTGGGCGCGCTTTCGACGCGCGCACAGGAAAATCTTACCGGTGTGCGCGTGGTACGGGCTTACGCGCAGGAAAAGCCAGAGATCGAGTCCTTCGACCGGACCAACCGGGACTACGTCGAACGCAACATTCAGCTGATCACTTCGTGGAGCCTTTTCTTTCCCGGACTGACGACGCTGATCGGCCTCACGATCGTTATCCTGCTTGGCAGGGGAGGCACCGCCGTAATTAACCATCACATATCGGTTGGTACCCTCGTAGCCTTCTACACGTTCTTGCTGCAGCTCACGTTCCCTATCATCGCGCTCGGCTGGGTGACGAACATCTTCCAGCGCGGCGCCGCTTCCATGGGGCGCCTGCTCTACATTCTGCGCGCTGAGCCTAGCATCGGTGACGCGGTTGGTGCGCCCGCGCACGCCAGCGGAAATGGCCAGCCGCACGCGGAGCCTGCGCCCTCTATGAGAGGGGTTGCCGACGGAATCCGAGGCGACATCGAATTCCGCCACCTGACGTTTGCATATCCGACTGCACCCAACGAACCCGTGTTGCGAGATATCAGCCTTCACGTACCCGCGGGATCGACGCTCGCAATCGTGGGGCCCACAGGCAGCGGTAAGTCGACGCTCGCGGCTCTGATCGCGCGTCTATGGGAAGCACCGGCCGGCACGCTGTTGATCGACGACCGCTCGATTCGCGACTATCCGCTCGGCACCCTTCGGAGCGCGATCGGCTACGTCCCACAGGACACGTTCCTGTTCAGCGAAACTCTTCGGGAAAACATCGCATTCGGCGCTCCCAATGCGCGCGAGGAGGAGATTCGCGAATCCGCCGCCATCGCTTGCGTCGCCAGCGAAATCGAGGGATTCGCGCAAGGGTACGACACGATGGTCGGCGAGCGCGGCATTACTCTTTCCGGCGGGCAGAAGCAGCGGACCTCTCTGGCGCGCGCGATCATGCGGGAGCCAAAGATACTGATTCTGGACGACTCGCTTTCGAGCGTCGATACGGATACCGAAGAGCGCATTCTGCGCGGCCTGCGCAAGGTGATGCGCGAGCGCACCACCGTTCTTGTTTCCCACCGCGTTTCGACCGTCAAGGAAGCCGATCAGATCGTGGTCTTGCACGCGGGAAAGATCATCGAGCGCGGCACGCACGAGGAATTGCTCGCGCGGGGCGGCGAATATGCGGATCTGCACCAGAAACAGTTGCTCGAAGAGGAACTCGAACGCGAATGAGCGACTTCCGCGAAGAAGAGAAACTCGGCAAGATCTACGACACGCACCTTACGCGGCGGATCGTGAAGTATCTTCGGCCGTACCGCTGGCACGTGGCGGCTGCGGTGTCGATGAGCTTGGCCTACGCAGTCATGGAGTTGGCCGGCCCCTACCTCTTCCACGTTGCCATCGACTGGTTCATCGTTCCGGGCATCAGTGGATCGATCACCGCGAAGGCCGCGATCCACGGGTTGCTATGGGCCGTCTTCGCCTTCACGATCTCTCTGTTCGCCAGCTTCGGCATACAGTTCGGCCAGGTCCGCATCATGCAGTGGGTCGGCCAGGAAACGATGTACGACTTGCGCAAGGAAATTTTCGAGCACCTGCAGCGCCTGCCGATGAGCTTCTTCGACCGCACGCCGGTCGGGCGCCTCGTAACACGCTCGACGACCGATGTGGACGCACTGAATGACCTCTTCGCGTCCGGCGTCGTCGCCATGCTCAACGATTTCGTGCTGCTCTTCGGCTTGGCCATCTTCCTGCTTTCCTGGCACTTCTATCTGGGATTGGCAACTCTTTCACCGCTGCCGTTTATGGTGCTGCTCACGTATTTCTTCCGCAATCACGTGCGCGACGCCAACCGCCGCATTCGCACGGCAATCGCGCGCATCAACGGTTTCCTGCAGGAACACATCAGCGGCATGTCCGTTGTGCAGCTTTTCAATCGTGAGCAGAAGTCGCGCGAGCAGTTCGCCAACTTCAACCGCATTCACATGGAAGCGTACAAGGACGCGATCGACGCCTTTTCTTATTTTTATCCGGGTGTCGAATTTCTGAGCATGGGCGGGATTGCGCTCGTGTATTGGGTAGGAGGCGTGGGAGCGATTGCAGGCACGGTTGGAATCGGCGTGCTCGTGTCATTCATTCAGTACGCGCAACGGTTCTTCCGCCCGATTCAGGACCTCAGCGAAAAATTCAACATCCTGCAGGCCGCCATGGCGGCATCAGAACGCATCTTCCAATTGCTGGACGAGCCCGTCGCGATCGTGTCGGCGCCCGAGACGCGCTCTCTTCCGCACGTTCACGGCGAAATCGAATTTCGCAACGTCTGGTTTGCGTATGGTGGCGGCGCGAACCCGCAGGAGGAAGATTGGGTGTTGCGCGATGTGTCCTTCCACGCACAGCCGGGACAGACGCTCGCCATCGTTGGCCACACTGGCGCCGGCAAGACTACAATCATTCAGTTATTGCTGCGCTTCTATGACATTCAGCGCGGCCAAATCCTGATTGATGGCATCGATATCCGCGAGATGAATTTGCAGGAGCTGCGGCGTCTATTCGGCATCGTGCTGCAGGACCCGTTCCTTTTCACCGGCACGCTTGAATCGAACGTGAAGCTCGGGACCTCATCAATCGATCGCGCCGGAGTCGAGCGTTCGCTGCGCGAGGTAGGCCTCGGGCCGTACCTCGACTCGCAGCCTCGCGGCGTCGAAACGCCCGTTACCGAGCGCGGATCGACGCTTTCCGTCGGACAACGGCAGCTCGTCAGTTTTGCGCGCGCCCTCGCGCACGATCCTGCTTTGCTGATTCTCGACGAAGCCACATCCAGCGTGGATACGAAGACCGAGTTGATGATCCGCGAGGCGCTCGACCGGCTGCTGAAAAATCGCACCGCGATCGTGATTGCTCACCGCCTCAGCACGATTCAGCACGCGCAGCGCATTCTCGTCTTCCACAAAGGGCGCCTGCGAGAACAGGGCTCCCATCAGGAACTGCTCGCCCTGCGCGGAATCTATTACCGCCTCTACCAGCTTCAGTACAAGGAGCAGGAACTTGCGGCCCCTCTGCCCGGCGCGCCGCCTGGATTCTCACAGCCTTTGCCAGCCGATGACTGACGGGGCGCCTCGCGCATGACGCCGCCGACAATCCTGATCTCCGCGGGCGAAGCCTCGAGCGATATGTATGCGGCGCGCCTTGCCACGGCGCTGCGCGAGCGGACGGGCGCGCAGTTCTTCGGCATGGGCGGCCCGCGCATGGCGGCCGCGGGCGTTGAGCTTGTTGCCGACTATCACGAAGTCGCCGTCCTCGGCATCACCGAGGTGGTCCACAAGATTCCCACGGTGATCGGCGTGCAAAATCGGCTCGCTCGCGAGGCAGCCGCGCGCAAAGCTGCGCTCGCCATTCTGGTCGACTCGCCCGGTACACATCTAGGCGTGGCGCGCAGATTGAAAAAGCACGACATTCCGGTCGGGTACTTCATCGGCCCCCAAGTGTGGGCGTGGCGCGCCGGGCGCGTGCGCGTGGTGAAGCGGCTCGTGAGCCGGATGGTGGTGATCTTTCCCTTCGAAGAGAAAATCTACCGCGATGCGGGCGTGCCGGTGGACTTTGTCGGGCATCCTCTAGTCGATGTAGTGCGCGCTTCCATGAACCGAACGGAGTTTGCCGAGCGGCATGGCCTCGATCCGGAGCGCTTGATCGTTACGCTCCTGCCTGGAAGCCGCCGCAACGAGATCGCGCAGAATTTCCCGACCATACTGGGCGCATGCGAAATCCTCGCGCGCGAAATCAAGCCGTCGGGCGGATTGCAATTCGTCCACGCGGCTGCGCCTAATCTTCCGGCCGATCTCTTCGCCGCTTACGGCTCGCGCCCGGGCGTCATAATCCGGCGCGTCGAAGGCGCTACGTACGATGCGCTCGCCGCGGCCGACTGCGCCATCGTGGCAAGCGGCACCGCTACAATCGAAGGTGCTCTCCTCGGCACGCCTATGGTCGTGGTGTATCGCGTCGCGCGCACCACGGCGGCGATCCTGCGCCGCATGCTTCGGACACCCTTCATCAGCATGGCGAATCTCGTCGCGGGGCGCCGTGTGGTGCCCGAGCTGATTCAGGACGACTTCACGCCCGCCGCTGTCGCCGCCGAGGTGCGCTACCTTCTGGAATCGCCCGATGGACGCGACGAAATGATATCCGGGCTCGCGGAAGCTCGCTCAAAACTCGGGCCGGGCGGCGCTATCGAGCGGGCGGCCGACGTCTTCGCGCGGATGTTGTAGGGCTTCGGCTCCGGGCAACTGCCAACGGTTATCTGGTATCTTAAGGTAGGCATGCGGTTGCAGTCTTTTCGCGAGGGGTCCTTCTTGTTCAGAATCGATCGTTTGCTCATTGCCCTGCGGGCTTTGGGAGCCCTGGGAATGCTCCTCCTCGCGGCGGGCGCTACGCCCGCGCAAGCCACTCATGCCTTCCCCTTCCGCGCCACAAACTACGATGTTGAAGTGATGCTCCACCCCGAAGATCAGACGATATCGGCGCTTGTAAAGGTGAAGTTCGTCGCGACACAGGTTTCGCGGACGCTTCTCGTCGAATTGCATCCCGATCTGCGCGTGAATTCCGTCAAGACGGCCGACGGCCAGCAGCTCAGCTTCGATCGGGACAACGATTCGCCGCTTCTGCTCAGCGTGGCCCTGCCGGGCACGGCGACTCCGGGCAAAGAAGTCGATCTAGTGTTCGACTACGCCGGGCCGATTTCGAGCGAAGACGACAGCCCTACGCGCGGCGTGCGGTTTGCGTCGGTCGATAAGACTTCGGCGTATTTGCTGCTGCCTGCGCGATGGTTCCCTCTTACCAACTACCCCGCGAATCGCTACACCGGGACGTTTCGGATCATCGTGCCGGATACGTTCGTTGTAGTCGGCACGGGTAAGGCCGACCCGCCCACATCAACGCCCGGCATTGGCAAAGGACCCGGACAATCGGAATACGTATTCCATTGCGACCAAGCCGAGCCAGTCGGCTCGTTCGTCGCGGGCACTTTGCAGCTTTCTCCCGTCTCGGCACAGGGCTACCAATTCTCGATTTATACACCGCCGGCTCAGGCAACCACGGCGCAGTCTTACGGAAATTCTCTCGCGCAGATCATGAGCTATTTTTCGGATACGTTTGGGAGCTTTGCGACCCAACCCAGCTTGACCGTGGCCCAAATGCCGGATGGATCGCTGCCGGGATATTCCGCACCCGGATTGTTGCTGATCAGCGCGCGCCAATGGACCGCTCGCGCGAACGACCGCATGCTCTCGCAGCTCGCTGCGGGGCAATGGTGGGGCGTGCAGGTGCTGGCAGCTACGGCGTCTGACGTCTGGATCACGGACGGCTTGTCGCGCTACGCGGAGGCCATGTACGCCGAACAATCCGACGGCGTGGCCGGACTCAACCGCGCACTCGAAGACTTTGCTGTTGGCGCGCTGATGTACGAAGACGTGAGCCCGATCTCGCAGGCCGGGCACCTGGAGCGATACTCCGACCAGTATCACTCGATCGTGTATGACAAGGGCGCGATGGTTTTTCACATGCTGCGCGCCGAACTCGGCGACGATGCCTTTACTGCCCTGCTCCACGATTTTTACAAGGCGCATGCGGGCAAGACGGCCACGATCGACGAACTCCGAAGAATGGCGGCCACGAAGCTTCCGCCGCCAAAGAAGGGCGATCCGCCGGTCAATCTGCTCTCCTTCTTTTCGCAATGGCTCGACTCCACCGGTGTCCCCGAATTTCAGCTGGACTACATCGTCTATCGGACTCCGAAGGGTTTTCAGGTGATCGGCAAGATACATCAGGATCTCGACACGTTCCGCATGCCGGTCGAAATGAAAGTGGATACCGAGGGAAACCCGGTCTACAAGAAAATCCTTGTGACGGGCACGAGTACAGAATTCGAGATCGACACGTTCGGCCGCCCGAAGCCCAACGGCATCATCATCGATCCCAACAACAACTTGCTCAAATCGAGCCCGCGGCTGCGCGTTCGGGCCACCATCGCGCGCGGCGAAGCGCTCGCCCAGATCGGCAAGTATTACGAAGCGATTCAGGAATACCAACGCGCCCTCGACGTGCAGCCGACCAATTCACTGGCGCACTTCCGCATGGGCGAGGCGATGTTCTACCAGAAGAACTACCAGGCGGCGGCCAATGCATTCCGCGCGGCCCTTGGCGGCGATCTCGATCCGAAGTGGACGGAAGTATGGAGCCACATCTACATCGGGAAAATCTACGATCTGCTGGGCCAGCGCGAACGCGCGGTGAACGAGTACAGCCTCGCACAGCACACCAACGACAACACGGCAGGAGCGCAGCAAGAAGCCCTGTACTATATGAAAAAGCCCTACGGTGGCGACAACACCGCGTCGGCAGCCACTCCGTCAGCGAGCGGCACTCCTGCCCAGACTCCCACGGCTCCTGCATCGAGTGAGAAGCCTGGAAGTGACGAGCCAACCCTTAAGCGCCGCGACCCGAGTAACTAACCCCAGTTTCGGGCATTCGAGTGGTTGACAATTTTTGGGTATAAGCTGAAATCAGTTCGAGTCGAAGCCTTTGGACTGCAAATCTCGGAAAACTTCTTGGAAGATTTTCAACGCCTCTTGATCGAAGAGCACAAACTGGATTTTCTCGACCGACGTGGGCCCTTGCAAGTGTTTGGCGGCCTCGCGGAGCATGATTTCCGCACATTCGCGCATCGGGAATCCGGCGATGCCTGCGCCAACTGCGGGGAACGCGATCATCTTTAGTCCGTTTTGCGCCGCGATACGCAGCGAATGTGCCGTAGAGCTTCGCAGAGCAAGCGCCGATGTCCTGCCTCCGAGTTCCATGCTGGCCGCGTGAATCACATAGCGGGCCTTTAAGTCACCGCCCGAAGTGATTGCCGCGCCGCCGACCGGTATCGTACCGATGTCGTTGCACTCCACCTGGATCTTTGGGCCGCCTTTGCGTCGAATCGCTCCTGCCACGCCGCCGCCAAGCTGCAAGTCGTTGTTCGCAGCGTTGACGATCGCGTCGGCATCCATCTCGGTGAGATCGCCGTGCCGGATTTCGATTCGATCTGCGAGAAATGCCGCGCCCGGCGACTTGGCCGCGCCCTTCTCCGCCGTCCCAGCGGTTGCCTTGCCGCCGACTCCCCTAGAGCCGCGCAATGCCATCTTCATCGAAGCCCACAACCACACGCCCGCCCGCAACGATCACGGGCCGCCGAATCAGGTTCGGCTCCTTCGCCATCATGCGGATCGCCTGCTTCCGCGTCGGAGGCTCTTCCTTCATGTTCTCCTTGCGGTAGACTTCGTTCCGCGGATTCAAGAATTGCGTGTAGTCGCGTTTCCCAATCAATTTCTCAAGCTCCGTAGAGCTCAACCGTTCCTTCGCCAGATCGCGGAAGTACAATTGAAAGCCGCGGCGTTCCATGAACTTCTTCGCCTTGCGGCACGTCGTGCAGGACGGCTTCTGCATGAACAACACTTTCTTCCCGGTTTTTGCCCTTCGCCGTCCGGTCCGCGGTTTTGTCGTTGCCATCCGTTCCTCCTCGATATGTTGGACGCAAGAAATCGACTGCGGCTTCAGTGGCCGCGAAAATTCGGCTGGCGCCTTTCCTTGAAAGCGGCGAGGCCTTCGGCGCAATCCTCGGAGAGAAAGCAGTGAATCTGAAGGCGGTTCTCTTCATCGATGGTGGCTTCGAGTTGCGCGCGAGCCTCGCTGATCATGGTTCGTTTCACGTCGCGATACGCGAGCGGCGGCCCGGCCGCCATTTGCTCGGCGAGTTTCCGGGTTTCTTCTTCGAACTTATCCTGAGGATGCACGCGGTAGACAATGCCGATGCGGCACGCCTCGGCAGCGGTCAGTCTTTCCGAGGTATAGAAGAACTCGGACGCTCGCGACAGTCCCACGAGCCGCGGCAGAAAAAATGTCGCGCCAAGGTCGGGATACAGTCCTAGCTGCGCGAAAGCCTGCTTAAACATCGCCTGATCCGACGCTATGCGCAGGTCGCACGCGAGGGCCAGGCTCATGCCTCCGCCCGCCGCCGCCCCGTTCACTGCAGCGATCACGAGCTTTGGCATGGACGCGATGGCGAGGCAAACTTCCTTGCCGACTGCGAGCAGAGCCTGGAAGTCGTGCACGGAATGCCTGCTCCGCGCGTCGTGGATGTAATCGATGTCGCCGCCCGCGCAAAATCCACGGCCGGCACCGGTCAGCACGACGGCGCGCACGGACTTGTCATCACCCGCTCGCAACAGAGCTTGCACGAGAGCGCGCGCCAGCTCAGGATTCAGCGCATTGAGTTTCTCGGGCCGATTCAGCCGTAGCGTGAGGACGGCGCCGGATCGCTCTTCGAGCACTAGCTGACGCGTGGCTTGCTGCGTTGCGCCCATGCGTTTAGGCCTCCATCAACGCCGAGAAATAACTACCGCTAGTTCTTCATCCCGTGTAACAACGCCGCCAGCTGCTTGAAATAGCGCTTCTTCACGCCCGCGCTCGTCCCGGCATTCTGCGCGCTCGTCGACGGCAGCACGAATACGCGCGCTCCGTAGAGCAGCTCTTTCTGCAACCCGAGCTTGCAGGGCCGGCCCGTGAATTTCTCGTACACCATTTTCCCGTTAAAGGCGATCACGCGCGGCCGCAGTTCCTCAAGCTTCTGCGCGAGCAGGACTCGGCCTTCCGCAAACTCCTCCCGCTCGATCTCCTCGACGCCGCGCGTTGGCCGCTTCACGAGATCCGTCATGCCAATACCGAATTCGACTAATCGCCGGTCGTCCTGGTAACCCAGCGGCTCCGGGATTACGCCCGACTCAAACATCATCGGCCAAAATTGATTGTTGCGCCCGGCGTAGTAGTGCCCCACCCGGGCTGAACGGTCGCCGGGGTTGCACCCAACCAGAATCATTCTCATTCCTTTACGCAGATAATCGGGGAGTGTCCGCATGTCCCTCTGGGCGACCGCTATGATAATACATTCCCGCCAGCGGAAACGTCGAAAGCTATGCTACGCTTTTGTATGGACAGGTTCTCGATGAGTTCTCCAAAGCTCGATCCCGTGCGCCCGCGACCACCGCTGCCATCCACCGTCGTCAAGGACGACGAATCCGCCCTGGTTGCGGCGGCCAAAGCAGGCGATATTTCCGCCTTTGAAACACTTGTGGGCCGCTACGAACGCAAAATCTTCCGTCTCGCCCAGAACATTACCCAGAATCGCGAAGATGCCGAAGACGCGATGCAGGAATCGTTCCTGAAGGCTTACGAGCATCTCGGCGAGTTTCAGGGAAATTCCCGCTTTTACACTTGGCTGGTGCGCATTGCCGTGAACCAGGCCCTGATGAAGCTCCGCCGGCGTCGCCCCAACGTCGTTTCGCTCGATCAGGAGATCGACACCGGTGAGGACATGATGCCCCGGGAGGTGGAAGATTGGGGCCCTTCTCCAGAGGAGCGCTACGGCCAGACGGAACTTTCGGGTATTCTTGGAAAAGTGATCGGAGAGCTCGATCCCCCTTTCCGAATCGTTTTCCAGTTGCGAGACATCGAAGAACTGTCGACCGAGGAGACAGCCGAAGCCTTGGGGCTTTCCGTTCCGGCCGTTAAATCGCGGCTGCTACGGGCGCGGCTTAAGCTGCGCGAGAAGCTAAACCAATACTTTCGGCGGGGAGAACATTCGTGAAGTGCAAAGCGATTATCAACGAATTGGCCGACTACCTCGACGAAGCGCTTGATCCCACGCTTCGCGCCTCGATCGAACAGCACCTCGGGAACTGCAAGGACTGCCGTATCGTGGTGGATACCTGCCAAAAAACAATTCAGATCTTCTGTAATTCCGAGCCTGCTCCGCTCCCTGAAGACACGCGCGAGCGCTTGCACGAAGCCCTATTGAGGCGATTGGGGCTCCGGAAGTCGAAAGCACCCGACGGTCAGCGCGCCTAACCGTCGCTTTGCCACATCGGAATATCGCGGCCCACCCCGCGCTGCTTCGCCAGTTCGTAGATCCGCCCGGCGACGACGATGTCCTCGATCGCGATTCCATTGGATTTGAAGAGAGTCACCTGATCCCGGCTCGTACGTCCGGGCACCTTGCCCACGATGATGTCGGCAAACTCGCGAACCGTCGCCCATCGCGATTCGTCGCCCGCAAACGCCTGGATCAGATCGCCCGATTCGATCTTCGATTGCTCCACTGAGTCCGCCGCAATCACGTCGCAGCGGCGCACCGTCTCCGTATCGATCTCGCGCTTCTCCGCGAAGTTGACGCCGATGGCGCTGATATGCGTGCCAGGCTCGATCCATCGGCCTTCGAGTACGGGCGTTTTCGATGTCGTTGCCGTGATAACAATGGCTGCGCCGCGCACGGCCTCTTCGGCCGAAGACGCAGGCGTCACCGGAATGCCCAGGCGCAGCGTCATCTCTTTGGCGAATTTCTCGCGCCGTTGGGCGTCGCGGCCGAATGCGCGAATCCGCTCGATTTTGCGCGCTGCCGTTACGGCCTCTAGCTGCGTGCGCGCTTGCAGCCCCGTTCCGATGATGCCCACGGTGCGCGCATCGTCGCGCGCCATCACTCTTGCCGCCACTCCGCTGGCCGCTCCCGTGCGCATCTGCCCGAGGTAGTCCGCTTCGATCAGCGCCACCATCTCGCCCGTTTCCGCGCGAAAAAGGGGGACTATGAATCGCGCCTTGCCGCGCGAGATCGAGTAAATCTTTAGGCCGAGGTAGCCTCCGGCCGTATCCGCTGCCGCCATGTAATTCAAAATTGTTTTCCCGGGAATGAGCAGCCTCCGCCGCGGATGCGAGACTCCGGCCCCATCGCCAAGGCGGCGGAACGAGATCTCGACGTCCTCGAGAGCCATCGGCATCGTCAGGATCGCGCGGACATCCGCTTCGGTCAGCAGTAATGGCATGGGATTCCTTCCCTGAAAACAGCCAACGCGTAGAAAGTATCAGAAGTTGATTCGATAGCGAAGGACTCGCGATTCGGGCGCGTCCAGTACGAGGAGTTCCTTGCGCGGGCTCACAGCCAGCGCA
Organism: uncultured Acidobacteriota bacterium; assembly: GCA_963743335.1. GTDB lineage: Bacteria > Acidobacteriota > Terriglobia > Acidiferrales > UBA7541 > Palsa-295. The sequence goes on from CAVUPI010000003.1 coordinate 753,714, forward strand.
GGCGCGGCACGAGTTCCCTGGCCAAGCTGTGGCGCCAGATCCATGTCGGGCCTCGCCTGCCCATCCGGCGACCACGCATGCAGCGTCCGTCCATCCGCATCCATCGCGAATATTCCAATCGGCGACACAGCGAAAGCGTCGCTGAGCCGTCCGCTTCCTCCGTCGGCCTTCATCTCGCCGATGAAGCTCCCGTCCGACGCGAACTTCAAGATGCGCCCGGCGTCTCCGTCCAGCACGTAGACGGACCCATCGGCTGCCGTTGCCACAGTCCGTGGTCGTACCTGCGCGCCTGGCTGGTTCGCGGCCGGCGTCCACGATTTCGTCAGGCGGAATCGCGGTGTATATGTGAAAACACGGTCTGCTTCCGCGTCGAGAATCTGGATCAGTCCGCCATCGTCGACCCCAACGCTGAGCATGTCCTCGCCATTCGCGTGGGTCTTCAGTTTCACTTGATGATAACGATCCCCGTTGGGGAAAAAGACGAATGCGCTCGAGCTCGTCAATTCCGTCACATAGATCGCGCCGCCGCTATCCACCGTGATCGACTGCGGATTCTTGAGCGCATTTTCCTGAAACGAAAGCAGCGGCGTGCCATCCGTGTCGAACTTGTGAACGAAGTGGCTGCCCGCATCCGCGATGTAAGCCTTACCGACCGTGTCGGTCGCAATGCACGTTGGTTGGTCCAGCTGCCCGGGACCGTCACCCTTGGCGCCCCATTGCCCGATATACGAAAGCGCCGGCGGTGCAGGATGGCTCGCCTCGACATGCGTCTCCGAGCGCGCACACCCCACGGTCGCGCACGTCAGCGCAAGAAATGCCGTCATCGTCGCTACGCGCGAAATTCCGTGCAGCCATCGGCTGGCGGTTGGATACGCACCTGCGCAGCCCGTGCCGGATTGCCTTCGCTTGGCTCTATCCGTGTCCATGTTTCCGCTTCACCGGCTCCGAACCATCTGCTCGCTCCAATCTCACGATGGTCTGATGCATGTGATACGTCCGCAGGTCAGACTTGCCGGTGCTCCAATCCTCAAAGGCGAACGCCGCGTCGCCGCCCAGGGCCCTGCCGGCGGTCAGATTGAGCGGGAGCTTTCCACAAAGATCGCTCTCCACGAATGCCGTCTCATACCGGTCTCTTTGCTTACCCCACGTAAAAACGCGAATGAGCGTGAAGTCGCAAGGCTGTCCTTCCCCACTGCGCGTCCCGAGCACAAGGTACTGAGGTCGGGTGGCTCCCAATTCATCGATCACGTGGTTGAGCTCGTACCACGCCACGATCCGCATACCCGCCGAGCTCGCGTAGTTCGGCAGCGGCTCCGGTACATCGAGATCGACAAACCGTCCCAGCACCCATCCCGAGAGGGTGAGTCCTTCGCTCGAAGGGCTCTGCACGTGTGCGCGCACCAGCCACCAATCTTCCTTCCTGGTCTCCACCGGCGAGTTCTCGCTGGTTTCGGCGACATTCGCGGTCGACGCGGAAGGCACGACCACCGCACGCCGCTCGTACAAATCGACGGGCACATCCTTGTCCAGCTGGCGAATCCGCGCCGCGTCTCGAGCGGGCTCGATGTGCAGATTGGTCAGCACGCGCGTGTGGCCGCGAGCCTGGATCGGCATTTTGGCCGTCTCTGCTTCAATATCCTGAGCCTGCCGCCAGAACTCCGCGGACAGCAACTGTTCCTGGTCCGTCCAGCCCATCACTCCGGCGGTCGTCCGTACCTTGACCTCATCCTCGAAGTGATCGAGCACATCGACGCGATCTCCGAAGGTCATCATCGCCACAGGCTCGCGCACCTGCGCCGTGGTGCTCCAGAGCGTCACCTGGCGACCGCCGATGTAGGCCGATTCGAGCGGAGGCTTCGCATGATGAAAGTGACGGTACGCAGCGAAGCCGATGATCAGCACAAGCGCGAACCCGATCAGCAGCTTCCGGATCACGCTCGGTCTCCGAGCCTGGTGGCCACACGAAGTTTTTGTGAGCTGGGTCTCATGCCGGACTTCTCCGGGGCAAGTAAGAATTCTACACCAACGCGCGAGCCCACTTTCGCGCCGCATCCCTAAAAAAAGTTTGGATGTGTCGGAAAAGGTCTGTGTTGTGTTCTGCTACAATCCGGCACTGTCGCGGGCGACGGCAGGCCCGCGGATCGGAAAACTGAGGAGAGAATACGAATGCAAGGCCTTGAAAAACTCAAGCCGCTCGCGCTGTTGCTTTTGCGGGCGGCCCTGGGAGTCATCTTCATCTGCCACGGCTACCCGAAACTCTTCGGGCACACGCGGCAGACGATGGAGGCCTTCGATCACATGGGTTTCCCGGCCTACTTCGCTTATCTCGCAGGCGTGATTGAATTTTTCGGCGGGTGCCTTCTGCTGATCGGGTTGTTCACGCGAATCGCCGGATTGCTCATCGCGGCGGAGATGACTGTAGCGCTCGTCCAGGTCCACAGGATTCTCGAAGACCCGCGCGCCGTGCACAACTATGAGTTCCCGCTCGTTCTGGCCGTGGCGGCGTTCGCGCTCACGTCGCTAGGCGCGGGGTTAGTATCCTTCGATCACGTTCTCTTCCACGAAGGGCGTTCTTCCACGCCGCGCAAGGCAAAAAGCAAGAACTGATCCGGGCGCGGCAGGCGTGTCTACGCCGTCTGCGTCGAGTTCGGAACCGTTCCCGGAGGAGCCGCGAAGGTAACGGGCGGGGCCAGCGGAAGCACGATCCACGCCACGAAATAGCCGAGAAACGCGGGCACAACCGGAACGGGCATCAGCACCGCCAGCACCCAGATCAGCCTCACCAGTGTCGAATCGACTTCGAAATATTCTGCGATCCCGCCGCATACTCCGGCGATCTTGCAATCGACGGTCGAACGCATCAGGCGCTTCGTGGCCCGAGGCACACCTAGGGGCGATACGTGCTGCCGCGCGCCGCAGAAATAGCAGAAGTTCGAGTAATCGGCAATGTCTCTCTGGCAATGTCCGCAATTCATGCGATCCTCCCGGCGTGACCCTTTCGATTGCCGTCTCTATAGATACCTACGTCCGGAGCCGCCGAAAAGTTCCAGGCGGACTTCAGTAGGCCGCGAGATCGCGCACCGCGCGGACGATATCCTTTGTTTGCGGCAAGATGGCGTCCTCGAGGTCCGGATGGTACGCGCAGAAGGTATCCGTGGCAGCCACGCGACGCACCGGCGCATCGAGTTCGTCGAAAAGCTCATCGGCGATGCGCGCCGCGATTTCCGCGCCGTATCCCCACGAGCGCGAATCCTCGTACGCCACGATCACGCGGTTGGTCTTCCTCACGCTCGCGGCAATCGATTCCCAGTCGTACGGGCTCAAGCTGCGCAGGTCGATAATCTCGGCCGATAGGCCCTCGCGCGCAAGCTCGGCAGCTGCCACCTCCGCACGGTGCACCACGGCGCCGTAGGTGATCACGCTTACGTCCTTGCCCTCGCGCGCCACGCGGGCCTTGCCGAACGGCACCGTGAAATCCGGCCCCGGATAGTGCGCGCGATTATAGGGCTGGCGATAGAGATGCTTGTGCTCGAGGAACATTACAGGATCGTCCGAGCGAATCGCCGTACGCAACAATCCGCAAAGGTCGAGCGCCGTCGAAGGCATCACCACGCGCAGTCCCGGAATGTGCGTGAACGTCACCTCGCCGCTCTGGCTGTGGTAGATCGCGCCGCCGGTCAAATACCCGCCGATTGCGACACGTATGACCACGGGGCACTTGAAATGTCCCATCGAGCGCCAGCGCACCAAAGGCAGTTCGTCTCGCAGCTGCATCATCGCCGGCCAGATGTAGTCGAAAAACTGAATCTCCACCACCGGCTTCAGCCCGCGGACCGCCATCCCGATGGCTCGCCCGATGATGCCTGCCTCCGCGATCGGCGCGTCGAAAACTCTCTTCAAGCCGTAGCGCCGCTGCAGGCCGGATGTCGCTTTGAAAACGCCGCCCTTCCCTTTCACGCTTGCGAGGTTTTCTTCGCGGCTGCAGTCCGCCACGTCTTCGCCGAAAATGACGATCCGCTCGTCGCGCGACATTTCGTCTGCGAGCGTCGCGGAAATCATCTCGACCATCGTCTTCGTGGGTCCGTGCGAGTGGCCATTCGCCTTCGGGGCTGCCTCGAATTGTTTGCCCGTCGGATCGACATCGGGCGAATACAAGCATTCATAAATCGAATCCGGATGGGGCGGCTCAGCAGCGAGGGCCCGATCGGTTGCTTCCAGAACCTCCCTTTCAACGTCGCTCTCGAGCGCCTCGATGTCGTGCTCGTCGAGAATTCCTTCGCGCACGAGAAATAGTCCGAATTTCGGCACGGGATCGCGGTGCGCCTCCGCGTCGCGCTCTTCGGCTGTCTTGTAGAGCTTCTCGTCGTCGGAGAGCGAATGCGAGTAGGGACGTATCACGTGCGCATGGACCAGCGCTGGACCTCGGCGCGCCCGGCAATGGGCCACGGCTGCGCTCAGCGCCGCGTAACTCTCCAGGGGATCGGTGCCGTCGCACTCTTCGAAATGAAAATTCGGGAAGTTCGCGACCAGCTTGCTGATATTGCCGCCTGGCGTCTGTACCTCGACTGGAACGGAGATGGCATAGCCGTTGTCCTCCACGAGGAACAACGCGGGTGCGCGGCGCAAACTCGCTGCGCTCAGCGCTTCGTAGAACTCGCCTTCGCTCGTCGAGCCATCGCCACCGGAAACATACGCAATCTCGTCGCGATGGTGGCTCACCGACTCGCCGAGTGGAGCCTTGCGGGCCTGATCGAGTGCCTTCGGAAAATGATCGTAATAGAGGCCGGCTTCGATCGCTCCCACGGCGTGCAACCATTGCATCCCGGTCGCCGATGCACCCGGCACGATGTTCAACCTGTGGTTGCCCCAGTGCGACGGCATCTGCCGCCCGCCAGACGAAGGATCGTCCTTGGCCCCAACGGCCTGGAGCAGCATTTCGTACGGCGTCACGCCGAGCGCCAGCGCCAGCGCGCGATCGCGATAATAGGGGAAAAACCAGTCGTAGCCGGGCTTCAGCAGCAGACCTGCGGCCGCCAACACAGCCTCATGGCCCGCGCCGCTGATTTGAAAGAAGGTCTTGTTCTGCCGCTTGAGCTGGATTTCGCGATCATCGATCCGCCGCGAAAGGAACATCGTGCGGTAGATCCGGACCAGCGTGTCGCGGTCCAGACCGTGATATTTCGAGGCGTCAACTCGCCCGGTCTTGACCTTTTCCTGAGAGGGCATTCGGCCTGCCGCCTCCGACGAGAAGTCCGTCGGCTAGGATACGTGAAGCCCTATTATAAATGCAAATTCGGCCAACTGCTCGGCTCCGCCCACCAATGTTCGGCCCGTCATTCATTCAAACAAGTCCGGGCCGCCGGGTCCATACAGTGGACCACCTAAATCCGACGATCGCCGCCGATTAATCCAGCGCCTCGAACTGCTCGGACGCCTTCTCGAACTCGGATTGCCCCGAACGCACGGTCTCTCCCTGCGCGAACTTGAAAGGCTCTTCGGTCGGGATGCGGTCGAGCCATCGCTGGTAAGAAAGCTTTTCGTGGTCGGAAAATGCCAGCCGCAGGAAAACCCGCACGCGCGCCGCAGGCTCAGCCTTCTCTTCGCTGTCGGCTTTCGCGCGAGCCTTCGCGGGCGTCTTTTTGGCGCTTCCCTTGCCCTTGCCGGATGCTTTTGCCGCAGCTTTCGGCGCGACGTCGGCGGGCGTTCCGTCGCCGTCCTTTTGCGCTTCAGCGTCGGATTCCTCGCGTTCGAATTTCAGTAGCAGCTTGTCTCCGAGACGAAATGCCTGCTTCCAGCCATCCACTTTGTGTCTCGCCTGTTGCGCCGCTTCTTCGTTTGTGCCGAAATCGAAAATCAGAATGGATTGAGCCATACACCCTCTATAGCGGCCCCCGCCAAATGTGTCAAGCGCGGCACATACCGTCAGTACAACAGGACGGATGACGCGGCTCGTCCCGATAGGAATCAGTGCGGATGACCGGGCGTCTTGCCTTGCGGTATTTGCGGGGTTAGTCTCATCGCGTCCGAATCGCGTCTCGAGGCCCGGAGGAGTCCACAATGGACAAGCAGAATTTCTTGCGCTACGTCGATCATTTCAACAACAAGCGCTACGAAGACGTGATGAAGTTCTACGACCCGGACGTCTCCATCGAATATCCGACGATGCTTGCGAATCCCCAGGCGCCGCCGATTACGCGGCAGGGGCGCGCTGGATTCCTCGAACAATACGTCACCCTGCACCAGCACTGCCGCGAGGCGCTCGAGGTGGGCGATTTTCTCTTCGACGCCAACAGAATCGCCGCGGAAATGTACAGCGAGTTTCACTTCTTCAAGGATTATCCGAATTTCTCGGGTCGCGCGATGAAGGCAGGCGACGTCTACATCGCGACGAACTGGTGCATCTATACTCTCGAAAACGAGAAGTTCAAACGCATCCGCGTGGCCCACTTCCGTATGCACGACCCACGCACGGCCCGCCTTTAGCAACAGGCGGGCGACACAAAAAACGGGGCGCTCATCACGCCCCGCCTTTTGCCGGTTCCCCGTTCACTTCTCTGCGTCACATTAGCGATGACCACCACCGAAGCCGCCACCGCCGTGGAAGCCGCCGCCATGGAAACCACCACCGCCACCATGGAACCCGCCCCCCGCGAAGCCTCCGCCGTGGAAGCCGCGACCCGCAAACGCATGTCCGTACCGTGGAGCTAGCGCCGGTCCGTACCGATCGAAATGGTGACCGTAGTGACCGCCAAAGGCCCACGGCGCGTTGTAAACGTACATGGGCGAATAGAAGCCCCAGCCGAACGGGCTATACAGGAATCCATTGCCCGGCAAGAACGTGTAGCAATCGAACCACGGATCCCAATACCAGCCGGTGCCAATCCAGCCAGGACCATACCAGCCCGCGTTCACATAGCTCGGCGCGACGTCCACGTTCGCTTCCGCGAGGTAAGACGACCTCAGGCTGCTCCACCGATACAGATCGCCTTCATAGGCGGTCTTGTCGAACCCGTGCGCCTTCAACTTGTCCGCGCCCAGGATCACCTGGTGACCGCCCTTGATCTTCACCTGTTGGTTGCGGTCGCGGAGCATAGCCTCGCCGTCGAACACCCGAACTGCGCCTTGATCGGCGTCGAAGTCATACAATCCGTTCTTCAGCAAGCGAGTTTGCGAGGTACCTTCATCGACGATCAGTTGGTTTTGCTTGTATATGTCCGCTACTTCCACTGTCGCCTGCCCTCGCTCGACGGCCACTTCCGTGTCGGTTAGACTCGGCGATACCATCTTCACGGCGCTAGCGTCCCCAAGCCGCAGAAACACGCCCGGAGTTAAGAGCACTTCCGCCTTTCCCTGCTCGGTCGTAATCGTTTGGCCAGGAGCCAAGGTCACTGAGCCGATCGAATTGGAATTCAACATCTGCGAACCGATTGACGCGGTTCCCTCAACGTAGTTTAAAGTTCCCGGATAAGCGGTCGTGGGCCGGTCTGGGGTTCCCCAAGCCGGCGCGGAGATCAATGCCGCCAGCAACAACCCTCCTATGAAGTTAAGCCCTATGTTCCGCATATTCCTTGCCTCCACAACATAAGATGCTTCCACACGGGGCCACGATCTTTCCGTATCTAGTTTGTCTTTAGGTACATAGAGAATTCTAGGTTGGCCCTGATTCTTCGCGAGGCTGGGAACACGCCGCGAAGGGTACAGCTTCCTTGAAGGGATGCAAGGGCAACTAGTTGACGCCACAAGGGATGCAGATATACTGCCGTCCGCGCGATCGCTTGCGCTACGAAGAGGCCAACATGCCCAAATTCTTGATTGAGCGCGAAATTCCCGGAGCCGGCTCGCTCACCCCTCAGCAGCTTCACGGGGTCGCGGAGAAGTCGTGTTCGGTGTTGCGGAATCTTGGACCGCAGATCCAGTGGGTTCAAAGCTACGTGACGGGCGATAAGATCTACTGCGTCTACATCGCGCCCAACGAGGAGATGATCCGAGAGCACGCCCGGCTCGGCGGCTTCCCTGCCAACCGAATCTCGCAGATCGTCACGATCATCGACCCGACGACCGCGGAAGATCTCTAGTTTGATGGCGGAATCACGCCGCCGAAACGAGGGGCAATCCCAGCCCTATATCTCGATCCCTCGTGGACTTCCCGTTACACTCCGGATCGTTGTCACCAGGTCTGTCGTGACGCGGCACTTATCGACACACGCGTGAGCGCCAGCCTCGAGAGCCTGCGGCAATAGCTGAACCGGGTCGTGCTGGCTCATCATAATGATCTTCACCTTCGGCGCTTCCTGCCGCAGCAGCCGAGCCGTTTCGAGCCCGCTCACTCCTGGCATGCTCACGTCCAGCAGAACCACATCCGGCGCGAACTCCCGCGCCATCTGGACTGCCTGCTGCCCGTCAGCAGCTTCCCCGCAAATCTGGCAACCCGGCTCAGCCGCCAAAAACGACGCGACGCCGCGCCGGACTTGCTCGTTGTCGTCCGCAATGAGAATTCGCATCAATGTCGCTTTTTGATGTCGCCGTGCGAGCTAAAGGGCTTATCCACCGGCCTCAACACTCAGAGTGCGCTCGTCACCCTTTGAATCCGTTGTCGGCAGCATGACCAAAACACCTGTGCCCCGATCATCGGAGTGCAGCCTCATCTCGCCACCGAGCTGCAGAACCCGCTCGCGCATCCCCCGGATCCCAACGCCCGCGCCACGCGATTGAATTTCGACCAGCTTCTCGGCCGACATGCCCCTGCCTTCGTCCTGAACCTCGAGCGTAACCATCTCCTCGTCGCGCGCGACACGAATGGCTGCCACCTTGCTCCCCGAATGCCGATGCACGTTCGTCAGGCATTCCTGCACGATCCGGAATATCGCCAGCTCCATCTCGTGGGAAAGCCTGCCAAAGTCTTCCGGCATCGTCAGCGCGATGCTCAAGCCACTGCGTTCCTCCAAGCCTCGAATGTACCAGAGCAGCGCCTCGGCGAGCCCGCTTTCGTCCAGCAGCGGCGGATGCAGCAGATACGACATCGTACGAATCTCCTGGCTCAACTCCTGCACCAGCCGCTGCGCTTCTTCGGCATCTTTGGCAAGCTGCGAATCACTCTGTCTGGCCCTCTGAACTACGCTTGAGACGTTCATCGCGAGCGCAGCCAGGACCTGGCCCGCGCTGTCGTGCAGTTCGCGCGCGATGTGCCGCCTCTCCTCATCCTGTATTTGCATCAGACGATGGGATAGGTGCCTTAGCTGCGCTGACTGCTTGAGTATCTCGCGATTCCGCTCCTGTAATTCCTTTGTTCTCGCCTGAACTTGCGACTCTAGAGTTTCCGCCAGCTGTTTCCGTTGAGTGATATCGAGCACCGTTCCCAGCATGCGCGAAGGCGAGCCATCCGTTCCCTGTTCCAGCTGGCCCGTGAACTCAACCCATACAAGGCTTCGATCCTTGCGATAAATGCGACTCTGGCAGAAGAATCGTTCGCCCGCTTCGAGCGTTCGGGTAAGGGCTCGCTTGAAATTTTGTGAGTCATCCGGGTGAATCACACTTGACGTGAATTCCGCCGAGCTGAGCGAACCGTCTTCTCGTGTACGGCCGTATATCTCGTAGACGCGGTCGTTCTCCCACGTAGCCAAATCCTCGGCAGGATACCATTGCCAGATGCCAAGTTCTGCCGCTTCGGTCGCAAGCCTGAGCCGGCGTTCCTTCTCGCGCAGCGCCTGCTCGCCTTGCTTGCGAGCCAGCGCCAGAGCCAAGTGCCCCTGTACCCGCGCCAGCAATTCCCGCGCGCTGAAAGGCTTGATCAGGTAATCGTCCGCGCCGTGTTCCATTCCTTCGACGCGCGACTCCTCTCCCGCGCGCGCGGAAAGCAGGATCACAGGAATTGTCTTCGTTTGGGGATCGGCACGCAATTCGTGCAGCAGGCCGAAGCCGTCGAGCTGCGGCATCATCACGTCGGTAAGGATCAGGTCCGGAAGTTGATCGCGAACGGCTGCCATCGCAGCTCTTCCGTCGGGGACCGTCAGAACGTCATAGCGCTCGCGCAGCAATCGGCCGAGATATTGGCGCATGTCCGAGTTATCGTCCGCCACCAAAATGCGAAGTCGGCTTTCGGTGGTGCCGGCACCGTGCGACTCTGGCACACCGGAAAGCGGCAGGAATTCATCCGCCGTGGTCACTTCCTCTACGGCCTCGCTCGTGTCCGCATCCGGGAGCCAACGAAGGGCCTCCTCCACGAAGGGCGCAGCGCCGATGGCGGTCGACGCCAGTGAGCGAGCCCCTCCGATTCGCTCCGCCGGCAAATGTGCGCTTCCGAGCGGCACGCTTACGATAAAAGTGCTGCCTTTTCCCAGCGCGCTCTCTACCCGCACCGATCCGCCGTGCAGCTTCGCCAGTTCGTGAACCAGGGCCAGGCCGATGCCGCTGCCTTCATGCGTGCGGCTACGAGTGTTCTCGACGCGATGGAAGCGATCGAACAGCCGTGGAACTTCGTCCCGCGGAATACCGACTCCCGTGTCGCCGACTCGCAGCTCCGCGTCGGTCCCCGACTGCTTCAACGAAACGCTGATTTCACCTTCGAATGTGAACTTGAAGGCATTGGAGATGAGATTGAGGACAATCTTCTCCCACATTCCCCGGTCTATCAGAACCGGATCGCTCAGCTTCGCACAATGGAGTTCGAACCGCAGCCCCGCCTTTTCCATGGCCGAGCGAAACACGCTTGCCAGATCGACGGTGAAGGCCGCCAGATCGGTCGGCAGATAAATCGCCTGCATCCGGCCGGCTTCAATCCGCGAGAAATCGAGAAGATTATTGACGAGACGGAGAAGCCGGGCGCCGTTGCGGTTCACCAGTTCGAGCTGATTTCTCGCAGCGGGCGAGAGATCGGTATGGCTTCGTGCCAGCAGTTCTTCCACTGGCCCCAGCATCAGCGTGAGCGGCGTACGAAACTCGTGGCTGACGTTGCTGAAAAATGCCGTCTTGGCGCGATCGATCTCGGCCAACGCCTCCAACCGCTTTCTTTCCTCTTCCGCCGCGCGCACATTTTGAATCGCCGTGGCAATCTGGCCCGCGATCAACTCATAGAATGTGCGATATTCTGTATCCAGCTTGCGCGCGGGGCTCACTCCCGCCACCAGTATCCCAACCGTGCCGCCTTCGCCGTGCGAAGATACCGGCAGGATGATCGCCTCCGTAATTCGCTGCTGAGCGAGTCCGGTGGGCAGCTCCTCGATTCCCTTGACCGAGAAAATTCGCGACTTGCCGCTCTTGATCACCTCAATCAGCGGCCACACGCACTGCTCTACGTTTTCACCGTTGAGTTCCACCGAGTGTGGAGTGAGCCCTCGAACTCCGCCTGCAATCCCGCAGCTTTCCCCAAGGTGCGCCCGGGTCCCGGTATCGTCGACCAGATAGAGCGCGACAAAGGGAACGTCGTCGGGATTCTTCGCCAAGGCAAACGCGATCGAGGCGCAGGTGGCGTCAGCAGTTTTTTGTACCAACGCAGTGGAGGACAGTTCGGAAAGAGTGGCCAGCCGGCGGGCGTTGAGAATCTTCGCGGAAGTGTCCGTATTTACGCAAAACAAGCCGTCGACGTTTCCCGCTTCATCGTGAATCGGGCTGTATGAAAACGAGATGTAGTTCTCTTCGAGGAAGTCGCCCCGATTCAAGAAGAAGCGAACGTCATCGATGAAGGTTCCTTCGCCCCTCTCGAAGACCTTGCCGGCCAGTGGGCCGCAGATATGCCAGATTTCCGACCACACTTGCCGCGCCGGCTGTCCTAACGACTTCGGATGTTTCGCCAGGCTCAATACCGAGATATAGGCGTCGTTGTAGAAAAATGTCATTTCCGGACCCCAGCCGATCCACATGGGGTGCTGGGAATTGAGCATGAGGCTGACGGAAATTTTCAGATTTTGCGGCCACTTGTCGATCGGGCCAGGCGAGCTTCGTGACCAATCATGTTCTCGTATTAGTCGGCCCAATTCCCCGCCGCCCGCGAGCCAGTCCGCGGAAGACGTACCCCGCGTGGCAACCTGCGAACCTGTTCCATTGCTCCCGTTGGTTCTCGGACCCACAATCCTGTCGACCGTCGGAATCAAGTCGCGGGACGCATCAATCTTGCCGACGTATCCCGCTGCATCGACTTCCGCCACCTGCCGCCGAACGATTGTGGGATCGTTTTGACTTACGATCACGACCTTGGACTCGGGAAGATCCCGCCGAAGGACCCGTGTCGCCTCGAGCCCGTTCATTCGCGGCATCGAGACGTCCATCAGCACCACATCGGGCCGAAGGGCCTTGGCCTTTTCAACTGCTTCGAGCCCATCCACGGCCTCGCCGCACACCAGCCAGTCCGCGCGCGCGGATAGCAAGGAGCAAAGGCCCCGCCTAGCAGCTTCGTGATCGTCAACCACCAGGATTCGGAGGGGCGCCAAGAGTCCTCAGCAACGTCCAGATATTGGTCCGGGAATTGAAGCATAAGCCGCGTCCTGTCCGCCATACAGAATTGACCCTACTCCGCTCGCTGCCGGACTCGATTTGGGGTTGCGTCCCTTGGCTCGCCGTGTTACTTTTAGCGAACAAAAAGCGAATACGCAAGCCGCCACAGCCTAATCTCTATGACGGCAAAGGAGTTAGCATGGCTGCAATCTCGGCGTCTCATGGTCTGGCCCTCCGGCCTCAGTCCACGCTCGCCACGGTCGAGGAAGTACTCCAGGCGCTCGCAGGCCGCTATCGCTCGGACGAAGTCCTCACGGCGATCAAGCACATCCCCGCCCGCGAGGCGCAATTCCGCGCCATGCCAGAGTGGGTTCGCCCGGAACTTGCCGCCGCGTACCGAGCCAAGGGGATCGACCAGCTCTATTCGCATCAAGCCGCCGCCGCGGAAGCGGCTCGCGCGGGCAAAGATTTCGTCGTCGTCACGCCCACCGCGTCGGGCAAAACGCTCTGCTACAACCTGCCGATCCTGAACGCAGTCCTCGAAAATACGGACACGCGCGCGCTGTACCTCTTCCCCACCAAGGCGCTCGCCCAGGACCAGCTCGCCGAGCTCCACGATCTCGCGCAGCGACTCGATGATTCCTTTGGCGTTTTCACCTACGACGGCGACACGCCGAGCGACGCGCGCAAAGCGATTCGCGAACGCGGCCACGTCATCCTCTCGAATCCCGATATGCTGCACACCGGCATTCTTCCGCACCACACGAAATGGACGCGCCTTTTCGAAAATCTTCGCTACATCGTGCTCGACGAACTTCACACGTATCGTGGCGTATTCGGCAGCCACCTCACCAATGTACTGCGGCGCCTCGCGCGGATCGCCCAATTCTATGGCTCGCACCCGCAATTCATCTGCTGTTCCGCGACGATCGCAAATCCCGGCGAGCTCGCCTCGCAACTCATCGAACGCGAGGCCGGCGTGATCGAAGAAAGCGGAGCCCCCGCAGCCGAAAAGCTTTTTGTTTTCTATAATCCGCCGCTGATCAATCGCAATCTCGGCATTCGCCGCAGCTACCTGAACGAAACCACGCGTGTTGCAAAAGAATTGCTCGCTCGCAAGCTCCAAACGATCGTCTTCGCGAACAGCCGCCTGCACACCGAAGTCCTGCTCACGTATCTCCAGCAGGCCAATCAGCCGCAGCCCGGCCAGTCCGAGGCAATTCGCGGTTATCGCGGCGGCTATCTGCCCGGCGAGCGCCGCGAGATCGAGCGCGGCTTGCGCGAGGGGCGAGTTCGCGGAGTCGTCGCGACGAATGCGCTGGAACTGGGAATCGACATCGGCTCGCTCGACGCTTGCGTGATGTCGGGCTACGCGGGATCGATCGCGTCCACGTGGCAGCGCGCCGGACGCGCGGGACGCCGCAATGGGACTTCCTGCGCCGTGCTCGTCGCATCCTCGGCGCCGCTCGATCAATTTATCGTGCAGCATCCGGATTACTTTTTCGGGCGCACGCCCGAGCACGCGTACGTCCAACCCGATAATCTCGAGATTCTCGTGAATCACCTGAAATGTGCGGCGTTCGAGCTCCCGATCGCGCCCGGCGACAAATTCGGGGCGGTCAACGTGCAGCAGCTCTGCGAGCGGCTCGCCGAAGCCGGCTATCTCCATCGCAGCGGTGGCAATTGGCATTGGGTGCAGGAAGCGTATCCGGCGGATACGGTCAGCCTTCGCTCGGTGACTTCCGACAATTTCATCATTATCGATACCACGAGCCAGCAGGACGGCAAACCGGAAGTGATCGGCGAAGTCGATTTTTCCTCCGCGCTCACGACCGTGCATCCTAAGGCGATTTACCTTCATCAGGGACAGCAGTATCACGTCGACCATCTCGATTTCGATGAGCGCAAAGCGTACGTGAAGCCGGTAAACGTCGATTACTACACGGACGCGATCCGCTACACGCAAGTCCGCGTGCTCGAAATCGCGGAAGAGGAACGCGTCGTAGGGCCAGCCACCCGCGCGCATGGCGACGTTCTCGTTCGCTCGCAAGTGGTGGGCTTCAAGAAAATCAAGTTCTTCACCAATGAAAATATCGGAGACGGGAAACTCGAACTCCCCGAGAATGAAATGCACACGACGGCATTCTGGATCACACTCGATCGTTCGCTTTTGGAGGCGCTTCCCTTCGCGCTTTCGGAACGCCAGAGTGGGATCTTCGGCTTGCTCTACGCGCTCGAATCGATGGCTACCCTGCTGCTGATGTGCGATCGGCGCGACCTGGGCACGGCGGTTGGCGAGCGCCCCGCGAGTCCCGGAGTCGAAACGGGAGCGTGGCAGGAGTATTCGACCGCCAGCGACGATCCCGCGCGGATGAAGGAGTTTTTCGAGCCGAATTTGTACTTGTATGACGCTTATCCGGGCGGAATCGGCTTTAGTGAGCCGCTTTTTGGCGTGCACGAAGTGTTGCTGCGCCGTACCCGCGAATTAATCGTCGGATGCCCTTGCGAGAGCGGCTGCCCGTCGTGCGTCGGGCCAGCCGGCGAGAAAAGCGAGCGGACCAAGGAAGCCGCGCTCGCGATTTTGGATCGCTTGTGTTCCTGAGGAATCAGCCACAGAGTTGCCGAGACGCGGAGATCAGAAAAGAACTATGAGTACATCGATGCAAGATCGTTTTGCGCGGATTGGAGCGCTTAAGCCGGCGCGAAGAACCTCTGCTCCGCCAGCCGATGAGGCGCCGCGCGGCCACCTGCCCGATATCCCAGCGGGCGCCGAACGGCTCGCGCAGATTCTGGGAGCGACAGCTCGAGAGAATCGGTTTGGCGCGCACCTGGGATTGCGGCGGTGGTTTTCGGAGGTGATTGACGGCGACGCGAAGCTTGCGGCGCCCGAAACCGAACTCGACCTGGCGGCGCTGCGGCTGATCGCGCCTGACGCGCCCGAATGCGTCGCCGATCCTCGGCAGTGGCTTTTCCTCGATACGGAAACCACCGGGCTCGCGGGCGGCACCGGCATGTATCCGTTTCTCGTGGGCATTGCCTGGTGGGACGCGGGCGGGCTCGAGGTCGAGCAGTTTTTCATGCGCGAACACAGCGAAGAACATTCGCTGCTGACCGCGCTTGCGGAACGGCTGGCCGAGCGGCGCGTGCTCGTCACATTCAACGGCAAGTCGTTCGATTGGCCGCTGCTTGAAACGCGCTACCGGATGACGCGCACGATCAAGCCGCCGGCACCGCGCGCGCATCTGGATTTTCTGCATCCGGCGCGAGCGCTCTGGCGGTTAAAACTTGGTTCGGTGCGTTTGCCGGAACTCGAAAAGCACGTGCTCGGCTGGAACCGCGGAGCCGACGTGATGTCCGAGCTGATTCCGCAGATTTATTTCGATTACCTGCGCGGCGCCTCGCCCGAACCGCTGATTCCGATCTTTCATCACAACCAGATGGACCTGCGCGGGCTGGCAGCGCTCGCGACGCGCGTCCTTTCACTGGTCGGAAACCCGGAAACGCACGGGCAGGATGGGTTCGAACTTTTCGGCGTCTCGCGGATATGCGAACGGCGCGGCGAAGATCTGCGCGCGCGAAAGCTCTACGAGCGGTCGATCGCTTTCGAGCTGCCGCCCGAAGCGGATCGGGTAGCGCGGCGATCGCTCGCGCGCCTTGCAAAACGGGAGGGCGATCACGCTCTGGCGTGCAGCCTCTGGGAAGGCATGCTGGGCAATTCGCGCGAAGGCTTCGAAGCCTACGAACAACTCGCGATCTACTACGAACGCCATGCCCGCGAGCCGCAGCGGGCCGCGGCGCTCGCGCGAAAGGCGATTGCCGAACTCCGCAAGGCCGACCGGCTCGGCACGATCGCGCCGCACGCGTACCGCAGGGGCCGCGCGCGCTTCGAAAAGCGCCTGGCGCGCCTCGAACGCAGGGCCGGCCGCACGCTGCTCGACACGATGGAGGCGGAATCGCGGACGCCTGCCGGCGAATCTAATCCCGAAACCGTTAGGAGGTAAATTCGATGGCCGAATCGGATGGCGCGGCGACCCAAACCGCAGGAATCTTGAACCGGGAGGCGAGACACGTGCCTGGAATCGTCGATCCTTACATTCGCGAACAGCTCGAAAAGCGCCGGGACGAAATTAAGATTCTGCTCTCCAGTATTCCGGCGAGTGAACCCGAAATCGCGACGGCTCCCTTCGTCGAACTGCTCGAAGAAGTGGATTCGGCAGTGCAACGAATGGATGCCGGAACGTACGGGATTTGCGAGGTGTGCCACGACACGGTCGAGAAAGAACGGCTGATCGCCGATCCGTTGGTCCGGCTGTGCCTTGACCACCTCTCAAGCGACGAGCAGAGAGCGCTGGAGCGCGATCTCGAGCTCGCGTCGCAGGTGCAGCGCGGATTGCTGCCACAGAGCGACGCCGAATTTCGCGACTGGCGAATTCACTACCAGTACAAACCAGCCGGCATGGTGAGCGGCGACTACTTTGATCTAATCGTTCCCACGAGCGACCGGGGCGACCTGATTTTCCTGCTCGGAGATGTTTCCGGGAAGGGCGTGGCCGCGTCGCTCTTGATGACGCATTTGCACGCTATGTTCCGGACTCTCGCCACCGCCAACATGGAACTCTGCCAGTTGATCGAAATGGCTAACCGGCTTTTCTGCCAGAGCACAACTGCCGGACAATATGCCACGCTGGTTTGCGGTCGCGCGGGGCGATCGGGAGAAATCGAAATCGCGAGCGCCGGACACGCACCAGCGCTGGTGATCTCGCCGAAAGGCGTGAAGCAGTTCGGCTCGACGGGACTACCGCTCGGACTATTCGCCACGAGCGGTTACACCATCCATCGCCTGCGACTCGAGCCGGGCGACAGCGTCTTGCTTTTCACCGACGGAATTTCCGAAGCGAACGATGGCTCGGGACGCGAATACGGCGTGGGCGGGATTTCGGTCGCGGCTGCCGGACGGCACGGATGGCCGCCGAAAGAGCTTGTGGCAGCGTGCCTCAGAGACGTGCAGCGGCATTCCACGGGCGTGCGCCAAGCGGACGATCAAACGCTGATGGCGATTCAAAGGTTCGCCTGATTGAGCCGAACGCGCGTCCGCGTTACCCCCGTTCCTGTGTCGATTAGAAGTGGCCCCGGTTGTTTGTTTGCAACGAGTTGCGGACGTTTCCAATCGCCAAATGTCGATTAGAAAAACTGTGATTCGGTGAGAACTTCAGGGGCTGAAGCTCGCCGGGCGTGTCACGCGGAAAGCCCCGCGATTCCACCCGGGCCGAAAGGCCTCACCCTAGGAAAGCACCGTGAACTACATGAAAGCCCGCGAATCGGCATTTCTCTCGGGCGGGTTCTGACTGCCTACAATCCTTTTCCAGTTTTAAAAGAACATTCGGCCCCTCATCGAGAGGGCGGGTGATGTCCGTCTTTTATCACCACTACGACACTCGCAGGTTGCGGCGTACGCGTCAAGCTGGCCGCTGGTACAGGTCCATCAGCGCCTCGAAAACGCAGGCGAGGGCGCGCCCTTTGGTGTCTAACAGCAAATGAGGTGTGTGCATAAGCGGACAGCTATCCTTCGAGATAACCGTCACGATGTCGTTCTACAGATTCGACGAGTATTGACTGGACTCGATTCGACGGTTGTGACGGAGGATTTATGGCTTCTTGGCGTTCCAAGTTCTTAGCTTTGTTACTGGCTCTGATTGCGGTTGCGGCAGTTGCGGTTCCATCGAACGCGGCGCAATACAGGCATCGCCGGCACCACCGCCACCACCACCATCGCAAGGTGGTCGTCGTGCTGCCGCATTAGGCCAAACACAGGAACTTTCGTGACGTGAGGGGTCCCACCCTTGGAAACCAAAGAGTGGGGCACCCTTCGGCGTGCATGAAACCGTGAGCGACACTACCGAAGCGGAGCCTTCCGCTACAGCGCCCGCGGCGTTTTCGCAGGGCTGCGGGCCCGGCGCTCCCACCGGCCGATGAGTTGTGCGCTGAACCATTGGGAGATCCCCGCATCCGGTGAGCGCAGAAACTACACGTCTCTTTCATGGGCGCCAATGGCGATCCGTGGCGCCGTCGAAGGACGAAAAACCCGAATGACAGCGGCACTCCAGGGCGCAAATCCGTGTGCGGAACTAGCGGAGCGGCAAACCGACGTTGCCGTGGCAACTGATACGAGCGAACAGGAATCGAAAATACAATCGACAGGGTATGGACTGGTGGCCGAAACGAGTCTAAAGTTGGGGCGCTTATAACGCGCCTCGGCACGGGGGCTGGGTGGATGGGCGAACCAATCGAACCAACGCACGCGCAAATTCGACAACGAGCCTATCAAATTTTTGAGGAACGCGGCCGCGAGCATGGCGGAGATGTCGAGGACTGGCTCGCTGCGGAGCAGCAACTCCGGGCGGCGGCATTTGAGAGCTTGCTGCGGGCAATTGTCGAGCGACGAAGCGTTGTGCCGCGGAAAACTTGGACTCGTTTTGAAGAAGCGAGCAGCGCCGCCGCCGCGTAGGCACGGCTGGTGCTCGCACTCGAACGTGCTCGTGCGACATGATCTGCCCGTGCGCAAGTGGGTCCCTCCTCAAGAGCAGAGACCAATCGCCTTTCGCCAAATCGGAATTCCTTTGCACCCGGCACGGGCTCACCAAAGCCGGCGCACGCCGTAAGACTCAAATAGCGTCTCGCTGCTGACGATTGGCACATTTTCCGCCTGAGCCTGGCCAATGAGCAGGCGATCAAAGGGATCTTTATGGGGACCCGGCAAGAGACCCGCTCGAATGGCGTGTTCCGGGGAAATGGATAGTAACTGAAAGCCCTCACGTTCGACCCGATCGGAAAAATCAGACACTAGATCCACAGCCGTCGGCAACTTGCCAAGACGGACCTTGGTCGAAATCTCCCAAGCTGACGAAGCGCTGACGATCAGGACGTTTCCGGTTTCCGCGATGATTGCCCGGGCCCTTCGACTCAGCAATGGATCGTCCGAAAGCCACCAGAGGAGGGCGTGAGTATCCAGCAGCGCGCGCAACGACGCTACTCCCAGCCCGACTGTTCGTCGGCTAGAAGAGGCTCAAAAAACTCGGGCCCTACTCGCAGCTTACCCTTCATCGAACCCGGCTGTCGCTTGCCCTTTACCTCACCGATCGGAACGAGCCGGGCTACAGGCTTGGAACCTCGCGCGATGATCACTTCCTCGCCCTCGGAGGCCTTCTCGATCAACCTTGAAAGGTTCGTTTTGGCTTGATGGATCGTCACCACGCTCATTTGGGCGCTCCTTAGCTAAGCTAGATTAGCCCATTCGAAGGTCCTCTGCAATAGTGCTGTGACGTGGGACGAAAGGCCTCACCCCGGGAAAACGGGGTGAGCTACACAGACGTGGCGTGGTGCGAGGTTTGGGGCACGGCTCTTTCCCTGCTTGGTAGCCGTGCCCTCCAGACGAGATACGTTCGGGGCTAGTTGTTTGGCGGAGGCGCGGGTTGGGCATTCGGCTGCGGGGTTGGGGCTGCGCCCGAGCTGCCGCGCTGGCGCTGACCTTGTCCTCGGTGGCCCATCGCTTGAGGGCCGCGTGGGCGTCCCGGGCCCCCGCTGCGATCCTGCCAACGATCTTTCATCGCCTGGCGGAGTTTGTCGCGCTGGGCGGGCGTGATTGCGTCGCGCATGTCAAGGCGGAAGTCCACCCCCGCTTTTTCGAGGGCGAGTTGCGAGGCGCTGATGTCCTGCAACTTGCTGTCGATTGCGGCGCGATCAGGCTTATCGGCGGAGAGCAGGTCTTTCAAGTCGATGCGCTTGACCTGGAGGTCGGCGCGGTCGCGAATCTCGGTCTTGCGAAAATCGGATTCCTGCTGGCGAATCTTAGCGAACTGATCGTCAGTGATGCCGACCTGCTGGCGAATGGCCGGATCACGCAAGGCTCGCGTGAGGCCGAATTCGCGCTGGCCGTCGCCGAAACCGCCACGCATACCCATTCGACCGCCGCGCCCGAAGCCTCGGCCCATGCGGCCGCCTCGATCGAAGCCGCCGCGCATGCCACCGCCCCAGCCACCCCGATCGCCGTCGGGGCCCATCCCGCGCATGTCGCCCATCGGGCCGCGAGAGCCAAAGCCGCCGGGAGGCCCTTGCTGCTGAGGCGGAGGAGGATTCTGCGAATCACCCTGCGCCAAGAGTGGAGCCGAACTGAGCGCCAGAGCCAGCACAGCCAGAGCAGCTTTCGAGCACATTCGCATGGTAAGTCTCCCGTATGTTGCGTTCGTGATTGCTACATGGAGTTCCGTCCGACCCGCGGGAAAGTTCCCAGAAATGCCGAGCATGTGAGGATGCGAGGCCCGTGTTCATGCGAGGCGTCCCACCCCTTACACACCAGGGGCACCCGAAACTGCCCCGGGCCGAGCCGGACGCCAGCTGGTGATCGAGCGTTCGATGCCGATGTGCGTGGTTTCGTGTTCGAAGACGCGTGCGCCGTAGAGGGGAGACGACGCGAGCAGAAGCTGCAATTCCGGCACGGTGTAGGCGGCGCGCACGGAATCGCGGTAGAGTTTGCGCATCATGCCGGCATAGTGGCGGCCGTGCCAGCGAATGTGGAACGGATGCGCGAAACGTCCGGGGCGGCGAAGATCGCGCAGCAAGATCGCCCCGGTGGGCTTGGCGAGGCGGGCCATTTCGGAAAACAGGTGGCGCGGTTCCTCGAGGTGGTGGAGGACGGAATTGCACATCACGAAATCGAAAGTAGCGTCGGGAAATGGGAGCTTGTTGCCGTCCGCCAGCTGAAACTCGACGCGGCCTGCGAGCGCCGGGCCAGCGGCTTCGAGATTCACATCGGCCTGCGCGATCATGTTGGGCGAGCGGTCGACTCCCGTGAATTTCCAGCGCGTGAGGCGGCGGGTGAGCTTGATGACGATTTGTCCGGGGCCCGTGCCGATATCGAGCGCGCGGCCGCGCTCGCGTCCATTGAGAAGATGAATCGCGTGGTCGACGAAAGTGTCGTCGATTTTGTCGAGGTAGGCTTGCGCCGCGGACCAGGAATAGGCCTCGACCTCGCCCGAATCGTCCATGACCTCGGGTTCGGGAACGCGCGGGAGATCGAAGAAACTCATCGCGAGAGTTTAATGAAGAGGCGGGACGAAATGCTAGTGCGGCGCGGCCGAAAAAGCTGGGTTGTCTCTCGGACTTTCTAGTGCCGCGATTCGCAGTTTGAAGCCCAACTCGCGATCCGCCATTCGCGCACGTAGCGTGTGCGAGGAGCACGCCTGGGCAAGCCCGGGCGGCAAACAGCGGGAGCCAGCTCCCGCACTCCACACGTGCGCGACCATCGCGAAACGTTAGCGGGAGGCGAGCATAGCGGTTGGCGACGCTGACCTTTTTGCGGGGGTGGCAAGGGCGGCGGATTCGGAGGATGCTGGTGGTTCGGCGGGGACTGGAGCCGGGGGCAAGCCTATGGCGTGGTCGATGGCGTCGAAGGTTTGACGCGTGGAGCGCTCGACGGTGAGGCACTTCAGGTCGACGCACCAGAGGAAGACGCCGCCTTGGTCCGTTTGGAACTGGAAGAAATTGGGCCGGCGGAAGAGCTGCGTCCTGTTTGCGTATTTCGTTTCCAGGCCCTCGCTGTACTGGCCGAAGAATGTGCCGGTGTGCTCGGCCGTATCGAGGGCGAGGAGAAAAACGTCCGGTGTTTGCTTGGTCTTGGCGTCTTCGAAGACGGCGTAGCGGTCGCCGGTCCATGCGGGAGAAAGAGCGTCGGCGCGCTGGGCGCCGATGAATTGTTTCAGAATTTCGTCGAGGCCGAACTCGCCCATCACGTTTTCCTCAAGCAGCTTCCAATCGGACGGGACCAAACCCTTCCATTCGGGCAGCACGATTTTCTGCGGCGCGACGCCCTTGAGATAGAGATCCGGATGCATGATCTGCTGCGTAGAGACGGGGGGATTCTGGAAAACCAGCTTCAGATCGGGCCAGCCGTCGTGCGCCTTAAGGAATTGTTGCGTGAAGGACGCGCCGGCGAGATACGGGAAGAGCAAGCCGTCGCGAATATATATCGGCGCTTTAACTAGGTTGGGATCCTTGTCCATTTCGTCGAGGGCGCTCGAGCGCATCAGGACGGTGATGTCGGGGAGATCGCGCACGCTGACTTTGTCGTCGCGCAGGGCGTAGTCGACCATGGCGGCCATGGCGCTGCCTTCGCTGACGGCATCGCGCGCCATTTCGGCGTCGTCATTGGGACGCGCGGCTTTGATCCACGGATCGATGTGGAAGGATTGGTCTTCGAGCGCGTGCGTGAGCTCGTGGGACATCACTTCGCGCTGCTCGTCGGGCTGAATCCAATCGGCGATGTAAAACTCTTTGGCCTTGGGATCGTAGAGGCCGGCGACCTGGTCGGTGAGGACCTGGAGCATGAACGAATCGAGCGGAAAGTCCTTGGGGATGAGGCCGAAGGCCTCGAGGGCTTTGCGATCGGCGTAGCGTTGCGCGTCGTCTTTATCGTCGCTCTCTTCGGTGATGAGATAGGCGCGAATCTGGTCCTTCGAGCGGAGGCTCTTTTTCAGCGGCTCGAGGATCGGGAGATGGAGGATCTGGCTCATTTGTTGGAGAACTTCGTCGGCGGCCTGGAGGAACTCGGGATTCGGAGTGGGCGCGACCTGGGCGGGGGCTGGCGTCGACGGAGGAGCTACGGCGTTTGGAGAAGCCGGGGGCGGCGGTTGCTGCTGCGAATTTTGCGCGGCAGCGGCGATGAATGCGAGCAGGAGTAAAGCTGTGACGACGGCGAATCGCTTCATTCGAACCCCGAGAGTCTGATGCCCCGATCAGGATAGCAGGTTTCCCCGCGGGGTTCGTTCTTCGGCACGACGGGTGCGAGCTACTTTGTCTCGCGGCGCGAAAGTGATCGAGGCGAACACTCGGCGAGGCGAGCCTCGCCTTGAAAGAGCGGCAGCGAGCTGCCGCACTCCTTCGCCGCAAGCGGCGGCGCGTTTAGCCGGGCGGCGTTACACGTTTACTGTGGGGCGAAGGCCAGGAAGACGTTGCCGGGCATGCCCCATAGCGCGCCGTAGCCGGAGCTGACGTAGACCATGCCGCCGACGACTGCGGGACCGCCGCCGCCGTCGATCGAACCGCCGTGGGCGGGGACATCGTTGACGGTTTTGAAACTTTGCGCGGTGTCGAAATCCCAGACGACTTTGCCATCGTCCAGCGAGTAGGCGCGGATGTGGCCGTCGTCCGAGCCGGAGAAAACGACACCGGGCATCGCGGTGACGGCGGCGGACTGCGCGGGGCTGCAACGATCAACGTGGCACGTGCCGAGGACAGGCGGCGCGGCCCAAAGCTGTCTTCCGGTGGCGATATCGAGCGCGAAGAGGCCGCCGCCTTTTTTCGGGTCGGGCTCGAGGCCGCCGGGGAACGAAATCACATCGATATCGGAAAGCGCTTCGAAGATGGTTTTGGTGTCTGCGGCGGGACCCCACTCAATGCCGCCTAGCGGACCGCCCTGACCGATCTTCGTCTGCCAGATGAGCTTTCCCTGTTGATCGGGATCGAGCGCGAGAACCGCGGAGGATTTTTGGCTGACGATTACTAGGCGCTGTCCCGTCGGGAGAGTGCGCAGCAGCGGCGGCGAGGCGAAATCGTAGTCGCCTCCCGGTTTCTTAGGGCAATTGCTCTTGTCGTTCTGGAGGCAGCTCGTGTTGAACGCGTCGCCGGAGGTGAGCTGCTTCGCCCAGGCAATTTTGCCGGTCTTGATGTCGATCGCCATGATTGCGTCGCTATTGGCGGTGGGCGGATCGGAATAGTTGTCGCCGACGCCGACGTAGAGAAGCTGCTTCTTTTCGTCGACGGTGGGCGAAGACCAGAGGCCGCCGCCGGACGGCCCCCAGAGTTGCGTGCCGTCGGGGCTCTTCTTCGTCGGGTGAGGCGCCTCGGGAATGGTGTACGTGCGCCAGATCTCTTTGCCCGTGGCGGCGTCGAACGCGACCAATACGCCGCGGAAGGTGCAGCATTCATAGTGTGGATCGGCGGCCATCCATTCCTCGCGCGACGATACGCCGACGTAGAGACGCCCTTTGTAGAGGCGCGGCGAATCGGTGACGCGGGCGTACGGATGCGTGGTGATGCGGCTCTTCCAGACGAGCTTTCCGGTGGCAGCGTTGAGCGCGTAGACGTTGGAACGGAAATCGCCGAAGTAGGCGAGGTGGTCGGGGCCGATCACAACGGCGCTGCGCACGCCTGCATCCGCCTGAAATTTCCAATAGGTGCAGCCGGTTCTTGCGTCGAGCGCGTAGACCGTGCCCATCGGGCTGCCAAAAAACACGCGGCCGCCGACGATCACCGGCTGCGCGAAGGCTCCCCAATCGCCGGGGAATCCGAAGGCCCATTTCAGTTTCAGATTCGGCACCTGGGCGGCGGTGAGGCCGGCTTGATCGGTGGGCTGGAAGCGGCTGTTGTCGTAGTCGACGCCCCAACCATTCCATTCGGGCCCGGAAAAATCCTGCGACGCGGGGCTGGAGCATTGACCGGCCGAAGGATTGCGCGGGTGCGAACTGCCGGCGCGTTTGCCAGTGAGATATTCGGCGACGGCGACGCGCTGGGCGATCGTCAGCGATGCGGCGACGAGGCGCATCGGGCCGGACTTGAGCTGATAGAGGATGTAGTCCGGCGACATGGTCTTGAGCATGAGGTGATTGAAGAAGGGCGGATTGCCTGCTTCGTGGCACGAGGCGCACTTGGCGGCGTAAATCGTTTCGCCGATGTTGGCGGCCGGAGTGGCGGCGAACCTCGACGGGCGCGAAGACAGCGAAAGAACATAGGCGGCGAGATCGCCGATTTGCGATTCGGTGAATCGTCCTTTGAATGCGGGCATCGCGGTGCCGGGCTTGCCGTTGGTCACGATATCGGTAACGGCCTTTCCGGTGAGCGGGCGGCCGACGAGAGCGGGCGCGGCGGCGCTGCCCTTGCCGTCGACTCCGTGGCAGAAAACGCAGGCGCTGCCATAGAGAGTCTTGCCGGAGGAGATGCGCGCCCGGTCGCCTTGAGCTGCGGGACGCGGGGCTGCGGCCGCGCTGTCTTTCGCGAGAGCCGAACTTGAAACGCCAGCGAAGAACGCGGCTAGCGCCGCTGCGAGGATTGCCGCGCTTCGCCTACGGCGGCGGGAGGCGCTTTTCCGGAATTGTTTCGCGGCACAGTCGATGCGTTCCATGTGCACCTGCCTCAGTTCGAATTGAATTTCGAGAAATTGCAACGCGGCGTTGCTGAGGCGGTGAATTCGCCGCAGCGTGCCCGATACTACAGCGCGATTGTCGAAGGGCGCAAGAACGATCTTGTGGGTATCGTCGAGAGTGAACGGGAGCGAAACGCGGGCGTCATCGCTTGGAGAGTCCCGCGACGGGAACCGCCAGCGCGGCTTGCAGGGCCTTGCAAAACTCGTCGATCTTGAAAGGCTTTCGCAGTATCGGGCAGCCCGAGTTGCGCACGGATTGGGGGATCAGATCCTCGGTGGCGCTCGAAACGGTAAAAACGACGCGCGCAGACAGTTCCGGGCGATTCTTTTGGATCCACGCGTACAGGCTGCCCCACGATTTTTCGTCGGTGAGGTTGGCGCTGGCCACAATCGCGTCGACTGAATCGCGCTTGAGGATGTCGATCGCGTCGCGCTCATTTCGCGCGAGCCTCACGGACGATCCGCGGGCCACGAGGATTTCTTCCTCGAGCTGGAGGACGGTTTCTTCGTCATCAACGAGCAGAACCTTCCCCGCGGGCGCCTCGCTGGAATTTCCCGTGTCGGCGGCGGGCACCTGGGACGAAACGACCAGGAGCGGCAGAGTGATCGTAAAGGTGGCGCCGCGCGGGGGCGAATTGCGAACTTGGATTTCACCGCCATGTTCTTTCACGATGCCGTAGCAGATGCTGAGGCCCAGCCCAGTTCCCTTCCCGACCGCTTTCGTGGTGTAGAACGGATCGAAGATGCGATTTGGATTTTGCACACCGGGACCGTTGTCCGTGAATTCGACGCGCAGACGATTTCCAATCGCCTCGGTGTGGATCCAGATTTCGCCGGAACCGCCTTTTTCCTGGATGGCGTCGACGGCGTTGTTCAGGATATTCAGGAAAACCTGCTGCAGCTGATGGAAATCTCCGCCCGTCGTGGGCAGATTCGGATCGAACTCGCGGCGAATGACGATGTTGCTGAGTTTCATGTCGTATTCGCGAAGTACGAGCGTGTCTTCCAGAATCTGATTCAGCTGCACAGGAGCGCGCTCGGGTTTGTGCTGACGGGCGAAGCTCAAGAGATTCTGCACGATGTGATGGGTGCGCTGCGCCTGCTTATAGAGCTTTTCGAGGTAACCCGTGCCGCGCGAATTCGTGAGTTCTTCGGACTTTAGTAACTGGCTATAGCCGAGAATCGCGGTCAGCGGATTATTCAGCTCGTGGGCCACACCGGAAATCAGCTGCCCGACCGCCGCCATTTTTTCGCTTTGAAGAAGCTGTTCCTGCGTGCGGCGCAAGGTCTCGTAGGCCTCGCGCGTCTTTTCGAGCAGGAGGGATTTATCGATTGTGGTGGCGATCTGATTGCCGATGGCCGACAGCAGATTTAGTTCGCCGGTGGAAAACGCGCGCATCTCGCGGCAACCGACGATCAGGACGCCGGTGATCCGGTCCTTTGTCCACAGGACGACGACCTGAGAAACCTGAATGCCCTCGTTGCGGTGGAGCTCGCGGAAGTCTTCGGGAAGGGCTGGAGCCGTGCCGGACAAGATCGTGACGCGAACCTGGCGGATTTGCGCGAGCAGCGATGCGGAGACTTCGATCGGCGCGGCGCCGCGCGCATACGCGGAGCGGTATCCGACGGCGGCGGCGCGCCTGAGCGTCTTCGTCGACTCGTCGAGGAAATAGACGGCGGCGGCATCGACGGCCGAAAGCTCCGTGACTTTGAGGAGCGCGTCGTTGAGGCCGTCTTCGAGCGTGGAGCATTGCGTGAGCAATTCGCCGATCGCGTTGAGCGCGAGGAGTTCGCGATTGCGGCGACGGATGTCCATTTCCGCTTGCTTGTGCTCGGTGACGTCGAGGACGAATCCCTGGTAGGCGACGATTTCGCCGGAATCGTCGCGCGTGGCGAAGCAGGATTCGCGAGCGGTGCGAATTTCGCCGTCGCGGCGGCGGAACTGGAACTCGAAGTCGCTCACCTCGCCGTACTCGTGCAGCAGGCGGCGCAGTCGCAAGCGGTCGGCCGAGTTCGCATAGAGGTGCGAAGGAATGTCCGTGTCCAGCAGCTCTTCGCGGGTCTCGTAACCGACGATGCGCATGAACGCTTCGTTGAAATCGAGGAAGCGCCCGTCGGGCGTGGAGATGAAGACGCCCTCGGGGGCTTTCTCGAAGAGCGTGCGGAATTTGTTCTCGACGATCCGGTG
The DNA here is from genome assembly GCA_963743335.1 of uncultured Acidobacteriota bacterium. Classification (GTDB taxonomy): domain Bacteria; phylum Acidobacteriota; class Terriglobia; order Acidiferrales; family UBA7541; genus Palsa-295. Next base: position 781,520 of record CAVUPI010000003.1, read on the forward strand.
AGCCGTGAAATCCTTCAAAACGTGAATCGTGCCCAGGCGGCCGCCCTCGGAATCGTGGAAGGCCGAATCGGTGGCGACAAAATAGCCGCCGAAAGTAGGGTCGATTTCCTCGGACTGGCCAGCCGCTCCCTCGCAGTAAGGGCAGACCACCCACGGAGCTGTGCCCTGAAAAAGCAGATCGCGCAAGGAACGTCCGACGAGCGCGATCGGCTCGGCCGCCAGGTGCGTGGCCAGAGCGCGGTTGGCGCGGAGAATACGGCCGTCGTTTGAGTGGACGAGGATCAGATCGTCGATCGAATCGAACGTGTCGAGCCATTGCCTGCGAGAGGCTGCCGAACTCTGGAAAAGCTCGACGTTCTGCACGGTCAAACCCAGGAGATTCGCGACGTTCACGAGAAAGTTCTGCTCGTCCGACTGGAATGTGCGCGGCGCCGAAGAGCCGATTCCGAGCAGGCCCAGGGGACCGTCTTTTCCCGGGATGCGGACGAGCATGACCGAGGCAAGCTGATCCGCTTCTTTCCAGATGCGGACAGTCGAGTCTGCCGGCGTGCCCGAGGATACGATCGGGGTGGTCTGGCGAAGGACGGATTTGATCCAAGCCTCCGTGACGGGAGTGCGAGGCTGCTCCTCGAGGGGATCCGTCTGCCCGACTGAGGCTCGCACCATAAGGGCGGGCGAACTTCCCGAGTCGTCGAGCATGAGCACCACGCCGTGGCTAGCTCCGAGTATCTCAACCAGGTGCTGAAGGACGGAGCTGAGCACCAGATCCATGCGAAATGTATGGGTGGCCTCGGCCGTGATCAGGGAGAGACGGCGGAGCTTCTCATTAAGTTCCTCGGTGCGGGAGCGACCAGCCTCGAGTACCAGCACAGCCATGGCAATGCCCATCATGATGCCGAAGAGTCCATGGAAGGAGACCCGGAAGACCTCGTAGCCTTCCTGCGACCAATCGGGACGGTCAATGCCGTGCAGGCCACGGAGCATGAGGGCTGCTGAGACGAGCTTCCAGCCGACGCCGGTGTGTTGAGCCTGGGAGCGCCAAAAGATCCAGCCTGAGGAAAGGTAGATTACAGAGAGAATGACGGCTTCCGACCATGTCGCAGTGCGAGAGAACCTGGGAGTCGCGTTGATCGCGACGATGGCTACCAGCCCGATCCCTCCTGCAACCCACACATATTTAACGCCTTGGGATTCCTTTCGGCACTCAAGAGTGGCCGCGAGGAAGAACAAGGCCGGCACAAAGGCGAGTGCGGCGGTGAGCGGCGTGCTCGCTTCCCCGCCGCGAATTAGATTCGCCATCCGGAGGCCTTCGATGCCGAGATAAACGGCCCAACCGGCGAGCCAGTAGCGGAAGAAACGAGCGCGAAAACCGGGAATCAGGAGCCAATAGAGGACCAGAATGATGGCGGAGGCGCCACCTTCGAGAAAAGCAACGGCCAATACGTCAGGATTCGAGACGAACGTCATTGCACCTTGTCCGAGCGACACCAGGCCGCCCGCCTACGGACAAACGCCAGGAATTCGGGGATATCAGGAAGCCATTATGATAATTAACACATACGACAAAATGGCGGCAACAGACACTGTCGCACGGTGTGCCGTGCCTTATAATGGCGAACGGAGCGACAGTGGATAAAGAGAAAATTCTGGTTGTGGATGACGAAGAGGCGATTCGGGAAGTCGTCTCGACGTTGCTGGAAGCCCAGGGCTATCCCTGCACTGTGGCATCGAACGGGCGCCTGGGTTTAGAGGCGTTTCGCAAGGACTCGTTCGACCTCGTATTGAGCGACATCGTGATGCCCGAGATGGACGGGCTGAAGCTGCTCGGCGCGCTCCGCGATGAAGACCCCGACGTCCCGGTGATCATGGTGACGGCCATGCACGATATCTCGATCGCGCTTGAGGCGATCCGGGCCGGGGCGTACGACTACATTCTAAAGCCCTTCGAAAAGGACCAACTTCACCTGAGCGTGCGGCGGGCGCTGGAACACCGGCGGCTGGTGATTGAAAACCGCACCTACCAGAGCGACCTCGAGCAGCTGGTGGCCGAACGGACGCAACAGCTTTCGATCGCGCTGCAGGACTTGGAACAATCGTACGATTATACGCTGGAAGCTTTGGGCGGAGCGCTTGACGCGAAGGACGCTGAGACCGAAGGCCACTGCCAGCGGGTGACGGCGTTTACGATCACGATCGCGAAGGCGATGGGAGTCGATAAGGGACTGCTCCGCCAAATCGCGCGCGGCGCTTTCCTCCACGACATTGGCAAAATGGGAATTCCGGATTACATCTTGCGGAAACCGGGGCCGCTTACCGCCGAAGAACGCGAAATCATGCGGCGGCATTGCGAGATCGGCTACTCCGTCCTCGAACGAATTCCCTTCCTGAAGGAAGCGGCGGAGATCGTCCTTGCACACCAGGAGTTTTACGATGGCACCGGGTACCCGCGCGGCCTGAAGGGCGAGGAGATTCCTCTGGGGGCACGGATATTCGCGGTGGCCGATACCCTCGATGCGATGATCTCGGACCGGCCTTACCGCAAGGCGTTGCCAGTTTCAGCGGCGCGCGACGAGATACGGAGATTTTCAGGCAGGCAGTTCGACCCCGCAGTTGTCGAGGTATTCCTCGCGCAGCCCGAGAAATTGTGGCGCGAGCTCCACGAGAAAATCAGCGATCCATTCCAGTTGACCCAGCTCGAACGCGTTTAGGCATTTACCTCGTCCGCATCCCAAGCGTCGGAGACCGCGCAGGTGCGCCCCGCGCGGTCCCTGGTGACGCCCGCTTAGAAGTCGAATCGCAGAGCAAACTGCATGACGCGCGAGGGCTCCGTGCCAGCGAGGCCGCTGATCACGCCGAACGTGGGAGACGTCAAAGTTGTGTCCGGCAGGCCGAAGTTTGGATGGTTAAACACGTTGTAGGCTTCCGCCCGGAACTGCAGCTTGTACCTTTCGCTGGCGAGGGGGAAGTTCTTGGCAACGGCCAGGTCAAGGTTTGAAAAGTGCGGGCCACGGAGATTATCCCGAGTCCCGACCTCCAAACCCGTGACCGGAGTATAAGCTCCCACGGCCGCTGCTGGATTCGCGTAGAACTGGACTTGATCGTTGTTGGCTGGGTCGATATGGATGTGGGAAGCCAAGGCGGATCTCGGCCCGACAAACAGGTCGCCGGCATCGGCGGCAAGGCTCGTCGTACTGGCAATACCGTTGTCCGCAGTCAGAGCCAAGCCCGTCCTCCACGTTTCGATACCTGATACTTCCCAGCCTCCAATCGCTTCATTCACTATCGTGCCGACGTCGTGCCCGAAGGCCTGACCGCGGCCAAAGGGCAGATCGTAGACGAAGTCGGCGCTGATCTGGTGCGTGGCGTCGAATTCAGAATTTCCGCGGCAGACGCGATTGTCGGTGGCGTCACACAAGATTGAAGTGACGCCGGACGCAAAGTTTCCATTCTCGTTGGCGATGTAAGTGTTGTTATCGATTGAATGGGAGAAGGTGTAGTTGAAATCAAATTGGAGGTTGTTGGATAGCCGTTTGCGCAGCGTCGTAAACAACGCGTTGTAGTCGGAGAAACCACGGTTCGTGGCGAGCGCGTTGACGACAAACTGGGGCGACAATCCCACGTTGGGCGGCAGGAGACCAAAGGAATCAAGAGCGTACACCAAGCCGCCTGTGTTTCCCTGCGCGAGGTTCGATTCAAACGAGGAGTAAATGGTTGAAGTGCAACTTGCCCCGAGAGCCGCCGTGCAACTAGTCCCGAGAGCCGCACTTCCCTGGTTCTCGAAGAAGGGCTGATCTGGAACGCTCGGCTGGTTCTGCTGGGCTGCTTGTTCAAGTACCGTAAAGGCTTGGGACAGGCTCTGCTTAGAGGCCGGATCCACGAAGTTCACCGTCTGTCCCGCGTCGCCCAGCACCAGTAGCCGCCTACCGAATCGTCCGTAGTAATCAGCCTCGACCTGAAGGCCGCCGGGCAGTTCACGCTGCAAACCGAAGGAGGTGGTGACCTCATAAGGTGTGTGCAGCTGGCTATCGAGCCCGTAGTTAAAGATTGCGGCCGGCGTGACGGGCGTCTGAAACGCGGGGGCCGGAACTGGGAACGGCACCGAATTTACGGAATTGAAGCGCGGGTCCGTCTGCAGGGAGTTGACGGTTCCCCCACCGCCGAAGATGTTGGCGTACGAATTGCCGAAGGTGTAGTCGGACTGGTCCTCGAGCTGCGTGATGGCGTTGATGACCGTCTGGTCATAAATCAAAGCCGCTCCGGTCCGCAAGACTGTCTTCCGGTCGCCAAAGAGTCGACCAAGCAAGCCTTCGTTGAATGCGGGATTCCACGCCAGAGCGATTCTCGGCGAAAAATCGTGGCGCTCGGGGGGGTATAGTGGCGGAGCATGATTTGCTTTTCCAGTCAGCTGATAGACCAGCATCGGGGTGGTGTCGGGGCCGGAGATGCCATTCAATCCGTTCTGCTCGCGAGCCGCCATGATGGCGTCGAAGCTGGTATTCAAGAAGCTCGCCTGGACACCGTTCGTTTCGTAGGGGACCGTCTGGTATTGGTACCTGAGACCCAAGGAGATCGTCAGGTCGTTGCGGATTCTCCACGCGTCCTGAATGTAACCTGCATATTCCCAAATGCGCCAGTCATGGCGTATTTGCGTCCCCGACGGCAGCACGTCGCCCGCGTGATCATAACTGATGGCCGCCTGAACGTTGTTGATGATCCCCAATGCACCCACGAAGAAACTGTCCCAATTGTACAAGGCAACCGGATCATTGAGAATGTCGCTTGGCCTCAAGCTGGGTTCCAGACCCGTCACGGAGCCGCCCAGCCCCTCCTGAATGAAGGTAAAGTCATTGGTAAGGGTGTTGCGGAGTCTGATGGGATTGAATTCGCCACCAAACATCAGCGTGTGCTTACCTCGAATGAGAGTGACGTCGTCGCGAAGCGTCGGATCGGGGGCAATATGACCAATCTGGCTTTGGCGAACATAGGGGTTCGAGACGGCTCCGCTCATGAAGCTCAGTTCGTAGAGACCTCCCGACGGGTTGAACAGAACCGGGTCGTTGTCGTTGGCGCGAGTTTCGCCGGCTGTAAATTGATTGACGGCGTTGGAATTGATTGTCCACGTATCGCCGACAACCCACGCGCGATCGCGGATAAGGTCCGGCGCCGTGAGCGGATCACCGGGAAACTGATTCGGAGTCTCGACGCCCGTCGAGTTCCGGAGATTGAATCTACCGAACAGCTTGTTGTTGCTGCTCACGTTGTAATCAACCCGAGCGACGTAGCCGAGTTCCTTCAGATCGTCAGGGGCGTTGAAACGAAATCCGGCGGTATTAACACCATCCCCCTGGGAGTAATCGTTCGGGACGGGATAACGCGTATTGAACAAATTCAAGAGAGCAGGAGCCACGCCCGGAGCCGCGAATCCCGGCGCACCCGGGCACCCACCGGAGCAAGGATCGAGCGCCGCGACCTGCGCTGCGGAGAGAATCGTCACGCAGCTCGTGCTCACGTCGGCGGAAGTCAACCGGCTCGTGTTTGGGCAACTCCCGCCCCCGCTGTCGTTGATGTAGGCGAGTTCGCCTTTGTCCACGTGCGGGAAAGGGACAATCTCAAGCACGCTTTGCGCGGACGCATCTCGCCTGCCGTCGTATTCGAAGAAGAAGAATAGCTTGTCCTTTAGAACGGGGCCGCCAATATCCGCCCCCCACTGATTCCGAACTAATGCCAGACGAGGTACATCAGCCTGGTTATTGAAGAAGGTGTTGGCCTCTGTGGCCGCCGTGCGATTGTATTCAAAGGCAGCTCCGTGGAACGTGTTCGTGCCGGTCTTCGTGGTGATGATCGTCTGCGCCCCGCTCCTGCCGCCATACGCGGCGGATGGGTTCGCAACTTCGGTGCTGAATTCCTGAATCGCGTCCACGGGAATAGCGCCCTGGGTGGCAAAAGCAGTGCCAAACGCGAAATCAGTGGCGTCGATGCCGTCTACCACGATGTTGTTCTGGTCCGGACGTGCACCGGCGACGGAACCATCCCGCGTGCCATTCGGATCAATATTCGCAGCTGCCGCGTCGGACCGTCCTGATTGAGCGCTGACGACGCCCACCTGAAGCCGCAACAGGTTGCTGGGATCATCGCGGTATTCGTTGGGCAGGCTGCTGACGGCGTGCATATCCAAGTTGTTGCCGATCGTTGTGTCAGTGGTGTTTAGCGTAACCGACCCTTGAGCAGTCACCTCGACCGTTTGAGAAACTGTGCCAAGTTCCAGTTTGACGTCCTGCGTCGTTGGCGTGGCGACAGGCAGGTAAAGGCTCCCGACAACGAACGTCTGGAAACCGTCCTTCGTAACCGTGAGAGCATAGCCGGGGCCTGGGGGCAAGTCGACAATTCGATAGCTGCCGTCACCAGCGGTTTTGGCGAAATACGCGGTGCCCGTCCGAGTATCAACGAGCTTAACGCCGGCTCCCGGGACTGCCGCACCCGACGCGTCAGTTACCACACCGGTAACAGAGGCAACGCTTTGCGCCTTGACGAGCCGCGGAAGAGCAACCCATAGCAAGCACAGAACCGCCAAGCACCTCAACTGTCGCATCATTCGCCCCCAGTCAGATTCCGAAAAGTAGGGATGCCCACACTATGCCTTGCTGGCACGCTCGCACACCCCAAGAGAGACAAAGCCTAAATGCCGAAATCTTTAGCAATCAGAGTTCCAGAACATCCCGGGAGGATTAGTCTCTAATATTATGTTTATAAACCACTTAGAAAGGGCCGAGGCTTCTTGGCGACCCACCATATGAAATTTAATAGGAGAGTTGACGGATTACCATAGGAAGTGGTCAGAGATTCCGAAAATCAACAAGGCCAGGAACTCGCGCCGGGTCCCGGCGAGAGTAAAGCAAGAAGAAAATCCCAAGAAACAAGGAAAGAGCGGGAAAAAGCAGGATCAGTATTCCGTGGCGGAGGGCGAGACGCCCCTGGGTCCCAGACGAGGCGGCGTTCTGGTAGCACATAGCGCAACCTTGGGCTGCGGCATGGGGGGCTGTCGCGGAGATTATCGCCACCATAAGGAGCGTGAGCGCCGCGGTGCGCAGTGCGCGCGAGCTAAAGTTCCCCGCTCGACCGCGTGTTCTCGTTTCTTGTCCCGCTACATTCATAGTCGCCCCTGCTGCAGGAGCAATACGAACAGACCGAGCCAAAGCGCATCCACGAAGTGCCAGTAGATCGAGACGACTTCGACCGCAGTGCTGCGCGCGAGATGGCGGCCGCGCCGGAACGCGACCGCTAGCATAGCAGCGATTCCGCCGAGCAGGTGCAGTCCGTGCGCCGCCGTGAAGATGTAGAAGAAGCTGCTGCTTGCGTTCGTGTCGAGATACACGCCCGCGGCTACGAGCTGGCGCCACGCGAGAATTTGGCCGACGACGAAGAACAATCCCAGGATTGTTGTGACGCCCCACCAGTGGCGGAAGCCTGCTTCATCGTGCGCGAGAAAATCGCGCCGGGACCGAATGAGCGTGGCGCTGCTTGCGAGAAGAATCAGCGTGTTGAGCCAGAGGATTCGCGGGACCTCGACTGTTTGCCACGCGACGGCGGAGAGGCCTTTGCGGACGACTAGCGCGCTGACGAGCGCGGCGAAAAACATGAGAACGCCGCCCAGCGCAATCAGCATTCCTGTGACGTAGGTTCGCTGCGGGACGGTGCCCGACCGGGACGACCCGCGTCCGTCGTCGCCGTGACTGGGTGGCGGTCCGTCGAGGCCGTTGCCGCCGGGGACGCGCAGGTCGATCGCATCCGTGATGATTTCACTCGGCATGAGCATGCTCCTCGCCAATTCCGTACTGTTCGTCCGGCACATTTTGCAGCAGGAAATCCTGCGACGCGCCCGGAACGCTGTAGTCGTAGGGGCCGCGATAAACGCGCGGATAGTGGCCGTCGAAATTATCGAGCGGCGGAGGCGACGACGTGGTCCATTCGAGCGTGGTCGCGTTCCACGGATTGCTGGTTGCTGGCGCGCCGGCCTTCAGGCTGCGGAAGAAATTGAAGAAGAAGATCAGCTGGGCCGACGCGGTGACGAAAGCCGCGGTCGTGATGAAGAGGTGCAGCGGTTGCAGGGCCGCTAGATATGCGGCACCGGTTGAATCCGCGTAGCGGCGAATTCCGCCCGCGATGCCGACGAAATGCATCGGCATGAAGATGCAATAGACTCCAGCGAACGTGATCCAGAAATGAATTTTGCCGAGGGTCTCGTTCATCATCCGGCCGAACATTTTCGGAAACCAATAATAGGTGGCTCCGAAAATCCCGAAAATCGCCGCCACGCCCATCACCAGATGAAAATGCGCGACGACGTAATAGGTGGCGTGCAGCATCGTGTCGAGAGCCGGTTGCGCGAGGAAAATTCCGGACAGGCCGCCGGTGATGAAGAACGAAACGAAACCGAGCGCGAACAGCATTGGCACGTGAAATTGTATTTTGCCGCCATACAGCGTGCCCAGCCAGTTGAAGGTCTTGACCGCCGAAGGAACAGCAATCGCGAGCGTCAACATCGAGAATGCCAAGCCGGAATAGGGGTTCATCCCGCTGACAAACATATGATGGCCCCAGATGAGGAAGCCGAGAAATCCGATCGCGCACATCGCGAGAGCCATTACGCGGTAGCCGAAAACCGGCTTGCGCGAAAAATTGGCGAGAATGTGCGACGTAACGCCCATGCCGGGAAGAATCGCGATGTAGACCTCGGGATGGCCGAAGAACCAGAAGAGATGCTGCCAAAGGAGGGGCGAGCCTCCATCGCGATTTTGCAGCTCGCCGTTGACGACGAGGCTCGCAGGCAGAAAGAAGCTGGTGCCGGCCGAACGGTCGAGGAGGAGCAGGATTCCTCCCGCGAGCAGCACCGAGAAAGCCAGCAGGCTGAGAATTGCGGTGACGAACCAGGCCCACACGGTGAGCGGCATGCGCATCAGCGTCATGCCGGGCGCGCGCAGGTCGATCGTGGTGGAGATGAAATTGATCGATCCCAGGAGCGACGCGAAGCAGAAGATCAAAACACTGATGAGCCAGAGCGTCTGGCCGGTTCCCTCCCCTGGCCCGGTGACATCGCCAAGCCCACTGAGCGGAGGATAGGCGGTCCAGCCGCTGATCGGGGCGCCGCCGCGCACCAAGAACGCCGAGATCATGCACAGGAGTGCGGTAAACGTGAACCAGAAGCTGAGCATATTGAGCCGCGGGAAAGCCATGTCGGGCGCGCCGATCTGGATCGGCAGAAAATAGTTTCCGAAGGCACCTTGCGGAGCCGTCGTGAGAACGAAAAACACCATGAGCGTGCCGTGCATGGTGACGAGCGCCAGGTACTGCTCGGGCGTCATGATGCCGCCGCTGATGAACGGCAGGTGCGCGGCCGGCCATACGAGATGAAAGCGCATCAGCAGCGAGAGCACGATTCCGATCGTCACGGCGGCGAGCGCAAGGAAGAAATATTGAAGGCCGATGACTTTGTGGTCCGTGCTGAAAATATAGCGGCGGACGAAGCCCTTTTCGGCGTGCTCGGCGGCGCGATCGAGCGCGCCATGCTCGGTCGCGGGCGAACTCACTGGGCGGCCGCCTGTTGCTTGAGGAAGCTGGCGTAATCGTCGGCGGATACGACGTTCAGCATGCTGTGCATGTGGTAGTGCCCGAGGCCACAAAGTTGCGTGCAAACAATCTCGTATTGGCCGATGCGTTCCGGCGTGAAGTGCATGGGGATCACCATGCCGGGGACGGCGTCCTGCTGCAGGCGCAACTCGCGGACGAAGAAGTTGTGAATCACGTCCTGCGAGCGGATCAGCAATTCGATCGGGCGGTTGACCGGGACGGTGAGCGATGAAGTGATGATGTCGTCCTTGCCCGCCGCGTCATTCGGGTCGAGGCCCAGTGGATTGCCAGTCGCGGGGCTGATCAGACTCGCCTCGAGGCGGCCGAATTTCCTGTCAGGCCCCGGATAGCGGAACGTGTAGACAAACTGGCTCTCCGTGACCTCAACCTGAATCGGATTGGCGGACGACGGCGAAATTTCCAGATCGGCCCAGACGCGATTGCCCGCGATTCCCAGCCCGAGAAATGTGGCCAGCGTTACGACCGTCCAGGTGATCTCCATCCACGTGTGGCCACGCGTGAAATGCGCGCGCTGCCCCCGGTCGCGGTAGCGGAAAACCATGAACGCGAGACCCAATTGCGCGAGCACGAAGGCGCCGCCGGCAGCGTATAGCGTCAGATCATACTGGTGGTCGACGCGTATAGCCGCGGAGGTAATCGGCGGCGGCGCCGGGAAAAGATGCGCGGCAAAAACACAGAGAGTGGCCGCTACGAGAAGAATCAACAATAGGGCGAGAGAGACAGCGGGTGCGGCGGAGCCCCGGTTGGGACTTCGGAAGCGCGTCGCGCGTGCGGCCTGACGTTTGATTCGCAATAAGATGCCCGACGGATCGCGTGGAACAACAGATCATATAGAAAGGCGGGAGAGTTTTACACCGGGAAGTGGTTTGGGTGGGAGGACGTGACGTGGAGCCGGAGACGACGCGCCAAGAGACGAGTCGCACCGACTACTATTCATTTCGCAAGAAAAGTTGGTGCGGTCGAGTGGATTCGAACCACCACGGTATTGCTACCGCCAGCCCCTCAAGCTGGTGCGTCTGCCAGTTCCGCCACGACCGCAAATCCGAGGGCAAGCAAATTGTAACAGAACAACCCTACTTCGGAGGAGCCTGAGTCGGCGCTGGTGCGGGCGCCACGGGAGCAGCTGGCTTCGCAGGCGCCGTCGGAACTGGTTTGGCCGGCGCGGGTGTGGATTGCTGCGTCTGCTCGAGAATCGAGCCCGTGCTGACGCCAGCCGCGGCATCGCGCTTCACCGAAAGAGTTAGCGAAGTCATCATGAAAACGATCGCGCACCACGTGGTGGCGCGAGAGAGGAAGGTCGCGGCACCGCGCGGGCCGAAAGCCGTCTGGCTGCCCGCGCCTCCGAACGCGCCGGCGAGGTCCGCCGCCGATCCGCTCTGCAGCATGATGACGATCACGAGAATGAAGCAAACCAGGATGTGCAGCGTCACCAGGATCGCAGAGACGCGCCAGCCTACCCAAACGAGGCCGCAAGCGACCAGAAGCGATAATCCCCATTTTGCCCACGATGGCATTTCAAACTCCTAGAGGCGCGTGCCGGACATCGCGTCCGCAAAGCGCTCAAAAATTCACGATTGCCGCAAAAGACTTTGGATCCAGACTCGCGCCGCCCACCAGCGCACCATCGATTCCGTCCTGCGTCATCAAGCCTTTGCAGTTGTCGGACTTGACGCTCCCACCATAGAGGATGCGAAGAGCGGATGCCTGCTCGGGCGTGAATTGAGCCGCGGCTAGATCTCGGACGTGCCGGTGAGCTTCGGCGGCAATTTCGGGCGTCGCCGTGCGCCCCGTACCGATCGCCCACACTGGCTCGTACGCAATCAGAATACGCGAGAACTCCGCAGGGGTCAACGCGCCGAGACCCTTCTCGAATTGGCGTTTCAGAACGGCATCGGTGAGATTGGCCTCGCGCTCGGCGAGCGTCTCGCCCACGCAGACGATCGGCGTGAGGCCAGACTCGAGCGCGGCCTTCGTCTTGCGATGAACGGTTTCATCCGTCTCGCCGAAGTATAGGCGGCGTTCGGAATGCCCGATGATCACGCCGGTGCATCCAGCGTCGACGATCATGCGCGCCGAAATCTCACCGGTGAAGGCGCCTTCGCGTTCCCAGTGCAGATTTTGGGCGGCGATTCTGACGGAAGTGCCGCGCGCGGCTTCGACGGCGGCAGCAATCGCGGTGAAAGGCGGAGCCACGACGATGTCGCAGTGCGTTGTATTTGCGACGAGAGGCAGGAAGGCTTCAAAGAACGAGCACGTTTCCGCGCCCGTTTTGTACATCTTCCAATTGCCGGCAATTACAGGGCGGCGCAATCCCTATCCCTTGGCGCTGACGGCTCTGTCCGTGAGCGCTTCGACGCCGGGAAGCTTTTCGCCCGCGAGGAATTCGAGCGACGCGCCACCGCCGGTCGAGATATGCGAGATTTGATCGACGACACCCGCTTGGTCGACCGCAGCCACGGAATCGCCGCCGCCGATGATCGATGTAGCGCCCGATTGGGTGGCGGCGGCAACTGCTTTCGCTATGCCGAGCGTGCCATGCGAAAACGCCGGGCGTTCGAACATGCCCAGTGGGCCATTCCACACGATCGTGCGAGCCTTGGCGATTTCCTGTCCGAAGAGCTCGACTGTCTTAGGACCGACGTCGAGTCCCATCCAGCCGTCGGGAGTGGCGTTGATATCGGCAACCTTCGTTGCGGGGGAATCCGGCGATTCGGCGATTACGTGATCGACAGGCAGAAGCAGCCTGAAGTTGCGGCTACGCGCTTCTTCGAGCAGTCCCCGAGCGAGATCGAGCTTATCGTTTTCGACGAGCGATTTCCCGGTCGGCTTCCCTTCCGACTTCAGGAATGTATAGGCCATGGCGCCGCCGATGAGCATGGCGTCGGCGAGCTTCATCAGGTTTTGCACGACTTCGATCTTGTCGGAAACTTTCGCGCCGCCAAGAACCGCAACGAACGGCCGCTCGGGATTCGAAATAGCTTTGCCGAGATAGGCGAGCTCTTTTTCCATCAGCAGGCCGGCCGCGGCCTGGCGGACAAATTTCGTGATCCCGACAACCGATGCGTGCGCGCGATGCGCCGAACCAAACGCGTCGCAGATGAACAGATCATCGCAGAGCGCCGCGAGCTGCTTCGAAAATTCCGCGTCGTTCGCCTCTTCCTGCGGATGATAGCGCACGTTTTCGAGGAGCAACACGCCGCCGTTCGCGAGCGCTTTGCTCTTGGCTTCGGCGTCCGCGCCCACGCAATCGGATGCGAAGTCGACCGGCTTCCCGAGCAATTCACGCAAGCGGGCCGCTACCGGCGCCAGGCTATATTTCGGATCGACCTTTCCCTTGGGTCTACCGAGATGCGACGCGAGCACCAGCCTCGCGCCGCGATCCATGGCCAGGCGCAGCGTGGGAAGCGTTTCACGGATGCGCGTGTCGTCTGAAACGCGCGCGCCATCGAGAGGCACATTGAAATCGACGCGAATGAAAACGCGCTTGCCGCTCAGATCGAGATCGCGAATCGATAGCTTATTCATAGTTATCCCGGAATGTCTCGCTTGCGGCCGCGTGCGTCGTCAGAGCTTGGAGGCGAAGAGCTTGATCAGGTCGCGGCAGCGGCACGAATAGCCCCACTCGTTGTCATACCATGCGAGGACCTTGACGCAGTTTGAGCCGACGACGCGCGTGTAGCCGGCGTCGACGATCGACGAGTGCGGATTGCCGCGGAAGTCGATCGAGACGAGCTCTTCTTCCGTGTATTCGAGAATGCCCTTCAGTGGGCCCTCGGCGGCGGCTTTCAAAACGGCATTCACGGCCTGGACGGTCGCGGGCTTTTCCGTGATCACGGTGAGATCAACCACGCTGACGTTCGGCGTCGGGACGCGTATGGAGTAGCCGTCGAGCTTGCCCTTCAACTCGGGGATCACGAGATGCAGAGCCTTGGCCGCGCCGGTCGAGGTTGGAATCATGGAGAGCGCGGCGGCGCGCGCGCGGCGCAGATCTTTGTGCGGCAGATCGAGCAGTTTCTGATCGTTCGTGTAGGAGTGAATCGTCGTCATCGTACCGACGCTGATGCCGAAGGTCTCGTGAAGAACCTTGGCGACGGGCGCGAGACAGTTCGTCGTGCAAGATGCATTGGAGACGACATGGTGCTTCGCAAAATCGTACGTTTTGTCGTTCACTCCGAGAACGACCGTGTGATCCGGATCGGTGGCCGGCGCCGATATGACTACTTTTTTTACGGGACCCCGAATATGCTTGCGTGCGTCGGCGCCGCTCGTGAACAGCCCGGTCGATTCGACCACGATGCTCGCGCCGACCGAAGCCCAATCGAGCTCGGCGGGATCCTTAACCTTGAAAACCTTGAAGGACTTGCCGTCCACCGAGATCGTGTCGTCGGTGTGCGTGACGCGATTCGGCAGGTTGCCGAGGATGGAGTCGTATTTCAGGAGGTGCGCGAGAGTCTTGGAATCCGTGATGTCGTTGACGGCGACGACTTCGATTTCCGGGTCGGCCAGCGTGGCGCGCAGGATGTTGCGGCCGATACGTCCAAAGCCATTGATTCCCACTTTGACTGACATGCGTCCTCCGGGGACCATTCAGGGTGGTTGATGACCTGCGCGAGGGGCCGGCAGGAGGTACCTGAACTGCAAATGCTAGAGTCTGACGCGAAAAAAGTCAACGATACGTCTGCGTGGCGGGCTCGCCGTTTCAGTTGTAGGCTTTGACGCGGATCACGTTGTCGCCGACGAAGGTGACGAACGTTGTTCGTGCCGGCGGCGAGCCGTATATCCAATCCTCGGTCTCGGTGCCGCTTGGGTCGCGCTCGCGGACTTTGTGATCGGGGCGGCCCATCGCAGCCAGCACCATCTCGCTATCCATGCCGATCACGGCGCGATGATCCTGAATCGCGTCTTTGAATTGCGGCGGAATGGTGTCGATCCAATTCACGGCGGCGGAATGTTCCTTCGAGAAATCGAGGAAGACTCCGAGGTCGTGTTTCAGATCATCGGCGCTCATATCCGGGAGCGGCCTGCCGTAGTCGAGGACCAGCGTGGCGCCGGCGGGCTGCTGCGGCGTGTATGCCGGCTGCGCTGGAGAGGACAGGTCGCCGATGCCGAATTGAAGATGGTCGCGCAAGTGAAAATGCTTTTTCCCGCCGCCATTAATCTGGATCACGACTTCGTCGGAACGAAATTCCATTCCCGTAATCTGGACCACGTCACCCGGGCTGGCCGCGAGGCCGTAGAGACGAACGGCGTCGCTGAGGCTCTGCTTATTGATCGGCTTCCCCACGCGGACTTTGAATCCGTTCTTGCCGCTGGCGAGCGGCTGGACGGCTTTCGCGAATTCTCCATCGACGTAGCGAATGAGCAGAATCCGCGAGGAACCTTGCAGGGGCACGGATCTCGAAGACTTGGGTGAGTCCTGATTGCTGGTCGCGGCGACGGGGGAAATCGAACCGGTCACGTCGGAATCGGACACGGACTGCGCGGACAGGCCGGGATACCCGGGGCGAAGTTGCGTTACGCCCGAGAGGTCTGCGGCGACCGCTAGCGCCGCGGCAAGGACGAGCGTGAATCGAACATCCATCGTACTGGGGGGCATTCTACGCCAAATCCCCACGCGATGTCATCGGCGCCGGCGGAGGCGCCCGGACAGCTAGCGCGGCGCCGGGTTACGGAAGCGGTGGCGACACGCTAAATAGCCGCGCGAAGGCGCTGATTGCGGCTGTGCGAAACGCGTCCTGACGCGTGATCAGATTGTGCGTGAGAACGCCCCAGGCGCCCTGCGCGTCGCGGATGCCATTTGCGCCAGCGAAAGCGTCTATCGCTACGGAGAGTTCGATGCCCTCGTCGACAACCTGCGCCACCAGCGTATCCGGCAACAGGATGCCGCCTGAACGGCCGAAGCTGGCGTTGCCGCGTGCGTCCGTGGCGTAAACCCAGTTCTCGAGGAATACCCATCGCGTCGAGTCTTCGTGAATTACGTCGAGGCCGCCCTCGAGACCGACGAAATATTTCCACGGTTCGTTTTTCTCGCGTGCGATGCGGACCATGGCGTCGGCCCGCTGGCGCGCGCCCGTCATTGTTTCGGCGCACGAAAGAGGAGTGTGGCCTACGCCGCTCGGGGCGTCCACCGAGAAAATCTCAAACTGGATGCCGCTCTCGACGATTGGGCTGAACGCGGCCAGTGCTTCGCGAACCGCGTTCAGTTTGGGGCGGCGTGTGCTGCCGACAGCGATCGCGATTGTCTGCATGGACACGATCTTTCCACAAGTGGGCGGCGACTCGCCAGAACTGCATCGATTTCATTGCGGGAGGAACGGTTCAAGAGACGAACGCGCCTGCGGAGAAACTGGAGCGGGATAAGGGAATCGAACCCTCGCCTCCACCTTGGCAAGGTGGCGTACTACCACTATACGAATCCCGCGAAACAGGAAAGCCAAACAGACTTTGTTTATAGCATGCACTCGAAAGCCGGACAAGGGCCGCGGCAGATCCAGGTGTGTCTTCAAATGGCGGTCCGCCAAGGTGATCCGGGGCGACGCGTGAGACGAGTCCCTGTTGGCTGTTATGCTACGAAACGTATTTGACAGCAGAGCGGAATATCGCGCTAAATATGATTGTCTACAATATGATGTCAGCTAGCGGGTGGTAGACACACTACAGCATGCGCCTGTTGAGAGATGCCGAGACTTCAATCATCAAGCGGGATGGCTAGCGGGCAGCCGCTGCAGTGGAAAGCTCGAGTCGTTAATCGACTTCGAGGATCCGAGTCGCCTTCACGATGGGCGATTTCTTCTGGCGCTCGGCAAACCGCACGGCACGATCGCGATCGATGTAGACGCGGGCAAATTTCTCGCCATCGTGGTAGTACACGGTCACCTGCCAGTGGCGATGCCTGCGCCTGCGATCTTCGTGGAGGCGGCTGGACTTTTTCTTCCCCTTCGGTTTCTTTTTCACTGTGATCATCCTCGAAAGTGCAGCGACTATCGCAAGTTCAGAGGGCACGCACAAGTACCGAGTTAGGGGTTAACCCCGGCATTACTCGCAACCAGATCGGCAGGCTTCACATTGAGGCTATCCAAGGCTTGCTTGCCGAGAGTATACAGCGCCGGGCTGTCGCTGGCTTGTGCATAGAGGGTGTCTTGGGAGGGTTTTGAAACTCGCAGGGTGACCTGTTTGCCGTCCGTGGTTGTGAAGACGGCGCGGACAGCCGGGTTCGCGAGCGAGGCGGTCTGCTTTGCAGTCGGATGATCGATTACGTTGTCGGCCTGCAGGTTGGTGAATGGATCGATGACCTTCCAGCTCGGCGCGAGCTTGCCTTTTTGCGCGGCAGGCGCTTCGATGGTCCACTGGTCGGGCTTGTTCTTCGCGGCGGTGAGGACGATATCGCCGTTGGCATCGTGGATCTCAACACGCTCGAGGTTCGCCGCAACAAGGTGCAGGACGGAACGATCGCGAAGCTGCTGCACGGACTTGCCGGTGCTCTCGCCCATAACCTCGGGCAAGAGAGCTACGCTTTGCCCACCATCAATGATCGTGTAAACGGAATCGCCCGAGAAATCCTTGTTGCCGATCAAAAGCGCGTGCTTGGCACCGTTTTGCAGCCGGAACTGGATCGATGCCTGCGCCGGATCGAGCCCGTAGGCTTTCCGGCGGTCCTCGGTGCCGGGTTCGCTCTGCGTGAATCGATCCTCGGCTAACTGATCGACGATTCCGTCTGCTGTGGATTGGTCCGCTTCGGTATCGATCGGTTGGGTGATCCACCAGGTGCCGTTCCGTTTTTCGAATTGGACGGGAACGTCACCGGACTGCGCGGGATGTGCGATCGTGAAAGCCGTGATGTTCGAGGCGTCGACGGAGAACGCGGGCTTCGAGGTATCGACCGGCGGCTTCTCCGTTTGGCTGCGCTTCCAGTCGAAATAGTAAACGGCGAGGCCGAGTGCGATCGCAAAAACGAGCAGAATTAAGGTTGGTTTCTTGATCATCAGTCTTCGGGGCCTTCGCGCCTGCCTCTCAGCGGCGCCTCCACCAGACCGCGATTCCGACAATAATCACGAAGCCCGGCAGCAGGAACAGTTCGAACCATTCGAGCCCGATCGACTGCCCTTCCGTGAGCACGATGCGGCGGTTCGTCGGGGATTTGGGCCGGATCGAGATGAGGTTCTCATCCTGCGCGAGCCAATCGATCGTATTGAAAAAGAGATCGCCGTTGCTCGCCTGATCGATCGCCTCGTTCGAAGCAAAATCGGAATCTCCGATCACCACGAGGCGCGCGTTTTTGCCGTCTGGATCGCTGGCCGCAACGCCGAGAGAGAGCGGGCCCATCGTGTCGGTCTTCGGATCGTATTTCACCTCATGCTGAATCTTTGGCGTTGTGAAACTCTGAGGCGACGTCATCAGGATTTCCACGTCTTGCGGCGTGAGCTTGGACTTGTCCGCGATTGAGACGGTGCGCGCCAGCGGGAAAAACGTCATGGTGCGTTCGAGGCCTTTGGTTATTGGGCTGTCGCCGTAGTTGACGACCAGCGGAATCGCCGGGCCCGCGCCGAGCAGACGACCCATCCCGCTGCTGTCGATCACCACGTTGTCCCCGACTTTGATATTCCACTTCTGAAAGATGCTGTCGAGGTTCGGCTCGACCTGCTTGTTCGCGGTAATCGGATCTACCTCGATAAGCGCCTTGCCTCCTCCGTCCAGGTAATGCGAGACCATGGCGGTTTCCTGGGGGAAGAAAGCCTCGGTCGGGCCGGGGATCACCAGCACGTTGCAGTCGGAGGGAACCTCCGTGCCGGAGGCGAGATTGATCGTTTTGGTATCATAGGCTTCCTTCTTGAGGCCTTGATCCGCTTGGGTGTAACCCGTCGCGCCGTCGTCGGCAATCGATCTTTCGCCATGACCTGAAACGAAGCAGACCGTCTTGTCTTGCTTGTTGGTTACTTTCAGAATGGCGGTCGTGACCGCCTCTTCCGTGCTTCCCTCCAGAGTCTGCTTGTGGGGCCCGGACGCGACGATGATGTCGCCCATGTGCGTGGCGCCATAATCCCTCACGACGTCAGGCTTCTCCTCCGGATCGACGGTCTGGTACTTGATATGCGGGCTGAGGTTCTTGTACTCCGTCATCAAGTCGTCAAACTGCGCGTCGGGCAACTTGGCGAATCGGACGATGTTGACGTCTTGCGTGAGTCCGCGAACGATTTTGCGCGTCTGGTCGGAGAGCGTGTAGAGCTTTTCGGTCGTCAGGTCGAAGCGCTTGTGATGGCGGTAGCCCACAAAATTGACGATAACGAGAATCGCCAGGACGGCCACAGCGAGAATCGTGGCATTCGTGCCGAGACGCGAAGACCGCTTTGAGAAGAAAGCCAGGATTCCGCGAAAGCCGAGAACAATTCCAACGAGCAACAGGACGCCGCCGCCAATCGCCAGGATCTCGGCGGTGCGCAGCCATTCGCCCTGGATGGTGTAGCGCAGATACCCGGCGATCAAGCAGGCTGCGCCAATCGTTGCGGTGAGTTCCGCCCAGCCGTGGCGGCCAACCGGTCCGCTGTCTTTACGTGGCGCGGGCGTCATGCGCGCCTCCAGCGGATGGAATCAACGGAGCGCACGGTGAGGAAGATGAAGAGAATCGGCACGCTTATGTAGTAGATCAAGCTCGATGTATCGATGATTCCGTGCGTGAAGTCGTCGTAATGATGGATCACCGAGATGTACTGCACCACCTGTCCGGCGACGCTGTCCGAACCTCGCACGGCGAAATCAAGCACCCATAGAATCAAAATCGCACCAAAACTGAGCACCACGGCGATCAGTTGGCTTTCCGTCAGAGAGGAGATGAAGGAGCCGATCGCGAGCAGCGATGCGCCCAGAAGCAAAGCGCCCAGATAGCCCGCCAGGACGACCGCCCAGGGTGGCCTCGGTTCGCTATGAAAACACAAATAGAAAACATACAAGGCCGTGGGAAGCAGCATGATCGCGAAAAGCGTCAGCGATGCGAGAAACTTGCCGAGGACGATCTGAAGTTCGGTGATCGGCGACGTCATCAGCAGTTCCATGGTGCCGCGCTTGCGTTCCTCGGCGTAAACGCCCATCGTGAGCATCGGCGCGAGGAAGAGAATCAGCGTGGAAAGCAGCCCGAAAAATGCGCTCAGCACTTCGCCAGGCACGTCCATATTCGACGCCATTCCCTCCATCGCCATTTCCATCGACTGCTGGATCGCGAGCCCTGTGTAGAGGCGGAAGAAAAATCCGGCGACAATCAAGAAGACCGCCACGACGACGTACGCGACCGGCGAAACGAAATAGTGCCCCATCTCCTTCCGATAAATTGCGTAGACGCTCCGCATACTCGGTTCTACTCCTATGAATTCAGTGCTTCAATTCGACGGCTGGGCGTGCGCCGCGTCGTCGGTAGTCAATTCGAGGAAAATGTCTTCCAGGCTCAAGCTGACGCCGTGAAGTTCGTACAGCGGCCAGCCTTGTCCGACAATTTTGGCGGCGATTTGACTCCGAATGTCCTGGCCGGGCTCCGCTTCGACCATCGCGGTAAGGTGGCCGCCCGGATGCGGGCTCACTTCCACGCGGTTCGCGCCGGGAATCTTCGAAAGCAGTTCGACGAGCGGCTTCTCTTGCGCGGCCACGTCCACCTGGATCTTCTGGCCGCCTCGCAGCTGTGCCGTGAGATTTTGCGGCGTATCTACCGCCACGATTTTGCCCTTATTGATGATGACGACGCGATCGCACGTCATGCTGACTTCGGGAAGAATGTGCGTCGAAAGGATGATCGTGTGGTCGCCGGCCAGGCCCTTGATCAGGTGACGGACTTCGATGATCTGCTTCGGGTCGAGGCCGACGGTCGGCTCATCGAGAATGATCACGTCGGGATCGTGGACGAGCGCCTGCGCGAGACCCACGCGCTGTTTGTATCCGCGCGAGAGGTTCTTGATCAGCACGTCGCGCTTATCGCCCAGGCTGGTCTTTTCGAGGGCCTCGTTCAGGTGGGCGCGCCGCTTGTCGGCGGGAACATTCTTGATCCGAAGCACGAAGTCCAAATAGGAACCGACCGTCATATCGAGATAGACGGGCGGCGCTTCGGGCAGATAGCCGATGTGGCGGCGGACTTCGAGCGAATCCTCAAAGACGTCGAAACCGGAGATGCGCGCGGTTCCCGACGTCGCCGGGATATACCCGGTCAGGATGCGCATCGTCGTGGTCTTCCCGGCGCCGTTGGGCCCGAGAAAACCTAGAATTTCGCCTGGATTTACGGTGAAAGAGACGTGGTCAACCGCTGTGACCGGGCCATAGGCCTTGGTCAGGTCTTCAACTTCAATCAATGCGTTCCCCCAAGTGTATGAATGAGCGACAAAAAGAGAATAAGAACTCAGTACAAGGGCCGCACCAAACCGCACCTTTTATACCAAAAAAGGAACCCTCCGACCAAATGAATGCGCGCGGCTCAATAGCTAGAATGCGAAACCACCAGACATCCATTGTGATGCAACAAATGCGGCTCCGCGTTGCCGCCCGATTCGCGCACGAGGTTGAGGAGAAAACGGTTGTGGCACCGACAACTGCGGGATATACTCGCGCCATCTTATCGGTCGTGTAGTTGTCGTATATTGGTTTTGCTGCAGAATCCAGGTTTGGGAGGCAACACCATGGAATGGGCCACACCTCAGCACGAATCGATCGACCTGAACTGCGAAGTTAGCTCGTACGCCAACGCCGAACTGTAGTCGTAGATGCGCGTAAAAGTCCTCGGCTCCGCTGCCGGGGGCGGATTCCCGCAGTGGAATTGTGGCTGCGCGAACTGCGTACGTGTGCGTCAAGCGAGTGGAACAAGCATGCCGCGTACGCAGGCGCAGGCCGCTGTGACGGCGGACGACGAGTCCTGGTTTCTACTTAACGCCTCTCCCGACCTCCGGCAGCAAATCCTCGCGACACCCGAATTCGCTCCTGTAGCCGGCGAGCGCGGCAGTCCAATCTCTGGAGCCGTGCTCACGAGCGCCGATGTCGACGCGGTAGTCGGGCTATTGCACCTGCGGGAATTTCATCCGCTACGAGTCTATTGCACCTCGGGTGTGCGGCGAATTCTGACGGAAACGAACAGCATGTTTCGCGTGCTCGAACGATCGAAGCCGCCGGTGCAATGGCTCGATATTGCCCCCGGAACGAAAACGCCGCTGGGGGAATCGGGACTTTCGTGCACAGCGGTTCCGCTCGACGGCGCCTATCCTGATTACGTGGACGAGATGCTGCGAAAAACTGTTCCGCCGGGCGAAGCGTTGATCGGCCTCCTGATCGAATGCGGCGGGAAAAAAATGTTCTTCGCTCCGGGACTGCCCGGGAAAAGCAGCGCCTGGAAGGCAACGGCGGCGGAGAGTGATTTGGTTCTGCTGGACAGCACATTTTGGAGTGACGACGAACTCGTCGTCATTCGAGGCGGCGGTAAGGGCGCTCGCGAAATGGGCCATCCCCCGCTTTCAGGAGCCGGCGGCTTACTCGAAGAATTGCAGCATGAAACGCGCGCGCGAAAAGTTGCGATCCACATCAATAATACGAATCCGATCCTCGATGAGAAGAGCGCGGAACATCGACAGATGCGCGAGGCGGGATGGGAAATCGCGCGTGACGGAATGGAGTTTGTCCTGTGAACGGAGTTGATTCCAAGGCGCTGATGTCCGAATCGGAATTCGTCGCGCGCTTTCAGGCGATCGGCGAGGAGCGTTATCACCACAAGCATCCGTTTCACCTGCTGATGCACGAAGGTAAGCTCACGCGGGGGCAACTGCAGGCGTGGGCGCTCAACCGCTACTATTATCAGAGCCGCATCCCGATCAAGGACGCCGCCATTCTCGCTCGGAGCGAGGACCCCGATTTTCGCCGCGCGTGGCGGAAGCGAATCATCGATCACGACGGAGACGGCACCCGCCCGGGCGGAATCGAGAAGTGGCTCAAGCTGGTCGAGGCGACAGGGCTTTCGCGCGAGCAAGCGATCGACGGCAGCGGAATTTTGCCGGCGACGCGCTTTGCGGTGGAGGCGTACGTCAACCTCGTGCGGTCGCGCTCGCATCTCGAGGCGGTGGCATCCTCTCTCACGGAGCTGTTTTCCGGAAAGCTGATCGCGCTGCGCATGGACAAGCTGCGCCAATACTATCCCTGGCTCGCGAGCGGGCTCGACTACTTTCAGGCGCGCATCACGCAGGCGCCGGAGGATTCGACGTTCGCGCTGGCCTGGGTGGTAGCACACGCGCGCACGCGCGAGGAGCAGGAGCTGTCGCTCGCCGCCCTGCGTTCAAAATGCGATATTTTGTGGGCGCAACTGGACGCGCTCTATTTTTCATACGTGGCGCCGGGTTGGCCCCCGCCGGGTGCATTTCGTCCCGCGGAGCAGGCGGCGTGACCCCAGAACTGAATTCAAAGCCGCGCCTTGCTGCCGGCTGCCGGCTGGACAAGCAAAACGATCAGCGTGTGCTCCTGATGCCCGAGCGCGCGCTGCGGCTGAACGGGCCGAGCCTGCAGATCATCGAGCGGTGCGATGGCATCCACACGGTGCGGGAGATCGTCGCCGATCTGCAAAAGCTCTACTCGAAAGCGGAGCCGCAGAAAGTCGAAAAAGACATTCTGAGCTACTTGGCGCTGCTCCGCGACGAGCGGGCGATGGACTTCGAATGAAGCAGCTCTTCGACCGAGCCGCGAAGTAGGTTTGTAAAGCAGCCATGCTAGCAGCGACACCCACGCCTCTCGCCCTCGTTGCCGAACTCACACATCGGTGTCCGCTCCACTGCGTCTACTGCTCGAACCCGCTTGATCTCGCGCGACGCGACGGCGAGCTTTCAACAGAAGACTGGGCACGTGTTTTTCGCAAAGCCGCAGCCATGGGAGTCTTGCAGACGGACCTCACAGGCGGCGAACCCTTAGCGCGAATCGACCTCGCGGAGATCATCCTCGCCGCTCGCGCCGCGGGGCTGTACGCGAGCCTCATCACGTCGGGGATGCCGCTCGACGAGCGCCGGCTGGAAGGGCTGGTCGCGGCGGGGCTCGATCATCTGCAACTGAGCTTTCAGGGCGCGAAGGAAAACAGCTCGACCGAATTCGGCGGTGCGCGGCCTGGAACCTACGAACAGAAACTCCGCGTCGCAAGCTGGGCCAAGAAGCATCGCGTCGGCTTCACGCTGAATTTCGTGATTCACCGGGAAAATCTCGATCAGCTCGAAGCGATGATCGAGCTGGCGGAAGAAATCGCGCCGGGACGCGTCGAATTCGCGCACGTCCAGTATTACGGCTGGGCGCTTTCGAATCGCGCCCGGCTGCTCCCTTCGCGGGCGCAGCTCGACGCGTCGCTTGAAATTCTGAAATGTGCGCAAGAACGGCTTCGCGGCCGCATCCGCGTGGAGTACGTTGTGCCGGATTATTACGCGAAGTATCCGAAGCCGTGCATGGGCGGCTGGGGCCGGAAGGTGATTCTCGTGACGCCCTCTGGGGACGCCCTGCCCTGCCACGCCGCGCGGGTAATTCCGGGTCTGACGTTCGAGAACGTCCGGAACCAGTCGTTGCGCGCAATTTGGGAAGAATCTGCGGCGTTTCGCAAATATCGCGGCGAGGAATGGATGGTCGAGCCGTGTAAGAGTTGCGATCGCCACACCGTCGATTTCGGCGGATGCCGATGCCAAGCTTATCTGCTGGACGGCCGCGCGGAGGCCGCCGATCCCGTATGCTCCCTGTCGTCGGGACGATCCGTGGTTGATTCCATCGTGACTGCGGCAAACAATCCAGCGGCCGACCTCAACGGCACAGTAGGCTCAGCTTCCGCGCAGGAATGGACGTACCGCGCGAACCCGACGTAGGGCGCAGCGGGTCGCCCGCCCGACCAGGGCAGGCAACGGACCTTCGGCGGGGCGCATCCACATGCCTGAATCGGAGTGTGTGTGAGTGTGCCGGAAGGCCGGCCGAAAAGGGCTGGTTGGAGATGTGCGTTGACACTCTCCAGCGGTTTTGTTATTCAACTCGTTTGGCTGCTGGTGCCGTGAGTCCGAGGGCGGGTGTCCCATCCGGCTTAGGCGTGTCCGAAAAGAGAAAAATTCACGAGTGAACCCAACTCCTTTGAAGGCCTATGCCCAAATCCAAAGCAGTTCCCTGCGAGACAAACTTGATGATGCGGATCGCGGTGGTCGCATGAAGCGTGTCCAGCGAACCTACGTCGCGGCACTTTTCCTGGTTTGCTTGTCTGCTGCGCTGTTTGCGGGCTGCGGCGGCGGAGCCGGCACGATCGTGATCGAACTCCAGCCGAGCGGGACGCAGACGGTGGATGAGGGTGGGACCATCAATTACACAGCCATTGTGGGCGGCGACACGAAGAGTCAAGGCGTCACGTGGAAGCTGACTGGCACGAACTGCGGCGGTACGCCGGCAACGGGCTGCGGCACGCTCACAAATTCAACCAGTTCTTCGGTGACGTACACGGCGCCGACGGGTATTTCGGAATCTATCACCGCCACCCTGACGGCAACTTCCGTGACGAACGGGGCTGCAACACAGACCAGCACGATCACGGTCGTGCTGGCACCAGCATTTTCGGCGCCTTGTGTCGCAACGGTCGCCACTTGCCCCCTGCAGGGCGGCGCGAATGGCGTCCCGTACAGCCAGACGCTGACCATCACGGGAGGCGTCGCTCCCTACACTTGGACGGTGATCGGTTCTCTGCCCGCATGCCTCACGCTGAACGGCTTGGCGAGTGGGCTAACAGATACGATCGTGGGGACACCCTGCGGCACCATGTTGAAGACCTCGACTTTCACCATTCAGGTCAAAGACAACGGCAACTCGCAGTTTAGTTCCCAGACGACCATTACACAGACATTTTCCATTACGGTGCAGCCGCCTCCCGCGCTCAGCATCACCACGACTTCGCTCCCGCAGGGATTCACAAACGTGCCGTATACCGCGTCACTCAATGCGACTGGGGGAGTTCTTCCACTCACGTGGAGCCTCGTAGGCGGTGGCAATACTATCGCGTCGGGACTTGGACTGACACTCAATCCGACGACTGGCCAAATCACGGGCGTGCCTCTCAAGACGGGCACTTTCCCGTTCAGCGTGATTGCAACGGACTCGTCCCTGCCGAATCCTCCGGCGCAGACGACTCCGCCCCAGGCGCTATCGATCACACTCGTGAAACCTCCGATGCTCTCGATTACGACGCAGTCCTTGCCAGCGGGAACCGTGGCAGGCGGATATAGCGCGTCCCTACAAGCGAGCGGCGGCGTGCCGCCCTACACGTGGACGCTCATCCAGGGGCAGCTCCCTTCCGGGCTGACGTTGACCACCGCCAACTCGACAGGGAATATTTCAGGAGTTCCGGTGCTAGCCGGCACCTCGCAATTTACGGTGCAAGTAACGGATTCGGAGCTTTCTCCGGCAACGCAGACGCTAACGAAGCCGTTGAGCATCATAATCAATCCAGGAACGGCTGGAGGGAACAGCCTGATCAGCGGCACGTATTCGTTCCTGTTCCAGGGATTCGATACGGGCGGACCCGTGACGATTGTAGGAACGCTCACGGCTGACGGCAGCGGCCACATAACGACGGGCAGCGAGGACAGCAATCGTTACTCCGCTCAGAGCAAAGCAATTCAAATTTTGAACGACATATCGATCGTGCCTTTTAACAGCACGACAACTCCTCCAACGGGCAGCTCGTATTCCCTCGGCACCGATGGGCGAGGCGCGCTCGAGATCGAAGTCGTCAACGCGCAAGGGACCACGCAGACCACGGACTATCAGATGGTGCTGGATTCCACCGGGAACATACACCTCTTCGAGAACAACGCCACCGGCACGAACAACGACGTCTTCGGGACGCACGGCGAAGGCGTGATGAAGCCATCCCCGGGCGCGGCGACCGCGACCTTCAGCGGAAACTATGCGTTTCTTCTGTCCGGTGTAGACGGAAGCAACAAGAGAGAAGCGCTGGGCGGCGTACTCAATTCCGACGGCAGCGGCACCTTGACGACCGGCGGCAGCGGTCCGAATAGCGATTTGAACGACGCCGGCACGTTCAGTTCGCAGAACCTCAGCGGAAACTTCTCAGTCGTCGGTTCGGGCAGCCCGCGAGGCGGCGCCACCTTCTTGCTCGAACCCACGGGCCAGCCGCAGACGACGCTTACGTTCATTTTCTATTTCGCGTCTTCGTCGGATCTCTTCTTCATGGAAGACGATCTGTCGACGACCACGTTCCCGAACCCGCCGCGCCTCAGCGGTGAGATGATCCTCCAGCAGCCCGGAACTCTATTCAATTCGTCGGTGATGCAAGGCACGAGCGTTGTTACGGGAACCGGAGTGAATGGCTCCAACGCGAGCGTCTTCGGCGGCCTTCTGACTTCGACCCTGTGCGACGGCAATGCTTCGGTCGCGTTGGCCGCAGACGAGAACAATGGCGGGACGGTGACCACATCTGAGGCGTTCTCCGGGAATTGCACGGTGCTGCCCAATGGCCGCGCGACGTTCAGTCTTACGGGCACCGGAAATCCCGCGCCGGCTCCGCGCATCGCCGACGCTTACCTCACGGGACCGGGAAGCGGGTTCTTGATGGGAAGCGACGCGGCAGTCACAACCGGGCTCGTCGAACAGCAATCGGGCGCGCCCTACGCGAATTCGTCGATCGTTGGTGGATATACGCTGACGGCGCCCTTCCCCGGCACGACGGGAGTATCGAATGTTGTCGGGCAGGTAACATCCGACGGGGCGGGAGATATTTCCGGCACGGTCGACGCGGTCGTTCCGCCGGGCAAGCCGGCGTTCCTGGATCAATCGCTCGCCGCGACAATCAATGGATTGACGATCTTTGGCCGAAGCGCCGTTACGACGAATGCGCCGACCGGAGTGCCAACCAACCTTGTTCTGTACGTGGTCTCGCCATCAAGCGCACTTGCGATTTCAGCCGACTCGAGCGATACGAATCCCCAGGTCTTCTTCCTGGATCACTAGCCCTTCCCATCGGGTTCGTCGGGATCCTTGGGCTTGAGATCCAGCGCGGTTGAATTGATGCAAAACCTCAGGCCGGTCGGCTGGGGGCCGTCCTCGAAGACGTGCCCGAGGTGAGCGTCGCAGTGGCTGCACATCACTTCGGTGCGCATCATCCCGTGGCTGATGTCGCGTTCCATCCCCACACTGTCGGCTGTGATCGGCTGCCAGTAGCTCGGCCAGCCGGAACCCGAGTGATATTTGGCATCCGAGCTGAAGAGCGGTTGGCCGCAACAAACGCACACGTACGTGCCCTCGGTCTCGGTGTCTTCGTATTCCCCGGTGCCGGGCGGCTCCGTTCCCTTCTTCCGCGTCACGTAGTACTGCTCTTCCGTTAGTTTTGACCGCCACTCCGCGTCACTCTTCTTGATTTTTCCGTCGCTCATGAGCGTAGATTACACCAAGATTTTCGAAGCGTGCGCCACAAAAACAGACGCAAGTGGGCCCCTCCCGCTGGCAAAAGCCCTGCATCGCGCTTACTCGCAGGGTGTGGTAGATTCAGCAAGGATGAGGACATGGAAAAAAATAGGCGTGACGGTCCTGTGGACGTGCGCGCTTGGACTCGCGGTTTTGGTCGTCGGCATCGGCTCCGAGGTCGCGCGGAGCAATCCTCCGCTCGCGCAACCGACGTCAGCTTGGAATTCTCGCGCCATCGAGGCATCGCCGGTTGGTGTTCGGGTGCAGGAAATCGACTCGACGCACTCCGCTGTGGTGTTCTTGTACGATCTCAATAACACCACCGACAGCGACTACCGTCTTGCCAAGGGACCGAGCATCGTCATCATGAGTCGCCTCAAAGCTGGTGGAACGCTCAGCGGCGACGAACAAATCTCACTCGATTCGGCAGCGTTCGTGCCGGCACGGAATCGCACAAGAATCGTGCTCGAACTAAACCATGCCTTCAATTGGCCGGGGCAAAAGAGCGTTTACGCCGAGCGTATGTTCGATCAACTCGTGATGAACGACGTTGCCGGAGTCACTGGATTTGTACTGTTTGATCAGGCCAATCGATATGAAATCGATTTCCCCGCCGCGTGGCCGGAAAACCACACACCGTCGTCAACGCCGTGACGGTCCTTAACAAAGGGACCTAGACTGCTTCGGCCTCTATGACGCTTTGAAGTGGCGGGTGGCGGGCTTACAATCGTGTCAAGTTTGCGGTATCGAGCGTTGCGGTCCCCTGTCGCAACCTTGCCTTAAGGACGTCTCGCATGTCCGGCACATTCGAACATATCGAAGAGCTTCCGGCTCCTGACCGTCGCGCCTATTCGCGCCAACCAGTGCGAACGATCACCTATGTTGAGCTCGACGAGGGGAACGGCGGTATCGTTCTGAACGCCAGCGAGGGCGGTCTTTCCGTGCAGGCAGTCACGAGCTTGATGGAAGACTCGCTGCCCAGAATGCGTGTCCGCTTGTCGCAATCGAAGTACTGGATCGAGACAGCCGCACGGGTGGTGTGGGCAAATGAATCGAGGAAGGTAGCTGGCCTACGGTTCGTCAACCTGTCTGAGCAAACTCGCCTGCACATCCGGGAATGGCTGGCGGAAGAAGCTGTGGGAGGTGATTCATCGAACGAAGCTCCCGCCACGAGCGATCGTGAACTACCGCTCGTCGTCAAGGAGCCCGATGCGAGCGATGCGCCGGTTCCTTCCGCGAGCGGACCTGCGCCGGCAACCTCGCCGATGCCCCCCTCCCTCTCGGCGCCCCCCGTACGCATCTTCCGACAAACACCCGAATTGCAGACCCCCAAGGTGTTCGCGAGCGTTCCAGCAGTTGAGGGGGCCACGCGACCTGAGTGGGCGTGGAATATTGCGGGACTTCTCGCCATTCTCGCCATCATCTCGCTCGCGGCGGGATGGGCAGCCGGGCGCGGGGCGTTGGATGGCGTATGGAAAAACCTACAGGCGATGGCCTGGCCCTCGAAAGCCGCGCAACCGAGCTCTGCGCAGACTGCTGCGAGCGTGGGCGTGAGCGTACCAATCTCGCAGATCGACACGATCGACATCTACAACCAACATTGGACGATCTCATTTGATGGGACGGGCGCCAACTATCAGAGTTTCCGCGAACAGGCGTCGAAATCCGCCCCAACTAGCGCATGGCCTACCTCCGATCCTGCGCTAGCGACCCCGCAGATCCAATCGCGCGGCAGGGACGACGCAGCCTCGCGGCAACCGAATCCGCCGGCCGTAGCTGAGCCATCCGGCAGCGCCGCGAGCATCTCGCTCCCCTCGCAATCCGCCGATCCGCGCGAGATTGCCCCGCCTCCGCCGCAAACGGCACCCCAGTCGACGCCGCAGGCCTCCGCGCTTCGGAGGGGCATCCTTATCTACCATGTGAACCCGGTATACCCGGACCTAGCTAGGCAGCAAGGCATCCAGGGAACCGTGCAGTTGGAAGTGACTATCGGAACCAATGGTCTGGTGCGCAGCGTAATTGCGCTCAGCGGGCCCGGTATGCTCATCGAGGCCGCCCGGAGTGCCGTCCGCGAGTGGCGCTATACGCCAAGCCTGCTTAATGGCAAGCCGGTCGAATCCACGGTGGATGTCTCGGTTGTTTTTCATCTTCCCCCCACCCAATAGCACGGTCCAAATCACCTGGGTCAATCGGCGTCGTATTAACTACGTCGCGATGACGCGAGAACCGAGCGGAAACCACGAGCAAAATTGACTAGAATTCATGTGTCGGTGGGAGCGCTGCGTTCCGGTTCCGACGGCTCCAACCGCGATCTGCAGTCGATCGGGGGCTTATACGCGTAATCGAGATTTTGGATTGGACGCGGCGCGCACGGGGCGTCTAGAGTCTCCGGCGTGCGTACTCCGCCGGCCGATTCCGGTTGGCGTCAAGGCAGTCGAGCGCCATGACACCGAAAGCCGCCAGAGCGTACCAAGATGACGATGGAACAGACACGATGAGCCCGACTGCCCAAGAGCGCGACGCCAGCCACATCTTAACCCTCGAGGAGATTGCTAACCTCGCTGCGGAAGGCGGCAAGCCTGCCGAAACCTTGATGAACGTGGTGGCGCTGATCGCCAAGCGCTTCAATGCCGACGTCTGCTCGGTCTATCTCCTTGAGCCCGACCGGAATAACCTCGTGCTGGCCGCGACCGTCGGATTGCGACCCAAGTGTATCGGCACCTTGCGCATGACGGTGCATGAGGGCCTTGCCGGACTGGTCGCAGAGCAGGTGCGCCCGGTCGCCGTCGAGCGGGCCCAGAATCACCCTCGATTCAAGTATTTCAACGAGGCCGGTGAGGATCGGTACCAGTCGTTTCTCGGCGTGCCGCTAGTCGACCGGGGCGTATTGCAGGGCGTCCTCGTGGTGCAGACGATCGAACCGCGCGTTTTTCGTGAAGACGAGATCCGGATGCTGGTAGAGGCGGCCGCGCAGGTGGCGCCCGTCGTCAGCGAGGCTCGAACGCTCGATCGCTTTATCGCACCGACTCAGGAACGCCTGTGGTCGTTGGCTCGCAATCTCTGGTGGAGCTGGGATCAGGACACGACGAATCTTTTCCTCGACCTCGATCCCGCCGCATGGAGCCGGCTGAATCACAATCCGATTTCGCTGCTCACGGAGATACCGCTTCGTAAGCTCGAGCAGCGCGCCGCGGAGCTGGTGCTTCACAGCCGCATCAACTATGCCTATCGCCGCGAACGAGAGTATCTCGAGAAAGATAGAACGTGGGGCACGCGGCACGCAGGAGTCTTGCGGCCTCGTCCGGTGGCCTATTTTTCGGCCGAATTTGGTCTCCACGAATCGCTTCCTATCTATTCGGGCGGCTTGGGAGTGCTGGCGGGCGATCACATCAAGAGCGCTTCGGATCTCGATATACCGCTCGTCGGAATCGGCCTTTTCTACGGGCAAGGATACTTCCGGCAGCGACTGAATATCGACGGCTGGCAGGAAGAGGAGTATCTCGAGACCGACGTGAACCAGCTGCCCATGACGCGCGCCATCGGTACGAACGGCGAGCCCGTGATGGTGCAGATCGAAACGCGCACCGGCTCGATTTACGCCAAGGTCTGGCGCGTGAAAGTGGGGCGCTGCGATCTGTTCCTCCTCGATTCAAACGTCGAAGGAAACGCCCCCGAGGATCGGGAGCTCACATCGAGGCTCTACGGCGGAGACCTGCGTATCCGAATTCGCCAAGAACTTCTCCTCGGTGTCGGAGGGTTCCGCGCGCTGAAAGCGCTGGGAATCACGCCGGGCGTGCTGCACCTGAATGAAGGGCACAGCGCATTCGTGGTGCTCGAGGCGATCCGCAGCCGCATGTTGGATGAGGGCCTGCCATTTGATAAGGCGGCGCCGCGCGTCTCGCGCGAAGTCGTCTTCACCACGCACACGCCCGTGCCCGCAGGGCACGATCGATTTAATCCCGGGCTCATCGAGGAGCACCTCGGTCCCCTGCGCGAGCAAATGGGCCTTTCGCAGGAGCAGTTTCTTGAAACGGGCCGCGTGAACCCGCACAACCACGACGAAGATTTCTGCATGACGGTCCTTGGCCTGAAGCTTTCGCGGCGAGCCAATGCCGTGTCGGCGCTGCACGGCGAAGTGTCCCGGCAGATGTGGACCGGCTTGTATCCCGGAAGGTCGGAAGAGACGGTGCCGATCGGGCACATCACCAACGGCGTCCACGTTCCGACGTGGCTCGCGCCACAGATGTTCCGCCTGTACGAGCGGCACTTGGGGCCGGGCTGGCACGAGCACAGCAGCGACGCTAAGATCTGGGAGCGGATCGAGGATGTAGACGACGGTGAGCTCTGGGAAACACACCTGAGCTTGAAGTCGGAGCTTCTGCAGTTCGTCCGCCGCCGCGCGGTACAGCAAGCCGAGCGCCGGAGCGAATCTCCCGAGGTGCTGCGGGCGCTAGGGCGAGTATTGAGTCCGGACGCGCTGACGATCGGATTCGCGCGCAGGTTCGCTACGTACAAGCGGGCCAATTTGATCATGGCAGATATCGAACTGCTCGCGTCTATGGTGAACGACCCGAAGCGGCCCGTGCAGTTCGTTTTCGCGGGCAAAGCCCACCCGCTCGACGAGCCCGGAAAGCGCGTGCTGCAGCAAGTGGCGCAACTGATGCGCAATTCAGTGTTCGCCGACAAATTCGTGTTCGTGGAAGACTACGATATCAACGTAGGCCGCCAATTCGTCCAGGGCGTCGACGTTTGGCTGAATAACCCTCGCCGGCCTCTCGAAGCGTCCGGCACGAGCGGACAAAAAGTGGTGCTCAACGGAGGCCTGAATCTCTCCGTACTCGACGGCTGGTGGGCGGAAGCATACGACGGCTTCAACGGCTTTGCCATCGGCACCGGCCGCACGCATTCAGACATGAACGTGCATGATTCGCGCGACGGAAGTGAGTTGTATCGGGTCCTGCGCGAAGAAGTGATCCCGCTCTACTATCAGCGCGACCGCGATGGCCTCCCGCGCGGCTGGATCAAGCGCATGAAGCGAACGATCCGCACGCTCGGCTGGCGCTTCAACGCCGACCGCATGGTGATGGACTATACGCTCAAGTGTTACCTTCCGGCTGCGGGCGGCACGTCGAGCGACATGCGCGCTCGATCGTAACGCGCCCGCCCAAGCGGTCGCTCGCCGCGAGGCGCCATCTCCCATATTTGAACGCTTGCCTGCAATCCGCGCATCCTGCCGTAGTCATTCCGAAACCGCGCATGTAGAATCGCATCAGATGCTCGTGGGTGCGGATGTGACGACCTTCAAGGCCTTTCTCATAACGCAGGACAATGGCACATTTGCCGTCTCACTGCGCCGGATCGAGCGCAGCGAGCTTCCGGCTGGCGACGTGCTCGTTCGGATCGCCTACTCGAGCCTGAATTACAAAGACGGCCTGGCGGTCACGGGCAAACCCGGGGTCATCCGGAAGTATCCGATGGTGCCGGGAGTCGATTTTGCAGGAGTCGTTGAAGAATCGAGCGCGCCTGAATTCAAACCGGGCGATCAAGTGGTGGTTACCGGCTGCGGTACCTCGGAGACTTTTTGGGGAGGCTACGCGCAGTTCGCGCGGATCAGCCCGGAGTTCGTTGTCCCGCTGCCCGCGGGCATGACGCTGAAGCAAGCGATGGCCGTCGGCACGGCGGGATTCACTGCGATGCAGAGCGTGATGGCACTGGAACAACAGGGCGTAAAAGCGAGAGGGCGCGAAGTGGTCGTAACGGGAGCGGCAGGCGGCGTCGGCAGTGTTGCCGTGGCGATCCTGGCGCACCTCGGCTATCGAGTGGCGGCGTCGACCGGGCGGATGGAACTTCACGACTATCTTGGCGAATTGGGCGCCAGCGCGATTGTCGATCGCGCTACGCTGGCAGCGCCCTCGAAACGCTCGCTCGATCCTGAGCGCTGGGCCGGCGCGATCGATAATGTCGGCGGCGAAACCCTCGCCGGGCTATTGCGCTCGACGGCCGTAGGCGGCAGCATTGCTTCCTGCGGGCTTGCCGGGGGCGCTTCGTTCACCTCAACTGTCTTCCCGTTCATCCTGCGTGGGGTGAACTTGCTGGGGATTAATTCGGTAAATCTTGCGAACGCGCGGCGTCGCGAAATTTGGAGGCGTATCGCACACGACCTGCCGATGCGCTTGCTCGACGGCATGACCCAAGTGGAACCACTCGAGAAAATCCGCGAGCTCGGCGAAGCGATCCTCGCCGGCAAGATTCGCGGGCGCACCGTGATTGACGTGAATGCCTAACATGCCCACATTCGGAGCACCTCACATCGGCGGATCGGGCGACCGCACCCGCTCGGGCCGAACTGGTCCCGGCGGCAGCGAATCGGCCGCGCAGTCCAAATCGAGCAAGAAGGCGCCGTGGAAGCTACTGCCCGACGTCTGGGCGCTGATCAAGCCGCGCCGGGGCATTCTCGCGGTCGGCTTGTTGCTCATGCTGATCAATCGCCTTGCCGGCCTGGTGGCTCCCGGCTCGCTCAAGTATCTGTTCGACAACGTCATCAGCAAACATCAGGCGTGGCTCCTTGAGCCGCTCGTAGGCACTGTCCTTGGTGCCACGATTATCCAGGGTCTCACTTCTTATTCGCTGACCCAGCTTCTCTCGAAATCGTCGCAGCGAATGATCACGGAATTGCGAGTCAGGGTGCAGGCGCATATCGGTCGGCTGCCGGTGGCGTACTACGACGCGAACAAGACGGGCGTGCTCGTATCCCGGATCATGAGCGACGTCGAAGGGATTCGGAATCTAATCGGCACTGGACTCATCGATTTTTTTGGCGGAATCATGACGGCGGTTTTCGCGCTCGTATATCTGTTACACGTGAGCGTTTCGATGACGGCAGCCGCTTTCGTGGCCGTGCTAGCTTTCGGATTTGGCTTGAGCCGGGCGCTCAAGAAGATTCGCCCGATGTATCGTGCGCGACCCAAGATCAACGCTGAAGTCACCGGCAGGCTCACCGAGTCGCTTGGCGGAGTGCGCGTGGTGAAAGGCTATCGGGCCGAGGAGCGCGAGGAGAAGGTGTTTCAGGCCGGCGTGCAGCGCCTACTCGACAACGTGCTGCAAACTCTGACGGCGACTTCCCTGATGAGCTTTTCCGCGACAGCTTTGATGGGTGTCGTCACAGCCACAATGATGTTCCTCGGTGCTCGACATATTCTGGCCGGTACGATGACGAGCGGCCTGTTGATCTCGTACATGGCATTTCTCGCGATGCTGATCGCGCCCGTGGCGCAGATCGCGTCGATCGGGCCGCAGATGAATGAAGCGCTGGCAGGGCTCGAACGGACGCGCGAAGTGCTGAACGAGGGCATCGAGGATGCGGACCCGGCGCGCACCGTGCGCCTCGATCGCGTCGATGGGCGCGTCGTTTTCGACAACGTCGATTTCGCCTACGAGTCCGGCAAGCAAGTGCTATACGACGTTTCGTTCGAATCCGCGCCAGACACCGTGACCGCGTTCGTAGGACCGTCAGGCGCGGGAAAATCGACGATCATCGGGCTCATAGCTGCTTTCTACGTGCCAAGCTCAGGACGCGTCCTGGTCGACGGCATCGACCTCGCGCGCGTGAAGCTCGATTCCTATCGCACGCAGCTCGGCGTGGTTCTGCAGGAGACATTCCTTTTCGACGGCTCGATCCGCGAGAACGTGGCCTTCGCGCGCCCCGATGCCTCGGAAGCCGAAATCCTCGCTGCGTGCCGCATCGCTCGCGTCGACGAGTTTGCGGAGAATTTCGAGAACAAGTACGAAACAGTAGTCGGCGAGCGCGGCGTCAAATTGTCCGGAGGACAGAAACAGCGCGTCTCGATCGCTCGCGCCATTCTGGCCGATCCCCGCATCCTGATTCTCGACGAAGCGACGTCGAGCCTCGATTCCGAATCCGAGGCGTTGATCCAGGAGGGCCTGCGCTACTTGATGCGCGGGCGAACCACCTTTGTGATCGCGCATCGCCTGTCTACAATCCGGCGCGCCGATCAGATTCTGGTGGTCGAAGCCGGACGCGTGATCGAGCGCGGCACCCACCAGTCGCTCTACGCCCTGGGCGGACGTTATTTCGATCTCTACACCAAGCAGCACGGACTCGAGGAAAATCTCTTTCTCGCTCCCGGTGAAGGAGAATCCGAGCCAGAGGATTTATCCTCGGCGGGCGCCGGCTCGGGCCGCGCGAACGATTCGCTCCTGCCCGATGCGATTCGGCTGATTCGCGAGCGAGGCACTTGATCATTCTCGGATCCGTGGGGCAGTAGCAGAATTCCGAATCGGATACGTCTCGCCAGGTGTGTGCATGATGGCGCGGCAATAAGGAATTAGGACGAATTCAGGGAATGTCCGAAGTCGACTTAAGCAGCGAACTTCTCAATAGCACCGCGACAACGTCCGACGGCCTGCCCGCGCCGCAGCGCCGCATGGCGATGCTCACCTATTGCATCGGCCTAGCGATGTCGGTCCTGGACGGCAACATCGCTAATACTGCCCTGCCAAGCATCGCCGTTCAGCTCCACGCCAAGCCGGACGTTTCCATCTGGGTCGTAAACGCGTTTCTACTGGCCGTCTCCATCTGCGTGCTCCCGATGTCCTCTCTTGCGGACATCATCGGCTACAAGCGCGTCTATCAGGCGGGCTTGGTGCTGTTCACCCTGGCCTCCGTGGGATGTTCGCTGCCTCGCTCGCTGGACGAACTCGTTTTCGCGCGAATCTTCCAGGGCGTGGGCGCCGCCTGCATGTGGAGCGTCTCCGCGGCCGTAATGCGATACACCTATCCGCGCGCGATGCTCGGCCGAGGCGTGGGACTTAGCGGGATCATCGTGTTTTCATCGGCCGCGGCCGGCCCGAGCATCGCTTCCGGCATATTGGCGATCACCACGTGGCACTGGCTCTTTGCGATCAATATTCCTTTCGGGCTCCTGGCCTTGAGTCTTTCCGAAAAGACGCTCGCGCCGGCCACAGGCACCCACCACAAGTGGGACCTGCGGAGCGCCATCCTCAATGCGACCGCGGTGATCCTCCTGATTACCGGAATCGATGGAATTGGAGAGTCGAACTATCGCTGGATTGCGGCCGCCGAGATCGTCGCCGCCGCCGTCTTCGGCACGCTACTGGTGCGCCGGCAGCTTTCGCTCCGGATTCCAATGCTCGCCGTCGATCTTTTCGAGCGCCCGGTTTTCGCCCTCGCGTCGATCTCGTCTGTCTGTGCATTCATGGCGCAGGGGCTGGCGTTTGTGGCTCTGCCATTTTACTTCGTGGACGCGCTTGGAATTTCACAGGTGAAAGCGGGATTGCTCTTGACGCCCTGGCCGATTGCGGCAGGCGTGATGTCGCATTTCTCCGGCAGGCTCGCCGATCGTCACTCGCTGCGAGTGCTCGGGACGACCGGCATGTTCGTCATGTGCACGGGAATGATGCTGCTGGCGCTCGCGCCCGCGCATCCGTCTACGTTCGACATTATCTGGCGCGCGGCGCTAGGAGGCGCGGGGTTTGGATTTTTCGGCGCGCCGAATAGCCGGGCAATGGTGGCCAGCGCGCCTCGCGAACGAAGCGGCGGCGCCGGCGGCATTGCGACGATGTCGCGAATCGTCGGCCAATCGATCGGGGTCTCGGTGGTGGCTGTAGTATTCGGAATCGTCGCACACGGCGAAGTAACCCTTCGCAGCGTCGATGTTGCGTTGGTGTGTGGCGCGTGTTTCGCGCTGGCGTCCGGCGTGATTAGCACGGCACGCCTTCCGCACGTCCAGCCCGAGTGAGGCCAGCTGCTTCTTGATCACTCCACAGCGATCCGCGCGGCGGGAATCTCGCGCAGGGCGGTGGGCGTGTCACAACTTCTTTGCGAGTTTTTCCACCGCGTCTTCCATTTCCTGGCGTTCCCTCCAGAAACGCGCCCACAAATCGCCGGTTTTCTTGATACGAGTAGGCATCGACTTGATGGTCCACGTGTCGGCGCGCAGCTTCGCATTCAACTCGCGCAACGACACCGGCGCCGACACCGGCGCATGCGGAAAGGCCCTCACGGAGTAGACCGAAGCGAGCGATTGCCCGCGCGAGTTCTGGTGCGCATCGACATAGATGCTGCTCTCGGGGCGCTTGCTCAAGCTACGCTGCGTGGTAATTAGTTCGGGATAATCGCGCGCCGTCCAAGTCGCGACGAGCTCGACGAATTGCCGCACCTGTTCGTAGGTGTAATGCGGCTCGATCGGAATGAAGATGTGCAAGCCGGTTGCGCCCGACGTCTTCGCGAAGACCTTCAGCCCCAATTGTTCGAGCCGTTCCGTGAGCGCCCGCGCGAGCTTCACCACGGACGCGAAGTCGGCACCCGCCGATGGATCGAGATCGAAGAAAATGTAATCGGGATGCTCCTGATCGTCGTAGCGGCTCGACCACGGATTGTGGTCGATGCAGCCGAGATTCGTCAGGTACAGCAGCGACGGCAAGTCGTTCGCTAAGAAATAATGGATCTTTGATCCCTTGGTCTCCGATTGAATCGCCGCGGTTTGAATCCAGTCCGGGACATCTTTGCCTGCGTCTTTCTGGAAAAACGCGTCGCCTTCAATGCCGTTCGGATAGCGCCGCAGGACCAGCGGCCTGTCTTTCAGGAACGGAAGAATAAACTGGGCCATTTGCAGGTAGTAGCCGAGCAGATCGCGCTTCGTGTACCGGTCCTGCGGAAAGTAAACCTTGTTCAGATTCGTAAAATGCAGCGTTTGGCCGCCTACTTTAGCGAAGGCGTCCTCGCGTGAGCCACTGTCGAGTTCCTTCGCAAGCTCTTTCTCGGTCAGAGCTGCGCCACCCGATGGGCGCGCCTGAACGTGTGATGATGATTTGGAATGCTTGTGCCCGCCGCCCGAATTCGCCCTCACATCCTTTTCGATTCGCATTTCCTTCTCAAAGGTGCACTCTCGCGGATCGTGATCGTCGAGCAAGCCCGCAAACCGAGGCTGCCGGAGATGCCGCCCTTCCGTCCAACCGCCGTATGTCACCCGTGCGACCAACTCCGGTTTCACCCAGTGCGCCACCTCGCGCGTATCCGGCTCCTCGGCGAAGGGGCAATCCGAAATCTGAAGTGCGCGAAAACGCTCGGCCAGATTCGCCTGCAGCGGAACCGAAAATCCAGTGCCGACCCCGGCAATGAATTCGAGCTTCTTGCCCTCGTACAATCCGACCAAAAGCGCCCCAAAATGTTCGCGCGATTTTCGCGGATCGGTCCAGCCTCCGACCACGGCGTCGAGTTCCTGGTCGAATTTGAATTTCAACCAGGATTTCGTTCGTCCTTCCGGATACGCACCGTGCATCTGCTTGCCAATGATGCCTTCGAGTCGGCGTTCGCGCGCCAGTTCGTAAAGCTCCCGCCCTTTCTCCACCTCGTGATCTGAATAACGGACGAGAGAATCGGTATCGAGAATCCGCTTCAGCAATTTTTTCCGCTCGATCAGTGGCACCATGCGCAGGTCATAGCCGTCGCAATACAGAATATCGAAAACGTAGTAGACGACCGGCACCTTGCGCATCAGTTCCGGACTCGGACTCTGCACCGAGAAACGCTGCTGCAGAGCCTGAAAATCGCTGCGCCCATCCTTGTCGAGCGCTACGATCTCGCCATCGAGCCAGACATCGTGCCCGTTCACGTAATTCGGCAGGACCGCCATTTCCGGATATTCACCCGTGATCTCGCGCTGCGATCGTGACCATAACTTCAGCTGGTGATCCTGTACGCGTGCGAGCGTTCGTACGCCGTCCCATTTGATCTCGAACAGCCAGTCGGAATCGGAAAATGGCTTTTCGGCGAGTGTCGCGAGCGCCGGCACCACGCGCTCGAGCATCGTCGCCTTCTTCGCACCCACCGGGAACTCGATTTTCTGCGGCGCTGTCTGTCTCTCGCGCGCGCGGGCCGCGGCGGGCAGATCCTTCTCGCGCGGATGAATACTCCGCCCCGTTACCACCGATTCGGAGTGCTCGTTGACGCTCCAACCTTCCTGCGCGGCCGCATCGCGATGCTTGATGAGCAGCCAGTCCTTCCCGGGCTTCCCCGATCGGCTCGATCGAAGTTTCACCAGCACGAAACTCCCTTTGAGCTTCTGCCCGTGCAGGACGAACTTCAGTTCGCCGCGCTCGAGTTGTTTGTCGGTCGGCTCCGATCCTTCGGGCTCGTACGTGCCTTCATCCCAGACAATCACGTCGCCGGCGCCGTAGTTCCCAGCCGGAATCGTGCCTTCGAATTTCGCGTATTCGAGCGGGTGGTCCTCCGTCTGAACCGCCAGCCGCTTGTCGGCGGGATCGAGCGAGGGCCCCTTGGGCACAGCCCAGGATTTCAGCACGCCGTTCACTTCCAGCCGAAAATCATAGTGGAGGCGCGTGGCGTGATGTTCCTGCACCACGAACCGGCTCCCGCGGCTCGCCCGGTCCTTGCCGCGCGGCTCCGGCGTGGCTTCGAATTTCCGTTTGCGTCGATATTCCTGCAGCGCCATGGCCGAGATTATTAGGGAGTTGCGTCCTCTGCGCCAGCCGAAAAAGCGTCCTACAGCAATCTGGCTGGACTTCTACGGCCTTACCCCGCGCTTCGTCTGGTGGTCGCTTTGCTATAATCGCGGCATTGATTGGCGGGGGTGCCGTCATGGCGGCTGCAGCATGGAAAGGCTTCATCTCATTTGGGCTCATATCGATTCCGGTGCGACTCTACGCCGCCGCTCGGCGCTCTCGATTCGCATTACACCAGCTGCACCGCAAATGCCACACGCGGCTGCGCCAGCCGCTGTTCTGCCCCACGTGCAACCGGCCCGTCGACAAATCCGAGGTAGTGAAAGGCTTCGAATACGAGGAAGGAAAGTACGCACTGATCGAGCCCGAGGAAATCAAGAAGATCGAGCCGCAATCGGCCCGCTCGATGGACGTCCTCGCGTTCGTAAAAAGCTCGGAGATCGATCCTCTTTTCTTCGAATCCTCCTACTTTCTCGTTGCCGAAGAACAGGGACGCAAGGCCTACCAGCTGCTGCTGAAAGCGCTCGAAGATACCCAGCGCGTTGCGATTGCAAAGGTCACGATGCACCAGCGCGAATACACCGCCTTCATCCGTCCTTATGATCGCGGTCTCGCATTGCACACCATGTACTACGCGAACGAGGTACGCGAGGCGCCTGGCTACGGAAAAACCGACGGGATCAAGTTGAACCCGAAAGAAGTAAAGCTCGCCGAGCAGCTCGTTGAGAATCTCTCCGAAGAATTCAACATCCAGAAATACCACGACGAATTCCAGGAACGCCTCCACGCGTTGATCGAGGCCAAGAGGAAGGGCCACGAAACGGCCGCCGAGGTTCCCGCGCCCCGCCGTGCTCCCGTGATCGACATGATGACGGCTCTGAAGAAGAGCCTGGAGAAGGCCAGCGGCGCGCAGAAACAGCGCGTTCCTGCGCGTGAGCGTTCGCACAAACCGGCAACCCGCCGAGCGAGTTAGCGAGCGTTCCTCACTTCCTTTCGCACTTTTCCCATCGCTAAGGCCGTCCGTCTCAATCCCCTGTCGGTCATTATGAAATCATTATGCGTCGCTTATCTGTTCCTTACGACATCGAAGTAGTCTTCCTCTTGGTTGGGCGCTTAAGAAGGTAGACGGCGTCCGGCGTCACAGCCAAGGAGACGGGCAATGGCAGCCTTCGTCGCAATCGTGCTTGGATTGGCATGCGCCTTTTACGGCTATGCCCTGGCGCGATTCGGCCGCGAGATCAAGTTGCTGAAAGCGCAGCGAGCCCACGGCGTGCCTCTGGTCACGCCGTTCCGCGGCATGCCGGAATCCACTAGATACGCAGACTCGGGCGCAGAGGCCGGCGCAAAAGCCAAGGTCACCGTGCTGCAGGCGCATGGCGTGGTCAACCGGGACGTGGCATAGGAGCAATTTCGATGCGAGACGTTGCTTTCGTAATCTGCACGCTTCTGTTCTTCGCGGTCGCCGTCGGCTACGTATGGGCTTGCGACCGCCTGAAATGAGGGAGTGACACGACATGCTCGGCAATATCGTGCTTTTGGCAATCAGTATTCTGACGGGCGGCTACCTGCTGGTGGCTCTGCTCTGGCCTGAGAGGTTCTGACGACAATGACTGCTAATGGTTGGTTCCAGATCCTGCTGTTCTTCGCCGTTCTGCTGTTGGTCACCAAGCCGCTCGGCGTGTTCATGACGCGCGTCTTTTCGCGCGAAAAAACGTTCCTCGACCCGGTGCTGCGCCCCATCGAACGGCTCATTTACCGCTGCTGCGGAATTGACGAGACGCGCGAAATGGATTGGAAGGAATACGCGGTCGCGATGCTGTTGTTCAGCGTTGTCAGTATGCTCTCGCTCTACCTGATCGAGCGCATTCAAGGCCTCAAGTTCATGCCGTGGAATCCGCAGCACTTGGCCAGCGTGGGTCCCGACCTCGCATTCAACACCGCAGCGTCGTTCACTACCAACACCAATTGGCAGAACTACGGCGGCGAGTCGACCATGAGCTATTTCACCCAGATGGCTGGGCTCGCCTATCACAACTTCGCTTCTGCAGGCGTCGGCATCGCGCTCGCGATCGCCGTGATTCGCGGTATTGCCCGAAAAGAATCCAAGACTCTTGGCAATTTCTGGGTCGATTTCACGCGCTGCATGTTGTGGGTACTGCTGCCCGCCTGCCTGGTGATCGCGATGGTCTTCGTGTCGCAGGGCATGGTTCAGAATCTGCGGCCTTATGACACGGCGAAGCTCTTGAATCCCCAAACGGTCCAGACAACGGGCTCCGACGGCAAAACAACCACGCAAACCGTCACCGATCAGGTGATCGCACAGGGACCGATCGCCTCCCAGGAAGCGATCAAGATCTTCGGAACGAACGGCGGCGGCTTCCTCAACGCAAACAGCTCGGACCCGTTCGAGAATCCTACCCCGCTCACCGATTTCATGCAGATCGTGATGATGCTCTCGCTCGGAGCGGGCCTCACGTACACGCTGGGCCGCATGACGGGCTCTCAGAAGCACGGCTGGGCTGTTTGGGCGGCCATGGCGATTCTCTGCCTGGCGGGCGTCACCGTAATCTACGCGATGGAGGCGCAGGGCAATCCGCTCCTCCACGGAGTCGACCAGCACACCAGCGCCATGCAGGCCGGCGGCAACATGGAGGGCAAGGAAGTCCGCTTCGGAATAGCGTCTACAGCGCTCTTTGCGACAACAACCACCGACGCGAGCTGCGGCGCAGTCAACGGCATGCACGACTCGTTCACCCCGCTCGGCGGCATGATACCGCTCGTAAACATCATGATTGGCGAGGTGATTTTCGGGGGCGTCGGCGCGGGACTGTACGGCATCGTCGTCTTCATCGTCATATCGGTCTTCATCGCCGGCTTGATGGTCGGGCGCACGCCCGAATACCTCGGCAAGAAGATCGAATCCTACGACGTAAAGATGGCGATGATCACGGTGCTGATCTTCTGCGTCCTGGTTCTCGGCTTCACGGCAATTGCGATCGTCTCTCCGTTTGGCACGTCGTCCATCACCAACCCCGGACCGCACGGCCTGTCGCAGATTCTGTATGCCTACACATCGCAGGCCGGTAACAACGGCTCAGCGTTCGCAGGCCTGAACGGAAACACGCCCTGGTACAACATCAGCGGCGCTTTCGACATGCTCTTCGGGCGCTTCTTCATGGTAATCCCGGTTCTCGCGCTGGCGGGCAATTTGGCAAAGAAGAAGATCGTGCCCGAGTCGGCGGGAACCTTCCCGGTCACGACGCCCCTTTTCACATTCCTGCTGATCTCCGTCATTTTGATCGTCAGCGCGCTTACATTTTTCCCCGCGCTCAGCTTGGGTCCGATTCTCGAACACTTGCTGATGCATGCCGGGAAGGTTTTCTGAGGCCACCATGAACACACGAGAGACAAGAAAATCGCTTTGGACTTGGGGCATCGTCGGCGGAGCAGTGCGCGACTCCTTCATCAAGCTCAACCCGCGTACGCTGATGAAGAACCCAGTGATGCTGGTCGTCGAAATCGGCGCCGTGATCACCACTTACGATCTGGTGCGCGACCGGGTGCAGCACCTTTCGGGCTTTGGCTTCGAGCTGCAGATCACGCTGTGGCTGTGGTTTACCGTTCTCTTCGCCAACTTCGCCGAGGCCATGGCCGAAGGCCGCGGCAAGGCGCAAGCCGACACGCTGCGCAAGGCTCGCTCGGAAACCACGGCGAATCGCATCAAGGTCGGCGGCGAAATCGAAGAAGTCGCCGGCTCCAAGTTGCGTGCTGGCGATCTAGTGAAAGTCGCCGCGGGCGAGTTCATCCCAGGTGATGGCGAAGTAGTTGAAGGAGTAGCTTCCGTCGACGAATCCGCGATCACGGGCGAATCCGCTCCCGTGATCCGCGAATCCGGCGGCGACCGTTCGGCCGTTACCGGCGGCACGC
Organism: uncultured Acidobacteriota bacterium; assembly: GCA_963743335.1. Classification (GTDB taxonomy): domain Bacteria; phylum Acidobacteriota; class Terriglobia; order Acidiferrales; family UBA7541; genus Palsa-295. The sequence continues at coordinate 826,025 of CAVUPI010000003.1, forward strand.
GCGTGCTCTCTGACGAAATCGTCGTCAAGATCATGTCGAATCCCGGCGAGACGTTCCTCGATCGCATGATCAAGCTCGTGGAAGGCGCGGAACGCCAGAAGACGCCGAATGAGATCGCGCTGAATATTCTACTCGCCGGCCTCACGATCATCTTCCTGCTTGCCGTCGTCACGCTCCAACCTATGGCGATCTACAGTGGCTCGCCACAATCCATTTTCGTCCTGATTTCGCTGCTCGTCTGCCTGATCCCGACGACGATCGGCGGATTGCTCTCGGCCATCGGCATTGCCGGCATGGACCGCGTCGTCCAACACAATGTGCTGGCAATGTCGGGCCGGGCAGTAGAGGCGGCGGGCGACGTCGACACCCTCCTGCTCGACAAAACAGGCACCATCACTCTCGGCAACCGCCGCGCCACAGAATTCGTCCCGGCGCCGAATGTCACCGAAGCGGAACTCGCGGACGCCGCGCAACTCGCTTCCCTCTCCGATGAAACGCCCGAGGGCCGCTCGATCGTCGTGCTCGCCAAGGACAAGTACAACCTGCGCGGGCGCGAGCTCTCGGCGTACGCCGCGACGTTCATTCCATTCACAGCGGTCACGCGAATGTCCGGCGTCGATCTCGATGGCCGCGAAATTCGCAAGGGCGCCTTCGACGCCATCGTGCAGCACTGCTCCACGAACGGCCATCGCGTGCCGGTGGAAGTCGAAGAAACCGTAAAAAACATTTCCAATTCCGGCGGCACGCCTCTTCTCGTGGCGGAAGACCGCAAAATCCTCGGCACGATCCACCTGAAGGACATCATCAAGGGCGGAATGCGCGAGCGCTTCGATCACCTGCGCGCGATGGGAATTCGCACGGTGATGATCACCGGCGACAATCCCCTCACGGCGGCGGCCATCGCGCGCGAAGCGGGCGTTGACGACTTTCTCGCGCAAGCGAAGCCGGAAGACAAGCTCGCGCTCATCCGCAACGAGCAGGCCAAGGGCAAACTCGTCGCCATGACCGGTGACGGCACGAACGACGCTCCCGCGCTTGCGCAAGCCGACGTCGGCGTGGCCATGAACGCCGGCACGCAAGCCGCGAAAGAAGCCGGCAACATGGTCGATCTCGATTCGAATCCGACGAAGCTGATCGAAATCGTCGAGATCGGCAAGCAATTGCTGATTACGCGCGGCGCGCTCACCACGTTCTCCGTGGCCAACGACGTGGCGAAATATTTCGCCATCATCCCAGCGATGTTCGCCGGCGCGTTCCCGCAGTTAAACGTGCTCAACATCATGGGCCTGAAGACGCCGCAGTCGGCGATCCTTTCCGCCGTGATCTTCAACGCGCTGATCATCATCGCGCTGGTCCCCCTCGCCTTGCGTGGCGTTCGTTACCGCCCGCTCGGTGCTTCGGCTCTGCTGCGCTGGAATTTGCTGGTCTACGGAGTGGGCGGCATTATTGCGCCGTTCATCGGAATCAAGTTCATCGATCTCATCATTACCCACATCGGGTGGGCGTGAGGCAGCCATGAAAAAGAATCTACTGATCTCGATTTGGTACACGCTGGCGACCACGGTGCTTCTCGGAATCATCTATCCGCTGATCGTCACAGGACTCGCGCAAGTGATCTTCCCGAAGCAGGCAAACGGAGAGCTGATCGAACGCAACGGCACGATCGTCGGTTCGCGCCTGATCGGCCAGCCCTTCACCGCACCCGGCTACTTCTATTCGCGCCCATCGGCGGCGGGCGCTGCCGGCTACGACCCCACGTCGTCCGGCGGGTCGAACCTCGGTCCAACGAATAAAGCCCTGATCGATCGCGTCGAAGCTAGCGTGAAGCAACTTCAGCCGACGAACCCGAGCACGCCGGTTCCCGTCGACCTTGTCACCACATCTGGCTCAGGATTGGATCCCGACATTACTCCGGCCGCAGCGGAGTTCCAGGTTCCGCGCGTCGCCAAGGAACGCGGGATGAGCGAACAAGATGTCCGCGCGCTCGTGGAGAAGCACGCCGAAGGGCGCCAGCTCGGCTTTCTCGGCGAAAAACGCGTCAACGTTCTCGAGCTCAATCTCGATCTCGACTCCGTCCACCCGATGCACTAGCCCGCTGCCCAGATCGACGGGTTCGGTCCGCGCAGACGCCTGGCGGGGTCGCGAGTATCGCGCGATCGGTGGTTGAACTGGAACTGGCCTGTAATCGGACCAGGAAATCTTAGTTTAAGACCCCGTTACCTACGTGCTCAGCAGCTACTTCGATCGCGGGTTCCAGCGTCACCCGGGACGAAATCGAACGTGCGATCAGGCACGATCGCTCCGCTTTTTCGAGCAGCCGGTTGCCTCTCTCGCGGTCCTCTTCGCGGGCAATTTTCAGCGCGGGGCGCAGCTTCACCTCCGTGAATCGCAAGCCCTCCGCAGTCTTCTCAAGCACGCCCTCAGCATCGACCTCGAGAGAAACGAAGCCAAACTTCGAAGCCTCCGACATTCCCGAGAACGTGCTTACGTAGCACGTCACAACGCTCGCGACGAAAAAGTGCTCCGGCGTCCACACGCCCGGTTCTCCCAGGAACTCCGGAGGAGCGCTGAAACAGATCGGCCTGGGAACCGCGTCTGAGGCCACTACTCCCGATCGCAATCTCGTGCATTTCGCCCTCACCTGATATCTGTGCATCGCTTCCATAAATTGCCTCCTGGCCCGCTGCAATCGCGCGCTGCACTACGCTGCGGCCGCCTGCGCCCGCAAGCCCGATTCGTCCCGAATCACGACGACCGATCCCTTCGTCGCGATCAGCATTTTATTTTTGAATTCCGTCATCGTCCGCGTAACCGTTTCGCGCGATATGCCGACGATCTGTGAAATCTCCTCGTGCGTCAGCCCGAGGCTGAAGCGCTTCCCTTGCGTCGTTTCCTGTGCATTCGCCGAAGATTCGAGAAGGAACTGCGCCACTTTCTCGCTCGCCGATCGCGACAGTCCGAGATAGCGGACCTCCTGGCAAATCTCGCGGTAACCGTTGCTCATCTGCCGCATCGCCGCGGCGGAAGCTTCGGCGTGTTCGCGCACCAGCTTGAGAAAATCTTCGCGCCGCACGAAATTCACTTGGCAAGGCTGCAACGCCTCGGCCGTCAATTCATACGGCTCACCGGAAAGCGCTCCGTGCAAGCCGAGTACTTCGCCCGGCCCGCAGATGCGCGCAATCAGCGTGCGGCCGTCGGCCGAGTTCATCGTCAACTTCACGCGGCCCTTGCAGAGCATGTACACGCCGCGCGGAATCTGCCCCTCAACGAACAAAACCGCCTGCGCCGGATACGCGCTCGTGAACTTCGAGCCGTTGAACGCCTGTAGCGCAGAGACCGGGAGTTGGCAGAAGAATCCGTCCTTCCGCATCGAACACGTCTTGCAATCCTCTACGATTTCCATTCCGTACGGTCCGCGCATCTCATTCTCCTTTTCTGTCTGGGTCTTCGCCGTTGTCCGCCAGGATGTGTCTCATAAACTCGGAGACGTTGGTCAGCGCCGCACCATTTCTTCGCAATTCGAGGAGTAGCGTCCGCCCTTCCTGATCGGCGAAGCTCACTTCGCCTAGATCGACGCTCACTTTGTGTCCGTCAACCGGAGCGATCGATTCATTCCATGTCTTCCGCAACACCTCGACCCAAGCGCCCACAAGTCGCCCTTCCAACCGCAGCGTCTGCGAAGCCGAATCCCCGTCCCGCGTGATTCTTAGCACATTCGCTCCGTTCGCAGGTCACAGCTGCACGGATTAGACCACTCAAACTCGGATCGACTTATTTTTGTATCTCACTGATGAGTAAGGAGATAATGGAACAATGGGGAGACATACTGCGAGCCGAAACGGGAACAACCGACGAGATATCGTCCCCAGACGATATCTCGTCAGGTGCTCATCGTCACTTGTCTTCAATTGCCGGACTGCAGGACATAATCTAGGGATTACTTCTGCCGGGCAGTGCGCATCCATCGCGACGAACTCACAAGGCTAAACGGAGTCTCACGGCTCTTATGGCTCCGTCGGAGCTTCGGCGAAAAAGACGTCCTGGTGAATGACAGCCTCTTCGTGCCACCGCGCCTTGGATTTCTTTTTCGGCGCCTGCTTCTTCATCCGTAACGGCCCTACCGCTTTCCTTTTTTCCCTGGCCGCCTTCTTTGTCATGTCAAACCCCCGCCGCCGGTTCAATCCTCTTACTTCGGAGACTCGGCGCTGGCTTTGAGCGGTCGGCCTTTCGGTCTGTCCTGCGCCCTAGTGGCAAATACCGCCGAAGCCAGCGCCCTACGCTCACTGTCGCAGATCGGAACAGCCCGCACAGTGATGCGCATCACTTAAGACAGTGATCGCAGTTACCTCACCTGTGAAGCATCTCTCTCACGTCTCATAGAGCGCGCCGGAGGTCTCGAGAGAACGCTTCAGGAAATCTCTGCGCAGTAGCCAGGCCGCGAAAAATCGCACCTCGCCCAGCCGCGCCCGGGTTCAGACGTCTTTTCGCGAGATTCCAAGTTTCTGCATGCGGGAATTCAGGGTGGTCCGGTTCATCCCAAGGCGCTCTGCCGCACCGCCGGAGCCGCCGATCTTGCCCTTCGCTTCTCGCAGCACATTGAGGATGTGCCCGCGCTCGATCTCTTCGAGTGTTGAAGAAGTCGGCGTGGCCGCGTCCTGGGAATAACCGGGTCGAGCAGACTCCAACTCGCTCCGGGGAATCCTCAACTCCGGTCCAAGTGAAAGGATCACCGCCCGTTCGACGACGTGCTCAAGTTCCCGCACGTTTCCCGGCCACGAATACCGGCACAGGGCCGCCATCGTTTCCGGCGGCACGGCGTCGACGTTCTTTCCCATGCGCTTTGCGAATCGCGCCAGAAAAAAATGAACGAGCAGCGGAATGTCTTCGGTGCGATCGCGCAGTGGAGGCACAATCACCGGAAACACGCTGAGACGGTAAAAGAGATCGCTGCGGAATTGCCCGGAGGCCACTAGCTTATTCAGGTCCCGGTTCGTCGCCGCGACGATGCGCACGTCGCTGGTCATCGTCCGGCTGTTGCCGAGCCGCTCGAACTGCTTTTCCTGTAGTACGCGTAACAGCTTCGATTGCAATTCGAGCGGTATCTCGCCCACCTCGTCCAGAAAAAGCGTTCCCTGATGCGCGAGTTCGAATCTCCCTATCCGCTGCGCGATGGCGCCGGTGAACGCGCCTTTTTCATGCCCAAAAAGTTCGCTCTCGAGCAGCCCCGCCGGCACCGAGGCGCAGTTCACCCTCACGAACCCCCGTCCGCGCCGAGGACTCAAATCGTGGACGGCCCTTGCGAGACTCTCTTTTCCGGTCCCGGTCTCGCCCAAAATCAAAACCGTCGAGTCGGTCGGCGCCACAGTCTCAATCTGTCTCAAGACGCGCTTCAAAGCCCGGCTGTTGCCGATGATCTCGTTAAAGTTCGTCTCGGTCCGCAGTTCGTCCTCAAGATACAGCTTCTCCTTGGCGAGCCGCGCATTCAGGTCCGCGATCCGTTGAAACGCCAGCGCATTATTCAGCGCCACCGAGACCTGGCCGGCCAGCTGCCCAAGCGCGCTCACATCTTCTTCGGCGAACGTTTCTGCTTGTCGGCTATATACATTCAGCGTCCCGAGCGGGCCTTCTCGTCCTGTGAGCGGAATCCAGCAGCCCGCCTTGATCGAGGCGCGAGCCAGATGTTCGGGAAGTTCGAATGGGAATCCCTCGGCCGCTGACCCTCTGAGCAGCAGCGCTTTCCCGGAGGCGTAGGCTGCTCCATGAGGCGTTCCGGCCACAGGCAGCAGAAAATTCCCGGGAAGCGCAGGAACTCCGGCGGATCCGATCGACTGGATTCGCAGCATCTTGGTCTCGGGATCGTAGAGCGCGACCGATGCGTAATCGAACGCTTTCACCTGTCGCACGCAGGCGCCGATCGCCGTGAGTAGCTTCGTGATGTCCAGATTCGAAAGCAGCGCGTTGGTCACTTCCAGCAGAAACGATTCACGCACCCGCTTCTGTTCGGTAATGTCCCGCGTAACCTTCGTGAAGCCCAACAGCTTGCCATCCTCATCGTGAAGCGCCGTGATCACGACGCTGGCCCAAAATCTGGATCCGTCCTTCCGGATTCTCCAGCCCTCGCCCTCCCACCGGCCTTCCCACGTGGCAATCTTGATTTCTTCCTCGGGGAGTCCCCGCTCGACCGCTTCGGCGGGATAAAAAGACGAAAAATGACGCCCAACGATCTCGTCGGCGCGATACCCCTTGATCCGTTCGGCGCCCTCGTTCCAACTTTTCACGCGCCCCTGCGGATCGAGCATAAAGATGGCGTAGTCCTTCACCTCCGCAACGAGCCGCCGGTATCGCTCCTCGCTGAGCCGCAGCGCGACCTCGATCTCTTTTCGCTCCGTGATGTCCCGGATCGCACTAGCCACGAAACGCCCGTTGCTCTCTTCGAGCGGACTCAAGCTGATTTCGACAGGAAACGTGCTCCCGTCCTTGCGCCGACCGCGAAGCTCGAGCCCCACTCCCATCGGCCGGGTGTGCGGCTCTGCCGCGTACTCCGTCCGATGCCGGACGTGCGCGTGCCGAATCTGTTCGGGAATGAGCGTTTCGACGGGTTGGCCCAGAAGTTCCTGCGGCGAGTAGCCGAAAATCCGTTCGGCCTGCGTATTTACGAAGACGATCTTCCCCGCGGTATCTACGATGACCATCGCGTCGGGGGCGGATTCGAGCAAACTCCACCGGCGGTCATCGGACAACGCCAAGTCTGGGCCGCGTGGCGTATCCTCTGTCTTCATCGCGCAAAAACGTTAGCACCTGCGTGAGCCCGGAGCAAGACGCGAGCCGCGTTCGTTTTGTGCGGCCACTCAGAGCTAGCGATCATGAAGCGATGGTCTTACATGACGGGGCATTTCAGGCGGCGGCAATAAAGCGACGCGAGTCAGGACGCGCCAGTTCCGTGCCGGGCTTGAGAGCAACGCCCTGGTTCTCGACGTATTCCAGCGCGTACAACTTCGCGCAGTCGTTGCAGAGCCACAAGTGTTGGATTGAATGCGCGTTGGCGCGCTGGTCTTCGGCTTTCTTGGGAAACCGGAAGATCCGGCCCTTCCGGTGGTCGAATTCCGTATGGCAAGCGGGGTTGGCGCATCGGAAAATCATCACCGTGCCTCCTCAGGACAACTCCGGCAATTACGAACTCAGGCCTACCTGCTGTTTGGCTTTTTCCAGTACCTGAATTTCGGCTCTGAGCCATTTCGCGACGGCCGCCTCTATTTCATCCGTCGTTCCAGTGCGATACAAGGAATCGAGGGTCTCGCCGTCATCGCTCAGCGCTATATGGCGGCAGGGCGCCTGTTCACGCCTCTTGTTCGCAGGCACGAGTTCCAGCAAAGCGCACGTGGTACACGGCCGCCTGCGCACCCCCAGTCCTGAATGCAGGCAGGTCGGCGAGTCCTCGAAAATGAATTGCGGACGCCAAGACGTTTTCGCTCTCTCCCGGTAACCGCCCGCTTCCAGGAACTCGAGCTCGGCCTTCAACACTTGCAACAGGTTGCGTCTGTCCGCCGACATCGCTATCGCTCCAATGTCGCTGAGAAAGTTTACCCTCGGGGAGGTTTCCGGGCTGTGACCAACGTCACACGGAGACGTAGCGCTCGTCACCGTCAAGATCAGCGCTTTCGCCCTATCGTCACTCAAAGAGGTGACATATGGACGATGCACCGCCTGCCGTCTTGATTCTTCATAGCGACGAACGCGAGGCGTTCGAATTGCAATCTCTCCTCCAACACAACATGGACTGCAAGGCCTCCTTGACCTGGAGTGGGTTGGAAGCGTTGAGATTGCTCCAAGCAGGCCTCTTCGACGTGCTGATCACAGACGATTACGCTGTGGACCTTTATATCGGCGATCTCATCGAACGCGCCTCTGCTCTGCCTTCGCCTCCCCAAGTCCTCGTGCTGGGAGACGACTCCGTGCGACCCGACGTCGTGCGTTACCAGAACCGCGGCCTGTGCACGATTCTCGAAAAAGATCGGCCGCGCACGCTCTTGCAGGCGATCACGTCGGGGGCCGTCTGGAGCCGGTCGCGCACGTGCGCCTCCGCGAAAAACTCAGCACGGGGTTTGCCGCAAGCCGCCGAAGCCAAGCGCTTGAATTGATGACGCGAATGGGCGGTGTGATCGGAAAGAACAAAAAGGGAGAAAGAACATGCAGACTGCAATAAAAGGAGCCCGAGCAAGTATCGCCGTGGAAAATATCGTGTTCGCGACCGACTTCTCACCGGCCGCGGCAAACGCGCTGCTGTTCGCCGTGTACCTCGCGCAACGTTTCCACGCGGCGCTTCACGTGGTCAATACAGTTGAGCCAGCCAACTACTCGCTTCCACCCGAAACCTGGCACACAGCGGACCAAGCGCGCAAGCTCGAATCGAAGAAAGTGCAGGCAACCCTGCGGACCTCGTACCCGGAGATTAAGAGCGACGTCCAAATGTGGGAAGGAACCGTTTCGCAAGTGCTCACCTCCGCGATCGATCGCGACTCCGCAGACCTCGTGGTTCTCGGTACTCACGGGCGTACTGGCGTCGGCAAGCTTCTGCTCGGATCAGCGGCCGAAGAGATTCTCCGAAATGCGCCTTGCCCGGTGCTCACCATCGGCCCACACGCGCAAACGGAGCCGCAGTGGCAACTAAACGACGTGTTGTATGCGACCGACTTCAGCCCTGCGTCGATTTCCGGCGCTCGTTACGCGATCGCGCTCGCGCATGAGTACAACGCCAGACTCACGCTGCTCCACGTGGTCGAAGGCCGCAAAACCGACGAGTTGGTTCACGAGTCGGACTTGATCGAGTCTTCAAAGCGCTTGCTGGCCCAGCTCGTTCCGGAAGGTGTGCTGCGCAATGAGGTTCGATGTGAAGTGAAGTTGGGCGTGCCTGCGGAAACGATTCTCGATGTCGCGCACCAAACGCGCGCGGGATTGATCGTGCTTGGCGCGCGGCGGGCTTCGGGAGTGCCCGGCGCGGCGTCGCATCTTCCGGTCGCAACCGTGCACAAAGTGATCGCGCACGCGCCGTGCCCGGTGCTCACTGTGCGCCACGCAAAATCATAAGTCGCCAAGATCTTCTGCAGCCGCGATCAGGTTCGCTTCGTTTGCAGTTGGTGATAGCCGAATTCTTTACGGGCCTGGTCGAGACGCTTGCCTTCGCGGACGCTCTTGCGGATCGCATCTTCGGCCGCCGCGATTCCTTCGGCCACGGACAGGATTTCCGTTTCGTGCTGCCGGGGAATCACGAGAACTCCGTCGGCGTCGCCGCGCATGACGTCGCCCGGTGAAACGCGCGCATCGCCGATATCGACGGTGATTTCCGTCGCGTCGAGCTGCACGCGGTCTTTCCCGGTGCGCATCGAGTAGCTGCGGCTGTAAATGGGATAGCCGAGTTCGAGGCACAGCGCCGTGTCGCGGCAGGCGCCGTCGATCACCGTGCCGGCGAGCCCGCGGCGATGCGCGATCTCCGTAAGAATGTCGCCCCACACTGTAGCGTTCTCGCGCCCGCCGTTGTCGATCACCACGACCGAACCCGGAGCAACATCGTCGATGAATTCGCCGACCGTTCCCGCAGGCTTGCCTACCGGGCGGTAAAGCATCGTGAAGGCGCGTCCCGTAAGTCGAAAGCGCGGGTCGCGCGGCTTGATGTCGAGGCATTGGCCGGCGATGCCAAGTCGATCGAGCGCATCGCTGATGGTGGCGGTATCGAGTTTGCTCGCGCGCTGGACAAATGGATCCGGATTGGGCAAGGAATGGCCTCTAGTTGCGCTGCAGCATGTTTTCGTAATTTGCGCCCATCACTTCGGTGATAGGTTGGCCTTCGTAGAGCGATCGAGCCATCGCCGCTTCGCGTGCGACGATTTCTTCCGCCGTCGCGAGCATGCGCTCGATATTCCGCGCGGCGATGAAGGCCACGCCGCTGCCATCGGCGATGGCGTAATCTCCCGCATTCACCTGCACGTCTCCGACCTCAACGGGCTCGTTATTGGCCAACTCGACGATGCGCCCGCGCGCCGTGACCGGCGTGAGACCACGGCCAAACACGGGGAAATCGTGCTGCCGCGCCTCGTCAATATCGCGCACGCGGCCCTCGGCGATCACGCCGCTGATGCCGCGCAGTTTCGCGCCGAGCGAGAGGATGCCGCCCCAACTCCCCACGTTGCTATCGGCGCGCTGCTCGACCACGATGACGTCGCCCGGCTTAGCCGCTTCGATGGCGGTGGTTCCGATGTGGCGCGGCTTTCCGGGGGGCGGCGCGCCGATGCCAAGCTTGATGGTCAACACGCGGCCCGCAATGCGCCGCGACGAACTGAGCGGCGACAATCCGATTACGACGCCCGTCAAGCCAAGCTTGTCGAGCGCGTCCGAAACCGCGCAGACGTCGAGCTTCCTGAGCCGGGATGCGAAGTCGTCTCCTCCTGCTTCTGTTCTCATGGCCCCTCTTCCCAAGTTTCAATCCCAGTAGACAAACCCCATCGCGTTGCCCGTGCCCGCCTCGGTGCGGTAGCAAGGAACGTAGCTCACCAGCGTCATTTTCTTCCCGAGCGCGTTCATGCCGACGGATACCGGCATCCAATTCCGCATCTCGCAGGTGTTGCCCAGCAAATGGTCCTCGGGAATTGCGGCCAGCGCTTTCTCATCGCCCGCCCGCATGGCTTTCAGGACGCGCTGATCGAGTTCCTCGTCGATCACGAAATGAGTCAGCCCGCCTGAGCAGAAGACGGCGACTCTCGCATTTTCCTTCCAGCTCTCGATTGCCTTCATCAAGGCGCGGCCGAATTTGAGACAGCGCGGAATCTTCGGACGATTATTCGGAATCCCGGCATTCAGAAAGATGGGGACGCTTGGCGGAGGATTGTCTCTCATGATCCTGCGGTAAAGAAATCCGAACGCATGGGGAATGCCGTGCTCGTGCCCATTCACTTTCGGCAGGCGCGACGATTCCGACACGTCGAACTCCTGTTCCATGAGCGAGTCGATCAGGTGCACAGCCAAGCCGCTGGCTCCAATGTACTCGGCGCCGCCCGGCGGGCAGTGCCCGGCCTCCGCAATCGCAATTCCCGGAGGCATTTTCGCCTTCGCTTCCTCGGTCTCGGGAATATTCTCGATTTTGCCGCCGGTGAAAACCAGGAAGGCGGGCGTATTTTCTTCCGTAAAGAGTTCGCGCTGATCGTTGCCCACGATCACGACCGCGTCCGGCTTCACTTCCGCGAATTTCTCTGCCAGTTTGTCCAGGGCCCGCTGGCACAGGTCGTAGCGCCTTTGACGCTCCTCGGGAGTGATGGCGTCGGCAAAACCTGGACGCCGCGCCGCGAGCAGCGTGTTGAAGTCGTAGGGCTTGCCCCGAAAGAAGTGTTTCGGATTCTTGCGATCCGCGTCCCCGCGCAGGTGCCACATGTCGGGCGGCGTCGAGAGCATGGGCCCGTGAGACGAGCCCATGCCGAGCACAACTTTTGCCATGATCTTCTCCTCGTCTAGTTCTCTAGCGCCACACCCGGCGGGCCGTCTCGACCACGAGCCTCAATTTGGCCCATTGCTCGTCTTGGCTGACCAGGTTGCCTTCGAGAGTCGAGGCAAAACCGCACTGCGGGCTGAGCGCCAGATTCTCGAGAGGCACGTAGCGCGAGGCTTCCTTGATGCGCTCGGCGATCTGCTCGCCATCTTCGAGCTCCGGCCGCTTCGAACTGATCAGACCGAGCACGACCATCTTGTTTTTCGGGACAAAGCGCAACGGCTCAAAAGTGCCCGAGCGGGCGTCGTCGTATTCGAGCAGAAAGCGATCGACGTCCATCGTCGCAAAAAGCTTTTCGGCGATCGAGTCGTAGCCGCCTTCCGCATACCAATGGCTGCGGCTATTGCCGCGGCACAGGTGAATGCCGAGCGTCACGCCGGGGCGCCGCGCCATCTGAAAGCACGCGTTGTCCGCGCGAATCGATTCCTCGAAGAATGCATCGGGCTCGACCTTCATTTCCGTCCGGATCCATTCGCGCCATTTGGGATCCATGAAGTAACTGTAGCGTGGAGCGTCGATTTGAATGTACTTCACGCCCTCGGCAGAAAGGCGCGCGAGCTCGGCCTTCATGATTTCGACGATATCCCAGAGCAGCTCGGAATGGTTTTTGTAAACCTTGTCGGTGCGCCCGGCCTTGAACGAGATCGCCGGAAACTGCGTGGCGCTGGGCAAGGTCATTTTGATGTCGCCGGGGCTGTGTTTCTTCAGAAAAGGAAGCTCGTGTCCCGTCAGCGGCCGGACGGCGCGAAGCTTTTCCACCACTACGCCCGCCACTCTTCCGCGGCCCAGCATCGAACCGCCCGCGTTCGCGGTGTTCCAGTTGCGCGGCAGACCATCGCCGAAGTCGAATCCTTCGACGGCGTCCGTGAAATCGCCCATGAAGTTGCTGCGTCGAATTTCGCCGTCGGTAAAAATCTCGAATCCAAGCTCTTTTTGTTTGGCGAGCACGCGCAAAATCGCGGCGTCCTCGATTTCCCTCAACCGCTGCGGGTCTCCGGCTTTTCGCGCCTCGAGCAATTCGGGCGGGCGGAGGAAACTTCCGACGTGATCGGCGCGGTAGGCCGCTTGAGTTCTTTTTTCAGGCGCGTTGGTTTGTGCTGTTGGCATAAGTCCTCGAATCTATATTCGGGTCAGGCTTTTTCCCTCTTGGCGTCCACGCTGAGCCGGAAAAGCTTCTTGGCATTGTCCTCGAAGATCGTCTTTTTGTCGGCGGCGCTCAGCCAGTCGAAGCCGTCGATGTAGGTCTTGACGTCATCCATCCACTTCCCCGTCTTCGGGTCCTTCGCGGTCCCAACCCCGGGACGTTCCGTACCAAAGAGGCAGCGGTCGGGTCCCACGGTTTTGAAAAGCAGCTCTAGGGCTTGCGCGGTGTACAGGACGGTGTCGAAGTAGAGACGCCGCAAGCCATCGTAGAAGGTTTCGCTGCCGCCGCGGCGCACGCTCGGCGCCTGAAAACGTCCGAAGTGGTAAGGCACCGCGCCGCCCCCGTGCGATACGACGATCTTGAGCTTCGGGAAATCCTTGAACACGCGCCCGCCCGCCAACGCGACAACCGCGATCGTTTCTTCGTTGATGAAGTGCGTCGAGTAGCTGTGCCGGATCGACCGGCAGCCCGCGCCGTGAATGTAGGCGGGTACATCGAGCTCGACGAGTTTTTCGTATAGCGGATACCAGTATTCGTCGCCGAGACCCGGCGTGTCGTAATTCGATGCTTCGCTCGGATCGGGATTTAGCAGGCAGCCGACGAATCCGAAATCCTTCACGCAGCGCTCGATCTCCGGAATGCAGTTCTTCGGGCTGATCTCAGGCGACTGCGGCAGCCCGCATACGCCCTTGAAGACATTCGGAAACAGGCGGCACTGCTGCGCGACGAGGTTATTGCACTCTTCGATGAACCATTGCGAGACTTTCGCGGGCTTCTCGGCCTGCATCATCTGATACGGGCGCGGCGAAAGCAGCTGGAGATCCGTGCCGACTTCCTTCAGGAGCCCGATATGCGATTTGCCCGTGCCAAAGGTCGGTTGGTTCAGGAACGCGATCATCTCGTCGTCGCTGATCTCGACCTTGCCACGGCCGTGCGATCCGCGATGCGACAATATGTTGGCCTTGTAGACGTACAGCGAATCCGGCGCCGTCAAGTGACCGTGAACGTCGATAACCATTTGCCGCCTCCGCTCCGATTTACCGCAAGCGCAACCGCTGTTCTTATCTCCTAACACGCCCGATGTCAATGAAATCAGGGGCCCCTCTAAGCGTGTCGATTAGAACGGGGCGCCATCGAGCGTTTTCATGGAGTTACAGCGAATTCTAATCGCCGCAGTGTCGATTAGAATTCGGAACATGGGCCGCCGAATTTGGCCCGGTGAGCGCTTATACCGGCCCGGGCGCTTGGCGCAACCCACTCCATCCTTATCGAGTTTTTCTTCACGTCGCATATTTCTTCATCATCCAGACTAACATACGATGCAAATCGACACGGCGATGTCGATTAGCGGAAACGGATGCAAGCACGAGCCTTAGGTGAGTCAGTTTCGTCAGCAGAAATACGGAGCGGCCATCGCCTTTTTCGCAGCTCTGGTTGCCGTTCGATGATCACTCTCGCTCAGGAGGCGGCGGTCTGAGGCTGCGCGGCGGGCACTTCGATGCCAAGGAACTTGGCGGCATTGTGCAGCAGGATCTTCGGGCGCACGGAATCCTTCAGCGGCAATTCCGCGAATTCGGCGAGCCAGCGCTCGGGCGTCATCATGGGGAAATCGGTGCCGAAGAAGGCTTTGTCTTGCACGAGGGTATTGATGTTGTGCACCGTCGACGCCGGGAAATATTTCGGCGCCCAGCCGGAAAGGTCCATGTAAGTGTTGCCCTTGTGGCGCAGGACGGCGAGCTGATCGTCGTGCCAGGGCCAGGACGGATGCGCCATGATGATGCGCATATCCGGAAACCACGCGGCCAGATTGTCGATATACGGAATCGGCTTGCAGTATTCGAGGACGATGCCCTTCCCGCCCGGTGAGCCTGCTGCGACGGCAGTCGTCCCGGTATGAAAGATCACGGGCAGGTTAAGGCTCGAGATTTTTTCGTAGATCGGAAAGAAGCGCTCGTTGGTGGGATCGAATCCCTGCGCGGCTTGCTGGAATTTCATTCCGCGCAGGCCCATGTCCGCGCAGCGCTGCACTTCGTTGACCGCGATCTTGCCCTTCCACGGATCGACGCTGCCGAAGCCGATGAACGTATTGGGATATTTCTTCACCCAGGCGGCGGTTTCGCCGTTGTCGATTTTCACGCCGGTGCGCGTTTCGCCGTCGACATCGAAGATCACGGCCATCATTTCGAGCGACTGATACATTTCGGCCATGCCGTCGGGATCGGAGCGCCACTTGCCGGTGTTCATCGGCAACCCGGCCTTCACGGTCGACGCCCAGCCTTGCTTGGCGCGCTCGCCGGTCAGGATGTGGACGTGCATGTCGATGGCTTTGAGCATAATGCCCTCGTATTGTGGCAACCGCTTGACGCTTCTCAGCGAGTGGGCTGCGCCGCGTGGAAATTCACGGGCACGTCCATCTCTTTGCAATTTGACGGCACAGCAAGCGGCGCGTCGGTGTGCGATTGCACCGCCTTCGCGTCGAGGCCGGGCGCGACCTCGCGCAGGACGAGGCCTTCGGGAGTGACGTCGATGACGGCCATGTCCGTGTAGATGCGTTTCACGCAGCGCGGAGCCGTGAGCGGCAGCGTGCACTTGCCGAGGATTTTCGGTTTGCCCTTGTTGGTGACGTGCGTCATGGTGACCAAAACATTCGGCACGCCAAAGGCGAGATCCATCGCGCCGCCGACTCCGGGAACCTTTTCGCCGGGGGTCCGCCAGTTCGCGAGGTCGCCGTTGGCGGCGACTTCGAGCGCGCCGAGCACGGCGTAGTCGATGTGGCCGCCGCGAATCATGCTGAACGACGTGGGATGATCGAAGAAGCTGGCGCCGGGATTCAGCGTGACGTACTGCTTGCCCGCGTTGATCAGGTCACGATCTTCCTTGCCCGGCTCGGCGATCTTGCCCATGCCGAGGATGCCGTTTTCGCTGTGGAAGAAGACGTCCTTGCCGGCCGGGATGTAGTCCGACACCAGGGTCGGGATACCAATGCCGAGATTGACGTAGCTTCCTTCCGGCAGATCGCACGCAACGCGATAGGCGATTCCGTTTCGTGTGAGCGACATGGGCTACCTTCCCTCCGTTGTGATCACCATATACTCGGGTATGCGGACGACTTCGACCACATGGTTGACGAAAATTCCCGGCGTGTGGACATCTTCGGGACCAATGCCGCCGACGGGAACCAGTTCGTCTATTTCCGCGACCACTTGCTTGGCGGCCGTGCACATCGGGACATTGAAGTTACGCATGGCCATGCGGTAGTTGAGGTTGCCGAGGCGGTCGCCGCGATAGGCGCGGACGAAGGCGAAGTCGGCGTGAAGCGGTTTCTCGAAAATCATTTCGCGCCCGTCGATCGTGCGCGATTCCTTGCCGGCGGCGAGATCGGTGCCCGCGCCCGTGGGGGTGAAGAAGCCACCGAGGCCGGCGCCCGCCGCGCGAATGCGCTCAGCGAGCGTGCCCTGGGGCACGAGTTCGAGTTCGACTTCCCCCTTCAGATACTTTTCCTGGAACGACTGGTTGCCGGGATTGCTCGGAAACGAGGCGATCAGCTTGCGGACTTTGCCATCGTGAATCAGGCCCGCGAGAGAGTGCGTGCCGCCGCCCGCGCCATTGTGCACCATCGTCAGATTCTTCGCGCCTTGCCTCCGCAGCGCTTCCAGCAACTGGCCCGGCAATCCTGGATCGCCGAAACCGCCCAGCAAAATCGTGGCGCCGTCGAACACACCGGTAACCGCTTCTTCACACGTTTTCAGAGTCTTATCGACCATCTCCCCCCGCCCGATGGAACTTTTGCCTCAGAATGAATCGGAAACTCTAACATACCCTGCGGAAATATCAATTCTACCGCGAGGCTGTGCTCGCTCCAATAAGAGGATTAGTCGGCGGTGGCGCGGGCGATGTCGCGCTGGAAGTACTGGGCCGCGATCAGGAAGATCGCGCCGCCGACGCACGTGGTGATGGCGGCGGTCGACATCGAGTACCGGATCACGTCGACGCCGAAGCGGCTGCCGTAGTGGTCGTCGAAAACGCCAATCAGGAACGGGCCAAGCCCGAGCCCGATGAGCTCCGAGATCAGATAGATGACCGAGGTCGAGAAAGCGCGCATGCCGACTTTCACCGTCGAATGCGAGGCAGCGACGATCGGTCCCACGTGAACCGGCGACATCATCGACACAATCGTGAAGCCGACGATGCACCAGAAGAGGCTCTGCGAAAACACGAACAGCAGCACGCCCGGAAACGCGAGAATCGAACAGATTCCGGACACGTAGATTTTCCAGCGAATGTCCCAGTGCGTGGCGGCCCAATCGGAAAGATAGCCTCCGCCCAGCGTCCCGATCAGCCCTGCGCCCGCTCGAACCGTACCAATGTACGTACCGATCTGCGCCGTATTCAGATGATGGATTCGGCCGAGGAACGGAGCGGCCCACGTGCCGAAGCCGAATTGCGTGAACGTGGTGAAGCAGAATCCGACGAGGATGAGCATGTAGCATCGCTGCCGCCACATGAAGCGAAAGGTCTCGCGCAAATTCTGCTGTAGCGTGCTCACCTTTTTCTGCTCGGAGCTTCCGCGCGCCGGCTCTTTCACAGTCAGCCGAAAAATCACCGCGACGATGATCCCCGGAATGCCGGCCACCAGAAATGCATGGTGCCATCCATAATATTGGTTTACCCAGCCGCCGATGAACGCGCCGAGAAATCCGCCGATCACCGGCCCCAGCTGATAGACCGACATCGCCGTCGAGCGCTGCTCGCGGGGAAAGAGATCGGAGATCATCGAGGCCGATGGCGCCGTCCCCGCCGCTTCGCCAACGCCCACGCCAACGCGCGAAAGCGTGAGTTGCAGGGCGTTACGCGCCACACCCGCGAGCGCCGTCATGCCGCTCCAGATCACGAGGCCCCAGGTGATGATCGAGCGCCGATTGCCGCGGTCGGCCCAGCGCGCGACGGGCGCGGCCAGGATCGAATACATGATCACGAAGCCGAAGCCCGAGATGAAGCCCATCACTTTGTCAGACAAATGGTAAGTGTGCTTGATGGGGTCGATCAGGATGGTAATGACGGTGCGGTCGAGGAAATTCAGCGAGTAAATCAGCGTCAGCATCACGAGGCCGTAGACAGCAGCGGCCTTGGGCGCGCCTCCCAGCGCGGCGAAGTTCTTTCCGGTTCCCGCGCCGTTCGCCTCGTCCGTCGTTCCGGCCTTCCCGTGCATCGCTCCCCCGCCCCGGTGCATCGCGGAGACTATGCCGCGCCGCGCGCTACGTCAACAAAGAGATTTCGGCATGCGGAAATCGCGCCGGGTTTCCTGCTCGGCAGAGCACGGGAGGCAAAGGCCGCGGAAAGTCGCTCATATTCGCCGGAGCGCGAGCGAAGATAACGGTAAATACATACGTTTCTATTCGGTTTGACACTCCTGGAAACGGGTGCTACCTTGCCGGGCTGCAGTCTATTCTGCGCGGTCCGGAGTCGAACATGCCCTACAAGCTTACTGTGAACGGGCGCCCTGAGACGGTGGATGTCCCGGCCGATACGCCGCTCTTGTGGGTGATTCGCGACGTGCTCAACCTGAAGGGCACGAAGTATGGATGCGGGATGGCGCTGTGCGGATGTTGCACGGTGCACATCAACGGCGAGGCGACGCGTTCCTGCACCACGCCGATTTCCTCGGCGGACGGCAAGCACATCGTCACGCTCGAAGGCTTGTCCGAGAACGGCACGCACCCCGTGCAGGTCGCGTGGGAAGAAATCGACGTGCCGCAGTGCGGCTACTGCCAGGCCGGACAGCTGATGTCCGCTTCGGCGTTGCTGGCAAAAACTCCGCATCCCACCGACGCCGATATCGACGCCGCGATGGACGGCAACATCTGCCGTTGCGGAACCTATCTGCGCATTCGCCGAGCCATCCACCGGGCAGCCGAGATTGGCGCGAAGCAGAAGGCCGAACCCACTCACGCAGAACTCATCGATTCGAACCGAGCGTAAGAGCGCAAGAGCCGATCGCAAGGAGGCGCGCCGTGGCAACTACACTGCCGAAACTGGATTCGCACGAATCATCCCAGCCGGAGGGCCAGCTCAAGTCGAAGGGCATGAGTCGCCGGTCGTTTTTGCGCGCGACCGCCCTTGCCGGGGGCGGCATGATGCTCGCTCTATATATCGAGCCTGTCGAAAAAGTGCTGGCGGCGCAATTTGGACCGCCGGTGACGCTGCTGCCGACGTCCTTCATTACCATCGCGCCCGACGGCGTCGTAACGATCATCGCGAAGAATCCCGAGGTCGGACAGGGCGTGAAGGCAATGCTGCCCATGCTGATCGCCGAGGAACTCGACGTCGAGTGGAAGGACGTGCGGATCAAGCAGGGCGATCTTGACCCGAAATACGGGCTGCAGATCGCCGGCGGCAGCACGGCCACACCCATGAACTGGGATCCGATGCGCCAGGTCGGTGCGGGCGGCCGGCAAATGCTGATCGCCGCCGCCGCGCAGACGTGGGGCGTTCCGGAGTCGGAATGTACGACCACGCCGGGCCGCGTCCATCACGAAGCCAGCAAGCGCTCGGCCAGCTACGGCGAACTCGCCTCCCAGGCCGCCACGCTGACGCCGCCCGATCCCAAGTCGGTGAAGCTGAAAGATTCCAAGGACTATCGGATCATCGGGAAAAACACGGCGAATCCGGACATTCACAAGATCGTCACCGGCCAGCCGCTCTACGGAATCGACGTCACGATGCCGGGCATGCTGGCGGCGATGTTCGTCAAGTGCCCCGTGTACGGAGGCAAGGTCGTCAGCGCGAACTTGGATGAGATCAAGGCGCTCCCGGGCATCCGGCATGTGTTTGTGATCGATCCTGTGGGCGATTCGAGCGTGCTCGCCGGCGGCGTGGCGATCGTCGCCGATTACTGGTTCCAGGCGCGCCACGCGGCGGACCACAACCTCCAGGTCACCTGGGACAATGGCCCGACGGCGAAACAGAGCAGCGAACTTTATGCGTCGACGTCGGTGGACCTGGCCAAGAGCCAGCCAGGGCAAGTCCTGCGCAAGGATGGCGACGCGGACGCGGCCTTTGGCACCGCCGCGCACGTCGTTGAAGCGGCCTACTCTTACCCGTTCCTTTCCCACGTCCCGCTCGAGCCGCAGAACTGCTCCGCATCGTTCAAGGACGGCAAGCTCGAGGTATGGGCCCCGAGCCAGACCCCCGCGAACGGTTTGGCGCAAACCGCGAAGATTCTCGGCATCGATAGCAAGGACATCACGGTTCACCTCACCCGCATCGGCGGCGGCTTCGGCCGGCGCCTCACGGACGACT
Source organism: uncultured Acidobacteriota bacterium (assembly GCA_963743335.1). Classification (GTDB taxonomy): domain Bacteria; phylum Acidobacteriota; class Terriglobia; order Acidiferrales; family UBA7541; genus Palsa-295. The sequence continues at coordinate 846,001 of CAVUPI010000003.1, forward strand.
ACATGGTCGAAGCCTCGTACATCGCCAAGCAGGTGGGCGTGCCCATCAAGCTGCTCTGGACGCGCGAGCAGGATATGGGCCACGATTACTACCGGCCGGCGGGTTTCCACTTCCTGAAGGGGGGCGTGGACGCCGACGGAAAAATCGTCGCGTGGCAGAATCACTTCGTCACGTTTGGCGAAAACGGCCGCTTCGCGCAGAGCGCCGGGCTATCGGGCGAGGAGTTCCCTTCCCGCTTCATTCCCAATTTCTCGCAACTGTGTTCGATGATGCCGAGCGGTGTTCCTATGGGCGCAATGCGCGCTCCTGGAAGCAATGCGATCGCATTCGTGATGCAGTCGTTCATCGATGAGTTGGCGCACGCTTCGGGACGGGACCCTGTTGCGTTCCGCCTCGACTTGCTGGCCACGCCGCCGCTGCCGATGGCCCCGCCTCCTCCAGGGACACCGATCGCCTTCGCGCCGGTGCCTTTTGACGCGCAGCGCATGACCGGTGTGCTCAAGGCCGTGGCGGAAAGGTCGGGCTGGGGCAAGACCAAGCTGCCAAAGGACACGGCGATGGGCGTCGCGTTCCACTTCAGCCACCGCGGATATTTTGCCGAAGTCGCGCAGGTGAGCGTTACGGGCGGCACCAACGTCAGGGTTCACAAGGCGTGGGTCGTCGGCGACATTGGCAGCCAGGTGATCAATCCGGGCGCCGCCGAGAATATCTCGCAGGGCGCCGTGATCGAAGGCATGAGCCACGTGATGGGATACGAAATCACCATTGACGCCGGCCACGCGGTGCAAAGCAACTTCAACAGCTACCCGCCCGTGCGGTTGACGCAAGCGCCCGCCGTGATCGACGTGTATTTCCTTAAAACCGACAACCCGCCCACGGGTCTCGGAGAACCTGCGCTGCCGCCGATGCTTCCGGCCATCAGCAACGCGATTTTCACGGTGACGCGCAAGCGGATCCGCAATCTGCCGCTGGCGAACCAAGGCTTTAACTGGGCGTAGAAAAAAGAGTGAAAGCTGTGCCGATGTGAACCCACTCGGCACAGCTTTTTTTGTTCCGCGCATTCCTGCCGCGTAAGATTTCTCTCCTCGAATCCCTAAAGTCTCGCGTCCCGTGGACGATATCTATTTGGAAGCTCGAAGATAACGGGAAATCGCCTTGCTCTTTCAAAAGGTCGGCCGTGCCTCATGAATAGCATTCGCGCACTCATCGTAGACGACTCCTCGGTCATGCGTAAGATCGTGGAGCGGTCCTTGAATCAGGCCGGCATCAAGCTTTCCGAAGTGTTCGAGGCCGGCAACGGTGCCGAGGCGCTGGCCGTGCTGCAGGACAACAAAGTCGACCTCGTCCTCTGCGACATCAACATGCCGGTGATGGACGGCCTGGAATTCATCAAGCAACTCCCTTCCGTCGAAAACGCGAAGGGCGTTCCCGTCGTGATGATTACGACCGAAGGAAGCGAATCGCACGTGGTGCAGGCGTTGTCGAGCGGCGCGCGCGGCTACATTCGCAAGCCATTCACGCTCGAACAGATCAGGGAGCGTGTACTCCCCATTTTGACGGGGCAGACATGAGAACTGCGACGGATTTACCCGTGGCCGACATGCATAAGGATTGGGTGCCGCTGCTGGACCTGGCGACCCGTGAAGTGTTCCAGATGATGCTGGCGAGCGAATTGAGAACGCTGACATCCACGGCGGAGCCGACGATGGATATCACCTCCATGGTCGGGCTGGCGGGACGCCTATGCGGCATGCTCAGCGTCCGCTGTACGCAGAGGCTCGCCGCAATCATGGCTTCCAAGATGCTCGGCACCGATCCCGATACGATCGGACCGGAAATCGCCGACGCTTGCGGCGAAGTCTGCAACATGGTTGCGGGCAACTTCAAGAACAAGATCTCGGGTCTCAACGACGGGTGCATGTTGTCCGTTCCCACCGTCGTGACCGGCAGCGATTACAACATGCGATCCCTCGCGGACTACCCCGCGCTCGAAGTCCGTCTGGAACTCGACGGAATGCCGATCGTCGTCTCGCTCGAGATTCATAGCTAGGCAGCCAACTTCCCGCCCGCCCTGATTCCCCGCTTGTACGTGCGATAGAGCCCTGCGGCGTTTCCGCTCCGCGCCGGTTGCGAGATCAGTTCGTGGTCAGGACAGATCGTGTTTCAGCGGCAGGCCATTACTCAGGGGCTGGCCGTCATCGGTTGACGTTCAGTGGGTTGTCGTTCCGGTGGTCTCCGTCTGGCCCGAACCAAACACCAGGGAAACGAGATCGCGAATGTCTCCAATCGCTTCGTCGAGCTCGAACGTGAACCGCGCAAGGTCCATCCCCTCGAGGTCGCGGTGCTCCTTCAGGAGAATCGACCAGGCCGGATCGCTCAGCATATCCACTTTCTGGCGCTCGTAGTAGCCGTAACCCAACCCACGCATGCGGCAAAGAAGATCACTCAGATGAACGATGGCGACGAGCCCTGGCGTTCCCTCGCGGGGCTCCATGTCGTGATGGTGGGCCACGACCTCGATGATTTCGTCCGCGAGCCCCCACTGATGGGCGAGCACCTCTCCCGTCTGGCAATGAGTGAAGCCCATGGTGGCGCGCTCGACGCCATCGAGCGCCGTCTGCTCTGTGGACGCGCGGACGACCGCCGCTTCAAACTGCTCGGGGAACGCGATGCAGTTCACGAGAATCCCGATGTCGTGCAGCAATCCCGCCACGTAAGCTTTTTCGCCGTCGGCGTTGGCGAGCTTCTCGCTGAATTTTCTGCAGACCATCGCGCAGCCGAGCGAATGCCTCCAAAAGACAACGGGCGGCAACGCCCATTTCTTTACCGGGAAGGCTTGCCCCATGCAGCAGGTGACGACGATCGATTTCACGCGATTCAGACCGAGGCTTACCACCGCTCCGGAAATCGACTTGGGAGGATAGGAGAGCCCGAACAACGGAGAGCCCGCCACACGCAGGCATTGCGCGGCGATGGCGTTGTCGTACGACACCAAGCGAACCACTTCGTTCATGTCCGCCTGCTCGGGCGGCACATTGAACAACTTCAGCAGCGGCAGCAGGACGGCCGGGATCGCCGGCGTGATCTTGATGCGTGCGACGCGTTCGCGAATGCTCGAACTCAGGGTTGCATTCATAGCTTTCCGCTCTTGAGGGACGGTTTCCAGTACGCGATCGTTCCCGGGAAATGCACCAGGTGGAACTGATCGTTCAGCTTGAGCAGCGATTCGGATGTCCCCAGGAAGAAGTAGCCGCCGAAATTCAGGTTGCTGAAAAAATGCTCGACTACCCGCGATTTCGAGGGCCCATCGAAGTAGATCAGCACGTTGCAGCAGCAAATCACGTCCATGCCCTTCATGAACAGCACCTTGGAGTCGTCCTTCAGGTTCAGCCGGCTGAACGAGACGAGCTTCTTCACTTCGGGGCGAACCAAAAGCTTCTTGTCCTCGAACGGCACGAAATACTTTCGCTTGAAGTAGTCGCTCGTGTTGCGCAGCGCGTAGTCGCCGTAAATGCCGGCCTTGGCGGTTTCGACGGAACGGTCGTTGAGATCCGTGGCGACGATTTCTACTGTCCAGCCTCGGAGCGCTCCCTCGCATTCCTCGAGCATATTCATCGCCAGCGTGTACGCTTCCTCGCCGGTTGAGCATCCCGCACTCCACATGCGCAGCCTTTTCACCACCTGCTTGACTCTTTCTCCCGCAAACTCCGGAAGAATCACCTTGCGGAGCGCGTCGAGCTGCGGCTGAGAACGAAACAGGCACGTTTCACCAATGGTGACCTCGTTGAGCAGGCTTCGGAGTTCGCCCTCCCGGCTGGAATGGGCGGTCAGCTTGTCCCAATAGTCGCGTGGCGAAGTGACCTGAATTTCCTTCATGCGACGGGCGCACGCGTCAGCAAGCAAGTAGAGCTTCTCCTCGAGCTGATAAATCCCGGAGACGCTGTAAATCAGGTCGCGAATCTGCCGGTAGGCGGGATCGACGGGCCCGGCGGTCTTGGACACCGGGTTCGCGGGGACGCTGCTTTGTACGATTGGGCTCATCGGCGAGGGGGCTCCCATGCGGCTCCCGCAGGAACACCTGCGGCGGCCTTTGTTGTGCGGCTTTCGAGAACGCGCCGCGTGATCTCTGTCGCGAGTTGATTGAGCGGGTAGACTCCGTCATCCTGGCCCGCCGCGTGGACCAGCCCCGGCATTCCCCATACGACGGAGGAGGCTTCGTCCTGGATGATTACGTCGCCGCCTGCCTCGCGAATCGCCTGCGAGCCGAGCACGCCGTCCGCGCCCATGCCGGTCATCACCACGCCGAGCACGTTCGGTCCATACGCCGCGGCCACCGAGCGAAACAGAACGTCCACCGCGGGCCGGCAGGAATTCTGGGGCGGGTCCTGATTCAATTCCAGGTGCCGCCTCATGCCCGTGCGTTTTACGGTCATGTGGAAGTTGCCCGGCGCAATCCAGGCGTGCCCCGGAATGACGTCCACATTCGCAGCACCCTCTTCCACCGGAATGGCCGACTTGCTTGCCAGCCGCTCAGCCAGCAGGCGCGTGAAGACCTGCGGCATGTGCTGGACGGCGACAACGGGAACCGGAAAATCCTTCGGAATTCCCGGGAAAACTTCCGCGAGGGCGTTCGGGCCGCCTGTCGAGGTGCCGATGGCCACGACGTCGATGCGCGGATTGGGCAGAATCCTCGCGCGCGCGACAGAGCGCGGAATCGGTGCGGCCTGGGCGGCCTTTCGAGACAGGCGCGCACCGCACAGCGCCTTGATCTTCGGAACCAGCTCCTGGCGAACGCTTTCGATGGCTGCGGCCGGGCTGCCCGTGTTGCTCGGTTTTGTGGCGTAGTCCGAGGCGCCAAGCGCCAGCGCGTCGAGCGTGGCGGAGGCGCCGCGCTCGGTGAGCGTGCTGAACATGATTACCGGCAGTTTCGGGTAGAGCTTGCGGACCTGCGCAAGCGTTTCAAGGCCGTTCATCACCGGCATCTCGACGTCGAGCGTCACGATATCGGGACTTAGCTGCGAAATTTTCGCCAGGGCAATGTGTCCGTCACTGGCCGACCCGACCACATGAAATTCTGGGTACTCAGACAGGGTATCGGCCAGGATTCTTCGGATCACCACCGAATCGTCGACGATCAGGACCCGTATTGCGGGTGAAGTGTCCAAACAGCGTTCCTTTCAGAACGGGGAATCGTTTCCCTTCTTGAGGTCAGCGCAATCCGCAGCCGCTTTCGGCACTTTTAGTCGCGTTTCGCAATGTGCATGCCCCCTACGCATGAGATGGGCGTGCGCAAGGGCGTGACCGTTCGTGTCAACTCTGAATTGCTCGACCAGCCGGCGAAGTTGCGATGACGTTTCCACCAGCTGCTGCACGGCCTTCTGCGCATCGGTGGCGCCGCGCGACGTGCTTTCCGCCGCCTGCGCCACTCCCGCGATGTTCGACGTGATCTCGCCGCTCCCGTGCGCCGCGTCGCTCACGTTCCTCGCCATCTCATTCGTCGTCGCGTTCTGCTCCTCCACCGCCGACGCGATCGTGCTCGATATTTCACTGATCTGCTTGATTACTCCGCTGATCGTTCCAATCGCCTCGACGGCCGCCTTCGTGTCCGTCTGAATCGCCTCGATCTTCCGGCTGATGTCCTCCGTCGCCTTGGCGGTTTCCTTGGCCAATTCCTTCACCTCGTTGGCCACCACCGCGAAACCTTTGCCCGCTTCTCCGGCTCGCGCTGCTTCAATTGTCGCGTTGAGCGCCAGCAGGTTCGTCTGCTGGGCGATCGACGTGATCACTTTGATCACTTGGCCGATCTCGGCGCTCGATTCGCCCAGCTTTGCCACGGTCGCATTCGTCGTTTCCGCAACCTGCACGGCCGACGTTGAGACCCTCGCTGCCTCGGTCGCATTCTTGGCGATTTCCTTGATGCTGGCGCCCATCTCTTCAGCCCCTGTGGCCACGGTCTGCAGATTCTGACTCACCTGCTGCGTCGCGCTCGAAACCACTCCCGCCTGCGCCGACGTCTCCTGCGAATTCGCCGTGATTTCCTGGCTAGTCGCCGAGAGTTCGGTGCTCGCACTGGCAACCTGCGCCGCATTTTCGGTGATCGCAAGGATCATCTTCTTCAGATTGCTATGCATTTTGTTGATCGCTTTGGTGAGATCGCCGATTTCGTCCTGGCTGAGAATCTTCAATTCGTCGCGAGTCAAATCTCCCCCGGCGATAGCTTCCGCTTGCCCCAGAACCGATTGGGTCGCAGCCGAAATCCGCCGGCTCAAGAAAATAGCGACGAAAATCCCGACGGCCATGGCCGCAAGAGTGGTCAGCAACATCGTCCATGCCATGGAGGTGTTGGCGGCGATGAGGGAGACCGCATCCGCGTGGACCAACTCCTCAGAGGAATCCGCCAAATCGCCCAGAGTTTTGGTGGTCTGATCTACGACAGGCGTCGCTTTGTCCGCGTATTCGTTGCCACCTTTGACCACGGCGTCGGGAACGCCGCTGGTGGCGAGATCGATTGCGGCCTCCTGAGCTGCGCGGGCAGCGGGGAGACTCTCCTTCAGACGAGCGAACCTGTCTCGATCCTCCTGCGACTTCCAACGGGACGACAGCTTATCCAGTGCATCGACGTCCTTTGCGATGTTGTCGTAGGCGCCGTTATACGCCTTCATCGCCACCTCTCTCCTATCCGGCTCCGTTCCCGCCAGAATCGCGTGTCGAGCCTTGCTTCCACTGTAGTTCAGGTAATTCTGCGTTTGGTGATAGAGTTGAGAGAGGGGACACTGACGTTCGACATGCGGCCTGCGCTCTCTTTGATGTCCTGCAACTTCAGATAAGACAGTCCAGAGCTGACAAGCATTAGCGTGAGAACAGCTCCAAATCCGAGACCCAGCTTTGCCCCCAGTGTGAATTTCATTTTTCATCCCCTTATTCTTATGTCCGAACTTTCGAGAACTCGCAGAGCCCGGCTCGATTCGAGCGAGACCAGGTGTCGTGCGCCTCCGTCGAGCGCCACTTATCGCTCGGCGCCTCACGGCTTCCGCGCTCTCGGTTATGTGACAGGCCTTCTCGGTATCGAGCACGTGCATGAGTCGATCCTTCAGCTTGTGAACGCCAAGAATCATCGTGCGGACGGTGCCGCGCATCGTCTCGGGCGGCGGCTCGAACGTGTCTTCCTCAACCTCGACAACGTCGCCGATTTCGTCGACCAGCAGGCTTACCGCACCGTCGTCGCTGCGAACCACCACATTCATCGAAAGCTGGCCGTCCGGCGGGGGCTGGAGTTCGAGGCGGCGCCGAAGGTCCACCGCGGTCACGATCTGGCCGCGCAGGTTGATAAGCCCGCTCACCACGCCGGGAGCGAGCGGAACTTTGGTCATCTCGAGCGAGCGGATCACTTCCTGGACGCCTTTGAGTTCCACGCCGAACAATAGCTTGTCGAGATAGAACGTGCAAAATTGCCGCGGGCGGGCCATGTCTAGTGACTCACCTCTGCGGGCTCGAGATCGAACTGCACCTTCGCCGCCTTGAAAATGGCCGGAACATCAATCAGCTCGGTGATGCGTTCATGGATCACGACCGAACAAAGAATTCCCTGGCGGCTTGCCGGATACCTCACCTCCGCCGAGTCCTCAACGATGTCCACGATGCGTTCGACGACCAGCCCAACGCGGTGCCCTTCGTGGTTGCAAACCAGCACCTGCAGGGGAGCCGCTTCCACTGCGTCTTCGTCGGTTCCTTTGTGCCTGCGCGCCTGCCGGCGTTCTTGGACCACCGAGGCCAGCCGCACCAGGGGCAGAATCCGGCCGCGATACTGCGCCACCAATTGGTTGCCGGCCTTTTCCACCTGTGACGCCGGCAGTTCCTCGAGCCGGGCGAGCGTATCGAGCGGGACGGCCATCCGTGCCTGGTCGGGGCCGTGAAACAGCAGGAACGTCTGCTTTTCCTTGACCGCGGTGACCGCGGACGCCGCAATGGCCTCGTCGAGCGCCCGGTCGCGCGTCTCCCCCACGACCCCGGCGCGCTGCGCGACGCCCATCACGTCGAGAATCAGCGCTATTTTTCCGTCGCCCATGATGCTCGCGCCCGCAAACGTCCGGATGCTCTTGAGTTGCTTGCGCAGCGGTTTCACGACGATTTCTTCGGTGTCGTTGATCGCGTCGACGACCAAGCCGAACTGGCGGGCGTCGGCCTGCAGCACGACGATGTTGACCGCCTCATCCGATTCTTTGCCCTCTTTGCCCGCTTTCCCGTCCAAACGCAACTCGCGCTCGAGATATACGAGCGGCAGCAATCGCCCGCGCAGCCGGTAGACCGGCGCGCCGTGAACCAGTTCGATTGCCGCGCTGACCTGATCCGCTTCGAGACGGACGAGTTCGACAAGATTCACCTGCGGGATCGCGTACCGGTCTCCCGCGCACGTCACCACCAGCGCGGGAATGATCGCGAGCGTCAGCGGAATCTTCACGCGCACGGTCGTTCCCTGCCCCGCTGCGGACTGAACGTCGACGGTGCCGCCGATCTTCTCGACGTTGGTCTTCACCACGTCCATTCCCACGCCGCGGCCCGATACGTTCGTCACTTTTTCCGCGGTCGAGAATCCAGGCAGAAAGATCAGGTTGAACACTTCGCGGTCCGGCATGCGCCCGGATTGATCGGCGGTAATCAGGCCGCGTTCGACGGCCTTCTGCCGGATGCGCTGGACATTCAAACCGGCGCCATCGTCGGAAATCTCGATGTTGACCTGCCCGCCTTCGTGAAACGCGCGCAAAGTCAGACGTCCGGTCCGCGCTTTTCCCGCCTTGACGCGCGCCTCGGGCGATTCGATCCCGTGATCCACCGCGTTGCGCACGAGATGCGTCAGCGGATCCTTGATCGCCTCGATGATCGTCTTGTCGAGTTCGGTCTCCTTTCCCTCCATCTCGATCGACACTTCTTTGTTGCAACCCAGTGCGACGTCGCGCACCGTTCGCGGAAACTGGTTCCAGATGTTCCCGATGGGCTGCATCCGGGTTTTCATCACTTCTTCCTGCAGCTCGGTGGCGATCAGGTTCATCCGCTGCGAGACCGTCTGCAGGGCCGCGTCCTCGAGCGTGTTGGAGAACTGCAGCAATTGGTTGCGTGCCAGGACGAGTTCGCCGACGAGGGTCATCAGCTTGTCGAGGAGGTTGACGCCCACGCGAATCGTCTCGGCGGCTGTGTCGCGGCGCCCCTCGGCCGCTGGCACCGTGTCCGCCGGACTGGGGGCTGGAACTGGCTCGGCTGCCGTCACGGGCGCCGGTGGCGCGGGAGGAGCTGCCAACTTCGCTCGAACGGCTTCCGGGATCGCTGGCTCATCAGGCCCTGAGTTCTGGGCGGGCGTGGGTGGAACCTTCGGCGGAACTGCCTTGCCTTTGCCAGGACCGGCGACCGGACTTTGCAATTGCGTCAGCGTCGCAACCAACTCTGGGTACTCGACGTTGCCGTCCTGGCCCGTGGATCCAATCTGGCTCAGCATTTGGCGGATGGCGTCCACCATTCTAAGAAGGCCGGTGATGATCTCGGGGTTAAGCACCAGCTTCCCGTCGCGCAAGAGCGTGAGGAGGCTTTCCCCCACGTGCGCGACCTTCTCGAGCTTGCTGAAGCCCAGGAACCCGCAGTTTCCCTTGATCGTGTGGATCGTTCGGAAGATGCTCGCCAGCGCCTCCTTGTCCTGCGGATGCTTTTCGAGGCCGACCAACTCCCGGTCCAGGCGATCCAGGTTCTCGTAGCTTTCCGCCAGGAAATCTTTGACGATATCAGAATCGCTCATCGCCCTTCCGTCCAGATTGGGAAATTCCCGATTAGAACCGCCCTGCCGATACTCCTGCCGCCAGCTCCTTAAGCCGACTCAACGCGCCGCTTATCTTGTATCGTCCCCTTGGCGCAGAGTCTTTAGCAACTCGCCGAAATTCGGTGTCCGCCGGGATTTTCGGGACTCGTTGCTATCGAGTTGACACACCTCGACGACGGCAGCATAATTCCGCTGCTCGCTTCGGTGTCCGAAGGGGGAATTCGGTGGCGATACCCTGGGCTCCACGCGCAATCGCTGGCTTCCCTGCCAGCGGAAGTTGTCTCCGGCTTGCCTTGCAGTCCGCCTGCAAATCTTCTCGAAATAATGCGTCCAATGCTGAACGAATTACATCTCACTCTTTGGCGAACGTAGGGTCTCGATTCGATCGGGATGGCGGAGCCGTCTCGCTAGACAGGACGATGCAGTAGCGCAACTCGAATCCACGCAATCGCACAGAACCACAGGAGGATGCGGATGGAAACAACGCGTCGAGCCTTCCTCAAGGTTGCAGTGATTGGCGGAGCGAGCGCCACGGTGCTGGGTTTCGATCTCAAGCCCGCCTACGCGCAACTGCGCGAGTTGAAAATTGCCAAGGCCCGGGAAACGCGCACCACGTGCCCCTACTGCGCGGTGGGCTGCGGCGCACTCGTCTACACAATCGGCGATGGCGCGAAGAACGTCACTCCGCAGGTGATCCACGTCGAAGGCGATCCCGACCATCCGACCAACCGCGGCACCCTTTGCCCCAAGGGCTCCTCGCTCCACCAGGACATCCTCAACGAGCGCCGGCTCACCAAGCCGCAAGTCCGGCGCCCCGGCGCAACCGACTGGCAGGACATTTCCTGGGACGACGCGCTCGACGAGATCGCGCAGTGGACCAAAAAGACGCGGGACGATACGTTCGTCGAGAAGGACGCGGACGGCCACACGGTCAATCGCTGCGAAGGCATCGCCTTCATCGGCGGCTGCACGGACACCAACGAATTCAACTACCTGGCCATTAAGGCCATGAGAGGTCTGGGCTTGGTGTATTTAGAAAACCAAGCCCGTGTTTGACACGGCCCCACGGTCTCAAGTTTGGGACCAACGTTCGGACGCGGGGCCATGACGAATGGCTGGATCGACATCAAGAACACCGACATGATGTTGATCATGGGCGGCAATCCCGCCGAAAACCATCCCTGCGGATTCAAGTGGGCGATGGAGGCGAAGCGCAACCGCAACGCCAAGATCATCTCGGTCGACCCGCGATTTACCCGAACCTCCGCCACCGCCGACCTCTTTTGCCAGATTCGCGCCGGCAGCGACATCGCCTTCCTCGGCGGCCTGATCCGTTACGCGATCGAGAACAACCGCATCGCGAAGGAGTATCTGGTCAACTACACAAACGCGGCGTTCATTGTGAAGGACGGCTTCAAGCTTCCCGAGGATGGGCTGTACTCCGGGTTCGACGCCGCGGCGGGCACTTACAGCGATAAATCTACCTGGAACTATGAGGAGGGCGGTGATATGGCCGGCAAGGCGGACGCCGGGCATGCAGCCGGAGCTGCGCCCGCCGCGGGCGCGAAAACTCCCCCTGCTCTGCCGCCGGACACTGCCTACGATCTCACGCTCCAGCATCCGCGCTGTGTCTTCCAATTGATGCGGCAGCAGTATTCGCGCTACACGCCGGAAACCGTTGAGCGCATTACGGGCATCCCCAGGGGCCAATTCCTCAAGGCTGCCGACCTCTTCACCTCCACCCGCAAAGATGGCGACATGAAGAAAGTCGCGACCATCATCTACGCAGTCGGCTGGACGCAGCATACCTTCGGCACGCAGATCATCCGCACGGCCGCGATGATCCAGCTCCTGCTCGGAAACATAGGACGTGCCGGCGGCGGCGTCAACGCCCTGCGCGGCCACTCCAACATTCAGGGCGCGACCGACATGGCGGGCCTGTACGACAGCCTGCCCGGTTACCTAAAGGCGCCCGTCCCGGCGGACGCCAACCTCGCGGCGTTCCTCAAGCGCACAACACCCACGTCCTCAAAGCCGGGTCCTTGGAACTCGATGAACTACTGGTCCAACACGCCGAAGTTTATGGTGTCGCTGCTCAAGGCGTTCTATGGCGACGCGGCCAAAAAAGAAAATGATTTCGCCTTCGACTATTTGCCAAAGCCCGGCAAGGACTGCTCCTGGACCCACATCTGGCAGGACATGTACGACGACAAGGTCAAGGGCATGTTCGCCTTCGGCATGAACGGCGTAATGATCGGCCCGGACACCAACAAGAACATCAACGCGCTGAAGAAAGCGGACTGGCTCGTGGTGGGCGAAATCTATCCGGACGAAACCAGCGAATTCTGGCGCGCCCCGGGAATCACAGCCGATGAGCAGAAAAATATCAAGACCACGGTTTATCGTCTACCCTGCGCCGGCTTCGCCGAAAAAGACGGCAGCATGACGAATTCGGCCCGCTGGGTCACCTGGAAATATGCCGCCGTTCCCACGCCAGGCCAAGCGCGACTCGACCAGGACATCGTGGCGCAGATTTTCCTGCGCGTTCGCCAGCTCTACAAAAAAGAGGGCGGCAAATTCCCCGATGCCCTGCTCAACACCAGTTGGGCCTACGCGGACGCGTCCCATCCCCCGCTTTCGCAGGCCGCCATGGAACTCAACGGCAAAGCTCTGGCCGATCTGAAAGACGACGCCACGGGACAAGTGATCAAAGCGGGCCAGCAGTTGCCCGGATTTGCATGGCTCAAAGACGATGGCACCACCACTTGCGGAAACTGGATCTATTCCGGCATGTGGACGGAGGCGGGCTCGCAGGTTCAGCGCCGCGGCACGGAAGATCCATCCGACATGGGCGTTTTCCCGAACTGGGCGTGGTCGTGGCCGGCGAACCGCCGAGTCTTATACAACCGCGCGTCATGCGATCTCGAGGGAAAGCCCTGGGATCCCGAGCGGCGGCAGGTCTGGTGGAACGAAGCCTCGAAGAAATGGGCCGGCAACGACGTGCCCGACTTCAAGCCCGACTCCGATCCCAAAGATCATCTCGGACCCTTCATCATGAACCCCGAAGGCGTCGGTAGGCTGTTCGCGCCGATCGGCGTCTTGGCGGACGGGCCTTTCCCCGAGCATTACGAGCCGATCGAGAGCCCGATCAAGAATCCGCTCCATCCGAATCAATCGACCAATCCGCTCGTGAAGAAGTTCACCTCGCCCTACGACAAATTCGGAACGCCCGAGGAATACAGCATCGTCTGCACCACCTATCGCCTCACCGAGCAGTATCACTACTGGACCAAAAACAATCCCATGAACGTCCAGCTCATCCCGGAGCCGTTCATCGAGATTCCGTTCGAGCTGGCGGACGAAAAAGGCATTCGCGGCACGGACTTGATCAACGTAATCAGTGCGCGCGGCACATACACCGCCAAAGCATTCGTCACGCGCCGCTTGAAGCCGATGATGATCGATGGCAAAAAGGTCTACCAGATCGGATTGCCGATCCATCAGGGCTTCCGCGGAATCATCGAAGACGAGGGCAAGGACGCCCGCACTCCCGCGAATCTGCTCACTCCCGCTGTCACCGATCCGAACGCTCACACCCCTGAATCCAAGGGCTTCCTGGTAAAAGTCGAAAAGGCGTAGGGAGCGGAACATGAGTCAGGCATCGACCGAACTGATCCGAATCTCAGGCCACGCCGGCCCCGTGCCCGGCGCCGGAATCAACCGCGAATATCAGGTCTGCAAGCTGGTGGACACCACCACGTGCATCGGCTGCAAGGCCTGCGAAGTGGCCTGCCTTGAATGGAATGGCTACCCGTACACCGAGACTTCCTTCGACAACACCTACCAGACCATGCCCGAGACGGCGTGGAATTACTGGAACCTGATCAAGTTCAACGAGCACGAAGATCCCGACCACGGCCTGATGCTGCTGATGCGCAAGGATCAGTGCATGCATTGCGAGGACCCCGGCTGCCTCGCCGCTTGCCCCGCCGAAGGCGCGATCGTGCAATACGCCAACGGGATCGTCGATTTTCAGGAGGCGAACTGCATCGGCTGCGGCTACTGCATGACGGGCTGCCCGTTCAACATCCCGAAGTTCAGCCCGAAGGCGCGCAAGGTTTTTAAATGCACGCTCTGCAACGATCGCGTGACGCAGGGGCTCGAGCCCGCATGCATCAAAGCGTGCCCCACCGGCTGCCTCCATTTCGGAAGCAAGGCCGACATGACGGATCTCGCTGAGACCCGCGCCGAGCAACTGCGCACGCAGTCCGGTTTCGCCGATGCGGGCGTCTACGATCCGCCGGGCGTGGGCGGCACGCACGTCATCTACGTGCTGCACGACGCGAAAAATCCCGAGCTCTACGGCGGCCTCCCGAAAGATCCGCACATCCCGTGGACAGTCCAGCTCTGGAAGAAGCCGCTGAAGTGGCTGGGCAATGCAGCCATGCTTGGCGGCTTGGTTGGGCTGGCGGTTCACTACTTGCGCTTCGGGCCCAAGACCGAGGAAGTCGAAGAAACCCCGAAGACCGGACAGGGAGCACCGCGATGAGAGACGAAGCCCATCTCCTTCCGAACGGAAGAATTCTGCGCTACGTCTTTCGCGAGCGCCTGATGCACTGGGTCGCGGCCATCTCCTACGTATATCTCCTTCTGACGGGCCTCGCGTTCTGGTCGCCCTGGCTGTTCTGGATTGCGTTCGTGCTCGGCGGCGCAACCATCTCCCGCGAACTACACCCCTGGGCCGGACTCGTCTTCATCGCCGCCACAATCTGGATGTACGAAACCTGGGCCGGTCAAATGCACGAGACCGAACTGGACAAGGAGTGGTGGCGCGCTCTGCCTCACTACATAAAGAACGAAGACGACAAGGTCCCGAAAATCGAGCGTTTCAATGCGGGACAGAAATCGCTTTTCTGGGGCTTCTTCTGGTGCGGGCTCGCATTGCTTCTTTCCGGCCTCGTCCTCTGGTTTCCGCAGCACATTCCGTGGAGCTGGAGATTCCTTCGCTACGCGGCTGTGATCGTCCACCCCGTCGCGGCGCTGCTGACGATCGCGCTATTCATGATCCACCTTTATATGGGCCTCGCGGTAGAGGGCGGCGCGCTGCATTCGATTGTTCGCGGAGACGTCACGCAGGCATGGGCTCGCGCCTTTCATCGACTCTGGTACGAAAGGGTGATGCGTCAATCCTCGGAGTCCTCGGCGGCGAAGTGAAACCTTCCAAATGGGACGCGCGGATTCGCCGCGCCGAAGATCTTGCCTCGACCCACCCTTTCGCATCCGAGGGGCTCCTGTTTTACCGCGCAGTCGTGAAAGCGCAGAAGCAGCTGTACGAAAAGATCGAAGCGGCCTGCGGCGCTCAAATTGAGACGCGGCCGCAGGGAGAGCTTCGCGGCGAATTCGATTCGTCCATGCTGCTGCCGCTCTTCCCTTTTTTCCTTTCGCAGATCGAGGAAGATGCTCCCGCTCCGCTTTCGCAGACCGCGCGCGAATTGCGTGCCGCGAACGCGAGCCAGTGGCAGGATCTGCTGTTCGGGTTTTGGCAGGATGTGTCCGATGCGCCGAACCCAAAGGACGCGACTGGCCCCGATGATTCTGTCGCGCTCGACGCCGCCGAAGAGCTGATCGCCTGGACCTTCCTCCAGCCGTACGCCGAATACTTGGCCGATCACACGCGGCAGTATCCCATTCACGCGACGCCCTCGCACTGCCCCGTCTGCGGAACAAAGCCGCAAGTCGGCGTCCTGCGCCCGCTGGGCGATGGCGCGAAGCGATCGCTCATTTGCGCCCTCTGCGCCCACGAATGGGACTATCGCCGCCTCGTATGCCCATCGTGCGGCGAGGAAAACCCGGACCATCTCGCCGTTTACTCGGCCGCGGAGTTCGGCTACGTGCGCGTCGAGGCCTGCGACTCCTGCCACAGCTACATCAAAACGGTCGACTTATCCAAGAATGGCCTCGCGCTGCCCGTCGTCGACGAACTCGCCACCATTCCGCTGAACCTGTGGGCCACGGAGCACGGCTACACCAAGCTGCAGACGAACCTTTTGGGAATTTAGCCCCCCTCTGCTTCGTTTCTGACGTCGGCAACACCAACCTCTGTAGCCCCACCGCTAGAACCCCTGGATTGGCTTATTGCACTTTGAGGCTGACCCAAGCTTGTCTCTTTGCACCCGGTTGGCGTATGATGCCCGGCGCTGCGAGGAGGAAGCGAGCATGTCTCTCGTCTCAGGCATCCACCACATCACGCTTTGCGCCAGTCAGGCGCAAGAAGATATCGATTTCTTTACCAAAGTAGCTGGCCAGCGAATGATCAAGCAGACCATCCTGTTTGATGGCCGCTACGCGCACTATCATTTGTATTACTCGAACGCGAATGCCGAGCCCGGCTCCGTCGCCACCACGTTCCCTTACCAGCGCGTGAAAGGCCGTCCCGGCTCCGGCCAGATTTCGGCAACGTCCTACACGATTCCGAAGGGCAGCGCCAAATTCTGGGTCGAACATCTGAACCGGCACAAGGTCAAGCACGGGGGCCTTCAAGAGCGGTTCGGCCAATCCTTCGTTCGCTTCGAGCATCCTTCCGGCTTGCAGTTGGAGGTTGTGGAAGACCCCTCCGACAAGCGGAAGGGTTGGACCACCCCCGAGATTAGCGGCGACGTCGCCACGGGCGGCTTTTACGGCGCCGTTCTCTCCGTGAAGGAAGTTCCGGAGACCGAGCGATTCTTCATCGACGCTCTCGGCTTTCGCAAGACGGGAACCGAAGGCCCTTACCATCGCTTCGAAGTCGGCGCCGGCGGCCCCGCTCGAACCATCATCCTCGTTCACGAGCCGGATCGTCCCGCGGGAAGCTGGATCTTCGGCGCGGGCACGGGACATCACCTCGCGCTCGATGTCGGCACGGACGAAGCGCTCGCCGAGCAAAAAGCGCTCTACGAAGAGCTGGGCTATACCGACGCTTCCGAAATCAAGGACCGGGTCTACTTCCATTCCGTCTACTGCCGTTGCCCCGGCGGAATCCTGGTTGAGGTTGCCGCCACAGCTCCGGGCGGATTCGCGCGCGACGAGCCCTACGATCAGCTGGGCCGGCAGCTTCTCCTGCCTCCGTGGTTCGAACAGCGGCGGCCCGAGATCATGAAGATGCTGGAACCGATCAAGGTGCCCGAATCGAATGGCCCGGTCGCGGTCACGCAGGACGGGCCGGGTGCATCTCGACGCACGGACGCGACGTTTATCGGAGGCGATACTCCGCGAAATTAGTGGGGAGTGCTGTAGCACCGCGGCGACTTTCTTGGGGGGATCGCCGCGGGGGACGCGGGTGGGCGATTTCCTTTCTCACGCTCTTTTTCTGCTGCCCTGATGGTAGTCCGCTCGCCCGCGATCGACGTGCCTTTCGCGGCGCCGTGGAGATGTACGCGACCTAGGAGTGTGGGGATGGACAAAGTCAGGCTGGCAAAGATTGCAGGTCCGGTGCTCTTCCTCGTCGCCCTGCTGGCCGGTCCCGTGTCAGCTCAGATCGACCCGTCCGGCGAGTGGGCCCCCAGGTTTCACGAAGACTGGCTCGAGCGAATTCCCGGCCCCGAGATTGGCGATTATCTCGGTCTTCCCATCAATGCCGCGGCGCGCCTCCAAGGCGACACGTGGGACGCGGCCCTCGTCGAAATTCCTGAGAATCAATGCCGGGCGCACGGCGCCGATTATGCCTGGCGCGGTCCTTCGAATATTCGCATCTGGAAGGAAGTCGATCTGGCGACGCAAAAACTCATCGCGTACCACATCTATACTTCCGCCTACAACGAATACCGCACCATCTATATGGACGGGCGCCCGCATCCTCCCGATTATGCCCGGCACACTTGGCTCGGCTTCTCGACGGGGCATTGGGAGGGCGATACGCTGGCCATCTTTACCGATCATCTCAAGGAAAACTGGATTCGCCGCAACGGCATTCCTCGCAGCGACAAAGCCACCGTCAGCGAACACATCATGCGCCACGGCAACTATCTGACGGTCGCCGTGATTACGTACGACCCGCTCTATCTCACGGCTCCTTTTATCCGCACGACCGACTTTGTGTTCGATCCGCAGCAGCAAATCGCGCCGTGGCCTTGTGAGTCGGTCGACGAGGTGGATCGTCCCGAAGGCGAAGTTCCCGCGCATCTCCCGGGAACCAATACGTTCCTCGATGAGTTCCCCGCTAAATACGGGATACCTCCAGAGGCGGCACGAGGCGGCGCGGAAACGATGTATCCCGAATACATGCTGAAAATGAAAAACATGAAGCTCTTGCCGCGGCCAAAGCCCGCGCCTCAGCAATGAACCGGCACGACGAAATGGAAGAAGAGGAGCAATCGATGACAACCAAGCCGCTCGCTTCTTCGAAGAGCTGGCGCGCGTGCGCTGCGGTCAGAATCTTGGCCACCATTGCGCTGCTTGCCGCGGCCGCCTCGTGGCAGTTTGCCCGCGCGCAGCAATCTCCGAGCGGTCCGCCCGCCTCTCCGAATCCACCAGCCAACCCGGCGAATGTCGAAGTCCATGTGCTGCACGTGCAGGGCAACGTCTATATGCTGGTGGGTGCGGGCGGCAATATCACGATGCAGGTCGGCGACGACGGTGTGTTGCTCGTCGACACGGGACTCGCCGGCACCAGCGACAAGGTTCTTGCCGCCATCCGCAGCGTCACCGACAGGCCCATCCGCTACATCATCGATACGCACGTTCATGCCGATCATACGGGCGGCAACGAGGCTCTCGCGAAAGCGGGCAACACGATCGCCGGCGGCAATGTCGTGGGCGATATCGGCGCCAGCGCCGGAGATCAAGCAGCCATCCTCGCGTTTCAAACCGTTCTCGATCGCATGAGCGCGCCGACAGGCCAGCAATCTCCCAGTCCGCAAGGCGCGTGGCCCACCGAAACCTACACCACTCCGGAGCGCAAACTCTTCTTCAATGGCGAAGCGGTCCAGGTGATCCATATCCCGAACGCGCACACGGATGGCGATAGCATCGTTTTCTTCCATCGCTCCGACGTGATCAGCACGGGCGATATTTTCGTCACCAACCGTTATCCGATCGTCGACATGTCGCGCGGTGGCAACATCCAGGGCGTGATTGCCGGCCTCAACCGCATCATCGAACTTGCCACTCCTGGCCCAACGGATGAGGGCGGCACGATGGTGATTCCCGGCCACGGACGTCTCTGCGATCAATCGGACGTCGTCTTTTACCAGGAAATGGTCACCATCATTCGCGACCGCGTGCAGGACATGGTGAACAAGGGCATGACTCTCGACCAGGTGAAAGCCGCCAAGCCCACGCAGGATTACGATCCGCGTTACGGCGCTACCACCGGTATCTGGACCACCGACATGTTCGTCGAGGCCGTTTACAAAAGCTTGACCAAGAAAGACTGAAGCACGCGCCGCCTCTTGCGCGACCTGGTTTATAGAACGGAAGCTGTACTAATACGGGGGACCATATGAAATATTTATTGTCGATCGTTCTCGCGGCCGCCGCGCTCCTTTCCGCCGGCGCTGCTTACGCTCACCATTCCTTCGCCGCCACTTATTTCGTGGATCGTGAGATCACCGTCGAAGGGACTCTCACGCAATTCCTCTTCCGCAATCCGCACTCGTTCGTGAAGATCGAAGCTCCCGACGACAAGGGACAAATGGTGATTTGGTCGATCGAATGGGGCGGCGGCGCTCAATTGGACCGCGAGCACGTTACGCGTGACACTCTGAAACCAGGCGACCATGTGATCGCCACGGGGAATCCCGGCCGCGATCCCTCCGAGCACCGCATCCGCCTGCACAAACTCGTGCGGCCGTCCGACGGATGGAAGTGGGAAGGCGTAATCATGTAGCTCCCGGCTCGCGCCGGCCTGTTGGTTGTTGAGGGCAAACTGATGAAATTTAGAATGCCGCAAAACCGCGTTGTCCTGCCTTTCGCCGCCCTGGCGCTCCTCGCGGCCGCCATGCCGGCTCGCGTCAGCGCGCAGTTCGGTCCGCCGCCACCCGCAGCGAAGCCCGCGGATCCGCGATCGATTGCTCCGCAGGATCTCACCGGCTACTGGGTCGCCGTCGTCACCGAGGACTGGCGTTTCCGCATGATCACTCCGGATAAGGGCGACTACGGCGGCGTCCCGCTCACGCAGGAAGGTCACGCCCTCGCCGACGCTTGGGATCCCGCGAAAGACGCGGCCAACGGTAACGAATGCCGCGCCTATGGTGCGGCCGGCCTGATGCGCGTGCCGACGCGCCTTCACATCACCTGGCAGGACGACGACACACTCCGCGTCGACACGGACGCAGGCATGCAGACGCGCCTCCTTCATTTCTACGGCACGCCTCCGCAAAGCGGCCCGCTTCAATGGCAGGGCTATTCCGTAGCCTCCTGGGAGGGCCTGCCCGCAGGCGGCATGATGCGATTGCCGACGACCCTTCTGGGACCCGGAGGCGCGCCGCGGCCGGCGAGCGAAGGCTACCTGAAAGTAATCACCACTCGGATGCGCCCAGGATACCTGCGCAAGAATGGCGTGCCGTACAGCTCGAACGCGATCCTCGAGGAATATTTCGACAGTTTCAAGGAAGCGAATGGCGATACGTGGCTGGTCGTCACCGCCATCGTCACCGATCCCCACAACCTCTTCCAGCCCTTCATTACCAGCGACCAATTCAAGAAGCTTCCCGACGCTACCGGCTGGAATCCCACGCCGTGCGAGGCGAAGTGATTCTCCTTGCAACGGTAGAAGCGCGGGGCCTCAGCCCCGCCGTTGGTCATCCCATTTTCCGCGGGGTTTCAGCCCCGCAGGCTCCAAGGATCGCGGATGTGGTTTGCTAATTTGTTGCAGTGGCTTCACGACACCCAGCTGAGCATCACAATGCGCGAGTCGATCTGGGCCGAGCCTCTCGTCGAAACCATCCACGTTCTCACGCTCACGCTTTTTCTGGGATTTGCCGTGTTGCTCGACCTTCGCCTTCTCGGTGTTTGCCTGCGCCGCCGAAAAGTCTCGGAAGTCCTGCAGCAGCTCAATCCATACTTGTTCGTGGGCTTCGCCATCATGATCGTATCGGGCCTTCTGCTCTTCGCTGGTGATCCGCCCGCTTTCTGGGGCACGATTTTCTTCAAAGCCAAAATGATTTTCCTCGTGCTCGCAGGTCTCAACGTCCTGATCTTCAACGCAACCATCGGTCGCAAGGTCGCTGAATGGGATATGGCTTCGAAAACGCCCTCCGCCGCGAAGATTGCGGCGGTCGTCTCGATCGTGCTCTGGGTCGCCATCGTGGCGGCCGGCCGCGCGATCGCCTACGCCTTGCCGCCGCCATGACGAAACGTTAGGAGCCCGAAACGTATGGCGCTTAAAACGATGCTGTATCACTTCTGCGAATGGTGCAACGCCTCGCCTTGGGGGCACGGCGTTCGCGATTCCGTCTGGCTCTTCCCTTTCGTCGAAATTTTCCATCTGCTTGCTCTCGGAGTGCTTGGTGGCACCATCCTCATCCTGAACCTGCGGCTGCTTGGCTTCCGCTTCCAGGGTGAGCCCGTCTCAGAGCTCGCGGAAGACGTCCAGCCCTGGATGCTCGGCAGTCTCGCCGTGATGTTCGTCTCCGGTTTCCTGCTCTTCTCGACGGAAGCGGTAAAGATGTACGACAGCCCCGCATTTCGCTTCAAGATGGTCTTCCTCTTCCTCGCGATCGTGTTCACATTCACGATCCACCGCAAGCTGGTCACGTCCGACGACGCTCGCTTCTCGCGCTTCTCGCGAGCGGTCGCAGCCGTAGTCTCTCTCGCCCTCTGGGCGGGCGTAGGACTGGGTGGCCGCGCCATCGGTTATTACGGGAGCTGACGCGAAATCGCCCCGTCGCCGCGCGTTTCTCGCGGCCCCTCGTTGCACAATCCTCTTAGCGCGGTGCGATCTTGCGTTACCATGAGTGTGGGGAATGGGGCGAGGTCATAAGTTGCGGAATTGCGTCGCTCAAAGGAATCCACCTTTTCGTTGCTTTTGTCGACCCTAGGGGCGGATTTCAGACCCGCCCATTTCGAATTCATGAAACGCGCCGCCATCAATTCGATCCGCATCTCTGCCACCGTTCTCGCGATCGGTCTCCTCCTCTGCGTCCTGGCCGCCCGCGCGGCCACGAGCGGCAGTATTTCAGGCACGGTCAAGGACCCGAGCGGCGCGGTCCTCCCAGGCGTCACTCTCACGCTGAAAAATTCCAGTCTCGGCACCGAATACAAGACCAAAACAGATGCGCGCGGTTATTACTCCTTCCCGAATCTTCCCGTCGGCAATTACGATTTGACGCTGGAATTGACGCCCTTCAAGACCGAGACAAGGTCGGGCATCTCCGTCGATATGGATAGCGCTCTCCAAATCGACGTCTCCCTGCAGTTGGCCGAGCAATCGCAGTCCGTCACCGTCAATTCGACCGTCGCCGCCGAGCAAGTCCAGGTCGAAACCGTAGCCACCCATCTGGGCGATGTCGTCTCCAGCACGCAGATGACGGCGCTGCCGCTCAACGGCCGCAGCTACACCGACCTCCTCGCGATTCAGCCCGGTGTAAGTCCGGTCACCACGCTCACTCCGACTTCCGTCATCATGGCCGGCGTCACAGGCACCATCAATCCCTCAGGCGATTTGAATCCTGGCGACGTCTCGATCGACGGCCAGCGCGAATCCGCCAACGGCTTCATGGTCGACGGAATCGACGTGCAGGAGCACATGAACGGAGGCACGTCGGTCATTCCCAATCTCGATTCGATTCAGGAATTCCGCGTCCTCACCAATAACTTCGATCCCGAGTACGGCAATTACAACGGCGGCATGATCAACGTCGTCACGAAATCCGGCAGCGACTCCTTCCACGGCGACGTCTTCGAATTCCTGCGCAACACCGATCTCGACGCCAAGAACTACTTCTCCGCGACCCGCGGCACCTTCCGCCAGAACCAGTTCGGCGGCACGCTCGGCGGCCCCGTAAAGCCGCGGAAGATTTTCTTCTTCGCCGACTACCAGGGTACTCGCACGAACGAAGGCATCACGTCACCGATCACTTCCGTCCCCACCGTACAGGATCGAAGCGGCAACCTGGCCGACCTTGCAAGCGCCCTCACCGGAACGGTTAGCGGCGCCTACCTCGCCGGCGTGCTCGATACCGAACTCGGTTACGCGCCCGGCACCATCCATCAGGGCGAGCCGTATTACGTCTCCGGTTGTGGCGGTCCATCCCAGTGCGTTTTGCCGACGCTCAACCTTCCGGAAAGCGAATGGCCTGCCCCCGCTCAGCAGCTCCTGCAATATATTCCGCAGCCCAACATCGGCGCGAATCTTTTCTCCACCTCCGCGTTCTCTGAAACTGTCCGCGACGACAAACTTTCCGGCCGAATCGATGCCAACACTCGCTCGGGCCAGTTCGCCGGCTACTATTTCTTCGACAACTATCGCCTCGACAATCCCTATCCCGGCGAGCAGGGTGGCGCGAGCGTCCCCGGCTTCGACGCGCTCACCATCGGCCAGGCCCAGCTGTTTTCTCTCGGGTACACGCGGCTGATCGGCGCCGACGCCGTCAACGAATTCCACGTCGGCGTCATCCGCAACGCGAACGACATCGGCGAGCCTCGCGGCGGCCTGGGCGTGAGCCTCGCGTCGCAGGGTTTCGCCACGGGCGCGGGCACCACCGGCATCACCGTTCAGGCGCCGCAATATGAGGGCGTCGAAAATATCGTCTTCCCGTCGTTCATCATGGGCGTGCCCATCACCAACACGAATCAGTGGAACAACACGCTCTACCTCGGCGACAATCTCTCCAAGGTCGTCGGCACGCACACGCTCAAATTCGGCGTCGATTTCCACGTCGATCAGGTCAACGAGCACCCCGACGCCACCTTTAACGGCACCTTCAACATCCTGGGGACGCAGACCGGCTCGGCCTTCGCCGATTTCCTTCTCGGCCTTCCCAGCAATTTCACGCAATCCGCCGGCCAGCCCTTCTATCTTCGCAACCGCTACGTAGGCCTTTTCGCCGAAGACAGCTGGCATGCGCGCAACGATCTCACCCTCAATTTTGGCGTGCGCTGGGACGTGATCATGCCGTGGTGGGAGAAGTACAACAATCTTCAGACCGTCGTGCCGGACGAGCAGTCCGTCCTATATCCCAACGCGCCCCAGGGACTGGTCGTGCCGGGCGATCCCGGAATTCCCTCCACGATCTCCCCGTCGAAGTATCACAATTTCGCTCCCAGAATCGGTCTCGCCTATTCGCCGAAATTCGACAGCGGATTGCTCAAGATCATCTTCGGCAACGGCGCGAAAAGCAGCCTTCGCGCGAGCTATGGAATTTTCTACACAGCGTTTCCCGGGATCTCGGCCGGCATCATGTACGCCGTCCCGCCGTTCGGGTACAACTATCTCAGTCCCGGCCCGCCGCTATTCGGCACGCCTTTCGTCAGCGCCAGCGACGGCACGGTGAATACGAATCCGTTCCCCCTCGCGTTCCCGCCGCACACGGTTTCCGCGAAGCATCCTTACGCTGGATTTGACTGGGCCGCCGCCACGCCGATCAGCGCCGATCCTTATTTCTACGACCGCAACGACGTGCCCTACACCGAGAATTACATGCTGTCGTATCAGCGCCAGATCACCAGCAGCGTGTTGGTCACGATCAGCTACGCCGGAAACCAAGGACATCACATCCTTGCGCTCTCGCCCACGAACGTCGGTAATCCCGCTCTCTGCCTGAGCCTCAGCCAGCCCAGCGAAGTCGCGCCCGGCACAAGCACTTGCGGGCCCTACGGCGAAGACGCCGCCTACACCTCCGAGTCCGGACAAGTCTATACCGGCACGAGGAACCTCGGCCTCGGCTCAAATCCCGCGCTCTACGGCAACTATGGCGCGATGACCGCGCAGGAAACCATCGCCAATTCGAACTACAACGCCCTCGAGACCAATCTTCGCTACGCCGGCAAGCGTACCACCGTGCTCTTGGCCTACACCTACGCCAAGTCGATCGATCAGGGCTCGAATCTCGGCGAGCAGCTCAATCCTTTCGATCCCGCGCTGAGCCGCGCCATTTCTTCCTGGGACATGCGCCACAATTTCGTCGCAACCTATAAATACACGATCCCCTTCGACCGCATCTTCAACCGTTCGAATCGCCTCACGCGCGGATGGGAAATTTCCGGCACCACGCGCTTCAGCAGCGGCTTCCCCGTAACGCTCTTCGACGATTCCGATAACTCGCTGCTTGGGACGCTCGGCAACGGCGTCAACAATCAACTGCTGGACACGCCCCAATTCACGCCCGGCCCGCTTCGCATCGACACGAACCCCCGCAACGGCCAGCCGGAATTCAACACCGCCCTCTTCTCCACCGAGACGCTCGGCCAGTTGGGCAACGCCCGCCGCCGTTTCTTCTACGGCCCCGGCATCAACAATTTCGACCTGCAGGTCACGAAAAACGTGCGCCTGACCGAAACAAAATCCCTCGACATTCGCGTCGAGGGCTTCAACATCTTCAATCACGCGCAGTTCTACGGCCCCGCATCGGTCGACGGCGAGGTCAACGACTCCACATTCGGCCAGGTGGTCAGCGCCGCCGACCCGCGGCTCGTGCAGCTGGCGGCCAAGCTGTACTTCTGAGAATCATCACGATGAGCGAAGGAGCGACTTTGCGATGAGTGCCCTGGTTGGCGAATTCAACCTCACACGCCTGGAACGCGTAATTTCCGGCCCCGGAAAAATCGAAGCCCTGGGTCTGGAGCTCGAGCGGCGCAATCTCAAACGCGCGCTCGTCGTCACCGGAAAAACGCTCGGCAAATCGCCGCTGCTCGCAAAGGTCACGGGCGCCATCGGCGCGCGCTGCGCCGGAGTCTTTACGGGCGCGCGTCAGCACGTTCCCATCAGCTCCGTCCGCGAATTGCTCGCCGAAATCGAGCGCCTGAATGCCGACTGCATCGTCAGCTTTGGCGGCGGCAGCCCGATCGACTCGTCAAAGGTCGCGGCCTACGCGGTCCTCAACGGCCGCGATCCGCTCGCCGCCGCGCTCGCTGCGGGTTCCGCGCCCAGCGCCGCCGAGATGGCCCGGGGGCGGGAAATCACTCACCTGGCCGTTCCGACCACGCTCTCGGCCGGCGAGTACACCCACGTCGCCGGCGTCACCGACGAAAGTACCCGCGTAAAGGAAGGTGTCGGCGATCCTCGGATCCTCGCCAGGACGGTGATCAACGATCCGCTTCTTACTCTCGAAACGCCGGATTGGCTTTGGATCGCTACCGGAATGCGAGCCCTCGATCACGCCATCGAATCGATCTATTCAACGCGCCACCAGCTCTTGAGCGATACGCTCGCGTCCAAGGCAATCGAACTGCTCAACGCGCATCTCGCGGTGTCGATCCGCACCACGGGCGCGGAGCAACTCGAGCATCGCGGGTTCTGCCAGCTGGCTTCCTGGTTTTCAATTTTCGGCGCGCTGAATACTGGCTTCGGCTTGTCGCATGCCCTGGGCCATCAGATCGGGCCGAAGTGGGACGTCCCGCACGGCATCACGTCCTGCATCACCCTGCCGCACGTGATGCGCTTCATGGCCGGCATGGCTCCGCAGCGCTTCGGGCCCATCGCAAAGGGATTCGGCCTCGCCTTCGATCCGGCGGACCCGAAACCCGGCGCGCTCGCCTGCGCCGACCGCACCGCCGGATTCATCGCCCAGTTCGACGTGCACCGCCGCCTGCGCGATTCCGGCGCCCCGAAGGACCAAATCGGCGAAATCGCCGGCACTATCGAACATCACTTCGCGCGCCTCAACGTCGTCGACCGGCCGGTCACGCGCGCCGAAATTCTCGCCCTCCTCGACGCCGCGTACTAGTCGAGCGAGCGCCCGGCGGCTCTTTTCCTTTTCCGGCGTGGGGCAAAGCCTGCACACCCCAGGGCCGTGGCGTCTCCTGCTTCGCCGATTTACTCGCAGCCTGATTGCGCTGGTGTCACTTCTTTACCGCGGTCGCAGGGCCGTCGAAGTTGAAAATGTCGGCCACCGCTTTCCACGAGCCGTCCGTCTCTTTTTTGAAGACGGTCACCCATTTACCGTCCTGTGCTTCAACCTTCTTCGTTTTCGGATTTGTCGCCTTCTGAGTGAACGTCCCCTGCGCGTACCCGTAATCGCCGGCCTTGGAGACCTCCACTTTTGCGGTCCGAATATCGATCGAGAAATTCGGATCGGCAAACGCTCCCTGCAGCGCTTCTTTGATTGCCGGGATGCCCGTTACAACCGGCATGTCCGGTATGAAGACGGAAGCATCGGGATCGTAAAACGCGAGAAATTTGTCGATATTCCTGCCAATGGACGCTGTGGACGAAGCCGCAATCGAATCGCGGATCGCTTGCGCGTCAGCCGCCCGCGTATCGGGCGCCGCCGGAGGAGGCGCTTGCGAGCACGCCGCTACCGTGAAGACCAGCAGGGCCGGGGCGAATAGTCTCTTGATTCGCATTTTGCCATCTCCTTGTTTGTTCAACAGCAGGGGCCGTTCTAGGAATTTTGCAGTGTGCGCAACATGCGCTGCGCCTCGCCGTAGGGATCGTCAACAGCCTTGCACTCATCGTTCAGGATCATCGTCGCGCGGCGCGTTGTGTCAAACGCAGGCCAGTCCGGCAGCCCAGGGTGATTCGGATTCCCCGTCCGCGCAAACGCCACCCATGCTCCGCTCACGGCAGTTGCCAGCGCGTAGCGGTCCGCGCCGTCGCCCGTCATCGACTTCGCTGCATCCACGTTGTCGAACACGAACGGAATCTCGAGCGTGTGAAACGTGCGAAGCTTCCCGTCGCGCACCGGCGATCTCCACGTGAAATAATACTGGTATACCGGCGCGTTTCCGGGAGCGGCTTTGCGTTCCGCTTCGAGGACCACCCCCGCGCGGAACGTCGCATCCGACGCAATAATCAAAAAAAGGTCCGTATTGCTCGCCTTCGGACGTCCGGCGCGATACGCGGCGATCAATTGGTCGATCTGCGCGTCGTCCGCCTTGCGCACCACGCCCTTCACGCGCGCGTGCAGTCCGGCGTCGTCGATTGGATCGAGCTGCTGCCCCGGGAAAAACGTCACCTCCGTTTCCACGGTTCCGATCAGCAGGGGAATATCCTGCGAAATCAACGGCGCGACCGGATCGAACGGGTTCACAGGCAGCGTCGTGCCATCGACCACCGGCGCGAGCGCGAGCCCCCCGCCAAGGCCGCTGCCGGTCATCGCGCCCATCGCCGTCAGCAGTTGATCCATCGGCATCTGCTGCAGCTGATCGACCTGATTGGACTGCAAACCCAGCTTCTCCATAAACGCCGCCCCCGATTTTGTGGCCACCTCTTTCGGAACGCCGCGGACATCCGCTCCGCTCTCCACAATCGCGCGATGGAAAAGTCCCTTCGCCGGAGGCATCGCCATCAGCGCGCTCACCTTCCCGCCCCCGCCCGATTGCCCGAAGATCGTCACGTTTCCGGGATCGCCGCCGAACTTCTCCGCATTGTCCCGGACCCACTCGAGTGCCGCGACGATATCGAGCATCCCGGCGTTACTCGCCTGCGCGTACTTCTCTCCGCCGAGTTCGGCGAGATACAGGTAGCCAAACACGCCGAGCCGGTGATTGACCGTGACCACGACCACGTCGTGCTTCCGCGCAAGTTCGGTTCCGTCGTAGCAGACGAACGCGCCCGACCCCGTGGTATATCCGCCTCCGTGCAGCCACACCATCACCGGCCGCTTCGGCGCGCGTCCGCCGCCGGGCGTCCAAAGATTCAGGACCAGGCAGTCCTCGCCCATCGGCCCGCCCGGATCCATCGCTGCGAATTCCGGTATCACGACTCCGCGGAACTGGCTGTCAAGCTGGGGCGCGCGCAGCCCGTACGCGGTCGTTTCGCGCACACCGCTCCACGGCATCGGCCTCGCAGGCGGCAGGAAGCGTCCGCTCCCGGCCGTCGACGCGCCGTACGGAACGCCCTTGAAGCAGTGCACCTTCCCGTCGGCGAGTTTTGTGCCGCGAATCTTTCCGGAGGTAGTCTCGACGACCGCGCCCGATGCCGGGCCATCGCCCAACGCTTCCGCGAAGCTACCCCTCATCAGAGCCCCCGCCGTCATCGCTCCCAGCCCAATCCCCGAACCAATGAATGATCGCCGATTCATCTCATCTCCCCGCCGCGAAAGTTATTCGACGCCCACCCAGGCGCCCCTCGACGCCCGCCTCGGTGCCCCCAAACGGCGGCTAGTGTACCCCTCCCCGCAACTCTTGTAGAGCAGAATTGCAATCCGCGCCCGCCGCCTTCGTAACGCCGCAACGTCCCCAAGCCACGATCGGAAACGTTGCCGACGCCGCGGAGTGCGGAGGCTCGCCCCCGCCCTTTCGACGCGAGGCTCGCCTCGCGGTCCGACGGGCAAGACGCCGATGCCAGCCAAGATCCGCGTTGTGCTCGGAAGCCACAGGCGGGAAGAAATAAGGAAGTAACTTCCAGCGAAATTCAAGGACGTCAGCTACCCAACTTCATCCGGAACTTGCGCACCAACGACGTCAGCCGTCGCCCGCTTCGCCAGTTTCCGCGGCGCCGATTCGTGCGCAACGAGAATTGCAATCAGCCCCACGACCAAGCTCACGGTCCAATACCACGCAGGCGCCAGCGGACTCCCCGTCGCCCGAATCAGCCACGTCACCGCATACTGCGTCGTCCCGCCAAAAGTCGCAATCGCGACCGCGTAGACAATCGCCACGCCGCCCGACCGAATCGGCGCGGGCAGCGATTCCGCCAGCCAAATCACCACCGGGCATGTCGAGATCGTCGACAGCGTCGACAATACTGCGATCGCCCCCAGCAAAGTGGCCGTCGAGCGATAGTGCAGAATCACGTGAAACGCCGGGAAAATCAACACCAGCACCGCCAGCGCCGGTATCATGATCACCAGCTTGCGTCCGATGCGATCGGACAGCGCGCCCGCCAGCAGATCGAACACAACGCCGCAAAAGCCAACCACCACGGTCGCCCCAAACGCGACATTCGCCCGCATGTGCAGCGTCGAAATCGCATACGTGGTCATGTAGGTGCGTACGTACGTGCTGATCGTCGCGCTCGCGAGCAGCATCAGCCCCAGCACCGCGATCGACAAGAACGGCCGCAGCGGAACTTGTTCCCTCTTCCCTTTTTCCGCCGCGTGAAACGTCTCCGGCAAGCTTCGCCGCATCATCAGCCCGAAAGGCACGATCGCCGCGCCCACCAGAAAAGCGATCCGCCATCCGTAATCCTCGAGCTGCTGCGCGTTCAGCAAATTCGCCAGCGCAAAGCCGACCAGCCCGGACGACAGCACCGCCACGTCCTGCGTCCACGACTGAAACGCGGTATAAAATCCGCGGCGCTCCGGTGGCGCCGCCTCCAACAGGAATGCCGTCGTCGGGCCCACTTCCCCGCCCAGCGCAAATCCCTGCACCATCCGGAAGAAAAGCACGAGGATCGGCGCCGCGATACCGATCCTGGAATGAGGGGGCGTCAATGCCAGCCCAACAATTCCGACTCCCATCAGCGAAAACGAGAGAATCATCGCCGGCTTCCGCCCCAGCCGGTCGCCCATTCTCCCGATCACGAACCCGCCGATCGGCCGCGTCACAAAGCCCACGCCAAACGTCCCGAGAGACGCCAGCAAGCTCGCCGTCGGATCGGTGGAAGGGAAAAATGCGCGGCCGATGTACACCGCGAAAAACGCGTAGGTGAGGAAATCGTAGAACTCGAGCGCGTTCCCCACCACGACGGCTGCAACGTGGCGTGCGGGAATCGATCCGCCTGTCTCCGGCATACCCGTCACCGTTTCACGACTCGCGTCCGCGTTTCTGAGGGAACTGCCTGCAATCGCGGGTACGCGATTCTAGCGGAAAGGGGCCAAGAAAGCGCGAGGAATAGAGTCCGAAACCGATTCAACCGCGCTCTGCCGTTTGCTTACTGTAGCGCTGGGCTTCCAGCCCAGCAGCTTTTGATTTCGCCACGAACGTGCGGGGAGGCGCGGCGATCGGCTTCGGATCACGGCCAAATCGAATTCAGCACCGCCGCCAATCGTACCCCGGCCTTCGCCAACTGTTCCTGCACCACAGGCGCGGTCGCATTCTCGTAATCGGCGCCCAGCCGCTCGTCCAGCCGCAGCATCCGCGTCGAAATGTGATCGTCATCGGCGCAGCTCTCAACCATTCGCGGCGGCTCGATCGCGATCTTGTGTGGCAGCTTGCCGTATGCAACCTCTTCGGCCAGATCACGTCCCTCCCAAGCCCACGCGGCAAAATCGATAGGCCCGGGCTGCCAGGAAGCGAATCGCGCGCGAAAATCGCTGTCGATCTTGCCCGCCTCGGCGATCTCAGCCGCAATCTGCTCGGGAGTCGGCGCCTGCGGATCCTGCGCCGGCGCGAAGTGCTCGATGATCCCCACATCCCACACGCTGTGCAGGTTCGGCGAATAGCTCTCGCGCTCCAGATTCGTTTCCATCGGCATGCGGTCGAAAAATGTCACGGGGACGCAGTTGCCGCCCAAGTCGTCGTTCGTCGTGTCGTGCAGCGGCTGATGAATGTCGCCCACAAGATGAATCACGAATCGCAACGCATCCGCACGCGCCTCAGTCGTCGCGGACGAATCGCGGAGCACGCGCACCTGCGCGGCCAGCGCCGAAACCACGCAGCCCGTCGCCGCTGGACAATATCGCGCGATATCGCCCTTGGGCGCCCCGCGCGGGATGTCGATGAAGTGCCACGGCCCCGTATCCGGCTTCACGCTGCGCTCATCGTCCGCCCACGTCGATGAATCCACGAACGGATCGAGTCCCGTCTGCTTGCAGTATCGCGAAAGATCCGCGTCGATCGGGCTTTTTTCCAGAATTTGCCGCGACATTTTCGCCGCGCGCGGGTTGAGATGTTTCTCGGCAATCAACGCGACAATCTGATGCCCCTCGCAACCCCAAGCCCAAGTCGAAGGAGCCGCAGCGAAAAAACCGAAGAGAAGAAAGCAAACGCAAACGAATCGTCGAAGGCCCATGAGGAGATCAGTTTCTCACAAAAATTTGGCGCGCGCCTAGCCCGGGCACCGCCCCCGCTCCACGTGTAAGCCGTTCGGCATAAAAGAGCCGGTGGCAGCCCGATAGGGCCACCAAGCAAAAAATCTACAGTACGGCCCCTTTTTTCCTAAGGGCTTTATTTCCTGCACATATCGGCATCGACGTATGGGCTCCGCTGTCCTTGCAAGCTAAGGTATTCGCAGATGATGACTCTCATATAAAGAGAAGAGCGAGCCGATGAATGGAATGCGAATTGCCGGAGGTACTCGAATGCAAAACGAGCCGAAGGATTTCGTCCACGTCCTCTTATTTCGATGCATGAGCTGCGGCCTTCCCGTGGTCAACGCGATTGCGACGGACTCCAAGAATCTCGAAGAAATCGATTTGGATTTTCACAACGTCGTATGCGCCTGCGGCTGGTCCGGCGAAGCGTCGGGCCTCGAAGCCAAGCGCCACTGGGTCGAATCCTGGACCAAGCCGCCTCACCGCGGTCACCAGCCGGACTAGAATCGGTCTTGCAAATGTTTACTACCATGGCCGGAAGAGGGGGTCGGACCTTCCAGGTCCGACATAAAATGGCCGCGCGAAGCGCGTTTCCACTGCGCCGGTTCATCCGCAGCATGTCCTGTATTTCCCCGTTCGCGGCGAGCGCCCACACACGCCTTTCGAAGCCTTTCGATCGCACTCCGCTTCTGCCGGACGCATGAATAAACAATAGCCCCAATCTAATGCTTTCGCCCGGTTATCCCATCCTTTATCATGAGTTGTTTGGGACCGTCGCGGAGATTCACTCGGAATGTCCGTTCGAATCGTGTTAGCAGACGATCACGAGGTAGTCCGCCAGGGCGTGAGACGCTTCCTGGAGACGCAGCCCTCTATCCAGATTTGCGGTGAAGCCGCGAACGGCCAGGAAGCGGTCGACAAGGCTCTCACCCTCAAGCCCGACATCGTGATCCTCGATCTCAGCATGCCGGTGATGAACGGCGTGGAAGCCACGCGCCAAATCCGCCAGCTGCTCCCGTCCGCCAAAATCATCGTTTTCTCCATGCACGATTTCGCGCAGCTCGCCGAAACCGTAAAGCAAGCCGGCGCCGACGCCTACGTCTCCAAATCCAATCAGGTCGACAAACTCTACGAAGCCATTCGCCGCGTCCTAAGCAACGACAACCAAGCCTGACCCGGGCTGGCATGCAACCGTTCCGCAATCAACTCCGCGCCTTTGACTTTGCTGGCGCCCCATCCTCGGTCTTCGCCTCGATCCCAACCCACAAGACGAATCCCCCACGCGCCGACAAAGGATGACGCGAGCGGCACGAGATAACGCAAGCGCGGGACGCGCCTTTCACGTCCAGCGTCACCTAATGAACCCGCAGGCGTAGACCGGGCCGGACCAAACCAGCGCCGTAGGCGCGGCACAATTTAGCCCAGCGCGGAAGCGCTGGGAAATCGTGCCCCAAAAGACCTCAAGCGCCGGAGGTGCGACACTCTGCGTTTTTCCCGCAACCCAACGCCATTCGCATGCCGGCAACTAAACAATCGCCTCGCCGTCATCCGGGCATATAATCTTCTTCATGCAGGACGCGAAACTCATCGTCGTCCAGTCGTGCGCCACCCAGATCGAGGCCGAACTTGCCAAGGGTGCGCTCGGAGCCGCCGGCATCGAGGCGATGATCCAGGCGGACACGGCGGGACGAATGCGCGAACACCTCGCATGGTCCGGCGCCGGATTCAAAATCCTGGTGCGCGAAGAAGACGCCACGGCCGCCCGCGATGTCCTCGCTCCACGCCCTCAACCCGTCGAAGACGACGACCTGGACGACGACACTCCGCCCGGGTGGCGCCGCTTCACTTAGAATCTCCCGCCGTCAAGGTCAGCCGTGGCTGTCGCATCCCCGACCCATGATATGCTTGCGCGGTTTGCCCGGGCTGGCGCCCGGGTTCGAACGGGGGGAATCCATGAAAACGAGCACGGACCGCATTCTGACCACGCACGTCGGCAGCCTGCCGCGGCCTCAGGACGTTGTCGATCTGCTTTTCGCGCAAGATCGCGGCGAGCCATACGACGAAGCGAAATTCGAAGCGACGATGCGCCGCGCCGTTGGCGACACGATGAAAAAGCAGGAAGAGTGTGGCGTCGACGTCGTGAGCGACGGCGAAACCAGCAAAATCAGCTACGCCACCTACATTCGCCATCGCCTCACCGGGTTTGAAGGCGATTCCGCGCGCCCCACGCCGCAGGATCTCGACGATTATCCAGAGTATCGCGACCGCCTCGTGAAAACCGGCCATTCCGCCACTTACAAGAGGCCCGTATGCAAGGGCCCGATCAAGGTGAAAAATCTGAAGCCCGTCGAGCAGGATATCGCGCGGATGAAAGAGGCGCTGGCGAAAGCGAATGTCGCCGAAGGCTTCATGAACGCGGTTTCGCCCGGCACGATCGCCGTCTTTCAGCCCAACGAATATTATCCGTCGCACGAAAAATATCTCGAGGCTCTCGCCGAAGCCATGCGCGAAGAGTACGAAATGATCGTGAAGTCAGGCCTGCTGCTGCAGCTCGATTGCCCCGACCTCGCCATGGGGCGCCATACGCGATTCAAGAATCTCAGCGACGACGAATTTCTGCGCTACGCGGAGCTGCAAGTCGAGGCGCTCAATCACGCGCTCGCCAACGTCCCCGCCGATCGCGTCCGCCTGCACGTCTGCTGGGGCAACTACGAAGGCACGCACATCAACGACATGGACTGCATGAAGATTTTCCCGATCGCCATCAAAGTGAAGCCCATGGCCCTGCTGATCGAAGGAGCCAACCCGCGCCACGAACACGAATGGGAAGCCTGGACGAAAATCAAACTGCCCGAAGGCAAAGTCCTGATTCCGGGAGTGGTTGCATCCAGCAGCAACTACGTCGAGCATCCGGAGGTCGTTGCCCAGCGGCTTCTGCGATACGCGAATGTGGTCGGCCGCGAGCGCGTGATCGCCGGCACCGACTGCGGCTTCGGCACCTTCGCTGGATTCGGCCCGGTGTACCCGGCGTTCAGCTGGATGAAGCTGAAGTCGCTCGCCGAGGGCGCCCGCATCGCCTCAAAGAAATTGTGGGGCCGCGCCGGCACCGCAAATTAGTCGCAGCCGCAGCAGCCAGTCGAGCTGCCCGTAGGGGCGCTGCTTGCCGCGCCCCGGCCCTGCGGCGGTGCACATCGAGCTAACCAAACAATCGTCTCAAGGATGTGGGAACTGGCGCGAGGCACCCCGGACCTAGGGGCTTAACCTGCCAAAAGAGGCTTTCCCCGGCCAAAACAGGCCCGGATAAGCCCCCGCTAGGGGGGTGCTGGAGTCCCCTGTTATTGCAGGTTTTTCGCGTTAATCCGCGGCGACCATGCCCGCGCCGCGC
The DNA here is from genome assembly GCA_963743335.1 of uncultured Acidobacteriota bacterium. Taxonomy (GTDB): domain Bacteria; phylum Acidobacteriota; class Terriglobia; order Acidiferrales; family UBA7541; genus Palsa-295. The sequence continues at coordinate 881,240 of CAVUPI010000003.1, forward strand.
TCCATCTCACGCCGCAGTTGCGCTTCATACTGCGCGAGCTGCGCTTCCACATCCTGCTCCGACTGGCGCCGCTTGATGATCGTCTCGCGATAGCGCCGCAGGAAATAATCGATCGTTTCCACGCGGATGCGGATCGAGCCGGTGGGCTTGTTCTCGTCGAGATCCTTGAAGCAAAAGTACGGCGTGCCGGAATTCTCGATGATCCCTTCGATCACGCCGTAAATCGGCGCGTCGTGCCCGCACTTGAAGCTCGACATTTCGAGCGCCACCAGGTTCGGATGCCGCGCCGTGAATTTGGCGGCCCACACCTTGTGGTTCGTGCTGCACGAGTACGAATTCTTCCACGCGTCGGTGATGTCGAGCGCATGCTTCACCACGCCCGCGCGGACTTCTTCGCCGAAGAGGCGTTCGAGCATGTCCTCATCGAGCGGCAGCGTATTCTGCGAGAAGATCGGATAGCCGAGCTTCTGGAATTCCTCGAGGATCTCGTGGTTGAGGCCGGGATCGTGGTGATACACGCGGCCCAGCATCACGATGCCGATGCGATCCTCGCGCTCGAGCTGATCGAGCGTTTCGCGCGCGCGCTTGCGGATGCTCGTTTCGTAATCCTCGAGCGCCTTGAAGCCCACTTCGATCGCGCGGTCGTTTTCTTCCTGCGACAAGCCCATCATCCCCTTGAGCGCCTCGAACATCTGGAAGGCGAACAGCTTCCGGTCCTTGAAGTTCAGGATCGGGTTGATGTACTTGACGTTGATTTCCTTGAAGACGTCATTTTCCTTTGTAAATGCGGCCTTTACGGTTTCCGGCGTCGCGGTCACCGTCGGGCACGCGTTCGTGCCCATCAGCTCGACGAGCGGCGACGTCAGCACGTCGTACATCGGGAAGAAGATCGCGTCGAGCGGCTTTTTCCGGTGCTTCACCTGGATCAAATTGTAGACGTGCGGGATGCCGATCTTCGCCGGAAAGCACGGATCGATCGCGCCGCGGTTCGCGCCCGCGCGATACATCTCTGGCGTGGTGTAGTCCGAATAGACCACGTTCTCGGGCTGCAGGCCGAGGCTCTCGAAGTACGCGTTGAAGAGCGGCGCGTAGCTGTAGGCGTTGAGCACGCGCGGGATGCCGACGCGCAGCTTCGGCCGCGCCTGCATCAGTTCGATGCGCTCCTTCGCCGCCTTGGTCCAGGCCCGCGAGGGGATCGGATCGGCCACCGACTTTGCGTTTCGCGGGCGGAACACTTCGTGCGCTGCGATATCGACAAAGTTCGGGTTCGCTTCCTTGATCTGATCAAGCCCTGCCTTGATGTCTTTCATGTCGGCGACGTCTTCGACCGTGCCCTTTTCGCAAGTAGCGATAATCAGGCGGCGTTCGTTGACGGCGAGCGGAACTTTGCTCGCTTTCTTTTTCGCGGCGTTCACGGGCGCAGCCGCCATCGGAATCAAAGATTCGAGGCTGACGTCAACCTTCGTGTCGCTGGCATGCGCGTGGTCATGAGCGTGGCCATGACCGTGTCCGTGGGCGTTCGTGCCGCAAGCCGTCTCGACTTCCTCTTCCTTGCCTTCGATTTCGTGGATGTGCTTGTGCGTGCCGTCGTCGAGCTTGATGTCGATGAACGTGCGCAGGCAAGTGTTCTTACAAAAGTTGCACCGCGTGTCCTCATTCCTCGTTTGGCGGTATTCGATTTTGCTGACGGCATCGAGGCCGATGAACGTAGTGCGCGTGCCGTTCTTCCAGAGACGCAGAGCCTCGGCGCCGGCGCCGATCGCGCCCGATTCGCCGCAATGCTCGTGGACGATGATTTCCGGCTGCTTGCCGGCAGAGCGGAAGCTGCTGCGAATGAAATCAACCTCCGCCTTCACCACCGCGAGATTATTCTGCGTGCCGCCCTGCAGGACAAAGCGCGAGCCCAGAGCCGCGAGATTCGGAATGCTCGCGACGTAGAGGAACACGTTCTTCGGCAGCACGGCCGCAAGCCCGGCAAGAATTTCCTCGGCGCGCCAGCCCTGCCGCTGAAAATTGACGATGTCCGATTGCATGAACACGGCGCAGCCGTAGCCGAAGAGCGGCATGGAATTCGCGGAAAACGCGAGGTCGGCAAACTCTTCGACTTTCACCCCAAATCCTTCGGCGGTCGATTGCAGGAAGTAGCCGTTGCCCGCCGAGCACTGCGTGTTGAGCTTGAAGTCCTTGACGCGGCCTTCCTTCAGGACGATCAGCTTGATGTCCTGGCCGCCCACGTCGATGATCACGTGCGGATCGTCGTAGAATTTCAGCGCCGATTCGGTGTGCGCCACGGTTTCGACCAGCGCGACGTCCGCCTTTAGCACGTCCTTGAGAATGTCCTTCGCATAGCCGGTCGTCCCGACGCCGAGCACATCGAGCTTCGCACCCTGCGCTTCCACCTGCCCGCGCAGATTCTCGAACATCTCGATCGTGTCCTGAATCGGGTTGCCGTTCGAGAGCTGGTACGCCTTGCAGAGGATGTCGCCGTTTTCATCGAGCAGCACAGCCTTGGTCGAGGTCGACCCGCCGTCGATTCCGACGAAGCCGCCGACCGCCTGTCCCTTCTGAAATGTGGCGGGAATGAACTTTTTGCGCTTGTAGGCTTCCTTGAACGCATCGAGCTCGCTTGGCTCTTTCACGAGGGCGAAGCCGCCCGCCTTGGCCTTCTCTTCCTGGCGGCCGAATTCGATGTAGTGAACGAGCTGGTCGAAGCCGCGATAGCAGCCGACGCAATCGTCCTCGCTCTTGCCGAATTCGATCGCGCCGAGCGCCGCGAAATACTGGGCGTTTTGCGGCACTTTGATCAGGTCGATCGGACTCGCGCCCGCGGGAATCTCAACTTTGCGCTCCTGCCACATCTTGGGGATGTTGGCCTGCCACGCCTCGCGCATGCCTCGGATAAATGTGTTCGGCCCGCCGAGCAAAAGGACGTGCGGGCGCAGCGTATGGCCGCGCGTGAGCACGCTCAGGTTCTGCAGCACGATCGCGTCAAAAAGCGACGCCATCAGCTGGTCGGGTGGCGTGCCAACCTTCTGCAAGCCGTTGATGTCGGTTTCGGCGAATACGCCGCACTTCCCCGCCACTTTGTGCAGCTTGACGCCGTGATATCCCTGATTGCCCAGCTCGACGGCGGGAATCTTGAGCTTGGCATTGATCTTGTCGATCACCGCGCCGGTGCCGCCAGCGCACTTGTCGTTCATCGACGGAATCTTTTTCTTGCGGCCGCTATCCTGATCGTCCTTGAAGACGATGATCTTGGCGTCCTGCCCGCCGAGCTCGATCACGGAATACACTTCGGGATGCATCTTTTCGACCGCGAGCGCGACGGCGGTCACTTCCTGCACGAATTTCGCGTCGACCAAGTCGGCGATCAGGCCGCCACCGGAGCCGGTGATGAACATCCGGGTGTTGTGGCGGCTGATGCCGACTTCCGATTCCATGCGGCGCAGAAACTCGAGGCTCTTTTCCGGCTGCTTGGTTTCGTGGCGCTGATAATCCTGCCAGAGAATTTCGTCGGTCTTCGCGTCGATGACAAGCGCCTTGACCGTCGTCGAACCTATGTCCAAACCCACCAGGAAACGCGTTTCGCGATCGTGTCCGTGCATCCGTCTCTCCCTCGATTTCGCCAGCGAGCGTTGTGGCCCGCTGGGTGGAAAAGGGACTTCTTGTCCGAGATCACACCGTGTCGCCGCGCCTTCAGGGGCTAAAGCCCTGTCCGTATCCAGCCTACGTCGGAGCTGAAGCTCCGACCTCCTGAAAACCCTCCCCACTAGGGCGCGGAGGCAACATTAGCGCGTGGCACGTGACGCTCATCGGCGTCAGGCTGCGCTGGGTACGGCGATTCCGCGGGACCGCGAACGCCGCCAGGACCGGCTGCTGCGGTCCATGCGATCGCTCACGTGCAGGATGAACTGCGCGGCCGTGCCGGCGATGCCCTCGCGGTGCGGAACGTGGTAGAACGGCTTCCGCAGCTCGGGATGCTCGGCGATGTAGTTGCGAATGCCGTCGAGGCTCTTGCCGGTGGACTTGAGAGTTTCCTCAAATTCCAGCTTGGCCTTCATCTTGGCTTCGCCCAGGGCCATCTGCACGCGGCTGTGGGCGTTGACTTCGCCTTCGCCGGAGGTTTCGACGGGCAGGAAGATCATGTCCTTGAACTTGTTGATCACGGCCGATTGCACGCCATCCGATTGCGACGACGGCATGCAGCCGAAGGGCTTGAGCGCGAGCACCATGTGGCAGAGCTTGTGCACCGTGTAGTACACGTTCTTGCCGACTTCGAGGTGCCCTTCCCCGCCGCGCGCGAACTGGTTGTAGAAGGGATGCGCCATTTCGGCGAGCTCGGGCTGCGGCACGAGGTGGTGCGTGATGCCGCCGAGATTCTCGGCCGTGCGGTGATACAAATAATTCCACATCTTTTCGCCGAAGCCGATTCCGAGCAGCTTCTTGCGCAGCGACATCTGATTGGCCATGTGCTGCTTGAGCTGATACCACTCCGGGTTGCGATACGGCCGGGTGACCGGATATTTCGCCTTGGCGTGCGCCTTCGCCTGGTACAGCAAGTAGGCCACCCACGTGGCGATCGGCTCGACGAGCACTTGCGCGCCTTCGCGCTCGAGGAAGTTGAACATGTGGAAATTGCCGTCGCCCTCGGTGAGCTGCGCCCAGAATTCGCCGGTGATTTTCACGACGGGCTTTACCTTCGTGCGGTCGACCTCGATGGTGTCGAGCTTGGCGCGGGCGGCGGCCAGCGCGTCGTGGTAGTCCTTGCCCCAGAGGTGCTCGTGCATCTTGCCGAAGACGTTGGCGGTGTTGCGCAGGATCTTGTTGCTCTTGAATTTCGGCTTGGCCCAGTCCGGCGCGGTCTGTTCGATTTCGAAGGATTTGCGGTTTTTCAGGTCGTCGCACAGATCGTCGACCGTCTCGCGGAAGATGCGGTCGGTCTCACCCTTGTTCACCTCGAACGGACGAATCTGGTAGATCAGGTCGTTGAACACATCGCCGAGGTGCATCGCGTTCAACATGCCCAGGCCGAAGTCGATCGTGAATTTCAGTCCCGGCTCGCCCGACGCCGCCTTGATGCCGTCGCTATCCTTGAAGAGCAGGACGCGGAAACCGTCGAAGCCCGCGTTCTTGAGCGCGAAGCGATATTCGGCCTCGTACATGCCGAAGCGGCACGGCCCGCAGGAGCCGGCGGTGAAGAATACGTAGTTGTCGAGAATCTCCTGGCGAGGGATGCCTTCCTTTTCGAGGAATTGGAGATACTGCACCAGATTGCCCACGGTGAAATATGTCGGATTGCACTGCCCGTTGTTGCCGTATTCCTTGCCGAGCTGGAACGCAGGCACATCGGGCACGGGCAGCTTTTCGCAGCGATAGCCGCAGCCCTGGAAAACGGCGCGGATCAGGTCCTCGTGCTTCCAGGTGAAGCCGCCAAACAGGATCGTCACCTTGCTGCGCTCTTCGGCGGTGAAGGCGCGCTCGATCGGCTTGTGGAAATGGGAATGCCCGTCCAAGCCAGCGAGCTTTCGCAGGCGAATCCTCTCCGCCGCGAGACGCTCGGCGATTTCACGATCCTGCTCAATCTGTACGAGTGGTGTCGCCATGGTCCCTCCCTCAAGGAACTCTGGAAGAAATACGAATAGGTTTTCGAACTGCGTGGGGTCAAGTTTTCAAAAACGGGTTACAAGTTAACGGTTTATTCGGTAAAGCTGCCAGTTACGCCCTGGAAGCCGTGCGCCGCTTGTTTGAGAACCCACTTGATTACGCGCGAATCGTTGTAGCAGAACCCGAGATTGTGATTGAGGGTTGAGAAGCAGTGTGTGTGGCAGGTCTTTTTCATTTCATTCAATTGAGGGACATCGAACTTGTGATTCTCGATCGTGCCCCAATCGTGCGTGGCCGAATACAGCGGAAAGCACGGAGCGAGCGTGCCGTCCGTCCGTATGATAATCGAATTCTGGCCCGCTCGGCAATTCCAAGGTTCAACCTTGCCGCGGAGGAAGTCCTTCATGTCCTGGAGGCGCTTCACCGAATTGACCATCTTGTAGCCGGACTTGTTCTTCTCGATGATCCAGTCGATCAACTCGTCAACCTTCGGCCAGTCTTCCTTCGTGATGTAGGTGCTGTTCTCGTCGTAGTGCTTGAAATGGTCCTGCTCGAGCATCGGTGACTCGTTGATGTGGTAGTCGGTGGCAATCCCGTTGTCGTGGGCGATTTCGGTGAGCTGCTTGATGTCGTCGAGATTGTTCCGGCAGATGTTCATGTTGAAGAACACCGCCGTGCCGTACTTGTACTGCTTCCGTAGGAGATGATCGAAATACGGCCGCACCGGCGTAAGGGCTTTCGGCAGGCTCGGCTTTTCGTCGACGCTATCGACGGCGAAATTGATCGTGGCCACGCCCGCATCGAGCAGCCGGTCGGTCACTTCCGGCCGAAGCAACCGGGCATTGGTGGCGAGATAGATCCAGAAGCCTTTCTTCGCCGCGTAGTAGGAAATCTTGTGAACCATCTGCGGACGGAGCAAAGGTTCGCCGCCCATAAAGGCGAGCACGCGGCACGTAGTGGAATCGAGCCAGTCGATCGAGCGCCGGGCCACGTCTTCGGTCATGCCCTTCACGTGGTTATCGAACGCCCAGCAATAGTGGCAATCGAGGTTACATTTCCACTCGGTGAAGAGATACGCGATGATCGGGTGAAAATCTCCCGGAAGCACGCGCGACTTCGCGTACGGAAAGAGCCAGCCGTTCATCGCGCGCAGCACGAGCGGAGCCGTCCACTTGCGGCGGCCTTGCTTTGCGCGTTCCAGCTGCTCCTCGTAATTATCGTCGGCGTTAAGGAGTTCGGGATGCTGCGGAAAAACCGGCTCGGGCAAAGTCATCGCCCCGGTTGCTTTCGGCGGAACGAGAAGAGGCTTCGGAGCAGGTGAGTTGGTCAGGAGATCGTGAAGCTGGACATCCAAGCGGAACGGCTGCGGTACAGAATCCTCATGCTGCTGCGGAACAGCCATGAGACCTCCCTCAGTTGAATAGGCGAGTGCGCGATGTGTCCCGCGTCGAGTGCCTAAGGGCAAAACAATGCAGCGAACCCGACTCGGTATCTATACCGCGTTCGCTTTAGTTTGACAAGATGCATGGCCGTAGTTAAACGATTCAAAAAAAATATCGGGCGAATCGTGGGCGTTTATGGGCGACAACGATATGTACGGGGGCGCACACAAGAGCGCGCGGCGGCGAACGTGAGCGTCTACTCAAGGCTGGTAAGCGGCCGACAAATGGGATCGGACCGGGCTTGGGCCGCTTACGCTATCTCGCGGGGCGGGACCATAGACTTAGCGAAAGGAACTGGCGGGGAGGCTCGCGGCGCTGGCAAGCAAGTCCGGCACATTCTTGTGGATGCCGGCGATTTTCTTGCCGAGACGCGCATCCATTTCGCGGCGTGCGGCTTCGACCGTTTCGAGCGCCTGCCCTTTCTGGCTCGCGAGCAGGTCTTCGGCGCGCAGGAGGCACGCGTACGCGAGATCGTCGGGCAGCGCGTGGCGCCGCAGGAATTGCCCGTAGTTAAACCAATCGAAAGCTTCGCCTTGTCGATCGTTCGCTTTGGCATCGAGCGCCAGGCCGCGTTGGTAGGAAGCGGCTGCGGCGGCTGTATTTCCGGCCTTTTCCTGCATATCGGCGAGGTGAGACAGCGCGACGCTTTCGAGTTTCGGATCGCCCGCGGATTGTGCGAGCGTGACAGCGGAGGAATAATCCGCGAGAGCCGCGCTCGTTTCATTGAGGCGCGCTTCGTCGTCGGCCTGCGCCAGCATCGCGGGAATTCTCTGCGACGGGGCCACGCCGGAATCCGGCGCCGCCGCGGCCTGAAGATACGAGCGCCAGTACGGAACGGCGGCGGCAAATTCGCCATTCTGATCGGCGGCGTCGGCGAGATAAAGATGCGCAATCACCTCATGCGGGTCGATGGCAATCGCCTTCTTCCATGCGTCGATCGATTCCTGGTGAGGATGGCCGAGGCGCGCGGCGAGCAAGCCCAGATTCACGAGTGCGTCCGAATTGTTCGGGAAGACTTTTAGAAACTTTTTGTAGCGATCGTACGCCTCGCCGTAGCGGCCCTGCGCGAGGAGCGCGCGCGTGCAGGCTTGCTGCAACGCCGCATTCTGCGGGCTCAGGTCAGCGGCGCGCGTCAGCGATTCGATCGCTTTGTCGTCGAGCCCCGCGCTTTCTTCGGCCGATCCAATGCGCGCCAGGACCATCGTATCGTACGGATTCATGGCCGCGGCGCGCAGCATCGACGGGAGACTCTGACTATCCGTGCCGAGGGCGAAACGGACTTGGTCGGCCGCTCCCCAGAGAAAAATCACGGCGACCACGGCCACGCGAAAGGCCGGAGCGGACAGGATACGGTGGGCGCGACCCGGCTGGGCGCTTGGTGCGGCTTTTGCTTTCGCTGGCCGCACGCTTCTCTGCGATGTCCGGGAGCTTCCTTCTCCCGGCGCAATCAGCACGGACGAGACGCGCGAATCGCGGAGCTTCCAGATGGCGCCGTCGAGCAGGAAGTGATGGATATTTACGAGCGCCGTGAAGATCAGGAAGCTCGTGGTGAAATCGTAGTGGAAGATATAGCTCACCAGCCACGGCCCGGGGATGAAGAGCGCGATGCCGCCAGCGACGAGCGTGACGAAATAGCCGGCGAAGCGCCAATTCGATTGGCCCGCCGCGCGCGCGTCGCGCTGATGGTAGTAGCTCGTGATCCAGATGTATTGCGCCGAATGCAGCACGGCCAGGATGCCGCTGCTGTAGCGCGTTTGCGGGATGTTCGCGCGCAACTCGAGCAGCGTGGGCAGGACGAACCACAAGAACTGCGTGAGCAGCAGCGTGAGCGGCGCGATCATCCGGCGGAATCCGTGGCGCACGATCAGGTCGTTCAGCGACATCCACGCGCAGAACGCGAAGGCGCCGCCCAGGGCGATCCGAACCGGGATCGTGAATTTCGCCGGCAGGCCGAGCGAGAGAATCAACGGATCGGTCGAGCCGCCCGTCTCGAAGCTTGCGAGCAGCATCACGTACGACGCGACGAACGCGGCGCGCAGCCACCGGCCTTCGCCGCGCGTGAGCGATGCCCCGCTGCGGTTCACGAACATCTTCAGCAGGCCGTAGTTTTGGCCCGCGTAGTGCCACGGGCTCCAGTAGATGTAAAGCGTGAAGACCCACGGCAGCAGACGGTACGACGCGTGCAGCAACACGCCGGTGATCACGAGCAGCAGCGTGAGATGCAGGGTGAAGAGCTTGTATTTCTCGAATTGCTCGCGCGTGCGGTAGGCGCGGTAGACCGTCGCCATGAAATGCGGGTAATTAAAAACGACGGCGAGGAAATAGAAGCCGACGACCCACGAGTGCGTGTGCGAGGGCGAAAGCCACGCCGTCACGAGCAGCAGCGGAGCGGACCACGCGCCGCAGCCGACGATCAGGTCGAGCCACGGCTTGTAGATCCACGGCCCGGTTGAGCGCGGCGCGGCGGATGCGGACGTGGATATGGTCTCGGCGTGGGCGCTCATGCGTGTGATTCCTTCACACGCCAGTCTACTTGCGTTTGCGACGCCGCCCGCGCGCGGCTACCGCGCCCTTGCTGAAAGTGTAACTTCGTCGCGCGACTGAATGTAGCGCGGCGGCCAAATGGAGCCACAGCCTTTAGGCGGGAAAAGCAGATCCCTCCCTGCGTCCCGCGCCCGCACAAATCGCGGGAAAGACAAAAGCGCGCGGGACTCCGGTCGGGATGACAGCTAAATGAGCTCGGCGGCGCCTCCTACTGACCGCGCTGCTCGCGCCAGATGCCTAGCTTTTCCTGGGCTACGCGGTCGGAAAAGCTGAAGAGGACCGCCTCGGTCTCCGCGCGGTGCCGCTGCGCCGCCCAGCTCGGCGCGACGAAGACGTCGCTTTCGTTCCATTCGAACGACGCGTCTCCGATCTGGCTGCGTCCCCTGCCCTCGACCACCACGAAGACGGTGCCTTCGGTCGAGCGGTACGGCGCGGTCTCAAATCCTCGCGGGATCAACTGCACGGCTGCGCTCATCGTGGGCATCACCGCGCCGCCGGTGAGCGGATTCACGTAGCGCAGCTTCACTGCGTGGCACGCATCGACCGGACCATTCTTGTGCAGCGCGGCGAGCGTCTCGCGGGCGCGCTCGTAGCGATAATTCAGCAGCGGCGACGCGAGCGACTCAGGCTTGCTGCCTTCAGGCAGCAGCGTGCCGCCGTAGCGCACCTCGGAATCGCGAGCGGGCCGCGCGGCGGGCGATTCTCCCTCTTCTTCGTGCCCCTCGGAAAAACTCGTGTCGAATAGGTTGACGATCGGGACGTCGAGCCCGTCGAGCCAGATCACGGGATCGGAGCCGTCGTTTCCGTGCTCGTGCCAGCGCCACGCGGGCGTGAGGACAAAATCGCCGCGCTGCATGATCGTGCGCTCGCCTTCGACCGCGGTGTACGCGCCCTCGCCCTCGAGAAACAGCCGCAGCGCGCTGGCGGTGTGCCGGTGCGCGTGCGCGCGTTCGCCTGGCATCAGCAGCTGCAAGCCGCCGTAGAGCGAGCCCGTAATTTTCGATTGTCCCGGCAAGCCCGGATTTTCGAGGATTAGCACGCGGCGTTCCGCTTCTTCGGCCGAGAGCAGCGAGCCCGCCGCGATTAAGTCCGGCCGCACTGACGCGTATTTCCAGTGTGCAGGCTTCGCCGCGGGCTGCGGCGAACGCGTCACCAGACCGCTGAGGCGTTCCCACAGAGGCGCGAGATGCTGCTCGCCGATGCGCGCGTAGAATGCTTTTCGCGCTTCTGTTTTTTCGTCTGCGGTCGTTCGTGTGGTTGCGCCCATGTGGTCACCTCACTGTCGCTTGTCTTATCTATGCTCGCGGCGAGAACAAAGACTTTCTTCAGGGGCTAAAGCCCCAGCGAGTGGCCCATGTTACGCCGGGGCTGGAAGCCCCGGCCTCCTGAAGAGGACGGCCAGTGCCGCAGCCTTTCACTTCGTTCAGTGTGAACTGGAGGCCCGCCCTCGAACGAAAAGGCCCGCGGCTGAAGCCGCCTTACCAAGCACCTCTTATCGAGGGCCTAAAGGCCCACGCTTCCACCCTGTCGTGGCTAGAAGTCACGTCCTACAGAGATTCTCGGCTGCTCGACACAATGGCTTATGCGCCCGCTGCGGGCTGGCGGCTGTAGGCGCTTGCGCCGCGCGAAAACGCGCTCAGCAGAATCGATATGCACGCGCAGCCGGCGACGGCCGTGCCAAACAGCAGCATGCCGCCCGGCTTCCATCCCATGGTGAGGAACATGCCGCCGAGCAGAGGCCCCACGATCGAGCCGATGCGCCCCACGCCGAGCGCCCAGCCGATGCCGGTGGACCGCACCGCCGTGGGATAGAAATTCGCGGCCAGCGCGTTTAGCCCGCCCTGCGCGCCGATGATCATGAAGCCCGCGACGAACGTCAGCACGAGGACCATCTGGAATCGCACTTGCAACACCGCCAGCAGCGCGAGAAATCCGCCGGCCAGCGCATATTCGGCTAGCAGCACCGCTCCGGCGCCGCCCCACTTGATGAAATACCCCTCGGCGACGCAGCCGAACATCCCACCGAAGCTGAGAAACGCGGTCGCCGTCGACGCCGCCGCGATCGTCATGCCCTCTGAGCGCAGCAGCGCAGGCAACCAACTACCCGTGAAATAGATCAGCAGCAGATTCATGAAATACGGAATCCATAGCAGAATCGTGCCGATGGCGCGCCCTTCGGTGAAGAGATGTTTCACTGGAACGCCCGCGTGCTTGTTGTCTTCTGGTGACGCGAGCAGATTCATGTCCGCGGCCGGAATTTCGGGCGCGATGCGCGCCATGATGCGCCGCATCGTTTCGGACGCTTTGCCCTTCACCGCGAGGAAGCGAATCGATTCCGGCAGCAGCGCGATCAGCAAAATCGAAATCAGAAGCGGCAGCGCCCCGCCGACGTAAAACATCGATCGCCAGCCCCACTTCGGAATGACTGCCGCGCTGATGAGTCCCGAAAGCGTGCCGCCGAGCGGCATCCCGATGAAGACGATCGGCACGACGATCGGCAGCAGGCGGCGCGAGGAACGTACTCCGAGGCGAGAGCGACGACGTTGGGCATCGCGCCGCCCAAGCCGAGCCCGGTGACAAATCGCAGCACCCAGAGCTCGTTGAACGAAGTGACGTGTGCGGTCGCGAGCGAGAACGCCGAAAAGCTGAACACCGAGACGATCACCGGCCACTTGCGTCCCCAGCGGTCGGCAATCGGACCCGACGCCATCGCCGCGATCATCAGCCCGATCAGGCTCGACGAGAAAATCGTCCCGAAGTGGCTGACGGCGACGTGCATCGTCTGCGCGATCGACGGCACCGTGTAGTTGATGATCTGCGCGTCGAAGCCGTCGAGCACCAGCACCAGGCCGCATAGCGCGACGGTCCAAACTTGAAACGCACCGAGCGAATGCCCGTCGATGATGTCGATCACGCTCGATTTTTGCGCCACGTTTTCCAAGTCCGCCCCCAAGCGGCCCCGAGTTTACACCTCGCGGGCTCGTTCCGTAACAAGCGTTGCTCGGGCAAACCCCAATGACGGCGCGGCGATGCGAAGAATCGGTTTGATTGTCTCGCCGGTTGCGGCGTCTGCTACGGCTTGATTGATATCCTTGAAATCGTAGAAGCGGACGAGGCGGTCGAATGGGAATTGGCCGCGGCGATACATTTCGATGAGCTGGGGGATGAAGACGCGCGGGATCGAGTCGCCCTGGATGATGCCGCGCACCGTGCGGCCGAGCAGCAGGCGGCTCATGCTGATCGGAGCTTCGGCGCCCGGCACGCCGCCGCCGATTTGACCGGCAGTGCCGCAGGGCGCGAGGATCTCGACGGCGAGCTTCAGCATTTCGGGCTGCGCCGTGATTTCGAGAACGTAGTCGACGCCCGAGCGAGTGATTTCGGCGATGCGCTTGCGGATGTCTTCCTTGCGCGCGTCGATTGTGTGCGTCGCGCCGAGCTCGGTGGCGAGCGCGAGCCGCTTCGGGACGAGATCGACGCCGATAATCGGATTCGCCCCCACGGCGCGCGCGGCCATCACTGCTGCGAGGCCGACGGCGCCCGTGCCGAGAATCGCGATACTCGCATTGGCGGGCACGCGCAGCGAGTTCAGCACCGCGCCCGCGCCGGTCTGTAAGCCGCAGCCGAGCGGACCCAGCAGTTCGAGCGGCAGATCGTCGGGCATTTTCACCACGTTCCGCTCGGTGGCCAGCGCGTAGGTGGCAAACGACGATTGCCCGAAAAAATGGCCGTGGACTTCCCCGTCGCGCCGGATCACCCCGCGGTGCAGCGCATTCGTGCCGTCGAGTCGCGAGCCGCCGAAATTGATGGCCATGGCCTGCTCGCAATACGAGTAGCGCCCGCTGAGGCAGAAGCGGCAGTGCCCACACGCGTCGTATGAAAGGACTACGCGATCGCCCGGCTTCACTGCCGTCACTGCGGCGCCGACTTCTTCGACCACGCCCGAGCCTTCGTGCCCGAGCACGGTGGGCAGCCCGGTCGCCTGCAGGCGATCGCGCACGTGAACGTCCGTCTGGCAGATGCCGACCGCGACGACACGGACGAGAATCTCGTCGGCGCGCGGCGCGTCGAGTTCGAGTTCCCGCAGGACGAATGGCGCGCCGGTTTTCTCGATCACGGCGGCGGTGATTTTTCGGGATTTCAACTCGAAGTCCCAGTCGAAAAAATTATCTTGTCGGCACTCAGCGCGCGGCCCTCTGTGGGGTAACCGCCGCGGGAACTTCAGGGGCGGAAGCCCGGAAGATTTCGTGCGCTATGTCGTGGCTGGAGCCACGACCACAGCTCCGATTTTCACACAGACTCGTTTACTCGCCTGCGCCGCGGCAGCGATTTTACCGCGGCCGGCGTGCTTCACCGGAGGCTTCGCAAAGAGCAGCATCACGCCGCTGGCGAAGCAAATCGCCGCGACGCCCGAAAACACGGTCGTGTACGACCCGTATTTGTCGTAGAGCGATCCCGCCACCACCGGTCCGATCGCGCCCACAATCGTGCCGAAAGGCATCGTGAAGCCCAGCACGAGCGGATAGGCCTTCGGGCCGTAGTAGTTGCCGAGAATCGCCATCATGCAGGTGAACGACGCGCCGAAACCGCTGCCCATCAGGACCGCGTAAGGATACAGAGACATGGGGCTGACCGCCCTTGCCGCCATCCAAATCCCGACGCCGAAAAAGCACACCGCTACCGCGAAGAGAAACCGCATCTCGATGCGGTCGCCAAGCGCCGCGACCGTGAACTGGCCGAGCAGCGCCGAAAACAGGACCAACGCGACCGACCGCGAGGCCGCCGCCGGCGAATGTCCCAATCCTTCGAGGTTCGCGATGCCGTGCGCGATGAAAATGAAAAAGCCGGCGAAAAATCCGAGGTATGAGAGGACGAGCAGGTACAGGCTGGGTGTCTTCAGCACTTCGCCCATCGTCCAGTCTTCGGTCGTCTTGAAGACGCTCGCGCGCGGCTTGATTTCGGCCGCGCCAGAGGAAGCGTTCGCCACGACGTCGTCGCCATCGGGCACCTGTCCCATCTGCTCGGGGCTCTCTTTCACGAACAGCGTGCCGACGAGCGCCGCGAGGAGTGACATCGAGCCCATGAAAACCCAGGCGGCGCGCCAATTCCCTCCCGCCTTGGCAATGATGTGATTCAGCAGCGGCACCGCGATGCAGCCGCCGGTGCCAGACGCGCTCAGCACAGTGGCAATCGCGAGAGCGCGCTTGCGGTGGAACCATCGCGCCATGGCGACCTGCGGCCCGAGCGTGCCACACATGGCCGCGCCGAAGCCCACGGGCAAAGCCAGAATCAGGATCGCCTGCAGCGCCGAATGCGCCGTGAAAACCATCAGGAACGCGCCGCACGCGACTGTCAGCGCTCCCGCCGCCAACGTGAACCGGATTCCGAATTTATTGATCGACATCGCCACCAGCGGCGCCGGAAGTCCCGCCATCAGGCTGAACGCCGAGTAGGCCAGGCCCAACTCCTTGTGATTGAAATGCATGGCGTGGGCCATGTCCGTATTCACCACGCTCATCCCGAATGTGGGAAAGGCGAAATTCAGGAAAATGATCACCCAGAGAATCCAGAGCAGCTTCCAACCGTAGAAACCGTCCTTTGCCACTTTCGGCTCCCCCATCCGTGCGGCGCCCATCTCCACGCCGAGCTGCCGGCGGGCATGCTTGCGCGCACGCGTCCCAAAGCGCGGGGATAATTCACCATTGTTCGGGCGATGTCAACGCCATATCCGCCGCCGGGAGGACGCGCGAGCTTCGCCTAAATTCCGCCTGACGAGCTTGACCAATCTTGACACGTCTTTGCGCGGCAGCGCGCGCGTGCAAGGTATAATCGCCGGTCGGGCAAGTCCCCTCTCCGGGTAGGCGCGATGATCTGGAGCAAACCCCGATCGGCTTTTGCCGCGGGCGCAGCGCTGCTCGTTCTGAGCGCGGTGGCCGCTTGCATCACGATCGTTCAATTGCAAGCAAGCCTGAAGCGCGTGGAGCACGCGCACGACGTCGAGGTGACGCTCGCCGATCTCGAATCGACGCTCAGCACGGCGGGACGCGCGCAGACAGGCTACCTTACATCGAACGACCGCCGCTTCCTCGAACAATACGAAACGCTGGCCGCCGAGATTCCGCCGAAACTCGAGCAGATTCGCACGCTCGTCCAGGACGTGCCCGATCACGAGAGCTGGTACGCGCAGCTCGTCCTGCTGGCCGACCGGAGGCTCTCGCTGATGCGGACGTCGGTTGAGGATCGCGAGCAAAACAAGGACGACGCGGGCTTGCAGCTCGAATTGACGACGCAGCGCGTGGGCGTCGCCGACGACATGAACGCGCTGTTCCAGCAAATGGAGACGAAGGAGAAGCAATCCTCCACGCGGCGCCTCGATATTTCGAGCGTTCTATTCATCGTGATCCTATCGATCTTCGCGGCGACTTTCGCGATTTCGATCGGGCTGCTCTACCTGAATTACCGTTTCCTGCGATCGGAACTCGCCGAGCGGCAGCGCGCGGAAAAGCTCGCGCTCGAAAGCCAGGAATCGCTGCGCCTCCTCAGCACGCGGCTACTGCACATTCAGGATGAAGAGCGCCGCAAGTTTTCCCGCGAGGTGCACGACAGCCTCGGCCAGTACCTCAATCTCGTGAAGATGAGCCTCTCGACCCTGGCCAACCGCTATTCCGCCGCCGAGCTTTCCGAATCGCTCGAGTATCTCGACCGCTGCATCGCCGAGACGCGCACGATTTCCTATCTGCTGCATCCGCCGCTGCTCGATGAAATGGGATTCGCGTTCGCGGCCAAATGGTTTTTGGACGGTTTCGCGCAGCGCAGCGGCATCCAGGTCACGTCCGAGATTCCCGACGACATGGCTCGCCTTCCGCATTCGGTCGAGCTCGCGCTATTTCGCGTGCTGCAGGAATGCCTCACCAACATTCACCGGCATTCGGGCAGCCCGCGCGCGGAGGTCTCGATCGAAAGAGCGCCGGGGGAAATCACGCTGCGCATTCGCGACTACGGCAAGGGAATTTCGCCGGAACTGCTGCAACGTTTCCGGGCGACCGGCTCGCACGTGGGCGTGGGACTCGCGGGCATGCGCGAGCGGGTGCGCGAGCAGGGCGGGCGCCTGGATATTGACTCCGGTCCGGCGGGCACGATCATTGCCGTGCGAATGGCGATCGAAACTGCGATGCCGCAGGAAGGGCCAGCGATTTCGGCGTCGGGCGCCTGATTGTCGAGTGCGGCTTTGGCTGTTGAGCGGTTAGAAGCCAGGACGTGAGGAAGCCGGGATGATCGCGCAGCGCCGAGGTTTGCGCGAGCGACGATTTCCATTGGCTGGCCGTCTCTGATGATTGCGTTCGGGCCAGGGCGGAGGCGAGCTTTTCGCTCCACTGTGAATCCGTATGTCGCAGCGCGGCGCCCACACCATCGACATTCATTAGACCGCGCAGCCGATGCGTGATCGCCCGCGACCCGCGCGAATCGTGTACGCCTTCGTATTTCAGCGAGAGCCCGCGCTCTCGCCCGAACGATTGCGACACCACGAAGTCCGACTGCGTCGTGAGCCCCGCGACGGAACCGGCGTGCGCTGTAAAGTGATCCCGCAGAGGACCATACCAGAGCAGCGCAACATCGGCGCCCACGTCGAAAACGGCCGCGCCTTCTCGGGCCAGCGCGTTCGCGAAGGTGCGACAACTGGAATAGCGGCCGTCGAATAGCGCGGCGCCGATTCGCGGGCCCTGCGACGCATCCGCTGAGGTGATCGCCGCCGCAGTCGACACGATCAGGCCGGCCGAAACGGTGAGGGCGCTCGCGTCCTTGAGAAATGTTCGCCGATCCAGGAGAGATTTCATCGACGCTCGCTCACTTCGCCGCGTCGCGCACCGAAGCCGGGCGCGTTAAGTACGCGGCGATCAATTTCAGATCGCTGTCGGGCACTTCGATGCGCGTGAGCCGGGGCATGCTGCCGATTCCCGAGCGTGCCACGTGCTCGATATAGTTTGTGGTCAGATCGGTGCGATTTTCGAGCAGCGATTTGTCCTTGCCCAGGCGAAATCCCAGCATCATCGTGCCTGTGCCGCCCGCGAGGTGGCAGTAGCCGCACTTCGCGTGGAACAACGTTTTGCCCTTCTCCAGGTTGGCCTGCACATCGCGGCCGGCTGCGCCAGCGCTCGCGGCGGCCATGAAGACGCAGACGACAAGCATCAGCGTCTTCGCCAGAATCGGTGCGCGCGTTCTCATGCCTTGCGCTCCCGCAGCGCCTTCGGCCAGATTCCCTGCTTGCCGGGCGCGAGGATGCCGTTGGGATCGAGCGCGTCCTTTACCCTTTCGTTGAGCCGCAGCAGCGCGTGGTTGTTGTAGTCGAACGTGTGCGCCACTTCGTCCATGTACGAAAGGTGCGTGCGGTACTCGCTGTAGCCTTCCTTCTGAGCGTCCGCGACCAGCACTTTGAAGAGGGCGCGCACCCGCGACATCAGCGCTGGATCGTCCTGATCGTAGAGCATCAGGTTGACGTTGGTGACGTAGCGCTCGGAAAGCGTGAAGGAGCCGAAGTAGTCGAGCCCGACCTCCTCGAAGCGCTTCTTCGTGCTGTGGAACTGCCGCAGCACGTGCTCGCTCGATGACGGCAGCACCGGCGAAAATCCGATGTGGCCGCCGCGGCCGCCGCGCCAGTTCACCGCCTGCAGCGGCAAGACAGTCGGCACGCCCGCGCCGGAATTATCGAGCGGCTCGCCCTTGTGCCATTTGCTGACGGCGAATTCCTGATCCGTATGCTTCGCGAACGCTTCCTTGATGAGCCTCGCATTCACCTCGTTGATTTCGTCGTAGCCGTACAAGCGCAGGTTAATGCCCCACCAGCCGAGCCCGAATTTCTTGAGCAGCGCCTGCAGCACATCGTCGGGCATCGCGCCCTCACCCTGATAGAACTGGCTTCGCTGCGCTTGCACCGTGACCGTGCGGATCGAATTTCCGAGGCTGGGATCCTGCGTGAGCACGCCATTCAGGCGCAAAGGGCGGAGCGCATCGACGGCCCAGCCGATGTCGTCCGGATTCGGCAGCTGCATGCTCAGTCCGAGCGTCGCTTCGGGCTCGGGCATCAGCCACATGCCCATCTTCGTCACGACGCCGTAGTTCGACTGCACGAAAATCTGATCCCACGACGGGCCGAAGCCGTACTTGAAAAGATGCCACGAAGGGCTGTTGGACATCGCGCCGGTGCCCGTGCGAATCATCTCGCCATTCGCCAGCACCACTTCCATGCCGCAAATGTTATTGGTGTTGTTTCCGTAGGGCGTGTAGCCGTAGCCGCGCTCGAGCGCGTTGCCGGCCACGCTGCCCCAGGCATTCGCGGGAACCGACATCCACAGAGGAATTTTGTTGGCCTGGAGATAATTGAAAAGATCGAAGAAGCCGACTCCCGGCTCGATCACGCAATAGCCGAACTGCTCGTTGACCTCGAGGATGCGATTCATGCGCGTCATGTCGAGCACGACCGTGCCGGACATCCGCGGCGCGCAGCCGCCGTAGCCCAGATTTTTCCCGCGCGAGATCGGCCACAGCGGAACCTTGTGCTCGTTGGCGATGCGGACGATTGCTTGCACTTCTTCCGCCGATTGTGGCCCTACCGCTGCGCCGGCTACGTGATCTTTCGCGTCGCCGGGCGCATACGCGTCGAGATATGTGTTGCGGTCCTCGTCCGTCGCGAGCACCCATTCCTTGCCGACAACTCCGGCAAACGCGTCGAGCGCCTGCTCAAACGTTTTTGCGGAAACGCCTGGTGGAAGGGGCAACGTCATCCGTAATCGTTCTCCCGTTGGAGTTCGTTCAGCCGGCCATCACGCCGCCGCGATGTGGAACAGTTTCTCCGAATTGCCGTGCGTGATTTTCTCCATGTCCTCTTCAGGCAGCGGCGCGGAATTCATGAAATTCGCGGACTCGACCGACTCCTGATACGGATAGTCGATCGCGTAGATGATATTGTCGGCGCCCAGCGCCTCGTAGCAGTATTTCAGCACCTTGTGATCGTTCATCCCGCTCGTCGTGATGACGAAATTGTCCTTCACGTACTCGCTCGGCTTTTTCTTCAGCTTCCCGTGCCCGTGGGTGAAGGCGTTGTACATGTAATCGATCCGGTAGGGCCAATACGGCAGGCCCTCGCCCATGTGCCCGAGAATGATCTTCTGATCCGGGAACTGGTCGAACACGCCCGCCACGATCAGCCTCATCGCGTGCAGCCCCGTTTCCATCTGGAATCCCCAGATCGCGCCGGCCAGATTCACGTCGGCGTGCGTCATGAACGAGCACGGGTCCGGCATATTTCGCGGGTGGATGTAAATCGCGGCATTCGACGCGGTGGCCGCTTCGAAAATCGGCCAGTACTTGTGGTCGTCGAGATATTCGCCGTTCGTGTGCGAATTCACGATCAGGCCGTTGAGTTTCAGTTGATTCATCGCGCGGTCGATTTCTTTCGCGGCGCGGGCCGGATCCTGCGGAGCAAAACTTGCGAGCCCCGCGAATCGCGTCGGATGCTTTTTCACGACCTCCGCCAGGCGGTCGTTGGCGAGCGTCGCGAGGCTCGTCGCGGTATCTTTGTCGAACATCTGCACGCCCGGCGAAGTCAGCGACAACAAGTGCATGTCGATGCCGGCCTCGTCCATGATCTGGATTCTCTCGCCCTCGAGATCGAGAAGCCGCCGGACGAGCGGCGGCGCGTTCGGAACGGGCTTCAGAAAGTTGCGCCACATGTCGAGGTCAGGATTGGTGTAGGCGATCGAAGCGATCTTGCGGAATTCGTCCACCTGCTCGGGAATCGCAAATGCTTCCTCGGTCGCAATGAGACGATATTTTCGCTTCGACGTTTGCCCGTCGCCCGTGGCGCTCTCCGCGACAGCGGAGCCAGAGCTTCCAGCGGCCGCACCCGCCGCCAGCACACCAGCCGACACCAACTTCGATGAGCCTTCGAGAAATTCCCGTCGTCCGATTCGCATGTTTCCCCCTCGCATGGTTGCGCCCGTTATATCGCCGATGCCAGCGATGCGCAAGCGTCGTTATAGCGGCAAATTCGTTGTGATGGATGAGCCGGAAGCGTATGATTCGCGACGGCAAAGTTGCAGCAAGTTGCAGAACGAAAATTCCGGTCGACCAAAGAGGGCCCCGTGTCACGATCCCTGAATAATTCATTGACGAACGCCGCGCGCGCCGTAGCCGTAGCCGTAGCCGTAGCCAGCCTGATGCTGCTGATGTTTCTCCCGATCGCCTCGGCGCAAACATCCTGCGCCACGCTCGACGCGCCCCCGACCGGAATCGCGCCTCCCGGCGACGCGCTTCGTCCCGGCCACCTCGGCCGGCAGATCGGCGACGTCGAAGACATTACACACTTCTATCACGATCTGATCGGCTTCGAGCTTCGCGGCACGCGCGAACAAACCCGCCCGTTCTTCGGCAATCGCGGGTTGCAGGAAGTTGCATCGCTCGTCCAGGGCGCGCCCGATCCCTATCAGCAGGTGAGCCGCGTCGTGCTGCTTCCGATTCCCGGAACGGCCGCGACGCCGGGCGGCCCCGAGATGACCATCGAAGCGATTCAGATCGAAGGAATCGCGAAAAAGCCATTCCATCCGCTGCTCACCGATCCCGGCGCGTCCTACATCAAGATCATCGTGACCGACCTGGATAAAACGCTGGCCCTGCTGAAAGGTGAGCGCTATGCCGTCATCACGCCCGGCGGCGCGCCCGTCGATATTTCGGGCTGGCCGGGCATGGCGGGCAAAATCCGCGCGGTGTTCGTGCGCGATCCCGATGGTTATCCGGTGGAATTAATCGAGCAAACCCCGGCGCCCGATTCGACGGCTGCCGCCGGGAGCAAAGTGCTCGGCGCGCGCGTGTCCGTCATCGTCGACAACATCGAGAAAACCTGCAGCATGTACCAGAGCCTAGTCGGCCCTGATTTCAAATTCTGGGTGAGCCCGTCGCTGATGGGCGACAAATCGTACGAGGATCTGACGGGTATCAGCGGGCAATTCCGGCTGGCCGAGGCGATGGTTCCCGGCTCTCCGGTGGTGATGGAGCTGATCGAATACAAGAAACACAGCAAGCATTTTCAGCACCCGCACTTTCAGGATCCGGGCGCCGCGCATTTCCTGTTCATGTCGAAAGACGATGACGTGATGATCGCCCGCGTGAAGGCCGCCGGCCTGCACACTACGAGCCCGTCCGACGCGCCTGTGTTCATCGGGCCGACCACGCGCATGTTTTTCGTCACCGATCCGCAGGGCTTCTGGCTCGAGTTCATGGACAACGGCGTAAAGAAGGACCCCAACGCGAAATAGCGGCCGCCTCGGCTTTGCGCCACGGAGGCACAGAGTCACAGGGATGCGGTAGTTCTCTGTGCCTCCGTGTCTCCGTGGCAAATCCCCCAGCGGATCACGAATGGCTATCGTGCCCCGCATCGACCTCGACCTTCCCCGCAAATGACCGGTACACGAACGTAAAATATCCAGTGGCGAGCAGCACGCCGATAGTCCACCAGACGACGCCAATCTTCAATCCGTAGTCACCCGCCTTGGCGTTCGCCACCGTGAGCGAGTAAACAGGATTCCGCGCGGGCAGCACCATCGGGTAGACACCAAAGACGACACTCGTCAGCATCCCGGCGAGGTACGCGCACGACGCGACAAACGCTTTCCATTCGGCCCCGCGCGCAAGGTAAATCTTCGCCGCAATGATTCCCGCCACCGCCAGCACCGGGAATACGATTCCCCACGGCCACCGCGCGAAATTCCGCATCACGCTGGGCTGGACGCGAAACGTGACGAGCGAAACGACGATCGTCAGCACAGCCACGGCCCACCACGCCGCGCCCCCCACGCCCGCCGCGCGCTCGCTGACGGCTCCCGGCGTTTTCATCCTCACCCATACCGCGCCATGCATCGTCAGCGCTCCCAGCGCCAGCACACCGACGAGGATCGTGTACCAATCCAGAATTCCCGCGTTGTCGCCAAAATTGAAGTTCGTCCACAGCGGCTCGAAGAAATATCCGCTCGCATCGAGCGGGACGCCGCGCACCACGTTGCCCAGCGCCGCGCCGAAAAACACGGCCAGCAGGACGCTCGACGCGCAGAACAGGAAATCCAGCATCGGCTCCCACACGGCGCTATGGATATGGCTGCGAAATTCGATCGACGTGCCGCGCACGATCAATAACCAGAGCACCATAATCAGCGGCAGATAAAATCCGCTGAAGCCGCTCGCGTAGAGCGCGGGAAACGCAAAATAGAGCGTGCCGCCCGCCGCCAGCAGCCACACCTCATTGCCGTCCCACACAGGACCGATGCTGGCCAGCACCTGCCGGCGCTCCGCGTCCGTCTTCGCGACGAGGAAATGGATCACGCCCGCGCCGAGATCGAATCCATCGAGCAGGACGTACACCGCGATCATCAACGCCACGAGGCAAAACCAGATCGTTCCCATCGCGCCCCCTCAGTGCCCCGGCCTAGTGCCCGGGAATGACCGCAACGCCGGCCACGGCCACCTGCCGCGGCTCGGGCCCGATTTCGATTTCGCGCCAGACGAGGAACAGCCACAAAATCGCCAGCACGCCGTACATGCCCATGAATCCGATCAGCGTGAACCACACGTTTCCCGCGCCCACGCTCGGCGACGCGCCCTCGGAGGTCCGCATCAGGCCGTAGATCAGCCACGGTTGACGCCCGAGCTCCGCCGTCATCCATCCCGCCGTATTCGCGATGTAGGGCAACGGCGCGCACAGCATCAGCAACCACAGCAGCCAACGCGCTTCATACAATTTGTCGCGCCACAAAAGAAACGCCGCCACCACCATCACCGCGATGAAAATCGTCCCGAGGCCCACCATCACGTGATAGCTAAAATAGACGAGCGGAATGCGATCCGGCCAAAGGTCCTGCGGAAACGAATCCAGCCCTCGCACGTTCGCCTTCCATTGGCGGTACGTGAGGAAGCTCAGGGCGTTCGGCACCACGAGCGGGTTATCGAGCCGCCTGTTGTCCACGTCCGGCTGCCCCAGAATCGCGAGTGGAGCGCCCGCCTCCGATTGAAAGAGTCCTTCCATCGCCGCGAGCGTCACAGGCTGATTCTGCGAGACCATCCTCCCCTGTATGTCGCCCGTCGGGAAAAGCTGGAGGCATGCCGCGATGACGCCGACGATCACGCCGGCCTTCACAAACGTCCGCCCGTAGACTTCGTCGCGCTTGTCGAGGATATAGAACGCGCCGACCGCCGCCATCACGAAGCAGCCGGTCTGCACCGCACCGATCATCGTATGAGCGTATTGCGCGAGCGCCCATTTGTTGAGCAGGAGGCCCCAGAAACTCGAGAGCATGATTTCGCCGTTCGGCCCGAGCGCGTAACCGACCGGATGCTGCATCCACGCGTCGGTCGCTACAATCAGATAGCCGGACATCCACGAGCCCAGCCAGACGAGAAACGCGGCCCACCAGTGACCGATACGTCCCAGCCGCTTTTCGCCGAACAGGAACAGACCCAGGAAACTCGATTCGAGGAAAAACGAGAATATGCCCTCCATCGCGAGCGTCTGCCCGATTACGCCACCGGCACTTCGCGAGAAGTGCGCCCAGTTCGTGCCGAACTGAAATTCCATCGGGATGCCGGTCACGACGCCAATCGCGAAGTTGATGCCGAAGATGCGCGCCCAGAATCGCGCCGCGCGGTTGTAGTGTTCGTCGCCGGTGCGCAGCGCCATCGTCTTCAAATAGACGAGCAGCAGCGCCAGCCCCATCGTCAGCTGGGGAAAAATGTAATGGAAGGTGATCGTAAACGCGAACTGCAGACGGTCGACTCCGGCAGCGTGTTCCATCGAAGCTCCCTCTCGTGCATCAGTCTCCGGCTGACTTCACTTCGGGCCCGCACAGACAGGATTGTCTGCGCTACACGGCTACATCGTGAGGACCGCTTTGACCACCGAAAGATCGGGCGTCGCCTGCGTCACGAAACCGAAGCGCTCGGCCAGCGACCTCATGGCGGTGTTTTCGGGGATCGTCCGCGCGACAATGCGCGCGAATTTCTCGCGCCGCGCGACTTCGATCAATCGACGAATCAGCTCGGTGCCCAATCCCAGCCGCTGCACGCGATCCGTCACGAGCACGGCCAATTCGCCTTCGCGGCGATCGCGTTCGCGCGTCAACCGTCCCACGCCGAGAATTTCGCGCTCGCCCGTCGCGGCGTTTTTTGCTTCTGCCACCAGCGCCATCTCGCGGTCGTAATCGATGAAGCATTTGCGGAGCAGCCGGTCGTGCGCCACGCGCGAGCCGAGATTTTCCATGTGGAAATAGCGGAGAAACACGGTCTGCTCGGAAAGCGATTCGTGAAATTGCGCCATCAGCGGCTCGTCCTCGGGACGAATCGGGCGAATCAGCATTTCGTCGCCGTTGTTCGCCTTCCACTGCCAGACATACTGGGCCGGGTACGGACGGATGGCCGCGCGCGGCAGGTCCACATCCGCCACGCTCGCGTCAAACAGCACGATTCGCGCGTCGAGAGCGGTCAGCCCGTCCGGCGACGCGAGCAGCGGATTGATGTCGATCTCCTTGATGCGCGGCAGCTCCATCGGAATGTAACTGAAGCGCACCAGCAGCCGTTCGAGCGCCTGCAAATCGACCGGCTTTCGCCCGCGCACGCCGCCGAGCGCTTTGTAGATCTTCGTCTGCTCCATCAAGCGCTGCGCCAGCGTGGTGTTGAGCGGCGGCAACGCGAGCGCGCGGTCGCGATAGACTTCGACAAGTTGGCCGCCCGAGCCGAAGAGCAGCACCGGGCCGAATTGCGGATCGACGCTGCTGCCGAGAATCAATTCGTACCCGTCGAGGCGCACCATCGGCTGCACGGCCACGCCCTGAAAACTTTGCGGGCCTGCGTGCGCGACCGCGCCCGATTCGATCGCTTGGAATGCAGCGCGCACCGCTTCGGGCGTGCGCAAATCGAGCTTCACGCCGCCGACGTCCGTCTTGTGCGTCAGCGTGTACGAATGCAGCTTCAGGACAACGGGCACGCCCATCTCGCGCGCGATCGCGACCGCTTCATCCGCCGTGCGCGCGATTTTCGTCGGCACGGTCGGAATATCGTAGAGCGCGAGGATTTGTTTCGACTCGAATTCGGTGAGCAGCACGCGGCCCTGCGCCGCAATCGACGCGAGCAATTCCCGGGCCTTCCGCACTCGCTCCTGCGCGACGCCCGGATCATCCGCAATCGACGGCGTCTCGTACAGTCCGCGCAGATGATACGTGTAGCGCCACATGTACTCAAACGCGCGGGCCGCCGTGTCTGGATAGTCGAACGTCGGAATTCCCGCGGCGTTTAGAACCGCGCGGCCCTTTTCGACTTCCGTCCCGCCCATCCAGCTTGCGAGCAATGGTTTGCCTTGTCCTTTCGCGTAGCGCGCCAGGCGATTCGCGACGCTCGCCGGATCGGTCATTCCCTGCGGCGCGAGAATCGCGAGCAGCCCGTCGCTTCCCGGATCGTGCATGGCGATCTCGAGGGCTTTTGCGTAGCGCTCCGGATCGGCGTCGCCCAGGATGTCGATTGGATTCCCGTGGCTCCAATGCGGTGGCAAGAGTTTGTCGAAAGCTTCCCGGGATTCGCTCGAGAGCTGGGCGAGTTCGCCGCCGTTGCCGATCAACGCGTCGGTCGCGAGCACGCCGGGGCCGCCCGCATTCGTCAAAATCATCAGCCGCGGGCCAGCCGGGCGAGGCTGCTTGCTCAGCACTTCGGCCATATGAAAGACGTCGGCGATGCTCTGCACGCGCAACACGCCGCACCTGCGGAGCGCCGCGTCGAACACTTCATCGCTGCCCGTCAGCGCGCCCGTGTGCGACGACGCCGCTTTCGACGCCGCTTCCGTCCGCCCAGCCTTGATCACGATGATCGGCTTGGCCATCGCCACTTCGCGGGCCGCGGAAAGAAACGACCGCGCGTCGCCGATCGATTCCATGTAGATCAGGATGCTCTGCGTATTCGGGTCGTAGCCGAAATAATCGATCAGGTCGCCCCAGCCCACGTCGAGCATCGAGCCGGTGGAGACGAACGCGCTGAAGCCGACCTCCTCGCGCAGGCTCCAATCGAGAATCGCCGTCAGCAGCGCGCCGCTCTGGCTGAGGAATGCGACGTTTCCCTTCCGCGCGATGGTCTGCGCGAACGTCGCGTTCAATCCGATCACCGGGTTCATCACGCCGAGACAGTTCGGGCCGATCAGGCGCATGCGGCCCCGGCGAAGCTGCTGCGCGATCTGCTGCTCGAGCGCTTGCCCTTCGGCGCCGCGCTCGCGGAACCCGGCGGAAATTACGACGGCCGCTTTCACGCCGGCGTCGATGCACTCGCCGATCAGTCCCGGCACGGTCGCGGCGGGCGTAACGATCACCGCCAAATCGACCGGGCTTGGCACTTCGGCGACCGAGCGATAGGCTTGCTTCCCGAGGATTTCAGGGTGCTGGGGATTGACGGGATAAATGTTGCCGTGAAAGGAAGAACCGATCAGATTTGCAAATGTGGTGCGGCCGACGCTGCCTGCCCGCTCCGTCGCGCCGATCACCGCGACCGAGCGCGGACGGAACATCGCATCGAGAGACAGCGGCCCCGCCTCGTGCGTATCGCGAAGCGGGGCCGGAGTTTTCGCTGCGATGGGCTCTAAGCTCACATGCACACTATCGGCGGCGGCGACGCTTTTTTCAACCATGGCTGCGAAATTGTCCCGGCGTTTCAACCGCGAACGGTGAGCACCGGGCACTTCGCATGCGCAACCACTCTGTGAGCCGTGGCGCGTTCGAGATGGGTTGCCGCGCCCAGGCGTCCCCCTGCGTCGCGCACTCCGAGAACGATCAGGTCCGCGCCTTTTTCCTGCGCCACCTCGAGAATTTTCTCCGCCGCATTGCCCTCGCGGATCATCGCTTCCGCGGTGCACCAAAGCTCGGCGCTTGCAGGAACGATGTCGTGCAGTTGGAACGTGGCGTTCGAAATCAGATCCTGCGCTTCGCGCTCGGTGAGCGGCGTCGCCGACGGTTTCATCACGTGCAGCAGAACCAGGCTCGCTTGATTTTCCTCGGCCAGCGATACGGCGTACGGAACCGCAGCGAGCGACTCTTTCGAGAAGTCGGTTGCGTAGAGAATTTTGTGGAACTTCGCGCCTGCGTGCGCGCCGCGGTGCGCGCCGGGTCCGATCGTGAGCACAGGCACCGGCGATTTCCGGAAAACCTCTTCGGCAACGGAGCCGAGCATCAGCTTTTCCGCGCCCGTGCGCCCGTGCGTTCCGAGAACGATCAGATCGATGTTGTAGTCCTCGATCGCCCGCGCGAGAGGAGGCCAAATCCCCGCCGCGCGCTCGACAATCATCTCGTGCGGCACTCCAGTGAGTTGCGCCTCAGCGCGCTTCATATTTTGCTCGGCCGCT
Organism: uncultured Acidobacteriota bacterium; assembly: GCA_963743335.1. Classification (GTDB taxonomy): domain Bacteria; phylum Acidobacteriota; class Terriglobia; order Acidiferrales; family UBA7541; genus Palsa-295. The sequence goes on from CAVUPI010000003.1 coordinate 909,239, forward strand.
TCTTCCTGCGCTTCGAGACCCACCGTGACGAGTTCGGGCGTGGTGTAGACATACGCCGCGGGGATCAGCACGTGATACGCGAAAACTTTCGCGCCGTATTCACGGGCGACGGCTGCGGCGAACGGCAGCGCAGCCTCGGATGGTTCCGAGAAATCGGTGAGATAGAGGATATTGTTCAGCGTGACCCTCGTGCCCGCTTGTTTGACGTGTGCCATGGCTGCCTCCTGTCATCACAATGCAGCCTCCGGCGCCAAACTCACTGTGACGTAGATCACTTTTGGGAGTGACTCGAATCACCTGTGAATTTCTGCTCCGCCGGGAGCAGCAAAACTGCTCTCGTCGGGGGCTTATGTGGCTCGTTTTGGGTCGGAAATGGCGCATTTTGGCGGCTCTTGCCACCTTATCGATCGCCGAGTTCCAAACGGGGCCCGAACTAGCTGTCGGTGAAGAGGGCTGAGCGCGGCTGGCCCTTTGCCAGCGGCAGCGGCTCGGTCGATTCGCTGAAGTCGCTGGTCCATCGCCAGAGTGCGATCTCGGGCAGATCCTCGAAATGCTCGCGGATATAGACGTTGTGCTCGTAGAGCTTGCGCTTGAGCAGATCTTCGAGATTGCCGGCGGCGGAGCGCAGCCTGGGAATGTATTTCAGGGCATCGAGGGCGAGCTGCAGACGGCTGATCTTGTTGCGCACGACCATGTCGAACGGGGTGGTGGTGCTGCCCTGGTCGATGAAACCGCGCACGTGGAAGCGCGCTTCGTTGGGGCGGCCGTGAATCATGCTGTGGATGCTCCAGCGATAGCCGTGGTGCGCGAACAACACAGGCGCCGATTCGGTGAAGAGATCCTCGAAATAGAGATTGTCCATTCCGTGAGGATGCTCTGTCGGGCTCATGAGCACAGCGAGATCGACGACGTTGACGACGCGGACTTTGATTCCCGGCAGATATTTTTGCAGCCACCAGGAGGCAGCCACCGTTTCGAGAGTGGGGACGTCGCCGACGCAGGCGAGGACGATATCCGGGTTGCCATCGTCATTGCTCGCGAATTTCCAGATTGATGCGCCTCGCGAGCAGTGCTCGACGGCCTCTTCCATCGTGAGCCATTGCAACTCTTCCTGCTTTCCACAGGTGACGACATTGACGTAATCGCGGCTGCGCAAGCAGTGGTCGATCGAGCTGAGCAGTGTGTTGGCGTCCGGGGGATAGTAGGTGCGGATCACGGTGCTGCGGCGCGCGAGAGCATTATCGACAAAGCCGGGCGCCTGATGACTGAATCCGTTGTGATCGTTGCGCCAGGCGTGGCTGGTGATGAACACATTGAGCGACGCGATCGGTTTGCGCCAGGGAAATTCCTCGGCCTCTTCGATCCACTTGGCATGCTGCGTGATCATGGAATCGACCACTTGCGCAAAGGCTTCGTAGGACGACCACAAGCCGTGGCGGCCTGTGAGCAGATAACCCTCCAGCCATCCCTCGCAGCAATGCTCGCTGAGAACTTCCACCACGCGCCCTTTCGGGCTGACGTGATCGTCGATGGGGACGGTTTTCGCGACGCTGCGGCGGTCGGTCGCTTCGAAGACGGCGTTCAGGCGATTCGAATTGGTCTCGTCCGGGCAGAACAGGCGGAAGATCTCGGGATTCATCTTGATGATGTCGCGCAGAAATTCGCCGAGCTTACGCGGCGACTCGGCTACGACGCAACCCGGCGCGGGAACTTCGAGGGCGTAGTTCATGAAATTCGGCAGATCCAGCGGGACCAGCACGCGGCCGCCATTCGCTTGCGGGATCGCGCCCATGCGGCGGTTGCCCTCCGGAACGAGCTCCTCGAGATCGCTCGCGAGGTGGCCGTTGGCGTCGAATTGCTCTTCGGGCTTGTAGCTCTTGAGCCACGCTTCGAGAAGAGCGAGATGTTTGGGATTCTCGCGCACGTTGGCGAGCGGAACCTGGTGAGCGCGGAAGGTGCCTTCGATCGGCACTCCATCGACTTCCTTGGGGCCGGTCCATCCTTTGGGCGTGCGGAGAACGATCATCGGCCAGCAAGGACGCTTTTTGAATCCCTGCGAGCGGGCTTCGTTTTGAATCTCGCGGATTTCGGCGTGGCACTGATCGAGAACACATGCGAATTCCTGATGCATGTACGCCGGATCGTTGCCCTCGACGAAATGGGGCTTGTAGCCGCGGCCCTTGTAGAGCTCGCGCAATTCTTCGTCGCTCGTGCGCGCCTCGACCGTGGGACCGGAAATTTTGTAGCCGTTCAGATGGAGGATCGGCAGGACCGCGCCGTCTGTGACCGGATTCAGAAAATCAATACCCTTCCAACTGCCCTCGAGCGGGCCTGTTTCCGCTTCGCCGTCGCCGACCACACAGGCGACGATCAGATCGGGATTGTCGAACGCGGCGCCGTAAGCGTGCAGCAACGAATAACCGAGTTCCCCGCCCTCGTGGATCGAATTGGGGACGTGCGGGCCGCAGTGGCTGCCGACGCCGCCCGGCGTCGAAAACTGCCGGAAGAGCAGGCGCATGCCGGCGGCATCTTCGGTGATGTCCGGATGGACGCTGGAATACGTGCCTTCGAGATAGGAATTCGCGTTGAGCGCCGGGCCGCCGTGGCCGGGCCCCGCGACGTAGAGCACGTTGGCGTCTTTTTCGCGAATCAGGCGGTTCAGGTGAACGTAGATGAAACTCAGGCCGGGCGAGGTGCCCCAATGGCCCAGAAGGCGCGGCTTGATGTGCTCGTAGCGAAGCGGTTCGCGGAGCAGCGGATTTTCCTGCAGGTAGATCTGGCCGATGGTGAGGTAGTTGGCGGCGTGCCAGTAGCGATTCATCTTTTCGAGCATTTCGGGCGAGAGAGGTCCTTTGGGGGGCGGAGCGGAGGGCTTTTCGCCGTTGGACGCTTCTATGACCGTGGAAAGTTTTTCGTCGAACACGAACATGGCATTACCCCCTGGAGACCGGCTTGCCGACAATCGCGAGGACGTGCTGGGCGATCACGATGTCCTCGTCCGTCTTAATGACTTTGATCTTCACATGGGTGCGTGCGCTTGAGATTACGGGCGCATTACTGCGGTTGGCGGCGGGATCGATTTCGAGTCCGAGAAAGTCGAGGCCGGCGCAGACGCGCTCGCGTACCGGCGGCGCGTTTTCGCCGATTCCGCCGGCGAAGATGAGCGCGTCGAGGCCACCCAGGGCCGCCGCGTACGCTCCGACGTATTTCTTCGCGCGATAACAGAAGAGAGCGACGGCCTCGGCTGCGTGCTCGTCGCGCGCTTCTTTTTCGAGGAGGTCGCGCATGTCGCTGCTCGTCCCGGAGACACCGAGGAGGCCGGATTGCTTGTTGAGAAGCGCGTCGATGTCGCGCGGCGATAGGCGGTCGTGCTGATCGAGATAGATAACGGCCGCGGGATCGATGTCCCCGGAGCGTGTGCCCATCACCAAACCTTCGAGCGGGGTGAAGCCCATCGAGGTGTCCACGCTCTTGCCGTTGTTCACGGCGGTCATGCTGGCGCCGTTGCCGAGGTGCGCGATGATCAGGCGACCCACCGCGAGCGCGGGATCGGTGGCGCGGAGCTGCTGAAGAATGTACTCGCAGGAGAGGCCGTGGAAGCCGTAGCGCCGGAGGCCTTCGTCGTAGAACTTGCGCGGCAAAGCATACGTGCGCGCGACTTTGGGCAGGGTGGCATGAAACGCCGTGTCGAAGCAGCCGATCTGCGGCGTGTGCGGCAGACGGTCGCTGAAGAAGCGGATATTTTGAATTGCTTGCGGTGTGTGATCGGGGTCCAGCGGGGCAATTTTTTCGAGTTCGGCCAGGACTTCGGGTGTGATTCGTTGGGACTCGGTGTAGTGCGGGCCGCCGTGGACGAGGCGGTGGCCGATTCCGGCGAGATGGGATATGTAGTTGCTGTTCTTGAGCCACTTGAGGACCGCGCTCAGGTCGGAATTCGCGCCGGCCTCTTGGACGCTGGAATCGAGGAGGGTTTTCTTGGAGGCGTCGGCGATCTTGATCCGGGCCTCGGGCGTGCCTGCTCGATCGACTTTGATAGAGGCAACAAGCGTGGGTGAGTCAGTAGCTTTATATAGGCCCGCCTTCAGCGTGCCTGATCCTCTGTTGATTGTGAGAATGGTTTGCTGTTCGAGAGAGGTGGCGGGCATTGGCGGCTTTGGGCGGCTGCGGTAGATGTGAACTTCGCGGTCGGCGTGGCCGGTTGAATTGCGGGAATCTGGCGCTCGGAAGCTTGGCGTCGGACGCGGGCTCTGTTGGCGCGACCAGCGCTGTTTTGATTATACAGAGTGGGGCGTCGGTTTGCTCAGTGTGGCTCGTTAGGCCAGTGCGCTTGCGCCCGCCCAAATCTGCACTCAAAGACAGGTGAGATTCGCCACGCATTCTGCCAGCATATTTGTGCGATGTGTGGCTGCCCGCTTCCTCCACGGAAGCCGGACGTTCTTTGAAAACTTGGGGAGTCTGTTCACCAAGCGGGTGCAAAATCCCGATTCTCATTCAATGTCTCGTGTTCTACAGAGCCAATTCTAATCGACACTGGGCGATTAGAATTCGTCGTAAGCCGCTGAAAATAAAGAGAGGCGCCCTGTTCTAATCGACACAGTTAGGAGGGGCGCCAAAGCATCCTTTTTCCCCCATCTGTGCGCAGGGGTCGCGAACTTCGAGGCTAGTGGAGGGCCCCGATCTGGTAGTTCAGCAGCGACAATTCCGTTTGGTAATCGTATTTGGCGCTGGCCTGCTCGATTTGGGCCTGGGTTTGATTCAACTGGGCCTGGCTTAGCTCGATGATGGAGCTGAGGCCGAGCTTGTAACGCGAGGAGGCTAGGTCGAGGGCCTGATTCGATTGCGCGAGAAGCTGATCGGTGACGGCGAGGCGCTGGTAGGCGGAGTTGGCGTTGAGCCACGCGGTGCGGACATCACGTGCGATGCGGTCCTGGAGATCCTGGAGCGACGCGTCTTCGGCGCGGGCGCGTTCGCTGGCTTCGGAATGCAGCGCGCTGAAGAGGCGGCCGTTGAAAATCGGGATATTGAGATTGAACCCGGCAGCGGCGTAGCGCGGAGCCAGTTGATTCGCGCCTTCGGGAGTAACGCCCGCGGCGCCGGCGGCGGACAGCGTAGGGAACCAGAGATCGCGCTCAGCGGTAGCGTAGCTGCGAGCCGAATTCACGGTGAGGCGCTGGCCGATCAATTCGGGGCGGTCGGCCATCGCTTCCCGCAGCAGTTGATTGATATCGGGCGTGGGAGCGGGCGGCAGCGGCCGGTCGGCGAGCTGGAACGTGCGCTGGTCGGAATAGCCGAGCGCCTCGGACAGTTCGGCGAAGGATGCGTCGACGGCATTCTGCGCCTGAATGAGCAAGAGCTGCGCTTGCGCAAGATCGACGTTCGCGAAGCTGACGTCGAGACCCGACTTGATTTTATTTTGCTCGAGCGCGGTGACCTGATCGGAGACGAGATGGCGTTCCTTGACGGTTTGCTGCGCGACGGTGAGCACGGCCTGGGCTTTCAGCACCGCGTAGTAGGCTTCGTCGACGGCAACGAGGACGTCGGCCCGGGTGGTGACGACGTCCTCCGCCGCGGCCTTCGCCCGATAGCTCGAACTTTTCACGAGCTCGTGGGTGCGGCCGAAATCGGTGATGAGCTGATTCACGTTGATGCCGTTGCCTTCGCGCTCGTAGATGATCGGATTATTCAGCGCGCCGGCGGTGATGCGGCTGTTGTTTTCCGCGTCGACGCCGGTGATGCTGCCGTAGATCGTCGGATAGTAGGCGGATTTGGCTTCGATGGTCTGCTCTTTGGCCGCCGACGCGAGATACGTGGCCGCTTGAATCTGCGGATGATTCCGGATCGCGAGCTGCTCGGCCTCTTGCAGCGTGAGAGTTTGCGCAGCTGGCGAAGGCTGCGACGCTTGCGCCGGCGGCTGTGTGTGCGAGCTTGGCGCCATTGGTGCGGACCGCGGCGACTGGGCCTTGGCTGCGGCGGCGCCGAATATTGCGAGGAAGGAGCCGAGGAACAAGCACAACCAGCGTGGTCTCATTACGCTTGCTCCCCGGCCGGCAGAGGGTGTGCTGTACCCCTGCGTTGGTAGATGAGGAGGTAGGCTGCGGGCACGACGAAGATCGTCAAGAGCACGGAGACGGTCAGGCCGCCGATGATGACGCGGGCGAGGGGTGCGTAGGCTTCGCTGCCCGTTTCGAGCTTGAGCGCCATCGGAAGCAGGCCGACGATGGTGGCGAGCGACGTCATCAAAATCGGGCGCAGACGGATGCGGCAGGAGTGCGAGACGGCTTCGCGAACGCCCTCGCCCTCCTGTCGAAGACGATTCGCAAAATCCACGATCAGGATGCTGTTGGAAACGACCATGCCGGTGAGCATGATGATGCCCATCAAGGATTGGATGTTGAGGGTAGTGTCGGTGAAGGCGAGAGTGAGCATCACGCCGACGAGGCCCGTGGGAATCGCGAGCACGATCAGGAACGGATCGATGAACGACGAGAACTGCGCGACGAGAACGAGGAAGACGAGCAGGATCGAGAGAATCAATCCGAAGCCGAAGCTGCGGAAGGACGCGTTCATCGTGTTCACGAGCCCGCGCACGTTGATGCGGATATTGGGCGGCAGCACGGTGGCGGCGACGATTTTGTCGACTTCTTTCGAGGGACGGCCGAGGTCTTCGCCGGAGGGTGCGACGTAGACGTCGATGGTGCGCTGCAGCTGATAGTGATCGACCTCGGTGGGCGTGAGGATCGGAGTGATGTCGGCGACCTGATTGAGATATGTAGGAAGCTTCAGGGTCGGCGCGTGGAGCGGCATCGTTTCGAGATCCTGGAGCGTCTTCACCTGATTCTCGGGATACTGCACGGTGACGAAATAATTGTTGCCGGTGCGCGGATCGACCCAATAGCTCGGCGCGATCATGGCGTCGGAAGTGAGCGACGTGATGAGGTTGTCGACGACTTCCTTGGGGCTGAGGCCGAGTTCGCTCGCGCGATCGCGGTTGACGTTCACTTGGAGCGCGGGATAGTCCATATCCTGCGGGACGTAGACATCGGAAACGCCGCGCAGGGCGCGGAATTTTTCTTCGAGCTTCAACGCGATGTCGTCGACCGCGTGGAGATCGTTGCCGCTGACCTGCACGTCGATGGGCGCGGGCATGCCCTGGTTGAGCACCGAATCGACCAGGCCGCCGGACTGAAAGAACGTGCGGAGCTCGGGGAGTTCCTGCGCGACGCGCTTGCGGACTTCGTCCATGTAGACGTAGCTGCCGATTTTGTGGTCTTCCTTCAGGCCGACCTCGACGAAGGCGGTGTGCATGCCGGAGTTGGGCGTCGAGAGCGAGGACAGGTCGGGCGTGAGGCCGATGTTCGAGACGATCGCGCTGAGATCCCCCGGGCGAACGACCTGGCGGACGATGTTCTCCACTTTTTTGACGTAGTCTTCGGTGACTTCTATGCGCGTGCCGGTCGGCGCTTTCACGTTGATGATGAATTGGCCCGCATCCGTGCGCGGGAAAAAGGAGAGGCCGACGAGCGGGTAGAGCAAGAGGCTCAGCGCGAAGATGGCGATGAAGCCGTAGACGACCGCCTTGGGGCGATCGAGAGCCTTTACGACCCAGCCGTCGTAGTGACCGAGGAAGCGGTCGAATTTGACATTGAACTGCGCGTGAAACCGCGCGCCCCAGGATTGTTTCGCGGCGGGCGTGCTGGGCTGATTGGCCTCTTCGGCGGACGAGCCGTGGTGCATGATTCCCTTCAGCAGCGTAGCGCAATAGAGCGGGACGACCGAGACGGCGACGAAATAGGAAGCGAAGAGCGAGATCACTACGCTCAGCGCGAGCGCGGTGAAGAGGAACTTGCTGACGCCATAGAGCAAAGTGACCGGGAAAAAGACGACGACGGTGACGATGGTGATCGCGAGAACGGCGAGGCCAACCTCATTGGCGCCCTTTTCGGACGCAATCATCGGCTCTTCCCCGAGCTCGATGTGGCGGAAGATGTTTTCGAGCACGATGACGGAGTTGTCGATCAGGCGCGAGAAGGCCAGCGCGAGGCCGCTCAAGATCATGCTGTTGATCGTCGCGTTACCGATGTGGAGGACGAAAAACGTGACCATCACCGACAACGGGATCGAAAGGAATACGGCGACGGTGGCGCGCGGGCTGCCGAGGAAGACCAGGACCATCAGCGCGGTGAGGACGAGGCCGATGCCGCCTTCGCGCAGCACGGTTGAGATCGCCTGTTTTACGAAGAGGGACTGATCGAAGACGACGTGCGTGTGGAGCTGCGACGGGATGTCGCGGAGAGTCTTGATCGCGCCGCGGATGCCGTTGACGACGGCGATCGTATTGCTGTCGCCGCCTTGCTTCTGCACCGGGACGTAGACGGAGCGCTGGCCATTGACGCGCACGATGTTGTACTGGAGCGCGGCGCCGTCGACGGCCTTGCCGACGTCGGAGATGAAGACGGATTTGTCGCCGTCGGTTTTCAGCGGCACGTCGTTGAGCGCCTTCGCGCTGGGGACTTGCGCGTTGGTGTAAAGGTCGTAATCGAGCGGGCCGATGCGGACGTCGCCAGCGGGCAGAATCAGGTTGGATTCGTCGGTGGCGCGAACCACATCCATTGGGCTGAGCTCATTGGCTTGCAGCTTCAGCGGATCGACGTACACCATGATCTGGCGATACTTTCCGCCGTAGGGCGGCGGAACGGTGGCGCCCGGCACGCCCGCGATCTGATTGCGAATCTGGAATTGCAGGTAATCGTGGAGCTGCGTTTCGGAGAGACCCTTGCCGTCGACCGTGAGCAAGCAGACCGGGAGGCTCGATGCGTCCATGCTCATCACGACGGGCGGGAGCGTGCCCTGCGGCAGGCGGCGCAAGTCGGCCATCGCGAGATTGGAGATTTGCGTGACGTCGGCGTTGGCGTCCGTGCCGGGCTGGAAATAAACCTTGATCAGGCTGACGCCGGACATCGAGCGCGATTCCATGTGGTCGATGCCGCTGCCAAGCGTGAAAAAGCGCTCGAAGGTGTCGGTGATGTCGGCCTCGATCTGCTGCGGCGGCATGCCGCTGTAGAAGGTAGCGACCTCGACCACGGGAATATTGATCGGCGGGAACATGTCGACCGGCATCTGCACGAGCGCGGTGAGCCCGAGAACGCAGACAAACAGGCAAATCACCAAGATGAAGTAAGGATGCCGGAGTGAGAATGACGACATGCGACCCTAATCCGTTTCCGACGGCGTCACTGGAGTTGGCACCACGAGTTCGCCCGGACTGAACTGCGCCTGCTCGCCGAAGACCACGCGGTCGCCTTCCTGCAGACCGGAGAGGATTTCAGCGTCGTTCGCGCTTTCGATTCCGATCGTCACGTCGCGGCGTGCGATGCGATTGTCCGGGCCGACGACGAGGACCGTGCCGCGGCCTTCGGCTGAGGACTGCACCGCCTGGACCGGCACGGTGAGCACGTTTTGCGCGGTCTGCAGCGGAATTTCGACGGTGGCGTACATTCCCGGCACGATGACATACTTGGGATTCGGGACATCGACTTCCGTGTGCATGGTGCGGGTGTCGGGATCGATCTGATCGGAGAAGCGGACGATCTTGCCGTCGAATTTGCGGTTGAGGCCGGAGACGTTCACGGTAACGTCCTCGCCATCGTGGATGCTCGCGACGGCGCGCTCGGGAACGGGAATCACGAGACGGAGAAGATCGTTCTGCGAGAGACGGCAGAGCGCCTGATCGCCCTTGTTCGATGAAGTGCCCGCGGGAAGCAACGCTCCGGTGTAGGCGTCCATTTGCGTGACCACACCATCGAAGGGCGCCGTGATACGCGCATAAGAATAGAGCGCTTTATCGCGATCGAGACCGGCTTTGGCGCCGAGCAGTTCCTGCTGCGATGCGGCGAGCGAGTCTTTTGCGCTGGATACGCCGGCGTTGGCTTCCAGGTCTTTTCCCTGCGCGACGTCGATTTCTTCCTGCGCGACCAGCTCGGGCCGCGTCTTCTGCACGTTTGCGAGGCGCGTGTAGGTGAGATGCGTGACCGTGTAGGCCGACTCGGAACGAGTGAGTTCTTCCTGCGCGCGGGCCATATCCTGTTCGCTGCGGCGGACCGAAGACTGATCGAGTTCGAGCTGCTGCTGCAATTCGGGGATTTCGAGGACGGCGAGAAGCTGCCCCTGGGCGACGTGCGTGCCCCAATTGATGTGGAGCTCTTTGATGTAGCCCGACACCTTCGCGTAGACGCTGATTTCCTGATACGGCTCGAACTCGGAGGCGATCTCGAGATTGCTGGAGATGGTTTTCTTCGCCACGGTGACGACGGCGACATGCGGGGCGTTCGCGGGATTCTCCGCGGCTACCTTGGCGGTCGATCCGCAGCCAGCGACGGCGATGACAGCAACGGGAAGCAGCCATAATCTGCGGCGGCGGTACGCACGCGTCACGGGATTCAGCGCCGATCGTGGTCTCATTAGGTTCACTCGAATGGATTTCGCACTCTACTTAGCCTATTTCGCATTGGTGTGATGGATGGCGGTATCGCGGATCGCCTGGCGCAGCTTTTCGAGCGTGAAATCGGACGACCGGCGCAAGCCGGTGAGATGCTGGCGGCGCTGACGGATTTCACGGGCCACGTCGGGCACGTCGTGAGCGACTTCGAGCGGAACCGTTTGCACGCCATGGCAATCGGCGTGGATCAGGTCGCCGGGCCGGACTTCGAGGCCGCCGACCTCGACACTCGAGCCAAAATCGAAGATGTGCGCGTAGGCGTGGGACACTGAAACGTTTCCGGCGAACATCTGAAATTCCGTGGGCTTGATATCCGGCAGATCGCGCACGGCGCCATTGGTGACCACGCCGACGCAGCCGAGCGCCAACAGAATATTGGCGTGCACTTCCCCGACGAGCGCGCCCGTGCCGGGAGGATCGTCCACGTCTTCGATCACGATCACTCGCGGCGCGGGAATCGAGAGAATGTTGTTCCACCAATCGGTGCGATCGTAATAGTCGTAGGACTTGCCGACTTCCATGCGCGGGTTCGAGCTGCGCATGCGGGCCGTGGCGGCGTATCCGGCCATGGGCGGCTGATCTTCGAAAATGCATCGAATGTCGGAATTGGCGAATCCGGTGTTGGGCAGGCGGACGCGGAACGTCTCAATCGCGCTGGCGACGAGGCATGTGGTGAGGCGGCGGTACTGCTCAAGTCGCGCGGGCTTGATGGTTCGTGTCGTCATATGGAGATCGGGCAAGGGCTAGTGGACCTCGAGGTACGTATCGAGAGCTTGGAAATGGTGAATGCTCCAGCCGTCGTCTTCGGCGTGATTGGCGACGACGGCGGATACGACGCAGTCGCCGGTGTTCTTCACTTTCAGGCGATGGCCGAAGAGGCCGTCGCGCACGTCAACCGTGGCACACACATCGCGAGCGCCATTCGATTCGTAGACTACGGCGCGGGCTGCGGCGTCGTAGGTGAGCCCGGGAAGCTGAACGATGGTGGAGGGAGGGCCGAGAGCGTCGTCATCGCGGCCATAGATCAACTGATCCGGATACGTGTACTCGACCACGAGGCGAGCGCGGCCCGTTTCTTCGTTGACTTCGAAGTGGTAGCTGGACATGGAAACCGGCTCGCGGCTCGTTGGGCTGTTGATAGGAGTGTAATCGGACGGAACGGTATCGATCTTGATTCGGGAGCTGGCGAACACGGGAACGCCGAGCGCGAGTGTTGCGAGCGCGGTCAAGCACGCCACGCACTGTATCGATTTCGCTCGGACTCGATGTCTGGAACTCAAATCGGCGCTCCGTTTTGGTGATCGGATCGAATCCACGGTAAGGCGCGCGACGCAGGGAAACCACTGAAGAGATTCTGAAGTTTTGATGAAGTGCAAAAAAGCGCCGGGTCGGACACCCGCGACCAACATCTACAAAACCAGCGGTAGGCGCTTGGTAAGCGATGCAGAATCAGCAGGTTGGCGGACGCTATTCGCCCGACCTTGGGCAGCCTACCGCGGGCAGGCGAATCCAGAAACGGCTGCCGGAGCCTACGGTGCTGATGACCCCGATTTCGCCGTCGTTGGCTTGGACCGCCCATTTGGCTACGGAGAGGCCGAGGCCGGCGCCGATGTTGGTGGGCGTGCGCGCCTCGTCCAGGCGTACAAAACGCTCGAAGACGCGCGACGACTGCTCGGCCGGGATGCCTGGGCCGGTGTCCGTGATCGAGAGTTCGACGCGCGAATCGCCGTCGCACTGGATGCGCGCGCAGATCGAGCCACCGGGCGGCGTGAATTTCACAGCATTGTGCAGGACGTTGATCACGGCCTGGCGAATGTAGAGGCGGTCGGCTTGCACGCCGACCCTTTCGTCGCCGGCAAGCGTGAAGGTGAGCTGCTTGTCGTCGATGAGCACTTCGAGAAGCGCGGCGGATTCGCGGACCAGGGCGGCGAGCGGAAAAACGGAAACTTGCAGGTCGATCTGGCCGGCGTCGGCGCGCGAGAGCGTGAGCAGGCTCTCGACGATGGTGGTGAGGCGATTGACTTCCTCGAGCATGCTGCCGATGGCGTCGCGATATTCGTCGGGGCCGACGTCGTCCTGGAGAGCGACTTCGCCGATGCTGCGGATGGCGGCGAGCGGGGTGCGGAGTTCGTGCGAGGCGTCGGCGGTGAAGCGCTTCAGCTGCTCGAAGGATTGCTCGATGCGGGAGAGCATCGCGTTGAAGACACCTGCGAGATGACCGAGTTCGCCCTCTTCGCTTTCGACGGGCAGGCGCTCGTTGAGATGCTCGGAGTTAATTTGCTCGGCGCGATGCGCCATTTTCGAGACGGGATCGAGCGCGCGGCCGACCGTGGCGTAAACGGCGTAGGCGGCACCGGCGAGGATCAGAGGCGACGCGAGAATCAGGACGAGAAGCGTGCCGCGGAGCTCATTCCAAATGAGGTCTTCGCTGTAGCCGACGCGAATCAGGATCGTCTGGCCACCGAGATTCCATTGGCGGCTGATAAGGATGATCGGAGTGCCGTCGGACATTTTCGCGGTGCGGCCCGAATATCCGTGGACTCCTTCGCCGGGAAACGGAGGGCCGCCGATGGTGCGGTTGCCGAGCCGCTCATTGCGATAAAGGATCGTGCCGTCGAGCGAGAGGACCTCGAGCAGGCGCTCCTGCACCTGCTTCCAATCGGAGTGATGGTGATAGTCCTCGCGGACGTCGACCTGGCCGTCGTCATCGTAGTAGAGGAGACCTTTCACGGTTTCGAGATCTTCGGCAGCAAGGCTCTTCAAAATGTTGCTGGCCTGCCAGAACAGCAAGATTGAGACGCCCGCGAAATAGAGCGCGAGGACGCCGGCCAGCATGCCAACGTAGTAAAAGGTGAGGCGCGTGCGGATGCGTTTCGGACGGAACCACATCAGGAGGTCTCCTCGCGCAAGACGAATCCGACGCCGCGGACCGTGTGGAGGAGTTTCTTGCTGAAGGGCTCATCGAGCTTGCGGCGCAGGTGCGCGATGTGAACGTCGATCACGTTGTCGAGCGGCGTGTAGCGCGCGGTTTCGCGCCAGACGTCGCGCGCGAGCATTTCGCGGGAGACGACGCGGCCGGGCTGGCGCAGGAGATATTCAAGCAGATCGAATTCGCGCGCGGTGAGCGAGAGTTCCCTGCCGCCGCGGGAGACAACGCGGCCGGCGGCGTCCATTTCGAGGTCGGCGAGCTTGAGCGCGTCGGCGGGCTCGGGCTTGCCGCGGCGCAGGAGCGCGCGGATTCGCGCGAGCAATTCGGAGAAGGCGAACGGCTTCACGAGATAGTCGTCCGCGCCCGCATCGAGGCCGCGCACGCGGTCTTCGACCGTGTCTTTCGAAGTGAGGATGAGCACGGGCACCGAAAGATTTTTGCGGCGCAGGGCCGAGAGCACTTCCATGCCGTCGCGCGCGGGAAGCATCAGATCGAGGAGGACGAGATCGTAGGGCTCGGTGGAGGCGAGGAAGAAGCCTTCTTCGCCCGTGCCGGCGACGCTGACGGAAAATTCTTCGGCTTCGAGCCCGGCGCGCAAGGCCCGGGCCATCTTGTCTTCGTCTTCAACGATCAATATGCGCATCGCGAAGGGCGCCTGGCGCGGACGGAATCTCGGGCGCGACGCATCGTTAACAGAACATTATTCCAGAATTTCGGCTGCTTTGCTCGATCCGGCGGCGGGAAGGCTCACATTCGTTCGACACTTGTTCGCAACTAGATACATCTGTATATGTGGGAGGCAACGCTCGCGGCTTGCCCGCGAATCGCGGCACGCACGCGCGGATCGTGCCGGATGCTTCGAAGGTTCGCGGTATGATTGCCCGTTCCGAAATTCCAGGCCCAGCCGGCCGCCGGGCTGCCCTCTAGGAAAAAAGGCAGGTGCGCAGTGTTTCGCCACACGATTCCCATCGGACGCGTGTTTGGAATTCCCATCGATCTTGATTACTCGTGGTTTCTGATCGCCGCGTTGATTACGTGGCTTCTGGCCGTGAACTACTATCCGGCGGCATTCAAGGGCGCCACGGCCGGCGAATATTGGTTGATGGGCGCGATCACGGCGGTGCTGTTTTTCGCGAGCATCCTGGTGCACGAGCTGGCGCACTCGTGGGTGGCGCTGCGTTTCAAAGTTCCCGTGAATCGGATCACGCTTTTCATTTTCGGCGGCGTCTCGCAGATCGCGGGCGAACCGCCGAGCGCCGGCGCCGAATTTCTGATTGCGGTGGTGGGGCCGCTGACCAGCTTTGCGCTGGGCGCGTTCTTTTATTTCCTCGAGCGCCCGCTTGCGGGCGTGCCGCCGGCGCAGGCCGTCGCCAAATATCTGGCTCTCATCAACGCGCTGCTCGGAGGGTTCAACCTGATTCCGGGCTTTCCGCTGGATGGCGGGCGCGTGTTTCGCGCGATCGTGTGGGGAGTGAACAAGAATTTCCGCCGCGCCACGCTGATCGCCGCGAGTACGGGGCGATTTTTCGGGTTCTTTTTCATCGTGATCGGCGTTTGGCAGGCGCTGCGCGGGCAGGTGGTGAATGGATTGTGGATCGCGTTCATCGGCTGGTTCCTCGAGAGCGCGGCTGGGGCGCAGGTGCAGCAACAGATGGTGCAGGGGCTGCTGGTCGGGCACAAAGTGTCCGAAGCGATGGGCGACGCATGCGCGCACGTGCCGGGGGATACTCCGCTGCAGAAACTGATCGACGAGGAAGTGCTGACGCACGGGCGGCGATGCTTTCTGGTGGATCGAGGCGAGGATCCGGTGGGATTGCTGACGCTGCACACCATGAAAGAGGTGCCGCGATCGTCGTGGGGGACGACGACGGCGGCGCAGGCGATGATCCCGCTGGCGAAATTGCACACGATCGATCCGAATGCGGAGCTGTGGAAGGCGTTTGAGGAAATGGGCGTGGACGGGATCAATCAAATGCCCGTGATGCGAGGCGAGGACATGGTGGGAATGCTTTCGCGGGGCGATATTGTCCGATATTTACAAACGCTTCAGCAGGTGGGAACTTGATCGGATCGCGGCGATCGGGAAGTTGGCAAGAGCTGCGAGCAATCCTTGGGGAACGACGAATTCATATGGGAGGGAAAAAGAGATGATGAGAATCGGTCAACGACTCGCAACGGTTGTGGGCTGCATGCTTCTGTTCACGTTCATCGCCAGCGCGCAAGGCACGAAATTCGAGGCCAAGCTCTCGGGCAAAAACCAGACTCCGGCGATCGATACTCCGGCGCACGGCACCGCGACGTTTCAACTCAGCGCGGATGGGAAGAGCTTGAGTTACAGAGTCTACGTGGCGGACATCGAAAATGTCTCGATGGCGCACATCCATCTGGCTGCTGCCGGGCAGGAAGGGCCGGTGGTTGCGTGGCTCTATCCATCGAAGCCGCCTGCTGTGGTGAAGAAAGGGAAATTCACGGGAGTGCTCGCGCGGGGAACCTTGACCGAAGCGAACCTTGCGGGGCCGCTCGAGGGGAAAACCATCGGCGACCTTGTCGATCAAATCAAGGCCGGGAAGACGTACGTAAACGTTCACACGGAGAAACACCCTGCCGGAGAAATTCGCGGGCAAATCGAGTAGCCGCTTGCGGGCGGCCGGGCGGAAGCGTTTCGTAATTGGCCGGGCGACTCGGGTGCGCGCCCTTGTCGCCCGGCTTGCCTCTTAGAGGCTGCCGGCCTGGCGGATCATTCCGCCATCTACGAAGTACGTCCCGCCGGTGCAGTAGGACGCTGAATCGGAGGCGAGGAATACCGCGAGTTCGGCGACCTCTTCCGGCTTGCCCCACCTTCCGAGCGGAATCTCGGACATCAGCTTGCCTTCGATTTTGCGATCGGCTTCGACGTCGGCGTCGATCGGCGTGAAGATGGCGCCGGGCGCGATGTTGTTGACGTTGATTTTGTGCGGCGCTAGCTCGACGGCGATCGTGCGCATCAGCATGCGCAACCCGCCCTTGGCCGCGCAGTAGGGCGCGTTCGTCGGCATAGGCAGGTCTTCGTGGACGGAGGAGATGTTGATGATGCGCCCGCCGCTGCCCTGCCGAATCATCGCTTTCGCCGCCGCTTGCGCGCAGAGATACGGGCCAGTGAGATCGACGGCGATCACTTTCTGCCAGAGCTCGAATGGATATTCGGTGAACGGATGCTTGTATTCGAGGCCTGCGTTATTCACGAGGATGTCGAGCCGTCCGAAGGAATCGACCGCTTTCTGAATGAGCTGGTTCACCTGGTCGGGGTTCGAG
Organism: uncultured Acidobacteriota bacterium; assembly: GCA_963743335.1. Lineage (GTDB taxonomy): Bacteria > Acidobacteriota > Terriglobia > Acidiferrales > UBA7541 > Palsa-295. The sequence continues at coordinate 925,954 of CAVUPI010000003.1, forward strand.
ACGTCCGCCGCGACGGCGAGCGCTTTGCCGCCGGCTGAGTGGATCGATTGAACCACGGCGTTGGCCGCGGCGGGCGCTCCCACGTAGTCGATCACTACCGATGCGCCTTCGCTCGCCATCACCGTGGCGATCGCCTTTCCGATTCCGGTGGCGGCGCCGGTTACGATTGCAACTTTATTTTGGAGTTTCATCGTTCACGCTGGTCCCCGAGATTTTATGGCTACCGTTTGATTGTCCCGCTTCCGGATGAAAATAGCATCGTGTCTTGCGCAGGCGCCTTGTGGGAGTCTCGCCAAGATATAGATGAACCCGCGCCGAGCTAAGGCGCGGCGTTGACGGCGTAGTTGTCGTAGTCGACGGTGAGCGTCTCTTTTCCGAAGATGCGGACTTCCGAAACCACTTTTTCGGACGAGACGAGCCAGAAGCCGTCGACCTTGCGGTAGTCCCGCACGAAATCCACTTGCTTGACCCAAAAGGACGGGTTCTTGGCGAGGCGGCCGCTGATTTTCACGATCGCGAAATTCTGGCTATCGATCCAAATCTGGCCGTCGAAAAGCTCCGTCTTTTTGTGTTTCGGAGTGGCGTGGACGATCAGGCAGGCCGAGTCGGCGAGTTGATCCGTTCCCACCATTTCCAGCGTGTAGTTCTCGGGGTTGATCAAGCCGTCCCCATCCCCGCCTGCCCGGATTCGCTTGGCCTCGCGCGCGATGAGCCGCCGGAACACGTGGTGGCGGATGAATTCGGAGCCCTTTGCCGAGGTGACCTTGAAGTTTTCGGTGGAGGGGGACGCGTAGTCCACGGCCACAACTTCCTCGGCGAGCAGTTTTCCTTTGTGGTTCACCACCTGATAGGTGCGCACGTCGGAAAGGCTCACGACGTGGGTCTGCTGCCAATGGTGATGCGCGCTGAGCCCGGCGAAAAGCTGGGTCTGCGTGAATTGCCCTTGCGCGGGCGATGGGCGGGAGGGAGCCGCGACAGAAATCGCCGCCGAGAGCGATGCGCATAGACACAGCGCCGCCGGGATAAACGAAAAACGCATGTGTGGCAGCGTGGCCATCTCGGGAATTTGGGCTTTCTCCTAGCATATCGTAGCCAAATCGACAGGATTTCGATATCCGGCACAATAGGGATCAATGGGGGCGAAAGGCAGTACTTTGGCGACGGCGTTTGGGGCCCGGCCAGCACAGAGTCGGCAAAGCGAATGCCTCGGGTCGTATTTCGCTCGCTACTTGAGGTGCTTGCCGGTGCTGGTGATCACGAGCTGGCCGTGCTTTACGCCGCGGAGGCTGAGAATGCCGTCGGCCAGATACTTCAAATCGCCACCCCGTCCTTTCATGATGATCACTTCGAGACAATTGTGGTGATCGAGGTGGACGTGCGTGGCGGCCAGCACGGCTCCGCCCGCATGATGCTGCGCCTGGACGAGCCTTTCGGTGAGGTTCGGGCGGTGGTGATCGTAGACAATCGTGAGAGTGCCGACGACGACTTTGTTGCCGTCGATCTCTTCAGCAACCAGGCTGTCGCGGATGAGGTCGCGGATCGCCTCCGAGCGGTTCTGGTAGCCCTTGCCGGCGATCGCCGCGTCGAACTTCTCGAGCAATTCGTGCTCGAGCGAAACGCCCGTCCGAACCAAATTTCCCATGCCCATCCTCCCGCAGGCTGCATCGCAGGCGATGCGCGTGATTGGCCGCGCGTCCAAGCGGCGCATCGAACTCAAATAGTATCAATTTAGCGTTGCGGAGCGGGGAACCTCGATGGGTAGCACGAGTTTGGAGGAGGTGTTATTTGGGTAGCATGTATTTTGAAATGGTGTTACACAATGAAAGAGTCCGTGGTGCGGATCGGTTTGATAACGCGCACGCCGTTCATCCAACCGGCGTTGGCCAGGCTGCGAAAACGAGGTCGTGAGAAAAAAGGTCGGCGTCTCAGATTCGTTTCTCTTCCATGCGGCCTTTCCGTGTCAGCCGCGGCAAATGGCAGCGTTTCCGGCACGCTGAAAGATCCCAGCGGCCGCTCCGCGGTTGGTGCAGCTGGCCGCGAAATTCACGTTTTAGGACGGATCAGCGACTTTGAGAACCACGCCATTCAAGTTCGCTGCACTTTTCGACGACGGCTCCCAGCACGTGCGCGCGCGGGTGGGCGCGATCTATTGCCTCCTGTTCATTTTCAACCTCGCGGCTTGGCTGTGGGCGGGCATCGCGTTCCACCACTATCCCCTCCTTCTGGGAACCGCGCTTCTTGCGTATAGCTTCGGGCTGAGGCACGCGGTGGACGCGGATCACATTGCGGCCATCGACAACGTGATGCGCAAGCTGATGCAGGATGGGAAGCGCCCGGTCGCGGTCGGGCTGATGTTTTCGCTCGGCCACTCGACGATCGTGCTGGTGGGCGCGGCGGCGATCGCGGGGGCGACGCTCGAGCTGCAATACCGGCTCGCTTCTTTCGGGAATATCGGCGGCGCGATCGGGACGCTCGTTTCGGCGTTCTTTTTGTTCGCGATCGCGCTCATCAATCTGATCGTGCTGCGGTCGATCTATCGCGCTTTTGTCAGGGTACGGCGCGGCGAGCCCTACGTGGAGGAGGATTTTAACCTGCTGCTCGGCGACCGGGGATTTCTGGCGCGGATGTTTCGCCCCGTCTTTCGGATGATCAGCAAGAGCTGGCACATGTATCTGCTGGGGCTGCTGTTTGGGTTGGGCTTCGACACGGCGACCGAGATCGGATTGCTCGGGCTTTCGGCGGCCGAGGCGGCGAAGGGACTTCCCTTCTGGTCGATCCTGGTGTTTCCGGTTCTCTTCGCGGCGGGGATGTCGCTGATCGATACCACGGACAACATATTGATGCTCGGCGCTTACGGTTGGGCGTTCGTGAAACCGATCCGCAAGATCTATTACAACCTTACGATCACTTGCGTGTCTGTCATTGTTGCGTTCATCGTAGGCGGCATCGAAGCGCTCGGGCTGCTCGTGGCACGCTTCGATTTACAGGGAACATTCTGGAGCGGCGTCGCGAATCTCGACCATAATTTCGGCACGCTGGGATTCTTCATCGTGGGCCTTTTCGCCGCCAGCTGGGTCGCGTCGATCGTCATTTACAAGTGGCGAGGTTTCGAAAGATTTGAAGGCGAGGCCCAGGCAGTCGAGTCCCTCTCGGAGTAAGGCCCTTTGGGCTGCGCTTGATCGGCGCGGGAAAACTGGTCGGGGCGCGCGGATTTGAACCGCGGGCCTCCTGCGCCCAAGGCAGGCGCGCTACCAGGCTGCGCTACGCCCCGACGTGCAACACGATCCCGATTCTAGAGCACTTTCCGGCATTGGGGCTACTTTCATTCGCGCCATGTTTTGCGCCGTCCAATCCCGGCGAAAAATGCGGCATGCGTGTGGGGCCCGGAGAAAGAACGTTGGGCAGCTACCGCAAAACTTGATCTAGAATGTGGGGCGCAAACTCGCGAAAGCGGGCGCCTGGCTTCTGCGAGATGCGCACACGTTACTGAATCCGTTCGGGTGTACGTTACATCAAAGGCATACCCCGGAGCCTCGGCACGTGAGCTTCGGGTTTCGAGCCCATGGCAGACAGCCCGGAAATTCCCGAAAACGCGCCCGAGCCCGCGGCGCATGCGGACGTGCCGCCTTTGCCGCCGCCCGCGGTATGGCGACCAAGTTTCAATCCTTGGCTGATTGCGGTCGTCGTCGCGCTCGCGGCCTTCATGGAGGTGCTCGACACCAGCATCGCCAACGTCGCGCTGCCGTATATGGCGGGCAGCCTGGGCGCGAGCAACGATCAGAGCACGTGGGTGCTCACGTCCTACCTGGTGTCGAACGCCATCGTGCTGCCGATCAGCGGATGGTTCGCGAGGGCGCTGGGCCGCAAGCGATTTTTCATGACGTGCCTCGTGATTTTCACTTTGAGTTCCCTGCTCTGCGGAATCGCGCCGAGCCTGGGCGCCATCATTTTCTTCCGGATCCTACAGGGCGCGGGCGGCGGCGGATTGCAGCCGATGGCGCAGGCGATTCTGGCGGACGTGTTCCCTCCCGAGAAGCGCGGCCTCGCGTTCGCGCTCTACGGCGTGACGGCGATCATCGCGCCCACCATCGGGCCGACGCTCGGGGGATGGATCACCGACAACTACACCTGGCGCTGGATTTTCTTCATCAACCTGCCCGTGGGCATCCTGACGCTGTTTCTCGTCTACCGACTGGTGGAAGATCCGCCATGGGCGACCCGGGCGGCGCGCGGATCGCTGAAGTTCGATTACATCGGACTGTCGTTGCTCTCTCTCGGAGTGGGCTCTTTGCAGGTGATGCTCGACAAGGGACAGGAGGACGATTGGTTCGGATCGCACTTCATCACCACTCTCGCCATCTGCACGGCTGTGGGTCTTATAGCGTTCGTGCTCTGGGAATGGTTCTACAAGCGGCCGATCGTCGACGTGCACCTCTTCAAGAACCTGAATTTCCTGAGCGCCAACGGCATGATGTTCATGCTGGGAATTTTGCTGTTCTCGAGCCTGGTGATGATGCCGCTGTTTTTGCAATCGCTGATGGGCTACACGGCGGAGTCGGCGGGCCTAGTGCTATCGGGAGGCGGACTACTGCTGCTGATTCTGATGCCCGTGGTGGGAGTGCTATCGGGAAAAGTGCAGGCGCGTTACCTGGTGGCGTTTGGGTGGCTCACGCTCTCGATTGGAATGTTTGTTTCGAGCCGCCAGATGGATCTTCAGATCAGCTTCGTGAGCGCCAGCCTCCTGCGGCTCACGCAGGTGTTTGGCCTGGGGTTCCTATTCGTGCCCATCAACCTGGTTTCCTACGTCGGTATGCCGGCGGAAAAGAGCGGCAGCGTCGCGGGCCTGGTGAATTTCATGCGCAATATCGGCAGCAGTGTGGGAACGTCGATGGTGACGACGCTGATCGAGCGGCGCGCGCAGGTCCATCAGGCGTATCTCGTGGCACACGTGACACCCGGCGGGCCCAACCTCTTGAGGCAGGTCGCGGGGCTCACGGCGCGCCTGATGGCGTCCGGCGAGAACGCCGACCGCGCCGCGCGGCAGGCGTACGGGCTGATTTTTCAATCGATCATCGCGCAAGCCACGACGCTGGCATATCTCGATACCTTCCTAGTGCTCTCCGGACTCTCGGCAATCATGTTTGTGATTTCCTTCGCCTTGAGGAAAAATCAGCCTGGCGGCGGCCGAGTCGTATTGGAGTAATATAGGGCCGTCACGGCGCGGCAGGGCCGGCACCTCCTTGGGATTCCAGTGGGCGACTGGAGGGCTGCGGGGGACGAATCCATGATCCGAATCGTTACGATCGAGCGCGAGTACGGCAGCGGTGGCGGCGAGATTGCGGCGAGAGTGGCCAAGCGCCTGGGCTGGACGTTGTACGACCAGCTGCTGACCAACGAGATTGCGCGGCTAATGGAATGCGATTGCCGGGTGGTTGAGGAACGCGAGGAGAAGCGCGATCCAGTGTTTTACCGGCTGCTGAAGGCGTTCATGAAAGGCAGCCACGAAGGCAGCCAGAACGCGCCGCGGCTGAAGATGGTCGACGCCGATTGTATCCGCGAGGCGACCGAGACCGTGGTGAAGCAAGCCGGCGAACGCGGACAATGCGTGATCGTTGGGCGCGGCTCGGCGTACTACCTGCAGGCGCGGCGCGATGCGTTTCACGTTTTTGTCTACGCGCCGCTGGACGAGAAGGTTCGCCGGTTGCGAGCCCAGGGAAAAAGCGAGAAAGAGGCTTTGCAGCTCGCCGAGACCGTGGACCGCGATCGCGCCGCTTTCATCGAGCAATACTTCGCCGTCGAATGGCCGGAGCGCCACCGCTTTCATCTGATGATCAATTCGGTGATCGGAGAGGACTGCGTGGTCGAGACAATCCTCAACGGCATCGATATGTTTTCCAAGCGCAAGACCGGACAGATCCCCGCAGTGCAGCAAAGCACCTCGTAGCTGGTGTGGCGGAAGTATTGCTCAGTCCACATACAGCCCGAGCATCCAGGCTACAACCTAGTAATCCTCTAACCTCTTTTGATCTTGGGCCGACCAGACGCTCTTCTAGCTAAAGGCCAGAGGTAAATGGCCGATGACATCGAGTGGCGGTCTCTGCGACGACTTGGTGGCGTAAGCTTGGCCCGTTAGACGGAAGTGTGCCAAAACGGAGTACCGATGAAGATCATGATTCTGGATGACGACAAGATCTGCCGTCGCGTAAATTCCGAGAGCCTTCGCCGGGTTGGATACGACACGATCGAGGCCGGTAGCGCCAAAGAGGCCTTCGCCCTGCTGGAAAAGGGCGAGCCCATCGTGATGATCGTCACCGATCTTCGGATGCCGGAGATGAGCGGGCTCGATTTCGTGGGGCGGCTGCGAAGCGATCCGGGGCTCGGGAAGATGCCGATCCTTATTTGCACGTCGCTCGAGCCGAAAGCCTGGCAGGATCAGATGGAGATGTTCGGAATTTCCGCGTATTCGCCGAAGCCGGTGAACGCGAACCACCTGCGGGGCAAGATCGGCAACATCCTTCACGAAGAACCTTGGCCGCTCGAGGAAACGTTTCGAAGCTTGATGCGCCTGGATATTTCCGTCGAGGACTACTTCGCGTGCCTCGACGACCTGATCAAACAACTGGAGGAGGTAGCCGCGCGCTCGGAAGATACTGCGCAGCCTATGACTCGGGAAGAGTTGGAGTCTGAGCTTGAGGCCCTTGCGGGCGCGGCGCAGAATCTGGGGGCTCAGCGCATTGCCGGCGTGCTGACCCGCGAAACAGAAGTTGTGAGAGGTCTCGCGGAAGGCCAGAAGGTCGCGGTTTCGGCGTCGCTCAAGCGCGAGACCGGAATGATGCAGTTGGCTACGCTGATCCTGAAAAAAGAAAATGAGGAGAGCGTCGCGGCGCGCGTGGCTGGGAAGGTTGCCACACGCCAGGCCGGCAAAGAAGCGCGCTGGAAGACGGCTCTAGTGGCGAAACCGGAGCGGGAAGCGCCGGCACCCGCCGCCCCTGCCGCAGAGGCCGCTCCCGCGCCGGCCGCTTCCGAGACTCCCTCGGTCCCGAGTAGCACGTAACTTCATTCCCACATATGGATCGCTTCGAGATCGCCCAGGAGGCGTCCGCTTCGGCGAATGGTGTGCTATTTCGCCGCCGGCATGGGTAGCGGCGGCAGCGCCTTGGGCTGAGGTTCGGCGGGCAAGCCGGACGGCTTCTGAGCCGGCTGCGCTTGAAATGCGTCCAGAGCCGGAAGGGGCTTATCACCCGCCACGATTACGATATCCACACGCCGATTGAGCGCGCGGCCGGCGACGGTGTCGTTGGAAGCGGCCGGATGGTATTGCGCGTAGCCTGAGGCTTGCAGCCGGGCAGGATCGATCTCGTATCGCGTGATGAATAGCTTGACGATCTCGGTCGCGCGCGCCGTGGAAAGCTCCCAATTCGACGGAAACGCGGCGTTGTGAATGGGCACGTTGTCCGTGTGTCCTTCGATTCGAATGTTTTCCGGAAGCCCGCGCAGCACGTCCGCGATCTGTTTCAGGGTCGCCGCCGCCCCCGGACGTAGCGCGGCGGAGCCGCTGTCGAAAAAGCCGATTTCGCGCAGGCTGACGACCAGGCCTTCGCGGGTCTCGTGGATGCCAACGGTCTTCTTTTCGATCTGATTCGCCAGCGTGGATTCCAGCGTTTTCCGGATCGCGGCGATTTCCTGGCGGTCCGGCGCGTTGCTAATCACGCCTTTCATCGGCGGGATCATTTGCGAGAGATCGGTGTCGCGCATGCTGTTTTCAATCACCTGCACTTTTTCAAAGGGCATCGGCTCCGATTTGTCGAGGGGCATGTGCGTGTTGGAGCTTTCGAACACGCCCATTTGCTGGAAGGCCACCTGAATCGCCATGGCGATCTGCCCGACCTTCCGATGGTCCACTTGCGCGGAGGAAAACAGGACGACGAAAAACGCGAAGAGCAGCGTGATGAAATCGGCGTAGGAAATCAGCCAGCGCTCGTGATTCGCGTGCTCCTCGTGCCTACGCTTCCTACGCGGTGTTCGCGGCATGTTTCCCGTGGTCGCTTTCCGCCAGAAAGCCCTCCAGTTTCGCTTCGAGCATCCTGGGATTCATTCCTTCGAGGATGGAAATCACGCCCTCGAGCATCATTTCCTTTTGTACTTGTCCCTCGCGGAGGCGCAGCTTCAATTTGCCGGCGGCGGGCAGAAAGAGCAGGTTCGCGCTGCCTACGCCGTAAATCGTGGCGACGAACGCCACGGCAATTCCCCGCCCCACTTCGGCAATGTTGTCGAGGTGCTGCATCACCTGAATCAGACCGAGAACGGCGCCAATGATTCCAATCGTTGGCGCAAACCCCCCGGCTGCTTCGAAGACCTTGGGGCTGTTCTCGTCGTGTTCGGCCTGGTTGTCGAGCTCAAGCTCCATCATCTTGCGCAGCTCTTCGGGCTCGGTGCCGTCGACGGCGAGCATGAGCGCTTTCTTGAGAAACGGGTCCGAGATGCTTTCGAGCTCACTGTCGAGCGACACGATGCCTTCCTTGCGGGCCTTATTGGCGTAGCGCACCATCTCCTGAATCAGGATCACGGAGTTCGTCTTCTTATCGAAGAAGACGCGTTTCAAATTGCGAATCGCCGCCAGCACGACCGGCAGCGGAAAATTCAGCATCGTCGCGCCAAACGTGCCGCCGAGAACGATCATGGCAGCGGTGGGCTGCGCGATCTGAGATACGCTGCCCCCCTCGATCAGGAGTCCCGCGAGGATGCCGACAATCGCGAGGACCAGCCCGCCAAAGCTCGCTTTATCCATCGCGCGGCTCCCCCGGATCCTCGGATTCGGCCACGTCCTCCGATTCCTTCACTCCTTTTTCGAACTCGGAGATGTTCGCGCCGTACTTGTTCACGCCTGGAATGCGCGCGATTTCCGGGCCTTTCGAGTTCGCGACGTAGTCCGTCACGTCGAGCCCCGCGAGGAGGCGCTGCCGAAACGCGACGATGCGATCGAGGATTTCCTCGAAGCTCTCGCGCACCAGGATTTTCTCTCCCGTGAGCAGGGTGATCATCGTGTCGGGAGCGTTTTCGATGAACTTGATCAGGTCGGAATTGACTCCGATCGGATGCTTGTTGAGTCGTGTGAGTCGAATCATGACGTTGTGCCGCCGGGACCCGAGGCAATCCGTTCATCGCGATGACCCGCCATCTTGTTGTATCGGCAGTACGCCGGGGAAGCTGAACCGTTGGGGCACGGCGAGGCACGGGCGGGCGTGAGCGAAGACTGGTTGGACACATTAAGAATTTCTAACATCGCTCATCCGGCGTGTGGCCGTTGGTTTGCAATCTCCGGCATACAAATGAAGATCCTGGTCCTTTCTTCCGGGCTCGGCTCGGTCAACCGAGGATACGAGCGATTCCTGCTGGATCTGGCGGCGAACTTTCACTCGAATGGCCTGCCGGTGAAGTGCTGGGGCTCGTCGGAAGCGCCCGGCGTTTTCCGCGTTCCCACGCTGCGCCGCGACGAATTGCAGCAACTCGCGCTCGGCCGGCTCCGCAGCGACTCCCGCCTGGCCTCGATTTCCGCACCGGAGCTGCACGACTGGGCTTTACACACGGAGGAACATCTCTTCGCGATAGGCGCGGCCGCATGCCTGGATGAGGAACTGCGCTCGAAAGAACCGACCATCATCTACCTGAAATGGCAGGAGGGACTGGTCGATGCGGGCGGGCGGCCGACGGCTCTGCTGGAGCGGCTGGCACGGGCGACCCGCGAAGGGCCGGTTTGCGTGATCGTGCGCACCGATTGGGTTCACCGGCAGATCGTCGAGCGGCTGGCCGGGCACCTTTTCGTTTTTCACTCGGTCACACCGTGGGTGACGAAGGGGCTGCAGGATCTTGGCGTGGCTCCCGAGCTGATCTTCGAGTTGCCGAATGGCGTGACGGGCGAGCCATTTCGCGAGGCGCGCTTACGGCGCTGCCCGCTTCGCGACGAATATCGCATTCCCCAAGACGCTTTCGTGATTCTCAGCGTGGGCGCGTTCGATCACGAAGTGAAGAACTTCCCGTACGTCCTGCGCGAAATCGCGCCGCTGGCCGCAGACCCGAATGTGTATTGGGTGGTTGCGGGCTCGCGCGGCAATGAACCCACAGCGTGGGAGCGCGAGGCGCAGGAAATTTTCGGCGAGCGGTTTCGGCCGCTGGTGGGCGTTTCATTCGAGAGGATGCCCGATTTGTACGGGCTGGCCGACCTCGCGGTCTGCGGGAGCCTGGCCGAGACGTTCGGGCTGGTCTACGCGGAGACGCAGCTCTCGGGCCTGCCGTTCGTGATGCACGACTACGAAGTGACACGATGGATGACGGCGGGATTGCCCGCCGAGCTGGAGGGCGTCTCCCGCGTGAACATGAAAGCTCCCGGAGCGCTTTCGGCAGCCATCGCGCAGTGGTCGACGGTGTTGCGCGATGCCAAGGGGCGCGAGGCGCTCGCGGCAATTCTCGAAAGCTTTCGCGCCCGGCAAGCGGCGCGCTTTTCGTGGGAGAGCCTCGGGCCGCGATTCGCCGAGACGTTTCGCCGCGTGGCGAGTCCGGAAGCCGCGCAAGATCGACTGCGGTCGTACATCCGTCGTGTGGCGGCCGGTACCCACGCACAGGGCGTGCAACTGGCGCAGGCGGGCAAGACTTCGGAGGCGCTGCCGTATCTTTCGGCCGCCTTGCGCGCGGAAGAAACTTCGGAGCGATGGAACGATTGGGCGACGTGCCAAGCGGGTTGCGAACGCCACAGTGAAGCCGAGCAAGCCTACCAGCGAGCCATCGAGATCGATCCGCAAAACGCCGAAGCGCTCGCCAATCTTGCTGTGCTCCTGGTGAATCAGAAGCGCCATCAGGACGCGATTCCTTTGCTCGAGCGCGCGATTGCGATCCCGGGCGGCAAACAGCAGCAACCGCTGCAGGACTTGCTCGGGCTGTGCAGAAAAGTTTCCGCCCCGACTCCGGAGCCGGCACCAGAGCCGCATCCTGCGGCCGCCGAACCCGCTGCGCACGCACCGCGCGATCTGCCGGCGAGCGGACCGCTGCGCGTCCTCGTGATGCACGAAACGCTGCCGCAAACGGATTGCGGCGGCGCGGATGTCCGCATCATGCAAATTACGTGCGCGTTGCGCAGCCTGGGACACTCCGTGACGTTCGTCGCGCGGCTTGGCATGCGCCGCGAACGCTACGAGCCGCCACTCAAAGCGGTCGGTGTCACGGTCTACGCGAATGATGCGGAGCGATTGAAGTTCGTCGGGCTGGATGTGAAGCCCGAGTGGTCGTTCGAACACATCCTCAAGGTGAACCAATTCGACGTCGCGATCCTCTACCACTGGTTTTGGACGGGGCCTTCCCTTCCCGAACACTATGTCGACACGATCCGGCGCGTTTCTCCCCACACACGCGTCGCCGTCCTAAGCGACGATCGCCACGGACTGCGCGAGATGCAAATGGCCCATCTGAACAAGCGGTTTGCCGACGTCGAGCGCGCCAAGGATTTCGAATACCGCGAGACGGAAACGTACCGGCAGGCGGACATGGTGCTGGGGATCACTGAAGAGGACTTCGCGGAATTTCACCGGGTCACTCCAAATCTGCTGACCGAACTGCTGCCCATGGTCGCGGAAAAGTGCCCGGCGGGGCCCGGCCCAGCCAAGCGACGGCACCTGCTGTTTCTCGGAAGCTTCTCGAACTTGGCAAACCGCGACGGACTCGGATGGTTTCTCGAACGCGTCTGGCCTCGGATTCGCAAGCGGCTGCCGAATGTGGAAATGCGCCTGGCCGGAAGCTCGATGCCGGACTTCCTTCGCGCGCCCGGCAACGGGATCGTCGGCCTGGGCCACGTTAGCGACCTCGGGCGCGTCTTCGCGCAGTATCGCGTGTTCGTCTCTCCGATCCGCTACGGCACGGGGATCAAGACAAAAAACGTGGCGGCGCTGGCGCACGGGATTCCGGTCGTCACGACGACGATCGGCGCCGAGGGAATCGGCCTGCGCGACGGCGAAACCGTGTCGATCGCGGACGACGAAGAATCGTTCGAGGAGGCGGTCGTGCGGCTCTACCAGGACGACAACCTCTGGCGCAAACGGGCCAAGGCGTCGCGCGAGCACATGCTACAGAATTTCTCGCCCGAACAATTGATGGCGAAGGTGGCCCGGCTCATCGATCGCGCGAGAACCTTGCAACCGAAGGCGTTCGACCCAAACCACGTTCCGTCGTACCTAATGGTCGAGCGTTTCTTCCCCGAAGTGCTCGCGCATATGCCGGGCAACGAACGCCCGGGCGTGCGTCTGGTCGCCTACGTTCATCTGGGCGAGCGGTTGCTCGCGCAGGGCGACGCCGCCGGCGCGCTCGCGCAATATCGTCACGCGTTCCATTACCTGCGCGGCGAGATCCCGAACGTCAGTATTTTCGGCCGGCTGCTGCAAGGACTCGAACGCACCTACCGCGCACTGGGTGATTCCGAATCCGTCGAGCGTTGCGTGCGACAGCAGTCCAAGAAGATGACGGACGCTCGCGAACCTGTCGTGGAAGTCGAAAACCGCGGCGCGATCGGCGAATCGGCGGCGACACTCGATGCGGCGTCGAATGGGAACGCGGCCGAGCAACTCTCCGAGGCGCTTCCGTGAAACCGCGGCTGGCGTTCTCGATGATCGTGCGCAACGCGGCGCGCGATCTGCCGCAGTGCCTCGAGAGCGTGCGCGGGGTGGTGGACGAAATGGTGGTGGCGGACACCGGGTCGACCGACGACACGATCGCGGTGGCGCGGGCGGCCGGCGCGTGCGTGGTCTCGATCCCCTGGGAAAACGATTTCGCGAAGGCTCGCAATCGCGCGCTCACAGAGCTGCGTTTGCACACCGCCGCCGATTGGGTGCTCACGCTCGACGCGGACGAAATGCTCGATTCCTACGCGGCGGAGGCGATTGCGCCGTTGCTGCGCTCCGACGAGTACGCCGGATACACCGTGCCGATCCGCAATTACTTCCGCAGCCTCAACACGCGGATCTGGGATTGCGCTGCCGTGGAGAACGACGGCCGTTTGCCCGAGTCGCGCCAATTTCCCGCATTCGTCGCGCACGGCAACGTGCGGCTTTTTCGCTGCGACCCTGACATTTACTTTGTGGCCCGCGTGCATGAGTCCGTAGGGCCGCGCATTCTTGAACTCGGGCGGAAGGTGCGCCAGTGCGACCTCGTAATCCATCATTTCGGCTCGGCCGCGGATCAGGAAACGATGGCGCGGAAGAATATGGTCTACCGCGAGCTTGGGCGCGAGAAAGTCCGGGAGATGCCGGAGAACGCACAGGCGCATTTCGAGCTCGGCCTTCTCGAATTCGACAATTTTCACGATTACGCGGCGGCCTGCTCGTGCTTTAGCCGCGCGTGCGAGATCAATCCCCGCCTGTCGGTAGCCTGGCTGTTTCTCGGGCTAACCCGGCTGCGCTTGAAAAGTTACGACGAAGCACTCGTCGCGCTGCAGAAATGCGAGCGCCTCGGCTATACGGCTGCGCTGCTGGCGGAGACCAAGGGCGACGTTTTCTACAACGCCGGGCGATTTCGCGAATCCTCGCGGTGTTACGAGCGGGCGCTGCGCAAGTCGGCGGGAAATGCCGTGATCGAGAGCAAGCTCGGCCTTTCCCTGCTTCGCGCGGGGCGAAAAGACAAAGGGATGTTTCTGCTGCGCGGCGCGCCCGCGAAGCAGCCAGAGATGGGCGAGCTCCACGACCGGCTCGTCCAAGCGTTTGTGTGGCTCAGCGATCTTGCGGAAGCGGCGGCGGCGGCGGAGAGGAAGCTCGAAAAGTGTTCCGTTCTGACTCCTTCCGACTTTCTGCGGCCGGCAAGCATTCGTGCGCAGCTCGGCGAAACGGAGCGCGCCGTGAGCCTCGCTAAGCGAGGCCTCGCGGCTTTCCCGCAGTTTCCACGACTCTTAACGATTCTCGCTGAGTTGCAGAGATCGCAAAATGAGCATCTTCCCGACACACGTTTACTTTCCCGTACCGGAAATGCCTGAGGAGCGCTCAAGCCTTACGTTTGCATGCCGATAGTCCAGCTGCAACACAAGGAGTTCCGAAGCAGGTCGAGCGCCACATATAAACCGGATGAGCTGTTGCTCCCGGATTCATAAAGCTCGGTGCCGCTGACGAACAATACTCAGGAGAAAAAATACCATGTTAAGCATTCTTAACAATATTCCGTCACTGATCGCACAGAACAGCTTGGAGGGGACGGACGCGAGCTTGCAGAACACGCTAGTACAGTTGGCGTCCGGTTCGCGCATCAATACGGGCGCGGATGACGCTGCGGGCCTTGCTATCGCGAACGGCCTTCAGGCCAATGAAACTGCACTGAACCAATCCGTGATGAACGCCAACGACGGCGTCGGCGCCCTCCAAGTGGCCGACGGCGCGCTCTCACAGGTGACCACACTTCTCAACCGGGCGGTCACGCTGGCCACGGAATCCTCGACCGGCACGGTGAGCGACTCACAGCGCACCGCGATTCAGGCTGAGTTCTCGCAGATTCAGGCGGAAATCACTTCGATCGGCGCAAGCACCGAATTCAACGGCACATCCGTGTTTTCCGCCACGGCAACGTCGATCTTCCTGAGCGACGGCAATGCGGCCGCGAACACGACGATCGCGGTTTCCGTGGGCACGTTGTCGGCATCGAGTCTCGGATTGACAGCGAGCGTCGACCTCAGCACGGCGTCCGACGCCCAGACAGCTCTGGGCCTTATCACCACGGCGATCGCCACAACCGCCGGACTCCGCGGAACGATCGGCGCGAACGTCAACCGGTTAGACGCGTCGGCCAACGTTGAGACCAACGAAGTGCAGAACCTGGCATCCGCGGAAGACAGCATCACGGCGGTCAACGTGGCGACGGCGGTCTCCGATCTGTCGAAATACAGTCTGCTGGAACAGACAGGTATTGCGGCGGTGTCGCAAGCCAACTCGTCCCAGCAAAACTTGTTACATCTGTTGCAGTAGCCGAGGCGCAGTCTCCGGGATCGGGCGGGACTCTTAGGTAGAGTCCCGCCTAATCCTTGTTTCGGCAGATTCACGGTTCGCGCGCGCGGTGTGCAAGAAGCGCGAAGCGTCCCGGCGGGAGAACATCCGTGTCCGTATCCAGCTCGGCCATTTCAAGCATTGTCGGCGACTTGGCGAACGACGTTGGCACCGGCATCAACGTGCAGGCGGTCGTCGCGGAGATCATCGCCGCCGACTCGACTCCGCTGACCGACATGCAGAACCAGCAGAGCACCTTCAGCTCGCAGACGTCGGCGCTGCAGAACATCGGCTCGCTGCTTTCGACGCTGCAGACCTCGGTCCAGGCGCTATCGGACGCCAACAGCCCGGTTGAGGCGCAGGTGGCGACATCGTCCAACACGAATGTGATCACCGCGACTGCGAGCGACACGGCGACGCCCGGCACGCACAATGTTACGGTCAACAACCTGGCGACTACGTCGTCGTATTACACGCAGAACGAGCAGGCCTCCGCAACTTCGACTCTGGCGACCGGAAGTTTCCAGATTCTGGCGCCCGGCGCTTCGACTCCCACGACGATTCCCGTGGATAGTGCCGACGGCACGAACACGCTTAGCGGGCTTGCGTCCTACATCAACGGGCAGAACCTGGGCGTCACCGCCAGCGTCGTCACCGACGCCGGAGGCGCTCGCCTTTCGATCGCGAGCAATTCCAGCGGCGGTGGCGGCGATTTCACGGTCTCGAACGACACGGTCGGGCTCGGATTCACCAAACCGGTCACGGGCGTGAATGCGTCGGTGACCGTCGACGGGGTGCCCATCTCGTCCGCGACCAACACCGTTACGTCCGCGATTCCGGGCGTGACGCTCAACCTTCTTGCCGCGCCTCCGGCGACGAACGTGGCCGTGACCATCGCGCCCGACACCACGCAGATTTCCGGTGCGATCAATACGTTTGTCTCGTCATACAACGCGGTGGTGCAGGCCATCAACGCGCAATACGCGGTCGACTCGAACAGCCAGCAGGGTGTCCTCGCGAGTGACAGCACGCTTTCATCGATCCAGAGCACCCTGGCCAGCGACGTCAATTTTTCCGGAAGTGGCAACTCGAGTTTCATCAACCTAGCGAGCATGGGCATCAGCACGAACGACGATGGAACGCTCAGCGTCGATTCGACAACACTCAATTCGTCGATCACGAGCAACTTCCAGGACTTCGTCAACTTCTTTCAAAACAGCTCGAGCACCGGGTTCGCGCAGAACTTCAACAACGATCTCAATACGATGCTCAGCCCGTCGGGGCTGATCGCCTCGGATGAGAATGGCATCAGCCAGAGCGTCCAGTCGCTCTCCGACCAGATTTCGCAGTTTCAGTCCAACCTGACCGATCAGCAGGCGTCACTGACAACGGAGTTCAGCCAGATCGACGCGACTTTGGAACAATTGCCAACGCTGGAGCTTCAGGTCCAGGGCCAGTTGTCGAATATCTAAAATGCCGCGTGAAAAGAATATTGCTCTGACCTATCAGCAGGTCGCCGCGCGAGGCGCGAATCCCACCGCCATTACGGGCATGATCTTCGACATCGGGATCGAGTCGCTGCACCGCGCCGCCCGCGCCATCGACGAGGGAAAGATCGAGGATCGCATCAAAGCCACGAACAAGTTTTTCGCGGTGGTCGCCGAACTCCGTTCGGCGCTCGACTACGAGCGCGGCGGGGGGCTGGCACAGCGGCTTGGGCGCTTCTACCAGTTCGCTCGCAACCAAATATTCGCGGCGAACATCCGCGTCGATCGGGCCGAATTCGAGAAATACGCAGGCCTGTTCAGCGAGATCCGGGAAGCCTGGCGACAGGTTGAAAAGGACCACGCAGGCGCGCCGGCCGCCGCCGAGAAGCCCGCTGTGCGCACCGTCACGGCCCCGCCCGCGGAGCCCGCGCCTGACGGTTCGAGTTGGAGCGCCTGATGGCTCGCGATCTGCTCGACCTTCTGTGCAAAGCCACCAACGAGATGCGCGATTTTTTGCGCCGCGAGCAGGAATCCGCGGCGAACCCGGGCTCGATCGACGCGGCGATCGTGAAGTCGCTGACCGCGCGCCTTCGCGAAGTGGGCGAGGCCACTCGCGCCGGCCGACCCGAGGACGTCGCGCGGGCGCGCGCCTCGTCTGCCTACAGCGAGTACAAGGATCTTCTGGCGCAGGTGCAGCGCATCCTGAAGCCTTTCCACGACCGGTTGCTTCAGAGGCAGGACGAGATCGGCGTGAAGCGCGCGCAGATCGACGCCGTCCGCTCCTGGGCCGACGCCTACCAGCGCACGCGCTAGCCAGCCAATTCCATCTCTGACAAGAGGTTTTACACGCAGCGCCGTGGTCTCAAGCGCGGCAGCCTTCTTCTCAAGTGCCCAAGCAGCCCAATCTTAAGCCCAAGAACTTCGGCCTTCGTGCCCGGCACGGCATACTCGCGGGCGATTGCCGCGATGGTATCATCGACCCGCAGGACCGCACCGACCCGCTTGATCCGGAGAGCCCATGGTTGCATACCGCTCCGTGAAAAATGGCACGGTGAGAGACATTCGGCGCCATCTAGTCTGCTGGGCAATCGTCGCGTCCGGTGCCGTTTTCGGGCAGGTCGTGCTTCACGCGCAATCTCCTTTGAAAATTCGAGGACCTCTTCCCAGCGAACTGGTTAACGACCTTTGGATGAACGCGACCGAGGGCAACCTGCTGACGTCTGAAGGTTGGAAGGAAACGGCTGGGCTCTACACCGACGACAGTCTGCTGCCCCGGCCACTCTCTTTTCGCGTCGTGTCCAACGCTTGGGCCGTGTGGCCGGCGGCGGTTTATGGCGATACGGCTGAAGTGACAGTGGACTACACAGCTGCTGGTGAAATCGACTCGTCGCTGCGTTATACGCCCCCTCCAAAGATTCCATACATGAAAACCGGAATACTGTACCGTCTTATTCTCGTTCCGGGCTACGGCATCATGTACGGACCAGACGGCAAGACCGTGATCAGCCGGAAGCCTTCTGGGACGCGAGGCTGGCAAATCGACGACCATCGGGGAGAACCCTGGACCACTGTGAACACCGCTGTGCGATACGTTCTTGAAATGCGCAATGGAACGACGGATGCCGCTGTACGGAAAAATGCCGATCGGACTCTAGCCAAGCTCCTGCAATTGCACTGAGTGCCTTTGTCGGAAAGATCGCTCCGATTCGGGAAAACCTCCCCGGGGAAAACGGGATGAGAACATAACGACAAGACCGTGAGCGTGCAGTCGGTGCGCATGGGCCGCACTTCTCCCGTTCCTGCCGCCCGGATGAGAACTACGTTGGGAGGTAATCGAAGAGCGTGGGCTCGGCGAGGATTTTGCCGCTGGCGGCGAAGAGGGCCTGCTGCTGGACCTCGGATTGGGAATAATTCGAGGCGACCTGGCCCATGTCCGCTCCGATGAGATTCGTCTGCTGCGTGGAGAGCTCGACTTTCTCCTGGCTCAGGAATGACGTGACCGTGTTGAGTTCCGCGCCGCCATTGCCGTAAAAGACGCGCTGCGCGCTGATTGCGTTGAAGGCATTCTCCAGGGAAGTATCGGCCGCCTCAATGCCCGTGTTGGACTGCAGAGCGGTGATCATCTGATTGAGCGCGCCGAAGATGTCGCCCGACGGATTCTGGAAGAGCTGGCTGCCGGGGACATTGATGGCCATGCTCTGCCCGGTGGAGAGCTGGACGGAATTGACGCTGGTGTTGCCGTTGTACGTGACTCCGTCGGGAGCCGTGGGGTCGGCAGTGAACGGAGCCGTCTGGTCCTCCGTTCCTCCGAAAATATAATTCCCTTCGTAGGTGGTATTCGCGAGGCCGAGCATCTGCTGCTGGATCCCCGTCAACTGCGAAGCGATGGCCTGGCGGTCCGCGTCGCTGAGCGTGCCGTTGGCGCCCTCGATGCCGAGCGAAATCGCCTGCGTCATCAGATTCACCACCGAGCTCATCGTCGAGTCGCCGACCTGCAAAAGGCCCTGCAGGCTGCTGACGTTGCTCTGGAACTGGTCCACCTGCGCCGTTTCGCTGTCGTTGCCCACGAGAGCCGAGGCGGCCGCCGGATTGTCGCCCAGCGCGTTCACGGCCTTGCCCGTCGATAGCTCCTGGAGCTCGACGTTGAGCTCTCCCTGGTTGGTGTTGATCCCCGCGATCAATTCGCCGGAAAGGTTGGGATCGACTCGAATAGACATGGCTCTGATCCTGATCCAGCTAGTCTTGACCTAAGTTGATAGCTTCGTTCGTCAACTCGGAGATGATCGTCACGACGCGCGCCGAGGCATCGTAAGCTTGCTGGAATTTCGTGAGGTTCGCGGCCTCTTCGTCGAGCGAGACGCCCGAAAGCGCGCCGATCTGATTCTGCAGCTGCAGCGTGACCTGCTGCGCGGCCGTTTGCTCGGCGGTGGCGTTCGAGACGGCGTTGCCGATTTGAAAGACGGTGCCGGAATAGTAGTTCGAAGGCGTTTGGCCGTCGACGATGGTTTGATTCGCGATCGACGCAAGAGCGTTGGCATTGCCGTTGCTGCCCGGCGTGCCGTCGGAACTCGCCGCGACAAGCGACGGGTCCGAAATCGCCACGCCCATCGAGGCGGCCGCGCCCGTGGTGCCCGGCGGAGGCGCGGTGAACAACGCTGTGCCCGGATTGCCGTTCAGGTCGAACCCCGCTTCGCTCTGCGTGTTTACGGAGTTCTCGATGCCGGCCGCGAGCGTGTCGATCTGGCTGAGAACCGAAGGAATCTGCTGGTCGCGGACTTGGATTTGGCCGCCCAGCTCACCGGAAGAAATCTGGGACGTAATGTCCTGGCCCTGCGAGAAAACGTCCTGCATGCCGGTGGTGGTGTTGGTCTGGGTCTGGAGCGCGAAACTTTCATCGCCGACGATCAGTGGCGATCCGTTTCCGGTCGTCACCGTGATGTTGTTGCTGTTTCCGGCGATCACGTTGATGCCGATCACGTTCGAGAGATTTTGCAACGCCACGTCGCGCTGCTCGATCAGCGTGCTCGGATCTTCGCCGCTCTCGGTGAGGCTGGTAATCTGATTGTTCAGCTGCGCGATCTGGCCGGTGTAGGAGTTGACCTCGCTGACGCTCTGCTCGACCGACTGGTTCAAGTCGCTCTGCTGCGTGGTGAGCGCGGACGACGACTGATTGAACGCGGTAGCGAGATTCTGCGCGGCTAAAATGACGCCGACGCGAAGGCTCGAGTCCGACGGATTCGTGGATAGCTGCTGCAGGCTAGAGAAAAATGCGCTGAGCGGCGTCTGCAATCCCGTTCCGGCGGTCTCGTTGAAGAGCGTCTCGACCTGGCTCATGCCGTTTACGAAGGCGTCGAGCTGGCCGGAAGTCTGCGTCTCCTGATTCAGTTGGAGCTGAAGCACGTTGCTGCGCACGGTTTGCGCTTGCTCCAGCGTGACGCCCGAGCCTAAGATCAGGTTCCCCACCTGGATCGGGTCGTTTTCGCTGAATTGGGCGATCTGGCGGTCGTAGCCCGGAGTATTCGCGTTCGCGAGGTTGTTGGTGGTGACGCTGATGGCGCCCTGGTCGGCGTCGAGCGCGCCCACGACAATCGACAGCGCACTATTGAGAGAGCCCACGATCAGACCCTCGCCAATTCCGTGGGATCGGACGCCGGAGGCGGCGGCACGGCGATTTTTCGATTCACTTGGTAGCGGCCGCCGTAGAAATTCACGAAGTTCATCATCGCCCGAAGCATGCGGCGCGAGCGGCGCAGCAGCGCGGAATGCGCGGCGTTCAAACGGCGCACTTCCGTCTGCGCCGTGGAGATTCGGCCCAGCAGATCTTTTACCGCAGGCAGGGCTTCGCTTCTTTCGTCCGAGGACCAGCGCTGCTGCAGCACATCGATTTCGCGATCGACTGAGCGAATCTGCTGGCAGATCTGCTCCTGCTGGGAGACGCGCTGATGGATTCCATCAAGATCGAGGGCCACCATCGCGTTGCCGCAGGCGCGCAATTCGACGGCGAGCGAATCGAGCAGCCTGAGTCGCTCGCCGAGCAGTGCGGAGATGGCGGGTGTGTCGTCTTTCACGTTAGGCCATTTCGTCGAGGTCGTGTGAAGTCGCCTCGATCACGAGATCTTCTGTTTCCGTTGATCCCGGCTTCGGCTTTTCGTCAGGCTTCGGCTTGCGTTTGCCGGGCTCCTGCTGGGACGGCCCATCATCGCTTTCGCGGCCGGCAATCCCTTCGATTCGAGACGAGGAAAAATCGCCCATAGGACTTCACTCGCGACTATCCCTGCTCGTTCGTGCCGCTCGCGGCTGCGTCCGAATAAATCGCCGCCGCCACCTGCTCGTTGCTGACGTTGAAATTGCCGTCGCGAACGGTCTGTTGCAGCGCGTCCACGCGGTCCGTGCGCACCGCGGGGACGTTGGCCGCCTGCTGCGCGAGCGCCGCGACCTGATTGGAGCTGGTCGAAAGCTGGACCTGCACCCCGCTGCTGGCGTTTGGGTCCTGCTGCGCCTTCTGGGCGGCCTGATTCTTCGAATCCTGGACTGTTCCCTGCTGCTGGATGGCTTCCGAGGACTGCGAATTCGGATCGATTCTCATTCATCACCTCAAGACGGTTGATCTTACAAAACGCCGCTGGCCGGATTGGGGAACCAGCCGCCGTTCTGCTGATCGGCAAATGATTAGAAACCTTTAATCGTTTCTTCACCTTGGCCGACGCACTGTATATCGGCCCGGTACCGATAAGCTTAAGCCGGCAACTGGCTCGTAAACGCATGAGGCGCCTAGACCTTCGACCCCAGGGCGTGGACGATCATCTTGCCGATCCCCAGGCCGCCCGCCTGGGCGAGCGCACCGGAAACCATCTGCATGCCTAGCTGCTCGAGCGAGCTGTCGGACGGATCGTCCAGATCGTCGTCGCTACCGAGCGAGCCGTCCTTCATCGAGCCCCAAAGCGAATCGATCATGATCGCTTCAAAATCCTGGGCTGCCTTTTGAAGCTTGGCCATGCCGGCCTTGCTATGAGGCGTCTGGGCGGTTCCCGTTGTGGCGCCGAACTCGCTTTGCTGCGCGGGAGCCGGGGGCAAAGTTTGCGCGATGCTGGGACCGGTCATCAGATCACCTCCAATTCGCCGTTGAGAGCGCCGTCGGCCTGGATCGCCTGAATGATCGAGACGACGTCGCTTGGTGTGGCGCCGATCGATTGCAAGCCTTTGACTAAATCCCCGACGGTCGAGCCCGCCTCGAGCTTGATCGACTGCACGGCCGATTCGCCGGCGCTGACCGTCGTCTGGGGAACAACTTCGGTGGTTCCTTTGGAATCGGGATACGGTTGCGAGACTTGCATCACCGTGACGACGTTGATGGTCAGATTGCCGTGGAGGATGGAGCACGCGGAAAGCGTGACGTCGCCGCCCATGACGATCGTTCCGGTGCGCTCGCTGATCACGACTTTCGCGGCGGGTTGCACGTGAACGGTGAGGTCCTCGATTTTGGCGAGCAACTGGACGGCTGAGAGCGGCCCGGGATCGATACCGGAGATTTCGATGCGGCGGCTGTCGACGGCGTGCGCGAGATTTTTCCCCAGGGATTGATTGATCGCACCCGCCACGTCCTGCGCCGTCTGAAAATCGGTATCGCGCAGCAGGAGGCTGACGGTTTTGGCGCCTTCGAGACTGACCGAAGTGTCGCGCTCGACGATGCCGCCGCCTGAAATGATTCCGACGGTCGGCGTGTTCACCTGTTTCGAATTGCTGCGCGCGCCGACGGCGTAGCCGCCGACGATGAGCGGTCCCTGCGCGAGAGCGTACGTATGGCCGTCGGGGCCGTTGAGCGAGGAGAGCAGCAGAAGGCCGCCGAGTAAGCTCTTCGCGTCGCCGACCGACGACACGGTGACGTCGATGTGCATGCCGGGCTTCGCAAACGGCGGAAGGGTGGCGGTGACGAAGACAGCTGCGGCATTGTGAACGAGGATCGCGGTCGGCGGAATCGACACGCCCATGCGGTTCAGAATGTTGCCCAGCGTCTGGTTGGTGAAGATCGTCTGCTGGCTGTCGCCCGTGCCCTTCAAACCGACCACCAATCCGTAGCCGATCAGCGGATTGTCACGAACGCCTTCGACGGTGGAAATATCCTTGAGGCGGACGAGGTGAACGGGTTGTTCGTCCGTGGCGCGAACGGCGGACGCGAAAAGGAGCATGGTCATCGAGATCAAGAGCAGCGATGCGAGCCGGCGCGTGATGGAAGTCATCTGCTTCATCAGAAATTCAGCACGTTGAGGATCGCCCGAATGATCGCGTTAGGCGGGCGGGCGCCGTCGCTGACCACTCCCTTTCCTTTCACTTCCACTTCGAGATTCGTGAGTGACGACGAGGTTGCGATGTTCGTCGGCGAAATGTCGTCGGGGCGCAGGATGCCGCGCACGATGATCGTCTGCCGCTCGTTGCCGACGAACATATTGCGCGCGGCCTGTACGATGAGCGCGCCGTTAGGCAGCACGTCCATCACCTGGCCGGCCATGGTGACGTTGAGCGACGACGTGATCGCGGACTGGCCCGAACCAGTGAGCGCCTCGGACGAGTTGGGGCTGAAGAGATTTTGCCACCCGCTCGTGGGGCTGACTGTGCCGAATGCGCCGGTGACGCCGGACGATGCGGCGAAGGTGCGCGCCGTTTTGATCGAGTTGTTCGCGGTGGAGGAATAGGAATCGTTGAGCAGGATGGTGACGATGTCGCCGACGTTGTGCGCTTTGTCGTCGACAGCGAGATTGGCCCAACGCGCTTGCGGCGACCACAAACTGCCGTCGACACCCGCGGCCACCGAGGCCGTTGCGCGGACGCGCGCGATGTAGGCGTTGAGCGCCTGCGTGGTGTCGGTAGTGTTGGCTTTGCTTTTGTGAGCGGCGCACGGCGGGGCGCATATCAAAATCCACGCCACCGCGCCGGCGGCAAAAGAGGCGTTCAGAAATGTGCGGAGAGTCAAGGCCGTCGCCTCCTAAGCCGTGCCTAAAACTGAGTGACCAAACTGCCGGGCCCGACGACCCGCGCTGCGAGAATCTGGCCCGTCGCGATATTGCGCACATGAATCCACTGGCCGGAGACTCCGGGATTGAGAGCCATCACGGGAGTACGGACTTCCATGTCCGGCTGGCGTAGCAGCAGCGTGGCCGTCTGGCCGGGAAAGACGAGCGTGACGGGTTTTGGCAGCGACTTCGCGAAGCGCCTTTCTTCAGCGAGCCTCACTCCCGCGTTGAAGATGAGAAAAGCATGCGCCGGCGCGGCACGCTGGGTAAGCCAGTGAAACAGAGCGCGATCGGACAGGATTCGCACGTCGAACGGATGGATCGCGGGTTCGTTGGCGGTCCAGAGGCGCGCTCGCACGGAACCGGGAACGACGTCCGCGTCCATGCGCAGCAGCTGAAGACCGGAATCGGAGACCGTGATCGTGACGGGAAGCGCGGGCCGGAGCTGCTCGACGGACGGCACCGCGGCTTCGGGCGCTCCGCTCGATTGCAACGCGCGGCGGATCGAGCTGCACATCTCGTCGACGGATAGGATGCGAGAAGCATGCATCGCCGATGAGCGAGCCGCGCCGTCGGAGTGCGGCTGCGCGGGCTGGCCGGCAGCAGCGAGACCTGGCCCGAGCAGTAGTATGAAAACAGCGGCGAATTTGCGAACCGAGTGCATGGCGCTTCGCTTTTCCCTCATCGTTACCCTTAGCTCGCGATCTGGTTCAGCTGTTGCATCATCTGGTCTGCGGCCTGAATCACGCGCGAATTCGCTTCATACGATCGTTGCGCGACGATCATCTGCACGAACTCCTCGACCACGTTGACGTTGGACTCCTCGAGCATGCCCTGCTGGATCGTGCCCAAGCCTTCGGTGCCGCCGGGAGTGCCGAGAATCGCGTCGCCTGAAGCGGTGGTGGGATAGAGCAGGTTTCCGCCGAGATTGCTCAAGCCGCCCGCGTTCGCGAATAAAGCGAGCTGCATCGAGCCGACCTGCTGCGCCTGGGTCTGGCCGGGCAGCGTGACGCTGATGGTGCCGTCCGAACCGATCGAGATCGATGTGGCGTTGGTCGGAATCGTGACGGCCGGATCGAGCGGATTGCCGTCCGCGGTGACGATGTTGCCGTTCTGATCGAGATGAAACGCGCCGTCGCGCGTGTAGGCCACGTCACCGCTCGGCAGACGAATCTGAAAGAAGCCTTGTCCCTGAATCGCCATGTCGAGCGAGTTGCCGGTGTTGTCAAAATCGCCCTGCTGCTGGAGCGATTCGGCGGACGCGGTGCGCGTTCCGAGCCCGACCTGGAGTCCTTCGGGAATCGTGGTCTGCTGCGTCGCAGCCGATCCCGGCGTCACCAGGTTTTGATAGAGAAGATCCTCGAACTGGAGGCGCTGGGCGCGAAAGCCGGTGGTGCCGGAGTTGGCGAGGTTGTTGGCAATGTTGTCGAGATTGAGTTGCTGCGCCGTCATGCCGCTTGCGGCCGTGTAGAGTGCGCGAAACATTGGTGTGGCTCCTTAGTTTTGCGGCTCAGACGCGCGCGATTTGTTCCGCCGCCGTCTTGTTGAAATCGTCGTTGAAGATCGAAACCGCGCGCATCATCAGTTCCGCGTTCCGTTGAATCGAGACGAGATTGATGGCGCCGTCGATGGGGTTCATGTTCGAGGCTTCGAGGACGCCCTGTTGCACTCCGGACTTTGTTGCCGGCTCGGCGCTGCCGTCGGGAACCGAGAAGTACAACGCGCCTTCGGGCGTCAGCGGCGTGCCGCCCTTCATTTCGACAATGCTGAGACGCCCGGCCATCGAGCCGTTCACCGACACCGTGCCGTCCGCGCTGATCGCAATCGTGCCCTGGGGAAGCGTGATCGGGCCGATCTGCCCGATCCCGGGAAGTTTGATCGGGCCGCCGAGACCCATCACCGGACTGCCGTCCGAAGTGACCAGCTGCCCTTTCGTATTCAGATGAAAATTTCCGGCGCGCGTGAAGCGAATACCGCTGGGAGTCTGCACCACGAACAATCCGGGGCCCTCGACAGCGACATCGAGGGGGTTGCCGGTGGGATCGAGAGAGCCTTCGCGCATGTTGATGTAGTCGCCGCCGAGAATCCCGAAGCGATTCACCGCCTGATTCAGCTGATCGGACGGAGCGGGCTGCGACAGCGAAGCATCGAGCGCGCCGTAAAATTCATTCTCGGATTTGTAGCCGGCGGTGCTGACGTTGGCGAGATTGTTGGCGGTCACGTCGAGCGCCTGCACCCTCGCGAGCAAACCGGAGCACGCTGCATAGTATCCGCTGTCCACTGGTTCTCCCTTGCAGAGACAGGAGGAGCACACCGGCAGCCAAACGAGCGCGTGCGGAGAGAGCGAATCGGACGCTGAAATCGCGAGGCTTGCTGCGCGCAGCCGGCGAAATATTAGAGGGATTTCATCTTGGCGACCCCGTCTTGCCTAATGGCACATTTCCGCGAGGCAGATATTGCCGCGGGCCGGCGCGGCATCAAACGCGGGCTGAATCCGGTTTCTTGGAGACGATGCTGCTGTAGCTCTGTTCGATCATGGGGAGAACGCTGCGGTATTCGGACTCGAGCAGCTCGAGGAGATTATCACGCTCGAACGACGCCACCATCGGAAGACATTTGCGGATGTACTGGTCCATGTCCGGGCTGCCGCGAGAGAGATTTCCTTTTCGCCTCGGGCGGCCTGTAGCTCTTTCTGTTCGCAGAAATGGTCCGCGACGGAAACCACGCCGACGAGCAGAGGATCGTGCTTCGCCTGGTCGGGATGGTGGTGAAACTGGAAAACCTCGATGTGGCAGGGGTAAAACTCCCAGGATGTTCCGACCCACCGGCCGACCTCGCAGTGATCGAGGCCGAAATATTCGCGCTCCGCTTCGAGATTGTCGCCCGGCTCGAGCAGAATCTCCATGCTCGCGATGCTGCCTTCCTCGGCCGCGACCATCAGGAGCGGCAGCTTGCCGACGTCGTGCAAAAGGCCGCTCAGATAGGCCTGATCGGGCATTGGGTGCTTGATCGCGCGCGCGATGCGTTCGCTGAGAATCGCGACAATAAACGAGTGGCGCCAGTGCTCCTGGATGCCGCGCTCCTGCAGCCACTTGCTCGAAGAATCCATCAGGTAGCAAGTGAAGACGAGCGTGCGAAGCCTGTCGGCGCCCATCAGGATCGCCGCTTCCTCCACCTTGAAAATCCTGCGGCGCAGTCCAAAGAGCGCCGAGTTGCACAGGTGAATCACCTGCCCGGTGAGGCCGGGATCGCTTTGAATCACCTCGCTGATCCGTTTCAGGTCGACGGGCGAACTGGCGAGAAGCCCGTTGAGCTGGATGATGTGGCTGGGAAGAGCGGGCAAGCCTTCAGCCAGAATCGCCAGGACCTGATTTCTTCGGCGAGTAGTTGGTTCGATGGTCGCGTTGCCCGAAGTGATGCGAGGGCAATTTTCCCGTGTAGTGGACGACTCCATCGCGCTTTAATCCGGATGATACATCGGCGAAACGCTTCGTCTCTTTAGCGGCTCGGCAGAGATTGAGGACTGGCAAAGGGCGTGCGCCGTTTTTACACGGCGATGGGCAGGCGAAAGAGGACGTCGCGCGCAGTGCCTTCAGAATAAATGCGAGCCCAGGCAAACTCGCGGCACCCGACCAGCTGAACGGATTTGGCCTGCAACTGCACGGCAAAACTCGTCGTGATCCGCGACATTTCGCGGATTTCGGTGACGCTGTCGAAGATGAATTCCTCGGGGCGCTCCAACGAGACGATCTCCTGCATCGCGCGAGTGAAGGCGGATTCGGAAACGAGGCACGGCACCGTGGTGCAGCCGAGCATCTGTTCCGCCGAGCGCAGCCAGCTGTGGTCGATGCCGTCGACGAACGCGATGTAGACGGAACTCCGGTCGCGCGACATATATACGGGAAGCATGCGAGCAGCCTGGATGACGGCCATCGGCAGCATCGTGGCGCATCGGAGGAAGCTGCGCTCACGGGCCAGCGGAAAAACGGGACACGCCCACTGCGCGGCGAGCGCTGCCGTAATGTCGTCTTCGGAAACCGCGCTCGTCTGCTGGAGCCAGGATCCCAGACGGCGCCCTCCCTCCAGGCGCTGCCGGTCGAGGGCATCGCGGAGCTGGTCATCGCGGATCGTTCCGCGCGAGAGCAGCACCAGCCCGATAGGGAGACGATGCGTCTTGGGTTTCCAGCGGCTCGGAGCGGCCGCGTGCGCGAACACTTTGGCAACGGACTGCTCGAAACACTCGGAGCCGCAGAGCCAGTGGCCATCGAGATGAATTCCGGACGACCGGTGGCGAATCGCCGGCCACAGCTTGCCTTCTCGCACGCACCGGTCGTTCTCGCATCGGGGAAAGATCCGCCGGATCGAGAACCAATGAAGCCAGAATCGCGGGGCTCTGGCTAGTATCGGGCGTGCCGTGGACATGAGCTATTTCCCCACTCTTCGTAGGGTGGCGCGGACTCAGAGTTTCCGTGATCGAAGGCCGTAGTTACCTTCGACGACCACCACTTCGCCACCCGCCACGCTCTGCCCCGACCAGCGATTCGGCAGGCCTCTTCGACGTGGCGTTCAAGTTCGATCACGGAGCCGGCGCGCAGTAGAGGATGTGGCGGGGCAGCATCTCCACTGGCGCGAGCGAATACGTGGCTTTGAGTTCGATATCGAGAAGCAGATCGAGACGGTCTTCGCGGGGTCTTTGGCGGCGGGAGCGGGGTCGGATTTCGCCGGCTCTTTCGACGCAGCAGCAGGCGCCTTCGCGGCAGCGGCTGTTTCCGTCGAGACCGGCCAGCAGGACGTCCTGCAGGGCAACGATGACGACGGGCTTCTTCTCCGCCCACGTCGTGATCCGAACCGCCGCTGTGGCGGCCGCTTCCACGTTCCGGGACGCGGTGCGTCGGATGCGATCGACCAGGCGCGCTCCACTTGGCCGTCGGATCGGTTGCGACCTGCCGTTGCGACCCGGCGAGAGACTTCGGCGGCGGCATCGCGATCGTCGACGGTGAGCTCGCCGGCGCCGTCGGGAGCTTCGCCCATCAGCGATACACCAGGAGTTCGCGTCCGGCTCGGAAACGATACAGGCCTGCTCGCCCCGCAGCGGTGATCCGGCCGTAAAGATGATGCAAAGTCCCTTGTCGGCGGCGGCGAGCGCATCCGGCTCGATCGATTCCGGAGCCAGGAGTTCGGCCGGGTGCTTGGCGCTCGCGACTTTTTCGAGCACGTCGGCGAAGGCCTCGGTCCACGCGTTCGGAAAAGCGGAAGCCTTCGGTAAATTGGAAAGCTCGGCGAAGGTTCGACTCGCTCCCTATGGGCATCCGCGGCGAGCGGAATCAGTCCGGTTACCTGCGTGTCGCGCTGCCTTCCGCAGCTGACCGGCATGGCCAGAAACAGTCCTTGCCGCTGACCGGCAGGCGATTCGGCTCCGTGACGCGATGCCTGAGGACGATGATCTTGCCGGGCTCGATGACCGGCAGTTCCTGCTGGCCTCGGAGTCTCGGGCAGGCTCAGCTCGACGGGAAAGAGCGTGCCCCGCAGCCGGTCGCGCAAACGCTCGGTATTGTCGGAGGAAGCGGGCTTGGCCTGAGACCATTGCGTGGCCAGCTTGCGCAGGAGCGCGTTGGACACTACGGCGGGAAACGCCACGCTGAGCAGCCCCGTGTTTTCCGGCATGCGAATCTCGAAGCCGAGGGCAAGGACTTTTTCCGACGCGAGCATGAGCCCGCTGACCTGTTGCGTGACCTCGCGGCGTGCGAAACGAAATTCGACTTTGAAAACGGTGTTCCAGGTGGCCTGAAGTTCGCGGCAAATGATGCGCATGACATTTTCGAGAATGTTTTCTTCGATCTCGGTGATGGCGCGCTCTTCGGGCTCGTCTTTGCCGAGGCCACCCAGCACCAGATCGATCACCGGAAACGCGAGCGAAAGATCCATTTGAACGAGCGCTGTGGCTTCGAGCGGAATGACGTCGATCGACGCCAGATAGGTGAGATCGTAGGGCAGCCGCGCGAGAAATTCCGAAAATGCGATCTGCTCGACCGAGATCACGTTTACGTCCATTCCGACCCGCAGATACGCGCTGAGGGAGTTGGTGACGTGCAGCGCGAACGTCTCGTGAAGCGTCGATACGGAGCGGATCTGCTCTTTCGAGACCTGCCCGGCCTGGCGGAAATTGCAGCGCACGTACTTCGTCGCGATGGGCGCCTTTGATTCCTTGTCGGACGGGTTGCGCGAGGCTCGCAACAGCGCGTCGATTTCTTCCTGGCTAAGAATTTTGGCCATGGGCTCCTCTTCCGATCATCAGTTCGCCTCCGCCGAAACGGATTTGTTCGATTCCATTTTTTCGCGCAGCTTCGCGCGAATCTGCAGCAGCGCCATCGAATGAATCTGGGACACGCGCGACTCGCTGACGCCCAGCACGAGGCCTACTTCCTTCATCGTCAATTCCTCGAAGTAGTAGAGCGCCAAGACCTGGCGGCCCTTGTCGTCGAGCCCGCTGACGGCGTCGGCGATCATCGTTTTCATTTCGGAACGCAGGCACAGGAAGAACGGGTCCCGCGCGGCGGCATCGGGACGGTATTCGGCCAAGTCCTCCGTACCGGCTTTATCGTCGGCGCCCACTTCGTCGATGCTGCCCAGAGTCAGGCCGCGCAATTCGCCGAGTAGGTGGAGAAATTCATCGAGCTCCATTCCAAGCTCGAGGGCGATTTCGGTTTCGGAGGGCGAGCGATTGAGCTCACCCTTCAATTTGCCGATTGCCTCCTCAATGCGGCGGCCCTGGCGGCGGAGATGGCGCGACCCCCAATCCATGTCGCGCAGGCTATCGAGAATCGCGCCGCGGATCCGGAATTTCGCGAAAGACTTGAGCTGGACGTTCTTGTTCGGGTCAAAGCGGTCGAGCGCTTCGATCAACCCTACGACTCCCGCACTGATGAGATCTTCGAGCGGAACCTGCGCCGGAAGACGCTCGTGAATCCGCCGCGCGATGTAATGCACCTGCGGCAGATTCTCCATCAGGAGGCGCTCGCGTTCGTCGGCGTCCATGTGACGCGACGCCTGATATGAACTTGCGGCATTCATGTTTTTTTCGCTTCCTTCCCGTTGCTCTCTGCCACCGATTACCTAAGAGCACCTACCCAAGCGTGCCCAGGGACTGAACCGTGACCGTGTTGGGAATCTCGCCCGGCGAAAGAACGATCACGCGCGGCAGAAACGGCTCAAGCAGGCGGCGCAAGTGATACCGCGCAGGACTCGCGCACAAGAGCACGGTCGAATCCATCGCGGTCTTATCGCCGACGATGCGCTTCAGGCTGTCCAGCAGTTTGCGCAGGAACGCGGGCTGGCGCGCGTGCCCGCGCCCGGCGGCCTGCGGATCAAAGGCCTGGTTGATTTCGTCCTCGACCGAGGGATCGAGCGTGAGCACTTTGAGTTTGCGGTCGTCGCGCCAGCAACGGTTGAACAAGGGCGCGCCCAAGCGCCTGCCGCACCGCCTCGACTAAGGCACGGGATTCTTGTTGTGGGCGCGTGTCGAGCAGCGTTTCGAGAATCGTGGTGAGGTCGCGAATGGAGACCTGTTCGCGCAGGAGCTGCTGCAGAACTTTCTGCACCTCGCCGAGAGCTGAGCAGCGGGGCACCAGCTCGTCGACCAGTTTGGGCTGGCTCTCGGCCAAGGCGTCGAGCAGGCGTTTGGTTTCCTGCCGGGTCAGCAGTTCGTGCGCGAACTGGCGGACGACTTCGGCCAGGTGGGTGGCCAGCACGGAGGTCTGATCGACCACCACGTAGCCGGGGGCGAGCGCCAGTTCCTGCAGTCGCGGGCGAATCCATTTGGCGGCGGCGCCGAAGGCGGGCTCGCGGGTTTCGATTCCGTCCAGCGGCGGCCGGCTGGGCTCCGAACTGATGGCCAGCACGCGGTCCTGATACATTTCCCAGCGAGCGATTTCGACGCCGCGCAAGCGAGACCACATACTCGCGCGGCTTGAGCTTCAGGTTGTCGGTGATGTGGATGGACGGAACGAGAAAGCCGAGTTGCAGGGCCAGGTGGCGGCGCAGGGCGCGAATGCGCTGCAGCAATTGCCCGCCCTGGGCCTGGTCCACCAGGGGTACCAGCGCGTAGCCGACTTCGAGGCTAGTTCGTCGAGCTTGAGCAGAGTTTCGATTTGCTGCTGGAGCCGGGTCTTTTCTCCGGTTGCGCCGGGCCGCGCCGGCGTCGCGTGCCGGCTCGTGCCAGGGGCGCGCGAGGCCAGATATGCGGCACTGCCGACAAGAGAAAGAAGGAGAATTTCGGCAGCCCGGGAATCAGTCCCAGCAGCAACATGACGCCGGCGGCGATCGCAAGGGCGCTTTTTCGGGAGCAGCTGCCGACCCAGTTCGACGCCGACGGTCGCGTCGATGGAGGTGCGCGTGACCACCATGCCGCCGGCGACGGAGACCAGCAGCGACGGGATCATGGTGACGAGGCCGTCGCCGACGGTGAGGATGGTGTAGGTCTTGAGGGCTTGGTCGAAGGGGATGTTCAGCTGAAAGACGCCGATCAGAAAGCCGGCGATGATATTGATGGCGGTGATCAGGATGGTGGCTAGGGCATCGCGCTGGCTGAAGCGCGCCGCGCCGTCCATGGCTCCGTAGAACTCGGCTTCGCGGGCGATCTGCTTCGCGGCGGGCGCGCGCCTGCGCTTCGTCGATCAGCCCCGCGTTCAGGTCCGCGTCAATGGCCATCTGCTTTCCGGGCAGGGCGTCCAGGGTGAAGCGCGCGGTCACTTCGGCGGTGCGCACCGCGCCGTGGTTGATGACCAGGTACTGAATGGCGATCAAGGCGAGAAAAATGACGAAGCCGACAACGTAGTTGCCGCCCACGACGAACTGGCCAAAGGCCTCGATGACGTGCCCGGCGGCGGCGGTGCCTTCGTTGCCGTGGAGCAGAATGCGGCGGCTGCTGGCGATATTGAGCGAGATGCGGAAGAAGGGTGAGGAGCAGAAGCAGGGTGGGAAAAACGGAAAACTGCACCGGGTTTCAGAATGTAGAGGGCGGAGAGCAGCACCAGGACGCCGAGCGTGATGCTGATGGCCAGAAACAGATCGAGCACGATGGCCGGCACCGGCACGAGCATCACAAACACGATCATTACGATGGCGGCGGGAACGATCCAGTCGTGGCGCGAGCTCCCGGAAGCCCGGGCGCGACTGTGGGCGTGGCCGTCAGTGTGGTTATTGTCGCCTCCTTACGGGCGGCGGGGGAAGAGCTGGCGGCGCCGGCGGCGGTAATCTGCGCGCGATAGAGGAATGCGAGAATTTCGGCGACCGCCGTATATAGGCTCGCGGAATGGTTTCGCCGACTTCGACCGTTTTGAAGAGGGCTTGCGCCAGCGGCGGATTTTCGACGATGGGCACGTTGTGCCAGAGAGCGAAATGCTTGATTCGCTGGGCGACGAGGTTGCGTCCCTTGGCGACCACCACCGGCGCTTTCATGTTGTCCGGCCTGTACTCCAGCGCCACGGCATAGTGTTCCGGGTTGGTGACCACGACGCTCGCGCGCTTCACGTCTTTCAATTTCCAGCGGCGGCGGATATCGCGGCGCAGTTTGCGGATGCGGTTGCGTACCTGCGGATTCCCGTCGCTGTCTTTCGCCTCCTGGTGCACTTCCTCCTTGGTCATGCGGAGCGAGCGTTCGAAGCTGAGCCGCTGCAGGAAGTAATCGAAGCCGGACCACAGCAACATCACGAGCGTGGATTTCCACGCGACCTCGAAGATCAGGCTGAAGGCCAGGCTCAGCGTCGCCCGAACGCCCAAGGTGGAAATCCGCGCGATCTCAGGCCAGCTGCGAGTGAAAAGTCCGACGAGCAGGTAGAGGATGATCGCGAATGGCAGAAGTGTCTTGAGCATGCGGCTCGCGCCCGCCGCCGAGAAAATATTCTTGAGGTTGTTGGCGGGATTGAGCCTCCCCCAATTCGGGGCAAACGCCTGGGCGGAAAACACCAAGCCGCCTTGCGCAACCGTGGCGCAAATCGCCATCACCCACGCCACCAGCATCAGGGGAGCGGCCCACCGCAGAGCCGCCATGCCCGTCGAGGCGAACAGCTGATTCGTGGTGCTGAGGTCGGACTGAACGGCGGTATCGAGCGAGTCGTGCAGAAATCCGAACCACTGGCCCGGAAAAGACGCCGCCAGCCAGCTGAGGCTGAAAATTACGGAGAGCAGCGTGAGCGAAGACGTGAGGTCGCGGCTGCGCACGATCTGCCCTTGCTCGCGCGCTTTGTTCCGGCGTCGGGGAGTGGCTTTTTCTGTGCGATTGTCAGGCGGCACGGCACACGCTCCCTAACGAGCGAGACGCAACAGATGATCCGCGGTACCCAGCGCAGCGGCAAAACGCGATTCCAAGAAGCTCGGCCAGTAGCCCAGGGCGGTGATCAGAACCGCCAAGCCGAGCAGGAACTTGACGGACACGCCCATCAAAATCACAGGAATCTGCGGCGACACCTTGCCCAGGAATTTCAGAGACAAGTCGACGACCATCGTCGCCAGCACGATCGGCCCGGCGATCTCGATGCCTATGATCCACATGGAGCCCGCCACGTGAAAAAACTCGCGCATCAGCGGCGCCGATAGCGTGACGGAGCCGACCGGCACCAGCGCGTAGCTTTCTGCGATCGCGCGGATCATCCAGTGGTGCACGTTGAGCTGGAGAAAAATGAAAAGCGCAATCGTCTGGAAGAATACGGAGATCACGGGCGTGTCCGCCTGCGTCTGCGGATCGAGAATGGTGATCAGCGAAAGTCCCATCTGAATGCTCGCGAATTGCCCCGCGAACTGCGCGCCCTCGAACACGAACTGCACCGTGAGGCCCATCAGAAGCCCGAGGCAGGATTCGCTGAGAACGATGTCGAACCAGTTGGACGTCGTCAGCGAAGTCACCTGGCCAATTTGCGGCGCGCAGATGGGATACAACAGAATTGTGAACGCGACGGTGAGCGCGGCCTTGAAGCGCGCCGAAATCGACGTGCTGCCGAGAAACGGCGCGAACGACATCAGCCCGGCCACGCGCAGGCCGAGCAGCAGCGCCGGCATCAACAGTCGTTGGATGAGGACGTCCACTGATTCGCTCCACGGGTCGACTCCGCTCGATTAATTCTGTTCGATCAAATCAACATCGCTCGCTCAATTCGCCCTCCCGGTTCCGCCGATCGGCGGATCATCGAGCGAATGCGTGAAAATCTCCGAACAGCTGCACGGTGAAGACAACCAGCCGGTGCAGCATCCACGGCAGCAGCATGAAGCACACCGCGCCCACCGCGGCCAAGCGCGGCACGGCGGAAACGGTCGGCTCCTGCACCGATGTCATCACCTGGACGATGCTGATCGCCAGGCTGATCGCCATCGCAGCAATCAGGATCGGCGCCGCCACCCAGAAAGCGGCTTCGAGGCACAGGCGCGAAAGCGCGATCACTTGTTCGACGGTCATGTGCGGCGCCTAATGGAAACTCTTCATCAGCGAACCGATCACCAGATTCCATCCGTTGACGCTCACGAACAGCAAAATCTTGAGCGGCGTAGAAATCACGACGGGAGGCAGCTGAAACATTCCGATCGAAGTGGTGACGGACGCCACAACGATGTCGATCACGAGAAACGGCAGAAACAGCACCGCCCCGATCTGAAATCCCGTTTTCAGCTCCGAAATCAAGTAAGCCGGGGCAACCACGCTCATCGGCAGGTCCTGCGGCGTCTTCGGGCGCGGCTGATCCGACAATTCGACGAAGAGCGCGAGATCTTTCTCTCTCGTGAACTTGAGCATGAAATTCTTCAGCGGCACCGAGCTGAGTTCGATCGCCTGCCATGCGGATATTTTGTTGTGCTCGAGCGGCACGATGGCCGTCTGCTGGATCGCCGCGCCCACCGGCGCCATCAGGAAGTAGGTGAGGATCACGGCGAGCCCGCTCAAGGTCTGGTTCGTCGGCGTCGTCTGCGTGCCGAGCGCCTGGCGCAGGAAGTGGAAGACGATCAGGATGCGGACAAACGGCGTCATCGACAGCACGATCGCGGGGAGCAGCGTGAGCAGAGTGAGCAGGATCAGGATCGTCCAGGACACGGGCTCGCCCTTGGTCGTCAATCCGGGGATCGGCGGAATGCTTACCGACTGTGCCGCAGCCGCGAAGCGGAATGCGCCGACGAAGGCGAGCGCCAAGCCAACGATGCCGATGCGCGCCAGAACTCGTCCGATCATTGGGAGGCTCCAGAAGCGCGAAGCGCCTCTCGAGAATCGGATGGGGGCGGATGGTCCGCGGCGCAGGGCCCGGGCTGCGTGAGCAGCGTGATCGAGTTTCCCGTGACGCCAATGAGCAACGGTTGGTGATCCAGCTGGATCAGCGCCACGAGCCGGCGCTCGCCGAGCGACACCGTTTCGCAAAGGCGCAGCCGCCGCTCGCCGCGGGAGACTTTGCCCAGCAGGCCCTTTCGGGCGGCGCTCAAGATTTTGCGAAGCAAGCCGAAGAAGGGGCCGAAGAGCAGGCCGTCCGACTGAGGGGCGGCGACAGGGCTGGCGATGGTGGGAGACTTCACTCGACAATGCCTCGTAAGCTCTCAATACAGTTCGGTCAGCCGGACGGCCAACCGTTCGTCGATCACTTCGAATTCAGCCCAGCCGATCACCTGCGAATTCGCCTTCAACGGAACGTCCAGATTCTGCACCCAGCCAGAATCGACGATGGAATCCACTTCCAGGCTGAAGAGATCGCGGACGGTAAACTTCGCAAGTTGGATTTCGGCGCTCAGCCGGCAGGGCAGGAGTTCCGCATCGACCCAACGATTCGGTTCCTCGGGTCTAGAGGGACCGGCGGGCGCCGCAAATGGCCCAGCAGCGCTGAGGGTAACGGGACCCGGAGGTGCAGCAGTCGTCGCGCTCATCGTTACCTCTGCACCAGAAAATCGGTGAAATAAATATCGCGCACGCCGAGTTCGGGCATGCGCTCGTTGAGCGCTGCAATCAAATCCTGCTTGAGTTTCAGCTTGCCCAGGGGCGTGAGAAGTTCCTGGGAATGGCGTGTCGCGAGGACACCGATGATTACGTCGCGAATGCTCGCGATTGGTACGCCTTGGCCGCCGTCTTTCTTGTCGGGCACTTTGTCGATGCCGAGGTCAATGGAAGCGCGCAGGTAGGTGATCTGTTCCTGATCGGCGAGGTTCACAATGAAACTGTCGAGATGAATCACCGCCGCCGGAGGCGCGTCTGGCCCAGCCGGCGCGTCGCTTGCCTGCGCCTTGTTGTACCAGACGTGCCAAGCGCCGCCGCCCACTGAGAGAAGCAGGAGAACGATTGCGACGCCGAAAATGCGCGACCCTTTCGACGCTCCCGCTTCGGCTCCCGTTTTCGCACGGTCGCTTGCCATCACGAAACGACGAGAAGCAATTCGCTAGCCGAACGAAGTGGCCGCAGCGCGAAATTGAAATCGTTTTCCTCCACGGAATGTATTGCGGTTACAGGCGTTTGACTCGCAAGCCTCTCAAGTGATCCGGAGCGTGCCGTTTCCCTACCGCAGGCTGGGAGATCTCTAATTAGAACTCCCTCAGAAACGTCCGCGTCCCGCGCTCGGGGCTTGCGCCGGAAAGCGCGGGACCACGAACGGTGCCGCCGTTTTCTTACACGCCGGCCTGCATGTTGATCGCGGTCTGCGTCACTTCGTCAAACGTGGTGACCGTCTTGGCGTTCGCCTGATAGCCGCGTTCGGCGAGGATCAGGTTGGCGAACTCGGTGGCGATGTCGACATTGGACTCTTCGAGTGAGCCGCCCGCGATCGTGCCGCGTCCGCCGGTCGCAGGAGCGCCAATATTCGCGGACCCGGAAGCGAGGCTGGCGAGGTAATTGTTGCTGCCGTTGCGGGAAAGCCCCTGTACGTTCGCGAAAGACGCGAGTGCGAGCTGTCCCAGCGCCAGCGTCTGGCCGTTGCTGAAGACGCCCTGGATCGTGCCGTCGGCTTGAATGTTGAAGCTCGTGAGCGTGCCGCTCGAGTAGCCGTCCTGCTGCGTGGAAGAAGCCGCCGAGGGGCTTGCCACTTGAGTCACGAGCGGATTGCCGCTCGCGTCGTAGAGATTCCAGTCGAAGGTGAGATTCGACGCGCCATCGGCGAATCCGGCGATCGTGAGTCCCGTCACGTCGGCCGCAGGCGTCGTCAGCACCCCGGAGCCGTTGAACTTGAGCGTCCCCGTACCAACCGACACCGGAGCGCCGGTGCCTCCGAGGTCCGCGGCCGGAATCGTGATGGAATAGGTCCACGTGTTGGCCGCAGTGTTGGTGAAATCGAAAGTCAGCACGTGCGAGTTGCCTTGTGCATCCGTTACTGTCGCAGGAGTGCTGAACGTGGATCCGACGCCGCCGGCGGAATCGAGATTCATGGCAATCTCCACGTTGCCAGTGGGATTCGGAGGGCTGGTTTGGCCGCTGGCGACCGCGAGCGGGCCGAGCGTCTGGCTGGCGCTGATTACACCGTTGACGGCTTCGTAGCCCAATACGTCTCCACCGTCGTCGGTCAGGAGCTGGCCGTTGGCGCCGACGGAAAGATCGCCGGCCCGCGTGTATTCCTGCAGGCCGTCGTTATCTTCCACGAGGAATCCATTGCCCTGGATCGCGACATCGGTCGGGACACCGGTCGATTCGATGCTGCCCTGGGTGAAATCCGAGGAAATCGCCCCAACCGTGGTGCCGACACCGATCTGAATGGGATCGCCCGAGCCGCTCGAGCCGATCTGCTCATAGAACAGATCTTGAAACTGAGGGCTCTGAGCCTTGAAGCCAACCGTGTTGAGGTTCGCGAGGTTGTTCGAGATTACGGACAGAGCCTGAGACTCGGAATTGAGGCCGGACAGTGCTGTTGAAAAAGATGGCATCGCTTTTCTCCTAGAAAAGACCACTGGTTGGGTTCGAAATACCGTCGGCCGTTTCGATGTCCTGACGAATGTTGATGAGTTCGTCGAGGCTGCTGAATTGCGCGAGTTGCGTGACGAACGTCGTTGGATCGAGCGGCTGCGTCGGATCCTGCGACTGCAGTTCCGCCGAAAGAATGCTGATGAATTCCTGCGTGTCGGTCTGCGCGGTCGAAGCGGCTGTGGAAGAGCTGGAGCTGCTCGACGAGTTTGTGGGCGATGTGCCGCCGGTCGCCGCGTCCTGGGCCGCTGGAACCGCGTATGGGGTGACTCCGCTGATCATGTGCTTCTCCTTCTTCTCGGCGTTACACGTGCACGCTGAGTTTTCCCGGCGTAGCCAGTGAAACGACCGCGCCCGGCAGATCCTGCGTCAATGGAGCGGCGTCTGTTGCTGGCCGCCAGTAATTCGTCGCGGCCTGTTTCTGCCACGCATCCGGATTTTGAGAGTATCCGCCCCGTCCGAACATCCCGCCGCCCGCAAGCGATCCCTGGCTCACCGTCAGCTGCTGCACTTGCAGGTTTCGTTCCGAGAGAGCTTGCTGCAGCGTGGGAAGCTCGCTATTGAGCAGTTCCTGCGTTTCCGGTTTTGCTGCAGCGATCACCGCGCCGATCCGGTCTTTGTCCGAAGTCGCCCGCAGTTCGATCGGGCCGAGGGCTTCCGTGTTGACCGAGATGCGCATCTCGGCGGAACTGGAATCCGAGAACAGGTGAGCTTGCGAGACTTGCGCGCCGGGCAGCGGAGCGCCGGCAGCGGGTGCGCTAGCCGAAGATACCGCGGTTTGTAACGATGTCGCCAAATCCGGACTCGCCGAGGTTTTGTCGCTTGAGGAAGCGGAGACGGCGGCGCTCGCTCCCAGTTGGGCTGCGTTCGCATCGGCTCTCGTTGAGCTCGCGCTGAGCGACGAAGGATCGCTTGTTGCCTGAGTTGGAGCAGGAGCTTCAGCGGATGCGTGGCCCGAAAAGATATCCGCGGAGGAAGAACTACCGTTTTGCCCACCGCCGTGTCCGGACGAGGATTGGCCGCTCGAGCCTGCTCCAGAGCCGCCGGAAGCGACTTGCGAGCTGACGGAGGCCGCGCTGGTTGAAGGCGAAGGCGCGACGGGCGTGGCGGGCGCACGGCTCTTCGACGATGCCGCCGCGGAAGTGAACGGCGCCTGGATCACCGACGCGACCGAGCTTGCCACCTCGTGCAGCGCCGCATCGACGAAAACGTGCCTTTGCGCGGCGAAGGCGCTCGTCGTCGAAGAAGGCGTGTTCGCGTCCGCCGCAGTCGATTGCGCTTGCGCGCTTGCGCCCGCGTATGAACTTTCGGGTGCGGCCGGCGTCGCAGCAACGGATTGAGTCGCCGATGCGTGATGTGCAGGGGCGGCTTGCGCAGAGATCTGTGGAGTTGCTGCCGAATCGCCCGATTGCGCAGATGCGGGCTGAATCAGGGGCGCAGGCAGAACGGCGTCATCGGTGGTTGCGCCGGCCTTTTGCAAAGCTTGTTGCGGCTGGTCTTGCGCATCGGCGGCATCGGATGGGTCGACCGGTCCTGGTTGGCTGGCGGCTGCAGCAAGGCTGCCGTCAGCAGCATCAATGCCGTCGCTGGCAGACGCCACCGGCGCAGTTCGATCTGTATCACCGCCGTTCGCACGAACGCGCTGCGCATCCTTCGAATCCGGGGCGCCAATCAGTTGAGTGAATCCAGCGCTTGGCACATCTGCAGCGGCGACAGCGATTGCGGTAGTACCCGTCGCGGGAACCGGCTGCGGCGAAGCGGGGATTGGAACCGGAGGCGGCGGCACGGGCACCGCGAGCATGCCTGACGTTACAAGCGCAGCCGCTGTCGCGGAGGGGTCCGCTGGGACGGCCGGCGCCGAACCAGCGCTCGCTGGCTTGTCCTTGGCCAGTTCTGAAGAGAAAACAACCGCAGGCGTGGGCGCAGTCTTTGAAGCGTGGATCGCAACGCCTCGTTGCAAGAGCGAGATCGGCGAACTCTCGGAATCCGTCGCGGAAGGCGTGTCCTTCTCCTCCGTGTCTCCGCTTACCGGCGGCGTCGCGGCCTTTGGCGCCCCGGTGGTATCGTTCGGGCGAGAATCGCCGGGCGACGCATCGTGGGCCGCGTT
The DNA here is from genome assembly GCA_963743335.1 of uncultured Acidobacteriota bacterium. Classification (GTDB taxonomy): domain Bacteria; phylum Acidobacteriota; class Terriglobia; order Acidiferrales; family UBA7541; genus Palsa-295. The sequence goes on from CAVUPI010000003.1 coordinate 966,960, forward strand.
CTTCGCGCCCGTGAGAGCGTTCGAGAACGACTGCGGTTCCGAATCGTCGGTCCGGTCGATGGGACGGGCGAGATCGGGAGGCGCGGTCGCCGTGGCTTCGTTGATGCCGGATGCAAGCATGATCGTTTCGCTCTCTCTTTTCCGAGCGAGGCGATCAATGCATGCAGCCAGCCAAACCCGCGAGTGAACGCGATGCCCGGAGCGACGCGAACCGTCGCGACATCTGCAAGATAGGAGCGAAGCCGACGAGCGGCGCCAAAAGCGAACCGCGGATAAAGCGCGGTGGGGAAAAGACTGCCCAGTTCGCCGGGCAAGAACTATTCGTTTGGCGCAGACACACGGCGCGCGAGGAACAGTTCGTCCATCTGCTCCTGGATTTCGCGCGCTTCGGCGGCGCGGTAGGCTTCGAGCTTGCGGTCGCGGAGGCTCTCGAGCGTCTCACGCTGGCGGCGGGCATGCTCGAAAATCTTCCGCTGCACTTCGTGCTGCTTCATCAGCTCGGCGACCTGCTTCTCCATCAGCACGCGGAACTGCCGCTGCCCGTCGGTGCAGAGCGAGGTGAATTGCAATTGCGACGCGGTCATTCCCTCGGAAAGCAGGCTCGTCACGTTTCTCCGATCTTCGCGCGAGGCTCGGTCCACCGCTTCGATCTCATGCCGAAGCCGTTGGATTTTCGCGGTGAGCCCTTCGAGGCGCAGCCGCTCGAATCTTTCGCGGCTCGTCCACATGCGCAGCACCGCATCCAATGAAAAATGGAACGCCATCGTTTATCCCGGAAGCGCCATGAGGCCGGCGAAGGTTTCTTCGAGCTTCGGTCGCTCGCCCTTCTTCTGCTGCAGGAAAGTATTCAGCGCGGGCAGAGCCGCGATCGCCTGGTCCAGAATCGGGTCGGCGCCTTTCTGATACGCGCCGACGCGAATCAGGTCCTCGCTCGCGGAATACGCGGCCAGCAGGCGCCGCAGCCGCAGCACCTTCGCGATATGCTCGGGCGAAGTGACGGCGGGCATGAGCCGGCTCAGGCTGTCGAGAATCGAGACGGCGGGAAAGTGGCCCTGCGCCGTCAGCTTGCGGTCGAGAACGATGTGCCCATCGAGCAGCGCGCGCACCGCGTCGACCAGGGGATCGAGCTGATCGTCGCCTTCCATCAGCACGGTGTAGAAAGCGGAGATGCTGCCTGCGCCGAAAGATCCGGCACGCTCGATCAGCCGCGCGAGGCTGTCGAATACGGAGGGGGTGTAACCCTTGGCGGTAGGAGGCTCGCCCGCGGCGAGTCCAATCTCGCGATGCGCCATTGCAAAGCGCGTGAGCGAATCGACCACGAGCAGCACATGCTTGCCGCGCGAGCAGAAGTACTCGGCGATGCTCGTGGCCGCGAGTGCCGCGCGGATGCGCAGAAGGGGAGATTGGTCCGAGGTCGAAACGACGATCACCGACCGGCGCCGCCCTTCTTCGCCGATCGCGTCTTCGAGAAACTCGCGCACCTCGCGGCCGCGCTCGCCAACCAGCGCCAGCACCGTGAGGTCGGCGGACGTGCCACGCGTCATCATGCCGATCAGCGTGCTTTTGCCGACGCCGCTTCCGCCGAAGATTCCGATGCGCTGCCCGCGCCCGCAGGTGAGGAAACCGTCGATGCTGCGGATGCCGCAGCCGATGGGCTCGCGGATCGGATTGCGTTCCAGGGGCAGCGGAGCATCGGCGGAAAGAGGCCGGTGTTCGCGCGCGCGGTACGGCCCTCCTGAATCGATCGGCTTGCCGCTTCCGTCGATCACGCGGCCGAGAAGATCATCTCCGACGCGCAGCGCGGGACGCGTCCCACGAGTGACGACGCGATCGCCGAAGCGAATGCCGCTTGGCCGCTCGAGCGGAATCGAAAGCACGGTGCGCCCGCGAAAGCCGACGATTTCGCCGGGATGCGAGTTTCCGTCGGAGGTGAGAATCGCGCAGCCCTCGCCGACCGAGCAGAACGGGCCTTCGGATTCGACGATGTTGCCCACGGCCTTGATCACGCGGCCCGTCCAGCGGAGCGTGGAGAATTCGCTGAGCCTGCGAAGAAACGGCGCGAGTGGCGACGACGGATGCATCAGGCAGGACGCGGGCGCTGGGCGAGAATGTCGAAGAACCCTTGCTCGATCTCCTTGAGATGGCCTTCGAGGCTGATCTCGGTTGAGCCGAGTTCCGTCTCGAGAACGCACTGCGTGCGATTGAGCGAATCGTCGGCGATAAGCTCGGGCGCCGTCCTGCCATTGGACATTTGCTGGAAGTGTTCGCGCCAGGACGGAACCTGGGACGAATGCGCGCGCAGCCGCGTCTTGGTCTCCTGCCCCATCTTCTCGAGGGCCACGTGCACGAGTCCGGTCAGCAGCATCGGATCGATGAACGATTCGCGATCGAGGATCTTCCGCGCGATCGAAAGCGATAGTTGAACGACCTCCGCCTCGACGTGCGCGAAATACTCGTCGCGCGCGCGCGCAAAATCTTGCAGAGTCGATGCGACCGAGTCCCGGGTTTCGGCGATGCGCTTTTCCGTTTCCGCGCGCCCGCTTGCCTGCCCTTCGGCGAAACCCTTCTGCCAGGCGTCCTGTTCGCGTTTCGCGATTTCGGCGCGGAGGGCGGGCGTGACCTCGCTGCCCGCGGGATTCGCGCGCGGTTCTGCGCCGCGATCGCCCGTCACGACGGGACGGTAGACAAACATCTCGGCGCCATTTCCCGCAAGCTTTCCGGCGACATTCGTCTTAGACGACATACGCCTCCTCTCCCTCGCTCTTCAAGGTCATCTTCCCTTCGGCTTCGAGCTTGCGCGCGAGGGTGACGACTTCCTGCTGCGCGTGAATCACGTCGCGAGAGCGCGTGGGGCCCATCGCGTCGATATCCTCTTTCAGCATCTCGGCGGCGCGCGACGACATCGCTTTCATCAGGTGGTTCTTCAAGTCGTCTGCCGCGCCTTTCATGGCCGTTGCCAGGACCTTTTTGTCGATCTGCCCGAGCAGCTCGCGAATGCCGACGTCAGCAACGCTGATGAGATCCTCGAACGTGAACATCGAGTTGCGGATCTGGACGGCGAGCTGTGCGTCCTCGGACTCGATCGTTTCGAGAATGTCTTTCGTGGTCTGCGGGTCGAGCCGGTTCATCATTTCGGATACCGCGCTGACGCCCCCGTACGAGCGGCGGCTCTGCTCGCCCAGCGCCTCCATCTTCTTGTGCAGCACCACCGATATCTGCTGCACCACTTCCGGCGAGAATTGCTGCATCTGCGCGAGGCGCTTGATTACGTTCGCCCGCGTCTTGTCGGTAAGAAAGTTGAGCACGACCGAAGCGGTTTTAGCGCTCAAATGCGCGAGGACCAGCGCGATCGTCTGCGGGTGCTCGCCCTGAATGAATTTCGCGAGCTGCTCGGGATCGGCCTTCTGGAGCGTGTCGAGATTTCGCGCGCCCGCTTCCTGGGCCTGCACCACCTGATCGAGCAGGCTGTTCGCGCCAGCTTCTCCGAACGCTTTGATCAGGACTTTGGTCGCGTAGTCGGGTCCGCCTTGCGCCAGATATTCCTGGGTCAAAGTGAGGCGATGATATTCCTGCAACACCTGCGAGGCGATTTCGGGCGAGACGTACCCGAGCTCGGCAATTTCCTGCGTGAGCGCCCGAAGATCGTGGTCAGAGAGATGCTTGTAGAGCGCCGCGGCGGCTTCGTCCCCCAATAGGACCACGAGAATTGCCGCTTTCCTGAGGCCGGTTGTTCCTTTTTGCATTTCCATCAGCGGGATCCCTGCGCTTCCTGGGTTTGTCGGATCCAGTTCTGAACCAGACGGCTCGAAGAACCCGGCTCCTTCTTCACTTTATCGACCAGATCGCGCTTGAGCATCACCACGCGTTTCACATCGGAACCTGTCTCCCCGACTTCTTCCTCGAGTACAAGTCCTTTCTCGCCAACTCCGCCCGCAGCGCTACGCCCTTCCGCTGCGGCGTGCGGCTTTACCACTGCCAAGCCCTCTGCCCTCACTGCGCGGAAGCTCGCGATGAGTTGGGCCTTGATGGGATTCAGTACGATGAAATAGACCAGGGCGAAGATCAGAAGAAGCCCCGCGTAACGGAGCACTACCGACCAGCGCTCGGTGAATGTCTGGACGCGCTGCACGACCGTGGGCCGCGCTGGCGGCTCGACCGGCAACGCCTGGAACGAGAAATTCTGCACGGCAATCACGTCGCCGCGCGTGCTGTCGAGCCCAACGGCCGCCGCGGCCACGTCCTGAATCTGTTTCATCTCATCCGGAGTGCGCTTGCGGCGGGTTTCCTCTGTCTTTCCGCTCTTGTCGGTCGTTTCGACCACGGCGTCGTCGATCAGCAGCGCCACGCTCATCCGCTTGATGCGCCCGGCCGGCTCCACGAGGCGGCGGACGGTCTTGCTCACTGCGAAGGTCTTGCTCTGATTCTCCAGCGTCGCTGTATTCGTCGAGCTGGACGCCGTGCTAGCGGCGGCTTGAGCGCCCGATGCGCGCGGGACGTTGCTGGCCGTTCCCGGCACTCCGGCCGGCGAGGCGTTCGCGCCTTGCTCCTGCGATTCTTCAGACGTCAGCACCACCGAGCCATTCGGATCGTAAACTTCCTGCGTGCTTTCGCCCGATGTGGGATCGCGCTCGACGGTCACGCTGGCCTTCACGCCTCCCTGCCCCACGATCGGCGTCAGCGTGTCGACAAGACGCTGCGCCAGGTCCGTTTCAAGCGTCGACGAGCCGCTCGATCCGGACTGCGCGCCGTGCACCTGCATCGGCGCGCCGGTATCCGCATCCACGACGGTGACGTTTTCCGGCGGCAGGTTATCGACCGCGCTCGAAACGAGCCGCGAGATGCCTGCAACCACGGTGTCCGGAATTCGCGCGCCGCCGCGCAGTTTCAGCACGACTGCCGCCTTCCCTTCCCGGTCCTGATCCGCGAAAAGAGATTCGTGCGGCAGCACGATGTGGACGCGCGCCCCCTGGATGTCGTCAATCGTTTCGATGGTGCGCTCGAGCTCGCCTTCGAGCGCGCGTTGATAATTCACTTTCTCGGAGAAATCGCTGCCCGACCAGTTCGGCTTGTCGAATAGCTCGAATCCCAAGCGCCCGCTTTGTGGCGGCCCATCCTGCGACATTTCGACGCGCATCTGATCGAGCTTGTCCGCCGGAACGGAAACCGTGCTGCCGTCGGGCGAAATCAGATAGGGCACATTCTCGCTCGCGAGGCGCTGCGCGATGCCTTGCGCGTCCGAAGGCGAAAGCCCGGTGTACAAGGGTTGCATGTCCGGCGTGCCAAACAGGCGCACGAAAATCCACAACGTAAGCGCGATCGCCGCCACCGCGGCGCCGAGTAACACGCGCTGGCGCGTGCTCAAGCTCTTCAGAAACGCGATGAGCTGCTGAATCTGCTTATCCATGAATTTGGCCGGCGCCTATCGGCTAGAAGGGCATCTGCGAAATCGTCTGGTACGCCTGCACGATTCTGTTGCGGACCTGCACCATCATCTCGAACGACACGTTCGCTTTTTCCACGGCGAGCATCGCGGAGTGAATGTCCTCTCCATCGCCGCTTAGCAGGCCTGCGACCTTGTTCTGTGCGTCCGATTGCAGCTGGCTGATCTGCTCGACGGCCGTCTGAAGCGTTGAGGAGAAATCCGTGCCTGGGCCGGCTTCCGTCGCCAACGGGGGATCGGTGATGTCGGCGATGCCCTGCGTGATGCTCTGAATGGAACTGGCCATGATCCGCGCCTCCCTGTTTCAGCGAGCTATCGCAGGATGTCGATCGAGGATTCGATCATCGACTTCGTGGCCTGAATGGCCGAGGCGTTGAGGTCGTAGGAACGCGCCGCGCCCATCAGGTCGACCATTTCCTCGGACGGATTCACGTTGGGATACGACACGTAGCCTTGCGCGTCCGCTTCCGGATTTCCCGGATCGTAGCGGCGGATCGCCGGCGTCGGGTCCGCAACGACCTGCTGCACCCGAACGCCCTCCGCCTGAAGATCGCTGATCGAGGCGAGCGCGTCCGAAAAGGGCGAGGCCTGCTGACGCGTTGACGCGAAGACGACCTGCACTCGCTTGTAGGGCCCGCCCTCGGGAGTGCTCGTCGTTTCCGAATTCGCCAGGTTGCTGGTAACGATTTCGGCGCGTTCGCGTTCCGCTGTCAGAGCAGAACCGCTGATGTCCAGAACTCCGAAAAGGTTCATGATCCTGCACCTCCGCTGATGGCGTCCGTGATATTTCGAAATTCCGCCCGCATGAGCTGGATCGCCGCCGTGAACTGCATTTGCGTCTGGCTGAGCAGCAGCGATTCGCGATCGACGTTGACGTTGTTGCCGTCCGGGCGCTCGATCAGACCCTGTACCTGCTCCACCATCGGTGTGGTCTCGCCCGCCGGATCGATCATCGCGCGCGACATTTCGCGATCGAAATCGATGTCCACCGTTTTGTACCCAGGCGTATCGATGTTGGCAATGTTGCTCGAGATCAGCGCCTGCCGCGTGGCGGCAAGGTCGAGGTAATGCTCGATAACGGTGATATCAGGCGTATCGATCATGCTCATGCGAACCTCCTTGGCGGAAGACCGTATTCGCGAATCTTGTTGCGGATCGTGCGAAGGCTGATGCCCAGCATCATGGCGGCGCGCGTGCGATTGCCGCCCGTCGATTCGAGCGTCTTTTCGAGCAGCTGTCGCTCCATGTCGCGCATCGATGTGCCGGCAGCCGGTGCGCTCGGCCCCACGGCTGCTGCGGCGGCCACGGCCGCAACGGCGGTTTCACGGGACGGATTCTCTTCCATCGAGTCCGCGCCGAGAACCGGCCCCGCTGAAAACGCGAGTGCTCCGCGAATGAAGTTCTCGAGCTCCCGAATGTTTCCTGGCCAATCGTGAGCCTCCAGCCGGTGCAGAAGTTCCGGCGAAATCGAAATCTCCATACGCGCGGATTTTGGCGTGTATTTGAGCAGGAAGAATTTCGCGAGTTCAGCGATGTCTTCCCGGCGCTCGCGCAGCGGCGGCACCGTGAGCGGCACGACGTTGAGCCGGTAATAGAGATCGGCGCGGAACCGGCCTTCGCCGACCAGCGTCTTGAGCGAGCGGTTGGTCGTGGCGATCACGCGCACGTCGACGCGCACGGGCCGCGTGTCGCCGAGCCGGTCGATTTCGCGCTCTTGCAGCACACGCAGCAATTTCGGCTGGAGGCTCAGCGGCATCTCGCCAATCTCGTCGAGCAGAAGCGTGCCGCCGTGCGCCAGTTCGAATTTGCCGAGCTTGGCGGCGGAAGCGCCGGTGAACGCGCCGCGCACGTGGCCAAACAGCTCGCTCTCGAGCAGCGCTTCGGGAAAAGCCGCGCAGTTGACGGCCACGAACGCGCGCGCGCGGCGCGAGCTCGACCGGTGAATGAACCGCGCGAGCACCTCTTTGCCCGTGCCGCTCTCCGCCTCGATCAGAATGTCAGCCTCGCTCGCAGCAGCTTGCCGCGCGCGCTCGATCAGCCGTCGAAATGCCGGAGAGCTTCCGGTGAATTGCTCGCCCGGCGACGCCGGAGCGCCGCGATCTTCGCCGCTCGATTCCGGCGGGCGCGAGTTCTCGATCACGCGGTGCGCGGCCCGCTTCAGCGAGTCGAACGAAATCGGCTTCACGAGGTAATCACACGCCCCTTCCTTCATCGTGAGAACGGCTTCGGGGATGCTGCCGAATGCGGTGAGGAACACCACCGCCGTCTCGGGCGCGATTTCGCGCACGCCCTGCAACACGCTCAATCCGTCGCCATCGGGCATGCGCATATCGGTGACGACCAGCGGACACGGCGCGCCGCGAAATTTCGCGATCGCTTCGGCCGCACCCGAGGCGGTGGTGACGACCCACCCGTCGCGGAGGAAGTTCGCCTCAAGCGCGGTGCGCATGGCTGCTTCATCATCGACGACGAGAACTTGGCTCATCAAACTCCTCCTAAGACGGGAAAAAAAACGGAAAACGTCGAGCCTCTGCTCGGCGCGCTTTTCACCACGATCGTTCCCTTGTGCTGCTCGACGACCGTCTTGCACACCGTGAGGCCGAGGCCCGGGCTGCCGGGCGTGGTGCTGAACCCGGGCGAAAATAGTTTCGTGAGGTGCTCGGGCTGGATGCCGGCGCCACGGTCCTCGAAATCGATCTGCACTTTGCGGCCCTGCTCGTCCGCGGCCCAATCCATGCGGATAAAAAGTGCGCCCCCCGCGGTCATCGCGCGAAACGCGTTGAGCGAAAGATTGAAGAACACCTGCTGCAATCGGTGCGGATCGGCCGCAATCCGAATCTCGCCGATCCGGCTGATCAATGTCACCTGCATGCTGCGCTGCTGGGCAAGAGGCTTCAGGAATTCGGCGGTTTCGCGCAGCAGGCGCTCGAGGTTGGTTGGCGCGAGCGTGGGCGAGGGCTCGCTGTGGAAGCTCAGCACGTTATTCACGGTAGCCGCAAGGCCTCGCAGCCCCGCTTGCAGGTGATTCACCCACTGCCGCGCGTCCGGCAGCCCCGCGGTCGCGTCGGCGATCAGACCCGCGAAAAGTTCCAAGCTGCCGAGCGGATTGCGAATCTCATGCGCGAGAAGCGCGGAAAGCTCGGCGAGCGCGCTGACTCGCCGCGAGGCTTCGCGTTCCAAAGCGATCCGCTTCTCTTCTGTGATATCGCGGACGATCAGGACCGTCTCTTCGCCCGCCTGGCCGCCGGCGGACAAGCGGGTCCTCGTGACCGCGACGAAGATTTTTTGTTCGGTCGAGGCTAATGTGAACTCGCGAACTGCCGATGACTCGCTTGCCGCAACGTCCGACAAGAAGGCGGCAAGACACTCCGGCAAGGGCTGGCTCGAACCGGGCGTCCATCCGTCCTTGAGCATCAGGAGACGCCGCGCCTCGGGATTAATAATGCGAATCGCTCCAGCCGCGTCGAGAGCGACAACGCCGCACGGAAGGCCTTCGAGCGTTCGTGACAAATCGCGGCGCACGCGCGCGTTTTCTTCGACGCTTTGGGTAAGTTCGGAATTGGCACGCTCGAGTTCCGCTCGCAGGCGCCCAACCTCGGCCTGCAATTTTTCGTAAGACTGCTCGAGCGAGCCGGCAACCTGGGTAAACGAAGCGAAAGCCTGGGCTAAAGCGCGCTGCGCTGCCCGCCGGTTGGCGGGTGTGGGCGCAGGCTTTGGCTTGCGACTTTGTTGCCGGGTTGTGGGCAAATTCCGCATGCTGGCCAACCGTGCACGACCCGTGCCAATGTCTCGATTGTTCCGTTAGATTCCTCTAAAGGCTTGATCATTCCAGCGACTGCTGAAAGAGTTCGGCGGAAAGCTCCGCCCGATCTTCCGCGAGAATGAACGCGCGCTCGATCACGTGTTCGAGTTCGCGCACGTTACCCGGCCAGGCATAGCGCTGAAGCAATGCCGCTGCGCCGCACGTGAGGTACTTGCGGCGTATGCCCGAGGCCGCGCAGAGCTTTTCGATGAAATAGTCCGCTAACGGAACAATGTCGTCCCGGCGCATCGCCAGGCTCGGCAATTGAATCGGAAATACCGCCAGCCGGTAGTACAGATCGCGGCGGAACTCTTTCTGCGCGACGTGCTGCTTCAGATCCGCGTTCGTCGCCGCCACCACGCGAACATCCACCTTGAAAATGTCGGGGCTGCCGAGCCTCTGCACCTCGCCGTGCTGCAGGAACCGCAGCAACTTCGCTTGCACGCTCAGCGGAAGATCGCCGACCTCATCGAGGAACAGCGTCCCGCCATGCGACGCGTGAATACGCCCCAGGCGTGACTGAATCGCCCCGGTAAACGCCCCTCGCGTGTGGCCGAAAAGCTCGGATTCGAGAAGCTCTTCCGGGATGGCCGCACAATTGACCACAACGAATGCGCCGTCTCTCCGTGCGCTCAGCTGATGAATGGCGTTCGCGACCAGCTCCTTGCCCGTGCCCGTCTCGCCGGTGATCAGCACGGTCGTATCGCGCGGCGCCACCAGCCGCGCCATGCGAAATACCTGCTGCATCGCGCGGTCCGCGCTATACATGCCCGGCAGCGATTCCGCCGGACGCTCGGCCGGAATCGCCCCCGCGTGCCCATTCGCGGGCCGATCGACCCGGAGCACCCGCTTCGACGCGTCCCGCTCCACTTTCGGCGCGCTCGCCTCGGACGGAAGCAGCTCAGCCACTTCCTCCTGATGCTCGGAATCGATAAAAACCACGCGGATGTTCGGTTGTTGCTTCTGCAGGGCCGTCAGAACTTCGTCCGCATTCAAATCGACCAGCCGGCGGTCGAGGAGAGCGGTTGCGTACGCGCACTCGTCCGCCTGGGCAAGCGCCGCAGCCCCGCCCGTCGCTTCGTCAACAACACACGAATCCGACGCAACCCGGTTGGCAACTTTTGCCCGAAACTCGTCGTTCGGGCTGATGACCAACACACGAGACACTTCGAGGGCAATGCGTTCGAGCGCAGTCGAGGCCATGAGGATTTCCTCCGGACCTGGAGTCTGCTTTGGGGGAATTAGAAAGGCGTTAAGACCCAGTTAGATTTTTCCAATGCTTTCGAGGCCCGGCAGCGATGAAGAACGTGCGGAAGTCCTACGTTCCCTGCGCGCGCGCCAAGCTTTCTTCCTCGGAGCCGCCCACCTGATATCCCACCCCTCGGATGGTGCGGATCAGCTTGCGCTCGCGTCCCGCATCCACTTTTTTGCGCAGGTAGTTGATGTAGACGTCGACCACGTTGGTCGTGGTGTCAAAGCCGAGATTCCAGACGTTTTCGACGATCATGCTCCGCGTGACGCGCCGCCCCGCATTGCGCATTAGAAATTCGAGCAAGCCGAACTCCTTCGGCGTCAACTCGATGCGCTGGTCCGCTCGGCGAACCACCCGCTGCACGCGATCGAGAACCAGATCGTCCACCCGCAGCACGGCTTCGAATGGCCGGCCACTGCGCCGCATGAGCGCGCGGATGCGCGCCGAGAGTTCCGTGAGCGAAAACGGCTTCGTCAGGTAGTCGTCCGCGCCAAGATCGAGCCCTTTCACGCGATCCGGCACTTGCGTGTTTCCCGTTAAGATGAGGACGGCGACGTGCGGCTTCTTCAACCGGACGTCCTTGAGCACCTCGAAGCCAGTCATCTTCGGCAGATTGATGTCCAGAATCAGCAGGTCGTAGTCGTAGCTTTCCGCCATGTACTTCGCCTCGGCGCCATCGGCTGCCGTATCAACGGCATACTGCTCGGCCTCCAGGCTCTTCCTTAGAAACGTAGCGACCGGCGGATCATCTTCCGCGACAAGAATGCGCATCGACACGTCCGTCCGTGCAAAGACTTCGGAATGGTGCGGCGACTCAGAGACAATTCTCGTCATTCCGGAAAAATATCTGAATGTCTTTAGGCACATGGACTGCCAGTGCGCGATCCGGCTGCGAAAAATTAATCCACCCTCATCCGTATGGATTTAGGCGGTGAGTTGATTAGTAGAGAAGACATGTGTGTCCCGTGCTGGCACAGAATCCCGTTTTGATTTAAGAGATTGCACCAAGCACTCCGCCAGACAGGGAAGACGCGTTCGTCGAAATTAACGCATCCTCAGAAATGGCCGATCTACCTCAAGGAGCCACTTGCGAATGATGAACGCGCAACGACGCAATCGCGGCAAACTGACACGTCTCGCGGTCTCCGCCGGCCACCAAGCGTCCGGCACGAGTTCCCCCGCCCGCACGGAAATGCCTCGCGTCGCTTCGCCGATCCAGCCGAGCGGCCCTTCGCCCGAGCACCTCGAAAAGATCGCGCACGATTTCAACAACATCCTCACGCTTGTGCTGGGGTACGGCGAACACTTGCTCAAGATCCTGCCGGAAGATCACCGCGGACGCTCGTTTGCCGAAGAGATTTGCCGCGCCGCGAAAGACGGCGAACGGCTGTCGATCGAGCTCGCGGATTCGGCGCATCCGGCGAAAGCCGAACGGATCGGGCCCGCGGCGCACTGAAATGCCCGGCGCGCTGCTCGTTCAGTTGGTCTTGTCTTTGGAATAGCAGAGGCGCTCGAGATTGCACTCGATACAGCGAGGTTTGCGCGCCACGCAGACGCAGCGGCCGTGCCAGATCAGCTGGTGGCTGAAGAGAATCCATCGGTCCTGCGGAATCACCTTCATCAGATCCTGTTCGACTTTCTTGGGGTCGGTATTCTTCGTCAGATCGAGCCGCTCCGAAAGCCGCAGGACGTGCGTATCGACCACAACGCCGGCCGTAATTCCGAACGCGGTGCCGAGTACGACGTTGGCCGTCTTTCGCGCCACGCCGGCGAGCGTGAGCAGTTCCTCCATCGTTTTCGGCACCTCACCACGAAATTCCTCGACGATTTTCTTGCTCGCGCCCATGATCGATTTCGTCTTGTTGCGAAAAAATCCCGTGGGACGAATCTCTTTCTCGAGTTCCGCGGGATTGGCGTACGCGAAATCCTTGGGGGTAGGGTATTTCGGGAAGAGCGTCGCCGTGACCTGATTCACGCGCTCGTCGGTGCATTGCGCCGAAAGAATCGTCGAGATCAGCAGCTGAAATGCGTTTTCATGTTTTAGCGCGCAGGTGGCCGCCGGATACGCCTCGTCGAGTCCCTTGAGGATCGCGCGGACACGCGCCGGGTCGGTTCCCCGCCCGGCGCCGCTGATACCGGCCGCCTTGCCACGGCGAACTGTGGCGGACTTCCGCGCGGAGGCGCGCGTCTTCGCGCGAGTTTTTTTCGGTGCCATGAGCGAAAAACTATATCACAGGCAGGTTACGACTCGACGCGAACGCCCTTCCAAAACGCGACGTGGTCCTTGATCTGCGACGCAGCCGGCTTGGGATCGGGATAAAACCACGCGGCGTCGGAATTGCGCTGGCCGTTCACTTCCACGTCGTTATAGCTGGCAGTTCCCTTCCAGGGACAAACCGTGTGGGTATTGCTGGGGTGAAAATATTCGGAATGGACCGAATCCTTCGGAAAGTAGTGATTGCCTTCGACAACCACGGTGCGATCACTCTCGGCCAGAACTGCCCCATTCCACACTGCCTTCGCCATCGTGACCTCCGTCTCACTAGCCCGCTAGGAAAAGCGTCTGCGCGAAGGGCCATTCGTCGTCGATCCATTGCCCTGCGGAGCGATACCCCGCGCGTTCGGCCATCTGAATCACTTCCTGAGGATCGTACTTGTGCGAACTCTCGGTCCAAATCGTTTCGCCCTCGCGCATGTGGAAGCGGAAACCGGCCTTGCGAATCGTGATGCGCTGCCAGGCCTTCGAGCGCAGATGCATCTCGACGCGCCGCTCGGACTCGTCGTACCGCGCCACGTGATCGAACTTGCACAGATCGAAATCTCCGTCCAGCTCGCGATTGATCCTCGCCAGAATATTCTTGTTGAACGCGGCCGTCACGCCCGCCGAATCATCGTACGCGAGCGTCAGCGTCGGGACCGGCTTCTCGAGATCGGTCGCGAGCAGCAGCGCGTCGCCCTCGCGCAGCGTGGAACGTACCTCGCGCAGGAATCGGTCGCCGGCCGGCCGGTCGAAATTGCCGATCGTGCTCCCCAGGAAAAGAACGAGCAGGTGCTCCCCGTCGCGTCGTCGCGCCGCTACCTCGCGCAGCCCATCGAGATACGCTCGCTCGAAGCCGACAATACTGACCAGATCGATGTGGCTGAGTTCGAGTTGACAGCGAAACAGGGCGCTGCTCGAAATATCGATCGGATAGTAGTTCACGCGCTGCCGCCGCGCGAGCGCCTCGAGCAGCCACCGCGTCTTCTGCCCGCTTCCGCTGCCGAGCTCCGCCACCACGACGGGCCCAGGCACCCGCTCGACGATGTCCGCTGCGTACCGCTCGAGCAGACGCATTCCCGCACGGCTCAAGCCATACTCGGGCAGCACGCAGATTACGTCGAAGAGCGCCGAGCCAACTTCGTCGTATAAATATTTCGACGGAAGCTCTTTCTGTCCCGGCTGGCTCAGCCCGACGACTACATCCGAAGAAAATTCAGCGAGCCCCTCTATGGCAGGGATCGGCGTTGCAATTCGCGAGGCAGATGCCATGGGTCAGTCCTCCACGCAGCGGAAAGTGGCGTAAATGTGCGGGTAGTGGGGCTGGAACCAGTTGCGGAACGACCGGCGAAGCATGCAGGCGTCCGTCCGCGCCGATCCGCCCTTCATCGCGAAATGCTTCCCGTCGAAAAAATTGGCGGAGTAACCCGGGTAGAACGGAAACTGCTGGAATCCCGGGAACGAGTCGAAGGCGCTCGACGTCCATTCCCATCCGTTGCCGAGAAGATCGAACACGCCGAACGCGCTCGCTCCCGCGGGATACTCGTTCACGGCCGTGGCGTCCCAGCGGCGGTGATGGAAGTTGCCGTGCGACTCGTTGGGTGCCTCTTCGCCCCATGGATACGAGCGTTCGGTTCCATCCGGCGCACCGTACGCGGCGCGATGCCACTGGGCTTCCGTGGGCAGCTTTTGGCCGGCCCAGCGCGCGAAAGCAGACGCCTCCGCATGGCTCACGTAAACGGGCCACGATGGCGGCAGCGGAGTCGTGCCGAACATCCCTACGTATTCCCACCGCGTGTTCCGGCTCGACGCAGGAGAGCCCGAGCGGCTGATCCAAAAGTATGGGTGATTGAGCCTCTTCGAGCGCTTCCACTCCCAATCCTCGGACGACCAGAACTTGGGATCTTGATATCCGCCCGCTTGCACGAATTTCAGATACTGCGCGTTGGTTACTGGAAACACGTCGATCGAAAAACTCGGCACGTGGACCCGGTGCGCATCGAACTCGTTGTCCCAGCCGAACGCGTCCGGCCGGCGTGGCTGCCCGAGCGTAGCGGTTCCTGCGGGAATCGTCACTTGGCGTGGCTCCGGCGCAAGTCTTGGATCGGGAGTCGGCCCCGCCTGCGGGGCTTTTCTCTCGATCGGAAGGTTGTGCAGCAGATACGCGATCGTCTCCGCGTGCATCAAGCGATGTTCGATCGCCACGTGCAGCAAGGTGCCATCGACCAGAGCTGTCGAATGCGAGCGCGACGCGCGAAAATCGCCGAGCGCCTCATCCAGACGGGTGCGTACCACGCGGTTGTAATCTTCCACCTGCGCGATCGTGGGCCAATCTTGCGGTGTGTCCGTCGGCAAACCGCCACCCACCGGATCGATTCCGAATGCGAAAAGCTTGTCGAATTCTGCGTCGTGCAGCGCCAGGTCGAGCGCCGTCGACAGCAGGTTCCAGTCAAACGCTTCCAGATGCCCGAGATAAAAAATCATGCGGTGCCGCTCCGCAATCGGGCGATCGTAAAAAGATCCAGGCGGCAAAAGCTTGAAAAGCTCGTCGGTACGCGAGCGCGCCTCTTGCAAACGCGAAAGAAGCCCCGGGTGAAGGGTCGGCGCTGCTTGGAAGGTAGCCATAAGTCACCTCGGAGGAAGGGGTTCTTTGTACCCCCCGCCCGGTATTTTACGCAAGCAATTTTAATCGCCCCGGATTGGATGCGCGAGGTGCCGGAAAGGTATCAAAAAGACGGGTTGGTCAGGATGTCCTGTATTTTGCGAAAGGCTTGGCCGCGGTGGCTGCGCCGGTTCTTTTCGTCCGGCGAGATCTCGGCCGAGGTGCGCCCGAGATCGGGCAACAGGAATACAGGATCGTACCCGAAACCATGTACCCCGCGCGGCTCATCGGCGACCATTCCTTCGACGAGGCCCGAAACGACGGCGACCACACGCCCTCCCTGCACGAGCGCAGTCACACAGACGAATCGCGCGCGGCGATCCGCTCCTGCCTTACCTTCCATCGCGTGCACTAGTTTTCGCACGCAATCGGCATCGGTGCCTGCAGGACCCGCATAGCGGGCCGAATAGACGCCGGGCGCGCCGCCGAGTGCCGGAACGACGAGCCCCGAATCCTCAGCCATTAGAAGCTGATCCGTAAAGCGGCCGTAGTATAGCGCTTTTCCCACGGCGTTCTCAGCGAACGTCTCGCCGGTCTCTTCGAACGGGACGATCTTTCGAAAATTCGGCAGCAGGTCGAGATCGAACTCCGAATTGCCGGCGAGTTCGCGATACTCTCGCAGCTTCCCGGCATTTGAGGATGCGAGAAGCAAGCGAATCGAAGCCGAGCGCGGCGCGTCGCTATCGGCCACGGAACTTGATGTGCAGCAATTCCCGCTGCACCCCGGCGAGTTGTTCGATCCCAGTGGACGCGAGATCGAGCAGGTCCTGAAGTTCCTGGGTCGTATAGGGGCGCCCCTCGGCGCTGGCCTGCACTTCGACGAATTGCCCGCCTCCAGTCATCACCACGTTCATATCCACCTGCGCGCGCGAATCCTCTTCGTAGTTCAGATCGAGCAGCAGCTCTTCGTCGACGATGCCGACGCTCGTCGCGGCCACCGAATCGACCAGCGGCGCCGTGCGTATCATCCCTGCGGCGACCATCCGCTCGAACGCGAGCGCGAGCGCCACAAATGCGCCGGTAATCGACGCCGTTCGCGTTCCGCCGTCCGCCTGGATCACGTCGCAATCGAGAAAGACGGTGCGCTCGCCGAGCGCCTTCAAATCCGTCGCCGCGCGCAGGGCGCGGCCGATCATCCGCTGGATTTCGAGCGTGCGTCCCGATTGGCGCCCTCGCGCCGCCTCGCGCGGAGTGCGCTCCTCCGTCGATCGCGGCAGCATTCCGTATTCGCCGGTCACCCAGCCTTTTCCCGCGCCCTTCAGAAACGACGGCACGCCATCGTCGACCGTCGCGGTAACGATCACGCGCGTGTTGCCAACCTCGATCAGGACGCTCCCTTCCGCGCTCGGAATGAAATCGGGCGTGATCTTGGTGGGTCGCAAATCGTCGGGTGCGCGTCCGTCTGCTCGCAAGCATGTCTCCTGTGATTCTGAAACCGCGAGGTGCTCCAGCCAGTTTGCCGACCGACCAATCACGTGTCAACGGAAGTTCGTCGCCTAAGGCTCGAGCGCTTCCACCTCAGCCCGTGCTCGCCCAGGGAGTGCCCGTTCGAAATCGAGTGCGAAGGGTACTTCGGAACCCCCCCGCAGGAGTGTCGATTAGAATGGTGCGCCATCCTTCATTTTCAATGGATTACAGCGATTTCTAATCGCCGCAGTGTCGATTAGAAATTGTGGTTCATCATGCGAAAAATCCCGTGGACGCGCGCGAATGTCGCGTTTCTTGATCCGTGGTGCCCGAATTTTCAAAGAGCGTCCGGCTTCCGTCAAGGAAGCGAGCGCACATGCTGCGCACACCATGCTGGCAGAGTGCGCGAGAAACATCACCTGTCCTTGGGTGCAGATTTGGGCCGAGGAAGAAGTGCTGGCCTTACGCCGCCCGTGGAATCTCTTCGGCAGCGCTAAGGTGGAGACCTTTGCAGCCTCTAGTGCGCGGGCGGAACGGGTTTCCCCGCAGGCGCTTTCGGCGGCACGGGGTTATGCGAAGAGGCCGGCGCAGACGCTGACGCGGGCGCGACAGATTGCTGGACCGGGGAATTCAAATCGAAGAACCCGGTGAGATCGATGTGCCCGGCCAACGTATCGACTTCCTGCCCATGAATCAAAATTTTTAGCCGACGCAATCCCGTCACGTTGTTCTCGAGCGTCTTCACAATCGAATCGACCGCCATCCTCTCGCTCAAGATTCCCGACGGGGTTTCCGTCGAGAGCGCATCGGAGAAGTCCGCGATCGCGGTGCCGTCGGGAAGAATGTAAAAGCCGAGCACTTCGGCGTCCGCGGGAAGCGTGCGCTGGTCCGGCGTAGGCGGTTCGGCAATCAAGGCGTGCAGGAGCTGGCGCGATCGCTGCGCGGGATCGGCTGAGAGCGGCAATTCGATTTCAACCGGCGCGAGACTGTCCGGCCCGCCGGCCCAGAAAATGCTCGCCTTCACCGGCACGTCCGTCGGTGTCGACACCGGCGGCGCCAGCAGATCGTGCCGCGCCTGCTCCTCGGTCACTTCCGTCTGCGCGAGCCGCTTCATCCTCCGGTGCAGGCTTCGCAGGCTGATCAAGCCGATCACGACGCCGACCGCGAGCACCGCGATAAAAATCTTCCAGTTGCGCGTCACTGTTTCGCGCCTCCGGAGGTCATCGCGCGAAAGGCGGTGATGGCTCGCCCAATCGCGTCAGCAAGCGGCGCAGCGGCCGCGGTCGCCAACGCGTTCGGGTCCGGCGACGAAACGCTCGAGAGCTCGACCGCAACCGCGGGCGCCGCGACCGACCGCAACCCGCGAACTGCCGCGCCCACCGACGTGTCTGCGGTCGCGCTGAATTTTTGGGCGAGTTCGATTTGGACGAGATCGGCAAGGCGATGGCTCGCATTCATGTAGGTACGTTGCGCGTCGTTCCACGAACTCAGCCCCGAAGCAGCAGGAGGCGCTGCTTTCGCGACAGTGCCAGCAGTGGTCACCGCACTTGAAGTATCGGCGGGAGGCACATACGGCGCAGCCATCTGGTCGTAATACGCGCGCACCGAGCCGGAAGTGCCGGTCGAGGCAATGTGGAGGCTGACGAAAATCGCATCGCGATAGCCGTTGGCCATGGCCGCGCGATCGTCGTAGGAAGGATTCGAATCGTCACTGCGCGTCATGATCACGCGAAAGCCTTGGCGCTCGAGTTCCGCCTTCACGCCTCGCGCCATCTGCAGGACGAGATCCTTCTCCATCACACCGCTCGGGCCTCGCGCGCCGCTATCGGTTCCGCCGTGCGCAGGATTGAGAATAATGACGGGGTTCGCCGGTGCAGGCGCCTGAATCGGGGACGCGGGAGCCGCCGGAGGCGCGGCCTGTGGCGCCGGTTGCGGAGTATTGCCCGGCTGCGCGGGAGCCTGCGCTGCAACGAGCGGCACGAGCACCAAGATGCCAAGAGTTAAAGCGGCGACCCCGAGGAAATTTCGCACGCCGAAGAGGATATCAGAAATGCAGCGGCGCGAGATTGCGGGGCGCAGGAGGTGTCCTACGGTTTTGTCGATGTTCGATCGGCTCAACGAACTCGCTCGTGTTCTCACGCCGAGGAAACGTCGAAAAGATGCGCTTGGTAGGCCTCGCGGCGCACGAACAGGCCCGCCCCCCGTATTTCGTCGCCACTGCGCGGATAGCGCGCGTCGTCAAGCTCATCGTGAAACGTGTATTGCCGCGCCTGTTGCGCAGCCGGCGGATGATCGGCGAACGAGACGCGCCCCTGAGCCGCCGCGCCCGCCAAATTCACGACGATCACTTTCCACACATTCTCGAGCCGCCACTCGTAGGCGATCAGATTCCCGCTGGAATCATCGCCTTCCGACGATATCGGCAGCAAATGCCAAAGTCCCTCGTGAAAGATGTCCTGCTTGGTCGCCTGCAAGATTTTTTCGAAGATGGCCACGCTCGCCGGATTCGCGGGCTCCTCCACAACTCGCCGCAGCGCCACCGGAAGGTGAATCTTCGCGCCCTCGATTTCCGACTCCTGGTAGAAGCGCATCCCGGGAAGCGTGCCCATGAACGTCGCCACGGAAGCGAGCCGCACGGGAGCGAACGCCTCAGCGCAGCGATCCTCGTCGTGATTTTCGAGAAATCGCACGAGATGCTTTTGATACGCCAGCGCCGCTGCTACTTGCCCATGCACGTCCGCCATCTTTTCGTAGCGAACGGCATCGTACAAGCCTTTGTCGTACACGAAAGAAAATCCCAGATCGAGCAAGCGCTGCTGCGTGCCCCAATACGCCTCGGCGAGCAGCACCAGATCGGGTGCAGCCGCGCGCGCATCCGCCCAGAATTCCGTATCCGGCGGGTCGAGGTCCCGTACGTAGGGCTTCCAGACGCGCTCGAAAATTTCGTTGAACTGCAGCATCGCCATGTCACAGCGCACGCCATCGCAGTGGCTCGCGATCTTGCGGAGTTCATCGAGCAACGCGGCGCGCATGCCAGGCGAAAAATGATTCAGCTGCGCCACGTCGTCCCACGCGGGGAAATAAGGATCCCTGCCCAGCGCGATAAACACGGGGCCCTTCGCGCTTTCGATCTTGTGAAAACTTTCCGGATCGCGCTGAAAATCCGATTCTGTTCCCTGGACGTAAAATTCCGGATGCTCGCGCGTCCACCGATGATCGAGCGCCGTATGGTTGCCAACGAAATCGAGGAACAACGCGATGCCGCGCGTTCGCAGTTTTTCGCGCACCAGATCGAGCATTTCCCACGTGCCAATGCGCGGATCGGGCACGTACTCCGCGATCGAATAGGGCGAGCCGACCACGTCCTCGGGCGTCCAGCCGGGCAGCACGCGGTCGAATAAAGGACGGTTCCGCGCATCGTCGAGTTCGATCTGGCGCGCTTCCGCGCTGTGCCGCCACATCCCCATGAACCAGACGATATCGAACCCGCGCGCCGCGATCGCGTCCCATTCGGCGTCCGGAACATCCGCCAATTTCACCAGCCGGCCGAGGCGCGTCGACAGCTTCTCGATCCATGCCCAGGTATTGATCTCGTAGAGATGCGGATGGGGATGCAGCGGAAAGCGGCTCATGCTCGCGAACCTCGCGTCCGCGAGCGACGACGGCTTCGTACAAGTCGCGCGGAATGGATTTTCGAGTTCACGTCAGTGTAAACCGCGGCTAATTCGGAGCGCAACCGACGGCCGGAAAAACGAGCAACAAATCCTTCGCCGTCTCGTCGGAACCGGAAACATCGACAGACGCAGCGTCAATCCGCGCCGGAGGCAGGCATTGCGCATTCTTCCCGCGCGCGGGTCCGCGTTGACGCGCCAGGTCCTCCCAAGCCGAGATCGTGTAGTTCGCCGATTCGAGCAGCGTGAACCGATAGAGCCCATCGCCGATTTTCGTGGCGGCGGGATTCCGGCCGTGATCCGCTTTGGCCATCACCGTCACGTTTCCCGGCGGCCTTCCCTTCTCCCATCTCACGCGCACGCGTATCTCGCGAGTCGGAAGCCCTTCCGTCAGCCGCAGATTCACTTTCGTGAGCTGCTGCCCATCGCTCAGATGGATCGGCTGCGCGTCGCCCACATCGGGCACGCCGGGATAAAACGCGCGGGGGTAAGGCGAGTTTGGATCTTTGCGATTCGCCCGATTGAACACCATGATGTAGTCGCCCGGGCCGATGTGATCGAAATCGAAGACGCCCGTATCGCCCTGATACGCCCACAAACCCGGCTTTGCGTCATCGTAGGCGCCCGCGCGATAGAGCTCGACCGACGCGAGCGACAGCGGCTTCCCGTTCGCTCCGAGGACGCTCCCGCGAATATGCCCCGTCGGCAGCGCGTCGACGTTGTATTCGAAACACGCGCCGTCGGGAATCTTGAATGGCGGCAAACCACCCGGCAGCGTCTTTTGCGTCAGCTCCGTGCGCGGCGGCAGATTCGCGGTGAAGCGATACTCGCCCGCGTGCACGTCGTAAAAGGAATACACGCCCTCCTTGTCGGTGCTCGTCTCGAAGCGGTCGAGCTGCGAGCGCAGCTTCAGTGAAACATTGGGAACGGGATCGTCGGGATCATCGGGCGGCGAGAGGAACGGCGGATCGGTGCGCCGCAGGATGCCGAAGACCGACGCCACGTGCGTGCCATCGCGCATCGCCCGCAGCTGCGGCAGCAGCGCGATCGCTTCGCCGGCCGGGCGAGTGCCGTTGCAGATCGTGGCAAAGAGGCGCCCCTCGGTTTCTTCTTGCGTGAAGACGAGATATTGCTCGCCCTTTTTGAATCGATACGCGCAGTCGCCGTCGTCGCCTCCTGCATAAATATCGATCTCGGCGACGTCAGACCCCGCGAATTTTTCGTCGATGCGGAAATGGTAGCGCGTAAGCCGCGATGCGATGATATCGACCGGCGCACTCGAGGGATTTGAAGGATTGGCTGGATCGGACGAATTGTCGGACTTAGGCGGCGTGTACGGCATGTCCTCGACTGCGGTAACGGTGCCGAGGAACACGACGTCCCCCGAATGCAGCCCCGGACATTTTCCGGCAGGCGCTTGCGAACACGTGCACGCTTTCGCCGCCGGCACAATCATCATCAAAATGAATGCTACGATTCCGGTTCGACGCAGATTTAACGCTCCCCCAAAAGACCCTCGTTATCGTACATGCTTTTGCCCGCCACTGGAAATCACCTTGCGAGAGAAGAATTTCGGAGAGATGAAGCGCGCTGCGAGTGTTGAGCCATCCGTACGCGCGACGTCTCCATAAACCGCGCGGACGTTGCTACACTTACGGACCGGCGATGAAGATGCGCGCCCGCCGGGACCCTTATTCAACGCATGATCGACCGATGGCAATGAACGTTTGCGTGACCGGCGGAACCGGATTCGTTGGCCGAGCGCTGGTAAGCCGTCTGCTGGCGAGCGGCGCGCCGGTACGAGTGCTGGCAAGACCGTCGCCACGAGCCGACGCTCTCGAAGCGCGAGGCGCGGAAGTGGTCCGCGGCGATTTGGCAGATGGAGAAGCGGCCGCTCGCGCGTTCGCAGGAGTGGACGTTGTCTATCATATAGCGGCCAAGGTCGAAGGGCCCGGCGGAAAAAAACAATACTTCGAGACAAACGTGAGCGGCACGGAGCACGTCCTGAAAGCGTGCCTGGCCGCGGAAGTAAAGCGAGTCGTCTACGCCAGCTCCATCGCGGTCTACGGCCCGCAGCGCGCAGCCAAGTCGATCGACGAAAACACGCCGTACGATGACGCTCCCGACGAGCGAGATTATTACGCGCAGTCGAAAATCGCCGCCGATCGCCTTGCCTTCGATTTCGCGCCAAAGACCGGCCTCGCGATCACGATTTTGCGCCCAGGGGTCGTCTTTGGGCCCGGGAGGCCACTTCCCATCGGGCTGCTCGGAGCGCGCTTCGGCAACATGGGTATCGTAATCGGTAGCCGCAGCCAGCGAATCCCGCTGAACTACATCGAGAATCTGATCGACGCGATGGAAATGGCCGCAGCCGAAAAGGATCGGGCATCTCAGCAATACATCGTGATCGACGACGAACACCTCACGCTCGGCGAATATCATGCCGCCCGCGACGCAGCGGAAAAAACGCGGACGCTCTTCATTTCGCCGCAACCCTTCGCCTGGGCGGCAAAATGCAAACTGCTGCCGCGAGGCGGCGCCTTCTCCCGGCGCCAGGTCCTGCGCGCGATCGAGGACCGCACGTACGATACGAGCCGCATTCGCCAGAAGACAGGATGGGCGCCCAAAGTGAATCTGCAAGAAGCGATGCGGCGGACCTTGGCGGCATCCGGCTAATCGACGGACGCACCGGCAGCTCGCGGCGCGCCGAAACGATCCCTCGGATTTCATGTTAAACTTTCGAGATGCTGGGGGCGATTCGCATCCCGGGTTCCTAGCCAAGATCATTCAGTCAGCACTCAATCCTGCCGGGCATTTCGCCGAAGGAAGTTGAGCGTGCACGTTTTCGCCCGTTGGATGCCACCTGCGTGGGGATATGGAGGGTAGGGGTATTTTGACGCTGGTTTACATCGTTCTCGGCATCGCGGCGATCCCATTCATCTACTACTTGCTCGCGCTATACAGCACCGCGCGCTTTTTCAGCGTGGCGGGGCGGGACACGAGCGCGAACAACGATTTCCTGCCGCCGGTAAGTTGCCTGAAACCGATCAAGGGTCTCGACGAAGACGCATATGAAAATTATGCGAGCTTTTGCAGGCAGGATTATCCCGAGTACGAAATCGTCTTCTGCGTCGATCCCGGCGATCCGGCCCTGCCGGTCCTCGAAAAGCTGATCCGCGATTTCCCCGAACGCAATATCCGCTTGCTCTTTGGCTCCGGCCGCAATGCCATCAACGACAAAGTAGGGCGCCTCGTTCGTCTTACGACCGAAGCGAAGTACGACATGTTCGTGATCACCGACGGCGACGTGCGCGTCAGGCCGGACTACCTCCGTACGGTGGTGTCGCCGTTCCGCAACCCTAAGGTCGGCGCCGCGACGTGTCTCTACGTTTCAACCAAAGAGACCAATCTCGTTCAGGAGCTGCAGTCGATCGGCATGATCTCGGACTTTTTCGCGCCGGTGATGGTCGCGTGGCAACTCGACGACCTCAAAGTCACGTTCGGGCAATCCATCATCACGACGCGGCAGGCGGTGGCGTCGTACGGCGGCTATCCGGTGATCGAGGATCGCCCGGCCGACGACGTATACGCGGGCAGGCTCGTCGCCGAACAAGGGTACGAGGTGAAGCTCCTGCCCTATATCGTGCAGTCGGTCGCGGATTTCAACACGATGAGCGACCTGCTCCACAAGCGCACTCGCTGGATGACGGTGCAGCGACTCATGCGCCCGTGGGGGCACCTCGGGCTGATCTTCACGTTCGGATTGCCGTGGGCGCTGCTGGCAGTTGCGATTCATCCGACGGCCGCCGTGGCGCTGGCCTATCTCGGAGGCTATGCGCTCTTCCGCATTTTGATCACGTGGACCATCGGCGTGTGGGGCATGAAGCAGCGCGGCCTCTGGAAGAAAATGCCGCTGATTCCTCTCTGGGACGCGATGGCCTTCGGCATGTGGCTCGCCAGCTTCGGGCGCAGAACCATCCGTTGGCGCGGGGTCGATTATTTTCTGCGCGAGGGCAGGCTTGTGGCCGCCACGCGCGCTGCGTCCGCGGGAGGAGCATGACCGCGAAGGTTGCCGTCGCCGGAGCGGGAATTTACGGAACCAACGTTGCGATTCGTCTCGCCGAAGAGGGACACGACGTTCGCCTCTTCGATCCGCTCGGCATCCTGCGCGGCGCGTCCGTCATTAACCAATACCGGATTCACTCGGGCTACCACTATCCGCGCAGCCCGGAAACCATCTCCGAGACGCTCGAAGCGCGCGCCGAATTCATGGCCGCCTTTGATCTGGCGATCGTTCGCAACAGCCTTCACTACTACGCCATCCCGAAGGAAGGGTCGCAGACACCGCCCGAATTGTTCGAGCGCGTGATGGCGCAATACGAGCTTGTCTGCAAGCCGTGCCGCCCGCAATGGATGGATTTCGCCTTCATCGACAAATGCTACGAAGTGGATGAGCAGATTTACGATCCCGATGTATTGCGCGATCTAGTTGAATCGCGGATCAAGGCGCTCGGAATACCGTTCGAGCAGCGCGCGTTCGCGCCGGAAGTGCGCGAAGACTATGATTTCGTGGTCTGGGCCACCTACGGCCTCGGACCGAGCCGCGGCCTTTTCAAGATGGCGAAATATCAGGTGGCGGAAAAGATTCTGATCCAGCTGCCATTGGCGCTGCACCACATATCGCTCGTCGTGGTGGACGGGCCATTCACCGCGTTCGATCCCTATGGAAGTTCGGGGCGGTCGCTCTTCGGATCGGCGAAAAACACGAATCATTGGACCACTACGGACTCGACCGAACCCATACCGACTCGCTACGCCGCGCTCTTGAACGGCCCAAGCTTCGCGCCGATCGATTTCAGCCGCTTTGACGCAATGCGCGAAGATTCAGCCCTGGCGGTACCGGCATCGAAGGATGCCGTCTACCTGGGATCGCGATTCACCATCCGCGTGGTCGAGCACAACCCGTTGCAGGATCGCAGGACGTTGTACGTCCAGGAAACAGCTCCCGGAGAGCTCCACATATTTTCAGGAAAAGTTGTAGGCGCGGTGAAAGCAGCGCGACTGGTCTGCGAGCGCGTCGCGAAGGGCTGATTGCCCTAGCGCTGAGGCTCCGTGATTGCCGGCGCAGTCGCCCCCAGCTGGCGATGCCGGTCGTTGCGCGCATTCCGCCAATTCACCTGCGGCAGGAACAGCGACGAATCGATCCGGTCGCGATACTCGATCGCGATATTCATCAGCGAATCGAGCAGCGAGTTCGACAAGAGGTGCGGTTCCAGCCCCAGATCGACCAATCGTGAGTTCTTGGCGTTGTAATAGTGCGCCTCCGCTTCGACGCGCGGATCGGGAATGTGGTCGATCTCGACCTTCAGGCCCATTTTCTTTCCGGCGGCCTGCACCTTGTGCGCGAGGTCGAGCACGGAGAATTGCTCCGTGAATTGATTGAACACGCGGAATTCGCCGGCGCCGGCCGGGTGCGTGCAAGCAATCTCGACGCAGCGAACCGTGTCGCGAATATCGAGGAAGCCGCGCGTCTGGCCGCCCTTTCCATACACCGTGAGCGGATGTCCCACGGCGGCCTGAGCGCAGAATCGATTGAGCACCGTGCCGAAAACTTCGTCGTAATCGAACCGGTTGATTAAGGCTTCATCCACCATGGTTTCGTCCGTCACGGTTCCGTAGACGACGCCCTGATTCAGATCGGTGGCGCGCAGCTTCCACGCCCTGCAACAGAACATGATGTTGTGGCTGTCGTGCACTTTCGACAGGTGGTAGAACGAGCCGGGCTGCTTCGGGTAAGGGAGCACATCCTTGCGACCGTTGTGCTCGATTTCGATGTAGCCCTCTTCGATGTCGATATTCGGCGTGCCGTACTCGCCCATCGTCCCGAGCTTCACCAGATGACAATCGTGCGCAAACTCACGCAGCGCAAAAAGCAGGTTCAACGTGCCGACCACGTTGTTCACCTGCGTGAAAGCCGCGTGGCGCCGGTCAATCATCGAGTATGGCGCGGAACGCTGCTCGGCAAAATGGACCACAGCCTCGGGCTTGAATTCCCGAATCGTTTCAGCGAGAAACTCGTAATCAGTCACGTCTCCAATGAGAAGTTCGATGCTCTTGCCGGTGTGTGCATGCCAGGCGCGAAGGCGGTCGGGCAGCGGACGAATCGGCGTCAGCGTCTGTACGCCGAGCTCGAAATCCCATTGCCGGCGCACGAAGTTGTCGACGATCGCGACCGTGTGCCCTTTCTTCGAGAGGTATAGAGCCGTGGCCCACCCGCAGTAGCCGTCTCCCCCCAGCACAGCAATCCTCATGTAGCCTCCCTGAAGCCGAATCCAAATGTGACGAATTTCTTTGGGCCCCAAACCGAAGCGTAAACCGGCCGAACCTAAAGTTTTACGCCGTGTCGCGAGCGCGGACAAGCCTATTTTCGCGCGTCAGCGCACAAGGGTCAAAGCGCGATTTGCTGATGGAACAAATTACCGCCGGTGATGCTTACGTCTCGGAATGCTAGACGACCGGCTCTTCCTCATGGTGCACGCTCCGCCCGAGCCCGCGCAGGTAGCAGACGAGCCCCACGATGCTCACCGGCAGGGACCAGACCCTCCAGCCCAGCAGCACGTCCGCCCCACCGCCCAGACCCATCAGCTTGAACAGCGAGTTGAACGCCTCCTCGCCGACGCCCAGGCCGCCCGGCGTTAACGGGAGGCTATTCGCGATGTAGCCCATCGGCGCCACCAGGAAGACGCGCAGCGCGAACGACGATGGTGCTAGCGCGAACCGCGCCAGCGCCGCCACGCAAACAACCGACAAATTCGCCAGGAGCGACGCGCCGAGCGCCGCGAAGAGCGTGCTCACGCTCCCGCGATAAAAGCTGATGGCGTCGAAAACGCGCCGAGGCAACTCCTTCCACGGCATCCACCCCAGCACTTTCCGCAGCAAACGATTCGCCCAGGACCCGTCGAGCAAGACGATCAGGAATCCGATCAACAATCCCACCGTAAGAGTCAAGTCGATCAGTACGAGGAACCTCAAATCCACGACCGACCACACCAAGTGAGGAAAAGCCGGGACGAGCGCCAACGACAGCAGCAGCAGCGACAACAGGCCGACCGCGCGGTCGAAGATCACCACTGCGGCGATTTCAGTGCGACGCCCCTCGTTGTCGCGCGCCGCGTAAAACAGCTTTGCCAGAATGCCTCCCGTGGCACCCGGCAGAAACGCCGTGAAAAAAAAGCTGACGAACGTCAACTGCAGCGATTTCCCCAGTGGCAATCGCAATCCGTGCGGCCGGAGCAGCCACGATAGCCGCAGCGACATCATCAGTACGTCCACACCCATCAGCGCGACGGCCCCCAGACTGACCGGCCACGAACTGAAAAGCTTCCGCAGCGTTTGCAGATCGATGATTCCCGATTTCGCGAGGTAGACGAGAAGACCGATCCCGATCGCGAATCGCACGAGTCCCCAGGCCACGCGGCGCACAGGATGGGATCGGTGGTTCGATCGGGGAGAAAGCACAGCCCTGCGATGCTCTCATAAATCAAAGAACGAAGGAAACATTCAGGAACCCTAAGGGGCGAATTCTCGCCCTTAGCGGCCGGCGCCGGCGGTGCGCGGGGGCTCGCGCCGTCGCGATTGAGCTTGGGTGCGGCCGCGGCCAAGCGACTGCCTGACCGTGTAAACAGGCTTGTTTTGCGATTCGTAATACGTGCGCGCTAACAGCTCCCCGATCAGGCCGATGGCGATAAACTGAATCCCGCCCATCACCAGCGCCATTCCAAGAATGATCAGCGGGCCGTGATTGGCAAGAAGCCCTTCGTTCAGGAGCGCCTTGCGCGCGAAAACCCAGAAGCCGATTCCCCCGCCAACCGCCAGGCACGAAAGTCCCGCCACTCCGAAAAACTGCAAAGGCTTGGTGGAATAATCGAGCAGGAATTTGACGCTGAGCAGATCGAGCAGCACTCGAATCGTCCGTGAAATTCCGTAGTTCGACTTGCCGCTCTTGCGAGGAATATTGGTGATTGGCACTTCCGCCACCGACGCCCCGGCCCAGCTTGCCAGCGCCGGGATGAACCGGTGCAGTTCGCCGTAGAGGTGAATCTCCGAAAGAATATCGCGCCGGTAGGCCTTGAAGGTGGTGCCGAAATCGTGCAGATCGACGCGCGACAACTTGGCCATGATGCGGTTGGCCACGCGGCTCGGAATCTGCCGGGTGAGCCAGTGATCGGTGCGCTCCACGCGCCAGCCGCTGACGATGTCGTAGCCTTCCTGGATTTTCTCGATGAATCGCGGAATCTCGGCGGGATCGTGCTGCAGGTCCCCGTCCATCGAAATGATGATCTCGCCCTTCGAGTGATCGAAGCCCGCCTTCAACGCCGCTGTTTGTCCGAAATTGCGGCGTAGCTGGATCACCACCACGCGGTCATCGTCGCGCGCGATTTCCGACATCAGGCGGAACGTGCCGTCCTTGCTGCCGTCGTCGACGAACACGATCTCGTACGGCTCGCCGACTGCGTCCATCACCTCGATGATCTTGACGTAGAGCTGCGCGACGCTTTCCTGTTCGTTGTAGAAAGGAACGACGATCGAATACGAGAGCGGATTTTCTTCGGAATCCATGAGCGTCATTGTATTACATCAATCAGATGCCGACATAGGGAAACGCGTTAGCTGGGCCGTGTTTGCAAAGGGATGATTCGTCAGCAGAGCCTTGCCGCCGCTCGCCGCCACAACCTGGAACTGCGTTCCGACGACGTCTTCGTAGTGCGGCAAGTCGGCCTGAAACGCGAGGAAATATTCCCGGTCGGGCGATAGCCAGAGGCGCTTGAACTCGGCATCGTCGATGAACACGTGCGGCGCACCGGGCGCGTCGGAACCGTATTCCAGGTTGGCGCGGCGAGCGGAATAGAGGAGCCCCGTGCGATCCGTGTAAAAGAAAACCGACGAGAACTGGTAGTAAAAGCCTTGCGCGATCAGATTCCCGGGCGGGCTTGCCGCGAGAGCGCGGGCCAGCGGACGCGAGGAAAGATACGGATCGAAGACCACCATCGCCAGCCGCGCGGCCTGGAAAAACATCACCATCATCACCGCCGCGGCCAGGAACGCGCGCTGACCCGTCGCCCGAATCGATCCGATGACGCCCACCAGAAACGCGCATCCGGCCAGAATCAAAGGAACGCGCAGGTAGGCGAACGAATCGAGCGTCAGATCTTCCATGTGGCCCAGCGACAGCGTGTAGACCTTCGGATGCCGCGTCAGCGCATCGGAAATATCTCCGGGCGTCGGAATGCCGTGGACGTGAACGAGGATGGCGCCGATCGCCAGCGCGGCGAGCGCGGTGATTACCGCGAGAGCGCGCGTGCCGCGGCGTATCCAATCGCCTCCCATCGCCATCGCGCAGCCGAGCAGAAGCGCGAACGCCGGATACGCGGGCATCGAATAGTATTCCTGCGTCGTCGAAAACGTGAAGAAAACCAGAATAAAGCCGAGCCAGCAGAGCGCCAGCAGGCGCGCGCGCCCCGCGCGATCGACCGGCTTGAACGAAAGCTTGGCGATCGCCGGCAGATACACGCTCCAGGGAAACAGCCAGATCAGATGAAACAGCCAGAACCACACGCGTGGCACGGTGTTGTAGTCGCGCGGATAACGCAGGTTGAGAAAGCGAAGCACCTGCTCGTTGATGAAATAGAACCAGAGAAATCCGTGATACTGCCCCGGGCCGCTGTGGAACGTAAACACGAAATACGGCGGATTGCGCAGCGTAGCCAGCACGTGCCACGGCACCGCAATCACCGCCGCGATCAGCACGCCGCTGAAAACGTGAAGACGCCTCCAGGTGCGAGCCAAAAACAGCTCGCGCGTAAGGGCAAGGTAGATCAACGCCCCGGCAATCGGAAACAACACGCCGATCGTGCTCTTCAGCAGCAGTCCCAATCCCAGGCTCGCCGCCAGCAGGAACGCCCAAAACCGCGGGTGCGCCTCGTCATCGTCGAGGGCGCGCATAAATGACCAGAACGAAACCGCGATCGCGCACGTGAGCATCACATCGGGAATCAGAATCCGCGTGAAAAGAAACAATCCAGCGCAAGTAGCGATACACAGCCCGGCGTAAAATCCGGCGCGTTTTCCGAAGGCCCATGTGCCGAATGCGGTGACCACCAGACAGAGAGCGATCGCCGAAAGCGCCACCGGCACGCGCGCCGCCCAGTCGTGAACGCCGAAGATTTTGTACGAGACGGCCATGGCCCAATAGATAAACGGAGCTTTATCCAAATAGACCAAGCCGTTGAGGTGGTTGGTGACCCAGTCGCCCGACGTGAGAATGTTCCGCGCGATCTGAGCCTGCACGGCGTCCACGTCGTCCATCAGCGATGGGGGAGAAATAATGCAGCCGAGATATACGGCCGCAGCGAAGAGCGCGACGATCAGATAGTGAAGGCGCGAGCGGTTTCCGCCACCGGAATCTCCGGTGCGGAAATCGGCGCCGATTGGATCCGCCATTTCCTCATCCACAGAAACAAAATCATCAAGCCCCACAAGTGATACCCCAGGTTCGCGCGCCTTTCGAGATGCTCGCGAACGCATCGATCGATTGCACTTTTTCGGAAAATACCGCCGTGCTCGGCGACGCCCGTTTCCAGAGCGTCCAGCAGCAGCGGCCGGAGAGGCCCGCGCAGCCATTCGTGCGACGGGATGTCGAGCCCTGCTTTCCGCCGGTTCAAAACGGATGCAGGCAGTTTATCGCGCATCAACTCCCGCAGCAAAACCTTCTGTTGGGAACCGTTCACTTTCATCGCGGCCGGAAGCGCCGCCGCGAACTCCACGAGACGATGGTCGAGCAGCGGCGGGCGCGCCTCGACGGCGTGCGCCATACTCATACGGTCGACCTTCGTGAGTATGTCGCCAGGCAAATAATATTTCTGGTCGAACCAAAGAAACGGCGAGATGCCGTCGCCGGGAAGCCGCTCGCGCAGGTCCGCCAGGACACGATCGAGCGCCGTCGAAGGCGGTCCGCCGACGAGTCCTCCCTTTTGCTCCGCGGAAAAGGTCCCGTTCCAATACACGTGCGCCTGTTCCGGATCTCTCAGGCAGCCGCCGAGAAAACGCTTCAGTTTGTATTCGAAGCTGATCTTGTTGTCCGAAACGGGCCACGCGCGAAGAGCGCGGAGCGCGAGCCTCAGTGAACCCTGCGGTAAATAGCGCGCGGTGTGCGCCAGCTGATTCGCTCGGTACGTAAGATAGCCGCCGAAAATCTCATCGCCCCCTTCGCCGCTCAGCGTCACTGTGACTTTCGTCTTGCTGAGCTTCGAGAGGAACCAGATGGGCAGCGCTCCGGCGTCGGCGGTCGGCTCGTCCGAATAATAGGCGAACTCTTCGATCGCGCCCGCGAGGTTCTCGGTCGGGTTCAAGTCAAACTGTTCGTGATCGGTTCCGTATTGTTCGGCGACTTTCCGGATGTAGCCCGATTCGTCGAACGACCGGCCGCGAAAAGTGATCGAAAGCGTCTTCAGCTGCGAGCTTGATGCCTCCGACGCATAGTGCAGCACGGTCGAGGAATCGATTCCGCCGCTGAGCCACACGCCGAGCGGCACGTCCGACAGCATGTGCTCTCGGATCGATTCCTTCAGCAGATGATCGAGTTCCTCTTTGGCTGCATTCCACGTGAGCCGCCGCGGAGGGACAAAGGGCAGCGTCCAATACGCTTGCGATGAAACTTTGCCGTCGATCCACTCGAGCCAGCAGCCCGCCCCCAGCTTCTCGATTCCCTCCACCAGCGTCCAGGGATACGGCACGTAGTTGAGGGAGAGGTAACAATCGAGCCCGTTCAAGCTGAGCCGCCGGTCGACTTCCGGATGCACGAGAATCGCTTTCAGCTCGGAGCCGAATAGCAGATCCTCGCCCAGCCGCGCCATGTAGAGAGGCTTGATTCCCATGCGATCGCGCGCCAGCACCAGCCGCTTCTTGGACTCGCTCCAAAGCCCGACCGCGAACATCCCCCTCATGCGCGAAAAGCACTCCACGTCCCACTCCAGGAACGCGTGCAGCACGGTTTCCGTGTCGGTGCGCGAATGGAACCTGTGGCCTCGCGCCTCGAGTTCCGCGCGCAGCTCCATGTGGTTGTACACCTCGCCGTTGAAAACGATCACGGTGTCGCCATCGTCGCTTTCGATCGGCTGATCGCCGCCGACGAGATCGATGATCTTCAAGCGGGTTGCGCCCATCGAGCAGATGTTCGAATGGAAAACGCCCTGCTGGTCGGGTCCGCGGTGCCAAAGAGTCTGCACCGCCGCGGCGATCCGCTCGCGGTCCGGACTCCAGCCCTTATGCGTGAAACCGGCGATTCCGCACATGTCGCCTCGCTCCTGAAACCGCTCCTGCGCCTGTGACCGAAAATCGAAACGATGAAACCTGCTATTCGTACCGGAGAGACTCCACCGGCTGCAGCCGCGCCGCCGTTTTTGCAGGCAGGTACCCGAAGAGCACGCCCGTCGCGCACGAAACGCCGAAAGCCAGAGCCACCGAGAGCCACGAAACCGAGATGCTGAGTCCGGCGGGAATCGGTAAGAACCGCGCGAGAATCTCTACAACGAGCGGGATTGCCACCGCCATCCCGATTCCGACGAGCGCTCCGACTCCGCTGATCAAGATCGCTTCCAGCAAAAATTGACACAGGATTTCCTGCCGTCGCGCGCCGATGGCTTTGCGAATTCCGATTTCGTGCGTTCTTTCGGTCACGCTCACCAACATGATGTTCATGATCCCGATTCCGCTGATCGCAAGGGCGAGCAGCGCGACCAGCAAGAGCACGATCGTCATGGCAAACGAAATCCTGCGCGAGGTGTCCAAAATCGACGACAGATTCTGCACATCATACTCGACTTCAGGCCGATGCCGATTTTTCAAGATCTGCGCTACCTCATCAGTCACTTCCGGGACGTCTTCCGCGTTGTCTGCCTGTGCATACAACGTCACGATGAACGCGTCGCCCGTGTAGTACTTGATCAGCGGAAACGGCACGAGAATCGAATCGGCGCGAATCTCCGACTGGCCGAACGTCTCGACGCGCTCGCGAAACACTCCGATCACCGTCAGATCCAGCTCGCCCACGCGGATGCTCTCGCCCACCGGATTCCCGTACGGCAGCGCCGTCTGCGCGAGGTGCTCCGACACCACACATACCTTGCTCACCGTCGAAAAATCCGAATCGTCGAAATAGCGGCCGCGTGATATCACGAGATTGCGGATCTGCTGGAACTCCTGTGTCACTCCAATCAGCGCCACGGGCCACGCTTTGCCGCTGGCCACGATCGTCATCGGCAAATCGTTCGTGCCGGCAACGCGAATCGCTTCGGGAACTCCGCGTCGGACGGCCTCGAGATCGCCCACGGAAATCTGGTCCGCCAGGGCCGTCGCCTCCGAAGAACTCGACTGCGAGAGATTCGCGTACACGATATTCGATCCCACTGCCTCAATCTGCCTGCGAATGTATCTTTTGCCGGTCAGCGTGACTGTGACGACGAGCACGATGCAGGCACTCCCAATCACCACGCCCAGCATGGTCAGCGCGGCGCGAACTTTGTTCGCGCGAAGCGCCTCGACAGCCAGATTCCAGGTCTCGGACCAGCTGATCGCCGATGCGGCCAGAAAACCTCCTGTTGTAACGATGGAGTGCTGTGTTGGATGCGCTACTTTGCGCGAATGCTGCCTCCAGTCGGCTCGCGCGTTACCGGACGGCTGTTTCGGCGGCGAGTTCCGGAATCTGGATCCGGATTTGCGTGCCCTCACCCTCCTGGCTGCGAATCACCATTTCGAATTGGTCGCCATACAGAAGCCGCAGCCGCGCGTGGACGTTGCTCACCCCGATCCCGCCCTCGTATACGTCAGATAGCCGCTCGGGCGACATGCCCATCCCGTTGTCCTCGATTTCGATCGTAAGGCGTCCATCGCGGCGCTGCGTGCGCAGATGAATTTGCCCTCCCGCAAGCCGCGGCGCGAGCCCATGCTTGATGGCATTCTCGATGATCGGTTGCAGCAGCATGCTCGGAACGAACGCCTCGAGCGTTTCTTCGTCAACTTCCTTGAAGATTTGCAAGTTGTCGCGCCCGAAGCGAATCACTTCGATATCCAGGTAGTCGTCGATGAACTCCAGCTCCTCGCGCAGCGGAACGAACGTCTCGTGCTTCCTCAGCAGCCGCCGTAAAATGTTCGAGAGCTTCAGGACCACGCCGCGCGCCATATCCGGGTCAAATCGAATCAGCGACGAGACGGTGTTGAGCGTATTGAAAAGAAAATGCGGATTGATCTGGCTGGTCAGCGCGTCCATGCGCGCCTTCAGCAGCAGCTGCTGGTTCTGCTCGAGGTTCATCTCGATGCGCGTGTTGTTCCAGATCTTCACCGCCATCGCCACGCACATTGTCGACGACAGCACCACCAGCGCCATGTATCCCCAGTTGCCGGGATGAATCGCGAAAAGCCAGCGCCCGGGAACGTGATCCGCCAGTTCCACGTACCCAACTTCGAAAGCCGCGCACGCGAACAGCGGCAGCATCGCCCAGTTCCCCTTGCGCTCGCGCACCAGCTTCACGAGCCACTGCGGAATATTCAGAAACAAGAACGGGCCGAAGTGCCACACATCCTCTTTCTCGGGAATTACCTCGCGGACCACGCCCGCCAGCAGCCCGACGAGCGCGGCCATCGGGCTCGCCAGCCACTCGTGATTGAAGAACGCCGGAAGGCTGATCAGCGAGCCGCCGAGCAATCCGACGATCCGCCCGCCCAGCAGGCCCATCAGGAAAGATCCTTCGAGCGTCAGATCGAAAAAGTTGTAGCCGAAGAGGCGCAAAATCACGCCGACCGCCAGCGGCGGCGCGAGAAACAGCAGCAACATCACTTTTTGATCGGAATTGCGGTTCTCGGTAAAGACCAGCTTGCGAAACGATGCGAACCTCACCAAGATCGCCGCCAGCGACGCCGCCCAGCCCACCTTTAGGACCAGCGTGAACAGCAGGTCCCGGCCCGACAAGATCACTGTGTCCATGTTCGCCCGCGAACCAACCTGGAGCTAAATTAGCCAATGCTCGGTGGGATGTAAAGCGGCGCGGACGCTGCCTGTCACAGAAAGTGGCACAGACAATCCTGTGTGAAATTCCAGACATGCCTTACCCAGTGTTATCAGGACATCCTTTACACCTTTGCAGGTTGGTTTCATCGCTGCCGCCACGACGTTCCGTGATCCATCAGCATCTCATGCGGCACCCCGCGTCTCTCAAACGCTTCAATCAGCCCTGTGCGAAACGTCCTCCTTTTTTGGGTCAAATCAATTTAGAACACCATCGGCACGCCCGACCCACAAATCAGGGCCAGCGACCCTGCTATAATGCTGGGTTGGTATGAAGCGTCGAAAACAGCTAGAGAAGGCTCACGTTGTGGCGAAGGCCGCGCTGCCTACGCGCTTCGGCCAATTTACCATTGCCGGCATTCGCGGCAACGGAAACGGCGAAGAAGCGGTCGCGATCCAGCACGGTCGCTTGAATTCAGGCAAAGCGCCGCTCGTCCGCGTTCACTCGCAATGCCTTACCGGCGACGTCTTCACGTCCGAGCGCTGCGATTGCCGCGCGCAGCTAGAACTCTCGTTGCGCAAAATCGCCAAAGACGGCTCCGGCATCGTGCTCTACCTTCCACAGGAAGGCCGCGGCATCGGCCTGCTCAACAAAGTAAAAGCCTACGAGCTGCAGGACCAGGGTCTCGACACCGTCGAAGCCAATCGCAAACTGGGCTTTGCCGCCGACTCGCGCGACTACGATTTCGCCGCCGAAGCATTGAAAGCGCTGGGCGTCCGCTCCGTCCGCCTCCTCTCGAATAATCCCGACAAGGTCCAGCAGCTCGAAAAAGCCGGCATCCGCGTAGTCGAACGCGTCCCCTGCCGTCCCCGCACCAGCCACCACTCCCGCGCCTACCTCCGGACGAAAAAGCACAAGATGGGCCACATCCTCGCGGGCCTGTAAGAAGGTTCGTAGCGCCAGCGTCTCGTCGCATATAGCTGGTGGGTGGCAGGGACAATCCTGTCTGTCCTCTGGTGGGTTTCAAAACCCTCGACGCGTCAACGACTCGATCTCGAGGGAGGCGCCATTTTCAAATTTCAAATAATTTCAAATGATTTCCAATTTCAAATTCCTGATCCCGCGCCCCCGCCGACAAACTGCACAATCTCAAAAGAATCCTCCGCTCCCACCGCAGTCTCCTCCCACCGCGCCCGCGGCAAAATATCCCGGTTGCGCTCGATCGCCACGCGATTCTCCGCCATCCCCAAATGCCGCAGCAGCGCAGTCACATTCAACCCATCGGGAATTTCTCGGCGTTCTCCATTAACCGTAATCGTCACAAAGGAAGGCCTCGTCTTGGAAGTCTGCAAGTCCGATCAGGAATGAGGCGGCGGGGCGCCCGGCGCCGTCTTCGCGCGCGAGCGCATCGTAAAACGAATCTCGTCCTTGCCTGCCTCCGCTTTCGCGTGAATCACAAGCGCCAGATCGCCCTTCCCCAGCGGCGGCAGCGGAAACTGAATGCGCACGCGGCCTTGATCGTCGGTCGTGCCGGTGCAATGTCCGTCGCGCAGCGCCCCTTCGATCGCCGCGTCCACCTGCACACCCGCCTGCGGCTGTCGATCCGCGCGCCGCACAATCTCGACGTCGAGCGACACGTTTCCCGCCGTGAGCCACGACCCTGGATTCAGCAGCTGCACCTGAATCCCGCCCGCCACGCTGGCTTTCTCAAGCGCCGCGGCCATTTGCCCGGCCAGGGGACCGCTGCGAAGGTCCTCGATCACCACGCGATGCTGTTCTTCCACACGATGACGGAGTAGTTGATCGCTAAACTCAGCTGAGCTCTTGAATTCCTGGTAATCGGACGTCCGCCGGTGAAAAACACGTCCGTTCTGATACACCGTGGTATCAATAATAGGGCGGTTCGGGCCGCGATCCTCGGTTTGGACGTGGAACACGTGGTCTCCCACGCGAACGTCCGTGTTAAATCCGGAACTCATCGCCGCCGCTTATCCCCCTGGAGATGATCCGCCTCTTCGCGAACACACAAGATTTCGGGGAGTTCATTTGACCGATGTACGATCGGAAGTTATTATAGCAGCGCACGGAAAATGAGCGCCAACTACCTCGACAACTACGGTTCCTTGTTGCTGATGTTTGTACTGGCAGCCGGGCTCGCCGGCGCGCTCATTACGGTTTCCGCGATAATCGGAAAACACAAACCTTCTCCCGAAAAGGACCAGCCTTACGAATGCGGTATTCGCCCCACGGGCGACGCGCGCGAACCCTTCTCCGTCCATTTCTACATGGTGGGTTTGATATTCATTCTGTTCGATATCGAGGCCATCTTTCTCTATCCCTGGGCGCTCGTCTACCACGACCTGAAAGTGTTTGGCTTTGTGGAGATGTTGCTCTACATTATCATCCTGCTCGTTGGATACATTTACCTCTGGAAAAAGGGCGCGCTCGACTGGAGTAGCTGAGGCCCGTCCGGAATCGGAAT
The DNA here is from genome assembly GCA_963743335.1 of uncultured Acidobacteriota bacterium. Taxonomy (GTDB): domain Bacteria; phylum Acidobacteriota; class Terriglobia; order Acidiferrales; family UBA7541; genus Palsa-295. The sequence continues at coordinate 1,004,992 of CAVUPI010000003.1, forward strand.
AATAGAAGTGGAATCCCAGGAACGCGGTCAAAAAGAGGAAGCCCCGGCTGTAAGTAAGCTCCGCCTTTGGGACACGAATTCCGTCGCCGAAGTGCTTGAATTCAGGGGCGAAACGACGATCGTTGTGCCCCGCGAGCATATCCGCCGGGCCTGCGAATTCTTGGTAGCCGAGCCTTCGCTTCAATTCACATTTCTTTCGGATATCACCACGCTTGACCGCTTTCCGCTCGAGCCGCGCTTCGAAATCAACTATCACCTCCTTTCGATCGAACACAAGACGCGCCTGCGCCTGAAAGTGCGCCTGGCGGGCGGCGATCCGGCCATACTCTCCGTAACTCCCGTGTGGCCCACGGCCAACTGGCACGAGCGCGAGAATTTCGATCTTTTCGGTATCCGATTCGAAGGCCATCCCGATCTCACCCGCATTCTCATGCCGGACGATTGGGAAGGCCATCCGCTGCGCAAGGATTATCCGGTCGAGGGATTTCGCTAGTATCTGTGCGAGGGACTCAGCTATGACGACGACTACCATCGAAACGCCGACTGGCCCCGCCCAGCCGATGGTCCTCAACATGGGGCCGCAGCACCCGTCGACCCATGGCGTGCTGCGCGTGGTCCTCGAGCTCGACGGCGAGACCGTCCTCTCCGCCAAGTCCGTGATCGGCTACCTGCACACGGGCATCGAGAAATCCTGCGAATCGAAAACGTATTCGCAATGCATCACGCTCACCGACCGCATCGACTATCTCGCGCCGCTCTCGAATAATCTCGCCTTCTGCCTCGCGGCCGAAAAGCTTCTCGGAATCGAAGTCCCCAAGCGCGCGCAATACATTCGCGTGCTGCTCACCGAGCTGACGCGCATCACTTCGCACCTCGTCTGGCTCGGCACCCACGCCATCGATCTCGGCGCGATGTCCGTCTTCCTCTACAGCTTCCGCGAGCGCGAAGAGATCATGAAGATTTACGAGTACGTCTCCGGCCAGCGGATGATGACCAGTTACTTCCGCATCGGCGGCCTGGCGCTGGAACCGCCGCCGGGCTGGCTCGATCGCGTCGAGCGCGTCATCGAACGCGATGCCCGGCCACATCGACGAATACGAAGATCTGCTCACGAAAAATCGCATCTGGCTCGCCCGCACCAAGGGCGTCGGGCGTCTTCAGCGCTGCCGACGCCATCGCCATGGGCGCATCCGGGCCCATGCTGCGCGGCAGCGGCGTCGCCTACGACATCCGCAAGCGCGTTTCCCTATTCCAGCTACGACGAATTCGATTTCGACGTTCCCACGCAGACCGCGGGCGATTGCTACGCGCGATATCAGGTGCCGCGTCGCCGAAATTCGCGAGAGCGTCAAGATCGTTCGCCAGGCGATGAACAAAATCCCGTCCGAAGGCCCGTTCCGCGCCGAGGTGCCGGGCATCATCCCGCCTTCGCGCGAAGAGATGAAGACCTCGATCGAAGGCCTCATCTATCATTTCAAGATTTTCACCGAAGGTTTTGCGCCGCCACCGGGCGAAGTCTATCAAGTGATTGAATCGCCGCGCGGCGAACTCGGCATTTTCATGGCCAGCGACGGCTCCGCCAAGCCCTACCGCGTGAAATTTCGCGCGCCGTCGTTCGTCAACTTGCAATCGCTGCCGAATCTTTGTGTCGGCCGCCTGATCGCCGACGTCGTGGCCTGCATCGGCACCACCGACATCGTTCTGGGAGAAGTCGACCGCTAGCCCGGGTCGCGCCAAACACGAAAAATGCAACTTTCGCCGCAGCTCGATACCAAGTTCAACGAACTCATCGCGCGCTACCCCGTCAAGCGCTCCGCGCTGATCCCGATGATGCTCTACGCGCAGGACGAACTCGGCTCCCTCGGCGATGAAATCCTCGACGAAATCGCCATCCGCCTCGACCTGAACATCACGCAGGTCACCGAGACGCTCGCCTATTACTCGATGCTCCATCGCAAGCCGATGGGCCGCTATCACATTCAGGTCTGCACCAACATTTCCTGCATGCTGCGCGGCGGCAACGAGCTGTACGAGCACATCCAGAAACGCCTTGGCATCGGCGATAAGCAAGTTTCGCCCAGCGGCACCTTCTCTCTCGAAGAGGTCGAATGCATGGGCGCCTGCACCGGCGCGCCGGCCATGCAGGTGAATTACGATTTCTACGAAAAGCTTGACGCCGCCAAAGTCGATGCGATTCTCGAGCAGTTGGAAGTCGGCAGAGTCCCCAAGCCCGTTCCCGTAATCTCCGGCGCGCTGCACCCGCGCGACCCCTCCGAAGTCGTCGTGATCAGCAAGCGCTTCGGCATCCCCAATTCGACGAAGATCGACACCTACCTGCAGAACGACGGCTACAAAGCGCTCGAAAAAGCTCTCAAGCAGATGACGCCCGATTCGATCATCGACGAAGTGAAAAAATCCAATCTGCGCGGTCGCGGCGGCGCCGGCTTCCCTACCGGAATGAAGTGGAGCTTCGTTCCCAAGGATTCGAGCAAGCCAAAATACGTCCTCTGCAACGCGGACGAAAGCGAGCCCGGCACCTCGAAAGACCGGCCGCTCATGGAGCTTGATCCGCATCAGATGATCGAAGGCATGGTGATTGCCGGCCGCGCCATCGGGTCGAATCAGGGTTACATCTACATTCGCGGCGAATACCGCTACTTGATCGACATCATCGACGCCGCGCTCGAAGAGGCTCGCGCCCAGGGCTTTCTTGGCAAGAATATTCTGGGCAGCGGCTTCGATTTCGAGCTCTTCACGCACACCGGCGCGGGCGCCTACGAATGCGGCGAAGAATCGGCTCTGATGGAATCGCTCGAAGGCAAGCGCGGCTACCCGCGCATCAAGCCTCCCTTCCCCGCCGTAGTCGGCCTGTATGGCTGCCCCACGGTCATCAACAACGTGGAAACCCTCAGCACCGTGCCCGCCGTCATCAACGGCGGCGGCGAGTGGTATGCCAGCTTGGGCATTCCGAAAAACGGCGGCACGCGCCTCTATTCGATCTCGGGCCACATCAACAAGCCTGGAATTTACGAGCTGCCTCTCGGCTTCCCGCTGCGCAAGCTGATTGAAGAAGTCGCCGGCGGCATGCGCGGCGGCAAGAAACTCAAAGCGGTCATTCCCGGCGGCAGCTCCTGCCCACTGCTCTCCGCCGATGAAATCGACGTCGCGATGGATTACGACTCGGTCGCGAAAATCGGCTCGATGCTCGGCTCGGGCGGTACCGTGATCATGGACGAAGACACCTGCATGGTCGATGTCGCGCGCCGCATCATGCATTTCTACGCGCACGAATCCTGCGGCTGGTGCATCCCCTGCCGCGAAGGCACCGCGTGGCTGCGGAAAATGCTCGACCGCTTCCACGATGGCGGCGGCCGCGAGGAAGATATCTCGCTGATCGACGAGCTGTCGAAAAACATGCTGGGCAGGACGTTCTGCCCGCTCGGTGACGCAGCCGCGCTGCCGACGATCAGCATCGTCAAAAAGTGGCGCAACGAGTTCGAGGATCATCTGCAAGGCAAGTGCGCGTACAAGCCCGCCGACGTCCTGGCGGCCGCGCAGTAGCGGAATTTGGGTGGAAGCGTGGGCCTTTAGGCCCTCGAAAAGCGGGCCGGTAAAGTGGGCTTTAGCCCCGGGTTTCTCTGGCCGCTGAGACACGAATCGGGTTCATTCAGGAAAAAGCGAATGGCGGAACAAAAACAGATCGCCTTCACAATCGACGGCCGGCCAGTCACCACCACCGCCGGCACGCTTGTGATCGAAGCCGCAAAAGCGCAAGGAATCGAAGTCCCGTCTTTCTGCTACTACCCCGGCCTCTCGCTGCAGGCCGCTTGCCGCATGTGCCTCGTCGAAGTCGAGAAAATGCCCAAGCTGCAGACTGCCTGCACGCTCGTCGCAACCGACGGCATGGTGGTGAAGACCACCACCGACCAGGTCCACAAAGCGCGCAAGGACATGATCGAGTTCCTGCTCTCGAATCATCCGCTCGATTGCCCCGTCTGCGACAAAGGCGGCGAGTGCGAACTGCAGGACATGACCTTCCGCTACGGCCTCGACAAAACGCGCTTCATCGAGGAAAAGCTGCACACGCCGGAAGAAAAATGGTCGCCACTCGTCTATTACGACGCCCCGCGCTGCATTCTCTGCTTCCGCTGCGTGCGCGTGTGCGATGAGGGCATGGACGTAAAAGCGCTCGGCGTCGGCTCGCGCGGCGTGAACTCCGTGATCCTCCCGAATCAGTCGGGCGAGCTCGCCTGCGAAGAGTGCGGCATGTGCATCGATATCTGCCCCGTCGGCGCGCTCACCAGCGGCACCTACCGCTACCAGACGCGCCCGTGGGAAATGACCTACGTCGGCGAGCCCTGCGCCCACTGCTCGAATGGCTGCAAGACCACGCTCAGCGTTCGCAACAACGAAATTCTGCGCGCCAACAATCGCGATCACTCCGGCGTCAACGGCGAGTTCCTCTGCGCCAAGGGACGCTTCGGCTACGATTTCACCTCGAATCCCGAGCGCATCCGCCAGCCGCTCGTCCGCCGCAACGGCACCCTCGAACCGGCGAGCTGGGAAGACGCTCTCGAGGAAGTCGCGCGGCGCATCAAGCAGGCTCACTCCCTGCACGGCCCGTCCACGATCGCCGTGATCGGATCGAATCACACCACCAACGAAGAGAACTACCTGCTGAACCGCTTCGCGCGCGTCACGCTCGGCACCAACCACGTCGACCATCACCGCACGGCCGATTACACCGGCCTCGCCGCCGCTCTCGGGCCGAACGCGAAAAATTCGCTCGCGACGATGGCGGACATCTACAACGCGCCCGCGGTGCTGCTCATCGGCAACGACGTCACGCAGCAGAATCCGCTCGTCGCCTGGCAGATTCGCACCGGCGTTCGCCACCATGGGCTGAAGCTCTACGCCATCAATAGCCGCCCGAGCAAGATTCATCGCCAGGCGAAGATCGCCGTCGAAGTTCCGCCATCAGGCGGAGAGCACGCAGCCGTTCGCTGGCTCGCCACCGAGCACGGCCAGTTCGATCGCGAAGACCACCGAAGCTCTGGTTCAACTGAAAGCGGCCCTCGAAGCCGAAAGCGATGTCGTCGTGCTCTTCGGCGCCGATATCCAGGGCGCCGCGATTCGCGATCTGATTTCGCTCGGCGCCCGTTTCGGCGGCAAGACGAAATTCATGGCCCTCGGCGACTACTCGAATTCGCGTGGCGCGGCGGACATGGGCCTTCTGCCCGATCGCCTGCCCGGCTACGCGCCGATCGCCGATTCTTCCGAGCGCGCCCGCTGGGAGCGCCTCTGGGGCGGCGCGATCTCTCCCGAACCCGGCATGGCAGCACCCGCAATCATCGAAGCCGCTCTCGCGGGCAACCTCAAAGTCCTTTATGTCGTCGGCGCCAATCCGCTCAAGACGGTCGCGGCCGCCGCGCCCGATCGCCTGCCCGCCGGACAGGCGGGCATCGCCGGTCTCGAACTGCTCGTCGTGCAGGACATGTTCCTCACGGAAACCGCGCATGCGCGCCGACGTCGTTCTGCCCGCCGCCTCCACGTACGAGAAAGACGGCTCGCTCACGAATACCGCCGGCGAAGTCCAGCTGACCCATCGCTCCATCGATCCGCAGGGTCCGCGCAGCGATTTCGACCTGCTCCGCATTCTTTCGCATCAGCTCGGCATGCTCGGGCTCGGCGCGCCGATCCGCCTGCGCACGCCCGAAGCGGCCTTCGAGGAAATCCGGCAGAATGTGCCGGGCTACAATCTTTCGCTGCCCGCGTTGCTCGGCGGCGGCTCTGAATTGGCGACGCGCGAGTTGCAAGTCCGTGGAATCGTCGTACGACGTGTCTCCGGGCGCGGTTTTCTCTTCACACGATTATCTCTTTACGAGCGGCACCCTGGGTCGCTACTGTTCCAGGCTCACTTCGACGAACGAGGCAAAAGAGACACCGTGGAGTTCATCTCCCAGCATCCAGTCCTGGTGGTATCGATAGTCAAGGTTGCCGTCCTGCTGTTTGTTGTTATGACGGCCTTGGCGTATCTTACCTGGCTCGAGCGCAAGGTCATTGCGCACATTCAGGCGCGTTGGGGTCCGTACTACGTCGGCGCGCATGGCCTGCTGCAGCCGCTGGCCGACGGCCTCAAATTTCTTTTCAAGGAAGACGTCACGCCGCCCGTGTCGGACCGTCTCGTCTACACGCTCGCGCCGTTTCTCGCGCTGTCGCTCGCCCTCACCGCGCTCGCGCTGATTCCCTTTGGCCCGCCGAGCGTCACGCTGCTCGGCCAGCCGGTTTTCGTCGTCGCGAATATCGATATCGGCCTGCTGTTCCTTTTCGCGATCACGTCGATGGGCGTCTACGGCGTCGCCCTCGCCGGGTGGTCCTCCAACAGCAAATATCCTCTGATGGGCGGCCTGCGCAGCTCCGCGCAGATGATCAGCTATGAAGTTTCGCTCACGATCTCTGTCGTCGGCGTGCTCCTCCTCGCCGGCACGCTGAGTTTCAACGGGATCATCGAAGGGCAGAAGGGCTACTTCCATTACCTGCCGTTCATTCCCAAGTGGCACATCTTTCCGCAGATTATCGGCTTTCTCTGCTACCTCACGGCCGCCATCGCCGAAACGAACCGCATTCCCTTCGACTTGCCGGAAGCCGAAACGGAGCTCGTCGCCGGATTCCACACCGAATATTCGAGTTTCAAGTTCGCGATGTTCTTCATGGCCGAATACGCGAACATGATCACCGTCTCGTGCCTTGCCACAATTCTCTTCCTCGGCGGCTGGCTCTCGCCCTTCCCCGATACTTGGAAGTGGCCGCTGTTCCTTCCCGGCATCGGCCTGATCGCGCTCGGGATCTATTGCCTGGTCGACACGGTCACCACGATGCGCGGCATCGCCCGCCTGCAATTCGCCGTGGTTACCCTGCTCTGCCTCGGCGGCGGCGCGCTCTGCATGATTCCCGCGGTCGCGGTCGTGATCCAAGGCGTCTTCTGGTTCACCGCGAAAATTCTGGCGATCCTGTTCTTTTACATCTGGATGCGCGGCACGCTTCCGCGCTTCCGCTACGACCAGTTGATGTCTTTCGGCTGGAAGCTTTTGCTGCCGGTGTCTCTCGCGAATCTCGTCGTCACGAGCGCCGTCATTCTCTACTTCATGATGAAGGGCCCGGATGAGCCTTCCGTTCATTCTATTTTTCGCTTGTGCGCTGCTCGCGGTTGCGGGCGCGGTGATGCTCATTCTGGCGCATGAGCCCATTCACAGCGCGCTCTCGCTGATTCTCGTCATGATTTCGCTCGCCGTGCTCTACCTTCTGCTGGGCGCGGAATTCATCGCCGCCGTGCAGATCATCGTCTACGCCGGCGCCGTCATGGTCTTGTTCGTCTTCGTCATCATGCTGCTGAATATGGGTGTGGAAGAGCGCACCAATTTCAGCAAGTTCGCTTACGTGGGCATCGTGGCCGGCTTCATTCTAATGCTCGAAACCGCTCACTGGATGTTCCACTCTTTGATCGGCAAGGCCATTGCCAATGGCTCCGAGCCCGCGACCGCCTTTTCGACGGTCGAGCTCTCGAAGCTCCTTTTCCAGTCGTATCTGTTTCCGTTCGAAGCGACCTCGATCCTGATTCTGATCGCGATCCTGGGCGCGCTGGTTCTTGCGAGGAAAGAAGAGTGATCGTTCCCATTTCCTACTATCTGGTGCTGAGCGCCATCCTGTTTGGTTTGGGCGTGGTGGCGTTCGTGTTCAAGCGCAACATCATCACCATCTTCATGTCCATCGAGCTGATGCTCAACGCCGTGAATCTGGCCTTCGTGGCCTTCGCCCGCGCGCACAACCAGCTCGACGGCCTCGTCTTCGTGTTCTTCGTCATCGTGGTGGCGGCCGCCGAAGCGGCGGTCGGCCTCGCGATCGTCATCATGCTCGCGCACAACCGCGAGTCTCTCAACGTCGAGCGCGTGAATCTGCTCAAGTTCTGATGCCTATACTCAACCATCTCTGGATCATTCTCGCGCTGCCGCTCGCTGGTTCGGCGATCAACGGCCTTTTCGGCAAGCGCTGGCCGCAGTCGGCGGTCAATTCCGTCGCGATCGGCTCCGTCTCGCTCACGTTTCTCACCGTTGCCGAACTGGTCCGCGAATTCTCGCATCTCGCCGCCAGCCAGATTCCCTACATCGGCGACTATTTCACCTGGATGCTCGCCGGCCCGTTCCGCGTGGATTTCTCGCTGCAGGTCGATCAGCTTACCGTCGTCATGCTGCTCGTCGTCTCCTTCGTCGGCATGCTGATCCACATCTACTCCACCGGTTACATGGCGCATGAAGGCGGCTACTATCGCTTCTTCAGCTACCTGAATCTCTTCATGTTCTTCATGCTCACGCTGGTGCTCGCCGCGAACCTCATCGTGATGTTCGTCGGATGGGAAGGCGTGGGCCTGTGCAGCTACTTGCTGATCGGCTTCTGGTTCCTGAAGAAATCCGCCGCCGACGCGGGAAAGAAAGCCTTCATCACGACGCGCATCGGGGATTTCGGCTTCACCGTCGGCATCCTGTTCGTCTTCGCCACCTTCAACTCCATCGACTTCGTCCCGATCTTCCAGAGCGTCTCGAAGGACCCCGTGTCGGTTGGCGTGCTTACCACGATCTGCATCCTGCTCTTCACCGGCGCGATCGGCAAGTCAGCGCAGATACCTCTCTACGTCTGGCTGCCGGACGCGATGGAAGGCCCCACACCTGTCAGCGCCCTGATCCACGCCGCCACGATGGTCACCGCCGGCGTTTACATGGTCGCGCGCATGAATCCTCTGTTCTCCCGCGCGCCCATCGCCATGCTCGTCGTCGCCATCGTCGGCGCGGTTACCGCGTTCTACTCGGCCACCATCGGCCTCATGCAGACCGACATCAAGAAAGTCCTCGCCTACTCCACCGTCTCGCAGCTCGGCTACATGTTCCTCGCTTGCGGCGTGGGCGCCTACGCGGCCGGAATCTTCCATCTGATGACGCACGCCTTTTTCAAGGGCCTGCTCTTCCTCTGCGCCGGCAGCGTGATCCACGCCATGGGCGGCGAGCAGGACATGATGAAAATGGGCGGCCTGCGCAAAAAAATCCCGATCACCTACTGGACGATGCTGATCGCCACGCTCGCCATCGCCGGCATCCCCGGCTTTGCCGGATTCTTCAGCAAGGACGAAATCCTCGAGGCGGCGCAATCCGGCCCGCACGCGAATTTTATCCTCTGGCTGCTCGGCGTGGCGGGCGCGGCTCTCACCTCGTTCTACATGTTCCGCCTCATCTTCCTCACGTTCTTCGGCGCCCCGCGCTACGACGAGCACAAAGTGCATGTCCACGAATCGCCGAAGAACATGACGGTGCCGCTCATGTTTCTCGCGTTCCTCTCGATCTTCGGCGGCTGGTTCGCCGCGCCGAAACTCGTCGGCGGGACCGATTACTTCACGAAATTCCTTGAGCCCGTGTTCACGATGTACGCGCCGGCGGGCGCGGAATCGGCTGTCGCCGCGGTTTCCGAATCCGCCGCGAGTCCTGCAGTCGCGCTGCTCCACGCGCTCACCGGCTGGCCCGTGATCGTCGGCATTCTCGGCCTGCTCGTCGCCTGGTGGTTCTACATCAAGAGCCCGGAAACGCCCAAGCGCCTCGCCGCGAGCCTGCGCCGCTCTCTACACGCTGATCTTCAACAAGTACTACGTCGACGAAATCTACGCCGCGCTCATCGTTCGCCCGCTTCTCTGGATTTCGGCCAACGTGCTTTGGCACGTCGTCGACGAGCGCGTCATCGACGGCACCGTCAACGGCGTCGCCCAAGTCGCGCGCGAATCGGGCGGCGAAGCGCGCAAGCTGCAGTCGGGCAACACGCGCAGTTACGCCGCATGGGTCGTCGTCGGCGCCGTCGGTTTCACATTCTTGCTGTTGCTTGTCCTGGGGATGCGCTAGCGTGGGTACTCAACCTCATCTTCTGACGGTCATCACGTTCCTGCCGCTGTTCAGCGTTGCGGCGCTGCTCGTGCTGCACTCGGACGACCACAACTGGATTCGCCGCATTGCGCTCGCGGCTTCGATCGCCGAATTTCTCGTCTCGCTTCTCCTGCTCCGCGGCTTCGAAATCGGCGACGCCGCCTATCCAGATGCAGGAAAAGTCACGAGTGGATCGGCCAGGCCATCCACTACCACATCGGCGTCGACGGCATCAGCCTGTTTCTCGTTCTGCTCACCACGTTCCTCACGCCGATCGCGATCCTCTGCTCCTGGGAGTCGATCCACGAAAACGTGAAGGGCTTCTTCATCTCGCTGCTCGTGATCGAAACCGCCATGATCGGCGTCTTCGTCTCGCTCGATCTCTTCCTCTTCTTCGTGTTCTGGGAGCTCACGCTGATCCCGATGTATTTCATGATCGGCATGTGGGGACACGATCGCCGCATCTACGCCGCCGTGAAATTCATTCTGTACACGATGTTCGGCTCGATCCTGATGCTGGTGGCGATCCTCTGGCTCTACAACGAAGCCAACACCTTCGATCTCCCGGACATCTTCAGCCTGATGCAGTCCGGCCAGCTCCAGTTCCCGCACACTACCGAGCTCCTGCTCTTCGGCGCGTTCTTCCTCGCGTTCGCGATCAAAGTGCCGCTCTTCCCGCTGCACACCTGGCTGCCCGACGCGCACACCGAGGCGCCCACCGCCGGCTCCGTGATCCTCGCGGGCGTCATGCTGAAGCTCGGCACCTACGGCATCCTGCGCTTCTGCCTGCCGCTCTTTCCCGACGCGGCTCACCAGATGGCCACGCCCATCGCCGTTCTCGCGATCATCGGCATCATCTATGGCGCGCTCGTCGCCACCGTGCAGCACGACTTGAAGCGCCTCGTCGCCTACACCTCGGTCAGCCACCTGGGTTTCGTCGTCCTCGGCATCTTCGCCTTCAACACCACGGCGATTCAGGGCGCGATCTACCAGATGCTCAATCACGGCATTTCCACCGGCGCGCTCTTCCTTGGGGTCGGCATGCTCTACGACCGCCGCCACACGCACGAAATCAAGGAATTCGGCGGCCTCGCCACTCCCATGCCCGTCCTGATGTCCTTCTTTCTGTTCATCGCGCTCTCGTCGCTCGCGCTGCCGCCGCTCAATGGCTTCATCGGCGAGTTCCTGATCCTCATCGGAACCTTCGCGCAAGGCCATCATCAGTGGGCTTCGTGGGCCACCAGCGGCGCCGTGCTATCCGCCATCTACCTGTTGTGGGCTTACCAGCGTGTGGCTCTCGGCGAGGTCACCGTCGAGAAAAACAAGACTTTGCCGGACGCGTCCCGCCGCGAGCGCGTGATTCTCGTCACCATGGCGCTCGCCATTCTCTTCATGGGCATCGCTTCCCCGCTCTTCACGAAGCGCATGGCCGCCTCGGTCGATAACATCATCGAGCAGACCAACGGGCCTCGCGACGCGTCGCTGCGCCGCTCGCCCGTCATCTGCTGCCCTAGCCCGCATGCCGTGATTCGCCGCGTCAGCGTGACCAGCGCGGCCGCTGCCGTCGCAGCGCCTGCAGGAAGGCAGGTGCGGCAGTAATGCATCTCTCCCACGAGCAGTACGCCAATATCGGCCGCCTCTTCCCAGAAGTCATACTCTGCGCGTTTGGCCTTCTGATCATGGCCGTCGACCCGTTCGTCAGCGCGGCCCGCCAGCGCGTGCTCGGTTGGATCGGCTTCATCGGCACGCTCGCCGCGCTCGCCGGCGTCTGGGTCCCCGCGCACCACATGGGCATGGCCTACAGCGATCTGATTAGCACGGACGCCTTCAGCATCTTCGTGCACGTGGTCGTGATCGCGGCCGCCGCGCTCGCGATTCTCGGATCGATCGACTATCTCGACCAGGAAGGCATCCAGCGCGGCGAATTCTACGCTCTCGTGCTGTTCGCCACGGCAGGCATGGGGATCCTCGCGGGCGCCAACGAACTCGTCACCGCGTTCGTCGGCCTCGAGATGAGCTCCATCGCCAGCTACGTCCTCGCCGGCTTCCGGCGCCGCGCGCTGCCGTCGAACGAAGCCTCGATGAAATATTTCCTCCTCGGCTCTTTCGCCACCGCCTTCTTCCTCTACGGCATCGCCATGACGTACGGCGCCACCGGCAGCACTCGCATCGACCAGATCCAGGGCTTCCTCGGCGGCCTTCAATCCTCGGGCCACGCGCTTCCGGCTCTCGCAATTCTCGGCATCGGCCTGATGTTCGTCGGCCTCGGCTTTAAAGTCGTCGCCGCGCCTTTCCAGATCTACGCGCCGGACGTCTACGAAGGCGCGCCCACGCCGGTCACCGCGCTCCTCGCGTCCGCGCCCAAGGCCGCCACGTTCGCCGTGATGCTCCGCATCTTCTACGTCGCGTTCGGCGCGGCCGGAGGCACGTGGTTCTGGATGATCTGGATTTCGGCCGTGCTCACGATGTTCATCGGCAATCTCGCCGCGCTCGTGCAGACCAACGTCAAGCGCATGCTCGCCTACTCGTCGATCGCGCACGCCGGCTACATTCTCGTGGCTTTCGCCGCCTCCACCGACCTTGGCATCGCCGCCGTGCTCTTCTATCTCGCGGCGTACGTGCTGATGAAAGTCGGCGCGTTCCTCGTCCTCGCGCATCTCGGCCAGCAGGACGAGCAGCACCTCTCGATTCGCGATTACGCCGGGCTCGGCCAGCAGCAGCCCGTGCTCGCCGTCTGCTTCTCCCTGTTCCTGCTTTCGCTGCTCGGCCTGCCCGCCACCGGCGGATTCCTCGGCAAGTTCTTCGCCTTCCAGGCGGCCCTCGATTCGCACAAAGCGTCGGCTTTCGGCGGCGCAATCGTCTGGCTCGTGGTCATCGCCGCGATCAACAGCGTCATCGGCGCTTACTACTATCTCCGCGTAATCGTCGCCATGTATTTCTGGGAACCGTCGCGCGAATACACGCCCACGCGCGTAGCCCCGGCTCTGACAGTCGCCCTGTTCCTGGCCGCCGCCGGTACGCTCTACCTCGGCCTATTCCCGAGCCAAGTCCTATCGCTCGCGAAAATAGCCGCCGACTCCCTTCCGCTCCACTAAGGTTTAAACGTAGCGCCGGGTCCTTTAGCCCGGAATGGAGGGCTGCGCAAATCGCCGCACACGCGTCGGTTCGCCCCACGAATCGAGCGGAGACACCTGTACTCGAGTGCAGATTTAGTTGGGGGAAGCGAACTGGCCGCCGGCAGTATTCCGGCGGTTTCCCCAGCCTCAATTGGCAAGGGCGAAACGAGAACTGGCCCAACCGGGTGGAGTGCGGCAGCTGGCTGCCGCTGTTTGCCGCCCGGGCTTGCCCGGGTGTGCTCCCCGCACACGCCAGACGCTGCGCCTACCGCCTAACCTCGCACATGAGCGCCATCACGTTGTCCTCGGTATCGCGGAAAAAGCTCATCCAAAGATCGTGGTCCGCCATCGCCGCGATCATCCGAGGCTCGCCTACGATCGCAACGCCCGCATCAATCAGCCGCCGGTGCGCCGCCTGAATATCCGGAACGCTGAAATAAAGAATCGAGCTCGGATGAACGAATTCCGGATCCTCGGCCTTGTCGAGCATCAACCGCACGCCGCCGCAATCGAAGAACGCCAACTGCCCCGCCGCGAACAAAAATTTCAGCCCGAGCACGTCGCGATAAAACGCCGTCGCGCGCTCCACGTCGTGCGCGTTGATGGCAACCTGCCCCAGCCGCGTGATTCCCAGCCCCATCGCCCCATCGCTCATCGGCGTTCACCTCCGCAAGCAAGGTCGAGAGCATACCAAAGAAAAAAGCCCGGAGACTCGCGTCTCCGGGCCTTCCAAAATCCCGCTGCGCTAAATCCTGCTGCTTGTTACTTCACCTTCAGGAAGATGATGGCAAACGTATACAGCGCCATCGACTCGATCAGCACGAGACCCAGAATCAGCGCGAAGCGAATCGCCGCTTCCGCTCCCGGATTGCGCGCCAGTCCTTCGCAAGCATGCGCCGTGGCCATACCCTGCCCGATCGCGCCGCCCGCCGAAGCGATAGCCATCGAGAAGCCCGCCGCCAGCGCCACCCAGTTCGTCGTCGAAGCCGCCGCTCCACCGCCGCCCTGCGCGAATGCCGCCGGTGCGATCAGCACGATCGCGATTACCGCCATCAGAAACAACGCCCACTTTCTCATCGTCTTCTCCTTATGAATTGCCGCCAGGAGGTGGTTGCCTTCCGCCCGAGGGGACGGGGGCCTCACACTGCAGCAGCCTTGATGCCGGAATAAACTTGTAGCGCCGGCCTGCCCTGAGCAGAACGAAGGGCGTCCCGCCGGCTCTTTCGCTTTTCGTGTTTCGCACTTCGTTTTTCAAATCTCAAATCTGAAATTTCAAATTTCGTATTTTCCTAGTGCTCGTCGCCCGCCACGCCCGCCACATAAATGATCGGCAGAATCGTGAAAACGAACGCCTGCAAAATCGCCACGAAAAAGTGCAGAATAATGAAAATCAGGGGAATGCCCAGGGGAAGAATCGCCGCCACATATCCCACGGCCCCCAGCTTGCCGACGAAGAGGTAAATCTCGAGCATCATCCCCAGGAAAATCACGTACAGCATTTCGCTCACCAGCATGTTGACCCAAAGCCGGACCGTGAGCGAAAGCAGCCGGAACGAATGGCTGAAAATTTCGATCGGGAACATCAGGGGCGCCATCGCGGGTATGGGCCCCAGAAAGTGCTTTACGTGCCCGATCGGCCCGTGCTTCATCAAGCCGACGAGGTTGTAATACACGAAAACGATGATCGCGCATCCCAGTGGCACGGTGACCGTCGCCGTAGGCGCATCCAATGTAGGAATAATATTGATCAGATTGCAGATCAGAATGAAGATGCCGATCGTCCCGATCATCGGCAGGTACTGATCGCCGCCGTGCGGAATGTTGTCGCGGATCAGATCCTTGATGCCCACGCCCATCGGGTTCGTCAGGATCATCTCCATCACCTGCTGCACCGCGCCCGGCCGGTCGACCGACATCGTCGCCCTGAGCCACAAAAAGAAAATCACGGCGATCAACAGAACCAGAATCTCCATCGACACATGGTTCGGTATCGGATAGGCGGGATTCGCGGGCGTGACATGCAGCGCCGCGAGCAACGCAGCCGCCGGCTTCCCCAGCAGGCGGTTCACCAGCACAGTAACCCAGATTGGCTTGTCCATTCGTCCCGGTCAGGAATTCGTATGTGGAATTCGAAACAGTTGCACGACCACTTCCAGCAGAACGGCCGCCACCACCGCGCCAAATCCCGCTAAAAGGCTCGCAACAGGCACTCCGAATCGAGTAAGGATAACATACGCCCCGAGGATCAGCAAAACGTAGCGCCCGATGAATTTGAAGTAGACGCTCGTCGGAACGTGCACTTTCGCCGCGCCCGCCTGCGCCTTCGAAAGGCCCGCCAGAGCGCCCACTCCGAGCTTGAGCCAGCGGTAATTCAGCCACGCCAGCACCGCGCCCGCCGCCACGCCCAGCGCGGCTCGGGGCGTCCACATGACCGCCGCGCAGATCGCGCCCGCGCCGCCCAGACCCAGCGTCACGTACTCGATCCGCCGCTCCGCCGCCGCGTAGTACGCCTCATCCCCCACGCCCGCTCCCCTGCTTCCTGGCACGCGATAGTCGCTTGATCAAATCCCACATCCCGCCGCCAAATCCGAGGGCCCCGCCAAGCAGCGTGAAGAGCGGCGAAGTGTGCACCCATCGATCGAGAAAGTATCCCGCCCCGCCCCCAACAATCACCCAAACTACCATGACGAAGGGCAGCTCCATCGCCATAGACACCTGCGCCAAAGAAGAAGCCCCGCGCTTGCCAGGATCAGGATTCTCGGAAGGCATAAACCAATTGTATCCGCATGGCACGCAACCCAGCGAAGGGTTTACGTGCGAACGGCGTGTCGCGTCTCAGGTTTAAACGTAGCGCCGGGTCCTTCAGCCCGGAAGCGTCGCCGCGGATGAACGCTCGAGTTGGAGTAGCGCTGGCTCTTCGATCGCCTTGCTGTGCGGGTGGAAGCGTGAGGCTTCAGTCTCGCGAAAGACCCGCTAGCCCATTCCCCGCGCAGTCGCAAATGAAACTCGCACCAGCGCGGGACGCGCGGCACAATTTAGCCCAGCGCGGAAGCGCTGGGAAACAAAGCAAAAAAGGAACCAAAGCGCCGTAGGTGCGGCACGCTACGGCCCGATACGAGGCTCCTTACCGAAAACCGCCGCTAATCGTGCCGTGCTCCATGCAAAATCTCCACCGCATGCGGCAACAAATCCGCAATCGCATCGAGCGACTCGACCGCGCCCTTGGGACTTCCCGGCAAATTAATAATGATGGTCTTGCCGCGAATCCCCGCGGTGGCGCGCGACAAAATCGCACGTCGCGTCTTCTGCAGTCCCGCGGCCCGCATCTGTTCGGGAAATCCGGGAATCAACCGCTCGACCACAGCCTCGGTCGCTTCGGGAGTCACGTCGCGCGGGCCAAGCCCCGTGCCGCCGGTGGTCAGAATCGCGTCCGCCGCATGCGCATCCGCCGTCTCTTTGAGAAACGCCTCGATCACGGGACGATCGTCCGCGCGCACGCCGGACGACGCAATCGTCCAGCCCAGCTCGCGGCATCGCGCAATCACCGCCGGGCCCGAGCGATCCTCATTTTTCCCGGCGGCGACAGAATCGCTGATTGTAAGGACCGATACGCGCATGGAATTTTCGGAAGGGTACTTCAGCTCTGGTTGGTCGCTTCGACGCTTTCGCCGGACGCATCGCGCTGCCCTTCGTCCACCAGGCGAAGCGCCTCCATCAGCAGGCCCGTCGTGGTGCGCGAAATCGTCGCGCGCGCCGGAGCCGCGTTGAAATCGATCTCGAATTCGCCCGCCGGCCAGCGCACCGCTTCGAACACCGCGGCCTCGCCCTCGACCGACCCGAGCCGCGCATCGGCGCAATGCCCCGCCGAGAAAAACATCTCGCAGGCTTCGCCGTCGTGCCGGATCGTGAGCTGGCACGATTTCTGTCCCATCTCGAGCGACTGCATCAGGTCGAGAATGCTCATCTCTTCGAGGCGGCCCTGAATCACGCCTGGACGCACGGCGCGTTTCTGCAACTTTTCGAGGTGCAGCCGGTCGATCACTTTCTTGGCGCTGCGCACGAGATTCTTCACGAAAAACGGCTTGGAAATGAACTCCTCGACGCCATCGACCATCGGGCGAAGCTTCTCCTCGATGTCGCCGCGGCTGGCGAGAAAAATAAACGGAATCTGCTTGGTTTGCTGCCGCGCGCGCAGCTTTTCGTAAAGCTGGCGCCCGTCGAGCCCCGGCATCCGGTAGTCGCACACGATCAAATCGGGCGGATCGTCGACGATCTTGAGCAGCGCGTCGGCGCCATCGGCCGCGGCGAACGCAGCGCAATGCGGTCCAAGCCCTTTCATCAGCAGGTCGAGGACCAGCGCGTTGTCGTCCACGACCAGGACTTTGACGTCGTTCATCAGCGCCATTGCTTTCCGTTCTTTCCGGCTCGACCGCCCGCGGATTTCCCGCGCACGTACGGTCCGCTGCGCCCGCCGGATTTCTTCAGCAGATACAACTCGGTGATCTCCATCCCGCGTTCGAGGGCCTTGCACATATCGTAGATCGTCAGGGCCGCCACCGACGCGCCCGTCAGCGCTTCCATTTCCACGCCCGTAGGTCCGGTGGCCGTCGCTTCCGACGTGATCTCAATTCCATTCTGGCATAGCTTCGCCCGCACATCCACGTGCGTCAAGCTGAGGGGGTGACAAAGCGGAATCAGCTCCGAGGTGCGCTTGGCCGCCGTGATTCCGGCGATCCGCGCGATCTCGAGCGGGTCCCCTTTCGGCGATTTCAGCCGCCGCAGATTCGCGACCGTCGCCTTCTTCATTCGGACGAAGGCGTGCGCGACGGCCGTGCGCGACGTCGCCGGCTTCGCCGTGACGTCCACCATGCGCACGCGCCCCGATTTGTCGTAGTGGGAAAGCGATTTCAAGGGATCCGCATCCTCGGACTGCACACCGCCTAAGTCCACGCTGCCACAAGGACAGTGGCAGCGCAAGCGCGTCCCGCGGCTCTGCTTCTAAGGTGTACGCCGAGAGGCCGCGGGAGGTTTGGCAGAGCGCAGTTGACGCAAAAGTTGTTCGCTTGGTATTCGCTCGAGCTCCGAAACCTGCTAGGGGGGCAAAAGGCTGCCAAAAATCGCCATTAAGGGGTCCCATAAGGCCCCGCCAGGGGGATGCTCCACCCCCCTGTTATTGCGGAAATCTCTGCACCAAAGTAGTGCAATGCTCGATTCCGAAACTCGCCGCTCCGGGATTACTTCGTCTCGGCGGGAGTCATGGTCGCGGGGCCTTCGCCTACGATTTCGATCACCGCGTCGCCGTCTTTCGCGCCGTCGTAGTGGATTCCCTTCGCGAAATCCGTGACGTAGCTTCCCGCCGGCATCGGGACCGTGCTGTCTGGATCGAATTTCGTACCGGTGCCGACCCACCACGTGCCCGAGAGAACCGTGATGTAGCGGTCGTTGGGATGAAAGTGAGGATGGCTGAAGTTGTGCGAGTGCCATTTCACGAGAACGATGTAGAGCCCGGGCTGCATCGGATCTCCGTGCAGAACGGCCTGTTCGGCAACCTTGGGATTGCCGGTCCATTTGATTTGATCGGGCAGTTGGTAGCCGACGGCGGTCGAATCGAGATCGACCGCGCGCGCCGAACCAAGCGCGAATGCCATCAAAACTGCCAGCCCAAGCCAGTAACGCTGCGACGCGAAAAATCTTCGCATGAGTTCCTCCTCCATCACTCGGCCTCCCACCGCCCAGCGTAAGCCGGCCAAGAGAGGTCTACTCTAAGACATTTCAAAGCCCACCGCATCTTTCCTTCCGACGCCGCCGGGAGAAACGATGAAAAGATTCGAGAAACTCGGCGCCCCTAAGATTCATCTTAAGTATAGAGGCCTCGCGGGGCGAGGACGAGGAGGCTCAACAACATGAACGTTTTGAAGCGCGCCGCACGACTCTTCCGGCCTCGATTGGCCGAGCAAATCTTGGTTTCGCTGGTATCGCTGGCTCTGCTTTTCGCTACTTGGCCCCAGAATCTTGCGGCGCAAGACGGGCAAGCTCCGCCGCCCGAGCAGGCTACGCAGCAAGCGCCGCCATCCAATGGGCAGGCGCCGGAGTACACGCAGCAGACTCCCGAACAGCTGCAGCAACTGGTCGCACCGATTGCTCTCTACCCCGATTCGCTCGTCGCGCAGATTCTGGCGGCGTCCACGTTTCCCGAGCAGGTGGTCGAGGCCGACCGATGGGTGCAGGCGCATCCGGACCTGAAGGGCGACGATCTGGGCAAAGCCGTGGACCAGCAGGACTGGGACCCGAGCGTCAAGGCGCTGACGGCGTTTCCGACGGTCCTCGGAAACATGGACAAGAATCTTTCGTGGACGTCGTCGCTCGGCGACGCCTACTACAACCAGCAGCAGGACGTGACGGAAGCCGTGCAGGTGATGCGCCAGCGCGCGCAATCAGCCGGCGATCTGAAGGACACGCCGCAGCAAAACGTCACGACGGATGGTTCGACGATCGTTATTCAGCCGGCGAATCCCGATGTGGTTTACGTCCCGGCCTACGATCCGTGGGCGGTTTACGGAGATCCCATCCTGCCGTGGCCAGGCTGGTATGACTACCCTGGAATTTGGTACGGCGGCCCGTATCTTTCGTTCGGCCTCGGCTTCGGAATCGGATTTTTCGGCGGCTTTGGCTGGGGCTGGGGAAACTGGGGATTTGACTGGCATAACCACTACGCGATTTACGACCACAATCGGTATTACTCGCGGAGCAGCACTTTCTACAACCGAGACAATTTCTACCGCGGAGGCGCGCGCGGCGGGTTCGGCGGGAGGGGCAATTTCGGCGAGCGCGGTTCGGCGGCGAGGCCGTTTAACGGCGACAACCGGGCAGCCCGCGGATACGCAGCGCCGCGGGGAGAGAACGGAACTCGCTCCGGAGCGTTCAGCGGGTATGGGCGTGGCGGAGACTCCAGGGACTTTTCAGCACGCGGACGTTCCAGTTTCGGTGGCGGCGGAGGCTTTCGCGGCGGCGGTGGCGGAGGTGGCTTTCACGGCGGTGGCGGCCGCGGCGGCGGTGGCCGGCACCGATAAGCGAAGTGGCGCGACGACTCACACTAACGCATGGGATTCAGAAATGGAGAAAGGCATATGCGGCGAGCGAAGCTGAACTTCGGCAAGTTTCATTCGACGAATCTTATGGCATTAGCCGGCGTCGCCATCCTTTTGGCGGCGTGGTTTCCCGTGGCATCGAGAGCGCAACAGTCTGGCGAGAGGACGTTTTCGTCGCCGGAAGCGGCATCCAAGGCGCTCGTCGAAGCGGCGCAAAACAATGACGAAACCGCGATGCTCGCGATCCTCGGCCCGGATGGAAAGCAGATCGTCTCGTCGGGCGATGCGACCGAGGATGCGCAGAATCGCGCCAATTTCGTCCAGAAATATCAGCAAATGCATCGGCTGATGAAGGAACCCGACGGCACTACGACGCTTTACGTCGGCGCGGAAAATTGGCCGTTGCCGATACCGATCGAGAGCAAAGGCAGCGTCTGGTTCTTCGACACCGAGGCCGGCAAGATGGAAATTCTGTACCGGCGAGTCGGCCGGAACGAAATGTCGACCATTCGCATCTGCCAGCAGCTCGTGGCGGCGCAAAAAGAGTACCGCTCGACGCAACACGAGTATGCCCAACAAATCTTCAGCGATGAAGGACAGCACAACGGTCTTTACTGGAAAGTGGCGGCGGGCGAACCTGAAAGTCCCATCGGGCCGCTGGTGGCGGCGGCCGTTGCCGAAGGCTACGTCAAAGGACGGAACGGCCCCCCGACTCCTTACCGCGGCTACCTGTATCACATTTTGACGAGCCAGGGCCCCAGCGCCCCGGGCGGCGCGAAGAGCTACATCGTGAACGGCAAAATGACCGGAGGTTTTGCTTTCGTGGCGTATCCCGCTGAGTACAGATCCTCCGGCGTGATGACGTTTATCGTCGGCGAAAACGGAGTGGTCTATCGCAAGGATCTCGGCAAGGACACGGAAACCATCGGCAAGAGCATGAAAGAATTCAATCCGGGCCAAACGTGGCACAAGGACGAAGACCAGCAGGAAATGACCGCGAGCACTCAGGCAAGCAAATAGTGAGTTCCGCGACTCCCCCCAAAATAGCGCGGCCGCCCTTTCCCGCGGAATGCGCGTGGAATCGGGCGGCCGCCGAAGAAGCGAATTCAGCCTCGCTTACGAGCGGGATGGCTAGAATTTGCCGCGGCGAGGCATCACGTCCACCCACTCGCCCGCCTCAAGCGTAAGCCGCGTTTCACGCACGACCAGGAAACAATTGCCGCGCACGACCGCGCCGATATCGCCCGAGCCTTCCCACAATAAGGCTTCGACGACGGGGAGCGCCGGCTCTTCGGGCTTTTCGTCGAGCAGGCTGACGCGCGCCGGCAGAAAATGCGCCACGATTCCCTTTTCGTTGACCGGGTGTTTGAGCCGCGCGCGGAAAAACGGTAGCGGGCGCGGCTGCCGCGAGCCGCTCAGAATTTCAATCGCGGGCACCGCGAAAAGCTCGAACGTCACCATCGTCGAGACGGGATTGCCGGGGAGGCCAAAAACGGGCTTTCCGCCGCACATGCCGAAGACGGCGGGCTTGCCCGGGCGAATCGCGACCGCGTCGAAGAAAACCTCGGTTCCGAGTTCGCGCAGCACCTGCTCGACGAGATCGTACTTGCCTACGGAGACGCCGCCGCTGAGGACGAGTACGTCCGATGAATCGAGAGCTTTTTGAATCTGGATGCGGAGTTGCTCGGCCTCGTCCGGAGCTTTGCCTAAGACAATGGGCTCGCCGCCGGAAAGCATCACCTGCGCGGCGAGAGAAATGCTGTTACTGTTGCGAATCTGGAACGGCCCGACGGGTTCGCCAAGCGCGACGAGCTCGTCACCCGTCGAGATGATCGCTACGCGCGGCTTGCGCGTCACTTGCAGCTTCGCTTGTCCGACTTCGGCCGCCATCGCGAGCTCGGCGTAGCTGAGCCGCGTGCCTCGCGTGACCATCACTTCGCCGACGCGAGACTCCGCGCCCGCTAAAACGTAATGCTGGCCCGGGCGAACCGCATTTTCGAAAATGACAAATTCGCCGTCCGTGCGCGTGTGCTCCTGCATCACGACGGCATTCGAGCCGCGCGGCACGGGCGCGCCGGTGAAAATGTGCACGCATTCTCCCGCCCCGAGGACACCCTCGAATGCGACGCCCGCGCGGCTTTCGCCGACCACCCGCAAGCGCGCACCGGGCTCGGTCGCGTCGGCCGCACGAACCGCGAACCCATCACGGATCGAGCGGTTGAATGGCGGGTAATTGCGGTCGGCCAGAATGTCCTGCATGAGGATGCGGCCGAGGGCGCGCGAGGGTTCGGTGGTGAGATCGACCGTTTCGGTGGGAATGTCGCGGGCGCCAGCGGCGGTCACACGCTCGGTGACAACTCGAATCACCGTGTCGCGCGCCGTTTCGAAGGAGATCATGGCCGGCTAAAGCCAGGAGGCGAGTTTCGTGCCCCGAGGAACGATCGTGGCGTCGCGCTCGGGTCCGGTGGAAATCATTCCAATTTCGATTTCCAGCTCGTCGGAAATGAAATTCAGGTAGTCGCGCGCGGCGATGGGCAGCTCGCGGACTTCGCGGATGCCCGGAGTGGGCTTCCGCCAGCCGGGCAACGTGCGATATTCGGGCTCGATCTGCGCGAGCGTTTCGACGTCCGGCGGCATTTCCGACATCGGCTTTCCCTTGTAGCGATAGCCGGTGCAGACCTTGATTTCAGGCTGCGCGTCGAAGACGTCGAGCTTGGTGACGACGAGCGAATCGATCCCGCTGAGCATTTTCGCGTAGCGCAGCACCACGAGATCTAGCCAGCCGCAGCGACGGGGGCGTCCCGTGACCGCGCCGAATTCGTTGCCGCGCGCGCGAACGGCTTCCGCGTCGAGGTCGGGCATTTCCGTGGGAAATGGGCCGCTGCCGACGCGCGTGGTGTAAGCCTTCGTGACGCCGACGACTCCCGCGAGTCGCGTGGGACCGACGCCGAGGCCTGTGCAGGCGCCGCCCGAAATTGCGTTCGACGAAGTGACGTACGGATACGTGCCGTGGTCGATATCGAGCATCGTGCCTTGCGCGCCCTCGAAGAGGACAGACTCGCCGTTGTCGAGCGCTTTATTGAGCAGCACGGTTGTGTCCGCGACGAGGCCGCGGATATGCGCGGCGAGCTCGAGATATTCGTCGGCGAGGCCGGCGGTTTCGAGCGGGTGGCCGTAGGCCGCGCGGCTGATCGCATCTTTTTCGGCGATCACGCGTTCGAGTTTCTGGCGGAAGCAATCGGGCTCGAGCAGATCGCACACGCGAATGCCGCGGCGCGCCATTTTGTCTTCGTAGGCCGGGCCGATGCCGCGCGACGTGGTGCCGATCTTGGCCGCGCCGCGGGCCGCTTCCGCGGCTTTGTCCATTTCGCGATGATAGGGAAAAATCAGGTGCGCGCGATTGCTGAGAAACAGGCGGCCGCGGACTTCCACCCCGGATTTTCGGAGATTTTCGAGCTCGGCAACCAGGGCGGCCGGGTCGACGACGGTGCCGGGGCCGATCACGGCTTTCTTTTCCGGACGCAGAATGCCGCTCGGGACGAGCTGCAGCACGTAGCGATGGCCGTTGAAGATGACGGTGTGGCCGGCGTTGTGGCCGCCTGCGTAGCGCGCGGTGTAGTCAAAAGAAGAGGCGAGATAGTCGACGACTTTCCCTTTGCCTTCGTCGCCCCATTGGGCGCCGACTACTGCGATCGCTTTCGTCCGAACCTTCTCCGCCACTTCCGGCACCCCGTACCCACACGAATCGCATCGGCCCTGCTCCTACTCAACGCATGACATTACAGGAGGGCGTATGCGGTGACAACCGAAGATCATCCTACGCTGCGATGGCGTTGAAGGCAAGGGTGGGCCCGCCGAGATCGCGGGAGACAGATCGCGTTGGGCCGCGAATCGGCGCATTGCCGAGGCGAAGAGGCCGGGCTAAAGGACCCGGCGCTACGTTTAAACTTTTAAGACCCTATGAGGCAACCGCACCGAGGAACTCTAGGGGCTGAAGCCCCGGAGACCTACGCGGCTCACGTCGTGACGGAAAGCCACGACCCACAAAGATTTTCGGCGGCGACCATACTGTTAAGCCTTGCCAAAGATTTTCTCGGCTAGATCGGCGGCGATGGGCACGCGGAATCGTTCGCCCTGGTACGCCTTGATCATCAGGAGGATCCAGAGGATGAAGGCGGCCATGTCGAGCAGGCCGTATATCGCCCATCCGAACGAGAAGCCCGTCCAGCCGCCTGCAAAGAGGCTGAAGCCAAGGAACGCGCCAAAGATGAAATAGAGAATGTGCAGGCCGCCGAAAACCACGATCGACTGCGCCGCGTGGAAGCGCACGTAGGGGCGCTTGTCGACGAAATAGAAGATGAGCCCGGTGATCCATCCGGCCAGATAGCAGAGGAAACCGGCAACGTTTTCGGCCATCTGCGATTGCGCAGGGGCTACGACGACGGGAGAGGTAGCCGGAACCGGAGCCGCGCTGGGAGCTGCCGTTTGTGCCGCTCCGCAAGAACCGCAGAAAGCTGAATTTTCCGCAACCGCCGCGCCGCACTTGGTGCAATGTGCCATGGTGCCTCCTAGGAGTGACCCATTTGCGGCGGAGCCTATCAGAAGCAAATTGCGCGGGCAAGCTCAATCAAAGTATAGGGAGCGAGGCTGGGTGGGCCGGTGACGCCGACGCCAAGTTGCACGGAACTATATATGTGGCGCGGTCGCGGGGGCCGTGCATGGCGCGGCCGATGGTATACTGGCGCTCCGCGCGGAAGTGGCGGAATTGGCAGACGCGCCAGCCTTAGGAGCTGGTGGCCGAAAGGCCGTAGGGGTTCGAGTCCCTTCTTCCGCAGACTATTTTCCCCCATTTCGGGCCGAGTTAGCTTTGCCGGCTTTCTCGATTTGGAGAAAGCCCTGGCACGCAGACCTGGCGCGAGCGCGACGGAGCGACAAAATGAGCTTTGTGCCAGACCAGCCGTCGGGCGACCGAATGCCAAGCTGGCTCCGTACGCTCATATATTGGGTCCTGTTGGCTGGACTCTCCGTCTTCTTCTGGGAAGCGGCCGCGAAGCTGCCGCATTCAAGTTTGCTAGACTGGGTAATCCCTCTGGCAGGCGTCTTCGGTTTTTTCGTCGCGTGGATAGTCATATACTACGTTTGGAAAAAACTTGCGCGACGCAGGGCCAAGGAACAAGACTCGCCTAATAGGCCGCTCGGATGATATGCTCGGGAAACAGTCGTAATCCCCACCAGCTTGAACTCGTGAAGCGACTCGCCGCCTTGTTTCTCTTTCTTGGTTTGAGCGCGGCGTCGCTGTGCGCCGGTGCGTACCCGGTTCGCGCGCAGAGCTTTCCGCAGGAGCCGGAAAATCACACGCTGGTGGTCGAGCGGTTGATGCGCTACCACGACTACGGCGAGTACGACCGCGAGATCCAGGTGGTGGCTGATTCGGCGCGGGAGTATCTGGCGGGGGTCGTGAAGGCGGCGCCGAAGGACGACAAACTCGCGGCGGTTTTCGATATCGACGAAACCTCGCTCTCGAATTGGGATGCGATGGCTGGGTGCGGGTTCTGCGCGTATTCGGTCGAGCGGAAGCTGTACACCGAGGATCACGATCCGGCGATTGGTCCCGTGCTGCGGCTGTACAATTTCGCGAAGGCGAACGGCGTGAAGGTTTTCTTCGTCACCGGAAGGCAGGAGTCGGAGCGGGCGGCCACGATCAAGAACCTGAACGAGGCCGGCTACTCGGGCTGGTCCGAGCTAATCATGCAGCCGGACGGAAACAAGCTGCCGGCCGGCGTCTTCAAGCCGAAGGACCGGCAGGCGATCGTCGACGAGGGCTACCGGATCGTGCTGAATATCGGGGACCAAGCGAGCGATCTCGCCGGGTGCTGCTCCGAGCGCGTCTTCAAGATCCCGAATCCGTTTTATCTGCTGAAGTAGCGGCTCGAATCGCCGACGAGCGCGAGTTGACGCGCGCAAACCAATTCCCTATACTCGAATTTCTGCGGCGTGGGTGCGCCGTCTTTCCTTGCACTCCTCCTTCCGGAATCCGAATCAACGAGAGGACCGGAGCCAGGGTTCCGGGCGTTGCCATAGATAGAAAGAAATGCGTTCATGACCGAAGCGACCTGCAAGCGTGAAATCGAGCTGGAGATTCCAGCCGAGAATGTCCAGAAGGCGACCGACAAAGTGGCGCGCGATATTGCGCGGGTAGCCCGCATTCCGGGGTTCCGTCCCGGGAAGGCGCCGGTGACGCTGGTGCGGCGACGCTTCGCCGACGATATCCAGGGCGAAGTGGTGCAGTCGCTCGTGCCTGAATACCTCGAAAAAGCGCTCGACGAAAAGAAACTCGTGCCGGTGACGCGCCCGGAAGTCGACAAAGTGGAGTTTAAAGAGGGCGAGCCGCTGCGATTCCGAGCGATCTTCGAAGTGCTGCCGGAATTTGAGCTGGGCGATTACAAGAACCTCACGATCCAGGTGGACGAGGTGGAAGTCGGCGACGCGCAGGTGGATAAGACGCTCGAGGAGATGCGCGAGCGCGCCGCGACGTTCGTTCCGATCGAGGGACGCCCGGTGCAGGATGGCGATCACGTCCTGATCAAATTGAACGGCGTGCCGGCGGATGGCGGTGAGCCGGTGCAGGCGGATAACATTCTGGTCCACATCGGCGCCGAAGAGACGCTCGGGAGCTTCACCGAAAATCTGCGCGGCGCGAATGCGGGCGAGACGCGGCAGTTCGAAGCGCGCTACCCCGACGACTATCCCGACCAAAAGCTCGCGGGAAAGACGTACAACTATACGGTGGAAGTCCAGGGTATCAAGGAAAAGAAGCTGCCCGAGCTGAACGACGAGTTCGTAAAGGACGCAGCGGGCGCCGAGGCTCCCGCACCCGGCGGCATCACGACGCTGGACGAGCTGCGCAAGAAGATCCGCGAGAATCTGGATGCCGCGAAGGAACAGCAGCAATCGGCGCAAGCGCGCGAGAAAATTCTCGCCGAGCTCGTGAAGCAGCACGATTTTCCGGTCCCCGAAGCATTGATCGAGGGCCAGATGGACACGCGCCTCGAGCGCGTGGTGCGGTCGCTCGCGGCGCAGGGCGTTGATCCGCGGGCGGTGAATGTGGACTGGGTTTCGCTGCGACGCAGGCAGCGGGACGCCTCGGTGAACGATGTGAAGGCCGAGCTTCTGCTCGACCGCGTCGCCACCGCGGAGAACATAGATGCAACCGACGAAGACGTCGAGAAAGAGATAGCAACGCTGGCGGAACAGAGTGGAGAGTCGGCAACCGCTTTGCGCGCTCGCTTGACAAAGCAGGGAGCGCTCGTTAGCATGAAATCGAAGTTGCGAAGCGAGAAAACGATCGACTGGCTCTACCGCACGGCTCGGATCGAAAAGACGGCGAAAAGTGAAACGTAACCTCGATTCGGGTTTCCTCAGCGCGCTAAACTACTCCAGATGAGACAACAAGACGACGCGAGTCCGCGTGCCACAACGCTCGTTCCCATGGTGGTCGAGCAGACCAACCGGGGCGAACGCGCTTACGACATCTATTCCCGGCTGCTGAAGGACCACATCATCTTCATCGGCACGCCGATCGACGATCACGTGGCCAACCTAGTGACCGCGCAACTGCTCTTCCTCGAGTCCGAGGACCCGGAAAAGGACATCTCGGTGTACATCAACTCGCCGGGCGGCTCGATTTCGGCGGGAATGGCGATTTACGACACGATGCAGTTCGTTCGCCCGGACGTGGTGACGTATTGCATCGGCCAATCCGCGTCGATTGCGGCGGTTCTGCTCGCTGCGGGCACACCGAAGAAGCGCTACGCGCTGCCGAATTCGCGCGTGCTGATCCACCAGCCGTGGATGTCCGGACTTTCCGGACAGGCCACCGATATCGATATTCACGCGAAGGAAATTATTCGCACACGCGCGGCGCTCAACAAGTTGCTGGCGTTTCACACGGGCCAGCCGGAAGAAAAAATCGAGAAAGATGTGGAGCGCGATTTCATCATGACGCCGGAACAGGCGAAGGCCTACGGCATCGTGGATGAAATCATCACCAAGCATCGCTAGTCCGGTTCCAAAAGGTTAGTATCTAAGTATCCGGGGGCGATGAATTTCAGCACGGCGAGCGACTTCCGTCTTAGAATAGATTTACGATGGATCGTGGGACGGGGTTTGGAAGTTAGGGGGCGCCACCAGTGAAGCGGTTCACCCCAGAAGAGCCGTTGCGTTGTTCCTTCTGCCATAAGACGCAGGAGCAGGTGGAGAAGCTCATCAGTTCTCCATCCGAGTATCCGCGTTCGTACATCTGCAACGAGTGCGTCGGCGTCTGCCAGCAGATTCTCGAAGACGAGAAGCGCGAGCAGACGAGTCCCGCGAATCGCCGCCTGCCGCGCCCGCCCGAGATCAAGGCGTTTCTCGACGGGTACGTGATCGGCCAGGACAAGACCAAGAAGAAGCTGGCCGTGGCGGTGTACAACCATTACAAGCGGATTTTCCTGAACCGGCAGCCCGGCGACGTCGAACTGACCAAGTCGAACATCCTGCTGATCGGGCCGACGGGCACGGGCAAAACGCTGCTGGCCCAGACGCTTTCGCGGATGCTGGATGTGCCGTTCGCGATCGTGGACGCCACGACGCTCACCGAAGCGGGCTACGTCGGCGAGGACGTCGAAAATATTATCTTGAAGCTCCTGCAGGCCGCGGACGGCGACGTCCAAAAGGCCCAACAAGGCATCATATATATAGACGAGATCGACAAGATTTCGAAGAAGGACGAGAACCCCTCGATTACCCGGGACGTTTCGGGCGAGGGCGTGCAGCAGGCGCTGCTTAAGATTCTCGAGGGCACGGTCGCCAACGTCCCGCCGCAGGGCGGACGCAAGCACCCGCACCAGGAATTTACGCCGGTCGATACGACGAATATCCTGTTCATTTGCGGCGGGGCTTTCGTGGGGCTGGAAAAGACGATCGAGCGCCGCGTGGGGCAGAAGTCGCTCGGCTTTCATGCGGATGCGCAGCCGAGCACGGCGACGCGCCGCAATATCGAGGTACTCGAACAGGCGCAGCCCACGGACCTGATTCGCTACGGCCTGATTCCGGAGTTCGTTGGCCGGCTGCCGGTGATGGGAGTACTGAGCGATCTCGACAAGAGCGCGCTGGTACGGATCTTGACGGAACCGAAAAACGCTCTGGTGCGTCAATATCAGAGGCTCTTCGAGTTCGAGAACGTGCGCCTCCGTTTCACGGACGACGCTCTCGATACGGTCGCCGACCTGGCCTTGCAGCGCAAAGTGGGAGCGCGCGGCCTGCGCATGATTCTCGAAGACCTGATGCTCGAAATGATGTATCACCTGCCGGCGCAGCGTAAACTTCGCGATTTTGTCGTTACGGCGGATATGGTCAAGGGCCGCGAAATCAACTGGAGCCTGCTCGAAAAGGCAGGATGATCGTTCCGGTTCTTCAGAGCTCTCGCACGACGCTCAATTCGGTTTGCCATTCCGAGCGAATTTAGAATGTTTGTCCGGGCCGAGGTATAGCCGGGGAGATTAAGGTCTGACACAGGAACCAGGCATGTTCAGCAAGGAAAAACTCGACGTAAAGCGCGTGCCGATGATGCCGGTGCGGGATATGGTGATTTTCCCGGAGATGATGCACCCGTTCATCGTGGGACGCGAAGCTTCGGTCCGCGCGCTCGAAGAAGCGCTGGCGGGCGACAAGAAAATCTTTTTGGTCACGCAGCACGACGCCTCGGTGGACGATCCCAAGCCCGAGGAAATCTATCAGGTCGGAACGCTCGCCAACATCGTGCAGAGCGTGAAGCTGCCGGACGGCAACATCAAGGTGCTGGTGGAGGGCAGCGAGCGCGCGAAGGTCGTGCAGGTGACGAGCGACGAGGGATTCTTCCGCGCCACGGTTCGCCTCGTTCCCGTAAAGGCCGAGCCCGGCCCGCAGACGCAGCAGGCCTCCGAGCGCGTGACGAACCTTTTCGAGCAGTACGTAAAACTCTCGCAGAGCCTGAACTACGACACGATGATCGCCGCAGCCCGCGTGGAAGATCCGGGCAAGCTTTCGGACGCCATCGCCGCGAACCTCCAGATTCCGGTCGAGGAAAAGCAGGAACTGCTCGAAGTGTTCGATCCTCTCGAGCGCCTGAACCGCATCGCCGACATTCTCGACGTCGAGATCGAAAAGCTCAACGTCGACCGCTCGATCAATACTCGCGTGAAGCGGCAGATGGAGCGCGCCCAGAAAGAGTATTACCTCAACGAAAAGCTCAAGGCGATCCAGAAAGAGCTCGGGCGCGGCGAAGCCAATGAAATCGAACAGCTGAAGAAGAAGATCGAAACCTCCGGCATGCCCGAAGGGCCGATGGAAAAGGCCCAGCAGGAGCTGAAGCGGCTCGAGATGATGCCGCCGATGTCGGCGGAGTCGACCGTTTCGCGCAATTACCTCGACTGGCTGCTCGCGGTGCCATGGAAGAAGCGCTCGAAAGAAATTCGCGACATCAAGCGCGCGGAAGAGATTCTCTCCGAGGATCACTACGGCCTCGAGAAGATCAAAGAGCGCATCCTCGAATATCTCGCCGTCCGCCAACTCGTGAAGAATCCGAAGGGCTCGATTCTCTGCTTCCTTGGGCCTCCGGGCGTTGGCAAGACGTCCCTTGCGATGTCGATCGGGCGCGCCACGGGACGCAAGTTCGTTCGCGTATCGCTCGGCGGCGTTCGCGATGAAGCCGAGATCCGCGGCCATCGCCGTACCTACATCGGGGCCCTGCCCGGCCAGATCATCCAGATGATGCGGAAGGCCGGCACGATCAATCCGGTGTTCGTCCTCGACGAAGTAGACAAGATGTCGATGGACTTCCGCGGCGATCCGTCGGCGGCGTTGATGGAAGTGCTCGATCCGGAGCTGAACCACGCGTTCACGGACCACTACCTCGACGTGGAATACGACCTCTCGAAGGTGATGTTCATCTGCACGGCCAACGTGCTGCACACGATCCCGCAGCCTCTGCAGGACCGCATGGAAGTCCTGCGCTTGGCCGGCTACACGGAACAGGAAAAGCACCAGATCGCGCAGCGCTACCTGGTTCCCCGGCAGCGCGAAGCCACCGGCCTGACGAAGGGAAACGTCACGTTTACGGACGAGTCGATCACGCAGGTGATTCGTCACTATACGCACGAAGCCGGTGTGCGCAATCTCGATCGCGAGATCGCCAACATCTGCCGCAAAGTGGCGCGCAAGGTCGTCGAGAACGGCAAGGAATTCAGCGCGGGCGTCACGGATCAGAACGTCAACGACTATCTGGGCGTGATCAAGTACCGCGACTTCTTCTCCGAGAAGAAGAACGAAATCGGCCACACCACCGGCCTGGCCTGGACCGAAGTCGGCGGCCAAGTGCTCTCGACCGAGGCCACGCTGATGGAAGGCAAAGGCCGGCTCACGCTCACCGGAAAACTCGGCGACGTGATGCAGGAATCGGCGCAGGCCGGCATGAGCTACGTGCGGTCGCGCAGCCACCTCTTCGGATTGCCGAAGGATTTCTATCGTCACGTCGATATTCACGTGCACGTGCCGGAAGGCGCCATCCCCAAGGACGGCCCGTCGGCAGGCATCACGCTGTGCACCTCGATCGTGAGCGCGCTGACGCGGATTCCCGTGCGCTGCGACATCGCCATGACCGGCGAGATCACGCTCCGCGGCAGAGTGCTGCCGATCGGCGGCGTGAAGGAAAAGCTTCTGGCGGCCCACCGCCTTGGCCTCCGCACCGTGATTCTTCCGAAAGACAACGAGAAGGATCTGGCGGATATTCCGCCCGAGATCCAGGCGGAGATGGCCCTTCATTTCGTCGAGTCCATGGACGAAGTATTGCAGTATGCGCTCGAAAGGCCTCTCCCGGTTCCCGGGCACCCGCCGGTAGCCGAAGTCGAGCCCAAGTTCGGCGCCGATGTCGCGCAGGACAATGAATTGACCAATTGAACCGCTTCGGTCACCCCACATCTCGCTCGGCCTTAGGAGTCCTGGTCAGCAGATTCGGCCCGCGACCGAAGTCTGAAAACTTTCTATAACTTAGCCCGTATTTGAAATCTGGGATTGAGTGCCTCAAACGAACGCGCCCGCCCCGGATCAATCTCAAACAATCACAATCGTGCCTGAGAACCAGGCTTGAAGAAGGAAAGAACTGATGAGTGTTAGCCTCGCAGAACTGAAAGACAAGAACATCACCGATCTGGCAAAGATCGCGAAGGAGCTGAATATTCCCGGCTCCTCCGGCATGCGCAAGCAGGAGCTGATTTTTCAGATCCTTCGCGCCCAGACCGAAAAGAACGGCCTCATTTTCTCCGAGGGCGTTCTAGAATGCCTGCCGGACGGCTTCGGATTCCTCCGCGCGCCCGAGTACAACTATCTCCCGGGCCCGGACGACATCTACGTCTCGCCGTCGCAGATCCGGAAATTCGACTTGCGCACCGGCGACACCGTCTCCGGCCAGGTTCGCCCGCCGAAAGACGGCGAGCGCTATTTCGCGCTGATCAAAGTCGAAGCGGTCAATTTCGAAGACCCGGAAGTCACGCGCAACAAGATTTTCTTCGACAATCTGACGCCGCTCTATCCGCAGGAACGCATTCGCCTGGAGACGACCAAGGAAAATCTCACCGGGCGCGTGCTCGACATGCTCTGCCCCGTCGGCAAGGGACAGCGCGGATTGATCGTTGCGCCGCCGCGCACTGGAAAGACGATGATGCTGCAGTCCATCGCCAACTCGATCACCACCAACCACCCCGAAGTCGCGCTGATCGTGCTGCTGATCGACGAGCGGCCGGAAGAAGTCACCGACATGCAGCGCACCGTGAAGGGCGAAGTGATCAGCTCGACCTTCGACGAGCCTCCGCAGCGCCACATTCAAGTGGCCGAAATGGTGCTCGAAAAGGCCAAGCGGCTTGTGGAGCACAAGCGCGACGTGGTGATCCTGCTCGACTCGCTCACGCGTCTCGGCCGCGCCTACAACGCCGTCACGCCGCCTTCGGGCAAGGTGCTCTCGGGCGGTATCGACGCCAACGCCTTGCAGCGCCCGCGCCGCTTTTTCGCCGCCGCGCGAAACGTCGAGGAAGGCGGATCGCTCACCATCATGGCCACGGCCCTGATCGATACGGGCAGCCGCATGGACGACGTGATCTTCGAAGAGTTCAAGGGCACCGGCAACATGGAAATCAACCTCGACCGGCGGCTCGTCGATAAACGCGTGTTCCCCACGATCGATATCAATCGCTCCGGAACGCGCAAGGACGAATTGCTGCTGCCAGCCGACGAACTGAATCGCATCTGGGTGCTGCGCAAGGTGCTGAGCCCGCTCTCGACCGTGGAAGCGATGGAGCTTTTGCTGGGCCGCCTCTCGAAGACGAAGACGAACGGGGAGTTCCTCGCCTCGATGTCCAGCCCTGCGTAGTCTCGCGCAAGATCATCCGTCTAAAATCGCGCCCCTTTTTTGCGGGGATTCGTCCGCGCCCTTAAACCTGGCGTTTTCGTCCGCTCATCCAGCCGGAGTCTTTGCCTTCTGCTCGGCGATCCATCGCTTCGTGCGCGATTCGAGCAGGTCCATCGGCATCGCGCCCTGATCGACGATGGCGTCGTGGAAGCTGCGAATGTCAAAGCGGTCGCCGAGCGCCTGCTCCGCATCGTGGCGCAGCCCCTGAATCTTGAGCCGGCCGATCATGTAACCGAGCGCCTGTCCCGGCCAAACAAGGTAACGGTCGATTTCGACCACCGAATTCAGGTGCGGCTGCCCGGTCGTCTCCTCGAAATACTGAATCGCCTGATCCCGGCTCCAGCCCATCGAGTGAATGCCCGTGTCGACCACCAGCCGCACCGCGCGCCACATCACCGCGCTGAGGAATCCGAATTTCTCGTAAGGATCGGTGTAGAAGCCCATCTCGGGCCCGAGCGTTTCCGAATACAGCGCCCAGCCCTCGATGAACGCCGTGTAGCCAAGCTGCTTGCGGAATTCGGGCACGCCCTGCATCTCTTCGGCGAGCGAAATCTGCAAGTGATGCCCCGGCACTCCCTCGTGTAGCACGAGATCTTCCATGTCCCACGTCGGGCGCGACGGCAGGTCGTACGTGTCGACGTAGAGATAGCCGGGCCGGCCCGCGTCGGGCGCTCCCTGCTCGTAATACGCTTCGGTCTGCGAAGGCGCGACGGCATCGGGCACCGCGCGCACGCCGTAAGGCAATCGCGGCAGCTTGCCGAAAAGATGCTCGAGTTCGGGATCGGCGCGCTTGGCCGTGGCGCGGTAGTGGAGCAGCATGTCGTCTTTGCTCGTGAACTGGAAGCGCGGATCGGTGTTCAGGAACTTGACGAAATCGGCGAAGCTGCCCTGAAAGCCCGTTTGCTTGATCAGCGCGTCCATCTGCGCGCGCGTCTGCTTCACGAGATCGAGGCCGATCTGGTGGATTTGCTCGGGCGTCATATCCGTGGTGGTGTGCCAGCGGACGAGATATTTGTAATAGGCCGCGCCGTCGGGAATGGCGCTGATCGAAACGCTCTCGCGGCAGGCGGGAATGTAAGTTTTGGTGAGGAAGTCGGCGAGCTTCTGAAACGACGGCGCGACTTTGTCTTCGTAAGCCGTTTCGGCGCGCCGCGTGAAGTCGGCTTTCTGCTCGGCTGTAAACATCGGCGGATAATTCGCAAACGCGGCGAGCAGCGGGCTCGCCAGCGGATCGGACACTACCTGGCTCTCGGCCTGCTTCGGCACGTCGCGCATGGTGATCTTCGGCGGCGTCCAGCCGTGAGCCATGCCATCTTTCATCATGTCGATCGTCTGACCGATCACCGTGGGAAGGCCGTTGAGCCGCGCGAGGATGTCCTCGTACTGCCTCGTGTTCGTCGCGGGCATCATGTCGATCGTATTCGGGATGTCCTGCAGCGGGCCTTCCACCTGCGTGACCGGCACGTAGGTGCTTCCCGGGAAAACGGACGGGATCGGGAACGCGTCGTCGTGGAAACGCAGGCCCTCGGCCGCCGTCTCGAGCAGCTCGTCGTACAAATCGTAGTTCAGCTGCTCGGTCGCCGGTAGTGTGGCGCGAGGAATCGCTTTTAGCTGCTTCAACGCGTCGTCGAGATGCCGGTTGCGCGCCGCGATCGACGCGGGCGAGTAATCGGACCAGCGCGCGTCTTCGCCGGGATATCCGAATTGCGTCGCCGCTTCGGGATATTGCTCCATCCAGTATTTCCAGTCCTGGGCGAGGAATTCGCGCAGGCGGCTCGTGGCGGCGTTGGGCGAATTTTGCCCGGCCGCGGCGGCGCTGCTCTGGGCGAAAACAGGGGAACAGGAGAGGGAGACTGCAAGAATCAGGGCGATGCAGGATGAGAGCTTCATGCTTCCTCCTGAGGAATTGCGTGCAAAAAATCGAAAACGGCGTTATTGGGTCGAAGGGGCTGCGGATTCATTTTCGCGCGCCAGCATCACCACGAGCCGCGCGACTTCCTCGGGCTCCATCGCCGTGCTGTCGACCACGGTCGCGTCCTTCGCGCGCACAAGGGGCGAATCTTCGCGCTCGCGGTCGCGGCGATCGCGCTCGCGGATTTCCTCGAGCGTGCGGGCGAGGTCGATCGTGTCTCCCTTCTGCTGGTGCTCGTGCCAGCGGCGCTCGGCGCGGATTTCGGCCGACGCGGTCAGAAAGATTTTCAGCTCCGCGTCCGGGAAAACCACGGTGCCGATGTCGCGTCCCTCCATCACCACGCCGCCGCGCCCGCCGGCTCGCCGCTGTTCGGCCACCAGCACGCGGCGCACGCCGGGCACCACCGCTACTTTCGATGCAGCCTGGGCGACTTCGGGAGTGCGGATCGCGGACGTCACGTCTTCGCCATCAAGAAACACTTGCTGGCCTCCGTCCTGCGCGCGCAGGTCGATGCGCGTGTCGGCGGCGAGCGCGGTCAATGGATCGGCAGCTTCGAGCGAGACGCCGCCGCGCAGCGCCTTCAGCGCAATCGACCGATACATCGCGCCCGTGTCGATGTAGACGTAGCCCATCAGTTCAGCCACGCGGCGCGCCAGCGTGCTCTTCCCCGAGCCCACCGGCCCGTCAATCGCGATGATGAGTTCTCTCAAGGTCGAAAGTCAGATCCGTTTGAAAGCGCGCTCGATATCGCGCACCGAATAGCGCAGCACCACGGGCCGCCCGTGCGGGCAGCTCATCGGATATTCGGTTTTCGCGAGCTCGCCGAGCAGCCATTCCATTTTCGTTTTGTCGAGCGGCGTATTCACTTTGATTGCCGCGTGGCACGACGTGGACGCCGCGATTTTCGATTGCAGCGAATCGATCGAGATCGCCTGATTCTCGCGCGCGATGCCGTCGAGAATTTCGAAGAGCAGCTTTTCCGCGTCGCTGCTGGCGATTCCCGCCGGCGCGGCTTGGATCGCGACGCTGCGCCCGCCCATCAGGTCCGCCTCGAATCCGTTGGCGCGAAGTTCGTCGCCAATCTGCTCGAATGTCGCAAGCTGCCGCGGGTTCAGCTCGACCACGATCGGCACCAGCAGCCGCTGCCCCCCGAGATCCCCCTCGCGCCGCGCCCGCAGGTGCTGCTCGAAAAGGACGCGCTCGTGCGCCACGTGCTGATCGACGATCCAAAGCCCCTCGGCGTTCACTGCCACGATGAAGCTTGAACTCACTTGGCCGAGCGGCTTCAGATCGGCAATATCCTCGGCGCTCGGCAACGTTCCCGGCAGGCCTTCGCTCGCAGTCGGCGCGGCGGCCGTAGTAGTCTCGGCCGCGGACGCCCCCGGCATGGGAAAATTCATCGCAGGGGCCGTCTCGAATCCCAACCGCTGCGCCATGGGACGGTCAAGTGCGCCCGAGAGCTCGAAATCCTCCCCGACCGCCGCGCTCGAGCCAAAAGGCCCGAGCGACGCTGGAATCTCCGCGCGCGTCGGCCCGGGAAACGTG
Organism: uncultured Acidobacteriota bacterium; assembly: GCA_963743335.1. Taxonomy (GTDB): domain Bacteria; phylum Acidobacteriota; class Terriglobia; order Acidiferrales; family UBA7541; genus Palsa-295. Next base: position 1,042,086 of record CAVUPI010000003.1, read on the forward strand.
CTGCCGTCGGGCATCGGCGCGTAGCCGCGCATGCTGCCCGGCCCATTCGGCCCGTTCGCTGGCGCTGCGCCGCCCGCGTCGCCTGGGATGCCGGCGCCCGCCGCGGCCGCGCGCGCGGGAAAACCCGGGATCGGCCGCGCGATCGAAAGCGCCTGGCGCAGCGAATCGCGCGTGAAATCGTGGACGAACTGCGGGTGGCGGAAGCGAACTTCGATTTTGGCCGGGTGCACGTTCACGTCGACTTCCTGATACGGCATATCGAGGAACAGCAGCACGACCGGGAACACGCCCGGCGGCGCGATATTGCGGTAGGCCTCGGCGATCGCGTGTAGCAATAGGCGGTCGCGGACGAGCCTGCGATTCACGAAAATGTAGATGCCGTTGCGATTCGTTCGCTGCACTTCCGGGCGCGACGCGAATCCGCTCACGCGCAGCATCGCCGCCGGCTCGTCTTCGCCCATCGCCGGCTCGGTGATCGCCGAACGCACCGGCGCTTCATTCGCGGGAATCTCCACCAGATCTTCGAGCGCCTGCCTGCCGAAAATTTGGTAGACGCGGTCCGCCAGCTTTTCCACCGGCGCGCAATCGAGGATCAGCTGCGACGGCGTTTTCAGGATGAATTGCACTTCGGGATGCGCGAGCGCGTAGTGCGTCACGAGCGAGGCGATATGGCCGAGCTCGGTCGTCTCGGATTTCAGGAACTTGCGACGCGCCGGCACGCAGTAAAAAATGTCTTCGACGGCGATCGACGTTCCCGGCGGCACGCCCGCGGGTTTCACACCGATCAACTTGCCGCCCGCAAATTCCACGCGCGTTCCCTGCTCGTCTTCGGCGAGCCGCGTCTCGAGCACCAGCCGCGCGATCGACGCAATCGATGGCAGCGCCTCGCCGCGAAAGCCGAGCGTCGCGATCGAAAGCAAATCGTCCGCCGTCCGCAGCTTCGAGGTCGCGTGGCGCTCGAAAGCCAGCAGCGCGTCGTCGTGGTTCATGCCGCTGCCGTCGTCGACCACGCGGATCAGCCGCTTGCCGCCCGATTCCACCTCGATGCGGATCGAGCGCGCGCCCGCGTCGAGCGCATTTTCGAGCAGCTCCTTCACCACCGAAGCCGGCCGCTCGACCACCTCGCCCGCCGCAATCTTGTTCGCGACGTTCTCCGCAAGTATGCGTATGCGACTCATGGGCGTATCCGGATCACGGGCGCACCCGGATCGAGGGGCATCCAGACCATAGGCGTACGCGGATCACGGACGGCTATCCTTAGGAGGCCGGGGCTTCAGCCCCGGCGTTGACGCCGCCGAAAGCGGGGCTTTAGCCCCTGAAGCGGCCGACAAGTAGCGCCCAGGCACAGGGTCCAATTGGAACTGGCAGCTAGCGGACGAGTACGGCCATGCTTCAGGCCTCTCAACGAGATTAGCCCGTACGGGATTCATTCGTATGTACTCAACTTTCGAACACCAGTCGTTGGTATCACGAATGGTCCAATCGTGAAAGCCTTCCTGCCAGATTTCCATCTTCCGTTCGCATTGCTTGTGAATTCCATGCGAGCTGCCGCCCTTGATCAACTGAACGGCTTTTTCGAGGCTCGTCGTTGAAGACGGCGTCAACAGGATGTGGAGGTGATTGGGCATCACGACGAATTCGTGGAGCAAATAGTCTCCGCGGTCCCTGTAGCAAGCCATCGTTTGAACGAGAATCTCTGCGATCTGAGGCACTTGAAAGACGCTTCGGCCTTGCCAACACCTTGTCGTAACAAAGTACGAGCTACCCAACGCCGTGCGGTGCCTCGGCGTAGACATCCAGATGTTTCCTTCAGGGGCTAAAGCCCCGTGACAGGCCTATCTTACGCCGGGGCTGGAAGCCCCGGCCTCCTAAAGAAAAATCGAAAGGCGGTCCCGCAGATTCGTCTTCCTCGCTACTTCGGAGGCTCCTTGATTGCGATACCCAATTCATCCAGTTGCGCAGTATCCACTTCCGACGGCGACTCCGCCATCAGATCCTGCGCTTTGGCGGTCTTCGGGAACGCGATCACCTCGCGCAGCGATTTTTCCTGCGCGAGCAGCATCACCACGCGGTCGATGCCGAGCGCGATGCCGCCGTGCGGCGGCGTCCCATAGGTAAGCGCGTCGAGGAAGAAACCGAAGCGATGACGCGCCTGTTCGTCCGTCAGGCCGAGCGCCTTGAAGAGCCGCGCCTGCACGTCCTGGCGGTGAATTCGAATGCTGCCCGATCCCAGCTCGTTGCCGTTGAGAACGAGATCGTAGCCCTTCGACCGGCACTCCCACGGCGCGGTTTCGAGCTTCTCGATGTCCTCTTCGATGATTCCGGTAAACGGATGCTGCGCGCTCACCCAGCGCTTGTCGGTGTCGCTCCATTCAAACAGCGCGAAGCCCGTGATCCACAGAAATTCCCACTTGCTGCGATCGATCAGATTCAGTTTGTCGCCAAGGTACAGGCGGAGCTGTCCCGCGACGCCAAGCGACCTATCGCTGTGCTCGACCTGCTCCTTCGCCGCCACGGCGACGATCAGGTCCCCCGGCTTCGCTTGCAGTTCCGCGGCCAATTGCTTCAGCCCTTCCGCGCCCAGATTCTTCTCGAGTGGTGAGGCAGCTCCCTCCGCGGTGACCTTCACCGTGTAGACGCCGCGCGCGCCCGCGCCTTTCGCAAACTCTGCAAGCTCGTCGAGCTGCTTGCGCGACCAGGACGCCGCGCCCGGCGCGACCACCGCCTGGACGTTGCCGTCAATGTGCAGCGTCCCGCGCGCCGGCTCGAAATGCGGCGTCACGTTGTGCAGTTCCATCCCGAAGCGCAGATCTGGCTTGTCCGAGCCGTAGCGCCGCATCGCGTCCTTGTAATCGAGATGGCGGAACGGGCCCTTCGCCGTGACGCCGACGACCGCGCAGGCGCGCTCCATCACTTTTTCGATCGCCTCGAAAACATCCTGCTGGCGCGGAAACGACATCTCCAAGTCGAGCTGCGTAAATTCCGGCTGGCGGTCGGCGCGCAAATCTTCGTCGCGGAAGCAGCGGACGATCTGGTAGTAGCGGTCCATGCCAGAGATCATCAGGATCTGCTTGAAGATTTGCGGCGATTGCGGCAGCGCGTAGAATTGCCCGTGATGAACGCGGCTCGGGACGAGATAGTCGCGCGCGCCTTCGGGCGTCGACCGCGTGAGCATCGGCGTCTCGATTTCGAAGAAGCCCTGCTCGTCGAGCGATTTGCGGATTTCGAGCACGATCCGATGCCGCAGCTCGATATTCGAGTGCTGCCGCGGCCGCCGCAGATCGAGATAGCGGTAGCGCAGGCGCGTCTCCTCGTTCGCGGTCACTTCGTCTTCGATCGAGAACGGCGGCGTCTTGGAATTGTTCAGCACGTGCAAGCGCGTGGCCAGCACTTCGACTTCGCCGGTCGCGATTTCGGGATTCGACTTCTGCCGCCGCAGGACGCGCCCCTCAACCGCGACCACGAATTCCGAGCGCAGGCCCTCGGCCTTCGCGTGCGCCTCAGGGTGCAACTCCTTGTTGAACACGATCTGCGCGATGCCCGCGCGGTCGCGCAAATCGATGAAAATCAGCTGCCCCAGGTCGCGCCGCCGATGCACCCAGCCCATGAGGACGACGTCTTCATCGGCGTCCGAGGCGCGCAGCGCCCCGCAGTAGTGTGTGCGTTTCAGATTTCCGAGACTATCGAGCACGTTCGTTGTCCCTCGATTCTAGCTTCTTCTCTCCGATTCCAAGTATTCCAAGAGATCGTTCTCGCTAAGTTTCTTCTGATCGGCATCCGCCAATCGCTTCAGCGTATAGGTCCCCGACGCTACTTCGTCTTCGCCGATGATCAGCGCGTAGCTGGCGCCCAGCTTGTCGGCGAGGCCTAGCGACTTCTTGAATTTCATCTCCTCGGGCGGCAACTCGACGCAGAGGCCGCATTCGCGCAGCTTCCGCGCGATCGCCACCGCCCTCGGATAGGCTTTCGCTCCCATCCACGCAACGAACACTGCCAACCCCGGCAGCTTCGGCAGATTGCCGCCTTCCTGAATCGAGAGGATCGCGCGGTCGGTACCGATCGCGAAGCCAATGCCCTTCGTCGGCGGCCCGCCGATCAGCTCGACCAGCCCATCGTAGCGCCCGCCGCCGCAAACGGCGTTCTGCGAGCCGAGGCCCGCGGCCGTCACTTCGAATGTGGTCCGCGTGTAGTAGTCGAGGCCACGCACCAGGCGCCAATTTTCCTCGTAGGCGATGTCGCGCAGCTTCAATTCGTCCTTGAGCTTCGCGAAATGCTCGCGGCAATCCGCGCAGAGGTGATCGGAGATGCGCGGCAGCGTCTCGATGATCGGCTGCTCGTCGGGCAACTTCGAGTCGAGGACGCGCAGCGGGTTCGTTTCGATGCGGCGCTGGCTGTCGGGCCCGAGCTTGCCCGCCGTGGCGGGATTGTCCATTATTTCGCGCAATTTCGCGCGCAGCAGCTCGACATATTTCGGCCGGCACTCCTTGCATCCGATCGAATTCACGTAGAGTTTCGTGTTGGCCAGCCCGACGCGCGCGAAAAGCACGAGCAGCATCTCGAGAACTTCCGCGTCGATCGCGGGCGCATCCGATTGCCCAAGGACTTCGGCCCCTACCTGATAGAACTGCCGGTACCGCCCCTTTTGCGGCCGCTCGCGCCGAAACATCGGCCCGACGTAATAGAGTTTTACGTTGCCCGGCAGCGTGTGCATCCCATGCTCGATATACGCCCGCGCCACGCTCGCCGTCGCCTCCGGCCGCAGGCTGATCGACGACTCATCGCGGTCCGTGAACGTGTACATTTCCTTGCCGACCACATCCGTGTCAGCGCCAATCGACCGCGCGAAGAGATCCGTCTCCTCGAAGAGCGGCGGCGAATGATCGTGGAAACCGTACGTCTCAAAGACTTCGCGCGCGGTCCGCTCGAACCAGTTCCACAGCGCCGAATCCGGCGGCAGGATGTCGCGCGTGCCTTTAATGGCCCTAAACTGTCGCTTCTCAGTCATTTCGAGCTGTCAATCCTGAGCGAAAAGTCATCCGAACATACTAGCAGGGAGGCATCCCGATGCAAGGGCGTCGGCCCAACCGACGACTGGGCGCCTGCCGCGCGGCAAGCGAAGAATGACGGCAATGAAGGGGCGCGCCGGGCGCACGCAAGGCCGGTTCCAAACCGGAACCCCAGTCGTTCCCTGTTTCACCATTTGAAACATCTATCCCCCGCATCAAAACGTTGCATTTTACGAATCTCATACTTCCGTATAATCTCCGGCCCTCAAGATGTCCGCTGTCCCCACTCTTCAAAGGAGAGTTTAAATGGCCGAGAAAACCACCGGTGAGATGCAGCAGACCCTGGGATTGACCGGGTTGACGATGAACGCAATGGCGCTGATCGCTCCCGGTGCCTTCCTTTGGCTCACCTTCTACGCGCAGGCGACGGAAGGGTGCCACATCACCGTCGATGTGGATCGGGATCCTGTTCGCGCTTCTGCTTTGTCTGGCAACCGCCGTGTGTTACGCGGAACTGGCGAAGCTGTATCCCGGCACCGGCAGTTCGTACTACTTCGCGGAGCAGTCGTTTCTGAACCACGACAAGGCGTGGAAGTACGCGCGCCTCACGAAGTTCATCGTCGGCTGGGGCTCGCATCTGTACTACTGGATCTACCCGGGCGTGATGGTCGCCGTCACGGGCATCTTCTGCGGTTACGTCGTGGGAACCCTCTGGCCGAACTTCATGAGCGCTTCGAATCCCGGCCCGATGTTCATGATGCTGGTCGCGGTCATCTTCTCCTTCGCGTGTTGCCTACATCGCTCACCGCGGCGTGACCGGTTCGACGGCGGTCAGCATCGCCATCAACGTGATTCAGATTTCAGCGCTTGATCGTTTTCTCCGTAATGGCGATCGGCTACCGCATGAACCATCCGCCGGGCAGCGTGGCCTGGCAGTGGGATTCGACCTCCGGCGACGCGTACACCTACGAATTCGCGACGATCAGCAGACGGTGAACGGGCAGACCACCGACGTGATCGCCCGCGACGCCAACATGGTGCCGCAGCCGAAGCTGGACGCTGCCGGCAAGCCGGTTCCTTACCACGTCAGCTATCCATGGAACGACTCGATCGGCAATTTCCTCACCCATCCGAACGCCAAGTCCGTCGTCGGAATCCACAACTTCGGCTGGATGTTCGTTCAGGCCACGGTCGCGATTCTGATCCTGGTCGGATTCGAATCGGTACGTCGCTGGGTGGCGAGGCCAAAAACGCCAAGCGCGACGTCCCGATCGCGGTCATCACGTCACTGCTGGTTCAAGGAGCCTTCTGCTATCTGTTCGAGTATTTTGCCGCGAACTACTTCTTAAGTAGCGGCTACCCGATGCAGAGCGCTACCGGCTCGGCGGCGCCCATCGGCGACATGATGGTCATGGTCGGCGACGCGCTCTTCGGCCCCGGCCACGGCCGCACCTTCATGCTGATCGAAGCCGTCACCGTGTTCCTGGCGCTCATCGGCACGACGCTCTCCTGCATCAACACCGGGGCGCGCGTCACCTACGCCATGGGCAAGGACGAGGAAGTGCCGGAACACTTCGGCATGCTGCACGACAAGAACCTGAGCCCGCACCGCGCCATCTGGACTCTGGCGGTCATCTCCGCGATCTTCGGCTGTCATCGCGTCTGCTGATGGTGTTCGGCGATGCGCGGCGCTCCGACCGACGCGGCGATCGCGGCCCTGCCTCACGGGTTCTGGTCGAGCTTCGGCTACCTCACTCACGACAACATGGCGGCGCTGCCCAATACGTTCACCACGATCACGCTGGCTTCGAACTTCGGGACGTTCCTGCTCTACATGCTGAGCTGCGTGATTTGCATGGTCTGCTTACCACAAGCACCCGAACTTCAGCTTCATCAAGCACATGGCTCATCCCGGTCTTCGGCGTCGCCGCCAACCTGGTCTGCATGGTCGTTCTACCTGATCGGGCCATTCATGGGATACGGCACGAAGATGGAACCGTATCTTGGCCTTGGGAATTGCCGCCGTCTGGGCCATCTACGGAGGCATCTACTTCATGACGAACAGCAAGAAACAGGGGAAGACAACGCTGGTCACAGCCCGCACCACGTGATCCGCGCTGCAATCCGGCCGAGAGAGGGGCGGGCGCAAGCCCGCCCTTTTGTCTTTTGCAGGGGCCTTTGTTCTTTAGCGAGGGATGAGTTCTAATGTATAGAGGTCTTCACGTGTCGTCTTCCGGAGCGGGTGCAGCCACTGCGATGGCCCGGTACGCCACGCGACCAGGCGATATGATCGATGTCGAGTTCGCACAACTTTCCGATCTCGGACGGGTGCGCCAGGGGAACGAGGATTATCTCGGCTACGTTACCGCCGACACGCCGGAGCAAGCGCGCCATGACGGCTGGCTTTTCGTGCTCTGCCGATGGCGTCGGCGGCCACGACCTCGGCGAGGTGGCCTCGCAAGACGGCCGTCGAAAGCGTTCTCGCGGGTTTCCGCAAGTCGCCAGCGCGGGCGAGCCGCACCCGGCGCCTCTTGACGCGCCTGGTGCGCACCGCCAATACGCGCGTCCTCGACGCCGGACACGCGGCGAATCCCGCCGGGTCGCGCATGGCGACCACCATCGTCGCCTGCGCGCTGCGCTACGATCGCGCGACGGTGGCCCACGTGGGCGATTCGCGCTGCTATCTGATCCGCCGCGGCCAGGCGACGCTTCTCACCCGCGATCACACGCGTCGCCAACGAGCACGTTCGCCTCGGCCTGCTTTCCGCAGCCGAAGCCAGCAGCGGCCGAGACACGCCATCTGCTCAGCCGCTCGCTTGGGTACCGCGCTCTTCGTGAACGTCGACGTCAGCGAGCATCAGGTGCTTGCCGGCGACGTTCTTCTGCTTTGCTCCGACGGTCTGCACGGCTACCGTGCCCGGCTCCGAAATGGCTGCCGTCGCCGGCAATGGCGGCGACTTGTCGAAAGCGGCGCAACGCCTCGTGGATATTGCCAATGAGCGAGACGGCAGTGATAATATCATCGCTGCAAATAATCCGCGTTCGAGGCGTCGAACGTGTCGGGATGTACCGCGGACGGCCCTATCGTCTCCCGTAAGCCCGCCGCGCCGCCGGTCTTCGCCTGACGCCTGCTCGCGAGGATTCCCGTCCACCCCGGCGACCAACTCGATCACTACCGGATCGAAAGCCTCGTCGCCCGCAGCGGCATGGCCTCCATCTTCCGCGCCACCGACACTCGCGACGGCCGCCAGGTCGCCATCAAGATTCCGCACCCGGAGATGGAAGGCGACCCTGTCTTCTTCGATCGCTTCAAGCGCGAAGAGGAAATCGGCACAAGCCTCGATCATCCCGGCGTGATGAAGGTCTACGCCGATGGAGAGCACAGCTCGCCCGTACATGGTGATGGAGTGGGTGGATGGCCGCCTGCTTCGCCAGATCATGTTCGAGGCCAAGAAACTCCCTCCACGAGCGCGCGATACCAATCATCGTCAACATCGCGCACGCCCTCGATTACATCCACAACCACGGCGTCGTTCACCGCGACCTGAAGCCCGAAAACATCATGGTCGACAAGGACGACAACATCAAGCTCATCGATTTCGGGATCGCCGGCAAGGAAGGCTCGCGCCGGCTGACGTTCGCGAAGCTTTCTCAGGTCATGGGCACGCCCGAATACATTTCTCCCGAGCAGGTCAAAGGCAAGCGCGGCGACGGCCGCAGCGACATCTACGCCCTCGGCGTGATGCTCTACGAGATGCTGACCGGCAAGGCGCCCTTTCGAGGGCCCAAATCCCTTCGCCATCATGAACGACCGGCTGCTGAATAATCCGATCCCTCCGCGCGAGGTCGATCCCTCGATTTCGCCGCAGCTGCAGGAAATCATCTACCGCGCCATCGAGCGCGACCCCAAGAATCGCTACCCGAATGCCCGGGAAATGGCTTCGGATCTGGAGCACCTGGACCAAGTCGGCGTCTCGGAACGCCCCGAGCTTCACGACTGGAAGACGCGCCGCACTCCTTGGGTGAGGCGGGTCCTCTTCTACATCATGCTCGCGCTCATCCCAATCGTCATTTTCGGGCTTCTTTTGCTGGTCGCCAAGCACTAGCCGACTCTGTTTCGCTCCAAAGCATCGACTTTTCAGAAAAAAACCCGCGGGCAGGTATAAGGATTTTATAAGTGCACCTGAATTTATTTCGTTATGCCTTCAATAGATTTAATGAGTTTGACCATTCGCTGAACCGTCTGTACCTTCCTTGGCACCGTCGCGATTCCATGAAAACCGAGATAGCGCGGTAGGGAGGGAAGGTTAGCCTATGAAACGTGTGTATAAGTGTGCTTCAAGCGTCGCCACGGCGGTTTTGGCAGTAAGTTTTGCCGCTTGGGCGCCCGCTTCGAGGGCCGCAGACGATCCACCTGCGACACCCTCATCGGCCGCAGCTCAACCGGCTGCTGCCTCGTCGGCCCCAGCACAGCCGACTGCAGCTACGTCGGCCCCCGCACAGCCGGCTTCGAGTTCGTCTGCGTCCTCGGAGACGCAGCAGCGGTTGTCGGATCTCGAGAAGGAAGTCAACGCCCTGCAAGCGGAGATCACCTCGCTGAAGGAGAGCGATACGCCGAGCATGCAGGCAGCCTCGTACGTGCAGCCGGCTGCCGCTCCCGCTCCGATTTCGGCCCCCGCAGACGACGCGGCGCAGAAGATCAGCATCGCGAGCCTGCTGGGTCCCGTTACGCTCAGCGGGTTCGGCGACGTGTACTACGGCTACAACTACAATCACCCGGGCGACAACCTGAGCGGTTTGCGCTTTTTCGACGCTCCTACGAACGGCTTCGGATTCAACATGGCAGAGCTGATTTTGGATAAGGCGCCCGATGCGACCTCGTCCGAGAGCCGGCTCGGCTATCACGTTTCCGCCGGTTACGGGCAGGCCGCTTACATCGTGAACGGTTCTGACACGTTCTCGGATGGCAGCAATTTCTACCTGAAGGAAGCCTATGTCGATTACCTGGCTCCTATCGGGAAGGGATTGACCATCACGGTCGGAAAGTTCGTCACCCCGATCGGCGCCGAAGTGATCGAAACCAACGCCAACTGGAACTATTCGCGTAGCATTCTTTTCTACTATGCGATCCCCTACTTCCATTTTGGCGCAAGCGCCAAGTACGCGTTCAACCCCAAGTGGTCTCTCACCGGCTACCTGGTCAACGGCTGGAACAACACAATCATCCAACAAGATGATTTTGAAGGGACCAGCTCCGGGCTCACGTATGGCGTAAGCTTGGCTTGGACGCCGAATGCGAAGTGGGCGATTACGCAGAACTACTTTGCCGGACCCGTCACTGACGGATTCTCCGACACGGGCGTAATCGTCACCGACTGGAAACAGCTCTCGGACACGGTCGTATCCTATACGCCGAACGCGAAGTGGGCGTTCATGCTGAATGGTGACTACGGCTTCGGTCCGCGCTTCACCAGCTGCTACAACGGCGACGCCTCGGTTCGCTCCCAAGCTCTGCCTCCAGACTGCACCGCGTCTGGTGCGACCAACTGGTGGGGAGTCGCGGGCTACGCGAAGTACACGTGGACGCCGAAGACCAACTTCGCCCTCCGTTATGAGTTCTATAACGATTCGGACGGCTACACCGGTCTGACGTCGTTCGGCCAAAAGAGCCATGCTCAGGAAGTCTCCGCGGACTGGTCGTACAATCTGACCAGCGCACTACTCGTACGCGGGGAATACCGCTATGACTTTGCCAGCGAGCCGATCTTCCAACTCGGCCAGCTTGGCTCGGTCAAGGAGCAGAACACGGCGACGCTCGGCTTCATCTACTCGTTCAGCAGCGCGAACCTGAAGTAACCCAACCGGCGCGGGTTCCTGTGCGAGGGAGCCCCTGCTGCAGCCTGACATCAGCCTCAACGGCCAACCGGCGTCCTCCACCCCCGCCGGTTGGCCGTATTCTTTTGTGCGGACGATTCGTAAGGGTGCGACCTTTTACGCGGTGTGTGAATTCAGAGCGTAGCGAACCCGCAGCAGAAAAACGAACTTGCAGCTGGCTCGGCTGGACTGCCAGTTCGTCAAATGGAGGACCCGTTACCGAGTGGCGATCACAGGATCGCCGGCGGCATTCTCTATAATCTCCTCCTTCGCTTTCAGACGATGCTCGCGGCTGCTCTCGGCAGCGACCTCTGCCAGCGATTCATGCTGGGCATCCAGCATCTGCTGACCCGCGGCAATCGCCTGATCGTAAGGCAGAAACGTAGATGGCTCAAAGTTCCTCTCCGAGCCGCTTACCGCAGTTGAAGCCAGCCTCGCTGGCGGAATCACCGGCAGAGTGTTGAAGTTCGTAACGCCGGAGTCCCCACCGCCGAAACCTCCCGCTCCCCCACCCGCCGCGCTGCCCACAAACCCGGTGCCACTCATACCCGCCATTGCGCTCCCACCCTTCGCTTGGGCGTGTGCGGGTATCGACAAGCCAAAAATCAAAACGGTCAGACCCAGAAATCGCTTCATCATGCCAACCCTTCCTGCGGAGACCTTTTCGGGACTCGCAGGTGTTTCGGCAATCTCCATGCCAGACACGGCTTATCTTACGGCGGTCTATCTATCTTCGATTCAGCGGATTATCAAAGCTGAGGTGCCGCCCGATGCAGCGATCGCGCGGGGGCGTGGGTAAGACCGTGGACAAGTGTGAAAATCGTTAGGCGAAATTCTCTGGACGGGTACTAGGACTTCTGCTACGAACGATTCATCGACAGGTACGGATACTACAAACCCTTCCAGCCCGCGTACGCCGCGCCTTTCAGCGGGCACTCTTCATCAAGCACGATGTGGATCGGCACCTTGGCGAGGAACTCCTGCATCTTTTCTTTGTGCTGCGCGGCCGCAACGAACCGGCCTGTTTTCATCTTCGGCATAATCTTCACCGCAATTCCGCCCGCCACGTAGACCCCGCCTCTCGCGACCGACCTCACCATCAGGTTCCCGGCCTCGGAGCCGTAAATTTCGACCCACAGATCGAGCGTCGCCACGCAGACCGGGCATTCGCCCGATAGCCCCAACCCGGTGATTGTCGGCGCCTGATCGATTTTCGGGTCGTCGAATCCCGGGTGCTTCGCCGAGGGGTCCAGGAACTCATGAACGGTCCTGAATCCGCGCCCTGAAAGGATGAGTTCGGCGCTCGCGAATTCGCCTCGCGACTTCACGAATTTCCAAAGCTCGGTATGCTCCACCGTCTGCGGCGCAAAATCCGCGTGGCCGGCCTCGGTGGCCATCGGAACGTGCTTTGCGCCGTCCCAGAACAAAATCGCTTCGCCGAGCCCGGTGCCTGCGGCGATCACCGCGCGATGCGAGCGCGCGTCGGGAACACCCTCGTAAAGCACTTCGAGATCCTGCGGCCGCATCACCGCGATCCCGTAGGCAGTCGCTTCCAGATCGTTCAGCAGACGAACCCGCTCGAGCCCTACGAGCTTCGCCATCGTCGCGCCATCGATCACCCAGGGCAAGTTCCCGGCGCGGACCTGGTAGTCCACTACCGGGCCCGCGATTCCAAACGACGCCGCGCTCACCTTCGCGCCGGTCGCGCCCAGGAAATCCTTCACGATTTCTTCCAAGCCCGCGTGGTCGCGGCTCGAGTAGCGCTTGTCGGTGACCTTCGTAAGCGTTCCGCCGGGAACGTCGAAGAGCCCTATGTTGGTCTTGGTTCCGCCGATGTCACCGGCCAGTATCATCCGATCCTCCGCCGCGCACAGCTGCAACGCTCCGGGCCTCGTGCGCCCAGCAAGCCAAGAACTGTCTCACAGTTGATTTTGGAAGGGCAAGGCTTCGACCCTGCCCGCCACGAAAGATGAAAAGCGGTACCGCGCTTCAGATGCCGCGAGTCAAAGCCGCGTCACAGCGGCCGCCAGGCTCGCCCTTCCGCCGCGATGAGCTCCTTCGACGCGTCCGGCCCCGCCGTGCCTGAGGCGTAATTCGGAAACGACGGCTTGGTATTCGCGAATGCGTCAAGGATCGGATCGACGAGCCCCCACGCTGCCTCCACGCTATCCGCGCGGTCGAACAGCGTCGCATCACCGCGGATGCAATCGTTGATCAGCGTCGCGTAGGCCTCGCGCGATCCCGAAGCGAACGCCTGCTTGTATTCGAAATCCATATGCACGGGTCGAATCTGCATCTGCGATCCCGGCGCCTTCGCGCCAAACGACAGCGAAATCCCCTCATCCGGCTGAATATTCATCACCAGCGAATTCGGCTGCACGTCCGAGCCCTGAAACACCATGTGCGGCGCCTTTTTGAACTGGATCGCGATTTCTGTCCCGGGCCGCGCCAGCCGCTTCCCGGTCCGCAGGAAGAATGGCACGCCGCTCCATCGCCAGTTGTCGACCAACAGCTTCAGAGCCACGAACGTCTCGGTCGTCGAATCCGGCTTCACACCCGGCTCCTGCCGGTATCCCGGGACGTCCTTGCCATCGATCTTGCCTGGCCCGTATTGCCCGCGGACCACACTCTTGGCGATCGATTGCGGCGTGAACGGCCGAATCGATTGCAGAATCTTGATCTTCTCGTTGCGCACAGAAGTCGCGCCAAACGTCGCTGGCGACTCCATCGCCACAATCGACGTGAGCTGCAGGACGTGGCTCTGAATCATGTCGCGCGTCGCGCCGGCCGATTCGTAGAACGCCGCCCGCCGCTCCACTCCCAGCGACTCCGCCGCCGTGATCTGCACGTGGTCGATGTAATTGCGATTCCACAGCGGCTCGAAGATGCCGTTGCCGAAACGGAAGACCAAAAGGTTCTGCACCGTTTCCTTGCCGAGATAATGGTCGATCCGGTAGACCTGCCCCTCGTCGAACACCTGCAGCACTTTCGCATTGAGCTCGCACGCCGAACGCCCGTCGTGGCCAAACGGCTTCTCGATGATGATTCGCGTCCACGAATCCTTCGATTTCGGCTTGGCGAGGCCGGCCTTGCCGAGCTGCTCGATCACGTGCGGATAGACGTCGGGCGGCGTCGAGAGATAGTAGAGCCGGTTGCCGCCGAGTTGCGACTTCTGGTCGATCTCATCGAGGTGCTGCGCCAGCCGTTTGTACGACTCCGGCTCGTCATAATTTCCGGTGAAATATTCGAGGTGCTTCAGAAAATCCGCACGCTTGCTGTCGTCGCCCTTCTTCGGCAGGGCCTGATCCGTCGACTCGCGAAACTTGTCGTCGCTCATCTCCGTGCGCGCGAATCCGATCACGCGAAAGCGCGGCGCGAGGCACGAATGGATCGCGAGGTCGAAGAGCGCGGGCAGCAGCTTCCGCTTCGCCAGATCGCCCGAGGCGCCGAACATTACGATCGCGCAGGGATCGGAAGGAATCTCGCAGAAATAACCATCATTCTGAATGGAATCCGCTACTTCGGCAGTGGTCGTTGCGGTGGCGCGGCTGCTCATCGTAATCTCCTCGGCCGGATCGTTTCCGAATTCGAGCCAGGCCCTCGGCTGGTATGTGGGATGCTTTTGGCCGCAGGGTTGATTCTATCTCCGGCGGACTATATTCGGGCCGCCTGTCATCGGAATTTAATGAATGGGAGTGATTCGCAGCTCGAATCAGGGACGCCGCTCCGTCGCAGCCAATTGGCGCAAGTCTTACCTAGAGCAGCGCATAATACCGCAACAGGTTCCCATCCGCCTTCCGCTCGCCGATTCCGATGATCACGTGGCGTGTGAGCCAGTCGTGCTTGCCTGCTTCGACCTCGAAGGTCGGGAACGACCGCAAATAGTAATCGTCCGGAGCCACGGCAGGGCCGCCGGCAAATGCCATGTCCCGCAGGCGCAGCATCGTATTGTCCTGGTATCCCCAGAGGTAGCCGCGGTTTTGCAGCAGGATCAGCGTCCCGTCGTCCTCCTGCAGCATGTAGCGCGCGTCGAACGACACGGTCCCATCCGGACGAAACAGCGCGTAATCGCCGCCGCTGTCCGGCACCACTTTGCCATTGAGCTTCGGCCCCGAAAATTCGCCGGTGCCGAGATAAACCCCGCCGCGCCCCGCGCCCGTGGGCATATTATTGATCGTCTGCACGCGCGAAAAATGCAGTCGCACCTCGAATGCAAACTCCAGCTTCGGCTCCTTCATCGTCGACGCCAGTTGCCCGAACGGCCGCGCATGTATCATCTTTTGCCCTCGTCTCAGTTCATCCGGAGAATTCTCCAGCCCGGTGATGTGATAAAGTCGCTCCGATCTCGGGTTCTGTCAACCGCGGTTGGCCCACCGCGGGACCGAAACTTCGGAGGAGTGCCTCATGAAAATCGCCCTGATCGGAGGTACTGGCTACGTCGGCTCGAAAATTCTCGCGGAGGCGCTCCGCCGCGGCCACAACGTAACCGCCATCGAGCGTCACCCGCAACGCCTTACGCCGCGCCGGAATCTCAGAATCAAGAAAGCCGACGTGCTGCACCGCGACCCTCTCGCGCGCATCCTCGCACGGCACGACGTGATCATCAGCGCCTTCAATCCGAGGCGCGGCACACCGGGGCCCGAGATTTATCACCGCCACGTCCGCGGACATCGCGCGATCATCGCAGCGGCAAAACGTTCCGGCGTGAAGCGATTCCTCGCCGTCGGGGGTGCAGCCAGCCTGAAAACACCTGCGGGCGTCGAGTTCATCGATTCGCCCGAATTCCCGGCCGCCTACGAGCCGTTCAAGCCCGGCATCCGGGGCACGCGCGAGCTCTATTATCTGCTGAAAAAAGAGAGCGGGCTGGATTGGGTGTTCCTCGCGCCTTCCGTAATGATTGCGCCGGGCGCGCGGACCGGCAAGTATCGCGTCGGCAAAGATCACGTGCTGTACGATGACGCGGGCAAAAGCCGCATCTCGCTTCAAGATTACGCCGTAGCAATGCTCGACGAACTCGAGCACCCGAAGCATCATCGCGAGCGCTTCACCGTCGGCTATTGACGCACGCAGCCGTTTTGGCCGTCATTCTGAGCGGAGCGAAGAGTCCCTCCGAGGAATTGAGCACATGCCGAAAATCAAATCCGGACCAAAGCCGAAAGCCAAGCCCCTCACTGTCGCCGATCGCATCGAGATCAACGACCTCCTCGCCAGCTACGCCTGGGCGCTCGACACCGGCGACGTCGATTCCTTCGTCGCCTGCTTCACGCCCGATGCCGTCGTGATCGAGGAAGTGTTCGAAGATCCCGATCGATGGGAGGGCGCCGAAGGAATCCGCAAGCTCGGTGAACACTTCCGCTCCGTCCCCGGATTTCCCGGGCGGCAGCATCACATCAGCCAGTCGGTGGTGAAAGGCGACAGCCGCGGCGTAACCGCGCGCTCGTTCGCGCTCGTCACCGAGTGCCGCGGCGAGCCTCCCTACCTCATCCGCTTCGCCGGCTACTGGGACGACAAGCTCGTGAAATATCGCGGCCGCTGGCTCTTCAAAGAGCGCGTCATCCGCCTTTGGGACGGCGCCGTCCTCGCGAATTTCCCGGGCTATGGCCAGCGCGTCCCCCGCAAACGCCCGCCCGAGCTGGTTGTCAAGCGCGCCTGAACCGATTCCGATGTAAAATGCCGCCGCTCTTGGGGGAGCGCCGCTCATGAAAATCCAAATTTGCTGTCTCGCCGCGTTCACGTGCGCGGCCGCACTTACCTTCATCTCGACGGCCCGCGCACAGGCGCCGAAGCCAGTCCGCACGCAAGCCGGCCTCGTTCAGGGAAACGCCGTCGATGGCATCGCGGTTTACAAGGGCATTCCGTTCGCAGCTCCGCCCGTCGGCGACCTCCGCTGGCACTCGCCTGAACCTCCTGCCCCGTGGAAGGGCGTAAAGGAGACCACGAAATTCGCGCCCGCTTGCATGCAGATACCGGCCGTGCTGCCGGCCTTCGGCATCAATCCCGTCCCACTCAGTGAAGATTGCTTGTATCTCAACGTTTGGACACCGGCGAAATCACGGAAGGACGAACTCCCGGTCATGGTCTGGATCTACGGCGGCGGATTCACCAGCGGTGCAACTCAGTATCCTCTGTACGACGGCACAAACCTTGCCAAGAAGGGTGTCGTCCTTGTGAGCATCGCGTACCGCGTGGGCGTATTCGGGTTTTTCGCGCATCCCGAGCTCAGCGCCGAGCAGGGCGGCCATTCCGGCAACTACGGCTTGCTCGACCAGATCGCCGGCCTCGAATGGGTACAGCACAATATCGCGCGATTCGGCGGCAATCCGCGCCGCGTCACCATCTTCGGCGAATCCGCCGGCGGTATCGCCGTCAGCATGCTGGCCGCGTCGCCGCTTGCGAAGGGCTTGTTCGAACGCGCCATCTCGGAAAGCGGCGGCAATTTCGCGCCCGCTCGCAGCGACGCCGAGGGCGGCGAAAACATGATTTCGCTGGCCACCGCGGAACACAACGGCGCAGCCCTGCTCGCGAAACTCGACGTGAAGTCGATCGCCGATGCGCGAAAGATGCCCGCCGAAATCATCATGAAAGCCGAAGCCCCGGGCCTCGGCGGCGCTTGGCCCGATTTCGACGGCTACGTGCTTCCCGAAGATCAGTATCTCCTGTACAAGGCGGGGCGCTACAACGACACGCCCGTCCTCATCGGCACGAACGCGGACGAAGGCGCGCTCTTCGTTCCCTCCGCTACGGCTTCCGGCTTCCAGCAGATGGTTCGCTCCGGGTACGGTGAATATGCCGACAAGATTCTTTCGGTCTATCCCGCCGATTCGGATACGCAGGCGCTCCATTCCGAGCGCGATCTCTTCCGCGACACCGCTTTCGCCTGGCACACGTGGACCTGGGCTCGCCTGCAATCGCAAACGGGCAAGAGCAAAGTCTTCGTCTACTATTTCAGCCATCGCCCAAACTATCCCGACGCGCCGCAATTCAAGGATTGGGGCGCGGCTCACGGCAGCGAGATAGCCTACGTCTTCGGCAATTTCGTCGAGACGATGCCCGCCCACGACGACGACAAAGCCGTATCCGAGCAGGTCTCTTCCTACTGGGTGAATTTCGCGAAAACGGGCGACCCCAACGGCGCAGGCTTGCCCTCATGGCCCGCGTTCACCGACGCCGATCAGCAGGTGATGAATCTCGACGATCCGTCGCACGCAATCCCCGCGCCGAACCTCGACAAGCTGAAAGTGCTAGACGGCTACTACGCGTGGCGCCGCAGCCAAGCCGCCGCCACAGACCACTAAATCGCATCGCGGTTTTTGACTTCGATTTCCCGGGTGCCCCATCCTCGGTTTGTGAGGGTGGGGCCTTTGAAGGCGAGCAAGAAAAACAAATGCAAGATCAGTTAGAGGGCTGAGCTGCGACCGCAATTACGCAGTTTTCTTGGGCCGCACGCCGCCAGGCCATATTCCCTGTTTCCCCGGCGACAAAATTCCATTCGGATCGGCCGCATCCTTCAACGTCTCGATAAACCGCCGCAGCGCAAAATGATTGAAGTCGTACTGCTCGCCGATCAAATCCATGTACGCGACATGCGCGCGATATTCGCCGAAACCGAGCTTCGCCGCTTCCACCACTAACTTTTCGCACAGCTGGCTCGCCTGCACGCGATGCTCTTCGCTCTGCTTGTCGTAAAGAATCATCATCACCGAATACAAATGACGCGCGCCAAACGAAAACCCCCCGTAATAATCGAATCCGTGCTCGTGGCAGCGCGTGCCGACCAGATTCGCGAGCTTCACCGCTTCCTTCCCGCTCGGCGCGACCACCGGCGAAAATCCGAGGTGGCCGCCGTCTTCGCCGCGATATTTCAGCACGCCGAGCGGCACCAGCGACGGAATACCCGCCTGCACGCTCTCCGATCCCATCGACGCGACGAGCTCGTCGGTCGGCGTCGCTTTTACATTGAATTTCTTGCTCGCGAACTTCGCGCCCGGAATCGACGAAAACGCGTCGCGCGCGATTTTCACCCGCGCGTCCACCATCTCCTCCTGCCCGTACATCCCGAACGTGAGATTCCAAGCGCCGAGCCCGGCCTCGCGCAGCGCCTTCTGCACCACCTCATCGGGCACCACGCCGTCGGCCGGAAACCATTGGCTGCGCGCCCCGCGCCGCGAAATCAGGCGGATCGCATTGCTCAGCACGGCGACGTTCTGGATGATGTCCTCGCGCCGCAGCCGCGCCGTCACGTCGACGATCGCTTCGAGATCCGACTCGCGCTCGAAATGCATGTCACACGCGACGAAGAAATCCGGTTGCGGCATCAGCCACATGCCGGCCTTCGTCACGATGCCGAAATTCGATTGCATGAAAAGCCCGTCGACCGACGGCCCGTAGCCGCCCTTGAACGATTGCCACGTTTTCGCGCCGGGCAGCGCGCCCATGCCCGTGCGAATCACGTCGCCATTCGCGAGAACGATTTCCATCCCGCACATTTTGTCCGAATGATCGCCATAAGGGGTGTAGCCAATCCCGCGCTCAAGCGCATTGCCCACCACGCTGCCCCATCCGAGCGCAGGCACCGATATCCACAGCTTGATTTTTCTTTCGCGGATGTATTCGTAGAGATCGAAAAACGTCACGCCAGGCTCGACGACCGCGTGGCACAGATCCTCATCGACCTCGATCTTCTTCATGCGCCCCAGATCGAGAACGATCGAGCCGGAAACGCGCGGCGCGGGCCCGCCGTAGCCGAGGTTTTTCCCGCGCGAGACGGTCCACAGCGGAATCTTGTATTCGTTCGCGATCTTCACGATCGCCTGAATCTCTTCCACCGACACAGGCCTAAGCCCAGCCGACGGCGCGAATTCCCTCGCATCGCTCGACGCAAAAGCAAACGGATCGCGATACTCCGCGAGCGGCTCGCCGTCGCGCACCACCCACTCATCGCCGATCGCGCGCGCAAAAGCACCAAGCGCCCGCTCGAACGCGTCACCCGAAACTCCCGGCGGCAGCACTCGCCCATTCTTGTTTTCATCCGCCAAATTCGGAATCCTCCATTGAGCGCCGCGCCACCGCGTGTGGAGTGCGGCGGCTCGCCGCCGCTGTTTCGATCCGAGGCTTGCCTCGGAGCGTGTCCGCCCTATCGAAACTGCATGGTCATCTCGCCAAGCTTCGCCAGCACCGCCGGCTCGAGCGTCACATCAAGTGCTGCGATCGTCGCATCGAGTTGCTCGGCGCGGCTCGCGCCGATAATCGGGCTCGTCACCCAAGGCTGCGCGAGGACCCACGCGACGGACAGCGTCGTCAGCGGAATCCCCACTTCTTTCGCGAAAGCGTCGAGCGCGTCGACCGCGTCGAACAGTTTGTCCTGCCAGTAACGATCTCGATAGAGCGAGCCGACGCGCCCGCCGTAAGCAAAGCGCGTTCCCTCGCTCGGCGGCTTCGTCCGGTCGTACTTGGCGGCGAGCAAGCCGCCCGCGATCGGGTTGAACGGAATCACGCCGATGCCTTCTTCAACGCACAACGGAAACAGCTCGCGCTCGAATTCGCGGAACAGCAAGTTGTAGCGCGGCTGCACGGAGACAAATCTCGCGAAGCCTCGCGCGTCGCTGCGGCCGATGGCGCGCGCCATCTGGTACGCCAGATAATTCGAGCAGCCGATGTAGCGCACTTTCCCCGCGCGCACGATGGCGTCCAGCGCGCTCAGCGTTTCGTCCGTCGTCACTTCCGGATCGTAGCCGTGCAGCTGGTAGAGATCGATATAGTCGGTCCCGAGCCGCCGTAGCGAAGCATCGATCGCATCGAAGATGTGGCGCCGGTTGTTGCCCGCGTGAAACGGCTGCGGCCCGGTCGCACCGAAGCACTTCGTGGCAATCACCCAGTCGTGCCGCTTGCCGCGAATCCATTTGCCGACGATTTCTTCGGTGCGCCCGGCGCGCTCAAGCCCGCCGCCCAGCGGATACACGTCGGAACTATCGAGAAACGTGATCCCCTTCTCGGCGGCGCGATCCAGGATCGCGAACGACGTCGGCTCGTCGCACTGGTAGCCGAACGTCATCGTCCCAAGACACAGCCGCGAAACCCTTAGCCCTGTATTCCCCAATCTCACGTGCTTCACTTTCGTCGCTCCCTCTGCCTGTTGGCCCTGTGCGTCTTCGCGAAACTAACGATACTCTCCGCGCGTTCGTTCGATGTCAAGCCGCTCGTGCTGCTCGCGCGGGAGTGCTAAGATCGGCGATCGCAAATCGCTGTTTCGGAGCAGCCATGAGCATCGTCGTCACGGGCGCATCGGGAAGTTACGGCCGCCAGGTCACCGAACTGTTGCTCGAACAAATTCCCGCGTCGGATCTCATTCTCGTGACGCGCAACCCTGCTGCGCTCGCGCCGATGGCCGCGCGCGGCACGCAGGTGCGCTCCGGCGATTTCGACGAGCCGGAGACACTCGCGTCCGCGCTGGCGGGCGCGGAGAAAATGCTGCTGATCAGCACGCTCGCCGTCGGGACGCGCCGCCAGAAACAGCACCGCGCGGCCGTGGAGGCTGCCGGGAAGGCCGGCGTGAAGCATGTTGTCTACACCTCGAGTGTGGGAATTCATCCGAAGACGCCATCGCTCGCTTGTTTTGACCACTACGTCACCGAAGAGCTCTTGCGCCGCTCGGGCATGGCGTTCACATTTCTGCGCGACGCGCAGTACGCGGAAATCATCGCCACGATGATCGTGCCGATGGCGATCCAGATCGGAAAGCTCGTGATGAGCACGGGCGACGGGCCGATGGCGTTCGTCTCGAAAAAAGATTGCGTCGCGTGCGCCGCGGCCGTGCTGACGTCCGCGGGCCACGAGGGCGCCACGTACGAGATCACCGGACCTGCGCTCTACACGTTCGCCGACGCCGCGGCGCTCGGCGCCGAGTTGAGCGGCAAGCCGGTCGCATATGCGGCCGTAACGCCCGAAGAAAAGCAGGCTTTCTTCGACGCAGCGGGCGTGCCGCGCGCGTACGCCGACGGCCTTACCAACGACGACGGCACCGGCGTGTGGGGCAGCGAGGAAATGCTCTCCTACGAACGCGCGATTCGCGAACGCTACTTCTCCGTCTGCTCGCAGCACGTGCAGCTGCTGACTGGACGCCCGGCGCGCACGCTGCGCGATGTTTTCGTCGCCAACGCCCAAGCTCTGAAGGTGTAGCCGATGCCCGTAACGGTCACCGATTTTCGCCGCATTGCTCTCAGCTTTCCCGAAGCCATCGAGAGTGCGCACCAGGACCATCCCGATTTTCGCGTGGGCGGCAAAGTGTTCGCGACGCTCGGCTATCCCGAAAAAGGCTGGGGCATGGTGAAGCTGCCGCCGAAGGAACAAGTGTTTTTCATCGAAGCCGCGCCCCATGTCTTCCAGCCGGCGAATGGAACCTGGGGACTTCGCGGCGCCACGATCGTGCGTCTTCGCGCTGCGAACAAAACGAGCCTGCGGCGCGCGCTCGCGGCGGGATGGCGCAGCGTCGCGCCGAAGACTCTGGTCGCGCAATTCGACAAAGCCTCAGGCTAGTACCCGATTCCGAATCCGCTGTGCAGTCCCTTCCGTCGGCCAATCAGATAGATCACCTGACGATTTACGCGTTTCGCTGTATCGACCGCCGCGCCGCGCTTGCCTATGATCTGCCTGCCGGACGCGCCCTCCGAGAGATCGGCTTGTCGTTCTTCGCGCAGAAAAGGAGGTCAACAGTTCATGCCCCTCGTACAGATACTGCTGGTGTTGATCGTGGTGGGTGTTCTGCTGTGGCTGGTCAACAGCTTCATTCCGATGCAGTCGACGATCAAGTCGATCCTGAATGCGGTCGTAGTGATCGTTCTGGTGCTGTGGCTTCTGAACGTTTTTGGGCTACTTCATTCGCTCAATCACATTCGCGTCGGAAGCTAACGAGGCAGGAGCAACCCTCGCCAGGGGCCGGCCGGCGCCGGCCCATTACGTCCTTGCCGCCTTTCCCCTGTTGGATTTTCCCGTCAGGCTGAAGTATCGTGGAGCTTCAAGCAAATCAGGACGGAGGCAATCTCTCGATGGCTGACGAAAAGCAGGGCGCGCAAACGGTGCGCATGGTGAAGTGCGCGAAGCTCGGAAAAGAATTGCCGGGACTCGATCGCCCGCCCTGGAAGGGCGAGATCGGCAAGCGCATCTACGAAAACATTTCGAAGGAAGCCTGGGGCATGTGGGTGAACCACTCGAAGATGGTGCTCAACGAGTTTCGCCTCAACCCGCTCGATCCCAATTCGCAGAAAGTCATGGAAGAACAGATGGAGCAGTTCTTTTTCGGGGGCGGCGCGAAGCTGCCCGAAGGATACGTCGCGCCGAAACACTAGCGCGAAATTGGCCGGTATTTTCTGCTCTAATGCGCGCATCCTTGATGCGCCTGGCGGGAGCTTAAACAGCTACAAAAAGCCAAGAAAAACCGATTTCGGCGCGTTCCAGCCGACAAACCCCGCCCGCGAGCGATTGCTGTCGCGCCTTGGTTCTAACCTCAACCTAGAATCCCGAAAAACGAGGACTCCTTGCACATCGGGTGCGTTAAGATATGGTGTTGGGCCAAAGGAGAATTCGCGCTCGTATGACCGCTGCCTCGAAAAACTCTTTCTCGACCCGCGCCACGCTTCGCGTGGGCAAGGATTCGTTTGAAATTTACCGGCTGGAATCGCTCGCGTCGTCGAAAGTCGGCAACGTGGCGCGGCTTCCCTTTTCGCTAAAGGTGCTGCTGGAAAATCTGCTGCGGCACGAGGACGACCGGTTCGTCCACGCGGACGACATTCGGGCGCTTGCGGCATGGGATCCGACCTCGGCCGGCGGCGCGACCGAGAAGGAAGTTTCGTTCATGCCGGCGCGCGTGCTGCTGCAGGATTTCACGGGCGTCCCGGCGGTGGTCGACCTGGCGGCGATGCGCGACGCAATCCGCAACCTGGGCGGCGATCCGAAGAAAATCAATCCGCTGCTGCCGGCGGAGCTGGTGATCGATCACTCGGTGCAAGTGGACAAATTCGGCTCGGCGAATTCGTTCGCGTTCAACGCCGAACTCGAAATGCAGCGCAATATCGAGCGCTACGCGTTTCTGCGCTGGGGACAGAAGAGCCTGCGGAATTTCCACGTTGTCCCGCCGGATACCGGGATCTGCCATCAGGTGAATCTGGAATATCTCGCGCGCTTCGTATTCAGCGCCGAACAGGACGGCAAGATGTTCGCCTTCCCCGATTCGCTGGTGGGCACTGATTCGCACACGACGATGGTGAACGGCCTCGGCGTCTTCGGCTGGGGCGTGGGCGGCATCGAAGCAGAGGCCGCCATGCTGGGCCAGCCGCTCTCGATGCTGATTCCGGCTGTGGTCGGATTCAAGCTGCACGGACGATTGCCGGAAGGCGCGACCGCGACCGATCTGGTTCTTACCGTGACGCAGATGCTGCGCAAGAAGGGCGTGGTCGGAAAATTCGTCGAATTCTACGGCACCGGGCTTTCGAGCCTCACGCTGCCCGACCGCGCGACGATCGCGAACATGGCCCCTGAGTACGGCGCGACGATGGGCTTCTTCCCGGTCGATTCGGAGACGCTCGCGTATCTGCGCTTCACGAGCCGGCACGAGGATCAGGTGAAGCTCGTCGAGGCGTACACGAAGGAGCAAGGCCTCTTCCGCACGGACGCAACCGCGGATCCGATTTTCTCGGACACGCTCGAGCTCGATCTCTGCGAAAGTGGTGCCGACGATGGCCGGGCCGAAGCGGCCGCAGGATAGCGTTCCGCTGACGCAGGCGAAAGCGGCGTTCGAGAAAACGCTGACCGAGCCGGCAAAGCACGCGACCGTGCAGAACAACGGCGACAAATTCGAGCTCGCGGACGGTTCCGTGGTGATCGCGGCGATCACAAGCTGCACGAACACGTCGAATCCGTCGCTGATGCTGGGCGCCGGGCTCTTGGCGAAAAAGGCCGTCGAGCGCGGGCTGAGCGTGAAGCCGTGGGTGAAGACGAGCTTCGCGCCCGGTTCGAAAGTGGTGACGGATTACATCGAGAAGGCCGGCTTGTGGCCGTATCTTGAACGAGCTGCGCTTCAATCTGGTGGGCTACGGCTGCACCACGTGCATCGGCAACAGCGGCCCGCTCTCGGATTCGATCAGCAAGGCCATCAAGGACAACAGCCTCGTCGCCGTTTCCGTGCTCAGCGGCAATCGCAATTTTGAAGGGCGCATCAATCCGCTGTGCCGCGCGAATTATCTGGCGTCGCCGCCGCTGGTGGTGGCGTACGCGCTCGCGGGGCGCATGGATTTCGATATCGTCAACGAGCCCATCGGGCAGGACAAGTCCGGCAAGCCCGTCTACCTGCGCGACATCTGGCCGACGCCGCAGGAAGTGGAAGCGACGATGCGCAGCTCGGTGACGACCGAGATGTTCCACAAGGAGTACGCGCGACGTCTTCACGGGCGATGACCAGTGGCGGGCGCTGCCGGTGCCCGAAGGCGATCTCTACGCGTGGGACGACAAATCGACCTACATCAAGAATCCGCCGTATTTCGAGAACATGCCGGTAAAGCCCGGCCCGCTTTCCGATCTGCGCGGGCTGCGCGTGCTCGCCGTGCTCGGCGACAGCATCACCACGGACCACATTTCGCCGGCCGGCTCGATTCCGGCGGACAGCCCGGCGGGAAAATATCTGATCGCGCACGGCGTGCAGCCCAAGGATTTCAATTCCTACGGCGCGCGGCGCGGCAATCACGAAGTGATGATGCGCGGCACGTTTGCGAATATTCGTCTGCGCAACCAACTCGCGCCCGGCACCGAGGGCGGCTGGACCGTCCATCAGCCCGGCGACGAGAAGATGACGATTTACGACGCGGCGATGAAGTATCGCGAAGAAGGCGTGCCGCTGCTGGTGATCGCGGGCAAGGAATACGGCTCGGGATCGTCGCGCGACTGGGCCGCCAAGGGAACGATTCTGCTCGGCGTGCGCGCGGTGCTGGCCGAAAGCTTCGAGCGCATCCATCGCAGCAACCTGGTGGGAATGGGCGTGCTGCCGCTTGAGTTCCTCCCGGGCGAGAATGCAAAGTCGCTGGGACTGACCGGCCTCGAGGTGTTCGACTTCGAGGGCCTGGCGCAGAATTTCGAGCCGCGAAAAAAAATCAAAGCGCGGGCGCGCGACGCGGCCGGGAAGACGAAAGAGTTTACCGCGCTGGTGCGCGTCGATACCCCCTTCGAGGTCGCCTACTATCAGCACGGCGGGATTCTGCAGTACGTCCTCCGGCAAATGCTCTAACTGACAATCAACGGTCAGGCCAGCGTCGAATTGCACTTGACGGCCCGTACCGAAATCGGCAATATGTCGCCCACACAGGCGGGTCGTTCATTCGTGTGCGTTCCAGACTGCGTGCAAACGGTTTTTTGGCACGGAGTTGCGACATAAATCACATTGGGGCTTGGTTAGCCGCCCAGGGGCGACCATGCAAAACCGGGTTCAACTGCTTCGGACGTACCTGTTGGCTGCCGCAGTGCTTTTCCTTCCTTTCGCCGCTTTCGCACAGACCAGCAACATCCAGCCGCGCATCACGGCGGCGGTAAACGAGTCGCAGCTCACCACGCTGCGCGGAAACACGCATCCCTACGCGCAAGGGCGATTCGACCGCGGCGCAGCACCCGACTCCCTGCCGATGGCGCGGATGATGCTGGTGCTGAAACGCAGCGCCGCGCAGGAGGCAGCGCTCGACACGCTGCTCGATCAGCAGCAGGATTCGTCGTCGCCGAACTATCACGCGTGGCTGACGCCGCAGCAATTCGGGCAGGAGTTCGGCCCCGCCGACGCGGATATTCAGACGATCGTGCAGTGGCTCGGGTCGCACGGATTCCAGGTGAATGGCGTGTCGAATGGGCGGACGGTGATCGAATTTTCAGGCACCGCCGGGCAGGTGCGCGACGCGTTCCACACCGAGATTCACCGGTACAACGTAAACAACGAAGATCACTGGGCCAACGCGAGCGACCCGCAGATTCCGACGGCGCTCACGCCGGTGGTGGCAGGCGTGGACACGCTGTACAACTTTCCGCGGCACGCGATGCACCATGTGAGCGGCGAGGTCTCCCGGTCCCAGAAGACCGGGAAGCTTGAGCCGACGGCGCCGTCGCTCTTCACCTTCGGCGGGAACCAATGCGGGGTGCCCGGCCTGGCGTGTTACGGCGTGACTCCTTACGACTTCGCGACAATTTACAACGTGCTGCCGCTGTGGAGTGCAACGCCCGCGACGGACGGCAGCGGCGAGACGATCGCGATCGTGGCTGAAACCGATATCGCGTTGTCGGACATCAGCAATTTTCGGAACTATTTCGCGCTGCCAGTAGACGCGCCGACGATCATCCTCGACGGCCCCGATCCCGGCACAGTCCCGGGCGACGAGACGGAGTCCGATCTCGACGTCGAGTGGGCGGGCGCGGTGGCTAAAGGAGCGAAGATCGACTTTGTGGAGTCGGCCACCACGGAAGCGAGCCTGGGCGTCGATCTCTCGGCGCAATATGTGGTGGACAACAATCTGGCCGGAATTCTCAGCGAAAGTTATGGCATCTGCGAATTCTTTCTGGGTTCCGCCGGAAACCAATTTTACAACCAGCTCTGGCAGCAAGCCTCAGCGCAAGGGATCACGGCGCTGGTCGCGACGGGCGACAGCGGCTCGGCGGTCTGCGACCGGAACGCGGGGAATACCGGCGCGGCGGAGCTGGGATTGTCCGTGAATGGAATCGGGTCAACGCCGTACAACATTGCCGTGGGCGGCACCGATTTCTTCGATCTGACGAATGTGTCGACCTACTGGAGCCCGACGAATACAGTGCCGCCGGGCGCTCCAGCGGGGACGCCCGCTTCCCTTTCCGCTCTTTCGTATATTCCGGAAACCACGTGGAACGATTCCTGCACTAATGCGGTGTTTGAAAATGTGCTCCGCTTCACTGGGAGCGCCGAAAACAACTGCAACAACGCGCAGTTGATTTCGGAGGGCTTCGTGACCGCCGTCGGCGGGTCGGGAGGAAAGAGCAATTGCACGACGTATGACGGCACCAATCCGCTGTCGTGCACGGGCGGCTACGCGAAGCCGTCGTGGCAGACGGGCAGCGGCACGACGCGGAGCGTGCCGGATGTTTCGCTGTTTGCCGCTTCGGGTTCGCCTTCCGGCGCGTTCTATCTGGTCTGCGAGGCGGATACGATTCAGGCGGGCTACACCTCGTGTGATTCGGCCGACCCAAGCACTCTGTTTGAGGCGGTCGGAGGAACATCCGCATCGACGCCGTCTTTCGCCGGAATCATGGCGCTTGTCGAACAGAAGACGGGCTCGCGCCAGGGAAACGCGAACTACATTCTGTACAAGCTTGCGGCGCAGTCCGGGGCGAGCTGCAATTCGACCGGCACCCTCGGAACGAACTGCGTGTTTTACGACGTGACGAACGGGACGATCGCGATGCCGTGCGCGACCGGGAGCCCGAACTGCAACACGTCCAATCCGGGGGATCAATTCGGCGTGCTCTCGGGATACGCGACCACATCCGGCTACGACCTGGCCACGGGGCTTGGGTCGGTGAACGCGAACAACCTCGTAAAGGCGTGGACGACGGCGAATACAGCGCTGAAGGCGAGCACGACGACGCTGACGCTGAACTCCGGCAACGCGGTGAACATCACCCACGGGCAATCGGTGCCGGTGAGCATCGGCGTGACCGGCACGCCGGGGACGCCGACCGGGAATGTTTCGCTGATCGCGAATACCGGGCCGAACGGAACGCAAGGGGTGCAAGGATTCACGCTCAGCAGCGGATCGGCGACTGGAACAACCAACGCATTGCCGGGCGGGACGTACACCGTCGTGGCTCAATACGCGGGGGACGCGACATTCGGAGCGAGTTCTTCGGCCACAACTTCGGTGACAGTGGGCAAAGAGGCGAGCAGCGAAAACATCGCGCTGGAGCTTTTCAACGCGTCAACCGGCCAGCAGACGAGCGCGAATGCGACGACGGCGCAGTACGGCTCCTCGGAGCTGCTGCGAATGAACGTCACGAGCCAGGCCGGCGACGCGTGCGCGCAGAATGCGCCCGGGCAAATGGGATGCCCGACGGGAAGCATCACCGTGACGAACAACGGCGCGGCGCTCGACGGCGGCAGCTTCGCGTTGAATAGCCTCGGCTACGCCGAAGATCAGTCCGTCCAGCTCCCTGGCGGCGCCGACGCCGTGAAGGTGAGCTACGCCGGGGACAATAGCTTCAACGCGAGCAGCGCCACCTCGACGATCACGATCACGCCCGCGCCGACCGCGGCCTACGTGAACGTTGTGAGCGGGCCGGACATCATCTGGAACGCAAGCAATATGCTGGAAGCCAATGTTCCAGGCGTGCCGCTCGGAGTGGCACCCACCGGGCTGATGACGCTCTACTGCAACGGCACTCAGGTGGGCAGCCCCGTGGCGTTGACGGGCACCTTGGTCGGAAGCACGCCCGTCGCGGAAGCGACATTCACAACAACGCAACTGCCGCTCGGAAACGATGCGATCACCGTGCAGTATGGAGGCGACAACAATTATGCAAGCTCGACTTCCGCGCCGGCCACCGCGGACGTTCAAATTCTCACCAATTTGAGCCTTAGAACTTCGAGCGCCACGATCAATCACGGAGCAAGTGTGACGTTTACAGCTACGCTCAGTGCAACACAGTCCGGCGGACCCGCTCCTACCGGAGCGGTGTGGTTTTATCAAAACAGCAATTTCATTACTTCGGTGCCGCTATCGGGAGGCCAGGCGCAGCTCACAACTTCAAGCCTGCCGGGGGGCAATCTCTACATTCTCGCTTCGTATACCGGCGACACGAACTACAGGACTTCTCAGAACAGCCTTTCGGAGACGGTAAACCTACTGCCGACAGTCACGTCAGTGATGAGCTCGAGCCCGACGATTCAGCAGGGATCGGACGTCACTTTTACTGCCGCGGTCGCTCCCGTGCAATCCGGTGGGCCTGCCCTCACGGGCTCCGTGCAGTTTTTCTGGGCGGTGAACCTGCAGGGCGCCGACAATCCGATCGGTGGTCCAGTGGCGCTGGTCAACGGCCAAGCAAAGTTCGACACGAGCACGCTCCCCACGAACACCGGACTCGTTGGAGCGTCGTACGGCGGCGACAACAACTATGCGGGATCGAGTGGAACGATTTCGCAAACGGTGACGCCCGCGCCGACGTTTATGGTGACGGCGAATCCGATGACCATTCCGGTGAGCGCGCCGGGTGGGTCGGGATCGACTGTGGTGACGTTTACCGCGCAAAACGGATTCAGTAGCAATGGAGCGGTGACGGTGACGCCGATGTGCTCGGGATTGCCGTCGGAGACATCGTGCAGCTCGGGCGCGTCGATCACGATACCGGCGAACGGCACGGCGATGGCGACGGTCACGTTCCTGACGACTGCGCCGTCGGCAGTGGTTCCTGCGTCGCGGAATCGTCCGATTGCCGGGGGCTGGAAGCTGACGACTGGAGCTTTGGCGCTCGCTTGCTTGCTGTGCTCGATGATGCTCGCGCTGGGACATCAGGGGAGGCGGCGCGGCTGGGGCATTGCGCTCGTCTTCACGGTGTTCGCGCTTCTTGCGGTGAGCGTGGGATGCGGCGGCGGAAGTGGAGGCGGGGGCGGAGGCGGAGGCGGCGGAAATCCTGGGACGCCGATCGGAGTGGATTCCTCCGTCAGCGTGACGGTGACCATTAACGGCGTGACGCAAACGATTTCGGGCTTGACGCTGAACGTGGAGTAGCGGAAAGCGGCGGGGCGTCGTATCTTCGAGGCGCATGCGGCTTCCCTCGATTTCGGCTTTTGCTTCGATTTTGCCGGCGGTGCCGTCCGGGACCGAGCTGACCGCGCTGCTGGTGGTGGTTTGCTTCTCGGCGGGGCTTAACGTATACGCCACCGTGGCGATGCTGGGGGTGCTGAGCCACGCGAAAGTGCTGGCGCTGCCGCCCGCGCTTCATCTGGTCGACAGCTGGTACGTGATCGCGATCTGCGGTGTTCTTTTCCTTGTGGAATTTGTCGGCGACAAGATTCCGATTTTCGATCTCCTGTGGAATGCGATGCACACGTTCGTGCGCGTGCCTGTAGCGGGGCTGCTCACGTATGGAGCGACCGCGCAATTGCCGCAATGGGAGCGGCTTTTGGCGACGCTCGTGGGGTCGTTGATCGCGCTTGCGGCGCATAGCGGGAAGACGGCGGCGCGCGCGGCCGTTGCGCATTCGCCGGAACCTTTTTCGAATATCGCGCTGAGTCTTGGCGAGGATGCGCTGGTGGTGTTTCTGATGTGGTTTGCTACGCGGCACGCGTATGCGGCTGCGGGGATTGCGGCGGTGGGGCTGGTGGCGATCGCGATTACGATTCGCGTGGTGGTCAGGGCGATGCGGAATCT
Source organism: uncultured Acidobacteriota bacterium (assembly GCA_963743335.1). Classification (GTDB taxonomy): domain Bacteria; phylum Acidobacteriota; class Terriglobia; order Acidiferrales; family UBA7541; genus Palsa-295. The sequence goes on from CAVUPI010000003.1 coordinate 1,073,380, forward strand.
GTTTGGGGAGACGGAAGGGGCATTGGCTGCGAGGGGCTAGCATTCCGCTGCGTGGACATATCGGGCGCGGCGGCGGTGCGTTTGATCTTGGCGCTTCACTCGGCGAAGCAAGCTACGCCGCTAAAGGGCGGCGGCGAGCCGCCGCAGTCCGTGAGGACGCGCTGGCGAATCAGACTCTGTGTCAGGGCGCGCGAATAGCTCGTAGCAGCGGGGCGCGGCAAGCGGCGCCCCTACAGCCTCGATAGTAAGCCGGGCCGCAGAAGACTGCCGGGCTGAAGGACCCGGCGCTACGTTTAAACCTTGGAACTGCGGGGCATTCCCGAACGGCGCGTCACTTTTGGCGCGGCGCGGATTCGATCTAGTTTTTCTTTTTGCCGAAAAGGCCGCCTAGGGCTTTGGCTGCGCCGGTGGCGCCGCCTGCTGCGCCTGTTGCGTCGCCGCCGAGACCTTTCGCCATGTTGCCTGCCATGCCCTTCATATCCGGGAGGAATATGGGATTCGAAGTTGTGCCGGTGATCGTGAACGGGATGCCCTGCGAATTCTTGCCGCCGCCCAACGACGTAAGGGCGGAAGTGACCGTTCCGATGCCGCCTGCGAGCTTTGCAGACATCTTGCAATTGAGCTGGCCGCTCGCGCTGACGTGCGCCGTGCCGGTGACGGTGCCGATGGTTGGAACGACCACGATTAAATCATCGGCCTGCGTTCCGCTGGGATCGAAGTGGATCGTCGCGCTCAGCTTCTGAATCTCTGTGTCGGAACCACCGCCTCCCCCGCCGAGACCTGGGAATGACGAAAGCGCGCCGAGTTTCGACTTCAGATTGAATCCGGAGAGTTTGCCATTCGAGAGATCGACCGGGCCCGCGACCACGAGCTTATCCACCGGGCCGGTGATGGTGAGGTTGAGGTTCAAACCACCGCTCGTGAGCGCGGCGCCCGAAGGTAGCGTCACGCCGACCGCGGGCAGAATGCCTTCGAGATCCTGGACGGGCATGCCGCTTCCATTGAGCTTCATGTCGACCTTCGCGGCTGTGCCGGAGGTGTCGTACGTGCCGGTAAGACGCGCGAGCGCGTTGCCGATGTGGACGTTGCCTGTGTTGAGCACGCCGGTCTCTTTCTTCAGGTCGTAGGCCGTGTCGTAATCCACGTTCACCGGAACTTTCGACGGCGAGCCGCCCGCGACCGCCTTGATCTTGTCGGCTTTCAGCGTGCCCTTGGACGTCATTTGCTGGCCGTCGGAGGCGAGATCGCCCGTGAAATCGATCAGGCCGGCCAAGCCGGAGGAGGCATCGACGAATCCGGTCGAGGCGAGGTCGAGATGCTCGACGTCAACGGTGGCGCTGAGCGGCGTCAGCGAGGCATCCGTAGGGTCGATCGGGCCGGCCTTGCCTTCGACTTTGATCGAGCCATCGCCAGGAGTCTTCGCGGAGAACTTGAACGGAAACTGCGAGGTATAGGACAGATCGGAAGCCTCGAGATTCACGTCCTGATAGGTTTGCGTCTTTCCGACGCCGACCGTGCCCACCACCATCGTCCCGTTGTCGAGCTTCAGCTTCTCAACCGAGAAATTGGCGGGTGCCGACGAACTCGACGTGCCGCCTTTCGCCTGCCCTCCCGCGCCAAGGCTCGAGAAATTCCATTTGCCCGAAGGCGAGCGCAGAATTGAAAGATTCGGCTCGGTGATGGTGAACGAGCTTACCTCGAGCTTCCCCGAAAAGATCAGCGGCAGGAGCGCGACACCGGCTTTGAGTTCCTTGGCCTGCAGGAAAGGCGAATGGCTGAAGGCGGGATCGTCCGCGACCACGAGATTGTCGACGTTGACGCCGCCCGACAGGATCGAGAGCCCGATATTGCCGATCTCGACCTTGCGGCCGAGCGCGTCGGAGAGCTTGGTCTCGAGCTCAGGCTTGAATCGGTTGACGTTGATGATAAACGGCAGCGCGATCACGATCACCAACAGCACTACCACGATGATTCCGATAATTACGAGGGGCTTTTTCATGGGCGAACCTCCGGCGGAAACCTCAGCAGGCCGCGCGTTACGCGCCAAGGGAGCTTTATCATACCCTTGCCACCCACCCGGGGACTAAAATTCTGCGACGATTCGGCAGACTGCCGGCATCTGACGCATATGCGCCCTCACAGCACGTACGGTATTTGTTGGAGGGCTTCTAGGGTCTATTGCGGATTGGCTCTGAGGCGAATCCGTTACATGGTGGGGGGTCAAATTCCATTCGGCAGCTTTGGGAGGCGAATATGAACACTGCCTGGCAGATTATGGTGGCTTCTTCCGATTTGGAGAACCGCCGCAGCCTCGTATCCATCCTCGAGCGACAAGGGATCGGCACCTTTTGTGCGTCTAACGTGAGCCAATGCCGCGAGATACTCGATCGGCAGGACATCGGGCTGGTCTTCTGCGATCGATCGTTTGCCGACGGGGACTACCGCGACGTGCTGAGCGCCGCGGCGAACCGGAAGCCCGGCGCGAAGGCGCGCGTCGTGCTGCTGTCCACGCTGGCGGACCGCGAGCAATATCGGCGGGCCAAAGAGCAGGGCGTTTTCGAGGTAATCAGCGCGGCGTGCCGGCCGACGGACGTGGAGTGGATGGTGATCCAGGCCCGGCGGGACGAGCAGAGCCGAGCCGGGTCGCTGCTGCCAGCGGTGCCGGGCGCGATCCGCGAGCGCAGCCACGGTGCCAGCGCGTGACGCAGCCCATGCGCGCCACTCTCATCGGATTATTCGACAGGTACGAGGATGCCGAGGCCGCCGTGCAGGATCTCGAACTCGCCGGAGTTGTAGGCGAGGAAATCGAGATGATCAGCGATGTCGACGAGGACGCCCGGGCGGAAGCCCTCGGCTTCCAGCCGCAGCCACACGAAGGGATCGGCGAGCGGATCTCGCGGATGCTAAAGGGTTTGCGCAGACCCGGAACGAAGGACGCTCATGACGCCGCAGTTCACGACGAATCGGGCGACATGCCAAACTACATTGGCGAGCAGGAGTTCTACGCGACCCACGTAAAGAAGGAGGGGGCGATCCTGGTGGTTCACGCCCCGAGCCAAACCTTGGCCGGACTGGCCGAGGCTATCCTGAAAGACCACGGGTCCAAAACGCGCGACGGGAAAGCTGGAGTGCTGACAGCCGAGGCAGAAGGCCAGCCCCCTCCGCGCGCCCGCGGCGCGAACTAACGATGGGTCTGGGCAGTACGCTCCGCGCAACTCACGCACACGCGAGCCCACGGAAGGGCCTCCAGCCGCGCCTTGGGGATCGAGATGTTGCACACGTCGCAGACCCCGTAGTTCCCCTGCTTGATCCTAGCGAGCGCGGTATCCACTTCCCGCAGCGTGCGGCGCGAGCGCTCCAGATTTGCCGCGGCCCAATCCTTCGAATAATTGTCGATGGCGATGCCGCCCTCGTCCTCCGGCTCGGTTTGCGCCGAGACATCACCGAGCAGAGTGGCGATGCGCGCTTCAAGTTCGCGCTTGCGAGCGAAGAGCGACTTCTCGAAGTTGTCGTACGCGCGGGCCGTTGATGCTGGTTTCTGCATTTTGATTGCGGCAGTATGGCTCATGTGTTTGGACCTCGAACTTTCCACAGATTCCGTGGCTCCTTCGCGATGCGTGAGGAGCGATCGGACCGAATCGAGTTCAACGTAACTTAGACTGCCCTCGACCTCGGTGGGTGAGCATAGTTCCTTCGGGAGCGGCGGCAAATCCAGCCAGTCCTGTATAGGTGACTGGGATTCGATGTAGCTTGCTCGGTTTTGGATGCAAGCTCCGGGCAATTGCTGAGCGCGGGACTCCCGCTACGCTGCGCAGCCGATTGGCTACGCGAATTTGAGCCGGGATATACCTGCTAGGCCTGATTTCTCTGCGACCATCCCCACTTCTAGAATTGGGCGTTTACGGGCCAGTTCTTTGGGCAAGGAGGTACCGATGAAGCGGACGAATCGCAGTTCCAGCCAGAGCCATCAGCGCGGGCGCGCCGGCAAGCGCTGGGTGGCGGGCGTGACGACGGACTCGACGCATCCGCCTCCCGGGCTCTTTACGAAGAGCGCGTCAACAATTGCGCGCGTGCTGGCCTCGAAGAAAGTGTCGCCGAAGGGGCCGCAGTCGGGGATGCGGATGCTCAACTATTTTATCAACCGAGGCGGCCGCGGGTTGACGCGGACGCGGCGCGCCGAGCTCGAAAAGGCGAAATCGCTGCTGTCGAAAAAGATCGCCCGGAGCAAAGCGAGCGCGAACTAGCAGCCACAGAACGATCGGTTTGGGCCGCGCTATAATGGGGCCATGAGAATTTTATTGTTCAGCGGCAAAGGCGGCGTGGGCAAGACGAGCTTGGCGGCCGCCACGGGCGTTCGACTCGCGGATCTCGGCCACCGGACGCTGGTGATGAGCATCGATCCCGCGCACAGCCTGGCGGATTCGTTCGATCTCGGCACGGACCTTTTCCACTCGCAAACATCCGATCCATTTCCCATCAACGACCGCCTCTCGATTTTCGAGCTGAACATCCAGAAAGAGGTCAAGCGGCACTGGCAGGAAATCTCGGCGTACGTCACGTCGGTGCTGCGCACGACGGGCATCGGCGGCGTGGAGGCCGAGGAGCTCGCGATCCTGCCCGGCATGGAAGAGCTCAGCGCGATGATGTACATCAACCAGTACCGGCGCGAGCAGCGCTACGACGTGATCGTGCTCGACGCGGCGCCCACCGCCGAATCGATGCGCTTCATCAGCATGCCGACCACGCTCGACTGGTACATGAAGCACATTTTTCCGTTCCAGCGAAACTTGCTGAAAGCGGTGCGGCCGATCGCGAATCGCGTGGCGCCGTTCGAGCTGCCCACGGACAGCTACTTCGCCAACATCCGCAATCTTTTCGAAAAGCTCGAGGGCGTCGATGACCTGATGGAAGATCCGCAGATCACAAGCGTGCGGCTGGTGACGAACCCCGAAAAGATGGTGCTGCGCGAGACACAGCGCGCGTTCGTCTATTTCTCGCTGCACGGGCTGACGGTGGATGCGGTGATCGTCAACCGGCTGCTGCCGCGCGACGTGAAGGATGCGTGGTTCGCCGAGTGGCACACCTCGCAGGAAAAGGTGCTCGAGGAGATGGAGGAATATTTCGCGCCCGTGCGCGTGCGGCGCGTCCCTCTTTTCGCGCACGAAGTGATCGGAAAAGAGCGCCTGCAGGAGCTGGCCCGCGTGCTGTATGATGAAGGCGAAGACCCCTCCGCGGTGACCCGGACGGAGAAGCCTTACACGTTCGGGAAAACGGACGGCGTGTACGAGATTCGGATGCTGCTGCCGTTTGCGGTGAAAGGCGAAGTGGGGCTCTTCAAGAAGGGCGACGAGCTGGTGGTCGAAATCGGCACGCTGCGCAGGCATATCGGGCTGCCGCGGTCGATGGCGGCGCTGCTTCCGTCGCGGGCGAGACTCGACAATCGCGTCCTCACAGTCGAGATGAAGGAGACGCCATGAGCGCTGAATCGACGACTTCGAATGCGGCAGGCGAGACGGCCGGAAGCGGGCGCTGCGTTTGCCAGGAAGTGCTGGACCACGTGAGCAAGGTGTTCGCGGTTTCGCCCGAGGTGAAGCAGCATCTCACCAATTCGCGCGTCGAATTCCTGAAAGCGATTCGCGCGGCGCTCGATCAGCGGATCGAAAGCCTTTCGGCGAAGTCGCAGCAGGGTTCGCGGATCGCAGTCGAATAGTTAGGAAAGGCGCGAGCCCCCGTGGCGAAGCCGTGCACGAGTCCGGGGCGCGGCAAGCAGCGCCCCTACGGGCACCGCCGGACCTTGCGCGACCGGGTGCTAGCTACGCCCACTCTCCTGCTCGCATTACCGGCTCAGAATTGCCTGCTGCCGTGATGCCATCCACGTCGATTTTGCCCGAGCCAATCATCCAATCCACATGAATCAGGCTGGTGTTTGCGCCGCGCGACGCCAACTCCTCGGGCGTCAAGCTATCTCCGTCTTTCAGGCACGTGCTGTAGGCCTGGCCTAGCGCGATGTGGCAGGCGGCGTTCTCGTCGAAGAGCGTGTTCATGAAGAGCAGGCCGCTTGCAGCGATGGGCGAGGAATGCGGGACGAGAGCGACTTCGCCAAGCTTGCGCGCGCCTTCGTCCGTCTCGATCATGCGCTGCAGCACCTGGTTGCCGGTCGCGGCGTTCGCCGCAACGATCTTCCCGCCCTCGAAACGCACGGAAATTCCTTCGATCATCGTGCCTTGATACGACAGCGGCTTGCTGCTGGTGACGTGCCCCGCGGTGCGATCCTTGTGCGGCGTCGTGAAAACTTCCTCGGTGGGCATATTCGGGATGCAGTAGCGGCCGTTTTGCGCCGTGGTGCCGCCGCCGAGCCACAAGTGGCCGTCGGCGAGGCCGACGCGGAGATCGGTGCCGGGACCGCGGAAATGCAGCGCGGAATAGCGCTTCTCATTGAGGCTCTCGGCGCGCGCGTGCAGGTTTGCGTCGTGCTCCTTCCATGCCGCGACGGGATCGGGCTGATCCGCGCGCGACGCGGCGAAGATTGCTTTCCAGAGGCGCGCGAGCGCTTCGTCCTGCGGCAGATCGGGGAACACGGCGGCGGCCCACGCCGGAGTGGCGCAGGCGCAGATGGTCCAATTGATCTCGTGGCGCGCGATCAGCTCGAGCGCGGGACGATACGCCTTCGAGGTGGCGCGATTCACGCGGCTCACCTTTTCGGGATCCTCTTTCGAGAGCAGCGAAGGATCGCTGCCCGCGATCGCGAGGCGCGCGGCGCCGCTGCGGTAGGCAGCGGCCATGCCCTTCGTAAAGCCACGCCGGCGCGGCATCGAAGCTCGCGTCGGAACCGTAGCGGAAGCGGTAGAGCGCGGACTGCTCGTCGGCCAGCAGCGACGTGACGAGCGATGCGCCCGCCTTATACGCATGCTGCGTGATCAGCCGCGCCAGCGGGACGGCGTCGAGCGCGGCGGTCATCACCATCTCCTGCCCGGGAGCGATTCCCAGCCCCACGCGCACGGCGACTTCGGCGAGGCGATCGAGATTCTTTTCGAATTCGGGTGTCTGCGTGAAACTGCCCTTTGGCAAAAGTTGTCGTGGAGGTCATACGTTCATTATCACGCGAGGCGCGGCGCGTTGACAATGCGTGGCATGCCAAGTCGAGCCGCACAGTCTGAAATTTCTTGAGACTTTAAAGTCACGATCGGCATCTCTTGTCGCAGAAGCGGTCGAGAACGCAAGGAGGAAACCGGCATGAGTCGAAACATGGGAAAGATACTCGTTGTGGCCGCACTGTTGGCCATGGCCGCGTTGCCGGCGTCGGCCAGAGTCCGGTCCAAGAAGATCGTCGTCGAATTCCCGGCGGATCTTCCCGAAGCCGCACAAGCTCACACCGAAGCCATGTACCTGCACGAGTCGGGCGGCCAGGCGATTCTGTACCTCGAACAGGATCAGGGAAGGCAGCTTGCGATTCTCGATGTGACCAACCCCGCGAAAATCCGGGTCGTTGGCCAGGTTTCGATCGACACCCCCTCCGCGTACGATTTCGTGCGGGAGTTGCCCGATTCGATGGCGCTGATTCGTTATCGCAACGATTCAGGATTTGCCGTGATCAGCTTCAAGAACTACCGAAAGCCTCTGCTGAAGGACGAGCCGGAGTATCTCCACCCCGCCGACGCGGAGACATACGGGCCAAACGGCTTGCTGCTGATGTCGCCGGACGGTGCGGCGGGCGTATCGGCCCAGAAATCCCAATACGAGGTGCTTTGCTCCGCGGGTTCGCCCGACCCTAAGCCGCTGGCCACGATTCGCGGCGTGGTCCAACGCGTGGACCGGCGCCATACGGGCACGATTTTCTTTCTGACCGATGACGGTCTGACGGTGGTCCGCTCGCTGGCGATGGAGGGAGAGTCCGAGTCGTCGATCGCGGCGCACAAGAATATCTGACGCGTGCGCAGCCAATCGGATCGGATCATCGGTCTGAGGGGTTGGCTGGGATGCTAGGACTCGAACCTAGATACCGGGTTCCAGAGACCCGTGTCCTACCGATTGGACGACATCCCATCATTTCGAGCTCGCCCCGCGCCCAATGGCTTGGCGCAAGCGCCCGGCTGAACCGCCTCCCAGCCGGCAGGCTGGCAACAAAAAAGGCCGCAGGCGCGACCTCCAGATACTTTACTGGCGGAAGCGGGTTTCGTCAACGGGCTGCGAGGCGCCGGTAATACTCCGAACGGTGTTGAACGTAGCGCCTGCGTAGTACCCACAATAGAAAAAAAGCTCGAAATGAATTAGCGTGAGTCGGGCACGTTTTTCGCCTCACCGCGGAACGCGCCTGTACGCCCTCTCGACGAGGGTGGGACGCTCTTTGACAACTGAATCAGCGGCGCAGATCATGCGGGAAGCAGGTCTCCGGCGCTCCATTTCTAATCGACATTTGGCGATTAGAAATCGATGTAACTCGTTGCAAACACACGACGGCGCCACGTTCTAATCGACACAGTTACGGCGGCATACGATCGCTTCGATTTCGCGTTGCGGTTCACGACCGCGGACGAGGCGCTTCTTGCGGACGTAGAACTGGCGGCCGCGCCAGTGGATGCGCTGCGGGACGAAGCTGGCGAGCCAGACGACGAAGGCGAAGGCGTCGCGCAGCGGGAGCATCCACTGCTTGCGGCGAACGAGATCGTCGCGCATGCCGCGCGCGCCGACGCTGAGCGCCATTTCGCTGCGCAGCAGGAAATAGGCCGCCGCGAACGCGAAGATCGCGAGCCACGTCCTGCCAAGCAGCATCCCCGCCACCGCCCACGCGATGCCCTGCGTGAAAATCAGGCCGAAATGTCCCCACGGGCGCGAGTAGCGGATCGCGAGATTCCAGCGCAGCTGATGGCGGAAGGCTTCGGCGAGCGTCTGGTGCGGATAATCGATCGCGACGGGAAACCGCACGAGCTCGATGCGATAGCCGTGCGCGGCGATGCGGTTGCCGAGTTCGTAGTCGTCGCAGAGATAATCGGCGAGCGATTCGAAGCCGCCGATTTCGGCGAGGCGCTGCTTGGTGGTCGCCATCACGGCGCCGAGCATGAAATCGAGCCGGCGTCCGCCGCCGAGCCACGCCACAAGCACGCCCGGAGCGAAATCCGCGCTATTGCCGAGCGCCTCGAGATCGGCGGCAAACGATCCGTCGGTGAGGCCGCGATAGAGGCACGTGGCGCCGCCGACTTTCGGATCGCGAAACGGCGCGACGATCGCGCGCAGGAATCCCGGGTCGACGCGCACGTCGCTATCGGTGACGATCACGACGTCGTGCCGCGCCTCGCGCGCCATGCGTGCGAGCTTGTTGACCTTGTCGCTCACGCCGACGGGCTCTGCGCCCATCAGCAGGCGGATCGGGCGCTCCGGAAAATCGCGGATGAGCTTTTCGATCACGGGAATCGCCGGCTCGGATTCGTCCGTGACGCAGAAGAGGATTTCGTAGTCGGGATAATCCTGGCGGCAGAAGCTTGCGTAATTTTCGTAGGTCTCGCGATCGAGGCCGCGGATCGGCTTGAGGATGCTGACGGGCGGGGTGAAATCCGGGGCAGCCTGCGGCGCGTCGGCGGGGTTGGCGCGGAAGAATGTCCCCGCCGCGATGATGGCCGCGGCGTAGTAGAAGAAGGGCGCGGCCGCGAGGACCAGAAGCGCGTCGCGAACGATCGGCCAGGCGGTCATTGCGGTCTGTCTTCGGCGAGAAGGTGTCTCATGTCGCAGCCCGCACGGTATCTGGCACGAGGCGCGAAGATCGAGAAGCTATGTGCCGCGCCTACGGCGCTCTGGCCTCAATTCTAATTCGTTTCCCAGCGCTTCCGCGCTGGGCTAACTTGTGTCGCGCCTCCGGCGCTGAGGCGGGGAGAGCGGAGCCAACGGCCTTCTCTTTTCGAGCTGACCGTGCAAACACCGTGGAGTGCGGCGGCTTGCCGCCGCTGTTCGCCGCCGGGGCTTGCCCCGGCGTGCTCCCCGCAAGAGCCACGTGCGGGTACTTCGAGCGCCCCTCGCACTCCGTGGCGGCAGCCGGAAAAGAGCCGGCGAGACGCCCTTCGCTCCGCTCAGGGCAAGCTGGCGCTACGTCTGCTAGCTCTTGCCGAGCGCCACGAGGGCCACGCCGATGCAGACGAGGAGCACGCCGAGCCAGCGCTGCGGCGTTACGCGTTCGCCGAGAAAGAATCTGCCGCCGAGCGTGCCCACGGCGTAGCTGAGCGCCGTCGCGGGAAAGACGAAGCTGGCCTTGGCCACCGACAGCATGCCCAGAAGCGAAAAGAAACCGGTCGCCATCAGCGTGATGCCGATCCAGAACCACGGGACCTTCATCGCGCGGCCCATGGCTTGCGCGATGGCATGCGGCCGGAAATCGGTCACCTCGCCGATCGTCTTCATCGCGCGCGACATGCACATTTCGCCGCACGTGCCCGGCACTACGATCAGGAAATAGAGTATCGCTCCCGTGAGCACGATCAGTGCTCCGTGGTCCGCGGCTGGGTGTGGCCCACGACGAAGACGCCGAGGCAAATCAGCGCGACACCGGCCCAGCGCAGCGGGCGCACCGACTCGTGCAGGACGAAACGCGCGAGGAGCGCGACCACCAGCGTCGAGATCGAAGACGCCGGCAGCACGTAGCTATAGTCGGCCCAGGAAAGCACCAGCATGTATGCGATGAAGAACGCCAGCAGCAGCCCGATGCCGATCCATACCGTGCCGGAAGTAAACGCGCTGAAGAAAAAATGGAAGAGCTCGGCGGGCATCCAGCCGGGCATGGCCCCGATCCGCTCCATGCCCTTGCGAAGAAAGATGTCGCCCAGCGGGGCGACGGAAACCATGATCAGGATCAGGATGGCGGTCTTGAAATGCAGGCCGTGCGACGACGTCATGCCTCTTGCGACTCGCCTGTGACTCCCACGGACGGCGGGTTCATGGGCGGCACGGCGACCAGGGCCTTCTTATCGACGCCCTTGCGCGTGCGCGAGACTTTCACGCGATCCGCACGAAGCTTCATGAAGTCGACCGCTTCGTGGTAGAGCCGCTTGCGCTCGTGCGAATCCCAGAGCGCGTCGCGGACGATGCGCCATGCAACGCGCGGACGGAAGTAGTAGCTGTCGTAGAAGCGGTTGACTGCCTCGACCATGTATTCCTTCGAGAGGCCGGGATATTCGAGGTGCGGGAGCTGGTGGCCGCCGTCGTCGGTGATCGCTTCGCCGGCGAGGAAGCCTTCGCGCATGCCCTTGTCGTAGAGCTCGGTGCCGGGATAGGCGTGGGCCATCGAGACCTGGATCGTCTCGCAGTCGAGGTCCTTGGCGAAGTCGATCGTCTTTTCGATCGTGTCCTTCGTTTCGCCCGGAAGGCCGATGATGAAGTCGCCGTGAACGTGGATGCCGACCTTCTTGCAGTTCTTGACGAAGTTGCGGCCCATCTCAAGCGTCTGGCCCTTCTTGATGTTCTTGAGAATCTGCTCGTCGCCGGATTCAAAGCCCACGATCAGCAGGCGGCAACCCGCGTCGGCCATGGCCTTCAGCGTTTCGTAGTCGCCGTGGACGCGCGCCGTGCAGGACCAGCGGAAGCCGACCGGCTTGAATTCCTTGCAGAGAGCGATGACGCGATCCTTGCGGATGTTGAACGTGTCGTCGTCGAAGAAGAATTCCTTCGCCTGCGGGAACATCTTGTGAGCCTGCTTGAATTCGCGCGCGACGTTCTCCACGGAGCGCTGGCGCCACTGGTGGCCGGAAAGCGTCTGCGGCCACAGGCAGAAGGTACACAGCGCCGGACATCCGCGCGTAGTGTAGAAGGACACGAACGGGTGCAGCAGGAACGGGACGTTGTAACTCTCGATCTTCAAATTCTTTTCGTAGACTTCGGTGGCAAACGGCAGGGCGTCGAGCTCTTCGGTCTGCATCAGCGGCCGCGACGGATTGTGAACGATCTGGCCGTCTTTCACGTAGCTCGCATTGCCGATCTCGGAGAGCGGCATGCCGTTCGCGTACTCGACGACGGCATGATCGAATTCGCCGCGCACGACGAAATCGATGTCGGAACTCGCGAGCAGGCTCTCGGCCGGCTTGATCTGCACGTGCGGGCCGACGAAGGCGATCTTCAAGTCGGGCTTGGCCTCTTTCATCGCGCGGGCCATGCGCAGGTCGGCGAGGAAACCTACCGTGGAGGTGAAGAGAATGACGAACTCGTAGTCGTGGGAGGTCTTAATGACCTCAGCCGGCGTGATGTGGTGCGGAGGGCCGTCGAGCAGGCGGCTGCCCGGCAACATGCCTGCGGCGTAGGCGAGCCAAACCGGATACCAGTACGACTCAATCTCGCGTGTTGCGGGCCAGCGGGACCCTGCCCCCCCATCGAACTTGTCGAAGCTTGGCGGGTTCAACAACAGCGTTTTCATCACGGACGGCATCAATTCCCCCCTCAGGTTTTCCGCGGCACAGCTCGCGCGCCCTTCATTTTACTGTAATTCACAGCCCAACAAAAGCTAACCTTTTCGGATGCAACTCATTGAAAAACCTTGGCTAACTGGCCGGTGGCCTGAAGCAGGCTGAGCTGAGCCTGCTGACGGGCGAAATCGGCGTCGAGGAATGCCAGCCATTTGTCACTTTCATCAAGCCGCGCCTGCTCGATGTCTTGAAGCGTCGCGTTGCTCTGGTCGAATTTGGCCTGCAGCTGCTGCAGGGTTTCCTGCGAAAGCTGCAAGTCGAGCCGGGCCACTTCCCGGCTGGCGTCGAGCTCGCGGACACTGCGGGCCTTCTGCTGCACGTCCAAGCGAACCTGCTGACGCTTACTGCCGAGCTGCAATTCGGCTTCGTCCAACTGGCTCTTGGCCAGCGCCACGTTGGCCGAGGTCTTGGCGGCGAAAATGGGAATCGTCACCTGGATGCCGACGTTGAGATTGTTGCGCTGGAAGGTCTTGTAGAACTCGCCGTAATTATTGAATTTGCTCAAGATGGCGTACTGGCCCACGATATCCACCGTGGGGAAATAGCTGAGATGCGCGCCCCGCATAATGTGCTGTTGCGCATCGCGCTCGTTTTCGGCTTCGGTCACACTGCGGTCGTTTTGGAGCGCAAGGTCTTCCATGTCGGACACGGATTGATCGACGGCGAAGGACGGCTCGTCCTGCTGGGCCTCGATCGACTGGGTGTCGGGTACGCCGGTCAGGTCGCGGATTTCCGCCTCGAGCGTTTCCTCGCGATCTTCGAGCTTGATCGTGCGTTCCTGGATGCGCGCCAGGGCGAGTTGACTGCGTGTGACGTCGATCGGCAGCTCTTGATTCGCCGCCAGACGCTCTTGCATGGCCTGGAGAATTTTCTCGGCGCTAGCTCGTTCGCCATGCATCAGATCGAGCGAGTGCTGCACTTCGGCGAGCTCGAGATATTCGGTGGCGGCGCGGACGATCACGTCGTCGCGCATGCGGTCCATTTCGAGCTTTTGATTTTTCGCGCGGTCTTCAGCCGCCTTCTGCTGGCCCTTGAGCAAGGGATTGAAAACGGTCTGCTGGTAATCGAGCTGAAAGACGGACGGCGCTTCGCCGCCCGGCAGCGATGGAAAGCCATAGGTGTAGGCGAGGCCCGCGCCCGTATAAAGATTGGGACGGAAGGCGGCGCGGTCGACGCCGGCTTCGTTGAGGGCCACGTTGTACTGCACGCGAGCGAGCTTCAGGTCGCGGCTGTTTTGCAGGGCCAGCGCGATCGTCTGGTGCATGGTGAGAGTTTGCGAATCCTGCGCGACCGCGGGTGTGGTGACGCACGACGCGGCGATCGTCGCCGCCAAGGCTCCGCGCATCGCGATTTTCTTCAGGGTCATTGCCATTTGCTCATTGCCATGTCACGCCGCTATTCATAGTGAAGCGATCTCGCCGGTTCGAGCCGCGCTGCGCGGTTCGCCGGCAGATAGCCGAATAAAAGGCCCGTGGAGCAGGATACGATGAATGCCAGCGCCACCGAAACCCAGGATACCTGAACGCTAACATCGCCGGCATCCGGGATGAACGCGATCAGGAAATTGAGCAGCAGCGGAATCGCGATCGCGATCAGAATTCCGGCGAGCGCGCCCATCCCGCTGATCACCATCGCCTCCATCAGAAACTGGTAGCGAATGGCGTCGCGCGTGGCGCCGATCGCTTTGCGAATGCCGATCTCACGCGTCCGCTCGGTGACCGTGACGAGCATGATGTTCATGATGCCGATGCCGCTGATCACCAGCGCGATCAGGGCGACCAGCACCAGCACGACCGTGAGCCCCCAGGCGACGTTGCGCGCCGTCTCCAGAATCCCGCTCAGATTTTCCGCCCGGTAGTGGGCGCCGGGGCGGTGGCGGCCCTGCAGGATTTCCTCGACGTCGCGCGTGACGGCGGGCACATCTTCCGGGCTGTCGGCACGAGCATACAGCGTGTGGAAATAATCGCTGCCCGTGTAGGACTTGAGCTGCGAAAACGGAATCAGAACCGATTCGCTGGTGAGTTCGGACTCGCCGAGCGTGGCCACGCGCTCGCGGAACACGCCGATCACCGTGTAGTGAAGCTCGCCGACCTGCACGTCGCTTCCCACCGGATCGCCGACGGGCGTGATGCGGTGCGCGAGCTTCTCGGTCAACAAGCAAACCTTGCTGCCCGACGCGAGATCGTCCGGATCGAAATAGCGCCCGTCGACCACCTCGAGATTGCGAATTTCCTGGAAGCCGTCGGTGACGCCAACGAGATTCACCACATGGTCGCGCCCGGCGATGTCCATGGTCATCGGCAGCCAATTGGACCCGGCCGTTTCGGTGATCAGCCCAGGGAGGCCTTGCTGCACGGCGGCGCGGTCGGCTGGAGTGATCTGATCCGCGTAGGCTGTTGGGCTTTGCCCGCCCGCTTCGACGAGATGCGCGTACACCAGATTCGCGCCGATGCCTTCGATCTGCGAGAGGATGTAGCGTTTTCCGGACAAAGCGATCGTGACGACGAGCACAATCGAGGCGGTGCCGATGACGACGCCGAGCATCGTCAATATCGACCGCATCTTGTTCGCGCGCAGCGCCTGCATGGCGAGCTGAAAAATCTCGCCCCACAGAGCCATCGTGTTGTTTGCGCTTGCCATGAGGAACCTTCGTTTCGATGCGCCGCTGCGGCAGCACGGATGGCATCTCCGTGAGGATTGAATCGCTTACTGCGAGCTCTTGCCCAGCTTGTCGAGCCGCTGGCGCGCTTCCTTGGACCGCGGATTCACTTGCAGAGCGGCACGATACTGCTCGGCCGCATCCGGCGTCTTGCCCTGAAGTTCGTAGAGCCGGCCGAGCCAGACGCGCGCGGAGGCGTGGCCGGGCCAGTCGCTGCGATCGGGCGAAGATGCGAGGTACGACTTCAGTTCCTGCTCCGCATCCGGCAAATTCTGGTCAGCGAGCACGTTTTCGACGCCGCGATAGAAGGCCAGGCGCGGATCGTTGGGGCTCACGGCGGCCGCCGCTTGAACGGCGAGCTCGATGCCGGCCGGGCGATTCTGCGTGACGTAATAATCGGCAACCTCGAAGTAGGGCTCGAGTTTTTTCGGCTTGGCCGCGAGCACCTGATCGTACTCGCTCTCGGCTTGCTGATTGTTCTTCGAAGCTTCGCGGTCATACAGAGCGCGCGCCAGGTGACCCTGTACCGGGTCGATGGCGGCGATGGCGTTCACCTGCTCGAGCGCCTCGTCCTTGTTGCCGCCGACGATCCATGGCGCGTCCAGGGTAAACTCCTCGAGGTCCCGCCGCGCCTGGGCGTTGGATTCATCGAGGTTGACGGCTGCTTCGAATTCTTTCTTCACTTTGCGCGCGAATGAGAAGCTGCGATCCACATCCGCCTTGCCGCCGTCGGCCCGGCCGAGCCAGTCGTGATAGAGCGAATTCTTCGGATTGATGGCGACGGCCTTCTCCAGGTTGGCGATGGAGTTGTCGTAGTCGCGCAGCTCGTAGTAGCAGCGCCCGAGCCAAAAATAGACGTCGGAATTCGTCGAATTCTGAGCGGCGAGCGGCTGGAGCGTAGAAATGGCTCCCGCGTAGTTCCCCGCTTCGAACTGATGCTGCGCCTCGGAAGCAGTCACCGAAGCGTCCTGGGGCGAAGCCGCGGCCCGCAGGGCCGCGCAACACGAAGCTGCCACGCACGCGCTCAGAATCACCGCCATTAGACAATGCCGCAAGGTTTTCACTCCGCCTCCGTGGGACGAATCGTCATTCCGTTGCGAAGCTTCCGATCCCGGGGCAGCGCAACGCGGTCGCCATCCGTCAAGCCCGACAACATTTCGTAGTCGGATGCATTCGAAATCCCTACTGTGATGTCCCGCCGCTCGACGGTGTTGTCACCCTGGACGAGAAAAACGTAGTGCTGACCGCCGTCTTCACCGACCGCTTCGCGCGGCACGACGAGCGCCCCGCGGCGCTCCTTCACCAGGATGCGCACCTCGACGTTTACATTGGGCAGCAGCTCGAGCTTCGCGTTGTCGATCGAGCAGAGCACCTCGCCCACGCTGCGCATTCCGCGCGAGACCACCTGCTTGGGTATCTGCTCGGTGTGCCCCGTCCATACCTGGCCCGGCTTCGCGTCCCACGTGATCTCCACATCCTGGTTCGGCTCGAGGCCGCCCAGATCGGGCTCGTCGACGAACGCGCGCACCCGCACGTGGCGCAGATCCGCCATTTCCGCGAGCGTGTCGCCGGTCTTCACGTAATCACCGGCCTTTACGGGCAGCGAATACAAGGTGCCGTCGAAGGGCGCGATGACCGTCGCCGACCGGACTTTTTCCTCGAGCGACTGCGCCTGTTCCCGCGCCTGGCTCACGCGCAGGCTCGCGCTCTCTACAATCGAGGCTGAACGCTGTGACAAATCCTGCTTCTTCGCTTCGAGCGCCTGGAGATTCGCGCGCGCTTTCGCCAAGTTGGCTTGGGTTTGCGCGAGTTCGTCGCGCGTAGCAATCTGCTTCGCGACCAGCGCTTCGAGTTCCTTTTCATCGCGCTCCAGATTGGCAACCTGCACGCGCGCGGCGGCCAGATCACCGTGAAGCTGCGCCACCTGGTCCGGAGAACCGCCGGCACGCGCGTTGCGCAGATCGTTTTGCGCGGCCAGCAGATCGGCGCGTGCCTGCGCGAGTTGCGCGCGAACATCCGACGCATCGAGCGTCAAGATCACCTCGCCGGGGTGCACCGCCTGCCCTTCGGTGGCTTTCACCGTGGCGACGAACGTGGGAAATTCAGCGTGCGCCACGTCCGGCGAAATCGGTTCCACCTTGCCGTTGCTCGTGATGCTCGAATTCAAGTCCTGGCGGGTGACTTCCACTACAGGCACGGCCGGCGGCCTTTTGCGCAGCGCAAAATAGGCGATCAACAGGAGGGCTAGTCCCGCGACGATCAGAATCACCCTTCCTCGTATGTTCTTTTCCGCCATAATGCCGCGCTTCCGCGCGGCCCGCCTCGAATAAGAAAAATTGTAGCAGACCGTTTACGGCGTTCCTACGCAAACCGATTGGCTGATTCCGTTGGCGCATATCCCTGGATGCTACACTCGAAAGACGAGATGCCAGTCGTCTTCGTGATCGCGCGCGACTGGACGCTACGAGCGGGCGTTCGCGCGGAGCTTCGCGAGCGCGGCATCGAGGCCCTCGGCATGGACGCGCCCGCCGACGCCGGGCGCGCGATTGCCGGCGGCCAATTGCCGGCTGTGGTGGTGCTCGAAGCGACTTCGGAGCTCGCCCGGAATCTCGCGATCCAGAAGCTTGTCGAAAACGTACCTACTATCCTGATCGCCTCGCGCACCGAAACCGTTCCGCTGCCGCCGGTGGATACGGTCTTTTACCGGCCGGTGACCGTGGGCGAGATCGTCGCTCGCGTGCACGAACTCATCAGCCGCGGGCACACCGCCTAGCCCGGCACGCCCTCGCCGCAAATGTTAGAATCTTCCTGCTGATGAACACGGACCCGCCAATCTACGTTCACGAACTCTCGAAACATTTTCGCAGCTTCAAACGCCGCGAAGGCTTGCTGGGCTCGATTCAGAATCTCTTCGTGCGCGATTACAAGACGGTCGCCGCCGTCGATCGCGTGAGTTTTTCGATCGGCCGCGGCGAAATGGTGGGCTACATCGGGCCCAACGGCGCGGGCAAATCGACCAGCATCAAGATGCTGACCGGGATTCTGGTGCCCACGAGCGGCGAGATTCGCATCAACGGCTTCGTTCCCTACCGCCAGCGGACGCAATACGTGAAAACGATCGGCGCCGTGTTCGGGCAGCGCACGCAGCTCTGGTGGGACATCGCCGTAGTGGAATCCTTCAAGCTGCTGCGCCGCATCTACGACGTGCCGCAGCGCGATTTCGACGCGCGCATGGAGCACTTCAACGAGATCCTTGGCATCAAGGACTACTTGCACACGCCGGTGCGCAAGCTTTCGCTGGGTGAACGCATGCGCTGCGATCTTGCGGCCGCGCTGCTGCACAATCCGCCGCTGCTTTTCCTCGACGAGCCTACGATCGGGCTCGACGTGGTCGCCAAGGATCACATCCGGCAGTTTCTGCGCTCGATCAATCGCGAATTCCGCACGACGGTGCTGCTCACGACGCACGACCTCGACGATATCGAGGAACTGTGTAAACGCATCATGATCATCGACCACGGCCGCGTCCTCTACGATGGCCCGCTCGAAGACCTCAAGCAGCGCCTTCTCCGCACCAAACAGATCAAATTCGCGCTCAAGGACCGTGCGCAGGTGGCGCGAGTGGCGGCCTGCTGCCGCGATGGACTCGAGCTCGAGCAGGTCGACGAACTCACCTATCGCATCCGTTTCGATCGCGCGCGCGTCGGCACAGCCGACCTCATTCGCCAGATTCTCGATACCGTCGAGGTCCGCGACCTGCTGATCGAGGACGAGCCCATCGAGGAAATCGTGAAGCGCATCTACGCCGGCGAAGCCTCGCTCGAAGTGAGCGTTTGATGGTGACCTTCCGCCGATGAACGCGCTGATAGAGACCCTCGCACCATACGCGGAATTCATGCGCGTCGGTTTCGTCAATATCCTGGCGTTTCGGCTGCGCTATTTCACGGGGATCATCACGTATTCGCTCAACGTCACCATCTACTATTTCATCTGGCGCGCCGTCTATCATCCGGGCCAGTCGATTGCTGGGTACAACATGGCGCAGATGCTCACGTACGTGAGCGTCGGCTGGATCATTCGCTCGTTTTACACCAACACGATCGACCAGGAAATGGCGTATGAGGTGATCGACGGGCGCATCGCCATGGACCTGATCAAGCCCGTGTCGATCCAGTGGATGTGGATCTCGCGCTCGATGGGCGAGTCGGCGTTCCGCCTGATCCTGCTGACGCTGCCGACCGCGCTCGTCGTGTCGTTTATCTTCCCGATGCAAGCACCGGCTTCGCGAGGGCACTTTTACATTTTCGTCGCGTCCGTGCTCGGCAGCTTTTTCCTGATGGGCGCAATCGGCTTCCTGATCGGAACGTGCGCGATCCCGTTGAAATCGATTCTCGCGCTGGTGCGGGCCAAGCAGTGGCTGATCGAGTTGCTTTCCGGGCTGCTGCTGCCGATGTCGTTTTTCCCGGACGGCATTCGCAAGGTGATGGCGTGGCTTCCGTTCGAGCACATCGCCTACACGCCGCTGCAAATCTATCTGGGGAATCTGAACGATTCGCAGTCGTTGCGCGTGCTCGGAATCCAGTGGCTCTGGGTGGTGGCGCTGCTCGTTGGCGCGCACCTGTGGTGGAAACGCTGTCTCGGCTCGATGACGATCCATGGAGGTTAACGTGCCTGCGAGCGACAACACGCTGACCAGCACCTCGCGCGTCGCCGCATTCGGGCGCAATGCCAGCCGCTATTCCGGCTTGCTCTTCGACTACTTCACGCAATACGCCAAGGTGCAACTCGGCTATCGCGGCGATTTCATCGTCAGCCTGATCACCAGTTTCGCCGCCACGATCTTCGGGCTCGCGTTCGTGATCGTGCTCTTCCGCAAGGCGCCGCAGCTTGCCGGATGGACTTTGCCGGAGGAGCTTTTTCTCTACGGCTTCTCGCTGATTCCCTACGGCGTGTTCAACATCCTCGCCGCCAATCTTTACAATTTCGGCAACGACTACATCATCGAGGGGAAATTCGACCGGATCCTGTTGCGCCCGATTTCATCGCTGTTTCAAATCCTGTTCGAGACGTTTCGCATCGAGGCCGTGCAAGGCATCGCCACGGGACTTTTCTGCATGTGGTGGGGCGCGCGTCGGCTGCACGTCGCGTGGACATTCGAAAAGCTCGCGCTGCTCGTCTTTTTCGGCATCTGCGCAAGCATCATCTATCTCTCGATCTTTCTGATCCTTACCACCGCGTCTTTCTGGTTCGAGGATCGCGTCGGCATCCATCCGCCCGTGTGGAACGTGATCGCTTTCGGGCGCTATCCGCTCTCGATCTACAGCGGCGGGGTGCAGTTTGTTTTGTGCTGGATCATTCCCTTCGGGCTGGCGTCGTTTTATCCCAGCGTGCGTTTGCTGGGGCGCGCGGTGGTGCCGGAATATGCGCCGTTCGTGCCGGTGGTTGCCGCGGTGTTTCTCGCGCTCGCCATTTCGCTTTGGAATTTCGGGACTCGGCACTACTCTTCTACCGGATCGTAACGCGCGTACGACGCATGCAGGGAGGGACATCATGAGCTTCGGAAGCCGCAGCCCGATCGTCGCGCGACACATCTTCGCGATCGCGCTCCTCGCGTCGATTTGCCTCGCGGGAGTCGCGCCCTTCGGAGTGTCCGCGCAGGATGCGACCGCTCAGCCGACGAAAGAGGCGCAGGCCGATCTCAAGCCGTTCCTCGGCACGTGGAAGGCGAGCATCGATGGGAAAGTCTTCGCGATTCTCATCCTGAAAGACGACCGGGGCAGCCTCGACGGCGATCTCAACAATTTCGATCTCGCCCACGATAAAGACGGCAATCTCACCAGCGACACGCACATCGACGTCGGCGACGGGCCAATTCTCAACGTCCACCTGCGATCCGGCGCGCTCTATTTCACCGCCATTCAAAAGGACCAATACGCTCCTTCGACCGACTGGAAGTTCGTCCCGAAAAATGCCAAGGAGGGCGAGCTCACCCAAATGCTCGACGGCCAGCCGTACGCTGAGAATGGCTCCGTGCCCAAGCCCATCCTGATGCTCCGCGATCGTCCCAAGCCCTAGGCGTCCTACTTTTCAATCGTGTAGCCCTCCAGACGTTTCTGCTGGAACACTCGGGCGGTAAATTCATTGTATTGAGGGCAGTGCGGGCGTAGGATGCCCGAAGCAGCACGGGTCCAAAATGGGAATGTAGGCTGGCCTACCATCCAGCTCTTGGGACGCACCGTGAAAAAGTGGAGATGTGTTGTATCGCTTCCGGGCGACAACATGTACCTGCGCGAGCAGACTCTCGTGGCGAAAGCTACCGCCGATCGATTCGGTGTGGAGCTGCAATTCACCAACGCTGAAATGGACCCGGTGTTGCAGAGCCAGCAGCTGCTGAAATTCGTCCAGGCGCAGGCGGAAAACCGGCCGCATGGCATCCTGATCGAACCCGTCAGCGCGACGGGCTTGCCGCGCGTGGCTGAGGCGGCGGTTGCCGCGGGAATCGCCTGGGTGGTGAGCAACGCGCAAGTGGATTATCTCGGGGCGCTCCGCGCGGCCGCGAAGGCTCCTGTGTTTCTGGTGTCGCAGGATCACGTGGACGTCGGGCGCATTCAAGGACGACAGATTGGCGCGATGCTGCCGGGCGGAGGCACGGTCCTCTATCTGCGCGGGCCCGCGATGAGCTCGATTGCGACCCGGCGATTCGAGGGATTGGACAACGGACGTCCCAAGAATGTGGAAGTGAAGAGCCTCAAGGTGCAGGGCTCGGGCGCGGAGGGCGCTTACGCAGCGGTGAGTTCGTGGCTCAGCCTTTCGACGGGGAAAACCGAGGGGACCAATCTGATCTTCTCGCAAAACGCGGACTTCGTTCTTGGCGCGCGAAAAGCTTTCGAGACGAATGCGTCGGAGATCGAACGCAAGAAGTGGCTGGCGCTGCCCTGCGCGGGCGTCGGCATTCCGGGGCAGATCAAGCCGCTGGTGGATCAGGGCGTGCTGCGCGCCGCCGTGATGACGTCGCTAACCATGGACACCGCGATCGAAATACTGGCGCAGGCCATGACGCAGAAGTCGCAGCCGCGCGAGCAAACGTTCGTCGAAGCCTATTCGTACCCGAGCCTCGAGGATCTCGCCAAGCGCCGCAACGGCGCCAAAACGTAGACGACCCAGTGGTCGTTTCTCGCGTCGGCGCATTCCCCAACCAAGCCGGAACTTCGCGTTGATTTCATCCGTATCTGAATTAGAAGCTTATGCGCCGAATTGCCTATATCGTCGTTGTCTTGGTTGTTCTTGAGTCAGCCGTTGCGCTCCTCGGACGCGCGATTGGCCCGGGCGTGCTGCATCCAATGCGCCTCAATCCCGATCGCGTGGTGGAAACACAAGCCATGCTCGACCGCACGGGCGCTCGAAAGGTCGATTTCGATGTGCGCGCGCCGGATGGCATCGAATTGCGCGGCTGGAAGGTTCGACCGCCATCGCCGAATGGCGATTGGGTGCTGCTCTTCCACGGCGTTTCGGACAATCGCACGGGCGTCCTGGGCGCAGCCGAGATTCTCCTGCGCCATAACTACAGTGTCGTGATGATGGATTCGCGGGCGCACGGGCAAAGCGGCGGGGATATGGCGACGTACGGCTGGAAGGAACGTTACGACACCGTTGCGATTACCAATGCGCTCTATGCGAGCGAAAACGTGTTGCACCTGTATGCGCTCGGCGTCTCGATGGGCGCGGCGGTCGCTTTGCAATCCGCGGCCGTGGAACCTCGCATCGAAGGCGTGATCGCCGAGGATCCGCTCGCCGATCTGCGCGAAGTGAGTTACGACTACGCAGGCCTGCACTGGAATCCGCTTCTTGGCAAGACGCTTTTCCGCCCCGCTGTGATCACGGGACTGGCGGCTTTGGCAAAAGCCGGACGATTCAATCCCGACGACGTTTCGCCCGAAAAAGCTGTCGCGGCGCGCCCTTTTCCCGTTCTGCTGATTTGCGGCACGCGCGATCGCACGATTCCCTGCCGCCACGCCGAGCGCGTTTACCGCGCGGCGCGCGGTCCGAAGGAACTTTGGATCGTGCAGGGTGCCGGGCACGCCTCGGCTCTAGGCCGCGATCCCGCCGGATACGAACAACACGTCATCCAATTCCTCCAGGAGCGACGCAAACCAGCAGAACCCGTGGCAAAACGCTGAAGACCAGAAAACACAAGTTGTGGAGAGCAACGAAGCAAACGGTTAATACGAGTCAGAAACGACTGCGCAATTCCGGATCGTCGAGCACTTTTTTCAAATTTGGGCCCTCGAGCGCGCCCGAGTTTAGGTCCACGCGCCAATCCTCAGTAAAGAGAACGGCGCAATTCAGATCGCGATATTCGACGCGCAGCGAAGCATCGTCGAACGCTAGATTTGCGTGGCCGTTGAATCCCACATCGATCGGCTCGCCATTTTCGTAGCGTCGATTGTCCCACGCGAGCAAGCGGCACTCGTCGATATCCGGCTCCGCTCCTCGCTCGACCGGCATCCCGCCGTGGCCGATGCACCGGCCGTAAGCTTCGATGCCGCCGGTGACCGCGTATTTATCGTAGATCGCGAGCTTGTGCTCGTGTCCCCAAAACCAGAGCGCCGGGCGATGAATGATTTCCGCCATCTGGATCGCGGGAATCCGGTACCAGTCGCTGAACGCGGAATGCGAGCCGTGATGCGACATCACGATCAGACCGCGCTTGTCACCGTCGGGATTCACCACGGTCCGCAGCCACTGCATCAGGCCGTCGGGAAGCCGGCAGGTCGGCTTCAGATGCTCGCTTGTGCGCACCCATTTGCTCTTTTGAACGATTGGCACACGCCCATAATCGAATTTGGTCGAGTTGTAGCCAGTGTCGATGCCGATCACGCGCCAGAATCGATTTTCGAGGCAGAAGAAACTGGCCCATTGCCCGCCGCCCCACTCCGCGCCCGCATGCTTCAGCCCCATCCGCGGCAGGATCGCGCCGTAGTAGCCGTTGCCGCGCGCGTACATTTCATGGTTGCCGCTCAGCGCGAAGCTTCCTTTGCGGCCCATCGGCCATTTCACGGGACTATACGGGCTGGTTTTCTCGCCCAGAAAGTTTTCGCGAATCTCGTTCGAGTCGCCCACGTAATAGACGTCGCCGAGATGAATCGTGAAATCCGGATCGAAGGCCGCGGTGCAGTCCGCCACTTTTTGCGCCTCGTCCGTGCCGGTGCCCCAGTCGCCGATCAGGCTGAGATTCACGCGATCCTCGATCGAATACACGCCGTTTCCCTTGCCGGGCGTCGTGTAGTCGCGAAACGGATGCTTCTTGTGAAACCAATACCGCGCGACGTGCGGAATCCACTTCACCAGCCGGCTGGGAAGCAGGCCGAAAAGCGGGTTGTACGACTCTTGGGAGTATGAGGCCCCTCCGGCGCGGAAATGCGCGCCGAGGCCGGAGTGCGGCATCTTGTGAAAATTCCCGAGGTCTTTGCGCACCGGTTTTTCCGCCCGCTTTCTCGAAGAATTCACTGAGTCTCTCGAAACGCGGGCGAAAAACAAGAACCACCCCGGCGAGGAGGCATCAGTATAGCGAATCCCTGGGTGAGCCACTTGAAACTGAGACCGTTGCAGTGAGTGGGTCGAATTTCTCTGTTTCTTGTGAGGGAGTGAAACGCCTAGTAGGGTTTTGACACACGCCGGGTACTTAGAATTTCGTCCGCCACCAGAATCGCTTCGGACACTTCCTTCATCGATTTGCGGCGCTGGCGGCTTTCCCGCTGTAGCATGGCCGCGGCTTCTTCGGCGCTGAGCCGCAGGTCGCGGCGCAAGAGGGCCTTGGCTCTCTCGACGATCTCGAGCGCTTCCGACAATTCGGACGACCGCGAACTCTCCGCTTCGAGCCGCACCAGCTCGATCTCGGGGCCGACCAGGAA
This sequence comes from uncultured Acidobacteriota bacterium, assembly GCA_963743335.1. Classification (GTDB taxonomy): domain Bacteria; phylum Acidobacteriota; class Terriglobia; order Acidiferrales; family UBA7541; genus Palsa-295. The sequence continues at coordinate 1,098,387 of CAVUPI010000003.1, forward strand.
TCCGATGGTCGCAATCAGCTGAATTTCGCGCTGGGTGTGCGCGTGGGGCTCGCGGTGCTGCACGTTGATGACGCCGACGAGCTTGTCGCGGCACAAAATCGGCACCGAGAGAAACGCCTCGAAGCGGTCTTCGGGCAATTCGTGAAACGACTGGAATCTCCGGTCAAGCGCCGCCTCTCTCGCGATGGCCACGGGCTTCTTGTGCTCGGCGACCCATCCCGTAATTCCCTGCCCCATGCGAATCTTCAGACGGTCGACAACCTCGGCATGCGGATTCTGCGAGGCGCGCAGGATGAGTTCATTGTCTTCGATCACGTAGACGAAGCACGAATCGCACTTCACCACGCTCGACACAAATTCCACCACCAGCTCCAGCACCGTGTGCAACGGGCCGGCGGCAGCAATTCGCTCGCCGATCTCGTGCAGCACCTCGACACCGATATCGGGCCGCTCGGTGGTTCCCTCAGTACGTTCCAGTTGCGCGTTCATACTCCACTGTAGGGAGGGTTCGGCGCGCGGAGCAAATCAATAATCGGAGTACGTGCCATCACAATTTAGAATTAAAGATACGTATCTGCGGATGTAACCCATCATTGCGTCAGGAAGTTACTGCGAATGCGCCACCAGCAGAAGTAAAGCGAAGATCGCGAGGGGAATCAGGGCCAGCGCCACGTAGGACCACGCGCGTTTGCGCCCCCTGGCGTGAGCCAACCCGTTTTGATTCATCTCCTCGCGGTCGATGATGCCCACTTGATCGGGGTTCGCGAGGTCGTGCGCGAAATCACGCGCCGTCTGGTACCGATTGACCGGCTCGCGTTCCATCGCGCGAAAAATGATCTCCTGCAGCTGCGGCGTGATCGAAGGATCGATTTCTCTCGGCGGAGGAGGAGGGCTCAGCAGCCGCTGGTTGAGCGCGGCCAAAGGATTCTCCTCGGTGAAGGGGACCTGCCCGGTCAGCATCTCGTAGAGCATCACGCCGAGCGAATAGATGTCGCTGCGCGCGTCGCCGCGCTTGCCTTTCACCTGCTCGGGCGAGACGTAATCGGGCGTTCCCATCGCTTTCGTGAATTTCGCGAAGGTCAACCGGCGCGCGCGCGCTTCGCCGGCGATGCCGAAGTCGACCAGTTTAATCTGGTCCTGGTCGTCCACCATGATGTTATCCGGCTTCAGATCGCGGTGAACGATGCCGTGCCCGTGAATGTAAACGAGCGCATCGCAGATACGGATGGCAATGCGCTCGGCCCTCTCGGGGGAGAGTCTCTTTTCCTCGTCGAGAATCTTGCGAAGCGGCCGCCCCTCGACCCACTCCATCACCATGCAGACGCGCCCGGACTTGTCGTCAGGCAGCACTTTTACGACGCCGGGATGATCCAGCTTGCGGCCGATATCCGCCTCGCGGTGGAACCGGTCGTAAAACAGGACGTCCGCTTCGTACTGGGGATGCGGGATCTTGATCGCCACGGGCGTGCCCGTGCGCACGTCGGTGGCGCGGAAAATGGCCGCCATGCCGCCTTGCGTCACCAGACTGTCGATCCGGTAACTTCCGATCCGGTCGCCGGGTTGAGGGGTGGCTATCATTTTGGTGTCGCGCTGCAACCAGTGCGTTGACCCGGGGGAGGGCGAAACGCTCTTGCCTACGATTGCGCGCGACTTCAATCACACTACTTTGGGGCCGGTAAGCGAGGTGTAAGCCTTACGTAAGGATTTCGTAAGCCGCGCCGCGGCAGCGAACCCGACCGAAGGCGTCTGGATCGTCAAGTCTGCTAGCCGCCCGTGCTGAAACGAAAGGAGATTGCCTTCGATTGATTGGGGCCGATTGTGACCGTTTGATCCTGTGCGCCGTATTTCTCCTGCCAGGCCTCGATCGTGTAGGTGCCAGGCGGCAAATTCTTGAGGTCGAATGTGCCCGCCGTTGTGGTCACCGCGAAATAGGGGTGCGAGAACACGAACACGTACGCCCGCATCCACGGGTGCAGATTGCAGAGCACGGGGATGGCGAAATCGGGGTGGTCGAACTCGGTTTCGATCGCCGCCGAGCCAATCGGCTGCGACTGATTCCACGCGCGATTCTTGTGCGGCACCGGATGGACGTTGTGCACGATCGGGTCGGTGTTCTTGATGTCGAGCTTCTCGTGCGCCATCAGGCCGAGCACGTGCGGCTCGTACATGCAGCCCACCTGATCGAGCGTCGCGGGAGCGGCGGGCAGATCGTAGCGATACCTTCCGAGGCCCGATTTTACGTAGACGAGCACGTTCGCGAGCGCGCCGTGGTCGCCGGTGACCACTTCCGGATACGTGAGCGGCGACGAATGCAGCTTCGCGCATTCGGGTCCGGCCGTCATGATGATCGGGCGCGGCGCCGGCGGCGTGCCGTCGAGCGTGACCGTCCCGCTGAGGTCTCCGACCGTGGCGGGATCGACCGTGGCGGTCGGCGCAGGCTGGTCGTCGTCGCTCGATTCATTGTGCGAACAGCCGGCGAGGATCGCGGCCGCGCAAAAGGCCGCACATGCCGCGAGCCGAATTGCCGATTTTGCGTTCATTGCACGAATGCTCGAATCACTGGTGCTCGAAATACGGAATCGACGCGGCCGCTGTCGCCACGGCGAACCACCACAAAAGCTCCAGCCCGCCGAAAAATTTCGCCACGCCCGGCGTCTGTTTCGTGAGCCCCCAGCTGCGCGTCTTCTGCTGCACCACGATGTGCAGAATGATCCCAAGCGGCACCAGCAGCCCCAGCTTCAGCTCAAATGCCGGATTGATGATGAACGACGTGGCCGCAGTCGCAAACAGCATGAACCCGCCGGTCACCGCGATCGCGAGCCCGGTCCAATTCCACGCGAAGAGCGCGTTGTTCAGCTCCGCGGACGTGAGCCGCTTCGAGCCGATGCCGAGCAGATGCAGATCGACGGCGACGTTCGTGCCCACCCACAGCGACAGCCCGGTGAAATGGATCATCTGCACGTACGGATACGACCACGTGGACCCGGAAATATTCAGCGCCCACTGCGTGTTTTCGAGCCAGTGAGCGAAGGCATAGAGCAAGTGATGCATTTTCGCCGCCTCCTATCCCACACTCGTCAACGCCGGCACTTCGACCGACGCGAGAATCGATCCGATCCACAGCACCAGCGAAATCAACGCGAGCACCTTCGCGCCGACTGGGATACCCGTCGGGCGATCCCACTTGCGGACGTTGGCCTGCACGATGATCCCGAAAACGACGGCGACCAGAATCACCGCCAGCTTGATGTGAAAAACCCAGTTGTAATAAAAGGCCGCGGCATCGCCCAGGAAAAGAATGAATCCCGAGACAAAATTCAGCGCCAATCCCGCCCACATCACCGGGAAAAGGTCCTGGGCCAGCTCGGTCGCATTGCGCTTCCTCGCGGCAACACCCATGACCCGCAGATCCACGAGGACGATCGATCCCACCAGCAGGAACAAGCTGAAATAATGAAGCACTTCGATGAACGTCGCCATCACCACCGAATCGCTGAGCCACGTGATGAAGGCGGAATGCTGCAGCCACAAGAAAAAGTGCATGTTTGATGTTCCCCCCGCGCGGGATCATACACCCCAAGCCGTCTTGAGGAATGGAAATCTAGTAGTAGGCGATCCCGCGCCCCGCGAAAACGATGAAGACCCAAAGCACGAGCGATGCCCACGCGGCCACTCGCGCGCCGCCCGGCACCTTCGTTCCGGCCTCATCCCAGTTGGCGATTCCGCGATACGCGCCGAATTGGAAGATGAACGCGTTGAGCCCGGCGAGCACGAGCAGAATCAGTTTGAGGCGGAAAAACCAGCTCTGGTAGCAGCGCGTGGCTTCTGAGGAAAACATCAGCACGCCGGTGACGAACATCACCGCGAAGCTGCCCCATACCCAGGGCATCACTTGCTTCGCCACGTCGGACGCCCGCTCGCGCCGCAGAAAACCGGTGTTGAGAAGCCGCAGGTCGAATAGACCCGTGGTCCCTACGAGCACCACGATGCCCAGGACGTGTACGGCTTCAATCGCCGGGAATAGCCAGTCCGAATTGCGAATCGCCGCGCCGAACGAGGTTTGTTCGAGCAGCTCGCAGACGTGATAGATGGTCATGCCGCGCTAGGACCTGAGCACTTCGCCGGTCGAGAGCGTCACGGTGGTGCAACGCATCGTCGTCGCTCCGCTTTTCGCCCGCCCTCCGGTGCAAGTGACCGTGTCGCCCGGCTTCACGGTTGTGCTGGTCCAGCCGTTGTGCTTCAAGAAGTTCGGACTGTCGATTTCGATGGCCCAGTGCTCGATCTGGCCCTGTGCGTTCTTTACGTCCACGTAGATGTAGCCGTGCGGATTGGTCCAGTCGAGCTTCGTCACCGTGCCGTTCACCGTGGTCGGATGCGCCATGTCGTACATGGACACCGAGTGATGCGCAAATGCCGGCGCTGCGCTCAATAGCAGAACGCAGGCAATCAGAATGGCTGATTTGGTTCTCATGGATCCGTCTTTCCCCCTCAGAATATGGCTACGAAACTGTGACGAGCCCGACCGGGCCGATGTATTCCGACTGCGGCCGGATGAGCTTGTCTTCCGCGTGCTGCTCGATCACGTGGGCGCACCATCCCGCCGTCCTCCCGCACGCAAACATCGCGACGAACTGTTTCGGATCGAGCCCGAGCGCCTGCAGCACGAGCGCCGTGTAAAACTCCACGTTGGTGCGTAGATTGCGGCCCGGCTTCGCCTCCGCCAGAACGCGCAGAGCGGTCGCCTCGACGTGCCGCGCGAGTTCGTACAGCTGCCGGTTTTCCAGCTGCGCCCCGCCCAAGCGTTCGGCCGCGCGGCTCAGCACTTCGGCGCGCGGATCGCGCACCTTGTAAATCCGGTGGCCGAACCCCATGATGCGGCGCCCCTGCGCGAGTTCGTTGCGCAGCCAGAGCTCGGCGCGATCGGCGGTGCGAATGTCTAGCAGCATGTCGAGCACGGGTCCCGGCGCGCCGCCATGCAGCGGCCCTTTCAGCGCTCCGAGAGCTCCCGTCACCGCGCTCACAAGGTCGGAACGCGTGCTCGCGATCACCCGCGCCGTAAACGTCGACGCGTTCATCCCGTGGTCCATCACCGTGACCCAATAGGTGTCGAGCGCCTGCGCCGCTGCCGGATCGGGCTCCTTGCCGTGGACCATGTACAGAAAATTGGCCGCGAGCGGCAGGTCTTTTCGCGGCGCGATCGGATCGATCCCTTTGCCAATGCGGGCATGCGCAGCGACCACCGTCGGGAAGCACGCCGTCAGGCGCATCGCGGCTGCCATGTCGGCTTCGGGCGTGATCGCGTCGGGATTGGCCAGCGTAAGCGACAGCGTGGCGCACGCCATGCGCAGCGCGTCGATCGGCGCCGCCGACTTCGCCGCGCGCAGCACTTCCAGAGTGAGCGCCGGGAGCTCGCGCAGCCCGGACATTTCCGCCGAAAGTTTGGCGAGCTCCGCGCGGTCGGGCAAATGTCCGCGCCAGAGAAGGTGCGCGGCGCCCTCGAAGCCTACATGGGCGGCCAGATCCTCGATCTGGTAGCCGCCGACGATCAACACGCCGTTCTGCCCGTCGACGTGGCTCAAGCGCGTCCGCGCCGCAACCACTCCTTCGAGCCCGCTCGATCCTCCCGCCGCTGGCATTTCAGTCCTTTCTTGCTGGCCCCTGCTCCGCCGTTCTTGTCCCGCTACTTCTTTTTGTCCAAGAGGTCCTGATAATTCTGGTTGTTCTCTTCGCAGACGTACTCTTGAATCTGCCACTCCGGATGCAGATGCAGCGGACCGGTGTACGTGAACGGCTGGGAGAACACGTTCGGATCGGTCACCGTCGCCGTATACATCACCGTATCGTACGACGTGCGTGTGTACCGCTCCTCTACATGATACGCCGTCGTGTGGTGAAAACCCGCGATCTCGGTTTTGTCGTTGAACCCGGTCGCGTCGACCACCAGTGTATTGCCCTCCCAGTGGCCCACTGAGTTTCCCATGTACGTGGGGTCGAGATCGGGCGGATGCTGCACGTCGAGCGGGATCACACGAAAGATACCGTAAGCTTCGTAGAGAATCACCACAAGGTGCGGCTTCTGGATGATCTGCAACGGATACGGCTGCATCGTCGCGGCCGGCACGCCCGGCGGCACGCACAGCACGCCCTGCCCGAGATCGTTGGGATTTTCCACGATGCGATATTTGTCCGCGCCCGGCTTCAGCGTCGGATGGCCGCTGGACATGATCCCGAACCCGCCGATATAGACGCCCGAAAGGTCCGGATGCCCGTCCATCTGCGGGATGGTTATGGCGGGGCACGCTTTGTTGCCCTCCTCCGGCGAAATCGGCGTGGTTCCCACCACGATGACGGTCAGCGACCGCTTGTCGTTTCCGCCGCGCCCGCCTACGGTGAATGTGTACGTCGTGGTCGCCTTCGGCGTCACCATCTGCATGCCGCGCGTCGGAACGATTCCCACGCACTGGTCGATCGACGTGTCGTCCGAATTCACCGCGGCCCAAGTAAGCCACGATGACTGGCCCGGCTGGATTACCGCAGGCGACGCGGCGTAGCTGTCGATATGCCCCGAGGGCCCGACCGGAAATCCGGCGAGCGGCGGCGTGTGCTTCTGCTCTTGCGCGCCCGCGGATGAAATCAAGAACGCCGCGGCGATCGCCAACACCGCCGCGCAAAACAGTCTTTTTTCAAGGAACATGCTCGCTCCGCGGCTCCGGATACCCAATCCTGCGCCGGACGGGAAATTTTTGCAGCCAAGTATGTAGCGCGGCTGCGCAGCGGCGTCAATAACTTTGATGGCAGCCCGAAAAATTCGGTTATCCTAGCCAATCCCTGTTTCACGTAGCGCCGTGGGCGGATCGGCGCGAATCTCGGGTTGGAGAAACCGATGAAATTGTTCCTGGGGGTCTCTCGTCCGGTAGGCGTCGTCCCTTTGCTCCTTCTGAGCGCGGCATGCGCATTCGCGCAGCGAGCCGAGCGCGCGGCGAAACCGACCGCAGCGGAGTCTCGCATCGAAACGAAGCTCGAAGCCGCGCGCGCGAATCCCCTCGACCTGCGCGCGTTCCTTTATCGGATGCCCAAGGGCGCCGATCTGCACGTTCACTTTCCCGGCGCGGTTTACGCGGAAACGTTTATCAAGGATGCGGCAGCGGACGGTTTGTGCGTCGATATCGCCTCGGACGTGTTGTCCAAGCCGCGCATTCCCGATACCTCGCTGGCGGCCGCTTGCGCCGAGGGCCAGTTACCCGTGTCGCGCGCCTTCGATGATAAGCACCTTTACGACGCCCTAATCGACGCGTTTTCCATGCGCAGCTTCGTGCCGACGACCGGCGTCACCGGCCACGACCACTTTTTCGACTCGTTCGATAAATTTGGCGCCGAAACGCTCAACTCCAGCCATCTCGGCGAGTGGGCGGACGAAATCGCCGCGCGTGCCGCCGCACAGAACGAGCAGTACCTCGAGCTGATGGACACACCGAATTTCGATCACACAACCGCGCTCTCGAAAACCGTCGCCTGGAACGACGATTTCGCCAAACTGCGCGACGACCTTCTCGCGCACGGCCTGCGCGACGACATCACCATCGCCCACGGCGAGATCGACAGCGCGGAGAACGGCCGCCGCCAGATCGAGCACTGCGGCAACCCCGGAGCCGCGCCCGCGTGCCGCGTCGAGCTTCGCTACATCTATCAAGTGCTTCGCGGCTTCCCGAAAGAGCAGGTCTTCGCGCAAACTCTGCTGGGATTCGAGGCCGCATCGGCCGATCCGCGTTTCGTCGGCATCAATTTCGTGATGCCCGAGGACGGCTATATCTCGATGCGCGATTACGCGCTGCAAATGCGCATGGTCGGCTTCTTTCACACGCTGTATCCAAAGGTCCACATCTCGCTGCATGCCGGCGAACTCGCGCCGGGGCTCGTCCCTTACGAGGGGCTCTGCTGCCACATCCGGCTAGCGATCGACGTGGGACACGCCGATCGCATCGGCCATGGCGTCGATGTGATGTACGAGGATCGTCCTTACGACCTGCTGGGAGAAATGGCCGCGAAGCACGTGATGGTCGAGATCAACCTCACCAGCAACGACGTGATCCTCGGCATCACCGGCAAAAATCATCCGCTGCCGATCTATCGGCGGTACGGCGTGCCCGTCGCGCTTTCCACCGACGACGAAGGCGTCTCGCGCATCGACCTCACGCACGAATACGTTCGCGCGGTCGAAACCTACGGATTGCATTACGCGGACCTGAAGCAGATGGTGCGCACCGGCATGGAACACGACTTCCTGCCCGGCCAAAGCCTGTGGCGCGCGCCCGACGCCTTCGGCGATCCCGTCGCCGCCTGCTCGCGCGATACCCTCGGCGCGGACAAGCCCTCCGCGAAGTGCGCCGATTTCCTCGCGCACAACGACAAAGCCCGCGCGCAATGGGAACTCGAGCGCCGCTTCACCGCCTTCGAATCCGCGCAGTAGACGGTGGAAGCGCGGGCCTCTAGAGTCTGTGGACAACCTGCGGACGTTTGCGCCAGTCGTTGCTTCAGCCCGCAAGGGCAAACCGGTGGAAGCGGGGGCCTTTAGGCCCGCGAAAAGGCGCAGCAATAAAAAGGGGCTTTAGCCCGGGGTTTTCCCGCGCCCTCTCACGGGAGCGATTCTTCAGTGCCCCCGCCGAATGACGGAAGCGCGAAATGTACGAAGTCCCTCGTGTGCCGTCTCAGCGGCACACGAGTTCCCCTTTGAACTACCGCCCGGCGGCGCGTGCTTGTCCGGCAGCTGCAGCAACTTTCACCGGCGGCTTGTCGCCGTCAGCAGCGGCTACCTTCTTAACGTCATCCGGCGCGGACGCAAGCGGCGTAAGCCCGAGCGCCTTGCGGAGTTCGTGCTCGATCTTGTCGCGGATGTCCGTGTGCTCCTTGAGGAATACGCGCGCGTTTTCGCGGCCCTGGCCAAGGCGCTCGCCCTTGTAGGAGATCCACGTGCCGGACTTTTCGAGGATGTTCTTCGTCACGCCGAGATCGAGCAGGTCGCCCTCGCGCGAGACGCCCTCGCCATAGATGATGTCGAACTCGGCCTCGCGGAAGGGCGCGGCTACCTTGTTCTTCACCACTTTCGCGCGCGTGCGCGACCCAACCACCCGGTCGCCTTCCTTGATCGACTGGATGCGCCGGATATCGACGCGGATCGACGCGTAGAATTTCAGCGCGCGCCCGCCCGTGGTCGTCTCGGGATTGCCGAACATGACGCCGATCTTTTCGCGAATCTGGTTGATGAAAATCAGGCAGGTGCGCGATTTCGAGACGATCGCGGTGAGCTTGCGCAGCGCCTGCGACATCAGCCGCGCCTGCAACCCCATCTGCGCATCGCCCATGTCTCCCTCAAGTTCGGCCTTGGGAACGAGCGCGGCCACCGAATCCACGACCACGACATCTACGCCACCTGAGCGAATCAGAGCCTGAGCAATCTCTAGGGCCTGTTCACCGTTGTCAGGCTGCGACACGAGTAGATTATCGACATCCACGCCGAGCTTGCGCGCATAGGTGGGATCGAGCGCGTGCTCCGCGTCGATGAAGGCGGCGATGCCGCCGAGCTTCTGGGCCTCGGCGATCACGTGCAGCGTGAGCGTGGTCTTGCCGCCCGATTCCGGGCCGTACACCTCGACCACGCGCCCGCGCGGAAATCCGCCGATGCCAAGCGCTGCGTCGATGGAGATCGAGCCAGTGGGGATTACGCTGACGGGCACGAGGACATCGCGGCTGCCCAGGCGCATGATCGAGCCTTTGCCGTAGTCCTTTTCAATTTGCGAGATTGCTAGTTCGAGATTCTTGGCTTTTTCGTCGTTCATTTTTATACCTCGAAGGGATTTCGTTTAGGTCCCGCCACAGCCGGCAGGCTCACCGTGGCGACCTTCCTCGCCCTGTGGTGAGCCCGCTCGCCGCGGCGAGCGGCCCGATTCTACCAGAGCGCGATGGAGACGGCCGGACCATTTCTTCGTCGCGCAGAATAGCAGAAGGCGAAGAAAAGGCAAATACAATTTGCGCCTGCCTGAATGTCTGATATACTGGCATCCGGGCGTAGTTACCTGGGAGAGCGACATGGAATCGGCCAGAGTCGGTAAGCGCGGCGCCATCATCGTGCCCGCGAAATTGCGCAAGCAATTCGGCATCGAGGAAGGCTCGATCGTCACGGCCGAGGCGCGCGACGACGGCATTCTGATTCGCCCGGCGGTAATCGTTCCCGTCGAGCGCTACACTCCTGAGCGGAAAGCGGAGTTCATGCTCTCGAACGCGACGACCGCCGAGGACTATCGCGAGGCTCGCAAGGCGGTGCGCAAACTCGGCCTCAACCCGGACTCGATCCAGCACCGTCGCCCAAAATAAAATTTCATGGACCGTTTGTTTCTCGACGCGAACGTGCTCTCTTCGGCGGCCTCCCGGCCCAACGCCGGCCTGCTCCGCCTGTGGGAACTCTCCGACTGCACGCTATACACCTCGCGCTACGCCATGGGAGAAGCCCGCGTGAATCTCGCGGAAGCCCCGCAGCGCGAGCAGCTCGAAAAGCTGTGCCGCCCGATTCATCTTGTGGACGCCACCTCCGCGGGACTGCCGCCCGGCACTCTGCTGCCCGCCAAGGACCGTCCGATCCTCGCCGCCGCGATCGAAGCGAACGCGACTCACCTGCTCACCGGCGATGTCCGCGATTTCGGCCGCCTGCTGGGGAAAATCATCGCAGGCGTGTTGATTCAGTTGCCGAGTGAGTATCTGAAGGAACGGAAATAGGCTTGGTAGGTTGCCAGGCTCCAGCGGCCCTCACTACTTAGAGCGTTTGCCCTGTTTTTCAAATTCAACCGCAGCCTCGGCCGAACAGGACTCAATAACACGGAGTGCGCTGCCGGCAGTAGCGAGGATAACGGTTGCCTCCTTGCAATCCCGCTTCACTGAAATGACAATCACGGCTCGTTCTTCCGTCGTGGCCGATTTTGTGGCGGCCCCATCCTCAACCCTGCCCTGACTGATTATTCTCAAGGCTCCGTTGAGCCTGTCGTCGTATTCCTTCTTTGCATCCTCGCGTGAGTGCAAATACACTAAGTAGAGATAAACCCTCGTATGGGTTGGCGTTTCGTACGTTTGCCCTCCCCACCGGGCACCGCTCCCGGTTACTCCGTTGGACATGAGGAGCAGCTTGAATCTCGTTTCGTCTTGCGATGGCGCATCGGGACTGCTCTGTTGGCTCGCGGCAGGCTGCGTTTTGTCCTCTTGTCGTGCCTGTCTCGGTTCATTGGAACCGTAAGTTACGCAAGCGGCGAGGCAAATGACGAGCCCGCTCAATGCCACCGGTCTCATTCGAGCTCGCCTCAAACGCTAATACTGGTAAAATCCGCGGCCGGATTTGCGGCCGAGCCAGCCTGCGGCGACGTACCTGCGCAGCAGCGGGCACGCGCGATACTTCGGATCGCCAAGCCCCTTGTGCAGGACGTCGAGAATATCAACGCACACATCGAGCCCGACGAGATCGGCAAGCTCGAGCGGCCCCATCGGATGGTTCATGCCAAACTTCATCACCGCGTCGACGGCCTCGGGCGTCGCGACGCCTTCCATCACCGCAAACGCCGCCTCGTTGATCATCGGCATCAGGACGCGATTCGACACGAATCCGGGCGAATCGTTCACCGCCACCGGATTCTTGCCCAGCTTTTCGCACAGCGACATGGTGACGCCAAACGTCGCGTCGCTGGTCGCCAGCCCGCGGATCACTTCGACGAGCACCATCACCGGCACGGGATTCATGAAGTGCATGCCGATGAAGCGGTCGGGGCGGCGCGTATGCGCGGCAAGCTCGGTGATCGAGATCGACGACGTGTTGCTCGCAAGGATCACGCCGGGACCAAGAATCGGGTCGACTTCCTTCAGCACGCGAATCTTCAAATCGCGCTGCTCGGGCACCGCCTCAACCACAAAATCCGCACCCACGAGCGGTACCGTGTCCGTCACGGGCTGAATTCGCGCGAGCGCCGCGGCTTTCTCCGCGTCGGTCAGCTTGCCCTTCTTCACCTCGCGATCGAGATTCTTGCCGATCGTCTCCATCCCGCGGTCGAGCGAAGCCTTATCCACATCGCGCAGCAGCACGCGATACCCCGCGCGCGCAAACACGTGCGCGATGCCATTGCCCATGGTTCCCGCGCCCAGCACACCCACAGTTTTGATCGAATCAACGGACATGACGCCGACGATGATAGCAGAGGAGAGTGAGTGTTGGGGCGCGGCTACACGGGCGGCGCGCCTTCGACCACTTCTCGCACGATCTCTTTCGCACGAGCCTCATCGGCGGGAAGCACGAGGACGCGGCCCTTGCCGGCGCCCTCGCTGACGACGCAGCCGATCCCGACGCCGCGCAAGCTGTCCCTCAGGAATTCCGCCATCTCGGCGTCTTCCCCGGCCCAAACCTCCGAGCTGGCGTCCCCCGGATTGAAATTTTCGGGAATATCATCCGGTGTTGACTCCCTGCGCTCCGCGGAGTCAGCCAGTTCCTCGCCTTCTTCATGTCCGGTCGCCGACTGGGCCGCATAAAGCGCGGGACGGACTCTGAAGGGATCCATCCAAGCCAAATTATCCGAATTTGAATCTCTTTGTCCCGCATCTGCAGGATCGCCATCGGTGAGCACCTTACGCAGGATGGCCCGCGCGGCGTCCCGATCGTGCGGTTGAATCCAAATCAGCTGGGCGTTCTGCGCAAAAGTCGGCAAGACGCCGAATTCCTTCTCAACGTCTTTGTGGGAAATGCCTGCCACATCAAGCGCATCGCGAATGGTGTCGCACAGTTTCGAAGAGAGCCCGCTCCAAAGCAGTTCGCGCCCTTCCGCGTCCGTCTGGACATCCTCGCCGCGCGCCGGCAGTTGATCGACGAGCGCAACGCCGCAATCCGCGCATTTCGTGAATCCGGGGCGATACTCCGTTTTGCAAACGGGACAGAACATAGCGATTTGATTCCAGCCGCGCACGCGAACGCGCCGATTGTTGTAGGGGCGCTGCTTGCTGCGCCCTCTTCGGTGTATCAGCCGCGCTCGACTGCCACGGCGACGGCATTGCCGCCGCCGAGGCACAGCGCGGCGACGCCGCGCTTCAGGTTGCGCCGCTGCAATTCATAGAGCAGCGTCACCAAAATCCGCGCGCCCGACGCGCCGATGGGATGGCCATACGCGACCGCGCCGCCATTCACATTCACTTTCGCGGGATCAAGCTTGAGCTGCCGCGTCACCGCGATCGCAGCGACCGCGAACGCTTCGTTCAGCTCGTACAAATCGACGTCGCGGTCGCGGTCCCATCCCGTTTTCGCGAGCAGCTTTTCGACCGCGTCCACCGGCGCCATCATCACCCACTTCGGCTCGACGCCGCTCACCGCCTGCGCGACGATCCGCGCCATCGGCTGCTTCTCCAATCGCGCGGCCGCGCGCTCGCTCGTCACCACCAGCGCCGCGGCGCCGTCGTTCGTGCCGGGCGCGTTGCCGGCCGTCACCGTGCCGCCATCCTTCTTGAACGCAGGCTTCAGCTTCGCCAGCGCCTCAAGCGACGTATCCTCGCGCGGCGATTCGTCCGTCTTGACGACCACCGGCGCGCCCTTGCGCTGCGGAATTTCGACCGGTACGATCTGCTCGCTCACGAAGCACGACTTGATCGCGTGCACCGCGCGGCGATGGCTTTCAAGCGCGTAGGCGTCCTGCTCGGCGCGCGAAATGCCGTATTTTTCGGCGACCAGCTCCGCCGTCATCCCCATGTGGAAATTTTCGTACGCGTCCCACAGCCCGTCGATGATCATCGAGTCCAGCAGCTCCGCATTGCCGAGGCGAAAACCGGCGCGCGCGCCCTTCATCAGGTACGGCGTGTTCGACATGGACTCCATTCCGCCCGCCACTACGATTTCCGATTCGCCGAGCGCCACCGCCTGCGCCGCCAGTCCCACCGCCTTCAGCCCCGAGCCGCACACTTTGTTGATCGTCATCGCGGCGACGCGCGGATCCAGCCCGCCCCCCAGCGCCGCCTGCCGCGCCGGATTCTGCCCGAGCCCCGCCTGCACCACGTTCCCCAGAATCGCCTCGTCCACCAGCTTCGGCTCGATCCCGGCGCGCCGCACGGATTCGGCGACGGCGCGCGCGCCCAGTTCGGTCGCGGTGAGCGGCGAAAGCCCTCCCATGAATTTGCCGATCGGCGTACGCACAGCACTCAAAATGACGGGATTTTCCATGGCGATTTCCCCCGGAAATTACTTGGCCAGAATTCAAGTATAGGCGCGTCAAAGAGGCGGGTCAATTTGGCGCGGCCGAAGCGGATGGCGCAATTTTGCCGAGCCGCGCACATCTTGCATTAGCAGCCTGAATTTTCTGCCGAGCGCGGGCCCAAGCGCGCCCGACGCAACGCACGCAGACATCGAATCAAAAGCCTCGCGGCGTAGCAACGGTCTCCGCGCTCTCCGTGATTCTCTGTGTCCTCTGTGTTTAGCTGTGCTCGCAAATCAGCGCAAAGTGCGCCACGTCACGAGCAGCAGCCCAGCCGCGACTGGCACCCCACCTGCTCTAAAACTGGCCCTCGGAGCAGTAGTATCCGCGATTTCGCGGGCCTAAGATTCTTGACCAAGTCACGTAGGAGCGTTTCGTTATGGTGCCCAAACCTGAATCATTCGCGCGCTGCACGCCGCCGTCCTCCGCAATGCCCCCGGCAGGCATCGCCGAACTTTCGGTTTGGCTCCTTCACCCACATGGTTATAATGCCGATGGTTCCTCTATCGCGATCGAGAGGCTGCGGGACGCCGCCTCCCGACCACAACGAAGTCCCAGCCAATTGAATCGGGATTCCGGCGCGGCCCATCGCGCGGCCGTCGAGCTATCGCTCGGCGCATTAGAACGCGCTAATGATTCGTGCCGAATCCGCTATCGCTCCTTTGGAGCACCCGCTTCTCGTTAACGAGAGCGCAATTCGCCCTAGCCCGCCGATTGGGCACGGGAGAAAACAATGATCGTAGCTCAACGATATTTGCAGGGCCAGGTCGTCGAAGGACGATTCCCGCTGATCCAATACATCGGCGGCACGGAGCACAGCTCGGTCTTCCTGACCGAGCATGCGCGCGGCGAAAACAAGCGCGCCGCGATCAAATTGATTCCCGCCCCGCACGGCAACACCGCGCCCCTGCTCACTCGCTGGAGGCTCGCCGCGCGCTTTTCGCATGCGCACCTGCTGCGCCTCTACGACGCGGGCCGCTGCACGCTCGACAATGCCGACATGCTCTACGTGGTGATGGAATACGCCCCGGAGAATCTCGCCGAGACGCTCGTCCAGCGCCCGCTTTCACCGTCGGAAGCGGGCGACGTGCTCCACCCGCTGCTCGAAGTGCTCGGCTACCTTCACGATAAAGGATTCGTCCACGGGCACGTGCAGCCGTCGAACATCATGGCCATCGGCGACCGGCTGAAGCTTTCGAGCGACCGCATCTGCCACATCGGCGAATTCGCCGACCGCCGCAACGGAAACGCTCCGTATTGCGCGCCAGAGTGCGGCAGCGAGTGCATTTCGCCCGCAAGCGACGTCTGGTCGCTCGGCATGACCATCGTCGAATGCCTCACCGAACGCTTGCCCGAAGCCCGCGGACATCGCGGATCCGTTTCCGTGCCCTCGGAATTGCCCGCGCCGTTTCTGGAGATGGCGCGCCACTGCCTCAGCCGCTCTCCGCATCGTCGCTGGAACGTTGCCGCGCTCCAGGCCAGGCTGAAGCTGAATTCTTTCGCCCTGAGGGAAGCGCAGGCCGATCCCCTGCCCGCGCCGGTGCCCGCACCGCAGCCCGCGCTGGTCGTTCGCCGCGAGGTGCCCGCGCCTCCCGCGAAAACCGAAGTCGCCGCGAAGCCGCGCCGCTCTCTCGCGCTCACCGCGGGAGGAATCGCGGTCGCGGCCGTCGTGCTCGGCATGGCGTTCCTCAAGCCGAGCCCGCACGCCAAGCCGACGCCCTCGCATCTGGTGAGAATCGAATCCAGCGCCGTGAAGTCGCGCGCAGCTGTGTCCGGTATCGCTGAATCACGTGCATCCCGGTCGCCTGCCGCGCAGCCACAGATCGCGAGCGCTGCAAAGCCACGCGTTGCCGAACAGCCGGCTCCGAAAATCTCGCCGCAGCCCGATCCTCAGCCGCCGCGCATCAGCGCTACGATCGCAAGCTCCACGCCCGGAAACGTGGTCGAGGCAGCGTCCATCGCGCCCACCTCTTCGCATTCCGAGCCCGTCGCACCGCTCGCGCAAGGCGATATCCTCCATCGCGCCCTGCCCGACGTGCCTCGCTTCGCCAGCAAAACGATCCGCGGCACCGTGCGCGTCACCGTTCGCGTCAAAGTCGACCGCGCCGGCCACGTCCGCGCAGCTAAATTGGAATCTGCAGGACGAAGCCGCTATTTCGCGCGTCTCTCGATGGACGCCGCGCGCAACTGGAAGTTCCGCCCCCGCACCGCGAACGCCAAGCGCACCCCCAGCGAATGGCTGATCCGCTTCGACTACACAAAAAGCGCAACAACAGCCGCCGCTGAAGAACCGAATCGCTAGCGAAAATAACCGCGTTCACGCCACGCGCCGCGCCAACAAGAATCCACGCCCTCGGGATCCTCGCAATTTCGCGAGAGGGCATTTGACGCCGCTGCCAACCAAATGTATATTCCCGCCCCGGAAAGGTTCGTCAAACATTCTAAGGGCCAGGTATTCGAACGCGTTCATGAGCATAGTTCCGCGTTGTCCCGCATTCAGAGCATCGCCACTGATCTCCTTCGTCGCAGCGCTCGTATTTCTCGCGACAGCGCCCCAGGCTTCGGCCCGGCTGTCGAAGCGACAGTCGCCGCCCGCATCCGCGGCCCCCGCAGCAGCGCCCTCTCCGGCCACTACCGTCGCCACGCCGGCGAGCATGCCGTCTTACCCCGACAGCACCGGCGGACTCGTGCACTTCGTGAAAGACATGATGGAGATCGAAAAGAAGGGCGACCAACAGACCCTCGGGGTATATGAAAGATCGCTGGCCCTGCCCTACGCCGAACGATGGTTCAAGTCCGTTTTCGGCGACGACCTTGGTGAGCGGTTGACCGTCCTTTCTACCGCCACGCGAGTCGACGCCGAAGTGCATACCGGCGAGATGCTCGCAAACCAAATTGCGGAAAAGCACAACGACATCGAAGCGGTGCGCTTCGACGATTCCTGCAATACTCGCGCGACGCCAACCGAGTATCCGTTCCTATTGCTGCGGCAGAAGAACGAGCACCTCTACGATGTCCGCTTCATCGGCCATTCCGACGCGTCGATATGGGCGTATCTGGCTTACGTAAATGGCGGATTTCGTTTCATTGGAAATCTGCAAAAAGCAGAAATTGGCGGGCCCGACCCAGGGCCCACGGGAGGCTCGGCTAAGATCAAACTCGATCCGGGCGTGGTCGCGGCGCGGGCCATTAGCAGGGTACAACCAGACTACCCGACGCAGGCCCTAGAGCTGGGGCTTCAGGGAACGGTAATTTTGCACGCACTGATCGGCACAGATGGATCCGTCCAGAGTCTCTATCTGAACGAAGGGCAATGCATCTTGTCGGAAGCCGCCATCGAAGCGGTTAAGCAGTGGCGATACAGTCCGACGCTGATAAACGGGAATCCCGTCCGGGTCGATACGACAATCAAGGTGGTTTTTACTCTCGGCCCGCCCCGCTAGCGCTCGTTGCATTTGCGTGCCATCTTCCTCGAGCACGGCGTACAAATTCGAATCGCGCCACTCTTTTTTGCTCGAAGACGTTCTTGCGAAAGTGGGCCTTGCGGAGCGTCCCGATTTTCTCCTGGGGGTTCCCTGAGCTTACGCGATCCCTCCGAGTTGTTCCTTTGTGCACAGTTTTGCTTCCCAGCGGCCGCTAGACTGCTCCCGGGTGAAGGTTGTCAGCTTCCATCAATACGAAACACGAAGGGAGATTCTTATGCGAGAGCGAATGAAGGTAAGGCGATGCATCTGGGTTCTGGCGGCAGTGCTGGGTGCGGGTATCGGCGTGGGCGCGGTACCGGCTATGGCGGCTCAGTCGTCACAGGATCACGCTCACGACCAGGATTATTCGAAAAACAAGAACTACCAGACGGGCATGCGCGACGGCAAGAACGACAAAGCGCACCATAAAGACCACTCCAGAAACAGGAAGTTCAAGAAAGACGACGACCAGAAAGCCTATGAGGCCGGTTACCAGATGGGCCACCAGGACGATCCACCCGATCATCACTAGAAGCCATCTCATGAATGCCTTTTAGGGGGTCGGAGCTTCAGCTCCGACTTTAGGGAGCCAAAGAACATTGGGCTTTAGCCCCTGAAGACACTCTTGGACTTCGCCACGAACATTTACGAGACAGCTCCTAGTCCGGGCTGAGGATGATCTACGAAAGAAATCGATTCCAGTCGTTGGAGAAATGTGTGTCGGGTTATTCGGGCTGCATATTGAGAGGAGAACGTAGATGTTATTGCTGATTATCATTCTACTGTTGTTGTTTGGCGGTGGCGGCGGCTATTACGGGTATTCCAGATGGGGAACAGGCGGGGGGCTGGGGATCGTCGGCACGGTCGTGCTCATCGCGGTGGTCCTCTACCTGGTGGGCGGCTTACGCTGACCCGATAGGCGCCGATCTGCAGCCGAGGGAACGCTACGAACCCGTCGATTCAGCCGGCTTCGCGGCAGCGGCGCTAGCGGGCCACTCTTCCGCCAGCACCGCGTACAAATACGAATCGCGCCACTCATTTTTCTCGAAGGCGTTTTTGCGGGAGTGTGCCTCGCGGCGCATGCCGATTTTTTCCATCACGCGATACGCGGGCGGTTGCGCACATCGCACGTGGCCCACACGCGCATGCAAGCGAGAATCTTTGCGGGTCGCATCGCACGCGCGCGCCGGCCCCGATCGTGATGGTCGAGAATGCCGGGATTGTCCCCTGGCAGCTGACCGCCGCACCCGGCGCGGGGAAATTCAGGTGCGTCAAATGGCCGACTCCCGACATCCAATCTGCGCACGGCAAAAATCTTCCTGGCGCGCAGCTGTGAGACGCACTTTGCGGCGTCTTTTGTGACATAGTGGGCAGGCAAATCAGCGGTATGAGGAGCGTATATGGCGGACAAAGCGGAATTGAAAGAACGGCAGAGGGCACCACTCGCCACTCCGAATAATCTCGGGGCCGAAGCGACCAAAAATATTTCGGGCGCGCTCAACGCGCTGCTCGCGGACGTGTTTGCGCTGTACCTCAAGACGAAGAATTTCCACTGGCACATGAGCGGGCCGCATTTCCGCGATTACCATCTGCTGCTCGACGAGCACGGCGATCAGATCTTCGCCATGACCGACGCCATTGCCGAGCGCGTGCGCAAGCTCGGCGGCTCCACGATCCGCTCGATCGGGCAGATCGCGCACCTGCAGCGTATCGCGGACAACGACGCCGAATACGTTGACGCGCAGGACATGCTGGCCGAGCTGCGCGACGACAACCAGCGGCTTTCGAGCAGCATGCTCGAAGTCCACGGATTGTGCGACGAAGACAACGATGTCGCGACCGCGAGCCTGCTCGAAGTCTGGATCGACGAGACCCAGCGCCGCGTCTGGTTCCTTTTCGAGGCGGGACGCACCGAGCATCCGGCCGCAGCGCCAACCGCGAAGGCTCAGAAGGCGTCGTAACGCGTTACTGCTATTCGGCAGTCCCCGCGCAAGTGCGCTATGCTTGTCGCGCCGGGGTCGCCTTGATCATCGCGCTCAGACTGCTGGTTGCTCTTGCCCTTCTCGGGGCGTTCGACACGCTCTACTACCATGAGTGGCGCGCCCGATTGCCTGCACTGGGCTTGGCCGCGCGCGACGAATTGCAGCTGCATGCGCTGCGCGATTTCGTCTACGCGATTTTGTTCGCGACGATTCCGTGGATTGACTGGCAGGGATCCTACGTCTTCGCGCTCGCCGCTCTACTGCTCATTGAAATCATCCTCACGCTCTGGGACTTCGTCGTCGAAGACTGGATTCGCAAGCCGCTCGGCGGAGTCTATCCCGGGGAGCGGGTGATGCACGCGATCATGGGAATCGTCTACGGCGCAGCGCTCGCGTTCCTCGTCCCAACGATGCATCAGTGGTGGCTCTTGCCGGCGTGCCTCGCGGTTGCGGCGCCTCCCCCTTCCGTGATTCTCGGATCGATTCTCACTTTGATGGCCGCGGGTGTGCTACTTTCCGGCATCCGCGACTGGTGCGCGTCGACCGGCATGCGCGGCAGCGCCTGGCCGTGGACGCCGCAGCGCTAAGCGTCTGTACGATTCCCGCACTTGACCCGCGTGGTAAACCGGTGATACCAATTTGCCGTTCCATTCGAGGTTCATCGGCACATAGGCCTCTTTCGCGGAACGAACAGAAGACAGCGACAGGGAGAAACGTCGTGAACTTTGGCTCGACAATCAAACCGGTGTGCTGCGCGTGCGTTGCGCTCGCGGTCGCACTTCTGTTCCCTTCGATTTCCGGGGCGCAAGATGGACCGGAACCAGACGCAGATGGGGCTGTCGTCGAGCACTCGATGGCCGATCCGTTGTATGGCAATGACGTGAACGCGCAGGCCGAGAGCGACCAGGACGCCGCCTACAAAGCTTTCCTCAAAGAGCAAGGACCCGGCAAAGAGGATCGGTCTCGGAAACGATTTCCTGCGGAGGTATCCGAAGAGTCCGCTTGCGGAACGTGTCGACGTCGGCATGATGGACATCTATCGGGCGCAGCAGGACTGGAAAGAGAGCTACGTATTCGCGGATCGCGCTCGCGCTCAAGCCCGACGATGTGGACGTGCTCACCACGATCGGCTGGACGATTCCTCACGTCTACAGCCCCGACGATCCCGACGCCGATCAGGAACTCGCCAAGGCCGAGACGTACGCCCAGCACGCGCTCGACGTGATGGCCAAAATGCCCAAGCCGCCCGGCATGAGCGACGCGCAGTTCGAGGCAGCCAGGGCCAAACGAACCTTTCAGGCGCACAGCGCCCTCGGCCTCGTCTATTTTCGCCGCGAGGATTACGACAAATCCGCGAGCGAGCTAGAACTCGCGACGAAAGGCAATCCCGTTCAGGATCAGACCGACCTGTTCGTGTTGGGGGTCGACCTGCAGAACCTGAATCGCTTCACCGAGGCGACCGAGGCCTTTGGCGCGTGCAGCCAGATGGCAGGTCCCCTGCAGGGACAGTGCAAGGACAACGCCCTTTCGTCCACGGCGGCGGCCAAGCTGTCGAAACCCCAGTGACGATCCCGCCTACGGCGCAAAAACCGCCAAAAGGAGTCCATTCTTGGCCATTTAAGCCCGTTTAACCTCCCCGACGGCGGCAACGTTGTTGCCGCCGCCGGAGCAGGTTTGGCACGGTGTCCTGAGTGTCCTGGGACGCGGATTTTCGGTATAGTGGAAACAGGTTTGGGTGCGGCGGCGAAGGCCTGCTGGTCACATTTCCCGCTGCAAAATGGGTGCAATGACATGGGTGAAGGCAAGGGTCCGTTCGCGACGATCGAAGAAGCCATCGAGGAGATTCGCCAAGGGCGCATGATCGTCCTCGTGGACGATGCGGACCGCGAAAACGAAGGCGACCTCACGATGGCGGCGGAAAAAATCACGCCGGAAGCCATCAATTTCATGACGAAATTCGGGCGCGGGCTGATCTGCCTTTCGCTCACCGAGCAGCGCTGCGACGCGCTCGACCTGCGGCCGATTTCGCCGCGCAACACGTCGGCATTCGGCACGCCTTTCTGCGAGCCGATCGACGCGGCGCGCGGCACCACGACCGGCACGAGCGCGTCCGATCGCGCGACCACGATCCTCGCCGCAACTGATCCGAAAACGCGGCCCGAAGATCTGGCGCGGCCCGGGCACGTCTACACGCTGCGCGCGCGCAATGGCGGCGTGCTGGTGCGTGCGGGACAAACCGAAGCGTCGGTCGATTTGTCGCGCATCGCGGGGCTCGATCCTTCAGGCGTGATCTGCGAAATCATGAACGACGATGGGACGATGTCGCGCGTGCCCGAGCTGACGGAATTTTGCCGCGTGCATGGGCTGAAGATGGTGACGGTCGCCGACCTGATCCGCTACCGCATGAAGCACGAGCGCTACGTCCGGCGGATCGCGGAGTCGACGCTCACTACAAAATACGGCGATTTTCGGATGATCGCGTACGCGAGCGACGTGGACCATCACCTGCACGTCGCGCTGGTGCGCGGGAAAATTGGAGAGGGCGCGGCGGGCGTCGTAAGCGAGATCGATGACTCGATCGCGCGCGGCTCGGAAAACGGAATTCCACCGCTGGTGCGCGTTCATTCGCACTGCCTCACGGGCGACGTCCTCGGCTCGACGAGCTGCGATTGCCGCGCGATGCTCGAAGGTTCGCTCGAAGCGATTGCGCGCGAGGAGCGCGGCGTTTTCGTTTATTTGCATCACACCGGGCTCGGATTTCAGATCGACACGCGCAAGGAAGAAGGCGCCGCCCTGCCGCAAATCATTTATCACCGGCGCGAGCAGATCGATCGCGACTTGCGCGTGCAGCGGCTGATCCAGCATGAAAGCGGAATCGGGGCGCAGATCCTGACGGATCTCGGGCTGCGACGGATACGTGTGCTTACAAATCATCCGCGCAAAGTCGTGGCGCTCGAAGGGTACGGGCTGGAGATTGCTACGCAGGTGCCGATTGCTTTGAAGAGTGGTGCGAAGCGCGAGCATCAAGTGTTTTAGAGGCAGTGGCTAGTGGCGAGTGGCTGGAGTACGGCGGGTTTTTTTTCTGCTGCGACGCGCTGGGCGTTTCCTCGCAACAACCTCGAATACAGGCTGCGATAGACCCTGCGCAAAGGTAGGCGCTTCGCGCCGGTTCTTTATGGCGGGGCTGAAAGCCCCGCCCTTCCACCTTCCCCCGCTACGCGCTTCGCGCGGTCGTTTTGTGTCGTGGCCCTTCACTTCGTTCAGAGTGCACCGACCCCCTAAGATTCCCGTCGCCGATCGCGCTAGCGGCCGAAAACCAGGACTACGAACGAATCGGGGACCATACCTCCGCGCGGGTGCGGATTATCCGGAGTGGCGGCGGGTGGCGGCGTGAACTGAGCCGTTACGAGAAATACTTCGTGCGTCTTCGGATCGAGGGCCATGGTGCGGGCGCCCATTTGCGTGGGGACGTCTTCGACAAAGCTGAATTTGTCGGGCGAATCCTCGTGGATCACGCTGAGGACGCCGCTGCCGGTGGACGCGAAGGCGAAACCGGTGCCGGGATCGAAGCGGTCGGCGTCGACGCCGAGGCCGATCGGCGGCGTGGCGATCACCTTGCCGGTGTCGGCGTCGAGAACGACCATCATTTTGTTGTGACATCCCGAGAAAAGGCGGCGATTTTTCTTGTCGATGGCGAGGCCGGAGGGGCTGACGCCGGGCGCCAGCGGCCAGCGCGCCGTGATCGTGAGATTCTTCGAATCGATCTGCACGATCTCGCTTTTGTTTTCGAGATTCGCGTAGATGTGACCCTGGCCGTCAGCCACCTCGAATTCAGGCTTGCCGTCGAGCGGGATCGTGCCGACGACCTTGCCTGACTTGGCGTCGATCGCGGTCGAATCATCGCTGCGGCCGTTCATGGTGAAGACGCGCTGGGTGGCGGGATCGTAGGCGATCGCGTCGGGATTCATTCCAGCTTGCACTGTGCCGATCACCTGCAGCGTCTTCATGTCAAAGATGCTAACCGTGCCGGCGCCCCCGTTGGACGTGAAGCCGTCGCCGAGGTCGGGAGCGAGGGCGATGCCGTGGACGCCGGTCGTGTCCGGAATTTCGCCGACGACCTTTTCGGAATCCACGTCGAGGACGACGACCTTTGTGCCGCGCGAGATGAAGAGGCGGCGCGTGGGCGAATCAAATGCGAGGTAGTCCCAGAAACCTTCGCCGCCGAGCTTGATCGTTTTGATCAGGTGGTAGCCGGAAGGGCCGGCGTCGGGCGCGGCGGCCTCGACGCTATGGGAAGACAAGGGCGCGCGACCAGCCCACATCGCGAAAGCAAAAATCGCGATCAGGAAGGCGACGGCCGCAAACCACGGAAGGCGTTTTGAAGACATTGGTTCTCCTCGGGCGGCCCGCGCCGCCGGAATGATTGCGAGGTTATCGTAGGATGCGCGAATCGGCGGAGTCAAATGAAGTGTTGGTGGTGTTTCTTCAGGGTGCGCGAGATCGCACCCGGCAGTTTGAAACCCGCCCGCGCGCACAAACATCTTCGATGCTAGTGTTTTGGCGGTGCGGACGCGGATGTCGTCGCGGCGGGCGGGGACTTTTTCGGCGGCGGGCCGACGGTTATGTAGGGGCGCATTTTTTTCAGCTTTGTTTCGGAGACGCCGCGGATTACGAGCAGGTCTGTGACGCGCTGGAAGCGGCCCGTTTTAGTGCGGAATTCGACGATGGCTTTGGCGGTGGTGGGGCCCACGCCGGGGAGTTGCTCGAGTTGCTTGGCCGTGGCGGTATTGAGGTCGATTGGATGCGACGGAGGCGTTTTTTTCGCGAAGGACGGAGACGCGAGGACGAACAACGCCGCGAGCGAGATTTTCAGGATCGATCTCATGGTGAGCGATCGCCCCGCAGTTGAATCGAATTATACCGTGGCCGTGGTTACGGAAGCCCAACACGTCCGGGCTAAAGAACCCGGCGCTACGTTCAAACCTTCAAGGCCGAGCGTTGCGGGAGCGCGCGCAACACGGGCTGCCGGGCCGGAACATCGCCACCTTCAAAACCTTGAATGCCCCAAAGCCTCGCTCCCCAAAAGCGGGGGTGAGCTACATTCACCTCCTCGATAGCTACGCTTGCATTACGTCGAGGGGGCGCGGGGCGACGATGTTGCCGCCGGCGTCGTATTCGGTGACTGGGCCGAAGAGCGCGGCCTGGTCGATGATTTGCTCGCGGTCGCCTACCACTACGATCTGCGCGTTGGCGGAATCGAAGTGGCGGCGCGCGGCTTCGAGGACGTCTCCCGCATCGAGCGCGCGGATGCGCTCGCGGTAGCTTTCGAGGTAGCCCTCGGGGAGCTGATCGAGATAGACGGTTGAAAGCTGGCCTAGTAAACCTTCCTGCGTGGCGACGCCGAGCGAGAAGATGCCGGTGAGATAGTTGCGGGCGCTATCGAGTTCTTCGGCGGGCACGGGAACGGAGCGCATGCGGTCCATTTCGTAGAACATTTCGGTGAGTGTGGCGGCGACGACTTCGTTGCGCACGGCGGCGCTGACGGAGAAATAGCCGTGCTGGCGAAGCGCATTGACGCCGCTGCGCGGGCTGTAGGTGTAGCCCTTTTGCTCGCGAATATTCATCACGAGGCGCGAATGGAAGGCGCCGCCGTAGATGGAATTCGCGAGCACCATGCGATACCAATCGGGATCGCGGCGCGTGATGGCGAGATTGCCGATGATCACCTGCGTCTGCACGTTGCCGGACATGCCAACCAGATGGACGCGGCGGCCGGACTGCTTCGGCGGTTCGGGCGACCTCGGCGGCTCGGGCTGCGGCGCTTTCCAATCGCCGAAGATTTTCTCGATTTTGTCGAGCATCGCGTCGGCAGCGAAATCGCCGACAACGATCAGCAGCGAGCCGCCGGGAACGTAGTGATGGCGGTAGAACTCGACGAGTTCGTCGCGGGTATACTCGGCGACCTGGCCTTCGGTGGGCGCGATGACGGCATACGGATGCTTGCCGAAGAGGACGCGGCGGAGGCGTTCGCCGGCGACGAAGCCGGGGGTGGTGCGCTCGATGCGAAGCTCCTCGAAACGCTGGCGGCGCTCGCGCTCGAATTCTTCCTCGGGAAACGAGGCGTTGCGGGCGAGATCGGCGATCAGCTCGAGAATGCCGGTGGACGACTCGGCGAGCCCGGACGCGGCGATGGAGCTCGAATCGGCTCCGGCGTGCGTGCCGAGGCTCGCGCCCATGCGGCGGAGATCCTCTTCGATCTGGCGGCTGGGGCGCGAGGTGGTGCCGGTCCGGACGACGGTGGCCGTCATGTCGGCCAGGCCGGGCGTGCGATGCGCGATCAAGGCGTTGCCGCTGCGGAAATAGAGGTTCGCCGAGATGCGCGGGAATGTGCGCGCTTCCGCGAGGACGACTTCGAGTCCATTGGCGAGCACGCGGGTGGTGCGCTTGGGCCAGGCGACCGGGCGCTCGGGCGCGAGCGGCGGTGCGGCGGTGCTATGCGAAACGGATGTGGCGGAGGACGTCATCGTGCACCTCCATTGCCAACGTGCGGATTCGAAGGCGCGGGAAGATTTACCGGCCGGCGTATCAGCACGGCGCGATTTTGCGGCACGAGATATTTTTTCGCGGCCGCCTGCACGCGCTCGGGCGTGACAGCAAGAAAACCATCGAGGATCGTGTTGATGCGGTCGGGATCGCCGTCGAAGAGCGTGAAGCACGCGAGATAGTGCATCAGGCCGAAGCGTGGCATGTGCGAGCCCATGCCGGTTTCGAGCATGGAGTAGAAATCGGAGCGAAACTTCACCTTCACCGGTTCGAGCTCTCCGGGTTCGACTCCCTTGTGCTGCAATTCCTCGATGATCTCATCGAAGACCGCGACCGTGCCCTCGGAAGTGAATTCGGGCTTGTGGACAATTTGCGTGACCATCTGCGTAGGACCGTTCGTATCGACCAAATCCGCGCCTCCGCTGGCTTCGACTGCGATCTGCTCTTCGAGGACGAGCTTGCGATGCACGCGCCCGGCGCGACCGCCGTGGAGAATGCGATCGACGATGCCCATGGCGAACCAGTCTTCGCTCTCGCGCGGCGGCAGCGTATAGCCGATGGCGATGGCAGGAAGCGGGCCGAGGCGTTCTTCGACTTTGCCGTGGCGCTCTTCGGTCTGCGGCGGTTCGGTAACGTCCGCGCGCGGCGGCGCGGCGCCGGGCGGGATGTCCTCGAAGTAGCGCTTGGCGAAGGTGAAGGCTTCGCCAGGGTCGGCATCGCCGACGACCAGGAGCACGGCGTTGTTCGGCGCGTAGTACGTGTGGAAGAACTGCTGCACGTCGGCGAGTGTGGCGGCGTCGAGATCGTTGAAATCACCGTAGAAATTGTGCGCGTTGGGCCAATTGCGGAAGGCGACGGGCGGCAGATCGAGCCAGGGGAAGCCGCCGTAGGGCTGGTTCATCACGTTGACGCGGACTTCTTCTTTGACCACGTCGCGCTGGTTGCGGAGGTTTTCGTCATCGACCTTCAGCGCGCGCATGCGGTCGGCTTCGAGCCAGAGGACGCGCTCGAGCGCATTCGAAGGGACCGATTCGAAATAGTTGGTGATGTCGTAGTTCGTGGTGCCGTTGAGCAGGCCGCCCGAGGAATTGATCAGGCGGATGTGCTCCATTTTGCCGGCGTTCTCCGAGCCCTGGAACATCATGTGCTCGAAGAGATGCGCGAAGCCGCTGCGGCCGCGCGGCTCGAGGCGGAATCCGATCTGATAATAGACGCCGACGGTGACGACGGGCGCGGAATGGTCCGGGGAGACGACCACGCGGAGGCCGTTGGCGAGCGTGGTGTGTTCGACCGGGATGTGGCGATGCGATGCTGATTTCGGCGATGCGGCCTTGCTCGCCGGTGCGCTTGGCGATGAATTCAACGAATTTTCCTCCGGGATGACTCGTTCCGCTTTTGCCCTCAAGACAAACCTTCCGGGCTAAAGCACCCGGCGCTACGTTTAAACCTTTAGCGCTCGCTCCAGCTGCTTGCTGGTAGCCGAGGGATCCTTCGACAAGACCCTGGCGGCCAGCTGCGCTAGCGCGGCGTACGATTTCGCGAATTCGGGTGGATAGCGGCTGAGCGCTTTCATGTGCTTCGCTACGACAGCGTAATCGCCTCGCGAGAGCGGGCCCGTCCAAGCCGCCCGCGGCCCGATCCTTTCTGTATTATCGAGGATTTGGCGCAGTAAAGGTATGAGCGTTTGCGAGGCGCGCTCGCGCGTGAAGCCGATGCTGATCAGGAGCTGCAATCCGGCCTCGAGCAGGGGATAGATGCTGCCGCCCGCCATCACGGCGGCGGCGTGGTAGGCCGGCTTGTCGGCCGTCTCGATCACCACGGGAATGCCTCCCAGGGATTTTGCGAGCGATTGCGCGAGGCGGCGCGCCTTGGCGTCGCCTTCGACGCCGAAGATCACGCCTTTCAATTTCGGCACCACTTTGCCGCCGAATGCCTGCATCGGATGGAGCGAGCCGGTCGAGGCGCCGAGGCGCGCGAGTGGAGCGAGAGCGGAGCGGTCGAGCGTGGCGCTGGTGTGCAGGATGATCTTGTTGCGCAGCGATGCGGGATCGATGGCACGCGCGGCGTCGGCGAGCGATTGCGCGACGGCGGGCATGATGTCGTCGGGCGTGGTGACCAGGACAAGGCTAGGTCCCGGGGCTAAAGCCCGAATTAAATCGCCGCTTTTCGAGGGGCTAAAGCCCCACGCTTCCACCGCGCGTCCTGGCTTCGCCGGACGAACCCGACTCGCCGGGCTTGCGTGTTGCGCGCCAGCGTCGTACACAACTGAGGTCAGCCGATCAAATGGCCTCCCCGCTCCGATCCTTCCTTCCGCTGCGGCGGCGAACGGGGTGCCGCCACCGATTCTTCGTACTGCGGCGCGCGCGGTGGTATTCGAGCGGGTGACGACGGCGCCGATGCGCCAACCGAGTTCGCGGAGACGTTTACCCAGCGATATTCCTACGCGACCAGCGCCCACGATGGAAACGGTGCGTGCCATGCAGCGTGATAGCATAACTTGTTCGATCCGATCCGTGGAGGAAATCGGGCGTTGCACATCTTGTGGACCGCGTTGCTGGGGCTGATCGCTTTTCTATGGGTACTCGCGTCGGTCGACCTCGCGCGCGGGGTGCCGTCGATGCCGTCGCTCGCGGATGCCGATCCCCTGCCTGATGCGCAATGCCCGAGCGTGTCGATTTTATTTGCGGCGCGCGATGAGGCCGAGAAGCTGCCGGGCGCGCTCGCGACGTTTCTCGCGCTCGACTATCCCAACTACGAAGTGATTGCCGTGGATGACCGCTCGGAGGATGTCACCGGCGCGATTCTCGAAGCGGCGGCAGCGCGCGACAAGCGATTGAAGCGCGTGCGCGTCGACAAGCTGCCGGCGGGATGGCTGGGTAAACCGCATGCTCTCGAGCAGGCGTACGAGCACGCGAGCGGCGAGTGGCTGATTTTCACGGATGCGGATGTCCACTTCGCGCCAGATCTGGTGCGGCGCGCGATCGCCCTGGCCGACGCTCGCGCGTGGGATCACGTGACGCTGCTCGGCGCGCTCGAGATGTTCACGTTCGGCGAGAAAATCGCGATGACGTTTTTTGCGATGGCGTTTGCGATCGGGACGCGTCCTTGGGCGGCGAGCGATCCGGGTTCGCGCATGTATAGCGGCGTGGGCGCGTTCCAAATGATCCGGCGCAGCACGTACGAGGCGATCGGGACGCACCGGCGGCTGGCGATGGAAGTGGTCGACGACATGAAGCTCGGAAAACTGGTGAAGGACGGCGGATTTCGCTCGGGCGCGGCGAAGGCGGGAGGCGCGGTGAGCGTTCACTGGCACGCCGGTGTGGGCAACATGATCCGCGGCACGACGAAGAATTTTTTCGCGACGTCGGGATACAAGCTCTGGCTCACCGGCGTGCACATTTTCGGGCTGCTGCTGATGTGCGTGTTTCCGGTGGTGGCGCTGGCGTTTGCGCACGGGTGGGCGCGGGGGTTTGATGCGATTGCGGTCGGGCTGCCGTTGATCATCGCGGCGGGGGCGGCGCGGCAATTCGGGGCGCCCGGGTTCTTTGCGCTCACCTATCCGATTGGGGCGCTGATTTTTGCTTGGATGCTGGCGCGGTCGACGATTGTGACGTTGTGGCAGGGCGGGATTGTTTGGCGCGGGACGTTTTATCCGCTGGATGAATTGAAGCGCGGAGTGGTGTGAGGTGGCGGGCAGTCGGTGGCAGGTTGTAGGCCGTAGAACCCAAAGCAGGATTCACCGCTGAGACGCAGAGGGCGCAGAGAAAACACGCCGGGCCCATCGCGATGCGAACTGCGGCCGCTACTTCAGGAAGGAATAACCGGCGGAGAGCATGACGATGTTGGCGCCGGGATTGACGCTGCTGCGGCTGGCGTTGGAGATGTGCTGGACTTTGGCTACAAAAGACCACGCGCGCGTGCCTGACGAATTGAAATGCTCGACGCCCGCTTGAAAATCGAAGGTGAAATTGAATTGCGTTGCCAGCGGGATGTCCTTCGGGATCGGCCTGCGGGAGGCGACCAGGCCTCCGGTCGACGCAAGAAGCGGCTGCCAGCGGCGGCTGCGCATGAAATTGAATTTCCAGCCGATGGGGCTGATGCCTCCGCCGTAGACCGTTTCGCGACCCACCACGCAGTAACCGTTGAATTCGATTCCGCCGGACAGGATCGCGCAGCCCGTGTAGGTGTTCTGGCGCGAGACTTCGACCGGCTCAATGTCGACGGTGTATTCGACCGTGTACCCTGGGGACGAATGGAGGATGCGGCCGTAGCGAAAACTGGCGACGCCGAACTGGAAGTTCGTGACGCTGCCCTGGATATTCTGCGCGCTGGCGGAATACGCGCCCCAGACGCCGAATTCGTTGCGGAGCATGTGGTCCTGGCTGTGTGCGAGAGGGGCGGCGGCAAGTGCCAGCAGAATCAGAAACGCGAGCGAGCGCGGATTCAGGGTTTGGCGCCGGGGGCTGGTTCGCGCGGGCACGTTGGTCCGGTAAGGATACACGCTGTCGGCGATCTAGCGACGGGGAATGGTGGGGGAAAAGAGCGAAAGTAAAGACGCCCGCCTAAAGGCAAGGCGGCCGCTACAAAGGCTGACCCAAAACCTACGTGGCGGCGCGGGTGGCTGGCGGGGCTTCCGTTGTGGCGATTACGCCGAGGTCGCGCTGCTTTAGGGCGCGGATGCGGTCGCGGATGCCGGCGGCGCGCTCGAAGTCGAAATTCTTGGCGGCTTCGCGCATTTGCGCTTCGAGCTGCGCGATGGCCTGCAGGAGCTGCTCCTCATTGGTGATTTCGCCGATCACCGGGTCGCCCATCGGGACCGTGACGTAATCCGCTTCGACGATTCGCGCGAGCTGCATGTCGACGGACTTGACGATCGATTGCGGCGTGATGTTGTGCTCGCGGTTGTAGGCCTGCTGCTTGGCGCGGCGGCGGCTGGTTTCACCGATGGCCGTGCGCATGGACTCGGTCATACTGTCGGCGTAGAGAATCGCGCGGCCTTCGAGATGGCGCGCGCAACGGCCCATGGTCTGGATCAGCGACGTGGCGCTGCGGAGGTAGCCTTCCTTGTCTGCGTCGAGAATGGCGACGAGCGAAACCTCGGGCAGGTCGAGGCCTTCGCGCAGCAGGTTGATGCCGATGAGCACGTCGAATTCGCCGCGGCGCAGATCGCGCAGGATGCGGACGCGCTCGAGCGTCTCGATTTCGGAGTGCAGGTAGCGGCAGCGGACGCCGACCTCGGCGAAATATTCGGCGAGATCCTCGGACATGCGCTTGGTGAGCGTGGTGACGAGCACGCGTTCATTGCGCGCGGCGCGCAGGCGAATCTGTTCGAGCAGATCGTCGACCTGGCCCTTCACCGGGCGGACTTCCACTTCGGGATCGACGAGGCCCGTGGGGCGAATCACCTGTTCGACCACCACGCCGCCGGTTTTCGTGAGCTCGTAGGGACCGGGCGTGGCCGAAACGTAGATGACCTGATTCACGCGATGCTCGAATTCCTCGAAGGTGAGCGGGCGATTGTCGAGCGCCGAGGGCATGCGGAAGCCGTAGTCGACGAGCGTCTGCTTGCGCGAGCGGTCGCCGTGGTACATCGCCGCGAATTTGCGGGACCGTCTGGTGCGATTCGTCGATGAAGAGCAGATAGTCCGACGGGACGTAATCGAGCAGCGTCGGCGGCGCTTCGCCGGGCAGGCGGCCGGACATGTGGCGCGAGTAGTTTTCGATGCCGTGGCAGTAGCCGATGGTGCGCATCATCTCGATATCGAACAGCGTGCGCTGGACGACGCGCTGCGCCTCGACGATTTTTCCCTGGCGCTCGAGCTCCGCCTTCCACCATTCGAGCTCTTCGTAGATGGTCTGGATGGCGCGCTCGCGCTGCGCGGCCGGCAGGACGTAGTGCGTCTTCGGGTAGATCGGCAGACGCGTGACTTCACCGTCGCGCCGGATTTGTCCCGTGAGCGGATCGATCTTGCGGATCGACTTCGATCTGCCTGCCCCACAGCTCGACGCGCACGGCGTAATCATCGTAGGGCGGATAGATTTCGATCGTGTCGCCGCGCACGCGGAAGGTGCCACGGCGCAGATCCTCGGCGCGGTCGTACTGAATTTCGACGAGCTTGCGCAGGATCGATTCGCGCGCGATGGACTGGCTCTTTTCGAGCATCAGCATCATGCCGTAGTAGGCTTCGGGCGAGCCGATGCCGTAGATGCAGGAGACGGAGGCGACGACGATCACGTCGCGGCGCTCGAAAAGCGAGCGGGTGGCGCTCATGCGCAGCTTGTCGAGCTCGTCGTTGATCGTGGCTTCTTTTTCGATGAACGTGTCGCTCGCCGGGACGTAGGCCTCGGGCTGGTAGTAATCGTAGTAGCTGACGAAGTATTCGACCGCGTTTTGCGGGAAGAAGGATTTGAATTCGTGGAAGAGCTGGGCGGCGAGCGTCTTATTGTGCGCGAGGACGATCGCGGGGCGGTCGAGCTGCTCGATCACCTTGGCCACGGTGAAGGTTTTGCCGGAGCCGGTGACGCCGAGGAGGACCTGGTGGCGGTCGCCGTCGCGTGAGGCCGCGGACGAGCTGCGAGATGGCTTCGGGCTGGTCGCCGCGGGGCTCGTAGTCGCTGGCTAGCTTGAATTTCATGGTGACTGCGCCTCAGTGCGCCTCAGGGACAAAATCTTTCGAGCGCGAAAACCTCTATTGTAGCGCACCCAGTCAATCGGCGCTTAGGCCGCCGCGTTCGCCCTTTTTTCTCAGTGACGGCCACGCTATACGCCTCACTCAACGCAGAGGACGCAGAGAAGCCCAGAGGACACGGAGACTGCTCACTTTTTCGGGCGTCGCGTGGCTTCGGCCGACCAAAGGCAAAAGCAGATCCCTCCCTGCGTCCCGCGCCCGCACAAACCGCGGGAAAGGCTAAGGCGCGCGAGACTCCGCTCGGGATGACAGGGATGGCGCACACGCAGTTTAGTGTGAATCCGGGACGAGCGTGATGATCAGCTGGCTTTGCACGCGGCCTTTGCGGCGGAGGCTGGAGCCGCTGCGGGCGCTGGTGATCTTGTAGTCGACGTCCTGCGTGCTGTTTTCGGTGGAGCTGACAAGGAGGCCGGTTGCGAGCGAGATGGAATCGAGGCTGTCGCCGGAGCCGGTCCACGAGCCGGTGGTGCGGAGGCCGTTCTGGCGGTAGCCGGGTGGCGTGGCATCGGAGTGCGGCGAGCCGCGGCGCGACATCTGATAGCGCACGAGAATCGTCGCGCACGCGGGCGGCGGATGCGCGGAGGCGCTGGGCGCGGGGGCGGACCCTGTGGCTGGGC
Organism: uncultured Acidobacteriota bacterium; assembly: GCA_963743335.1. Lineage (GTDB taxonomy): Bacteria > Acidobacteriota > Terriglobia > Acidiferrales > UBA7541 > Palsa-295. Next base: position 1,131,940 of record CAVUPI010000003.1, read on the forward strand.
ACGATTCGTTGCGCAGGTACGTCGAATCGCTCAGCCAGACGAGGTCGTCGAGCGGCATGCCGGTGATGTCGCGTTCGCTTTTCCACTTTTGGCCGATCGAGATGCCGTCGCGCGGAAAAGCTCTTTGGGGAAAGAGCCCGTCGATCCAGGAATAGGCGGGCTCAGCCGTGGCACGATTCGGGAAGATCGTGTCGAGTCCCTTGATGTCCGTTATTTTTCCTTCGGGGCCGAGCGTGAAATCGAACGAGCGGCCCTCGATGCGGCTGTATTGTTCCTCGAAGGATGGGCCCGTGGGATCGAAGGCGTCGCTTTCGGCGTCGGCGTGGGATTTTTCGTAGGTGACGCGGAAGTGCGTCGCGCCGGGCGGAGAACCCGGGGCGGGGCTGAGAACGTCGAGGCGGACGAACAGGTCGAGCGTCTGCGTAGACCGCGAACCGCTCTCGGGATCGGCGATCGGCGTGGTTGTCTTCACGGTGTTGATCGTGTGCGATTCGATCTGATAGTGAAAGACTTCGCCGGGAATGAATTCTGGGCTGAGGCGTTCTTTCTGGTTGGCGGGCGCGGCGATCGGCGACGCGATCAGCGCGACGACGGCCGCGATCAGGCGTGTGCGCGTTGCGCGAGATTTCGAAAACCGGAAAAACGAAGCCATCGGACGAACGCTAGCATACGCGTTGAGGCGAGGCAAACGGCCGGTGCGCAGAAGCACATGCTGCGGGTGAACCTGCGCAAAGGAACGCGCTTCGCGCGGTCTTATTGTCGGACCTGGAGGTCCGACCCCCTAAGGATCAGCGCTCACCGGTGTGTTTCGGCGGCCGGTGCTTGCCAACTTTTGGGATGAAATAAAGCGACAAGACAGCTACAAAACCAAATAACGCGATCAGACTCCCCGCGACCCTCTCGCCCGAAGATGCCGATAAGTTGCCCCAGAGGCGGAGCAGACAGCCGAGTAAGACAACGCCCAAGAGAGCTGAAGCTGACGCTTTGGCTTGGCTTCTGGATGATCGTGGCCCGATCGGGTGCTGAATTCGGCGCTCATTCTCTGTGTTCTAACAGATAAATACCGCAAGCGTCAATTCAGGCGTATCTAAAAGCTGCTGTGCCGTGTAGTTTCCCGCGGCCGGTCTACGGGCAGCCCGTCCCTACGCACCCCGACCCCTTGCGACCGTTATTGAACGCGCGGGCTCGCTCGCACGAGATTCCGGCTGCGGCCCATAGGTAATTCTTAGAGTAGAAGTCACAGAGGTAGGACCACGACTCCGGGAAATCATTGCCGTCAAGGCTTGCGACCTTCAGGTAGGCGCGCAATCGATCGCTCTCATACTGAGCTTGTCTGGCAGCCTGAAGGTCCCTGGCAGCGAGGAAGTGACGAAGTGCATGCGGTAGATAGTTCGAACGGCCTGTTTCCGCGCGATGGAGCTGATATGCCGCAAGGGCGGTACACACGAGCAGTGTTCCCAGGGCGATCATGCCCATCGCAACAAAGGAGAGTCTGTTGTGCTCTTTTTTCGCCACGTAAATCTTTCAACCCAGCGCTTAGGCCTTAGTGTCTCAAGTAGAACTCCGGGCAACAATCATTGCTCTTCGAGGGCGTTCCAATGGAGGAATATACGGCGATCAAACGAGCGGCAGCACACCAATGTTGCTAGCGGGAGCGGCGCGTCGGTTGGATGCGGGAGATTTTGGGCGAGGCTAGCGAGCCCGTCAGGCGATAGCTTGGGGCTGTGGCTTTGGGCACGTTCGAGACGAAGCGGAGGCGGAGGTCGAGGTCGCGGCTGAAATCGATGGCGCCGGAGCCGGCGACGTCCGGGCCGGGCACGGTGATCGAAAGGTCGCGCAGCTGGATCGCGCGAGATGCGCAGGCGAAGGATGCCGAAGCATTCGAGAAGCGGCTGGTGCCTGGGACCAACGCGGACGCGTGCATGGAAGCTACGAGATCGATGCCGTGAATCTCGGGGCTCGCGAAGTCGGCTTCTCCCTGGCATGCGAGCGAGGCGAGCAAGTCGCCACGCGTGGCACCCGTGGCGCTGAACGAGATTTTGCCCGTAGCGGCGCCCGCGAAAAGATTGGCGAGATCGGGCGACGCGGCGGTAAGCCCGGCGAGATCGACGCGCGTGAACGCGATGTTCGCGTTGTAGGCAGGCGCGGCTTGCAGATCGGAGTCGAGCGAGCCGGTGAGCGCGCCGCCGTATAGCTGACCGGTGGCGTTGGCGAGTTCGACGTGGCGGCCTCCGATTTTTACGTCGGCTTGCAGATGGCGCGCGGTGAGCGGCGGCAAGGTGAATTCGTCGAGGCTGAGACTGCCGCTCGCGCGCAGATTTTCCGGTACGGCGACCGCGGGAAGGCTCGGATTGAGGAACGGCAGCAGGCGGTCCAGAAAGCTCTCGCGCCAGAGCGGGTTGAGCCAACGGTCGAGATCGGCAGCCGAAAGCTTATCGGCGGCGAGAACGAATTGCCACTCGGGATCGGCGGCGGTGCGGTCGAATGTGCCGCTCCATTGCGCTCCGAAAGCACGGGCGGAGGCGAGAGCGATGTGCTGCTCGCCGGGCCTCAGATCAGCGCGCGCGCGAATCTGATCGATCGGCTGATTCAGGAACGGCGCGTGAAGCGCGGCGCCGCTCAAGGCGTCCGCTGCTCCGCTCGCGGCATCTGCTCCGGGCGGGCTGCCAAATTCGATCCAGCCTGTGGGCTGGACGCGCCACGGAATATTCGTTCCGCTCCAGAGCAAATCGCAGGCGACCGGTCCGGCAAGATCCCAGCCGCGCGAGATATTCAAGCCCAGGGCTCCGGCGGCGGATACGAGGTCGCGCATGTCGCGGCTGCTTCCAACGACGCGCCATGTGGGCAAAGCGTGGCGCGCGGGCTTGGTCGCGAGGCTCAGCTGAAATGAGCCGTCGGAAACAGGCGAGGTTGTGCCGGCGGAACGCGTGGTCGCAGGACGGCTGGTGGCGGCGAAGGAAAGCGTTGCCGGGGGAAACGAAATCGTTCCGTGATTGTATCTCAGCTGGACCCGGCCCAGATGGACGGGGACCTGAAGGCTCGCTCCGGAGAAATCGGCACCCTCGCTGAAGCCATTCGCATTCACGATCTGCAGCGGCCAGCCGGACGCTTCGCCATTGAGTACGAAGGATCCGTGGGCGGAGACGGCGTCCGCGACGCCGGGATGGAACGCGCGCAGCCAGTTGAGAAGATCGGCGAAATCGATTTGCGACGGCGTGACGACGATCTCGACCGGCGGGGTGCGCTGCTTTGCCGACGCGCGCGTGGTCTGCCAAGAGATGCGGCCGTTCGCGTGGACGTTCGAGTGGGGCGCTTCGACGGCCGCGTCGGTGAATTCAAGGAACGAGTCGGCGGGGTGCCAGAGGGCCTGCGCGATCAGATTGATCGAGGGATTGTCGGAGCGCGACGCCAAATCCCAGCGGTGCAGGCCGCCGAGCTGGGCGCGGCCGCGAAGCGTCCACGCGCCGTCGGGATCCTGTGCGGTGCTGGCATTGAGCGCGAGGGCGAGCGTGCCGCGGATTCCGTAATCGTCGCCGCGCGCGAGGCGCAGCACATCGGAAATCGAAGCGTCGGTCCACGAGAGATCGAGAGCGGCGGGGCGCAGGCGCGAAGACGTGCCGCCGACGTGACCCGAGACGTGAATCGTCCCGACCTGCTGCAACAGGACGGCGGCGCGCCATGGTGTTGCGTCGAGATCGATGCGCCAGAGGCCGGGGCTGTCGGTTTCGACGTCGCCGCTTACGTCGACGAAGGCGAACGGGAGTTTTTCGTCGCCTTGCTTGAAATTGATCCGGCCGCCATCGATCTCAATTTTGCGGAAGCGCAGCAAGGAGAACGGAAGCGAAGGTCCAACGGGAACTCCGCCCGAAGCGTTTTCTCCGGGGCGCGGCAGCCATTCGGCGACATTCCATTCGCCGGCGGAATCGCGGACGAGATTGAGGCTCGGATGAGAAAGCGAGAGCGTGCCGAGCTCGATGTGGCCGCGGAGCAGGCTTTCCCAGCGGAGGCGGACGGAGATTGAATCAGCGTAGAGGAAATATTCCTGGCCGAAGCGGGCATCTTCGGAGACGCGAACGGAGTTTGCTTCGAGCGAGGGGCCGTCCCAGAAGCTGAAATCGTAACTGCCGACCTCGACCGGGCGGCCGAAGGCTGCTTCAAGATGAGCCGTGAATTTCCGCTGGAGTGCGCTGTGGCGAATCAGCGCCGAAATGCCGAACGACGCGAGCCAGAGGATTGCTACGAAAAGTGCGACCCATTTCAGCCAGCGCCTCCAGGCGCGGCGCGGCGGAGGAGCCGAATCGAGGGGCTCGGGGGGCTCAACTGTGTGTGCGTAGGCGCCGGACACGGGATACGAATCAAGATACCACGATGGGGACGCCGGGCGAGCGGCTGGCGTGCTGCTCGGCCGTGGTCAATGGCTTGTGCGTGGTTTTTGCGACGCTGGATAGACACAGAGGACACTCAGAAAGGCCACGGAGAACGCTGAGGAAACAGGAACAAAATCCACTCAGTGTTGGATCTTCTCTGAGTCCTCTGCGTCTCTGCGGTGAGTACTGTTCGTCAGTGGACTTCGCGGAGCATGCGATGCCAGCGCGTGCGGCTGCGGATGTGCACGATCGTGTCTTCGATGCCGAAAATTGTGCCCGCCAGGCTGCGGTCGGAGTAGTCGTCGGGCGTGGCGCGCACGGACCAGTAGATGAACAGTGGGCGGCCCATGATGGCGTCGCGATCGACGAAGCCCCAGTAGCGGCTGTCGGAACTGTCGTCGCGATTGTCGCCCATCACGAAGTAGTGATCCGGAGGAATGACCAGCGAGCCGCGCTCGATGTAATTGCCGATCTGCGCGGCCCATTCGGGGCGGAGTCGATCCTGCGCGAGCGCCGGATCGACCGGCGGGAAATTATCGCCGAAGGGATCGTAAGCCTCGCTGTGAATGGCGTAAGGCTCGGAGAGCGGCTTGCCGTCGATGTAGACCACTTGATCCACGATGCGCAGACGGTCGCCCGGGAGCCCGATGACGCGCTTCACGTAGTGAACGTGATCGTCGTAGGGGAAGCGGAAGACGATGATGTCGCCGCGGCGAACGGGACGATACGGCAGAAGCTTTTCGTACCACGCGCCGCTGCCGCCGAAAAGAAACTTGTTGACGAGGACGTGGTCACCGACGAGCAGAGTGGGCTCCATCGAGCCGGACGGAATCTTGAACGCTTGCAGCACGAACGTGGTCGCGAAGAGGGCGAGGAGAATCGTGACCAGCAGCGACTCGAAAACCTCGGCGAGGCTGCCGGTGACTACCCTGTGCGCCGGAACCGCCTTGGCGGGAGCAGCGGGCTCGGACGGTTCGGGCAGATTCGCGCCGGTTTCTGTTTCGATCGATTCCATTCAGGCGATTCCGCAACTTTCTTCGAGTTTTCCGAGCGCGATCCTGGCGGCGGCTTGTTCCGCTTCCTTCTTGCTTCGGCCTTCGGAGGCCGAGAGTCTTTGCCCGCCGTGCCAGACTTCCACCTCGAACATTTTCTGGTGCTCCGGCCCGGACTCATTGCGAAGACGGTACTCCGCCATGCCTAGTCCTCTCTGCTGAAGCCATTCCTGCAAGGCGGATTTGTGGTCGGCGCGCTCGAGGCCGTCGATTTCGCCCTCGAGCGCGGGACCGAGCAGGCTGCGTTGCAGGAATGCCGCCGCGGGGGCCAAGCCGCCATCGAGATAGATTGCGCCGAGGATGGCTTCGTAGGCGTCGGCGAGCAGCCTCTTTTTTTCGCGGCCGCCCGTTTTTTCCTCGCCCGGGCCCAAACGCAAGTGAGGTCCGAGATCGAGTCGCTGCGCCGCCGTGTGGATCGAAACAGCGCTGACGAGGCGCGCGAGGCCTTTCGAGAGATTGCCCGCGTCCCACTGAGGAAATGAGGCGAGAAGCTTTTCGCTCGCGACGAGGCCGAGAACGCGGTCGCCAAGAAATTCGAGGCGCTCGTTGTCGACGCCGCCGGCACTCTGCCGCAGGGAGCGATGGGTGAGCGCGCGCTCGAGCCGGTCAGGGCGCTGGAAACGATAGCCGAGCATCGTTTCCAGCACCGTGCGCTCGCCTTCTGTCATGTGCGGCTGCCTCGTTCCCTATTTCTTCTGCGCGGCGAGCTGCTTGGCTTTGTCGGCATTCTGCTTGCACGCATCCTGCAAGCTTCCCATCATTTGGCCGCAACGAGTATAGGCGTCCGCCGCCTCCACATAGTGACCGGAGTTCTGCAGGCTGGCCCCAAGCGCGTAGAAATCGGTTGCGTCGGGATTGGGGTTATTCGCCGTTGCCTGTTGAAGCTCCTTGGCGGCATCGTCAAAATCCTGCCGGCGGAAATAGACAAGGCCGAGGCCGCTATGCGCCTCGGCGGTCTTTTCGAGTTTGGCAGTGGCAAACTGCTCGTCCGTAAGACCCGCGGGCTTGGGCAGGGTTGGAATGTCCGTGATCGCGCGCTTTTCGTACGCTTCCGCCTTGTCGAGTTGCTTATCGGCATCCGGCGTGTTGCTGTCGGTCACGTGCGGAATCACCCAGCCGACCAGCGTGAGAAGGTCGACGTCGTCCGGATTGATGGCCAGGGCCTTGTCCGAAACGAGAAAAAGGTTCTTCCAATCCTGCTTTGTGTAGTATGCCTGCGTGAGCCCCGCATAGACCGATTCGGCGTAGCGGCTGTTCGGATAATTCTGGACGAAACCTTCGCCGAGCTGAATTTTCTTGTCCGGATCCTGCGCACTCGCATCGAAGAAGGCTTTGTAAGCAGCCTCTTCCTTGGGGTCGACCTTGGGGGCCGGCGCCTGATTCAGCTGTTTTTCTTTCAGCTGCTGATCCTGATCCTGCTGAGCCTCCTTCGACGTCTGGAGATTCGGATTGGTGCCCTGCGCGAGAGAAGCCGTCGCCAGCATGGCGCTTGCCGCCAGCGCGACGGTGAGAATGCGAATCGCGTTTTGAATGGATGAGAATGTCATCTGCCTTATCCCCTGTCCTCCCCGGTAAATTCCTATCCCCCGTTACTTAGACTGCGGGACCTGCTTTTTTGCTGCGTCCGCGCTCTGCTTGCAGCGGTCCTGCAAAGGACCGGCGATCTGGCCGCAACGGTTGTAAGCGTCCGCGGCATCGGCAAAGCGATTCAAATTGTCGTAATCGACGCCAAGCACATAGAGATCGGTCGCATCGGGCGTTGCAGTGCTCGGCGTGGATTGTTGAAGCTCCTTCGCCGAATTTGCGTAATCTTCGCGCCGGAAATAGACAAGACCGAGCGCGCTGTGCGCCTGGAGCGCCGACTGAGTTTTCATGGCGGCAAATTGAGCATCGTCCATGTAGGAAGGCTTGGCCATGGTCGGCATGACCTCGATCGCGTGCTTCGAGTAAGCCTCGGCCTTATCGAGCTGTTGGTCAGCATCCGAATCGTCCGGCTGATAGACGTGAGGGATCACCCAGCCAACCGTGGTGAGGACGTAGAGATCATCCGGCTTCAGCGCGAGCGCGCTATCGGCGGTTGCGTAGACATCTTTCCAGTCCTGCTTTTCGTAATAGACGTTCAGTAGGCCAACGTCAACAGGTTCGTCCAGGGCGCTCTTGGGATATTTCTGGAGGAAGCTATTCCCGAGTTGGATTTTCTTGGCCGGCTCATCCGCCCTGTAGAAAGCCTTATACGCGTTCACTTCCGCAGGGTCTTGCGCGCCACCCTGTTTTTGGACGTCCGTAAGCATATGAAGCTCGGTTTGGAGCGAATCAACGCCGGAATTTGTGGGCGTAGCTTGCTGGCCGCCCTTCATCTGCCCGTACGAAACAGCTGCAAGAACGAGCGACGCGGAAAACACAATCGACAGACTGCGAACTCCGGAGCCCGGCAATAGGAGCCTCATCTGGCTGACCCTCCTTATTGAGAGACGTTGGGCCGAAAAAGCTGGAACATGAGACGAAGGGATCACTGAGATGGTTCCTCCGCTCCGTCATCCGGGTGGTGCGCGGGCGCCTTGTAGGCCGCCTCGACGCCGCTTTGCGCCGCCGCGCGGGCATCCGCGGGCCCATCGTCGACAGCCAACGCAGCACGGTATTCGCTCACGGCCAAATCGCGCTGGTCCTGCAGGTCGTCGATACGGCCGAGATAGACGTGCGACCAGGTAAGAATCTGCGGGTCGACCGAGGCGGACGCCGCGTCAGTGGTGCCAGCCCCGCTGGTGATGTGCTCGAATAATTCCTTGGCCTGATCGCCGTGGCCGGAAACGACGGATGCGATGGCGAGGCCGTACATGGCGCGCGTGTCATCCGGATACTTCGCCAGAATTCTTTCAAAGGTTTCGGCAGCGGCCGAAACGTCTTTCTGCTGCAGCTCGCGATTCCCTTCCACGAGCGAGCGGTCGAGATCCGACGCCAGCACCGCCTCCGAGTTTTCATGCTGCCCAGGCGCCGGGCCGCTGTCGGCTGGAGGAAACGCGAAACCTTGCAGACGCTTTTGCTGGGCGTCGACATCGATGCCCGAAATCAGGTCGGAAAAGTAATAGGACATGGCCGGGCCGGCTTTCTCGAACAGTTGCAACTGGGCCACCAGTGGACGCACGAGAATGAAGCCGGATTGATCGTCGTCGCGAAGCGCGGCTTCCAGCTGCGCGCCCGACAAATGCCGCAGGCGCAACTCGACGGATTTGATCAGGCACTCGTCCATGAAAGAGATGAAGTCGTTGTCGTATTCGACCGGCAGGCGCGGCGCGCGGGCGGCCACGGCGAGTAGCGCGCGCTTTTTGTAGACCAGCGGGCGATTGCGCAGCACGAGCGGATCGAGGACAAAATGCAGATAGGCATGCTGGATCGCGTCAACCGGCATTTCGGGGGTGGCGCCGACGACGATCGAGTACTGGTCGCCGTAATTGCGGAAATTGGTTCGAGCGCCGACCAGCGGCTCGACGTAGACCGTGAACGTGCGGCGGCCATTCGGCTTCACGATTTCGCGCAGATAGGCGTCCGAAACGGTGACGATTTGGCGGAGCGATGCGCGATAACTGTCCAGAGCGGGCTCGTATTCGGGTTCGACCCACGTCCAGCGGGAACCTAGACGCGCTTCGCGATAGAAATTCGCGAGGACTTCCTGGAATCCGTCGAGGGCGACCACATCCGGCGGCAGCAATTCCTGGTTTGGCGCAAGATTGAAATCCGGCGGTGGGCCGGCAACGATGGCAAACGTCATGTAGCGGGAAAGCGTGTCGCCCGGATCGGCCAGGGCGTGATCCTGATAGAACTGGCGCAGGGCGTCGGTCGCAGGCCCCTGCATCTTGAGGAGATCGGCACGGAGAGCGCGGCGCGCGGGCATCTGCGCAAGCAAGCTTTCGTCAACCTGATAGCCGGCCGCGCCCAACGCGCACATGGTGGCGAATACTTGCGGGCTGGCCTGGACGCTGATGCCGGTGGCATCGGTATTGGTGTCGGCCGGCTGCTGCGCCTTCAAGGACGCGGGCAGGCAAATCACCGCGACACCGGCGAAGAGAACTGCAAGCAGTGGACACAACGGCGTGAATTTTCGAACGAACCTTTGGATGGGCAGACTCCTCAATGCCGGGTCCCGCAGAATCCTTTTTTCTATAGCTGCGGGCGATCACCTTCCCCCAGGATGCGCGCCCGGCTCAGCAAAACCGCAGATACGCTCAGACTCTAGCGGTCGAAAGGATCAGAGTCAAGAATCGCGGAATTGGTTGGAAGACCTTTTGGGGCGCAGTTATCCGTGGACGCGGACTTCGCTGAAATTCAGCAGGACGCGCCCGCCGTCCATCGGACGGCCGAAATTCATTTGCGGCCGGAAGCGCGAGAACATGAGGAGCTGATCGATCTGATGATGAACGGTGGCGCTTTCGGGTCCTGAGAGAATTTTGTAGTCGACCACTTCGCCCTGCGCGTTGAGTGTCGCCTCGAGCAACAGGCCCGGGCTCACCTGGCCGTTGGGCTCGACCATGCCGGGAACCGGGAACGGTGCGAGACTCTCGAGCTCGGCGGGCTGTACGAGGTTGAGCGGCAGATCGTTGGGCACCACTCCGTTCATCGGCACGCCTACCAAAAGGCCGTGCACGACGAAGATGAACACGCCGAGCGCGGTAAGGACGCCGCCCGTTGCCGGAACGGCAAGCGGGCCGAGAAGATTTTCGAAAACCAGGAGCGTGCTGGCCCAAAAACGAGCGAGGCCAGCCCATGGAGAACGTTCACGCGAGGCGCGCATGCGAATCTTCAGCGCAAGATCGGCCGGCGCGGCCACGGGCTCCATGTGGGCGAGGTACCCCGAGAGCATCCGGTAACGCTCGAGATGATCGCGGCATTCCACGCACGAATCGAGATGCTGGCGCAGGCCCGCATGATCCTGGGCGCGCATGGCTCCGTCAAGATAACCGGGAAGGCGTTTTTGTGCTTCTTGGCACTTCATCTTCCGACTCCCTGCATTTCGCCGATAGCACTTGCTTGTGTTTGAGGCACACTGGGCGTTTCAGGAAGGGCCGAGGACGACGCGCGTACGAAGCGATCCGCGACCGCGACCGCGATCGTTGCATGATTGCCGGACGATGGGGCGACATGAGAACGAACCGGGTGCAGAACGGGATCGAGAATCTCCTTGAGGGTGCGCCGGCCGCGCAGGATACGTGATTTCACGGTTCCGACCGAGACTTCGAGAATTTCCGCGATCTCTTCGTAGGATAGTCCTTCGAGATCCCGCAGAATCACGGCGCTGCGAAAAAGAGGAGGCACCGCGCCCAGAGCGCGGCGCACCGTGGACTGCATTTCGCGCGTCGCGAGTTGCTCGAACGGCGTGGCTTCCTCGTCGGGCAATTCCATGGCTGAATTCCGGCCATCTTCCTCGGCATCGATCGAAATCTGCTGCCGGTGATGGCGCCAACACCAGCGGCGATGATTGAGGGCCTGTCGCACGGACACGCGGTAGAGCCAGGTCTTCAGCGAGCTGCCGCCGCGGAAGCCGCGAATGCCCCGAAACACCCGCAGGAAGACGTCCTGTGTGACGTCCGCTGCGTCCGCTGCATCGCCGAGGATTCCGTAGACCAAGTTGTATACACCCGCGTGATAGTACGTGACGAGATAATCAAACGCCGCGTCGGAACCTGCTTGAAGCTCCATCACCAACTGAGCTTCGTCCCGGGACCACGGCAAACTGTGTGCGAGTTCGGACATGCCTTGCGCCGCGCTTTCTGGGGCACATCTCCCTGCAAAGTGATAGACACCGGGAGAGCCCGCTATGTGCCAAGAATAACAGAAAAACGCTCCGAGGAAGATACCCCGGAAGTACCAGAGCGGGAACCTTCGATTGCACCTCTAAGTCTTTTATTTACTGCGCCCGAGGGGCGACAAGTGAGACTTCCGGGCTGTCCGAGCATCCCGGATTGATCGGTAGCCAAACGATAAACATCCTGGAAGGTGGCGGCGGATTCTTTATGGGCGCTTTTTGAGGAAGGCCCGGACGGATGTGGACTTTGGCCTTCGCTATTCAGCGGCCGCGCGCAGCTTTCACAATCTCTTCTTGGCAAACGCCCTGCCCGAAGCGGACTTCAGATACTTTTCAAAAGCGAAGGCCTGTTTTTCTTCGGTGAATGCAACTTAGGTCTTCAACTCCCAAGGGGCGTACTTGGCCGTGTGCGTTACCTCGCCTGCGTTGTGTTTTTTCAGACGCTCGCGCAAGTCGTCTGTCACTCCCACGTAGAAATGCTCTGGAGATTTGAGGCTTCGCAGGATGTACACGTAAGTCACAAAGGCAACCGCGAAGGCTGGCTTGCCGAGCCGTAGCTCGCGCAGTCAGAGCCCGCCTTCGCCATTCGGCTACGGTCCGACGGGGCTAACTAAGGGCAACCGCGGAGACTGGCTTGCCGAGCCGTAGCTCGCGCATTTAGAGCCCGCCTTCGCCATTCGGCTACGGCGCGGCAGCCTTCTCCCGCTTGCGCGAGCGAAGGCTGGTGGAGCCGAAGGGATTCGAACCCTCGACCTCCTCGATGCCATCGAGGCGCGCTCCCAACTGCGCCACGGCCCCACCGGAGATTTACATCGGTAGTTGTCTTTATAGCACCGCGCGACGGATAGCGTCAAACGACGGAGCGCTATCGCATGCATTTGGCGTAGAATGCCGCACCTATGCCAAAAATTACTTTCCTGGGCGCGGCCGGAACAGTCACCGGTTCGAAGTATCTGGTGGAGGCGGAGGGCAAGCGGCTGCTGGTCGATTGCGGGCTCTTCGAAGGATCGAGGGAGCTGAAGCAGCGGAATTGGGACAAGCTGACCATCGATCCGGCTACGATCGATTGGGTGCTGCTGACGCACGCGCACATCGATCACACCGGCTACCTGCCGCGGCTGGTGCGCAACGGGTATCACGGCCCAATCTACGCGAATGTGGCCACGCGCGAACTCTGCGAGTTGCTGCTGCCCGATTCCGCGCACCTGCAGGAAGAAGACGCGCGCTACGCGGCCAAGAAGGGCTACGCGAGCCACAAGCCTCCCCTGCCGCTCTACACCGTGGCGGAGGCGCAAACGGCCTTGCAGCAATTCCGCGAAATCCCTAGCAACGATGCGTTCAAGATCAGCCCGCAATTCTCAGTCCTGCCGCATGATGCCGGGCACATCCTGGGAGCTACGTGGTTGGAGCTCACGATTACGGAGAACGGCAAGCCGACGCTCGTCGTCTTTTCGGGAGATGTGGGGCGCTACGATCAGCCGATCCTGAAAGACCCGGAATCGCCCGCGCGCGCCGATTTCCTGCTGTGCGAATCGACGTACGGCGATCGCGAGCACGACGCGGGCTCCGTGACCGACAAGCTCGCCGATGTCGTCAACGAGACGATGAAACGCGGAGGCGCGCTGGTGATCCCGGCGTTCGCCGTCGACCGGACGCAGCTTCTGCTCTACTACCTACACGTGCTGTGCGTGCAGAAGAAGATTCCGCGCTTGCCGATCTACGTCGATAGCCCGATGGCGATCAACATCACGGATATTTACGTGCGCCACAAGGGCGACCACGACCTGAAAGCGCAAACCGATCTCGATCCGCTCAACATCCACGAAATTCACATGACGCGCACCGTCGAGGAATCGAAGAAGATCAACGAAGTGGTCGCGCCGTGCGTGATCATCTCCGCGAGCGGCATGATCACGGGCGGCCGCGTCCTGCATCATCTCGCGCGCCGGCTGCCCGATTCGCGCAGCACGGTGCTGCTCGTCGGATACCAGGCGGAGGGGTCGGGCGGGCGCGCCCTGCAAAACGGCGCGAAGTTCCTGCGGCTTCACGGCGAAGAAGTGCCGGTGCGGGCGCAAGTGGTCGAGCTCGGCCAGCTTTCCGCGCACGCCGGAAAAAGCGAGCTCCTGCGATGGCTCTCGGGAATTCAGGTGCCGCCGAAGCGCACGTTCATGGTGCACGGCGAGCCAAGCGGCCTGACGGCGCTGCGCGACGCAATCGTGGCCCAGCACGGCTGGCAGGTCACGATCCCCGATTACCTGCAGTCATTCGATCTAACCTGATCGGCCACCGCACGGGACGTGTTTTTCTCTGCGAACTCTGCGTCTCTGCGGTGATCCTTTGATGTGTCCTGCTCTCAAATTTGTAATTTCAAGTTTCAGATTAGACAGGACGAAAACACGGGACTACCGCAGAGGCGCAGAGTCCGCAGAGAACACATGCCGACGGCGGACTTTGGCGGCGGTCATTGGAACAATCTGCGTCCTCAGCACCCACCACCGCCGCCTTCATATATCTTCTTCCATACTCCGCCGACCTCGTTGTAAACGATGTAGTCCCAGGATTCGGAATACCCAACGATTGTGACAACCTCGTCGATGCCGTCGTAATCGAGGCCGAGTTGGTCCACGAATGTCTCTGCAACATCGTCCGTATGGTCTTCGACATCGGTTCCAGTGTGATAAGAGACTAGCGTGGCTTTGTAGCTGGCTCCGTCGCGAGTCGCCATGAGGAAGAGATGGCTGATCGCGGTCTTCTGCTCGAGCGTGACGCTTCCAATTAGCGATGGAGGTTCCTTGGCCCCCAGCTTCGTCGAATAAAGGCTGTCGATCTTGATATCCGAAATGGAGGACGCAGGCAAAGCTCTCCGCCTGAGGATGCCGTAGCTCAGCTGCAGAAACGCAGCACGTTGCTCGGGCGTTGGTGGCTCGCGCCAATCTCTGTGGAGTTCCAAACCGTCAACGGAAGTAACGACGAGCGCCATCTGAGGATCGGGCATCGGAATCGGGAGCTTTACCGTCGCTATAAGCGATACGCAGCTGATTCCGACTGCCTTCTGCACACTGACTTGACCTTGCTCGCTCCCTCCGGAAAGCAAGGGAAACGTGCGACCCGGAGTGTAATAGCTCTTTTCGAATCGCGTGAAGAAGGCATCCGGGAGTTTGTTGTAGTCGCCCAATGAGCGAATGCGCGAACCAACCAGGACGCCTATTGGGTCAATAACTGGAGCGTTTGGTTTTTTCCCGACCTGCGCCGGCCAGACAGCGAATAAGATTCTTTCCGCGGTTGATTGCGCAGATGCGAACGATTGGCCAGACGGTGGCAGTGCAAGCGCAGTGACACAAACAATCAGGAGTGTCCAACGCGGTTCCCAGTTTCGCCACATGATCGCAGCCAGAATACATGGGTTGGGCCCACGTGTAAGAAGCTTGTCAACGCGAGATAACGATTGAGTTATCTCGCAGATTTCAGCTTGGCCAGCCGCTCGGCTGCGGCCTGAAACGTCGATTCCTTCTTGCAGAATGTGAAGCGGAGATGCGTGCGGCCGTCGGCGGGATCGCGGTAGAAGCTCGATCCGGGGACGGCGGCGACGCCGATTTCCTTCACGAGATATTGCGCGAAGGCGACATCGTCCGGGAACCCGAACGCGGAGATGTCCGTCATGATGTAGTAGGCGCCGCGCGGCTTGAAGCATTTGAATCCGGCGCCGCCGAGAATTCCGAGCATGCGCTCGCGGCGCGCGGCGTATTCCTGCGCCAGCGTGTCGTAGTAGCTTTGCGGCAACTGCATCGCAAGCGCGCCCGCCTCCTGCAGCGGCGCGGCCGCGCCCACGGTCAAGAAATCGTGCACCTTGCGAATCGCGGACGTCACTTCCGGCGGCGCGATCACCCAGCCGACGCGCCAGCCCGTGACGCTATAAGTCTTCGACAGCGCGTTGATCGTCAGCGTGCGTTCGCGCATGCCTTCGAGCGACGCGAGCGAAATGTGCCGCGCGCCGTCGTAAAGCATGTGCTCGTAGATTTCGTCGGTGATCGCGAAGCAGTTCCAGCGCACGCAAAGATCGCGAATGATCTCGAATTCGGCGCGCTCGAAAACTTTTCCCGTGGGATTATTCGGCGTATTGAGAATGATCGCCTTCGTCGCAGGACCAAAGGCCGCGGCGAGTTCGTCGGGATCGAACGTCCAATCCGGCGGCTGCAATTTCACGAATCGCGGCGTGGCGCCCGATAGAATCGCATCCGGCCCGTAATTTTCGTAGAACGGCTCGAAGACCACGACTTCGTCGCCCGGATTGATGATCGCCATCATCGACGACATCATCGCCTCGGTCGAGCCGCAGCACACCGTGATCTCGCGCTCGGGATCGATCGCTACGCCCTGCGTGCGCTCGAATTTCGCTGCGATGGCGTCGCGGAACCGCTTCGCGCCCCAGGTGATCGCGTACTGATTGATGTCCGCGTCGATGGCCGCCTTCGCCGCGTTCTTGATTTCGGCGGGCGCGGGAAAATCGGGAAAGCCCTGCGACAGATTGACGGCCCCATAGCGCAGCGCCAGGCGCGTCATTTCGCGGATTACGGATTCGGTAAAGCGTTCAGCTTTCGAGGAAAGTTTCGGACTAGTCACCACGGCCCGTTCGGGCGGTGCGGGATTCATTGGCGTTCTGCGCTCCATAGAGTCGGCGATAGATCGTGGCGTTGCGCGTGATGATCTGCACGTACAAGCGCGTCTGGGTGAACGGAATCGATTCCACGAATTCCGCCGGCTCGTGATAGGTCTGGCCGGCGGTCCACGACGTGACGCGATCCGAGCCCGCATTGTACGCGGCGAGCGCCGCCTCGACGCTGCCGAGCTGGTTCACGAGACCCGCGAAGTACGCTGTCCCGAGCCTGATATTGTAATCCGGATCGGTGAGCCGCGCTCGCGAATAGCGGACGTGCAGCTGCCGCGCCACTTGCCGCGCGGTCTTGGGGAGAAGCTGCATCAGGCCGATGGCGTCCGACACGGAGCGCGCATCGGGCTCAAACGCCGATTCCTGGCGGATCAGCCCGGCGACGAGCAGCGGATCGAGGCCGGTCTTGCTCGCCCAATGGCGAATCGACGATTCGTAAGGCAGCGCGTAAGCGGTGAGCCAAACGTCGCGCGGAATATCGGCGAACGCCTCCGATTCAAGCTGCGGAAAGATTTGTCGCACCGTGACGATCGCCGCGCCGTATTGGCCGGCGGCCATGGCTGCCTGCGCGGCTTCGAAAAGGAGTCGCGGCTCGCCCGTCGCGGCGTACGCGGCGCGCAACTCAAGCTCGGCCGACGAATCGAACGCGATCGAGCGCAAAGCGTCCGCGCGCGCCTTGCGTTCCGCGGCGGCCGCCGGAATTTTGCCGTCGAGCGCGGGCGGATCGGGCGCCGGCGAAATCACGCCGAGCACATCCGAAGCCTGCGTCGGTCCGGGCCCCAGCGCGCGCAGGCGCTCCGCGCCAAGCAGGCCGAAATAATTCTGAGTGTAGCGGCCCGTCAGTTTTTCGTAGTAGCTTCGCGCGAGCGGCTGAACTCCATCCCCGTCCGCGAGCCTGCCGAGCCAGTAGAGCGCGTCCGCGGCGTACGGCGAGCTGGGATAATCCCGCAGATGCTGCTCGAGCAATTCGGCGGCTTTCGGCTGGCGCGTAAGCGTCGCCGTCCATGCGACGCGCCACTGCGCGTTGACCGTATCGGGCCCGTTCGGGAAGCCGTCGACCACGCGCTGATAGAAAGAAGAAGCGCGGGCGCGATCGAGCTGCACCCAGTAGTAATTCCCGGCGAGGAAAAGGGACGCCTCGGTCCAGTAGCTCGCAGGCGCGCGCGTCGCGGCGGCTTCGACCTCCGCGACCATCTGCGCCTCCTGTTGCTGGTCGCGATAATACTGCGCGAGCGCGTAGGAGCGTTCCGCATCCACATCGGGATCGCTGATCTGCAGCGCCGTGATTTCCGAAGGCCCCGCGCCGAGCGACACCCCGCATTCGAGGATGCGCAGCTGTGCGCGTTCGCGCGGCGCGCCCGATAGCTGCGGCAGCGCCAGCGCGTATTCGTCGCGCGCGTCGCTCCAATCTTTCGCGTTGAAGAGCGCTTCCGCGTGCGTGAGCCGGTCGTCGACGGGAATCGCCGGAATCTGCACGCCGGGACTGCCGCGGAGGAAATCGAGCTTCACGCCGGCTTCGCGCGCATGCTCGCTCGTCGGGAAGTTCTCGTACACCGCGCGATAGTCGGTTGCCGCTTCGACGATCTGGCCGGCCTCTTCGTGCGCCTCACCGCGCAGGAAAAGCAGAGCGGACCGCTGCGGTGTCTGCGGATACGCATCGAGCGCGGCGACCGCAGCCGCGGACTGCTTTGCGCCGATCGCGGCGGTGCCGAGCGCTTCGAGCGCCTGCTCGGTCATCACGGAGTCCGGATAATCCTTGCGAAATTTCTGCAGCTCGGCAAGTGCGGCCGCGTCGTTATTCATGGCGAGATCGGTTTCGGCGCTCCAGTAGAGCGCGTAGTCGCCGAGCAGCGGATCTTTCTTGGCGCGCGCGAACCAAGTCGCGGCGGGCGCGTAGCGCTGCTTGTTGTAATCGTAGAAGCCGAGCGCGAGCGCCGCCCGCGCTCCCATGGCGCCGGAGGAACGCTGCTCCGCGAGCGAGCTGAGGCGCGAGTAGGCCCACGAGGACTTGCTGTCCTTGAGCATGCGCGACAATTTTTCGAGTTGCGCGGCGGAAAGCGACGAGCGGCCGGCGCGGACATGCACTCGTTCAGACGCAGCCGCCGGACCGGACGCGGACTTGGCCTGCGGCTTCGAATTCGCGCCCGCGGCAAGGCAAACGGAGCACACGAAAACCAGTGCGCCCGTCGCGCAAAGGAGCCGGCCGGGGATTCGCATGGCAGTCTTAGTGCCGCAAAACAGGCGAGGGATACGGGTATTCGCCGAGGGCGTCCTGCTGGCCCTTGGCGAGAATCTCCACCATCCAATGGTGGAAGTAATCCACGGGATGATCCTGAATCGCTCGGAAGCGGCGGTCATATTCTTTACGGGCTTTGTCGAGATCACTTCGCAACCGCTGACAGATGTCGTGTTTTTCGCGGCCCACTCGCACTTCGTCGGGCCGCAACAATTGTATGTCCTGCATCGCCACTTTGGCGTTTCGGCTCGCGCGGCGATGCAAGTCTCGCAGGTCTTCGGGGAGCGCCGCAAGATCGAAGGCGACCGCTTCGGCGGCGGCCACTTCCTGCACCGCAGCCTCTTCGACGGCGGCTTCGGCGAGCGCTTCCTGTTCCTCGGCCCAATCGCGATCGACCGGCGCGTGAACCGCGCTTTCGGCGGCGATTTCCGCGGGCTCGTGTTGGAGCGTTTCGATTTCGGGTTCGGTGACGGTTTCGTGCGCGTGCTCGGCTTGCAACTCGGGTTCGGGCTCGGCGGTCGCGACGGCCGCGTACTCCTCATCGGAGCCGCGATCGCGCGGGTTGAGGGCGACGGCAACAAAATTCGAGAGAACGGAAAGGCCCGCGGCGAGCGCCGATGCCGCCGTTTGCGCGCGCAGCATGGCAGGCAGCGCGTTGCTCGGACGGCTCGACGAACAAGCCGCCACGAGATCGGAGTACGCCTGATGCAATTCGTCCGCAGTCCGCTGCAGCGGAGCGAGATTGTCGCGCAAAGCCCGCGAAACGGCCTGTTCGAGGGCCTGCTCGAGCGATTTAGAACGGTCTGTCAAAGGCACTTACCTGCCTTTTGCGATTATGGAAACGCTCATTGGGGGTGTCAACCGACATTCCCGAAGCGCGTTCCTGGGCCGTGCAATTGATTAAAGGGCAGATCGTTCTGCGGATCTCCGGCGGTCGGGCCGCGGTTTGAGTAGTGCCGGCTTGCCCTGAGCGGAACGAAGGGCGTCCCGCCGGCTCTTTTTTGTTGTAAAGCCCATCCGAGGAAGAAAGAGAGCCGGCCGGAGGCCAGCGCTACAAGAAACGGCGCTCCTCGCGCCGGCTAGGTTGCGGGTGGGAGCGCATGCCTTCACCATCGCAAGGCCCGCGCGATCAACCCTGCCCGTACCGCGCCTCTGAAAAGCGACGCGCTCAAGTCCCGTGGAGTGCGGGAGCTTTGCTCCCGCCGCTTTGCGTCGAGGCTTGCCTCGACGTCATGCGAGGGGGCCATTCATCGCCGAGGCGTCCGAACGGCGAAGCGAGCTTCGCCAGCAGAGGGCGGCGGCAAGCCGCCACACTCCACTTGGCACGCACCTATTTCTTCAGGAGGCGGGAGCTTCAGCTCCCGCGTACGGATCGAAGAAAGAAGGGCTTCAGCCCCTGAAGTTCCTGAACCCGTTGCGACGCGCTCATCACCCCGTGCCGCGTTGACCGTCGAGAGGTTTCGCTTGCTTCCCCGCCCCCGCGTTCGTATCTTCGACGCCATGCCGACTCCCGAACAGCTCCGCGAATTGCTCAAAATGAAGCCGCTGCCCGTCGAGGGCGGATACTTCTCCGAAACGTATCGTGCAAAGGAGGCGGTGGCCGCGAGCGCGCTGCCGGATTCCTATCCAGGCGAACGCGCGATTTCGACGGCCATCTACTACATGCTCACGCCCGACACGTTTTCCGCGCTGCACCGGCTGCGCGGCGACGAGGTCTACCACTTTTATTTGGGCGATGCAGTCGAAATGCTACAGCTGAAGCCCGGCGGGACGGGCGAGGCGGTCCTGCTCGGGCAGGATGTCGCGGCCGGAATGCGCTTGCAGCACGTGGTCCCGGGAGGAACGTGGCAGGGCGCGCGCCTCGCTCCCGGTGGCAAATTCGCGCTCATGGGCACAACGATGGCCCCCGGCTTCGACCCGCAGGATTACGAGGCCGGCAATCGCGCCGAATTGAGTGCACAGTACCCGCAGTATTCGGCGCTGATTACCTGGCTCACCCGATAGCCTTTTGGCAACGGACGTGGTTGGATGGTACGAGCTGGGGGTCAGCCATGCGATTCATCTTTCTCGGTCTTGCGCTACTGTTCGTTTTCATCTGGATCACGGCATTCGTCGCATTTCACGTCGCGGGCTTGCTCATCCACGTCTTTCTGATCCTCGCCGTGATATTTTTCGTCGTGCACCTCCTCCGCCCGCGCCGCGCCCGCTGACCGCCCCTAACCCATCGCCACAATTCTCATCGTATTCGCTTTTGATTCGCCATTTATGAATTCGTGAACTATAATTAGGCAAAGCTTGGAGGCATGCGCAGTGGCTTCGTTGGAAAAGGCACAAAGGATCGGAGGTGCTGGCCTTCTCTCGGTCCCCGCTTTCGACTTCTTTGCATGGCTGCTCGACACCTACGGTCGGGGAGACTTGCTAGTCAGCCTACACGGTCATCTTCCCGCTTCGCTGTCGAATCCAGGCATCGGCTTCCTGTGCATGTGTGGGGGCCTCAGCTTACTTTATCAAGCTGATCGAAGAAGTCTGCGACCGCTTAAGGAGCGCGACGGTCGAGTCCTGGATAGTTTGGGTGCAGAGTACAGGAAGATCGGGAAACCTAAGTGGTTCCTTTCTGTCCTCACATTCTTCTTGATCGCAATGGTGGCGACGCCGCTGCTGGCAATCTACTATTCGTTGCGAAACGAGGGAGATTACCCAACCAGACCCGCAGCGCCGACTCCACCCTACTGGGCCTATCAAAAAACCCCGGCGGTCAAGCGCGGACCTACAGCAGCGACGCGGACTGCGCCCAACCTTAGTATCGACGTGCAGACGAGTGGACCCAACAGTCCGGCCGTGGGGGTCAACACCGGGACAGTCAGCGTTGTAAGCGGAGATGCTGAGCTTGTCCACTCCCTGAAGGTTTCCTTCGTTCTAGACGTCCCTACCGAGAAAGCGAAAGTTGATCCGTCTGCGGGACGATCATTGGGTCTCATGTGCCCCGCTGCACTACTTGATGGGCGCAAGAGTTTGTATCGACTGGTGACTGACGGACAGTTTGAGGACTGGCAAGTTTCTGAAGGAATACACCGATTCGGATTTGTCTACTCTCCCGAGGACGACTCGGACTTAATTGGCAAGAAAGTGGAATTCCTGACATCCATAACGACATTTGCGGTAAATTGCTCCGACTTCCTAAAGGCGACGGGCCGAACGACCAATTCCCCCTCCGACATGAGCACCTATAACTTGATCTTTAGGGTTAACGGAATCGTCGTCTTGCACGAAGCCGGCGGAGCATCGCTAAAGGCGCTCTCATCTGACACCACTAACGAGTTGGACATATCGAGGCCGTTTTCGGAAATCTGGACCCTCTACTCGAACGCCCTCGCAGCACAAGCGGCGACTAGGCCTCAATAGAAGTAGGCTTTCCGAGTGCGCCATCCTCGGTCTGTGAAGGTTGGGCCTCTCGTAAGATTCATGCAAGCGTGCGGCTTGAAGGACAATTCTCGCCCCGCTTGGTGTCGTCACCGCTTCGTTGTGACAGCACTTCAGCCCTGCGCGAAATCTGTACTCAGGTACAGCTGAAGTTCGCGCCGCATCGTGCCATGCTGGTCCGGACGATGAAAGTCGTCCGCTCTCTCGACGAGAGCCGAACGCTCTTTGAAAATTTGGAATGCGAAGACGCCGCGACGGAGCGAGGAGATTTTGATTTCAATGTAGCTCACCCCGCTCTCCCGGGGTGAGGCTTTTCGGCCGGGTGGAAGCGCGGGGCTTCGAGCCCCGCGAAACAACGCGAGCGCAGCGTTCGCGAGCCACCACTGCGCAGACTCACCCGCAGCAGGTTTTCGAGTTACCGCCCGCGAGCCACGAGCACAGTCACTACTCACCAATCACCACTCACAAATCACCGCATTTCTAATCGACACTCCGGCGATTAGAAGGGCCCGCAACTCATTGCAAACAAACGATGGGTGTCACTTCTAATCGACACGGTTACGGCACCCCCGGCACGTACAAATCTGGCGTTTTGCTTAACCCGAAAATGCGGCTAGGATGTGGGCATGGACATCGACCGTAAGGCCTTTCTCGAGAGTTTGGGCGGGGCGGAAGGCGCCAGCAAAATGGACGCAGAAGGCCGCGCCGACGCGCTCGAGCACCGCATGATGGAGGAATTGAATGCGGCGATCGCGCTGAAGCATGGTGGCCATCCGGTGCCTGAGCCCGGCAAATATCCGACGGCCGCGGAAGTGGACGCGCAGATCGAAACGAAGCCGTACCGCGCGGGCGCGGGATTTCTGATGGTGCCGCGGTCGGGCGAAAACGTGAAGCGGCTGCCGCCCATGCCCGAGAATCCCACGCTAATCGATTTCTTCAGGCTGCGGTTCGCGGACACCGCCTACCACACGATGCAAAGCGCGAACCTCGCCAAGAAAAATGGCATGTCGGAGGAAATCATTCTGGCGTGCCTGCTCCACGACGTGGCGCAGGAACTGATTCGCACCGACCACGGATGGTGGGGAGCGCAGCTCTTCGAGCCGTACGTCTCCGAGAAAGTCGCGTTTGCGATCCGATACCACCAGGCGCTGCGCTACTACGCCGATCCTTCGGTGGGCTACGAGTATCCCGATCTCTACCGCCAGCTTTTCGGCGTCGATTACGTCCCGCCGTCGTACATCGAAGCGACCTACCAGATGGTCCGCAAGCACAAGTGGTACATGGAACCACGCATGGTGGCCGTAAACGACCTCTACGCGTTTGATCCGAACGTGATCGTCACCATCGAGTCGTTCCTCGACATCATCGGCCGCCACTTCAAGCAGCCCAAAGAAGGCCTGGGCAACGACGGCAGCCCCGTCGCCCACATGTGGCGCACGATCATCCGCCCCGATCAGCCGCTGTAGCTTTCATTTACGCCGATATAGCAGGAGCCGCACTCGAGGATGTAGCGATCGTGCACGATGTCTGGTGCCCCGCGGCTTCGCCCGTTGGGCTCCGCTCGGGACACCAATTCTCGTCGGATTTGGTGGAGGCGGGGGGAGTCGAACCCCCGTCCGAGAAGCTTTGCAACCCGAAGACTACATGCTTAGCCCGTTCCGGTTTTGTTCGTCGATGGAACTCAGAGCGGGCAAGACGCGCCACCGACTAGTCCGATGATCTCGCCGCCGCATTACGGACCGAAACGCGACGGCCAGCCTACTGTGTGACGCCTCATCTCAACCGCGCAGGCGACGCTTGAGGAGACGCGCTACCTACTTTTGGTTAGGCAGCGAGAGCTAGCTGTGAGTTGCCAGTTAGTTTGTTTCCACCCGATTGCGGGCAGGTGGGGCCCGGCATGCCTTCGAGCCGCGACAGCTTCCGTCGAAACCGTGTCGCCCCCGTTGGTCGTCCTATTATAGCGCCACGCCTGAAGCGGACCAAATTCGCCTCGTACGAGAGTTCGTAGATCTTCGGGCGTATAGAGGAAACTGAATGGTGCCTGCTAAATCAGGCTGATGCCTTTATGTCTTCGGCGGCCAATTCGTCTAGGGCTTTGGCGGCTGTCGTCAGGTCGTCGACGCCGAAGACTAGCAGGCCGAGCGGCGATTTTGGTTCGGAGCCGCAGTAGGAATAGTCGATGTTGACGTGCTTTTCGCCGAGCCGCGTGGCTGCGCGGCCCAATGCCCCGGGGCGGTGCGCCAGCCTTACGGTGACGACTTCCGTCTCTTCGAAGATCATTCGCAGGCTGCCGAGCACGGACTTCGCCCCCGGCATGTCGTCGGCGATGAACCGGGCCACGCTTTCGCCCTCCTCGACGAACGATTGAAAGGCGAGGATGTTCACGCCGCGGTCGCCGAGAGCGGCGAAACACTTCCCGAGAGCGCCGGGCTTGTCCTCAATCTTTACCGTAAACTCTTTCGACCTCGGCATGCGTATGGGCCCCTTTAGGCAATGAGACGTTCGTGAGTGGCTGGGAATTTTATCCCACGTGGCCTCGCGTTGTCTCGGCGCGTTTCTCAACTCACCTGAACAAACGCTCGGCATCTTGCGGGGCGTCTCGGCGCAAGGTCCTAGCAGGTGAGGAAGACTGCCCGTATAATCGACGCTCCAGAAACGCAATCTCAGGCGTCCCCATACGAAAGGCGGCGAAGTGCCTCCCGAGACCACCGATTATGGATTGCGGCGGGGCGTACTCTCGCCCATCGAAATTCTGGCGCAGTCCGTTTCGACGATTTCGCCGACCGCGACTCCCGTAGCGACGATTCCGCTGGTGTGCGCGCTGGCCGGGAACGGCACTTGGCTCGCGTACGTGCTGGCGACGTGCGCCGTGCTGCTTGTCGCGTTGTGCGTGAGCAAGTTCGCGAAATATTCCGCGTCGCCGGGCTCTCTGTATTCGTATGCGGCGACGGCGCTGCCACCTTCGCTTGGCGCGATCACGGCGTGGAGCCTGCTGCTCGCGTACGTCGCCACGGGATCGAGCGTGATCGGCGGGTTCTATCATTACGGCAATCTGCTGCTCCACGATGCGACCGGCCACGGAACGTCGGCCGTGCTGCTGTCGCTGGTGGTGACCGGCATCTCGATGTGGATCGCGTGGCGCGACGTGAAAATTTCGGCGCGATTGATGCTGTGGATCGAAGTGGTTTCGGTGTCGCTGATCCTGCTCGTGGTGGCACTGGTGCTCGTGCGGCACGGCTGGCACATCGATCCGGAGCAGTTGCACCTGCGCAGCATGACGGGCAGCGGGCTGCGGCTCGGGCTGGTGCTGGCCCTCTTCAGCTTTGTCGGATTTGAAAGCGCCACGACGCTGGGGTCCGAGGCGCGCGATCCGCTGAAGACAATTCCGCGGGCCGTGATCCAGAGCGCGCTGCTTTCGGGCGCGATCTTCATGATCTGCGCGTATGCGGAAGATCTTGGACTGCGAATCGCGGGGCAAGACCTCGGCACCAGCGGCGCGCCGATGCGCGTGATGGCCGAAGTGGGCGGAGTGCGCATGCTCGGCGAGTTGATCGATATTGGCGCGCTGGTGAGTTTGTTCGCATGCACGCTCGCGTGCATCACGGCGGCGGCGCGCGTGCTGCTCTTGATGTCGCACCATGGGCTCGCGCACGGATCGATGCGCACCACGCACGCGCGCAACGAAACGCCGAGCCGCGCGGTGATCGCGACGGGAATCGCGGCAGTGCTGCCGGTGGCGATCCTCGCAGCGCGCGGCGCGGATGGGCTCGACGTGTACGGTTGGATGGGCTCGCTCGCCACGTACGGATTCATCGTGGCGTATGCGCTGGTGTGTTCCGTGCTGCCACGGTATTTGCGCAGGCACAACGCGTTTCGCGCTGGAGCGCAAGTGGTCCCGTGGCTGGCGTGCGGGGCGATGCTGCTCGCGCTCGTCGGGAATCTGTATCCGGTGCCGGAAGGGCCGTACGGCAAGCTGCCGTACGTGTATCTCGCGTATTTGGCTGCGGGCCTCGTGTGGTTTTTCTGGAATCGCAAGAGCAGAGAGGCGGCGCTGGCCGAGAGCTCGGAATCATGACGACACGTCGCTACGAACCAATCGACTCAGGCGTCACGCCGCGATTTGCGGGGCATTCCACGTTCATGCGGCTGCCCGTAGTGGAGGACCCGCGCGAGCTCGACATCGCGATTGTCGGCGTGCCGTGGGACAGCGGCACGACGAACCGGCCGGGGCCGCGGCACGGTCCGCGGCAGGTGCGCGAGATGTCGAGCCTGATCAAGCGCGTTCATTCGGTGACAAAGATTTCGCCATACGAAATCGCGCGGATCGCTGATGCGGGAGACGCGCCGGTGAATCCGATCGATCTGGGGCGGTCGCTCGAGAGCATTCGCGCGTTTTTCGAGCGGATTGTGGAGGCGGGCGCGGCGCCGCTGGCGATTGGCGGCGATCATTTGAGTTCGCTGCCGATTCTGCGGGCTGTCGGGAAAAAGCGGCCTGTGGGGATGATTCATTTCGACGCGCATTCGGATACGGTCGACAGCTATTTCGGCGGCCTGAAATATACGCATGGCACGCCGTTCCGTCGGGCGATTGAAGAGGGGCTGCTCGATTCGAAGCGGACCGTGCAGATCGGGATTCGCGGCTCGACGTATTCCGCCGATGAGCGCGACTGGCCGCTCGCGCAGGGCATTCGCATCATCACGATCGAGGAGTTCGAAGAGATGGGCGTCGACGCAGCGATTCGCGAGGCGCGGCGCGTGGCCGGGGACGGGCCGACCTATGTGAGCTTCGATATCGATGCGCTCGATCCGGTCTTTGCGCCTGGCACCGGCACGCCGGAATTCGCTGGGCTCACCTCGCGCGAAGTGCTGCGGCTGTTACGTGGGTTGCGTGGGTTGAATCTTGTCGGCGCGGATGTAGTCGAGGTGTCGCCGCCGTTCGATCCATCGGGCGCGACCGCGCTGGCTGCGGCGAATATTGCATTTGAGATTCTTTGCGTGTTGGCCGAGGCTGTGGCGAAGAGGAAGAGCTGACCGCGCTTTTGCGCGTTAGCGTGGCATTTGTTCGCGGACGAGGGCTAGCAGGTTCGAGCAGATTTCTTCGAACAGGGCGCGGCCGGCTTCGGCGCTGGCCTGCGATGTGCTTCCCAGCACGCCGCGATTCGAGAGCTTCGCTGGGTCGACCGGATAGAGGTAGATGCCGGCGCGCGGCGGCGTGGCGTTGTCGACGCGCGTCGCGCCAACCAGATCGCTTCTTAGGTGCAGCATCAGGGATGTTTCGCACGCGCTCGCGTGTTCGGCGTGCCAGCCGGGGAAGCTGTTGCCGAAAAGCTTTTGCAATAATTCGTCGGAGACGAGACTCCACCAGCTGAGAGCGACGACGCGCGCGCCTTCGAGCTGGCCGTCGCGGCGGCAAAGCTCGAGCGCCTCGAAGAGAAATGCTTCGTTCTCGTAGTGGCCGTTCAAGACGACGATTGAACGGAAGCCCGTGGCGACGTAGCCCGCGATCACATCGCGCAGATATTCGGTCAGCACGCTGCCGCGAACGAAGATCGTTCCGGCGAGCGTGGGGGCGCCGCCGCTTTGCGGCAGCGAGCGCGCGCCGTAGTGAATCGCGGGCGCGACGATTCCCTGCAGTTCTTCCGCGAGCTTCGCGGCGATGCGCGTGGGAATCTCCAAATCGACGGTCAGCGGCAAATGCGGCCCATGCTGCTCGACGGTGCCCACGGGCAACACGAGGATGCTCTTGCCGCCCTCGGTGCGAACATTTTCGGTGTGGAGTTTTTCGAAGCTGCTCATGGAAGTCATGCAGAATAGCACTCCGATCGCCAAAACACATCGGCGCGCGTATCCGGTGCGCGGGCGTTTGGCTGCGCGGTGGATTTGATCGCCGCATTCAACACAGAGTTCACAGAGGAGACACTGAGTCCACGGAGACGAAGAGCTCGCAAGTTCGTCCTCGCCTGGATTTCATCGCTTCGAGCGACGAATTTCCACAACGGAGTGTGCTAGCGTACGGCGCGAGGGGACCCATGGACATTGTGACAGGCAATATGGGCTGGATCGAGGTTGTGGTCGGCCCGATGTTTTCCGGCAAGAGTGAGGAATTGATTCGCCGGTTGCGGCGCGCGGAGATCGCGAAGCAGCGCGTGCAGATTTTCAAGCCCGCCATCGACCAGCGCTACTCGGCGAACGGGATCGTGTCGCATTCGGGCCTCGAAATCGCGTCGGTGCCGGTGGAGAACGCGCAGCAGCTCTTGCGGCAGGTGGACGAAGCGACGCACGTGGTCGGCATCGATGAAGCGCAATTTCTCGGCGACCGGCTGGTGGAAGTCTGCACGGCGCTGGCGGATTCCGGCAAGCGTGTGATTGTCGCCGGGCTCGATACGGATTTTATGGGGCGGCCGTTTGAGCCGATGCCGCAGCTGCTCGTCG
The DNA here is from genome assembly GCA_963743335.1 of uncultured Acidobacteriota bacterium. GTDB lineage: Bacteria > Acidobacteriota > Terriglobia > Acidiferrales > UBA7541 > Palsa-295. The sequence goes on from CAVUPI010000003.1 coordinate 1,159,910, forward strand.
TCGCGGAAGAGATCACGAAGCTGCTGGCGATTTGTGTCCAGTGCGGAAATCCGGCCGTGCATACGCAGCGGTTGATTGCTTCGGAGCAGTTGATCGTTGTCGGCGCGAAGGGAATGTATGAGGCGCGGTGCCGGAAATGTTTCGATCCGGCGCTGCGGGCGGAAAAGGCGAAGGCGGCCGGGCGAGCTGCGTCATAACAACACGTCTGAGGCGAGCAATGAATGTGGGCCTAGCCCATACGGAGAAGAAACCGATGAAGAGGCTATCGGCCGGGATCGAGGGGTTGGTTCTGATTTTGGCCCTGTTACTGGTTCCGCATCCGGCCTCTGCATCGGAATGGAGCACAACAGCACTCCAAGCGCGTCCCCTAGACATCACGGCGAACGGAGATGTCCTCTGGGTGTGCGGAGCCGACGAACTCATCGCGAATTCCACGGACGGCGGCAAGACATGGAAGGTCCAGCACCTGGTAACAGGCGGCGCCGTTCTTTTGGCAATCGGAACCGCGGGTGACGGAATCTTGTACGCGGCAGGCACCGGCGGTGTGCTTCTCTTCACAAAAAATGGAGGAGCCAGCTGGACGCGAACAAGCGTTCCGGCGCCGGTGATTTATGCAGCTTCCTTTTCGGACGATCAGCACGGCTTGATCCAGACGCCGCACACGGTTTATCGGACATCCGACGGAGGCGTATCCTGGCAACCCATCACGATCGATCTTTCCAGCCCTGATCTGAAGGGATTCCGGTGGGTGCGAACGCTCGTCGCGCTGGATCCAAACCACATGATCGTAGTTATGAGCGAAGGGAACGCCCCTTACTATGCGGATAAACTACTCGTGACCAAAGACGGAGGCGGAACTTGGAAGGCACTCGACATACCTAGCACCGGTCTGGCTAGCGTTTCCGCGTATCATGGCGAATATTGGGCCGCTGGCGGAGAAGTGATTGAAAAAGACAAGCCTGGCGGCGGCTACAACGTGCCTCTCGTAATGCACTCCCCCGACGGCGAGGCCTGGACCCACCTCACCAAATGGGCGCCGAAACAGTTCTCAGCGTGCAACTCCCAGACCTGCTTGTTTGGCGACGGCTCTGGTGTGGACTTCCGAGCGGCGAGCCCGCAACAATATTGGACGTTTCCGTCGGAAAAAGTGGTGACCTCGAAGTGGGGGGTTGCGCGCGGCAGCATTTGCAGTGTCGGAACAGAACTGGAATGCGCGGCGGTCATCCTAGTGGCTGCGATACCTGCCGATGCAGGTTCGCCGATCCCGACCGCGCTGGCCCCGCCCCCGCTAGACGCTCCCGCGGCTCAAGGGCTTCAGTGCATCAGCTGTGACACCGAGAGAATCATCGTCACCGACGATTATCAGGGCGTGGCGGATGTCGAACTCAAAATACGTGTCGGAGTAAACGGGCTTGTAGACGATGTCGAAGTCGTGCGAGCCACGAAGCCGGAGATTGGGGACCGCATCGCCTCGCAAGTGCGAAATTGGATTTTCGTTCCTTATGAAGAAGGCGGTGCCGTTCATCCGGTTGTCACGGACGTCAAACTGCGCGTCCAAGCAGTCAAAAGCAAATAGCGATCAGATAGTGCGCTTGGATAGTTGGTCCGCGATGTATTCGGCTTGACGGATGGCTAACGCGACGATCGTTAGCGTGGGATTTTCGGCGGCGCTGGAGGTGAACTGGCTGCCGTCGGAGACGAAGAGATTCGGGACGTCGTGGGCCTGCCCGAAACGGTTGACGACGCCGTCGCGCGGATTTTCGGACATGCGGTTGGTGCCCATATTGTGCGAGGCGGGGAACGGCGGCACGCGCACGACGCGTTTTGCGCCGACGGATTTGTAGAGCGCCTCGGCTTGGGCGTAGCCGTGATCGCGCAGGGCCGTATCGTTCGGATGATCGTCCGAATGGACGTTCGGGATCGGCATGCCGAACTTGTCTTTTTTGTCCGCGTGCAGCGTGATGCGATTCGTGTCGCGGGCGAGATCCTCGCCTAACACCCACAGGCCCGCGATATTCGCGTAGTTGTCGATCGCGGAGGCGCGCTCGCGTCCCCAGGCGCCCGGCGCGAGATTCAGCGCGAAGCTCGGCAATCCCTGCGCGAGCAATTCCAGATTGTAGCCGCCGACGAAGCCGCGCCTCGGATCGAGGCACGCTTCGTCCATCACGATCGAGGACTGTGTGGTGCCGCGATAGAAGTGCACGGGCTTTTCGAAGACCGCGAAAACCGCGCCGCTCGCGTGCCGCAGGTAGTTGCGGCCGACCTGCCCGGAAGAATTCGCGAGGCCATCCGGAAATTGGCTCGATGAGGAATTGAGCAGCAGCCGCGGGCTCTCGATCGAGTTCGCGGCGAGCGCGACGACGCGCGCCTTTTGCCGCTGCAGCGCGCCGGTGCGGTCGGCGTAGACGACGCCGGTCACTTTGCCGGACGCGTCGTGCTCGATGCGCAGCACCTGCGATTCGGGGCGGACTTCGGCGTTGCGCGTGGCCTCCGCGGCGGGAATTTCGGTATACAGCGTGGACCACTTCGCGCCGAACGTGCAGCCCTGGCAGCAGAATCCCGCTTGCTGGCATTCGGCGCGGCCTGCATGCGGCACCGAATTGATCGCCATGTTGGTAGCCTGGAATTTCGTGTAGCCGAGTTTTTTCGCGCCGGCGAAGAGGACTTTGCCGTTGTTGTTGATCGGCAGAGGCGGCATGCCGTGCGTGCCGCTGACGCCCAGCTTGAGCTCGGCGCGATCGTAATAGGGCTCGAGCTCCGCGAGGTCGATCGGCCAATCGAGAAGATTCGCGCCGGCCACGTCGCCGTAGCGCGTGCGCGTCTTGAATTCGTATTCGTGGAAACGCAGCGCGCAGGCGGCCCAGTGCACAGTGGTGCCGCCGACGAGCTTGCAGGTCCACACGGGAAGATCGGGCGAGGTTTTCGCCACGGACCACGTGCCGGACGTGGTGCGCGGGTCGAACCACGAAAAGAGATTGAACATCGCGATTTCGTCGTTCTTGAAATCGGCGATCTCGATGTGCTTCCCTGCTTCGAGGACGACGACGGAGATGCCCTTCTGCGCGAGCTCGTTGGCGAGCGTGCCGCCGCCCGCGCCGGAGCCGATGATTACGACGACGGCGGAATCGTTCAGATCGAAGGGTGCGGGCATATCAGTTGATAAGCGCACAGACAGGATTGTCTGTGCCACTGGACGCGGACGCGAATGACATAAGCGTCATAGCCAGTCAAGATCGTTGAAGCCGCGATGGAGATATCCGCCGAGCGCGGAAGAAGGGCCCTGGTAGCCGAATTTCGCCCACATGGCGGGCTGATTGTAGAGCGGCGTAATCGAGTCGCCGTAGACCTTGGCGAAAAACGCGCCGGATTCGATCTGCTTGATGGCAGCCACGCGAACCTCTTCGTCGGCGACATCGGCGTAGGATTTGGCGCTGCCCGCGGTTAGCTGATTAAGTTGGGCAATACCTTCGGCGAGGAGGTTCTTGGTGGGCCCTTCGCGCGCAGCCTCATCGAGCAACGGCGCGATCGCTCTCTCGTAGGCCGCATCGGGAAGGCGATCGTGTGGGAAGAGGTCGCGCGTGAATCGGAGCAGCGCTCGGGATTGTTCGGCAGTGAGGCCGGCGGGCTCAGCCACGGCCGCAGGCGATGGATCAGCGAGCAGCGCCTTCCCAGCAACCGCGGCAGCGGCAATAGTCGTAGCGCCGCTCGCGAGAAAGCCACGGCGGGTCAGCTTGCTGGCCCAATCGAGTAGCTTCATCACACTCCTCGTGGCGGCTTACGGCAGGCTGAAGACGAACACGGAATTGCCTGCCGCCGCTTCGACGTACTGCTTGCCGTCAACCTCATACGTGATCGGATTGGCGCGCACGGAATTGCCGAGCTGGATGTGCCAGAGCGGCTCGCCCGTCTCGGCGTTGAGCGCGAAGAAATTGCCGCCCGCATCGGCGCAGAAGACGAGATTCCCGGCGGTAACGAGCGTGCCCGTCCAAGTGTCGCCGATCATCTTGAATTGCCACTTGAGCTTGCCGCTCGTGGCTTCGAGCGCGCGGATGGCGCTATAGGCTTTGTCACCGCCGACCACTTTTTGTCCCCCGCCTCCGCCGATATCGCGCGGATTATTCGGCTCCATCTCGGGATGGCCCTTGTAGTAGTAGGCGCCCTGCTCGCGCGTGTCGACGTAGAAAAGGCCCGTGAGCGGGCTATACGACGAGCTCGTCCAGTTCACCGATCCGGTGATGCTGGGATAGATGAGGTTGCCCTTCGTGGTGGGCTGATTGTTCGGCAACTCGATCGGGCGGCCGTTGGCGTCGAGTCCTTTGGCCCAGGTTTGCTTCGCGTAGGCCATGCCGGCGATGAATTTGCCGGTGTCGCGATCGAGCACGTAGTAAAACGCGTTGCGATTCGCTTGCCCGACGAGCTTGCGCATCTTACCGTCGATCTTGGCGTCGAAGAGGATCGGCGGCTCGGCCGCGTCCCAATCGTGCGTCTCGTGCGGCGAAAACTGGAAATACCATTTCATTTTTCCCGTATCGGCGTCGATAGCGAGCAGCGAGCAGGAATAGAGATTGTCGCCCTTGCGCGCGTCGCCGTTCCAATCAGGCGCGGGATTGCCGGTGCCCCAGAAGAGCGTGTTGGTCTCGGGATCGTAGGAGCCGGTGTTCCAGGTGGTCGCGCCGCCGTATTTGTAGCTGTCGCCTTCCCAGGTTTCAACTCCCGGCTCTCCGGTGGTGGGAATCGTGTAGAGCCTCCAGAGGCGGTGGCCGTCTTTCGCGTCGTAGGCGTCGATGTAGCCGCGGAGGCCGCCTTCGCCTCCGCCCATGCCGACGATGATTTTTCCGTTGATGGCGAGCGGCGCCTGCGTGATCGCGACGGATTGCTTGTTGTCACCGATCTCGACCGTCCATTTGACGGCGCCGGTCTTGGCGTCGAGCGCGACGAGATGAGCGTCGATCGTGGCGACGTACACCGTGTCGCCGAGAATGGCGACGCCGCGATTGGTCGGGAAGAGGCCGATCGTCAGCAGGTCGCGAGGCAGCGTGGCGGTCCATCTCCAGATCGGCTTGCCGGTTCGGACATCGAGCGCGGTGACGGTGGTCGGCGGCTCGGTGACGTACATGATTCCGTCGACCACGATCGGCGACGACTCGAAAATGCCCTGATGCTTCAGCTGGTAGACCCACTGAATTTTCAGGTCCTTCACGTTTTCCGTGTCGACCTGTTTCAACTCCGAGAAACGCTGCGAGGCGTAGTTCCCGCCGTAGGTGAGCCAATCCTGCGGATGGCTGGCGGAATGGAGAATCTCGTCGTAGGTCACGTCCTGCGCCCCGGACTGCGCGCAGCTGCCCAGCACGAGGGCAAGCAGAGCGAAACCACAAAGAATCCATCGGCGTCGTGTAGCGTTCATCGCGCGGCCCCCAAGCTGGCAAGATACGCCACAAGATCGTTCAACTGCGCGTCCGAGAGCTTGTCTTTGTAACTCGGCATGAAACTCTTATCGGGCACGACCTCGATTTTCGAGGCGTCCATTTTCTCTATGGAATGAATTTGGCCCTTGGCGTCGCGCAATTGAAGGCTGAAGGAGTCTTCATCCACGCGCGTGCCCTCGATTACTTTGCCGTCTTTCATCACGACGCGATACAGCGTGTACGAAGGATAGGCCGCGCGCTCCTGCAGCGACGCATCACTTTGGGGAAGATTCGCACCCGGATCGAGAAGCGCGTCGTGGAGAAAGCCTGCGCTGCGAACACCGCCGATCTGGCTGAGATCGGGACCGGAGTCGCCGCCCTTGCCATCGATCATGTGGCAACCTGAGCAACCGCTCGCTTCGTAGACTTCTTTGCCCTTTGCGGGGTCGCCCGTGACCGCTCCGCCACCGGTCTCGTCGAACGTGCTGACGTAATTCACCAGCAGCCAGATTTTCTGATCGCCGAGGCTCGAAAAACTGGGCATTCCGGAACCCATGGCTCCTCCGGTCGCGATCATGGTGTAAATGCCCTCGGGGCCGAGCAGTTTTCCGACCTGCCGGATATCGGGGCCGTTTCCGCCGCTGCCGTCGATGCCGTGGCATCCGGCGCAGGTGCCTTCGAACAGGGTCTTGCCTTCCGCAAGGCCTTGCGGCGTCGGTGTAGGATGCGGCGAGTGCGGCGGGGTCGGCGGAGGACCTTGGGCTACGATGGACGGCGCCCATCCCAAGAGCCCGAGTGAAAACAAACCAATCCACAGAAATCTATAAGGTCTGGTCATGATTCCCCCAATCGAACCCTGCTAGGTAATACGAGCGGGCCGCCAGTGTCAAGGCGTGTCGGCCCATTCCCATCGTGCCTATACAGAATTTTGACGGAGAGAAAACGGCGGGCGTTACGGCGAATCAACAATTCCGGCGCGCGCCGCTGGGAAGGAACAGCCGCGAGGCAGCGTGCGCTGCTCGCGGCGATCGGGCGCGAGACCGTTATTTTCTAGAAGCGGACCAAAAAGAACATCACGAGGAGAACCAGCCAGACCAAGCTAACCGCCCCGTTCGGATAAGAGCCCCAGTGCTTACTGCGCGGCCAAGCCGGAAGGCTCGCCGCCAAACTCAAAACAAGGACAATTCCCAGTATTAGCAACAACATGGCCCGTATTTCCCTTCCGCTGGGAACTCAATCGTAGACCCGAGCGTCAGCGAATGCCATCAGGGGAAAATCCTAGAAGACTGGAGGGCGTTCCCCTATATATGGAGGTTTAGGCGCGCGACTTGCGGTCTTTTGCGTTGCAGGCTGGCGGCTGCTGGTTAGATACTAAAGTTTTATTTCCGGGCGCGGGAGAGTGCATGACGCACTTTGGGCGGATTTGGCTGGTTCTTCTACTTTTTCTGGGCGCGACGGCACTTGCTTTGGCCGTGCCGGGCTGCGTGGCCGCCCCTGAACCTCCTGGGCCCATTCGGCTCGAAGTGGATGCGACGCAGGCTCCGCAAAAGATCCTGCACGTCCACATGGAGATGCCGGTGAAGCCGGGGCCGCTCGTCCTCTATTACCCGCAGTGGATTCCGGGCGAGCACATGCCGGACGGCCCGATCATCGACGTCGCCGGGTTGAAATTCACGGGAAACGGCAAGGCGATAGCGTGGCGACGCGATCTGCTGGACATGTTCGCGTTTCACCTCGATATTCCGGAAGATGTGAGCGCGCTCGACATCCATCTCGATTTCCTGCTTTCGGCGCCCACCACGGGATATTCGGCGGGCGCGTCCGCCACGGCGTACCTGGACTTGATCAGCTGGAACCAATTGGTGCTGTATCCGCAGGGCTACGCGGTGCGTGATTTGACCTACGTGCCCAGCCTGCGTCTGCCCGCGGGATGGAAATTCGGCACGGCGCTGCCGGGCGCGCAAGTGGACGGCGACACCGTTCATTTCGCCCCGGTGACGCTCAATACGCTGGTCGATTCGCCTGTACTGGCGGGGCTGAATTTTCGCGTGATCGAGCTGACGCCCGGCGAGCAGCCCTCGCATGAAATGGATATCGCCGCCGACAGCCCCGCCGATCTCGCGATGCGGCCGGAAACCGAAATGCATTTCCGCCGACTGATCGCGGAAACCGGCGCGCTCTTCGGCGTGCGCCATTATCGCGATTACCACTTTCTGGTGACATTGAGCGACGACGTGGCGCACTTCGGCCTCGAGCACCATGAATCGAGCGACGATCGCGACGATGCGCGCAGCCTGATCGACGACGAGGAACTGGTCGACTTTTCGGGCTTGCTGCCTCACGAGTTCGTCCATTCATGGAACGGGAAGTACCGGCGGCCCGCGGACTTAGCCACGCCCGATTATCACCAGCCCATGAAGGACGATTTGCTGTGGGTCTACGAAGGCCTTACGGAATACCTTGGCCAGGTGCTGACGGCGCGCACGGGTTTGTGGAATATGCAGGAGTCTCGTGAGGATTTAGCCCGCATCGCGACGGAGATAGGAGCGAGCCCCGGCCGCGAGTGGCGCCCTCTGCAGGATACGGCCGACGCCGCTGCGGTTCTCTACAATGCGGATTCGGATTGGGAGAATTGGCGGCGCGGAGTCGACTTTTACGAAGAGGGCGAGTTGCTGTGGCTCGACGTCGACACCACGATGCGGCGGCTGACGAACGACAAGAAATCGATGAACGACTTCTGCCGTGCGTTTTATGGCGGGCCGGGCGGCGAGCCTGCGCTGAAGACTTACACGTTTGACGATATCGTCGCCGCGCTCGACGAACTCGCGCCCTACGATTGGGCGGGTTTTCTGCGGACGCGGCTCGATTCGGTGGCCCCGGACACGCCGGCTGAGGCGCTGGAAAACGCCGGATGGAGGGTCGTCTACAGCGACGAGCCGAACGAGATCGAGCAGGCGAGGGACGACGTGAAGCATTTGGTGACGCTGACGTTTTCGATTGGCTTGACCCTGAACGAAGATGGCACGGTCGAGGACGTCCTCTACGGCGGCCCGGCTTACAAGGCGGGCATCGGCCCCAACATGAAGATCGCGGCCGTCAACGGGCAGCAGTACTCGCCGGACACGCTAATCGATGCGATCGAGGTAGCCGAGGGAACCACGGCGCCGATCCGGCTGATCGTGGCGAATGGCGCGCAAGTTGAAATGCACCAAATCGACTATCACGGCGGGCCCCGTTATCCGCATCTCCAACGGGATTCGAGCCATCCCGACTACCTGGGCGAGATCTTGCACCGCTTGGCTCCGTGAAATCAGCGCCCGCGTCCGTAGTTTCCCGATATTGACATCCGGGCGCCGCGAGTGAGATGGTGCGAGCCAAATCTAATTCCCTCGGAGGGCTCCGATGCAGCCATCGAGGAGACACTGTCTCTATGCATCGCTCGCGCTGGTGTTGTGTCTGCTCGCGCCGCGAACGCATGCTGAAACTCTGACGATTACGAGTTCGCCCCCGGGCGCCACCGTCGAAATCGACGGATTGGTCGCCGGCACCACCCCGTACGAAACGGATTTCCCCGGTGGCTACTTCCACAAGACCCACACGGCCTTCGGGACACGCCTCGAACACTCGATGGTGATCCACTTGTCGAAGGATGGATACCTTTCGCAGCAGATCACGGTAACCGACGGCCCGTTTGACTGGGTCGCGGTCACTGGGCGCAAGCGCGGAACGTATTTCCTGATCAAGGCCCGGCACTTCGAGGTCCGGCTCGATCCGGCATCCCATGGATCGGGCGAACCAGTCGAAACGATTGGGAACGAGGGACCGATGCGCCGTGCGTTCGCCGCGTCCCGATCGGAGACGGCGCCGCAGCAGAGCGAGGCGCGTGACGCTTCTGGCAACGTCACAGTGTCGTCCGACCCTGCGGGCGCGGAAATCTACGTGGATGGCAAGTTCGTGGGGCAGACGCCTTCGACCATCGAGCTTCCGGCCGGAGCGCATCATGTGGAAGTGAAGTCAGCCGGCCGCGAAGATTGGTCGCGGGACCTCGACGTGCTTAAGGGCAGCCAGTTGACGCTGCACCCGGTACTCCAAGCCTCTCCTTAGCTCACCGCCAAGAGCCCGAAGCTATCATCACCGCACACCCGCCAGAATCGGCGTTGACATCTCCGCGCGTACCTCTTGTAATTGAATTTCTCCATCACATGCGCATCACTGCCCGATTTCGTTCGCGACAACTCCGGGGATGAGCCAACCTCGTCAGGCTGGATCGAAACGCTTCGCGTTTCTCGTGGCGTCGGGCATTTTCCTGAGCCGCATCGCGGGGCTGGTGCGCGACCGCGTGTTCGCGCACTATTTCGGGCTTTCGAACGTAGCCGACGCGTTCAAAGCGGCGCTCCGCATTCCCAATTTCCTGCAGAACCTTTTTGGCGAAGGCGTGCTTTCGGCGTCGTTCATTCCGGTGTATGCGAGCCTCCTCGCGCGAGGCGACAAAGAAGAGGCGCGCCGGACGGCGGGCGCCGTCGCGGCCCTTCTCGCGCTCACCGCGTCGATCCTCGTGCTCGTCGGCGTGCTGGCCACTCCTTACATGATCGACGTGATCGCGCCGGGATTTCACGGCGAGACGCGCGCGCTGGCCATTCGAATCGTGCGGATTCTTTTCCCAGGCGTCGGGCTGCTCGTTCTTTCCGCCTGGTGCCTGGGCATTCTCAATAGCCACCACCGCTTTTTTCTCTCTTATAGCGCCCCCGTGATCTGGAACGCCGCGATGATCGCGACGATGTGGTATTGGGGGCACAACGCGGAGGATCGGCTCGCCATCATTCTCGCGTGGGGCTCCGTGGCAGGGAGCGCGCTTCAGGTGGCGGTGCAATTGCCTGCGGTGCTGCGACTGCTCGGCGGATTGCGCCTCTCGCTCGGCTATCACGCGAAGAATGTGCGGACGGTAATCCGCAATTTCGGCCCGGTATTCGTGAGCCGCGGAGTGGTGCAGATCAGCGCATACGTGGACACGTGGCTCGCCAGCTGGCTGCCGACGACCGCCGTCTCCGCACTCGCAAACGCGCAGACGCTTTACCTGCTGCCTGTGAGCCTCTTCGGAATGTCGGTTTCAGCGGCGGAACTTCCGCAAATGTCAGGCACCGTCGGCAGCGAAAAGGAAATCGCCGAAGCGCTGCGCGGACGGCTCAATTCGGGGCTGCGCCAAATTTCGTTTTTCGTAGTGCCATCGGCGATTGCGTTTCTGGCGCTCGGCGACGTGATCGTGGCCGCGATTTATCGCTCGGGCCGATTCACGCAGGCCGACGTAATTTACGTCTGGGGAATCCTCGCAGGGTCAGCGGTTGGATTGCTCGCATCGACGCTCGGGCGGCTCTATTCGTCGACGTACTACGCGCTGCTCGACACGCGCACGCCGCTGCGCTTCGCGATCGTGCGGGTCGCGCTGACCACATTGCTCGGCTACCTCTGCTCGATTCCCTTGCCGCGTGCGCTCGGCATCGACCCGCGATGGGGCGTGGCGGGCCTAACGGTTTCAGCGGGAATGGCGTCGTGGGTGGAATTCACGTTGCTACGGCGGACGCTCAATCGCCGCATCGGCCCCACGGGACTGCGGGCGGATTATCTGGTCAAAGTATGGGGAGCGGCAATTGTGGCGGGAGCGGCCGGCTGGGCGATTCACGACGCGCTCGGCACGCATCATCGCCCGATACTTGTAGCGATTCTCGTGCTGCTGCCGTACGGCGGATTGTATTTTGCGCTGACCGGGCTGCTCGGCGTGGCCGAGGCGCGCATGTTCTTCGGTCGAGCGATGAGCAAGTTGCGGGGCGCTTAGTCGCGCGCCGCGCCAGCGGCCGCGAGCTAGCGCACTTTCTCCGCGGGCCGTTCCACTTCCGGAAGCGCGTCGATCGGTTGACGCGTGGGCGAACCATCCGGCGCGGCGCGCAGATATTGCGCGGGCCACGCGATCGGCTGCCGCGCTTCGCCCGCGGCGGCGAGCGGCCAGTATGGATGCCGCAGGAATTCGCGCGCCAGCAGCACCGCGTCGGCTTTACCCTCGCTCACAATTTGCTCCGCTTGTTCACGCGACGTGATCAATCCCACTGCGCCGGTAAGAATGCCCGTTCGCTCGCGAATCGCCTGCGCAAACGGCACCTGGTAGCCCGGCGCGAGTGGAATCTTGGCGTCCGGCACCATGCCACCGGACGAAGCATCGATGAAATCCACGCCGAGCGGCCTGATTTGCTTCACGAGCTCGATCGACTGCTCGACATCCCATCCGCCCTCGACCCAATCGGTCCCCGAGATGCGGACGAAAAGCGGCAGACGCTCCGGCCACACGCCGCGCACGGCCGAGATGACCTCTCGCAGAAGGCGCGCGCGATTTTCAAGCGAACCGCCGTATGCGTCGGTGCGCTTGTTCGCCAGCGGCGAGAGAAATTCATGAAGCAGATATCCGTGGGCCGAGTGAAGCTCGATTACCTGAAAACCCGCGTCGAGCGCGCGGCGCGCGGCATCGGCAAACGCCTGCACCACCGCGCGGATTCCGCGTTCATCGAGCGCAGCGGGAACGGCGTACGTCGGATGAAAAGCGATCGCGCTCGGCGCGACCGGGGTCCATCCGCCCTCGGACTTCGGCACAGCGCCCCCCGGCTGCTCCCAAGGACGCCGCGTGCTGCCTTTACGCCCCGAGTGCGCCAGCTGCATGCCGGGAATCGCTCCCTGGCTGCGAACGAATCGCGTGATGCGCGAAAGCATCTCGACGTGCTCGTCTTTCCAGATTCCGAGATCCTGCGAGCTGATGCGGCCTTCCGGCGTGACTGCTGTCGCCTCGGTGAATACGAGCGCGGCTCCTCCCACGGCGCGGCTGCCGAGGTGCACGAGATGCCAGTCATTGGCGAAGCCGTCTTCACTCGAATACTGGCACATCGGGGAAACCAGAACGCGGTGGCTCAAAGTGATATCGCGAATCTTCAGCTCGCTGAACAGGCGCATCGAGGAGGCTCCTGGAGAATTTTGCTGCGAATTGGCGCTTGCGCGAGATCGACGAAAGATCAGTCGTCGCGCCGATGCTTGGCCATGTGCTTGCGATCGGCTACTGGATCGACGAGCCGCAGGACATGAACGCCCGCTTGCTCATCGAAACGATACATCAGGACGGCGTCGGCCGCGCGATCGTCGGAGGCTAGCTCAAGCTCGGGATTGTCGATGATAATGTCGCCGTTGTTCTTGATACGAAGCTCGCTGCCGACCTGCAATACGATTCTCGTCTGATTCGATTCGGCCTTCATTGCCGCCTCCCGGCGCGTCGAACCTCGCTCGAAGCCGCGATCGCGAAGATAGCTGCGCCTCGGCGTCGAGCAGAACGCCTGACGGTTGGATGTGGGAATCAGCGGCTAAGTCGCACAGGGATTTGGCAGCTCACGCTGACAACCCATGCCAACGCCACATTTGCGACGGGTGTGCCAGAAACGCCGTCAGAACTTGACGACGATACCGGCCGAGATTTTCGGACTGTACTGGCCGGTGCTGAAATACCGCGTGCCGATCATGTCGCCCGCGAGGCGCAGGGCCCAGCGCTGGTGGCGGAGGTTGAGGTCCACGCCCGCTCCGGTTTCGAAGGCGAACGCCGAATGATTGCCAAGCGCCGTCTGCGGAAGGAAGTTCGAATATCCTACGAGGCCGTGCGCCCAAACCTCGATGCCGCGCGGTCCAAGCCACCGAACTCTGCCTCCACCGGCCGCCATGACGTACTTCGTGGTACAGCTGGGGGTCGAGCCAAAGGTGCCGATAAATTCGGCGTCAGGGCCAATCCATCCGCCGCCAGGATAGTAGACGGCGCTCAGGTTGAGGCCGTTCATATCGTTCGTAAACTTGGGCTCCGCATAAAAGCGGAAGAATGTGTAACCGAAGTAGATCTGCATATTGTATGTCTGGAACACGCTTTGAACGGGTTCGGGCGCCGGAGCGGGCTGCGCCGGCTCGGCCGGGGGAGCCAATGCGGGCGTGGGAGTCGACGAGGCGCTGGCGTAGAGGGTATTGTCCGTCGGTACGTCTGGCGCGGCATTCCAAGCCGTCAGTGTTATGGCTGACGGATTGCCCGAACTGACTTGGGCGCCGGCACTCCCCGCGAAAAGGACTACGGCCCCCAAGACAAACCCCAAGTGTCTCATCGCCTATTCTCCCCTAGAACTGCCCCGCCGCCACTGCAACCCCTCCTAATTTGAATGAGAAGCGCCCGGCATGTCCACTCAAAATTCGGTAGGATCGAAAAAACAAGCACCAGCGCGATGGGTCGGCCGTGTGCTCCCGGCATGGTGGCCGGCGAAGATCAGGAATCGTCAAATCGGAGAACGTGCTCCGGCGAGTCTATGCTAAAATTTAGCTTGGTTTTTCCGGCCCGCGCATGGGGGGTCGGGCACCGTCTACACGAAGTTCGAGGCTGACACGCATGGCCAATCCACAGGCTTGGGACGCTGATCGAGCCCTAACCAAAATAAGGGAGTTAGAGCACCTGCCTGGCGCCCTGCTCCCTATTCTTCATGCCCTACAGGACGAGTTCGGTTACGTCGACAAGGCCGCGGTGCCCCTGATTGCGGATGTGCTGAATCTTTCTCATGCCGAGGTGCACGGCGTGATCAGCTTTTACCACGATTTTCGGCACAGTCCTCCCGGAAAGCACATCCTGAAGATGTGCCGCGCGGAAGCCTGCCAGTCGATGGGCTGCGAGGGCACCATCCGGCACGTCGAAAAGCGCCTCGGAGTTCGCCTCGGCGAAACGACGGATGATCGCAGCTTCACGGTGGACGCAGTCTATTGTCTGGGCAATTGCGCCCTCTCTCCGGCGGTGATGCTCGACGGCAAGCTTTATGGTCGCGTATCGCGGGAAGTGGCCGACTTTCTGATCGACAGCGCACAGAGGCACGCATGAGCGTGAAAATCTACGTTCCGTGCGACGCTGCTGCCGTATCCGTTGGGGCCGACGCCGTCGCCAAGTCGATCGCGGAGCAGATCGCGAAGCGGCGGCTGAACGCTACGCTCGTCCGCAATGGATCGCGTGGGATGTTCTGGCTCGAGCCGCTGGTTGAGGTGGAGACGCCGCAGGGACGCATCGCGTACGGCCCCGTTTCCGTGGATTCGGTTGCCGGCCTGTTCGACGCAGGATTCCTTGAGGGCAAGCCGCACGCGCTTCGCCTGGGCCCGACCGAAGAGATTCCCTTCTTGAAGCAGCAGGAGCGGCTCACGTTCGCGCGCTGCGGGATCACCGATCCGCTCTCGCTGTCCGATTACGTAAGCCACGGCGGCTACCGCGGGCTCGAACGAGCGATCAAGCTCGCGCCGGAAGCGATCGTCGAAGAAGTGACCAATTCCGGACTGCGCGGGCGCGGCGGCGCCGGATTTCCCACCGGAATCAAATGGCGCACGGTTCTGAACACTTCCGCCGACCAGAAATACATCGTCTGCAACGCGGATGAGGGCGACAGCGGCACCTACGCCGACCGCATGATCATGGAGGGCGATCCGTTCGTCCTGATCGAGGGCATGACGATCGCGGGCATTGCCGTCGGCGCGACCAGCGGGTACATCTACCTGCGCTCCGAATATCCGCACGCCTTCCGCACATTGCGGCGCGCGATCTCCATCGCGTACGACAAAGGCTATCTCGGCGAAAATGTCGCCGGAAGCGGCAAACGATTCGATCTCGATGTGCGGATGGGCGCCGGAGCGTATATTTGCGGCGAGGAAACGTCGCTGCTCGAAAGCCTCGAGGGCAAGCGCGGCCAGATTCGATTCAAGCCGCCGCTGCCGGCGATTCGCGGACTCTTCGGCAAGCCGACTGTGATCAACAACGTGATTTCACTCGCGACCGTGCCGATCATCCTCGATAAGGGCGGCGAGTATTACAAGAATTTCGGCATGGGCCGGTCGCGCGGCACCTTGACGATCCAGCTCGCCGGCAACATCAAGCACGGCGGCCTGGTGGAGAAAGCGTTCGGCCTCAGCCTGCGCGATGCAATCTACGAGTTCGGCGGCGGCACCGCTTCCGGGCGCCCGCTGCGAGCCGTGCAAGTGGGCGGACCGCTCGGCGCATATTTTCCGGAGTCGCTGCTCGATACGCCGCTCGATTACGAGGCATTTGCCGAACGCAAGGGCATGCTCGGGCACGGCGGGATCGTGGTGTTCGACGATACCGTGGATCTGGCGCATCAGGCGCGGTTCGCGATGGAGTTCTGCGCGGTCGAAAGCTGCGGGAAATGCACGCCGTGCCGCGTCGGCTCGACGCGCGGCGTCGAAGTGATCGACAGGATCATCTCCGATCAGGACCGCAAGCAGAATCTCGAACTGCTCGATGATCTGTGCGAGGTGCTGACGGATGGCTCGCTGTGCGCGTTGGGCGGACTGATCCCCTACCCCGTGCAGAGCGCGATTCGCCATTTCCCCGAAGATTTTCATAAGCCGGCGCCTCCGCCGCCGGCCAACGGAAGTAAGGTTTCAGACAAGGTTCCCGGCAAAGTTGAGGAGAGACAACCATGGCGCTGATTCGAGAAGTCGATTACGGCACGCCGAAACGAATTTCCGAGACGGCGGTGACTTTGGAAATCGACGGGAAGCCGGTCACCGTGCCCGCGGGCACGTCGGTGATGCGCGCCGCGGCTGAAGTGGGCAACCAGATACCGAAGCTGTGCGCGAGCGACAATCTGGAGCCTTTCGGCTCTTGTCGGCTCTGTCTCGTAGAAATCGATGGCCGCCGCGGAACGCCCGCCTCCTGCACGACGCCGGTCGAGCAGGGCATGAAAGTGCGCACCAACTCGCCGAGACTCTCGAAGCTGCGACGCGGCGTGATGGAACTCTACGCCTCCGATTTTCCGGTCGAGGCTCTGAACAGCGGCGTGAGCTCCGAATTTCAGGAGATGGCCGTCGCCGTCGGGCTGGGTCCGGTGCGATACGGGCACTCCGGCAAGAACCATTTGAATTCCGAGAAGGATGAATCGAATCCGTATTTCACGTTCGATCCCGCGAAGTGCATCGTGTGCTCGCGGTGCGTGCGCGCCTGCGATGAAGTGCAGGGCACCCTCGCGCTGACGATCGACGGGCGCGGCTTCGCTTCGGAGGTTTCCGCGGGCGACAAGCTTTTCATCGAGTCCGAATGCGTTTCCTGCGGCGCGTGCGTGCAGGCCTGCCCGACGAACAGCCTCCTCGAAAAGACGGTCATCGCGAAAGGCCAGCCGGATCGCAGCGTGGTCACAACTTGCGCGTATTGCGGCGTCGGCTGCTCGTTCAAGGCGGAACTCAAGGACGAAGAAGTGGTCCGCATGATGCCCTACAAGGAAGGGAAAGCGAACCACGGACATTCGTGCGTGAAGGGCCGTTTCGCGTGGGGCTATGCGACGCACAAGGATCGCATTCTGAAGCCGATGATTCGCGCGAAGTTCACCGATCCGTGGCGCGAAGTAAGCTGGGAAGAGGCGATCGGACACGCGGCAAGCGAATTCAAGCGCATCCAGGCGAAGTACGGGCGCGATTCGATCGGCGGCATCACGTCTTCGCGCTGCACGAACGAAGAAACCTACCTCGTGCAGAAAATGATCCGCGCCGCGTTCGGCAACAACAACACCGACACGTGCGCGCGCGTCTGCCATTCGCCGACGGGCTACGGGCTGAAGACCACGCTCGGCACGTCCGCCGGCACGCAGGATTTCGACTCCGTGGAAGCGGCCGACGTGATCATGATCATCGGCGCGAACCCGACCGACGCGCATCCGGTTTTCGCGTCGCAGATGAAGCGCAGGCTGCGCGAAGGCGCAAAGCTGATCATCGTCGATCCGCGCCGCATCGACCTCGTGAAGTCTCCGCACATTCAGGCCAATTACCACCTGCCGTTGCTGCCCGGCACCAACGTCGCCGTAATCAACGCGCTCGCGCACGTCGTAGTCACCGAGGGGCTGGTCGATGAAGCGTTCGTGAAAGAGCGCTGCGAGACGGAAGCCTTCGAACAGTGGCGCACGTTCGTCGCGCAGGAAAAGAATTCGCCGGAAGCTCTCGAACACGTCACCGGAGTTCCTGCGGCGGATCTGCGCGGCGCCGCGCGGCTCTACGCGACCGGCGGAAACGCGGCGATCTACTACGGGTTGGGCGTCACCGAGCATAGCCAGGGCTCCACGATGGTGATGGGCATGGCCAACCTCGCGATGGCCACCGGCAACATGGGAAAGAAGGGCGTCGGCATCAGTCCGCTGCGCGGTCAAAACAACGTGCAGGGCTCGTGCGATATGGGATCGTTCCCGCACGAATTCCCCGGTTACCGGCACGTTTCCGATACCGCGGTGCGCCAGGCGTTTGAGGCCGAGTGGAAGGTGCCTCTGCAGTCCGAGCCCGGCTTGCGCATCCCCAACATGATCGATGCGGCCTTGGATGGCACGTTCAAGGGCCTCTACGTCCAGGGTGAAGACATCGTGCAGTCCGATCCGGGCACGCAACACATTTCCGCGGGGCTCGCGGCGATGGCGTGCGTGGTCGTGCAGGATCTCTTCCTCAACGAGACCGCGAGCTACGCGCATGTGTTCTTGCCGGGTTCGTCGTTCCTCGAAAAGGACGGCACGTTCACGAACGCCGAGCGGCGCATCAGCCTCGTGCGCAAGGCGGTCGAGCCGATGGCCGGCTTGGCCGATTGGGAAGTCACCGTCGCTCTCTCGAATGCCCTCGGATATCCGATGTATTACAACCATCCGTCCGAAATCATGGACGAGATCGCGCGCCTCACCCCGACCTTCAAGGGCGTGAGCTTCGACAAGATCGACGAACTCGGCAGCATCCAGTGGCCTTGCAACGACAAGGCTCCCACCGGCACGCCGGTAATGCACATCGGCGGGTTCGTGCGCGGCAAGGGCCGATTCATGATTACGGAATTCATCCCCACCGACGAGCGCACCACCGGACGCTTTCCGCTGATCCTGACGACCGGACGCATCCTCTCGCAATACAACGTGGGCGCGCAGACGCGGCGAACGGACAACAACGTGTGGCACGACATGGATGTCCTCGAGATTCACCCATCCGACGCCGAGAATCGCGGCATCAAGGAAGGCGACCTTGTTTCGCTCACGAGCCGCGCCGGAGACATCACGCTGCCGGCCCGCATCTCCGAGCGTATGCAACCCGGCGTCGTCTACACCACGTTCCACCATGCGATGACCGGCGCGAACGTCGTCACCACCGATTACTCCGATTGGGCGACGAACTGCCCCGAGTACAAGGTGACCGCGGTGCAAGTGCAGCTCGCGAGACACATCTCCGAGTGGCAGGAAAACTATCAGGAGACTCGCCGCTTGACCACTCGAATCGAACGGGAATCCACGGCCAACGACTGAGCGATGGAACGCGAACACATGGTTCACATGGCGAATCAAATCGCCCTATTTTTCGCCGCGTACCCGAAGGACGAGGCCGTTGCCGGCGTCACCGACCACTTCCAGAAATTTTGGGAGCCGCGCATGCGCAAGCAGATCGTCGAATACGTAGCCCACGGCGGCGGCGGATTGCACGAGCTTGCCCTCGAAGCTGTAAAGCACCTGCAATAGGCGCGACGACGGAGAACCCTTCTGCCGATTTCGCGCGCGCCCGGCCCCTTGCCACTGTATTGGGCCTCACCCAGTCCCCAGTGAAAGCAACGAAGGGAGCGCGCTGATGGCGGTCGCGGGGACCGAAGTTACGGGGACGCGGAGCCGCCACTTCGTCACCATCGTTGCCGCTGTTTCCGCTCTGGCAGGTCTCCTCTTCGGCTACGACACCGGAGTTATCTCGGGCGCAGTCCTCTTCGTCCAGCAGGACTTTCACCTCACCACATTCCAGGAAGAAACCGTCGTCAGCGCGGTGCTGCTCGGCGCGATGATCGGCGCCGCCCTGGGCGGGCGCCTGGCGGACCGCTTCGGCAGGCGGGCGGTGCTGATACAGGTCGCGCTGCTCTTCATGGCGGGCGCGCTTGGGACGGCTCTCGCTCCCAACGAGATTTGGCTCGCCGCCGGGCGCATCGTGGTGGGAATCGCAATCGGCACCGCTTCGTTTACGGCGCCGCTCTACATCTCCGAAATCTCACCGGCCGACGTGCGCGGCAAGCTCGTCTCGCTGAACCAGCTGATGATCACGATCGGGATCGTCTGCTCGTATCTTTCGGACTACGCGCTGGCGGATATGCGCGCGTGGCGCTGGATGTTCGGTCTCGCGGTGATTCCGGCAGCGATCCTGCTCGCCGGACTGATGTTCGTGCCGGAAAGCCCGCGCTGGTTGATGAAGCAGCTCTCGCGCGACCGGGCGCGAGCCGTGCTGGAAAAAATCCGCAAGCCCTCGGACGTGGACGCGGAACTCGCCGAGATCGAAGCCAGCTTGAACCAGCAGCAACAGGCCAGCTGGCGCGAGTTGCTGAGCCCTTCCCTGCGGCCTGCGCTCGTGATCGGGATCGGCCTCGCTGTGTTCCAACAATTCACGGGAATCAATACCGTGATCTACTACGCGCCCACGATCTTCAAGCTCGCGGGATTGCACTCGAACTCCGCGGCGATCCTGGCGACCGTCGGCGTGGGCGTCGTCAACGTGCTGCTGACGGTCGTCGCGCTGGAGTTGCTCGACCGCGTGGGGCGCCGGCCGCTGCTGCTGTGGGGACTGGTCGGCATGATCGTGAGCCTCGGGATTCTCGGCGCCGCGTTCCTGTCGTCGAATCCCTCGAGCGCGCTGGCGTGGACTTCCGTGATCTGCGTCGCGGCGTACGTCGCCTGCTTTGCGATCAGCCTCGGACCGATTTTCTGGCTGATGATCGCGGAAATCTATCCGTTGAAGATTCGCAGCCGCGCGATGTCCGTCGCGACGATGGCGAATTGGGGCTCGAATCTCCTTGTGGCTCTGACGTTCCTCAGCCTGCTCCACATTCTCGGGCGGCCGTGGACTTTCTGGCTGTATGCGCTGGTGGGAGTCGCCGCGTGGATCTTCGTGCTGCGCCTCGTCCCTGAGACCAAGGGGAAAACCCTGGAGGAAATCGAGAGCATCTGGAGAGCTCGGCAGCGCCCCGCCTGAGAATGGCGCGGGCATGCCGCCTTGCTGCGCTTCCGCTAACGTCCGAGCGTCGACCGGTCTTTGCAGAACTCCACGATCCGAGCTTCCGCCCAGAAACGCCCCTCGCCGCCTTCCTGCGAAATGAAAGCGCAGTGGCCGCCGCGGCGCGTCACCACGAGCGTGACATTCGGATTCTTCCGCAGCGCCTCATTGGCGAACATCGCGACCGGCACCACCGGATCATCCTCCGCGGTCACGATCAGCGTAGGCCGCCGGATAGCGCCGACTACGTGCATCGCGCTCGACTGCGCGTAGTAATCGGCCGCATCGCGAAAGCCGCAGCAACGCGCGGTGATGAGGTCGTCGAACTCGCGGACGCTGCCGATGCGAGCCAATTGCTCCCCGAGCCCGTTCGCATATCGCGCCGGGAAAAGCCCCGCTTTGTGGCGCATCCGCCGCTTCAGCCGCGTCACGAAATGGCGTTCGTAGAGGAAATTCTTCGGCAACTCGAGCTCGTCGGCGCACGCGGAAAGGTGAAAAGAAGGCGCCACGGCGACGAACCCGCGCACTTCGGGCGGCGCCGCGTCCCCGAATTCTCCCGCCATTTTTAGCACGAGGTTGCCGCCCATCGAAAATCCAGCCGCGAAGATCTCCGGCAGGCGGTCGCGCTCGATCAGCTCCAGCACCACTGAGCGGATGTCGCCGCTCAAGCCCGAATGGTACAGCGTCTCGGTCAGGCTCTCCGTGCCGCCGCAATTCCGCTGGTTGAGCCGCACCACGTTGAATCCCGCGGCCCACGCCTTTTCGGCCGTGCCGCGCATGTAATCGGAATCGCTCGACCCCTCGAGGCCGTGGAGAATCACGAGCGTGGGATGTTCGCGTGGATTCGCATGAAAGTTGCAGTCGCCGCGCACCTGCGTTCCCGGCTCGGTCTGGAACAGCCTCCGCTCGCCGGCAGGCAGGCGAGGGTACGCGCGCCGCCAGAAGGCCGCGGCAATCGTCATCAGATGCCCGTTGCGCAGAAGCCTGTGCGGGATGAACTCTTTCACGGAGCTTCCATCGTATGGACTCCACGCGTTTCCCGCAACCGCCGCTTTGAGCTAAAATCCCGGGCGCGGACGCGTCGCCCGGACCATTGCCCCTATGCCACCTCCCGAAACGCCGGCGCGGAACAAACCCAAATCGGCCTGGAAGCTTGGCGGCCTCTCGCTCTGGCACCTCGCGCGCCGCGTGCTCCGCGCCATTGCCGTACACAATTTCTTCGGGCGGGCCTCGGAGCTCGCATTCGATTTCCTGTTCGCGCTCTTCCCGCTGCTGCTCTTCATGCTGACGCTCATCGGCCTCTTCACCTCGCGCAGCAACGAGCTGCAGGGCGATCTGCTCGCGTACTTCGCCGATTTCCTTCCGCCGACAGCCTTCGCGCTGCTGAACAAAACCACAATGGAGCTTGCCGCGAACGCGAGTAACGGCAAGCTCACGGCGGGGATTCTCCTCGCACTGTGGTTCGCCTCCGGCGGCGTGAGCTCGATGATATCGGCGCTGAACCTTGCCTACGGCGCGCGCGAGGCGCGTTCGTGGCTCCGAGTCCGCGCGATCTCCGTGGTGCTCACGCTCTTGATCTCGGTTCTGGTTCTAGTGGCGCTGCTGCTGGTGCTGGTCAGCGGGCACGCGGTGGATTGGCTCGGCGCGGAGTTCAGCCTGGCGCCTGAGGCCGTGGCGCTATGGAAAGCGCTGCAGTGGCCGGCCGCGATCCTATTTGTGCTTCTCTCCCACGCGCTGATCTATTATTTTGGACCCAATCCCAAGAACCGCCGCTGGCACTGGATCACTCCGGGATCGGCCTTCGGCGTCCTGCTGTGGCTCGCGGCTTCCGTCGGCCTTCGGATTTACCTGCACTTCTTCAATAGCTACAGCACCACGTACGGATCGCTCGGCGCGGTGATGATTTTGCTCGTGTGGCTGTACGTGACAGCATTCGCGTTCCTGGTCGGCGGCGAAATCAACGCCGAGATCGAGCGGGCGGCCGCAAGCGCGACCTGATTTTCTCGACTTCATCGCGCTGGCGGCGACGGATTGCTGTACGATGCCCCCGGCAACCGCCTGAATCGAGTGCGTGCCAGGAGGCCCCATGGTTCCCGCATTCCGCAATCTCGCCCGATGTTTTTCCATCGCGCTCGCGGCTCTCCTGATCGCCGCCGCGTTTTCGATGGCCGCCCAGCAGAGGCCGCAGCTTCCCGAAGGCTATGTCTTTCCCCGGCCCATCACGGCGCGAGGCCTCGCGCCCAAGATGCGGGTGCAGCAGCTTCCGTCCAACGGCTCGCGCACGTTCGAGGTCACCTTCGGCTCCGGAGACGAGGTGATGTCCGGCCTCACCGAGTTCGCCGACAAGAACCACATCACGTCCGGCTACTTCACCGGAATCGGCGGCCTCTCGACGGCCACACTCGGCTGGGGCGATCCCCAAAAGGGCGGCGTGAAGACGATTCCGGTCACCGACAAATGCGAGCTCGCGTCGATGCTCGGCAACATTTTGCTGCTGCGCGGAAAAGTCTACGTGCACGCGCACGCCGTCGTCAGCTTTTCGGACGGCAGCACGAAGGGCGGGCATCTCGTCGACGCGCACGCCAACCCGTTTGTCGAAGTCTTCGTCGTGACGACTGATTCCCCGCCCGCTGTAGCCGACGGCCGGTAAGGTCGCCGCCGAGCCCCAACTTGCTTTCGCCTCGCAATGGGCCTAAAATGGCCAAATATTGATGACGGTTGTTTCAAAAAGACGAACTTTTTCAAGCCCAGCGGACCAAGCTGGGCTTCGGCGTTTATAGGCCCGCAAAATACCCATAGGAGACGGCATGATTGACGGAAGTGTTCCCGAAGGGCTGACGTTCGACGACGTGCTGCTCCTGCCCGGCAAATCGTCGGTGCTGCCGACGCAGACCGACACGCGCACGTGCCTCTCGCGCAAGATCGCAATCAATATTCCCATCGTGGCCGCCGCCATGGACACGGTCACCGACGCGCGCCTCGCCATCGCCATGGCGCGCCAGGGCGGCATCGGGTTCATCCATCGCAACATGACCATCGACCGCCAGGCCGAGGAAGTCGACCGCGTGAAGCGATCGGAAAGCGGCATGATCGTCGATCCCGTGACGATCGCGCCCGAGCTCACCGTCCGGCAGGCGCTCGATATCATGAACAAGTACAAAGTTTCGGGCCTGCCGGTGACGCGCGGGCAGCGTTTGGTCGGCATCCTCACCAATCGCGATTTGCGCTTCGAGCGCAATCTCGACCAGCCGGTCGGCAATATCATGACGAAGGAGAGCCTCGTCACCGTGGCCGTCGGCACCACGCTCGAAGAAGCCGAGCGCATCCTGCAGCGGCACCGCATCGAGAAGCTGCTCGTGGTCGACAAGGACTTCAACCTCAAGGGCCTCATCACCGTAAAAGACATCCAGAAGAAACTCGAATTCCCCAACGCCACCAAGGACGAGCAGGGCCGCCTGCGCGTGGGCGCGGCCATCGGAGCCACCGGCGATTTCCTCGAGCGCGCGGAAGAGATGGCGCGCGAAAAAGTGGACGTGCTCGCAATCGACACCGCGCACGGCCACACCACGCGCGTGATGGACGCGATCAAGGCCGTGAAGCACCGCCTGCCGGACATGCAGCTGATCGCCGGCAACGTCGCCACGGCCGAAGCCACGCGCGACCTGATCGCGCTCGGCGTCGACGCGCTGAAGGTCGGCATCGGCCCCGGCTCGATCTGCACCACGCGCGTCGTAACCGGCGCGGGCGTGCCGCAAATCACCGCCATCTCCGAAGCGGCGAGCGCCGCGCAAGGCAGCGGCGTACCGATCATCGCCGACGGCGGCATCAAATTTTCGGGCGACATCACCAAGGCGATCGCCGCAGGCGCGCCAGCCGTGATGATCGGCAGCCTTTTCGCCGGCACCGAAGAATCGCCCGGCGAAACGATTCTCTACCAGGGCCGCACCTTCAAATCCTATCGCGGCATGGGATCTCTCGGCGCGATGGAGGCGGGCTCCGCCGACCGCTACGCGCAGGAAGGCGCCGAGCGCGGCAAGTCCGTACCGGAGGGGATCGAGGGCCAGGTGCCCTACAAAGGACCGCTCTCGGCGCTCGTCGAACAGCTCGTCGGCGGGCCTGCGCAGCGGCATGGGATATGTCGGCGTGGCGAACATCAAAGAGCTTCAGGAGCGCGGCAAGTTCATTCGCATCTCCCAGGCCGGCCTGCGCGAAAGCCACGTCCACGACGTGATCATCACGCGCGAAGCACCCAACTATCGCCTCGAATAAGCCGCGCGGATCGCGGCCGACGACGGCAAACCGAACGCGCGAGTCTCGCGCGGCTCAGATCGATCAACACGTCTGATGAACGAACTTCAAGGAGAAGCACCCGCAGGCTGGTTAGCGCAATGGTGGCCGGCGCTCGTATGGGCCGTCGTCATCTCGCTCTTCTCAACGCACCTATTCACTTCCGAAAATACGAGCCGCATCATCATCCCGGTGCTGCATTGGCTGCTCCCAAGCGCTTCCCCGGACACGCTCGCGCTGATGCATCACATCATTCGCAAGTGCGCGCACTTCACCGAATATTTCGTTTTGAGCCTGCTGATTCTTCGCGGAATTCGCGCGGGACGCCACGGCACGAAGCTCGCGTGGGCCGTGCTGGCGATCGTGATCGTGGCCGGCTACGCCTCGCTCGACGAGTTTCACCAGCGGTTCGTGCCGGGGCGCACGCCCGCGGTTACGGACGTCCTGATCGACACCACCGGAGGAGCCACCGCGCAGGCGATCGCCGCGCTCTTCGCGCTGTGGTTTCACGTGCGCGAGGTCCGGCCGCGTGAGGATTGAAGCGCCGAGTCGCGGGCAGACGCGGCAGGAATCCCGGAAAAACAAAAAGCCCGCCTCCTGCGAGGCGGGCCGTTGAAATTGCGATCGATTGAGAGCTAGCTCTACTTCTCCGCCGCTACGGCTGCTTCCTTCTCTTCGTCCGGAGTTTCTTCCGCGGCTTTCCGGGTCTTCTTTTCTTTCTTCTTGAGCTCCGAGCCCAGGAATTCGAGGATGGCAAGTTCCGCGCCGTCGCCGATGCGCCAGCCGGTGCGAATGATCCGCGTGTAGCCGCCCGGGCGATCCGCGAAGCGCGGCGCCAGATCCGCGAAGAGTTTCTTCGTGGCGTTCGGCGTCATCAGAAATGCCGCCGCCTGCCGCCGCGAATGAAGCGAATCCTTCTTGCCGAGCGTAATCATGCGCTCGGCGATCGGACGCGCCGCCTTCGCGCGAAGGAGCGTGGTCTGGATGCGCTCCTTCTCGATGAGGTTCGTCACCAGATTGCGCAGCGTCGCCCGGCGATGCGCCGGCTGACGTCCGAGTTTTGAGCCTGAAACGAGGTGTCTCATGTTCTGGTCCGCGAGTTAGATTGAGGTCGCGTCCCCTTCCGAGGAGGGAGGCGCGGTCTGGCTCGGCAGCGGCGGCCAGATCACGCGGCCGTGCTCGTCGAATTTCATTCCGAGGCTCAATCCCATCTTGTGCAGGATGTCCTTGATCTCGTTCAGCGACTTGCGCCCGAAATTCTTGGTCTTCAGCATTTCGGATTCGGTCTTCTGCACGAGCTCGCGGAGATTCTGAATGTTCGCATTCTTCAAGCAGTTGTAGGAACGCACCGAAAGCTCGAGCTCTTCGACCGAGCGGTCGAGAAACTCGAGGCGCGGGTCGGCGTAGTTCTCGATGGCCTCTTCCGGCAACTCCGGCTGTTCCTCGAAGTTGATGAAGATGCTCATGTGGTCCTTGATGAGCTTCGCCGCGAGACCGATCGAATCCTGCGGGGTGATGGCGGCGTTGGTCCAGACCTCGAGCGTGAGCTTTTCGTAGTCCGTCATCTGTCCCAAGCGGGCTGCTTCCACCGCATAGTTCACCTTGCGCACGGGCGAATGGACCGAGTCGATCGGGATGTAGCCGATCGGCAGGTCTTCGTCGAAGTTGCGGTCGGCGGCCACGTAGCCGCGGCCGTTCTTCACGCGCAAGCTCGAGTTCGAGCTTTCCGCCTTCGCTCACCGTCGCGATGTAGATGTTCTTGTCGAGCACCGCGATGTCTGCGTCTTCTTCGATCTTCGCCGAGGTGACCGGGCCGGGCATGTCGACCACGAGCGTGATCGTCTTCGGCTGATCGTTATTCAGCTTCAGCGGCACCTGCTTCAGGTTGAGGATGATGTCGGTTGCGTCCTCGACCACGCCGGGAATCGGTGAAAATTCGTGCAACACCCCTTCGATCTTTACCGCTGTGATCGCAGCGCCCTCAATCGAGCTCAGCAGGGCGCGCCGCAGCGCGTTGCCCACGGTGGTCCCCCAGCCTCGCTCGAACGGCTGCGCCGAAAACTTCCCGTACTTGTCCGTCAGCGACTCGGGTTCGGCCGCCAACCTCTTCGGTTTCTGAAAGCCCTTCCACATATTCGTACCTTCCTTCCGGCCCGCCCGAAGCGGACCATGCAAAGCCAAACTGTTCGTAGAGGCCGAAAACGCGCGTTATTTCGAGTAGAGTTCGACGATCAGCTGCTCGTTCATCGGCGGCGTCTGCACGTCTTCGCGGCGCGGCATGCGCCACGACGCGCGCCTTGAAATTCTCGCGGTCGATATCGAGCCATGGCGCGATTCCCTGGCTCTGCGCCAGGTTGCGCGCTTCGAGCACCATTGCGTTCTGATGCATGTTGTCCTTCAGCGCGATGTCGTCGCCCACCTGCACGAGGTAGCTCGGGATGTTGACCTTCTGTCCCTTCACGCGAACGTGCCCGTGCAGCACCAGCTGCCGCGCCTGCGCGCGCGATCCCGCCAAGCCCATGCGGTAGACGACGTTGTCGAGACGCCGCTCGAGCATGATCACCAGGTTCGAGCCGGTGGGGCCCTTCGTGCGCACCGCCTTCTCGAAGTACGAGCGGAACTGCCGCTCGAGCAGGCCGTAGGTGCGCTTCACCTTCTGCTTTTCGCGCAGCTGGACGCCGTAGCCCACCATCTTTGGGCGGCGCGCCTGGCCGTGCTGTCCCGGTACGAAGTTGCGCTTTTCGATCGCGCACTTTTCAGTAAAACACCGGAGGCCCTTTAGGAAAAGCTTCTGCCCTTCCCTGCGGCACAACCGGCAAACTGCTTCACGATGTCTTGCCAAGTGCTTCTCCTTCTCAAACCACACTGCAGGGGCTCGAGCCCCCGGTTGATTCGTTGCCTGCGGCGAGGCGGAAGCCCCGCTCTACCGAGAATCTTAGACGCGGCGGCGCTTCGGCGGACGGCAGCCGTTGTGCGGCACCGGCGTGACGTCCTTGATCGCGTTGATGTGCAGCCCGGAAGAGGCCAGCGCGCGGACAGCCGATTCGCGCCCCGCTCCCGGTCCCTTCACGCGCACTTCCACCGACTTCATGCCGTACTGATCGCGCGCCACGCCTGCCGCTGTCATCGCCGCCTGCTGCGCGGCGTACGGCGTGCCCTTGCGCGATCCCTTGAAGCCCACGGAGCCCGCCGAAGCCCAGCTCACCGCGCGGCCGTCGGGATCGGTCAGCGTGACGATCGTGTTGTTGAACGTGGCCTGGATGCACACCACGCCGTGCGGCACGATCCGCTTCTCTTTCTTCTTGCGAAACTCTTTCTTGCGCTTGGACGGTTTTGCCGCTGCTGGTGCAGCCGCTGCGTCCTGAGCTTCTTTCGCCACGCTATGCCTCTCTATCTTTGCCGCAGAATCAGGTCGATCTTACTTGCGCGCCATCGTCTTCTTCTTCGCTGCGACGGCGCCCTTCCGCGGACCCTTCCGGGTGCGCGCGTTGGTGTGCGTCCGCTGGCCGCGCACGGGAAGATTCCGGCGATGACGCAGCCCGCGGTAGCACTGGATTTCGATCAGCCGCCGGATGTTCATCTGCATCTCCTTGCGGAGATCGCCCTCCACCCGGCCCTCGGCCTCGATCGCGGCGCGCAGCCGCGTCACTTCCTCTTCGGTCAGGTCCTTGATCTTCTTCGTCGCGTCCACGTTCGCCTTCTCTGCGAGCGAACGTGCGCGCTTCTGGCCGATGCCGTAAATCGCCGTCAGCCCGATCCAAAGCCGCTTATTGGGCGGCAGATCCACACCTGCAATACGAGCCATGCGTTGTCTCCCTTACCCCTGGCGCTGGCGATGCTTCGGGTTCGTGCAAATCACACGCACCACGCCGCGCCGGTGAACGATCTTGCACTTCATGCAAATTTTCTTGACCGATGCTCGAACCTTCATCTTAGGCTCCTACTTGTACCGGTAAACGATTCGCCCGCGAGTCAGGTCGTAGGGTGAAAGTTCGACCGCCACGCGGTCTCCGGGCAGGATGCGAATGAAATTCTTTCTCATCTTGCCCGAGATATGAGCGAGCACCTGGTGCTTGTTCTCCAGCTGGACGCGAAACATCGCGTTCGGTAGGGGCTCGATCACGGTCGCCATCACCTCGATGGCGTCTTCTTTGCCACTCTCGCCCGGCTTCTTTTTGTCCTGCTCTGGCCTTCTTGCCATGCGCTCCTAGCACTCTGGGACGCAGCAAGCGTCCCCATTTGATGCTTTGCCGGGTAAATCGATCTTCGCCCCCCGGTCCCGCTAAATCCGGCCTTACCAGACTGGCCCGGTCGCCTCGCGCGGCCGCGTCAGAATCCACGGTCCGTTGTTGGTTACCGCGACGGTATGCTCGAAATGCGCCGAATCGCTGCCATCGGCCGTAACCGCCGTCCACTCATCATCCAGCAGCCTCACGTCGGGGCTGCCCGAGTTCACCATCGGCTCGATCGCGAGGACCATGCCTTCCTGCAATCGCGGCCCGTGCCCGGGGCTGCCGTAGTTCGGGACTTGCGGCTCCTCGTGCATCTTCGTCCCGATCCCGTGCCCCACGAACTCGCGCACCACCGAGTAGCCGTTCTCTTCGACCCACTCCTGGACGGCCGACGAAACGTCGCCAAGCCGGTTGCCCGGCCGGACTTTGTCGATCGCCCGCTCGAGCGACTCGCGCGTCACGCGCAGCAGCTTTTCCCGCTCCGGCGCAATGTGCCCCACCGGAACCGTCAGCGCAGCGTCGCCGTAATACCCGTCCACCTCGACGCCGAAATCCATCGACAGGATGTCGCCTTCCTTCAGCTTCCGGCTTCGCGACGGGATCCCGTGCACCACCTCTTTATTGATCGAGGTGCACACCGACCCCGGGTATCCCCGGTAGCCCTTGAACGCCGGCCGCGCCTTATGCTCGACGGCAATACTTCTCGGCGAACTCGTCGAGCTCTTTCGTCGAAATGCCGGGACGAACCATCTCCCGCATCTTCTCGAGCGCGCCCCACACGATCAATCCGGCCCGATGCATCTTTTCCAGTTCCGTCGGCGACTTGCAGATCACCATTGCTCTTCGCTTCCCAGCGCTTCTCTAGCACTTCACCAGCTTTTCGAGCGCCCGGTGCACTTCCTCTACCGGCACCGCCGCATCCAGCACGTCCAGCACCCCATGGCGGCGGTAATACTCCGTCAACGGCTTGGTCTGCCTCTCGTACACGGCCAGCCGCTCTTTCACCACCTCAGGCCGGTCGTCAGCTCGCTGCACCAGCTTGCCGCCGTCGCGATCGCAAATCCCGGGCACTTTCGGCGGCGCATCGTGAACATTGTAAATCTCGCCGTCCACGCTGCACATCCACCGGCCCGACAGGCGCTTCACAAGTTCTTCCGGGCTAACGCAAAAATCCACCACCTGGGGCTTGCCGAAACCTCGCGCCTCGAGGATCCTGTCGAGCTGCTCGGCCTGCGGCAGCGTCCTCGGAAAGCCGTCGAAGACGAACCCGCCGGCGCAATCCGTACGGGTCAGCCGCTCTTCGACCATCTTCATGACCAGGTCGTCCGGCACCAGTTCGCCGCGCTCCATGATCGGCCGCGCGATCCGTCCGAGCGGCGTATCCCGGGTCACCGCGTCGCGGAACATATCACCGGTCGAAAGGTGCGGCACGCCGCAGCGCACGGCGACCCTCTTCGACTGGGTGCCCTTGCCCGCTCCCGGAGGCCCCAGGAAAATTAACGCCCGATTGAGCGCCATACTCCCCGCCGAACTCGCCTTAACTGCGACGACTTCGTACTCGGCCCTTCTTCACAAAGCCTTCGTAGTTCCGCATCACGAGCTGCGCTTCGAGCTGCTGCACCGTATCCATCGCCACGCCGACCACGATCAGCAGCGAGGTGCCGCCGAAGTAAAACTGCACGCCCAGGCCGTCCAGCACGAAATTCCACATGTGCTGGTCAAACCAGGCTCCGAGCGCCCCCGGCAAATGCTGCAAGTGAATGCCCGCGATCATCCATTCCGGCAGCAGGCAAACGATCGCGAGATACACGCCGCCGACCAGCGTAAGCCGCGAAAGAATCCGGTTGATGTATTCCGACGTGTTTCGCCCCGGCCGGATGCCGGGAATGAACCCGCCGTACTTCCGCATGTTGTCCGCGAGCTCCGTGGGATTGAAAATGATGCCCACATAGAAAAACGCGAAAAAGATGATCAACGTGACGTACAGGACCGTGTAAATCGGCTCGCCCCAGCTGATCGCCTGCGCGAACTTCTGGAAGTGCGGCGACTTGTTCTGGAAAATCAGCGCCACCGTCTGCGGAAACGTCAAAAGCGAGCTCGCGAAAATCGGCGGAATCACGCCGCCGGAATTGACGCGCAGCGGCAGATACGTCATCTGCCCGCCCATCACCTTGCGTCCCATCACCCGCTTCGCGTACTGCACCGGAATGCGCCGCTGGCCGCCCTCCACGAACACGATAAACGCCACCACCGCCAGCATCAGCGCGACCAAGCCGATCAGCGCGATCGGCGTAAACGAGCCCCACTGCGCGGTCTTCGCCTTGTCCCACAAATCGCTGACCGCGCGCGGCAACCCGACCACGATTCCGGCGAAGATGATCAAGGACATGCCGTTGCCGATTCCGCGGTCGCTGATCTGCTCGCCGAGCCACATGATGAACGCCGACCCGGTCGTGAGCGTCAGCATCGTCATCAAGATAAATCGCGGTCCGGGGTGGTAAACCAGCGACTGCCCGGACATTGCCTGGCGCTGCAGCGTCAGCGCGATCGTGAACGACTGAAACGCGCTCAGGATGATCGTCAGGTAGCGCGTGTACTGCGTGATCTTGCGCCGCCCCAGCTCGCCTTCCTTCTGCAATTTTTCCAGATACGGCCAGACCACCACCAGCAACTGCAAAATAATCGACGCCGTGATGTACGGCATGATGCCCAGCGCGAAAATCGTCAGCCGGCGCAGGTTGCCGCCGCTGAATAGGTCGATCAGGCCCAGCACCGAGCCTTTGCTCTGCTCGAAAAGCTGTCCGAGAAGCTGCGTGTTGATTCCAGGGGTCGGAATGAACGCACCGAGGCGGTATACGGCCAGCAACGCCAGCGTGAACAACACACGATTGCGTAGGTCCGGCGTGCTGAAAATATTCCGAAACGCCTCGATCAACTTCCTCATTTCAGGATTTCGACCTTCCCTCCGGCGCTCGCGATCTTCTCTTCCGCCGACTTGCTGAAGGCGTGCGCGCGCACCGTGAGTGCGACTTTCAGTTCGCCGTTGCCGAGAACTTTCACGCCGTCGCGCATCGCGCGAACGATGCCGTGGCCCTTGAGCGCTTCGGGCGTTACCGTCTCGCCCGCCGCGAACGCATTCAGGCTTTCGACGTTGACCACCGCGAACGTCTTCGGAAACGGGCTCGAAAAGCCGCGCTTCGGCAGACGCCGGTGGAGCGGCATCTGGCCGCCTTCAAACCCCGGCCGCCGCGAATAGCCGCGCCGAGACTGCTGTCCCTTGTTGCCCGCGCCCGACGTCTTGCCCATCTTCGAGCCCATGCCGCGCCCCACGCGCACCTTGCGGTGCCGCGAGCCGCGCGGCGGTTTCAGATTCGAGAGTGTTGGTTCGTTTGCCATCGTCCGTTGATCCTGTTCTCTTAGCCCTGGATTTCGACCAGGTGGTGAACCTTGGCGATCATGCCGCGCGTTTCGGGCGTGTCCGGCTCGCTCGACCACCTGCTGCATCCGGCGAAAGCCCAGGCCGCGAATCGTCTGGCGCATGTCGCGCGGGCAGCCGATAAAGCTGCGAATCCATTTGATCTTCAGCGTTGCCGATTTCTTTTTCGTCGTCATCTTCGTTGCGCCTCAATCACACGCGACTACGTCATTGCCGCGGCCGCTTCGTCTCCGGTTTTGCCGCGCCCTTCGGCCACGCGCGCCGCATCTTTCAGATGCAGCAGCGCGTCGAACGTCGCCTTGATCACGTTGTGCGGGTTCGAGGTGCCGAGCGACTTCGTCAGCACGTTCTGAATTCCCGCGACCTCCATCACCGCACGCACCGGGCCGCCGGCGATCACGCCGGTGCCTTCGGGCGCGGGCTTCAGCAGCACGCGGCCCGACCCGTAGTAGCCCATCACCTGGTGCGGAATCGTGGTGCCCTTCAGGTTGAGCTTGACCATGTTCTTCTTGGCTTGCTCGATGGCCTTGCGGATCGCCATGGGGACTTCGCGCGCCTTGCCCATGCCGAATCCGGCGTGGCCGCCCTGGTCGCCCACCACCACGAGCGCCGAGAAGCTGAGGTTCTTGCCGCCCTTCACGACTTTCGTGACGCGGTTGATCGACACCACCTGGTCCTTCAGGTTCGCCTGGTTGGTATCGATCGGCCGGCGAACGGCCAAGCATGTCTTTGAGCTCTTGTTTCGGCATAGTTTTTAGAACTTCAGGCCCGCCTCCCGGGCCGCATCGGCAAGCGCTTGCACGCGGCCGTGATACTGGTAGCCGCCGCGGTCAAACACCACGTTCTCGACGCCTTTGGCGCGAGCGCGTTCCGCAATCACCTTGCCGACCACTTTCGAAGCGGCAATGTTGCCGCCGCCCTTGATCTGGGCGCGCACTTCCTTGTCGAGCGAGCTGGCGGAAACGCCAGCGTGCGTGCCCGACGCGTCGTCGACCACCTGCGCACGAATGTGCCTGGTCGAGCGGTGCACGCACAGCCGCGGGCGCTCGGGCGTGCCCGCAATCCTCTTGCGCATGCGCACGTGAATCCGCCGGCGGTGCGCCTCTCGCGATAATCTTCGAACCGGTGCTGCCACGTCTGTTCTCCTTTTCCGTGCCGCGTCTACGGCTATGCCTACGCGGCCGCCGTCTTGGCGCCCGCCTTGCCCGCCTTCTTCTTGAGCCGCTCGCCGGTAATGCGAACGCCCTTCTGCTTGTACGGATCGGGCGGACGCAGCGCGCGCAGGTTCGCCGCCACCTGCCCGACCTGGTTCTTGTCCGCGCCGGAAACCGTCATGTGCGTCTGCTTCTCGACCGCGATCTGAATTCCCTCGGGAATCGGGAACTCGATCGGGTGCGAATAGCCGAGCGCGAGGACCACGTTCTTGCCCTTCACCTCGGCGCGATAGCCGACGCCCACGATGTCGAGGTCCTTCTTGAATCCCTGCGTCACGCCGGTGACGGCGTTGGCCACGAGCGCCCGCGCCAGCCCGTGCAGCGCGCGCTGCTCTTCCGATTCGCGCTTGGCGACCAGCGTTCCGTCCTTCTGCTCGAACTGGATTCCGCGCGGCACCCGCACGGTCATCTTGCCCTTGGGGCCCTGCACTTCCACGGAGCCGTCCTTGATCTGCACCTTCACGCCCGACGGCACCGGAATCAGTTTGTTTCCAATTCGCGACATGGCTCTGTTAAGTCCTCGCTTGAATCTTTACCAAACTTCGCACAGCAGTTCGCCGCCCACGCCTTCTTTGCGCGCGGAGTGTCCGGTCATCAGCCCGCGAGGCGTCGAAACGATGGCAATGCCCATTCCGCCCACTACCGCGCGGATGTCCGTCTTGCCCACGTAGCGGCGCGAGCCGGGACGCGAAACGCGCTTCAGGTCGGTGATCACGCCGTGGCGGTCCGGCGTGTAGCGCAAGAAGACGCGCAGCGTCTTCTTGCCTTTTTCTTCCACCACTTTGTAATTCGTGAGATAGCCTTCTTCCTTCAGGATGCGGGCGATCTCGATTTTCAGCTTCGAAGACGGCAGATCGACGCGGGCGTGCTTCGCGCGCACCGCGTTGCGGATCCGCGTCAGCATATCGGCGATAGGATCGGTAGTCATTTCGCTCTCACCAACTCGACTTTACGACGCCGGGGATTTCTCCCTTCAGCGCGTGGCCGCGGAAACAGATGCGGCACATCTCGAATTTCCGCAGGAAGCCGCGCGCCCGGCCGCAGATGCGGCAGCGGTTGCGCTGGCGGATCTTGTACTTCAGCTTCTTCCGCATCTTTGCAAACTGACTGTCTCGAGCCATGCTTCTCCGTTTCTCCTCGGTCTCGCCTCTACGCGCGGAAAGGAACGCCGAGCTGCTTCAACAGCTCGCGCCCCTCTTCGTCGCTCCGGGCCGTCGTCGTAATCGTGATGTTCATTCCCTTGATCTTGTCCACTCGCGTGTAGTCGATTTCCGGAAATACCAGCTGGTCCTTCAAACCCAGCGTGTAATTGCCGCGCCCGTCGAACGAATTCGGCGGCAGGCCCTTGAAATCGCGCACGCGCGGCAGGACGATCGACGCGAGCCGGTCGAGGAACTCGTACATCCGCTCGCCGCGCAGCGTCACCATGCACCCGATCGCCATGCCCTTGCGAATCTTGAAATTCGCGATCGACTTCTTTGCCCGCGTGATCACCGGCTTCTGTCCGGCGATCTGTCCGAGTTCAACCGCGGCCGTGTCGAGCAGCTTCACGTTCTGGCTCGCTTCGCCGAGACCGATGTTCAGCGTCACTTTCGAAACGCGCGGCACGGCCATCGTGTTCTTGTAGCCGAAGCGCTTGGTCAGCGCCGGCATGGCCTCTTTGCGGTACTTTTCATGCAGCCGGTTCGTCATCTCTCTCGCCTCTTGCTAATTCTCAAACGTCGTGTTGCAGCGCCGGCAGACGCGCACTTTCGTGCCGTCCGGCAGCTTCGTGTGACCGGCGCGCGTGTGCTTCCCGCAGCCCGGGCAGACCAGCATCACGTTCGATACGTTCATCGGTCCCTCTTTTTCGAGGATGCCGCCCCTGATGTTTTTCGACGGGTTCGGCCGCGTGTGCCGCTTGATCATGTTCGCGTGCTCGACCGTTATCCGGCGCTTTGCCGGATTGACCGAAAGCACCTTGCCGGTCTTGCCCTTCGAGCGCCCCGCCCTGATCATGACCATGTCGCCGTGGCGAATGCCGAGCGGCGCCGGCTTTTCCTTGGTTTCTCTCATCGCTACCACACTTCCGGGGCGAGCGAGACGATCTTGGTGAACTTCTTGTCGCGCAGCTCGCGTGCGACCGGGCCGAATACGCGTGTTCCCACCGGCTCGTTCGCGTCGTTGATCAGCACCGCGGCGTTGTCGTCGAAGCGGATGTACGTTCCGTCGCGCCGGCGCTGCTCTTTCCTCGTGCGCACCACCACCGCGCGCACCACTTTGCCCTTCTTGATCTGGCTGTCCGGCGCCGCTTCCTTTACCGCCGCCGTGATCACGTCGCCCAGCGACGCCGTCAATCCCGCGTCTCCGCCGATCGGCAGGATGCAGGTCAACTGGCGCGCGCCGGAATTATCGGCCACCGTCAGCCACGTCCTCATCTGAACCATTGTCGTGCTCCCTTAGTCCTTGCGGCCGTCGTTTCCGCTTACTTCGCCACGCGCGTCGAGCGCGCCAGCACTTCCTTCAGCCGCCACCGCTTCAATTTCGAAAGCGGGCGCGTCGAAACGATTCGCACCGTGTCGCCCACGCGCGCTTCCCGGGTTTCGTCGTGCGCGTAATACTTCTTCGCCGACCGGATCACCCGCTGATAGAGCGGGTGCTGCGTGGTGCGCCGGACCTTCACCACGATCGTCTTCTCCATCTTGGCGCTGGTCACGACGCCGACCAGTTCCTGCCGCGCGCCGCGCTCGCGGCCGCCTTCCTGCTCCGCCGCCTTTGCGGCCGTTGCGGTTGTTTCGTTCGCCATTACGCCTTCCTCAATTCGCTCTCGCGCAAAAGCGTCTTCACGCGCGCGAGGTCCTTCTTCGCTTCCCGCAATTTCTTCAGGCCTTCCGCCTGGCCCGAGGACATCTGAAAGCGCAGCCGGAAAATCTGTTCGGCGAGCTCGCGCTGCTCGATTTCGAGCTCGTTCGGGTTCATCTCGCGGTACTTCTCCATGTTCTCCCGCGCCATTAGAGTTCCTCCGCCCGGCTGATGAACTTGGTCGCGATCGGCAGCTTGTGCGCCGCCAGCTTCATGGCTTCGGTTGCCGCCGCCAGGTCCACGCCCGACATCTCGAACATGATGCGTCCCGGCTTCACGACGGCCACCCATTGCTCCGGTGGCCCTTTGCCCTTGCCCATACGAGTTTCGGCCGGCTTCTTCGTGAACGGCTTGTCCGGAAACATGCGGATCCACAGCTTTCCGCCGCGCTTGATGAACCGGGTGATCGCCACGCGCGCCGCCTCGATTTGCCGGTCGGTGATCCACGCCGGCTCGAGCGCCTTCAATCCGTACTCGCCGAACGCCAGCGAGCCGCCGCGCCACGCTTTGCCGGTGCGCCGGCCGCGCTGCTGCTTGCGGTACTTCACCTTCTTGGGCATCAACATGATTGCTCGCCTGTCCCTTTACGCCTTATGCCGCTTCGTTGGTGCGGGTTCCGGGCTTCCCGCGCTGCGGGATTTTTTCGCCCTGGTAGACCCAGCACTTCACGCCGATCAGTCCGTACGTGGTATGCGCCTCGGCCGTGCCGAAATCGATGTCCGCGCGCAGCGTCTGCAGCGGCAACCGCCCCTGCAGGTACCACTCCTTGCGCGCGATTTCAGCTCCATTCAAACGTCCCGCCACGCGCACCTTGATTCCCTTGCAGCCGAAACGCAGCGCCGAATCGACGGCCTTGCGCATCGCCCGCCGGAACGCCACGCGCTTTTCAAGCTGCAGCGCGATCGATTCCGCCACCAGCTGCGCGTCGAGCTCCGGACGGTGCACTTCCTGGATGTCGATGTGCACTTCGCGGTTCGTGCGCTTCTGCACTTCGTTCTTCAGCTTGTCGATCTCCGAGCCCTTCCGGCCGATGATGATGCCGGGACGAGCCGTATAAATCCGCACGACCAGCTTGTTGGCGGCGCGCTCGATCTCGATCGAATCGATGCCCGCGGATTTCAGCCGCTCCTTCAGCGTCTTCCGAAGCTGCACGTCTTCGTGCAGCAGGTCGGCGTAGTCTTTTTTCGCGAACCAGCGCGATTTCCAGCCCTTGTTGTAGCCCAGGCGAAAACCGTAGGGATGTGTTTTCTGTCCCAAACTTGCCTCCTACTTCTTTTTCTTCTGCGCTTCTTTCGCGCGCTTCTCGATCGCCTTGCGGGCCTTGCGAATCGTGCCCTTCACGCCCTTCGAAGCTTCCGCTTCCGCCGCCGCTGCCGCCGCGCGGCCTTCGGCGGCGCGCACGTGCTCGGCTACCTCGACCACGATGTGGCTCGTCCGCTTCTGGTAACGGAAGCCGCGCCCCATCGGCGCGGGACGCATCCGCTTCCAGCGCGGCCCTTCGTTGACGAAGCAGCGCGTCACGTACAGCGCGTCCACGTCGAGCGATTCGCCCGAATCATCCGCCTTGCGCTCGGCGTTGGCGATCGCGCTGCGCAAGGTCTTCTCGATTTCCTTGGCGATGCGCTTCTTCGTGAAGCGCAGCGTCTGCAAAGCGTCTTCGGCGCGCTGGCCGCGAATCAGGTCCATCACCAGCCGCGCCTTTTGCGGCGATACGCGGACGAACCGCGTGTTCGCCAAGCCTTCGATCGGAACGTGCACTGCCGTTGCTGTCGCCATCGTCTCGTTCCCTGTTCCCGAACTCGTTGCCTAACCTGTGCCTGACTTCTTCCCTGACTCGTTCTTGCGCTTCGCTACGCTCGGACTACTTTGGTCCCGCGGCTGCGGGCGCTGCCGGAGCTGCCGCTGCCGCCGCCCTCTCGAGCGCCGCCTTCACGGCGTGGCCCTTGAACGTGCGCGTCGGCGCGAATTCCCCCAGCTTGTGTCCCACCATCTGCTCGGTGATGTACACGGGGATGAACTTCCTGCCCGTTGTGCACGGCGATCGTGTGCCCGATCATCTCGGGCAGGATCGTCGAGCGGCGCGACCACGTGCTTCACCACCTTCTTCTCGTTTCGCTCGTTCAGCGCACTCACCTTTTCCTGCAGGTGCGAGTCGATGAACGGCCCCTTCTTCAGCGAGCGCGGCATGAGCTTCCTATTCCTCCACCCGGCGCAGCTTCACCCATTGCTGCGCGGCGCAGCTTGCGAAATCCCCGCACCGGCCCGGAGACGCGGTGCGAAACCTGGCAGAAGGGACATACAAAGCGCGTCCCCTGCGCGTTCGGTATATTGTCAACAATCACGGCCCATCCGGCGCGGCAGAAACGGAACAACACCTGCGGCGCTGGCGTGAGCTTTGAAACTCGTCCGGCGGGTTTTGCGGACGCCTTTACAGCCGGCTTCGCCGCACGCCGCGGAACCGCTTTCCGCGTTCGTGCCGCTCGCCGGTTCGAACGTCGAGACGTTCTAGTGGCTGTCATAGGGGTGCTCTCTATTACCCGCCGCGCCGGGTTCATTTTTTACAGCTCCGAACACTGCAACAAATTCGAATTCAAGTTATGGCTTCCGTCTCTCCACGATCATCCGGTCGCTCTTGCGCTTCTTTCGCGTCTTGGCGCCCAGAGTCGGAAATCCCCACGGAGTCTGAGGATGGTTGCCCTTCACGCGGCCTTCACCGCCGCCGTGCGGGTGATCGACCGGGTTCATGGCCACGCCGCGCACCGTAGGACGCTTGCCGTGCCACCGCGTGCGTCCCGCCTTGCCGTACGTCACGTTTTCGTGATCGAGATTTCCCAGCTGCCCGATCGTGGCCATGCAATCCACGCTGAATTTCCTTACTTCGCCCGAAGGCAGCTTCACGAGAGCGACTTCGCCCTCCTTGCTCAGAAGCTGCGCCGCTCCGCCGGCCGCGCGCACCACTTGCCCGCCCTTGCCGGGAAAAAGCTCGAGGTTGTGAACCATCGTGCCGGGAGGAATGTGCCGGAACTTCAGCGCGTTTCCCGGAAGGATGTCCGCGCCCTCGCCGTTCTGCACCGTCGTGCCCACTTCGAGGCCCACCGGCTGCAGGATGTAGCGCTTCTCGCCGTCCGCGTAGTGCAGCAGCGCGATCCGCGCCGACCGGTTCGGATCGTATTCGATGGCCGCCACCTTCGCCGGGATCCCGGTCTTGTCGCGGCGGAAATCGATCGTCCGGTACTTCTTCGCGTGCCCGCCGCCGCGGTGCCACGACGTAACCTCGCCGTGCGAGTTGCGTCCGCCCGTGCGCTTCTTCGATTCGCTCAGCGACTTCTCCGGCGTTTCCTTGGTGATCTCGCTCTTGTCGAGCATCGTCAGGAACCGTCGTGACGGCGTGTAGGGTCTAAATGTTTTCAGTGCCATCGTTGCCTCTTACTCGCTGCTTCTTGCTGCTGAATTCGCCTTACAGATTCTCGGCGTACTCGATCATCTTTTCGCCCGGCGCCAGCCGGACGTACGCTTTCTTCCAGTCGCTGCGAAAGCCTTCGGCGCGGCCCCGGCGGCGGAACTTGCCGTGATAGATCGCCGTGCGCACGTGATCGACCTT
The DNA here is from genome assembly GCA_963743335.1 of uncultured Acidobacteriota bacterium. Taxonomy (GTDB): domain Bacteria; phylum Acidobacteriota; class Terriglobia; order Acidiferrales; family UBA7541; genus Palsa-295. The sequence continues at coordinate 1,200,007 of CAVUPI010000003.1, forward strand.
CACCTTGAACACGCGCTGCACCGCTTCCTTGATCTCCGTCTTGGTCGCGTCCTTCGCGACTTCGAAGACCACGGTGTGCTGCGTCTCCTTCACGCCGAGTCCCTTCTCGGTGATGATCGGACGCCGGATCACCTGATACACTCTCGTCGTTGCGGCTGGCGCTGTGATGGTCATCGGCTATTCCTTTTTCGGCTTCTTAGCCACCGCGGGCTTCTTCTCCGCTTTCGGAGCCGCCGCCTTCTTCGCGGCCTTGGCGGGAGCAGCCTTCGCGGCGCTTGCTTCTTTCTTTGCCGGAGCAGGCGCAGCAGCCTCTTCCGTCGCGGCTTCCTCCGACTTCGTCGCCGAAAGCGCGCGGCTCAATCGCAGCGCCGCCTCGCGCGACAGCATCAGCCGGTCGTGCCGCATCAGGTCGTACGTCACGAGCGCCGTTGCCGGCACGAGTGTCACGCCTTCGATGTTGCGGCTGGCGCGTTCGAGGTTCACGTTCTCGCCCGTCTCGACCAGCAGGATCGTGCGCGTCTCTTTGTCGAGCTTCGAAAGCGTCTCGCGGAACGGCTTCGTCTTGTGCGAGTCGAGCTTCCATCCCTCGACCACCGTCAGTTTCTGCTGCGCGAGCTTCGCTGAAAGCGCCGAGCGCAGCGCGCCCACGACCATCTTCTTCGGCAGCGCGTAGTCGTACTTTCGCGGAACGGGACCATGCACCGTGCCGCCGTGCCGCCAGAGCGGCGAGCGGATCGATCCGATACGCGCGCGGCCCGTGCCCTTCTGCCGCCACAGCTTGCGTCCCGCGCCGCTCACTTCGCTCTTGTCTTTCGTCTTGTGCGTGCCGGCGCGCTTTCCCGCCAGATGGTGCCGCACCGACTCGTGCAGCAGGTTCTTGTTTACCTGCGCGCCGAATACGTCGTCCGCCAGCTCAACCTGGCCGACCGTCTTGCCTTCGAGATTCATCACGTCCACAACGGGCATTGTCGTCTCTCGCTCGTGCAACTCGTTCTCTGAACGTTTGCTTTACTTCGCTGCCGCAGCCGCCCTGGTTTTGCCGACCGACTTCGCCTTGCGAATCAGAATGTACGCCCCCGCCGGGCCCGGCACCGCGCCGCGCACCAGCAGCAGGTTTTCGTCCGTGTCGATCCTCACCACGCGCAGGTTTTTCGACGTCTTGCGCTCGTTGCCCATGTGTCCCGGAAAGTGCTGTCCCGGCCACACGCGCGACGGAAACGAGCTCGCGCCGATGCCGCCCGGCGCGCGGTGGAACATCGAGCCGTGGCTCGCGTCGCCGCCGCGGAAGTGCCAGCGCTTCACGCCGCCCTGAAAGCCTTTGCCCTTGCTCACGCCGCTTACGTCGACGTACTCGCCGACCTTGAATCCGTCGACCAGCACGCGGTCGCCGGGCTTCGTTTCTTCCTTCGAATCCTCGAGCCGGATCTCGCCGAGATACCGCATCGGCGCGACGTTGGCCTTCTTGAAGTGCCCGGTCATCGCCTTGTTCACGCGCTGCGGCTTGATGAATTCGACCAGGCCGATCTGCACCGCTTCGTAGCCGTGCTTGTCTTTCGTCTTCCGGTCGACCACCACGCACGGGCCCGCCTGCAGCACCGTGCAGGGCACCGCCGCGCCGTCGTCGGCGAAGACTTGCGTCATCCCAAGCTTGATTCCGAGTATGCCGTTGATTCCCATTTCGCTCGCTCTTTCCTTCGCGCTTTTGAGCCTCGCCCGTTTCGAGCGCTGCTCGCTCTTCTCGCTCGGTGGACGGCGGGACTTCAGTCCCGCCGTCCACCAGCCAAAAACTAAAGGGCTTCATCCCCGAATACTGCGAACCACTTTGCCGCGAACTACCTTGCTGCTTCGCGCGGTTTCCAGGCTGGCCCGCTTCCGGCCCAGCCTCTTCTTAAGCCTTGTGGGTCGCGGCTTCAGCCGCGACATTCGGCTCGCCAGAACAATGGCTTTAGCCCCTGAACCTCCCAACCTACTTCGCCACGTGCTCTCGGCCGCTACGTCCACCGTTCTTCAGGAGGTCGCGGCTTCAGCCGCGACATTCGGCTCGCCAGAACGAGGGCTTTAGCCCTGAAGCTCCCAACCTACTTCGCCACGTGCTCTCGGCCGCTACGTCCACCGTTCTTCAGGAGGTCGCGGCTTCAGCCGCGACATTCGGCTCGCCAGAACAAGGGCTTTAGCCCCTGAAGCTCGCGCCTACTTCGTCGCGTGCTCCCGGCCGAAAGCCTTGATCTCGACGTCCACGCCCGGCGGCAGATCGAGCTTCATCAGCGCGTCGACCGTGTCCGGCGTCGGCTCGAGAATATCGATCAGCCGTTTGTGCGTCCGCATCTCGAACTGCTCGCGCGATTTCTTGTCCACGTGCGGCGACCGCAGCACCGTCCAGCGGTTGATCACCGTCGGCAGTGGAATCGGCCCGGCCACGTCCGCGCCCGTGCGCTTCGCCGTGTCGACAATCTCTTTCGTCGATTGATCGAGAATGCGGTGATCGTACGCCTTCAAACGAATCCGAATTTTTTCTCCGTTAGCCATGGTTTACTCGATGATCTCCGTGACGGCTCCGGCGCCGACCGTGTGGCCGCCTTCGCGGATCGCAAAGCGCAGCCCCTTCTCCAAGGCCACCGGCGTGATCAGCGTGATTTCCGCCGATACGTTGTCTCCCGGCATCACCATCTCCACTCCCGCCGGCAACTTTACATCTCCCGTCACGTCCGTCGTCCGGAAGTAGAACTGCGGCCGGTATCCCGTGAAGAACGGCGTGTGCCGCCCGCCCTCTTCCTTCGTCAGTACGTACGCTTCCGCCTTGAACTTCGTGTGCGGCGTGATCGATCCCGGCTTGCACAACACCTGCCCGCGCTCCACTTCGTCCTTCTCCGTGCCGCGCAGCAGCAGTCCGACGTTGTCGCCCGCCATCCCTTCATCCAGCAGCTTCCGGAACATCTCGACGCCCGTCACCGTCTTCTTCATCGTCGGACGGAAGCCCACAATCTCGATTTCTTCGCCCACCTTTACCTTGCCCCGCTCGATTCGGCCCGTCACCACCGTTCCGCGTCCCGAAATCGAGAAAATATCCTCGATCGGCATCGCGAACGGCTTGTCCACGTCGCGCGGCGGCAGTGGAATGTTCTTGTCCACCGCATCCATCAGATCCAGCACCGACTTCTCCCACTTCGCATCGCCCTCCAGCGCCTTCAGCGCCGAGCCCCGAATCACCGGAATCGTGTCGCCCGGAAACTGGTACGTCTTCAGCAGCTCGCGCACTTCCAGCTCCACCAGCTCGAGCAGCTCCGGATCCTCCACCACGTCGCACTTGTTCAGGAACACCACAATCGCCGGCACGCCTACCTGCCGCGCCAACAGAATGTGTTCCCGCGTCTGCGGCATCGGACCGTCCGTCGCCGCCACCACCAGGATCGCTCCGTCCATCTGCGCCGCGCCCGTGATCATGTTCTTCACGTAGTCCGCGTGCCCCGGGCAATCGATATGCGCGTAGTGACGGTTCGGCGTCTCATACTCCACGTGCGACACCGCAATCGTGATTCCGCGCTCCCGCTCTTCGGGCGCGTTGTCGATCGTGTCGAACGCCCGGAACGATACCTTCGGGTTGTTCTTCGAGAGCACCTTCGTGATCGCCGCCGTCAACGTCGTCTTTCCGTGGTCGATGTGCCCGATCGTCCCCACGTTCAAGTGCGGCTTACTCCGCTCGAATTTCTCCTTCGCCATCGTTCTTGCTCCTCAGCTCGAACTGACTTCGTTCATGATCTCAATCGTCGCAACATACGCCCACTTCACCAGCAAAACTCGCCCGCGCACCGCATCCTCGCCCCGCAGCGCGATCCACACGCCTCTGTCATCTTCATCCTCGACGGAAGCCTCGAACGCTCCGCCGTCTGTCGTCGAGATCACGTCTCTCAGGACCCTGATTCCTACGGCGGTCAGACGAACCAGACAGGCCCGGCCCGCCAGCCTCACTTTGAGGGAGCCTCCGCAATCAAGTCACTTCGGCCCACTCCCTCCAAGACAATCTCCTGGAGACGATTCAGCTGCGCCAACACTGCAAATTCGCCGACGTCATCCGCAAGTTCATACGGCACCGGAACGCCCACGATTCCCCTCGGAGAATCGATCCGCAGCACCCATCGGAGGCGGTCATCCTCCCGAACTACCGATACCAATTTGTAGCTTTCACCCGCCACGCGAAGGAACTCAGTGGCGTGCTGCCCTAGAGCCCGTCCCTCGCTTTCGTGCCGCTCCCTGCCGTACCGGAGAGCGAGAATGCACCTGGCATACCGCTCAGCAGGAATGCCCCACCGCGCCGCAACATCCTCGTCCTGCTTCGACAGCTTCACGGTCTCGACTTCCGAAGGCGGCGCCATTTGCGCCCGCTTCCATTCTTCCAGGTTGCTGGCCGATCCTTTGATTACCACTTCGAATGAGCCGCTCGCGCTCATTGCTCACCTGACCGCTCTGCCCGTCGCCCGGCCGATCACTTCCTCCGACACGTGCGGCGGCGCCTGCTGGTAATGCGAAAAGTGCATCGTAAAACTGCCGCGCCCTTGCGTCTTGCTCCGGATGTCGGTCGCGTAGCCGAACATTTCCGCGAGCGGCACCAGCACATTGATGATTTCGCTTCCGGCGCGAGTTTCCCGGCCCTGCAGTTGGCCGCGCCGCGAGTTCAGGTCCGCGATCACCGGGCCCATGTAGTCCTCGGGAACCACCACTTCCACGCGCATGATCGGCTCGAGCAGCTTCGGGCTCGCGCGGCGGCATGCTTCCTTAAACGCCATCGATCCCGCGATCTTGAACGCCATTTCCGAGCTGTCCACGTCGTGGTACGTGCCGTCGATCACCACCACGGCGAGGTCCACCATTTCGTAGCCTGCGAGGACGCCGTTCTCCATCGCTTCCTTCACGCCGTCTTCGATGGGAGGAATGAATTCCCTGGGAATCGCGCCGCCCACGACCTTGTCGATGAACAGGAGCCGGTGTTCCTTGTCGAAGCGCCACTTCCCGCCCTTGCCCGCCACCTGCTTCGCCAGCGCGTCGAGCTCGTCGGTCGACAGTTCGTGCATGTCTTCGTGGCCCGCGTTCGGCAACGGCTGCACCGTCAGCTTCACGTGGCCGTACTGCCCGCGCCCGCCGCTTTGCTTGATGTGCCGGTGCTCGGCCTCGGCCATCTTCAAAATCGTTTCGCGGTACGCCACCTGCGGCCGGCCCACGTTCGCCTGCACGTTGAATTCGCGCATCATCCGGTCGACGATAATCTCGAGGTGCAGCTCGCCCATCCCGGAAATCAGCGTTTGCCCCGTATCCTGATCCGTGTGCACGCGGAACGTCGGATCTTCCTGGGCCAGCTTTCCGAGCGCCGTGCCCATTTTTTCCTGGTCGGCTTTGGTCTTGGGTTCGATCGCTACAGAAATAACGGGGGTGGGGAAATCGATGTTTTCGAGAACGATGGGCTTTTCTTCGTCACACAGCGTGTCGCCGGTCGTCACGTTTTTCAAGCCTACGCACGCCGCGATGTCGCCTGCTTCGATCGATTCGATTTCTTCGCGCTTGTTCGCATGCATGCGGAGCAAACGCCCCATGCGCTCGCGCGTCTTTCTCGTCGAGTTGTAAACCGATTGACCGGTTTTCAACACGCCCGAATAAACCCGGATATACGTCAGATGCCCGACGTAGGGATCGGTCATGATCTTGAACGCCAGCGCCGCGAACGGCTGGTCATCCGACGCGCGCCGCAGTTCCGGCTCGGTTCCGTCCGTCGCCATGCCCTCCACCGGCGGCACGTCCATTGGCGACGGCAGATAGTCGATTACCGCATCAAGCAGCGGCTGCACGCCCTTGTTCTTGAACGCCGAGCCCGCAATCACGGGCACCAGCTTCAGCGCGATCGTCGAACGCCGCAGAGACGCGCGCAGTTCCGCCGGCTCCAGCTTGTGCTGGTCGAGATACTTGGTGAGGATGGCGTCGTCGTGCTCCGCGATGTATTCGACCACCTTCTCGCGGTGCGCCTTGTAGAACTCCGGGCTCAGCGCCGTCGCCTTTACGGCCGTTTCCAGCGCAGGGCGCGTCGCCAGGTACGCCGCATCCCACAGTTTCTCGAGCGGGAGGATTTCGTATTCCGCGCCAAGCGCTTCGTCTTTCCAGACGATCGCGCGCTCCTCGATGAAATCGATCATTCCGATGAAATTGTCTTCGCGTCCGATGGGGTAGGTGATGGGAACGGGATGCGCGGCGAGTCTCTGCCGCATCGACAGAATCGAGTGCTCGAAATCGGCGCCGATGCGGTCCATCTTGTTGATGAACGCGATGCGCGGCACGCGGTACTTGTCCGCCTGCCGCCAGACCGTTTCCGACTGTGGCTGCACGCCCGCGACCGCGTCGAACACCGCAACCGCTCCGTCCAGCACGCGCAGCGACCGCTCGACTTCCACCGTGAAATCCACGTGCCCCGGCGTATCGATGATGTTGATGCGGAACATCTTGTCGAACCGCTTCCACGAAGCCGTCGTCGCCGCCGACGTGATCGTAATCCCGCGCTCGCGCTCCTGATCCATCCAGTCCATCACGGTCGTGCCTTCGTGAACCTCGCCGATCTTGTAGGTCACGCCCGTATAGAAAAGGATGCGCTCGGTGACGGTCGTCTTGCCCGCATCGATATGCGCCATGATCCCGATGTTGCGGGTCTGATCGAGTTGTACTTGCCGTGGCATTTTCTAATCTCTTAGGAGGTCGGAGCTTTAGCTCCGACGTTACGTATTCCAAACCCAGGGCTTTAGCCCCTGAAGGCCCCGCCTACCACCGATAATGCGCGAAAGCCTTGTTCGCTTCCGCCATGCGGTGCACGTCTTCCTTCTTCTTCACCGCTCCGCCGCGGCCGTTTGCGGCATCCATGATTTCCTCGGCCAGTTTGTCCGTCATCGACTTGCCCGCGCGCGTCCGCGAGTACAGCACCAGCCAGTGGATCGCCAGCGATTGCCGCCGGAACGGGTTCACTTCGACCGGAACCTGGTAGTTCGCGCCGCCCACGCGCCGCGTCTTTACTTCCAGCACCGGCTTGCAGTTCTCGACCGCCTTCTTGAACAGCTTGAATGCGTCGTCGTTCGCCTTTTTCGCCACCTGGTCCATCGCCTGGTAGAAAATCGTCTGCGCGGTCGACCGCTTGCCGTCGTACATCATGCTCGAAATAAATTTCTGCACGAGGTCGCTGCCGAAAACCGGATCGCCCGGTATCTTGCGGCGTACAACCCATCCTTTGCGTGGCATCGCTCGTCTCTCCCGCTATTTCTGTGCGGCCTTGGGCCGCTTCGCGCCGTATTTCGAGCGCGCCTGCTTGCGGTTCTCGACGCCCGCAGCGTCAAGCGTCCCGCGGATCACGTGGTACCGCACTCCCGGCAGATCCTTCACGCGGCCGCCGCGCACGAGCACGATCGAGTGCTCCTGCAGGTTGTGGCCGATTCCGGGAATGTACGTCGTCACTTCGGCGCTGTTCGTCAATCGCGCGCGCGCCACTTTTCTCAGCGCGGAGTTTGGTTTCTTCGGCGTTTGCGTATACACGCGAACGCATACGCCGCGCTTCTCGGGACATCCCTCAAGCGCGGGCGACTTCGTCTTCGTTCGAATTTTGTCCCGGCCATACCGCACCAGTTGCGCAAACGTCGGCACGCGATCTCCTCGTTTCTCGAAACTCTGTTTTTGTCTGGCTCTGCGCAGCCCAAACCTGCCCGCGCAGAACTTTGCGGGTGTATGAACGGTAAAGGTCGCCAAACCCGAAGGAACTACCAGGTACTCCGCGCTGACGCTTCACCCCGAGGAGTGAACTCAACATCGCACTGCGGAGAGGCTGTCACGGCTTTGCGGGGCTGGCGCCCCATTTCGGCCGTTCTTCCTTACCCCGTTCCTTCTTCCTGTTCCGGGGCTTGGAAGACTTCCCTTTCACCACCGGGCACAATGCCCTAAGCACAACCGTGCAAGTATAGGGAAAGTAAGGAATCGTGTCAACCCGATTCGCTTGTGGAAATCTGCGTGCTCGGAGTTTCGTCCGCCCCAAATTTCAGACGCCAACCGGCGGACCCAAAGAACACCCTGCTTGCCCTATCCGCTACCTCAGCTTCGCAAGCCACTATAGCAACTCCCGCCGGACATTGCGATTCCTCCCGCCCGCGCGAAAGCCAAACATCTCCATATCTTATTCGTAATCATATACTTATGGGCGTATTGCCGTAGACCTTTTGTTTCGCCTACGCTTCCACCTGCCTTTCGATCGCCTACGATCTTTTTCCCGTGCGCTAGTTCCCAACTTCTCAATCACGCACCGATGAACGCTTTACGCGAGCCCTCAACACTCCTAAACTGAGGCCTCAGTTTTCAACAGGGAGCATCGTGAAATTTCGCTGGGTCGCGATTTTGTGCCTTGTAACCTTGCCGATTCTCGCAAGCGCCCAAGACAATTCCACCGCGCCCGCACCGCCGCAAAATCCCGCCGCCTCCGCGCCCACCGCAAAGCCATCGGCCCCGGATTATTCGCAAGAGCCGGTCGTCGTCGAGCAGTACATCACTTCCGTGCGTTTTGAAAATGACGGCACCGGCGAGCGCGACGTCACCGCTCGCTTTCGCATACAAAGCGACGCCGGCGTGCGCCTTCTCGGCCAGCTTGCTTTCGGTTACAGCTCCGCGAACGAGCAAATGGACGTGCGCTACGTGCGCGTGCGCAAGCCCGACGGCTCCGTCGTCACCGCCTCCCCCAGCGCCATCACCGATATGACCGGCGCCGTCGCGCGCGAGGCTCCCGTCTACACCGATCTCAGGGAAAAGCACATCACGGTTCCCGATCTCGCGCCGGGCGTCACGCTCGAATACGAAATCGACACGCGCATTGTCACGCCGCTCGCGTCCGGCGAATTCTGGTTCGATCACAATTTCATCCGCAGCTCGATCGTTCTCGACGACCGCCTCGAAATCAACGTTCCCGAGGGCCGCAAAATCGATCTCGAGTCGTCGCCCAGCATGCCGTACCAGACAGCTTCAAAAAACGGACGCACAATCTACACCTGGAAGCGCGCGAATCTCACGCTCCCCTCCGACAACGACTCGCAAAAACCCGATAACGACAAGGTACCCGACGTCCAGCTCACCACGTTCAAGAGTTGGGAAGCCGTGGGTCGCTGGTATGCGGCGCTCGAGCAAGGCCGCACCGATCCTTCTCCCGAAATTCGCGCGAAGACGGCCGCGCTAATCCAGGGCCGCACCACCGAACTCGAAAAAATACAGGCGCTCTACGAATACGTCTCGAAAAGCATTCGCTACGTGAGTCTCTCTTTCGGCGTGGGCCGCTACCAGCCGCACACGGCCGCCGAAGTCTTCGCGAACCAATACGGCGACTGCAAGGATAAGCACACGCTGCTCGCTTCGATGCTCCAGGCCGCCGGCATTCCGTCCGACGCCGTGCTCATCTCCTACGAACACAAGCTCGATCCGTCGATGCCTTCGCCCGCGCAGTTCAACCACATGATCACCGCGGTGCCCATGGGCAAAGAGCTGATCTGGATGGACGCGACCGCGGAAGTCGCGCCGTTCCGCTTGCTCGCCTCACCGCTGCGCAGCAAGCTCGCGCTCGTCGTGCCGCCCGATGGCGACGCCAAGGTAATCGAAACGCCGGCCGATCCGCCGTTCCTCTCCACGCAGCATGTCGAAATCGACGCGAGCGTCAGCGACCTCGGCAAGCTCACGGGACAAGTCCACTACACCGTGCGCGGTGACAACGAACTCGTCCTCCGCCTCGCATTCCGCCGCACGCCGCAAACCAAGTGGAACGAGCTCGGCCAGACGATCCTCACGCTCGACCAGATTCACGGCCAGGTCACCGCGGTGAAACCCAGCGATCCCACGGCCACGCTGAATCCGTTCCAGCTCGAAATCGATTTCGAGCAGCCGAACTACATCGATTGGTCGAGCAAGGAAGCCAAAGCCGCTCTGCCGCTGCTTTCCGTCTCGATGCCCGATCCTCCCGACGACAATGAGAAGCCCATCGAGCTCGGCAGCCCGCTGAAGATCACCTTGAAGCTGAAACTCCAGCTGCCGCCCACGTTCACCGCGCAGGCCCCTGTCGCCTCTTCCGTGCCGCGCGACTACGCGGATTTCTCCTCAAGCTACCAGTTCGCCGATCACACGCTCACCGCCGAGCGCACCGTCGACTTCAAAATGCGCGAGCTGCCCGCCGCGCGCACCAGCGACTACCGCGCCTTCGTCCGCGCCGTGAACAACGACGAGCATCAGATGCTCGTCGTCGCCAACGCCACCCCGGGCGCGCCGGAAATCCCTGGCACCGCAAAGCCGGACGATCTCTTCGATGCCGCCGTCGCCGCGCTCAACGCCGGCAACATGCGTGCCGCGATTCCGCTCTTCCAGCGCGTGATCGCGCTCGACCCGAAACACAAGCAAGTGTGGAACGATCTCGGCGTCGCCTATCTGCGCGATGGCTTGAACGACGCAGCGGTCGCCGCATTCCGCAAGCAGCTCGAAATCGATCCGTTCGACGAGCACGCCAACAACTACCTCGGCCTCGCTCTCCAGGCGCAGCAAAAATATTCCGAGGCCATCGCCGCTTTCCGCGCGCAGGTCGCGAACAGTCCGCTCGATCTCGTCGCTCACGCCGCTCTCGGCTCGATCCTCCTCCAGCAGCATCTCTATCCCGACGCTGTGCCCGAACTCGAAAAAGCCGCCATCCTCGCGCCGGACAACGCGCAGCTCCAGGTCAGCCTCGGCCAGGCCTATATCGGCAGCGGCCAGAAAGACAAAGGCCTCGCCGCGTTCGAAAAAGCGGTCAGCCTCGCGCAAACGCCGCTGATCTGGAACGACATCGCCTACGATCTCGCGGACAATAAGATCGAGCTCGACAAAGCGCAGCAATACGCTGAGTCCGCAATTTCCTCAACAGAGGCCGATCTGCGAAATATCGATCTGCTGCATCTCACGATGGACCAGATGAACCAGGTCGCCAGCATCGGTGCCTGCTGGGACACGCTTGGCTGGGTCTATTTCGCGAAGGGCGATCTGCAGCAGGCCGAGCGCTACGTCACCGCGGCGTGGCGCCTCGACCAGCACGGCGAAGTGGGCGATCATCTCGCGCGCATCTACGAAAAACTCGGCGAAAAAGATAAAGCCGAGCACATGTTCGCGCTCGCTCTCGCCACGCCGCATTCCGTTCCCGAGACGCGTGCTCGCTTGATGCTGCTGCTCGGCGGCAATTCGGGAATGGACGCGCTCGTGAAGAAAGCGGCGCCCGAACTCGCGTCCATGCGCTCGATTGAATTGAAGGGCCTGCTGAAAGAAGACGCCACCGCGGATTTTCTAATTCTACTCTCGCCGACCGGCTCCGATGGCGCAACCGTGAAAGTCGAAGGCTCGAAATTCGTCAGCGGCAGCGAGTCGCTCCGCTCGTTCGCCGACAAACTCATGTCGCTCGACTACGGCGAAGTCTTTCCCGACGCCTCGCCCGCGAAGATCGTCCGCCGCGGCACGGTTTCGTGCTCGGCGAAATCCGGCGATTGCGTCCTGAAGCTCGTCGTCCCCGAAGACGTCCACTCGCTCAATTGACGGTCCGACGAGACTCCCTCTTCTCGCCTTTCTCTTCTCTGCCTTTCTCTTCTCTGCCTTTCTCTTCTCTGCCTTTCTCTTCTCTGCGTCCTCTGCGTCTCCCTGCCCTGAGCAGTTGAGCGAAGGGAGCGGTGAATCCCAGCTTTTGCTGCCGCTGAGTTTCAAACTCTACGCGTTCGCCTTGAGCCCCGGCGCAATCTGCAGCGGCACCAAAAACTCGCTCGAAAGCACGTAGTCGTAAAGGTGACCAAGCGGCGGCGCAAGCCGCAACTGCCGCGCAGAAACGAATCCATCTGTGTCGGTCCACTCCCAACCAGTGGCCGAGATGCTTTGAATCGCTTGCTGCAGATCCTTTGCCGCCATCGGATACGCATAGATGCGAACGTTTCGTGCCAGCAGCCGAGACAAAGCCTCAAGAAAGCTGCCGGCGAGTCTGCTGTACCGGTATTCGAACACGCGAATCAGAAGCGACAGCCCCACGACAAACCGCACATGCTCCTTGGTGTACCGATTCACGAGATCGGTCATCGTGAAGAGTTCCCGCTCGCGGAACACCAGCACGTCGCGCCGGCGTGCCAGAAGCGCGTCGACCCGCGCAAGCAGCTCGGGTATTTCAGGCGACGCATCCTTCTCCGTGATCGGCATCGCCGAAAGGCAAAAGAAACCCGCCGAACTCGTCGGGTTTTCGCCGAGTTCTCCGTGAAGCTGCTGCATCGCCGACGTCAGCATTCGTTCATGGATTTCCGCATGCGCGGGATCCACATGTTCGAAGGATCCCGGCGCAAGCACCACAGCCTTCTTGTGCAGCACTTCGATCGGCGGCAGCGGCGGGCCGTCGAATGGAAAGTGGACGGCCTGAGCGAAACCCATGCGCACCAGTTCGATCAGCAGCGTTCGCTGGTCCCAGGCCTCGAACGCCGGCCCGCGCAGGTCCAAATAATCGATCTCGATGCGTGAATCGATATCCTGAGTAAGGCTCGCCAGGAGAAGCTCTTTCGTCTCTAGCTCATAAAACGCGGCGTAAATCATGTTCACGCCAAGAACGCCAATCGCCTCTTGCTGCAGCGGATTGGAAGCATCCAGCATGTTGACATGCACGAGAATGTCGTGCGCCGGGCCTCCGGGTTGCCGCTGGAAACGCAATCCGATCCAGCCGTGGGCTTCATTCGTTCCAGCGTAGTTGCGCGCCTCAATCGTATCCGCAAACGAAAAGAAACAAGTCCGCGATCCGCGAGCGACATTCAATTGGCTGAGAAGCTGAGCCCACTCCCGATCCATCATCGAAGCAAGCCGCTCTCGCGACACGTAGCGCGAGCCGGAGCCGTAGAGATCGTCGCTAACCTCCTTGTCGTACGCCGAAATCGATTTCGCCACCGTCCCCGAAGCTCCCCCGACAAACAAAAACCATCGCGCCACTTCCTGCCCGGCCCCGATTTCAGCGAAAGATCCGAAGTTCGCCGGATCGAGATTGATCCGCAGCGCTTTCTGATGGGTGTTCATCTTCTCCCCGGATGCCATCGTTTTAACCTCCCGCTTCTCGACAGATTCTCGCGCGACCCGGTCGACCGAACGTCGGTTGATTTAACCTCAGATGACAACTCCTTCGCCACGGGTTCAAGCAAGCGTCATCAAACGCGGGCTGAACTGTGGCCCGAGTCGCACAGGCACTTCGCATCATCCCATCCAGGGTGATCGGTACCTTTGCGGAGGTATGAAAATCTCACACGGGGCGAAGAAAGGAGCTCATCATGCCTGTCCCTCTGATCTGGGGTGTAACTGTCGCTTTCGGCTTTCTTGCCTGGGGGGTTTGTGCTGCGCAATACATTTGGCCGGCGTTACGCAAACGGGAGCGTGCGGACGCACTCAGGCCGATCCTCGTGCTCCACGGGTTTCGGTATATCGGGCTCGCAGTCCTGATCCCCGGGGTTGTCTCTCCGCAATTGTCCGCCACCCTATTCGCTCACGGACTCGCCTATGGCGACGTGGCAGCTGCGACCTTGGCACTGATCGCGCTCGCCGCTCTCGGAACCAAATTCGCCGGCCCCTTGGTCTGGATCTTCAACATATTCGGCGCCGCCGATCTGCTGAATGCGTTTTATCAGGGCGGCCGTATTTCGCTTCCGAACACGCCGGGACTGCTGGGCGCGGCGTATTTCATCCCGATCCTTGCCGTCCCTCTTCTATTGATCACGCACATCCTCGTGTTCAGGGTGTTGCTGCGGAAAGAAATCGGTGCGCGCTCGCCCGTTGCAGTTCGGGTGGCTTAAGCCAGCCGCCCCGGATCTCGTCCCCCCACCGAATCCTCGACGCCAAACTACCACGCGAACTCCGTAGGGGCGGGTTTCAAACCCGCCCTCCGCGCCTGGCCTGCCTGTCAGTTTCTCGCTGTCTCTTCTCTGCGTCCTCTGCGTCTCTGCGGTGAACGGCTTCGGTGGTCCTTTTGCGCGTCGCTACAAGGTCGCGCTCAGCAGCCGCCCGACGTTGCCTACGCGTAGCCCGTCCGCGCGGCCCTTGAAGTACCGCGCGTTGATCTCATCACCGCCCAAGTCCTCGACCGAGCGAAAACCGATCCCTATCAGCCGCTCGCCAAGCACCTTCGGATCGAAGAACGTCCGGAACGGCTCGCCCGCCGCATCGACGCGCCGCGAAAGCGCGTCGAGCGCCATCCGCTCGATGAGGCTGAGCGATTCGCGCGGCACCACGTAGTCGAACACGATCCCGCCGCCCGGCGGCAGCGACGCGACGAACCCCAGCGTCGACGCGATCGCCTCATCGCTGAGATACATCGTCACGCCCAGCCACGAAAAAAACGCGGGCTTCTCGCGGTCGAACCCGGCGGCGCGCAGCCCGTCCGCCAACGTCTGCCGCTCGAAATCCACGGGCGCGAACGTCACCGAAGCCGGAATCTCAATCTCAGTCGCCTCCAGCTGCCGCCGCTTCCATTCCTGCGTCGCCGGATAATCGACTTCGAACACGCGCAGCCCACCCTCCGCGTGCGGATTCCGGTAGCCGAACGTGTCGAGCCCGGCCCCAAGCACCACGTACTGCGCCGCACCGCGCGCGATCGCTCTCGCGAGTTCGTCCTCCGCATAACGACTGCGCGCCGCCATAAAAGCGCGCAGCGCGCGCGACAGCCTGTCGCCGCCCGTCCCTTCGCCGCCCCGCACCCGCGCAAGCGCCCGCGGCCCCAAAATTTTCAGCGCCAGCGGATCGTCGAGCACCTTCGGCTCGTCCGCCAACTGGTGCGCCGCGCGCCGCATCGCCACCCGCAGCGCCGTATGGCTCGCTTTCGCCTCTTCCATGATTTCCGGTTATAGGACATGAAAAGGGCACGGCTTTCGCCGTGCCCTGGATTTGTTTATCTCACGTAGTGATTCCGCCGCGACCCGTCGTAGAGCCCGGCCCGCATACAACACTTCTTGAAACCGGTCCCCTGAGCCGCACGGGCAAGGGTCGTTCCTGCCCAGCTTTTCGACGAGTTCCTTGTCGCCATGCACGACGCGGAAAGCCGCGTTTGACGTTCGTCTCAGACGGGAATCCGTTGCGGCGCTTGCCCGTCGGTTCGTGGAAAAAAGTTGCTGTGCATCGGAGTCGCTCCTTCCAGATGGGACTTGCCCGTCACACCAGGGAGAATCGAGACGAGAATATTGTAGCGTGTCGCGAGGTCGGGTCCAAACCGCCATCGAGGCGAACAAAAGGAGAATGGGAACTTCAGAATCCGCCGCTCGCGCCGCCGAATAATCGCCGATGGCCCGAAATATCGCGCGATTTGGCTTTTTGTGGCTTTTTTCGGGCCAGTTAAGCGCCCGCCAGAGGCATCATTGATCCCCGTCTTATTGCAATAAAATTCGGGGATTTGTCGCGCGGAGCAGGAGATCCTTCGACGAGCAAAAACCGCTCGTCTCCTTCCTGCGTCAGGGTAGGCAGGACGACCATCCTTGTCGGATGGTCATTTAATTTCCATCACTTCTTTTTCTTTCGAGGCGGAGAGGTCCTCGATCTTTTTCGTCTCGGACTGAGTCACCTTTTCGAGCTCGTCGAGCGAGCGCTTCTTGTCGTCTTCGCTGATCTTTTTTTCTTTCTCGAGCTTCTCGACGGCTTCTTTGATGTCGCGGCGAATATTGCGCACCGACGTCCGGTGATTTTCGAGAATTTTGTGGATGTGCTTCACAAGATCTTTGCGGCGCTCTTCGGTGAGCGGCGGGATCGGGACGCGAATCACCTTGCCGTCGTTCGCGGGATTGATGCCAAGGTCGGACGTGCGAATCGCCTTGTCGATCAGCGGGACGGCGCCCGGGTCCCACGGCGAAATCACGATCGTCATCGGGTCGGGAATATTCACGGTGCCGAGCTGGTTGATCGGCATCGACGTGCCGTGGTAATCGACGCGCACGTGATCAAGCAGCGCCATGTTGGCGCGGCCCGTGCGGATTCCGGCGAGCTCCTTGCGGAAATCCTCGACCGCCTTTTCCATGCGCGTTCTCGCCTGCGCGATCGCGTCTTTGCTTGTGGCCACCGTGCTCATCGAAAAAGTATCCTCCGCAACTTCCTCAGCCGCGCGCTTGCGCCGCTAAAAGAAAGATGCCGGGCTGAAGGACCCGGCGCTACGTTTAAGCCTAAACCCCGCTCCCGGATTACTCCGCGCTGACGGTTGAGCCGACCCGCTCGCCCAGGACTACGCGCTTCAGGTTTCCCGGCACGTGCATGTTGAACACGACGATCGGCATCTTGTTGTCCATGCAGAGCGAAATCGCCGTCGAGTCCATCACCGAGAGGCCCTTCTGCAGCACGTCGAGATAAGTGATGCGCTCGAACATCTTCGCGCCCGGCACTTTTTCCGGGTCGGCGTCGTAGATGCCATCGACGCGCGTGGCTTTCAGGATCACCTGCGCCTTGATTTCCATGGCGCGCAGAGCCGCCGCAGTGTCCGTGGAAAAATAAGGGTTGCCGGTGCCCGCCGCGAAGATCACCACGCGTTGTTTCTCGAGGTGCCGCGTGGCGCGGCGCCGGATGAACGGCTCGGCCACCTGGTGCATTTCGATCGCGCTCATCATGCGCGTGTGGCACCCGGCCTTTTCGAACGCGTCTTGCAGCGCGAGCCCGTTGAGCACCGTCGCCAGCATGCCCATGTAGTCCCCGGTGGCGCGATCGATCTCAAGTCCCTGCTGCCGCGCCCCGCGGAAAATATTGCCGCCGCCGACGATCACCGCGATCTGGATGCCGAGATCCTGCACTTCCTTTACTTCGCAAGCGATGCTGCGGATGGTTGCGGCGTGGATTCCGAATTCATCCGGGCCGGAAAGCGATTCTCCCGAAAGCTTCAATACGATTCGCTGATAGACAGGTGTGTCCCGGACCACGCCGTCGGTGCGTGTCTGATGTGCAACGCTCATCGTGCTGGTGACCGCTCCTTGCCCCCGGGGCATTCTAGCAGAGAATCGGCGCAGGCTGGCGGCCTCGTGAGCCGCCAGTCTGCAATTTTGAACGATTTAATCTGAGTAGATGGTGGGTTATGCGGAGGCAGGAGCATCCGGAGTTTCCGGCGTGTCCGCGCCGGTTCCGGTGCCGTCCATCTCGCCCACTTTGAAACGCGAGAAGCGGCGAATGGCGATATTCTCGCCGAGCTTCGCGATGGCCTGATCGACCAGCTCCTTGATCGTGGTGCCTTCATCTTTGATGAAGTGCTGCTCGTAGAGGCAGTTCTCTTCGTAGAACTTTTCCATCTTGCCACTGAGGATCTTGTCGACCACGTTTTCGGGCTTGCCGGTAGCCTTGGCCTGTTCGCGATAGATTTCGCGCTCGCGGTCGAGCACTTCCTGCGTCACTTCCTCGCGCCGCAGGAATCGCGGATCGAGCGCGGCGATGTGCATGGCCACGTCGTGGCAAAGGCCCTGGAACGTCTCCGTACGCGCGACGAAATCGCTCTCGCAATTGATCTCGACGAGCACACCAATCTTTCCGCCCGCGTGAATGTAGCAGCTCACGAGGCCTTCGGACGTCGCTCGCTGCGCTTTCTTGGCCGCGGCCGCTTGTCCCTTCTTGCGCAGAACGGTGATGGCCTTCTCGATGTCGCCGCCCGATTCGATCAGGGCCGCGCGGCAATCCGAAAAGCCGGCGCCGGTCTTCTCCCGCAGCTCTTTCACGAGCTGTGCGGGTACATTGCTGCTCTTTGCTTCAGGTGTTGTCGCCATCGACTCTCTCAATTCTCTGTTGATTGGATTTTGAACGGGGTGCCGGACCGTAATTCGCACAAAACCCGCGTCGCAATTCCACCCAATTGCGTCCGGCGCCCAAATGATCGGTTCATTCGATCGAATTCTATCGGGCCGCGCCTTCGTCATCCGGCACAGGAGTAGGAACTTCCTCGGCGGGAACGGCTTCCGCTACTTCACCCTCGACGAAATCGCCTTCCTGCTTCTCGTATTGTTCGTATGCGCTGGTGTCCACGTACTCGACGCCATCTTCGCCCGGCACGCCCGCCGCCTTCTGATCGGCGATCTGCGTCTGCTCGAACGACTGGCGCCCCGCCAGCACCGCATCCGAAATCTTCGAGGTGAAGAGGCGGATGGCGCGCAGCGCGTCGTCGTTGCCGGGGATCACCCAGTCGACGAGCGTGGGATCGCAGTTCGTATCGACGATCGCGACCACCGGAATGCCCATTCGCCGCGCCTCGCGCACCGCGATCACTTCCGCGTTGGGGTCGATCACGAACATCGTGTCGGGCAGCGTCGTCATGTTCTCGACGCCCGAGAAATTCTGCTGCAAATGCTTCAATTCGCGGTCGAGCCGCGCCGCTTCCTTTTTCGAAAGCTGCGACATGCGGCCGTCTTCGGACATGGCCTTCAGCAGCTTGAGCCGCTTGATGGATTTCTGTAGTGTCACCCAGTTCGTCAGCGTCCCGCCGAGCCAGCGGTGGTTCACGTAGAACATGCCGCAGCGCTCCGCCTCTTCCTTGATGGCTTCCTGCGCCTGGCGCTTGGTGCCGAGGAAGAGCACGCTCTTGCCCTGCGCCGCTTGTTCGGCCACGTAGCGCGCGGCCTCGCGGAACAGTTTCAGGGTCTTCTGTAAATCGATGATGTGGATTCCGTTACGCTCCCCGAAAATGTACTCTTTCATCCGGGGGTTCCAGCGACGCGTCTGGTGACCGAAGTGTACGCCGGCCTCCAGCAGCTCCTTCATTGTGATTTCGACTCCCAAAGTACCTCCTCCCTTTCAAAGGGATGCTTGTGTCCCTAGCCTGCTTGACTAAGGACGATTCCGGCTTGCCGGAACAGCATCCTTTTTTGCCGGTCCTTCCCGGCCGTGAATTTTCCCGCCCCGATCGCTCGGAGCGGGTCTTGCATCAAAACAAAGCCCGAGTCGCGGGCCGCAGCCTTCAGGGGCTGAAGCCCAGCGTTGTGCCGGGCTAACGTCGGGGCTGAAGCCCCGACCTCCTGAAAAGCCATTTCCTGCCGTGTCTTTAGGAGGCCGGGGCTTCCAGCCCCGGCCTAAAGCCTCGCAAGGAGCGCGGGCTTTAGCCCCTGAAGAGTCGCGACTAGCGCTTGCTGAACTGGAAGCGGCGGCGTGCGCCCTTTTGTCCGTACTTCTTCCGTTCCTTCATGCGCGGATCGCGCGTCAAGAAACCGTTCTTGCGCAGCGCCGGACGCAGCTCCGGGTTCAGCCTCGAAAGCGCCCTCGACAATCCCATGCGCACGGCTCCGGCCTGGCCGCCTACGCCGCCGCCCTTCACCTGCGCGCGCACCTCGAGCTGGTCGTGCATCTGCGTGAACTTCAGCGGCTCGGTCGCCGCCGTGTTCCACGCCACGTTGCGAAAATATTCGTCCACCGGGCGGCCGTTGACCGTGAAACGCGCCGGGCCCGGCTTGATGTACACGCGCGCTACCGCTTCGCGGCGGCGTCCCGTGCCGTAGAACTGTTTCACTGCGCCTTCAAAATTCGCGGCTGAACTCAACGTTCCCCCTCTGGATGACTCCCCGTATCGCGCCGTCTGCGGACTCGTCCGCGCAGCGCAAAACGATCGAATTTTTCCCGTCAGTTGTTCTTAGAGCGCAAGCGGCTGGGGCTTCTGTCCGGCGTGGCGGGCAAGAGCTTCCTTCCCTGCGTATATGCGTAACTTCTTGGCGCGACGTGCGCGGAGCTTGTTCTTCGGCAGCATCCCGAGCACTGCTTCGCGAATCACTTCTTCGGGACGCTTCTCAAGCATCCGGCGGATCGGAATTTCCTTGAGCCCGCCCGGATAGCCGCTGTGGTGCCGGTAGATCTTCTGGTCGATCTTGTTTCCGGTCAGCCGCACGAGTTCGGCGTTGATCACGACCACGTGGTCTCCGCAATCGAGACTCGGCGTGAAACTCGCTTTGTCCTTGCCAATCAGAAGTCTCGCGATCCGCGTCGCCAGGCGCCCAAGCACCTGTCCCTCGGCGTCCACCACGAACCAATTCTTCCCCACCGAGAGGTCTTCCGCCTCCCGGCCCTTCGGAACATACGTCCGCATCAGCTCAGTCTACCTTTCCGTCTTGAGACAAACGCTAACTATAGCGTAGCCCGCTTCACGCGTCAACGGCGGTCTATTCCACGCGAGAAGAGTGGCTTAGCTCGGATGGCGCCCGCATCGTTTGCCCCGTTCGGGTCATTGCGGGCCCTCATTGCGGGATTGCGGGCCCTTCAAAACCCTCGCGATCAGCTCGTCCAGCTGCGCTTCAGTGGCCTCAGCGGTCTTTGCGCCGGTTTGCGACGAGATCAGGCCTTCGCGGACCGCGTCTTCGAGCGAACTCTTCTGCGCGGCGAGCAGGCGGCTCTTGGCCGTCTCGATTTCGGACTCGGCGCGGCTCGCATCCTTGCTGTAGATGTCCGCAATTTCCTGGCTGAGCGTGAGGAGCGTCCCATCGAGCCCGCGGCTCAGCTTCTCGTACACGGGCCGCGAAAGAATGTGCGCGCGCAGCATGTCGTCGAGCTCCGAGCGCGCCGACGATATTGCGATCTGCTGCGCGCGGACGCGGTCCGTTTCGTCTTCTTTCAACGTAGAGATGCCGAGCGCGCGAACGAGCGGCTTGATCGTGAGCCCCTGCACGATCATCGAAAACGCGACGACGCCGAAGGTGAGCGTGAGAATCCGGTCGCGATCCGCGAAGCCCGACGTAAGGCTCAACGCCAGAGCCAGCGACAGCGCGCCATGCAGCCCTCCCCACACGAGGGTGTGCTGCCACCGGAAGGAAATTTTGCGCGCGAACAGATTCATCAGCGACGTGAGCCCGTACACGCTCGCCGCCCGCGCCAGGAATACGGCGCCTACCGCGAGCGCCACCGCGCGCCAATCGTGAATCAGCGCGGCGACGCGCACTTCCAGACCCACGAGCAGAAACAGAATCGAATTGATGACGAACGACGCGTACTCCCAGAACGACCACAACGCCACGCGCGTCCGCGGGCTCATCCCGCGCGTGCCGAGATTGCCGACGATCAGCCCGGCCACCACCGTCGCAATCACGCCGGACACCTTGAAATGGTGCGCGACGAGGTAGGAGCTGTAGGCAACGATCGTGGTGAGCGTGATCTCGATCTGCGGGTCGTCGATTCGCGCCGTCACCTGGCTGGCCGCGTAGCCGAGCACAAAACCAATGATCGCGCCGCCGATGACCGACGCGGCGAATTCACTCACACCGCGCTCAATGCTGAACGCCCCGGTAACGACTCCGGCCAGCAGAATCTGGAACAGGACGACGGCCGTGCCATCATTGAAAAGGCTTTCGCCCTCGAGCAACAGCGTGAGCCGCTTCGGCACCGCCATATCCTTCGCGATCGCTATCACGCAGATCGGATCGGTGGCCGAAATAATGGCGCCGAAAAGAAACGCCACCAGCAGCGGCAATCCGACCAGCCAGAAAACGAGGTAACCCGCCACAAGGGTTGCGGCGACCACACCGATCGTGGCCAGCGTGACGATCGGAACGAGATTTTCGGTGAGCTGCCGCAGGTTGATCTTGAGGCTGCCCTCGAAGAGCAACGCAGGAAGAAAAAGAATCAAAATAATGTCGGGCGTGAGCCAGTCCGGCCGGTGCGCCTGGTAGATGCCCTGCAAGATGGGGAAATGCAGAGAGCCCAGCGCCAGTCCGCCCAGCACGAGCGCCACCGTGTACGGAATGCGCGCGCGGATGGCGACCACGGCGATCACGGACGCCGCGATCAGCAGCCAGATCAGGAATTCGACAGTCGAGCTAGCAGTCATGGGCGGCCCACACGCCGAGGCGCATGGCGCCTCCGGCTGCGCGGGCACCTGAGATTCTACATCCCAACGGAATCGTCTCGAAGCAGAGTCGGAAATGGATCGTACGAAAGCCGACCGAACCGCCGCGCGCCCGCGCTTTCCGCACGCGGCTTTTCCCTGTTTGCCGCCGGGCCCTTCCCATCGCAGCGATCGCGATTACTGATAGCCGGATTGTTACGTGGATTGCAGCAGGTTCACATCTTCGCGGCGGCAGCTGCCATTGCCGGGAAGCGGGACATGGTCCGACCGAACACGGATTGGTCCCTGCGCTTCAGCTCATCGCGTTGCGTCAAAATTACCATCCATTCGACGGCGACGGAATGGCTGGGCGAGGCGATCACGTCAAACGCGCCCCACCGTTTCGCGTCGGCATACTCGCCCGGCTCGACAAAGCTGGTGGCGAGCACCACGCGCGTCTTGTGTGCGGATAGATACGCATTGACGAAGGCCAACAGGTCTCGATACGTCCCGTCGGTGAAATGCCGGTCGCAGAACGCCAAGCTCACGTCCCGCTCAGCCAAAACCTCCCGGCTCTGGCACACCGTGGAAGCGCAAATTGGGTCGGCGCCGAGCCGCCTGAGAATCGCGACGATCGACCGGCGCATTTCCAAGTCCGACGATGCGACCAGAATTTCTCCGAAAGCGTCCATTCGTTCCCCCCATCCTCTGCCGCCGTGCTGCACGGCAGATTCGTGACACTTCACGGTAGAGAAAGCACGGCGCAATCGTAATCGGCTGTAGACCCTAAATGGATTAGGAAATTCCCTGTAGAAAAACCTAGGACGGACTACCCTTCCGCGGCCGTAAGTCGTGCAACTGCAGCCCGATCTCAGGCGCGAGACCACTCTCAATTGAGAATGATGTCGGGTAAAGAGGTTTACGGCCGGTCGGCGACGCTCGTATTGTGAACGCCCGCGAAGATCGAAACCGCCATGCTGGACGATTGCGGAATCCACCACATGCGGCGCACAAAGTCGTGGCTGCTTACCTGCATGCGGCGCGCAGCGTAATCCATCACAAGCGGCCACACCTGCGTCGCTGCGTAGATCGCCGGGGAGGACGCGAACGGCCGCAGCATCGGATTCTGCTCCGTTGCTCCGGTGGCAATCGCCCGGCGCGTCGAATAGGCGTCGAAGAAAGCCGCACTGTGTTCACCGATGGATAGCGCGAGCCAGGCTCGGCGCGAAGGCAGCCTCTCCACACCGATTCTGTCGATCGGCCTGCTTGTGGAGGCGGCGTCCGGAAGGTCGGTGACCGGCATCGACTCGTAGTTCTGCACGGGATGAGCGGCAACATTCATTGTGACGGCTGCTGGCACGGCGTCTGCGGCGGCCGTTGCCAGCGATATAGAGGAAGAAGACAGCTGCTGGGCGCGGAGAGGCTGCGCGAAAGAAATTGCCAAGGCTAGAAGACCGCAGATGACGGCATATTTTTGAAGTTGATTGGTTCGCATCGAAATCCCTCAGTGTCGGCGTCCATCGGGCGGATCAGAATGGATGCTTGCGACAACGAGAGATTAGGCGCGCGCCCCGAACGCGGCTATGGAGCGATCCTCATAATCGAGCTGGTACTAGTGGAGTCACGTCTAGTTCCACGCCGCCAGTACTACCGTCCTATAGCCAAGCGCCTCCGCTCTTTCTAAAGTAGTGCATCGAACGCAATGGGGAGACCGGCGTGAACATGCAAACGTGGTCTGGTCGAGGAGTTGGCGCCGCAAGTGTATCGGCGGCGAAGGCCAAGCGCGACGCGCGACGCCGCAAACGCGTGCAAGTATCGCTCCCCGTCCACCTCTGCGCGTTTGATGCACGCTTTCGGGACATAGAGGACGTCGGCGAGGTTGTTGACTTCACGCGCGACGGTCTGTACTTCACCACCTGCATGCCGCACTATTTCATCGGCTTGCGCCTGGTGGTCACTTTTCCCTTCGGCGACAAAGTGGTCGCGCACCGGAAATTTCTCGGCTCGATCATCCGCATCGAGGATCTCGGCGAAGGCAAGAGCGGCGTCGCCGTCCGTTTCCTTTTGTAATCTTCGCGAACGCCTCGACCCTGTTAAAACAAACTTCACGGAAAGCTCGTCCCGTGGCATCATGCCCGCGTGCGAGCGCCATGGAAAAGCCGGATGGCCGTCTACTGCGCCCTCGCCGCGCTCCTGCTGAGCCTCTCGGCGACATCCGCTCACGCGCACCACTCTGGCGCCATCTTCGATATGGCGCATCCCATCACGATTTCCGGCAGCGTCACAAAAGTCGAGTGGATGAATCCGCACGCCTACCTCTACCTTAACGTCACGGACGATAAAGGCCACGTCCACGAGTGGGCTATCGAGACGAACAGTCCTAACTTTCTCAAGCACAACGGCTGGACGAGCACGACGGTGAGCCCCGGAGATAAAATCACGGTCACCGGTGCGCCCGCCCGAACCGGCTCCTATTTCATGCACGCCACGATGGTTCAGCTGCCCGACGGCTCTCAGCTTCGATCGTAAGCGCGCTGCCTTTCGCGCTCGATTCGGAGCTCCCTGTGGAAATTCGGCGTTTATTGACGAGCACATCATCGCGCTTTAACAAGCGCGCGATACAGTCTCGGAAGCTGGGGTTGCGATGAGTCTACTTTCTTTTCCCTTAGTCAACATCCCTCCCATGCCGCCCGAAGCATTCGAGCGTCTTTTGCGGAGGGCCGCCGCCACGTGCTGGCTGGCTCGCTTCAAGAATCAGGCTTCGCCGAAGGGAGTTCCCACCGTGAACCACTACGAGATTGGTGAAACGGCAGGCAGTATCTGGCAGGTGCTCTCGACCGATGGGCCACAAACGTTTGCCGCTCTGATGGAAGAGGTCGACGCTCCGCAGAGCATTTTCTTCATGGCGGTCGGCTGGCTTTCGCGCGAGGACAAGATCGTATTCGAAGCGGCGAACGGCGATTATCTGCTCAGCCTCAAACAATAAAAATACGATCCGCCTCCAGGCGGCGCGGCGGTCGAGGGTCAGGGTGCGTTTGTGGCCCCGGGGTTCAGGTCGAAGTTCAGGCGGAAGTTCGTCCAGCGAGGCGGGGACTGCGCGGTCCTAGAGGGTGCCGGGTGGCAGGCCGCTTCGCGGCGACCCGCCGTGCCCTGCGTCGATTCGTTTGTGCGAGACGCGTCCGTGCGAGGGATCGAAGCGCGCGATCAATCCGCGGTCGCGGTAGCGCGCGTCCGCGACGAGTACGACTTATCGTCGTCGCTGCCTTCTCCGGCCTTATCGATTTCGATCGAGCCCTTGAAGTACGCGCCGTCTTCGATCATGATCCGCGCGGTCGTCAAATCGCCGACCACCGAACCATCCTTCTTGATCTCGATGCGGTCGCGGGCGCGCAGATTGCCCTTCACGTTCCCATACACGACCACTTCGCGCGCGATAACGTCGGCCGTGAGCTTGGCGCTCGCGCCCACCGTCAGCTTGCGTTCCTCGAGCTGAACCAGCCCCTCGACGCTGCCGTCGATGTGCAGGTCTTCGTTGCCGGTGATCTCGCCCTTCACGTGCAGGCTTGCGCCGAGCCGCGCGGTGCCGCTGGCGCTAGCGCCGGAGCCCATCGTGGTCGGATACGTGTCCAGTGGTGCCATCGTCTTTGCCTCCCCAAAAGAAGATCCTGCGGATGTTGATGTCGATGCTGGTGCTGTTGGTGGTGCGATTGTCTGTCTAGGCTGCTGCGGGAGCGGCGTCCTAGAGGGAGTTTCTGGCTTCTTGTCTCCCCACATTTACCCTGCCTCCTTATGCCCAAATGCGCCGGACTCTCAGCAAATTCGTGAACTGGGGATATCAATGTATTCCTGCAAAACGTCCCTGCCAAACCCAAAATGAAACATTTGTGTCCGGGTCATCACCGCCCGAAAGGACAGGCGAATCTCGCTACTTTACTATTTTATAATTCGCAGCAATGGCTCCGCCCAAAGATCGATCAGATCCTCCGCGAGGCGACGAATTCGGCTGCCTCGAGCTCGAGCGCCAGTGGCTCTCGCGGCAAGAAAATGTCTTACCGATGGAAACAGCTTGGAATGAAGGTAAGTTTTACGGGCAGGTGCTCAAGGGACGGCGACAGCTCACCACCGTTCAGCGGATCGGAATTCTCTTGATGGGCCTACAGGCGATTGCCTTTGGGGCAATGATCGTGTTTGCCCGCGGCTGGCTATTGCCGGACTTCGGGCCGTCGCTCAGGTCTATTGACGCGAGCCTACCGCCGCTTCCGCTCATCCGGGTACCTGTTTTTCTTTTGGAGTTCGGGTTGGGGATCCGTCTTTGTTTCGTGGCCCTGAAGCCTCGCATGAAACCGGGCGAACCAGAAGATAATTCCTAGAATCTTCCACGGCGCCCCGGTGACGTCGAGTCGAGAACGATCGGTTGCGAGTCACTCGCCACGTGCCTCCCCGATTGCCCGAACGCAAACCCTGTGAAAGAATCTCTAGCATGCTGGATCGATTGCGAGATCGGATGGCGCATGGATTTGCCCGCGCGTTCACAATAGGGTTCCTCGCGCTCGCGCTGGCGTCGCCGTCGTTCGCCGCGATCACAGATCCGGTGCGCGTCGAGCAGGGCCTGCTTGCGGGCGCGAACGGCCGCAGCCCGGACGTGCGCGTCTATCGCGGCGTTCCCTTCGCCGCGCCGCCCGTCGGCGACTTGCGCTGGAAAGCGCCGCAGCCCGCCGCGTCATGGACAGGCGTGCGGCAGGCGA
Organism: uncultured Acidobacteriota bacterium; assembly: GCA_963743335.1. Lineage (GTDB taxonomy): Bacteria > Acidobacteriota > Terriglobia > Acidiferrales > UBA7541 > Palsa-295. Next base: position 1,226,563 of record CAVUPI010000003.1, read on the forward strand.
CGCAGTTCGGCAATGCCTGCGTCCAGCCGCCATTCCCTTCGAATGGAATGTATAAAACGGCTCCTCCGATCGGCGAGGACTGCCTCTACCTCAATATCTGGACGCCGGCGAAATCGGCGGACGACCGCCTTCCGGTAATGGTGTGGATCCACGGTGGCGGCTTCGACCACGGCACCGGCGCCGCGTCCGGCTACGACGGCGAAAATCTCGCGAGCAAAGGCGCCGTCGTCGTCACGATCAACTACCGCGTCGGAGTCTTCGGCTTTCTCGCGCTGCCCGAGCTGACGGCGGAATCGCCGCATCACGCTTCGGGCAATTGCGGCCTGCTCGACCAGATCGCCGCGCTCGAGTGGGTGCGGCGGAATATCGCCGCGTTCGGCGGCGACCCCACCCGCGTGACGATCTTCGGCGAATCGGCCGGGGCGGAGTCCGTGAGCGTCTTGATGGCCAGCCCGCTCGCGCGCGGCTTGTTTACGCGCGCCATCGCCGAAAGCGGCGGGGCTTTCGGCCCGTTGCCCTCGCTCGCGGACGCCGAAAAGGACGGAGAGAAGCTGGCGGCAAAGCTCGGCGCGACGCACGACGTCCTGAAAACGCTGCGCGCAAAGTCCGCTGCCGAGCTGCTTCAGGCGAGCGCGGGCGATGACTTCAACTCGGAGGTAATCGTCGACGGTTGGCTCCTGCCGCAGAGCGTCTATTCGATTTTCGCCGAGGGCAAGCAAAACGACGTGCCCATCCTCGTCGGCAACAATTCCGATGAAGGGACGAATCTGCTGCGGCTCAACGGCGTCGCGACCCCGGCGAGTTTTGCCGACGATGCCCGCAAGGAGTACGGCCCGCTCGCCCAGCAATTCCTGGAGGCCTATCCGCCGGGATCATCCGATGAGACAGCGACCGCGGCGAACTTCGCGGCGTTCCGCGACCGCTGGTTCGGCTGGAACATGCGCATCTGGGCGCGCCTCGAAACGGAAACGGGACACCACCGCGCGTATCGCTATTATTTCAGCCGCGTCCCGCCGGGGCCGGGCTCGCGCCTCGGCGCGTTCCACGGCTCGGACCTCGCCTACGTCTTCGAAAACTTTCCCTATCGCATCTTTTATCAGGACGTCGATAAACAGCTGGGCGAGACGATCGCAACCTACTGGGTGAATTTCGCGCGCACGGGCAATCCAAACGGTCCCAGCGTGCCGGTCTGGCCGCTCTACGATCCGGAAAAAGACAACGTGCTGGATTTAGGCGATCAGGTAAGCGTCAAGTACGGGGTGAACGCGACAGGCCTGGATTTCTTCGACACGTATTACCGCTCGCTGCGCCCTTCGCCGCCATCGCAGAGCCACTAAACTTTCGCCATCTCTCGGAGCTTTGGCAAGGCAAAGGCTTTCTCTAGCCACCAGTCACTCGCCACTAGCCACTTCTTCTTCAGTACTTGCGCAGCACTCCCACCACGCGCCCCTGTATCTTCACATCGGCCGCGGCGACGACAATGGGATCCATCGTGGAATTCGCCGGCTGCAGGCGAATCTTCCCGCCCGGCTCGCGATAGAATCGCTTCACCGTCGCGTCGTCCTCGCCCACCAGCGCGACTACGATCTCCCCGGGATTCGCCACCTGCGTCTGCTCGACGACGATGTAATCGCCATCCAGAATGTGGTCCTCGCGCATCGACTCGCCCTTTACCTGCAGGACGAAGCTGTTCTGCCCGCGCGCAAAATCCGCCAGCGAAATCGTCTCGTTGTCCTCGACCGCTTCCAGCGGACGCCCGGCAGCGATCCGCCCGGCCAGCGGCAGCTCCATCGTGTGCCGATCCATGATTTCCTCGCGCACCGGCTTCGGCAGCTGCATCACCTCGATCGACCGGCTCTGGTTGTACCCGCGCCGGATGAATCCCTTTTTCTCGAGCGTCGAGAGATGCTTGTGCACGGTCGCGAGCGACGTCAGCTTCAGCGCGTGCGCGATCTCCTCGAAGCTCGGCGAATATCCGTTCTTATTGATAAAACCCACCAGGTAGTTCAGCACTTCTTTTTGTCGCTTCGTCAGCGCCATCGATCCCCCATTCACACGCCGTCATTCGCTCCGCGTTTTCCGCCGGCCACGGCCTTCGCCTGCACGTCGGGCGATGCCCCACTATATGGCGAAGTAAAAGCGAAAGTCAATGGTACCCTAGGACAGTTCTAGGCCAGTTTTGGCGCGCCGTCGCACCGAAACGCAATTCGCGCGCGTCACGTCCATAGAGATAGCAAGGTACACGCCCGCGGCAAAGCAGGCTCGGCAATTTCCAAGCCCAGGTGTAGAATCCTGCGGCATCTCGTGGGGGAATGGACGAAGGGGGTCTTCATGACAAAACGGAAGGTTGTGAATTCGTTGTTCTCGCGCACCGTGGGCATCGCGGTTGCGGCGGGCGCTCTTACGATCGGCCTGGCGACCGTCGGGCTCGCGCGATCGCCGCGCGCGCCGAAGGCCGCGGACGATGGCGCGTCGAAAGACGTGCTGGGCATGGCGTTCGATGGCCACTCGGTTTCGAATCTGGATGATTCCATCAAGTATTGGGAAGTGCTCGGTTACACTCTGACGAACAAGCCCGAATGGAAACTCGACAAGGAAGCCAACAAGCTTGACGGCACGCCCGGCGCGGAGCGTCGCACTGCCATCATGAGCGGGCCGAGTTCCGTCTCGCATGTGCCCTTTGATCTGATCCTGACTGAATATCGCGGCGTCAAGCGCCAGGACTTCAGCGGCCTGGGGTCCAACGCTCTCGGCAACGGCCATATCGATCTCACAGTGATGGACGACTGCAACATCGTCATGAACAAGTTCAAGGATATGGGGATGCTGAAAGTGCCGCAGATGTTTTCCGCGCCCGCCAGGCCCGACGGCAAGCGCTCCTTTGTCTTCCTCGATGACCCGAGCGGCTGGCTCGTCGAGTTGTTCGCGAAGCCACTTCCCGCTGCGGGGGCCCCGCCCGAGGCGCCCAAGGTCTCGAATTCCAGCGCGACCCCGCAGAATATCGACCGGCTCGGCATCGGGCCCGGCTTCAATCACATCGGCCTCAACATCGTCGACATGCCCAAGGAGCTGTCGTTCTATCAGGGCGTGTTGGGCGGAGATTACCCGGCTTTCACGCCAGCCCCACCGGCGGCGCCCGGCGGCCGCCCGCGCATGAACATGGAGAACGGCTGGTTCACGCAGGCCACCACGGATGGACAAGATGGACATCTCCGCGTCGAGCTGCTCGGCAGTCCGCAAGGCGACCAGCCGCTGCCCGACGAGCATATTTCCGATATCAACGTCAATTACATCGGCTTCCAGGTAACCGACATTGACGCGGTCTACGCCGCCGCAAAAGCGGACGGAGCCAAGACCGTGTCCGAAGGCGGCATCATGAAGGTGAAGGACGGCCGCGCGGTGATGTTGAAGGATCCGGACGTCGGCGACTTCGTCGAGCTCTGGCAAGCGAAGTAGGCTGAGCATCGCGAATCACCAAGCATTACCCACTGCACTTTTGGGCTCACCCGTCGCGGTTCTTGCGCGACGGGTGGAGTTCCTCCGTTCTTTCTCTTACTTGCTTTTCCTCCGGGTTCTCTGCGTCTCTGCGGTGAGCTTTCGTTCCGACAGCGTCACCTATCACTGGCAGATGGTCACTTGCCGCTGCCCGCCGCATCCATTTGCTGCTGTACTTCGCGCCTGAATTCCGCGGGATGCGCGATTTTCGGAAACGGCTCGGGCGTTCCTCCAGTGCCGTGAATCACCACGGTGCCATATCCCAAAATTCTTCCCATCGCCGGTTCGTCGATCCGAATGCTCTCGACTTTCGGCAGCATGATTTCGAGCGACCGCCGGCTCAGCATGCCCGTCTTGATGATCACGCGCCGGTTCGTCACGCCGATTTCCGTCGAGTTCCGCCGCACGACGGCCGAGATCAGCACGATCGCAGCCACCAACAGCAGAACAACCGCGACGATCAGCAGATCGCGGCGCAGCACGTAAGACGCCACGCCCGCGCCTCCGACGAGGACGGCGAGGACGATGGGCCAGAACAGCACCGACCAATGAACTCCCGTCAGGTAGACCAGCGTTTCTCCCGCGACAAGGTTTTTCCTTACGTAGCTCATACAATCTCCGCCGAGATAATCGCACACAATCGGCTGCACAAAACGAGCGAATCGCCGCCCCTTCTCAGTGTCTCCGTGATCTCTGTGTCTTCACTCTGCGATCCCTGCGTTCAAAACGGCGCAGCACACGCGCAAGTAGTCTAGTCACTAGCCACTAACCACTAGTCACTGTCTTTCTCAATTGCCGTTTTCCCGCCTCTCCCGCGGTGCTACACTATTTCTTACACGCGAACGTTCAGCAGCCACGTCTGGTGCAGGGGGAAGGCGGGCGGGAATCTCGCGGGTTTCGTTGGTCATCTAACGAAGGGTGGGGAAAACGGAATAGTATGTCCACGACTGTAACGCAGCCGCGCGTCCGTACGCGCGAAAAGCTAGAACAAGCCGTCATCCGGTTTTGCGGTGATTCCGGTGACGGAATGCAGATCACCGGCAGCCAGTTCACCAATACCGTCGCGCTCTACGGCAACGACTTAGCGACTCTTCCCGACTTCCCGGCTGAAATACGCGCCCCTGCCGGCACGCTCCCGGGCGTCAGCGGATTCCAGGTACATTTCTCGTCGCACGACGTGTACACGCCCGGCGACGCGGTGGACGCGCTGATCGCCATGAATCCCGCGGCGCTGAAAATGAACATCGCCGACCTCAAGCCCAACGGAATCCTGATCGTCAACCTCGACGATTTCGGCGAGACCGACCTGCGCAAGGCGCAGATGACCGTGAACCCGCTCGAGGATCATTCGCTCGATGCCTACCGCCTCTTCCCGGTCGAACTAACCAAGCTCACGCGCGCCGCCCTGAAAGATCTCGGCCTCGACGCCAAGAGCGTCGACCGCTGCAAGAATTTCTTCGCCCTGGGGATGTGCTACTGGCTCTACAACCGCTCGATGGACAACACGCTTCGCTGGATCGAGGATAAATTCAAGTCCAAGCCTGCGCTCGTCGCCGCCAATCGCACCGCGATGCAGGCCGGCTACAGCTATTGCGAAGCCACCGAAGCGTTTCAGATCAGCTATGAAATTCCGCCTGCCAAGCTCGCGCCGGGCATCTATCGCAATATCAGCGGCAATACGGCGCTGGCCATGGGATTCGTCGCTGCGTCGCAAAAAGCGGGCATTCCGCTGTTCCTCGGTTCGTATCCGATCACGCCGGCTTCGGACATCCTGCACGAGCTTTCGGCATACAAGAATTTCGGCGTCATCACGTTTCAGGCGGAGGACGAAATCGCGGCCATCACTTCGGCGATCGGCGCGGCTTACGCGGGCGCGCTCGGGCTCACCACCACGTCCGGCCCCGGCATGGCGCTCAAGACCGAAGCGCTCGGCCTCGCCGTGGCGGTCGAGTTGCCGCTCGTGATTTGCGACATCCAGCGCGGCGGCCCGTCCACTGGCCTTCCGACGAAAACCGAGCAGGCCGATCTGCTGCAGGCGCTCTTCGGCAGAAATTCCGAAGCGCCGATTCCGGTTCTCGCTCCGGCGACGCCTGGCGATTGCTTCTGGATCGCGCTCGAGGCAAGCCGCATCGCGATCAAGTACATGGTGCCCGTCATTATTCTTTCCGACGGCTACCTGGCGAACGGCGCCGAGCCGTGGCACATTCCGTCGGTCGCGGATTTGCCGGAAATTCCCGTGCACTTCGAGACCAATCCCACGGATTTCCATCCCTATCGCCGCAATCCTGAGACGCTCGCGCGTCCCTGGGCGATTCCCGGCACGCCGGGACTCGAGCACCGCGTGGGCGGCCTCGAGAAGCAGGACGTCACCGGCAACGTGAATTACGAGCCGCTGAACCACGAGCGCATGGTTCGCCTGCGCGCCGAAAAAGTCGCGGGCATCGTGCAGGACGTGCCCGACGTCGTCCCCGCGGGCGACGACTCTGGCGATTTGCTGATCGTCGGTTGGGGCTCGACGCACGGCCCGATCACCGCGGCGCTGAAATCGCAGCGCGAAAAAGGACGCCGCATCGGCCACGTCCACCTGCGCCATCTGAATCCGCTGCCGAAAAATCTCGGCGAGGTTCTCGGCCGCTACGACCGCGTTCTCGTGCCGGAAATGAACATGGGCCAGCTCGTGATGCTGCTGCGCGCAAAATATCTCGTCGACGCGCAGGGCTACAACAAGATTCAGGGCAAGCCCTTCAAGCAATCCGAAATCGAACGCAAAATCGAGGAAATCCTCGCCGCGGACGGGAGAATTTGATGAGCACGGCCACGTTGTTGCCACCACTGACGAAGAAAGACTTCCAGACCGACCAGGAAATCCGCTGGTGCCCCGGCTGCGGTGACTACGCCATTCTCTCGGCCGTGCAGTCCGTTTTCCCGGAGCTCGGCATCCCCCGCGAAAATTTCGTCGTGATTTCCGGCATCGGCTGCTCGGCTCGCTTTCCGTATTACATGAACACCTTCGGCTTCCACACGATCCACGGCCGCGCGCCGGCGGTCGCCACCGGCCTGAAAATCGCGCGCCCCGATCTCGAAGTCTGGGTCGCGACGGGCGACGGCGATTCGCTTTCGATCGGCGGCAACCACACGATCCACATGCTGCGCCGCAACGTCGGACTGAAAGTGCTGCTCTTCAACAATCGCATCTACGGCCTCACGAAGGGCCAGTTTTCGCCCACTTCGGAAATCGGCAAGAAAACGAAATCGACTCCGTTCGGCACCACCGATCGTCCCTTTAATCCGTTGTCGCTCGCGATTGGTGCAGGCGCTACATTCGTTGCGCGCTCCGTCGACGTCTTCCAGCAGCACCTGAAAGACACGCTGAAAAAAGCGGCGGCGCACAAAGGCTCGGCCTACATCGAGATTCTGCAGAATTGCAACATCTTCAACGATCACGCGTGGGAAACGCTCACCGAGCGGGACGCCCGCAGCGAGCACGTCGTCCAGCTCGAAGACGGCAAGCCATTGATCTTCGGCAAGAACCGCGACAAGGGCATCCGCTTGCGCGGCCTCGATCTGGAAATCGTCACGCTCGGCAATGGCGCGTCGGAAAGCGACCTGCTCGTCCACGACGCGCACAATCCGAATCCGGCGTACGCGTTCCTGCTCGCGCAGATGGAAAACCTGCCCGGCTTCCCCACCCCGATCGGCGTCCTGCGCTCGTGGGAAAACGTGCCGCGCTACGAAGACCTGATCGCCGCGCAGCTGCGCGACGTCCAAGCCAAGCGCGGCAAGGGCGATCTAGCCAAGATGCTAAGCGCCGGCGACACCTGGGAAGTCCGCCCGTAGCTAGCCGCTCCGTAGCCGGTAGGCACCGCAGTCGGTGGCACAGACAATCCTGTCTGTACTCTTAACGCCTGTAGGTGATCGGAGCTTCAGCTCCGACATAAAAAGACCGCGCGAAGCCTGCCTGTCGGCAGACAAGCGCGTTCCTTTGCGCAGCTTCATCCGCAGCATGTAGTGTGGGGTCCGATTTTCGAATTACCTTGCAGGGGATGCGCCGGGCGCAGTCCGATTCTGCGCCACGGCGGCACTGCCCGGCTTGAGCGGAGGCATTTCGGCGAGCGCGTGATCGCGCGCGGCGACAAACGCATTCCAGTCTTTCCGCTCGACTGGATCGGAACTCGGCAGCTTCAGCTTCTCGAAATTCAGGAACGTGCCGTGCTGCTCGAGGCGGAAATCGAGATGCGGCCCGGTGGCGAGTCCCGTCATTCCGACGAGCCCGATATTCTGCCCCTGCTGCACGCGCTGTCCGTCGCGCACGAGAATCCGCGAGAGGTGCATGTAATACGTGGTGTAGCCGTTCGAGTGCTGCACCTTCACCAGGTTGCCGTCTTCGCCCTTGCGCGCCGCGAAAATCACTTTGCCGTCGGCGATTGTTTGCACGGGCGTGCCCATCGGCGCGCCGTAGTCGATTCCGAGGTGCGGACGATATTGCTTGAGGATCGGATGGAACCGGCTGTAGCTGAAATGCGAGGTGATCGGCGCGGCGAATTTCAGCGGCGAGTGCAGGAACGCGCGCTTCATCGACTTCCCGTCCGGCGTGTAATACGCGGGATCGCCGAAGGGATCGCGGAAGAGAATCGCGCGATAGGCGCGGCCGCCGTTGTCGTATTCCGCCGCGAGGATGCGGCCGTACGAGGCGGTCTCGCCGTTCGCGAGAATTTTCTTTTCGATCACCACGCGAAACGTGTCGCCGGGCCGAGGGTCGGTGTAAAAGTCGAGGTCGTAGGCGAAAATCGCGGCGATGCGCATGGCGAGCTCGGGCTTTTCGCCCGCGTCGGTGACCGCCTGGAAGAGCGAGCCGTCGATTTTGCCCGCCACGCCGGCTTCTTCGGTGGTCGACGGAATCGTCTCGATTTTCGATTCGAATGCGGAGCCGCTCGCGTCGCCGGCACTCCCCGCGCTGCTCAGATCACTTTCGCCGCCGCTCGGCCCTCCCGGCGCAATCGAGAGGATGTGGTCCTCATCGATCCGGTAATCGACTTCGCGGAGTTCGCCGAGAACCGAACGGCCAATCGTCAGCTGATTCCCCGCGCGCACGTGGCGGAAATCGAACACCGGCAGCGCGGAAGCGACCACGCGCGTAGCCGTCGCCGCGTCGATCCCCACTTTTTGCAGGAATTGGCCAAACGGCAAACGCGAAGGCACCACCATCCTGCTGAGAAGCACGACCTGCTGCTGGATTCGTTTCGCTTCAGTAGCTGCGAGAGACGCTTGCGCGGAGACTTTATTTTCGGCGGAAAATCGCGCGTGGTAGGAGGCGGCGACGCATCCCGCCGCAATCGCAAGAAACGCCGGCCAGAAAATCGCACGCCCCAGATTCTTCCCCGTCACCGGTTCATGCCCTGGCCTTGCCTCCTATCGCGAAATCGCTTCCAGCCTACTCCAAGCCCCGCGCGATAGAAAAGCGAAATCGTGAGCAGTGATGAGTGACCGGCGCGCAAGACAGAAAAAGATTCAAACCATTACACAGAGGACACTGAGAGGGGCCGAGATCACCGAGACGCGTCGGGCACTAGCGGTTGCACCAAGATGGTGCAATTTTTTGTGCAATAACAGGGGACTCCAGCACCCCCCTAGCGGGGGCTTAAACGGGCCTTAGAGGAGCGGAAATGGCAGGCTTTGCCACGTTAGACGCCGAGGGGCCGGGCCGCCCCTCGCCGCGCTCAGGGTGAAGAGCACCCCTTCCTTAGTCCCGTCCTGCGTCAAGCGCCGCGGCCAAATCCCGAACTCCGCGGCGAATCTCCCTTTCGTCAATCGCCGCAAATCCCAGCTGCAATCCCTCAGACTCCGTCCCGGCCGCGCCTCCTCCATAGCGGCCTAGCGGCGTCACCTCCACACCTCTCTTCGCAGCGGAGGCGGCAGCCGATTCCGCGTCCATCCCCTTGCGCAGCCATCCGACGGTCTGCAATCCCGCCTGGACATTCGATATCTCGAGCAATCCGTCGAGCCGTTTGCGCGCCTCCTCCAATAGCACGCCCAGCCGCTCGGCATAAATCTGGCGCATGCGCCGAACGTGCCTCGCAAAGTGTCCCTCGTGGATGAAATCGCTCAACACAAGCTGCTCCAGCATCGGCGCATGCCGCGATGTGAGCGACAAGACCGCCTCGAAGCCGGCCAGCAAATCCGGCGGCACCACGATATAGCCGAGCCGCAGCGCGGGAAACAGCACCTTGCTGAAGCTGCCCGCGTAGATCACCGACCCGCCGCGATCGAGTCCCTGCAGCGCCGGTATCGGCTGGCCCGAATAGCGATACTCGCTGTCGTAGTCGTCTTCGAAAATGATCGCGCCGGTTTTTCGCGCCCACTCGAGCAGTTGCAGGCGCCGCGCCAGGCTCATCGTGCTTCCCAGCGGAAACTGATGCGCCGGCGTGATGTAAACCATCCGCACCCGCCGCTGCGGAAGATCAGCCACGTCCACGCCCTGGCCGTCCACTTTCGCCAGGTGAATCCTCGCGCGCAGCGATCGGAACACGAGCTCCGCACCGGGATATCCCGGGCTTTCCAGGCAGACGGTGTCTTCCGAATTCACCAGCAGCCGCGCCGTCATGTCGAGCGCCTGCTGGACGCCCCCAACAATCGCCACCTGCTCGGCCGCGCATACCACGCCGCGCGACCTGCCTAGGTAATCGGCCACCGCTCGCCGCAAAGGAAGATGTCCGAGCGGCCCGCATCCCATCATCTGTCGCGCCGAAATCCGGCGCAGGCAACCGGCGGTGATTTTGGCCCAAAGCACCGTCGGAAATAAATCCAGCGCCGGAAGATTCGCTCGGAACGCCCGCGTGGGCCGGTCTTCGTATCCTTCAAAGAGTCGCGCCCGGCGCGCATATCGCGAGAGCGTGATCGGCTTTTTCGTTTTCGGCGAGGTCGTCGCCCCTCGCTCCCCGCGGACTTGCAGCAACCCTTCGGGCAGCATCTCCGTGACGTACGTCCCCGAGCCGATGCTTCCCTCTACATATCCCTCGGATTTGAGCTGATCGAACGCGTTGACGATCGTTCCCCGCGCCAGTCCGTACTGCCTCGAGAGATCGCGCGTCGAAGGAAGCCGCGCTCCCGGGCGCAGCCGGCCCTCCAGGATCTCGGCCCGCAACGATTCATACAGCCAGCGATACGCCGTCAACCGCGCGCTCCTGGGCGGGAGGGCGAGTTCGAACGTGGCTGCGCGCTTCTCCATGAAAGTGGTATAGCACAAATATCGGACAGTGGACCTTCTGACTGATCCACTTTTGCAATAGCTTTGGAATGCGTGAGGGCAGTTCGCCCGACAGGAGGGAAAGACGATGACCTCAGTTTTGAATCGACACAGGCTCGCCGCAGCTTTCGCGATTTTTTGCGGCGGCTTGCTTGCGGCCCACGTGGCGTGGACCCAAGCCAGCGCCGCAACCCCGAATTCAGCCAGCCAACGAGCTACCGTTGTCTTCTCGAAGGAGCTGCCGGCGCTCGATGGCGCGCACTTGAAAGCCACTCTGGTCCAGGTTCACTACGGCCCGGGCGAGGCCTCTCTGCCCCATTCGCATCCCTGCGTCGTGATCGGCTATGTGACCGAGGGCGCGATTCGATTCCAGGTGAAGGGCGAGCCGCAAGCGGTTTACAAAGCCGGCGAAACATTTTACGAAGCTCCCGACGGCGTGCATCTCGTTTCCGCCAACGCCAGCGCCGCAGAACCTGCGCAGTTTCTCGCCTATTTCGTCTGCGACCACGACGCGCCCCTCAGCACGCCCATCGCTCAGCGCGAAAACACAAAGGATCCATCGCGATGAACACGCAAACGCAAGTCTCTCCCGAAAGCCGCGCGAGCGGTGTCGCCGAAAAACTCCGCGCGATCGACTGGGAACGCGTCGGAGTGTTTTACGCGCGCCTCGCGCTCGGCAGCGCGTTTCTTTCCGCGGTCGCCTCCCGGTTCGGCTTGTGGGACGGCACGCTCGACCTGAAACACTTCGCGCGCTTCCTGGAGTACGCCGGCGAAGTGAACTCGTTCATGCCGCGCGCCGCGATCCCGTTCATCGCGTGGGCCGCGACCGCTGCCGAAACGTCCTTCGGCATTCTTCTCATTCTGGGCCTCTGGCCCCGATGGGTTTCGCTCGGCGCCGCCATTCTGCTGGCCATGTTCGCCACCGCGATGGCGGTTTCCTTCGGCCTCAAATCGCCGCTGGACTACTCAGTCTACTCGGCCTCGGGCGCGGCTTTGCTGCTCGCGTTGCGCGCCTTTGGCCGGAGCGGAAAATAAATTTCGATCTCGACGGAGGACGATCGTGAAGATTGCACGCAACGTTGCGGTTCTGCTGGTAATTCTGTTTCTCCCGGGCGCGCACGCAGCGCGGCTTTCCGCCCGCCCGGCAAACGACGATCAATTGCTCAAGGTCCGCGACACGGTGTGGCGCGCCTGGTTCGCGGGCGACACGAAAACCCTCGAGCAACTCGTTCCGCCTGGAACGATCGTCATGAGCGGCGGCGAAAAAGATTGGAAGGATCAGGCGTACGTCCTCGAAGGCTCGGCCGAATTTCGCGCCGGCGGCGGAAAGCTTCTTCGGCTCGAATTTCCGCGCACCCAAATTCAGCACTTCGGCAACGTCGCCGTCGTGTGGAGCAATTTCGTCCTCGAAACCGAAACGAACGGCAAGCGATCGACGAGCTCCGGCCGCGCAACCGAGATTTTCCTCTGGCAAAACGGCCGCTGGCTCAATCCCGGCTGGCACACCAGCAGCCAACCGTGAGCCCATAGGCGCACGTATCCCCTCCGAGACGGTTTCGCAGTGGCTGTTTTCTGCCCCGGGGTGCTCTTGAGCGGGATGCGTGGTACACGGGGAATGTCCTGCCGAACCATTCGAAGCTCGTGAAAACGCTTCTGCGGGTCCTGAACGCGGCCGAGCAGGATTCGCTGAGCCGCCTCTGCCGCAAGCCGCGCGAGGGCGATCATGCGTGATTTGTGACCGATGGTCACACGCCGGGGGGCAAATAGAATTTGCGCGGCGGCAATCCTGAATCCTATAGTCACGTTCTTATACTTTTGAACTATTATATAGAAATAGATTGACATAACGGTTAAGTGGGGTAGAGAATACGCAGCCATGCGACTCCCCCGTAGCCCATTCCAGCCTCTTCGCCGATTTATTCTCTTTGCCTGTCTGCTTCCTCTCAGCCTGGAAGCCCAAGCTACGCAATCCCTGAATCAACAACCAGCGACCGCTGCCATCGCCGATCCCCAGGCTGCACCTGTCACGCTTCCGGCGGCGGCTCCTCTCGCCCCGGCGGCAGCCAACCCGCCAATCTCGATCACCCTAAGCCGAGGGTTTATCGGACCGACGGGCGGTAAACTACCGACTTCAATGACTCTTGAGGTCTTTGAGGAGAACTGTGACAGCTCAAAAGGGGTGCCCCTCGCAGCGGTTGCTCCCGCTGCGAGCTACGCTCTCGAAATCGCGGGCAGCGGCGGCATCTCCATAACGGGACAGAAGCCAGGCAGGTGTTCCATCATAGCGAGTCTTAAGATCGACCCTAATACCCCTGCTGGGAAAGAGTACGTCACCCTTCTGGATGCCGCTGGCGCACCCGTGACTTCCGCAGAACTTATGGTGCAAAGCGCGTCCGCGGGAGCGATCCCGCCCGGACTCGAACCAGAGGTCGATGTCTTGTGGGAGGTGATGAGCCAGACTGACTGCGCCGACGCCTTTGGAACCCGCCTGTCTGCGAGCTTGTATTGCATTCAACTGAAGATCGGGAACAATACCGGCTTTCCCATCCAACTCGCTGGGATCGGTTTTGCGAACCGATTGACCGATCTCGCCGCTCTGGGCGATCCGACTGTAACCTTTGCAAACAACAGTTACGCCTCCACTCGGGCTATTCTACTTCATCAGGAAATGTGGGCCCCTCGCAACGTCTTGTATCACTCGCTGGAAGGAGCAGGGCTCATCATGGCCGGGTTTACACCGTTCTTTGTCAGACCCAATGCGAAGACCAACTTCGCCACGGCTACATCAATCGTGAGCGGTCCTCTGCTTCAGGCGTTCGGCATAGTCGCTCCGGACCCCATCATCTCCCAACTGAATAATCTGGACGACCAGAGCTTTCGCGACAACCTCGTAATCCCGAACAACACTCATATCCAAACTGTTGTTTTCGTCGAGAAGCAGGCCCTAACCGACTCACTTCGAGATTTGCGGATTCGGCTTGACGAAGCGGCGTCCGATCCCAAGAATAGCACCACGGCAAATGCCGTAATGACCGAGATGGCCGACTCTGCGAAAACATCGATTAGGAACTCGAAAGTGCCTGGATTTTTTGGGAGGCAGGGAAAACAGGATCCATCGCTCGTGAAGCTGGCCCTAGGAAGGGTGGTCATCGTGGGGCAGGAGATCGAGTACCTGCAACGAGTGCAGGTCTTGAACAACGCCTCCGGCGAGTCGGCGAGCGGAGTGACTATCACCCCTAAAACCTTTTCAGTCGCGGCCGCCAGCCCTACCACGGAGCAGTTTGCGGCCGCCGTTACAAATGACCAGAGCAACGCAGGGGTGACATGGGCCCTCTCGGGTCACAATTGCCAAGCTGACGCATGCGGCGCTCTAGCTCCGACAACTACGACGGCGACCTACACCGCCCCGAAGGCGCAGCCCGCCCCCGACGACACAGTTACCCTCACCGCGACTTCCAAAGCCGATACCTCAAAATTCGACACGGCCACGATCACCATCGAGATCCCATTTGCGATCACGGCTACCGGCGGAGCAGCTCAAGCCGCTACTATCAACACCGCCTTTTCAAGACCGCTTGAGGTCACCGTTATAGACAGCGCCGGCAACCCGGTAAACGGCGCCGTAGTGACGTTCACGCCACCGGCGGCGGGAGCGAGTGGCACTTTTGCCAGCGGTGTGAATACGGCAACAACCAACGCCAGTGGCGTGGCGACATCCGTGACGTTCACCTCCAATGGAACCGGTGGGCCCTACAATGTGACAGCGAGGGTTGCAGGAGTTGCTTCCCCAGCGAATTTTCCTTTAACCAACAATTGACCGCAAAGCTCGGATAAACCGACCCGGAACTCGGACATTGTGCGCTGCTCTTGCGCGAGGGACGCGAGGCTGCTGACACATTGGGTGCCAGGGCCCTGGTCCCATCGCGCGCCGAGACTCGCCAGCGCCTTCAGCCCATCGCGATTTCGCGGAGGCGGCCACTTGCCACGTCGTAGACGAAGCCGCGGACGGCTACGCTTGCGGGGATCCAGGGGTGCGTGCGGAGCTTTTGGAGCTGGTGGCGGACATTTTCCTCGATATTTTGGAAGGCGTGGAAGAACGCGGGGGCGACGGCGGCGGTGCCGGTGCGATTCTGAATGCGCGTGCGCAGGTCCTCTTCGGTGGTGTGCATCAGGCCGCAATCGGTGTGATTGATGACCATGAATTCCTGGGTTTCGAGCAGGTAGTGCGAGACGACGAGCGAGCGCAGCGCATCGTCGGTGACGATGCCGCCGGCGTTGCGGATGATGTGCGCGTCGCCCTCGCGCAGGCCGAGCGTGCGGATCGAAAGGCGCGTGTCCATGCAGGTGAGGACGGCGAGCCTGCGCTCGGGGCGCGGCGTGAGGCGGCGGAATTCGTGCGTGCGGGAATAGAGTTCGTTTGCGGCGAGGACTTCGTCAATCGCGCTCATCGTGGGACAGTGTAGCGGAAAACCCTCAGAGAGAAACTGGAACATTACACAGAGAACACGGAGAACAGCCACAGAGAACACCGAGAGAGCAAGAAAGATTCACCGCTGAGACGCAGAGGACGCAGAGAAGAGACGGCAAGGGCAAAAATCCAAACATTACACAGAGAACGGGCACGGAGAAACCCTGGATTCCACCGCAGAGGGGCAGAGGACGCTGAGAAAATCGAGAGAGTAAAACCGGAAAAGCGAAGACGGAGCGGGAACATTGCACGATTCAATCGTCCCTCCGGGACTTGTGCACTTGGCTTCCGCTTTCCCGGCACTCCGCTCTGCCTGCCTCGCCGGCAGGCGGGCTCCGTGCCGGGCTAATTACAACCGCGCCTCCGGCGCTTGGGGCGACCATGCGAACGCGGCACAGACGCCCACCTGACTTTCACTGAGTTCAGGGTAAAAAAGATGTAAGGCAACGGCCAAAGCAAACGGCGAAGATGCTGCGCTTAAGGCCGCAGCGCTACATTTAGACCCACGAAAAAGGCCGCCCGCCTGAAAGCCTGCCCTTCGACTGGCTCCCTTCGCCGCTGCACTCAGGGCAAGCAGGACAAGCCGCTGCGAAGGCAAGGGCAGAACCTTCTAGCGGCGGACGGCTACCGCCGGCGATTGTGGCGACTGCTGGCGCAGGGCTTCGGCCACCTGGGTTACCAGCGATTCGCGCGAGAAGGGCTTGTTGAGGAAGAAGGCGTCCTTGACGAGGTCGCCGTCGGCGTCGGTCGGCTCGAGGTAGCCCGACATGTAGATGACCTTCACGGCGGGCTTCCAGCGCAGCAGTTCGCGCGCGAGTTCGGGGCCGCGCATGCGGGGCATCACCATGTCGGTGATGAGGACGTCGATCGTCGATTCGCGCGCGACGAACTGCATGGCGTGCTCGCCGTCTTCGGCCGCGAGCACGCGGTAGCCCGACGCGCTGAGGAATTCGCTGGCCACTTCGCGCACGCCGGGCTCGTCCTCGACCAGCAGGACGGTTTGCTGCGCGGACTTGCAGACGGGAATGTTGCGGCCGATCACGTCGCCGCAATCGACTGGGTCGTTCACTCGCGGCAAATAGACTTCGAACTTGCTGCCGACGCCGAGCTCGGTATCGACCCACAGGCAGCCGCCGGTCTGTTTCACGACTCCGTAGACGGTGGCGAGGCCGAGGCCCGTTCCCTTGCCGGGATCCTTCGTGGTGAAAAATGGCTCGAAGATGTGCGCCTTCGTCTCGGCGCTCATGCCGGTGCCGGTGTCGATCACGGCGAGCTTGACGTAATCGCCGGGCTCGATCGGGGGGCGGGCGCGGGCGAATTCGGGCGTCACCGTGACGTTTTCGGTTTCGATGATGATCTTGCCGCCGCGGGGCATGGCGTCGCGCGCGTTGACGGTGAGATTCATCAGCACCTGCTCGAGCTGGCCCGCGTCCGCGCGCACGTTGCCGAGCGACGAATCGGCCCGAAACACTACCTCGATATCTTCGGGCATCAGGCGCTTGAGCAGCTTACCGAGATCGTCGACGAGCGCGTTGACGTTGAGCACTTTCGGCTGCAGCGCCTGCTTACGGCTGAACGCAAGCATTTGCCGCGTGAGCGACGCGGCGCGGTCGGCAGCCTTGCGAATCTGCTGGCCGCTGGTGAGCACGGGATCGCCCGCGGGCATGCGGTCGACGATGAGTTCGCTGTGGCCTTTGATTACCGTGAGCAGATTGTTGAAGTCGTGCGCGACGCCGCCAGCGAGCCTGCCGAGCGCCTCCATCTTCTGCGACTGGCGAAGCTGCTCTTCGAGCTGCAGGCGCTGGGCTTCGTTGTCATTGAGCGCTTTGCGCATGCGATCGAAGGCGCGCGTGGCGTGGGCGACTTCGTCGCCGCCGTGCGCGTGGAGCGGGTAGCCGTAGTCGCCGCGCTCGAGCGCGCGGAAACCGCGGAGAAGATCCGCGAGCGGGCGCGTGAAGGTGTCCGCAATCACGAACGCGAGGCCGATACCGGCGATCACCGCAACGAGGCCGAGCGCGAGCAGCAGGTGATTTTGCTCGGAGAGGAATGCGAGTTCGTCGCTGAAGGATTTCAGGACGGTGACGCGCACGGCCGGGCCGGCGCCGCTATTGAGCTGCTCGGAATCGGCGAAGAATTCTTCGTCGCCGACGTGCATTTGGCCGGAGGACGCGGCTTGCAGCGCCTGGCCGGCCTCCTCTTCCTCGATGGGGCGGAAGGTGCTGGCGACGACATTTCGATCGAAAGTGAAGACGACCTCGCTGTCCGACATGCGTCCCAGATCGTGGACCGCGCGGTAATCGATTTCGCGGCCCACGATGACGGTGCCGGGGCCGCTGCCGATGCGCTCGAGCGCGACCTGGTAAAGCGCGCCGCCGACGTACCACCAGTCGGCGCGGGAGCCGTTGGCGAGCGAACGCTTCAGCATCTGCTCGGCTTCGGCCGGGGGGAAATTCGTCTCGCGCGAATGCAGCACGACGACTTTGTCCGGCGTGTCGGCGACAGCGACCACGTCGCTGCCGTCGGATTCGAGCGGATCGGCCGCGCCGGAGAGGGCGTCGGCGTCGGGATCGGTGGCGCTGGCGTCTGCGGGCGCGGCCTGGGCGCTGCCGGGGTCGGTGTCTTCGACGTCGGCCGGGGCTCCGGCCGGGGCTCCGGCCATGGCTGCCTGCGTGGCGAGCAGGTCTGCTTTTCGCTCCAGGGCGCTTTGCTTCTGGCGGAAGAGGACGTCGAACGTCAGTAAGGATGTATGCGTGCCGGCGACGAGTTGCTGGCGGGCGTGATTTTCGCCCGAGGAACGGACGGCGAAGAGCGTGGCGCAGCTCAGCGCGACGGTGACGAGCGAGAGCGAGAGCAGAAACTTCGTTCGTAACCGCAGGTTGCTCAGTAAGTTAGGGGCTCGCCAGGGCACGGATGTCCGTCCTTCTCAGAACTGCGACTTGCCAATGGGCCGATTGAGTTTGCAGTCTGCGCTTTGCATCGAGGAGTGGGAATAGCGCCACCGTACGGTTTTGGACAGTACTTCTGAGCTAAGGGATGGGATTCGATGGGGATACGAGCATCCGTCGGGTACCCTACCGATCCCGCAAGCTGGCGCATGCAGTTGCGCGAGGACCGCGGGGCAAGGCAAAAGCGGAACATTACGCAGAGATCACGGAGAACGGCCACAGAGTGCACGGAGAAAACCAAGAAAGATTCACCGCAGAGACGCAGAGAGCGCGGAGAAACCACGGCCTTGAATTGTGTGTTTCCCTGCAAGGCGGGAATAGCTGGGGCTAGTGCACAAATGGGCCGCCCGACTGCCCTTCCGCGACATGGAAAGACGAAACGGGATATTCTTCAGTGGTGAGATCTAACCGCAAGGATCTGGCGACGACTCTCGGGATAATTCTCGTGATTCTTACCATGATTGCCTTCGTTATGGCGCGCTTGTTCGTTGGGGCTAGAATGGCCAGCCACATTTTCAAATAGAATCGCGGGGGCCTCCTTCCTAGTCTATTTCTCCTGTACGAACTGGAGGGTGTACGCCGTGGCGGGATCGAACTGCTTGTCGATTACCTTTAGGTCGAGGAGCTGCTGGTACATGATGCTCCAGCGCGCGGGGTCCATTTGGCCGATCTGCGCGCCGGTGGTGTCGCTGCCGGTGACGAAGTTTCCGCCGCGCAGCGCCTGCCAGGTGAACTGCATCCACGCGGGATTGAGCGCGGGATTCAGCTTCGCGATCGCGGCGTTGGCGGAGGCGGGATCGTTGAGGTAGTCGCGCCAGCCCTGGATTGACGCACGCACGAAGCCGGCGACCGCCTGGGGATGCTGCGCGAGAAAATCGCGCGTCGTGAACATCACGCGATACGGATTGTAGCCGGCGTCGCTGGTGAGCAGGACGCGCGTGGCGACGCCCGCCTGCTGCGCAAAAAACGGCTCGGAGGTGGCGAAGGCCTGCTGCACGTAGTTCGGGTCGGCGACGAAATTGGCGACGTTCATCATGGCGGGCACTTCGTGGACGTCTTTGAGGTTGTAGCGCTTCGCGATGAATTCCCACCACGTGGAACCGGTCTTGATCGCGACCGTGTGGCCGTTGAGGTCGGCGAAGGATTGGATCGGGGAATCCTTGCGGACCATCACGCCCTGCGGATCGTGCTGCATCGTTGCGGCGATGGCGATCAACGGCTGGCCGTCGGCGATCGATTCGAGGATTTTGTCGGACGAGCTCATGCCGAACTGCGCCTCGCCGACGGAAACTTGCCGCTCGACGGAAACGTAGGGGCCGCCCGGCTGGATGGTGACGTCGAGGCCGGCGTCCTTGTAGTAGCCCTTCACGAGCGCCGTGTAGAAGCCGCCGTGCTCGGGCTGGGGATACCAGTCCGCTTGCAGGATTACTTTGGTGAGCCCGGTGCCGCTGGCGGAGCGATGGCAGCCGGCAGCCGCCAGCATCGTGAAAATCAGGAAGAGAGAGAGTGCGCCTGCGGAGAGGGCCTTGCGCATAACGTAGGGTAGCACGCGCCACGCGGGCGCCGCGCGGCAAATTTTCCTGCGCTGCGGGCGGAGCGTATACTCGCGGAACGGGGTAGAAACTCGATTTTCGGAGCGAATTTATGGGCACACATGTCGAACGGCGGACGGTTGATCTCTCCGGGTATCCGGATCTCGTGGTCATCTATCTGGGAATGTGCGTGAATCGGATGACCGGAATGAAGACGCTCCTGGGCTTCGGCCCGAAAATCACCGCGTCCGCGACTGCGCTGCCCGACGGGCTCTTGCGCCACGAGATGTTCGTGTTTTCGCTTTTCCCGATGCACGTGGGCATCCGGCAATACTGGCGCGACATGGATTCGCTGCTCAAGTGGTCGCGCTCGGAGCCGCATCGGCAATGGTGGCAGCAGTTCCTGAAAGATTCGAAGGGCACCGGATTCTGGCACGAGACCTATATGCGGCGCGGCGGCATCGAAGCGATTTACGACGATGTGCCGTTCCCGATCGGATTTGCGGCGTTCGCGCCGTCGGTTCCGGCGCGCGGGCCGATGTTTGGAGCCGCCGCGCGGGCCGGGAAGGATTTCGCGGGCGACCCGGTGAGTTCGGAAAGCGAACTCTACGATCGCTGAGCGCCCGAGCGGATCGGCTATTGCGCTCAGCGGGTGAATTCGAGGGCTTGGACGCCCGGATGTTTCGACAGTTCGCGAATGACCGGGGGCGGGCTGACATACTCGCCCTTTTCCTTCCACTGCACTTTCCAGCCGAAGGCTTTGCTGCCCGATAGCGATGCGTTGTAACTGAGCGACAGGCTCTGCGGCGAAATTCCGGCGTCTCTCAGCAGGGCCTCGATTTCGGGTTGGTCCGGACCTCCCGCGGCGACCGTGAGTTTGAGCGTGCCGCTCAGGCGCCTCGGCATCTCATGTTCGATTTTCTTCAGTCCGGCGAGAATTACGAAGCCCAGCGCGAACGACGCAAGGCCCAAGCCGATCTGGCCGCCGCCGAAGCAGAGCCCCATCACCGTAACGAACCACAGCGTGGCGGCGGTTGTCACTCCGGTGACCATTTCTCCGCGCTTGATGATTGCGCCCGCTCCGATGAAGCCGATGCCGTCGAGGATGCCGAGCGGGAGGCGCATGATGTCCATTACGACGAAGGAGTCGCTCGGCTTCCCGGCCGAACGGATGAGCTCGTTCGCTTCGATCATGGCAATGCAGGCGGCGAGGCCTACCAGCAGATTGGTGCGGAAGCCGGCTGAGTGGCCACGTTCATCGCGATTGAAGCCGATCGCGCCCGCGGCCAAGGCCGCGAGGAACAATCGAAGCGCAATGTCGTGCCACGTGAGAATTATGGGCATGGTGCGGGCAGGTGTTTATCGACAACCGGCCCCATGCATTAGAGCGCGCGGCGAGGGGAAACGTGTCACGCGGCAATCTGTGCGGCGTAGGCCACGAGGCGGGCGTCCGCGCCGCGCACCGCGACGAGCTGCACGCCCGCGCCATCGCCGATCGGCAGCGCGACGACCGGCATTCCTGCGAGGCTGACGGGCGTCGTATAGCGCAGGATTTTGCCGCGCGCGCCGGTGTGATCGGCGCCGACGGTGAGGCGGCTGACCGGCGCGCACGGCACGATCAGGTAATCGTGCTCGGCCAGCAGCGCGTCCATTCGTGCGCGAAACTCCGCGTGCCGGCCGCGCAAACGCGCAACTTCTGCATCGGTGATCGACGCGCCCCACGCCAGCCGCTCCGCAATTGACCGCTCGAAGTGCGAGAAATCGCCGCCGGTCTTCGCCGTGTGAATCGCGGCGGCTTCGTGCGCCTGAATCGGCGCGAACATTTCCATGGCCGCGTCCCACCAGGCGACGTCGATTTCGACGAGCATGGCGCCACGAGCGCGCAGGCGATTCTGCCATTCGGTGAACCCGTTGAGCACGCCGGGCTCGCAATCGCGCAGGAAATCGCCGGCGACGCACGCGATTCGCACGCGCGTGTCGGCGGTTGGCGGCACGCGCAGACCGAAGAGAGCCTCGGCCAGCAGCGGCGCATCGCGCAAATCGCGGAACAGCCAGCCGAGCGTGTCGAACGATTGCGCCAGATGAACGCCGCCGCGCCACAGAGCGCGCTCGTGCGCCAGCCCGATCGACGCGCGATAGCCCGCGAGGCCGCACAACGCCGCGGGGACGCGAATCGATCCGCCCGTGTCCGTCCCGATCGCCGCAATGGCGGAGCCTTCCTGGACGCTCGCCGCCGCGCCACTCGACGATCCGCCGGTGAGGCGCGTGGGATCGCGCGGCTGGGCGCAGTCGCCGTATTCCGGATTTTCGCCGGTGATTCCGTATGCGAGCGGGTGCAGATTGGTCTTCCCGACGATTGAGGCACCTTGGGCGCGCAGCCGAGTGGCCACGGCCGAGTCCGCGCCCACGATGCCGCTTTGCTCGGCGTAGAAGCGCGAGCCGCACGACGTGGGAAATCCAGCGAGGTCGAAGCAATCTTTCAGCGAAATCGGCAGGCCGTAGAGCAGCGCTTTCTCGCGCTCGGCTGTGCCCACGGCTCCCCGGAATCGCGACGGCAAATCTTCGGCCTCGGCCATCGCTCGCTTTGCATCGAGCGCAAGGTACACGTTTTTCCCCGCGTTGCTGTTCGCGTGCGTGAGGGCATCGCGCAGCACCTCGCGCGGCGTCGCGCGCCCCGCGAGTAATTCCGTGCGCAGTTCTTGTATCGGACTTGTTCCCGCTGGATTCGGATGTTCGCTCATCGTTTGGCCCGATTCATTCTATCAGCCGCGCGCGCCCACTTTGCGGTGTCGTGCGCGTGCCGGGGCGTGCTAAATTACGACATGGCGACCCCGGCAGCCGCACGCACCGGCGTAACTCCCTTCGATGAAGATTGTATCCGCGCTATCGTGCGCTTCACGGCGCGCACTCTCGAAACGCCGGCTCCGGTTCCTTTCGGCGGGCTGATCGTCCATACGCGCACGGGCGAGACCCTGATGCGCGCCGTGAATGCGGTGCGGCGCGAGAACGATCCCAGTTCGCACGCCGAAACGCGCACCGTCCGCCTCGCCTGCAAGAAACTCAAGCGCATCAGCCTCGCCGGCTACACGATGTATTCGACGTGCGAGCCCTGCGCGATGTGCATGGCCAACGCGCTGTGGGCCGGGCTCGACCGCGTGGTCTTCGGCACCACCATCGCGGACGCCAACCGATTCGTGAGTCAAATCCAGATTCCGGCGAAGGAAGTGTCGCGGCGCTCGGACATGCCCTGCATCGTCGAGGGCCCCGTGCTGCGGGAGCTGTGCAACACGCTTTTCACGCATCCGAACATGCAGAAAGCGTTTCGCACGTGGTCATCGCATTCGCGCAGCGCGAAATCCGGCAAGCGGTAGGTTTCTGGGGAACGACATCGCGTTCGGCAAAGAGCGTGGCACACGGAGAAGCAAAAGCAGATCCCTCGCTGCGTCCCGCGCCCGCGAAAACCGCGGGAAAAGCAAAGGCGCGCGGGACTTCGCTCGGGATGACAGCCCTTGCCTGAAGCGCGCAAATTCGAGAACTTAGGCGGAAGCGCGAGCCTTTAGGCTTGCGAAAAGCGGGCGATTGGAGTGGGCTTTAGCCCTGGGTTCCGCACCCGGATTTCGTTCCGACATCAGCCGCCCGAAATAAATGGGACTTTGCGCCGGGAGGATAGAATCACAGCCACGGCCATGCAATCCGATCATGCCGCCGCACTCAGCGCCATCCTTGACGACGCTTCGCGCGTGCTCACGCAGCCGCAGATCGTCGAGCAGCTTTCGCGCGATTTTTATTGGTATTCACCCGTCCTGCGCAAGCAGCTTGACGGCAAAGTGGGCGATCTCGTCGTCCAGCCGCTGACCGCGCACGAAATCCAAAATGTTCTCCGCTACTGCCACGCACACGATCTTCCCGTGACGATTCGCGGCGCGGGCACGGGCAACTACGGGCAGGCGGTGCCGCTGCGCGGCGGGATCGTCCTCGACCTCGCGCGCATGGATCAGATCGAGGCGATTCAATCCGACGGCGTCGCCGTCTGCCAGCCGGGCACGCGCCTCGGCGTGCTCGAAAACGAAGCGCGCAAATGCGGCTGGGAGCTGCGCTGCTATCCCTCGACCATCATCAAGGCGACCGTGGGCGGGTTTCTCGGCGGCGGCTCGGGCGGCATCGGCTCGGTAGCGCACGGCAATCTGCGCGATTTCGATACGGTGCGCGCGCTCGAGGTCGTGACGATGGAGGCGGAGCCGCGGCTCGTCCTGCACGAGGGGCAAGCCGTGCACGAAATTTTGCACGCCTGGGGCACGAATGGCGTGATCACGCGCATCTGGCTGGCGCTCGCGCCGGCCGTCGAGTGGGCGCAGTGCGCGGTCGCGTTCGACACGTTCGATGCCGCGTTCGATTTCAGCGAGCGCGTCGCCAACAGCCCCGAATGGACCAAGCGGCTGGTGACGACGTTCGAGTGGCCAATTTCGTCATTCTTCGCGCCGGTACGGCAGTACGCGCCCAAGGGAAAGGCGCTGATCTTTTTTATGATCGCCGCGGCACAGCTGGCCGCCTTCGAATCGGCGGCGCGCGAGGCGGGCGGCGAAATCAGCTATTCGGGCGCGTATCTCGGCCTGCGCACGCGTCCGCTGCTTTCCGATTACACCTGGAATCACACCACGCTCTGGGCGATGAAAACCGACGAAGCCTACACGTACCTGCAATGCGGCTTCGATCCGGCCACGGTGCGCGATCAGATGCGCCGCCTGAAAGAGCGCTTCGGCAAGGAAATCCTGTTTCACATGGAGTTCTGGAAAAATGGCGAAGGTGTGGTGATTCCCGGAGCGATTCCGCTGGTGTACTACACGACGGAGGAGCGGCTCAACGAGATGATCGATTTCTGCCGCGCGATCGGCGTTTTCGTCGCGAATCCGCACGTGAATTATGTCGAAGGCGGCGGGCGCTATCGCGCGGATAATGTCCAATTGCTCGCCAAGCGCCGCTACGATCCGAAAGGGCTGCTCAATCCCGGCAAGATGCTGACCTTTGAGCCGGAGGCGCCGGGTCGATGACGGATCAGCCCGCGCCAAGGACCGCGTGAAACTCTTATGAAGACCTGGATCCCCGATTCCCGCAATTTCGCGTATTTGAATTGGAAGCAGGTGGACGCGCTGCCGCGCGAGACGACGCTGCTCGTGCTGCCGACGGCTGCGGTCGAGCAGCACGGGCACCATCTCCCGCTCGCCACCGACACGCTGATCAATAATCTGCTGCTCGGGCACGCGCTCGAAAAGCTGCCGCCGGAAATGCCGGTGTACGCGCTGCCGGCCGTCTGCTACGGCAAGAGCAACGAGCATATCGGCTTCCCCGGGACGCTTTCGGTGAGCTCGAGCACGTTCATGGCAGTGCTGCGCGATCTCGGATCGAGCATCGCGAAGGCCGGCTTCCACAAGCTGGTCCTCTATAACACGC
The DNA here is from genome assembly GCA_963743335.1 of uncultured Acidobacteriota bacterium. Lineage (GTDB taxonomy): Bacteria > Acidobacteriota > Terriglobia > Acidiferrales > UBA7541 > Palsa-295. The sequence goes on from CAVUPI010000003.1 coordinate 1,251,694, forward strand.
ACGGCGGCAATAGCGCGCTGATCGACGTGATGGCGCGCGACCTGCGCGCCGAATTCGGGCTGCGCACGTTTACGCTGCAAGGCTCGGGCGGCTTCAAGTACGACGGCGTGAGCGCGCAGGAACGCGCGTACGGATTTCACGCGGGCGAAATCGAGACGGCGCTGCTGCTGGGCGCGGCGCCGGAGCTTGTCGACCGGTCGGCGTACACGAGCAACTACATCGCGGACGTCGCCAAGCCGCAGACGCTGCTGCCCGAGAACGCGCCCGCTACGTTTTCGTGGCTCACGTCCGACATCGCGCCGAGCGGCGTGATGGGCGACCCGCGCCCGGCCACCGTCGAAAACGGCGTGCGCTGGCGCGACGAAGCCGCCGCGCATCTCGCCGCCGCGCTTACCGCCATGGTCCGCTTCGGTGCCTGAACCTCGCGGAGGCGCGCCACCGTCGCCGCTGATCGATTGCGGCGATGGCGTGCGCCTCGAGCGCGGCGTGCGCTGCCGCATGTCCGACGGCGTCGAGCTGGTCTCCGACCATTACTATCCGCCGCAGGGTGGCGCGCAGGCGGGGCCGCAGCCTACGCTGCTGATGCGGCAGCCCTACGGGCGCGATATCGCCTCGACGGTGGTCTACGCGCATCCGGTGTGGTTCACGCGGCACGGCTACAATGTGGTGATTCAGGACGTGCGCGGGCGCGGCGATTCGGGCGGTGACTTTTATCCGTTTCGCCACGAAGCGCGCGACGGAGCGGAGACGATTGCGTGGCTGCGCGCGCGGCCCGAATCGAATGGGCGCGTCGGCATGTACGGATTCTCGTATCAGGGCATCACGCAGCTGCTCGCGGCGGCGCTGCAGCCCGAGGGATTGCAGTGCATCGCGCCCGGCATGACGGCGTGCGACCTCTACCACGGCTGGTTCTACAACAATGGCGCGCTGCGGCTCGCTTCGACGCTCGGCTGGGGCTTGCAGATGCTCAAGGAAGACGCGCGGCGGCGCAAGCTGCGCGAGGCGAGCGACCGGTTGGAGCAGGCTTGGGCGAATCTTGCCGCGCAGGCGAGCGTGCTGCCCTTTCGCGAGCATCCTGCGCTGCACGGCGAGGGCGTGCCGCAGTATGTGGTCGATTGGTTCGATCACGCCGCGCCCGACGAATATTGGCGCGAGATGGACGTCAGCCAGCGCCTCGATCGCATCGACGTGCCCGCGCTGCATGTTTCCGGCTGGTACGACACGTATCTCAAGGGCAGCGTCGACGGGTTTCTCGCGTTGCGCGATCGCGCCGCGACGCCCAGCGGTCGCGAACATCAATATCTGATTGCCGGGCCGTGGCTGCACATTCCCTGGGGCGATCGCGTCGGGGCGGCCGATTTCGGCGCCGACGCGCTGCTGGATGCCGACGCGCTGCTGCTGCGGTGGTTCAATCACTGGCTGAAGGATTCGGCTGAATTCGAGCGTGAGCCGCGCATACGGCATTTCGTACTTGGGGAGAACCGCTGGCGCGAAGCGGAGGCTTTTCCCACCGAAGCCAATCATCATCTCTATCTGCACAGCGGAGGCGGGGCGAATTCGCGCAAGGGCGACGGAACGCTCTCCACGGCTCAGTCCGCCGACGACGAGCCGTGCGACATTTTCGTCTACGATCCGGAAGTGCCGGTGCTGGCGCCGGGCGGGGCGGCCGCGGCGAGCGGGCAATTCGATCAAGCCGCGATCGAAATGGGAAACAACGTGCTCGTCTACGCGAGCGAAGCACTCCCTACCCCCTTACGCGTATTCGGCGCGCCGCGTGTATCTCTCTATTGCGCCACTTCGTCGGCGCATACCGACTTTACTGCGAAGCTCGTCCGCGCGAAGCCGAACGGAGCGGCGGAATTCATCTGCATCGGCATCGCGCGCTCGAGTTTTCTCTTCGCCAAAGACGGATACGCCGCGGATGCGATTCATCACTGGGAATTCGATCTCGAGCCGACGTCGTGCCTGTTCGCGGCGGGCGAGCGAATCCGGCTCGAAATCGCCAGCGGCGCATTTCCGCTCTATGACCGCAATCCCGGCACGGCGGTTCCCTCTTGCCGCGCGACCTCCTGGGAGTGGCGGCGTTCGACGCAATTCGTGTATCACGACGCCAAGCACCCGGCGGCGCTGTACCTGCCCGTGATCGAGGCGGCGCCATGAGCACCGCGCGCGTCGTGCCGATGGTCGAACTCGACAACGTGAGCAAGCGTTACCGCGGCGGCCAGCCGGTGCTCGGCGGCGTCAGCCTGAGCGTCGCCAAGGGCGAGTTCGTCAGCTTGATCGGGCCATCGGGCTGCGGCAAGTCGACGGTGCTGAAGCTGATCTCGGGACTCACGGCGCCGACCAGCGGCTCGATTCGCGTGGACGGCATGGCGCCAAAGGACGCGCGCGAAATCGTCTCGTACATTTTCCAGGACGCGACGCTGCTGCCCTGGCGCACCGTGGAGCAGAACGTCGGGCTCGGCCTCGAGCTAGAAGGCGTGGCGCGGCCCACGCGCGCGCAAACAACAGCGGCCCTGCTCGAGCTCGTGGGCCTCGCGCATGTGGCGAAATCCTATCCGCGCGAGCTTTCGGGCGGTATGAAGATGCGCGTTTCGATCGTGCGAGCCCTCGCCACGAATCCGCGTCTCCTGCTGATGGACGAGCCGTTCGCCGCGCTCGACGAAATGTCGCGCGATCGCCTGAACGAGGAAATTTTGCGCCTACAGGCGGAGCAGAAGTGGACGGCGGTGTTCGTGACGCATTCGGTGGCCGAGGCGATTTTTCTTTCGACGCGGATCATCGTCCTCGCGCCGAATCCGGGGCGTATCCACGCGGAGTTCGCGGTCGATTTGCCCGTGCCGCGCATGGCGGCGCTGCGCGACGCGCCGGAATTCGACGCGCTCGCGGTGAAGGTGTCGCACGCGCTGCGTTCGGCGCTGACGCCCGAGAGCGCACCGGTGGCGGCGCGATGAAGCCGAGCGTGAAGCGGCAGCTGGTCACCATTGCGAATGCTGCGGGTGTATTTGTGGCGCTTCTGGTGCTGTGGCAGCTCGTGCTGTGGATTTTCCGCGTGCCTTCGTACATGCTGCCGTCGCCATGGGCGGTCGCGCGGGCCTTCGTCGATCGTTTCTCGACAATTCTCGTGGCCCTGGAAATCACGGGAGAAGAATCGGCGGGCGGCCTGATCGCGAGCATCGTGGCCGGCGTGGCGATCGCGCTGATTTTCGCGCAGTCGCGCTGGGTGCGCCGCATGCTGTACCCGTACACGCTGCTGCTGCAGACGGTGCCGATCATCGCCATCGCGCCGCTGATCCTGATGTGGGTCGGAGCGGGGACGGCGTCGGTCGCCGTGATCGCGTTCATCATTTCGCTCGCGCCGGTGATCTTCAATACGACGCAAGGGCTCATCAGCGTCGACGAAAACCTCGTGCATCTTTTTCTGATGCACAACGCGTCTCCCTCGCAGGTGCTGTTCAAGCTGCGATTGCCGCACGCGGTGCCGTCGCTTTTCATCGGCATCCGCATCGCGAGCGGGATTGCGGTGATCGGCGCCATCACCGGCGAACTTTACGCTGGATCGAGCCGCGTGGGCGTGGGCGGCCTCGGCTATTCGATTTTGTACGCGTCGTCGCAGCTGCAGACGGATTATCTTTTCGCGCTGGTGGTGGCCGCGACGGTGCTAGGCTTCGCTTTCTTTTTTCTGGTGATGTTTCTGGAGTGGTATTTCCTGCACAATTGGCATGAGTCGGCGCGAGTTGCGGACGCCGACTCCGATTCCTAGGCCCAGGAGGAGATGGATGCTGCGACGCGAAACCGAAACCGGCTGGTGGCTCGTCACGCACCCCGACCACGCGCGATTGGCGGGCGCGTTCGCCGAGCGCTGGGGCAACGACACGTTTCTGCCGCCCGAGCCGCGCGGGCGCGTGCTGAAAGGCATCGCCAGCCACGACGACGGCTGGGCCGTGCGCGACGCGAAGCCGCAAATCACGCGCCAGGGCAAGCCGAGCGCGTTCTCGGCGGAGCTCGTCGGGAAATATTCGGCGTTCGAGGAGATCGACCTCGCGGATTATCTCGCGGTGCGCGACCGCGCCGTGCGCCTGATCGCGGCGGAGGATCCCTACGCGGCGCTGCTCGTCTCGATGCACACGTACAGCCTGCTGAACGACCACGCGGACCGCTCGACGATCGCCCCGACGGATTTGCCGCTGCTCGACAAGTTCCTCGAGCAGCAAAAGGAATTTCAGCAGGGCCTGCGCAAGCAGATCGAGGCGGATGCCAGCGTCCGCCCGGAGCACAAGAGCGACGCCGCGATCTTCGACCATTTCCGGCTATTGCAGGCGAACGACATCCTCTCGCTGGTGACGTGCGTGGATTTTTCGCGCCCGACAAACCTGCTGCACCCGCTGCCGCTGCGCGATGGCGGCTACGCGGCCATCGAGGCGCACTCGACCGGCCCGCGGCAATTCGTGCTCGATCCCTTCCCGTTCAGCGGGACGTCGCAGAGCTTCCCATTTCCCGCGCGGCATGTAAAAGGCAAGCTCTTCGCATCCGCCGATGAGCTAGGCGAGCAGTTCGCGGCGGCGGCGGTCGAGACGCAGACCGTGACCTTCAAAGCGCGGTAACGCATTCCGCGCGCGATGAATCCTGCCTGTTGGACCGCTACTTGAAAAATAGAGGGAGTGGCAACGAGGGCGGCAAAGGATCGCCGTCCCTCGTTGCCGAACAGAAACTAGAACTGCAACCCGAGCGACATCTGAATTTCCCGCCCGCTGCCGATCGTCTTCACAACCTGACCCAGACCCGTGGGGCAGAAATAAAACCCATTGGTTGCGCCGGGTGTACCGCAGCCTGACGCCAAGGTCGGGGTCGTGTTCGTTCCGTACGGGGGTTGGGCGACGGGAGTTTCGCTGAAAGCCAGGTTTTGATCGATGTTGTCGATCGGGATGTCGAAGCTGGGATGGTTGGTCAGGTTGAAAACGTCAAAGCTGTATCGCAGAGTGAAGCGCTCGGTAATCTTGGTCTGCTTCACGATCGAGATGTCCGCGACCTTCTGCCACGACTGGCGGAAGATGTTGCGCTGCCCGCCGCCGGGAATGAAATTCGTTTCGAACGTGTCGCCGGGAGGAATCGCACCGTTCAAGTCGCCGGGAGCGAGGAGCGGCACGTCGAAGCAGTCGGACTTGAGCGCCGGAAAAGCGAAATTGTTGCCGATCGCTCCGGTCTTTGCGTTTTCCGGCGTGCAGCCCGGAGCGAGGGGAACGATCGGATTCGTGATGCCGTCGTTGATGCTGTAATAGATGCTGCCGACGGCGCCCGAATAGTCGACGATGCTGTATGGCTGGCCGCTTTGCAGCGTGATCAAACCCTGAACGCTCCATCCGTTGGCGAACTTGCCCTCAACGCTGCTTTCCGAGAAAAACGACGGCAGTTCGTAGTGGTAGTCGATGTTGAAGATGTGCGTGCGGTCGAAGTCCGAATTTCCGTAGCCGCCCCGCAGATCAAGCGGGTTGCTGCCGTTGTAGAAGAGTCCCAGAGCGCTCTGCTCATCGAGCGAGTGAGAGTAGGTGTAAGAAACGCCCGCCTGAAGCCCGTGGCTCAGGCGCTTTTCGACGTGCGCCTGGAGAGCGTTGTATGCCGACACGCCCGCAGCCGTGTACGCCTCCGATTCACCCGCGTAGCCGATGTACGGGACGCGCTCGTCGAGGTTGCCTCCTTCGGAGTTGATCTGCATGACCTCACCCGTATGCCCATTCACATCCGGCAGGGGCAGCGGGTTTTCGTCGAAGTAGGCGTCAGGCGCCGTCTGCACGGTGTAACCATACGTGTAAGACTGGGCGTAGGGAGAGCCGGCCGGATTGGCGCAGGCGACCGGCTTGCCCCCTGAGAGCTGGCCGCACAGCGGGTGACTCGGGGACGCAATTCCCGCCTGATTGAAGGGCAGGGGAACGATCTCATGGCGCCCAAGATTGCCGACGTAGCCGATGTCGATCGCGAGGTCGTTACGCGGCTGCCACTGGATGTCGAGCGTGGAGTTCATGGTGTACGGGAGCTTGTTGTTGCGGGCATAGACACCCAAATAGAAAGGCTGCGCACCTTGCTCGAGAAAGTTAGCGTTGGGCAGCGTTGGCAGGCCGCTGATCGGATCAATCGATGTGATCGTGTTCGGATTGCCGGAGGGGGGAGCCTCGAGGGTCGGCCCCCAGGGATTCGACAGCGTGGTGGTGCAGCTCTCAAAGGTGCCGGGAAACTCAACCGGGCAGAACTGGGTGCCGACGAAGGGCTGCTGCTGGTTGATTCCGAATGGACCGCCCGGCGTGATGCTCTGGGCGACGCCCGGAGACAGATAGGTGAAGAGCTCGCCTCGGTCGTAGTACATGCCCCAGCCAGCCCGGACCACGAGTTTGTTGTTGAACATCTTTGGACTCCAGGCGACGCCGATGCGCGGCGAAAGTCCCCATTGGCGCCCGGTGAGCGTCGAATCGCTTACGCCCGGCGTCGCGTGCGGACTATTCCCGGCGACGATCAAGCCCGTCGAGGCGATCGTGTCCGTCGTCGGGTCGTAAGAATACTTGCTCGGATCGAAGTTCAGCAGCAGGCCATTCTTTTCGGTCAAGCCGCCTTCATAGTCGAAGCGCAAACCGGCGGTGATCGAAAGAGTGGGGCTAAGCTGGAACTTGTCCTGAATGTATTCGCCCGTCTCGTTCGACCGCCAGTGGCGGTTGGGATTTCCGGAGAGAAACAGTGTGCCGGAGTAGAGATAATCGTCGGTGAGCGTGCCTGACAAGAATTGATTGATGTCTTCCGATTCGATCATCCCCAGTTGGTTCCTTCGGTCCCGCGTGTTGAGCTGCGTGTATTCAAAACTGCCGCCGAAGGTGATCGTGTGCCTGCCGAAGGTCCAAATGGCATTGGCGGAAGGATTGAAGCGGTTCTGGAACACGCCCGTAAACGCCGCCATCGATTCCGCGCCGGCGCCGAAATTCAGCAACGGCTGGTAGGAAGGGAGGACGTCGGAACCGGGCGCACCGGTGATTCCGGGCCAGTTGATGGTGAAGCCGGGGAAAGTGGACGAACCGAACGTGTTGATCGTGCAATCGGCGGCGCTGAAGCCGGTCATCGTCTGGCAGGCAGAGCCGAGTTGCGCTGGTGTGAACGGTTGAGCGATCGTGCTGTAGGCCTTTTCGCGGATGAACCCGAAAGTTTCCGTGACGCTCAGATTGGGCTTTACGACCTGCGTGTGGTTGAGCGAGATCACCTGGCTGCCCGCGTCGAGGTGCTGAGTAAAGCCTGCGATCGACGAATACCCGTAAGGAGCCAGCGTGGGATCGTGCTGGTAGTAATACTTGGCGGAGAATGAATGTGTCGAGTTGGGGTTCCAGTCGATATTGGAAACCGCCTGATCGGCCCAGAAATACGCCGTTCCGGGAATCTCGGCGTCCTCGGGAAATGCCTCAACGATCGCGGGATTCGTCGTGTTTAGCACGGCCGCATTCGGATTCGCCGACGGGATCAGATATTGCCCGGCGAGCGGGCCGCTCGGAAACTTGTAATTAAACAGCGTGTAAGCGATCGGATTGATACCCACGCCGGGCGTGGTGCTGAACGTCGGGCTGAGGGTCGAATCCGGCAAACCGAGGACCGGGCCGAGGTTGTTGTTGTTCGCAACGGCTGCCAGCGCGGTGAGGCTCCGGTCGTCCGTGAGTCCCGGCGGCACCGTGATTCTGGAGATTCCAATTTCTTCGTCGGCGACGTGGGTGTGCTGATAGCTGCCGTAGAAGAACAGCTTGTTCTTGATAATCGGCAGGCCGACGGCGCCGCCCGCGGTGTAACGGTGCAGACCCGGATTCTTCTCGCTGTCGGGAATGTTGGGATCGGCGTTATAGAAATAGGGATCGGCGTTGAGCCAATTGGTTCCACGGTGGCCATAGAGCTGGCCGTGGATGTCGTTCGTGCCGGAGGCTGTGGACATGTCGATATGCGCGCCGCTCGTGGAGCCCTGCTCCGCGTCATACATCGACGTATTCACGCGAACTTCCTGAAGCGTCTCCGGAGCCGGCGAAGGGATCGACTCGCCGATCGCGAGATATACCGAGGAGCTGCTCTGTACGGGAAGCGAACTCAGTGCGGACGAAGTGCTGACTCCCGTCGCGTTGACAACTCGAGCCGATGCCACTTGGCTCGTCGTCTTGCCGTTAAAGAGGTTTTTCGCATCCACACCATTCAGAAGAAAGGTGTTGCTGGTGTCGCGCTGCCCGTTGGCCCAGATCGGCGAATTACCGAGGCCGCTGTTCGATCCGGTGCCGCCTGAAAGCTCGGCGTCGACACCGGGCGAAAGAACGGCGATTCCCGTGAAGCTGCCTGTCGGTAGAGGAACTGCGTCGATCTGCGATTTATCGAGGACGTAGCCGTTGGTGGTGTCGACGGCGTTGAGCATGGGCGTTTCTTCGACGGTGACCGTCTGCGTCACCTCGCCGACCTGGAGCGAGGCGTTTACGGTGGCGGTGCGGTTTGCCTGAACGAGGATCGAGGGTATCTTCTGGCTCTCGAATCCGGTGTGGGCGAAGGTCAGCGTGTAGCTGCCGATGGGCAGGTTCACGAAGTTGTAAGCGCCGTCCGCGCTCGATGTTTCCGTGCGCGTTAGGCCGGTCTGATCGTTGACGGCCGTGACCGTCGCGTCGGTGATCAGCGCGCCGGTTGTGTCCGCCACCGTTCCGGTGATGCCGCCTAAGGTCTGCTGCGCTTGCGTGGAAGTTATGAGGACAAACGGCAAACAGAGTGACAACAGAAAAAAGGCAACACCCATCCGTCGAGTCATCAAATCACCCTCCCCTGTAACGCTCCATGTGAACACTTCGCCGGGATCGTCGCGCGAAACCGTCGTGGCCTCGCGATTTCTCGCGCAGCGATGGCTGTGGCTTACCCCATTTGCAAATGCAAAATGTGCTGGCCGGGAGAGTAGTCCAACTTGAAGCCGGAGAACAATGCATAGTTTTTTTCAGGCCGATCAGGAATTTCGATGTTCGCCGCGAAGTCTGGCTAGAGGAACTCTGCAAGGCGGGGGCGTCGCGGCGATTGTCCTTCCCGAAGTGGAACGCCGATGAGCTGGACGGAGATCAGAAAAGCCGGCGGGCCGGCAGTAGCGATTTGGGAATTTCCGCGCTGACGGTGAACATCGGCTCGTTCACCACCTGGCTGAGATGGAGGTTCATCGCCACGCTGCAAAGGATATACGCGTGGATGGGCGTGAATCCCCAGCGATCGACGAGCAGGTCGATCATGCGCGAGGTGGCGGCGCGCGCCGCGCCTGCCGCGTCGGTGTCCGATTCGACCACCAGCCACGCGTCGCCGCCCATTTCCTGGCCACGAGCCGCTCCCGATTCGACCACGGGCGCCGAGAGCCGCTGCTGCTTGTGAAGCCGGAAGCGGAGCGTTACATCGGCGGGGCATTCGATGCCGTTGATGCAGACCTCGCCGTCGCCTTGCGCGGCATGGGCGTCGCCCGCGGAGAACAGCGCGCCCGGGTTGAAAATCGGGAGATACAGGGTGGCTCCGGTGGCGAGCTGCCGCACGTCCATATTGCCGCCGAATGGACCGGGCGGGCGCGTGCGAAATTCGCCGTCTTCGGCGCGCGCGACGCCCATCACACCGCAGAATGGGCGGAGCGGCACGATCGCCGGCGCCAGCGATCGGCTCACGGCGCCTTCGAGCTTCCAGTGAAAGAGGAATGGCTCGCTGAAGCGCTCTTTCAGGAAGCCGAGGCCGGGAATCACGCTGGTCCAGCCCCAGCCCCGGTGCGCCACCTTGAGCACGTCAACCTGCAGGACGTCGCCCGGCTCGGCGCGGTCCACGTAGATCGGGCCGGTGAGTGCGTGGATGCGATTGCGGTCGATCTGGAGAAATTCGGAGAGCGTCGTTTTCGGATTCACTTGCGCGCCGCTTGAATCGACGCACTCGAGATGCACGGTATCGCCCGGCTGGATGTGGAGGCGCGGCGGGAGCGCGCGGTTCCAGACGGAGTGCGTGGGATTCGCAAGAAGCTTGTGCTCTGCCATGGGCGCTAGATCTCGACCGACATTTGCAGTTCGACCAGCGCATGCCGCGGCAGCGCCGAAACGCCGAGCGCGGCGCGAACGTGGCGACCCGCTTCGCCGAAGACTTCGACCAGCAGATCGGAGGCGCCGTTGATCACGCGCGGAGAATCCTCAAAACCCGCGATCGCATTCACATAGCCGTTGACGCTGATCACGCTCTTGATCGCGTCGAGCGAGCCGAGGTGGCGCTTGAGCACCGCCAGCTGCATGAGCGCGCACAGGCGCGCGGCGGCGTAGCCCTGCTCGACCGTGCGGTCGATCCCGACCGTGCCGGTGACGATGCCGGAAGAATCGCTCGAGATCACGCCCGCGAGAAAGACGATACTGCCGTGCGTTTTCGCCGACACGTAGTTGCCGCCCGCCGCCGGAGGTTGGGGCAGAGCGATGCCGAGTTCCTGAAGCCGCGCTTCCACACCCATGGTTCGTTCCGCCTCCCTTGTGGCTGATGGCTGATTCCGCGCACAGAACTCTAGCATATAGATCAAATTCCTGATGGCCCGCGCGCGCTGCTGCGCTAGGATTGGCCATGCCGCGATCCGGAATTTTGCAGGCGGGCGCATCGATCGTGTTTGTTGGCGCTGCAATCCTGTCCTTCACGACCATGCGGGGTGCGGCCGCGCAACCCGCGTCCACTGCTTCCACTGTTATTTTGCACGCGACGCGCTCGTCGCCGTCGGACCTCGAAGTGAGCGGTGAGATTGCCGGCCTGCCGCCCGGAACCGTGCGCTACATCACGCGAGAAGATTTGCTGGCGCTGCCGCAGGTCAGCTATACGGTTACCACCGATCCGAATTTCAAGGGGCTGGGGCCGACGCGCGTGAGCGGCGTATCGCTCGCGGAACTTGCCGAGCGCTTCGCGGCTCCCGATGCGACGCTCGTCGTGGCGATTTGCGACGACAAGTATCGCGCGAACTATCCCGAGAATTACCGCGCCGCGCACCGGCCGCTGCTCGTTCTCGAAATCAATGGCAAGGGCCCGGCCGAATGGCCCAAAGACGAAGGCAGCGATATGGGCCCCTACCTGATCTCGCAGCCGAATTTCGCCCCGCGGTTCAAGGTGCTCTCGCACGTGGAGGAGATGCAGATTCCGTGGGGCGTCGTGCGGATCGATTTCCGCAACGAGGGGCAGGTGTTTGGCGCGATCGCGCCGCGCGGCCCGCACGCAAACGATCCGGAGGTACGAGACGGCTACCGCATCGCCCAAGAAAATTGCTTCCGCTGCCACAATCAGGGCGATGAGGGCGGACACAAGGCCGGCGTTGCCTGGACCGTGATTTCGGCGATCGCTGCCACCTCGCCGGATTTTTTCGCGGAGTACGTCCATGATCCGAAGTCGAAGAGCCCGCAGGCGCAGATGCCGGGCAATCCCGAGTATGACGGCGCGACGCTCCATGCGCTCGACGCATACTTCCAGACGTTCGCGCCACCGACGAATTCCTCCGGCGCCGCGGCAGGCGAGGCAAAACCATGACGCTGCGGGTGGCGAAAGTGCTCCTCGTCTTCTCGGTGGCGCTGGTCTATACGCTCGTCGTGCTGAACAACACGACCGACTACGGCTCGAATTATCAGTTCGTGCGCCACGTGTTGATGATGGACTCGACCTTTCCCGGCAATCACGGGATGTGGCGCGCGATCAACAGCCCGGCGATCCACACGGCGTTTTACATCGCGATCATCGTGTGGGAAGCGCTGACGATGGTCCTGTGCTGGTGGGGCGGCGCGCGGATGGCCGCGGCGATGGGCAGCGCGGAAGCGTTCAGCCGCGCGAAAAATCTGGCGATCGCGGCGTTGACGCTGAGCCTCTTGCAGTGGTCAGTCGCGTTTCTCAGCGTCGGCGGCGAGTGGTTCCTCATGTGGCAATCGAAAAGCTGGAACGGGCAGGACGCCGCGTTTCGCATGTTCACCGTGAACGGAATCATCCTGCTGCTCGTGGCGATGAAGGACGAAGAGGACCGCGCGTAGGCCACGTAGCGCGTAAGAGGGGAAAGCGACCGGTCGTGCCAAGTTTGAAGATTCTGGCGCTTGTGCTGCTGGCCGGAGTGGCCGCGCACACAGCCCGAGCGCAGAACTCGTATTTGTTTGCCAGCCCAAACGCGCGGGCGCCGCTCACCGACGCAGGCGCGCAAGCAAGCCTCCGATCGTTCGGAGAGCTGAACGCGATCGCCATCGCCGACCGGATCGCCTGCTCGATGACACGCGCGGTCGGGATTTCGGGGGTGCTGGGCATCTACGACAGGTCGTCGGAGAATTCTTTTCTCGTCGAATCCCATTTGAAGCCTGACGAAACCGAATATCTCGGTTCCCTACTCGGAAAATACGAGCGCCAGCAATTTGTGCTCCTGTTTTTCCCGCGAGCCGCCGGGCACGATCGCCTCTGGACGATCAAAACGTCGAAATCTTTCGGTGATGCAGCCGCGGCAGCGCGCAAGATGCATCTAGCGCCCGTGACGATGCGCACCGGCAGGGCTGGAACCGAAGTCTGGATCGTCGATATGGGAGACACATTCGCGCAGCAGCCGCGGCAACTGGCCGCGAATCTGGGTGGCACGGCTATGTCGCGGGACGGCGCCGCCGATCTCGTCGGCAACGACGATCGCGCCCAGGCGGCGGCCATCTTCGACGCCAAAATCGCCGCATTCGAACGCAATGAAAAGCGCCAGCTCTCGTCGCGCCTGCGGACCAAATCGTGGCGCGGTGCCTCCACGCGCACCTGCTCCACCGAACTTCCGGAGTGACGAACAGCGATCCGAGGAAGGCAAACCCGCGCAGGGATCGAGCGCCGTCGTGTCGAAATTGCGCGCGCGCCCACTGATCGGTTCGATCCGATTTGCGACGCGACCTTGCCCCTTCTTTCGTTGACGCTTCGCGCCCGCAGTCCTATAGTGGCTCCTTTTATCGGCCACAATTGGGAGACGCTGTTTGCTCGAGCGCATCTTTCATCTCACTGAAAACAAGACCACGGTGCGGCAGGAGATTCTCGCCGGCCTGACGACCTTCATGACCATGGCGTACGTGGTCGTGGTCAATCCGCGGATTCTTTCCGAGGCGGGCATGCCGGTCGACGGCGTGCTCTTCGCAACGTGCATTTCGGCGGCGCTGGCGACGCTGGTGATGGGGCTGTGGGCGAATTACCCGATCGCGCTCGCGCCCGGGATGTCGCTCAACGCGTATTTCACGTACACGATCGTGATCCAGCGCGGCGTCCCATGGCAGACGGCGCTCGGCGTGGTCCTGCTCTCGGGCATCCTATTCCTGATCCTCACGCTCACTAATATTCGCGAGCAGATCGTCAACGGGATTCCCGGCTGCCTAAAATACGGCACGGCGGCGGGCATCGGCCTGTTCATCGCGTTCGTGGGATTCCGCAATGCCGGGATCATCGTGGCGAATCCTTCCACGTTCGTCGCACTCGGCAAAACATCCGATCCGCAGGTGATTCTCGCGGCGGTGGGCGTGGTGCTGATCGCGATCCTGATGGCGCGGCGCGTGGGCAGCGCGATTCTGCTGGGGATCGTCATCATCACGCTGGTAGGCATTCCGCTGGGAGTAAGCCACTGGCCCGCGCATTTATTTTCGTGGCCGCATCCCTCGGGGACGTTCCTGAAGCTCGATCTGCGCGCGGCTTTCAAAATCGGGCTCGGCGAGCTGGTTTTCGTTTTCTTTTTCGTCGATCTTTTCGACAACGTGGGCACGCTGGTCGGCGTGTGCGAGCAGGGCGGATTTCTGCGCGATGGCGTGCTGCCGCGCGCGAGCCGCGCATTGATGGCGGACGCGGTCGGCACGATCGTCGGCGCGCTCACGGGGACGTCAACGGTGACGAGCTACATCGAGAGCGCCGCCGGCGTAGCAGCGGGCGCGCGCACGGGCCTCGGCAACGTGATGATTGCGGCGCTGTTCGTCGGCGCGATGTTCTGCGCGCCGATCGTCTCCGCGATTCCGTCGTACGCCACGGCGCCCGCGCTGATTTTGGTCGGCGCGCTGATGTGCGGCGAAGTGGCCAAGGTGAAGTGGAACGACTACACCGAGTCCGTCCCGGCGTTCCTCACCGTGATCGGAACGCCGCTCACCTTCAGCATCGCGACCGGCCTGAGTCTCGGCCTGCTATCGTTCACGTTCTTGAAATTGTTCACGGGCAAATACAAGGAGATCAGTCCGCTGATCTGGGTCCTCAGCGTCCTGTTCCTGCTGCGCTACGCATTCCTGAGCCACGAATGATCGGTGCGCACTGCGTGCAGGAGCGCGTGCGTCTGATGATCGCGGCGTTGCCTTTTTCCTTGATCTCTTTCCACAGGACGGGATCGTCTTCGGGGTACGCTCCCGCTTTCTTGCGGAATTCCGTTTTCACGCTCGGCATGTTCTTGCTGAATCAGATCTGCCGCCCCCGGTGCGCCGGCCGCCGTGGCTCCAGCCAAAAGCGCCGGAGAGAGCCCGAGAAGGGACAGCAGCTTGTCTGTTCATGACGTGCTCCGAACGATCCGACAAGGATCGTCGTCCTGAAGCCGACGCCTTCGCCTTAGGTCGGCTGAAGGATTTCTTGCCCGAGCGCTACGCCCACTTGTCGATCGAGATGCTTACGCCGTAGCTCATGTTGGCCGCTTGCGGATACGCATTCGTCTGGCCGCCCGTCACCACGATATTGAAGCTTTCCGGCCGCGGGAAATGCGGGATCACGGCGTCGTCCGGCATTTTGTACCACGACGCGTAGGGCTCGACGCCCTGCAACGCGCGCGGATAATCGAACAGGTACGCGTAGTTGCGGCTCTTGTAATCCTTCACCGTTTGCACGGTGTTTTTGTAGAACCACTGGATCAGCTGTTCTTTCGTGTCGTAGCCCTGTTCCTTCAGCCGCTTCGCCACCAGCGGATCGGCGATCACCAGCGCGCCGAAAAATCCGGTGAACGTGCTGAAGAGATCGCTCAGCTGTTCGTCGAATTTCGGGTTCACGTTGACGCTGCTGCCGCGCGCCACCTGCCCCGGCACCACACCCAGCCCGCGGAAGATGCTCACCACGTTTTCCTCGGGCTTGAATCCGCGCTGCACGTGGAACGGCACCCAGGGGCTGCTCGCCTCATCCTCGGCGATCACCACGTTGTTGTAGTTCAGGTTGTTTCCCACCGAGCCAAGGTAGGTGTCGCCGGGAATGCCGCCGTTCCCGAGATTTTTCGACATGATCGTCCACGCGCGCCCAAGCGTCGCGTTCGGCTGCGCGAACGGCCCCAGCGAGCCGATTCCATAGTTCATGTTCAGCTTGTCGCGGATCGGCCCGTTGACGATCATCGAGAAAGCGAACGAGTTCGTCGAGCTGAAGAGCGATGCGATCCCCGACGACGCGATCGCCAGCACGATCGGAAAATATTCCGGCCGGCATCCCGCCATCACGGCGTTGACTGCTGCATGCCGCACGGTGTACGTCCACGGCGGATACGCGCCCGCCGCCATTTTGCCCAACGGCTCGTCCGGCTTGTGGCTCGTGCCTGTCAGCATCTCTTCCACGGCTTCCTCGGTGGGAATGATGATCGGAAGGTAGTCCGTCATCCCGTTGTCGAGGTAATACTGCTGCAGATCTTTCGGCGTGTCCGGCCCGTACGTCGCCGGTCCCGTTGACACTTCCACGATTCCCGATTTACTTTCGTCGGCGGTCAGAGGCACCGTGAGGTAGTCGACGATCTCCGGCATCAGCGGCTTCCCGCTGACCGGATCGGGGCCGTCGACGTAGACGCGCAGCTCTTCAGGCGTTTTGCCCCACACGGGATGAGGAGTAAACGCGATGCGCTCGTGCGGCATCCCGCGCTTCGCGGCGTTCAGAATCGCCAATTCCTTGAATGCCCTTGTGACCATCGGCACGCTCGGAATGCCCATCTTTTCAGTTGTTATGCAGTGACCGACGGTCGCTGGCGTGCACGTGCTTCAATGGCCCACCGCCATGATGACCGCGTTGCCCTTTTCCTTGATCTCAGCCCAGAGCTTCGGATCGTCTTCCGCATACGGCCCCGCCTTGCGGCGGAAGACCGTCGTTACGTCCGGCTTGTTGCGCGTGAACCATCCTGCCACTTGTGTGAGCAGTGCGTCTGAGCCATGAAATCCGGTGTCCACGAGATACACGGTCTTGCCGTCGAGCGTCGGGAGCCGGGTCGCCATCGGGATCAGATGAATCGGGGGAGGCACGCCGCGCGGGTTGAGTCCTACGATCTTGTATTCGTCGCTGCTGCTCTGCTTGCTCGCGGCGGCCTTCGCTTTTTTCTGCGCCTGAGCCTCAGCGTCCGCCGAGCCCGCTGCGGCCGCCAGAATCGCCGGCGACATCCCGATCAGCGACAGCAGTTTTCGCCTGTTGATCTTCATCCCCCACCCCGTTTCAATGGCCCGACAAATCAAAGCCAAATTTTTGGGCGGCCCCGCCGCCCCCCGATCTTATAGTTCCGCAATGCACGGATTGCAAGGCATTTGCCGCCCACATTCTTAGACGCACAGCGCATCCGGGCAGTTTCCGAGGGAGGAACTGTTGGGGTAATTCTGTGCTACTTCGATGCTTCGGGATAGTCCACCCGCCCTATGTCGTAGTTGATAGACATGTTCTCCCACGTGCGATTCTGGAAGTCAACCGAAGAGACTTTCGGAATAGAGATGAAGATCGTTGATCGAGACGGACGCGCAGGCGAACGTTATTCGATTTGGGTTCGCACGTCGCTGAAGTTCCTGAAGTCTTGGTCGAAGCTCGCCACAGGTGTGTTTTGGGCGGCGGCCGTCGCGGCGATCAGGCAATCCACGAAGTGGATCTTTGTTTTCCTGTAGCGGTCGAGAGCGTCGAGATGGATGGCCGATTCGCTAATTTCGACGCCGGGGCTGGAGATCAACTCCTTAAGTACCTCGGCAATAGCTGGACGCGGGCGCTGATAAAACGATTCCAAAACGAAAACGCTTTCGGCCAGAACCTCCGGCAATATTGCAATTTCCACTTCGCCGCGATCGCAAGCGTCGATCAGCTTCCCGGCGATCTTGGCGTGTTTCTCGTCGTCTTGAACCAAATAGCGGATGATCAGATTTGTGTCGACAAGCCGTCTCCCTTTCACCTCATACGCTCGCGGCCACGGGCGTTTCTCGCGGCAGCTTCACGGATCTGGGCAAACGACATCCCTTTGCCCTTTTTGCTGGCAAGCGCACCTTTCAGGGATCGTATCCCCGGATGGACGCGGACGATAACGTGGTCACCCTCAACCGCGTACTCCAATCTATCCCCCGGCTTGATACGCAACGCCCTGCGAATTCCACCCGGAATAGTCGTTTGGCCTTTCCTTGTCACCGTGGAATGCATCGCCGAATCTCCCTTGCCATTCTAGGTTGCCTTACCTTGGCATTATCCCTTGTTGGCGCGACGGCCGCAAGAGGCGCAAGACGGGATTGCCTAGTCAGGGCAAGCAGGGCGACGATCCTTATGGGAGGGGACACTTCGGAGGGCAATACACCAACGCGCCCTCCTCAGTGTGATCGTCCTGTTCGGATGATCACGTCCACTTGTCGATCGAGACGCTGCCGCGATAGCTGATGTTCGCGACCATATGATACGGGTTGGTCTGTCCGCCGACGACGACGAAATTGTATGCGTCGGCGCGGGCGTACCGCGGGATCATCGTGTCGTCCGGCATGTTCGGGTCGGGCACCCAGCGCGCCGCGAATAGCGTCGACCGCGCGTCCTTCGCCGAAATCTTCGAGTTTTTCTGCAGCCAGTCGGCGAGCTTTTCCTTGGTGTCGTAGCCCAGCTCGACCAGTCCCTTCGCCACCAGCGGGTCCATCACAGCGGTCGCGCCGAAAAGCGGCCCGAACGGAATGAAATTGTAGACGAGGGCCTGATCGTATTGCGGCACAGGCTTCACGCCGAGGCCGATCCCCGCCTGCCCCTGCGAAATGCTGAAGCCCACGAAAACGCTCGCCACATTTTCCTCGGCCTTGAACCCTTTCTGCACGTGCAACGGCGGCCAGGGCGAGTCCTTCTCGTTTTCCGGAATCACGAGGTTGCCGAAATTGGTGCTGTTCCCCAGCGTGCCGAGATAGGTCTGCCCCGGGATACCGGAATTCGACAGATTTTTCGACAGCATCGTCCACGCCCGCCCGATCGCCGCGCTCGGCTGCGAGAAAGGACCCATCGCGCCGATCCCGTAATTCATGTTGAGCTTGTCGCGGATCGGCCCGTTGATCACCGCCGCCACCGAGAACGAATTGGTCGAGCTCGAAAGCGCCGTCAGGCTGCTCGCCGCAAGCGCCAGCACGATCGGCAGATATTCCGGCTTGCAGCCGGCCATCACCGCATTGATCGCCACCTGCCGCACGTTGAACGTCCAGTCCGGATAGGATCCGCGCGCGGGACTCATCTTGCCGATGATCTCGTCCGGCGCGTGGCTCGTTCCCTTCAGCATCGCGTCCACGCGCTCTTGCGTCGGCAGGACGATCTGCATGAAGTCCGTCATCCCGTTGTCGATGTAATACTGCTGCAGGTTGTCGGACGTATCCGAGAACGTCGGTGGCCCCACGCTCGGCGTCACCGTTCCTGTTTTCGTCTCATCCGGCGTCAACGGATCGGTGAGCGCGCCGATCACTTCCTTCATCAGCGGCTTGCCGCTCACGGGGTCGTTGCCATCGAGATACGCGTACATCTCCGCGTCCGTCTTGCCCCACACCGGATGCGGCGTGAAGCAAATCCGCTCGTGAGGCATGCCGCGCTGCGCCGCGTTGGAGAGCGCGAGATCCTTGAACGCAATCGTGACCATGGGAGCGGTCGGGATGCCCATCTTTTCAATCGTTATGCAGTGACCGACGGTCGCTGGGGTGCAGGTGCTTCAATGGCCGATGGCCATGATGACGGCGTTGCCCTTCGCCTTGATCTCCGCCCACAATTTCGGATCATCGTCGGCGAACGCGCCTGCCTTGAGGCGGTAGTACGTCGTCACGCTCGGCATGTTTTTCTGGAACCATAACGCGATCTGAGCGAGGAAATGATCGGCTCCCGGGAATCCGTCGCCAACGAGGTATATCGTTTTGCCATCGAGCGACGCCAGACGCGGCGCCATCGGCACCAGTTGGATCGCGGGAGGGATTCCGCGCGGGTTCAGGGCTTCAATTTTCGGCTCGCCCGAGGCGGGTTTGCCGTTCTTGTTCTTTTTGTCCTTGGCAGCCTCGGCCGCGCTCGCACCTGTCAAAAGCGCCGGGGCGAGCCCCAGAAAGCCGAGCATTTTTCGCCTGTTCATCGCCGCACCTCGCGTCCGAAAGTCTCCGCGTTCCCCCGAAACTGCGCCCAATCGAAGCGTCTTTGTTATAGTCCCGCTGGATTCGAATTGCAATGCCAGCGGGCGGGCGGCTCACTGGCGCGGCGGGCGCGCAGGGCTCCGTATTCGCGCAACCTAACAGTTGCATATTGCGCGGGGCCGGGCTATTATGCAACCCGGAGGTTGCATATGGATACGGATCGCATCGAGAAGAAGATTCTGCTGCGCGCGCCGCTCAAGCGGATCTGGCAGGCGCTCGCGGATTCGAAGGAGTTTGGCATGTGGTTCGGCGTGAAGTTCGACGCGCCGTTTGCGCCCGGGGCGCACATGCGCGGCACGATTGTGGGGACGAGCGTGAACGCCGAGATCGCGAAAGCGCAGAAGCAATACGAAGGACTGGCGTTCGAGATCACGATCGAGAAGATGGAACCCGAGCGGCTGTTTTCGTTCCGCTGGCACCCGAACGCAGTCGATCCCAAGGTCGATTATTCGGGCGAGGCGACGACGCTGGTGGCGTTCGCGCTCGAGGAGGTGTCCGGCGGCGTGCAGCTGACGGTGAGCGAATCGGGGTTCGATCGCATTCCGCTGGCGCGGCGCGCCAAGGCGTTCACGGCCAACGAAGGGGGCTGGGAGATCATGGCGAAGATCTTCGCCGAGTACGTCGGCGATGCGAAGTAGCCGCGGCGGGGCCACGGAGCCGGAAGGCTCGGCGCTGCTTTTTGCCGCGCTGGGCGATCGGACGCGCTTATGGCTCGTGTCGCGGCTGTGCGACGACGGGCCGCTCTCGATCATGCGGCTTACGGCGGGCTCGCACGTGACGCGCCAGGCGATTACCAAACATCTGCGCACGATGGAGCGGGCGGGACTCGTGCACAGCGCGCGGCGCGGACGTGAGAGCGTGTGGCAATTGGACCAGCGGCGCGTGCGGCAGGCGCGCCGCTACCTCGACATGATCTCGCGGCAGTGGGACGAGAAGCTGGTGCGTTTGCGCGCATTCGTAGAGGAGTGACGCGATGCGCGATCGCATGGCCTGAGCCGCAACCGAGGAGCCGGCGAGACCTCCTTACGGCAACTCGGGGCAAGCCGGCGCCACGTCACCAGCGGCCGTTCGCGTTGCGCTGCCGATAGCGGCGGACGTAAATCGCCAAAATCGCGGCGCAGATCAGCACCGCGGCGCCCACAACGAGCCATACCGGCACATTAGGGTAGATTGTGGCGTCGAGAATGTGAACCAGGAACGGGTCGCGCGCGGGGTCGATTCCGGCGCGAGCCTCGAGCCAATTTTCGGCCAACGTGAGCGGGCAAGGCGGCCAGGGAACCGACTCGATGAAGATCGCGTAGACGAGCGACCCGATGTGCAGCGTCCGCAGTACGCGGCGGCCGCGCGTGATCGTCCATCCGAGCAGCACCCACACGCACCACAACAAGTGAATCACGAGCACGGCTTCGGCGAGCACGGGAGAGGCACGCATGGACAACTCCTCCGCCTCCACGGCCATCAGCTATCCATTATCGGCCGGACGGCGAGGCGCGAGCGACATGATGGCATCGTTTTCGCATACCAAGCGCGGACACACGGGATTGCGGAGGACGCGGCAATGAATTCCGCGCGGGAACGCTGGCTTGCGCTGGTCGACGTGGTGCTGCTGCCCGCGTTCATCCTGTGGTTCATCTGGCGGCTGCAATTCACGGCGCGATGGACGTGGGTGATCTTCGTGGTGTGGCTGGGCGCGAGCTTTCTGCTGCATCGCGACACGACGAAAACGCTCGGCTGGCGCGCGGACAATTTGTGGCCCGCGATGAAGCAGGCGCTCGCCGTGTTCGTGCCGATGGCGGCGGGGCTCGTGGCGATCGGATTCGTCGTCGGCAGGACGCGACGGCTACCTCCCCTTTTGCTCGCGCCGGTGGGAGGCTACTTCGCGTTCTGCGTGCTGCAGCAAGTGGCACTCAATTCCCTGCTGCAAAACCGGATGCTCTCGCTCGTTCGCAATGAGTGGGTGGCCGCGGGACTGACGGGCGCAATTTTCGCGGCATGCCACTGGCCGAATCCGGTGCTGGTGCCGCTGACGTTCATCGGAGGCGCGGCGATGGCGTGGATGTTCGGACGCGCGCGGAATATTATTCCGCTGGCGATCGGGCAAACCGTGCTCGGAGTGCTCGTGGCGTGGGCGTTTCCGATCGCGTGGCATCACCACATGCGGGTCGGCCCCGGGTATTACGGCTGGCATCCATAGACGCAGCGGCGCTTCTATCAGGATCGCGCGGCGACATTCGACCCAATTCCTAACTGTGGCAACGCGACGTTTGGGACCTTCAGGGGCTAAAGCCCCCGCGAGTGGCCCATCTTACGCCGGGGCTGGAAGCCCCGGCCTCCTGGAGCCCAGCCTCTTGAGAAGGACGGCCAAGCGTCGGAGCCCTTCTAATTGCCCGATTTATTTCTGGGAGTTTTTGTGTTGAGCGTCGCCAGCAAAAGCCTCGCCGACGGAGGCGGTGGGACGGCGTGGTCGAGCACGATCTCTTTCGCCGAGATTTCTTTGCCGTAGAGGCGCTTGTTCGCGTCGTTATCCGGCCGCAGCGTCGAGCCGGCGAGCGAGATGCCCGCGAACAATCCGCGCGCGCGCGAGTACGAAAGAATCTGGGCGCGCAGCGTGACGTCGCTTTCCGCCGAAGCGTTGCGGCCGACCGGGCCGGCCGCCGCCGATACGTCGCCGCCGAGCTTCACCTTGCTGCTCAGGATGCTCGACGCCGCGCGCTGATTCATCAGCAGCAGGACGAAATCGGTCGCCTGGCCGCCGAGCTGCAGCCCGAAGCTGCCGCCTTCGAGCGCCATCATCGTCGGCGGGCCCCAGTGGCCGTGGAAACTCGCGCCGCCGCGGCACGTCATCACGCCGCGGCCGTAACTGCCGCCGATGCCGATCGCAAATTTCAGCACGGACGGGAGCACCACGACGCAATCCGCCTTGTCGATCACGCTCTGCGGGATGTCGTCGGGAATGTCCATGATTTCTTTCATCACGCGCCCGGCATTTTCGACGCGATCCTGTTCCTTGCCCTGCGCCGCTGCCGCGGGCGCCAGAGCCATCGTAAGAACAGCCGCGAGCCCGCCCATCAGGCAGAATCTCAGACACACCTTCATTACAAATTTCTCCATAACGGCCTCCAGAACAACAACGATACACGCGCAAGCGCAGCGCCCGCAAGTATCGCCGGCCGGAGTCGACGGCAGGGAACTTTTCGCGCGGCAGCCGCGTATCTTCAGGCAAGAGGGAGGAGCTCCTATGCGAAACGATCGGCGAAACGGAATGGGAAGAGGCATCCGCGGATTGGCCGCGGGAACAGCCGCGATTTTAGGAATGATGCTGCTGATGGGCCTTCGCGCTGAGGCGCAGGAGCAGGAGCCGGACAGCGCGGGCATCGTCGTGAGCGGGAAGGCTACGGAACACGACGTCGGCCTGCCGTTCTATCCCGGCGCAAAGCTCTATAAGAAAGACAACGACGACTCGGACAGTGCGCGCCTGGGCCTTTGGGGCGGCAGCTACGGCTTCAGGCTGGTCGTCGTGAAAATGAAATCGGGTGACGCGCCCGGGAAAATCGCCGCCTTTTACAAGAAAGCGCTGGCGAAATATGGCCCGGTGCTCGATTGCACGAACGGCGGGGGGCAAGCCTCCGGCGACGATGACTCCTCGCAGTCACTGACGTGCGACAACGATAAGCCGGACAAGGGCGGAATGCTTTTCAAGGCCGGAACGAAAAGGAATCTGCACCTCGTCGCCGTGGAACCCCAAAGCGATGGAACGGTCTTCGATCTGGTCTACGTCTCCACCAAGGGAACGTAGCAGGCGCGGAGGCACAAGAGCCGGCGAGACGCCCTTCGACCGGGCAAGCAGGATGACGATCCTTGTCAGATCGTCACGCCCATTTATCGATCGAGATGCTCACCCCGTACGACAAGCTGCCGCCCTGAAAAAACGCGTTCGTCTGCCCGCCGGCCACCACCACGTTGATGTCGCTCATGTGCGGCCATCGCGGAATCACTGCCTCGTCCGGCATCTTGTACCATGTCGCGTAGGGCTCGAGCCCCTTCAGCGCGCGCGGATAATCGAATCCGTACGCGAAGTCGCGGCTCTTGTAGTCCTTCACCGTCTGGTTCGTATTCTTATAGAGCCAGTCGATCAGCTTTCCCTTCGTGTCGTAGCCGCGCTTGTGCAGGCTCACCGCGATCAGCGGATCGGCCACCACCAGCCCGCCGAAAAATCCCGTGAACACGCTGAACAAATCGCTGAATTGTTCTTCGTATTTCGGCGTGTCGGTGCTCGTGCCCCGCGCGCCCTGTCCCGGAACGATTCCGAGCCCGCGAAACATGCTCACCACATTCTCCTCGGCGCGAAAGCCTTTCTGCACGTGAAACGGCGTCCACGGGCTCGCCGCCTCGTTCTCGGCGATGATCAGGTTGTTGTAATTCAAGTTGTTCCCCTGCGATCCCATGTACGTATCGCCGGGGATTCCGCCGTTGCCGAGATTTTTCGAGAGCAGCGTCCACGCGCGCCCGATCGCGGCGTTCGGCTGCGCGAACGGCCCGAGCGCCCCGATGCTGTAATTCATATTCAGCTTGTCGCGGATCGGCCCGTTCACGATCGCCGCGTACGCGAACGAATTCGTCGAGCTGAAGAGCGAGGGCGTCCCCGACGACGCGATCGCCAGCACCACCGGAAAATATTCCGGCCGGCATCCGGCCATCACCGCGTTCACCGCCACCTGCCGCACCGTGTACGACCACGGCGGATACGCGCCCGCCGCCATCTGCCCGCACTTCTCTTCCGGATCGTGGCTCGTGCCTTTCAGCATCGCCTCCACGCGCGCCTCGGTCGGTAAAATGATCGGCAGATAGTCCGTCATTCCGTTGTTCAAGTAATATTCCTGCAGGTTGTCGGCGGTATCCGTAATCGTCGGCGGCCCCATCGAAGGCGAAATCTTTCCCGTCTTCGACTCTTCCGCCGAAAGCGGGCGCGTCAGGTAGTCGACGATCTCGGGCATCATCGGCTTGCCGCTCACGGGATCGTTGCCCTCCACGTACGCGCGCAGTTCTTCCGGCGTCTTGCCCGCCACCGGATGCGGCGTGAAGGTGATCCGCTCGTGCGGCATTCCGCGCTTCGCCACATTCAGGATCGCCAGATCCTTGAACGCGCGCGTCACCATGGGAGTGGTCGGGATGCCAAGCTTCTCGACGCTGATGCAGTGACCAACGGTCGCTGGCGTGCACGTGCTTCAATGCCCGATCGCCATGATCGCGGCGTTGCCTTTGGCCTTGATCTCCTGCCACAGCGCCGGATCGTCTTCCGCGTACGGCCCTGCTTTTCTCTTGAATACCGTCGTCACGCTCGGCATGTTCCGCCCGAACCACCGCTGGATCTGCTGCAGCAGCATCCCGCCGCCCTCGAAGCCGGTGTCCACCAGGTACACGGTCTTCCCATCGAGCGTGCTCGGCCGCGGCGCCATCGGAATCAACTCGATCGAAGGCGGCGCTCCCTTCGGATTCAGCCCCACAAGCATCGCCCCGCCGGCGTCGACGTTCGCCGCAGCCTTCGCGGCAGCCGCCGGCGTGCGAGCCTCGGCCGCCTTCTTGGCAGCAGTCGGCGTTCGCGCCTCAGCCGTCGCCCCAGCCAGCAGCGCCGGCGACATCCCCAGCATCGACAAAATCCTTCGCCTGTTGATTTTCACGGCCATACCTCGATTCGGCGCCCCAACATTCACGGCGCAGCAGCGCTCACCTTATAGTTCCGCCCGCCCCCGATTGCAAGCCGATAGCCGATGAGCTCCGCGAGGGCGCGGCTTGCTGCGGCCCCTTTTTCGAAGGGTGCGCGAGGTAACTCTTAACTCTCAACTCTCGGCCCTCGACTCCTCACTCTTCATCCTCCATCCGAATCTCCTTCACAAATTTCAACACATCGCCCTCGCGCAATTTCCGGCACGTCCGGCTCAACGCCAACTGCTCTGGCGAATCGATCCTCCCAAATTTGGCTTTTTCGCGCCATTTTTGGGCCGTATAAGCCCCCGCCAGGGGCATGCTGCATGCACCTCTTATTGCAATGAAAATACGTCCGCGCGGCGCGAAGTGGAATCCGCAGTTATACGGCAGGACTACCCGACGAGGGCTCGCAGGCGGAAACGCAAAACGGCGGCCGGTGACGAATCGCCGGCCGCCGCTCTGTTTTCGTGCTCTTAACTCTTAACTTTCGACTCTCAACTCTTCCTATTGTTGCTGGTTCTCATGCGTCGGCGCTTGCGGTGCCGGCGCCGGAGGAGGCGGGCCGAACGGATTGTCCGAAACTCCGGAAGGACGCGGAGGGATCGGCATGTTGGCGTCGAGCGCAAACGCGTAGATGCGTGCTTTGCCGCCGCGTCCCGAAAGGACGGCAACGTACTGCTTGCCATCCACCATATACGTGATGGGATTTGCGAACCCGGCCACCAGCTTCGCCGACCAGAGTTTTTCGCCCTTGTCTGCGCTGAGAGCGACGAAATCTCCGCTGTCGGACGCGCCGAACACCAGGTTTCCCGCGGTCGTCACGGTGCCTCCGCCGTTTATCAAATCGGCTCGCCACACTTCTTTCTCGGTCACCGGATCCCACGCCGTCAGAAACCCATGGTTTGGCGGCAGCGGGTGCTTCGGGTCCGGCGGACCAAGCACGATGCCCCAGTTGTAGACGCCGAGTTCCGGCCGGAACGTTTTCTGGGAGACGTAGTGGAACGTGCTGTCGAGCGCCGGCAGATACACCAAGCCCGTATTCGGGTTATACGACATCGCTTCCCACGCGTGGCCTCCCGCCGGCCCGGGTGCGACGTCCTTCGGCTGATCTTCATATCGCATGTTAGGCGCTTCGTGCGGCCGCCCGGTCTTCGGATCGAGTCCGGTGGACCACGTGACTTTTACGTAGGGCGCGCCCGAGATGAATTTTCCCGTCTTGCGGTCCAGCACGTAGAAGTAGCCGTTCTTCGGCGCCTGCATGATTACCTTGCGGACTTTTCCGTCGATCTTCAAATCCGCAAGCGTGAGTCCCTGCGTGGCGTCGTAATCCCACTCGTCGGCCGGCGTCGTCTGGAAATACCACTCGAACTTGCCGGTGTCCGCGTTGAGCGCGACGATCGAGCACAGATACAAATTCTCCATGCCGATGGGGCTGCGGAAGCCCTGCACCCAGGGGCCGCCCTGCCCGATTCCGATGTAGACGTAGTTGAGTTCGGGATCGTAGGCGATTCCGTCCCACACGTTTCCGCCTCCGCCCAGCTTCCACCAGTCGCCTTCCCAGGTGGGCGCGGCCTTTTCCATGGCCTTGTTTTCGAAGGGCTTGGTCGGGTCGCCGGGCACTGTGTAAAAGCGCCAGAGCTCCTTGCCCGTTTCCGCATCGTACGCCGCCACGAATCCGCGAACACCGTATTCGCCGCCGGCGTTGCCGACGATCACCTTGCCGCCCGCGATGCGCGGAGCGCCGGTGATGCTGTAGTCCTGCGCGTCGCTGATCGTCTGCGTCGTCCACACCACCTTGCCGGTCTCCTGATCGAGCGCCACCAGGCGGTCATCGAGCGTGCCGACGTACACCTTGCCGTCGTAAATCGCCGCACCGCGGTTTGCCGGGCCGCAGCAGACGCTCGGGCCGGTCCGGACCTTATCCGGCTTTCCCGCTGATCCCACCGGGAAATTCATGTGCGGAATCTGCGGATCCCAGCGCCACTTTTCTTTCCCCGTGGCCGCGTCGACCGCCACCACCACGCTCCAGGGCAGCGTCGCGTACATCACGCCGTTGGAAACCAGCGGAGTCGTCTCGACTGTGCCGCGATCCGAATCCGTATCGTAATACCAGGCGAGCCCGAGTTTGCTCACGTTGCTCGCGTCAATTTGTTTGAGTTCGCTGTAGCGCCAGTCCATGTAGCCGTGCCCGGTCGTCAGCCATTCGTCCGCGTTCTTGCCCGCGTCGAGCAGCGCCTTGGTGTCCTGCGCTTTGACTGCCGATGCCGACAGACCCGCCGCCATCAGCGTCGCCAGCGCGACAAGCCACACTTTTCTTGAGTTCAGAAATTGCATGAATACTCCCCCCTCGGATGTTCCCCGAATGGCTTCCGCCCGGTACCCACCCCGGAATACCCGCAAAAAGCCCCGCGTATCTTTATCCCATCATGGAACCGGATGCAAGTCCCCAGTATAGATACGGTGCGACAGGCGCTCAGGTTTCAGACACCCTAATCTTCCCGCCATGCGCTGAGCCCGGTTTGGCGATTTCGGCGCCGGCAGGGGCTGGTCTCGTTGAGCAGTTATTCCTGAGTCGCCTTCCGCCTTCCCACCACGAGACGGCAGTTTCAAACGGCCGATGGAAGACTCGGCGGAAGGCCCAAGAAAAGAAAGTCGAAGCGGTGATCGAGCGGGCAGAACGGAAACGATGAAGGTCGGCCTGTGAAACCGGAGAAACCGAACGGACGACGGTTCATCAGCGGGCGGCGCTCCCCCCGAAGCGCCGGCCGCTGATGGCTCCCCCTCGTTTTAGACACCTCGAAGGGCAACACAGCAAGGCGCCCTCCTCAGTGCGACCATCCTCGTCGGATGGTTACGTCCACTTATCGATGTTGACGCTCAGTCGGTAGCTCATGTTCGCGAGCTGGTGGTACGGGTTGGTCTGTCCGCCGACCGCTACGAAGTTAAAGGCATCGGCTCGCGGCCACTTCGGAATCATCATGTCGTCCGTCAGGTTCGCTGCTTGCGGACCTCGCGGCAGCATGCTGAAGAGCATCGACTTGACGTCCTTCACCGAGATGAGCGTGTTCTTCTGCAGCCAGTCGGCGAGGTCTTCCTTGGTTTTGTAACCCAATTCGACCAAACCGTTGGCCACCAGAGGATCGGCCAGGACGAGCGCGCCGAAGAGCGAGGCGAAGGGCCCCACGTTGTACGAGATCGCCTCGTGGTACAGAGGAATCGGTTTTACGCCCAGCCCGCGGCCGCCTTGTCCTTGCGTGATCAGGAAGCCGAAGAAGAAGCTGATGACGTTGTCCTCGGGCTTGAATCCCTTCTGCACGTGGAACGGCGT
Source organism: uncultured Acidobacteriota bacterium (assembly GCA_963743335.1). Lineage (GTDB taxonomy): Bacteria > Acidobacteriota > Terriglobia > Acidiferrales > UBA7541 > Palsa-295. Next base: position 1,280,095 of record CAVUPI010000003.1, read on the forward strand.
CCAGGGGCTGTCCTTTTCATTCTCGGGAATGATCAGGTTGTTGTAGTTGATTACGTTGCCCTGCGAACCCATGTACGTCTCGCCCGCGATGCCGCCGCCGTCGAGGTTCTTCGACATCAGCGTCCACGCGCGCCCGATCACGGCGTTCGCCTGGTTGAAAGGACCCATGGCGCCGATTCCGTAGTTCATCTGCAGCTTGTCGCGAATCGGTCCGTTGACCACCGCCGCGGAAACCAGCGAGTTGGTCGAACTGAAGAGCGCCGAAATTCCCGTCGATGCGATTGCCAGAAGCATCGGGAAGTAATCCGGCGTGGCCCCCGCCATTACGGCGTTCACGGCCACCTGCTCCACGTTATACGACCAGGGCGGAAACGCGCCCTGCGCCGGAGACATCTTGCCGACCACTTCGTCCGGCTTGTGGCTCGTGCCCTTCAGCATTGCGTCCACTTTTTCTTGCGTGGGCAGGACGATCGGCATGAAGTCCGTCATGCCGTTGTCCAGATAATACTGTTGCAGGTTGTCGGATGTGTCGATGAACGTGGGCGCGCCTGTGGGAGGCGTCGACGTTCCCGATTTCGATTCGTCCGCCGTCAGAGGCCGCGTCAGGTCGCCGATCACTTCGGGCATGAGCGGCTTTCCGCTCACCGGATCGTTGCCTTCGAGGTAGGCGTACATCTCCTCGTCCGTCTTGCCCCACACCGGATGCGGGGTGAAGACGATTCGCTGCAACGGCATGCCTCGCTTTGCGGCGTTGGTCTTGGCGAGATCCTTAAACGCGATCGTCACCATCGGAACGGCTGGAATCCCCATCTTTTCGTATTCTATGCAGTGACCGACGGTCGCTGGCGTGCACGTGCTTCAATGGCCGATGGCCATGATGACTGCCTGGCCGTTTGCTTTTACCTCTGCGTTTAGTTTCGGATCGTCGTCCGCGAAGCCGCCGGCTTTCAGCCGGTAGACGGTTTTCACGCTCGGCATGTTCTTCTGGAACCAAGTAGCCACCTGCGCCAAGAAATGATCCGCGCCGGGAAATCCGTCGGAGATGAGATAGATCGTTTTTCCGTCGAGCGTGCTGAGCCGCGGCGCCATCGGAATCAGCGTGATCGGAGGCGGCATGCCCCTCGGATTAAGCGCCGTGATTTTTGGCTCCATTGTCGAAGCCTTGCCGTCTTTTGCTTTCGTTTTCTTTTCCTTCGCATCGGCCGTCGCGGCAGCCAAAAGCGCAGGAGACGCTCCCATCAACGATAATAATTTTCGCCTGTTAATCATGGACGATCCAATCTCCTTCCATGCAGACTTCCCCACCTGTAGAGACGAAAGCAGCCCCCAACTGGTTACAATACGATTCCGCCCAAAACCTTATCCCCATAGCACTGCAATTGCAAGAGAACGAAGGGACAATCACCGGCCGGCGGTTTGGGGCGAATCCGTTTGCCGAACTTTCTTCCTGGAGGGTTTCCGCGTCCTTTTCTTCGTCCCCTTTTCGATGGAGACCATGAGGGCTTCGGCATGCTTCGGATGGAGCGCTTCGTCCAGAGCCTCGCGTATTTTTCCTTCAAATTCCTCGGTTGCGATCCCGCAGGCGGCGCGCGCTTCGTCGATTACGGCGGCGATGCGCGCAGCCATATCGAGCGCGGCTGCTTCGGCCATGCGGTCGACCATGGCCTTGAGCGATGTCGCGACGGTTTCCTGCAGGCGCGTTTTGAGATCGACCGGCGCGGGCGGCGCGGATTCTTCGAGCGTGAAACCGATCGCTCCGGAGATGTCGATTTCTTCGAATGCGGAGGCCGAAAGGGGTTGGCTTGTCTCGGTCGCGTCCACCGCATCGTCGGACGGGGCGGGGGCTTCGGATGCGGCTGCGGGAGATGCCACGGATCCAGCGGCCGATTCCAAGGCTGCCTTGGCGGCTTCGTCCTGCAACTGTTGCAGCAGCGCTTCGTCGTCGGGATGCGGGAACCAATCCGGCGGCGGAGACGCCAGCCCCCAGATGTTCCCCGAAACGACGAGCTCCAACCCGATCTCGTATTGTTCGCGCAAATTTCTCGGGCGCTGCACCCAGCGGGCGCGTCCTCTGACGACGCGCGGGCTAAGCCTTGGATTCGGGTGGGTGACTTCGAGCGTGACCAGCGAATCGCGCTGCACATAGTTCTTCGACTTGTATTTGCAGCCGCTGCAACTGACGCTGAGCGTGGTGGTGAGCTCGCGGAACGGCTCGCCGAGCGCATCGACCCCGCTGACGGTGATCGGGATCGCCGCCGGGACGCGCGAGCTGCGGCGTTTTTCCGAGCCCGGTGTGCTTTGCGCTTCGATGGATGTGAGCGTGTCCGTCAAGTGGCCTCGGAGGGCGAACCTTACCAAACTACCACGTTGCCCGACTGGGCTCGAAAAGTCTTGGCCGACTGGTGCAATAAAGGTAAAGCCGTGGCGGAAGCGAGCGCCTGGCAGACCGCCGGAACCTGGAAATCTCGCGGTAACCCATGTCAAATGACCTGGTTCGTATTAGGATGTGACGGTAGCACGAATCGTTCCCGGGCGATTCCAAGGGGGATGATCGCCATGCGTACGGCTTTCATTAAGGGCTTTCTTTGCAGTGTACTGGCGGTGTCAGCGGCGCTGGTGCTGCCGGGGCTTGCTCGGGCCCAGAATCAGGTGATGGGGCGGCTTCAGTTTGTGGCTCACACGGACGCCGACAAGAAATCGGGCGTCTGGATCGATGGGCAGTATGTGGGCTACGTCGATGAACTCAAGGGCGACAAGGAGATTTACCTGCTGCCGGGCGAGCATGAGGTGTCGGTACGGCAGGCAGGGTACACGGATCTCACGCAGAAGCTCACGGTCGAGCCGGGCAAGGAGATTAGTGTCGACGTCTCGATGCAGAAGGATCCTCGCGCGGAGTACGCCAAGGTGACGTCGGAGATCAAGCTCAAAGTTACGCCCGATCGCGCGGCGGTGTTTGTGGACGGCTCGTACGCCGGGACCGCGCATGAATTCGGCGGGATGGGGCGCGCGATGCTCGTTGCTCCCGGGAAGCATCACATCAAAATCGACCTGCCGGGGTACCGGACGTTTGATACGGATGTGAGTCTGCTGCCTAAGCAAAAGGTGACCATCAAGACGAAGCTCGAGCCAGGGAGCATCACCCAGGCCGATCCGGCGCTTACGCACTAGCGAAGAGGGCGGGTTTTGAAACCCGCCCCTACGGACAAAGCCCCTCGCCTCTTTCGCCGGCCCGGCGCGGCGAATGCGGCCGCTTCTGCTAAGATTCTGGCGTGACTGTGGAGCGAGAAAAGCTCGAGGCCGATGTCCTGATCATCGGCGCGGGACCCGCCGGCCTCTCCTGCGCGCTGCACCTGGCAAACCTGATCGAGCAGCACACCGTCGCGAAAAAGTCCCCCGCGCTTTCCGCTGAGAATATCTACGTGCTCGAAAAGGCGCGCGAAATCGGGGCGCATCAGCTTTCGGGCGCTATCATGGACCCGCGCGCGCTGCGCGAGCTCGTTCCGGATTTCGAGAAATCCGCGCCGCTCGATACGCCGGTGACCGGCGACGCCGCGTACTACTTCACGGAAACAGGTTCGTTCAAGCTGCCGATCACGCCGCCGCCGCTGCGCAACCACGGCAATTTTGTCATTTCGCTGAACAAGCTCGTGAAGTGGCTGGGCGGCCTGGTCGAGAAAAAGGGCGTGAATCTTTTCACGCAGTTTGCCGGGAAGGAGCTGCTCTACGACAAAAACGGAATCGCGGGCGTGCTCACGGAGGACAAGGGCGTCGACAAGAACGGCAAGCCGAAAGATAACTTCACGCCGGGATACGAGCTGCAGGCGAAAGTGACGGTGCTTGCGGAGGGGCCGCGCGGATCGCTGACGAAAGAGCTGGTGAATCATCTCAAGCTCGACGGGCTGAATCCGCAGGTCTACGGCATCGGCATCAAGGAATTATGGGATGTGCAGCCGGGGCGCATCGATACCGGCTACGTGGCGCATACGCTCGGCTGGCCGCTCGGGTCCGATATTTACGGCGGCGGCTGGATCTACGGGCTGCGCGACAATCGCGTGTCACTGGGCATGGTCGTCGGGCTGGAATATCGCGATCCGCTTTTCGATCCGCACGCGGCGTTTCAACGATTCAAGACGCACCCGTTCGTGAAGAAGATTCTCGACGGCGGGAAGCTGGTTCGGTACGGCGCGAAAACCGTGCCTTACGGCGGATGGTATTCGCAGCCGCGCAATTACGTCGATGGCGGGCTGATCATCGGCGATTCGGCGAGCCTGCTGAATTCGCAGCGGCTCAAAGGGATTCACACCGCGATCAAGAGCGGCATGCTGGCCGCCGAAACGATCTACGAGGCGCTGTGCGCGGGCGACACGTCCGCGAGCGCGCTGAAGAAATATCCCGAGAAAATCGACCGCAGCTGGCTGAAGCAGGAACTTTGGGCCGTGCGGAATTTTCATCAGGGCTTTCACGACGGATTGTGGAAAGGGTTGGTGCACGCGGGATTTCAGTTCGTGAGCGGCGGGCGCGGGCTGATCGATCCGATGCGCGCGAAGCCGGGGTACGAGGACTACGCGAAGCTGAATCGCGATCGCACGCTGGTGGATCAATCGACGCGCTTCAAGGGCGACGGGAAGATCACGTTCGACCGGCTGACGGACGTCTATCATTCGGGCACGCGGCACGACGAGGATCAGCCGTGCCACCTGATCGTACTCGATCCGAATATTTGCAGCGACCGGTGCGTGCGCGAATTCGGGAATCCGTGCCAGTATTTTTGCCCCGCGGCGGTGTATGAGATGGCGATGGACAACGGTGTGCCGCGATTGAAGATCAATGCCGCGAATTGCGTTCACTGCAAGACGTGCGATATCGCCGATCCGTATCAGATTATTGATTGGGTGCCGCCGGAGGGCGGGGGCGGGCCGAATTACGAAGGGATGTGACATCACCTCGAGGGCCGGCGAGACGCCGGCCCTACAAAGACAGCCGGTCAGCTCTCGCCTAGCTTTACCGGGATGTCGATCTTCTTGCCGTCGCGCACGACCGTTAGCGTGACGGTGTCGCCCGGGCCTTCGCGGTTCAGCAGGAGATTCAAATCCGTTTGGCTGGTCACGGGCTTGCCGTCGATGGCGACTACGATGTCCCCGCCGATGCGCAACTGCTGAAGCCCCGCGAGCACGACGCGGTCGCCGCCGCGCAAACCCGCCTGAGCGGCGGGGCCTCCCGGCTCCACGCGCTCGATCAGGATTCCCTGCTGCACGCTGAGGCCGAGCACCTGGGCGAGGCCGGGCCAGATCGCGCGGCCTTCGGCGCCGAGCGTGGCGCGGCGGACGCGTCCTTTGGTGATGAGATCCTCGGCCACGCGGCGCGCGGTATTGATCGGAATCGCGAATCCGATTCCCGACGGCGTGCCCGTCGGCGCGTAGAACGCGCTGTTGATGCCGATCACCTCGCCGTGCGAATCGAGCAGCGGGCCGCCGGAGTTGCCCTGGTTGATCGACGCGTCCGTCTGGATCGCTTCGTCGATGAAGGTGTTTTCGCCCGTTTGCACGGTGCGGCCGAGCGAGCTGACCACTCCTGTCGTGAGCGTGCTTTCGAAGCCGAAGGGGTTGCCGATCGCGAGCACGCGCTGGCCTACCAGCAGATTTCGCGAATCGCCCAGCCTCAGCGGCGTGAGCTTGTGCCCGTGAGGATCGATTTGAATGAGCGCGATGTCGTTGCGCGTGTCGGCGCCGATGTATTTCGCCTTGTAATGCGACTGGTCGCCCAGAATCACTTCGATCGTTTCCGCGCCGTGGACGACGTGATAGTTCGTGAGGATGTGGCCGTCGGTATCGATGACGAAGCCCGAGCCCGCGCCTTCGACCGGAACGGCGTTGAAGAAGAAATCATACTGTACGGCGCGCGTGACGATATTCGCGACGGACGGCGAGGCCTGTTTGTAGATGCGCACGTTTTCTTCTTCGATTACGTCGAGGGGGCCGCTGGGGCCTGGTGCCTGCAGCGCGGCGACCGAGCCGGGAGTGCGCTGGCCGTAGTGCGTGCCGAGCCAGTAGGCGCCGAGGCCGATGATCAGGCCGAGCGCCAGGAGGCGGAGGGCTCGCTTTCGATTTGCTGGTGTCGTCATTTGCGTCTCAGGTTCTTGCGTTTTCTGTTTGTCGTTCGCGACGCTCCTGCGTTGTCCGAGAAAAGCCCGGGGCTAAAGCCCCTTTTCGGAGCGCGTCTTTTCGCGGGCCTAAAGGCCCACGCTTCCACCCTTTGCGCGCTTCGCGCGCGGTGCGCGGCGCGTTGCGCACGGGCCCAGGGCGCGTGGCGCGCCCCTACGCTTGAGCTCGCACGAGTCTGGCGCGCGCATTCTTCCCTCGTCACGTTCCCCCGTTTCCGTCCGCGACGCCTTTATAGGCGGGCGCAGCAAGCGGCGCCCCTACAACCGCTCTGCGCGCTCGCGCTGGGCACGATTGTCACTGCTGGCGGCGACGTGCGCTGTAAGCGCACGAGCCGCGTGCGCGGCCGGTGGAAGCGCGGGCCTTTAGGCCCGCGAAAAGCGTCCCGAAAAAAAGGGGGCTTTCAGCCCCGGACTTCTCGCCCCGCATTAGCGACGCTTCGTCATCATACGCGGCCTTCTTGCTCCAGCTTGGCCAGCAGCGCTTCGACTTGACGCTCGGTTTCTTCGAGCGAACCCGAGCAGTCGATCACGTCGTCGGCGAGGCGACGCTTTTCGTCCATGGACATCTGCGCGGCGATGCGGCGATGCGCTTGTTCGAGCGAAAGGCCGCGCTCCTTCAGCCGCTCGATCTGCTGCTCGGGGCGGCACCAGCAAACTACCACGCGATCGAAATATTTTCGAAGGCCCGCTTCGAGAATCAGCGCGGCGTCTTCGAAAGCGATTGCCGGACCGCCGGGGCGATCGAGCCGGGCGAACCAGTCGTCTGAAATCTCTCGGATGCGCGGATGAAGGATCGCGTTGAGGCGCTCGCGCTTTGCCGGATCGGCGAAAACGATCGCGCCGAGCTTGCCGCGATCGATGGTGGCGTCCGCGCGGAGAATCTCGCGGCCGAATTCGCGCACAACGGCGTCGTGGGCCGCTTGCAACGGTTCGAGGAGTTCGTGGGCGATGGCGTCGGCATCGAGAACCATGTAATCGCGGTCGCGCAGCATACGATCGACCGTGGACTTTCCCGATGCGATTCCGCCGGTGAGCCCGACTCGCAGCATCAGGTGCGTGACGAGGCTGCGACGGACTCGCGTGAGCCGCGACGCATGCGCGCGGCTTTCGCGGTGTTGCTCATGAGCATGGCGATGGTCAGCGGACCCACGCCGCCCGGCACGGGCGTGAGCGCGCCTGCCACGTTTACAACGTCCGGATGAACGTCGCCGACGATGGCCGTGCCCTTCTTCTGGAATTCGGCGAGGCGCTCGGGGAAATTCGCGAAGAAGTTTTCGGCCTGTTTCGGATCGCTGATGCGATTGATGCCAACGTCGATCACGGTGGCGCCGGGGCGGACGTAATCCGGCGTGACCATTGCCGGGCGGCCGATCGCGGCGACGACGATGTCGGCGCGGCGCACGACATCTTTCAAGTCTTTCGTCTTCGAGTGCGCGATGGTGACGGTGGCGTTCGCGTGCAGCAGCAAGAGCGCCTGCGGTTTGCCTACGATATCGCTGCGGCCGAGGACGACGGCGTTCGCGCCTTCGATGGGCACGTCGCTGCGGCGCAGAATTTCCATCACTCCGGCGGGCGTGCAGGCGACCAGCCCGGGACGTCCCGCGACGAGATGGCCGACGTTCATCGGATGGAAGCCGTCGACATCCTTCGCGGGGTCGACCGCTTCAAGAACCTTTTTCGAATCGATTTGCGACGGCAGCGGGAGCTGCACGAGGATTCCGTCGACATCGTCGCGCGCGTTGAGATCCTCGATCAGTTCGAGGAGTTCGTCCGTGGAAATCGTGGCTGGCGGCGTGATGTGGAAGCTGGCGAGGCCGAGCTTGCCGCAGGCCGCGATTTTGCTGTTCACGTAGACTTTCGACGCCGGGTTGTCGCCGACGAGCACGGCTGCAAGGCCCGGCTTGATTCCCACCGCCGCGAGCGAAGCGATTTCGCCCGCGAGTTCGGCGTAGATTTGATCTCGAATTGCGTTGCCGCTCAGGATTCGCGCTGACAAGTGGTGCTCCTCGTTGTGATGCGTGATTTTCCGGACCCGACATCATAGCAAAATCGGCGGCCACAGAGGCACGGAGGCAAGGACGCAAGGACGCAAGAAAAGGTGCGCCGGTGTGACGCCGAGGATTCGTGCGGCGTCGAAGTATTGGATGCCCTGGAAAAGAGCTTGACAGGGACAGCGGCTTGCTGTATTTAACCACTAGGTTAAATACAGATGCCCATCGACCACCTCAGCACGACGTTCGCGGCGCTTGCCGATCCGACGCGGCGCGCGATTCTGGCGCGGTTGGCGTCCGGCGAACTTTCGGTGACGGAATTAGCCGAACCGTTTGAGATGAGCCTGCCGGCCGTGTCCAAGCATTTGAAAGTGCTGGAGCGCGCGGGGCTGGTGACGCGCGGGCGCGAGGCCCAGTGGCGGCCGTGCCGGCTGGACGCGCGTCCTTTAAAGGATGCCGCCCAATGGGTGGACCATTACCGGCGGTTCTGGACCGCGAGCTTCGACCGGCTCGACGACTATCTGCATCGATTGAAAGACAAGGAGAAGACACATGCCCGCAAGCGACGCAAAGCCGATTAAGGATCCGGGCCAGACGAAGAATGAACTCGTGATCACGCGCGTATTTGATGCGCCGCGGGAATTGGTCTTCGAGGTTTGGACCGATCCCGCGCACGTGGCGGAGTGGTGGGGGCCGCACCGATTCAAAACCACGGTTCAGGAGATGGACGTCCGGGCGGGCGGCCGGTGGCGTTACTCGATGCGCGGGCCCGACGGGATCGATTACGCGTTTGACGGCATGTTTCTCGAAGTGACCGAGCCGGAGCGGCTGGTATTCGAAGGCGCCATCCATGGCGACTCCAGCCAAATGGTGTGGACCGAAGTGATCTTCGCCGAAGAGGGAGGCAAGACGAAGATCACCGTGCACCAGGTGTTCTCGTTCGAGTCGGCGGCGACGCAGGGCGCGCCGATTGGGTGGAATCAGCAGCTCGACCGGCTCGTGGCATATCTGGCCAAGCGCTGAGTCTTTGTGCCGGCTTCACGGGCCGCGAAAAAAACCGCGCACACTGTCATCCCGAGCGACGTCCCGCGCGATTTTGCCTTTCCCGCCTGCCCTGACGAAGGAAGGGCGGTGTATGCGGGCGCGGGACGCAGAGAGGTATCTGCTTTTTGTGGAGATGCCGAATGGCCCCACCCTCACAAGCGGAGGGTGGGGGCAATCGGAAATTCAAGAGCGAAGGCGCTTCGTTGTCGGATCGGAGAGAATTGCGAGCGGAGCTAGTTTCCGCCGCCTCCGGCTGCTGCCGACTTCTTCGCCGTCCAATTAATCGTGTTGCCCATCACGGAGAAGGTGCCCTTCATCGACTCTCCGTCGACCGTGCCGGTGTAGTCGAGCTTCATGTCACCGTTGGGTGTGGACCGCGTAATGGAAAAGGCGATGTTGTTTCCGGTGACGCTGCCTGTCACCGGCGCTTCTCCGCGGGCGCCCTTCATGGTGCCGGTGAGCTTGGTGCCGTCCTGCTGGAGCGTGAGCGTCTGGGTCATCACGTTGCCGTCGCGACCCGGCGCGCTGAGATCCCACGCGCCGGCGACGTTCGCGTCCTGCGCGCGGGCGATGTGCGCCATCGAAAGAACCAAAAGGCAAAGTGCCGCAAGCAAAATCGAATTTCTCTTCATCGATCTTCTCCTTGATTGAACCAGCGATTTAGTAGGAGCCCCTGTGCCGGGCGATTCGGCTTCCCTGCTCGGACCGGGCTGAGCAAGGCGACCCATCTGCGTACAAGGACGTTAGGGGCGCGCTGCGCGTTACATCGCGGGGGCGCGCCTGGGGCGGGATTACGCGAGAACCGGTGCAATACGCGAAGCTCGGGCTTACGGCTGGGTTGCAGTCACAGCGACAGACAGGGCCGCATTCCCTTCCGTAATTACCGCTCCGGCGGAAGTCAGCGTGCCATCGCTTCCGATCGCGTAGATTGAGACCTCGCCCGATTCATCGGTGACGTAAACGAACTTGCCGGTAGGGTCGACCGCCACCCGGAAGGGCTCAGAGCCGGTAGCGATGTTGCCTCTCGACGTCAAGTTCCCCGTGGCGGGATCGATCGCGTAGGTCCAAACCGTATTGTCCGCGCGATTCACCACGTAGGCGAAGCTGCTGGATGGGTCGACTGCAATCGCCGTGGGCTGGTCGCCTGTTCCAGCTGTGGGCGGAGTGTTCGGAGTCAGTGCGCCTGTAGTCGGATCGATCGTGTATTGCGAGAGGACGTTTCGCTGGTCGTACGTATCGGGCACGTAGGCGAACTTACCTGAGGGATCCACCGTGATTGCAAAAGGAGAAAACCCGGTGGGGATTGTCGCCGGCGTCATCGGCGTTAGAACCCCGGTGGTGGAATTGACGGAGTACATCGAAATCGTGTCGTCGTCCTGATTGGCCGCGTAGACAAACTTGCCGGAGGGATGAACGGTTACTCCGTCCGGGCTCCATCCTGCAGCGACGGCGGGTGGCGTCGCGGGAGTCAAAACGCCCGTACTTGGATTGACGGTGAACATCGAAACGGTGTTGTCGTCACTATTCGCCGTGTAGACGAACTTCGAGGAAGGATCGATGGCGATGCCCTGCGGCAAGAATCCCGTCGGGACGGTGGCAGGCGTGGTCGGCGTCAAGACACCGGTGCCGGAGTTCGCCGTGTACATCGAGATCGTGGCCTGGTCCGACGCATTCGACACGAGATTCGCGACGTAGACGAACTTGCCGGATGAAGCCGCGACCATATCCTCGGCTTCGGGTTCCTGTGGCGTTGTTCCCGTCGCGACCGATGCGGGGGTCGTCGGGGTGAGATCGCCGGTGCAAGAGTCGACAGTGTACATCAAAACGTTGTAGCCATTGAGGACGTACGCAAATTCGGGCGGGCTGGCGGGCACACAGGAGGGCTGCGGCAGAGGCGGAGGCGTCGTGATCGCCATTCCTCCACCGCAGCCGGCGGCAAATAGAAGCAGCGGAGCCAGGAGCACAAGCCGAAGCCGGATCACTTCCATGTGCATACCCTCTTCGATTAGATAACTGATCGTATAACATGGGCTCTTGCCAAAAACCACGGAAATTTTGCGCGGTCAAAGTCCTGGCCGGCCTGCCATGGGGCGTCCCAGAATTGACTCAAACGAGCACGCGGGTTACGTTCTAGGTCGGGTTTAGGGGGCTTTTCGTGCGGCGCGCTGTGTTGCTTGCCGGGCTGGTGCTGCTTTCGGTTGCGTTCGCCTCGGGCGATCGCAAGGGCATGTTTTTATTGCCCGACAAGGATTCGCCCGCCATCGAGTACGGCACGCGGCCCACGACCGACGCAGTCTCCCAGCTGAATCTGAAAATCCAGCAGGGCAAAATTCACCTGAAATTTGACGACAAGCAAGGCTACCTGCGATCGGTGCTCCAGGCGCTTGACGTCCCGATCGAGTCGCAGCTGGTTGTGTTTTCGAAGACGAGCTTTCAGATGTACCGCATTTCGCCGAGCAATCCGCGCAGTCTCTATTTCAACGACTCGGTAGCCGTGGGCTGGGTGCGCGGCGGCCCGATCGTGGAAGTGGCGGCGGAGGACCCGACGCAGGGCGTGATTTTCTACACGCTCGATCAGAAGCCGGCCGCGCAGCCTCGCTTCGTGCGGCACGACGACACCTGCTTGGCGTGCCACCAAGCGGGCGTGCCGGGCACGCGCATCGAAAGCGTGTATCCGGCGCCGGACGGGCTGCCGATCGAAGAGCTTGGCGAATTCGGGACCACGGACGCGAGTCCTTTCGCGCAGCGGTGGGGCGGCTGGTACGTGACCGGCGAAACGGGATCGCTGCGGCACATGGGCAATGCGGTGCTGGGCGACGCGACGAAAGCGGACTCCCTTTTCGATCACCAGACTTTGAATCTGGTATCGCTGAAGGGCAAATTCGATACGGACGCGTATCTTTCGCCTTACAGCGACATCGCGGCGCTGATGGTCTTCGAGCACGAGATGCACGTGATGAATCTTTTCACGCTGGCCGGATGGCAGGTGCGCTATTCGGAATACGAGGATCAAGCGAGTCCGGACCCTGTCGACCGGCTGGGAACCACCGAGGCCGTGTTGCGCGAAGCCGCGAACTCGGTGGCGGACGCGATGCTGTTTGTGAACGAGACGCCGCTGCCGAACGCGGTCGAGGGAACCTCGGGATTCTCGCAAATGTTTGCGGCGGAGGGGCCGCGCGACGCCGAGGGACGGTCGCTGCGGCAGCTCGACCTGAAACAGCGGCTGATGCGGTATCCGTGCAGCTACATGATCTATTCGCCGGCCTTCGATGCGCTACCGCAGGACCTCAAAGCGGCGATCTACGACCGGATGTGGATCATCCTGTCGGGACGAGACCGCGGCGCGAAGTACACCAAACTCTCGCTGGCTGACCGGCAAGCCATCGTCGAAATTTTGCGCGCCACCAAAAGGGACCTGCCGGACTACTTCCAAGCGCCAACCAGCTAGAACCGCCCTTTCGGGCAGGCTCGTCGGGAACTTTCCGCGACCTTTGCGCGTATCCTACAGTGCCCCGCGCTGCGCGGATGTCGGGCCTCGGTTTGATTGGGCGCAGCGGGACGCTTCGAAGGAGAGACGCATGTTCTGCAACAATTGTGGTTCGGCGATCGCTGCGGATCAGGCGATTTGCGGGCATTGCGGCAAGAGCGTGACCGGGGCGCGCGTGGCAAGCGCCGCGCGCATGCGCGTCGCCGAGCACGTTCATCTGCTTGCGATCCTGTGGTTCGTCGATGGCGCGCTCTTGTTGATTCCCGCCATCGTGATGGCTGTGCTGGCCGGAATCGTAACGTCGCCCGTGGCGTGGCATAGGCCAGCCGACAACATCGCGTTTGCGATTGTGCCGGGGATCTTCGGCATCCTGTGCGTCGTCTTCCTGGTGTCGGCGGCGCTGCGATTTGTGGCAGGTTGGGGCCTGTTGAAGCTGGAACCCTGGGGCCGGGTGTTTGCATTGGTGATGGCGTTCCTCGACCTCCTCCATATTCCGCTCGGTACCGCGCTGGGCATCTATACGCTGTTTGTGCTCCTGCCCGACGCCGCCGGCGACGAGTATCGGCAGATGTCGCAGGCGCGTCGCTAAGCCCGAGAGCCTAAAGCAGGCCGCGTAGCTGCTACCAGCAATGCAATGGCGCGCGGCCGCTACGCATTTCCTCTTAGTGAATTCCCCCCAAGACTTACAGCGTTCGCTGTAGTGTGCGCCCCGGATCGCGCGCCTTACGATCTTGGGATGCGCGCGCGGAAATACCCAGCCATGAACTGGCGCCGGGTCCTTGCCGCATTGGCGGCCCTGGGGCTGTGTCTGCTGTGCCAGCCCGCAGGCGCTTACTCGGTTTTCACTCATGAAGAGCTGATCGACCTGGCGTGGAGCAGCTCGATCCGTCCTCTGCTGCTGGCTCGCTTTCCCGGCTCGACCGACGCGGAATTGCGCGAGGCGCACTCGTTCGCCTATGGCGGGTGCGCGATTCAGGACATGGGCTACTACCCTTTCGCGAAGCAATTCTTCAGCAACCTGACGCATTACGTGCGGTCGGGCGATTTCGTCTCGAATCTGCTCAACGACGCCACCACGCGCGATGAATACGCGTTCGCAATCGGCGCGCTTTCGCACTATCTCGGTGATTCGATCGGGCATTCGCAGGCGATCAATCTCTCGACTCCCGTCGCATTTCCGAACCTCGAGCGCGAATTCGGGCCGCGCGTGACGTACGACGAAGACCCGGACGCGCACATTCGCACCGAATGGGCGTTCGACATCAATCAACTCTCGAAGCTGACGTTTGCGCCGCCATCGTATCTGAAGCACGTGGGATTCCGGGTGCCGCGGCGGCTGCTCGATCGCGCGTTTCGCGAAACCTACGGATTCGAGTTTCCTGAGCTGGTGGGCAAGACGCGCCCGGCCGTGCGGAGCTATCGCACGTCGGTGCGAACTTTTATTCCGGCGTTTGCAGGGGCCGAGGTGGTCCTGCACCGCCGGCAGTTCCCGCCGGACGCGCAGAACGACGCGTACCGGATTTTCGCCGAGCGGCTTCAGCGCGCCGATTACGAGCGCCACTGGGAGCCGGGATACAAAGGGCCGGGATTCGGCTCGCACGTGCTGGCGATCGTGGTCAAGCTGGTGCCGAAAGTGGGCGTGCTCTCGCTGCTGGCCATCAAGATTCCGACGCCCGAGACGGAAGGCTTTTATGTGAAGAGCGTGAACCACACGATCGATTCGTTCACCGAGATACTCAACCGGCTGCGCAGCGATCCGCACGCGGCGCTGGCGCTGCCGAACCTCGATCTCGATACGGGCAATCCCGTGAAGCCGGGAACGTACCGGCTGACCGATGAGACCTACGCGCAGCTTCTCGCGCGGCTCACGTCGCAGGACGGCAGGCCGATTCCCGCGGAGCTGCAGGCCAACATCCTCGCGTTTTACGCCGATCCTGACGCGCCCAATCACACGAAGAAAAATCCGAAAGCGTGGAAGCGCGTGCAAGCCGAGCTGCCGATTCTGCGCAGTATGAAAACAACTGGGGAGTAATACCGAACTGCAGCTCGGGCGGGACGACTAGAGCGGGCAGCCGTGCGCGTCGCCCACGATCAGCGAAACGCAGTGCCACATCTCAACCGGCTTCGCCGCCGGCTCGCGGCGGCCGAAGGTGTATCGCAAGCTGAGGCCGTCGCCGCCGAAGGAACTGGTGAGCGCAGCTTGGTCCCTCGGAACCGGACGCAGATCCTGAAACGCCACGCCCGATTCCGGCGAGCCACGCTGCCGGCTGTGCGAGTAGAACGTGCTGTCGACGAAAACGAATCCCAGGCCGCGCCACAGGTGAACGATCGGCACGCTCGATTCCATCATCAACGGCGTGCGGAACTCGTCGATGGGGAGGCGGCTTACCAGGCTGGGCTCGGCTTTATACGCGCCCGCCAGCGGAGATGCTGTGCGACCGCGCGGTTTATCGGGCAGAGCGGCGGCGGATAATGGCGTGCGGACCGGGCGAAATGAAGGCTCGGCAGCGGCGCGAGACGTTGCGCTCGCAAGAACGATTCGCATTCTTGGTGTCTGCGCCGCTGCCGGAAAAAATGTGCCCAGGAGTAATCCCGCGATCAGTATGAAGTGGGTCCGCATGAGCGTGCCTCGTAGTTCGCGCGAAGCCCCGATCTTCCGTTACGCTTTCCTGTCCGTCCAGAAGACCGGTGCTTCACGCACACCACAATGTTCCTTTCGAACGGAACGGACCATACACGCAAAGCGTTAAGCGTTCGGAAGACTTGCTGTACGGGACGGCGCGCAGGCAGGGCCACCGACCTCGCTTTGTACAGGCTTCGCCCAGTGCTGGGCTACGTGGATTCCTGGCTTGCCGCCTAGGGGCGTACCAGCCGTGCTAGCACTCGCGCGTTGGGATGCGCGAAAACGCCCGGTGTACAATATTAGGAGCGGCCGGCGAGCCGCGCGAGGAATCGGCCATGATGTTTGGCGAACTTACGGAGCGAAAGCAGCTCGAACGCGCGATGCGCGATTCGGGGCGGCTGCCGCCCGGACAATCGGCGACGCTGAAGTGGCCCGTGCTGCACGTCGGCAGCGTGCCGCGATTCAATCCGCAGACCTGGGATTTCAAGATTACCGGACTGGTCGAAAATCCGCTGCGGCTTACGTGGGACGAATTCAGCCATCTGCCGATCACCGGCGTGACCGCGGACATGCACTGCGTGACGCGCTGGAGCCGCTTCGACGTGCGCTGGGAAGGCGTCGCATTTACGGAAGTGGCGAAGCTTGTGGCGGTCAAGCCCGCCGCGAAATACGTGATGGTTCAGGCGGAGGAAGATTTCACGTCGAATGTGCCGCTCGAGGACCTGATGCGGCCGACCACGCTTTTTGCGCTAAAGCATAATGGCGAGCCGCTGCCGGCAGATCACGGGTATCCGGTGCGGCTCGTGGTGCCGCACCTCTACGCATGGAAAAGCGTGAAGTGGGTGCGCGGCATCGAGTTCATGGAACACGACGCGCCCGGATTCTGGGAAGAGAACGGCTACAGCATGTACGGCGACCCGTTTCGCGAGCAAAGATTCAGCGGCTAGCGGCCGATTTGCACGTGTTACGCGGGGCGAAAGATGAAGGTCCAATCGAACGAAGTCGAGAGGAAGCGGTTCTTCGCGCTCGCCGACCGTCTTTCACAGTCTCGAGATTCCGCCGAGCGTAGGCGGATCAAGAAGGGGCTCGCACGGCTCACCTTCGGAACGCAATACCGAAAATCTCATTCAAGCCGACTGACTACCAGAGACTTCGCCAGCTCCAGGGCTGATATTGCAGCCTCGCGCGTAACTGTCGGGAAATCGTCGAGAAATTCATCCAAAGTCTGTCCGCCTTCGATGTAATCGAAGAGCGCCTGAAAAGGGACACGCGTTCCACGGAACACGGGCGTGCCCGTGAGCAGGCCCGGATCTTTCGTGAAGATTTTGCTTGCGTCTAGCATTGGGCTGCTTTGAGGGGCATACGAAGTGGACGACTTCAGCGATCGGGAATCTCTACTTCGACGTAGCTGCCGGGCTTCGCGGAATCAACAGCTACCACAACCCGATCCACGTACCGTTCGACCATCGGCCGTTTCGAGTTTCCAAGGACCACAATTGCGATTCGGCGGCTGGAGAGGTTCTGCTGGTAGCGGATGTTCTTGTCAGTTGTCACAAACACTTCAAAAGCCGCTCGCTCGGCCTCGTTCAGCAATTCGCCGTTGCCGAGCGTGTCCCATCCGAGTTCTTTCGTCTTCCTAACCGTGTGGCCCGTGAGGAACGGCTGCAGCGGCCCGGGCGTGCCGTGGTCGAAAAGAATCAGCATCTAGCGTTGAGCGGGGGCTTCGAGGCTGCGCGCCGCGAAATCCAGGACGGTTGTCACCTGTTCGCGCGTCAGGTCGAACCACTCGGCGATGTCTTCAACGCTGGCACCCGCTTCGAGGTTCTCGAAGACGGTAGCAACCGGCATGCGCGTGCCACGGAAAACCCAGGCACCGCCTACTCTTCCCGGCACGCTTTCCACCGCCGGGCACTGCGACCAATCGAGTGCTGGCATAACACTCCCCTTGCGGTCATCGTACACCCGTTCGCAAGATGCCGAAAGCACGCCGAGCCCCCCGTGAATCAGCGCGCTCTCGCCAAAATCCCTCGGCGGCATATGACCGACCTAGCTCTTGCGTCCAGCCGCAGGGACACATTCGGAGGGCAAAACACCAGGACGCCCTCCTCAGTGTGACGATCCCGGTCGGATCGTCAGTAGATGTCGTACTGCTCCCAGTGCAGCGTGGGGTCGGCCTGGATGATAACGCTCTTTTTGGTCCAGCGCTCGAGCTCCTCGACCAGCGAGGACTCGCGGGTCTTCAGCGCTTTGCCGATTTCCGGATGGACGCGGAGCGTGATGCTGCCCGACGACATTTCGGGCGCCATCTTGCGGGCTTCCGTCTGGATCTCGTAGGTGAGCGTGGGAATCGACTTCACCATGCCGGAACCGGTGCAGTAGGGGCACGGCTGGCAGAGGGTGCGTTCGAGCGCCTGCTTGGTGCGCTTGCGCGTGATCGCAATCAGGCCGAATTCGTTGAAGCGCAGCATCTTCGACGGAGCGCGGTCGGCGCGCAAGGCCTCTTCGAGCGCAGCCATCACTTTTTCGCGATTGCGGCGCTCTTCCATGTCGATGAAGTCGATGATGATGATGCCGCCGAGATCGCGCAGGCGCATCTGGCGGACGATTTCCTTCACCGCTTCGAGGTTGGTGCGGACGATGGTGTCTTCGAGGCGATTCGAGCCTTTGCCGACGAATTTGCCCGTGTTGACGTCGATCGCGACGAGCGCTTCGGTGTGGTTGATGACGATGTAGCCGCCCGACTTGAGCCACACTTTCGGACGCAGGCCCTTGTCGATTTCCTGCTGGATGCCGAACTCTTCGAAGACCGGATTTTCCTTGGTGTAGAGCTTCACGCGGTTCACGAGGCCCGGCTGGAAGCGGCTCATGAATTCGACGACTTTTGTGTACTCCTCCTCGGAATCGACCCAGATCGCGCCGTAATCCGAGCTGATGTGATCGCGCAGCATGCGCTCGACCAGGTTCAGGTCGCGATGCAGCAGCGACGGAGCTTTGCGCTGCTCGGAGCGCGTCTTGATCTCAGACCAGGTGCGCGTGAGGAATTCGACGTCGGCGCGCACTTCTTCCGGAGCGGCGCTCGCGGCCGCGGTGCGTACGATGAAGCCGCCGCCCGAGGCACCCTTGGCGTCGTTCACCAGATGGCGCAGGCGCGCGCGTTCCTCGGCGGAAGCGATTTTGCGCGAGACGCCCGTGTGATCGAGCGTGGGCATGTAGACGAGGAAGCGTCCGGGAAGCGCGATGTGGCTCGTGATGCGCGCGCCCTTTTTGCCGAGGGGCTCTTTCGCGATCTGGACGATGATTTCCTGGCCCTGCTTCAACATGTCCGCGATGAGCTGCGGACGGCGCGGCTGCGTGCGATGGCTATGACCGCCGTGGCCCTGTTGCGGGCGCCGGCCGCGATCGTCGCGGCGCCCTCGGCCGCGGTCGCGACCCCCGCGGCGTCCCGGATGCTGCATACGCGCGCGAAAATCGTTGCTGCGCACGCTGGCCTTCCAGGGCTGGCCCTGCGGAGCGGAGCCCTCAGCGGCCGGTGAGATGCTTTCGCCGGACGTCGATTCGGAGCCGGCCGCGAACGCGTCTTCGTGCTGCTCGCCGATTTCGGCCTCGCCACCATTTTCCGGCGGAGCAATCATCCCTTCGGTTTCGGCTCCCTCCTCTTCTTCCTCAAGGGCTTGCTCTTCTTCGGCGGCAGCCTCGGCTTCTTCGGCGTCGGCGGCTTCCACTGCGGAGATTTCTTCGGGCGACGCGAAGACGCGGTCTTCCGCGGCGCGTTCGAGCGCGTCGCTCTGCGCGTCGGCGACGTGCTCGGCAAGAGCGGCGGCTTCCTCGTCGGTCAGATCGGGTGCGGCTGCATGCGCGGCTTCGATTTCATGGGAGATTTCCTGAGTCCCGTGAAACGTTCCGTACGCAGTGTCGCTGGACTCGATTGGGCGTTCTTGTTCTTCCGGCTCTTCGCCGGCCGGCTCGATTTCTTCAATGACTTCGGGCGCGGCGGCAACTGCTTCGGCGATTGGTGCGGCTGCCGGTTCCACGTGCTTCCACTTCGAAATCGATTCGCCCGGAAGCGGCTCGAGGCCGGACGCGGAGGGACGATATTCGGGACGCGCGGGGCGCGGAGATTCGGCGACCGGCTCGGAGAAACTCGGAGCAGGCGGCTCTGGAAGCGCAGCAGCTGGTTCTGGCGCTACTACTGGGAATGCGATTGGAGCTTCCGCCGCGGGAACGTTTTCCTCGACGGAAACCGGCGGAGCAGCCGAGGGCGGCTTCTCTTTGTATTTCGCGAAAGACTCGCCGGGAAGAACGATCGGAACGTAGTCCGATGGGAGAGCGGGCTCGGTTGACGAGTCTTCCGAGGGACGAGGCGACGCGTATTTCGACGGCGGGAGTTCGCGGCCGTAGCGGCGATCGCCGCCGCCGCTGCTGCTGCCACCGCGCCCGCCTCTATTATCGCGCCGGCCAAAGCGGCCGCCGCGACGCCCACCTCCGCCACGCCTGCCGAAATCGCGGCCGCCCCGATCGGGTCGGGGCGAGCGGCTTTCGAACTGCGGGCGATCGGGAGATGCGGTGTTGAGCGCCGGCGGAGGAGGCGCCACATGCGCAGACGGAATGGGCCGCTCGGATGCGAATTCTTCGGCGGGAGCGGCAAAGGGAGCCGGAGACGCTTCCACGTCCGCGGGCTCGAGCGCAGGCGCCGACGCGCCGACGGGAAACACCTGGCCGCCCTGGTCCTCCATCTTGTGGATCTTTTCCTCGGCGGTGGTGGCGACGTGCTCGTCGAACTCCTCAATGCCTTCGAGGAAATCCGTGACGTAAAGGAACGCGTCGCTATCGAGGCCGATTTCCACGAAGGCCGACTGCATGCCTGGCAGCACGCGCGTTACGCGGCCTTTGTAGATGCTTCCGACTAACGCAAACTCTTTTTCGCGCTCGACGTAATACTCACAAAGCTGTCCTTCTTCCAGAATCGCGACCCGCGTCTCGTGCGGGTTCGCGGAGATGACCATTTCCTTCGACATTTAGAAACTCCTCATGGAGCATGCGAGTGCGGCGGCGCAAGAAAATTTCGCGTGCGCCAGAGCCGGCATGGGGGAAGGCTGCGCCTTCGACGTGCCACGACGGGCCGCCCAGGAAAGAACCCAAATTTTTCGGATGGACTTTCCCCACTCGATGCGTCCTTCGATCAAAACTGAATTCCCGGGTCCCGAAGGGGCGGGACGCGGGGCGCTGGGCGCGGCGAACGCTCGAGAAAGATACTCGAGTCAAAGCGGCGCCGCTACCTATACATTTGATACCCATCCCAACAAATCGGAACGGGGCTAGTTGACGAAACGCCGCATGCGGACGTTCATCACCAGGCCCAAAGCCAAGAACACAAAAGCCGTCGCCGAGCCGCCGTAACTCATCAGCGGCAACGGAATGCCGGTGACCGGCATATCGCCGATCACCATCGAAGCGTTGACCAAAACGTGGAAACCGAGAATGGCCGTCACGCCCATCACGACGTACATGCCGGCCTTGTCTTTTGCTTTCTGCGCATTGTCCACCAAGCGCAGAATCAAGCCCAGATAGAGAAGCAGAACGACGCAGACTCCTATGAAACCTTGCTCCTCGGCGAGCGCGGCGAGAATGAAGTCCGAATATCGAACCGGCACAAAGCCCAATTGGTTCTGACTGCCCTTGCCGAATCCTTTTCCCCAAAAGCCACCCGAACCCACAGCAATCTCGGACTGCAGAATCTGATAGCCGGCACCGCGCTGATCTTCTTCCGGGTGCAGAAACGTCTGGATGCGCTGCTGCTGGTACGGCTTCAAATGACGGCGCATGTTCCACGCGACCGGAACCAGCAGCGCCACTACGATTGCGCCGATCGCAATATGCTTCCACTCAATACCAGCGAGAAAAGCGCCAACGACGGCCACGGGAACCAGCACCATCGCGGTTCCCAAGTCGGGCTGCTTCAAAATCAGGACCACGGGAACCAACGTGAGCGCGGCAACCTTCGCTAAATCGCGAAGGGTGAGGCGATCGGTGCGCACTTCCGTAAAGTAACGCGCGAGCACGATGATTATAATCAACTTCATGAGTTCTGACACTTGCAAATTCTCGCCGCCGATGGAAATCCAGCGCTTGGCGCCAAGTCGGGAGTAGCCGAGTACCAGAACCACGAGAAGTCCCGCGATGCCGACGATGTAGAGAATCGGCGCCTGATCCATCAGGGTGTGATAGTCGATGCGGGAAATGATGAACATCCCGACGATGCCGACGCCGATCCAGCTGAGCTGCCTCCACTGCATTCCAGCCATGGCACTTGCGTGCGTGGAAGAGTAGATCTCGAAGACGCCGATCGTGCAGATGGCGGCGACGATGGCCATGAGGACCCAATCGAAATCGTTAATGCTGGGACGGTCTTTCACTGGCGCTGCGCTCCGACGGAAGCTACGAGAGAAGAGGATCTGGCCGGCACTGCCGCTGGCAGCGGGGTCGCGGTTGCCGACGAGGTCCCCGTGTTGGCGGGCGGCGCGGGCATCTGGAAGTGCCCTGCCTTCTTATCGTAATAGGCTTTGACGACGTCGCGGACAATCGGCGCGACCGAGCTGCCCCAACCGGCGCCTTGCACCAGGGCCGCGACAACAATTTCCGGGTTGCGGCGCGGCGCGAGGCCGATGAACCAACCGTTCTCTTTGAGGTGCTGGCCGAGTTTGTGCTGCAAATCGAAGCCCTCCGTCTGTGCGGTGCCGGTCTTACCTGAGAAGTCGATATTTTGCAGCTTGACCGTTTCAGATGTCGTGCCGTCCGGCTCGTTGACGACCCCCCAGAGGGCGTCGGTGATCTGCTGCACCGTGTCGTCAGAAAGCGGAAAAACCTCGGGCGGCGGCTCGGTGACGTTTTTCAGGAGATGCGGTCGGATGAGCGTCCCGCCGCTGGCGACGGCGGCGATCATGCGAGCGAGCTGAACAGGTGTGACCATCACGGCACCCTGCCCAATCGACACTGAAATCGTGGAGCCGGGATACCACTTGTGGTGGTAGACGCGCTCAACCCAATCTTCGGAAGGAATCAGGCCCGGCTCTTCACCCGGCAGATCGATTCCGGTGCGGCGGCCGAGGCCGAGGCCGGTTGCATAGTGCGAAATCCGATCGATTCCGAGAAGCTTGCCGACATTGTAGAAGTAGACGTCACACGAGGCGACGATGCCCTTGTGCAGGTCCACCAGCCCGTGAGCGTGATCGCAGTGGAAGACGCGCCCGTAAAAGGTCGCCGAGCCCGGACAATAGACCGTGTAATTCGCGGGGATCGCCTTGGATTCGAGCATGGCAGTCGCCATGACGACCTTGAAGACGGAGCCGGGAGCGAGCTGCGCTTGAATAGCACGGTTCAAGAGAGGTGTCTTCGGATCGGAATTGAGTTCGGCCCATTCCTTCGAGGGGATGCGAACGGCGAAATCGTTGGGGTCGAAGGTCGGGCGGCTCACCACGGCGAGGACTTCGCCGGTGCGAGCGTCCATGGCAATGAGGGCGCCTTCTTTATTCGCGAAATCGGCTTCGGCAACGGACTGCAGATCGTAGTCGATCGTGAGCTGAATGGGCTTGCCGGGAATCGCCTCGACGTCGTCAAGCGTGCGCACCATTTTGCCGACGCTATTCACGACGACGCGGCGCAGGCCGTCGGTTCCGACGATCTGGTCGTTGTATTCCTTTTCGAGGCCAGCCTTGCCGACGATGTCACCGGGGCGGTACTTGTCGGGATTGTTCGCGAGATCCTGCGGCGAGACTTCGCCGACGTAGCCGATGGTGTTCGCGAGCATTTCGCCGTGGGGATAGCGGCGGCGCTGGACCATCATCAGGTCGAGCATGGGCAGGTCGGCGCGATGCGATTCGACGAAGGCGATGTCGGCCTCGCTGGCCGCGGGCTTGATGATGATCGGCTGAAATTTCGGCTCGGACCGGGCTTCGTCAAGCTCGTCGTGCAAGTCGTCGGCTGAGATTCCGAGGCCGTCCTCGATGCGCGGGAGGTTCTTTTCCAACTGCTTCGGATCGTCGCGGAGCAGGAGGATGCTGAACGACGGGTAGCTATCGGCGAGAACGCGGCCTTCGCGGTCGAGCATAGCGCCGCGAGGAGCGATGATCGGAATGTAGCGAATGCGGTTCTTCTCAGCCAGATCGGCAAAGTGACCGGACTGGACCACCTGCAACTTCCAGAAGCCGACGAGAAGCAACGCTACGAAGACCACGGAAACGTACGAAAACAGCGCTAGCCTTCCCTGCGGAATCTTCTGATCGCTAATGCCCCATGGTGCCAAAGAAACTCCAACGCGACGGGCCGTGCGCGGCCCTAGGTGCGCCCTGCCATCCCGAATGCGAATCGGTTGACCTTAAAACGTAACACCGCGCAGAGACGCCCGCAACGGGCTATGTCCTTTCGGTCAACGAGGGCGACAAGCGTCGAGGGTGGAGGAGCGAAGCGAGCTCGTCAAGATGGCCTGAAGTCCAGCGAAGGGCAGCAGGCCCCAGCGGGCGGCTTTCGCCCGATTTGCACAGCGGGCCGAAGCCTTAACTTTGCGTTTACACGCCATTTACAGAGACCCGCTAGCTTTGCGCCCCTACGGCAAAGCCCATAATCGAGGGAACCCGAATTTTCCGCGCGAATTCGCGAGGTGAAGAATGGCCACTGGAACATCCGTACTTGACGCAAAACTAGGATCGGGGGGTGCGTCCCGCACAGGGAAGATCGGCGTCCTGATCTTCGGGATCGCGCTCGTGATCGGGTTCATCTACGCGGGAATGCACCTGATCTCCGATCTCGCGGCGATTCACGCGACAAGCTACCTGCCGTTTGTGCTGCTGGGTGTTGCGCTGCTGGTGGCGCTGGGATTCGAGTTCGTGAACGGATTCCACGACACGGCGAACGCGGTGGCGACGGTGATCTACACCCATTCGCTTGAGCCGCATATCGCGGTGGTGTGGTCGGGATTGTGGAACTTCGTCGGCGTGCTGGTGTCGAGCGGCGCGGTGGCGTTTGGGATCGTGTCGCTGCTGCCTGTAGAACTGATCCTGCAGGTCGGAAGCAGCGCGGGATTTGCGATGGTGTTCGCGCTGCTGGTCGCGGCGATCATCTGGAACCTCGGCACGTGGTATTTCGGGCTGCCGGCGTCGAGCTCGCACACGCTGATCGGATCGATCATCGGCGTGGGCATCGCGAATCAGTTGATGTCGGTAAAGACGGGTACGAGCGGCGTGGATTGGGGGCAAGCGACGAACATCGGGAAATCGCTGCTGCTTTCGCCGCTCGTCGGATTCGTGATGGCGGCGCTCCTGCTGCTGATTTGCAAGGCCGTGATCCCGAACAAGCAGCTGTACAAAGCTCCGGAAGGCACCGAACCGCCGCCATTCTGGATTCGGGCGTTGCTGGTGCTGACCTGCACGGGCGTAAGCTTCGCGCACGGTTCGAACGACGGGCAAAAGGGCATGGGACTGATCATGCTGATCCTGATCGGCACGGTGCCGACGGCGTACGCGGTGAACCACGCGGTGACCGCATCGCAAACCCAGGACTTCATCGCCGTGTCGGCACAGATGACCGACACCTTGAGCCACTATGTTTCGCCGGCGGCTGTGATAGGAGATTCGCGCGAGGAAGTGACGGACTATATTCGCACCAAGAGTTTCACGCCGAATACGATGCTGGCGCTGCGGGAACTCGTGAACGGGATCGGCACCGAGATGGCGCTGTACAAGCAGCTAAAGGAAGTGCCGCAGGACAAGGTGCGCAACTTCCGGAACGACATGTACGTGGTCAGCGAGGCGCTGCGGCTGATGAAGAAATCCGGCAACCCAGCGTTTTCGACGGCCGACGCAGCGGTGATCGCGAATTACAAGAAACATATCGACAACGCGACGAAGTTCATTCCCTCCTGGGTGAAGGTGGCCGTGGCGCTCGCGCTGGGGCTGGGGACGATGATCGGCTGGAAGCGCATCGTGATCACGGTTGGCGAGAAGATCGGCAAGGACCACCTGACGTACGGGCAGGGCGCGGCCGCCGAGATCACGGCAATGGTGACGATCGGAGCGGCGGACTGGTTCGGATTACCCGTGAGTACGACACACGTGCTGTCATCGGGCGTGGCGGGCACGATGATGGCGAACAAGTCGGGATTGCAGTGGGCTACGGTGCGCAATCTGGCGATGGCGTGGATTTTGACGCTGCCCGCGTCGATTTGCTTGTCCGCGCTGCTGTTCTGGACCTTCCGCACGATTTGGAAGTAGCCGGCAGAGCGAGGAGAGAGATTCCTCGCTCCGTTCGGAACGAGAGATCAGGGTTCGGAAAGAAAAAGGAGAGTCGATGCTACCTCCCAAAGTGATCGTTTCGCCGATCGATTTCAGCGGCCACTCGCACGAGGCGTTGCAGACCGCGGCCGAGCTCGCGAAACAGTTCGGATCGCAACTGCTGCTGGTGCACGCGGTGCCTGCGATTACGAAGCTGCCGTCGGCGACGTCCATTTTCCACGAGGCGGAATTCGAGCAGGAATTGCACAAGGACGCGGAGCGGCGGCTAAAGACGCTGGCGGAACAATACCAGAAACAGGGTTTGGATGTGCGCACGGAAGTCGGGATCGCCAATGACGTGGGAATGGAGATCCTGCGGATTGCCGAGCATAACAACGCGGACCTGATCGTGATTGCGACCCACGGAATGACGGGCTGGCACCGGCTGGCGTTTGGCTCGGTGACGGAGAAAGTGGTCCGGCTGGCATCGTGCCCGGTGCTGGTGCTGAGGGCGAACCCGAAGGCCGAGCAGGAAGCTCCGTCGAAGAAAACCGACTCCGTCGCTGCGTGACGCGGGGGCGGATGGCGCGCTAGGACGGGCGGCGGAGGCGATCGAGAAGCGCGAAGAGGAAGACGCCTACGGCGGCCGTGACGACGGAATCGAGCAGCAGGCGCGGCGTGAAGAATCGCGCGGAATGATTCAACAGAACGCGCTGCGTGACCGCAAGAACGATCTGATGGAAATGGAATAGCAGGAAGATCAGGCCGAAGCGGCTGAGCGGATGCTCGGTATCGATGCGGCCGCCGATCGAAGACGAGATGTAGCCCACCAGCGTCTTCGCAATCCCATAGAGACCAATCAGATTGTCCGCGCTGAGCGCATCTTGCAGGATGCCGATCGCCGCGCCGAGAAGCAGGCCGGTGGAGGTGTTGCGGCGGCTGACGCCGAAATAGACCGTGACGAGCAGAGGCAGATCGATCAGCTCTGACCAGCGGCCGTATTTGTGCAGAAACGCCTGCAGCACCAAGGCGAGAAACGCCGTGATGATGACGGTGCCGCCATAATATTTGTGGACCTCGATATTCGAGTCCGAGCGGATTCCGGCGCTGTACATTGAGGCCATGTCAGCGGGCCTCCGGAGCGGGAGACGCCACGGGTGTTTTCGCGGCGGCCGCGGACGGTTTCGATTCCGGCTTCGTGGATGCGGGCGCGGCGGCCGGAGTGGCGACAGCGGCAGCCGGATCGACCGGAATTTCAGCGGGCTTCAAAGAGACGTCCTGGCGCGTGAGCAGGACGAGAACGTCCTCGAGGCGATCGAGGTGCACCGCGGGCTGCACGTGAATGATCCGAAACGGCATCGCCGGCGACGAATCCTTGACGACGCCGATCGGCAGTCCCTTCGGGAAAATTCGATCTTCACCGGACGTGAGGATCACCTCGCCTGGATGGATTTTTTCGTCGTTCACGACGTAGTCCATTATCGGCAGCGGATCGCCGGTGCCTTTTACGACGCCGTGCGTGCGCGTGTCTTCGAAGAGAGCGCCCACGCCGCTGTCCTTGTCGTTGATGAGAAGCACCTGGGCGGTGTCGTTGTTGAACACTTCGACGATCTTGCCGACGATGCCTTCGGGCGTGATGACCGCCATGTCGCGGCGAATATGGTCGCCGAAACCGCGATCGATGAAGAGCGTGTGAGACGTCGGGTCGGCGCTCGCACCGATCACCTGAGCCGCGAGCATCGGGGCTTCCGTATGAGCCTGGCGGAAATCGAGGAGCTGCTGCAAGCGGCGCGCTTCGGCCGCTTCGGTTTCGAGCTCGTAATTCTGCAGGCGCAGCCGATCGAGTTCGCCTTGCAAGCGCGCATTTTCGACGTGGGCGCCGTGGAGACCGATGTAGCCGGTCCAGACGCCGCGAATCTTGGATGAGGTCCAGGTGCCGACGCGGCCGACGGGAGTTACGAGGTCGGCGGCCCAATAGCGGATGAGCGGCACGTCGCGATCGCGCTTGATCTGAAAAGCGAGCAGCAATACCTGCGCGAAGACGACGGCGATCAGCAGCGCGAAAGAACGATGACGAGAATAAACGTTGAGCATTTCAGGAACCCGACGCCTTGAGCACGCTGAACCTTACGCCAACTAGTCGATCGAAACGAGGCGCAACAGCCGAAAATCACTGAGCATTTTTCCCGTGCCCAGCACGACCGACGCGAGCGGATCGTCGGCAATCGAAACCGGCAAACCCGTTTCCTCGCGTATGCGCTTATCGAGATTCTTGATGAGCGCGCCGCCGCCGGTGAGAACGATGCCCCGGTCGCTGATGTCCGCGGAGAGCTCGGGCGGCGTGCGTTCGAGAGCGACGCGAATGGCGTTGACGATGGTCGAAATGTTTTCGGAGAGCGCCTCGCGGATTTCGCTGTCGTCGATGGTGATCGTGCGCGGCACGCCCTCGATCAGGTTGCGGCCCTTCACTTCGAGCGTGAGCGGCTTCTCAAGCGGATAGGCCGAGCCGATTTCCATCTTGATCTGCTCTGCCGTGCGTTCGCCAACCAGCAGGTTGTACTTGCGCTTGAGATAGTGCATGACGGATTCGTCCATTTCGTTTCCGGCCACGCGGACGGAGCGCGAATAGACGATGCCGCTCATGGAAATGACGGCGATGTCGGTGGTGCCGCCGCCGATATCGACGACCATGTTTCCTGATGGTTCCTCGATCGGCAGGCCGGCGCCGATCGCGGCAGCCATGGCTTGCTCGACGAGATAGACTTCGCTGGCGCGGGCGCGGTAGGCGGAGTCCTGCACGGCGCGCTTTTCGACGGGCGTGATTTCGCTCGGGACGCCGATGACGATGCGCGGATGCACGAGGACGCGGCGGTTGTGCGCCTTCTGGATGAAATAGGTGAGCATCTTCTCGGTGACCTTGAAGTCGGCGATCACGCCGTCTTTCATAGGCTTGATGGCCACCACGTTTCCGGGAGTGCGGCCGAGCATTTCTTTCGCTTCGCGGCCGACGGCGACAACCTCGGAATTATTTTTATTAATGGCGACGATGGAGGGTTCGTTGACGACGATGCCTTTGCCGCGGGCAAATACGAGCGTGTTGGCGGTGCCCAGGTCGATCGCGAGGTCGGAGGAAAACAGGCTGAAGACCGACCGCATGTTGTAACCGTTCTTTGTCAATTCCTTCTCCCCCAGTGCGATGCAGCGCCGCTGCGGCGGCGTTCCAGCTAAGCCGGTCGTTCGGGTTCGGCGATGGCCTTACGGAATCACGACGTCGACACGCTTGATGGCCGTTCCGCCGCGCCGGTTCTGCCCGGTGATGACGATGGTGTGGCTGCCTCGCGCCATCGGCGGAGTGAAATACCGGAAGTGCCCGTCCGATTGAATGTCGGCGACTTCTTCGCCATTGATGATCAGCGCGGCGCCAGGCTCGGTGCGCCCGATCACCTCGACCACGTTCCCTTGCAGCTCGGTGCCGTCGACATCGAGCACCATTTCCTGCTCCTTGCCCTGCGCAACGAGCGTGAATTTGTACGAATCGCTGGGATCGCTGACGTTATTTTTGTCGTCGATGGCGCGAACCCGCCAGAAATAGTCCCCTGGTTCGAAGCCGGCAATGTCGACAGAGGTTGTGGCCGTTTTTCGTTCCATCACGATGTGACTGAAACTCGTCGTGGTGCTGGCTTGAAGATCATACCCTACCGCGGTTGCCGAAGGATTCCAGGCGAAGTGAACGGGATCATGCTGCGGATCGGCCACGATGAGCGGCTGAAGGTTCAGAGGCTCGGTGAGCTCGGGAGGAGCCAGCACCTGAGTCTTCGTGATAGGCCCGGCCGAACCGGAGAAGCTTGCGCGCTCGTACTGTCCGATATCCACGTGCTCGCTGCCGCGATTCAGCTGGGCGCTACCGGCATCGACCGTGACTTGCTGCTCGTTGGTGGTGGGATCGCTACGCACGTTCATGCGGCTATTGGCCTGGGCGTCGGCGACTGCGTCCTCGAAGGAAACTTCGGCTTTGGAGCCGGGAATCTGCCAGGTGCCGGTGTTGAGGTCGACTTGGCCCGTGTTGAGGTGAACGGCGACCTGAGAGGCGTGGTCGTGCGCGACGGTGTTTTCCTCGACGGTGACGAACGTGTCGCCCTTTACGGTGTACTCGGTACCGTCGGCAAAGGAGACGCGCGCTACGCCATCGGAGCCGGTTTCGATTTCGTCACCCTTGTCGAGAGTGATCTGATAATCCGCGTTGACCCACTGGAGCGAATTAACCTTCTTAACTTGCACTTTGCCGTCGAGGTTGACGAAACGCGCCTGGCGCGCGGCTGCGGCCGCAGCTCCATTGTCGTGAGGCGAAACAGCGTCGGAAAGCCGCTGTAGGGCCTTCGAAGAGAATTCCGGAAAAACGAGATAGCAGGACGCGCCGATAATCGCGATAACGGACAAGACGAGGAGTATCACCGTCCGGTACTTTACCGTGTGCCAATACACCTCGACCCGCGTGACTTTGGGCTTAGGAGCAGCGACAGTTTTTCCGCTAACCGTTGACATTTTGATTCGTTTTTTCAATCTAGCACACGGACTCAAAGCTGCCCAACGCGACTGGGTTGCCGTTGCGAAACCGCTACCCCCCTCGAAGGGCGATTGGGCGGGAAAAGCGTGCGATCGGCGGAAAGTGAAGATTCCCCGCCGATTCGACAGAGATCGTTCAGACAGGCCTTGTGTAACAGCAAGAATAGCCGCTGGGAGCCATTTTGGAGGTTGACCGGAGCGTCATGATTTAGGGAGACTAGATGTCTGATAGGGGAAGAGTTAGCGGCTTCTCCAGGTTCGTTTGCCTGCGCGTGCCGGCTTCGATCGATTCGCGAAACAGAAACTATCGTCCGCAAGGAAGAACAGGAAGAAGAAAATGAAAGTCCCCGAGCAAGAAACGATTGGCGAGCTTCTGCCGCCGGAACGCTTGATGCTGACGCCGGGTCCCTCGTGCGTGGACCCGCGCGTGTATCGCGCGATGGCCGCACCGATCGTGGGCCACATGGATCCCTGGTTCACGAAGATGATGGACGACGTGCAGGTGTTGCTGCGGCGCGTGTTCCAAACGCAGAACCGGATTACGTTTCCGATTTCTGCTTCCGGCTCGGGCGGAATCGAAGCGGCGGTGATGAACCCACTCGATGCGGGCGACGAGTGCATCGTGTGCGTGAACGGGGCGTTTTCCGAGCGCATGGCGATCATCGCGGAGCGCATTCCGGCGAAGGTGATTCGCGTGGAGGCGCCGTACGGCAAGACGGTCGATCCGGCGGATGTGTTGCGCGCCGGCAAGGGCAGGAAAATCAAGTTCGTGGGATTGGCGCACGGCGAGACTTCGTCGGGCATCGTGCAGCGCATCGAGGATTACCGGAAAGTGGCGGACGAGCTGGGCGCGCTGCTGGTGGTCGACGCCGTGGCGAGCCTCGCGGGCGTTCCGCTGAATGTGGACGAGCAGCGGATCGATATCTGCTTCAGCGGCTCGCAGAAGGCGATCAGCGCACCGCCGGGAATGGCGCCGATCACCGTTGGACCGCGCGCAGAAGAAGTGATGCAGGCGCGCAAAGAGCCCGTGCGCAGCTGGTATTTCGATTTGACGACGGCGATGAATTTCTGGGGCAAGGATCGCCTGTACCATCACACACCGCCGATCACGCTGATTTACGCGATGCGTGAGGCGCTGCGGGCTGTGCTCGAGGAGGGGCTCGAAGCGCGGTGGGAGCGGCATCGGGAAAATCAGCAGGCGCTGATTGCGGGCGTCGAAGCGATGGGGCTCGAACTGCTGGTTTCGAATCCAGCGGACCGGCTCGTGACCGTGACTGCGATCAACATTCCCGCCGGGCTCGAGGACGGCAAAGTGCGCAAGCAGCTGCTCGAGGAGTTCGGCATCGAGATTGCCGGAGGCCTGGGTCCACTGAAGGGCAAAATCTGGCGCGTCGGATTGATGGGATACTCGTGCCAGAAGCGGAACGTGCTGACTTTCCTCGCCGCTCTGGAAAAAACGCTGCTCGATCAGGGATTCCGGATGGCGGCAGGAGCCGGCGTTGGCGCGGCGGTGCAGAGTTACCAGCAGGCTTCGCAGCCGGCCGTGGTTGGCGCAAGAAAATAGGCGAAGCCTAGGGCGAAACGACGATGGCAAAAGTGGTGACTGCGACGATTCCGAATGCGGGCGCGATGAGCGAATTCATCGGCGCGTTCGACGTGCCCTCGAAGGTGACGGATTACCTGTACAAATGCCGCTTCTCGCACTGCTGGAACGGCATCGCCACGCGGCACAGCGACACGATGGACTGCAAATTTTTCGTGGATGGCAAGGGCGTGATTCTGGGCCTGGCGCATCCGGGATTCGTCACGTTTCGCGATCGCGCCGGGCGCAATCCGAGCGACCGCGAGGCCAGCTACATCGCCGCGGAATATCTGCGCGAGCGGCTCGAGCAGGAAGACGAGCACTCGTTGTACGATGTTTCGGCAGGCGACGTGGTGCGCATTATCGACCGACTCGGAATCCATTAAGCGCAAGAGTTCAAACTTAGAAGTCAGAGTTTAGACCACGGCAAGAGGGTTCCGCTTCGCTTTCCCTTTGATCCTAATCG
The DNA here is from genome assembly GCA_963743335.1 of uncultured Acidobacteriota bacterium. Classification (GTDB taxonomy): domain Bacteria; phylum Acidobacteriota; class Terriglobia; order Acidiferrales; family UBA7541; genus Palsa-295. Next base: position 1,312,273 of record CAVUPI010000003.1, read on the forward strand.
GATCTCACCGCGCGTGCGGTGCGTTTGCACCGCGCCAGGTCGCCAACCAGCCGTGTTCGCGGAGGCCTTCCTCTTCCATCTCCCGCTTCCAGGCACCCAAGAAACTCGAGCGGTTCAAATAGCCGACGAGCCTTGTTTCGTCCTCGCGCGCCACGACGGGCAGACGGCCGATATCATTGTGGAGCAGGCGCAGAAGAGCGTCGTGGGCGAGTTCGTCGGGGTAGGCGACGATCAACGGCCGGCCATCCGCCGCGAGCACCGGTTCGTTGCCGGAGGGGTCCTTTTCGAGAGAGCGCAATAGGTCGCGCTGCGTAATCAGACCGACGAGCCTATCCGGCGGAGCGACGATCGGGATTCCCTGCGTCATGTTGAAACCGGAATCCTGCCGCGCGATGTGCTGAGCGAGTTCACCGACTTTCATGTCCGGCGGAATGGCAGCGACGTCACGGCGCATGATGTCCGCTACGCGCACGGACTTGAGCACGCCGGCCTCGTATTCACCCGGAATGGCCATGCCGCGCTTCAGGAATTTTTGGGTCATGATCGAGGCGGGCATCATGTAGTAAGCAACGGCGTCGGCCAGAATGCAGACGACCATCACGGGAAGCAGCGCGTGGAAATCGCGCGTCGTCTCGAAAGCGCAGAACATGAAGGTAAACGTCGCTCGGGCCGCCGCTCCGAGCAGTGCACCCATCGCGGCGACCGCAAATGCTTCCGGCGAAAGATGCGCGGCCGGGACGATCGCGTTGACCGCCATCGCGAAAACGCCGCCGAGCGCCGCACTAATCATGAACATCGGCGCGAGCGTGCCTCCCGATGTTCCCGAGCCGAGCGATAGGAGCACAACGAAGGCTTTGAAGATCAGAATCAGCAGCACAAGGCCAAGTGCAAGGCGCGCGTTGAGGATGTCTTCGATTGTGTCGTATCCCGAGCCGAGAACGCGCGGAAGAAAGAAGCCGACGATCCCGAGCCCGAGAGCGCCGATCGCCGGATGCAGAAAACGCGGCACCGAGTGGAGATGATCGAAGAAGTCCTCGAGTTTTTCGAGTAGCCGCGAGAAACCGACGGCCGCGAAGCCGCAAAGCAAGCCCAGAACGACGTAGTAGGGCAGGTCGGGAAGAAAGTTGTAGTCCGGGGCGCCGACGAGGAACATCGGTCCCGTGCCCAAGAGGACGCGCCGGATGCCAACAGCCATGGCGCTCGCGATCACCAGTGGAATGAAAGAGCGCGCGCGAAATTCGAAGAGCAGTAGTTCGAGCCCAAGAAGCACTCCGGTAATCGGCGCGTTGAATGTGGCGGCCAGCCCGGCGGCGCCGCCGCAAGCCAGCATCACTTTGCGCTCGGCCGCAGTGGTCGAGAAGAGTTGGCCGACGAGCGAGCCGAAAGCGCCGCCCGTCTGAATGATCGGGCCTTCGGCGCCGAATGGGCCGCCGGTTCCAATGCCGATCGCTGCTGAGAGCGGCTTCAGGATGGCGACTTTCGCTTCGATGCGGCTGCGCGAGATCAGAACCGCTTCCATGGCCTCGGGGATTCCGTGGCCGCGAATTTTCTCCGAACCGTATTTCGCCATCAGCCCGATCACCAGGCCGCCGACCACCGGAATCACAATCACCCAAGCGCCGAGAGGAGTGTGCTGCGGGCTGCGGAAGTGAAATGACCACACGTGGTAATAGGAGATATTCGTGAAGAGGCCGATCAGATTGTATAGAGCAAATGCAATGAGTCCGGTGAGGCAGCCGATCGCCGAGGCCAGCACCGACACAAAGGCGAGGCGGTAGCCGGACGGCGACGCGCTGCCCGGCGCGTTTGCAGGCTTGTTATTGTCCCAAACCTTCACCGGGACTTCCCTTTTCGCTGCGTTTTGTTTTTGCGGCGCTCGGTTGGCGGATTTGCGGCGTGCGCGACGACGGAGCGGAGCGCCGCGATCAGTCGAATGCCAGCGGTGCTCAGTTCGTCGCGGTGGGAGACCGAAAGGCGCTCGAGGAGGCGTTCACCTCGAGGAGTAACGCGGAGCAGAACCTCACGGGCGTCGGTACGGCTGCGGGCGCGTGCGAGCAATCCCTTGGCTTCGAGGCGGCGGCTCAGTTCAACTGCGGTGTGATGCCGAATCTGGAGCCGCCCGGCGAGCGTGCCAACCGTGGCAGCCAGCCCCTGCGGCAATCCTTTGATGGCGAGCAGGGCCTGATGCTGCTGTGGCTCGATGCCCGCCTCGCGGGCGGCACGTTCGCTGAAATTGAGGAAGCGCCGAATTTCGTAACGGAAGCCGGCGAGGGCCTGGTAGTCGATCTCGTCGCTTTGTGTACGCACGCTTTCCATTATATCGTATTACGATATACAAGAAACAAGGCTGCGACGCTCGGGGCAATCGCTGCGAGCAACAAAAAAGCCGCGAACTCCCTTGCGGGAATTCGCGGCCTCGAAGCTTGGGGTGCGGTGAAGGCTTAGGGCAGGGCGTAGACGTAGACGGCATCTGCCGCGACGATGGCAACATACTGCTTGCCGTTCTTGCCTTCGTAGGTCATCGGATCGGCGGTGCCGCTCCGGGGCATCTTGGTGACCCACAATTCCTTCCCGGTCTTCGAATCGTAGGCGCGGAAACGGCTGTCGCTGGTGGAACCATCGAACACCAAGCCGCCTGCCGTGGCGATCGGACCTGCACTGCCGCCATTGCCGGTGTCCTGCTTATCCGCCGGGAGTCCTTCGGTAATGCCCGAGACGGTTTCCCAGGCAATATCGCCTGTGTTCGCATTTACGGCGATCAGCTTGCCCCACGGCGGTTTCTGGCAGGGCCAGCTGCCGATGACTTTGCCGTCGTTGTCTTTCATGGTGACGCTGAAACCGTTGTACGGTCCGGGTCCTTCTACGCTGGCGCGATCGTAAACCTGGGTCGAGCCTTCGGTGCCACGCCCATAACTGCCCGCTCCGGCCCGCTTCTTTTCGATCCATCCCATGAGGGATACATCGTGCGTGTGGACAAAGACGTATCCGTCGCGCGGGTCAGTGGCCGCGCCGCCCCAATTTACGCCGCCTGTGCCGCCGGGAAACTGAATGGTCGTTCTCGGAGGCGTGCCATCCTCGTGATAGAGCCATCCGGTAAACGGCCCGGCGTTATAGAGGGTGCCGCCGTTCTTAGCGAGCATTTCCTGGCACGCTTTGGCGTGCTCCGGCGATGTGTCTTCGGCCGTGACGATGTCGTCCGCCTTGTAGCTATTGCGAGCGAGCGGCGGAGGCTTGAGCGGAAAGGGCTGCGTCGGCGAATACCATTCGCCGGGAACATCGCCTTTGGCAACGGGACGCTCTTCGACGCCAAAGACGGGCTTGCCGGTATCACGGTTCAAAATGTACATGAGTCCCGCTTTGCCGATCGCGATGAGCGCGGGAATTTTCTTGCCGTTATCGTCGATGTTGATGAGAGCCGGACCCGGAGGAAGATCCTGGTCCCACAGGTCGTGGTGGATCGTCTGGAAATACCATTTCAGCTTACCCGTGGTGGCGTCCACCGCGACCACGGAGTTGCCGAAGAGATCGTCGCCAGGGCGATCGCCACCGTAGTAGTTCGGCGAAGGACCGCCGACGGGCATGTACAGAAGATTCGACTTCGGATCGACGGTCATGTACCAGCCCCAGACGTTGGTACCCGAGCGGCCTTTCCACCCGTCATTCAGCCACGTGTCGTGACCCACTTCGCCCGGCTGCGCGACGGTGTGGAAATCCCAGACCTGCGCGCCGGTGAGGACATCGATAGCGCGCGTATCGCCTGGAGGGCCAATGGGCAATTCGCCGACGCTGGCGCCGAGAAAAGCCAGGTTCTTGTAGATGGTCGGAATGCCGCTGTAGCCGACGGTGAGCTCGATGGCGCCGTCCTTGCCGAAGGTCGGGACAGGCTTTCCCGTGGCCGCATCCAGTTCGATCATCTTGCGGCTGAACGTGGTGAAGACGACGCGCGGAGCGTTGTCCTTATCACCGGGCCAATACGCGACACCGCGCGTGGGGCCCATGGCGACGTCGTAGTGCCAGATTTCTTTTCCGGTTTCGGCGTCGAGGGCGAAAATGTGGCCCGTGCCGGGAACGTACATCACGCCATTCACCGCAATCGGCGTTGCTTCAAGGCCGCCGCGTTCGGAGAGCGGCATGGACCATGCCTCCGCGAGCTTGGTGACGTTGCTCGCGTCGATCTGTTTCAGCGGCGAGTAGCCCGAGCCTTCGAGATCATGGCGATACATCGGCCAGTCGCCCGGAGCCACTTTCTGAGCCTTGGCCGCAGGCGTCAAAACTGCGAGAAGAATGGCGACGGCCACCCAGTTGAAAGTCTTCTGACACATAGACGAATCCCCCTCCCAAAGACGCGGAGCATACTACCAGCAAACATAGTCGGACGCGCGGCTTTTCGCGGCGGTTACATCAATGATAATTAAAGTCCGGGACAGGCGCTCTATGCGAAAAAACGCGGCAAGAAAGCGGGGACGCGGCGGGCATAGTCGCTGAAGCGCGCGCCGAAATTCGCGCGCAGGAGATTTTCCTCGGTGCGGATGCGGATCGCGGTGCCGAGCAGAAACACGAGCAGGCCGAGGAGCGCCGCGGGCCAGCGCGTGGCGGCGAGCGCGGAGGCGACGTACATGCCGAGCATCGCGAGATAAATCGGATTGCGAACGATTGCGTAGGGGCCGGTGGCGATGAGCTCGTGTCCTTCGATGACGCGCGCGACGAGCGCCCACTGCTTGCCGAGCGCTCTCGCGGCGGCGTAGCAGAACCAGACGGATGCCAGGACGATTGCGACCGTGATTGCCGCGAGGATTTCTGCGGCGAGCTGCGACATGGGGCGAATGGCGGAAAAGTACGTGCGCGCGAAGACGAAGCAGATGGCGTAGGCGGCCGCCTGGAACAGGAATCCCACGCCAGATTTCCAGTCGCGTTTGGCGGCGCCCGGCGCGGCTCCACGCTTGCCCACGGCCAGGATCACGCCGAAACCGAGCCAGCCGGCCAGCACCGCGGCAAAGGCGACCTCAGCCGGGAGGTCGGGACGAAATGAGATCGGCATTCGTAGGCTCCCGTCGACGCGATCCGTCTTGCAACAGTTTCATCCGGCAGCGAGGCCGAGGGCTTTCTTCAGCACGGCGATTTGTCCCGCGTGATAGAGATCGTGTTGGATCACGCCGTGGAGAATCTGATAGCGCGACACGGTGGTGGCGCCGGCTTTCTCGTCGAGCTGATCGTCGCGCAACGCGGCGGCCACATGGCGGAGGCGCGAGCGGCTTTCCGCGAGATCTTGCAGCGCGCGCTTCCACGCGGGCTCGCTGACTTCCCATACGGGAGGCCAATCTCGCTCGGTGGTAACGTCGACGGTTTCTCCCTGCAAGCGGTGCTGGACGATCGAATTCCACGCGCCGATGTGATGGACGAGTTCCCACATCGAATGCGCGCCGGGAACGATGTGCTTCGACGCGTCTTCGGCGGAAACGCCGTCGAGCAGGCGCATCAGCGGGGGACCATGCCAAGCGTCGCCCGAAAAGGCACGATCCATCTGATCGAGGATGCGGTGAATTTCGGCCATGACGGTCCTCAAAGGAGAAGCCTAAGGCAGTGGAGCGCGCGTGGCAAGCGGCGAAGGAATCTTCAATTCGGGTCGGTCGCGGGCTCAGCCGCGGTTGCCTGCGCGGGATCGGCAGGCGGATATTTAAGCGCGGTGTCGGACCACTCCTCGCGGAGCAGATCGTGCTGGTCTTCCGTCAAACTGAACCAGGATTCGGCCAGATCGCGAACGCGCTCGAGCTCGGCCTGCACTTCGGCCTGCTTTTGCTTTATCGCTTCGCTGTCGGCGTCCATGGGCACGCGAATGGGCGGCGCGACAAACATGACGGCGCGCGAAAAAGGATACGGAACCTGGAACTGGTCCCAGGATTTCCGGAAGGTGTGGGCGTGGCTGAGGGCGATGTGAAAAACGGAGATGGGCTTGCCCGTGCGGCGCGCGAGAATCACGGCGCCGGGCTTGGCGACGAAACGCGGGCCGCGCGGGCCGTCGATGGTGAGCGCAACGTGCGTGCCCGCCTCGAGATTGCGGGCCATCGCGGTGAGGCCCTCGATCGCGCCGCGTGTGGAGCTGCCCTGCGCCGTACCGAATCCGAGGCGCTCGATGACGCGGCGCGTCCACTGGCCGTCGAAATTTACAGTGTTGAGGACGGTGATTCCGCGATTGCGCCACATCCATACGGCCGGGAAGATGCATCGGTGCCAAAACGCTCCGATACAGGGTTCGCCCGAACTGCGAATCTGAATTGCATTGTGCACACCGACAACTTCGAAGTGGAGTGTGGGACCGATCAGCCGGATGACCCTGTACACGGCCCACGCGATGACGGGAATCTGCATCTTACGCCAAGTCGAAAGATGCGGGTGCTGAATGCCCGAAGACGACACATCGCCTCCGGGGGCGGGCGTTGCGTTCGCGTGGCTACCCGCTTGAAGAGCGGCTGATTTTGGGGTGTCCGGCACTGGGGTATAGTATAGGCGGCTTCGATGTATCCCCGATTTCAAATCGCTTACTGCTCGCATGTCGCCCACTGGCTCGCGCTGGGTGCCGCTGGTGGTGCGGGCCGTCGCGTTGCGAAGCGCCCTCAGCCGCTAAAGCACACAAAGAACAGGTTGTTGTCGCCCCTTGCAAAACTCCTGTTCCTTAGAGCGCTGATGCCCTCCGTAAGTTGCGCTGCGGCGCTCGTTTTCGGGCTCGCTGCCCTGCTCGCAGCGCCCGTCCGCGCCCAGCAGCCGCCGCCGGAAGCCGTCGGAGAGGTGCAAGGGAACGACGTGACCGTGGACGGCGGCACGGCGGCGATGCTGGGGACGTCGACGAATGCGCCGAAGATGTTCGTGTCCAACGGCAGCGTGCTGACCGTGCATTCGGGAACGGCGGTGATGACACTGTTTGCCGGGGGCGAGGTCGATATCTGCGGGCCGGCAAAGATCACCATCCTGCGGTCGTCGGGTGCGATCACACTGGCGCTGAATTTCGGGCGCATGCGCGTGCAGCTGCCGCCGAAGACGTCGCTGCGCGTTTTCACTCCAACCGTAATCGGCACGCCGCTCGATATCGGAGGCGGCGCGCGCGACACGACCGTCGGGCTGAACCTGGACGATTCGATGTGTGTCCTCGCGACGAGCGGCGCGATTCAACTGGCGAATCAGTTCACGGACCAGACGCTGATCGTGCCGCAATCCGGAGAATTTTTCCTGAGCGCGGGGCAGCTGCAGCCCGTCGCCGGAAAACCGGGAAGTTGCCAGTGCACGGCGGTGAAGCCGCAGCCGCCTGCGTCGCCTCCCGCCCAGATACCGGAATTCGCGCAAACCACGCCGCAGCCGGCCATCGCTCTTGGGCTCGCACCGCAAGTTCCCGCCAATGTTGCGCCGCTCACGGCGCCGCCAGTGACGGTGACGGCGCCACAATTCACGCAGACGACACCACCAACGCCCGCGCCGCGACATGCGACCGATGCGCCGCCGATGGCGCCGCCCGCGATCGCCGATCAGCCGCTCGCTGCCGTGATGCCGGCGACTCAGCCCAATCAGCCTGCGCCGCCACCCATCGAATACAGCGTGCCGGCGAGCGTGAGCGAAGCGCATCCGGTGGTTCCGCAGGCCCGGCAGGCGGCGGCTAACGCGCCCTCCGGACCTGCGCCGGCGTACACGGCGGTGCTGCCCACGCTGACGTTTTCGGCGTCATCGCCCGCACCGCCTGGCGATCTGACGCCGGACATGACGCTGCTGATCCGCGTCGCGCGCGTCGAGCCCGAGTGGGCGTTCACAGGGACCGTGGCGGCGCCGGAGTTCGTGTCGGCGATGAGGCAATCGCTTGGTGTCGAAGGCGCGAAACAGCCTCCCGCGGCGGATGCGACGTCGCAGCCCGAACGGAATCACGGATTCTGGGCGGGGCTGAAGAGATTGTTCGGTGGAAAATAACTTCGCACTTTTAAAAACCGACAACTAGAAGAGCTTGCTCGAATCGAGAAGGATGGTGACCGGGCCGTCGTTCACGAGATCGACGGACATGTGCGCCTGGAAGACGCCTGTCTCGACGCGAACGCCGAGCGAGCGGAGCGCGGCGACGAATTCTTCGTAGAGCGCTTTGCCCTGGTCGGGTGGCGCGGCGAGAATGAAGCTGGGGCGGCGGCCGCCGCGCGCGTCGCCATAGAGAGTGAACTGCGAGACTGCCAGGATCGCACCGCCCATGTCTAGCAGAGAGCGATTCATCTTGCCTTGATCGTCGTTGAAGATGCGGAGATTCACGATTTTCTCCGCCATCGCGGCGGCGGTGGCGGAGGAGTCTTCGCGTCCTACCGCTACCAGCGCGACGAGGCCCGGGCCGATTTCGCCGGTGACGCGGGCGTCGACGGTTACGCTGGCGCGGGTGACCCGCTGTAGGACGATGCGCATCGTTGCGGTCGACGATTCTACATTGTGCGGTTCGTTTTGAGCTTCCGTTTTGGCGAAAGAAAAATCAAAAGCTCTAACGCAGAGGACGCAGAGCGAGCGCAGAGAACGCGGAGGCTGCTGGGCTATGCTGCGCCCTCTCACCAGCTTGTATCGTTTCCAAGATGCACATAGGATAACCAGACCCGCCGCCGATCATGAGCGACATTCACACGCCTCCACAGAACACTGCGAACGAGCCTTCTTGGCTTACGCGAGGCGTGGTGGGCATCGGGCTCGCGAGCTTGTTTTCCGATTGGGGACACGAAGCGGCGACGGCGATCTTGCCGGTTTTTCTCGCGAGCCTGGGCGCGCCCGCCGTTGCGCTCGGAATTATCGAAGGTGTTTCGGACGGGCTGTCGAGCTTCGCGAAGCTGGCGGGCGGGTTTGTGGCGGATCATGCTCCGTGGCGGAAGCCGACCGGGATCATTGGTTACTGCGCGACGGCGGTGACGACGTTCGGCTATGCGTTCGCGCACAGCTGGCCGGCGGTGCTGCTGCTGCGCGCATTTGGATGGATGGGGCGCGGCAGCCGGGGACCTTCGCGCGACGCGCTGCTGGCCGATTGCGTGCAGCCGGCGCAGCAGGGGCGCGCGTTCGGATTCGAGCGCGCGATGGACACGCTCGGCGCCGTGCTGGGGCCGCTCTGCGCGACGCTGCTGATCGGCGTGCTGGGAACGCGAGGCGTGCTGCGGTGGACGCTGCTGCCAGGGCTGGCGGCGGCCGTGTCATTCGCCGCGTTCGCACCAAGCGCGAAGAGAGCGAGGGACAGCGCCCCGGCGATTTCGTCGTTCGGATCGCGGATCGCGCGGCTGCCTCGCGGCTACTGGCATTTCCTGGTTGGCGTACTCGCGCACGGCATCGGCGATTTCGCGCCGACGCTGCTGATCCTGCGCGCCGGGCAGATTCTGACGCCTCGGTACGGCGGAGCGAAGGCAGCGACGATTGCTGTGGGGCTCTATACGTTTTACAACGTGGTGAATGCAGCCGCGGCGTATCCGGCGGGCGCACTTGCCGACCGGATCGGCAAGCGCGGATTGCTGGCGGCAGGCTACGCGGTGGGCGCGGCCACCTACATCGGATTCATTTTCGAGCAGCCGACGATTCCGGTCTTGGCGATTCTTTTCGGCTTCGCGGGCGTGCATGGGGCGGTGCAGCAGTCGCTCGAGAAATCGGTGGCGGCGGAACTGCTGCCGAAAGACGTGCGCGGATCGGGATTCGGCGTGCTGGCAACGGCGAACGGCGTGGGCGATTTCGTGTCGAGCATCGCGGTGGGGGCGCTATGGTCGAGCGTGAGCGCGGGAGCGGGATTCCTGTACGCGGGAATTTTCTCGGCGATTGGCGCGGTGATCGTCTACTCATCGCGAGCGCGATGAAAAATCAGAGCGAGAGCTGGAGCGGAGTGCCGCGCTCCTCGTTGACGCGAACGGTCGTTTCGGAATCGAGGTCAGCCGCGGCGATCGTGCGGCGGCTGCCGTCGGCGGTGATGTAGACGATGTTGCCGTTCGAGCTCGTGAAGGCCACTGCTTGGATGCGGGTGCCATTGCGTAGCACCAGGACAAACTGTCCGACGTCGGGCAGAGGCTGCGCTTCAGGCGCCGCTGCCTCGGGTTGGGCGGCTTGTTCGGCCGGGGGCGCCTGCTGCAGAACGATGATCTGGGGTTGTTGCTGGGATTGCTGCTGAGCCGGCTGCTGCTCGACGGGCTCGGACTGATCGGAATCATCCGGGTAGTAATATCCGCCGCCATCGAGGATGTAGTATCCCCCGCCGCCAAATCCCCGCCCGCGCAGGAAACGCCGCGCGGCGGCCAGGCGCAATTGCGTGACGGGATCGATGAAGGCCTTCTCGGCCAGGTCGCTATCGATTGCGGAAAGGTACTGGTAATCGAAGCCGGGAGGCGGCACGGGATCGAGCAGCTGTTGCAGCGTGGCGCCCGAGCCGGAAAAACTCGATCCGGAAAAGCCGTTCGCGCTGAATGGCGCCGCGTAGTTGATGCCGTGGGAGGCTGAGCCAAGCGGCGGCCGCGATCTTCGCAGGCTGTAGGAAGCGCGAGGCTGCGCGCCCATCGGACGAGCAACCGAAGCGCCGATGCGTTGCGCCTGAGCGGGTGAGCACGAAAACGATGCGAAGAGGAGGAATCCCGCAGCTAGCCCAAACTGGAGTGCGTGTTTCATGACCGCTCTCAGTTCACAGTATATCAGACGCTCGATTGGGACGCGCGGTTGCACAAAGCGCTGCGCCCGTGTTTGTGGCTTTCACGGACAAAAACCGCTCTATGGGATGCCAACACCTGCTAAAATTTGATATCCTGCGCCGTTCGACAGAATCGAGTCTCGCGCATGCGCTGTGCAACACGACGGAGTGAAACTTGATGGCTGATGCCGTAGCGGAAAAAGTAATTGCCACGCTCGCGTCCGTGAAGCGCATCCCGGCGGAGAACATCAAGCTCGACACCAACCTTCAGGAGATGGGCATCGACTCGCTCGATGTGTTCACTCTCCTTTTCGAGCTCGAAAATGCTTTCAAAATCACGATTCCGGACGACGACGTGCGCTCGATCAAGACCGTCAACGACATCGTCGAAGGCGTGAAGAAGATCCTCGCCGCTGCGCCTCCGGACACGTCGCTCGGTTCGGCCAGCACGGCGGACTGACGAATGGCGGCACGCCGGGTCGCAATCACAGGTCTCGGAATCGTTTCCCCGTTGGGCTTGAATCTCGCCGACACCTGGCAAGGCCTGCGCGAAGGGCGCTCCGCGATCGGCCCGATTACTTCCATAAATCCTTTGAAGGTCAATCTGAAAATCAACAACGGCGCCCAAGTGCACGGGTTCGATCCGCTGAAGCACTTCGAAGGCGGCAAGGACGCGCAACTCGACCGCTTTGCGCAATTCTCCGTGGTGGCGGCGCGCGAGGCCTTCCGCGATTCGGGCATCGAACTCACGCCTGAGCTGCGCCAGATGTCGGCAATCGTGTGCGGCTCGGCCGTGGGCGGACAAGCTTCGATCGAGGCTGGATTCGAAGATCTGTGGGTGCAGGGGCGCGGCCGCGTTCACCCGCTGACCATTCCCAAAACGATGGCCAACGCCGGCGCGAGCCATATCTCGATGGACTTGGGGCTGAGCGGGCCGGTGTACACCGTGTCGACCGCGTGCTCTTCGGCGAACCACGCTATGGGGCAGGCGTTCCGGCTGGTGCGCGACGGGTCGGCCGATCTCGCCGTCACAGGCGGCGCCGAGGCGATTTTCACGCTGGGCATGCTGAAGGCGTGGGAGGCGATGCGCGTGATTTCACCGGATACGTGCCGTCCTTTCAGTAAAGACCGGCGCGGCATGATCCTGGGCGAGGGTGGGGCGATGCTGATTCTCGAGCCTTTTGAATCCGCCAGGGCGCGCGGCGCGAAGATCTACGCCGAAATCTGCGGTTTCGGTATGACTTCGGACGCGCATCATCTTACACAGCCGACCGTCGACGGGCCTGCTCGGGCGATGAAGAGCGCCCTGCTCGAGGCTGGAATCGCGCTGGAATCAGTCGGCTACATCAACGCGCACGGCACGGGCACCCCCGGTAACGATCCCGTGGAGTCAAAGGCGATTCGCGAAGTCTTCGGCGCGCATGCGGACAAGATCGGCGTCAGCTCGACGAAATCGATGCACGGGCACGCGCTCGGCGCGGCGGGGGCGCTTGAAGCGGTGGCCACTGTGATGGCGTTGCATGACGGGATACTGCCGCCCACCGCGAACTACAACGAGCGCGATCCCGAGTGCGACCTCGATTACATTCCCAACCAGGCACGGGCGCTGCAGGTGGAAGCCGCGCTCTCGAATTCGTTCGCTTTCGGCGGATTGAACGCCGTGGTGGCGTTCCGCGCCGTCAAAAGCTGATCTCTGCACTATAGTATTCCTGCGCATGTACTTCGTTTGAGGTGATCCGATGGAAAAAGCGGAGAGCATCGCTCTGATCCGGAGTTTTATCGAGGCATGCGTGCGGGCTGATCCGGACGAATTCGCCGGCTACTTCACCGAGGACGCGACTTGGTGGAATGCGCCGTGGAAACCCATACAAGGACGCGAAGCAATCCGTGAGACGCTCCGCCGAGGGGCCGAGCAGATGGCCGCGTTGCCATGGGAGATCGTCCACATCGTTGCGGATGGAGACCTCGTGATGGCCGAGCGGGTGGATAATTTCCGCGTCGGAGAAACACGCATCAGTGTCCCCTGCGTGGGCGTGTTCGAGTTGCGCGGCGGAAAGATCGCGGCGTGGCGCGATTATTGGGACCTGCAACAGTTCGAGCGGCAGATGCCGAAGCCACCGTCCGCGGGCAAGTGAGGTCGAGATGCAGAGCCGTCTGTCGCCGTAACCCGCTGAAAGTAAAGGATTGAGCACCATTCTAACCGGCACACTAAGACAGGCGATTGGAAACGGCGTCTGGGTCGAAATCTAGAGAAGATGGTGCAGGAAAGGAATCAGGCCGGTCCAGCCAGCCGGATTGATTTCCCAGCCGCGCGTCAATTCATCGGAGAGCGAAAGCGTGATCATGATGCCCAGCCAGAAGAAGCCGGCGATGATGACGACTTTGGTGAGGCCGTGCGCGTATTTCACGTGCATGAAGAAGAGGACAACCAGCAGCATCTTGATTACGGCGATCGCCAGCGCCACAACGGTATTCCACGAGCCGAGGTCGATGTAGGCAACGCCCGTCGTCAACGCGGTCAAGACCAGCAATGAGAGGAAGACGGCGATGTAAACGCCGAGCGGCACTACGTGGCTAAACACGCTTGTTTCATTCTTGTGGTCGGACATTGTCGCTCTTTCAGCTCCCCGGGTAGCGCCCGCCGATCAGATACAGCAGCGGGAACAGGAAGATCCACACGATATCGACGAAGTGCCAGTACAGGCCGCTGATCTCGAGCGGCGTGTAATATTCAGGCGAAAACTTGTTGCGCGCGGTCATGATCACCAGCACCGTCAGCAGGCCCAGCCCGACGATCATGTGAAGGGCGTGCAGGCCGGTCATAAAGAAATAGAAGCACATGAACATCTGCACGTACGGAGCATTCGCGCCCCAATCGGGGTGATTCTCGAAGCCGAAATAGGCGCCCGGCACGATGTGATTCACGTAATCGGCGTGCCACTCGAACGTGAACTTGACCGCCAGGAAAGCGGCGCCCAGGATCATCGTCAGGATCAGCCAGGTGATAATGGTGCCCTTGCTCTTGCCCGTTTGGGCGGAGCGGATAGCCAGCGCCATCGTCAAGCTGGAGCAGATCAGGACGGCCGTGTTGATGGCCCCGAACTTCACCTCGAGCAGATGGCTGCCGATGATGAAACCCTCGAGATGCAGCGAGCGGTAGACGATGTAGGCCGTGAACATCCCGCCGAAGAACAGTATTTCGGTGACCAGGAAGGCCCACATGCCCAGCGTGCCGGCTTCCTTCTGCTGTGCAACGTCCTCGAACTGGTGCGCGAACCCAGGCGGGTGGGCGTGCGCGTCGTGTGCGGCGAGATCAGACATGCGGCGCCTCGGCGTATGCGTAGTTGTATGCGTCTTCCGTCACGATCGGCGGAACGTCGAAATTCTCGGTCGGCGGCGGCGAAAGAGTGGTCCATTCGAGACCCTTCGCGCCCCACGGATTGCGTCCCGCAGGAGGGCCGTAGCGCATCGACCACGTGAGGTAGATGAGCGGAATCACGTAGCCCACCGCGAGAACCGAAGCGCCGGCAGACGAGAGCACGTTGAGGAACTGAAATTCCGCCGGATACACCGCGTAGCGGCGGGGCATGCCCCAATAGCCGACGACGAACTGAGGGAAGAAGGTCAAGTTGAAACCGATGAATACGATCGCGGCCGCGATGCGCGCCCACATGTCCGGATACATCCGGCCGGTAATCTTCGGCCACCAGAAGTGAATACCGCCGAGATAACCCATCAGCGCGCCGCCCACCATGATGTAGTGGAAATGCGCGACGACGAAGTAGGTACCGTTCAGGTGGACGTCCGTGGCCAAGCTCGCCAGGAACAGGCCGGTGAGACCGCCGATGGTGAAGAGTCCGATAAAGCCAAGCGCATAGAGCATCGGCGCCTGATACGAAATCGAGCCTTTGTAGAGAGTAGCCGTCCAGTTGAAGACTTTGATCGCCGAAGGAATCGCGACGATGAAGCTCAGCACCGAAAACACCAGCCCCGCGTACACCGACTGGCCGGTGACGAACATGTGGTGGCCCCACACGACGAAGCTGATGACGGCAATCGCCAAGCTCGAAAACGCGATGAAGCTGTATCCGAAAATCTTCTTGCGCGAAAAGGCGGTAATCAATTCGCTCACCACACCCATGCTCGGCAGAATCATGATGTACACGGCGGGGTGGGAATAGAACCAGAACAGATGCTGGAACAGGAGCGGATCGCCGCCGATTGCCGGGTCGAAGATGCCGACGTGGAAGATGCGCTCGAGGCCCAGCAGGAACAGCGTGATCGCGATCACCGGCGTGCCCAGAATGAAGATGAGGCTCGTGGCGTACATCGCCCAGATGAAGAGCGGCAGGCGGAACCACGTCATTCCCGGCGCTCTCATCTTGTGAATCGTGACGACGAAATTCAAGCCGGTGAGGATCGACGAGAAGCCGGCGATGAAGATGCCCAGCGCCATGATGACGACCGGCGTGTGCGAATACAGGCTGCTATAGGGCGGATAGAAGGTCCAGCCGGTGTCGACGCCGCCCGACAGGATCGCGAACATCGCGAAGCAGCAGCCGGTGACGAACAGATACCAGCTGAGCAGGTTGAGCTTGGGAAACGCGACGTCGCGCGCGCCGATCATCAGAGGAATCAAAAAATTCCCGAGCGTGGCCGGAATCGACGGCACGAGGAAGAAAAATACCATGATGATTCCGTGCGTCGAGAAGAGCTTGTTGTAGGTTTCCGGTTCGACGAGCGCGCCCTGCGGTTCCACGAGGTTCAAACGCATCAGCGTGGCCGCGACACCGCCGATCGTGAACATGAAGGTGAGCACGGCGAGATACATCAAGCCGATTCGCTTGTGGTCGACCGTGAACAGCCACGAGCGGATGCCGTAGCTGGCATTCAGATAGTTCACACTGGATTCGACCGGATCGTGGTGGATATCCGCAGTGGCCGTACTCATTTGCCGTTCCTTTCTTGCGAGCCGAGCGACTTCACGTAGGCAATCAAATCAAGTATCTGTTCCTCGGTCAATTGGCCCTGATACGTGGGCATGATCGGCTGGCGATTGGGCACGTGCACGGAGTTGGGCACCAGAATCGCCTGGCGGATCAGAGCTTCGTCCACAACGCGCGTCTCGCCGGTCGCGAGCTTTTCGGGCTGGCCATACAGCCCAGCCAGCGACGGGCCGCGGCCCGTGCCGTCCGCCAGGTGGCATTCGACGCATCCGTATTGCGTGAACAGCCGCTCGCCCTGCTGCGCCATCGATTCCGTTTTCTCGCCGCCCGCGAGCCACGCGGCGTAATCCTTCGCGGACATCACGTAGACCCAGCCGATCATCTCGCCGTGATTGGTGCCGCAGTATTGCGCGCAGAAAAGATGATAGGTGCCGATTTCCGTCGGATCGAACCAAAGCGAAGTGTAGCGGCCCGGCAGAGCGTCTTTCTTCACGCGGAAGGCCGGAACGTAGAAATCGTGAATCACGTCCTGCGAAGTGAGCGTGATCTTGACAGGCACGTCGACGGGGATGTGCAGTTCGTTGATTTCGCGCGGGCCCTCGGGATGCTGCAGGTGCCACATCCACTGCTTGCCGACGACGAAAATTTCGGTCGCCGAAGCGGGCGGCCGCGATTCGCGCACGTAAAGCTCCGAAGCCCAGACGAAGAGCACGACGCAGATCAGAGAAGGAATGATGGTCCAGGTAAGCTCGAGGACCATCGAAGTATGCGTCTCCGGCGGAACTTCGTCGTCCGAACGCCGGCGATACTTCACCATGAAATAGAAAATGATCGAGAAGATCAGGATGCTGAAGAAGATGGTGATACCCGTGAGCAGGTAGTACAACTTGTCCACATCGCCGGCGATCGAAGACGCGTCCGGCGGCGCAAACGGTATCAATGCGAGGGCCGCGGCTACGTTGTGGAAGCTAGTTTGAGCGAGACCGATCATCACAGTTCCGTCAGTATCCCTTCGTCGCTTTCCATCGAATCTCTACCGCGCCCTCAGGTCTTGCTCCACGGCACGTAGTGCTCGCCGCGAAAGAGAACGAACAGGCCGATGCCACCGAGCAGGATCGTCAACGCGCCCGAGAGCTGGATGACGCGCGAGATCAGCAGCCCATATTTGCCGGTGTGGGGATCGTAGTGGTAGCAGTACAGCATGGCCGCGTCGAGGGGCGAGCCAATCTTGCCCGACGAGGCGTCCACCAGCCCGAGCCGCAAATCGCGTTCGGGATACGTGACCCCGTAGAAATACCTAGAAATCCGGCCATTCGGCGTGAGCAGCATGATCGCAGCCGCGTGCGCGTACTGCTTCGAGTCAGGATCGTAGGCGTAGTGAAACCCGACCGCGTCCGCCAGAGCCTTGATTTGGGGCTCCTTCCCCGTGAGGAAGTGCCAGCCCTGCGCTGCGCCCGGCCGCTCGTACATTCCCGTGTAAAGCTCCTGCTTGGCTTCGGCTAGAACGGGCCTCTCGGTCGGATCGATGCTCACCGTGACGACGTTGAAGTCCTTGCCAATCGTCAGCGGGATATTTTCCATCGAGCGGTCGAGGCCGTTCAAAACCTGCGTGCACAGCATCGGGCAGCTGTAATAGACCAGCGTGAGAATCACCGGTTTGCTGCCGAAATATTGCGCGAGCTGGACCGTCTTGCCGTGCTCATCCCGAAACGTCAGATCGAGCGGAATCGAATCGTTGAGCTTCTGGTCGATCCGCACTTGCTTGAGCAGGTCGGGATGAATGCCCAAGCCCTGCGTCGGGTTCATTGGATCGCCGAGCAGTTGAGCGCCCGCGATCGACGGAAGCAGCAAGAGAGCGGACGCCAACATCGTCGCCGCCAGCCACACCCGATTTTTCGTAGCGATTCTCATTTCCCTGCTCTACTCGTCTCCCGCACGCTTATTCGTTCCTGCCCATCGGCGGCACAATCACCGGATGCTCGCTCAGATAGCCGCATGGACCCTGAATATCCATTCCGCCGGCGATGATCGGAGGCGTCGCCACATCGGGCAGCTTGCCGCCCGGGGCTTCGCTCGCCGGACGCGCCGGCAAGCCCTGCTGAAGGACCAGGTCCATCGCGCGGTCGATCGGGACATGCACGATGCCCGCTTCCTGGTTGATCCAGGAGTAGCTGTTGACCGCCTGCTCTTGCGCCGCGCAAAACTCTTCGAGATCGACGTGCGGCTGCGCCTGCAGCAGGGGCCCCGGCGGAAGCGTGCGCTCCGCTTCGCTGACCATCGGCGACGTGGTTGCGCCGAGCGGCTGCACTTTCTTGAAATGGTCGAACGTAAATTTCATGCCGACCAGCGTGACCACGAGCACCACAGCCATCCAGAACGCGAATTGCAGGAGTCCCGCAACATTCGCGTCGCGACGTTCGTAGCCCGGGCCGCGGTCGTGCGGCGAGCCCGGAGGATAGGGCTGCCTAATCTCCATGAGAATGCTCCAAAGCTACCCCTTCATAGCGGGGATCGTGCAACGGCAGCAGCGGCCACTTTTTGTACTGCCAGAAAAACGCCGCGACCCACACGCCGCCCAGCCCTATGAGCCCAAGCAAATCCTGCAAGTGCACGTGCGGCGCAGAAACCTCGTACGAAGGAACGATGATCCAGTAAAGGTCGAGGATGGTGACCAGAAACAAGAGCGCTGCGACGCGGGCCAGCACGACCAGCCGGCGCTTTACCCGGCGCTGCAACAACAGGAAAAACGGGACAAAGAAGTGAAAGAGCAGCAGGACGGCGCCAACGGACGCCCATCCGCCGAAAGCGCGCTCCTTGTACCAGGGGATTTCGTTTTTGAGGTTGCCCGCCCAGATGATCAGCAACTCGGAGAACGAGAGATACGCCCAGAGCAGGACCATCGCGAGCATCATGTTGCCGAGGTCGATAAAGCGCTTGGGCGGCAGGCAATCCTTGAGCGGCTCCTGATCGGAAAGGCTGCGGACGACGAGAATCGAAAACGACAGGCCCGCCAGACCGTCCGTCACCAGGAAAATCAATCCGTACATCGTCGAGAACCAGTGCGGCTCGAGCGACATCACCCAGTCGATGACGGCGAGCGTAAGAACGACGGTAAAAATGACCATCCCCGGTCCCGACAAGCTGGACATGCGCGACTTGAGCGCCGGGTTGGCCGTGCGGTCTTGTTCGGCCGACCACCTGTTGAGCAAACTGGCGATCAGAATCCAGATGGCGAAATAGATCACCGCGCGGATCGCGAAAAAGGTCGGGTTCAGATACGGGCTCTTGAAATGAACGATGGGATCGGCGGCTACCACGGCCGGCTGCGCCCAGAGGTACAAGCGATGATCCTCGGGCGTGATTCGCAGGCTCCAGAGCAGCGGCAAAAAGAGAACGAACACGATCGGCAGCGTGCGCGAACCGGCTTCGACGACGCGGCGGATCGGATAGCCCCACCAGCCGCCCGTCAGATGATGAACGAGTAGGATGCCCAAGCACCCGAGCGGAACGGCCGCCCAAAGCATGAATGCGAAAATATAAGAGCGGAAGAACTGTTGCGGATCGCGAAATCCGAACACAAGCCAGACGATCAGGCCCAGGATGCCCACGAGGAGCGCCTGCGTCTGCCGGCTGTTCAGCCGCTGTTGAATAATCTCCGAAGAACTCATTCCGATTGCCCCGATGTGTGCGCGGCAGACTGCTGCGCCGATGCCTGCGTTGCCGACGGCGCCGACTGCGCCGCCAATTTCGAGCGCTGGTCCTCAGGCACGTCGCCGATCTTGGCGTTTTCGCTCAGCTGGAGAACGCGAATGTAAGCGGCGATCCGCCAGCGGTCCGCGGGATCGACGCGCGCGGCATAGCTGTACATGGCGCCAAATCCGTTGGTCATCACTTGAAAGAAATGCCCGACCGGAGCATCGCGGAGGCGCTGAATGTGGTACGAAGGCGGCTGCGGGAAACCGCGGCGTACGATCATGCCGTGGCCGCTGCCCGTATAGTCGTGGCACGGGGTGCAATAGACGTTGAAGCGCTCGCGCCCGCGCTCGAGATCGGCTCGCGTGATCGGAAACGGAAACCGGTTCGACTCGACGCCATTTTCGGTGCCTGAGTAGAGGAGTTCGTCGATGCGCAACTGCCCGCGCGCGACCGTGCCGGGAACCGGCTGGCGCTCCGAGCGTCCGTCGGAAAAGAAAGTGGTGGGCTCGTACGGCAAGTATTTCGGCTGGATGTGCATGTCGAGACGGCAGCCCGCGAGAAGCACCACGATCATCCCCAGGGACGCGAGGCTCAGGCCGCGCGCACACGTCCGGCCGGACCCGGCCGGGCGCAGGCCCGCGCCAATGCGCGAAAGAAACTCAGCTTTCAATTTCGTAGACTCCGTCCGGCTGCAAGCTCTCAAGAAACGCGCGCGTCTGGACCAGATCAAACTTCCGGTCGCGCGCCTTGACGCATAGAAAGAAACGGTCCGTCGAAGCACGCACGAATCGCTCGACGTTGAACGTCGGATGATGCGGCGTCGGCAAGCCGTTGAGCGCCAGCATGCCGAGGACGGCGGCGATGGCCGCGCCGAGAATCGTGAGCTCGAAGGTGATCGGGATCCACATCGGCCAGCTGTTGTACGGCTTGCCGCCAATGTTCAACGGGAAGCTGATTACGTTGGCGTAATAGCACATGCCGAATCCGGTGCAGCCGCCGGTCAATCCGCCGAGAAACACGATGATGGGGAGCGCAGTCCAAGCGAAACCGACCGCCTCGGCCAATCCCTCGACCGGGATCGGCGTGAACGCGTCGATGCGGCGGTAGCCCGCTTCGTGCGTGCGCCGAGCCGCGGCGAGCACCTGCTCGGGCGTCTCGAATTCAGCCATCATGCCGTAGATCGGTTGCCGCTTCATGGCTAGCTGTGAATCTCCGGATTGGGATTCCGCACGCGCGCGAGATAGGTGGTGCGCGGGCGCGTGTTCAATTCCTCGAGCAAGCCGTAATCGCGCGGCTGCGCCTTCAGCTTCGAGACGCGGCTCGATTTGTCGTTGATATCGCCGAAGATGATCGCTTCCGCCGGGCAGGCCTGCTGGCAGGCGGTGACGATTTCGCCGTCATGCAAGGTGCGGTTTTCTTCTTCCGACTTGATCTTCGCGGCGTTGATGCGCTGCACGCAGTAAGTGCACTTTTCCATCACGCCGCGGCTGCGGACGGTGACGTTGGGATTGCGCACGCCATACAGGCTCGGCGTTTTGTAATCCGAGAATAGAAGGAAATTGAAGCGCCGCACCTTGTACGGGCAGTTGTTCGAGCAGTAGCGCGTGCCCACGCAGCGGTTGTACGTCATGTCGTTGAGCCCTTCGGGGCTGTGCGTGGTCGCGCCGACCGGGCAAACGTACTCGCACGGCGCGTTTTCGCACTGCATGCAGGGCATCGGCTCGTAATACACTTCCGGATTGTCGAGGTCGCCGCGGAAGTACGTGTCGATGCGGATCCACTGCATGATGCGGCCGCGCATCACCTGTTCCTTGCCCACGACGGCGATATTGTTTTCCGACTGGCATGCGACCACGCAGGCATTGCAGCCGATGCAGCGGTTCAGGTCGATCGACATGCCCCAGGCGTAGCCGTCATACTTGTAACCCGGATAGATGGTGAGGTCCTTGGTCTCTTCTTCCTCGGCGAGCTTCGCGAAGGCCGGGTTCTTGCGGAATTCGTCCATCGTGGCGATGCGGACAAGGTCGCGCGCGAAGGCGTTCGAGCTTTCCTCTTCCTCTTGATGGCCCTCGACGTCGATCGTGTTCTGCTGCTGCATCGAAGCGAAACCGTATTTCTTGTCCGTCTTTTCGATCCGCAGCCCGCGCGCGATCCAGGGCGTGGAAAAGTAGCGCAGCAGATAGCCGTTGAATCCAGGTCCCGTGCCGATGCTTCCCGCGCGACTGCGGCCGTAGCCGAGATGCATGGTCACGGAATTATCCGCGTGGCCCGGCACGACGAACACTCCGGCTTCCATGTAGCGGTCGTTGAGATGGAGCTTGATGTAGTCGCCGCTGATCAGACCCATCTGCTGCGCCGTCGTGGGACTGATCATTGCAGCGTTGTCCCAGGTGATGCGCGTGACGGGCTTGGGACATTCCTGCAGCCAGCTGTTGTTCGCGTATTCGCCGTCGCCAATCGTGGGATCGGGGCGGAAGACGATTTCCATCGCGCTCGCGTCGCCGCCGGCAGCCTCCGCGTTCGCACCGCTCCAATCCGGATGAACCGGAACCGCGATCGCGGGGAACGCGGTTCCTGCCAGCAAGCCGTCGTGCAGCGAGGTTTCCCAGAAAACTTCGAAGTCGCGTCCTTTTTCCGGGCGCTGGCTCTGCCAGTAATCGTGAACGAGATCGTGGTCGGACTTCCCTGCATCGCCGGTGAAGATGCCGATAATCTCGTGCGGCGTATGCGCGTCGTAGAGCGGAGCGATCAGCGGCTGGATGATGCTCGCGGTGCCGTCGTAGGCGCGCGCGTCGCTCCAGGATTCCAGGAAATGCGCGGCCGGCACGTGCCAGTGGCACAGCTCGGCTGTCTCGTCGTTGTAGAGCCCCGAATGAACGCGCGTCTTCGCCTTCATTAACGTGCTCGCGAAATTGAAATCGGCCGGCGCGTCGTATACGGGATTGCCGCCGAGGATCACCAGCAGGTCGACTTTGCCCGCATTCAGGTCGTTGACCAGGTCCTGCAGCGAGGCCATCTGACTTACTGGACTGATTTCGATCGATTCGGTGTACGTCACGGTCTTGCCGACGTTG
Organism: uncultured Acidobacteriota bacterium; assembly: GCA_963743335.1. Lineage (GTDB taxonomy): Bacteria > Acidobacteriota > Terriglobia > Acidiferrales > UBA7541 > Palsa-295. Next base: position 1,334,640 of record CAVUPI010000003.1, read on the forward strand.
CCGAGCGCGGCATTCATCGCGTGGGCGAGAGCGTGAACGACAGGCGGCTGATTCTCGCCGACGAGAACCAGCGACGACCCGCGATGCGCGGCGAGGTCGCGCGCGACGGCGCCCACCCAATCCGAGGGAATCTTGACGCTCGTATTGGAGCTTTGCGGCACGCTGACGCCCGCGGCGGCAGCAAGCTGGCGCGCGAAAACTTCGATATCGCTTGAGCGCAGCGGCAGCCGATGGTCCGAGACAACGCCCGTGCTGGTCGCCATGCTCTCGACCACGTAGAGCCGGTTGAGCTTCGAATCGGCGCCCGCCGCCAGATCGCGGCGCGAGGCAAATTCGCGGGTGTAGCGCGCATGCCCGGGACCATTGACCAGGAAATCAGCGTCGAGCGAAACGATCACGTCCGCCTGATCGACGTGATAGACCGTGCTGACGATTTTGCCGAACGCGAGGCGAGCGCCCTCGCGAACGTTATCGCCCGTGCACGGCTCGTACTGATGCCACTTCGCTTCCGGGAATTGCGTGAGGAACGAGTGTATTTGCGAGCCGAGGGTCGGCGACGTAATCGTCTTCGTGAGCAGCCGGATTCCCCCGCCCTTCATCGACATTCCGGCGCGAGTGTTGCCCATCGCGGCGGCAAAATCCTCCCAGGTGCTCACGCGGCCTTCGTTGAGGACGACCTGCGAGCGATCGGGGTCGTACATGTTGAGAATCGAGCCCTGCGTGAAGACGTCCGTGCCGCCCAGGCTTCCCGGATGCTCGGGATTGCCTTCCATCTTCGTGGGGCGGCCCATGTGGCTTTCGACCAGCACGCCCGCGGCGACGCCCGATTGCGGAATCGAGGTCGCATAGAACAAAGGACGCCCGGGGATGATCTCCTCCGGCGGATGCACGTAAGGAACAATCTTTTCTGTCGGTAGCTTGGTGCATGCGCCCAAGCCAGCCATCGCGGCCGAGGCGGCCATCAGCTTCAGCACGTCGCGGCGGTCCACTCCGTCGGAAGTGGCTACTTTGTTCGCGAGCTCGGGCTTCGCGGGGATGACCGGGAATTCGTTCTCGAGGAACTTGCGGTATTCCGGCGTATCGGAGAGCTGCTCGAGGCTCTGCCAGAGCTTCTTTCCGCCCTCACGCTCGAGCTTCGCGCGCGCCGCCGCCAAGTCGATCGAATTCGTTGGTTTGGAGTCTTCGTTCATTGTTCCGTTTTCACCGGTGACACGTCGCGCAGTCTTCCAGATTCTGCAGGTTCTTGATTTTGTAATCCTTCACGAGCTGATGCCCCATCGCCATCTGATCGGTGTATTCCTTGCCATCGACCAGGATCGGGTTCGAGCGCGAAGGCGGCGTGTAGAACGGATCGAATACCTCGGATCTCGGCCGTATATTCTTCGCCGGCTCGCGGTGACAGTCGAGGCACCACGACATATACAGCGTGCCCTCGCGGTAGGTGAGCGGCATCTCCGCGACCTGCCCGTGGCACGTGGTGCAGCCAATGCCTTTCGCGACGTGAATGCTGTGATCGAAGTAGACGAAATCGGGCAGCGCGTTCACGCGGGTCCATGCAATCGACTTGTCGTCGCGGAAGCTGGCCCGCACCGGCTCGAGCATCGACGAATTCGTCCAGATCTGCGAATGGCAGGTCATGCAGGTCTGCGTCGGTGGAAGCCCGGCAAAAGAGGACTTCTCGACCGACGTATGGCAGTAGCGGCAATCGATTCCCAGCTCGCCGGCATGGTGCCTGTGGCTGAAAGGCACGGGCTGCTGCCGCGTGACGTACTGATTCGTGTACCACGGGGACATGGCGATCTGGTACGCCGCGAAACCCAGAGCAGCAACGATCAGCGCGCCGCCAAAAATCGTGATGCGCGCGATCATGTTGGTGCTTCGATGAAAGATCTGTGGCATCGATCTCCGTTACCGCTTCCCTATGAATGCGCCTGCTCTTCGTTCGTTTCGTGCACCAGCGACCGGACCTCGACGATCGAGATCATGGGCAAGAACCGAATGAAGAGGAAGAACAAGAAGAAGAACAGACCAAACGTTCCGAGAAACGTCGCCCAGTCCCACTTCGTCGGGTAGTACATCGCCCAGGACGACGGAATGAAATCGCGGCTCAAGCTGATCACGACGATTACGAACCTCTCGAGCCACATCCCCATATTCACGATCAGCGAAATCACGAACAACACCGGAATACACTGCCGCACGCGCTTCGACCACAACGCTTGCGGCAGCAGAATGTTGCAGGTGATCAGCATGAAATACAGCACGTGGTACGGGCCGTGAATGCGGTTCCACATCATGTAGCGCTCGTATTGGTCCGCGCTGTACAACGACATGAAGGCTTCCATCGCGTAGCCATACGCAACGATCAGGCCCGTCGCCAGCATGACCTTGGCCATCAGGTCTAGGTGACGCATGGTGACGAGATCTTCCAGGTGGTAGTACTTGCGAATCGGAATCGCCAGCGTCAACACCATCGCGAAACCGGAATAGATGGCGCCCGCAACGAAATACGGCGGGAAGATTGTGGTGTGCCACCCGGGAATGATGCCGATCGTGAAGTCGAAGCTCACCACCGTATGAACCGAGAGCACGAGGGGCGTCGCGAGGCCCGCCAGCAGCAGCGAGGCCATCTCATAGCGCGACCAGTGGATGGCGGACCCGCGCCATCCCATCGACAGCATGCCGTAGATGATCTTGGCCGTTTTGCTCTTAGCGCGATCGCGAAGCGTCGCCAAGTCCGGAATCAGACCGACGAACCAGAAGAGCAAAGACACGGTAAAGTACGTAGATACCGCAAAGACGTCCCACACAAGCGGGCTGCGGAACTGCGGCCACATCCACATCGGGTTGGGATACGGCATCAGGTAGAAGAACAGCCACGGACGGCCCATGTGCAGCAGCGGGAACATGCCCGCGCACATCACGGCAAAGATCGTCATGGCTTCGGCGAACCGGTTGATCGATGTTCGCCACTTCTGATGCAACAGCAAGAGAATCGCGGAGATGAGTGTGCCGGCGTGACCGATACCGATCCACCAGACGAAGTTGACGATGGCGAAGCCCCACGCGGCCGGAATCCGAATGCCCCAGATTCCCACACCCTTGATCATCAACAGGGTGACGACCATGTTCAACAACATTAGGAGGGCAAAACCAATGAGGGCGCCGAATACCCAGCCGGGCGTTACCGGGCGCGTTAAAACGATCGCGCTAATCTTGTCGGTGACGCTTTCAAATGTGTGGCCAGGCGCCAAAAGCGCTTCTGGCTCAGCAACTGCAGCTACTTTTTGAGAACCTTCAGAATCCACGCGGTGTCCCCGGCTTTAGTAACGGATGCCTGTTGTCTATCGTTATGAAGGGGCATCGTGGGATCGAAATCGCCGGCCCGAATCTCCGTTCGACTTCGCCCCGAACAAAATTTGGCGCACAACAACCTGCAGTTTCGCCAGCTTTAGGACTTCTACCAACCATCCCGATCACTTAGGACGCAATAGGATAAGACTGCGGACGCCGAGACGCAAGTTGAAATCAAAAAAACTTTTGGTCCGGATTAGAAATAAAGAATTCGATCATGGAAAGCATCCAAGGGTGCCCGCCCATATAACCTTAGAGCATCACTCCACACGAATCGCAGTTCCGTCGAGATCAGGGTTGGTACCATCGATTCGTGCGTTCCGCAATGTCCATCGCCGCGCTGCTCTCGCTCACCGCGTGGTCGTCCGTCGCAGCGGATACGATCGTTTTGAAAAACGGGCACAAGATCATCGCCACGGACGTAACGCAAGATGCTGCGCACGTTACCTATCAAACGCCGGCCGGGCAGCTGACAATCCCGAAATCGATCGTCGAGCGAATCGACCACGACGATTTTGCGTACTCCTCCTCGGCCAGTGCCGATTCGGAACCGCCCGTCTCCGCTCCGACGATCGAGCCGGTTCGTGGGTACGAAGATGTGGCGCAACTCGCGGTTCACGACGACGCCGTCGATTACGCGTACCTGTCCCATCTTGATACAGACGCGCGCAGCGGCTCGGCAACGGCCATCGCCAAGCTCGCCGCCGGACACTATGCTGCCGCGCAATTTCTCGCGGGCAAGGGCGATACCGATTCGGCGGTCAACCAATATCATCAGGCGCTCGTTTTCGCGCCGGACAACATCGGGCTGCTGCTGAATCTCGCCGTCGTGTATCTGCGCGAAAGCCAGTTCAAGTCCGCGCTCGATCCGCTCGAACATGCACGCGAAGTGGCGCCCGATTCGGCCGACGTCGCAAAACTGATGGGGTGGGCCTACTACGGCGCGAATAAAACGGACCAGGCGATCGCAGCGTGGAAACGCGCCGACCAATTGCGCCGCGATCCTGAAGTGGAAAGCGCGCTCGCAAAAGCCGAGCGCGACAAAGCCGAAGAAGAGAGCTACCGCGAAGGCGAAACCGAGCACTTCGACCTCAAATATTACGGCGGCGCGAATCCCGATCTCGCGCGCGGCATCTTGCGCGTCCTCGAAAGCGATTTCGACGACCTGCAATCGCAGCTCGACTACACCCCGCCCGACCAGATTGCCGTAATCCTCTATACGGAGCAGGCCTTCGCCGATATCACGCGCGCGCCCGGCTGGGTAGGAGCCCTCAACGATGGGCGCCTGCGCATTCCCGTGCAGGGATTGACGGAAGTGACTCCCGAACTCGCGCGCGTGCTGAAGCACGAATTGACGCACAGCTTCGTCGGCCAGAAATCGCACGGCCGGGCGCCCACATGGCTGCAGGAAGGAATCGCGCAGTGGATGGAAGGCCGCCGCAGCAGTTCGACTGCGGCGGGGCTGGTAGCGGCCGCGGATCAAGGAAGCGTGCCTTCGCTCGGATCAATGGAAGGATCTTGGATGGGACTCTCGGGAGATTCCGCGTCGTTTGCGTACGCGTGGTCGCTGGCGGTGGTTGAGTCGATCATCGATCAGGGCGGCGTGAGCGATATCAGCCGGCTTCTCGAGCACATTGCCACGTCGTCGTCCACCGCCGAGGCCCTGCAAGAAACCCTGCGCATGAATTACTCCGATCTGCAACAGCAGACCGTCACCTACCTCAAACGCACGTATTTGCAGTAAACCGATTCGCGGTTCAAAACGAAGGTCCTGTCCTAGAGCGTGGCAAGCAGGCCTGCGAGCAAAGCGGCGCGCTCGGGCAGCGAGCGGATCACCACGTGCTCGTCAATACTGTGCGCGCCGTTCCCTGCCGCGCCGAGACCATCGAGCGTGGGCACGCCGAGCGCGCCCGTGAAGTTGCCGTCGGAGCCGCCGCCGGTGGAAGCCTCATCGAGCGGCACGCGCATCTCTTTCATCAGCTCGTGCGCATGTTGAAAGAGTTTCACCACTGCACGCGTGCGCTCGAGCGGCGGGCGATTCACTCCGCCGCGCATTTCAATGCGAGCGCCATTCAATATGGGCCGCAGGCTCTGAAGGCGGCGATCGATCTTCGCCGCGTCCGCGAGGTGCGAATAGCGAATGTCGATTTTCGCGCGCGCGTGCTCGGGAACCACGTTCGAGGCCGTGCCGCCGGCCACGACGGTCGTCTGCACGGTGATGCCGCGGCGGCGGTCGTTCATCTTCATCAGGCGCGCGATCTGCAGCGCCATTTCGTGCACGGCGTTTACGCCAGCGCTCGGATCGATTCCGGCGTGGGCAGAGCGGCCGGTTACGACGAGTTCCGCCGTGCCCACTCCTTTGCGCGCGGTCTTGAGGCAGCCGTCGCGGCCGTACGCGGGCTCGAGAACCAGGACGGCGTCGCTCTGCCTGGCTTCGCGCTCGATTTCGCCGCGCGAGGTCTGGCTGCCGACCTCCTCATCCGAGTTCCAGAGGAAAACGAAGCGCCTACGTGGCTGCACTCCCGCGGCGCGCAAAGCATCGACCGCAAACAGCGCGAGCACGAGGCCAGCTTTCATGTCGAACGTTCCCGGACCCCACGCGCGCTGCTTCGCGATGCGGAACGGCATTTTCGCAAGCGTGCCCAGCGGATAGACGGTATCCAGGTGGCCGAGAATTAGAATCTGGCCGGACGGACGCCCTTCGCCGAGCCACACCTCGGCGCGCACATGATTCCCCGCCTGGGCCTGGCGCAACACGCGAACGCGCGCTCCGCGCCCCTGCCATTGGCTCGCGACGATCCGGCCCATGCGGTCGACGGCAGCCTTATCGTGGCTCGGCGATTCGCAGCGCACGAACTCGGCGAGCAGGCGCACGATTTCCTTCTCGCGGCTCTTCAGGCCGCGAAATAGAGACTGCATGGAGAGGCGGTGTCCGCTTTGGGCTTCGGCTTTCTTCGTCGGTTTCAAGCTTTCGAGCCTATGCAGAAGAGGGAGATTTTGCAAGGATCGTACGACACGCTCGCCGGGATTCCCGCTTTCGGCGATTCCCAATTCGTATAGAATTGATTGATTCGGCCAAGCGAAAACTCAACCGTCTGAGGTCAACTGAGACAACGATGATCCTCGATACCAACGCGATCCAGAAAATACTCCCGCACCGCTACCCCTTTCTTCTGGTGGACGCCATCGAAGAAATGGAACGCTGGAAGCGCATTGTGGGAATAAAGAACGTCTCCATCAACGAAGGGTACTTCCAGGGCCATTTCCCGGGGATGCCGATCATGCCGGGCGTCCTGATCATCGAATCGATGGCGCAGACCGCGGGCGTGCTGCTGCTCCAGGAAGTGAAGGATCGCGAGAAGAAATTGCTCTATTTCGTTTCTATCGATAACGCGCGTTTCCGCCGCCCCGTCGTGCCGGGCGACCAGCTGAAGGTCGAGATGAATGTGATCGCGTGGCGCCACGGTTTCGGAAAGTTCGGAGGCCGCGCGAGCGTGAACGGCGAGCTTGCGGCCGAGGCGACGCTGATGTGCAAGATGGTCGATCTCGACACGGAACAGGCGCCCGCCGTCGAACCTGCCGGAACCGCTCAATGAGTGACATCGATCCGCGGGCAGCGGTTTCGCCCTCCGCGAAACTCGGGAACTGCGTGCAGGTGGGCCCATTCGCCGTCGTGGGGGACGAAGTCGAGCTCGGCGACGGCTGCATCGTTGAGCCGCACGCCGTCGTGAAGGGCCCTTCTAGCTTCGGCCGTAAGAATCATTTCTCTTCGTTCTCGATCGTCGGCGGCGATCCGCAGGATTTGACGTACATCGGGCAGCGCGTGCGGCTTGAAGTGGGCGATGAAAACGAGTTCCGCGAGTTCTGTACCGTACACCGCGGCACGGTCAAGGGCGGCGGCGTGACGCGGGTCGGCAGCCACAACCTGATCATGGCCTACGCGCACATCGGACACGACTGCCAGATCGGCGATCACGTGATTCTTACGAATGGCGCGCAGCTCGCCGGTCACAGCGTCGTCGAGGACTACGCCGGAATCAGCGCGTTCTGCCTGTTCCACCAGTTCGTGCGCATCGGCAGCCACTCCTACATCGGAGCGGGCACGATCATCACGCAGGACGTGCCGCCGTTTTCGCTGATCGTGGGCGAGCGCGAGACGCGCTGCTTCGGAATCAACAAGGTAGGGCTCGAGCGCCACGGATTTTCGCCCGAACGAATTCACGCGATCGACAAGGCCTACCGGTACCTGCTGCGCTCGAAGTTGAATACTTCGCAGGCGGTCGAAAAAATGCGTGGAACCCTGGCCGACTCGGAAGACGTCCAAGCTCTTATACGGTTCATCGAGTCGACCACCGCGCGCGGCTTGACGAAATAGGAGCGAGCATGGCGGCCGCCGAAGACACCTCGCGCAACTGGGGCCTGATCGCAGGCAACGGTGATTTCCCTTTTCTCGTCCTCGAAGGCGCGCGCAGCCGGGGCATCGACATGGCCGTGATTGCGATTCGCGAAGAAGCCTCGCCGGCTCTGGCGAAGGCGGCGACGCGATTTCACTGGATCAGCCTGGGAGAGCTGGGCCGCGGAATCGATCTGTTGCACCAGGAGGGCGTGAAGCACGCGGTGATGGCCGGGCAGGTGAAGCACAACAAGATTTTCAGTTCGATCCGGCCCGACTGGCGGCTGGCGAAATTGCTGCTCTCGCTGCCGTCGAAGAACACGGACTCGCTGATCGGAGCGGTGGCGCGTGTGCTCGAAGGCGAGGGCATCGAGCTGGTGGATTCGACAAAGTTTCTTGGGTCCCTCCTTCCCACAACGGGCGTTTTGACGCGCCGCGCGCCGGACGAGGCCGAGGCGGCTGACATCGATCTACGGCCGGCAGATCGCGCACCAGATTGCGGGGCTCGATCTGGGGCAGACGGTCGTGATACGCGATCGCGCCTGCGTGGCCGTCGAGGCCATGGAAGGCACGGACGAAACGATCGAGCGCGCCGCACGGATCGCAGGGGGCCAAAGGCTCGTGGTGGTCAAGGTGAGCAAGCCGCGGCAGGACATGCGCTTTGATGTACCGGTCATCGGCGGCAAAACGATCGAGGTGATGCACCGCGCCAATGCGACCGCGCTCGCGATCGACGCCGGCCGCACGCTGCTTTTCGATCGCGACGCGCTGATCCGCGAAGCCGACGAAGCGGGCATCGCCATTCAGGCGTTCGCGCCCGAGAATATGGATCAGAGCAAGGCGAAATCGTGAGCGACAAACCTATCCGCGTCGCAGTGGTTGGCGCTGGCCAATTCGGGCGCAATCACGTCCGCGTCTGGCGCGAAATCGAAGGGGCCGAACTCGCGGGCATGGTCGATACGAACCCGGAGCGCGCGCGACAGATCGCCGCGGAATTCGGTACACAGGCGATTCCGGATATTGAATCGTTGGCCGCTGCAGGCGTCCAGGCCGTTAGCCTCGCCGTACCGACGAAAGAGCATGCCCGCATCGGCTGCCGGCTGCTCGACGCAGGAATCGACGTGCTCGTCGAGAAGCCGATGGCGGCATCGCTCGAGGAAGCCGATCAGCTGATCGCCGCGGCCAAACGCTCGGCGCGCATCCTGCAGGTGGGCCACGTCGAGCGATTCAATCCCGCGGTCGCTGCGGCGCAGAGCATCGTTTCGCGGCCGATGTTTTTCGAGGTGCATCGCCTGGGGATTTTCACGCCGCGCAGCCTCGATATCGATGTCGTCTACGACGTGATGATTCACGACCTCGACATCCTGCTGGCGCTGGTCGATGCGCCGGTTGTAGACCTGAAGGCCGTTGGCATTCCCGTGATCACGGATAAAGTGGATATCGCGCAGGCGCGCGTCGAGTTTTCGACGGGCACCGTCGCCAACGTCACCGCCAGCCGCGTCTCTACGGAGCGCATTCGCAAGATGCGTTTCTTCCAGGAGCACGAATACATTTCGCTCGATTTCGCGCGCCAGGATGCGCTGCGCGTCCGCGTCCAGCCGGGCAGCCCGCAACCGGGAATCGGGTTCGAGAAGATGGTCACCACGCCGGAAGAACCGCTGCACGCCGAGTTGCGGGCCTTCGCCGAATCCGTACGCACGCGCAAGACGCCTGTCGTCGACGGCGCCGCCGGGCGCCGCGCCCTGGCGCTGGCCGACCAGGTAATGGAAGGCATCCTTGAGCACGCACGCCGCGTCCAACTGAGTGCCTTCACACCCCAGGAAATTAGATGATTCCGCGCACATTGGTCCCAGTCAACCTGCGCCCCGTCAAGCCCGACGAGGCGAAGAAGGTGGGACATCGCCTCGAGACCTACATGGACGATCGGACGGTCGTGCCATCGGGCCTTTCCGATGCGCCTCCGCTCGACGGCAAGACGAATATCCCTGCGCATCTCCCCTTGGGTGTTCTCGTCGACCGGACGCTCGTGCCGCGCGGAATGGCGGCGAAGCCGTTCGAGCAATTCGCGCGGATTCACGAATCCGTGCCGATCGCGGTCCTTGACTCGCGCGTCGTAGTCCCCGCCTACGTGGAACCCGCCGACGCCGAAGAACAGCTCGAATTTGAGCACGCGCCGGAGATGACGGATCAGTTGCGCGAGGTGATCGAGCCGGACATTTTCATGACCGGCGACGCGAACCTCCTGATGGAGGCCAAGGACAAGCGGGACCCCAAATCGGACCTGGTGACGCGCGTCATGTCCGTCCTGGTGCACATCGGCCTGATCATTTTTCTGATTTTCACGCCGAAGATTTTTCCGCCGCACGTGCCGACGCAGCAGGACATCGATCTCGCGCGCAAACAGTTGCAGTGGATCTACTCGCCGCCCGAACTTCCGAAGACCGCTCCGCCGCCGTCGCCCAAGCTTCATATTACGGCGAAGACGCTGAACAAAATCTCGCCGAAGATCGAGCAACCGGTCGTTCCAACGCCAACCCCGGCACCCGCACCGGTGAAGCCGCCCGCCGATTTGCCAGAGGCGCCGACGCCGAGGCCGCAAGCTGTGATCCCACAGCAAACGCAGCCGACGCAGCAGGCTCCTTCGCAGCTTGAGCCGGTCGAGCCGGTCCGGCCCAACCCGCAGAGTCACCTCAATCTCCACTTGCCAGATGATTCTCCTGGAAGGCAGATTGAGAACCAGATTCAAGATGCCATTCACCATCCGGGCCCGAGCGGCGGCGTATACCCTGGGGGTCCTGCCACGCCCGGCAGCGGCGGTCCCGGAATGGGCGAGGCGTATCAGATTCTTTCCGATACGCAGGGTGTCGACTTCTCGAACTACATCCAGCGTCTTCTCGCCACCTTGAAGCGGAACTGGATGGCGATCATGCCCGAATCAGCGATGATGGGAGAACGGGGCCTCACCTCCACGACGTTCAAGATCCGGACGGATGGCAGCGTGGTCCCGCCCGATCCGATCCTCGAGCGAACGTCCGGCAGGGAACCTCTCGACAATGCCGCAATGTCCGCGATCCACGCCTCGAATCCGTTTGAGCCGCTGCCGTCGCAGTTCCACGGGCCCTATCTCGAGCTTCGCATCTGGTTCGACTACAACATTCCGCTCGATCAATTGAATAACTACCGGTGAAGTTGAGCCGCACCCAAGTCGCCGGGGCCCTGTTGCTCGCGGCTCTGGCCCTGCTGGCATTGCTCCTCCGCTATTGGAGATTTTGGGGATGAGCGAACTTCCGCGGCTCGTGGTGATTCTTGGGCCGACCGCTTCCGGCAAATCTGCCCTGGGCATTCGCCTCGCCGAGCAACTGGGTGGCGAAATCCTGGTCTGTGATTCGACGCAGGTTTACCGGCACTTCGATATTGGGACCGCGAAGGTTCCTCTGGCCGAGCGGCGCGGCATTCTTCATCATTTGATCGATCTCGTTGAGCCTGGCGAAGTCTTCACCGCAGGCGACTATCGAAAGCGGGCGGTCGAGGTGCTGGACGACCTGCGCGCGCGGCGCAAGACGGCGATTCTCACCGCGGGCACGGGACTCTATCTTCGCGCGCTGCTGGAGGGCCTGGCGGATGCGCCCACGCGGTCGGACGAACTGCGCGACCGCCTGCGCGCGCGCGCCGAGCGGCATGGCGCCGACTATCTGCACCGCTTGCTCGCGCGCCTCGATCGCGAAACCGCTGGCAGGATTGCGCCGCGTGATACCCAGAAGATCATTCGTGCGATCGAGATTCGCGTGCTCGCCGGCAAAGGCGTCGCCGACGTTCACCGCGCGGGCCGAATCGGCTTGGAGGGTTACGACATTCGCAAGATCGGGCTCATGCCCGAGCGTGCCGCGCTTTACTCGAGGATCGAGGCTCGCGCTGGTGTCGATGATCGAGGTCGGCTGGCTTGAGGAGGTCCGCCGACTGATCGCCAGCGGCATACCCGCCGACGCAAAGCCGTTTCAGTTCATCGGCTATGCCGAACTGCGAGCCTGCGTCGAAGGTAGCCTCGCGAAAGATGCCGCGATCCGCGAGATCCAACAATCTACGCGCCAGTTTGCCAAGCGCCAGATCACCTGGTTCCGCAGAGAGAAGGGCGTCGAATGGCTCACGGGCTTCGGCGACGATCCCGGCGTCCAATCTGCCGCCCTGGAGATTGCGCTGGCACGGCTTTCCTCCCGCTGACTGCGTCCTTGACCTGGCCGCCTGTTTTCTCCTACCATCTCGGTCGACGTACGCTAGCGTATGGCCACTGCAGCCAGACTCGCAAAGGCATCGCCGCTTCAGCCCGACGACTGGATTCGCGCCGCTCTCGCCAAACTGTCCGAGGCCAGCGTCGATGCGGTTCGCGTCGAAGTGCTCGCTCGCGATCTTCACGTCAGCAAGGGCAGCTTCTACTGGCATTTCCGCGACAGGCAGGATCTGCTCAATCAGACACTGGCCTACTGGGAGCAGCGTGAACTCGATGCCCTCGTAATCGACGAGACCGCCGCCAGCGCCGCCACCCGCTGGGCGCGAATCGTCCAGGCGACCGCCGATCCCAGCCGCATTCAGCTCGAGGCATCCGTGCGATCGTGGGCGCGCCGCGACGAGCAGGTCGCACGGCGCGTGGCGGCCCTGGAACAACGTCGAGCGGCGGTCATCTCGAACGTGCTCCAGGACGTTGGCTTCGACAGGCGTTCCGCGGAGGCGTGGTCCGAGGTCGTACTGCTTCTGTGCCTCGGGTGGCTGGATCGCACGACGCGGGACCGCCAGTTTCAGCTTGCCGGGCGGAGCTTGGGCGACCTTCTTTCCGCGCTCATTCTCGCCGCTTCTAACCGCCTTCCGGCGGACGAGCAGCGGAGCTGAGGCGACAGGAATATTCAGGAACTTTGTAATCCGAAGCAGGAATGCTACAGTTACCCGCTGCCAGCACGGGGTGGAGTAGGTCTGTCTCTGGCAACCCTAGCCGCACAAATGTCTTCCAAGGGAGCGCAGGGTGCGGTGTGGCCATTCGTCGTCGTGGCGGCAGTTGCCCCAAACGACCAAAATCGAGGAAAAGCTTCCCCATGCAGAAGAGGGCTACGGTTCCATCTTTGCTTGCATTCGCCATCGCATGCGCGCTGACTCTCGCGGCGTGCGGCGGCGGCTCGGGCTCCAGTACGGTTTCTTCTGTCTCGATTACGCCGACGACGGCGAGTGTGCCGATTAACGGCACCACGCAATTCGTAGCCACCGTCAATCTCACCAATTCTTCCACTTCCACCAGCACGAGCACCGTTGTCACCTGGGAGGTAAACGGCGTGGCAGGTGGAAGCACCGCAACGGGAACGATTATCGCGTCGACCACCGACCTCCAAGTTGGAATCTATACCGCTCCGGGAGTGGTACCGAGCACGAACAACGGGCAAGTGAATATCACCGCCGTTGCGCCGCAAAACCCCAATTCGACATCATCGACCACGAGCAGCGCGACGGTGACGTCCAATACTGCCGTGGTCACAATTGGGGTCGGCGCGGGCTTGGCCATCACCGAACTCACCACGTCCGTGCCGGCCGGAGCGACTCACCAATATTCGGCAACGCTGAATGGGCTGAACGACCCGAATGCGACTTGGTCCGTCAGCTCGGCGAATGGCGGCAACGTTGGAACGATCAATGCATTGAGCGGCCTCTACACCGCGCCTGATTTCCCGCCGCCCGGCGGCACCGTGACCATTACGGCCACCGATCCGACGGTGAACACGCCCACAACCGCAACCGCCGCGATCGTCTATTCCAACCACTCGCTCGCTGGGCCGTTCGCGTTCTCGTATTCCGGCAGTGACACGGGCGGATTCTTCGCCGCAGCCGGGAGCTTTGTTGCGGACGGGCAGGGAAACATCACGAGCGGGGTCGAAGATGTCGACAGCTTTCTCGTCGGCGTTTCAACCGGAGTGCAATTTACCGGCACCTACGTGACAGGACCCGACGGCAGAACAACCGCGTCCATCAACACCGGGCACGGCGTCGCCACCTGGCAATTTGCGCTGACGACGAACCAGCACGCGCTGATGATTCGCTTCGACACCAACAACACCGGCAGCGGAACGATCGACCAGCAAAACCTGAACGATCTCACCACATCGCCGACGGTTGTAATGGGGCCCTACGCTTTTAGCGCTTCCGGCACCGACGCGACGTTCAAGCCGATGGCCCTTGCGGGTGAGTTCGCGTCGAATGGCTCAGGCGGCGTGCCGGCGTCCGGATCGATGATCGACGTGAACGACGGCGGCACCGTTACGACCGAGAGCCCGAGCGTCAACGGCAGCTACCTTCTCGACGCCGGGAATTCCGGCACGGGACGAGGCACGCTCACGTTGCCGGGCACCGGTGCGACTCAACTGCAATTCGCGTTCTACGTGATCGACAGCACGCACTTGCACATCGTCGAAATCGACAGCCACGCGTTTCTAGCGGGCGATGCATACACTGGCGCGAGCGGCGGCTTCTCCGGCACCTACGTGTTCACCGCGGGCGGAACGTCTTCCACGAGCGCGACTGCGGCCTACGCCGAGGGCGGCGCCTTCATTTCGAATGGCAGCGGCAGCATCACGGGCGGCGCGATCGACGTGAACAACGCCGGTACGGTCACCACGAATACGAGCATCAGCACAACGCCCTATTCGGTGAACGGAACCACGGGTCGGATCGGTCTCACGCTTGGGACTTCGGAGTTCGCCGTATATCAAGCCGCGAATGGAACGGCAGTGATGGTCGAGGTCGATTCGGCAGCTGTCGCTGCCGGACTGGCCTATCCGCAGGTAACAGCCGACGCGTCAACCGTGCCGGCAGCGGGCAGCTTCGCTTTCGTTCTCGGCGGCCAGGGGCTGTTCCACCAGGCTTCAGGAGCCACGCAGCCGGATGTCGACGGCCAGCTCACGCTCGGCGGGACGGGATTCACCGGCGGAAACTTCGATGTCAATAATGTCAACGCCGTTTTCAAGACGGATCCGGTGAATACGACCAACAGCACGATCGCAGCGCCTTCCAGTAACGGCCGCGGCACGGTGACTCTGGAAGGCCAGAATCCGGATGTCACCTACAAGCTGGTCTATTACCTCATCGACGGAAATACCGCGCTTCTTTTCGATCAGGATCCGACGCGCGTCGCTATCGGCAGCGTCGCCCGGCAATTCTAGCTTCGGCGCGCAGCTGTACCGGGCGGTCCGCTGGCCGCGCGCTGCAAACTGTGGCACACTCGATAGTCTGAGGAACGCGGCGGGCGCGCGCCGCGCTTGCCGCACGTGATTCCCAAGAGACACCATGGACCCTCGGTTCATCCGGAATTTCTGCATCATCGCGCACATCGACCACGGGAAATCCACGCTGGCCGACCGCCTGCTCGAACTCACCGGCGCGCTCACCCAGCGCGAGATGCAGGCGCAGGTGCTCGACTCGATGGACCTCGAGCGCGAGCGCGGCATCACCATCAAAGCGAAAAGCATCCGCCTGCACTACACCGCGCGCGACGGCAACGAATACCGCCTGAATCTGATCGATACGCCGGGGCACGTCGATTTCTCCTACGAAGTTTCGCGCGCGCTTTCGGCCTGCGAAGGCGCGCTGCTCGTGGTCGACGCGAGCCAAGGCGTCGAGGCTCAGACGGTCGCGAATGCATTCCTCGCCTCGCGCCACAATCTCACGATCATTCCGGTGATCAACAAGATCGATTTGCCCGCCGCACAGCCCGATTTCGTGAAGGAGCAAATCGAAAATGTCCTCGCGATCCCCGCGGACGAGGCGCTGGCGATCAGCGCGAAGAGCGGCCTCGGTGTCGACGAAGTGCTCGAAGCGATTGTGAAGTACGTGCCAACGCCAAAAGGCTCGGCGGATGCGCCGCTACAGGCGCTGATCTTCGATTCCTGGTTCGACATCTACCGCGGAGCGGTGATCCTGGTGCGCGTGATGGAAGGCCGCATCGCGCCACGGATGAAGATTCGCCTGTGCGCCAGCAACGAAGTGCACGAAGTGGAAACGCTCGGCGCGCTCACGCCGAAACCCATCGTGCTTGACGAGCTGGCCGCGGGCGACGTCGGCTTCATCGTCGCCAATATCAAGCGCGTCGCCGATGCGCGCATGGGCGATACGGTGGTCGAGGCCGACCGACCCGCGCCTGCCTTGCCCGGATTCGAGGCCATTAAACCGATGGTCTTCGCTGGTCTATTCCCCGTGAACGCCACCGACTACGAATTGCTGCGCGATGCGCTCGGCAAGCTGCAGCTCAACGACGCCGCATTTTTTTACGAGCCGGAAAATTCCGTCGCGCTGGGATTCGGCTTTCGCTGCGGCTTTCTCGGCCTGTTGCACATGGAGATTGTTCAGGAGCGGCTCGAGCGCGAATTCAATATCGACCTCATCACCACCGCGCCGAGCGTGCAGTATCGCATCACGACGACCTCGGGCGACGTCCTGGAAGTCGACAACCCCACGAAATTTCCGCCGCCCACTTCGATTCAGGGAATCGAGGAGCCCATCCTGACCGCGATGATCATCACGTCGGAGGATTCGGTGGGCGGCGTGCTGCAACTGTGCGAGGAAAAACGCGGCGTGCAGAAGAAATTCGAATACCTCTCGCCGACGCGCATCATGCTGACGTACGAATTGCCGCTCAACGAAATCGTGCTCGATTTTTACGACCGGCTGAAGAGCGTCTCGCGCGGATATGCCTCGCTCGATTACCACCTCTCGGGCTATCGCGAGTCCGATCTGGTGAAGCTCGACGTGCTGATCGGCGGCGAGCCCGTCGACGCGCTCACCATCATTTGCCATCGCGATCAATCCTACGATCGCGGCCGCGACCTGGTCAGCCGCCTGCGAAAGCTCATTCCGCGGCAAATGTTCGAGGTAGCCATCCAGGCCGCGATTGGCAGCCGCGTGATCGCCCGCGAAACGATCAGCGCCATCCGCAAAAACGTTCTCGCCAAATGCTACGGCGGAGACATCAGCCGCAAGCGCAAGCTCCTCGAAAAACAAAAAGAAGGCAAGAAGCGCATGAAGCGCGTCGGCCGCGTCGACATCCCTCAGGAAGCATTCCTCGCCGTGCTGAAGGTCGCGGGCAGCACTGACGACGACTAGACTTGGACAATTTTTTTGCCTTTCGTTCGCCGCGCAAAATCTGCCGCAACTACATCAAGGACTTTGACGCCGGAAGCTCGTTAGGACGCCCTAAATGGCCCCGAAAGGCCAGTTTTGGCGTTTTTTCCGCGTCCTTGCCCGCCGGCGCAGCTTCTAGGGCAGGATGCGGAAACCGAGCTGTTTCCCCGACTCGCGGATGCGCTCGTCGAGGCTCAGCAGGTCAAGGCCCGGGATCGCCGAACGCGCGGCGAGCGCCGATGCCAGGTGAATGGCGTCCAGGGTCCGAATGGGTTCGGCGGGAAAGGGTCGCCTGGCACGTTCCATGATTTCCGTACTGATTCGCCACAGATGCCAGAGACGGGCTGCGGCGTTCAGATGCGCGCGACGGTCCGCAGCGGCCGCTTCGTCGGCTTCTCCTGTGGCGACTGCACGAATCAGCACGCGGTCGCACTCGACGAGCGTCAGATCTGATGACATCACGACTTCCGCGCCGCGAAGCACCGCGCGGACGGAATCGCCAAGTTTCTCGCCGAGCAGCCAAGCGAGCACGGCGCTGGATTCCGCGTAGATGTTCAACGGGTGCCGCGCTCTTCGTCGAGGAGTTCGACAGTCCTGCGATGCCTGAGCAAGGGTGGAAGCTCCAGGTAGGCCGCCGGCTCGTTTGAAGAGCCCAGTGTGAGAAGACCTCTTCGCGCAAGGGTAGTCAGAGCCGAAGGCACCGGGTGCTCAGTCCCCGGCGCGGCTGGCGGAACAATCTCCGCAACGACTTCACCTCGATCGGTGATGAGCACAGGCTCACCGGAGCGGACCTCGCGAACAAACTCGCTTAGGCGGTTCTTGAGCTCACGGAGTCCGACGCTCTTCATGGCACAAATGTAGCTACATGCAGCTACATTGTCAACCCGTCGTATCCCGGGGATCGGGCAGTCCGTGGGAAAGCCAGGCTAGGGAATTTTGTCACCGAGCAATTTGCGGCCGGCTGGTTGTCGCGGTAAACGCGCCATCACTTCTTGCGTCGAACCGTCGCATCGAGCTGGCCGCGAGCGAGCCGCACGGAGATATCTTCGCCGATTGCGACCTGATCGGCCGAGTGCAGCACTTTTCCCGACGCGTCGTACGCGATCGCATAGCCGCGCTCGAGCAGGTTTTCCGGGTTGCGCTCGCGCAGCTGCACTTGGGCTGCTTCGAAGCGCCGGCGCTTGGCGATCAGCACGCGGTCGATGCCGACCTCGAGGCTGCCGGCACACTCGTCGAGCGCGTGGCGCAGCTTGCCGACCCGCGCGCTCAGGTCGATTCGTGCGAAGCTCACGTGCGCAGCAGCGAAGCGTCTCTGCTTGCGCGTCACCAGCCGTTCGAGAGCGGCCTGGAGCGATTGCCGCTGCTGTCCGATTCTTCGCCGCAGAATTTCGGCGCGCCGCCGCAAATCGAACGCAGCGATGCGGGTGCCCGCCGTCGTCAGCCGCTGGCGCGACGCTGCGAGCCGCTTCCGCAGTCCTGCGCCGAGCGCTGCGGAAAACTCGTCGACGTGCTGACGCCGCTGGCGAAGCAGCGCTTCGAGCTGGCGGAATCCGCGGTGCGTCTGCAGATCGCGCACGCGATGCCGCCGCTCGGACAGTAGATACTTGATGTGGTGCGCGAGCTGCCGCTGATGCTCGGCGATGTGCCGCTCGAATTCCTGTCGCGAGCGCAACACAATCTCGGCGGCGGCCGAAGGCGTCGGCGCGCGCAAATCGGCCACAAAATCCGCAATCGTGAAATCCGTCTCGTGGCCGACGCCGGTGATTACCGGGACCTCGCACGCGGCAATCGCACGCGCCACGATCTCTTCGTTGAACGCCCACAAGTCCTCGAGCGATCCGCCGCCGCGCGCCACGATGACCACGTCCGCGAATCGCGCCCGGCTGAAGTGACGCAGACCAGCCGCAATCTCGGCCGCCGCGCCATCTCCCTGCACTTTCGCCGGATAGAGCTGCACGTGGACGTTGGCGAAGCGCCGCTTCAAGACGCGGAGGATGTCGCGAATCGCGGCGCCGCTTGGCGACGTCACCACGCCAATGCAGCGCGGCAGCACCGGCAGGGGCCGCTTGCGCGCCTCTTCGAACAGGCCTTCCGCCTCTAGCTTTTTTTTCAGTTGCTCGAAAGCCAGCTGCAGCGCACCGAGCCCGACCGGCTCGATGTGGCTCACGTATAGCTGATACTCGCCGCGCGCCTCGTAGACGCCGAGCGATCCACGGACGGTGATGTGCAGCCCGTCCTCCGGGCGGAATTTCAGCCCGCGCGCCTGATCGCGAAAACATACGCAGCGCAACTGCGAGCGCGCGTCCTTCAGCGTGAAGTAGATGTGCCCTGCCTGCGAGGCGTGGAAATTCGACACCTCGCCCTCGATCCACACGTCCGGGAATTCGCCTTCGAGCACTTCACAGACGCGGTCAGTGAACTCGCTCACGCGCCAGATATGGCGCTCGGGCATGACGTCGAAATCGAAGAGGGGCGTCTGGCTCATGAAATCATCGCATTGCTACCGGCGGAAGTAGCTCACAATCCAAAGCACCAGCGTGAGCGCGGCGCTCAGCAAAATGCACGTCACGATCGGAAAATAAAAGCTGCCGTGGCGCCCCTGGTAGGAAATATCGCCCGGAAGTCGGCCGAGCCGGAACGGCAGCCGCGCGCCGAAGAACAAAAACGCCCCGGCGCCGACAATCACGATGCCGGCGATCAGCAGCAGCTTCCCAAGTTCGCGCGAGGGGTCCATGCGATTTCCGATCGCGCCATTCTAGCGCGATTCGCGAGAACTGCCCGCCAGACGACTAAGTCATTCATGGCATAACATGACATTCTGGGATACATGTTATTATATTGTTGACATTATGCTAATCTGATGTCAAATATGGGCCGAAGGAGAGGACCCATGAAACTGGACATTGCTGCAAGTCTTAGTGTTGCCGACCAAGTCTGGATTGCCACCGCATTGTTGCAGCGAGAGCACCCGGATCGCGCCAGTTTCTCGAAAAAGGAGATCCAGCAGCGCTGCGAGATATTGGATGCCGCGGGGTCTCGCCGGCCAGGGATATCTCAGCACATCTCGACTCACTGCGTGGCGTCGAAGCCCGCGAGTCCCGCCAAGCACCGCATGCTCACGCGAACCGGCACCGGTCGCCGAAGGTTGTTTCGGTCCGGCGATCAGGTCCACCCTTCGCGCCGGAACGGGAAATCCGTTCCGCACCGCGAGGATGTGCCCGAGCAATACCACGAGGTCTTGGATTGGTACGAGACTGAATACAACAAGGCTCCGGCGGCCGCAGAACCGACTTCGAGATCTCGGGGAGCTTCTGCCGAGGCACTTATGAAGCTGATGGGTCGAATCAGCCGCGAGGATGCGGACGAACTCACGCGCGTCATTGACGACTGCTGCGGTCGCGTGGACGCCAATGAATGGTGAGTTTCTGATCGACACCAACGCGCTGATCAAACTGCTAAGCCGCGATCCGAGTCTCCGCTGGCGAATGGGCCACGACTTCCGATGTTTTCTGAGCTTCATCAGTGTTGGAGAAATGTATGCCGGGGTTCACCAGTCGACCCGGAGCGATTTCAACGCCGCGGAGATACGGCGGATCTGCGCCGAAATTCCCGTTCTGGAGTGGGATTTCGAGATCGCCGACCGCTACGGTCGAATTCAAGCTGACTTGCGGCGCAAAGGAAAGCCGATTCCGCAGAACGATATCTGGATCGCCGCGACGGCAAGTCGCCATGGCATGATTCTGATCACGCTGGATCGACATTTTGCTCACGTCGAAGGACTTCCGACTGAATTCTGGTAAGAGTCGAGTCCTAAATCAGTTCGAGCCCCGAGAAGAAATAACCGATTTCGAATGCGGCGGTCTGCGGCGCATCGGAGCCGTGCGTGCAGTTGAATTGGATGCTCGTGCCAAGCTCGCGGCGAATCGAGCCGGGCGCGGCCTTGGCCGGATCGGTGGCGCCCATCGTCTCGCGCCACTTCGCGATCGCGCCCTCGGCCTCAAGGACGATCACCACGGCCTTGCCCGAGCTCATGAACTCGGTCAGTTCGCCGAAAAACGGCCGCTCCCGGTGCACGGCGTAAAATCCCTCGGCTTCGGATTTCGTCAGCCGCAGCGACTTGATTGCCACGATGTGAAACTTCGCCGCGTGGATGCGGCTCAGAATATCGGCGGTCAGGCCACGGCCGACCGCGTCAGGCTTGATAATTGCGAGAGTGCGTTCAACGGACAAGTGAATTCCTCCAAGGTAGTTTTTTTGTTATGCCTGCGATCGGATGCAGGAAGCAGGGAGGCAGGGACAAAACCACCCTCATCGTGCGGGTCCCTGCCAGTTTTTCCAAAGGCTTGCCAGCATCGCTCCGATTCGGTTGTAGCGGGACGTTCCCGTGGCACAGAGTTCCTCAGGAATGTATCCCTCATCTTTGCTCATCGCGAGCCATAACTTCACTTCGTCGCACGACCCAACAGCGATCTGAAGATATCGTTTGAATTCAGCCACCGACTGACGCTTGGCCCATCCTTCGACGATATTAGCCGGAATCGATCGCGCCGCTTTCCTAAGTTGCCGGCCCAACTCCAATTGCTCGAAAGGAGGAAATCGCTTGGCAAGCTTCGACATGTCGAGAGCTGCCGCGTAAGACTCCTGAAACACTTCCAAGTCGCGATATGTGCGGATCGCCACGGCCTCCGTCTTTTCCCTGCTTCCCGGCGTCTTCGGTTCCCTGCCTCGCCCTCGTCTATTTCTTGATGACCGCGGCGAGCGTTTCGCCGATGTCCGCAGGACTCTGCACGGTGTGAATTCCGGCGGCGCGCATTGCTTGGTACTTATCGGCAGCGGTGCCCTGACCGCCGCTGATGATGGCGCCCGCGTGGCCCATGCGACGGCCCGGCGGCGCCGTCTGCCCGGCGATGAAGCCAACCACCGGCTTCTTCACGTGCTGCTTGATGAAATCCGCGGCGATCTCCTCGGCGTTGCCGCCAATTTCGCCGATCATTACGATCGCGTGCGTGTCCGGATCGTCGTTGAACATTTTTACAGCATCGAGAAACGTGGTGCCAATGATCGGATCACCGCCGATGCCGATGCACGTCGATTGACCGATGCCGAGCCGCGTCAGCTGATCGACCGCTTCGTACGTGAGCGTGCCGCTGCGGCTCACTACACCGACATTTCCCTGCCGGTGAATCGAGCCCGGCATGATGCCGATTTTGCATTTTCCCGGCGAGATGATGCCGGGACAGTTCGGCCCGATCAGCCGCGTCTTCGAATTCTTCAGCGCCGCGGCCACGCGAACCATGTCGAGCGTCGGAATGCCCTCGGTGATGCAAATCACGAGCGGCAGCTCCGCGTCCATCGCTTCGAGAATCGCGTCAGCGGCAAACGGCGGCGGCACGAAAATCACGGACACGTTCGCGCCGGTCTCACGCGCGGCGCCGCTCACAGTGTCGAACACTGGCACGCCGAGGTGCTTCGTCCCGCCTTTCCCCGGCGTGACGCCGCCGACCACCTTCGTGCCGTATTCGATCATCTGCTGCGAGTGGAAGCCGCCTTCGCGTCCCGTGAGGCCCTGCACGAGCAAGCGCGTGTTGTTATCGACCAAGACGCTCATGAAAGTGAGGCGCAGGACGCAAAGGAGACATAGGAGGCAAAGGACAAACACTTGCTCATAGTTTTCGCCACTCCTTCCATAAGTTGCGGATCATCATTCCCAACTTTGCATATTCCGTCGCAAGCGGCTCTGATATCGACTTCGAAACCAGACCCTCATCGCTGGCCAGTTCGAGCCAGAATCTCGTTTCTTCGCACTCGCCAATCGCAATCTGGAGATGCCGTTTGAACTCCGCTGCAGATTGCCTCTTGGCCCATCCCTCAACAATGTTCGCAGCAACGGATCGCGAAGATGCGCGAATTTGCCTGCCAAGCTCAAATTGTTCATGCCGCGGGAACCCTCGGGACAGCCTCGAAACCTCAAGCGTCAGCCGATACGCCTGCTGATAAACCAGCAAGTCGCGATACCGGCGTATGGGCCCGGCGCGAGTCGGTTTCTCCTCCACTTCGTCCGCTTCCTGTGCTTCCTCCGCTTCGTCTATTTGCCCGCCAGCGCGACCACTTTTTCCGCGCCGTCTTTCATCCCGCTCGCGATCGTGAAATTCAGCGCCGAATCGCGCAAAATCTGCTGGCCCTGCTCGACGTTCGTGCCCTGCATCCGCACGACAACCGGGACTTTGAATTTCAGCTCCTTGGCCGCGTTCACCACGCCGCTCGCGAGCACGTCGCACCGCAAGATGCCGCCGAAAATGTTGACGAACACGCCCTTCACATTCGGATCGCTCAGCAAAATGCGAAAGGCGTTCTTCACCTGCTCTTCCGACGCGCCGCCGCCCACATCGAGGAAATTCGCCGGGCTTCCGCCGCACAGCTTGATGATGTCCATCGTGGCCATCGCCAGGCCCGCGCCGTTGACCATGCAGCCGACGGTGCCGTCGAGCTTGATGTAGTTCAATTTGAATTTCGAGGCCTCGACTTCGAGCGGCGTCTCCTCGTCGAGGTCGCGCAGGTCTTTGAATTCGGGATGCCGATAGAGCGCGTTGTCGTCGAAATTCACTTTCGCGTCGAGCGCGACCATCCGCCCGTCGCCGGTGATCACGCACGGATTGATTTCGAGCAGCGATGCATCGGTCTCAAGAAACGCGCGGTAAAGCGATTGCATAAAAGGCAGCGCGACGGCCGCCAGTTCCGGCGAAAACCCGAGCCCGAAAGCGAGTTTGCGCGCGTGGTACGGCTGAAAGCCAGTCTCGGGACGAATGATCTGGCGCAGGATCGCTTCGGGATGCTCCTTCGCCACTTCCTCGATTTCCATTCCGCCCGCGGCGCTCGCCATGAACACCGGCGCGCCGGCCGCGCGATCCACCAAGAGGCTCAGATAAATCTCGCGCTTGATGTCGAGCCCTTGCTCGATCAGCAGCCGCCCCACCACGCGGCCCTCGGGGCCGGTTTGCGGAGTCACGAGCGTCATGCCGAGAATGCTGCTCGCGAGCGATGCAGCCTCTTCAGGCGATTTTGCCAGTTTCACGCCGCCGGCCTTGCCGCGCCCGCCGGCATGAATCTGCGCCTTTACGACCACCAACGGCGTCCCGACGCGCTCGGCCGCCGCCCGCGCGTCTTCTTTCTTGAACACGACTTCGCCCCGCGGCACGGGGACGCCAAACTTTGCGAGGATTGCCTTAGCCTGATATTCGTGGATTTTCATGCTGATCGTATCGGCCGGACCGGAGGTCGCCTTAATAGTGCTAGTATTTATTCACGATGCAAACGAAGCAGTTTACCTGCATCCATAGAGGCGATCAAGCGGATGCGCTCGCGCCCTGAACTCCGATGATCCACGAAGCGCTCGAAAAAATCGTCGCGGATGAAGACCTTTCCCGCGCCCAGGCCGAGGCCGCGATGGAGGATATCCTCGCCGGGCTCGCCACCGATGCGCAGATTGCCGCGCTCCTCACCGGCCTGCGCATGAAGGGCGAGACGGTCGACGAACTGGTCGGCTTCGCGACGGCCATGCGGCGCCACGCTACGCCGATTTTCGCCGGTCATTTGCGCATCGCGGATGAGGCGCTCGTCGACACCTGCGGCACCGGCGGCGACGCTTCTGGCACGTTCAACGTTTCGACCGCCGCAGCGTTCGTCGTTGCGGGCGCGGGCGTGCGCGTCGCCAAACACGGCAATCGCTCGATCAGCTCGCGCTGCGGCTCGGCGGACGTCCTCGAGCATCTCGGCGTGCGCATCGATCTCCCGCCCGAGCGAATCGCCGCCGCAATCGAAGGGATCGGCATCGGATTCCTCTTCGCGCCGGCCGTGCACGCCGCGACGCGCCACGCGATGACCGCTCGCCGCGAACTCAAGATGCGCACCGTTTTCAATCTGCTCGGCCCGCTCACGAATCCCGCCGGAGCCTCGGCGCAAGTCGTCGGCGTCTACGATGAAAGCTATACGGAGCTGCTGGCGCGAGCGCTCGGCGAGCTGGGCGTGAAACGCGCCTTCGTGGTGCACGGCGCCGATGGCCTCGACGAAATCTCGATCTCGGGCGAGACCTACGTTGCCGAGCTGCGCGACGGCGTCGTTCGCAGCTTGACGCTGACGCCCGAGGATTTCGGCCTGCATCGCGCGCCGCTCGAAGAGATTCGCGGCGGCGACGCCGCAGCAAAACGCCGAAATCATTCACAAGATCCTCGGCCGCTCGATGCTGTATCGCGACCACGGCCCGCATCGCGAGATCGTGCTCGCGAATGCCAGCGCGGCTCTCGTCGCCGCCGGGCGCGCGACGGATTTTCTCGATGGCGTCCGTCTCGCCACGAAATCCATCGATTCCGGCGCCGCGCGCGAAAAGCTCGACGCGCTCGTCGCCTTCTCGCAAGGCGGAAAAGGGCCACTCGCAAACTGCGACCGTAAAATCTAAACGGTCAGGAAATTTTCCAGCAGGCGGAAACCCGCGTCGGTGAGAACCGATTCCGGATGGAACTGCACGCCTTCGACCTTCAGCTTGCGATGGCGCAGGCCCATGATGATGCCGTCGGACGTTTCGGCGGAAATTTCGAGCTCGCGCGGCAGCGTTTTTCGCTCGACGATCAACGAGTGGTAGCGCGTGGCCTGAAAATCCTGCGGCAGCCCGCAGAAAATCGTCTCGCCATCGTGATGAATCTCGCTGGTCTTGCCGTGCATCACTTTCGGCGCGCGAATCACGCGCCCGCCAAACGCCGCGCCGATCGACTGATGCCCGAGGCAGACGCCCAGGATCGGAATCTTGCCCGCGAAGCGCTCGATCAGCGGAACGCTGATGCCCGCTTCCTTCGGCGTGCACGGTCCCGGCGAAATCACGATGCGTTCGGGCTTGCGCGCCTCGATCTCGTCGAGCGTGATCTCGTCGTTGCGGCGGATCAGCAGCTCTTGCCCCATCTGGCCGAGATATTGCGCCAGGTTGTAGGTGAAGGAGTCGTAGTTATCGAGCAGCAAGATCATACGGATCCATTGTATCAGCCTCTGGAAACGCACGGCCCGTAGGGGCGGGTTTCAAACCCGCGCGCCGGATTACCGTCTGCCCGGCCGTGGATTTGCGCCCGCATGGGCGATCTCGAGCGCTCTCAGCACGGCGCGCGCCTTGTTCGCCGATTCCTCATATTCGCGCTCGGGCACCGAATCGGCCACGATGCCCGCGCCCGCCTGCACGTACGCGCGGCCATTCTTCGCAACCAGCGTGCGGAGCCCGATGCACGAATCGAGATTGCCGGAAAAATCGAGATACAGAATCGCGCCTGCGTAAATTCCGCGCCGCGTGGGCTCGAGTTCGTCGATGATTTCCATGGCGCGCACTTTGGGCGCGCCCGAAAGCGTCCCTGCGGGGAAACACGCCATCAGCGCATCGAAGCAATCGACATCATCGCGCAGCCGCCCGCGCAGGCTCGATGCGAGGTGCATCACATGCGAGTAGCGCTCGACGAACATCAGCCGCTCCGGCTTCACCGAACCGTACTCGCACACGCGGCCCAGATCGTTGCGCCCGAGATCGACAAGCATCACGTGCTCGGCGCGCTCCTTCGGATCGGCGAGCAGCTCGGCCTCAAGCTTCTGGTCTTCTTTCTCGTCGCGGCCGCGCGGACGCGTCCCGGCCAGCGGCCGGTAAAACGCATCACGCCCCTGTACCTTCACCAGCATTTCGGGCGAGCTGCCGACCACCGACAGGTCGTCGAGCTTCAGGAAATAGAGGTAGGGCGAAGGATTCACCACGCGCAGCGCGCGGTAAATCTCGAAAGGATCGGCGCTGGTGCGCGCTTCGAATCGCTGGCTCACGACGATTTGAAATGCGTCGCCTGCGCGAATGTACGATTTAGCTTTGCGCACCGCCGCGGTGAACTGCGGCTTCGTCATGTTCGAGGCGATGTGCAGAGGCTTGGCGCGCCGCGCAGGTTTCTCCGGAGGCAGCGGCTGCTCAAGCATCTTTCGCGTGCGCCCGATCTCGCGCACCGCAGCGTTGTATTTCGCGCGCAGGCTACCCGGCCCCTCGGTGAAGACATTGCGAATGATCCAGACGCGATGCTGCACGTGGTCGAATGCCACGAGTCCGAGGTAGAACATCATCACGCAATCGTCGACGCCCAGGTCGTCGCGCCCCGTGTCCGGAATGCGCTCGACCAGCCGCACCATGTCGTACGCGAAATAGCCGATTGCGCCCGCCGCCAGGGGCGGCATTCCTGGTACGCGCACCGGCCGGTAACGCGCCGTCAGCCGCTTCAGTTGCTCCACGGGATTTCCGTCGAACGTTACCGTTTTGCCGCGGGTTTCGAGCTCGCAGACGCGCCCACGCGCGCGAAACACTTCTTCGGGATTCGCGCCAGTAAAGGTGTAGCGCCCGATGTTCTCGCCGCCCTCCACGCTCTCGAGCAGGAAAGCGTACTTCGCGCCCCGCGCGATGCGCAGGTAGGCGCCGACGGGCGTCAGCAAGTCCGCCGTGTACGTGTCGTACACCGGCACGAGGTTGCCTTCGCGCGCCAGGCGTTTGAATGTCTTGAAGTCCGGCTGAATCATCGGCTGGTTCGCATCGTCCTTTCGCGCTTCACTTTTTGTCCCGACGCGCCGCGCCGGATTTTTCTTCGGCCGCCAGTGCCTGCACCACCGCGCGGCGCATGGCCTCGACCGGCGCGCGCTCGCCCGTCCAAATCTCCCACTGCGCGGTGCCTTGCGCGACAAACATCTCCACGCCCGAAATCGTCTCGATGCCGCGCCGGGCGGCCAGTTCCAGGAGCTTCGTCACACGGGGACGATAGATGGTGTCAAATACGAGCCGGCAATTCAATTCGCGCGCGTCGAGCGGCGAATTCCCGACCGCCGGATGCATCCCGACAGGCGTGGCATTCACGATCGCGTCGAAGAATTCGCCGCGCACCCGATTCCGCGCGATTGCTTCTCCGCTGGCCGCCTTCGCCAGCACCTTTGCACGCTCCGCGCGCCGCGCCGTGACGCAAACCGCCGACCCTGCCTGCGCGAGCGCGAACGCCACGGCACGCGCCGCGCCGCCGGCGCCAACGATCAGCACGCGGCTCCCTTGAAGCGGTATCCGCTTCTCAAGCGCCTGCAGCACACCGACGTAATCGGTGTTGTAGCCGTAAAGCTTTCCGCCTCCGCGCACGACGACCGTGTTCACAGCGCCGATTCGCGCGGCCAGCGGATCGCAGCCATCGAGGTGCCGCAGGATTTTCTCTTTGTGCGGCAGCGTGACGCTGAAGCCGCGAATCCCGAACGGTCCGATCGAGCCGAGAAAATCCTCCAGATCGCGCACCAGAAACGGCACGTAGACCGCGTCGACCCGCCGTGCGGCAAAACCGGCGTTCTGCATTACCGGCGAAAGCGAATGGCCAACGGGATTTCCGATTACGCCGTAGACGCGCGTGCGCGGCCCGAGCCGGTCCGCTCGATAGACGTCCTTGATTTGCGCGAGCGACACCTGCCCCGGCGCCGTCGCGTTTTCAGCCGGCGCGTACGTGAAGGAGTCTCGTTCGCGCAAAGCGAGAATGCGCGCGGGCAGCGCGATATCGCCCATCGGGATCGCGACGATGTTGCGCTGCTTTCGCGCAAAATCCAGCAGCTTGCGGCTATCGGCCAGCGAATCGCACTGTGCAGCGATCTTGATCGCATCCGGCTGGCCCCGCCGCAATTCCGCCGCGACGCGTGGAAGGTCGCGCGGCATGCGCTCGAAAAAATGCGCCGATGCCAGCTGGGGGCCTTCGCCGAGCAGCACGTCGATCAACTCGCTCGGGCACTGCCGCGCCGTCTCAATTTCAAGGTCGTACCACGCGCATCCGGCCCGGATTGCGTCCGCCAAATGGACAAGCTGTGTGGCGATCGTCCCGCGATAGCGCCCCCCGGCGGGCAGCCGGCGGCACGTGGCCAGCAAAGTTGCGTTCCGGTGCGCCGAACGTCTCGCTTCAAGCCTTCGCAAGAACCGCTCGATTTCCGAATCGCTCGAAAGCCAGTCAAGCCTCAACTCGACGGTATGCGTTCGCCGAAGCGCCTGCGCTAGCTGCGCCAGCATGGAACTCGCGCTCCGCGCCGCCACGACGGCGCACACCTTATCTCGCCCTAACACGCTGTGTTTCCAATCTCTTCGGGGTGAAGCCCCGCCGCGCCTCGACGGCCGTGCGCGAGGGGAATTCTCGCTTCTACCATGCGGTACCCAATGTGTAAAGCCCGCCCGACCATTATCTTGACGCCCTCGAAGGCCAATGTTACGGTCGGGTCATTGGGGAGCGCCAGCCCTTTCGGCGCTGAGAATCAGCTTGAAGGAGCGAGCATCATGCGTGGGAAAATTGTCCTTGCCGGTCTCATAGTGGCCCTCTCTGGAGCCATCGCATCAGCGCAAAGCGATCCGCTAGTCCCGAGCCCGAACGATCTCTATTGCTCCGGCACCGTCACCACGGAGTCCATCCCGCACGCGGCCTTCATCATCACGGGCGAAGAATCCAACTATCGCCTCAGCTTCAACGAGGGCGACAACGTCTACATCAACAAAGGCGCGAGCCAGGGTGTGAACGTCGGCGATGTCTTCTCGGTCGTCCGCAAGGTCGAAGATCCCTACGGAATCGAATGGACCAAGTGGCAAGACGTGATCCTCAAGAAGATGGGCAGCGTGTGGGCCGATGAGGGCCGGGTCCGCGTGACCCGGGTCTTCGCCAACACGTCGGTGGCCAAGATCGAGCATTCCTGCGACATCCTGCAGCGTGGCGACACGCTTCTGCCTTTCACCGAGCGTCCCGCGCCGCCACTCAAGTCCGAAGCGCACTTCGACACATTCGCGCCAGCCAACGGCAAACCCTTGGCAATGATTATTATCGGCAAGGACTTTCAGGCCCAGGTCGGCCGTGAGGATATCGTCTACGTCAACCTCGGCAATGGACAGGGCGTGAAGGTCGGCGACTATTTCCGCATTTTCCGCTACACCGGCACCCAGCACGAGACCGTTTATCAGGATCCGCGCTATGCATTCGATCAGGACGACCAACTCGCCGTGGCTTTCTTCCCGATCTACGGATTCGGCAGCGTTCCCAAGAAATATGATTGGAGCAATACTCCCCGGGAAGACGTTGGCGAAGGAGTCGTGCTGCGCACCGGGCCGAATTCCTCGACGGTCCTGATCACGTTCAGCTTGCGCGAAATCTATCCCGGCGACTACGTCGAGCTCGAATAGCCGCGCTCGCTGCCGGCTTCGACTTCAGCTTCCGCGGTGGAGTCATCTCGCGCATCCGATTCGCTGAAGATTTCCGCCGTGAAAGCCTCGACTCGTATTTCCGGATTCTTCCACGCGTCCCGGTCGAATCCCGCTTTCACGCACGTTTCTTCCAGCAGGCGCCGGCCGTTCCAACGGAATTGCGTAGCCACTTGAGGCAATAAAACCCCTCGTTGGGCGCCCCGGGTCACCATCAGGCCGTGCTTGCCCGCCTGAATTTGCTCGGGCGCAATTGCTTCGAGCGGTGACAAGACGGAAAGCTCGATCTCGATTTCGCACAGCTCGTCCGGGCGGACTGGATCGAAGCGAGGGTCTTCGAGCGCGGCTGCTCTCGCGCAATGAGCGATGGTTTCAACCAGCGTGCCGCCAGGGAGCACTTGCCCCACGCAACCACGCAGGCGGCCGCGACGGTGCAGCGTCACAAATGCCCCGCCCCAATTCCGCTGATTTGGAATTTCGGGCAGATCTCCCGTGTGTCCGCGGCCTTCCACCGCCGCGCTCATGGCTCTTCGCGCCACTTCCAGCAGCAGTTTCTTTTCGCGATTACCTGCTAAGGACATCCTGCGGTTTTTCTTTCGGATCGACTACGAGGACGCGGGTCCGCCGCTGCTCCACGCGGAAATTGATCTGGCCCCAGAACATCTGGAAATAGTGGATTGCCGACGCCACCGCGCTCAGCACCACCAGCCATAGCAGCACGGTGCCCACCAATTTCAGCGCCGGATGATTCGCAGTCAGAATCACGGTGCATCCTGCCAGCACCTGCAAAATCATTTTCATTTTTCCGAGCGGCGACGCGGGAATGACGAGCCCTTCTACCGAAGCGATTTCCCGCAGACCGACGACCATGAATTCCCGCCCGATGATGATCACGACCATCCACGCCTGGATGAGTCCCATCGAAACCAGCGACACGAACGCGGCCGAGATCAAAAGCTTATCGGCAATCGGATCGAGCAGAATTCCGAGAGTGGTAATTTCCTTGCGCGAGCGCGCGAGATAGCCGTCCATTGCGTCGGTCGCTGCCGCGACGAGCAAAATCAGGACGCCCCACACCTCGAAATGAATCGGCAATCCCCAGAAATTCCAATTCGGCTGGCGCGTTAGGAGGACGACCACGAGGAGCGGAACGAAAAAGATCCGCAGAATCGTCAGGCTGTTCGGCAGGTTCATTTCGCTCTCGGAAAGACAAACCGATGAAGCCGCCCGGCATCTGACGGCAATCTCAAGATGGAATGATAGTCCCGGTGTCGTGGCTGAGTCAACCATACTGCTTCCCGCCACATTTTGCCGAGGTAACGAGAGAGGCAAATCCTCTCGCTAGTTATCGTTAGCGCAAACAATGCCCCAGCGCTGTGCAAATTCCTGTCGCGGCACTATGGAGCGCACAAAAACGGCAGCGAGTATCCCGGCTCGACCAAGTGGCGCGTAAGTGTTTGGAATTACAGCAACTTAGTAATGGATGGTTGGCGGCCTCCGGCCGGGCGATGCCGCAGCCGCTCGTCCAAAACCCGCCGGATCGTGGAAGCTTTTCCACAGGGTTTTCCACATGCAGAGGTCCCAGTACTGCCATCTAGCCGAAAATAAATTCGCGCAGTTCCCGCGCCGCTGATTCCGGAATTTCGGCTTCGAGTTCGATGTTTCCGTCGTGTATTTCCGAGTGCAGCACGCGCCCCCGCCCCTGCACCACCGAAAGGCTGCGGCCATCGGCGAGCGGCATGCGCAGACGCAGGCGCAATAGCGGATCGATGGGCATGTTTGCGTCGATCTTCACGAGCAGTTCCTCGAGTCCTGCGCCCGTCATCGCCGAGACGAAGGCCGTGTCCACGCTTCGCCCGTTGGAAGCCGTCAACGCTTTGAGATCATCTTCGCTCAGCCGATCGATCTTGTTGAGCACGTGCAAACGCGGGCGATCCTCTACGCCCAGCTGGCGCAAAACGCCCAGCACCTCGGCGTCGTGCTCGGCGTGGTGCGGATTCGAAATGTCCGTCACATGGACGATCAGCGCCGCCTCTTGCACTTCTTCGAGCGTAGCGCGAAACGCCGCGATCAGATCCGGCGGGAGATCGCGCAGGAATCCCACCGTGTCCGACAGAAGCACGCGCCGCCTCGAGGGCAAGCGAATCGCGCGAATCGTGGGATCGAGAGTCGCGAACATTTTCGAGGACGTCAGTACGCTCGCGTCCGTCAGCGCGTTGAAGAGCGTCGACTTGCCCGCGTTCGTGTATCCCACGAACGCGATCATTCCGAGCGGCACCGCCTGCCGCGCCCGCCGCCGCGTGGCGCGCTGCTTGCGAACCGTTTCGATGGCCTGCTGGATTTTACGCACGCGATCGCGAATCCGCCGGCGATCGGTCTCGAGCTTCTGCTCGCCGGGACCGCGCGTCCCGATTCCGCCGCCGAGCCGCGAGAGCTCTTCGCCGCGTCCCGTGAGCCGCGGGAGCAGATAATTCAATTGCGCGAGCTCCACCTGGAGCTGCCCTTCGCGCGTGTGCGCGTGCGTGGCAAAAATATCGAGGATCAGCTGCGTGCGGTCGATCACGCGGCATCCGGTGCCCTTCTCCATGTTGCGGAGCTGCACGGGTGTTAGATCGTGATCCACAATCACAAGCGGCACGTCGCGGACCTTCGCTTCGGTGCGGATTTCTTCGAGCTTGCCTCGCCCGACCAGCGTCGCAGGATCGAGCGTCTCGCGGACTTGCAGAAGGGTTCCCTCGATTTTCGCGCCCGCGCTTTCCGCGAGCTCCTGCAATTCGTCGAGCGAATCGCGATTCGACACGCCGTCAGCGTTGTCGCGCGCGATTGCGCTCGAGCGCCGGGCCCTCTTGAGGGCCACGCCCACCAGCAAAACCCGTTCCCGGCGATCTACAGGTTGGGAGGTTTTCATCCAAGTAAACAGGGGCGAACGAAGACAGACTTTTGCGCGAGGAATTTCATCTCTCCCTGCTATTATACGCCCGTCCCGGGCAGCCGGCGAACCTCACGGACCGAAAGCGCCGCCGCCCCCCGATTGCGCGGCCGGGGCCGTTATCGTAGCCTTTGGACGGTTGTGCGACCTAATAAGAAAACGAAGCATTCACTACCCAAATGCCTGGAGCTTCCGGAACAGCTGAGTTGACCTCTCAGTCCCATCGCGAGAAGTCCCAGCGATCGAGAATCCTGCTCATTCTCGGTTACGGACTGGCGACCATCTGCCTGATCTGGGTTCTCCACGACTTCCACATCGTGCGCGCCCTGCACGATATGGCCAACGCGAACTGGAAATGGGTTCTCGTCGGCATGGCCTTTGACGTCCTGAGCTACGCCGTGCAGGCCCTCCGCTGGAAGTTCCTGCTGAGTCCATTCGGGAAAGTGCACACCAGGAGCGCGATCCGCTCCGTTTTTTCCGGCCTCTTTGCCAACCTGATCTTGCCGCTTCGGCCCGGCGAATTCCTGCGCAGCTACCTGCTCTCGAACTCCGAGGGAATTTCGATCGGGCGCGTGCTGGGATCGGTAGGCGTCGAACGCTTCATGGATCTCGTGATCGCCACCGCGTCCTTGGCGTTCGCCTCGCTCTTCGTACAGCTGCCACGGCGCTTCGAGCGTACCGCCGACATTCTCGGAGCGGTCATTCTCGTTCTCGTGACGATTGTCGTGGTGCTCGTCTTTTATCTCGAGGTAAAGCTCGGCGGCGAGCCGGAACCCCACATCGGGCACCGCCAGCTGCCCGGGAAAATCATGTCCGCGCTGCTCGACTTGCATGCCATGGGCACGGCGCCCAGCTTCTACGCAGCGGTCTTTTTCTCGCTGCTCATGCCGTTCTGCCAGGTAGTCGCCCTGTGGGCGCTGATGCAGTCTTACGGCTTGCCGCTGTCGTTCATGGCGGCCTTGGTGGTGCTGCTGGTGATCAATTTGGGCGTGTCCTTGCCCAACGCACCCGCGAACGTCGGCTCGTACCAGTTTTTCTGCGTGCTCGGCTTGAGCGTATTCGACGTCGAAAAAACGACGGCCGCGGGCTTCTCGATTTTCGCCTTTATCGCGCTGACTTTACCCTTCGTTTTCCTCGGATTTGCGGCTGTCCTCAGCAGCGGGCTGTCGCTCCGTTCGATGCGGGAGGTCACGCGCCTCCCCCGGCACCCGGCTGAATCCCAGACCTCCGACTGAGTTCCTCCGATTCTCTCCTTCCCGCGCCGCCACCGCACTTTCAGGCACATCGGCCCGATTTCGTTGAGGGGCCGGCCAGCCGTCCGTTATATAGTTTTTGTGGGGCTTTCGCGGCTGGCAATGGGTGATCCGCGGAGGCGTCTGAAGCGGACAGCCGGGGTGTTCCTGCCACGCAAGGCGCGAGGGACGTAGAATTTCGCATGGCTTCGGATCTCAATAAGCATCTCGATCGGGCGCGGCGCAGCCTCGAAAAGAACAAACTTCGAGAGGCGGTCGCCGAATATCAGGCCGTCCTGGAAGAGGCGCCTGCAAACCAGGAAGCCCTGCAGGCGCTCGCCGACATCTACACGCGCCTGAACGAGCCGGCCCTGGCCGCCCAGTTTTACGGCGCGCAGTTCGACCGTCACATCGAGGCGGGCGACGCCGCCAAAGCGTCGGCTATTTTCACGCGCTTTCTCCGGTCGTTTCCGCAGCCTCCTGACCGGCTCATGCGATACGGAATTCTGCTGCAGAAACAGAATCGTTCCTCCGAGGCCATCGAACAGTTCGGTACAGCCGCGGAACTCTTCCTCGAGCATCAGCGCGATATCGACGCGCTCGCCTGCTACGAAAGCATCGCGCTCCTCGATCCTGAAAGCGTCGAGCGGCACGTGGTGCTCGGTGACTTGGCCGAGCGCCTGAAGCACGCCGATCTCGCCGCCCGCAGCTTCCTTCGCGCCGGACAGCTGTCGCAGGCCGCAGGCGGCCTCGACCAGGCTCTCGAATATTTCGGCCGCGCTCACCGCCTTTTGCCCAACGATCGCACCGGCGCGCTGCTTTTCGCCGACGCCAGGCTGCGAAAGGGCGACGCCGAAGGCGCCTTTACGCTGCTCGATCCTCTTTCGCCGAATGAGAAGGACACCGCGTTCCTCTCGCTTTTCGGCGAGGCCCTGCTGCGCACGAACCGTCTGGACCGCGCCCGCGAAATCTTCGAAGCCTACTACCGGCAGAAGCCCGAGAATTTCGGGAAGCTTTTCGAACTGGCTGCCGCTTACCTGCGCACGGGCCAGGATCCCAAAGCCGCTTCGCTGCTCGCGCAAACCAAGGAGTGGATGTACGGAGCTCGCCGGGAAGCCGAGCTCGTAGCGCAGATCGAACGCCTGGCCGCGGGCTACCCGAAGTCGCTCGCGCTCGCCGAGACCGTCGCGCATCTCTACGAAGAGCTGAATCGCGAAACGAAATATTTCGACGCTCTTGTCCGTCTTTTCGATCTGTACCTTGCCGCCGAGCGCGTGCCGGACGCCTGCGAAATACTCGATCGTCTCGTCGACATCGATCCCTACGACTACCGCAGCCAGGATCGGATTGCGCATCTCGAAGGAAAAGCCGACCCTGTCTTCCTGCAGAACATTTTGGCGCGCGCGGCAAAGGCAGCCACCGTTTCAGGCCACACCGGCTCAGGATTTTCTGGCGCTGGCTCCGACGTCGCTGCGTCGGCCGCGCCGGTCTCCGAAGAAGCGCGCGCGCAGCAAGCCCTCGAGGATCTGATCGTGCAGGTGGAAATTTTCCTGCAGTATTCGCTGCACACCAAAGCGATCGAGCGCCTCGAACGCATCGGCGAGCTTTTCCCTGGGGAAGAAGAGAAAAACGAGCGCCTGCGCACTCTCTACGAGCGCGCGAACTGGTGGCCAAAAGGCGCGCCGCGCAAGCCCGCGCCGCAGCCGACTCCGGCTACTCCCGTCGGCGCTGTTCCGGCCGCGCCTCCACCTGCTCCCGTCGAGCCGCCACCGCCTACCCTACCCTCATCTACGCCTTTTTCCGCGGCGGAAACCCACCGCGATCTATCGACGATCGCGGAAATCAATCGCCTGATGCACCGCCAATCCACGCCGCGCGAGGTGCTGTCCGCCACGGCAGCTGAAGTCGGCAAATATCTCGCCGTGGCGCGATGCATGGTGACTCTAGGCTCCGCGACCGACGCCTCTCAATTGACCGCCGAATATACCGCGCCGGGCCTGCAGGTTGTCGGCGGCGCGCATTTGCCCGCGATCGCTTCGCTCGTTTCCAAGATTTCGCCCGACGAGCTCGGCGGAATTCAGCTCACCACCTCGAGCGCTCCCGTGCTCCGCGAGCTGGGCGTGGAATCGGCGCTTGCCGTCGTGCTGCAGGACAAAGAA
Source organism: uncultured Acidobacteriota bacterium (assembly GCA_963743335.1). Taxonomy (GTDB): domain Bacteria; phylum Acidobacteriota; class Terriglobia; order Acidiferrales; family UBA7541; genus Palsa-295. The sequence continues at coordinate 1,371,103 of CAVUPI010000003.1, forward strand.
GCGGGCGCGCAATCCGGCATTTTGCTTGTCGCGGATAAGTCCGCCAGAAAGTGGAAGTCGAACGAAAGTTTCTTCCTGCAGGCGGTCGGCGATCAGCTCGTGCTGTCCGTGAACCACACTCGGCTCCGCTCGCTCGTCCGTTCGCTCGCGGTGGCCGACGAAAAGACCGGGCTGCTCAGCCGCGGCGCCTACGTCGATTGCCTGCTCGTGGAATCGAATCGGGCCCGATCGCAGAACACGCGGCTCTCGCTCATCATTTTGCACGTCGATCACGGCGGCGATCTCCTACGGCAGCACGGCGACGCTGCCGTCGACCAGTACGTCGAGCAATTGGCTCGCGCGCTCTCGTCGACCGTGCGCCAGACCGACATTTCGGTGAAATACACGTCGTGGTCCCTCGCTTTCATCCTGCCCGATACATCGATTGAAAACGCGCGGTCGCTTGCCGAAAAGCTCATTCAGGTTGCAGGCACGGTGAACCCGTCCTGGGGCTCGCAGAGCCTCAGCGTAAGCGCCGTGGTGGCCGAAGCCTCTTCGCGGCCTGGCGACGATACCGAAGATCGCGTCACCGAATGGATCAATCGCGCCGAAGCCGGCCTCGATCAGGCCTTTCAAAATGGCGGCAACGCGCTTGTGCCTCTCGCCACTCCATGACATCCTTCAGTAGCGGGTCCTGCAGTCTACTTCCGTTCACAGGCGGGAATTGATGGCGAGTACGGGAAAACCGGATCGAGTGCGCGGCGAGTTCGATGCAGCGGGGCTGCGCTTTGGCATCGTGGTGAGCCGGTTCAACAGCTTCATCACGGAGCGCCTGCTCGCCGGCGCACTGGACGCGCTCAAGCAAAGCGGCGCCGCGGACGACCGGATTCAAATCGTGCGCATCCCCGGATCGTTCGAGATTCCGATCGCGGCCAAGAAACTCGCCGTCACCGGCCGCTTCGATTCGCTGATCTGCATCGGCTGCGTGCTGCGCGGCGAGACGTCGCATTACGATTACGTGGCGTCCGAAACGGCGCGCGGCATCCAACTCGCTCAGCTCGACACGGGCGTGCCCATGATTTTCTGCGTTCTCACCTGCGATACGCTCGAACAGGCCATCGATCGCGCGGGATTGAAAAGCGGCAACAAGGGCTACGATTCGGGGCTCGCGGCGGTCGAAATGGCCAGCCTCTCACGCAAGATTTCCAAACACTCGGCGGCGCCCAGCCTGCCTTCGCGATCGCGGCGCCGATAGCATGCCATCACTTCGCCACAAATCACGCGAATACGCCCTGCAGATGCTTTTCGAATGGGACATGGCGCGCCAGGAACCCAAGCGCCTCGAGCAGCTTTTCTGGAAGTCGGCGCCCGCCTCGGAATCGACTCGTGAGTTCGCCAATCAGTTGTTCGAAGGCGCCGTGGCCCGTGCCGAAGCCAGCGATCGGCTGATCGAAAAACTTGCCCAGAACTGGCGCCTCGAACGGCTCGCCGCCGTCGATCGCAACGTTCTTCGATTGGCCATTTCGGAGTTTCGGTCGGGCACCGCGCCGCCAAAAGTAGTGATCGACGAGGCGATCGAGCTGGCGAAGAAGTTTTCTTCCGCCGAAGCCCCTGCTTTCCTGAATGGGATTCTCGACGCGGTGTACAAAAGCCTCGAACCGGACGCGCCCGGATAGGCCCGGCGTAGCCGCTACAGCTTCTGAACCAGCGCCGCAACTTCCGCGAGCAGCCGCTTCGTTGTTTCCGGGCGAGTCGTTTCGGAATAAACGCGCAGCATTGGCTCGGTGCCCGATGCGCGCACCATCACCCAACCGATTTCGCCAAGGTAGACCTTGACGCCGTCGAGATCCTCGCGCCGAACGATCGGCCAATCGAGCAGCTTGTCGAATTTCGGCTCCGAAAAGCGCGCGATCGCCTTTTCCTTTTGCCCGTCCTTCACCGTGAGGTCCACGCGGCCGTAGTGGTGTTCGCCGAATTCGCGATGCAGCATCGCGACGAGTTCGCCCAGCCGCTTGCCGTGCCACGCCATCACTTCGGCCAGCAGCAGCGCGCTGACCGTCGCGTCGCGCTCCGGCAGATAGAGCTTCGTGCCGATTCCGCCGCTCTCTTCGCCGCCCACCACGATGTCTCCCTCGAGCATCCGGTCGCAAATGTACTTGAAGCCGATCGGCGTCTCCCACACCTTGCGGCCGAACTTCTGCGCAATCTTGTCGATCATCTTCGTGGTCGAAAATGTTTTGGCCACGTCGCCGGTCAGGTTGCGCGTCCCGGCCAGGTGCCACAACAGAATCGAGAAAATCTGGTGCGGCGTGATGAACGTGCCGTCGCGGTCGATCGCGCCGATCCGGTCGGCGTCTCCATCGAGCGCGAAGCCCGCGTCGTAGCCGCCGTCGATCACCGCGCGCCGCAACGCCTCTACATGCGGCTCGATCGGCTCCGGATTCACTCCGCCGAATAGCGGATCGCGCGTGCCGCGAATTTCGGCCGCCTCGATCCCGTGGCGGCGAAAAAGCTCGCGCAGCAGGCCGCGCCCCGCTCCGTGCATCGGATCGATCACGTAACGGAATGTCGAAGATTTCAGCCGGTCCCAGTCGACGAGCTTGTCGAGCGTTTCGAGATACGGCGTCCGAACGTCGAGCGAATGGATCAGCTCTTCGCGCGGCGGCAGCGCGGGCACGCCGTCGTGCAGCACCTTCGCAAGCTCGGCTTCCACCTGCGCGACGATCACCGGCGAGGCAGAGCTGCCGTAGCTCGCCTTGAATTTCACGCCATTCCACCGATACGGATTGTGGCTCGCGGTGATCTGAATCCCGCCCCCCGCCCCGCGCAAGCGCACCAGCAGCGACACCGCCGGCGTGGGACAAGCGTCCGCCGCCAACCACACAGGCGTGCCCGTGGCCGAGATCGCCTCCGCCGCCGCGCGCGCAAAGTTCTCCGAGCCAAATCGCGTGTCGAAGCCGACCACCACGCCGCTGCCGGGCTTTTCCGCGCGCACCACGTAGCGCGCGATCGCGTGCGCCACCTTGCGCACGTTCTCGTACGTGAAATCCTCGGCGATCACGCCGCGCCAGCCATCCGTGCCGAATTTGATCTCGGGCACGGCGCTCGCGGATTCATTTCGATTCGACACTGTCGGTCCCCCGTTTCCGGTTTACAGCAGATGTTTCGCTTTCCGTTCCTCGAGCCACTTCACGATTTTGCCCACGTCCTGCGAGCGGTCGCGCGCGCACACGAGCAGCGCGTCGTCGGTTTCGACGATCACCAGATCGCGCACCCCGATCGCCGCGACGAACTTTCGCGGGCTCCAGAAGTAACTTCCCTCCGCGTCGAGCGCGAAATGATGTCCGGCCGAAACATTCGCGCCGCGCTCGCCCACCAGCAGCTCATACACCGCGGCCCACGAGCCGATGTCGCTCCAGCCGACTTTCGCCGGAATCACGAAGACGGGCGTCACGCTGCCCGGCCGCGTGGCCGGCTCCATGATGGCGTAATCGACCGAAATATTCTCAAGATGCGGATAGATGCGGCGCAGCGCGGAGGCGTAGCGGGGCGTGCCGATCGTCTTGCCCAGCTCGACAAGCCCCGCGTGCGTCTTCGGCAGGAACCGGTGCAGCACGTCGAGAAACGTCGACACGCGCCAGAAGAACATGCCGGCATTCCAGAAATATTTTCCCGAGGCGACGTACTTTCGCGCAAGAGGCAGCTCCGGCTTTTCCGTGAACCGCTTGACCGCGAGCGCCGGAAACCCGCGCGGGCGCGCCGCAATCTTCGCGCTCTCGATGTAGCCGAAGCCGGTGTCGGGCCGCGACGGCGGAATCCCGAGCACGACGAGATTTCCCGGAGTGCGCGCGAGCTCGATGGCGGCCGACACGAGTCCGCGATAGGCCTTCGCATCGAGAATATGGTGGTCGGACGGCAACACAGCCATCACGCTATCGACGCGCTCGTGCGCCAGATGGATCGCGGCGAGACCGATGGCGGCGGCGGTGTTGCGCCCCACGGGCTCGGCCAGCACGTGCGAAGCGGGCACGTCGCGAAGCTCGCGCCGCACCGCCGCAGCCTGCTCCACGTTCGTCACCACCCACAAATCGCGCGACGGAATCAGCGGCTCGAGGCGCGCGGCCGTCTCGCGCAGCATCGTTTCGCCGCCCGTGATGTTCAGCAGCTGCTTCGGCGTGCGCATCCGGCTGCGCGGCCAAAATCGCGTGCCGCGCCCTCCGGCCAGCAGGACCGCCGATGCCGGCAAGCGTTCACGTTTGCTGTTCTTCTTCGCGGCGCGTTTCACAGATGGGTATAGTAAAGGACGCGGCGTTTCCCGCCTACGGGCTTCGCAGCGTCCTGTGTTTCCCCGTACATCATTCGCCAGGATCGTCCGCAGGCGGACCGCCCGCGCGCAGTTTCCACACAATCTGGTGCAGGATGCCGAACCAGAGGACGGTGTCCCGCTCCGGCACGTGGAGGCGTTTCACCAGGCGCCGGATGCGCTCATCAATATCCGCCACGCGCCGCCGCCCCACGTATCCGCTCGCATGCAGCGCTTCGAGCAGCATCTGGGCGATTCGCTCGATCTCGTCAGCGGATGCCCGAGCCACCTTTTCCGGCTCGCGCGGCGTCTTCGCGTCCCGGATCAGCTCGTAGAGGCACACCGCGACAGCCTGGCCGAGGTTCATCGAAATATTCTGCTGGCTCGTGGGAATGCGCATCAGCCAGTCGGCGTGGCTCATTTCTTCATTCGAGAGCCCTGATTTTTCGGAGCCGAACAGGATGGCCACGCGATTCGATTTCAGCCGCCGCCGAATCAGCCGCGCGCCGTCCTCAATCCGCCGCACCTGATGCCGCAAATTGCGCCGCCGCGCCGCCGTCGTTGCGACGACCAACGAGCAATCGGCCACGGCCTCAGCAACGGAGCCATATTGCTGCGCCTTCTTCAGCAGCGCCGACGCACCCACCGCAGATTTCGCCTCGCGAAAGCCAGGCTCGTACGGATTCACCACGCGCAGACCCGAAACGCCGAAGTTGCTCAGCGCCCGCGCCGACGCACCAATATTCAGAGGGTTTCGCGTGTTCACCAGCACCACGCAAAGGCGGTCGAGTTCGGCAGCGGTCACCAACGGAGGAGAGTGGAAAGCGCCGTTTCGATGATGCCACGCGCGGCGAGCGCATGTTTCAATTCGGCCAGGTCGCCGGGAACATACGTGCGCAGCAGCGAAGTTCGCGCGTTCGGCAGAAATTCATATTCGCCGAGGCCCGCCGGAATCAGCCAGACTTGCGCCGGCCCATATTCCACGCTCTTGCCACCCCACCGGATCGATCCGCTTCCCTCAAGCACGATGGCCACGTCGAAATGCTCCGGCGAACTCGCGGCGCGCGCAACGGTCGCAAAATCCCACCGCTCGGTCGCAAAATGCTTGCAAGCAACGAAGTAGCTCTCGCTCACGCCGTCCCGCTCCACGCGCGCAGGATCGAGCCGCCCGCACGTCTGCCTGCCAAAACGCATCACGTCGAGCGCCTTCTCGATGTGCAGCTCGCGCGCGCGTCCCTGCGCGTCCCGCCGGTCGTAGTCGTAGACGCGATAGGTGAGATCCGACTGCTGCTGCACCTCGCACAGGACGAAGCCGGGCCCGATCGTGTGCGCCGACCCCGCGCTCACGAACACCGCCTCGCCCGCGCTCAGCGGGACGCGTTCGAGGCAGCGCTCGGCCGTCCCGTCCGCAATCGCGCCCTTGAATTCGTCGAGCGTCACTTCCGGCTTCATGCCCAGCAGCACTTCGGCGCCGGGCTCGGCGTGCACCGCGTACCACATTTCGGTTTTGCCACGCCCGCCCGCCGCCGCTTCGTACCGCGAGGCGTACCGGTCGTCCGGGTGCACCTGCACGGAAAGCTTTTCCGCGGCGAAGATGAATTTTATCAGCAGCGGAAATCCGGCGGCGCGATCCACACGCGCGCCCGTCCATTCGGGCGGCATCATGAACCACGCGTCGCCGAGCGTCGCGCCTGCAAACGGCCCATTCGCGAAGCGGCATTCGCTGCCCGTCATCCAGGCCTCGCCGACAGGCTCCGCCAGATTCGACATCTCGGGGAAAAACGGGGCGAGCGAGCGCACGCCCCAGGGACGCGGGCTGAAGACAGGCTCGAGCCGCGCAGGGCAAATCTCCATCCGCGGCTCGGAGCGCGAATTCACGGCGCTTAGTTGGTCCGGCCGAAGAATCGGTTCATCCGCCGGAGCCCCTCGTCGATGCGCTCGATGGATGTTGCGTAGGAAAGCCGCACGTAGCCCGGCGCGCCGAATCCCTCGCCCGGCACGAGCGCCACGTGCTCGCGTTCGAGCAGCAGCTTCGCCACCGCGGCCGCGCTGGGCATTTCGGCGTTAAAGCAACCGGACACGTTCGGGAACACGTAGAACGCGCCCTGCGGCGCCGTGCACGTCACGCCCGGAATCGCGCGCAGCCCGGCGAGGATGCGTTCCCGCCGCCGCGCGTATTCCGCCAGCATTACCGGCACTGAATCCATCGATCCGGTCATCGCCGCCAGAGCCGCATACTGCGCGATCGAGGTCGGGTTCGACGTCGACTGGCCCTGCAGCTTGGTCATCGCGGCGATCAACGGCTGCGGCGCCAGCGCGTAACCCACCCGCCAGCCAGTCATCGCAAACGTCTTCGACATCGAGCCGATGATGATGAGCGCATTCTTCGAATTCGCCACGCTGGCGATCGAATACGGCTTCGCGTCGCCATACGTGAAGTGCGAATAGCATTCGTCCGACATCAGCCACACGCCCTTGCGCTCGCACACCGCCAGAATCTTGCGCAGCTCCTCGGGAGGAATCACGCCGCCCGTCGGATTGCTCGGCGAATTCGCGATCACGATCCGCGTGCGAGGCGTGATCGCCTTTTCCACCTGCGCCGCGCGCAGAATGAAGTCGTCTTCGCCGGTCGTTTCGACCACCACCGGAACTCCGCCCGCGTATTTCACGATGTCCGGATAGCTCACCCAGTAGGGCGCGGCGATGATCACCTCGTCGCCCGGATTGATCAGCGAACAGACCGCGTTGAAAATCGCCTGCTTCCCGCCGACGGTCACCACGCATTCGGCAGATTGATACGCGGAGCCAAGCTCCCTCGCGTGCCAATCGCAGATCCCCTGGCGCAGCGGCCCGATGCCCGGCACCGGCGTGTATTTCGTACGATTCTCTTCGAGCGCTTTGATGGCCGCGCGCTTGATGTGGTCGGGCGTCGGAAAGTCGGGCTCGCCCGCGCCGAAATCGGCAACGTCCACACCCTTCGATTTCAATTGGTCGGCGGCCTGCACCACCATCATGGTGGGCGACGCGGCGATTCGGTTCACCCGGTCTGATAGCCGAAACGTCTCTTCTGTTTTCACACTAGAAGCCATATTGGTCCCTTTCGAAGAATTCCGATCCAACCTATTTTATCAACTTTATCGGAATTTAGCTTTCAGGCGCTCTTCGACAATCGGCGGGACCAGGCCCTTGGGCAGGCCATCGAAACGGGCGAGTTCCTTCACGAGGCGCGAGCTCAAATACCCGTACGCCTCGCCGGGCAGCATGAAGACGGTTTCAATCGCGGGCTCGATCTTGCGGTTCATCATGGCCATCTGCAGCTCGTACTCGTAATCGGAAACGGCGCGGATGCCGCGCAGGATCACGGTGCCGTGCCGCTCGCGCGCGAAATCGACGAGCAGGCCGTCGAAGCTGTCCACCTCGACGTTCTTGCAATCAAAGGTGACCGTCTCGAGGATCTCGACGCGCTCTTTGACGTCGAAGAGCGGTTCCTTCTCCGTGTTGCGCGCGACCGCCACCACCAGCCGGTCGAAGATCAGCGCGCCTCGCGCGATCAGATCGAGGTGTCCGTTGGTCACCGGATCGAACGACCCGGGATAGATTGCGGTTACTGTCTTTTCCCCCGAAGAGGCCATTGGTGGCCGATTCTAACCCAGATTCCGGGCGCAAGGCCGCGCAAAATCGATCGCGCGTTCGCGGCCGGATCGGTGCGGCAACCTATTGAGCTCGCTGGGCTTGAATCCAGTCGACCGTCTTGTTGAAGCCGCCAAAAACGAAGAAGTGCAGCCCGGCGATGCCAAGCGGAAGCTTCGAGTCCTCAACCGGACCGATCCCGGCGGCAACGTCGCGAATAATCGGCTCGGGTCCTTTATCGACGAGCAGCTTCGCAAACGCGGGCTTCTCCGTGAGCACCTTGATCGAGTTCCCCACGCCGCATTTGAGGGCGTAGCGCGTAAGCGAGATGATGCTCGCCGGGCCTGCCAGCCCCACGCGAATCGGCAAATCGATCCCTTGCCCGCGGATCAAGTGCAGCCATTTGATGATGGGCTCGGCGTCGAAGCAGAACTGCGTCACAATCTGCGTTTGCAAGCCGTTGCTTTTCGCGAAGTTCACCTTGGCCGGCAGCGCCGGAACAAGCAGCGCATCCGGAATGGCGGGATTGCCTTCGGGAAACGCGCCGATGGCGATGCGCGTGATGCCGGCCTTCTGCAATATCTCGCTCTGCATCACCGCAAGGCTCGAATCGAAGGGACCGGCAGGCTTGTCGCGGTCGCCACCAATAATAAGGACGCGATCCACTCCCTCACCAGCCAGCCGCGTGGCAAACTGTTCGAGCTGCGCGGCGCTCTCCACGTGGCGGGCGCCAATATGCGGACTCGGGAAAAGTCCCGCCTTGCGGAGCTTGCCCGCGGGCGCAATCGTCTCCATCGGGTTCGTGCCCGGAATCCACGTGAGGAACACTTCGGTGCCCGGTTCCAGCCGGCCCGGGGCCGCATCCATCACCTTGCCATCCCCCGGATTCAATTCGATCGAAAACCCCTTCAACATCTCGGCAACGCTAGGCGCACTGGCGGTCGTATTGGTCATGGGAAAAAGATTTTACACGAGATTACTGGGGGCGTCACGCCAAGCGGCACCACGTTACAGTTGGGAAAAGCTAAGCCCGATTGATTTTCTCAAGATCGAAATACGGTGGGTTGGTTGAAGAATCAATCTTAACGACGAAATCCTCGAAGAACCCTCGGCGTCCAAGCAAACCCGCTACCGTAATATTCTTAGAGAATCCGGCCATTGTGGTGACCTGATAACCGCCAATCAGAATTTTAACCCTGTGAAAATATAGATCGGCTTTCGCCCCTCCTACGACACCACCTAAGTCAGACTTGATGCCATCCTCCAAAACTATCCCTAGATGTCGGCACAGATCGGCGTGAAACATGCAAACGTGCGCTCCCGAATCTACCCAGCATTCAAAATTCTTCGTCGGTGGCGAGTGATGGTAGATTAGGCGCACGCCTAACAATGGTGCCCAGTGAAAGACTTCCTTCGGGAATGCGGGATGGTGCGAACCGGGCCAGACCTTGCAGTTTACCCGCAAGGCTTAGAGCACCATGTCATTCCAACTTGGGGGCACCTTTACAAGGACCGGCTCAGTTACACCGTTCTCTTCCGCTTTCCTAACTACCTCATCGTAGGTGGCGCCGTAGGCGACAAGCTTCTCCTCATCTTCGGAGAAAGCCGCCCATCCGTTCGGTGGGGCATTTCTGAGGGCTTCGATTCTGGCTTCGGGACTCATGGGGGAAACCTCGGCTGTTCTCATCATAGCGTTGGACGCCTCCCAACCGATCAAGGATGCAGCCTATCGGTAAACACAAGGCTCGGCAACCAATTTATCACTTGAGGCACTAAAGCGCTTTAGCGGATTCCGCGGATGTTTGCGCCTGCGTAGTCTCCACAATAGACAACGGACAAGGAATGAATTAGCGTGAGTCGGGAGCGTTTTTCGCTTCACCGCGAGCCGCGCCTGTGCGCCGCCCTCCCGGCGAGGGCTGGAAGCTCTTTGACAACTCGGATAGTCGGCTGAGCGAACCCTTAGGCCCTCTCGCGCCCAGCGTGTTTCGGGACCCATCGCTGAAAAGTCTCTCGTCAAAAGAAGCGTCGCCGCTCGCATTCGGCCATGCATTTCTAATCGACATTTGGCGATTAGAAATCACTGCAACTCATTGAAAACACTCGACGGCACCCCGTTCTAATCGACACGGTTTGGGGGGTACGCCGGAAGCGCAGTGATGAGAGTAATCGCGTGATTACGCAGCGATTCTAGCGGCGATCGAGGGCGGGATGCCGGACGTCGCGCCCGGCGACGAAGTAGATCACGTCCTCGGCGATATTGGTGGCATGGTCGCCGATGCGCTCCAGGTTCTTCGCGACCATCACCAGCTCAAACGCCGAGAACACGACCGAGGAATTCTCCATCATGTAGGTCAGCAGTTCGCGGAAGAGCTGATCGCGCAGCCGGTCGACCTGATCGTCGCGCTGCAGCACGCTCTGCGCGAGATCCTGATCGCCGCGAACCAGCGCGTTCAAGCTGTCGCGAACCATGCCCTCGGCCAGCTCGCTCATGCGCGGCAAATCGACGTACGGCTTCACCTGCGGATGCCGCAGCACGCGCATCGCGGAGTGCGCGATATTCACGGCCTGGTCGCCGATGCGCTCGAGGTCGCCGTTGATGCGCGAAACCGCCAGCAGGAAGCGCAGGTCCACGGCCATCGGCGCTTGCAGCGCGAGCAGCCGCTGGACGCGCTCGTCGATTTCGATCTGCATCTCGTTGACGGCGTCTTCCTCGGAAAGCACGGCTTCCGCGAGAGGTTCCTCGGCGTCAAGCACCGCGTGCACCGCCTGATGGACGGCGCGTTCGACAAGGCTGCCCATCCACAAGAGGCGCCTCTTGAGTTCTTCGAGATCGTGTTCGAAATGGCGTTCCATGGTTCCTCAATTCTCTCGGGCAATTCTCGCGGGCCACTTGCCCGCATACCGGCATCATCCGAAGCGTCCGGTGATGTAAGCCTCCGTACGAGGATCGTGCGGCGTCGTGAAGAGTTTCGAAGTCTCGCTGTGCTCGATGAGCTTGCCGTCGAGCATGAACGCCGTGAAGTCGCTGGCGCGAGCGGCTTGCTGCATATTATGCGTCACGATAGCCATCGTGCAGCTGTCTTTCAGATGGAACATCAGCTCTTCGATCTTCGCGGTCGTCACCGGATCGAGCGCCGAGCACGGCTCATCGAGCAACAGCACTTCGGGATCGACCGCCAGAGCGCGCGCAATGCACAGGCGCTGCTGCTGTCCGCCGGAAAGCGCGAACGCCGACTTGTGCAGGTAGTCCTTCACCTCTTCCCACAGCGCTGCGCGCCGCAGGCTGTGCTCCACGAGATCGGCCAGGCGTCCTTTATATCCGTTGATCTTTAGGCCGTAGGCGACGTTGTCGTAAATCGACTTCGGAAACGGATTCGGCCGCTGGAACACCATGCCGACGCGCCGGCGCAACGCCACCACGTCCATTTGCAGAATATCCTGGCCGTCGAGGCGAATGTCGCCCACCACGCGGCTGTGCCGGATCGTTTCGTTCATGCGGTTCAACGTGCGTAGGAAGGTGGACTTCCCGCATCCCGACGGGCCGATCAGCGCCGTAACTTTCTTCGCCGGAATGCTCAGATTCACATCGAAGACCGCCTGCTTCGCGCCGTAGAAAAAGTTGAGATTGGAAATCTGAAAGCGCGCCGGCGCCTCCTTCTTCGAAGCCGTTGCCGAATGTTCGCTCGATTCCACTTTCTCCACCTTAGGCGTCAGCCTTGCGGCCGTCGCGTCACTTCCGTGTGCGGCAGAAGCCATATCAGACTCCTCGAACTCCCCGGCGATTCATTACCAGCCGGCAACCCATATTTGCAAGCAGAACCATACCGAGCAGAACCAAGCCAGCCGCCCAAGCCTGCCGATGCCAATCGTCGTAAGGAGCAATTGCATATGTATAAATCATAACAGGCAGAGATGCGGTCGGCTGTCCCCAGCCTGGACTCCAAAATTGGTTCCCAAAAGCGGTAAACAGAAGCGGCGCTGTCTCGCCCGCTACGCGCGCGAGTGAAAGCAGCATCCCGGTGGCGATGCCGCCGCTCGCGGCAGGGAGGATGACGGTGGCGATTGTCTTCCACTTGCTTGCCCCTAGAGCCATCGCTCCCTCGCGCAAGCTGTTCGGAATCGCACGCAGGAATTCTTCCGTGGCTCGCACCGTGATTGGAATCACCATAATTCCGAGTGCAAATCCGCCGGCGAGCGTCGAGAAATGCTTCACGGGCAGCACGACGAGCGAATAGGCAAAAATTCCCATTACGATCGATGGCACGCCGTTCAGCAGATCCGTTGTGTAGCGCGTGATAAAGCTGAAGGTCTTGCCGCCGAATTCCGCAAGGTAAACGCCCGCGATCAAACCTACGGGCAAGCCCATCACAGCGGCGAGAAAGAGAAGTTTCAGGCTGCCAACGATGGCATTGGCCATGCCGCCGCCCTGCTCCCCGACGGGCACGGGCAGCTTCGTGAAGAAGTTCCAGCTGAGCGACTTGCCCCCATTATAAATGAGATAGCCGAGGATGAAAAAGAGGACGGCAACGACGGCGAACGCAGCGACGCCGGTGAGAGTCAGCATGACCACGTTCAGCGACTTGCGCCAGATCAGAAGGACGCGGTTCATGACGGTCGGCCTCCGCCGCGCTCGGTGGCAACGATGAGGATCCGGGCGAGCCCGTTGAGGATAAACGTCATGAGGAAGAGCACGAGGCCGAGCTCAATGAGTGCGCTCAGGTAAAGGTCGCCCGTGGCTTCCGTGAACTCGTTGGCGATCACGGAGGCGATCGTGTAGCCCGGCGCAAAAAGAGACGCGGCGATTTTGGGATCGTTGCCGATGACCATGGTGACCGCCATCGTCTCGCCTAGCGCGCGGGCCAAGGCGAGGAAAACGGAGCCCATAATCCCGGTGCGAGCCCATGGCACGACTACCTTCCACGTGGCTTCCCAGCGAGTTGCTCCCAGCCCCATCGCCGCTTCGCGTTGATCGCGCGGCACGGTCAACAGCACCTCGCGCGACACGGAAATAATGAACGGTACGATCATGATGGCGAGGACGATTCCCGCCGTAAGAAAACCAACGCCGTAGTTTGGCCCCGAGAAAATCGGCAGGAAGCCGACCGTGTGCTTGATCGCGGGGCCGATTACGGTGCGCATCAGAGGCACGACGATGAAGATGCCCAGCAGGCCGTAAATTACGCTTGGCACCGCTGCAAGCAGGTCGATTAAGAACGCAATGGAGTCGCTCAGTGTCCGGGGTGCGAGTTCGGCGAGGAAAATTGCCGCCGCCAAGCCCAGTGGTACCGCGATGGCGAGTGAGACAGCCGAGGTCACGAGCGTGCCATAGATGAATGGCAAGGCCCCGAAGTGGCTGAAGACGGGGTCCCAAGTCGACGTCCAAAAAAATCTCCACCCGAATTGCGCGCGAGACAAATGAGAGTTCCGCCACAATTCCAACACCAACAGCGATGTGATCAAGAGAATGGACGCCGCAAAGATCAGAGTGATCACGTGCGCGATTTCGTCGCCCTCACGCAACCGGCTTACGAACGAGCGCGGCCCCGCCTTGGGCGGGACCGCGTTCTCCATCGTGGTAGCTGTTGTAGACATCCCTATGGGGCCTACTGAATCAGAGCAATTTGCTTCATTTCTTTGGCGATGACGGGCTTCGGAAGTTTCGCGTAGGACAGGCCCTCATTGTAGGTCTGCCCTTCGGTCATCATCCACTTCAGAAACGCTTTGATGGCGTCCCGCTTCGCCGGATCCTGAATCTCCCTGGGGATCAAGAGCCAGGTGAAGCTGGAGATCGGATATGCCGCTGCTCCCGGCGCATCGGTGATGGAAACGCGGAAATCCGCAGGCATGTCCTTCGCCGCGCCAGCGGCCGCAGCCGTCACGCCGGCAAGATCAGCCTTGAGGAACTTCCCCGCCGCATTCTGCACCGTGCCGAAGGTAATGTTGTTCTGAAGGGCGTAAATCAACTCGATGTAGCCGATCGAATCCGGCGTCTGTTTCACGAGCCCAGAAACGCCCTCGTTGCCTTTTCCGCCCAGTCCGACGGGCCAGTTGACTGACGTGCCTTTTCCCACTTTGTTCTTCCACTCTTCGCTCGCCTTCGAGAGAAAGTCCGTCCAGATGTAGGTAGTGCCGCTGCCATCGGAGCGGTGGACCACCACGATATCGTCGCTTGGGAGCTTCACGCCCGGATTCGCCTTCGTAATCTCCGGATCGTTCCACTTCGTAATCTGCCCCAAATAGATTCCCGCGAGGGCCTTTTGCGTGAAGTTCAATGTCCCCGTCACTCCCGGAATGTTGTAACTGGGCACATCGGCGCCAAGGACTGTGGGGAAATGCAGGATCTTTACCTTGGCTTCAGCGAGCTGCTCGTCCGTCATCGGGCCATCGGAGGCGCCAAAATCGACAGTACCCGCCTGCACCTGCCGAATACCGCCGCCAGATCCAATCGACTGATAGTTGATCTGAACGTTTGGATGCTCGGTGTGATAGACGTTGAACCACTTGGAGTAAATGGGATACGGAAACGTCGCACCGGCCGCATTCAGCAGCACGGTGCCGGACTGCGCGGGGGCCGTAAATGCCAGGGCGCAAACAGCCAGCAGGCCAAGCAGAGTCTTTCTCATGATTCGGAATCGCCTCCTCATTATCGCTTCAGAGTTGTTACAGCTCTGTTACACCCGCAAGAACCCGAGATGAATGCACCTTTCGACATGGAAAGGATGGGGCGCGATCTCGGGGGGTGGATCAGATCGCGCCCCTGGTAGGCGAACCAAGGGGGTGGTGCTTCCGGCGCAGGTCGCCATGCGCCAGAACTCTAATCAAACTCGTCGCCGGTTGTCCCCCGATGCGCAGCGAACCGGTGCGCAGTCAGCCTAGAACTCGTCCTTGAACATCCGATGATGGGAATGTGAAAACTCGATGACTATACGTTTGCAGCGGCCGAATCCCCTGCCGTTGCTTCGAGTTGTCGCGCCCTTCCGTGCCGCACTTCGAGGCCGCGCACCCAGAAAAGCACATCTTCGGCGATATTCGTCGCGTGGTCCGCGATTCGTTCGAGATGCCGCGACGCAAGCACGAACTGCAGATTCGGAGCGGCCTGCGCGGAGTCTTCCGCGATTCCGGCGAGCAGCGCGTCGAACACGCGGTCGCGGAATTGGTCCACGACGTCGTCGCTTTCGAGCACTTGCGTCGCAAGATCGACGTTCTGGTAGATCAGCGCGCCGAGGCATTTCGAGACCATCGCGCGAACCGCGCCCGTCATCGGCTCGAGTTCCGCGGGCGACGCAACGCTTCCCATGGCCGCAAGCGAGATAGCGCGTTCGCTCAGATTCACGGCGAGGTCTCCCATACGCTCGAGGTCGTTGTTGATCTTGAGAGTCGCCACGATCAGTCGAATGTCGGCCTCGTGAAGATTGCCCTGGCGCAGCAGCCGGACGGCGTGTTCGTCGATCACGATTTCCATTTCGTTGATGCGCGGCTCGGTAAGAAACACTTCGCTCGCGAGGCGCTCGTTCCGGTCGAGCAGCGCCATCAGCGCTCGGCTCACGGACGATTCCACCGTGCGCGCCTGCGACACCAGATAGTTCATCAGCACACTCTGAAAAACGCTTTCCGAGGTCGTCGTGCTCGTCATCGTCACGGTATGGTCCCCCCTGGGCATGGCCCGCTGACTCTATATTTCCTTTTGTAGGATCGTTTCGCGGCATTGCAAGCAGATAAAACGGAAATGAATGTTCGAAGACAGCCGCCTTGAATCAGCTAGCCCGCAAGCGGCACGGAAAAGAAGAATTTCGACCCGCGCCCGACCTCGCTCTCCACCCACAGGCGCCCGCCGTGCGCCTCCACGATGTGCTTCGCAATCGACAGCCCTAGCCCCGTGCCCCCTGCTTCCCGCGAGCGCGCCGCATCCACGCGATAGAAGCGCTCGAAGATTCGTTCCTGATCGGCCAGCGGAATCCCGATCCCCGTGTCCGCCACGCAGACCACCACCTCGCGCGGCCCCACGCTGGCGCTCACCTCAATCCGGCCCCCCTCGGACGTGTATTGAATCGCGTTGTCGATCAGGTTTTGCAGCACGTCACGCAGCAAGCTCGCGTCGCCGCGGACCATCGGCAGGTCCGGAGGCACGTCTACCTCGATCGCGATCTGCTTCCGGCTCGCTTTCAGCAGCGTGGTCTCGGCGGAGCGCTCGATCACTTCCAGCAGTTGCACCGGAAAGAATTCCACTTCGAGCTTCCCCGCCTCGATCCGCGCGAGCTTCAGCAGATCGTTCGTCAGCCGGGCCAGCCGCACGGCGTGATCGCGGATGATTTCGAGGAATCGCCGGCTGCTGCGCGAATCCTCCATCGCGCCGGCGAGCAGCGTCTCTGCGAAGCCTTGGATTGCCGTGAGAGGCGTTTTGAATTCATGCGACACGTTGGCGACGAAATCCTGCCGCACGCGTTCAAGCCGCCGCAACTCGGTCACATCATGCAGCACCACAACCGCCCCGGACGGCCTCTCCGGCACAGGCGGCGCAACGATGGCGCCCGTGACGCTCGCCTCAAGCGCCTGCACCGGCGTCGCCGTAATCGCGAAGGTTCGTTGCTGCACGATGCCCATCGCGATGTCGGTCTGCAAGCCCTCTTCGCCGTTCAGCGCCCTGCGGATCAACCCAAGCAAGCCCGTATTGCGAATCACTTCGATCAGCGGCCGCCCCTCGATCGCCGCTGCGTCGAGATTCAGGATTTCCGAGAACGCGCGATTCGAAAAAACGATTCGCTCCTGCGCATCGACCACCGCCACTCCCTCCACCATGCTTCGCAGGATCGCGCTCGACCGGTTACGCTCGCCGCTCAGCGAGCGGATGGTGCGATCCATCGCCGCCGCCGTGTCGTTCATCGCATCGGTCAAATCGGACAGCTCATCACGCGGCCGCTCGGCCGGCAGCGGACGAAAATCCCCCTCAGCTAAGCGGCGCGAAAAGCGCTTGAGCCGCTCCACCCGCCCCGCGAAGATGCGAAACGAAGCCAGCGAAATCACCGCCGCGATCGCCAGGATCAGCAGCGACGCACCCAGCAATCTTTGCTGCATCTCCGCGACCGACGCATCGATCTGCGCCAGCGGCAGCGCCATTCGTATCACGACCGGCGGACCCGACGCCGGCTGATACCGCACGGCGCGATACACCAAGTCCACTCCAATCGTCGCGCTGTGCCGCACCGATTCTCCCTCGCCCGAAGCAAACGCCTGCTGTATTTCCGGACGCGTGGCGTGATTTTCCATCGTCTCGGGATCGTGCGCCGAATCGGCGAGCACCACTCCATCCTGGGCGATCAACGTAACGCGCGCCCCGCTGAGTCCAACCCATTCCGTCCACTCGCGAAGCGCCGCGGCGTCGTCCACCCGCGGCGGCCGCGCCTCGGCGAGATTCGTCAGTGACGCGAGCGTGCCGGTGGCGGCGCGAATGTAGTCCTGGCGAAGAACGTGCGTGGAGTAGTAATCAAAGGCGAGGAAAATACCAAGCAGCAGGGCCAGATAGCTCAGCCCGAGTTTCCAGAAAAGCCTAGCTCGCACGGGTCTCGAAGAGATATCCGGCGCCGCGGATCGTCTTCATGTACGCGGGATGCTGCGGATCCGCCTCGATCTTTTCCCGCAGCCGCCGGACGTAGACATCCACGCTGCGCGGCGTCACGAAGCGCTCGGTGCCCCACACGCCGTCGAGCAATTGGTCGCGCGTGAAAACGCGGTTCGGACGCGCGGCCAGAAAATAGAGCAGCCGGAATTCGAGCGTGCTCATCGGCACGGAACGTCCGCCGCGCGTCACCCGATACGCGGCTGGATCGATGTGCAGCGGCCCGATTTCGATCGCCTTTTCCGCGGGCGTGCCGGGTTCGGCCCGGCGCAGCAGCGCTTTCACGCGCGCCACCAACTCGCGAGGACTGAACGGCTTCGTCACGTAGTCGTCCGCGCCGAGTTCCAATCCGACCACGCGATCCGCTTCCTCGCCCTTCGCCGTCAAAATCAAAATCGGCAGCCGATTCAGGCTCACGTCCTTGCGCACCTCTTTGCAAATTTCCAGCCCTGAAAGTTTCGGCAGCATCAGATCGAGGATCAGCAAATCGGGGGGAGCCTTGCGGATTTGCGCGAGGCCCGTGGCGCCCTCCGCGCTCGTCGTCACCTGAAAGCCGTCCTTCTCGAGGTTGTACCTCAACAGCTCGACGATATCTTTGTCGTCTTCGATTACGAGTATGCGTTTCATCGTGTCTCTCTGAATTTTGTCGTCCACACCATACGGGAAATCGCTCCTCATAAGCAAGTCGGTGATTTTCGCTGTCTTCGCCTTCGAACGCGATTTCGCCCGGGTTTCACACCGGCACAGGCCTTAACAAATAAATCACAACCGTAGTCCCGCACCGCGCTGTACCGCAGCGGTTCACCCGCAGCCCGCTGAATCAAAAAGAGTTTCCTAATCGTGGGACAACGCCATTTGGTGCCGCGTCTGCACTCAATCGCACGCGCAGGCCATGCAGCGAGTACCGGTTTCTGCCGATGACTCAGTCGACGGGGCGTCGTCTGCGCGGACGATGGCAAGCCGTGGGGGTGTCGAGGTGAAAAGGTGAGCGAGCAATCTTGCGCGTGCAGCAGAGTTGTGACCCGGCGGGTGACGACTTCTCTTGTCCGCACGGCGACTCCTCCGCGTACCTTCGCCGCATTCCTTGTTTCCCTGCTACTTTTCGTCGCGCCTGCAGGCGCACAGCAGGCCAGCGTCGATCTCACGAACCAGAGCCTCGAAGACCTGATGAACATCAAGGTCGTCTCCGTCTCGAAAACGGAGCAGAGCGTCGCACGCACCGCCGCCGCCATCTTCGTGATCACCCAAGAGGACATTCGGCGCTCCGGCGCCACCAACATTCCGGACCTGCTCCGCATGGTTCCTGGAATGGACGTCGCGCAAATCGATCAAAACACCTGGGCCATCGCCACCCGCGGATTTAACGCGCGGTTTGGCAACGAGCTGTTTGTGATGGTCGACGGCCGCAGCGTGTACACACCCAGTTTTGGCGGCGTCTATTGGGACACCCTCGACGTGCCTCTCGATGACATCGAACGCATTGAAGTGATTCGCGGCCCGGGCGGCTCAATCTGGGGAACGAATGCCGTGAACGGCGTCATCAACATCATCACGAAAAAGGCTTCGGATACGAAGGGCGTACTCGTAAGTGCTGGCGGCGGAAATGTCGATCAGGGCTTCGCAACCGTGCAATATGGCGGCGCACTGGGCAAACACACGGACTTCCGCGTATTCGCGAAGTATTTCGACGAGGACCATTTGCCGGCGATCACGGGAGGAGACGGCGGCGACGGATGGCACTCTTTGAGAGGAGGTTTCCGTGCAGACACCACAATCTCGTCGAAAGATTCGCTCAGCTTTGAGGGCGATTTGTACTCCACTCGCGAGGGCGATCCGACGGTTGCTTTCCCGACGGTCACCACTCCGGCCGCATTTCCGACGGAACGACTCGACGACCTCAGCGGAGGATTTATCCAAGGCAGGTGGACCCACACTTTCTCTCCCCAGTCGGGAACCGATCTGCAGATTTCCTACGATCGTTACTCGCGCGACGACACGGTAGGCGATCACAGCGGCTTGGCGAGCGTGGATTTCTCGGACCACCTCTCAGCCGGCGAGCGAAACAACATCGTCTGGGGATTCAGCTTTTTCGATTCGGATGCAAACTCGCACGGGACTCTGTTCACGTCCTTCGTCCCGTCACAAATCAACCTCCCGGTGTATGGAACCTTCATCCAGGACGAGATCGCGATTCGCCCGGACCGGATCTACCTGACGGTCGGCGCGAAACTCGAGCACAACCACTTCACGGACTTTAATTTCATGCCGAGCGCGCGAGTCGCGTGGACGCCGACCTCAGACCAAACGCTGTGGGCGGCGGTGTCGGATGCGGTTCGCTCGCCGTCGTCTCTCGACGCACAGTTCCGGGCCAACTTTGCAAGCATCGATGTCCCCAGCCAGCTGCCGATTGAAATCGCCTTCATAGGAAACCCGCACGTGGACGACGAATCCCTGATCGCCTATGAGCTCGGCTACCGGCGTACCCTGGATAAGCGGTTTTCGATCGATTTCGCGTCCTATTTCAACGACTACAACCATCAGGAAACGGACGAGCCTGTCCCGACTTTCTTCGAAGCGACTCCCGCACCGCCTCATCTCGTCCTCGCTACGACGTACGGCAATTTGATGTACGGCTACACGCATGGCATCGAAGCCTTCGGCGCCTGGAAGGTCACGAATCGCTGGACGCTGAATCCCGGCTACGCATTCGAGGAAATTCACATGCACCTTCGCCCCACCAGCCAGGACACAGGTTCTGTCGCCTCGGCGGAAGGTTCCAGCCCCGGCCATTCCGCCCAGCTTCGCTCGCGGGTGGAGCTTCCGCTCGGCCTCACGTGGGACACCTCGGCCTATTTCATCGGCCGGCTCGCTGATCCCGTCGAGCCTTCCTACACGCGGCTCGATACCCAGCTTTCCTGGCAATTCAGCGAAGGCGGATCGCTGAGTGTCGTGGGACAAAACCTCGCGCAAGGCCTCCACTCCGAGTTTCTTGACGCAACCGACAGCGCCCGGACGACGCTAATCAAGCGCAGCGGCTACCTCAAGATCACTTGGAAGTTTTGAGTGCTCAAAAACCAGCATCGCGGATGGGAGCCGACGAGAAGTTGAAACGAACGATCGCAACACGAAGAAGCAGACGGCGGGAAACACCGGAAGCGGAATGCCGCATTCGTGCGCGCCGCTGCGCGACCGTTCTGGCCCTGCTCGGCCTGTTCGCAATTCCTCTCGCAGCGCCGGCCGCACAAGACAGTCCGAGCGAATATCAGCTCAAAGCAGCCTTCGTCTACAACTTCGCAAAATTTGTCGACTGGCCGCCGAACGCCTATTCGGGACCTCAGTCTCCTTTCGCGATTTGCATTCTTGGCGACGACCCTTTTGGCTCGCTGATCGACACTGCCTTGCGCGGCAAGACCATCGCCGATCATCCCGTTGTCGTCCGGCGCGAAAAGGACGCGGCCCCGGCGCGGAGGTGCCAAATCGTCTTCATCAGCGCATCGGAGAAGCGCCGCCTCCCCGAAATCCTCGAAGCCCTCAAGGGCGCGAACGCCCTGATCGTCGGAGATTCTGATGGCTTCGCCGCGTCGGGCGGCGCGATTGAACTGACTCTTCAAGACAGCCATATACGCTTCGCGATCAACCCAACGGCTGCCGATAGCGCGGGTCTCAGGATCAGCTCCAGGCTTCTGGCTCTCGCCACCATCGTGCACGGCCCATCAGAAAGCGGGAAAAACTAACATGCGTTCACATCGCGATCTCTCGATCCGCAAGAAGCTCACCGCGATCGTCCTGGTTACCTGCGGCGTATCGATTCTGCTGGCTTGCACGGCTCTGGCGATCTACGACCTTTCCGCTCTTCGGCGGGGCATTGCGACCGACCTGGCCTCAACCGCGCGCATCACCGCCTTAAACACGACCGCTGCCCTTTCCTTCGGCGACTCACGCTCCGCCCGCGAAACCTTGAATTCCCTCGCCGGTCAGGCTCACGTCATCTCGGCGGCAGTCTATTCCAGCGACGGGACTCTCTTCGCGGACTATTCGCGCGCGAAATCAGGCGCTCCGGCGCCGCCTCGCCCCGGTCCGGATGGCACGCGCATTTCCGCGCGCGACGTTGTAGTCCTTCAGCCGATTCAGCTGAATGCCGAGCGGATCGGCACGATCTATCTCCGCTCGGACCTCGACGTACTCTATTCCCAGGCCAAGAATTTTCTTGAAATCCTGAACATCGTCATTCTCGCCGGCCTCGCAATCGCCTACTTGCTTGCATCGCGCCTCCAGCGCGTGATTTCCGGGCCGATTCTGGAGTTGGCCCAAACCGCGGCCATCGTGTCGCGCGAGAAGAAGTACACAGTTCGCGCCACCAGGTACGGCGACGACGAAATCGGCTCTCTCGTCGACCGCTTCAATGAGATGCTCGCGCAGATTCAGCAGCGCGACACCGCCCTGCAGTCCGCTCACGATCAACTGGAACTCCGCGTCGACGAGCGCACGAAGGAGCTCCTCGCTCAAGTCGCCGAACGCCAGCAGGCGGAACATGCCTTGGGAGAGCGCACCGCTTTCCTCGACTCCCTCATCGAAAATACACCAGTTGGCATCGTCGCCGTCGACAAGCATCACGCCGTGCAGATGTGCAACCCCGCATTCGAGCACCTCTTCCGCGTTGCACGGCAGGATGTCCTCGGCAAATGCTTGCCCGATTTGTTGTCACCTGCTGATTTGCGAGCCGAGGTGAATTCCAATCGCGGCAAACTTTGGCAGGGTCAAACCACTCATATCGTTACGCGACGCCGCCGCGGCGACGGAACCCTCGTCGATGTCGAGGCTTTTTCCGTTCCCCTTTTCACCGATGGACAAGTCACCGGCGCCGTCCTGATCTACCAGGACATCACCGAACGCAAACGCGCCGAAGAAGCCCTTCTGAGCGCCAAGGAAGCCGCCGAGGCCGCCAGCCGCGCCAAGAGCGAATTCCTCGCCAACATGAGCCACGAAATCCGCACGCCGATGAACGGCATCATCGGGATGACGGAGCTCGCCCTCGACACCGGATTGACCGTCGAGCAGCGCGATTATCTCGGCATGGTGAAGACCTCGGCTAATGCGCTCCTCACCGTCGTCAACGACATCCTCGACTTCTCGAAGATCGAGGCCGGCAAGCTCGATCTCGACATGATCGATTTCGACTTCCAGCATACCGTCGGCGAAACCATGAAAGCTCTGGCCTTCCGCGCTCACCAAAAGCGCCTCGAACTCGCGTGGCGCGTCAGCGCCAACATTCCGGAATATCTGAAGGGCGATACCGGGAGAGTGCGTCAGGTCTTGGTCAATCTTGTCGGAAACTCGGTGAAATTCACCGAGCACGGTGAAATCGTCGTTTCCGTCGAAAAGGAATCGGAAGACTCAACCGGCATGGTATTGCATTTTGAGGTGCGCGATACCGGCATCGGAATTCCGCGAGACAAACAGCAAATGGTTTTCGACGCGTTCACGCAGGCGGACACTTCCGCCACGCGCCAATACGGTGGCACGGGCCTCGGGCTGGCCATCACTTCCCGGCTCGTCGCGCTGATGGGCGGAAGAATCTGGCTCGAAAGCGAAGTCGGCCGCGGCAGCACGTTCCACTTTACGTGTCACTTCGGATTCGCGGATAGCGTCCCACAGCCCAAAACCTTCGGCGATCCCGAACTTATACAGGACCTGCCCGTTCTCGTGGTCGACGACAACGACACGAACCGCCGCATCCTGGCGGAAATGCTTTCCACCTGGGGCATGAAGCCGGAATGCGTCGACGGTGGCCGAGTCGCCTTGGCGACGCTCAAACGCGCGCATGCGGAAGGTCATCCTTTCCGCCTGATGATCACCGACATGCAAATGCCGATGATGGACGGGTGCACACTCACCGAGGAAATCCGTGAGAATTCGTTGTTCAGCGCGCTGCCCATCCTCATGCTGAGCTCCGGAGCTCAATCCGACGAGGCTCCGCGATGCCGCCAGCTGTCCATTTCCGCGTACTTGATGAAACCTGCGCAGCCCTCCGACTTGCTGGACGCGATTCTGGCGACGATTCCAAAGCAACCCGTAGCCGAATCCAAACGGGAGACTCCGGCCGCGGCGACCGCCGCCGCAGCGCCACCGATTCCGTTGCGGATCCTCCTGGCCGAAGACAACCCCGTCAATCAGAAGCTCGCCGTCACGTTGTTGCAAAAGCGCGGCCACACCGTGATCCCCACTGAAAACGGGCAAGAAGCCCTCGCCGCGCTCGATCGTGAAAATGTCGATCTCGTTCTGATGGACGTGCAGATGCCCGTCATGGATGGCTTCGAGGCCATTCGCTCGATCCGCGCCAAGGAAAAAATCACGGGAGCCCACATGCCCATCATTGCCGTCACCGCCCACGCCATGAAAGGCGATCGCGAAAGATGCCTCGCCGTCGGCGCGGACGACTATGTGTCGAAACCGATCCGCACGTCCGACCTCCTTGCGGCGATGGAGCGCACCCGCAATCTCAGGGTCGACGCTCCCGCGCCCGCCCCGGCCGTCGCCCCCGTCGCGTCAACAACCGAGGCCCCGGCGCCCGTTCCCGCGGCCGAGCCCGCCGTTCCTGTATTCGACGTCAACGAGGCTCTCGAGCGTGTCGAAGGCGATCGCGAACTCCTCGAGGAAATCGCCCATATCTTCCTCGGAGAATGCTCGAACGATATGGATGCGATTCGCCAGGCGTTCTCCGCGGGAGATGCCCGCCTCCTTGAGCGGCTCGCGCATACGATCAAAGGCGCCTCCGCCAACCTCGGCGCGCTCGCCGTCTCTCACGTCGCCTTCAAAATCGAAAAGCTCGCCGCGGCGGACAATCTGGCCGACGCCGGGCCCTGGGTCGAGAGACTGCACGTCGAGATCCAGCGGCTGCTTCCGGAGTTGACTTCCGTTGGCCAGAAGGTTTCGCACTGAGCATTGCAACGCGCATGGAGCCATGACGGAAGAACGCCCAAAGTCGAATCGCATTCTCATCGCCGACGATGACCCGGTCGCGCGCGCGATGCTTCAGGCCTTTCTCCGCAAGTGGGAATATGACGTGGTCGCCGTCTCTGACGGCCTGGCGGCGGCCGACGTCCTCGATGACATCGAGGCGCCTCAACTGGCCATTCTGGATTGGATGATGCCGGGTCTCGAGGGCCCGGAAATCTGCCGTCGCGTTCGCGCGCACTCGGACCGGCCTTACGTCTACATCCTGCTCGTTACCTCGCGTGCTCATCGAGGCGATTTCTTCGAGGGCCTCGAATCGGGCGCCGACGATTACCTCACAAAACCCTTCGATAGCGACGAATTACGTGCCCGCCTTCTCGTCGCCCAACGGATTCTCGGTCTGCAAGCCAAGCTCATCGCCGCCCGCGAAGAGCTTCGATTCAAGGCGACCCACGATGCTCTCACCGGCATCGCCAACCGCGCCGCAGCCATCGAGGCAATCCATCGCGAGCGTTCCAGGCAAATTCGCGAATCCGGCTCCTTTGGAGTCATGCTGATCGACGTCGACCACTTCAAGCGCGTCAACGACGGCTACGGCCACCTCGTCGGCGATCTCGTCCTGAAAGAAGTCGCCAGGCGCATCGCGGCTTCCCTGCGTCCCTACGACACCGTCGGTCGTTACGGCGGCGAGGAGTTCCTCGTAGTTGCCCCTCTATCGGACGCTGCGGGCACCCTGTCACTCGCCGAGCGCATCCGTAAGTGCGTCGGATCGACCCCGATCGTCGCCGATCCGAGTCCAATTCAGGTCAGCATTAGTTGCGGAGTCGCCCTGTGTGATAGCAGATCTCCGATCGAAATCGAGCCCTTGCTTTATCTTGCCGATGAGGCCCTCTATCGTGCCAAGAACCTGGGCCGCAATCGATGCGAGCTTGCGGTCGTTGACGACGTTCTTCCGCAACCTCTCCGCTCAGGTGTCGATTTTGCCTAGCGACGGCCGGGTGCAAGCGGGCCTCAATCCACCATACGCGTGCGTATGGAGCGCCGCACCATTCCTATCCCGTTTCTTTTTCGCAAACTCATTCGCCTTACTCGTTTTTTGGTGTAAAGTGTGACGGTATGTCGCAATCCTCGTCTCTTACTGCTGGAAAGGGCCAGGAAATGAATCCGACCAAGTCTGGGTCGACGTCCGCCGACTCCCGGCGCGATACGCTCACCATTACCGATAATCGCAACGGCCGCCAATACGAAGTGCCCATCAAGAACGACACGATCCGCGCCATGGATCTCCGCAAGATCAAGGTCGCCGACGCCGATTTCGGCATGATGAGCTACGACCCCGCCTGCACCAACACGGCGACCTGCACCAGCAAGATCACTTTCATCGACGGCGACAAGGGCATCCTTCGCTACCGCGGCTATTCGATCGAGGAACTGGCGGAAAAAAGCACCTATCCTGAGACGGCCTACCTGATTCTTCATGGCGAGTTGCCCACGCAGCCTCAGCTGCGCGATTGGAATTACCACATCACGCACCACACGTTCATTCACGAGAGCATCAAGAAATTTCTCGACGGTTTTCACTACGACGCCCATCCGATGGGCATGCTGATTTCAACCGTCGCCGCGCTCTCCACGTTCTATCCCGACGCGAAGGACATCTTCAATCCCGAATCGCGCCGCAAGCAGACCTATCGCCTGATCGGCAAGATGCCGACGCTCGCCGCGTTCGCCTACCGGCACAGCCTCGGCATGCCGTTCGTGTATCCCGATAACGATCTGAGCTACGCCGGCAATTTTCTGAACATGCTGTTCCGCACCACCGAGCTGCAATATCGCCCGAATCCCACGCTCGAACGCGCTCTCGACATCCTCTTCATCCTGCACGCCGACCACGAGCAGAATTGCTCGTCGACCGCCATGCGCGGCGTCGGCAGCTCGCATGTCGACCCCTATTCGGCGATCGCCGCTGCCACCGCCGCGCTCTACGGCCCGCTCCACGGCGGCGCCAATGAACAAGTGCTGCGCATGCTGGTCGAGATCGGCTCGGTCAACAACGTTCCCGCCTACGTGAAGAGCGTGAAAGCCGGCGAAAAGCTCCTGATGGGCTTCGGCCATCGCGTTTACAAGAACTACGATCCGCGCGCCCGCATCGTGAAACGCATCGCTTACGAGGTCTTCGACGTGATGGGCCGCAACCCGCTGATCGATATCGCTCTCGAATGCGAGCGCATCGCCCTCGAAGACGATTACTTCGTCACGCGCCGTCTCTATCCCAACGTCGATTTCTACACGGGCCTGATCTATCAGGCGATGGGCTTCCCGGTGACGATGTTCCCCGTTCTTTTCGCCATTCCGCGCACCTCCGGCTGGATCGCCCAATGGGAAGAGATGCTGCTCGATCCCGAGCAGAAGATCATGCGTCCGCGCCAGGTCTACCTGGGATACGACCTCCGCAGCTACATTCCGCCCGATCATCGCAGCTGACACCGGGCACGCTCCGGATTCCATATTGGTACAATCGATTTCTTCTTGAACGCCCTCTGAACATTCGACTTATCTAGTGGCCCTTTCCGGGCGTGGCGCTCACTCTTTCCTGCTACCTGCCGATATTTTCTGAGCATGCCTTAAGAGAACGCCGGAGCCTGTTCTCGCGCCGCCTATGTCCGGCGCGCTCCGCTGGTAAACGCATGGAAATCTTGCGCAAACTTTTCGGCTCCGGCGACTTCATGCCGCACGGCATGTGCTATCTGTGGAATGCGCGGCTGATCTATCTCCATGTGATCTCCGATTCCCTGATTGCGCTCTCTTACTTTGCGATCCCTGTC
The DNA here is from genome assembly GCA_963743335.1 of uncultured Acidobacteriota bacterium. Lineage (GTDB taxonomy): Bacteria > Acidobacteriota > Terriglobia > Acidiferrales > UBA7541 > Palsa-295. Next base: position 1,398,407 of record CAVUPI010000003.1, read on the forward strand.
ATTCTTGTCTGGCTTGTGCGCAAGCGCCGCAACGTTCCCTTCAGATGGATGTTCGTGTTGTTCGGCGTCTTCATCGTCGCCTGCGGCACCACTCACTTGATGGAAGTGTGGACTCTTTGGCACGGGGACTACTGGCTATCCGGAATAATCAAAGCCATCACGGCGGTCGCGTCCGTTTCCACCGCGATTTTGCTCCTCCGCGTGGTCCCGGAAGTGATCGATCTTCCCGATGCCAGCCAGTGGATCAAGGCCAACGCCGCTCTCGAAAAGGAAGTGCGCGAGCGGCGCGAGGTCGAGCTCGATCTGCGCATCAGCGAGGCCAACTATCGCGAACAAGCCGAAATTCTCGACCTCACCCACGATGCTATCTTCGTTCGAAGTCTCGATGCCAGAATCATCTATTGGAATCGCAGCGCCGAGCAGCTCTACGGTTGGACCAAGCGGGAAGCGCGAGGCCGGGTCCCTCACGAACTCCTCAAGACCGCCTTTCCAAGGCCCCTTTCGGAAATACAGGATGAGGTGCTCCGGGAAGGCTTCTGGGAGGGCGAACTTATCCACGAGCGGCGCGACGGCAGTAAAATCACCGTCTCCAGTCGCTGGGCTCTGCGCACAAACGCCGCCGGCGAGCCTGTTTCCGTCCTCGAATCCAACCGGGACATCAGCCAGCGCAAGGAAGAAGAAGAAAAATTCCGGAACCTTCTCGAATCGGCTCCCGATGCCATGGTCATCGTCGATAACGAAGGGCTCATCCAACTCGTTAACGCCCAGACAGAAACCCTCTTCGGCTACTCGCGCGCCGAATTAGTCGGCCAGACGGTCGAGCGCCTCATACCACAGCGGTATCATGCTCCTCACGTCGGGCACCGGCAAGGCTACTCGCAATCTCCTCGCCCGCGTTCCATGGGCGCCGGATTGGACCTCTATGGCCGCCGCAAGGACGGAACGGAATTCCCGGTCGAAATCAGCCTGAGTCCCCTGAAAACCCGCGATGAGACGCTCATCCTGAGCGCGATCCGCGACGTCACGCAGCGCAAGGAAGAAGAAGAGAGATTCCGCAATCTGCTGGAATCGGCTCCCGACGCGATGGTGATCGTCGATACCCAGGGTCACGTCCAGCTCATCAATGCGCAGACCGAACGCCTCTTCGGCTATGCGCGCGAAGAGATGATAGGCAAGCCGGTCGAGATGTTGATGCCCCAGCGGTTTCACCGCGAGCACGTTGGCCATCGCCGCCTGTACTCCGATGCGCCGCAGCCGCGCGAGATGGGCGCGGGCCTCGAACTTCTCGGCCGCCGCAAGGACGGCACCGAATTCCCGATCGAAATCAGTCTGAGTCCTCTGAAAACGCCGGGAGGCACTCTCATTTCCAGTGCGATTCGCGACGTAAGCGACCGTCGCCAGGCCGAAGAACAGATTCGCAAACTGAATTCGGCCCTAGAGGACAGGGTCGCGCAACTGGACATCTCCAACAAGGAACTCGAGTCGTTCAGCTATTCCGTTTCCCACGACCTTCGCGCTCCCCTCCGCCACATCGACGGCTTCGCCCGCATCCTCAAGGAGGAGCACGCCGCCGAGCTCTCTTCCGAAGGGATTCGCTACCTCGATCGAGTGCTGGGAGCCGCGAACCACATGGGGCGACTGGTGGACGATCTGATCAATCTCGCCCGCATCGGCCGCCGCGAAGTCGCGAAGGAAAGAATCCATCTCGAGGATGTGGTCCGCCAGGTGATCGCCGAACTCCATCCCGAAACGGACGAGCGCAAGATCGAATGGCTGATTGAGCCTCTCGTACACGCGGACTGCGACCCCGGCCTGATCAAAATCGTCTTCGCGAATCTCCTCTCGAACGCCGTCAAATTCACGCGCGGCCGCGAGAACGCCGTGATCGAAGTGGGCGAGTGCGAAAGCCGCGGCGTACCCGCGTATTTCGTTCGCGACAACGGCGCTGGTTTCGACCAGAAGTACGCCGACAAGCTCTTTGGGGTTTTCCAACGCCTGCATCGTCAGGAAGAATTCGAAGGCACCGGCATCGGACTAGCCACCGTGCAGCGGATCATTCGCCGACACGGAGGCGACATCTGGTCCGAATCGGAACTCGACCGGGGCGCCACTTTTTTCTTCACGCTCGGCGATCAGGCCGGACAGCACGCACCCCGTTCAGAAACCGAGGTGACTCTTGGTCGAATCGAAAGTCGTTGAAATCCTGCTGGTGGAAGACAATCCCTCCGACGCGGAGCTCACCATCCACGCGCTCAAAAAGAGCAAGCTGGCCAACGAGGTCCACCTGGTGCGCGACGGCGCCGAAGCGCTCGATTTCCTCTTCTGCCGTGGGCCTTTCTCCAGCCGCCGCTTCGATAGAGCCCCTAGTCTCATTCTGCTCGACCTCAAGCTGCCTAAGGTCGACGGCCTGCAGGTTCTCGAGGAAGTGAAACGCGATTCGCGTACGAGAGCGATTCCCATCATCGCCCTCACCTCCTCGAAGGAGGAAACAGATCTGGTGAAGAGCTACAAGCTCGGCGTGAACAGCTACATTCAAAAGCCTGTGAACTTCGCCGAATTCCAGAACGTCGTCCAGCAACTCGGCATGTACTGGCTTCTGCTCAATAGCAGCCCCCCGAGCACCGCATTTGCCGAATAGGATCCATCCCAAACGAGGCCCCGATGTCCGACTCTCTTCCCAAACAGGATCTGGCGAATTCGAAACCGCCGCTGCGCCTCCTGATGGTCGACGACGATCCCAACGATCTCGAGATTTGCCTGAGAAGCCTCCAGAAGTCCGACCTGAATTTCGAAGCCGTCACTGCGACGACCCGCGAGGAGTTTGTCCGCCAGTTGCGCGAGCAGGATGTCGACATGGTTCTCTCCGACTACCGCATGAAAGGTTGGACCGGAGTCGACGCCGTATCGATCGTCGCGCAGATTCGGCCTCGCATTCCCCTGATTCTTCTCAGCGGAACCTTGGGCGATGAACTCGCGGTCGACTGCATCAAGTCCGGCGTCACCGACTACGTCCTCAAGGACCAAATGGCGCGCCTGCCGGTCGCCATCCGTCGCGCCCAGGAAGCGAGAACCCTGCGCGACGCCGAAATCGCCGCCGTCCGCGCCCTCAAGGAAAGTGAAGAACGCTACCGCATTCTGGTCGAGAACGCCCCCGAGGCCATCGTGGTCGTCGACGCAACCACCGGCAAGTTTGTCGATTGCAACGAAAACGCGCTGAGGCTCTTCGGCCTCAGCCGCGCCGAGCTCCTGCGGCACACCCCAGCCGACCTCAGCCCCGAACGTCAGCCCGATGGGCAGAATTCAGCAGCCGCCGTGAAGCGACATCTCGGCCTGGCATCCCTGGGTCAAAGTGCCGGCTTCGAGTGGACGCACCGTAATGCCCGCGGGGAAGACATCCCGTGCGAGATCCACCTTGTTCTTCTGCCTTCGGAAAACACCTCCTCGATTCGGGGCAGTATCGTGGATATCAGCAAGCGTAAACAGGCCGAAGCCGCATTGCGCCAGAGCGAGGCCCGGTATCGCGGCCTGGTGAACAACTCTACTTACGGGATTTATTGGGTCACCCACAAGGGCGACCTCCTCGATGCGAATCCCGCGCTCGCCCACATGCTCGGCTACGATTCGGTCTCCGAACTCCTCACCATCGGCAACTCCGGCGTTCTCTACGTCAATCCCTTGGACCGCGAGAGAGTGCATGGCGAGTATCTGCTCGCTGGCCGCGTCCACACCACCGTCGAATGGAAACGCAAGGACTCCAAAGCAATCACCGTCCGCCTCAACAGCTGGCAGGGCGCTGGCTCCGAACACGCCGATCCTTACGTCGAGGTGATCGTCGAGGACGTCACCGAGCACATCGCCCTCGAGAAGCAGCTTGTCCAGGCGCAAAAATTTGAAGCCATCGGGCAGCTCGCAGGAGGCATCGCTCACGATTTCAACAACATGATCGGCGCGATTCTCGGCTGGGCCGAAATGGGTCTCGAAGAGACCCACGACGCTCCACGCCTCCGCCGCTATTTCGACAAGGTGCGCCACCAGGCCAACCGCGCCGCCGCGCTTACGCGACAGTTGCTCGTCTTCGCCCGCCGCCAGATCCTCGAACCACGCAATATCGACATGAATCAGGCCGTGATCGAAACCATCAGCCTTCTCGAAAAGGTGATCGGCGGCAACATCTCCATCAAGGCGAATCTCGCTCCCGAACTCTCCCTCGTGCGCGCCGATCCCGTGCAAGTGGAACAAGTCCTCATGAATCTCTGCATCAATGCCCGCGATGCGATGCCCGACGGCGGCGCGCTCTCCGTTGACACCTCCAACGTCAGCGTCGACGAAGAATTCTGCATCCTTCAACCGCTCGCGCACCCCGGCCAATACATCATGCTGGGCGTCACCGACACCGGCACGGGCATGGACGCAGCCACGCTTGACCGTATCTTCGAGCCTTTCTTCACCACGAAGGAAATAGGGAAAGGAACGGGCCTCGGTCTGGCGACCGTTTACGGAATCATCCGCCAGCACGGCGGCTTCCTGCATGTGATCTCTCAGCCGCGCGCCGGCAGCACCTTCCGCGCCTATCTTCCCGTGAGCACCGTCACCGAAGCTCGATCGAGTCTCCCTGTCGACGACAAGCCCGTCGATGGCGGCTCCGAAACGCTGCTGGTCGCCGAAGATCACGAAGGCCTGCGCCAGCTCGCGTACGAAACGCTGATCAATCTCGGCTACAACGTGCTTCTCGCCGTCGACGGTGAAGACGCGGTCACGCAGTTCGAGGCCCACGAAAACAAAATCGATCTGGCCCTCCTGGATGTCGTGCTTCCGAAGCTAAGCGGCCCGGAGGTTTACAATCGCATTTTGCAGCGAAAGCCCGATCTCCCGATCATCTTCGCCACCGGCTACAGCCCCGATATCGCCCTGCTGCAAAAGGTCCAGGAAAAGGGCCTTCCCCTGCTCCAAAAGCCCTACTCCCCGCGCGACTTAGCCCACAAGATTCGCGAGGCCCTGGATCGCCGCCACCGTTTGGTTCCTCACGAATAAAGTTGACACGTCTTTCGCGCGTATGATACCTGTGGTGCATACGTGGCACCGGTTTAAACACCGGTTTGCTGGAGCGTCCAGGCGCGGAACACCAAAATTCCTACTGGATGTATTCGGCAACAAACCCCACCCACCCCGGGAGGTGGAAGCTTAGGCTTTCGCCTCCCGTTTTATTTTCGGCGCACACCATTCCCGCCATCACTATGATTAAAAAGATGTTGGGTGGTAATCGATAGCCGGCAGCCATTCGCTGGTTCAGCAGGGATTCCAACTGCGGAGAGCCCCAACTAGCGGCAGTGCGAAAGCTCGCGCCCGCCGCTTGCCGCAGGCGTTTGCTCGTGCCGCAAACGCGCTGGACGTAGGGCTTACAGACTCGGCGTCCCGGCCCCTCGAGGAGCACCCACGCTCTGGACCGGCGCCGCGTCAGTGATTTTGTAGTCCTGGTACTCGATTGAAAGCACCGCTTCACCGCCCAAACGTATCCAGCTCTCAGTCTTGTTCTCCTCCGGTAGCCAGAACGCGTCCACTTTCTCGTACCGGTGGTTCACTTCACTTTTCTTCACCCAGAATGACGGGCTCTTGGCCGGCTCCGCCTGAATTCGCGTCACCGCGAAGTCCCTGCCGTCCACCCAGATCTTCCCCCGGTAGACGAACTTGCTCTCCTTTTTGGGCTTCACTTCCAGGATGTACTGCGGCGTCCCTTCGAAGGAATCCATGCCAGCCAGGGAAAAGTCGTAGTTGTCCGTGTTGAGCGCCGTGCGCTTCTTGTTCTCGGGATTGGCCGCCTCCTTCTCGCCGTCCAGCAGCCCCTTCAGCACGTGGTCCACGATGAATTTCGATCCGGACTGCGACACGATCGTAAACTGCTTGTCATCCGGCGAGGCGTAGCTCACGTTCACGGTCATCTCCGCGCTATGCGCGCCGAAGAAGCCCGTGTACTTCACGCTGTAGACGCGCGTCCCCTCGAATTTCCGCAGCGCCTCTTCCCTCTCGCGGTTGCGCTCCACCAGATGGCTCACCACTTGGTCCACCGGCAGCGCCGCTTTCTGTGCATCGACGGCCGCGCCGGTCGGCGGATCGGCTTGCCGAGCCTCCAGCGTCGCGACATTCGCAAGCGTTAGTCCGACGGAGAAAACAACAAGAACGAGCAGGGAGAAGAGGATCGTACGGATGCGCATTCGGTCCCTCCGCAGTATCTCCTGAAGCGGCCGGCATTCAGAATCTTACTCAGCCTGGGCGTGGCGCCGCAACCTTCGTCCCCGGCCTCTTCGCGAACGCCGACGTCTTCGTTCATCCGAATCCGCACGAGCCTTTCGGGAGGCTCCTCTCGAAGCAATGGCCTCGCCTGCCGCTCGTCGCTCCGAATCGCGGCGGCGTCACATCCTACGCGAACGCCGAAAACGCGTGGGTCTCACCAGCCACCGTCGAGAATTTTGTAGCGACGATGGAGCAGTTGCTCGCAAATGAGCCTGAAAGAACCCGCCGCGCGCAAAACGCCTTGCGAACCGCAGCCAACTATCGCTGGGACCGCATCGCGTCGTCGTTCCTCGATTTATACGCGGAACTCGCCGCCGCGCACGTGGATCGCAGCGCAAGCGCAGCCCTGCCTGCTCCGGCGTTTTCCTCCACGCCGCCGACCGGCCTGCGACTAGCGCTCTCCCGTGGAGTTTCACGCAGCGCCGAAAAAGCCTTCCAGCTCGCCTCCGCGTTATTCTCGCGCTGAGCCTTACGCGCGAACGCGCGAGCGCGTCACGAGCGAATCCACGGAAAACACGTTGTGCCGCCGGTAAAACAGCAGCAGGAAATAGGTGATCGAGTAGATCATCTGTATTCCAACAGTAGGCCAATCGCTCCGCATCGCCGTTCCGAAGATAAGGCCAATCATCAGCAGCCCGCCCGCCACCAGCGCCCATCGGGTGAACAATCCCAAAGTGAGCAGCAAGCCCAGCGCCGCCTCAATGAAAGGCACAGCCAGCAAAAACCCGTAAACCGCCCAGTGCGGCAGCGCCGTAGCCCCAAATTCCTCCGCCGTTTTCGCGGCGAATCCGACCACCCCCTGCCCGAAGATTCGCCCGGCTCCATGAATCAGAATATTGATCCCCAGCGCCAATCGAAAAATCCCGTACGCCATCCCCCGATCCCGCGCCATCTCGTCGAGCGACATAAGGCGTATCCCCCAAACATGTGACTAGGCCGAGCCACCCTGGGATTCAACGATAAGAACGAAGGCGGTCACAAGCTCGAGAGATTCCGGGTAATCGGGAGGCGCCTCGCAACGCCACTTGCAACGCCGCCAGCGCGGGCCTATGATACGCCCTGTCCGGCGCCGGTGCGCTGGGCGGGCCGGCGCGAGGCTAAAGGTTTGGCTTCACCGGCTTTCCTCTCCGCGGGAAGTTGCATCCTACGGTGTATGCGAATGACTTCGCAGCCCAGCTTCGACTGCACGAATCCGAACCGGCGTTCGCGATTCCACCCGTCGAGTTTCGCCGCTTCGACAACACAACATTTCCAACACTCGAAGGAAGATGTCCAATGAAGAATTAGAGGAGAAAAAAGATGGCCACTGCTACGCAGACGATTCCGCTCGACCACAACGTACAAAGCTACGTTTCCAAGCCACGCCAGATGTTCATCAATGGGAAGTGGGTGAATTCCGCTTCCGGCAAAACATTTCCCACCTATAACCCGGCGACCGGCGAAGTCCTCGCGCAGATTGCGGAAGGCGACCGCGAAGACATCGACCGGGCAGTGAACGCCGCGCGCGCCGCATTCGACAAAGGTCCGTGGCGCACGATGACCCCCTCCGAGCGCGGCCGCATGATCTGGAAGCTCGCCGACCTCATCGAAAAACATGGCGAGGAATTCGCCCAGCTCGAATCGCTCGACAACGGCAAACCCGTCACGGTGGCGCGCGTGGCGGACGTTCCCGGCACGGTTGACCTCTTCCGTTATATGGCCGGCTGGGCCACCAAGATCGAAGGCAACACGATCCCCATTTCCGCGCACGGCGCGCAATTTTTGGCCTACACCCTGCGCGAGCCCGTCGGCGTCGTCGGGCAGATCATCCCGTGGAATTTCCCGCTGATGATGGCTTCGTGGAAACTTGGTCCCGCGCTTGCCGCGGGCTGTTGCGTCGTGCTGAAGCCCGCCGAGCAGACTCCTCTGACCGCGCTTCGCCTCGGCGAACTCATTCAGGAAGCCGGTTTCCCGGATGGCGTCGTCAACATTGTCCCCGGCTACGGCGAAACGGCTGGCGCTGCGCTCGCGGCGCATCCGAAAGTCGACAAAATCGCGTTTACCGGCTCGACCGAGGTTGGGAAGCTGATCGTCCACGCGGCGACGGGAAACCTGAAGAAGGTCTCGCTCGAGCTGGGCGGCAAATCGCCCAACATCGTCTTCTCGGACGCTGAAATCGACAACGTCATCCCCGGAGCGGCGATGGCCATCTTCTTCAATCACGGCCAGTGCTGTTGCGCGGGTTCGCGGCTGTATGTCGAACAGAAAGAATTCGACAAGGTGGTCGACGGCATCTCGCAGATCGCGTCGAAGATCAAGGTGGGCCCCGGCATGGAGCCCTCAACCGAAATGGGGCCGCTTGTTTCCGAAGAGCAGATGAATCGCGTCTGCGGTTATCTCGAATCCGGATTCTCGGAAGGCGCGAAGGCTACGGCGGGCGGCAGCCGGCAGGGCACGAAGGGCTACTTCGTCAAGCCGACCGTGCTCGTCAACACGAATGAAAATATGAAAGTGGTGCGCGAGGAGATTTTCGGGCCCGTCGTCACCGCCACTCCCTTCAAGGATATCGACGATCTCATCGCCAAAGCCAACAACACCGAATACGGGTTGGCTGCCGGCGTGTGGACGCGCGATATCAAGAAAGCCCATCGCACCGCGGCGGCGCTCCGAGCCGGCACGGTGTGGATCAATTGCTACAACGTGTTCGACCCCGCGATGCCCTTCGGCGGATTCAAGCAGTCGGGGTGGGGCCGCGAGATGGGACACGAAGTGCTCGAGCTGTACACCGAAGTCAAATCGGTCTGCACGCCGATTTCGTGACGATTCGGTAAGGATCGCCATCCCGAGGGCGGCGCTTTTTGCTTGTGCCTGCCGGAGGATGTCGGTTTCTGTTTTTCAACGAGCCCCATCCCTTCGTCTTTTGCCGGAGGGATGGGGCTTTCGCGTGTCGGCGCGGGGCTGAACCCAATTCGTTTCTCTCCGCATCAATATTGGTAGAATAGCGCCAGAGGGATTTTCAATGGCATCGCGCGCAATTCGAAATTTCATGAAGCAGCAGGGATTCGCCGACGAGCCGTCGTCACTGTGCGACATGCACTTCGCGGGCCTCTATTTTCAGCCGCGCATCGTGGGCAGTCTGATCGTAATAGGCATCGCGCTGAATGTCGCGGGCTACCGGATGGGAGCGGCGGCGCCGATTCATTGGGCGATGGCGCTTTTCTTCGTGCTTTCGGCGGTGCTTTGGTGGAACGTGATCGCGCCGAGCCTGAATCCCTTCGAGGTGTTTTACAACCGCGTGCTGGCGGCGCCCCGCGGGCGCGCGCCGCTCGCTCCCGCGCCCGGACCGCGCCGTTTTGCGCAGGCGATCGCTGCGGCCTTCACGTTGATTGTCGGTTTGGCGCTGATGAACGGCTGGATGATTACCGCGTTTGTTTTTGAGGCGTTTCTCGTGGCGGCGTTTTCGATGTTGCTCTTCGGGAAATTCTGCCTCGGAGCTTACATTTTTCTCTTGTTGCGCGGGCAGGTATCTCTCGCCAATTCAACGCTGCCCTGGGCGCGATCGTAGCCTCGAAGAACTTCCCCCACGATCCCCGCTATTCCCAGCCCGTTTTCGAGCCGTACGGCAGAAGGAAGCCCATGGCTTCGATTTCGTGAATCTTTCCGCCGCGGATTTTGAAGATTTCCCCGGCTTCCAGGTCGCTCGTGCCGAGGCCGGTCATCGGAATCGTATCGAGTCCGGGCACGCCGACGATCTTGATCGATCGCACGTTGCCGCGATGAACGAACATCGGAAAGCCGAAGACGAGGCCTTTCTCTTCGTCGATAATCACCAGCCGGCGCGGGCGGATTTTCGTGATGTAGCTCAGCGTACGCGAATTGATGTTGTCGCGGCAACCGAGCATGCGGATTTTGGCGCGCAGCGGATCGATCGGCGCGCCGGGCGCGTCCGAGGGATCGTGCGTGAGCCCCGTGTTGCTCGTCGTCTGCATGCCGTTTTCGTGGCGCACGCAGTCGTCGGCAAAGGGCGCCAGATTCCCGTCGCTGTGCTCGATCGCCTCGAAGTAGGAATCGGCAATGCGGTACATCTCGTCGCGCGACACGCGCTCGGCGGGCGGCACGTCCTCGACCAGGCCGGGGCGCGGCGTCGTAAGATTCGGCATCGACGTATCGCGAAGGTTGCGCGCCACCACGTGCTCGATCTCGGCGATTTTGCCGTCCTCGATTTTCAGGCGCAGCGCCAGGATCACAGGTTTGTCCCACTCCTTCATCACGGCGAATAGCCCCGCCTGCTGTGACGTGGGATCGAGCGCGTAAATCTTGAACGTGGTCGGCGCCTCGGACGCGCCGACCCAGAGGCCGTCGCCCAGATGGATCGCGGCCGTGTTTTCCGTGTACTTATAGCCGGTCGCAAGCGGCAGGCTCGACGGGTCGTGCTTCACCATCGCCGCGATGTACAGATCGACCATGCCCTTCAGGCACGCCCGGTCGCACAATCCCTCGGGCGATTGAATTGCACCGCCGCCCTGCGCCTGCGCCGTGCGAATGGCCGCGCCGCCGCATAGCAGTGCGATCGCCGCTGCACACGCGAAGAATTTCCCTCGCATCGTTTCCTCCGATCGGTCGGCCCGAGTTCTAATCCCCGAAGCTCAGAGAAACCTTGGGCGCACGTGCTCCGTTGCATGCGCCGAGAAGGAAGCCGCGCTGAAGCCGCGGCGCTACATTCGAGACTTGATCGGCGCGACGGCTTTGCACCCTCCCTTACTCCCAGCCCGTCTTCGAGCCATAGGGCAGCAGGAAGCCCGAAGCCTCGATTTCATGAATCTTGCCGCTGCGGATTTTGAAGATGGCGCACGCTTCCATATTGATCGGGCCGAAATTGATCGGAATGGAATCGACGCCGGGTACGCCCTTGATTTTCATCTCGTGCACGCTGCCGCGATGGTAGAACATCGGAAACGCGAACACGATGCCCTTCTGCTCGTCGGCGATCAGCACCCGCCGCGGCTCGATTTTCGTGATGTAGATCCACGCGCCGGTGTTCATGCTGGCTTCGCAGCCGAGCGACAGCAACTTGCCCATCGCCGGATTCAGCGGCCCGCCATCCGGTCCCTTTGCCGGCAAGACTTTATTCGTCGTGGTCTGCACGCCGTTTTCGTGCCGCTCGCAGTCGTCCGCGAACGGCGCGAGTTTGCCGTTGCCTTTCACGATCGAGTCGAAATATTCATCCCCGATGCGAAGCATTTCGGCCCGCGGCGTCCGCTCCCCGGGCGGCACATCCTCGGCGAAGCCCGGCCGCGGCGTCACGAGATTCACCAACCCCTCCGGGCGCGGATCGCGCCGGACGATGTGCTCGATCTCGGTGATCTTTCCACCCTGAATGCGCAATCGGATCGTGACCAGCACCGGCTTGTTGAATTCCTTCATCACGCAGAAAATCGCGGCTTGTCCCGACACGGGATCGATGCCATAGATCCGGAAGGTCGGCATTTCCGAGGCGCCGACCCACAGGCCGTCGCCGAGTTGCATCTGCGCCGTATTTTCGGTGTATTTGTAATTGTTCGCGAGAGGCAGCCAGGTATCGTCGTGCTTCACGAGCGCCACCAGATACTCATCCAGAATGTTTTTCATGCAACTGCGGTCGCATGTATCCTGCACGGCGGGCACGGCGGCCGCCGCTTGCGCCACGTGCGGACTGCGAAGAAGAATGCATCCTGTCGCAAACAATGCCGAAACAAGCATCAGAAGAATGGCGAACTTCGAACGCATATTGGTCCCCCCAAGGAGTTGTCTAACGAATGATCGCGCGACGCCCCGCCGATGGCGTACAGTCACGAGCGGTTTCTGGAACGCGCCGACCAAACCGGCGGATGATATCACGCCGCGCGACGCCATGGGCTTCGTTCGTTGCGCTGGCGCATCCCGATGCATCCCGATGTAGCCCGATGTAGAATGTCGCCCGCGAGCGATCGGAAAAACAGCACACGGAGAGCAGCTTGCCCGAGCAGCCAAAAGATTGGCCGTGGCCGGATTCGCTGGATGCGGTAATAGCCGCGGCGAAACATCACAAGGTCCTTTTCGAGAACGATCGCGTGCGCGTCCTCGAAGTGCGCATCGCGCCGGGCGAGACCACCGCGGTACACACGCACCGCTGGCCGTGCGCGATGTATGTCGCGCGGCAGAGCGACTTCATCCGCCGCGACGGCCAAGGCAATCTGCTCTTCGATAGCCGCACCGTGGGGCCGCCGCCGGCCGAGCCCATGGTCCAGTGGGTGGGGCCGCTGCCCCCGCATTCGGTCGAGAACGTGGGCAGCGTCGAAATTCTCCTAATTACGACGGAATTGAAGCAGGACTAAGGCGATCCGGGCCGGTGCCACTTTTCGTCGGCGAAAAATGGAGCGGCGAAATGCCGTCTTTTGAGGTGCTTCCGGGGCGATTCGCGGGTATACTCCGGCTCCCTTGCCCTTCGTTGTCAGTTGCGAACCATAGGCGAAGCCTGCGCGTTGGCGCAAGCTAGGGCCTATGCTATAAGTTAAACGCTACCCAACTCTGAGGAAATTGTGCCGTTTATTAACTTTCCCGCTCGCGAGATTAACTGCAAGCTTGTGTACTACGGTCCCGGCCTTGGCGGGAAGACCGCCAATTTGCAGTGGATCTACGAACATACGGGCACCGGCCAGAAGGGCAAGATGGTTTCGCTCGCCACCGAGACCGATCGCACCCTTTTCTTCGATTTTCTCCCGCTCGATTTGGGCACCGTGCGCGGATTTAAGACGCGCTTCCACCTGTATACCGTTCCGGGACAGGTGTTCTACGAGGCCAGCCGCCGCCTCATTTTGAAAGGCGCCGACGGCGTGGTCTTCGTCGCCGATTCGCAGGAGGAGCGGCTCGACGCGAACCTCGAAACGCTCGACAACCTGCGCGAGCACCTGCGAGATCACAAGCTCGATTTCGATACGATTCCCTACGTCCTGCAGATGAACAAGCGCGACCTGCCGAATGTGTTGCCTACCGAGGAATTGAAGAAGCAGCTCAACGTGAAGGGCGAGCCGGCGCTCGAAGCCGTCGCGGTCACAGGACAAGGCGTGTTCGACACGTTGAAGGAAGTTGCCAAGCTCGTGCTCGCGGATTTGAAGAAGAACTCCTAGCTTCCCAACAAGTTCGAACTTCTCACAAGCGGATTTCTGACCCGGAGTGACTTCAGGACGCGCCCTACTTAACGGAGTAAGCCGGAGGCTTGCCCTTCGGCAGCACCTCAAAAACCAATATTCTGGCTTGCTGCGTGTCACTCAGATTTCGAAGCAAGCGATGAACGTGCATCGCAGGCTCGTACCAGTAATCGCCGGCGTTGTAGGTCTTCGGCTGGTCCGGGTCGACCTGATTCTCGACGCTGCCTTCGAGCACGTACGCGAACACGGGCCCCGAGTGCTTGTGCATCCGAAATGCGCGGTGCGGACCCGGCGGCGAGCTGGCCGGGATGTTGAGTATGAGCATGCTTGCTTCGGCGTCGCCGACGTCGCCGATCGATTCTTGCATGAGTGACGGTATCCCGCGCGGAGCGGCCAAGGGCGTGGACTCCTGCGAACTCTGCCGCGAGACTCCCGCATCGGCGCGAAGCGGCGCGCCGATCTCCGAGAGAAAACCGACGAGCGAGGCGGTCAATGCAGCGCTCATTTCACGGCGAGTCATCATGTTTTTTCTCCCCCTTACCAGCAGCGCGAAGCTCGGTTGCGATTGAGAGAATCGAACTTTCCGCCTCGGCTAGTGACCCGACGGGACTCCGTATACCTCCGTCTTCGGGCGAAACTCCGACCACGCAAACCAGAATTCCGGCTCGAGGATGACCGGTTTCAACTGCGATCCCTTGAGCTTGCCCGAGAGGCAGAGACCGTACGCGTTCCACGTCGAATGCGTTTGCAGATCGACGAGTCGATCGGCTTCGGCGTCCGCAGCCTGAAATCTGAGCACTCTGTGATTGAGCCTCGACTCGAAAGCCGTGGTCGTGTTGGACTCCGGCTGATGCACGATCACGATCGAGACTTTGCCGACTCTGTCGTTGATGACGCGCGCGGTGTGCAGCGCGGACAAAGGAAATGCCTTCGCTTCGCCGCTAATTTCAAGTCCCAGGATCATTTCGCGCGGGGGAAGGCGGTCGTCATGGCCGAAAGCGCCTCGCGGTGCGGGCTTGCTAGAAAGCGTGAGTTGCCAACCCTGGTTGATGAACTTGTTCATCCCGGCCATCTGCTCCACATAGCCTGGGAGCGGCTTCAGCACGAGTGTGTCCGGATGCTGCTTGCGCCACTCGCCCCATGGAGTGAGCAGAAACGGGAAGAGCTCGAGATGCGTACCCTTGAGCGGGCCGGACGTAGCCGTCGAGAGCGTTTGCTGCCACTTGCTGCCGGTTTCGCGGTCTTTGAACACTTCGTTCGAACCGACCATGCTGTCATAGTCGAAATGGAGCGTCCTTCCCTTCGCCTCAGCCCTGATCACGAGGGCTGTGTTGCACACCCCTCACCAGGTGACAGCGATTGGACCATCCGGCATCTGGTCCTGCACGTTTCCGTGCTGCGCGAGATCGGCCGCCGGATAGGCCTTGGTCACGCTACCCTTGGAGACCCCAATCACGAGATCGGTGTCGCCAAGAAATGTTGCTTGGGAGGCCGGCACGAACTCGGGATGGTCGATGGTGGTGTACGGCAACATCTTCGGCGCTCCGGCCTGCGCAAAAATCGCGGCGGACATCGCGAAGCAAACCGCGAGCACCGACGCCTTCCGAATCGATGACATGGTCGTGGTAACCTCCTGGGTCCGCATTTCCAACTGACGCTGATTCTTTACACAACTGGCGCGGTGATGAGAAGAGCCAAGATTGTTCCAAATGACCAAGCCAAGTTAAGCGCGGGAGTTTCGGACCTCGTCCGCATAAAGCTTGATCGCCACAGCCGCACACCGTTTTACCGCCAGGTTTACGAGCGCATTTCCCAAGCAATCAGGGACGGGAGCCTTCGACCTGGTGAACGCCTGCCCTCCTCGCGCAGCCTCGCGAGTCACCTCGCCACATCGAGGGGAACGATCGACTTGGCTTACGGGCTTCTCTCGAGCGATGGGTACGTCCTGGCGCGCGGCGCCGGCGGGACCGTAGTCGCTTTCGATGCCGGTCGTGAGCTGAAAGTCCGGCCCGAGCCAAGGCACGCGCGGAAGCAAAGCTGGGACGAGAGCGCAGAAATCATTCCGGTGATGCCCTTTGTCATGGGGGTTCCGGCTTTCGATGCGTTTCCACGCAAGCTTTGGTCCCGCCTTACGATCAGGCGAGCCCGGTCATTACCTCTACATCAGTTAAACGCACCGCCGGCCGGATATCCCCCGCTTCGTGAGGCAATCCGTTCGTACCTTGCGGTGTCGCGCGGCGTCACATGTTCGATCGATCAGCTTTTTATTACATCCGGATTTCAAAGCGCTCTCGGTCTCCTCACGCGCGCTATTCTTCGGCGTGGCGATCGCGTTTGGATGGAAGATCCGGGCTACTTCATGGCGCGGCTGGCGTTTCAGGAAGCAGGCGCCAAACTGGATGCGGTGCCCGTGGACGGGCAGGGACTCAACGTGCAAGCCGGCATCGCGAAATCGCCGGACGCGCGCTTTGTGTTTGTAACGCCCTCGCACCAAATGCCGCTGGGCGTGTCGCTGAGTCCCACGAGACGCTTGGCCCTGCTTTCGTGGGCGGCGAAAGCTGGCGCTTGGGTGATCGAGGACGACTATGACAGCGAGTTCCGCTACGGCAGCCGCCCTTTGCCGGCACTGAAGAGCCTGGATGATGCCGACCGGGTCTTTTACGTCGGTACGTTCAGTAAAGTTTTGTTCCCCGGCCTGCGGCTCGGATACCTCGTGGTTCCGGAATCGACAGTGGATCGAGTGAACCGGACGTGCCAGCTGCTCTATCGCGACCGGCCGATTTTTAATCAAGCGGTCGTAGCGGATTTCATCAGCGAAGGGCACTTCGCACGCCACATCAAACGCATGCGTGAATTGTACGCAGACCGCAGATCGGCGCTCGTGAGCGCCTTAGCCAAGGTATTCGACGGTCAAATCGACATCGAATTGCAAGCCGGCGGCATGCATCTTCTTGCGCGCTTCCCCAATGGTCAGAGCGACAAGCAACTGGCCGAACGCGCAATGGCGCATGGGCTTGTCCCCGCCCCGCTTTCGGTATGCAAGATCGAGCACGATTGCGGTCAAGGACTGATGCTCAACTTCACCAATATCCCCAGCGAGCAGGCCTTCGAGATGGCCCTGCGTCTCAAGAAGGCGACGGCCCTCCGAGCGGTGGTGTAGAATCGTGCGCACTTTATGCGGCTTGCCAGCGGATCGCGGGTTGGACACTACGAGATCGACGCGCCCATTGGCGTGGGCGGGATGGGCGAAGTATATCGCGCGAACGATTCGAAGCTGGGGCGCCGCGTCGCGCTCAAGGTGCTGCCCGAGGCTTTCGCGGGCGACGCCGAACGGCTGGCGCGATTCCAGCGCGAGGCAAAAGTGCTGGCGTCGCTGAATCATCCCAACATCGCGGCGATTTACGGCATCGAGGATTCCGGTACAACACATGCGCTGGTGATGGAACTCGTCGAAGGGCCCACGCTCGCCGACCGCATCCAGCAAGGCCCGATTCCAATGGGCGAGGCGCTGGCGATCGCGAAGCAGATTTGCGACGCGCTGGAATACGCGCACGAGCGCGGCGTGGTGCATCGCGACCTGAAGCCGGCGAACGTGAAGGTGACGAGCGACGACGCGGTGAAGGTGCTCGACTTCGGGCTGGCGAAGGCGCTCGAGGGCGACGCGTCGTCGATCGACATCATGAATTCGCCGACGATCACGCGCATGGCGACGCAGGCGGGCGTGCTGCTGGGGACGGCGGCGTATATGTCTCCCGAGCAGGCGAAGGGGAGGCCGGTCGACCGGCGCGCGGATATCTGGGCTTTCGGCTGCGTGCTGTACGAAATGCTGACGGGCAAGAT
Source organism: uncultured Acidobacteriota bacterium (assembly GCA_963743335.1). Classification (GTDB taxonomy): domain Bacteria; phylum Acidobacteriota; class Terriglobia; order Acidiferrales; family UBA7541; genus Palsa-295. Next base: position 1,415,680 of record CAVUPI010000003.1, read on the forward strand.
GGTGTTCAGCGGCGAGACAGTGACGGACACGCTCGCAGCGGTGATCCGCGCGGAGCCCAACTGGTCCCAGCTGCCAGCCGCCGCCCCGCTCCGCGTGCGGGTGCTGCTGCAACGCTGCTTGCAGAAGGACCCGAAGCAGAGGCTGCGGGACATTGGCGACGCGCGGATCTCGATCGATGAAGTTCTTTCCGGCGCGGTTGATCCGGCCGCTGCGCCCGCGATTGCGGCGACGATGGCGGTGCCCTTGTGGCATCGCGCTGTGCCCTGGCTCATCGCGGGGATTCTCACGATTGCGCTGGCGGTGCTCGCATGGGTGCATATAAAAGGACTTAGCGCTCCGTCTTCGGGCCAGTTGCTGCGGTACCAGATTTTTCCGCCGGACAAAGGCACGTTCGGAACGAGCGGCGCTGACATAGCTTTTTCGCCCGACGGGCGGCATATCGCTTTCTCGACGACGGGGCAGGATGGCGTTCCTCGGATATCGGTCCGCGACCTGGACAGGCTCGAGGCGCGTGCTCTGCCGGGGACGGAGGACGGGATCTATCCTTTCTGGTCGCCCGACAGCCGCTATCTTGCGTTTCGAACGGCGAACAGGCTCGAGAAAATCGATATTGCGGAGGGCTCGCCGCAAACGATCTGCGAAACGGCCGCGACTGAAGGGGGTTCGTGGAATCAAGATGGAACGATCCTCTTCGGGAGCTACGGGGGCGTGATGAAGGTGCCAGCGGCGGGCGGCACTCCGGAGATGGTCATCAAGACGGATGAAGCGCACGGACAGCTTGCGGCATACGATCCGACGTTTCTGCCGGACGGCAGGCATTTCCTCTACGATCGTGATTTCGGCACGTCGGAAGGGGAGTACGTCGGGTCGCTCGACGGCGAAGCGGACGCGGCGACGGCGAAGCCGCTGGTTGATGCGGAGGCGTTCTATGCGCCGCCGAGCGGACGAGGCCCGGGGCATCTTCTTTTTGTCCGAGGCGGAACGCTGATGGCGCAAGCGTTTGACGCTTCGCGGCTGGAGCTTCAGGGCGAGCCGGCTGCGCTTGCGGATCATGTGAGCGAGTTTGCGGTGTCGGCGGACGGCTTGCTGGCCTACTGGGGCGGAGAGTCGGCGCTCGTGCAGCTGACGTGGTTCGACCGGCAGGGGAAAGCGCTCGGAACACTGGGAAATCCCGGCGTGCGGGCGTGGCCCGTGATTTCGCCGGACGGAAACTCGGTGGCAGTGAGCGAGCGCAACACGCAGGGAGTGCGCGGAACGGATATCTGGATCTACAACGTGGCCAGCGGCGCGCGGTCGAGGCTCACCTTTGACAACAAGAACAATTTGTATCCGGTGTGGTCGCCCGACGGTTCGCGGATCGCGTTCCTCTCGGCGCGCAGCGGGGGCGTGAATGTGTACGAGCGGGCGGTGAGCGGGATTGGCGAGGACGAGCCGCTGGATACGACGCCGGCCAACGTGCGGCTGCCGCTCGATTGGTCGCGCGACGGGCGCTATCTTGTGGAAGGAGTGCTGGCGAACGCGCAGTTTTCGATTTCCGTGCTGCCCGTTTCGGGCGACCGGAAGCCGGTTACGTATCTGCAAGGCAATTTCGACGGCATGTCGGCGAGACTTTCGCCCAACGGGCAATGGGTGGCTTACGTTTCCGATGAAACCGGGCGCGACGAGGTATACGTGCAGACGTTCCCGCAGGCGGGCGGCAAGTGGTCCGTATCGGCGAACGGAGGCACGCGGCCGGCGTGGAGCCGCGACGGCAAGGAAATTTATTTTATTACGCTGGATGGGAAGTTGATGGCGGCGGACGTGAAGAGCGGAGCGGGCGGGAGCTTCGAGGCCAGCACTCCCAAATTTTTGTTCGAGCCGCATATCGCGGGTGGGCATTTTTCGAGATTCGACGTAAGCAAGGATGGCCGCTTCCTGATTCCTACGGTTCCCACCGAATCCGGCGCGCCGATTACCGTTGTGGTCAATTGGCCTGCCGCTCTAAGGAAATAAAGCAGCAATTGGGCTTCGGCCCAGGGGAAACCTGCCTCCGCCACATCATGGAAGCGGCTATGGATTCCTTGGAATTTGTTACAGCTCGAATTAGCGAGCGAAAAGGCCGATGTAGATCGTGGAGCTGAGGACGTGACCGTCCATAGCCTTCTCGATCTCAGCGCGACTCGCGCCTTGGGGCAGATCGAGCTTCGTATCGAGAGCGTACAGCTGGAAGACGTAATGGTGCGGGAGTCCCGGAGGCGCGCACGGTCCCTGAAACGCGGCGCGGCGCATCATGTTGTCCCCTTGCGTCGTGCCGTTCGCAAGCGAAGAGTCGGGCGGAATGCCTTCGGGAAGCTCGGTGGCATCGCCGGGAATATTAAACACGACCCAGTGCGGGATATCGACGAACGTCTTGCCGATGTGCGCGTCCGCGTCGTGCAGGATCAGGACGAAACTCGCCGTGCCCTTGGGCACGTCGCTCCACTGAATCAGGGGCGACACGCCCAGCGAGATGTGCAACGGCCCGCTGGGCGGCGGTGTGGCGGCTGCACATGTATACTTCAGCGGGATCGTCCCGCCGTCGCTGAACGCAGGGACCGTAATCTTTAGCGGCGGCGCAACGTTCGGCCGAGGAGCGGGCGCTTGCTGCGCCGCGACAGGGAGCGCCGCCGCGGCAAGAATCACCGCGAAGCAAATCCCCAGCACAAGCAATTCTGTTGTCCTTCGCGTCGTCATGCGCATCGCGTCTTCTCCTCCCAAGCTTAAACACAATCAGATCACATCGCGGGGCCTGTTTAGTGTCCCCGAAGTGACATGATAAGGCGATCGCCGTCACGATCGGGAGAAAACACCGCCTGAAGAATGAGGCGGCGGCCTCAGCCGCCCAGAAGTTCGGCGGGAACGCCGATTTCTTTCGCTCCGGCAGTGCCGAAGCCTGGGCCACGCGTGAGCCACAGCAACAACGGCAGACCGTAGGCCGGGTAGCGCTTGGTCATTTCCTTTGCGATCGAGGTGAAGTGAGCGCCCGGTTTGGCTACGTCGCGATAATCCTCGAGCCAGCGGACCGCTTGGGCGCAAATTTCGACGCCGCCGAACTTGCCGTGGCCGGGAAAGACGGTGTCGATCGGGCCGATGCCGCGCGCCTGCTCGATTGCCGCGATCCAGGACGCGGGACTGTTCGTGTCCGCCATGTAGAGGTGATAGCCGTGGTAGATCAGGTCGCCGGCGATTAACGCCCGCGCCGACGGGACATAAAAGGCCGTTGCGTGCACCGTCTCGCACACGGGCAGATCGACGAAGATCACCTCGCGATCCTCGAGGTACGCAGACTTGCCGGACAGCGGCCTCGGATAGACGATCTCGCCGGCGGGAAGCATGGCGCCAAACATGTCCTGCCAGTGGAGACGCTTCGCGGGCCATTCGAGCATGCCGTCGATGACGCCCTGCCGCGCGAGCAGGGTGGCGCCGGGGAAGGCCGCAGCGAACGCGTTGACGCCGCCGTAATGATCGGGATGCGCGTGGGTGATGAAGATGGCGCGCAGATGCTTGCCGGTGGCGCGGACGTGCGCGAGAAGTTTTTCCACGTCACTCTGGACGAAGCCGCAGTCGATGAGGAACGCGTCCTGGCGCCCGGAGACCAGCACGGCATTGGGCGCGAGGAAGCGTTCCTCGCCGGTGAACATGTCAAAGCGCAGGCCGTTGGATTCGACGGACGCGATCATTTCGGCCTCCTGCCTTCGACTGTCCCGAGTGAAACGCTCAGATCGGGTACGGAGTCGGCGAACGGCGGATGGTGATCCAGCGCAACTCGGTGAACTCTTCGAGACCGGCGCTGCCGCCGAATTTTCCGTAGCCGCTGTCTTTCATTCCGCCGAACGGCATCTGCGGTTCGTCGTGAACCGTGGCGCCGTTAATGTGGCAGATGCCGAATTCGAGGCGCTCGGCGGCCTTCAGGCCCTTGGCGACATCGCGAGTGAAGACGGCGCTCGAGAGGCCGTAAGGCGTGTCGTTCGCGATCCGCAGGGCATCCTCGGCATCGTTGGCGACCACCACCGGCTTGGCCGGTCCGAACGACTCTTCGTGATAGATGCGCATGGCGGGCGTGACGCCGTAGACCACGGTCGGCGGATAGCAGGGTCCCTGCGCTTTTCCGCCGCAGAGAATTTTCGCGCCCTTCGCGACCGCATCGTCGACAAGTGATTGCACGCGCTCGATCGCGCCCGGATTGATCATGGAGCCGATCTGCGTGTCGGGCGCCATCGGGTCGCCGATCTTCAGCGACTGCGCCTTGGCCGCGAGCTTCTTCGCGAAGTCGTCAGCGATGGATTTCTCGACGACGATGCGCTCGGTGGACATGCAGATTTGCCCTTGGTTCATGAACGCGCCGAAATTCGCAGCGGAGACGGCCGCGTCGATATCCGCATCCCCGAAAACCACCATCGGCGCTTTGCCGCCCAATTCCAGCACAACGCGCTTGAGATGGCGTCCCGCGCTCTCGGCGATGAGGCGGCCGATCTTCGTCGAGCCGGTGAAGCTGATGCGGCGCGTCTTGGGGTTCGAGATCAATTCGTCGACGACTTCGGCGGCGTCCGCGGGAGCGTTCGTGATCACGTTGATCACGCCCTTGGGAAAACCGGCCTCCTCGAAAACGGATGCGATCGCGAGGTGCGTGCCCGGCGATTCCTCCGAGGCCTTGAGAACGACCGTATTGCCGTAGGCGATGGGCAGCGCGACGGCGCGCATGCCGAGAATCGTCGGCGCATTCCACGGCGCGATGCCGACGACCACGCCCACCGGTTGGCGAACGGCCATGGCGGTCGTGTCCGGCAAGTCGGTCGGAATCACCTGGCCGATCAGGCCGTAGGCTTGCGCCGCGCCTTCACGCAAAATGCTGACCGCGAAAATGCAATTGAACATGCCCCAGCCGAACGTCTGGCCCGTTTCTTCGGCCGTGATTTTCGCGATCTCGGGCATGCGGCGTTCGAGGACGTCCGCCGCCTTCAGAAACAGGCTCCGGCGGACGGCGGGAGGCGTGGCGCTCCACGCCGGAAACGCGGCGGCCGCGGCGTCAATGGCGCGGCGCGCGTCTTGGCGCTTGCCGGCGGCGACGTGCGAAGCGACGCCGCCCGTGTACGGGTTCTTCTTATCGTAGGTTTTTCCGTCGAGGGCGCCCGCCCATTCGCCGTTGATGAACTGCTTGTCGTCACGGACAGCAACAGTCTGATGCATCGAAGTGTCTCCCATTCCTGAATTTTCGCGCGGCACAAAGCCGCAAACTCCCCGGCTGTGGATGGCCCCTCAGAGGTTACCGCCGGCCCTGCCTTCGCCCACGTCTTCCGCCGAAATCCTCGCCGCGCAATGGCGAAAGTCTACACCGAAGGCAGATGGGGTGAACAGCGAGTTTTCGCCGCGCCCAGGGGTGGGCCGAAGAAACCTTCACGCGCGCGGCCGCTACGATAGCTAAAGATGCGTCAGGGACGTCGAAGAGCCACCATCTCCCGGTTGCGGGCCTTCGCGACGCCGTAGCGGGCGCGATGCTTCTTGCCCCAGCCGGACATGAGGACGAGGATGGGACGCAGGCTTTGGCCGTGTCTGGTAAGGGAATACTCGACGCGGGGCGGTACTTCCGCGAAGACGTGGCGGTGAACGATGCCATCGCGCTCGAGTTCGCGCAAATGCTTGGTGAGCATCTTCTTCGTGCTGATGGGAATCAGGCGCTGAAGCTCGCTGAAACGCCGCGTCTTGTCTTCGAGATAAAACAGGATGAGAGGTTTCCACTTGCCGCCGATGATTTCGGCCGTGAGCTTCACGGGACAATCGAAGTCGTGCACGCGTCCTCCGTCTTGCTTTCCTGCGACACCTGAGCACGAAAAAAGATACCAGGAGAGAAAAAGGTGCCTACTAGCTCATGCGGGACTTTAGCTTAAAATCGCCGCCTTGGCTAGCAGGGAAAGCAAAACCAAAAGCGAAACACAGAGTGCACCGAAAAAGCACCTAGGTCACGGAGACCGGAACGTCAGATCGCGCGTCTGTCACGTCTGTTATGATGCGCGCGACTGATTCTGGGGAGGGAGACGATGTCCAACGCGAAGAGACCAGTGATTCTGTACGGGGCCAGCGGATTTTCGGGGCGGCTGACGGCGGAATATCTGCGCGAGTACAACGTGCCGTTTATCGCAGCCGGGAGGGATGCCGCCAAGATTAAGGATGTGATGAGCCGCGTGCCGGGAATCGAGACGGCGGATTACGAGGTGGTGCAGACGGGCGCGTCGGTGGACGAGCTCGCGAAACTGTTTTCGGGCGCGAAGGTGGTGTGCAACAACGTGGGGCCGTTCATCTATCACGGGCCGGCGGTGATCGAGGCGTGCCTGAAGGCCGGATGCCACTACCTGGATATCGCGGGCGAGCAGGCGTGGCATCGCGAGCTCGCGGAAAAATGGAGCGCGAAATTTGCCGCGAAGGGATTGGCGATCGTGGCGGCGATGGCGTTTATGTCCGCGCCGAGCGATGCGGCCGCGCGGCTGGTGCTGGAGTCGGGGGACATCGACACGCTCGAGATTGTGACGATGTTCGACGGGATGCCGACGTTTGGGTCGACGCAGACGATTTTCGCGGTGATTCAGACGGATGGATTTTACCTCGAGCAGAATTTGTACAAGGCGTGGCCGCGCGCGGTGGCGTACGAGGCGGTGGTGCCGGGGTACATTCGCACGCAGATGGCGCTGAGCTGGGGCGGGTTTCCGCATCCGGTGTGGTACAAGGACCACCCGCAGGCGGCGAACGTGAAGTCGTTTGGCGGGCTGCTGACGCGGCAGATCATGGAAGGCGTGCTCGCGACGGAGAAGACATTTCGAGGAAGCGATTCGTCCTTTGCCGAAGGCGGAACAGGAGAAGAAGCTTGCCGAGATGGCGAATGCGGTGCAGGGCGCGACTCCGCCGCGGGAAAATTCGCGGACGCAGCGGACGGTCGACGTGATCGTAGGGCGCGGGATGACCGACGATGGTCGAGTGCACGCTGCACGGCACGTGCTGCTACAAGCAGACGGGGCTGCTGCAAGCGTTTGGCGCGCACACGCTTGTTCACGCGGCGCCGCGGGCGGTGGGGTATGCGTCGCCGGCGGCGGTTTTCGGGCACCGGGAGATTTTGCGGACGCTCGAGAGCTTTGGATTGTCGAAGGTGAAGATGCAGAGCTAGAAGAGGATTTTGCCACGAGGCACAGAGGGGCACCCCCAGGGGTCAACGCATGGTGTGGTGTGGATGCAGGCGACCTTGCATTTCTGGCCGAAAGCCGAAAACCACGGCGATCGTGGTATCAACCGCAACGGGTTCGCCGTTCAGAATTGTGGGACTGTAGCGCCATTTCTTGATCGCATTCACCGCGGATTGTGTGAGCAAGCACTGTCCCTGATCCAGGTAGAGATTCTGGACTGAGCCGTCCTTGGCGATGATCGCGTGAAGGACGACCGTTCCTTGCAGGCCCTTATACTGGGCGAGTTCGGGATACACGGGCTCTTCTCGACGGATTAGTTTGGCCTGCTCGACGGTGCTTCCCAATTTGATGCGCGGGGGCGATCCCGCCGGAGAGCTTGCCTCGCGAATTCCGAGTTGTTTCTTTTCCATGTCTCCGATAAAGCGAAAGCCTCCATCGACGTAGGCGAAGTACGCCCAGACAGAGGCGGAAGACCTGCCAAGAAACCGAACATCATAGAGGGGCTCAGGTTTCTGACGGAGGAGCAGGAAGGGATATTCGGTGGAGGTCGCGCGCAGGTTGCAGGAGTCGTCGAACCGCACCGCCTCGATGTCCATCCGTTCCGCGGCGATCTGCGCCGCGAGCATTTCGGTGGCGTGAACCTCAGCATCAGCTCGCGCAGGGGCCGAAATTGCGGTCATGCGTCCGCCCAAGTCGTCGCCGAAGACGGATTTGAACCAACGATCCGAGTCGGGGAGCATCAGAGAGTTTTCGTACTGCGCTAGCTTCTGCTGGTCGCCTTCTTTGTATAGCCGGAGCATCTTTTTCACTAAGTTCTCGAGGCCCTTTGCGGTGTCGGGATACGGCGGGATACTCGCGGAAATTGTGGCGAGGGGGCCGGGCGGGGCAGGCAGCGCCGCTGCAGCGGTCGGCGCCGCCGAGGAATTGGAAGGCTGCTGGGCCGCGACGGTCACGGCGAGGGTAAAGACCGCTGCCAGCAGCAAAGATGTTCTCAGGGTTGGCCGTTGAGTGCCGGTTGGGCTGAACACGACGACGCCAAGGAATTCGAAATCCCAGATTTTAAGTCTGCTTTCTGGCCAAAACGATACGCCCGGGGCCGGCGCGCGTCAAGCTAAGAGCGGGGTCCAAAGTCGCCCTTCAAACGCGCAGTCAGTAGCAGAAACCCGGCGACAGGTTCGTGTTTTACAATGTGAAACAACCTTTCATATTGAAACGCGAGCACAATTTCACTACAATGACCGGCGCGTCGAGGGAGTCCCTTCCGGCCGCTGTTGACGGCGGGCTGGCCTGAGAAAATGGGACGCGGGGCAGGGCGGAACGCCGGCCTGCTATCATTGAATTAGAGACGGATTTAGAGGCGCACTGGCGCGGTTTTCGGAAGACCAAGTCACCGCAAAGACGTTGGCCAACCTCCAGTTGCAAATGCCACGGACTTTCAGTAGCGTATCCGATGCATTTTTCGCCGCCGGCCCGACCGAGGGCACAATCGAAAGCTTTCATCATCATGAGGAGGGGGGAACATGACGGTAAGAATCTAGAGGAAGTGCTGAAGGGCGCAGGGAATACGGTGGCGATGCTCCGCAACTCACCGATCGGGGCGTACGTGTACCCGGTGGTTCCCTCCGAATATTCGAACTGGCGCGACGAGCAGAAGGCGTGGCGCGAGACAGCCGTGCTGTTCGATCAATCGCACCACATGGCGAATTTGTACGTGAAAGGGCCGGACGCGCTGAAGCTGCTGTCGCATCTCGCGACGAACAGCTTCGCGAATTTTCCGGTGAACCGCGCGAAGCAGTTCGCGCCGTGCACCCCCTACGGCTTCGTGATCGGCGACGGAATTTTGTTCCACCTCGCGCAGGACAGCCTGGTGTACGTGGGGCGCGCGCCGGCGGCGAACTGGCTCGAATTCCACGGCAAGACGGGCGGCTACAACGTCGAGATCGTCCGCGACGACCGCTCGCCCTCGAACCCCGGCGGACGTCCGGTGATCCGCACCTGCTACCGCTACCAGATCCAGGGACCCAACGCGAAGCAGATCATCGAAAAGCTGAACGGCGGACCCTTCCCCGAGATCAAATTTTTCAACATGGGCGAAATCAAGATCAACGGAAAGACGGTGCGCGCGCTGCGGCACGGGATGGCGGGCGCTCCGGGTCTCGAAATCTGGGGACCGTATGAAGAGCGCGACGAAATCCGCGCGGCGATCGTGGCGGCGGGCAAGGACCTCGGCATGCGCGAGGTTGGATCGCGCGCGTACGCGTCGAACACGTGCGAATCGGGCTGGATTCCTTCGCCGCTTCCGGCGGTCTACACGGGCGAGAAGCTGAAGTCCTACCGCGAGTGGCTGCCGGCGGACAGCTACGAAGCCACCGGATCGCTGGCGGGAAGTTTCGTCTCAAACAACATCGAAGACTACTACAACACGCCGTACGAGCTCGGATACGGCATTTTCGTGAAGTTCGACCACGACTTCATCGGCCGCGAGGCGCTCGAGAAGATCGACCAGAAGACGCAGCGGAAGAAGGTAACGTTCGCGTGGAATGGCGAGGACGTGGCCGACGTGTACAAATCGCTGCTGGAACCGGGCGATCCGTACAAGTTCATCGACCTGCCGATTTCGAACTACGCTTCGGCATCGTACGACAAGGTCGTGGACAAGAGCGGGAAGACGGTGGGCTTGTCGATGTTCGCGGGATACAGCTACAACGAGCGGTCGGTGCTGTCGCTCGGCGTGGTGGATCACGACGTCGAGATCGGCACGCAACTCACGCTCGTCTGGGGCGAAGAGAACGGCGGCACGAAGAAGGCGACCGTCGAGCGCCACAAGCAGAAGAACATTCGGGCGGTGGTGAGCCCGGTGCCGTACTCGAAGGTCGTGCGCGAGACGTATGCGGAAGGATGGCGGACGGCTGCGCCGGTAAAGTAAGGCAGCTATTGGATGTGGGCGAGACGGGCCGTCGAAAGGCGGCCCGTTTTTTGCCAAAACGCCGGTGAAATTGAAGCCGATAGTCGAGAGCTCCTAAAGGCCCCACCCTCACAAGCTGAGGATGGGCACCCGGAAAGTCAAAGGCGGCGGACCGGGGCCAATTCCGCGGCGTCCTCCAGGGGCGAAATCTACAGAGGAAGTCTCCTGCGTTTCATATTGTGAAACATCTTTTCAAACCCGCATCCTGCCTACTACAATAGCGGCGACAGCGTCGCACCAAATCTGGGGAGTGGGTGTCTGCTATTGCGCCGCCGGAACGAATCCGAATAAGGCGTGTGAGGACAAGTGCCGATGGCTTTAACATCGAGAAGCAGGCGGACGCGGGCGGCAGGCGAGGCCGGGTCGAGCAAGTCGCTGCAGAAGGCGCTGCGGATTCTGCTTCACATGGGAGACAACGGGCCGGAGATGGGCGTGACGCAGCTAGCCTCGGGGCTGAGCCTGAACAAGACCACGGTGCATCGTTTGCTGAATGCGATGGAGAAATTCGACCTGATCGAACGGAATCCCGAAGGCGACCGCTACCGGCTGGGATTGAAGCTGCACGACCTGGGAACGAAGGCGATCGAATCGCGGTCGCTGCGGACGGAGGCGCACCGGTTTCTGCTGGAGCTTTCGCGGGTGTCGCGGGAGAGCGTGAGCCTGGCAGTGCCGGGGCCGGGCGGCGTCGTCTGCCTCGATCGGGCGGATTCGCGCGATACTGTGATCACGGTGTCGACGCCGATTGGATCGCGATTCCCTGCCCACTGCACGGCTGTGGCAAAAGCGGCGTTGGCGTACCTGCCGGAGGATGAAGTGGATGCGATTCTGCATGGCGCGCGGCTCACGGCGTACACGCCTGCTACTTTGACGAGCTTGCCGAAGCTGAAGGAGAACCTGCGCGAGGTGGCGCAGCGCGGGTATGCGACCGACTGCCAGGAAACGGAGCGCGGATTGACGGGCGTGGCCGCGCCGGTGCGGTCGCGCGAGGGACGCGTGATCGCGGCCGTGGGAATGGCAGGGCCGACGCCGCGATTCCGTGGCAAGGAGTTGGCGCACAAGATCGCGTTGACTAAGGAAATCGCCGCGAGGATTTCGGCAAGCCTGGGCGACCGGCGCGCGGCGAACAACGGACATTAGAGGTGCATGTTCGGAGAAACGAGGAGTGTCTTCAGGGGCTAAAGCCCCCGCGAGTGGCCTGTCTTACGCCGGGGCTGAAAGCCCCGGCCTCCCGAGGAGAACGACCAATGCCGGAGCCTTCCACTTCGTTCAGCGCAAACTGTGAGGCCCGAGCTCCAAAGAAAAGGCCCGCGGCTAAAAGCCGCTTAACTGACGTCGCTTTTCGTGGGCCTGAAGGCCCACGCTTCCACCCTTGTGTCGGAGCCCTTCACTTCGTTCAGGGTACACTAAAGGTCCGACCCCCTAAGCAGCACTCGTCGGCAGCCTTCTAGTCGACTTGGCGAAACCAGATCCGGCAAAATTCAAGACCAGGAGAAATGAACAAATGTCAGTAGCGTACAGAGCGGACCATGTAGGAAGTTTCCTGCGGCCGGCGGATTTGCTGGCGGCGCGCGCGAGCGGCACTCCGCTGCGAAAGCTGGAGGATCAGTGCATTTTGAAGGCGCTGGCGAAACAGAAGGCGCTCGGATTCCAGATTTTCACGGACGGCGAAATGCGGCGGCGGAATTTCATGAGCGAGTTGACGGACGCGGTCGATGGGTTCGACATGGAGGATGCCATCGCGCGGGATTGGGACGCGGCGCAGGAGAAGCCGAAGGTGGCGTCGGTGACGGGCGTGGTGAACCGGAGGCTGCGGCGGATGCACCCGCTGACGGAGCGCGAGCTGCCGTTTTTGAAGCTGCACAGCCCGGGCGACATCAAAGTGCCGCTGCCGAGCGCGACGCAGTTTCCGGCCATCGCTTTCAAGCGCGGCGTGACGGACAAGGTGTACGCGAATCACTCCGAGCTGCTATGGGATATCGTCGAAATCATGAAGCAGGATATGGCGCAGCTGGCGGCCGATGGCGTGAAGTACATTCAGATCGACGCGCCGCGCTACAGCTACTACCTCGATCCGAAATGGCGCGAGTGGATCAAGAAGGAGATGGGCCAGGACCCGGAAGAGGCGCTCGACGAAGCGATTGCCGCCGATAACGCGTGCTTCGACGCGGCGCGGCGGCCGGGCGTGACGGTGGCGATTCACCTGTGCCGCGGAAATAATCGGAGCCACTGGTACGCGGAAGGCGGATACGACGCGATCGCGGAGAAGCTGTTCGGTTCGCTGCGCGTCGACCGGTTCCTGCTGGAGTATGACGACGAGCGCGCTGGGACGTTTGAGCCGTTGCGGCTGGTGCCGAAGGATAAAGTCGTCGTGCTGGGATTGATTACCTCGAAGAAGCCTCAGCTCGAGAAGTCGGACGATGTCGTGAAGCGGATCAAGGAAGCGGCGAAATTTGTCCCGATCGAGAATCTGGCGGTGAGCCCGCAGTGCGGATTTGCGTCGACGGCGGAGGGGAACCTGCTGACGGAAGACGAGCAGTGGGCGAAGTTGAAGCTGGTGATCGATACGGCGCGGCGGGTTTGGCACTGATTTCGTGAGTGGGGAGTAGTGAAGTGATTGGTGATCGGTGATTGGTGATTAGTGAGTGGTGAGTCGTGACGACGCTTCTGCGCGTGCGGATGCGTGCTCGTTGCGACGAAAGCCCGGCCCTCATAAACCGAGGATGGGACACCCTGAAAATCAAAAGCGCGCTCTGATCGCGAGTGCGCGGTGTGCAACAGCATTTCCCGGGGCTAAAGCCCCATCATCATGTGGGCTTTTTCGTGGGCCTGAAGGCCCACGCTTCCACCGAAGGGCGCTGGGGCGGGCCTGAACGGCCCGCGCTTCGCCCCATCATCCGAAGCTCTCGCGAAAAAATTACGGCGGCGGTGGGGCGAATTAGGGAATAATGCGGGCGCCCTTTGGGTAGGCGCACATGATTCTGCATTTGAATCACACGCGGCGCGATGCGGCGCTGGCCGGGACTGAGGAAACGGTGGCGGCGGTGCTTGCGCTGCTCGAGGAAAAGCATCTCGGGCCCGGCGAGTTCGCGCGACTGCAGATTTACCTCGATTGGCTCCAGTACAAACAAAATTTTCGCGAAGCGATTACGGTGACAGAGAGCGTGCGCCCGCAAGGGGGCAGCGCGCCCGTGATGGAGGTGCGCATCGATTCGCGGCAGGTGCCCGCCGGCGGGATGCGCGATTGCCTGCAGCGCGCGATCGAGCATCGGGGGCAGGCGGCGCAGAACGGGCGGCTGTACCTCGAAGAGTTCCAGTCGTTCCGGTCGAGCATCGTGTGGCAGTTCAACCGGCTGTATTGGCAGCGGCTGAAAGATTGGGAGCGCGCGACAGGGAAAGGCTATGAGGCGGCGCTGCCGGGCGGCGCTTCAGATGGGCACCGGCCCGAGGGGATTGCCGATTCGGTCGAGGAATTCTGGAAGCTGCTCAACGAGCTCGACCGGAAGAATCAGCTGCCGGCGGAAGTGTTCCTGCTGGAAATCGGCGTCGGGACGGGCACGCGCGCGGGGCTGTGGCTGCATCGCTTTCTCAAGGCCGACCGCGAGCACGGCACGAATTACTATCCGCGGCTGCGCTTTCTGCTCGGCGATTATTCGCTCTCGACGCTCGAGCGCAGCCGGCCGCCGGTGCAGAGCCACATCGAGCTTTGCAGCTTTATCGCACTCGACGCGCTCGATCCGATCAAGACGCTCTCTTTTTTACGACACAAGATCCTGCACGTCCACTCGTCGAACATGTACGACAACCTGCCGGATGAAGAACTGGTGTGGCGCGACAACCGGCTCTACTGGGTGCACGTGCGCGCGTACGTGCCGGCGGCGGATGCCTTTCAGATCGCGGCGGCGGCGGAAATTCCCGTGGCCGATCTGGCCAAGGTGATCGGGCGGCTGCTCGATATTGGTCCGGAATGCCTGGCGGACCGGGAGCGCGGCATCGCGCTGTGGCAGGACGTGTGGAAAGCGATGCGGCTGGAAGAGCGGCTGGTGGGGATCGAGGATTTGCCGGAACTTTCGTTTCCGGCGGGGCTCAGCTTGCCGCAGATGGAAGATATCCTGCGCGAGGCACCCAGCGATTTGCGTTTTCATTTGAGCTCGGGCGCGCTCGACAGCTTTCGGAACACGCTGCCTCTGCTGCATCCGCGCGGCTATCTCGAGGTACAGGATATTTTCGTGACCGATCTCGCGGAGTACAACATGGGTTTCCATGGGCCCGGGAAACTCGACGGCTCGATCGTCAACTGGGTGAATGGCGCGCTTTTGCGCGAAGTGGCCGAGCGGGCGGGATACAACCTGCACTTCGCGCCGTTCCGTTACCGGACGGGGTCTAAGACATCGGTCCTGCACACGACACGACGGGAGTAACTTGATGAAGCTTCCTATTCTTCCGACCACGATGGTGGGCAGCTACTCGATGCCGGGGTGGCTCGAGCGGCTGAAGACGGAATATTTCGCGCGCCGGATCACGCGCCACGACCTCGACGAGATTCACGACACGGTGGTGAAAGCGGCGATCAAGGACCAGGAGATCGCGGGGCTCGATATCGTGACCGACGGCGAATTGCGCCGCGACAACATGATCGATTATTTCATCGAGCGGCTGCCGGGAATTCAGATCGACCGGGCGTCGAAGAAGTTCTACTACGATTTCTACGACAGCGAAGTGATCGCCAAGCTTCCGATGGCGTCGCTCGGGCTGGTGGAGGATTTCAAGTTCCTGCTGGCGAATACGGAGCGGCAGGCCAAGATCGGGATCACGGGGCCGCATTCGCTGACGAAGCGAGTCCGCAACAAGCACTATCCGAGTGAAGAAGCACTGGCGACGGACATCGCGCGCGTGCTGAACATGGAATTGAAGGAGCTGGTGAAGGCGGGCGCGACCTACATTCAGATCGATGAGCCGTACTATTCGGGATTTCCCGAGGATCTGACGTGGGGCGTGGCGGTGACGAATGTGCTGCTCGACGGGGTGAAGGCGAAGACGTCACTGCACATCTGCTACGGTAATCGATACGGCAAGCCGTCGTGGGAGGGGACGTACCGCTATTTATTTCCGCGGATTCTCGACGCGAAGGTGGACCAGCTGACGCTGGAATTCGCGCGGCGCGGCGGCGAGGATCTCGATTTATTTCAGGAATTCAAGGCGCCGTTCGATCTGGGCGTAGGGGTGATCGACGTGAAGGATCAGGCGATCGAGACGCCGGATATGGTCGCCGCGCGGATACGCAAGGCACTGAAGGTGTTGGCGCCCGAAAAGATTTTCATTCTGCCCGATTGCGGACTGTTTCATCTGCCGCGCGACGTCGCCTTTGCGAAGCTGCGGGCGATGGTGGAGGGCACGCGGATCGTCCGCAAGGAACTGGGCCAGTGAGGCTTCCCTTACGCGGGGCCTTCAAACCGGCTCGGGAATTCGCTGTCCCGGCGTGGTGAGATCGACGGCCCCATAGTATCCCGTCTGACACCACCTAGACAGTGCGTGAAGGGATTCGATAGTATGCCGCCCGGGGGTGGGGATGTCGACGCACTCCAGCCATGCCGTGACCCTCGGGACAGGCTGTTTGCCGGTTACGTGTGTCTCAACGGACGGTGTCAAAGTCTCCGACCGCCGGGAGTTCTGGGAAGCCAATACGGCCCCCGTGTTCGGCGCGCTCGACGTCGAACTGCAAGGCGACGAAGCCTTTAGCGCAAGCTTCGAATACACCACCGTTGCCGACCTGATCTTCTGCCGCCTCGCCTCTCCTGTGCCACACCGCGTGGTCCGCACGGACGCATTGGCGCACCGGGATGGCCGCGCCTTCCTGAAAACCGTGCTGCTGACAAAAGGCGCCAGCGTGATCGAACAAAACGGCCGGACGACCTCGCTCCGCGCAGGCGAATGGAGCATCTACGACACGTCGAGACCGTACAGCATGACGATCCCATGCCGCGCCGAGATGCTTCTGCTGTTGATTCCACGCGAGAAACTCCCCACGCGAGGCCTCGACTTGCAGGACTTGCTGGCGCGCCGCTTTTCCGGCCGCCGCGGCCTTGGCAAGCTCATGTGGACAGTGATTCCCGCAGCCTTTGAACAGATTCCGGAAATCCGCCACCGATCGAGCCACGATCTGGCGGATGTCGTCGCGCAGATGACCCGCATTGCGCTCTTGGACTTCTCCGACAGGCGGGTCTCGGTCGATACGAAGGAAGCTCTCCGGGAACGCATAAAATTGTACATCGCGAGCCATCTGGGCGACCCCGAACTTTCGATCGCGACTCTAGCGAGCGCAACGGGCTGCACCAAGCGCTACTTGCACATGGTTTTTCAAGCCGAGCGGACGTCGATCTCCGATTACATCTTGAGACTCCGGCTCGAGCGCGCCCGGGAAGATCTGCTCGATCCGGCATCCGCGCATCGCTCCATCACAGACATCGCGTATTCGTGGGGATTTAGCAATTCGAATCACTTTAGCCGGTGCTTCAAGCAAGCCTTCGGCGCCGCGCCGCGGGAATTGCGGGCGGAATTCTCGGGCTGGGCGGCGGAAGACCCGCGAAGGCATCAGCGGATTTCCTGATGCCGGCCCGCCCGCCGAGGCCACCGCGCTGCGCACAGGTAGCGCCTTCATTTCCCTCGGAGACAGGTGTTTTTTCCCTCTGGGGAGAGACAAGGTGAGCCGCCTGGTCTAACGTTTCGCGCTAGATTCACTCGCTGGAGTGTGCGTTGGGGGATGGGTGATGCGCTTTCGCATGCGTTTGTGTGCCCGCTGACTAAAACCTTGACAAAGGCTAGTACCGGCGTTACACATGCAGCAATCAGTTTTCCGACAATATGGCGGCGAACTTCGCACGTTCTAAGGGGGTGGGGTTATGAAGGCACGCTTTAGCCTACGGCTTCTATTCGCATTCGCGGTGGTTCTCGCGTGCACAGGCTCGGCCTTTGCGCAGTCCAACGCGCAGCTGAGCGGGACAGTGACAGACGCGAGCGGTGGGATCATTGCCAAGGCGACCGTTACGCTGCAGGACGTCGGCACGAACGTCACCTACACGGCCACATCGAACGACAGCGGATTGTACGTCTTTCCGAATCTGCCTCCCGGGACCTACAACCTCAAAGCTTCGTACACGAGCTTTGCGCCTTTCGCGCAGAGCGGAATCGTGCTGAACGTGGCGGAGAGTGCGACGATCAACGTGACCCTGCAAGTCGCGACGGAGGGTGAGAAGGTCGTAGTCACAACTGCCCTCCCTACGATCGAGCCGACCAAGACCGAGATCAGCCAGGTCGTGGGCACGCAGCAGATCCAATCCCTGCCAACCAGCGATCGCCTGTTCACGGACTTTGCGCTTTTGACGCCCGGCGTAGCCATGAGCCGCACCAGCCTGGGCACTACGTTCACTGAATTCGAGACCACGCAAATCTCGTTCGGGGGCATGCGCTCGTTCAGCAACGAGATCACGGTGGATGGCGCTGACTTCGTCAACGAGTTGAGCGGCGTGCAGCGTGCCACCCCCCCTCAGGACTCCGTGCAGGAATTCCGCGTCGTCAATAATAGCTTCGGCGCCGAATATGGACGCGCGATCGGCGGGATCGTCAACGTGGTGACGAAGTCGGGCACGAATACCCTGCATGGTTCGGTGTACGAGTATTTCGAGAACAACGCCACCGACGCACGCACCCTTCTTCAGCCTGCTCCGCTGCCGGACGTCTGGCGGCAAAACCAATTCGGCGCTACGCTGGGCGGACCGATCAAGAAGGACAAAACTTTCTTCTTCGCCAATTACGAGGGGCACCGCAACGCTTATTCGCCTACCTTCGCGCCGGACCTTTACAACAACATCACGAATATCGACATCGCCAAGGGGTATATGGGGCTTGCGCCGGAAGGCGGAAGGGCAGGCTTCGCCGGACTGGAATCGACCCTCCGGACGAATGACAACGATTACGGGTTTGTGCGGCTCGATCACGAGATCAACTCCAACAATCACCTCGCCATCCGCTACAACGTGGAGGATGCGCGCGATTTCGGAGAGCTGATCGGCGCCACGGAAGACGGCGGCGGCATCGGGACGCCGAGCGGAGGGCGCGATCTTTTCGTTCGCGATCAGTCCATCGTCGGCACGCTGAGTTCGGTGATCACGCCGAATGTCGTGAATACCGCGCTCGTTCAGTATGCGCGGCGCCACTACAACTTCCCTGGCGAGACGGGTGAGCCCGACCTGAGCGTCGTCAACGATCTCGAGTTGGGACACAACTTCGGAACTTACGACGCGATTTACGAGAGCCGGATCGAAGTCAACGATTCGGTCTCATGGGTAAAAGGCAATCACATCGCGAAATTCGGTTTCGACGGGAACTACATCTGGGACCAGAATAATTACCCTGGTTTCACGCCCGAGCGGATTCTCTTCCCCAACCTCGACTGCATGTTCGCGTTTGCGAACACGGTAAGCGCAATCACCACCGGCACGTACGGATCGCTCCCGACCGCCAACTGCCCGTTGCCGCCCCAGGCGGATGGCGTGAGTTTCCTCTACCAAGGCATTGCGCTTCCGCGGGCGAACTGTCCCGGTCTTACGGTTTGCGCCAATGGCTTTTATAACGGCTACGTGCCGGCTCCCGCGACCGGAGCGGGGTTTGGAAGCGGCTGGCCGAACGCGTTTCCGACCAACTTGTACAACAACTACGCGTACGATTTGAATCATGGGTATTGGGGCGTTTTTGCGCAGGATCAGTGGCGAATCAAACCCAGCCTCACGCTCAATTACGGCTTGCGATGGGACGTCGAAACCGGACTTAGCAACGTCGTAGACTCATACTACGGGGCCTTCCAGCCTCGAGTCGGCCTCGCCTGGTCGCCGGACAATAAGACCGTCGTGCGCGCGGGCTTCGGCGTCTTCTTCGATCGCAACAACATGACGTTCTTCTTTACCACCGGTAACCAGAAGACGGTGCCGGGATACTTCTGCGGCAACGGCGCGACGCCCTCCGATTGCACCGGGCTGGCTCCGGTTACCGTTCCAATGATTCGCAAGGGAGCGCAAAACGGCGGCTGGCAACTCGGCGGAACACCGGGCTATCCAGGGACGCCCGCGCTGCCGTGCGCGGTTGTTGGCCTGCCGGCCACCGCTTGCCCCGCCCAGCAGGACGGGACGATCAACATCGCAGCCCTTACCGCTTTCGGAACGATGACTGGCGCACCTTACTCTCCAGAAACCCTAACCGGTCCTTGCGTGCTGGTAAATGAAGCTCCGAGCGGCGCCTGCGGCGTAGGCTCCGGCGGGATACAAAAGAACGGCAAACTGCCCTACGCCGAGCAGGCGAGCATCGAGATCGATCGCGAGATCGGGGGCGGGTTCGCCATAAACTTGGCTTATCTCTTCGTCGGCGCACACAGGCTCGTTCGAGGTAACAACCTCAACGTGCCTTGCCCGATCGGCCCGGGCGGCGTTCCCTTGACCAACCCGAATAACGCGCCAGACGCACAGGGATGGCTCGGCAACAACGGAGCCCTTACAGACTGCGCCGGAACGCCGGAGCTCAGCCCGGCATTCGGCCTCGGCCCCTTTTTCAACGGGCTGGCCAACGGCGCCGGACTGGAGTTCGGGGTGCCAAGCGTTGCGAGTCCTTCGCCAACGATCAGCGGCGGTTTGCTCGATTACAACAACAACGTGGCCAGCTCCACGTACAACGGCCTGACCGTGACGGCCATCGAGCGGTGGGGCAAGTATCTGAACCTGACCGCCAACTACACCTATTCACATACGACCGACAACGGAAACTTCACGACGTTCATCAACCTGCCTCCCAACCAGTTCGATTACGCGTCGGAAGAGGCGAATTCCAACCAGGATCTCCGGCATCGGTTCGTGACTAACTTCACGTTGAGCGCCCCGGACCACGGTTGGTATCGCAACTTCCAGTTCAGCAGCATCATCACGCTGCAATCCGGCAGCCCCTTCACTCTTTTTGCGGGGCAGGACACACTGGGAGACCTGGCGGGGTTGAGCACGGATCGCGTCGGCGGGCCGCCCGTGGTGGGCGCCTGCACGAGTGTCGCAAATTGCAGCACCATGGTTCCGCGAAACACCTACATTGGGGACCCGCTCTATTCGTGGGATCTCCACATCGGGCGATACTTCCAGTTGCGTCCGAATCTCCGAATGGATCTGGGCGTGGATGGCTTCAACATCCTGAACAGGCCCAACGTGGAGGAAGTGAACTCCGTCTACGGCTCGCCGGTCTTCTGCGGCAGCACGCCGATGATACCGCGCCACTATAACGACTCGACCACGCTCGCCATCCAGCGGGGATCGGTGTCCTGCGCTACACAGCAGGCCGCTGTAAATCCAGGCGCTTGGCTTGCCGCCGGGCTCTTCCCGTTCTCCATTCCAAACACGCCGACCGCCGGGCAGTTCCCAGTTACGCTGCCCAACAATCCGAATCCCGTGTTCGGCACGCCACGGGTGATGCTCAACCCGCGGCAGTTCCAATTCTCGGCAAAGTTTACGTTCTAGCCGACGCCCGAGATCGGCATCGCAAAAGGGCCGGGCCTTGCGCCCGGCCTTTTTCATTTCTCTCGCACCGTTGAGTTGTGGCGCTCGAAAGCTTGTAGTATGCTCCGCCGTTTGGGTGGCTCGAATTCTTTGCGCCGTAGACTGCATGCTGGCAATACCCTCAGGGGAAGCCTGGCCGCCGGCAGCCGCTGCGCTTACGAAGCGACGATGTTCAATGTAGAATCTTTTTTTCGGCTGGACCGCAAAATTCGGCGGAATTGCTTACCTGTCTCGCCGCGCATCATACGTAAGGGGAACACTTCGTGTGGACCGTTGATATCGATGTAGGCGGCACGCTGACCGATGGGCTTTTCACCAACGTGGACCGCGTTGCGTCCGTGAAAGTCGATACCACCCCGCACGACCTCACCGTGTGCCTTTTCGATTGCCTGGCGCAGGGCGCAGCGCAGCTCGGTTTCCCGGACACCGCGGCGTTCCTGGAGAACGTGGATCTAATCCGCTGGTCGACGACCATCACATCGAACGTGCTTGCCGAATTGCGGGGACCCCGGATCGGCGTGCTGGTGTCGAAGGGCCACGAAAAGGACTTGTACGGCGGCGACGCGCAGAGCGGCGTCCTGAACCGCCTGCTTTCCAGCCGCGATGTAATGGGCCTGAACGGGGCGTCCGGTGAGACGGAGATCATGAACGCCGCGCGCCTGCTTCTCGAAAGCGGCGTGCGCCGGATCTGCGTCAGCTTCAAGGATTCGCACCGTCAGCCGGAACGCGAAATCGCGGTGAAGCATGTGATCGGCCAGCAATATCCCGATCATTTTCTCGGCTCGGTGCCGGTCCTCGCAGGCAGCGATATTTCGCAGAGCGCCGACGACCGCACGCGCACCTACTGCGCGGTGATCAACGCGTATACGCACGGCGCGCTTGCCGCCACGCTCTTCAAGGCCGAAGACGACCTCCGCGAAACGGGTGGCTACACCGGGACGTTTCTCGTGAGCCACATCAACGGCGGCGTTTCGGGAATCGCGAAAACCAAGGCCATCGACACAATCGAGTCGGGCCCAGTGCTCGGAATTCTCGGGAGCTCGTATATCGCGCAGGCGCAGGGGCTGAAGGACGTGATCGCCATGGATATCGGCGGGACGACCGCGAAGGTCAGCGTCCTCGCGGGCGGCGAGCCGATTTACCGCAAGCCTTCGGACCTGTTTGGCATTCCCGTGGAGCTGTCGCTTCCCTATTTGCGCTCGATCGCCCTTGGCGGGGGCAGCGTGGTGAAACCCCTGCCGGGCGCGACGCCGTCCATTCAGCTCGGGCCCGAAAGCATGGGATCGTATCCCGGCCCCGCGTGCTATGGCCTTGGCGGCGATCAGCCGACGCTGACGGACGCGTTCGTGACGGCGGGTCTCATCAATCCGGATTATTTTCTGGGGGGCACGAAACCGATCGACCGCGAACTGGCTCGCAAGACGATCGAGGAATCGGTGGCGCGGCCGCTCGGGCTTTCCGTGGAAGACGCATGCAAGGCGGTGATCGACCGCGCGTTCGAACTCGTGGCCGGCATGATCGCGCACGCCCAGGCGGAGCTGCACCAGGATTTGTCGAAGCACACGCTTTTCGCTTACGGCGGCAACGGCGGGATCTTCGCTTGCGGCGTCGCCGAAAAGGCCGGATTGAGCAGCCTACAGATGTTCTCGCTAGGCCCGGTCTTCAGCGCGTTTGGATCGTCCGTGTCGGACATTTCGCACGTCTACGAGCGCGCCCTGCCCGATCCGGCTATTTCCGAGGGCGCCGTTGCGCGGATTCGCGAAGCCCTCGCCGAGATGAAAGCGGAAAGCACGCAGGACCTGCTCGGCGAGGGCATTCGCCCGGAAAACCTGAGCTATGCGATCGAGTTCGAAGTCGCCGGCAAAGACCGGCATTCGGCGCCGGTGGCGTGCGCCGAATCCGATCTCGAATCGGCGCGGAAGCTGGAGACGGCGCTTCGAAACGCAGCTGCCCCCGGGAACGCAATCGCGCTTGATCTGTTTCGTTTGCGTGTGAAAAAACCGATGCCCAAGCCCCATCTCAGCGCGCAGCAGCTTGCGCCGCCCGATTCGTCGCACGCGCGGCTCGGCAAACGCGCGGTCTCGTGGGGCAGCCGCACGGGCGAAGCGGACATCTATCGATGGGAATCACTGCGGCCGGGAAACCGCGTGGTGGGTTGCGCGATCCTCGAGGGATTGAGCACGACGTACTTCGTTCCGTCCGGCTGGGTGATGGAGCTCGATGCGTACGGAAACGGGAAGTTAAGCCGCGGATAGAAACGCACAAGGCGAGGCGCACAATGCCACCTGAAACGCACAACCGCATCCGCATTACCGAATATCTCGATATCGACCTCGATCGCGAAGAGTGGATGTGCAATCGCTGCGCGCGCGTGATCGGCCCCGCGCGCGAGAATTACAAGAAGGGGTGCCTGCTACACGACCGCGACCCGCGCGAGGTTCACCAGGCGCTGGTTTCCGCCGATTTCAGTTTTGCGCCCGACCCGCAGTGGGTGCGCATCGTCGAATATTATTGTCCCGGCTGCGGCACGCAGGTCGAGACCGAATATCTCCCGCCGGGCCATCCCATCACGCACGACATCGAAATCGATCTCGACAAACTGAAGGAGCGGCTGCGCAACGGAGAATTCACCCTCCGCGAGGGGCGCCTCGAGGCTGCCGAATGAACTCGATCGATATCGATGTCGGCGGCACATTCACCGATCTGGTCCTCAATTTCGGCGGCAAGGCGCTGATCAAGAAAGTTCCCACCACGCCCTACGATCTTTCCGTCTGCTTTTCGCGCGTGATCGAGGAAGGCGCGGGCGCTCTCGGCATGAAGATGGACGACCTGCTGCCTTCGATCGACATGATCCGCTACTCGACCACGATCGCCATGAACCGGCTGATCGAGCGCAAAGGACCGCGTCTCGGGCTGATCACCACCGAGGGACACGAAGACGTCGTCCTGATCGGCCGCGGCGCGCAATGGATCGACGGCACCCGCGTTGCGGAGCGCCGCAATCTCGCGATTCAGAAGAAGCCCGACCCGCTGATCCCGCGCGACATGATCGTGGGCGTGAAGGAACGCGTCGATTCGCGCGGGAATGTGATTCGGCCTCTCGATGAAAACAACGTGCGCGAGAAGGTTCGCTATCTCGTCGGCCGGGGCGCACGCGGCTTCGTCGTGTCGCTGCTTTGGGGATTCCTCAATCCGGTAAACGAGCGCCGCGTGAAAGAAATCATTCGCGACGAATACAAGGAATTTCACATCGGCTACATGCCGGTGGTGCTCGCGGGGCAGGTGGTCGGCAAGCTCGGTGAATACGAGCGCACGATGGCCGCCATCCTCGACGCCTATCTGCAGCGCTCGATGCAGATCGAGCTTTCGGCAATGTGGGACAAGCTGCGCGAGCGCGGCTACAACAAGCCTCTGCTGATGATCCAGAGCTCGGGCGGAATCGCCGAGGTGTTTCGCACCTCCGCCAGCCGGACCTTCAATAGCGGCCCTGTTTCAGGGCTGATGGGCGCGCACCACGTCGCCAAGTCGCTCGGCTATCAGAATGTCGTGATGACCGACATGGGCGGCACGAGCTTCGACGTCGGGCTCGTGGTGAAGGATAGCGTCCGCAGCTACGATTTCCGCCCGATCATCGACCGCTGGATGGTTGGAATCACGATGATCAAGACGCTTTCGATCGGAGCGGGCGGCGGATCGATCGCCTCCGTGAACCGCTTGCTTGAGAACCGCGTGCAGGTCGGCCCGCGCAGCGCCGGCTCGATGCCCGGGCCCGCGTGCTTCAATCTCGGCGGCACCGAGCCCACCGTAACCGACGCGGATGTGGTGCTCGGCTACATCAACCCGGACTACTACTACGGCGGCAAGATGCGCCTCGACCGGAATCGGGCCGCGCTCGCCATTCGCGAGAAAATCGCCAAGCCGCTCGGCGTGAGTGTGGAAGAGGCCGCTTCGATCGTTCGCAAGATCGTGAACGGCAACATGGCCTCAGCGATCATGAAAGAGGTTCACCTGCGCGGTTACAGCCCCGAGGATTTCATACTTTTCGTCGGCGGCGGCGCCGGAGCCACGCATGCCGAGGGATTCAAGGGCGACATCCAAAAGGCGGTCGTCTTTCCGTTTTCGCCGGTCTTTTGCGCCTACGGTTCGTCCACGATGGATATCATTCACGTGTACGAGGCGTCGAAAAAACTCACACTGATGACCCCGATCACTCAGGAGCTGACGCAAGACTACGCGCCGTTCAACGAGTCGGTCGAAGGGCTGGTGGTCCAGGCGCGGCGCGATCTGGTGGCGGACGGCATCGATCCCGACAAGGCCGCGTACGTCATCGAGTTGGATATGCTCTACGGCGGCCAGTTTCACGTAAAACGGACGCTGTCGCCGCGCACTTCGCTGCATTCGGCCGAAGACGTGCGGGCCGTCTGCGATGCTTTCAACAAAGAATTCAGCGAGGCTTTCAGCCCCTTCGTCGTGAATCCCGAGGGCGGCATTTTCATCGAGAGCTTCATTCTCAAGGCGATCGTGACCACTCCCAAGGTG
This sequence comes from uncultured Acidobacteriota bacterium, assembly GCA_963743335.1. Classification (GTDB taxonomy): domain Bacteria; phylum Acidobacteriota; class Terriglobia; order Acidiferrales; family UBA7541; genus Palsa-295. The sequence goes on from CAVUPI010000003.1 coordinate 1,440,952, forward strand.
CATTTGCCAACGCTGCCACTCGAGGGACGCGATCCCTCGGCCGCGCGGAAAGGCGAGCGGCCCGCATACTGGCCGCAAACCGGCGCCTTTCAGCCGACCCCGCTGTTTGCTTACGAGGCCCTGCGGCCTGGGAACGTGGTCGATGGACCGGCCGTCGTCGAAGGCGAGTACACAACCATCGTGGTGCCGCCGGGCCTGCGCTTTTCAATCGACGAGCGGGGGCTCGGCATCCTGCAAGCGTAGCAAACGGGGAAAATCGAGGAACAATATGCCCATACCGACACTGGCCGAAAAACTCGAATGGCTGAAGCCCGCGCCCGCCACGCCGCACGAAAAAGAGTGCGCGGCCAAGATCGCGCAAGGCGACTACGAAATCGGCGTGCAGATCACCAACGACATCCTCGACGAGGCCATGGAGGTTTTCGTCCGCTCGTCCCGCAGCTATTTCGGCGTTTCCGGCGACTCCATGGTGGCGATCTTCACGGCCAACGGCGACCTGATCAACGCCTCCTGCGGCACGTACCTGCACGCGATCATTCAGCCGATCATCATCAAGTTCGTGCGGAAATATTACCGCGACAATCCCGGCATTCGCGAAGGCGACATCTGGTACACGAACGACGCTCTCTACGGGGGTATCCATAACCCCGACCAGGTCGCTCTGATGCCCGTGTTCCACAAAGGCAAGCTCCTCGCGTGGGCCTCGGCGGCTCTGCATACCACCGAAACCGGCGCCATCGAGCCCGGCGGCATGCCCGTCACGGCCAAATCGCGCTTCGAGGAAGGGCTGAATTTGCCGCCGATCAAGATTGGCGAGAACTACGAACTCCGCAACGATTTCCTCGAATTCTATTCCGCGTACGGCATGCGCGCGCCCGCCATGTTCATTTCGGATCTCCGCGCGCGCTGCACCACTGCCGATCGCGTGCGTATACGCTTGCTCGAGCTGGTCGAAAAGCGGGGCGCCGATTATCTGACCGGCCTGCTCCGCAAAATGTCCGACACGGCCGAGGCCGGCGCACGAAAGAAAATCAAGGAGCTGCCGGACGGTAAGTTCCGCAGCGTTGTCTTTAACGATGCCATCGGCCTGACCCCTGCGCTCGTGCGCTCATGCTATCTCACGCTCACGAAAGATGACGGGCGGATCGTCTTCGATTTCCACGGCACCTCGCCCGAAAATCCGTCCTCGTATAACGTTCATCCGCAAGCGGTGGTCGGCCACATCGCAAACTACATGTACGAATACATGTTCCACGACTTGCCCATCGCCAGCTCCACATTCGCGCCGATCGACTTCGTGTTCCCCGAAAACACCATCCTTTACCCGGACAAAACTGCCGCCACGAGCTGCTGCGTCTACATCGCCATGCAGGCGCGCAACGCAACGCAAAACGCGTTTGCGAAAATGACCTTCTCGAACGCGCGCCTCTGGCAGCAGGTGGCCGCGCCGCCCGGCAGCCAGCACACGGCGCAGATCTGTGCCGGCGTATCGCAATGGAATCTGGCCGTCTCCGACGTGCTGTCGTTCGCGCTGAACACGATGGGCCAGGGCGGCCGGGCCGCCACCGACGGCATGGATGCGTATGGCTTCGCGTGGTGCGCATTCGGCCGCGCGCCCGATTCCGAGCAGGTCGAAAGCGAGCTGCCGGTCACCGTCACGCTTTCGCAGCACTGGAAGGATTCATCAGGCCCGGGATTGCATCGCGGCGGCTCGGGCGGAGTCCAGCAGTGGATGATCCACAAGGTGCCCGCGCTCGTCTCGATGTGCATGGGCAACGGGAGCAAGCTGCCGATCGGCCAGCCGCTCTTCGGCGGCTACGCGTCGACGCCGGTGCCGGGGATCAGCGTCCGCAAAGCGGATTTGCTGAAGCAGATGAAGGAACAATCGGGAATCGCGCTCGATAGCCGCACCATGTTCGAGAAAACCACGATTCACGGCGACTGGAGCTACGAGCTTGTGGCCCGCCCGCCGAAACTCTACGAGGAAGGCGATTTGCTCTTTGGCTTTAGCGGCGGCGGCCCGGGCTATGGCGATCCGCTCGAACGCGACCCGGCGGAAGTGATCGAAGATCTCCGCAAAAACATCATCTCGGATTGGACCGCGCAGAATATCTATCGCGTCGCGTACGATACCGAGCGCCACAAGATTGGCTTCGACAAAACCAAGCAGCAGCGCGACGAAGAACGGCGCGCGCGCCTCGCCCGCGGGAAATCGTTCGACGAATTTCACAAGGATTGGAACAAGAAGAGTCCGCCAAAGGAAATCCTGCAGTGGTACGGCACCTGGCCGGACGCGAAATCCACCGGCCCGATTTTCCGCTCCTGACGATGGCCGGGCCCGCCACGCCTTCGGAGATCGTCAAGGGGCTCCTCCAGGGAATTGCGCCGCCTCGGCCGCTGTTTCTGCCGATTGTCTTCTCGCACGCGGCGCGCCTTGAGAATCTGTCGTTGCGTTCCTTTCTGAGCAATCCCACGAAGATTTCGAACTCGCTTCGGCTGATTCGCGGGAGACTTCGCGCCGATGGCATTATCTGTTATTTCGATCCTTTTCTGGAGGCCCAGACCCTCGGCGCGACGATCGAATGGAGCGCCGACGGGCAATCGCCTTCGCTCCGCTGGCCGGATGGGATAGCGAAAGGCGAGTGGCCCGAGGTTCCGGCTTCGTCGGGCGCCCGCGTAAAGAACAGTCCTGTCGCGCTGGCGATCGACGTGGTACGGCGGCTCAAGGCGATCGTCCGGGATGATTGTTTGCTGACCGCGAGCGTCACCGGCCCGTTCACGCTGGCCGCGCTGCTGATGGGGAACGATCCCGCAGTGCTATCGGCGACCGCGGTTCCCGCGGAGGCGCTCGACGTCGCGGCTGCCACCATTTCGGAAATCGCCAAAGCGTTGGCCGAGGCCGGAGTTGGGGCGATCTTCATCCGCGAGGATTTCCTTCCGGCGCTTTCGCCCGAGGATTTCGAGGCCTGGACATCTCGGCTCGCGCCGACGATGAACATTGTCCGCTTTTATCAGGCGCTTCCGGTGCTGCTCCTCGGGGGCACCGGGGCCTTCGCGGCGAATCGTGATGCGATCGCCAGTCATCCGTGGGATTGCGTCGTCTGCCCGCTGCTCGACGAGATCATGGCGGGCAACGCAGCGCTGGCTCCGTCTTCTAATCCATATTCTGAATTGGCATCTGCGCGGTTGGGGCTAGCCCTGCCGGCTGGCGCATTCGACGTGGGCCAATCCGGTGCCGCCGAGTTCGACGAGCGTGTGCGGCGAATCGTCTCCGAGCTGCGCCCGGCCATCATCACGACCGCGGGCGACGTTCCCGCGGCAGCCGACGTGGAGCACTTGAACAAACTATGGGAAGATGTGCGTCGCGCATGAGCCACAAAAACCAGGTCGGGAGCGGCACAGGCGGCATCGACGCTTCAACCGGCGTGCGCCGGGTGCGGATGCGCACGTCGGGCGCGACTCTCGAGCGCCGCGATGGCGGCGTGTGGCTGATCAAGCCGGATGAGGCGCTGCGGTCGTACCCCAAGGTGCTTACCGACCGGGTCGCGCACTGGGCGCGCGTCTCGCCGGAGAAACTCTGCATCGCGAAGCGCGGCGCCGATCAGCAGTGGCGGACGCTGACGTACGCGCAGGTGTTCGATGCGGTGCGGCGGATCGGGCAGGCGCTGCTCGACCGCGGGCTTTCGGCCGAGCGGCCCATCGCGATCCTTTCCGAAAACGATCTCGAGCATTTCCTGCTGACATACGCCGGACAGCACGTGGGAATTCCCGTTGCGCCGCTTTCGCCGGCCTATTCGCTGGTGTCGAAGGATTTCGGCAAGTTGCGGCATTGCATGGAGATTCTGACGCCGGGGCTGGTTTTTGTTTCGCACGGCGGGCACTACGGGCGCGCGATTGAAGCGGTGATCGGCGGGGAGACGGAAGTCGTCGCTGCGAGCGCGCCGCCGGCGCGGCCGAATGCGACGCTGTTCGCGAAGCTGCTTGCCACCGAAGCGACGCACGAAGTGGAAGCCGCGCACGAGAAGATCGAACCGAATGACGTGGCGAAATTTCTGTTCACCTCGGGCTCGACCGCGATGCCCAAGGCGGTGACGAACACGCACCGGATGATCTGCAGCAATCAGCAAATGATCGCGCAGGTTTTCGGATTCCTCGAGGACGATCCGCCGGTGATTGTCGACTGGCTGCCGTGGAATCACACGTTCGGCGGGAACCACGACGTGGGGATCGCGCTCTACAATGGCGGCACATTCTACATCGACGACGGCAAGCCCGGTCCGAGCGCGATCGAGAAAACCGTACGCAACCTGCGCGAGATTTCGACGAACGTGTATTTCAACGTGCCGAAAGGCTACGAGGATCTGCTGCCGTTTCTGCGCGCCGATCGCGAGCTGCGCGAGAGCTTTTTCCGGCGGCTGGGATTGATGTTCTACGCAGGGGCGGGATTGTCGCAGCCGGTTTGGGACGCGTACCGCGAGTTGGCTGCGGCGACGTGCGGCGAACGCGTGATCATGGCGACGGGTCTCGGGTCGACGGAGACTTCGCCGATGTCGATTCAGACCTCGTGGGAGACGGATCGCGCCGGCACGATTGGGCTGCCGGTACCGGGCGTTGAGCTGAAGCTTGTGCCGCATGGAGCGAAGCTCGAGGCACGCGTGCGTGGGCCGAATATCACTCCGGGCTACTGGAGGCAACCGCAGCTCACGGAAAAAGTGTTCGACGACGAAGGATTTTACAGATTCGGCGACGCGGTGCGGTTTATCGATCCGAACGACATCCACAAGGGGCTGCTGTTCGACGGGCGGCTGAATGAGGATTTCAAGCTGGCGAACGGCACGTGGGTGAGCGTCGGGCCGCTGCGCGCGAAATTTCTGGCGCACTTCGCGCCGCTGGTTCGCGACGTGGTGATCGCCGGACACGACCGCGATTTCATCGCGGCGCTGATTTTTCCCGACCTCGATGCGTGCGCGGGGTTGTGCATCGATTGCGCGGCCCGCGCGCCGGCTGGGGCGATTTTGAGCAGCGACGCTGTGCGCGCGGAGTTTCAGTCGCGGCTGCAAGCGCTCGCGGCAGAGTCAACGGGGAGCTCGAATCGGATTGTGAGGGCGATTCTGTGCGAGGAGCCGCCGTCGCTGGATGCGGGCGAAATTACGGACAAGGGCTCGTTCAATCAGCGGAATGTGCTGGAGCGGCGGGCGGCGCTGGTGGAGGAGATGTATCTTGGCGAGCCGCCGTTGAGCGTGTTGCGGATTTGAGACCGAGCTGGCGCGTGGCTCGCAAAGGCCCCACCCTCACAAACCGAGGATGGGGCACCCGGAAAATCAAAGGCAAAAGCTCTTAGCGGCCGAGGAAATGCTCGAGGGTTTCGGCGTCGGCGTCGGCTTTGTCGAGATACTCCTTTGCGGCTGCCGGGTCCTGCTGTTGCAAGGCTGCTTCGGCGTGGGCGAGATTGGTTTCCATGCGCTGGCGGGCGGCGACCATGTCGCCGCGGAGGCCGTAGCCTTGCGCCGCTTGCTGGCGCTGCAAAGTATCGAGGCTGGCGCCGATCGCGGCGGCGCGACTGCTGATCTGGTCGGCTTGCGTCTCCGCGTCCTTGAGCGCGGCGGCTTTGGCGGCGGTTTCCGCGGCGGCTTGAGCGGCAGCGGCCTGGGCTGCTGCTGCGTCGTTAGCCGCTTTGGTTGCGGCCGCGTCAGAGGCGGCCTCCGCGGCAGCTGCTTGCTCGGAGGCTTTTGCGGCGGCGGCCTGCGCATTCGCAGAGTTTGCTGCCGGCGCCGGAGCGGGTGGCGGCGGGGCTGGGGGTGCGGCCGGCTCAGGCGACGTTGGCGTGCTCGACGAACTTGCGCCGGCTTGGGTTCTGGCATGGCGCGGCACGTAGACTGCGGCTCCTGCGAGGATCGCTACGACGAGGACTCCGCCGAGGGCCATCCATACGCCGCGATGACTTTTCGTGGCGGCGGGCGAAGGCGGCGCGATCTTTGAAGCGGCTGTTGCTGCTGCGACGGCCGCGGGTTGCGTCGGCTGATACGACGGCGCCGTCGGCGGAATCGCTGCGGCGGGCGCGGTCGGATCCATGAAAATTGTGGTGGCGGAAGGCACGCCGGAGCGGCCTGCACCAACTCCGCCCACTACGCCTTGCGGCAGCGCGGTTTTCAGCGCGTTGCGAAACGCGGTGGCGGACTGAAAGCGCTTCTCGGGCTCTTTCGCGAGCACCATGAGAATGATGTCGTTGAGCGGCTTCGGCAGATCGGGGCGCAGAACGATCGGCGGCTCGGGCGCTTGCTGGAGCTGCGCGACCATCAGGGAGTAGCCGCTATCGCCGCGGAACGGCAAGCGCCCCGTGACGATTTCGTAGAGCGACAGGCCGACCGAGTAGAGGTCCGAGCGCGCGTCGACGGATTCGCCCTTCACCTGCTCGGGCGACATGTAGTTGAGCGAGCCGAGCGTGGTGCCGGTGATGGTCATGCCGGCTTCATTGCCTGGGCGCGCGATGCCGAAATCCATCAGCTTCACGACGCCTTGCGGCGTGAGCATCATGTTGCCAGGCTTGATGTCGCGATGGACGACGTTCATCTGGTGCGCGTAGACGAGCGCGGCGAGCACCTGGTCGATGTAGTAGACCGCGTCGGCTACCGGCACGGGACCTTGCTGCAGGCGCGAGGCCAGCGTGACGCCGTCGACGTATTCCATGATCATCACGAGTTGGTTATCGAGCGTGAGCGCGGTGCGGAGCGCCGCGATATTCGGATGGTTCAGGCTCGCGAGGAGCTTGATTTCGCGCAGGAAGCGGTCGGCGAGCTCTTTCTGGTCGGCGAGATTGGGCAGCAGGATTTTCATGGCCTCGACGCGGTCCGAGATCGTGTTGCGGACCTTGTAGACCTTGCCCATGCCGCCGGCGCCGAGCACTCCGAGAATTTCGTAGTCGCCGAGCTTCTGGCCCACCGTGTAGTCCTGGCTCATTGGGGAACTCCTTTGCGCCGCGCGCGTCTCGCGTGTCTCGCTCGAGTGAATGTGGTGTTGTGGATGATCGAATCGACGAATGGGGCGGGCGCAAGGTTGCCGCCAGCGTTCCAGTGGGCGGGATTATACCGCAGATTGGCGGGAGCGGAAGCCGGACGGGCTTAGCGAGAGCGGTCTTCGCGTAGCATTTCCTCGGTCGACGGAAATGGGCCGCGACCGCGTGGCTTCTTCGATTGCATACGTTCTATCTTCTTGAGGAGAGCGCGCCGTGCTCGGAGTTCCCTCGCGGTGGGGACTTGGGTCTTAAGCAGCGCGACAATTTCGGTCGCGATCGGGCGGTTATTCAAGCCGGCTTGTCTACGAAGCGCGGCGTACAGGTCTTCGGGAATGCCTCCAACGCGGACCGACTTCATGAGTCCCTCCAATCAGCGATGTTAGACGACGTTCGCCCCGCCGTCGACTACCACGTCGATGCCGATGATGTTGGAGGCTTCGGGCGACGCGAGGAAGAGCACGGGGGCGACGGCTTCTTCGGGGGTGCCGATCTGCTTGCGCAGGGTGGTGCCTTTGAGAAACTCCTTGAAGCCGGCGATCTGCTCTTTTGAGACGCTGGGCATGCGCCAGGCGATCGGAGTATCGATCGGGCCGGGGCTGCAGACGTTGACGCGGATGCCGCGGGTGACGAGCGCGGCGGCGAGGGTGCGGCCGAGCGATACGAGGCCCGCCTTGCTCGCGCAATATACGGACGCCTCGGCGAAGGCGCGCGTCGATGCGTTCGACGAGTTGAGCACGATCGCCGAGCCGATCGGCATCAGCGGCACGGCTTTTTGCACCGTGAAAAATGTGCCCTTGAGGTTGATGTCCATCACGTAGTCGTATTGCTCTTCGGTGATTTTGTCGAAGGCTTGAATGTCGGCGACGCCGGCATTCGCGAAGAGGACGTCGAGCCGGCCGTGCTTTTCCTTGATGGCGGCCATCACGGCCTCGATTTGATTCAGGTCGCGCGTGTCGCAGCGCAGCGCGAGCGTGCCTTCGCCGATTTCGCGCGCGGCGCTCTCGAGCGTCTTCGGGTCGCGTCCCGTGATCGCGACCTTCGCGCCCTCGCGTGCAAACGCCTTTGCCGCGGCGAGGCCGATGCCGCTGTTTCCGCCCGTGACCAGCGCGATCTTGCCCTCGAATCGATTCCGGTTCATTGATACTCCTTAGCTCAGCAGCTTGGCTATGCAGCTTCGACGGTGAGTTTCAGCCCAATGGCCTTCGTGACCGCGACCAACGTGGACAGGCGCGGATTGCCGTGAGCCGACAACGCCCGGTACAAGCTTTCGCGTTCTATGCCCGCGGCCTTGGCGACTTTGGCGATTCCCTGCGCCTGGGCGAGATGCCGCAAAGCCACGAGCAAAACGCGGGGATCGTCCGTATCTTCCAAGGCCGACTTCAGATACTCGGCGGCGAATTCCGGGTCCTTGCGAAGCCGGCGAACGATCGCTTCGTCGTGGGAGACACTCGCTTTACGTTTCACGAGACTCGCGTCCTTTCCTTATAGTCCTCAACGTACTTCAGCGCCCGACTGATGTCCGAGGACTGCTTTCGTTTGTCGCCAGCGCAAAGCAGCAACACGCTGGACCGGCTGAGCGTGGCGTAGTACACGCGATAGCCCGGTCCCCCCGTGACTCCCAGAGGCTCTCGCGCAGCCGTTTGCAATCTCCAAAGTTTCCGACGGCGAGCCGGTCGATTCTGGCAGCCACCTTTGCCTGAGCGCGAGGATCCGCAAGCCGTGTCAGCCAATCGTCGAAGACGTCTTTTCCGGCGCGGTCGACGTAATGGCGAATCTCGATTGCGTTTTGCATTGTAACTTATACGTCACAGTTCGGCAAGTAAAGAGGCCGGCCCCGGTCCGCGTAAAAGAGGCCTAGAGGCCTGTGTATGCGTTATTTCCCCGTCACGGGGTTCTTGTAGTGGTACGGCGGGACGTAGACGTCCGGATAGAGCTTGTAGATTTCGGTTGACGGACGGTCTGGCGGGAATCCGGCGATGGGGCCTGGAGGCGGGTCGCCGCCCTGATCCCAGCCCTTGTAATAATCCGCGTAGTAGGTGAAGTAGGCGTGGAGCTTCTTGATTTTCCAGACGCCGTCTTCTTTCACGTAGTCGTTTTCGTAGGTGGCTTCGCCCCACTGCGCCGAGCGATGCAGGATGCCGACCTGCATGATGGCGCGCCAGCGTCCCTGGGCGGTGAGGCCGTCGGGCGCGATGTCGATCTTGGGTTGCAGCTGCATGTGATTGAACAGCGTGCCGTATTTCAGGTCAGGCAGCTTGTGCAGATACGCGCGCACGCGGTCCTGGCCGACGTAGACGCCGCGCAGGCCGATCTCGAGCGTGCTGTCTTTAGCGAAGAGGTCGGCGGCTTCGTCCCATTTGCATTTGTCGACGTAGTAGCCATAGGCGGTCTGGAGATTCGAGATCGCGATGTAGTCCTGCGAAGCCTGCGCCTGCTTTTGGAGCGCGGCGACCTGCGTTTTCAGAGTTTCCACCTCGGAAGCGAGGTCTTTCTTGCTTTCGCTTCCGCCGGCGAGTGCGATTCCCACTACGACAAAAAGCGCGACGCCGCAAACTACGAGTAGAGATTGCATTTTCATCGATGCCTCCCGCATCCGGCAGGGCGTGGCCTGCCGGACGGGAGGGTAACATAGAGGCAGTGGCTGGTGGCGAGAGGTTAGTGGCTAGATCCCGTCAGCGCGACGTTTGATTCAGTAAGTGATCGCCCAAATTACATTTTCATTTCCCCGTGACCGGATTCTTGTAATGGAAGGGCGGAACGAAGACGTCGGGATACAGATTGTAGCCAACCGTGGTCGGGCGGTCGGGCGGAAAGCCCTTGATCGGGCCAGGCGGTGGGAGGCCGCCCTGATCCCAGCCCTTGTAGTAGTCGACGTAGTAGGTCATGTAGTAGTGCAGCTTCTCGATTTTCCAGACGCCGTCTTCCTTCACGTACTCGTTTTCGTACACTCCGCCGCCCCATTGTGCGGCCCGGTGCAGCATGCCGAACTGCTCGAACGCGCGCCATCTGGCTTTGGCTGTTTTCCCGTCCGGGGCGATATCGATGATGGGCTGGAGCTGCATGTGATTGAAGAGGACCCCGTATTTCAGGTCGGGAAGCGTGTGAAGATACGCGCGGACGCGATCCTGTCCCACCCAAACGCCGCGCAGACCTATTTCCAGCGTGCCGTCTTTCGCGAAAAGATCGGCGACCTGATCCCACTGGCATTTGTCGCCATAGTAGCCGTAGCTCGCCTGGAGATTCGAGATGGCGATGTAGTCCTGGGCAGCCTGCGCTTGTGCCTGGAGCGCGGCGACCTGCGTTTTCAGCGTCTCGATTTCGGATGAGCGATCTTTTTTCTCGCCACCCGCGAGCGCGACTCCCACGACGACAAAGAGCAACACAGCGAACAACGTCAGCAGCGATTGCATTTTCATGTCGGCGATGCCTCCCCCATTCCGCAAGCCGAGCGAGCTTGCCGGACGGGAGAGTATCACAGGGGCAGCGGCTGGTGGCGAGCGGCGACTGCGCCGCAGGAATACAGAACATCATCGGGAGCGGAGAGCCGACGAGACTCAGGACCCAGTCTCGCCGGTGCCAACGAGGGATGAAAAAAGATCCGAAAGCCGGCCAAGAGCAAGAACCTCGACTTCCCTTCACCTCGGCTCAGTGGAGCAGGCGACGCTCCTGTTCGTCATTTGGAGGCGACGATGGGCGAGACCTTGCCCCAGCTGCCGGTGAAGACAAACGACGACGCGGGGCGACGGGCGCGTGGTGCGTTTTCACGTTCGCGGAGGGCGTCGGGCAGCGAGGCCGGGTCGCCGGGATAGCCGATCGCGAAGCCCGCGACCGCTTCGTAATCCGCGGGAATCGAAAAGATTTCGCGCGCCTTTTCGGGCAGGATGCCAGCCATCTGATGCACCTGCAGGCCGACTGCCGTTGCCTGCAAAGCCAGATTCGCCGCTGCCTGGCCGACGTCATGCAGCGCGTGGCGATTTTGCGAGCCGTCGTGCGGCATTTTGTTTGCAGCGACGCTCAGCGCTACGACTGGGGCGCCCTTCGCCCAGCCCTGGTTGAACTCGACGAAGCTGTCGAGAACCTTCTTGAAATTTTCGGGATCGTCTTTCGTGGCGACGATGAAATACCACGGCTGCGCGTTGTAGGACGACGACGCCCAGCGCGCCGCCTCAAACAGGCTGCGCAGTTTTTCCGGCTCGACCGGACGCCCATCGAACGCGCGCGGGCTCCAACGGTGGCTGATCAGATCGTGAATGGGAGCGTCGGCGGGAGCCGGTCTTTTCTGCTGGGACATCATTCCTCCTGGGTTTTCCGGTATGCGGAATATTTAACCACAAAATCGGATGCGAAGAGCCTTCCCTGCGACCCGCCCCGAGCGCCGCTTTCCGCTACGCGGATTGGGGAGCGCGCGCCGCATCGACCGAAAAGCCCCCGGCTCCGAACGCCGCGAGGATCAGCAGGCCGCCCATGATCGCAATATTCTTCTCGAAGTGGAGCTGGTTATCCTGGCGGGCCGCTCCCTGCATGGTCCAGAAATTATGGAAGAGAAACGTGGTCGGAATCATGTACAGGAATACGATCCAGGCGGCGAATCGAGTGTAGAAGCCCACAAGAATCGCCAATCCGCCCACGAGCTCGATCAGCATCGCGATGCCGAGCGCCACGGCCGGCAGCGGCAAATGCTTCGACGCCACGAACGCCTCCTCCATCGAAAAGCCGCCGATCTTGCCGACACCCGCGATGATGAAAACCGAGCTGAGGAGAATCCGTCCCATCAAGGGCACGATGCCGCCCGAAGAGGTAGCCATGCGCGTCTCCTTTCAAATCGTTGATGTGTGCATGAACGCCCGAATGGTCTTCGATCCCCAAACCAGCTGGAAACTATCACAGATGCGACCCAAGGCGGGAGCCCTGGATCGCACCTGGGTGAATTTACGCCAGGTCGAAGAGCAGAACCTCCGACGGTTCCTCCGCTTCCACTTTGACGCTCGTTTCGTTCGATACGGCGGCGCCGTCGCCGGCCTTCAGCTCCGTGCCATTCAACTTCACTTTGCCGCGCGCGACCTGCACCCATGCGCCGCGATCGGGCTCGAGTGAGTGCTCCGCGTTCGCGCCCTGATCGAGACGCGCGATATAAAGATCCGCGTTCTGGCGAATCGTCACCGGCGCTTCCGGGCCCGCCACGTGCCCGAATTTGTTGCGCAGTTCGGCATCGGAAAACGAGAGCTGCTCGTAATCCGGATCAAGCCCGCGGCGCTCCGGCAAGAGCCATATCTGCAGGAGATGCACCGGGTCTTTCTGCGACGGGTTGAACTCGCTGTGCAATACGCCGCGGCCGGCCGTCATATGTTGTAATTCGCCGGGGCGGATCACGCCGCTGCCGCCGGTGTTGTCGCGATGTTCGAGCGCGCCATCGAGAATCCAAGTGAGGATTTCCATGTCGCGATGCGGGTGCGTCGGGAAACCGCCACCCGGCGCGACCACATCCTCATTGATTACGCGCAGCGAGCGATACTGCATGTGGTCTGGATCGTAATACTGGTCGAACGAAAATGTGAAACGGCTGTCGAGCCACGAAAGCTTGTTGCGTCCGCGCTCTTCGCTGGGTCGAACGTCGATCATCTTACTTCTCCTCTTACGGAGGTTTTGATGCGGTTGACCAAGCGGAAGATTCGTACCAGCACCAGCCGGCGAGGCCGGGAAGCGGCTCAGGGCTTCTGCGCGGGGCGGATAAGCACTTCGCTGACAAAGCTTTGCGGCGCCTGCGTGACGATGCTTTCGACGGCGTGGGCCACGTCTTCGGGCTGCAGCATCTTGCTGGTGTCTTTGCCGGCATGGGGCGAAAAGTCGGTCGCCACCGATCCCGGCAGAACAGCGCTGACGCGAATGCCGTAGGGCCGCAGGTCCTCCGCGGCGCATTGCGTGAGGCCGAGAAGCCCCCATTTCGAGGCGCAGTAGATCGCGCCACCCGGGAACGCGCTTTTCCCCGCGAGCGAGCCGATATTGATGATGTGGCCGCTGCGCCGCTCGATCATTCCCGGCGCGACCGCCTTGGTCAGCAGGAACACGGCCTTCAAGTTGGTGTCTAATACAGAGTCCCAATTCGCCTCGGAGGCTTCTTGGACGGGAGCGAAAATTCCGATGCCCGCGTTGTTGACGAGAATGTCGATCGACCCAAGCGACTGCTCGGCCTTGCGCACGAGCGGCGCGATCTCGCTGGCGTTGCGAACGTCCGCCGGAATTGCCATGATGCTCGCGCCCATATCTTTCAGTCCAGCCGCAGCTTTTTCGAGCCGCTCGGGATCGCGCGCGCACAACGCGACTTTCGCACCCAGGCCCGCCAGACTGCGAGCAATAGCGAAGCCGATGCCACGGCTTGCACCAGTCACCAGCGCGACCTTGCCTTCGATCGGTTTCCAAGCATTCATCTACGGCCTCCTTCGAGGCGACCACTTGGGCCTCCGAATCATCGTAACACGCAGGCTTTTCTTGCCGTGGGCGTCAAGGACATGCCAGACTTAGATCGGGTAATGGTTTTAGGCTTGCGTGGGGCGGGATGCTTTCCCTATAATCCCGTCGATTTCTGTAGCTTGCGAGTTCGTACTGCAGGGTAGCGATCCAAAGGCCGGCCAGTCGCCCGAAGTATCCAGGAGGCAGGGACGTGATCATGCGAAGGTATCTCAGCGCAACCGCACTTATTCTGGCTGGTCTTGTATGGGCGTTGATTCCCGCGCGCCCTGCCGCGGCGCAAGCGGCGCAAACCGCGCAGCCGACCTATACGATGCAGGAGTACAACTCCTTTCAGGCGTGCCAGGCCGAAAAGGATCCGGAGGCCAGGATGAACTGCCTCGACGGATACATGGCGAAGTATCCGAATTCGACGCTGCTCAAATATATCGGGCCTCTGTACGTGCAGGTGTGCGGCCAGTACGCGCAGGCCAAAGACTACGCACACGCCATCTCTTGCGCCGACCGCGTGCTTGGTCTCGGCGATAAAATGGACGTGACCGTCCAGTTACAAGCGATCCAGCTCCGGATACAAGCTTTCTCCGCTTCGTTCAGTGCCTCGGCTCCCGACGCAACCGCGCAATTGACGAAAGAGCGCGACGATGCCGCGCTTGCGGTTCAGTTGCTGCCCAAGCTCCCCAAGCCCGATAAAGTGACGGACGATCAGTTCGACGCGCAGAAGAAGCAGATCGCAGCATTCTTCAGCAGCGCGATCGCCGCCGCCGGTTTCCAGCTAAAGGATTACCCGGGGGCGATTGCGGCGTACAAAGTGGTCCTAGCAAACACTCCGAACGATGCTCTCGCCGAATATCGCCTCGGCCTTGCGTACATGGCGCTGACGCCGCCACAGCCGCTCGACGGCATGTGGGCCGTGGCGCGCGCCATCGATCTGAAGGTGCCGGACGCGGACAAGGTAAAAGATTATCTGCGAAAGACGATGATCAACTACGAGCAGCCGACGTGCGACACGCTCGTCGACGGGCAGCTCAACGAGTTGCTGCAGCTGGCGCAGAATTCCCCGGACCGTCCCGCGACCTACACGATTCCCGCAGCAGCCGATCTCTTGAAGATCGCTCAGTCCAGCACGATCGTGACCGTGCTTCAGGATCTGAGCGGCGGCGGTGACAAGGCCACAATGACGTGGCTCGCGATCTGCGGCGCGGAGTTTCCGGAGGTCGTCGGCAAAATCATTGATGTGCAGAAGTCGGACGCCTACGTCGACTTCATGGTGTATTTCGGCGCTACGCAAGCGGAAGTGGAGGCGGCAACCACCGCTAACATGGACGTGAAAGTCTGGACCGCGCCGAATCCCGCCGCGACCGCCGGAGCGGCTTCCGACATCCCGCCGCAGCCGGATGTCGTGCGGCTGGAAAAAGACGATCCCATTCGCTTCTCCGGAACGCTCGTGGCCTACGATCCTTCGCCGTTCATGCTGCATTGGGACAAAGTGAAGGTCGATCCGACGATTATTCCCGAGAAGGGCAAGGCTCCGGCGCACAGGAAATAAGAACGAGCGAGCAAGCAGCTTTTCGAGGCCGGTCCGGCAACGGATCGGCCCTTTTATTTTGCGCGGATGTGAAATCAGACGAGGGAGAAACTGCCTAGCGGCGGCCGACGTGGTTGAGCTTGTACTCGCCTACTTTACGGCTGAGGGTGTTGCGATGGATTCCCAGCGATTTCGCGGCGCGCGACTGATTTCCGTTGGCTCTTTCCAGGGCGCGCTTGATGAATTTCTTCTCGAATTCCGTGACCGCTTCTTCCAGCAGAATGCCGCGCTCGACCATCATGCCGACCAGCAACTCCAATTGCTCTTTCACGTATGCACGCTCCGCGCTGCGCCCTGAAGACGGTTGCCCCTGAGCTAATCGAGTGCATGGCCGGTAATGCGCTGGTACGATTCCCGGTATTTGTCTCGCGTGCCGGCGACGACGTCCGGCGGCAGCGCCGGCGCCGGCGGCTGCTTGTTCCAGCCGATCCGCTCGAGATAGTCGCGCACGTACTGCTTGTCGAACGAAGGCTGCGCCTTGCCGGGCGCATATTGATCGGCCGGCCAGAAACGCGAGGAATCGGGCGTGAGCGCTTCGTCGATCCAGATGAGCTCGCCGCCCAAGCAGGCCGAATTCGAATTTCGTGTCGGCGATGATGATGCCTCGCTCGGCGGCGTGCTCGGCCGCGCGCTTGTACAGCGTCAGGCTCGTATCGCGCAGTTTCTCTGCAAGCGAGCGGCCAATTCGGGAAACGGTCTCTTCGAACGAAATATTTTCGTCGTGGCCGGTGGTCGCCTTTGTGGAGGGCGTAAAGATCGGCTCGGGCAGCTTGTCCGAATCGCGCAGTCCGGCAGGCAGCGGGATGCCGCAGATGCCGCCGGTGCGCATATAGTCCTTCAGGCCAGACCCGGAGATGTACCCGCGGACGACGCATTCGATCGGGACGGGATCGGTGCGGCGAACCAGCATGGCGCGGCCGTTGAGCTCTTTGGCGTATGGCGCGAGCTCGCCCGTAAAGTCTTTCACCGCCAGAACGTGGTGCGGGACGACGGCGGCGAGCTTTTCGAACCAAAACATCGAGAGCTGCGTCAAAACGCGGCCCTTATCGGGAATCGGCGTGGGCAAAACGACGTCGAAAGCCGAAAGACGATCCGTCGCCACAATCAGCAGGCGGTCGCCGAGGTCGTAGATGTCGCGAACCTTGCCGCGTCCGTGGAGCTTGAGCCCCGGAAAATTTGTTTGGGAAATAACGGCGTGCATTTGAGAAGAAGCCACGAGATTTTCTTTCCTCAGTTTCTGGGAGGCGGCCATTCTAGCGCAGAGAGGAAAGTTGTCAACGCTTAAGAATGCCAACTCTCATTTGAAATTGCGATGGCTCGACTGCAAATTTTGGAGCGGCATCAGTCGCTGGTTGTCTTTGCACATTCGGCGGCGAAGTTCTTAATGATGGACCGCGCCTCCTGCGGAAGAGTCTGCAGCAAGAGATGCGGAGCGTCCAAATCGGCCACCTTCGCGTCCGGCCGGATTTTTCTGATGTAATCGCCGGAGGTCCGGGAGACAACGCGGTCACGTTTTGCGCGTAGGTGGAGGATCGGGACGTTGACCCGACGGAGTTGGTCCGTGACGTCAACGCGCGCTACGGCTTCGAGTCGAGACTTCAGCGTGTTGGCTGAAACGAGGCCCCGGACTTCGGCCAATTGGGCACGGAGATGCGGCGAGTCGAATCTGCCGAATAAGCTGCGATGCTGAATGAAAGCCGGGACGCGCGCTGCCGGGAGCGGCTTGATGGCAGCGGTGGCCAGCGAGAGCAGTGGATGAGGACTTCGCGCAAATGTACAGCACAGGATCAGTCCAAGGAGTCCCGGTGGATTTGAGGCGGCGATGGAAATTGCGATCGGGCCGGAAAAAGATTCGCCGAGAAGAATGAAAGGCTCGTCCTCAGGGAGCACGGCGCGCGCGAGGTGTTCGAGTTCCGGGTAGCCTAGTTTCGGATCGTTTGGGTATGCAGCAACAATCGGTTTGAAGTCGGGCCGCAACGCAGCGGCGAAATCGGCGAAGAGTACCCCGGTGCCGTCCATGCCGGGCAGCAGGACCAAGGTCGGCATGCCGATATGATAAGCGATCCTTCAACTCGCGTTGCTCGCTCAGGATGACGATCCTGGCCGGATCGTCATGCCGCGTTGCTGGCGGCTGCGGCCGTTGGGGCGGATGCCGCGGCGTCTTCTTCCCACTTCACGGAGACGAGCTTCGACACGCCCGGCTCCTGCATGGTGACGCCGTAGAGAACCGATCCCATTTCCATCGTCTTGCGGTTGTGGGTGACGACGATGAACTGCGTCTGGCCGCACATCTCGGCGAGCATGCGATTGAAGCGGCTGACGTTGGCCTCGTCGAGCGGCGCGTCCACTTCGTCGAGGATGCAGAAAGGGCTCGGGCGATAGCGGAACACCGCGATCAGCAACGCGAGCGCGGTGAGCGCCTTTTCGCCGCCGGACAGCAGCAAAATATTCTGCAGGCGTTTGCCCGGCGGCTGAGCCGCGATATCGATCCCGGCTTCGCCGGAGCTGTCGGGCTCGCTGAGGCGCATCTCGCCGTGGCCGCCGCCGAAGAGCGACTGGAAGGCGACCGCGAAGCTGGCGTTGATGAACTGGAAGGCCTCGTCGAATTTCTTGCGCGAGACTTCGTCGAGCTCGGTGATCGTGAGTTGCGTGTTCTGGATCGACTGCACGAGATCGTCGCGCTCGCGGCGGAGGAAATTCTCGCGCTGCTCGCACTCCTGAAACTCCTCGAGGGCCATCATGTTGACCGGGCCCATCGCCTCGACGCGCGCTTTCATCTCGTTGTAGCTGGTTTCGGCCGCGATCAGATCCTCGCCGACGAGCTGCTGATCCTGCTGCGCCATCAGCTCTTCGGGCTGCGCGTTGAGTTCGGCGACGCAGGTCTGCCGCAGGTAGTCGCGGTCCGCGTCGTTGCGCGCCTTTTCGATCTGGCGCTGGCTGCGCTCGGCGCGCAGCTCGTCGAGCGATTGGCGCTGGCCGCGCAGGGAGTCTTCGATCTGCGCCGTGCGGGTGCGCGCCTGCTCCCATTCGCCTTCGAGCGCGGTCTTCTGCTCTTCGAGGCGAAGCTTTTCTCTGCGAAGCTCCTCGGCCTGCTGCGCGATTTGCTCGCAAGAGCCCTCGATGGTGGCTCGCTCCTGGAGCAGCGCGGCATGCTGCTGTTGCAACGAACTCACGCGCTCGCTGGCCTGCGCCTTCTCATCGGCAAGGCGCGCTTCGAGGGCCTCGGCGCTCGACAGGCGTTCGGCGATGGCGGCCAATTCTTCCCGGCGCGCGATCACCTGCTCCTGCAGCCCCTGAAAATCCAGGCGCAGATTCGCGATGGCTTCTGCTGCTGCGGCGCCCTCGGCTTCCGCAGCGGCACGGGACCGAACCGCTTCAGCGTGCTGGTGGCGCGCGCGTTCGGCGCGCGAGCGGGCCGCTTCCGCGTCGGCGCGCAGCCGCGCAATGTCCTCGCGCTCGGCGGCGAATTGCTGGCTCGCGCGATGCGAGTCGTTGCGCGCCTGATCGCGCTGGTGCGTGGCGGCAACGAGCGATTTCTCCGCTTCCATCTGCTGCGCTGCGGCCGAGGCGATGTGCGCCTCGGCGGCCGCGATCTGTTCTTCGACGCGGCTGAGCTCGCGCTGCTGCTCGGTGGCAGACTGATCGAGCCGCGCGGCTTCCGTCTCGTGCTGGCGAAGTTCGCGCTTCAGCGCGAGCGGGCCGGCTTCGCCCTTGCGTCCGCCGGAAACGGTACGGCCGTGATAGCAGGTACCCTCGGGCGTCAGGAAATAATTGTGCGGGTGCGCGCCGGCCATCAGTTCGGCTACGCCCGCCGATTCGACGAGATAAGCGGCGCGAAGCTTCTTGAGGAAATACTTCGCCGCCGGGCCCAGCGGCTCGCGGAATTCGACGAGCTTGTCGAGGCGCGCGATGAAATTCCCCGGCATCGACGAAACGCCTTCGGCCTCCGAGCGGTCGATTTCGAGGCTGCTGGTCGAATCGACGAAGAACGTCGCGCGGCCGCCGACTTCGTCACGCAGCAGCGCCACGCCGACGCGCGCCTGATCGAAGGATTCGACGACCACGTATTCGAGTTCTTCGCGAAGGAACTGCTCGATGGCGGCTTCGTATTCTTCCTGCACCTCGGTGTAATCGGCGAGCAGGCCGACGGCCCGGAAATGGGCGCGCGCGGAATCGGGTTGCGACGATCCGCTCGCATTGAAAAGTTTCTGCACCGCATCCGCGGTGTAGGCGCGCTCGCGCAGAATCTGTTCGAGCGATGCGTGCCGCGCTCGCTCTGCGGACAATTCTTGCCGCGTACGCTCGAGCTGCTGGCTCGTTTCCTGCTGCGCGTGGCGAAGGCTACCCAGATTCGCTTGCGCTTCGCGGACAGTCGCGCCCGCCTGCTCCGCCTGCTGCGAGGCCAGCGAGAAAGCGCTCTCCGCGCCGGTGAGACGCGCTTCGAGGGCGAGGCACTCTTGCTCGATAGCCAGGACCGAGGCCGTGCGAGCTTCTTCCGCGGCCGTGTGACGCGCGGCGGCTTCGTCGGCCTGCTGCGATTCGGCTTGCTGGCGCGCGGATTCCTCGACGAGCCGGCTCGCCAACCGCCTCAGCTCCTCCATGCGCGTCTCGAGGCGCCCTTGCTCCGCGGCGCGCGTGGAAACATTCTCGGACGCTTCGCGCAGGCTCGCTTCGAGCAGCGCAGCCTGGCTCCGGAGCGCCGCGACGGATCCCTTCTGCACGTCCATGCGCGCGGCGAGATCAACGGACTGGCGCGCGGCCTGCTCGATTTCGATGGCGAGGCGCTCGGCGCGCGAAGCAAGCTGCGCGGCTTGCTCGCGATTAAAGGTGATGCGGTTTTCAGCGCGATCGAGATCGAGCGCGGTCTGCCCGAGCAGATTCTGCGTCTGGCGCAGCTCGGCATCGAGCTCGTAGGTGCGGCCGCTCAGGCGTTCCTGCTCGCCTTCGAGCTCGTGAACGGATTTCGATTCGCGCTCTTCGGCCGCGTCCATGTCGCGCAGCAGATTCTCGAGGCGCGCGGCCTCGATATCGAGGTGCTCGGCCTTGCTCGCCAGCACGATCCGAAGCAGGCCCCGCATCTGTTCGCGCAGCTCGGCGTAGCGCCGCGCCTTCGAGGCCTGGCGCTTCAGCGAGGCAACCTGCTTTTCGACTTCGACCAGGATGTCGTTGACGCGCGAAAGATTGATCTTCGAGGCTTCGAGTTTCGCTTCCGCCAGGCGCCGCTTGGTCTTGTACATCGTGATTCCGGCGGCTTCTTCGATGATGGCGCGGCGGTCCATCGGCTTCGAGTTCAGGATCTGGCCGATGCGGCCTTGCTCGATGATGGCGTAGCTGTCGGGCCCGAGGCCCACGCCCATGAAGATTTCCTGCACGTCGCGTAGGCGCGCCACGCGGCCGTTGATGATGTACTCGCTCTGGCCCGAGCGGTAGAGCCTGCGGCCGACTACGATTTCGCCGGGGCGCATCGAGATCGCGGGCTTTTCGGCGGCGCGCTTCTTGCGCGGCTTGATGCTGCTGGTAGGCGCGGCGGGATCTTCGGCGGGCGCGTCGACGGTGTCGGCAGGCGTGTCGCCGTCCACGGCCGAGTCTTGGGCTTGGGCGTCGCTTGCTTCGGAGGTCGCGGTCGCACTGCCATCCGCGTTCGCAGCGTCATCCATCTGCCCATCAATCACTTTGGCGACGGCTTCGGAAAGCTCGGGGTCCACGAGCGTAAGCGTGACTTCGGCCAGCCCCAGCGGCGGGCGCCTCGCGGTGCCGTTGAAGATGCAGTCCGACATGCGCTCGGCGCGCAGCATCTTGTGGCTCTGCTCGCCCAGCACCCACGAAACCGCATCGACCACATTCGACTTGCCGCAGCCGTTGGGACCCACGATGCACGTGATCCCGCTGCCGCTGAACGTGATCGGCGTCTTCTCGAAGAACGATTTGAAGCCCAGCAATTCGACTTTACGGAGTTTTAGCACCCGGCCCTCGCACGGTTTGCTCCTTAGGCATCAACGTCGGAAGGAGCTTCGGTTCAGTTTTTTGTCGGAATTCTTCGGGACAAAAACGTTCGGAGGGTCGATGGTCGATGCCCTGCCGCCTGGCGCGTTCGGATCGGCGGTTACGGGAATACACGCTAACACGGCGCATCAGGCGTGTAAAGCGCGGTTTTGCTGCTTTTTGATGGTCGCGTTTGCCGCGCGAGTCAGGCCTTGAGATACCAGGGGACGTTGATCAGCACGATCCGCTGGCTGCCGTGGAGCAGGATCAGCGCCTTCAGCAGCTCGGCCCGCTGATTGTGCAAGGGGTAGTGATACCAGTGCTTTTCGACCAGTTCCGGGACGATGACGGCGATCTGGCGGCCGGGATTGTCCTTCTCGATCTGGAGAACGTAGTCGAGGATCGGGCGCAGGACCAGCCGGTAGGGCGACGTGAGCGTGACGAGCTCCGGCGGGGTCCGCCCGGCCTTCCTGAACGGCTCGCCGACCACTTGGGGCCATTGCGCCCGAAGCGCGCTCGTCTCGTCCTCGGTCGCCACGTGGACCGGCCGGATGTCGGTCGAGAGCGTCAAGCCGAATTCGAGGGCGCGCTGGGCCACCTTGCTCCAGTCCTGCATAGGAACCACGACGATCGGCGATCCTAGGGAGCCGACGTCCAGCGCCGACGTGCAGCACGTCTCGATCGCGACTTTCCGGTAGTGGCGCCGCACCCAAAGCATGACCGTCACCATCGCGACGATCAGCAGGGCGCTCACCCAGGCCCCGGATGTGAACTTCGCCACGAGCACCACAAGCAGCGTCGCACCCGTAGCCAGCGCGCCCAGCCCGTTGACCAGCATGTTTCGCGTGGAGCCGGGGCCGCGCTTCCTCCACCAGTGGCCCACCATTCCCGCCTGCGAGAGCGTAAACGCCAGGAACGCGCCGATCGCGAAGAGCGGAATGAGGCGGTCGGTGACTCCTCCGAATATGACCAGCAATATGGCGGCGAGCACAAACAGCACGATGATGCCCTGCGAGTAGACGAGCCGGCGCCCGCGAAAGCCGAAAGAGTGGGGCAGAAAATCATTCTGCGCGACCATCTTGCACAGCCGCGGGAAGTCGGCGAAGGCGGTGTTCGCCGAAAGCGACAAAATGACCAGCACCGAGCTGACGGTCACGTAATAGAACCAGCCGCGCCCCACGACCGCCGCCACCAGCATCGAGAGGACGCTCTGGTAGCCGGCTTTTCCAGGAATCGTCGCCGTGATGTCGTAGACGTGAACGAGGTACGCGATACCCGCGAGCATCACGATCAGCAAGCCGATGATGACCGTAAGGGTTCTCTGCGCGTTCTCGACGGTCGGCTCGCGGAACGCGCGGACTCCGTTGCTGACCGCCTCGACGCCCGTCATCGCCGTGCAGCCATTGGCGAACGCCTGAAGCAGGATCCACGTGCTGGCCGCCGCCAGCACCGGAGCCGGGTGCGGCGGCAGAGTCACGGCAGGCATCGGATGCCCGCCGGCGTACACCGTCTTGAACAGGCCGATCGCAATCGCGACCAGCAGTGTTGCGACGAAGAGATACGTCGGCACCATGAAGAAAATCCCGGCTTCGCGCAGGCCGCGCAGATTCACGATCATAATGACCAGCAGAATCGCGAGGCAGATCAGCAGCGTATGCGGCTGCAGCTTCGGCGCGGCCGAAACCAACGCGCCCACCCCCGCCGAGATACCCACGGCAACCACGAGGATGTAATCGATCATCAGCGCTGCGGCAGCCAGCAAACCCGGATACGTGCCGAGATTCT
Organism: uncultured Acidobacteriota bacterium; assembly: GCA_963743335.1. Taxonomy (GTDB): domain Bacteria; phylum Acidobacteriota; class Terriglobia; order Acidiferrales; family UBA7541; genus Palsa-295. The sequence goes on from CAVUPI010000003.1 coordinate 1,463,781, forward strand.
CGGTCGCAACGGTGTACGATCCTCCCCCACCAGGATACGCCGCAATCGTCTGCCGGTAGGACAAGTACACGATCGCCAGCAGGACGATAATGCTCGCGCTAATCGGCAGGATGTAGGCCACGCCCGCCGCGCCCAGCGGGATCAGCAGCGTGAGGGCGGCTTCCGGCCCGTATGCGGCCGAGCTCAGGGCGTCCAGGCCGAAAATCGGAATGCCCGCGGAAGCGCCGATCTGCTCAGCGCGCTCGTCCCAATTCGCCAGCGGCTTTCCCAGCAGGATGTCGAGAACGGACATGCCACCTCCGGGCGACATGAGCGCATCAGGGTAATCGGGAAGCCCCGCGATTGGAACCGGAAAACGCGCGCGCCCGCTTACATTCTCATTCTGTTCACATCGGGACTTCCGGCGGATTGACTTGTACGGGTGGGCATCCTAGGATGGCGCGCACCCGGAGGTATGCTTGGCATCACCCAGCTCACCAGGACTGCGCCGGATTTCGCTGTCGGTACTCGCTTTAGCGGCCATACTCGCCCTCACCTTCGTGGGCTTGCAGCCGCCCGCGCCGAAGCCTGCCAACGCCCCTCCGAATGAGTTCTCGGCCGAGCGGGCGCTCGATACGCTCCAGCGCATTCTCGGCACGGACGAGCCGCATCCGCTGGGCACTCCCGCGGTGGACGGCGTGCGCGACCGCATCGTCGCCGAACTCACCAAAATCGGCTACCAGCCGCAGATTCAGACGGCTTTCGCGTGCGGCGATTTCGGGACGTGCGGCACCGTGAACAACGTCCTCGCGCGGCTCGACGGCACGGATACCAGCTCGACCGACGCCGTGCTCCTGGCCGCGCACTACGATTCCGTCCCGGCTGGCCCGGGCGATTCGGATGACGGCGTAGGCGTGGCCGCGGTAATTGAAATCGCCCGCGCGCTCAAGTCGCTGCCCGCGCCGCGGCACTCGGTGATTTTCCTGCTCGACGAAGGCGAGGAAGCCGGCCTGCTCGGCGCCCGCGCGTTTGTCGACGCCCACCCGTGGGCGAAGGACGTGCGCGCCGCCGTGAATCTCGATGCGCGCGGCACTTCCGGGCCGAGCCTGCTCTTTGAAACGGGCGGCGCGAACGATTGGGCCGTGCGGCTCTACGCGCAGCATGCGGCCCGCCCCGCGACCAGCTCAATTTTCTATACGGTCTACCGCAGCCTTCCGAACGACACGGACTTCACCGTCTTCAAGAACGCCGGCTACGAAGGCCTCAACTTCGCGTTCATCGGCGAAGAGGTGCAGTACCACACGCCGCTCGATAATTCGTCGAATGTGACGCCCGAGAGCGTACAGCATCACGGCGAAAACGCGCTGCCCGCCGTTGTGGCGTTTGCGAACGCCGATCTTTCCGATATTCCGCGCAGCGATGCGGTGTTCTTCGATCTCTTCGGCCGCGCCACGATTCGCTGGCCGGCGCAGCGAACACTGCTTTTCGCGGCGCTGGCGGCATTCCTCATCTTTTCGCAGGTTGCGTGGCTGATTCGCGTGAAGCGGCTCACGCCGCGTGATTTTCTCGTGGGATGCGTCGGCTGGCTTGTGACGATCGCCGTCACCGGCGCGCTCGCGATTATTCTCCGCCAGGCGCTGCGCTTTGCCGGCTCCACGCCCGTAAACTGGATCGCCCATCCGCTGCCTTTCCAGATCGCCTTCTGGTCCCTCGGCGCGGCGGTCGTGTTCGCGAACGGCGTCTTCTTCGCGCGGCGCGCCGGCTTCTGGGGATTGTGGAGCGGCGTCTGGTTTTGGTGGGCGCTGCTGGCTGTGGTGATGTCGTGGAGGGCGCCGGGATTGTCCTACGTGGTACTGCTGCCCGCAGCCGTCGCGGCGCTTGCCGGCTTGCCGGCCACGCTCGCGCGCTCGGACGACACTTCAAGTTTCCTTTGCGACATCGCCGCGATCCTGCCGCTCGCGGCGGCGGCAATCGTCGGCTTCGCCCCGGCCAGCCTGCTCTACGACGCGCTTGGCAACCAGGGCCTCCCAATTATTGCGGTGACGGTCGGAATGCTGCTGACGCCGATTGCGCCGCTTTGCGCGGACCTGCTGACCGTCGGCGGCGTCCGTTCGTTCGCGTTTCTCTGGCTGCCGATCCTGGCGGGCGCGCTCGCGACCGTCGCGGCCGTGGTGTTGCCGCCGTATTCCTCGAAAGCGCCCGAGCGCGTGAATCTCGAATACTGGCGCGACGCGGATTCCGGGAAAGCGCAGTGGATCGTCGAGCCCGCCTCGGGCCATTTGCCGGAGCCGCTGCGTCTCGCCGCGGCATTCCACCGCGCGACCGGGCGCGCGCTGCCGTGGCTCTCCGCTCCCGCGTTCTTTACGGACGCGCCGAGCGTCGATGCGAGCGCTCCCACTTTCACGATTCAGGAGTCGGGGCAGGCCAATGGTCGGCACGCCTATCAGGCGCTGCTGCGTTCCGAGCGCGGCGCTCCATCGGCCGCCGTATTTTTCCCGCCCGATGCGGACGTGCAAGGCGTGCGCGTGGGCGGAAAGACGCTTCAACCTGAGTCTCCACGCGTGCGGCAATATTTCAACGGCTGGACCATGTACCGCTGCGACGCGATGTCTCCCGACGGAGTCGAGATCGATTTTTCGCTGCCCGTCGGCAAGCCGGTCGAAGTCTCGGCGGCGGATGAAAGCTATAGCCTTCCGCCCGATGGCGCCTTCCTGCTGAAAGCGCGGCCGCTGAAGGCGGCCCCATCGCAGGACGGCGACGCAACCATCGTCACCCGCCGCGTCCAGATTCTTCCATAGGCGGTCCCTGAGCGGCGATTGCGCTAGCGGGAATCGATTCCACTTCTTGGGGCAAGATCCAGCTTTGGCGCACTCGCGTTCGTTGACTTGCCTACAGCAGCCGCCTAAGATTGGGCGCTAAACGTTGAATTCCGATCCACTTCTCGGGCAGACCATTTCGTACTACCGAGTCATCGAAAAGCTTGGTGGCGGCGGCATGGGCGTGGTTTACAAGGCGGAAGACACGCGCCTGCATCGCGCAGTGAGTTTGAAATTCCTGCCTCGCGAGATGTCGGCCGATCCCACGGCGCTCGAACGCTTCCGGCGGGAGGCACAAGCAGCCTCCACGCTCAATCACCCCAGTATCTGCACCGTCTACGACATCGGCGAACAAGACGGCCAGCGATTCATCGCGATGGAATTTCTCGAGGGGCACACGCTCAACCAGCGAATCTCCGGCAAGCCGCTGCCGCTTGAGCAAATACTGGATTGGGGAATCGAGATTGCCGACGCACTCGACGCGGCCGAAGCCAAGGGAATCATCCACCGCGACATCAAGCCCGCCAATATATTCATCACCGAGCGCGGGCACGCCAAGATCCTGGATTTTGGCCTGGCGAAGCTGACAACGCTGCAAGGCGGCGCAAATCTTTCAGGCCTGTCCACTGTCAGCGAGCTTGACCAGCTCACCCGCCTAGGCGCGGCAATTGGCACGTTCGCGTACATGTCCCCGGAGCAAGCTCGCGGGGAGCAGCTTGATGCCCGCACGGACTTGTTTAGTTTCGGCACCGTTCTCTACGAGATGTCTACGGGGCGTCACCCGTTTCCCGGGGAGATCGCCGGCGCGATCATCGAGGCCATACTCAATCGTGCGCCGCCGTCCCCCATGCTCTTGAACTCCCAAGTGTCGCTGGAATTGGAGCAAGTGATCCAAAGGGCCCTCGAAAAGAATCGCGCCGCCCGATATCAGAGAGCTTCCGCGCTGCGCAGCGACCTGCAGCGTCTCCGGCGGGAGCTGGAATTAGGCACACTCCCGGTCGCCCAACCTCCGCAGAACTCCGTTGCCGTACTTTACTTCCAAAATCTGAGCGGCGGCGCGGAAGACGAATACTTCCGGGACGGCATGACCGAAGACATTACAACCGAGCTCGCCAAAATCCGAAGCCTGCACGTTTTTCCCCGGGCGTCGGTGGCGGCTTTCCGCGACAAACTTGCCACGACCGCAGAGATAGGCCAGCAGGTGCGAGCGACCCACGTGCTCGGAGGGAGCCTGCGCCGCGCGGGAAATCGGCTCCGGATCACGGTTCAAATGGTGGAAACGCGCACCGGGCACTCCGTTTGGGCCGAACGCTACGATAGAGAAATGAAGGATGTGTTCGAGGTTCAGGAGGACGTGGCGCGCTGCATCGCCCAGGCGCTTCGCATCACGCTTTCGGCGCAGGAAGAGACGACCATCGCCCGCAAACCTACGGGGAATCTTCAGGCCTACGACTACTTTCTACGGGGCCGGAATTATACACGCCGCCAGAATCGGGAGCTTGCTCTGCAGATGTTCGAACGTGCCCTGGAGCTCGATCCGCAATTCGCGCTGGCGCACGCCGGAATTGCCAAGATATGCGCGATGCAATTTTACATACAGGATCGCGACCCCTTGTGGATCGAGCGGGCAGTCGGCGCCGTCGACCGCGCCTTTGCGCTCGAGCCGGAGCTTCCCGAAGCGTTCGTGGCTCGCGCGCGAATCGCGTATGCCCTGGGGAACTACGCCGAGGCTGCGGAACAGGCGCGGAAGGCGATTGCCCGCAAGTCGGATTGCGAGGGTTCCTGGGACATTCTGGGGCGTGCTTTGTTTGCTTCCGACCGTTGGCAGGAAGCGGCGGACCTCGCCGAGAAAGCCGTGGAACGAACCGGGGACGATTACAACGTCTTCGTCCCATACGGAAATGTGCTGGCGGCGCTAGGCCGGGATGAGGCGGCCCGCGCTCTCGGCGAGCGCGAACGCGCTGTCCTGGAGCAGCAGATCGAATGGGTCCCCGAAGACACCCGCGCGCGGATTCTACTTGCCTGCCGCCACGCTACATCCGGCAGGCGGGCCCAAGCCACTCAGGAACTGGAGAAAGTTCTAGCCCTGGGTCCGGCCGACCCCCACACAATTTACAACGCCGCTTGTGGATACGGCATTCTTCAAATGAAGAATGAAGCCTTGAAGATGCTGAAAAAGGCGGTCCAAGCCGGCTATACCGAGTGGGATTTGGCTTCGCGCGACTCCGCTTTGGCTTGCGTGCATGATGATCCCGAGTTTCACCGGCTGCTTGAATATATGAAGAGCAAAAAGTAGTCGCTTCGTCACCAAGGGGCGCCTTCGCCTCCTAGTTCGCATCGTTCCGTTCTCATCCACGCGCCTCCACGCTCTCCTGGTCCGGAAAGAGCTTGTCTACTCGCACCGCGACGGCAGACAATATCAGCACGATCGGATCGATCGGATGCCGGTAGCGCAGCGAGGCGTGCGTCACGTAATAGACGAGCGGAAAAACCACGATGAAAACCGCCGCGGGAAACGCGTACGGGCTTCGCCTGACCACCAACACCACGATTCCGGCCGCGCCACCGATCGCCGTGAGAAAACTCAGCACAAGAATGGCCTGAAGCCATAGCTCCGCGCCCGAAAAATCCTGCAGCGGACGGAAAGACCCGAGCCAGAACGACAGGAATCGCCAGCGCGTCAGGCGCAGCTCCAGCCGCTTGTGCGTGCGGATGAATTCGGTCGCGAGATTCCATTTCTCCTGCATGAACGCCGTCTCACCGAGCTCCGCATAGAGCCGCGATTCCTCGTACGGTGTCACGCGCGCGTTCACGTCCCGCGAGCGGTCGTCGAACACCCGGTTATTCCCCAGCCAAAGCTCGAACGCGAAGTTCGAGCGCAGCGGAATGATCCGGTGGAATTCTACGTAATTCCGAATGGTCCACGGCACGCAGCACAAGAACGCAACGCCGAGCGCTAGCGCGGGCTTCGTAAATCGGCCGTGCGTCTCGGGTCCGCGCCACTCGCGGTAAGTAAGCCAGCCGAGCAGAAACGGCAGCGCAGCGCCAAGCGACGGATTGGTGAGCAACGAGAAACCCCAGAGAAATCCGTACGCGCACGAGTCTCGCGTTCGCCGCGACTCGGCGACCGCAAGCGTGGCCCACAGAATCGCCGCCGCAAGCAGCCCCGTCAGCGCCGTGTCCCAGATCCATTGATACGGAATCACGATCGCGTTGGGAAAAAGCGCCCACATCCACGCGGCGAGACCGGCGGCACCAGTCCCTGCGATGCGCCTTGCGGCAAAATAAATCGGCAGGCACGTCGCCGCGGAGAAAAGCAGGTTCAGCGCGGCCGCCGCACAGAATGCGCGCAGCGTGAATACGCCGAACGCACGAAAGATTCCCGCGACGATCAGCGGATACACGGGCGCGAGCCAAGCCGTCGCTCCGGTATTGCCGCGCGTGGGCGAACTGAAGCCTCTGCCCGTCGCGAGCGCCATCCCGATGTTTCCCGCTTCTTGCGCGAACGACGCGGACGCGAGCACGTCCGCGGGAGTTTCGCGGACCTGCTCGTACGCGTAGCCGAAGCGGCACGCGAGTGCCACCGCTACGATCAGCCACAGCGAAGTTGTCGCGGCGACGATTTTATTTTTTCGCAAATTCACTCGCCTCACGATTGTAATCGCTCTTCGGTGTTGCGCCGCAGCGCTGCGTGGCCGCGTCGGCAGTGACATTCGTACCTGGTGATCGCCGCACACAGCCCGTTTTTACGGCCCATTTTTTGCACAGGCATCCACACATTTCCACAGAGTCCTGACGAAAAAACTCTTGCCAACTTTTCACTCCGCTCTTACTATGCGCGCAGATTGATCGAGAAGAAAACTTCTCGACTCGATTCAAAGAGGCGACACGGATAAAACCGAGTCAGTCTCAACCGAGTTGAGTTGGGAAGAAAGCTTCGCAGTCCGAGGCAAGGGAAGCGGTGAGGCTCACGCCCCATTTCAGTTTCCCGTGAATCGGATCCGGGAGCAGGCTTCGCAGCGGAGTTCACGGCGGCGCGGGTCAAACCGAATCGGCGCTGGACGGAAGCGGAAGCGAAAAGCTTTGCGGTGCGCTCAAGAGCGCGGCACGGGTAACACCGAGTCGTAATCGAGAGATGAACTAGCAAGTGCGGCTTCACGACTCAATTTACGAAGAGCGGCCAGGGTAAAACCGAACCGCCTCGGGCTAAGTTGAATCGCGAAGCGGAACTTCGCGACTCAATCCAACGAGGGCGACCCGGGTCAAACCGAGTCGCCCTCATTTTTTTGCGCCTCGCTGCTTACCAGGCGTAACATTTCAGCTTCGATGCCTCATGAGTTCATCAGGCGCGAAGAAGACCTTGAGCCCCAGGCTGCCGGTAGTCGTTCGGGCCGGCCACCTTCGAAGCGTGTCGCGGCTGGCGTTCTCGACCCGCCTGTTCCGCCCCGGAAGCCCCTCCACCCCATCCCCGAGATTTATCCGTCCGTCCTGTTTCGGGTTCTTGCGGCTTTGATTCTTGTCGGGATGGCGATTGCTGTGGTGGCGATGTTTTGGAAGCTTTTCTGACATCGCGAACGAAACGGAATTCCTAGCCGCCGCCGTGCTATCCTTCGCGCCGACAGCTCCGATCCAGAGGGAAGGCCCATGGACACGAAATCCGCAGCGCGCGAGCGTTTTGAATCGGCCCGCAAGGGACTGATCGATCTCAGCCACCGCATCCACGCGCATCCCGAGCTTGGCTTCGAGGAGGAGAAATCCTCGACGTGGCTGTGCGAATCGCTGGCGGACGCCGGCTTCTCGGTCGACAAGGGCATCTGCGATCTGCCCACGGCGTTTCGCGCCCGCGCTGGCTCCGGTCCTTTGCATATCGGCATCTGCGCCGAATACGACTCGCTCCCCGGCATCGGCCACGCCTGCGGCCACAATGTGATCGCGGCATCGGCCGTCGGCGCGGCGCTGGCCGCGGCCAAAGTGGCGGACGAAGTCGGCCTCACCATCAGCGTGATTGGCACGCCCGCCGAAGAAGTGGGAAACGCGGGCGGCAAGATTCTCCTGCTCGAGCGCGGCGGCTTCAAAGGCATTCACGCCTCGATGATGGTGCACCCGGCGCCCTTCGACATGCTGCGCTCGAAGATCATCGCCGCCTCGATGTTCGAGGTGCATTACACCGGAAAGGAATCGCACGCCTCGGCCTTTCCCGAGCTTGGTATAAACGCGGCTGATGCGCTGACCGTCGCGCAGACGGCGCTGGGTCTACTGCGCCAGCACATCCGCTCGACCGATCGCATCCACGGCATCGTCACCAATGGCGGCGCCGCCCCCAACGTGGTCCCGGCCCACACCTCGGCCAAGTACATCGCTCGCGCCGAAACGCTGGCTCAGCTGGCCGAACTGCGACCCAAGGTCTTCCGGTGCTTCGAGGCGGGAGCCCTCGCCACGGGCTCAAAGATGACCATCACGGGCGGCGACAAGCCCTACGCCGAAATGCTCCACGACGACGCCATGGCGACCTTTTACCGCAAGAACTCCGAGGCTCTGGGGAGGCCCTTCCCGAATCTGGGCGAATGGGAGACCCGGCCGACCGGCTCGACGGACATGGGAAATGTCTCGCTCGCGATGCCGTCGATCCACCCCATGATCGGGATCAATTCGTTACCTGCGGTCAATCACCAGCCGGAATTCGCGGCACACTGTGTCACCCCTGACGCGGATAACGCCCTCGTGGATGGCGCGCTGGCTATGGCGTGGACGTGCATCGACCTGGCGACAGCCCCGGACGTAAGGGCCCGCCTAATGGCGCGGCAGTGACGACGAAGCGATCCGAACGGCCGCTCTGATCCTGTGGCGGGCAGGTGTTCTGGGCAAGATGCCGCGCCGGTGCGCGGGCGCGCGGCGCGATTTTCTCCCGCGCAATCTGCAAATCGCCCGACGGCAGGCAAATCCACTCCCCCACGTGCAGGACATTCGCATTCAATATCTGGGTGTTCAACGCGGCTAGCTCGCGCCAGCGCGTGCCTCGCCCGAGGTATCGCCTGGCAAGCGTCCACAGCGAATCGCCCGGCTCAACGGTCACGATGCCGGGCATCCCCGCATCGACCAGCTCTCTAGCCATGATCGCGCGATCTCGGTGCGGCCTCGATTCCGCGGAACGAGAGACGACAAGCTTTCGCGCAATCTCGCGGCGCGCAGCGGGCTTCTCCGCTGCAAGCGATCGCCGTGCCTCAGATGGAAGTTCCTCGATCGCAGGCTCAGAGAAACGACGCGTCGCCGGATGCCTTTCGGCAGAAGCCTCTCGCACCAATTGCAGAATCGCCTGCAGCGGAGTCGGCTTAGGTTCGGCAGTGACGGTTCTTGCGGACACGACCTGAGGCGAAGCCGGAACGACGGCCGCAGCGGAAACAGTCGCAGCCGTCGGAGTCGGAATCGGCGCAGGAGAAGCTGCGGCAACCGGAGTTGAAACAGAAGCACCGGTTCTAGCTGGAGCTGGAACAAAAGCGGTCGCCGCAGTCACAGCCGGCGAAGCAGCCACGATCGGCGACACAGAAGCCGGCGCGGGAGCCGGAGCCTGCGCAACTTGCTCGGCCGGATTCGTCGCGGCTCTGCGCGCCGCAACGACGCGCGCTCGATCTTCGGGAACGAGAATGTGCTGCCGCTGCAGATCGTCGTTGGTGTAAACGTACGTGGCGGGCGACGGATGCTCTTGCTTGCGCGCGCGTTCCTGCCGCGCGATCTCGCCGAGATCCTGCGCGAAACTCGCCGCGGCGCAACCCAAAATCAGCGACACCAGCACGCCGCTTTGCACTGCCCAGCACGAGTGACGCAAATTTCGCATGTTTCCCAAGCGACGACGTGAATTCGACTGCGTTGCCTAGCGGACCCGAGATAAGCAAAACTATAGACAAAGCGCGGGATAACGACCAGACAAAGACGTCCGCGTGTGTCGTATTGCGTAAGCGCCAGCGAAGAGTCCGCGAAAACGGGGAGGCTAAGGAGCGGCGCGATTTCGACGCTGATACGGGGGATGCTAAGCCGGTGGCCCGGCCGCGAATCCGCCGGACGGACCCGGGGAAGTCGTCGGCTCAAACAGGCGGGTGACCGAATCCCGGCCCAGCACGATGAACGTGAAAATGCCGAGAAGCGTGCCGTATGGCACTCCCAAACATGAGATCGCTGCCACGACCATGCAAAACGTTCGCGACTTTCGCTTCTTCAGGCAGAGCGCGACGCCGAGCTTGAGCCCGGCCATCGTGATCCACACGAGGAAGAGCGCCAGGCCAATTCCGCCGAGAAGCCAGCCGACAAACGCGGGCGGCGGGGCGTTCTCTGTGTTAGTGGCGAGCTCGGGAGTGCGCTTGATCACCTCGCTCACGACGGCTCCCATTCCGGCGTACGTCAGTCCGATGATCGAGAAGAAGGCCGAAATCGCGGCGGAGATCAGATAGCATATCCAGAGAATCTTGAGTTGCTCCCCGTCGATCACAGATTGGCGGCTGAATTCCTGGGGCATTCTGGACTCCTGGCTCTGCTAAAATCCCTGTCAATCAAGGGAGCTTCTTGCTTTCAATCTGCGCGACGCGAGCTTTCACCAATTTCTTAACAAGGGCAATGGGGAGCGGTTTGTTCGTGGGGAACTGGATGGTTCCTTTGGATGTGACGAAGCCATTGAGTTCATTCTTGAACGCTTCGATGACGGCGGCAGTGGGAAACAAGCTGCAGTGACTCGAAAACGCGGCGTACCACACCAGAATTTTTTTGTGCTTGAACGCAGGAATCCTGTAGCTAATCGTCTCGACCGCTTCCGGTGGCACAACTGACCGAATGGCCGCCCGAAGCTTTGTCAAAGTCGTGCTGGCGGGTTCCGGGAGGCGGGCAAAATATTCGTCCACATTCTTCGGGGCGCCGCTGCCCTTCGGGGTGACCTTGCGGCGGGCGGACTTCGCCTTCTTCATGCGAGCCATGCTACGAGAATTTGCAATTCGAGTCCATGCTCCAGACTGTGCGACACGGGTCGACATTCGCGCCGCAGGATCGGTTTGCCGCAAGGCGGGGCCTCGGATAGAATTACCCTTTTGTGCAGAGGGTGCGGATGCCCGATATACAGCTCTACAACACGCTTTCGAACCGCGTCGAGCCGCTGAAGCCCGTTCATCCGGGCGAGGTGCGCATCTACACCTGCGGCCCGACGGTCTACGCCTTCGCGCACATCGGGAATTTCCGCACGTTCATGTTTCAGGACATCCTGCGCCGCTTCCTGCATTCACAGGGGTATCGCGTGATGCAGGTGATGAACGTGACCGACGTCGACGACCGCATCATACAGGCGTCCACGGCCGCGGGCACCGGCATTCGCGAGTACACCGAAAAATACATCCAGGCGTTCCTCGACGATATCGACGCGCTGCACATCCAGATGCCCGAAGAGCTCGTCCGCGCCACCGACCACATCGACGACATGGTCGCGTTGATCGAAAAATTGCAGAAAAAGGGACTGACCTACACGAGCGAAGGCTCAATCTACTACCGCATCGCGAAATTTCCGGCGTACGGCAAGCTATCGAAAATCGACATCACCGGCATGCAGGCGGGTGCGCGCGTGGACGTGGACCAGTACGAAAAAGACGACGCACGCGACTTCGCGCTCTGGAAGGCGCCCAAGCCCAACGAGCATTTCTGGGAGACTCCGATCGGCCCCGGCCGCCCCGGCTGGCACATCGAATGCTCCGCGATGGCCATGAAATACCTCGGCGACACGCTCGACATTCACACGGGCGGCGTCGACCTCGCGTTTCCGCACCACGAAAACGAAATCGCGCAGAGTGAAGCGGCGACCGGAAAACCGTTCGTCCGGCATTGGATGCACGCCGAGCATTTAATTATCGACGGGCAGAAGATGTCGAAATCGCTCGGCAATTTCTATACGCTGCGCGATCTTTTCGCCAAGGGACAGAAACCTTCCACGATTCGCTTCCTGCTGCTCTCGGTGCCCTACCGCCGTCAGCTGAATTTCACCGAGGACGGCCTCACGCAGGCGCGCAATTCCGTCGAGCGGCTGCGCAACTTCGTCGCTCGGCTCAAAGCGACGCAATTCCCGGCGGGGTCGAATGCCGAGACGGTAAAGCGCATCGAGACGGCCGAGATCGCATTCGACGCGGGCCTCGCGGACGACATCAACACAGCCGTGGCGCTCGCCGCGGTGTTCGATCTCGTGCGTGACGTGAACACGGCGATCGATCGCGGTGCCTTCCTGCAGCAGGACGCCGTGCGCGCTCTGGTCGCGATGGAGAAGTTCGACGCGATCCTCTCGCTGCTCGCGGACGACGATGACGAAAAGCTGACCAAGCTCGGCTTCACGCCCGTAAAACCGCGCCTGCCGGCCGAGCAAGTTGACGCCCTCATCGAGGAACGCAACGCCGCCAAGCGCCGCCGCGACTTCCAGCGCGCCGACGCCATTCGCCAGCAGCTCGCGGATTCTGGTATCATCGTGGAAGATACGAAAGACGGTTCGGTTCGTTGGAAGTACAAATGAGCTTCTCGGCACAACACGTCCTCTCGCTTCACACCAAGCCCTCTCTCGAGCGCCCGAGCCTCTTCGGCGTCGACTAACACCGCTCTCCCGACGCTGTACCCGGCACGCGCCCGCTATACCGATCCACTCGAAATAACCACCGCACGAAGTGAGCCCGGGAGGGGACCATGCAGACCGCCGAAATGAAATTGCCGCAGCTCATCACCGCGCTGCCCGGCCCCAAGGCCAAGCAAATTGTCGAGCGCGACCACGCGGTCGTGTCGCCGTCGTATACGCGCGACTATCCCCTCGTGGCGAAGACCGGCCGCGGCGCGATGGTCGAAGACGTCGACGGCAACACGTTCCTCGATTGCGCCGCTGGAATCGCCGTCGTCGCCACGGGACATTGCCATCCGCGCGTCGTCGCCGCCATCCAGAAGCAGGCGGCCGAGCTGATTCACATGTCGTGCACCGATTTTTATTATCCGGGAATGGTCGACCTCGCGGAAAAACTGGCGTCGATCGCGCCCGGCAAAGACGCGAAGCGCGTCTATTTCGGCAATTCCGGCACCGAAGCGCTCGAGGCGGCGATGAAGCTCGCCCGCTATCACACGGGACGCGACAAATTCATCGCGTTCCACGGCTGCTTCCACGGACGCACGATGGGCTCGCTTTCGCTCACCGCGAGCAAGGCCGTGCAGCGCAAGAAATTCGGCGGGTTGCTCGCTGGCGTCTTCCACACGCCGTATCCGAATACCTATCGCGGCGTAGGCGGCGGCCGCCCCGAAAACGCCACCCCCGACGCCCTCGCGTGCATCGAGGAGGAGTTGTTCAAGCGCCTCGTCGATCCGCAGGAAGTGGCCGCGATTTTCGTCGAGCCGATCCAAGGCGAGGGCGGCTATCTCCCCGCGCCAGCCGAATTCCTCCAGGCGCTCGAACGCATCTGCCGCCAGCACGGCATCCTGCTCGTCGCGGACGAAGTGCAGTCCGGCATGGGTCGTACCGGCAAGTGGTGGGCCGTGGACCACGCCGGCGTCGTGCCCGATATGATCTGCACGGCGAAGGGCATCGCCTCAGGCATGCCGCTGAGCGCAGTGATCGCGAAAGCCGCCGTTATGGATTGGAAGCCAGGCGCACACGCGTCCACATTTGGCGGCAATCCCGTATCGATCGCCGCGTCGCTCGCCACGATCGAGCTCCTCGAGGGCGGCCTGATCGCGAATGCCGCGCGCGTCGGCGAATTCGTCATGAAGCGCATCGCTGGCTGGCGTGAGCGCCACAAGATCGTCGGCGACATTCGCGGCAAGGGCCTGATGATCGGCGTCGAGCTCGTCCGCGATCAGAAAACGAAAGAGCGCGCGCCGATGCTGCGCAACCGCGTGATCGAACTGGCCTTCTACAAGGGCCTGCTCATCCTGGGCGCCGGCGAAAACACGCTACGCCTCGCCCCGCCGCTCCTGCTCGACGAAGAGCAAGCGGAATTCGCCATCCGCACTCTCGACGCTTGCATTACGGAAGTCGAAAGCGGAGTCTAGCCGTGGCTTTTGTAGCGGCCGCCTTGCTTTCAGGCGGGCGCCTTTTCTTCGGGAGTTGCGATGCTAGCCCGAGTGATGTTTGCGATCGTCGACCGCCGAGCCCGCAAGGGCCTCGCCGAATCCCGCGCGGACGAGGAATCCTCGCAGGAATCGCCGAAGATGCGAGCGCGCCGCACGGGAGTCCGCGGCGAGACGTACGCCTACTGGTATCTGCGCCGCCACGGCTACATCGTCGTCGCGCGCAATTACATGCGCTCCGGCGTCAAAGGCGAAATCGACATGGTCGGCTACGACGGCCCGGTGCTCGCATTCGTCGAAGTGAAAACACGCGCGGCAGCCGAGCCCGGCAAACCGGCTACTCCCCGGCCCGAAGACGCCGTGAACGACGAGAAGCGCCGCCACCTCGCGCGCATGGCGCGGCAATTCCTGCGCGCGCGCCGCATCGATTCGCCCGCGTATCGCTTCGACGTGCTCGCCATCGAAACGCGCCCCGGCGCGCGCCCCGAGGTCCGGCTGCACAAGGGAGCCTTCGCCTCCCATGCGCGCTAGGCGCGCAAGAATCGCGATTTCTCGAATCGTTTACCGCAGGCAGGCCGCAGCCGATATAGAATAGCCGCAAGGAAAAGAGCAATACGTGGCAGCCGGTAACCCGCGATCGCGGGTTACGGGAGGAAAGTTTTGCCGGAACTCCGCAAGGACCCGATCACGGGCCGCTGGGTGATCATCTCCACCGATCGTGGAAAGCGCCCGTCGGACTTCGTTCGCGAGAGCGTGCAGATCAAAGGCGTCGGGATGTGTCCGTTTTGTCCCGGCAACGAGGGCAAGACGCCCTCCGAAGTGCTCGCCTACGGACGCAACGGCACAGGCCGCGACACGCCCGGCTGGTCGCTGCGCGTGGTGCCGAATAAGTTTCCGGCGCTCGGCATCGAGGGCGGCCTCGACCGCGAAGGCGAGGGCCTGTTCGATCGCATGAACGGAATCGGCGCGCACGAAGTGATCATCGAGACGCCCGATCACCGCAACACGCTCGCCACCATGTCGCAGCGCGCCGTCGAGGAAACGCTCTGGGCGTATCGCGATCGCATCCTCGACCTGAAAAACGACCGCCGCTTCCGCTACATCCTGCTCTTCAAGAATCACGGCGAGCCGGCCGGCGCCACGCTCGAGCACACGCATTCGCAGCTGATTGCGCTTCCGATCGTGCCCAAGCGCGTGCGCGAGGAAGTCGATAATTCCCGCCACTACTACGACGAAAAAGAGCGCTGCATCTTCTGCGACATGATCCGCCAGGAAATCGAGACCGAATCGCGCGTGATCCTCAGCACCGATCATTTCATCGCGCTCGCGCCCTACGCGCCTCGCTTCCCGTTCGAAACGTGGATTCTGCCGCGGCAGCACAGCTCGTCATTCGAGAACATGCCGACGCCGAATTACGGAAATCTTGCCCAGGTGCTGCGCGATTTCCTCGGCCGGCTCGACGCCGCGCTCGCGTTCCCCTCGTACAATTTCGTCGTCCACACGTCGCCCATCGGCGAAGAAGTGAACGATCATTACCACTGGCACATCGAGATGATGCCGAAGCTGACGAAGGTCGCCGGATTCGAGTGGGGCACCGGCTTCTACATCAATCCCACGCCGCCCGAAGAAGCCGCCCGTTTCTTGCGCGAAGCGCGCAGTTAGGGTTTAAACGTAGCGCCGGGTGCTTTAGCCCGGCAGTGTTCGCGTCGGCAATGCCGAGCACACTGGGCTCTAGGTGCCTGCGCTACGATTGCTTCAATTTCTTCCGCGCGGAAACAAACAACGAAACCGCCAGCGCCACAAACAGCCCCACGCCCAGCCACTGGCTCTGGCTAGCCCGTGGCATGAATCTCTCCCCGACGGCGAAAAAGCTCTCCGACCACGGCACATGCAGCGCCACGCCCAGCCAGTGCGGCACATGCCGGCTCAACTCAGGGTCTTGCAGCAAATTGATAATGATCGCGAGCAGCCCGAAAACGCCGCCGGCCGCGATCAATCCGCTCGCGTACAGCGATCCGGGACTCACCTCGCTCTCGGCGCCGCCTTTCTTCTCCGCGCCTTGCTCGGCCAGCCAGCGCACCAGCCCGCCCGCGAACATCGCCATCGTCGTGCCGATCGATATGTAAGTCCCGACGGCAAACGGCAGCGACCGAATGCCCAGCAGTTCCACCGCGATCACCAGAAACACGCCCAGAAACACGAGCCGCCACGGAAGCCTCCGGTTCAGGATGCCGCTGATCACGGTGGCCATCAGCCGCGCTTGCGGCGCCGCGGCCTTCGCGCTGCCGATTCCTTGTTCCCACTGGATTTCGATCTCGCGCGACGACGGATCGTAGAGATATTTGCCGTCGGGAATCACGCTCGAGCCGATCGCATTCACCAGCTCGTACGTCTTGCCCTCGTGCGGATAGTTTTGTTCCTGCAGCTGAACGCCGATGGGCAAATGGTCGATATCGAGTGGGATCTGGATCGGCTTGTAGCTCGCGAGCCCCACGTTCATCAGGATCAGCGTCCCGCCGATCGCGAGCGACGACACCAGCACGCCGATCACGAGCGCAACCTGCTGCTTGGCGGGCGTCGCGCCCACGAGATATCCCGTCTTCAAATCCTGCGAGGTGGCGCCCGCAATCGCCGCCGCGATGCACACCACGCCGCCGATCGTCAGCGCGAGCACGGCGTAGGCGTTCGCGGTCCAGTGAATCACGAGAAATACCGCGCACGTAGCCATCAGCGTCGCGATCGTCATCCCGCTGATCGGATTCGACGAATTGCCGATCAACCCGCTGATCCGCGACGCCACGGTCACAAACAAAAATCCGAACACGATGATGAAAAGCGCCGCCATCAAATTGGCGAAAGAACCAGTCTGCGTCCCCGGCACCGGCTTGAATCGCAGGAACGCCCAGATCATCGCCATGATCAATGTCGAGCCGCCGATCACGACGCGCATCGAGAGGTCGCGCTCCGTCCGGCTGGCCGCGGGCATCGACTCCTGCTTCGCGCGCACATCCTTCAGTCCCGCGCTCAGCGCCGAAACGATCGTCGGCATCGTCTTGATCAGCGTGATCAGCCCCGAAGCGGCCACGGCCCCCGCACCCATCGGCCGTATATAAGTGGCCCAAAGCTGATCGGGACTCATCTGCGGGATTGGCATGGTGCTGGGATAGAGTGCAGCATTCGGCGCAAGCGAGCCGAAGAATCGAATCGCCGGCATCATCACCAGCCACGAAATCACGCCGCCCGCGAAAAGCGTCCCGGCCACGCGCGGCCCGATGATGTAGCCTACGCCGAGATATTCCGACGTGATCGTGCAGCGCGCGGACGCTCCCGGCAACCAGCCCGGCTGGTAATCCGGCTGGCTCGGCCACAAGCCAAGCGTGTTCATGCAAAAGGTGTAGACGCCCCCGAGCCCCAAGCCCCAAAACACGCGTCCGGCGAACGATCCGCCGCGCTCGCCCGCCACGAGCACGTCCGCGCACGCCGTGCCCTCGGGGAACGTGAGGTTGCCGTGCTCCTTCACGATCAATTGCCGCCGCAGCGGGATCATGAACAGCACGCCGAGCGTCCCGCCGAGCAGCGCGAGGTAGAAGACGCGCCAGTATTCCGTGTTCAGCGAAAATCCGAGAAAGATCAGCGCGGGCATGGTGAAAATCACGCCCGCGGCGGCCGACTCGCCCGCCGAGCCGGTCGTCTGCACGATGTTGTTTTCGAGGATCGTCGAGCGGCCAAACGCGCGCAGGATGCTGATCGATAGCACCGCGATGGGAATCGACGCCGAAACCGTCAGCCCCGCGCGCAGCCCGACGTACACCGACACCGCGCCGAACAGCACGCCAAACAGCGCCCCCAAAATGATCGCCCGCAGCGTGAATTCGCGAGGGCTTTCCTCGGATCCTACGTAGGGGCGGAACTCGCCCGGCGGTGCAGTCGAGCTCCACGGTTGGGTTCCCAATGCGTCTCCTGTCTACGTTTCGCAGCCCCAGCCGGACGCCAGTGCGCGGCCGAATGCGGATTCGGCACGGTAGCACCAGACGCGGATGCAGGGCAAGGCACAACCCGCGCAACAGGCGCGAACGAGGCGGACGCAGAAACGGAAGTCCCAATCGCACGCAGTCCCACTATCTTCAGAACCTCTCAGGTGCGCGCCGGTCGCGACTTGTTCTTGCTTCGTAACACTCACTCATTCGGGTTATTGACAGCTGAGTGAATTTCACGATAGCTTTGCGGACAATTCACTGCTCGGACAATCGCGCGCGTGTGCGCGAAATAGGCGGAAAGACCAGGGTGCTTGGAATGAACCCAACCCATCGAAGTATCTTTGGCGTAGCTGTCGTGTGCTTGCTGTTGCTTTCGGCCGCGCGTTCCCTCCCGGCCACGGAAGGGTGGCTGCCGATCCCGCCCGAAGATCTGGCGATGAAAGATAATCCCAAGCAGCCGGGTGCCAACGCCATGATCCTGTACCGCGAGCTCACCGACGATGCCTCGAAGGCGTCCGCCTCGGGCGACACTCTCGAGGAGTACGTCCGCATCAAGATCTTCACCCAGGAAGGCACGAAGTACGGCCACATCGAGATTCCCTTCAGCAAGGCCTACCAGAACGTCGTCTACATCACGGGCCGGACGATCAAGCCGGACGGCACTATCGTCAGATTCGACGGCCAGGCCCTCGAAACCACGGTCGTGAAGTCGGGCGACTCGAGCTTGCAGGAGAAAACCTTCACGCTCCCGGACGTGGGACCCGGCTGCATCATCGAATACAAATATCAGCTGCAGGGCGAGCCAGGCTGGGTCCATTCCCATGAGTGGACCGTGTCGCAACCGATTTACACACGCGAGGCCCGCTTCAGCTATATGCCCGACTCGGGCTACATGAATGGTTTGCATCCCATGGTCCAGTGGTATCTGCTTCCCGCGGATGCGGCTCCCAAACAGCAGATCAATGGCTCCTATCTCATGCTGGTCCACGACGTCCAGGGCGTCGTCGAGGAGCCGTTGATGCCTCCGACGAAACCGCTCGAGGCTCGCGTGGAATTCTATTATCAAGATGCGGACGCACCGGCGGCCACAGACTCGTCCGACAAATATTGGGGCCACTACGCGAAAAAGTGGGATAGCGAACTCGAGCACTTCATCGACAAGAAGAATGCGCTCAACGAGGAGCTGTCAAAGATCGTCAGCCCGGGCGATACGGACGAGGTCAAGCTCCGCAAGATCTACGCGCGCGTGCAGCAGATCCGCAATCTGAATCTCGAAGACTACAAGATGAAGCAGGAAAACAAGGACGAGAACCTGAAGCCCAACTCCAACGTGGAAGACGTCCTGAAGCACGGATACGCCTACGGAACCGGAATCAACTACCTCTTCGTCGGACTCGCCCGCGCCGCCGGTTACGAAGCGAGCGAGGTATACATCGCGCCCCGGAGCCAGGACCTGTTCATGGCGAACCAGAACGACGTGGGACAGATTTCCGACGAACTCACGTGGGTGCACGCAGGGTCGAAGGACTATTACCTCGATCCGGCCGCGCGCTTCTTTCCTTTCGGTTTGCTGCCCTGGTATGAGACCGAGGCGGGCGGGATTCGCGTCGACAAGCACGGCGCCACGATTGTGACGACCTCCGCCCCCGACTCTTCCGAGGCCTCACTCATCCGCACGGGCGACATCGATATCAAAGACGATGGCTCGATCTCCGGCGCCATCCAGGTCGATTACACGGGCCAACGCGCGGGCCTCATTCGCGAGGAAAGGCGCCAGGAAGACGACACCGCCAGGACAAAAGGGCTCGAGGACGCCATCAAATCGTGGCTGCCGTCATCCGCCGAATTCAAGATCACCAAGATCGCGAATTGGGACAACAACGAGCTCCCCATTCATATCGAAGGGACGTTGACCATCCCTTCTTTCGCCACCTCCGCTGCACAGCGAATGTTGATGCCCGTCGAGATGTTTGAGCCCACCGAAGTGAATTCCTTTGCGGTCGAGAAGCGCGTGAACTCCGTCTATTTCCACTTTCCCTACGAGGAAACCGACGACATCCGCTTCCACATGCCGGCCGGCTACAAGGCCGCAACGATGCCGCCGGTCCACAACCTGGATCTCGGCGCCGTCACCTACCAGATCTCAGCCGTGGCGCAAAACAACACCGTCGAAGTGAAGCGCCACCTTGTCGAGAAAGGCGTCATTTTCACGAACAAAGATTACCCCGTGCTGCGGCGGTTTTTCGAAACGGTGAAAGCGAATGATGATTCCCAAATGCTCCTCGAAAGTACCGCGTCGGCGGCGAACAACTAGCGCCCTTCCGCTGGCGGCCTTCTTCCTGGCGGCCTTCGGCTCGTTTGCGCCGCGAGCCATTGCGGGCGATTCCGCGCCCGACTGGCTCCGCGCCGCCGCGCAGGAAAAGCTGCCGGACTACGACCAAGACACCGATGCGGTCATCCTGCTCGACGAAACGCAGACCGCCGTCCACGATAACGGCGAGATCGACACTCTCCATCGCGTCGCCATTCGCCTGCTCCGCATCGAAGCCCGCCGCGAGTACGGTGGCATCGACGTCGATTTCGATAAAGACACCAAGATCGCCTACATGAAAGCGTGGACGATCGAATCGAACGGCCACGAAATCGCCGTCGGCGAAAAAGACGCCGTAGAACACGGCTACCTCGCCGATATCGAGTACACGGACATCAGAGGCAAAGCCCTTCAGTTCCCCGAGGCGAATCCGGGCAACGTGGTCGGCTACGAGTACGTCCAGCGCGACCGGCCCTACGTCTTCGAGGACGACTGGTCTTTCCAAGACCGCTTGCCGGTAGTCACCGCGCGTTTCGAGCTTCAGATGCCGCCCGGCTGGGAATTCACCGCGCACTGGTTCAACTATCCCGAGCAGCAGCCCCAGAGTCCCGGCCCCAATGAATACGTCTGGGAGGTGAAGAATCTCCCCGGCGTCGAAATCGAACCCGACATGCCGCCCTGGCGGTCCGTAGCCGGGTGGGCCGGCGTGAAATATTTCCCGCGCGATCCCGCCATGCGCGCCAAGTCCTCGGGGTCGTGGCAGGACATCGGCGTCTGGTACAACGGCCTCACGCAAGCCACCCGCGCATCTTCGCCGGAAATCCAGCAGAAGGTGACCGAGTTAACCTCGGGCGTGTCGGATCCCGTGCAGAAAATGCGAGCGTTGACCGAATACGTCCAGCGCAACATTCGTTATTTTGCGATCGAGATCGGCATCGGAGGGTGGCAGCCGCATCCGGCCGCCGACGTTTTTGCGCACCAGTTCGGCGATTGCAAGGACAAGGCGACTCTGCTGAGCACCATGCTGCACGAAATCGGAATCGAGTCCTACTATATGGCCGTGGACGACCGCCGCGGCGTGATCCACCCGGACTATCCCTCGATCCACATGGATCACATGATCCTGGCGATACGCCTGCCGGACGCCGTTCCCGACGCTGGCTTATACGCGGTGGTGAACGATCCGAAGCTCGGCAGGCTGCTCATCTTCGACCCTACCAACGAGCACGTGCCCCTCGGATACCTGCCGTGGTATCTGCAGTTCAGCTACGGGCTTCTGATGGCGCCCGACGGAGGCCATTTGATTGCGCTGCCGCTTCTGCCCCCGGCGACAAACCGCCTGTTGCGCACGGCAAAGTTTGATCTCAGCCCCGACGGCGATCTCTCGGGCGAAATTCACGAACTCGAATGGGGCGGGCCGGCGGCCCAGGAGCGCGCAGAGTTCCTCGAAGCGCAGCCATCGAAGCGCGCCGAAGTCTTCGACCATTTCCTCGCGAACTTTCTCAACAATTTTACGCTTACCCAGGCCTCGCTCGGAAATTTAGATCACGACGATCAGAATCTGTCGCTCGATTACAAATTCGTCTCGCCCGGATACGCCAGCGCCGCGGGGGACCTGCTATTCGTGCGCCCGCGCGTGGTCGGCGACAAAAGCACCGGCTTCCTCCGCCTCTTCACCGAGCAGAAGCCGCGGAAATATCCGATTCAGTTCGAGGAAGCGACGCGCCAGGACGATCTCTTCGACATCACCGTGCCCAAGGGCTACATCGTCGACGGCCTTCCGAAGCCCGTGCAGGCCACCTGCGATTACGCCACGTACAAGAGTGAAACTACGTTTGCCGATGGCGTGCTGCACTACAAGCGGAGCTTCGAGGTGAAAGACGTGATGGTTCCGGTGGATAAGCTTCCGGAGATTCGCGCGTTCCTCCAGCAGGTGGCCGCGGATCAGGGATCGGCTGCGGTACTCAAGAAGACGGCCACGCCCTAAAAGGACACCGTCTTGCAGACACGTGGCGCAGACAATCCTGTCTGTGCCCTCGCCTTAGGACTTCCCGCTCAGCCGGCCGCGCACGCGATCGCTCAGCACTTTGCCGTCGACCGCCTTGCCTTCCAGCCGCGCCCGCGCCGCTTTGATCACCGCGCCCATTTGTTTCAGCGAGTCCGCGCCCGCTTCGCTGATAGCCTCTTCGATCGCGCGGTGGATTTCGTGGTCGCTCGGCGCGGCGGGCAGGTACTCCTCGATGATCAGGATTTCCTTCGCTTCCTTGTCGGCGAGGTCCTTGCGGCCGCCCTGCGTGAACTGGTGCACGGATTCGCGCCGCTGCTTCACCAGCGTCTGCAGCACCTGCAGCGACTCCATGTCGTCGAGCGGGCGCATCTTCTCGATTTCCTTGTTCTTCAGCGCGCTCTTCATCATGCGCAGCACGCTCAGCCGCAGCTCGTCCTTTTCCTTCATCGCGGCGGTCAAATCGCTTTGAATTCGTTCGATATATCCCATTTGTCGTGTGATCCCTCGTGTTGTAAGAAAAGAATATCACGTTTGCATTCACCCGCGCGCGCCCAGCGTATGTCAGCGCCCGCAAGCGTAATTGACACGGCCGGGCACGCCCGATAACCTTATTGCCCCATGAAAATCATCGTTGCAGACAAGATCAGTGAACGCGGAATTGCGCTTTTGCGCGACGCTGGATGGGACGTGCTCACGCCGACGGCGGCCGCGCTCCCGAGCGAAATCGTCGATGCCGACGCGCTCGTGGTTCGCAGCGCGACCAAAGTCACGGCGGCGCTGCTCGAAAAGGCCGCGCGCCTTCGCGTGATCGGCCGCGCCGGAGTCGGCATCGACAACGTCGACGTGGACGCCGCCACCCGCCGCGGCGTGCTCGTGATGAATACGCCCGGCGGCAATTCCGTTAGCGTCGCCGAACACACGCTCGCCCTGATGCTCGGCCTCGCGCGTGCCGTGCCCCAGGCCAACGCCTCGATCCACGCGGGCAAATGGGAGAAGTCCGCGTTTTCCGGCACCGAGCTCCGCGGCAAGACGATGGGCCTCGTCGGCCTCGGCCGCGTCGGCACGGAAGTCGCCCGCCGCGCTCGCGCGCTCGAAATGAAAGTGATCGCCTACGATCCCTTCGTCACGCCCGCCGCCGCGCAAGCCGTCGAAGTCGAACTCGTCCCGCTCGACGAACTTCTCCGCCGCTCCGACGTGATCTCGCTCCACACTTCGCTCAGCGCGCAGACCGAAAAGTTGATCGACGCCGCGGCCATCGCCAAAATGAAAAAGGGCGTCCGCATCGTCAATTGCGCGCGCGGCGAATTGATCGACGAAGCCGCCCTCGCCGACGCCCTGAAATCGGGCCACGTCGCCGGCGCCGGTCTCGATACTTTCGCGCACGAGCCGCCGAAAGGCTCGCCGCTCGTCGGCCTGCACAATGTGATCGCCACGCCGCACATCGCCGGTTCCACAGCTGAGGCGCAAGAGGAGGTCGGCACTGCGATCGCGCAGCAGATTCGCGATTTCCTCGCCGACGGCTCGATTCGCAATGCCGTCAACATGCCCGCGCTTTCGCCCGACCAATACCGCCGCCTGCGTCCCTACCTCGAATTGGGCGAGCGCCTCGGATCGTTCGTGGCGCAGGCCGCGCCTTCGCGCAGTTTCACGCGCGTGCGCGTGCAGTATTCAGGAGAGCCCGCCGAAATCGGCTCGCACGTGATTTGCAGAGCGGTGCTGGTGGGCGCGCTGAATGCCGTGATCGACGACAAAGTGAACCTGGTGAACGTGGCGGAGGAAACCGCCGCGCGCGGAATCGTCGTCCAGGAAACCACGCGGCCTCGCGAGCGCGGATATCCGAATACGATCGAGGTGTCGATCTCCGATGGCGGCCCGGAATTCTCGCTCGAAGGCGCCGTCGCGCAAGACGGCTCGCCGCGCATCCTCGCGCTCGATGGCATCGCCCTCGAGTCGCCGCTCGAAGGCACGCTGCTGCTCTCGCGCAACGTCGACGTCCCCGGCGTGATCGGCCGCATCGGCACGGCCCTCGGCAGCCTGGGCATCAATATCTCCACGTTCGCGCTCGGCCGCCGCGCCCCCGCGGGCGGCGCCGAAGCCCTCGCGCTCGTAGGCCTCGACGGCAACGTAAGCGCCTCCGTCGTCGATGAAGTCCTCGGCCTGCCGTCCGTCACCGCCG
The DNA here is from genome assembly GCA_963743335.1 of uncultured Acidobacteriota bacterium. Lineage (GTDB taxonomy): Bacteria > Acidobacteriota > Terriglobia > Acidiferrales > UBA7541 > Palsa-295. The sequence goes on from CAVUPI010000003.1 coordinate 1,488,106, forward strand.
CACGCCTCGTCCGCCTCCCGGCCGCCCCGCAAGCCTCCTCCGCCACGTCGTGACGTAGCGGTTCGCGTGCGCCGTTTGCATCCGCCGTCGCGGATAGCGTTCCGGATTATCACTCGGGTGGGTGAGGCATATAGGCCGCAACGATAATCAGCGAAACGATCAGAAACACAATCACGGAAACGATGGCAAATTTCGTGTCGTGGGCGCCTCGAGGGCGAGGCCTTTTCCCGAGCAAGCGCAGAATGAGATCGCCAATGTACTCGACCTCGCGGCCTGCAACGAGAGCCACTACCATACCGACGAGAATAATGCCGAAACTCAGATTGATTTGGCCGACTGGTGTGGAGATTTCACCTCGGAGCGCTTGAGAAAGAAGCTCGAAGAGTTCCTTCAACACTCCTCCGGCGTCAGCGGAACAGTAGGTAGGCGCCCATGCAAAAGAGCCCGAGCAATTCGACGATGAAGATCGAGAGCAGCGCCGAACTCACGTTCACGGTGCGCCGGTCAAACTTCGGCCCAAAGGAAGCGTCCTCGAAGGGAGAGTCGGTTGCGCGCGTAGCAGTCATGGATGCTCTCAGTTACCTTAACTCACCTATAGACCGCCGCCCGTTCAAAGTCAAGGTCAGCCCCACGGCGCGTGTCAGGATGGCTTAGACGGAGCTGCGAGGGCGACCGAAGATTCGGACGTGAGATAGAGGAAGGTAAACGTTTCCTGCAGGTACAGTCGGACGTGCGTCTCGGTGTGGCTCAAATAGCCGATAGACGCGTCTTGACCGATGTGAAGATCGAGGTCGCCGCCGCGGGTTGTGACGACGAAGGCTCCGTCGATGGCGGGCGCCCAAATGATTTTGCCTTCGACGAGGCGCTTGACGTGCTCGAGCACCGGATAGCCGTAATCGCTGGTTTCGGCGAGTTCGGTGTACGCGTCGGCGCCGAGCAGGATGGCATAGGGACCGTTGACGCCCACCAGGCGCAACTGGCTTAGCGCTTCCGCAAAGGCTTCCGGGTACTTGCGCACATCGGCTGGGAGAGATTTCCGCGGATTGCTGGTGCCCTGGCGCACGCCGACGATTCCGGCGGCGTCGTAGCCTTCGAAAATCGCACGGTCTTCGGCGAAAGCGAGCTTGCGCGCGGCGTCTTTTGTGGGCTGCCAGTCGGAGTCATTGGCCCCGCGTTCCACGTCGTCGATCATCTGGCGCTCCAGATCGAATGGGACGCGCAGCTCGACGAGCGCTTTGGCTTCGCGCTGGCGCGAGATCACGCCTTCTCCCGGAGCTGCGATCGCCCGCAAGTGGCCCGTGCCGACGGCCGAGAGAGCGGAACCCTCCGGCCCCTGAACGTCCACAACGCGGCGGCCGGCGAGGTAGCGCTTGAGCGTCCGCGAAGTTTCTTCCTCGATTTGAGCCCACGCGGCATCGGAAATCGGAGCCAGCTCGCGATGCAGGTTATTCATCAGAATTTTCCCCTTTCAAGGAACCGATGCCGAGCGAACCATCCTTGGATGGCGCAACAGAGCTGGAAGATTTAGCTATCGCAGACGCGGGCGCCTCCGCCCCAGAGGAACCGGCGGGCACGGGCTGGTCCGGAGTGACGCCATCGAGGAACGAGGCCGTGGGGACGAAAAATAGATTTCCGGTAACGGCCGTGCTGAAGTCGAGGATGCGGTCGTAATTGCCCGGCGGTCGTCCGATGAACATATTTTCAAGCATCTGCTCGATGGTGCGAGGCGAGCGGCTGTAGCCGATAAAGTAGGTGCCGAACTCGCCGTGGCCGGGGCGGCCGAACGGCATGTTGTCCCGAACGATTTTGATTTCCTGGCCGTTTTCTTCGATCACGGTGAGCGCATTGTGCGCGTTGGTGGGCTTGACGGAATCGTCGAGTTCGATGTCGGAGAGCTTCTCGCGGCCGATGATCTTTTCCTGGACTTCCATAGGCACCTTGTTCCACGCGTCAAGATTGTGAAGATACTTTTGGACGATCACGTAGCTGCAGCCCGCGAAGGCCGGGTCTTCGTCGCCGATGAAGACGGAATCCGCCGCTAAACCGCCGGTCGGATTTTCGGTGCCGTCCACAAAGCCGAGCAGATCGCGATTGTCCACATAACGGAAACCGTGGACTTCGTCGGACGTGGAGACGGCGTCTCCCAGCCGCGACATGATCTGCATCGCGAGTTCGAAGCAGAGGTCCATGCGCATGGCTCGGATGTGGAAGAGCAGGTCGCCGGGCGTCGCAACCGCTTGCCGCGCGCCGGAGCGAATCTCGCGGAAGGGATGCAGCTCCGCGGGACGCGGCGCGCCGAAGAGGCGATCCCAGGCGGCGGCGCCGATGCCCATGATGCAGGAGAGGGCCGCGTCGAGATCGCGAAAGCCGACAGCGCGCAAAATTCCGGATAGATCGGCGCAAAGAGAAAGAACGGCGGCGCGATTTTCGTCGGAAGGCTTGATGGTGACGACGAGAAAAATGGCGGCCCGAGTGAGCGGCAGGGAGACGGGCTGCGACACGATGGCTTCGGCGGCTGCCGCGGGCTGCGCGCTGGTTGGATTGGACGCCATCGTTAATGTTCCTGAATGTTCCTGTCGAGGCTGAAAAAGGTCGCTCGTGCAAGCTCCCGCCTGATCCAGCTGCAAATCCGCGGGGCGACAGCTTACCATCCTCCCCGGAGAAACGTCCACGCGAGTCGCAGCCGGCTTGGATGTCGCGCCCCCGCATTTCGGTGCGGCAGCTTTTGGACTTCCATGGTAGGTGCGACTGAAGGAGCGCAGTCGACGGGCGCGGATTGCGGCGTAGGTATCCTGACGGCGCGACCATGGAAAGCAACTCGCCCGCTGGCACGGCTTTGCGGGAACGTGGCCCAGCAGATACAATGCAGAGGGAAGCTGCATCTAATTGTCAGTGGGATTCGTTCCCAAGAAAGATTCAGTGGCAGATACCCGACATGGACGTTGAGAAGGTCATAGACGGCGTAGTCGCGAAATTTATCGGGACGAAGCACGAGCGCGACGTGAAGCGGATCACGCCGATGGTCGCGGGCGTCAACGAGCTCGAGCCCGAGATGAAAAAGCTCACCGACGCGCAGGTCGCCGAGCGCGCGGCCGCGCTGCGCGCCGAGGTCGCCGAACGCCTCGAGGGCGTCGAGCGCGACGATCTCGACTACAGAAGGAAATTGCAGGAGGCGCTCGAACCCGCGATCGCGCCGGCCTTTGCGCTGACGCGCGAAGCCGGCCGCCGAACGCTCGGGATGCGCCACTTCGACGTGCAGATGATCGGCGGAATCGTCCTGCACGAGGGAAAAATCGCCGAGATGAAGACGGGCGAAGGAAAAACGCTCGTCGCGACGCTGCCCGCGTATTTGAATTCGCTCGCCGGGCTCGGCGTGCACATCGTCACCGTGAACGACTACCTGGCGCGGCGCGACGCGGAGTGGATGAGCCCGATCTATAAGATGCTGGGGCTCACGGTCGGCGTGATCGTTCACGATCTCGACGACGTGCAGCGGCGCGCGGCCTACGCAGCGGACATCACCTACGGCACGAACAACGAATTCGGATTCGACTACCTGCGCGACAACATGAAATACGATCTCGCGCAATGCGTCCAGCGCGGCCACCAGTTCGGAATCGTCGACGAAGTCGACTCGATCCTGATCGACGAGGCGCGCACGCCGCTGATTATTTCCGGCCCCGCCGAAGAATCGACCGATAAATACTATCGAATCGACAAGATCATCCCGAAGCTGATCGTCGACATGGATTACACGCTCGACGAAAAGATGCGCACCGCGACGCTGACCGAAGAAGGCGTGTCGAAGTGCGAGCGGCTGCTGAACCTCGGCAACCTCTACGATCCGCAAAACATGGAGCTCATCCACCACGTCTACCAGGGACTGCGCGCGCACACGCTCTTCGAGAAGGACGTCGACTACGTGGTGAAAGACGGCGAAGTGGTGATCGTCGACGAATTCACCGGACGCCAGATGCCGGGACGCCGCTGGTCCGACGGTCTGCACCAGGCCGTCGAGGCCAAAGAAGGCGTGAAGATCGAGCGCGAAAATCAGACGCTCGCTACCATCACCTTCCAGAATTATTTCCGCATGTACAAAAAGCTTTCCGGCATGACCGGCACGGCCGAAACCGAAGCGCCCGAATTCCACAAGATCTACGGCCTCGACGTGGTGGCGATTCCCACGAACCGGCAGCTAATTCGCATCGAGTCGCCGGACGTGGTCTACCGCACCGAACGGGAAAAATTCGAAGCGGCGGTGAACGGAATCATCCAGGAAGACGGCACGAAAAGCGGCGGAGTCCGCCAATACTTCGAAAGCGGGCAGCCGGTGCTGATTGGCAGCATCTCGATCGAGAAGTCGGAAAAAATCGCCGAGCATTTGAGGACGGCCGGCATCCCGCACCAGGTGCTCAACGCGAAGCAGCACGAGCGCGAAGCGAAAATCATCTCGCAAGCCGGACGCAAGGGAGCAGTGACGGTCTCGACGAACATGGCCGGCCGCGGCACGGACATTTTGCTGGGCGGCAACCCGGAGCTAATGACACGCGAGCATTTTCTGAAGAACAAGATCGCGATGCCGTACGCGCCGGCTGCGTCAGTAATCGGGATGCAAGCCGGAACGGAAACCCCAGCGCAAGCCGACGCCGCCACAGCCGCTGCAGCAGGCTCCGCATCGTCGTCCGGATCGATTGCATCCACCGACGGAAAGAACGGCGCGAGCGCGAGCGGGTCGAACGGTGCGAGTGCTCCGGCGATGGTGCTCTTCCAGCAGGAAGGCAAAATTTTTCAGGTGCCGGCCGATCAGTGGAAGCCGGTCTACGACGAATTCGCAGCGCAATGCAAAATCGAGCACGACGAAGTGGTGGCGATGGGCGGGCTGCACATCCTCGGCACCGAGCGGCACGAGGCGCGGCGCATCGACAACCAATTGCGAGGCCGCGCGGGACGCCAGGGCGATCCCGGATCGTCGCGATTTTTCCTTTCGCTCGAAGACGACCTGCTGCGGATTTTCGGCGGCGAAAAGGTCAAGGCCATGATGCACTGGCTCGGGATGACCGAAGGGGTCCCGATCGAATCGAAGATGATCAGCAAGCGCATCGAACACGCGCAGGAAAGCGTGGAAGCGCAGAACTTCGAAGCGCGCAAACACCTGCTCGAATACGACGACGTGATGAACAAGCAGCGCGAGACGGTGTACTCGCTGCGGCGGTCATTTCTCGAGGGGCGGGACCAGAAGGAGTTCGTGCTCGAACGCGCGGAGGCGATCGCGCAGTCGCTGGTCGAGACGTATTGCCCGCGCGATCAGCATCCCGACCAGTGGAACATGACGCAGCTCGGGAACGAACTGCTTAACCAGTTCGGCATGGATCTGAAGACGACGATCCCCGACATCGAGAATCTGCACCACGATCAGCTTGCCGACGAGTTGATGGAAAAAGTCCGCGAGCGCTACGAAGAGAAGGAAAAACTTTTCGGCGAGCAGACGCTGCGCTGGCTTGAGCGGCACATCCTCCTGGATATCGTCGACGGCCAGTGGAAAGACCACCTGCTGACGCTCGATCACCTGAAAGAAGGAATCGGTCTTCGCGGCTACGGGCAGAAAGACCCGCTCGTAGAATTCAAGCGCGAGGCGTTCACGCTTTTCGAAGACATGATGGACCGGATCGACACGGAGGCGGTGCGATTCCTGTTTCTCGTGCGGCCCGCCGAGCCGGGGCAAGTGCAAGCAAGACCGGCCGGAGAGCCGCCGCAAACGCCGAACCGCCTCGGCCCCAGTGCGCAGCCGGGCGGCGAATCGGCCACGCCCGATTCCGCGATCGCGCGCCAGATCCAACAGCGGCAGCAACGCCAGCAGAAAAATCTGCAATTCCAGGCCGGGGCGGCGCAGGCGGAAGCTCCGAAGCCGGTTCGAGCGGCCGCCAAGGTCGGGCGAAACGATCCGTGCCCTTGCGGATCGGGCAAGAAGTACAAGAAGTGTCACGGCGCCACAGCCTGACGACGCACCAACATCGCGTCATCCGAGCCGAATAACTCCTTACGAACCTCGGGCGGCATGGCGTTTCGGTCTTGTTTCTGCGCGCGCGCCTTGCGGGACATCCTTCTCTTGCGGCGAAACTCAACTGTTGATAGGCTCTCGGCACGAACCTCGGAATGAATCGAGGTCGTGGGGTTTTGCCATGACTGTCCCCGCCCCTGCAGGCTGCCGAAGGGCATCGTGCGTCAACACGATTCCCGCCGCCCTGGCCGCCGAGCGGCTGTGCCTGGACCATTTTCTCGACGAAGCCTTCCTGCGAACGGACCACATGCTCGGGCGCTGCCGTGAGGGGCGCGCGATGAGCCCCGGAGACGTCGAGTGGCTGCTCGCGGACGCTCTCGCGGTGGTAAAAAACCTGGAAGAGGGAGCGGGCGATCCGAATCCCGAGCAGCGCGATCGCATGCTCGAACTGCTGCTGATCCTGGCAAATCTCCACGAATACGTGGCGCATCATTCGGTGCGGCTGAGCCGCCCGCCTGACTCTCCCCCTAGCCCCGGGTTTCCTTCCGCTTAATTTTTCGCTGCGAAAGCGTCAATAGCAACGAGGCGCTCGACCCTTGCATTCCAGCTGCCGGGGATTCAATCTGAAGGTGCGAATCGCCGCATCCCAGCATGCCAGTCGACCAGAAGATCGATCCCTTCAAGCCCCAAGCACCGGCCATTCCGGGTGTGCCCGCTTCCGGCGAAAAGACCTCGAAGCCGGCCCCGCGCCGGCCTGAGCCGAAGCCCGTTCCTTCCACGGTGCAGGCGTCCAATGCGCGGGAAGCGCGGGCCAAAATGATCGGGGTCGGCGTGGGAATCGCGGTCGCGCTGCTTGCGGGCGTGGCGTTTCTCTATTCGGGCCACGGCTCTTCGGCGAAATCGAATTTGAATCCGATGTCCTCGGCGGCTGCGCCCGAGCCGGCCGAGCCTGCGAGGACCGAGCCCGCGCAGAAGCTCATGATCGGTCCCGGAATCGTGGCCACGACCGCTGAACTTGCGAAACCGTGGTCCTCGCAGGAGTTCTTGTTTCGCGGGCCATTTTCAGCCGACCCAGTGCCCGCGATGGTGGTGCGTTTGCCGGGCGGGCAGCTCTGGGGATTTTCGCTACGCGAGCCGTTTGGCGAATGCGAACTGCAATACGTCACCGATTTGAACGCGCTGGCAACGAAATACGGATTTCAGGCGAATCATCCCATGGTGGTGAATCCGTGCACGCGCGCGGTCTACGATCTGATGCGCTACGGCGGCGGTGCGCCGGACGGCGGATTGGTGCGCGGCGACATCGTGATGGGGAGCGGAGTGCGGCCGCCGATGGCGATCGAGGTTCGCACAAGCGGGAGAGATATCGTCGCGGTGCGCAGCGAGTGAACTGCTTTTGTAGGGGCGCTGCTTGCCGCGCCCCCTTCGAAGCGCCGCCTAAGAATCCGAATCGATGCGCCCTAGCTCGCGTCGTCCCTCACTCGGAAGGGTTGTAGCCCCCTTCCGGGCAATGCACTGAATCCCAAGAACGGAAACGCCGCTGTCCCGTTTTCTCGTGACGAGACAGCGGCGCTTTCACGTCTGGGGGGAGTTCTTACCAACTAATCCGAGGTGGTCAGCTCCTCGACGGAACGAGCCACCATCACCGGCTGACTTGTGGCCGGGTCGATCAGGATGAAACCCACCACGCGGATCGGAAGAGCCTGCGAGCCGCTCAGGCCGGACAATCCGCTTAGGTTAATGAAGTTGGTTGCGTTCGTGGTGAGCACGGTGAGCGGGCTTGGCAACAGGACGCCGGCCGTCCAATTGTCATTCAACTGGAAGCTGCCTGCGTTGCCCGACTGCACGACCGTGCTGCCGGGAACCCACGTGCCCTGCTGGCCCTGTCGGCGGAGAATCACGCGATGAACGGTCAGAGTCGAGACACCGTTCGTCGTGGTGACCGAACCGCCCACGTCGACCACTTGTCCCGCTGCCAGCGCCGAATTATTAAAGAGCAGCGTGGTGATCGGATTGTTGATGTTGGCGATCTTGTAGACTTCGTTGCCGTTCAACGCGAGCGTTTCGATCTGGCCATCCTGAATTCCGGTGATATCCGGCAATTCGTAACGGACGTACAGGTCGGCCTGCGTCGCAGGGCCGGACGGCGGGCGAATACTCGTGAAAAGGCCGCCGAGAACGAACTTGTCGTTCGAGACGACTTCGATTTCGGAGGCGTCGATATCGTGCGACACGGGATCGAGCTGGCCCGAGATTTCGACGATCGTGCTGGTCGTGAACGAGCTTACCGGAACGCTCGGGTCGTCGAGAACCGTGCTGGCGCTGGTTTGCACGGTCCATTGGCGACCCTTGGGGCCCTGCACGGTGAACGTATTGTCGCCCGTCACGCCGACGACGCCCGCGTGGAAATCATCGATCGAGACGTTGGCGTCGGTGGCGTTCAGTAACTGCATGTTGAACACGGGATTGACCGTGCCGGTCACCTGCCCATTCTGATCGGTCTGCAAAGACTGCCGCAGATCGAATTCCATGCGCAGGCCGACAAGATCGGCGGCGTCCAATACGAACGGAGTCGGAAAATTGACCGTGACGCTCGATTGCGTGAGCGTGCCGTTGATCGTGTTGATCGCGGGCGGATTCTGCGTGGTGTCGATGAACCCGATCACCGGGCTCGCGATCGTCACGGTGGCCGACGAGTAGGTGCCCGGCGGAACGGCGTTGAGATCGAGCAGCTGATGTAGGCCGCTCAATTGCGCGAAGTCGACCACCTGCGGCGTGGTGAGCACCGGCACGTTGGTGGTGCCGTTATTTATCGTGACACCGGTGACCATGATCTGGCACGAGACGACGCTCGGAAGCGGAGCGTCCGTGCCGACCGTGAAGACGGAGGCTTGATCTTCGCCGCCGCCCGTGTTGGAGCCGGAAGTTGAGCCGCCGCAGCTCGAGAGGCCGAATGCGGCAAGAAGGACGATGAACACACCCGTAGCTTTCATTTTCCACATGATGATTCTCCTTCACCCCTTATGAGCGATGACTGCCGGAGCCGAAAACACTCAGTTCGGCCGCTGCGGGTAGAACCCAAAGCCGCCAGAAAAGTTGCGGCGCGCCCCGCTCTTGGTTTGCACTCTGGCTAAAAGGCGCCTCATTAATACTCGTTAGGGGGTCGGAGCTTCTTTAACAGGCTACGGAAAAAACGCGCGCTGTCATCCCGAGCGGGGTCCCGCGCGCTTTTGCCTTTCCCGCGTTTTGTGCGGGCGCGGGACGCAGCGAGGGATCTGCTGTCTGCGGAATGTCCGAGAGAAACGCGCAGATTCCTCGGGCCAAGCCCCCTCCGAATCACAGTTCGGGTTGCTTCAGTCCGCAAGGGCAAACCTGTGGAAGCGTGAGCCTTCAGGGTTTGTGGTGGAGACCGGGTTCGAATAAGGAGGCCCGCGTCGCGGCCTCGTCTTGCAGCGGCGGGTCGCGGTTCTTGCGACCCGGCACACGGTGGAAGCGTGGGCCTTCAGGCCCACGAAAAGCGAGGCCAGTTGAGGCGGCTTCTAGCCGCGGGCCTTTTCTTCAGGAGGCCCGTGCGCCCAGCCCCGGCGCAGCTTTAGACTCTGAAGCAGCTCTTCGCTTCCGCCGCGCGAATTCTTGAAACAGTCTGTGGCCTCTTTAGCCGCTGAAGCCGCGTTACGTCCAAAGCTGGAATCGCCGCTTGCGATTCCAAAAATCGACTGGATGGGTTTTCGCGCGGATGCTACGCTAACGCCGCGTGTGCGAGCGCTGCGCGCACGCGTTCCGGGGGTTCCGCCGATGAAATTTCTGGGCTTTCTGCTGCTCTTGGCAGGCTGGGGAATCGTCTTGACCGCCGTCGCATTGCTGGCCACGAGCGGCGCGAGAGCCGCGTTCGTCCTGGCGGGCATCGGCGTCGAGATTCTCGGAATGGTGCTGGTGATCCGCGCGCATCCCGCTCCGCGAGGTGAACACGAGTGACGCCTGAGAGCGGCCCGATTCTCTCCGACACGTCCGCCGCGCTGTGCCTCATCTTTATTTTTCTTGTGCCATTCGCCGGCGCCGGGCTGGCATTGATCAATACCGGTCTCGGCCGCGCGCGCAGCGCCGCGCATTTGATGATGTCGTCGTTGTGCGCCGTGTCGATTGCGGCGGTCGTGTATTTCGTGTGGGGCTTCTCGCTGCAGGGATTCGCAGGCGGCCCGGCGCGCGTTCTGACGTTGGGCGGCAAGGAATGGAGCTGGATCGCAGCGCAGCCTCTTTTCCTGCGGCACTTGATGCTGAACGGTTCGCCTGCTTCGCTCGTGGCGCTGCTGGGAATGATGAGCGTGGGACTGGGCGCGCTGATCCCGCTCGGCAGCGGCGCCGATCGCTGGCGGTTGAGCGCGACGTGCGCGTCCGCGGCGCTGCTGGCCGGAGTGACGTATCCGATCTTCGCGCACTGGGCTTGGGGCGGCGGTTGGCTCGCGCAACTCGGACAGAATTACGGGCTCGGGCGCGGCTTTGTGGACGCAGGAGGATCGGGAACGATTCAAGCCGTCGGCGGACTCACGGCGCTTTCGATCGCGTGGATCCTGGGTCCGCGGCGCGGCAAGTACACCACGGAAGGAATGCCGACGGCGATCCCGGGCCACAACTCGACCTTTGTCGTGCTCGGGTGTTTTCTGGCGATGGCGGGCTGGTGGGGCCTGAATTCGGCGGGAGCCGTGCTTTTCGCCGGGGCCGCGCCTGGCCAAGCGGTGCTGGTGGCGATCAACACGACGCTCTGCGCGGCTGCTTCAGCTTTGATGGCGGCGGTAATCACGAGCGTGCGTTTCGGCAAACCCGATCTTTCGCTCACCGCGAATGGATGGATCGGCGGGCTCGCCGCGAGCAGCGCGGCGTGTATTTTCACCCGGCCGCCGGAAGCGGCGGCAATCGGCATGGTGGCGGGAACGCTGGTGACGTTTTCGGTCGAATGGTTCGAGCTGCGCATGTGGGTCGACGATCCCGGAGGCGCGATTTCGGCGCACGCCATGGGCGGGCTTTGGGGCGTGCTCGCGGTGGGAGTGATCGCGCGCGTGCCCCCGGTCGGGCTGAATTCCACGGGCGACAGTCCCGGGCAATGGCTCGCGCAGCTGGTGGGCATTGCGACGCTGATCGGATTCGTGCTGCCGGTGACGTATGGGCTGAATTGGGCTTTGAACCGGTTTCTTCCGCAGCGCGTGGCGGTCGATGGCGAGCGGCAAGGGATGGATCTGCACGAGCTCGGCGCGGGCGCTTATCCGGAGTTCATGACGCACGGGGACGATTTCTCGGAGCGCTGATGCGGAACACTATCGGAACCGCGTGGCCGGCGCTTCGCAGTCGCCGGCGGCCTTTCGACCCGCAACGACACGACAGTGCGTTGCAAGGAGACTACCAACGATGCATCGCTTCGTAGGAATTCTGGGCATGCTCACGATGCTCGCGCTCGCCTTCATTTTTTCCACCGACCGGCGCGCCATCCGCCGCAAGACGGTCGCCTGGGGACTCGGCCTGCAGATCGCGTTCGCGTTCCTCGTGATGCATTGGGAAACGGGCCGCTATATTTTCCAGCGGCTCGGTGCCGCCGTGAACTGGTTCCTCGATTTCGCGTATTTCGGCTCGTCGTTCATTTTCGGCGATCTCGGGCTGAAGAACTCGCCGAAGGGCTTCTACTTCGCCTTCCAGGTGCTTCCGACGATCATCTTCATCGCCGCAATTTTTGCCCTGCTCTACTATTACGGAATCATGCAGGTTGTCGTGAAGGCAACGGCCAAGGTGATGACCGCGCTGATGGGCGCGAGCGGCGCCGAATCGCTCAACGTCGCCGCCAGCATCTTCATGGGACAAACCGAAGCGCCGCTCACCATCCGCCCGTTCCTCCCCGAAATGACGCAATCCGAGCTGATGACCGTCATGACCAGCGGCATGGCCCACGTTTCCGGCGGAATGATGGCCGCCTACATCGCCTACGGCGTGAAAGCCGAACACCTGCTCGCCGCGGTGATCATGACCGCGCCCGGCACCATCCTCATGGCGAAAATGCTCGTGCCGGAAACCGAAAAGCCGCTCACCGCGGGGCGCGTCGAGATGGCGGAAATGGAAAAGGACGTCAACGCGCTCGGCGCGCTTTCGCGCGGCACGATCGATGGGCTGCACCTGGCCCTCAACGTGGCCGCGATGCTGGTTTCCTTCATCGCGCTGATCTATCTGGTCGACGGCTGCTTCGGCGCAGCGCACAACTTCCTCGCGGGCCATGGCGTCGGCTGGTTCCCGTCGAGCGTCGAGCAGATTTTCGGCTGGATTTTTTCGCCCGTCGCGTGGCTGATCGGCATTCCCTGGAGAGATTGCCACAGCATCGGCGACTTGCTGGGCCTGCGCATGGTGACCAACGAGCTCATCGCCTTTCAGCGCCTCGGCCCGATGCAGGCCGCGCTCGATCCGCGCTCCTTCACCATCGCCACCTTCGCGCTTTGCGGCTTCGCGAATTTCAGCTCGATCGGCATTCAGATCGGGGGCATTGGCGCTCTCGCTCCCAATAAACGCTCGGAGCTGGCGCGCTTCGGCATTCGCGCTATGCTGGCCGGCACGATGGCCAATCTCATGTCCGCCTCGCTCGTGGGTATCATGCTGCGATGAGCGCTCGGGACCCGAAAGTGACGAATCCGAAAGTGGTCGAGCGAGGCGGCGAATTCGAGCGGTCGGCGCGCGCCGCGAAATACGTCCTCTCGAAAACCAAGCTGCGCCCGAAGGTCGGCGTGGTCCTCGGCACGGGCCTCGGCTCGTTTGCCGACGAACTCGCCAGCCCCACGCACATCCCGTACGCGAAAATTCCCGCGTTCCCGCGGTCCACGGTCGACGGCCACACCGGCCGCCTCGCGATCGGCAAGGTCGAGCATGTTCCGGTCGCCGTGATGCAGGGGCGCGTCCATCTCTACGAAGGCTACGCGGTGAAGGATGTCGCGTTCCCGATGCGCGTCTTCCGGCAGATGGGCATTCGCGCGGTCGTCCTGACCAACGCCGCGGGCGCGATCAATCTCGATTACGCCGCCGGCGCTCTGGTGATGATTCGCGACCACATCAACCTGCAAGCCGCGAATGCGCTGGTCGGCCCCAACGACAAGCGCTTCGGCGTCCGCTTCCCCGATATGACGCAGGCTTACCACAAGAGCTACCGCGAAATCGCGCTGGCCGAGGCCAAGCGGCTCGGCATCGCGCAGCATGAAGGTGTGTACGCGGCGATGCTGGGTCCGAGCTTCGAGACACCGGCGGAAATTCGTTTCCTCAAGGCGATTGGCGCCGATCTCGTCGGAATGTCCACCGTGCAGGAAGTGATCGCCGCGCGCCATATGGGCATTCGCGTCCTCGGGATTTCCTGCGCCACGAATGTCGCGGCGGGCATCCTCGACCGCGAGCTCAATCACGAAGAGGTCCTCGAAACCGGCGAGCGCGTCCGCGGCCAATTCGTTGCCTTGCTCCGCGCAATCCTCCCGCGCATCGCCGCCGACCTCGAGTGACTGCATCCTCGAGATGGTTCATGTAGCTCACCCCGCTTTCCCGGGGTGAGGCCTTTCGGCCCACTCGGGAGACACCACCCGCGATACCGACATTCTCTGCCGACAATAGGACACATCAGCAATTTGAGGCAGCCGGGCGAAACGGCTGCGCTACAATTGCAGCAGCCGTCCGGCGCGATTCGCCTTCATGTGAGAATACGTGTGGCTGCGCCCGGCGGCACAGCGGCGACAATGCAAAATCCTTTCATGGCGCGGGCCATCGAGCTCTCGATCGAAAATGTGCGATCGGGACGCGGCGGTCCCTTTGCGGCGGTGGTGGTGAAAGACGGCAAGCTGCTCGCCGAAGGCTCGAATTGCGTCACCTCGGCGAACGACCCCACGGCGCACGCCGAAATCATGGCGATCCGCGAGGCCTGCAAGAAGCTCGGCTTTTTCGAGCTCGCCGGCTGCGAAATTTACACCTCGTGCGAGCCCTGCCCGATGTGCATGGGCGCGATCTACTGGGCGCGCCCTGATCGCGTCTATTTCGGCAACACCGCGGCGGACGCAGCTGAAGCCGGATTCGACGACTCTTTCATCTACAAGGAACTCGCGCAGCCGCTCACCCAGCGCAAAATCCCGCTGATTCCGATGATGCGCGACGAAGCGCTCGAAGGCTTTCGCGCCTGGGTCCGCAAAAGCGACAAGGTGCCCTACTAGTCCACGCCTCGCCAAACATGGCCGACACGATGACCAAGCCGACCCCCTCCCGCCTGATCGGAAAATCCGTGCAGCGCAAGGAGGGCCGCGGGAAGGTGACCGGCAGCGCGCGCTACGTCGACGACATCAGCTTTCCTGAGATGTTGCACGGCACAACCGTCCGCAGCACGGCGGCGCGCGGCAAAATCCTTGGCATCCATTTCGGCGACGGCATCCCGTGGAATGAATTCACAATCGTCACCGCGAAAGACATCCCGGCAAAGAATTGCGTCGCGCTGCTGATCGACGATCAGCCCTGCCTCGCCGACGGCGTCGTCAATCATCCCGAAGAGGCCGTCGTCCTGCTCGCGCATCCGGATAAATATCTGCTCGAAGAGGCGCGCCGCGCCGTGCGCATCGAAATCGAGCCGCTGCCCGCGATTTTCACGATCGAGGATTCGCTGGCGAAAAAAGAAATCATCTGGGGCGCGGACAACATTTTCAAATCGTTCCTCGTCGAGAAAAGCGATGCCGACGCGGCGATGGCCACCGCGGACATCATCGTCGAGGGCGAATACGAAACTGGCGCGCAGGAGCAGCTGTACATCGAGCCGCAAGGCATGATCGCGCGGGCGAACGCCGCCGAGGGCGTCACGGTGTGGGGCTCGCTGCAGTGCCCGTATTACGTCCACAAAGCCCTGAAGGGAATTTTCGGCGAGCCACCCGAGCGCATTCGCGTGGTACAGACCGAAACCGGCGGCGGATTCGGCGGCAAGGAAGAATATCCGTCGATGCTCGCGGCGCACGCGGCGCTGCTCGCGCTGAAATCCGGCAAAGCGGTGAAGATGATCTACGATCGCGCGGAAGACATGGTGGCCACCACAAAGCGCCACCCGTCGCTCACGCGCCATCGCACCGGCGTCACGCGCGACGGCAAATTGGTCGCGATGGACATCGACTTCACGATCGACGGCGGCGCGTACGAAACGCTTTCGCCGGTCGTCCTCTCACGCGGGACGATCCACGCCGCCGGCCCGTACCTTTGCCCCAATGTTCGCGTGCGCAGCCGCGCCGTCGCCACCAACATGCCGCCGCACGGCGCCTTCCGCGGATTCGGCGCGCCGCAATGCGTTTTCGCGCTCGAACGCCACATGGACCGCGTCGCGGAAGCCGTCGGCATCACGCCCGAGGAATTGCGCCGCCGCAATTTCATTCACCAGGGCGAGACGCTCGCCGTCAGCCAAGTGGTCCGCGAAAAAGTCGATATGGACAAGCTGATGGATCGCGCCTTCGAGCTGAGCGACTACCACGCGAAGCGCGCGCGATTCTCTGCCGAGAACGCACGCGGCGGCGCGATCCGGCGCGGCATCGGCTTCGCGGCGTTTCTGCACGGCGCGGGATTCACAGGTTCCGGCGAAGAATATCTCGCGTCGGAGGCGGCCATGGACGCGACGCCCGACGGCCGTGTGCGCGTGTTCGCGGGCAGCACCGAGATGGGCCAGGGCACCAACACGATTTTCACGCAGATCGCCGCCGAAACCCTCGGGATCGCCGCCGATCAGATCGAAATCGTCCAGCCGGACACCGCGCACGTGCCCAATAGCGGCCCCACGGTCGCGTCGCGCACCACCATGATCGTCGGCAAGCTCGTGGAATCGGCCGCGAAATCGATCCAGCAATCGTTGATCGATAGCGCCCTGCTGAAGCCGGGATACGAGGCCGCCGCTTTCGCGCCCGCCTGCGCGCGCTACATCGAGGAATTCGGTCCGCTGAAATCGCTCGCCAAATATCAGCAGCCGAAAGATCTGCACTGGGACGACGAGAAATACCAAGGCGACGCCTACGGCGCGTACGGCTGGGCGGTCTACGTCGCGGAAGTTTCCGTCGACATGCGCACCGCCGAAGTGCGCGTCGAAGATTTCGTCGCCGTGCAGGAGGTCGGCACGATCATCAACCCCGTGCTCGCAGCAGGACAAGTCGAGGGCGGCGTCGCCCAGGGCATCGGCTTCGCGCTCTACGAAAATGTCGTATGGCAGCACGGCCGCATGATCAACGGACAGATGACCAACTACATCATGCCCACCTCAATGGACGTGCCGCCGATTCACGTCTGGTTCGAAGAAGTTCCCTACGAGCGCGGCCCCGCCGGCGCGAAAGGCATCGGCGAGCTTCCGCTCGACGGCACTGCGCCCGCGATTGCGAATGCGCTCGTGCACGCCACGGGCGTCGATATCCGCCGCGTTCCCGTCACGCCCGAAGTGCTCGCCGAAATGCTGGAGACAGTGCATGCCTGACGCCGCGCGCAAAATCCGCGTGGAATGCGAGGTGAACGGCAAAGCGGCGTCCTTTGAAACGTACCCGATGGCGCGCCTCCTGGATGTGCTGCGCAAAGAGCTCGGCCTCACCGGCACAAAAGAAGGTTGCGGCGAGGGCGAATGCGGCGCGTGCGCGGTCGAAATCGACGGCGCGCTCGTGAATAGCTGCCTCGTGCCCGCCGTCCACGCGGAAGGCGCAAAGATTCGCACGATCGAGGGAATCGCGCGCGGCGAGCGCCTCGATGCGGTGCAGCAGGCGTTTCTCGCATACGGCGGCGCGCAGTGCGGCATCTGCACGCCCGGGATGATTCTCGCGGCCGAAAATCTGCTGGCGCGCCATCCCGAGCCCACCGGCGCCGAAATTCGCGAAGGCCTCGCCGGAAATCTCTGCCGCTGCACCGGCTATATGAAGATTTTCGAGTCCGTGGTCGCTGCGTGCCGCGAGGCCGAGCGGCAGTGAGGTCGTATCTTCCGGCATACGAATTGGCGGCTCCGCGCGATCTGGCCGATGTGCTGGACCGCATCGCGCGCGAGCCGGGCGCGTGGAAGTTGTTCGCGGGCGGGACGGATCTGATGGTCCTGCTCGAAGCCGGGAAACTCGCACACAAGAAATTCCTCAGCATCTGGAAGCTGCCCGAATTGCGCGGCGTCGAAATCGCGCCCGATCATGTGACGCTCGGCGCGCTCACCACCTACTCCGACGTGCGCCGCAACGCCACGCTCGCCGCGGAATTCCCGCTGCTGGCCCGCGCTGCGTCCGAAACCGGCAGCATCGCCACGCAGAATCGCGGCACCCTCGGCGGCAACATCGCCAACGCCTCGCCTGCCGCCGATTCGCCGCCCGCGCTGCTCGCTTACGATGCTGAGCTGGAAATTGTTTCCGCGCGCGGCGCGCGCTGGTCGCGCTACCATGGCTTCCATTCCGGCTATAAGAAAATGGACCTACACGACGACGAACTGATCCGCCGCATCCGCCTCCCCCGCGCGCGCCAAGGCTGGAAGCAGTATTACCGCAAGGTGGGCACGCGGCGCGCGCAGGCGATCTCGAAAGTGTGCTTTGCCGGCGCGGCGCTGGTCGACGCGGGCCGCGTCACCGACGTGCGCATCGCGCTCGGCAGCGTGGCGCCGGCCGTGGTGCGCGCGGTCGAAACCGAAAAGCTGCTCCGCGGCGAGCGGTTGTCGCCGGCGGTCCTGCGCGCCGGGCAGGAAGTGCTCGCCCACGAAATCGGCCCGATCGACGACATGCGCTCGACGGCCCGCTACCGCCGCGGCGTGGCGCAGAACCTGCTCGCCGAATTCATCGAGATGCTCTCCCAGTAGACGCGATGCCCAATCCTCCCTCGCCTCCGGTCAGCTCCGCCGCTCCTCCCGATCTGATCGTCCGCGGCAAGCGCGTGATCGCGCCCGAAGGTGAGCGCGCGGCCGCGATTCACATTCGCGCGGGCACGATCGCCGCGATCACCGCATTCGACGACGTTCCGCCCGCGACCCCGGTGCACGAGGCGGGCGACGCCGTCGTGATGCCGGGCATCGTCGACACGCACGTCCACATCAACGAGCCCGGCCGCACCGAATGGGAAGGTTTTTCGACCGCCACGCGCGCGGCCGCTGCGGGCGGCGTCACGACGATCATCGAGATGCCGCTCAACAGCATTCCCGCCACCACCACCGCTGGCGCCTATCGCGAGAAATTGGCCGCAGCGGCAGGCAAGCTTTCGGTCGACGTCGGCTTCTGGGGTGGCGCAGTGCCGGGAAATGTCGGCGAGCTGAAACCGCTTTGGGACGCCGGCGTCTTCGGATTCAAATGCTTCCTCGTGCCAAGCGGCGTCGATGAATTCGCGTCCGTGAATGAAAACGACCTGCGCGCGGCGCTTCCGCAACTAGCGGCGATGGGCGCGCCGCTACTGGCGCACGCCGAGCTGCCGGGGCCAATCGAGGATGCGATGGCAAAGCTGCCGAAAGGCGCGTCGCCCAAGCGCTACGCCACGTGGCTCGCGGCGCGCCCGCATGAAGCCGAGGACGAAGCCATCGCCCTGCTCATCCGGCTCGCGCGTGAATCGAAGGCGCGCGTTCACGTCGTGCATCTCGTCTCGTCCGATTCGCTCGCGCAGCTGCAGCAGGCGAAGGTCGAGGGACTCGCGATCAGCGTCGAGACGTGCCCCCACTATCTTTCATTCGCCGCCGAAGACATCGCTGACGGCGCGACCGAATTCAAATGCGCGCCGCCCATCCGCACGCGCGAACATCGCGAAAAGCTCTGGGGCGGGCTCGCAGATGGCACAATCGATTTCATCGCCACGGACCACTCGCCCTGCCCGCCCGCGCTGAAGCTGCCTGACGAGGGCGATTTCCTCCGCGCGTGGGGCGGCATCGCGTCGCTGCAACTCAGCCTTCCGGCCGTGTGGACGCAGGCCCGCTCGCGCGGCTATTCTGTGTCGCGCGTTGCCGAGTGGCTTTGCGCGGGCCCCGCGCGGCTCGCGGGAATCGGCGCGCGCAAAGGAGCGATCGCCGTGGGCTGCGACGCCGATTTCGTGATGTGGAATCCGGACGCCACGTTTCGGGTTGACGCGGCGCGACTCCATCATCGCCACAAAGTGACGCCGTACGCGGGCCAGGAGCTGGCGGGAGTGGTCGAGACCACATTCTTGCGCGGCCGCAAAATATTCGAGCGTGGAGAGTTCCCCGCTCTGCCTGCGGGACAAATTTTGCGCCGGGGAGCCGCATGACCGATTTCACGCATCTCGTAGACCTCGCCGCCGAGCGGCTGGGCGGCCGCGCGGTCGCGGCCAACGATGAATTCTTCGCGCCCAAGGAAAATCTGCTCAGGGAATCGAAGCCGGTTTTCGTCGAGGGCAAGTTCACCGCGCGCGGCAAATGGATGGACGGCTGGGAGACGCGCCGCCGCCGCACGCCGGGTCACGACTGGTGCATCGTGCGCCTGGGCCTGCCGGGCACGGTTCGCGGCGTCATCGTCGACACGAGTTTCTTCAAGGGCAATTACCCGGAGCGATGCTCCGTCGAGGCGTGCGACCTCGGCGCCGCGCCATACGAAAACGAAAAGCAGGCGCTGCTCAGCGGGACAACACAATGGGTCGAGCTGCTGCCGCAATCGCCGCTCGCCGGCGATTCGCAGAATCCATTCCCGATCGAGCGCCCCGGCCGCTTCACGCATCTGCGGCTGAATATTTTCCCCGATGGCGGCGTGGCGCGGCTGCGCGTCCACGGCGAGGTCGTGCCCTGCGCCAGGCGCAGCGCGCGTGCGGAGTTCGATCTCGCGGCGGTCGAAAATGGCGCACGGATCGTCTCGTCGAGCGACCAGTTTTTCGGCGAGCCGCTCAATATGCTGATGCCGGGCCTCGCGCGCAACATGGGCGAAGGATGGGAGACGCGGCGAAGGCGCGGCCCGGGCCACGATTGGGCGATCGTCAACCTCGCAGCGGCTGGAACAATCCGCCGCATCGAGGTGAGCACGGCGCATTTCAAAGGAAATTTTCCCGAGAGCTGCACGATCGACGCCTGCTTCGCCGATCCCGCCGCGAATTTGGGTCCCGATGCGCTTGCCGATTGGAGAACGCTGCTGCCGAAAATCCTTCTGAAAGCGAACGCGCGCCATGTTTTCCGCGACCAGCTGCAAAGCGTCGGCCCCGTCACGCACGTGCGTCTGAATATCTACCCCGATGGCGGCATCAGCCGCTTCCGCGTCTTCGGCGTGGCAGGCGCACCCAAAACCGCCGAGCGGCCCGCGGACACCGGCGCCGCCGCGCGCGGAATCGAGCGATTCAACGAGCTCGTGCCCGCGCAAGCGACCAAAGCGCTGCTCGATTGCTGCGGCTCGCAAGCGTGGGTCGCGGCGATGATGGCGCGCCGCCCGTACAGCAGCGCAAACGACTTCTTCGTCGCGGCCGACGCGATCTGGTCGGGGCTCTCGCGGCGCGATTGGCTCGAAGCGTTTCGCCATCATCCTCCGATCGGCGCGGGCAAAGCCGCCGCACAGCAATCCGCGGAGGCCAAGAAATGGTCGGCGGGAGAGCAATCCGTCGCGCAGCAGGCCTCCGCGGACATGCTCGCCGAAATCGCCGAGGCCAATTTCGAGTATCAATCGAAATTCGGCTACGTTTTTCTGATTTGCGCGACCGGAAAATCCGCGGCCGAAATTCACGCGAGCCTGCGCAAGCGCATGCCCAATAATTCGAAAACGGAGATCCAGGTCGCGGCCGAGGAGCAGCGCAAAATCACGCGCCTGCGCCTGGATAAATTGCTCAAAGCTCTGGCGGACTCAAAGGAATGACGGCGACATCATGAGCGAAATCACCACGCACGTGCTTGACACATCCGTAGGTTGCCCGGCGGCGGGAGTACCCGTCACGCTCGACGCGCGCGAAGGCGCATCCGCATGGAAGCAGCTCGGCCGCGGTATCACGGACGCCGACGGCCGCCTCCGCAATCTTTCGCCGCAGCCGCTGCCCGCGGGAACCTACCGCCTCACGTTCGACACGCGCGCGTATTTCGAGTCGCGCCAAACCGCAAGCTTTTATCCCGAGGTCGCCATCATCTTCGAGGTGCGCGACGCCTCGGCGAAATATCACGTTCCGCTGCTGATCAGTCCGTACGGCTATTCCACGTATCGAGGGAGCTGACAGGTGAGCATCCGTCTGGGGCAGAACGATTACGGCAAATCGCGCGTGCGGCTGCTGCGCGTCACGCACCGCGAGGACAAGCACGAAATCAAGGAGCTCACGCTCGGCATCCGCCTCGAAGGCGACTTCAGAACCGCGTACACCGAGGGCGACAACAGCAAAATCCTGCCCACCGACACGATGAAGAACACCGTCTACGCGCTCGCGAAGAAGCATCCGATGGGCGCGACCGAAGCATTCTGCGGCATCCTGATCGAGCATTTCCTCGGGCGCAATCCGCAGGTCGAGCGCGTGCACTTGCACGCCGTCGAGCACCTGTGGGCGCGCATCACGCGCAAGGGCAAGCCCGACCCATACTCGTTCGTCCGCACCGGCGAGGAAAAGCGTACGGCGCTCGTCACCGGCACGCGCGCCGCCACCACGATTCGCGCCGGCCTGAAAAATCTCATCGCGATGAAAACCACGAAGTCCGCCTTCGAAGGATTCATTCGCGATTCCTACACCACGCTCCGCGAAGACCGCAATCGCATCCTCGCCACGGCCATTCGCGCGGACTGGATCTACGGACACGCGAAGCTCGACTTCGATCGAACGTGGACCGATGTCCGCCGCGCGTTGCTCGAAACCTTCGCCGAGCACGACAGCCTCTCGCTGCAGCACACGCTCTACGACATGGGCAAAGCCGTCCTCGAGCAATTCGACGCGATCCGCGAAATCCGCCTCTCGCTCCCCAACAAGCACTACAACTTAGTCGACCTCTCGCCACTGGGCATGACAAACCCCGGCGAAATTTTCCTCCCCACCGACGAGCCCCACGGCCTAATCGAAGCCACCCTATGCCGAGAATAGGATTCTCGGCGCGCACAAAGCAGCCGCAAAACGTAAGCGCGCCGCTCGCAAAAGGCCAACCTCAGCCTACACGCGCCAGAAGTGCGGGAGCTCACTTGCCCTGAGCTGCGAAGCTCGCTTCGCCGTCCCGTCAGCCCCGCGCCGCCGGTACTCGGAATCTCCAGGCGCGATGGGACTATGCGGGAATGAACGCCAGCGCCGAGCGCAGGTCGCGCCTTGTGCGACCGAGCGCTTCTTCAGGGCGTCGGACCTTTAGGTCCGACATAAGAGACGGCGCGAAGCCTGCCTGTCGGCAGACAGGCGCCATTCCTTTGCGCAGCTTCACCCGCAGCATGTGTTCGCTCTGTTAAGACGAAACAGTAGCGTTCGCACAAAATGACGCGTCGCCATCGCCGTCCGAGTGCGATGGCACTACTTCCGCCGCGCGGCCACAACCGACGCAAACGATCCGCTGCGAATCTCCGCCGCCGATAATCCCGTCAGCGATTCCGCCTCCCGCTCGGTCACCGCGCCGCAATCGACCGCGCGCAGCACGTACGCCAGCAGTCCCTGCCCGGTCGCCGCGTCATCCGCTACCTCCCCGCCCGAGGCCTGCGCCCCTTTCTCGATCAACGCGCGCAACCGCGCCGCAGCCGGCTCCAAGCTTTCGAGAAAGAACGCATACACCGCCGCGTAGCGCGTCGGCAGCTGCGCGGGATGCAAATCCCATCCCTGATAGAAGCCGTTGACGAGTGAATGCCGCACATCCCCAAAGTGCAATTTCCACGCCGCATGAACCGCCGCGCGGTTCTCCACAATCTGCTGCCCCGTGAGCGCCGCGCCACCGGACGCGCGATGCACCGGCACAGGCAACACATTCGTCGCGCCATCCGAAAGTTGCACGCCCGTACCAGCCAGCGCCACCTGCATCACCTCACGCGCAAAATCGCACACCGGATGAAGCATGTTCTGATGCGCCGCCGTAATCCCGCACGCCGCCGTGTAGTCATACACTCCCAAGTGCACGCTGGCGCATCGCCCGCGCCCCGCATCGACCAGCGGCAGCAGATTCGCCTCGCCGCGCTCGTTGATCACCGACTGCGTCGTCTCGATCATCAACTCGATGCGCAGCGTGCCCGGCGCCAGCCCCAGCAACTTCTCGAGATGCTCGCAAGCCTTCGCGAGCGCCGCCACTTCCCCGGGCACGGTGATCTTCGCCAGGTTGATGAAAAACCTCGCGGGAAATTTGCCGCCCGCCTTCGCGGCCAGTTCGGTCACCAGAATATCGATTGTCCGCAAGCTCCGCGCCCGCAAATCCTCGCTGAAAGGCTTGGTGCGCATCCCGATTGACGGCATCGCCCCACCCGATTCAATCGCCGCCGCGATCTCGGCAGCCGCCGCAGCCGCGTGGCGATCCTCTTCTTCCCAGGGACGATTCCCATAGCCATCCTCGAAATCGAGGCGCAGATCCTCAACAGGCGCGCGCGAAAGCCGTTCGCGCACACGCGTGAAAACGGTATACGCCAACCACGCCGCCCGATCCTCTTTGCGCGTCAAATCGGGATCGGCGGCAACCGCTTCGGCGAGATTCGCCGCAGCGCCGGGCGCGGCGGGCAACCGTTCCGAGCCGGCCAGCGCAATCGTCTTCGCAAACGAAATGAAATCCGGCGCGAACTCGTCGAGCGAACGCAGCGCCTCCTCGCCGAGCGTTCGCACCAGATCGCGACGAAAGAGATCGCCCGCGCAGTAGTAGGTGTGAATCGGCTGCCGCTCGCCGAGCGCGCCCGGATAGCGCGCACGAAACGCCGCGTGCTCGCCCTCAAGCCCGTCGGAAATCTCCCGCAGCAGCACCTCGGTCAAAGTTGTTTTCGTCGTCGTGCTCATTGTGGTAGCGGGGCGTCGCGCTCCCCGGCGAAAAGACATTGTAGTGCGGATTCGAGCGAAGTTTCGAAGCTTGTCCCGTGCGCCGCGCGCCCTGGTAATCAGCCGCGGACCCACACTCCCCTACTCGTATTCCTGTAGCTCTACACGCTTCATTCAGGCCTTTTACTTGTTTCTCTCGATAGCACCGCCGCGCAGTCGCGCCTATGGTCGATACAGTCGCATCTTGGGGCCATATCGCACCTTGCCACGACGGAGCGGCACGAAACATTTCGAGAGAAGCCGGACGACGCTTGCCGGAACAGGAGATTCAATTGAAGACCAATCGCTTGAAGCATCTTTACATCGAGGAATTGAAAGACCTCTACAACGCCGAAAACCAGCTGGTGAAAGCGCTTCCCAAGATGGCCAAAGCTTCGACTTCAGAAGATCTTCGCGAGGGCTTCGAAGAGCACCTCGAACAGACGAAGGAGCACGTGGCACGGCTCGAAAAGATTTTCAAGTCGATCGGCGAGAGCCCCAGGGGCAAAAAGTGTAAGGGCATGGAAGGCCTGGTTAAAGAGGGCGCCGAAATGATCGAAGAAGATCCCGATCCCGAGGAACTGGACGCCGGCCTGATCTCTGCCGCGCAGCGCGTCGAGCACTACGAAATGGCGGGCTACGGCTGCGTGAGCACCTACGCCAAACTTCTCGGCGACGATCACGCCGCGTCGCTCCTGCGCCAGACCCTCGAGGAAGAAAAAGAGACCGATCGCAAGCTCACCCAGCTTTCCAGCCGCATCAACCTCGAAGCCGCGAATTCCGGTTCCGACGCAACCGCGCCCCGGGCGAAAAAAGCCGCGGCGGGACGATAGGAGGCACCACCATGAACGCGCACTTCGCAAAATCGCGACGCATTCTGCCGTTCGGCGTGCTGGCGTTTTCGCTCTCGCTGGCAGCCGCGCCGCTCGTAGCGGCAGCGCCCGCGGCCGGATCCCGCGCGGCGGCGCAATCCCAGGCGGACAACACGGACCAGAATAAAGATCAGTCGAGTCCCAACGCCGACCAGCAGAAGATGGACCCTGCCGATCGCGCGATCACCCAAAACATCCGAAAGGCCATCTACAAGGACCGCAGCCTTTCGACGTACGCGCACAACATCAAGATCATCACGCAGGACGGCAAGGTCACGCTCCGCGGTCCCGTCCGCTCGGACGACGAAAGGTCCAGCATCGAGGCCAAGGCCGTCAGCGTGGCCGGTCCGGGTAATGTGACCGACGATCTCGAAGTCGCGCCGGCCAAGTAACGCCCTTCAAATCGAATTCACCGCATTCAAAGGAGAAACGCGCATGGCAGACAAAAAAGTGGGAGTCTTTGGAATCTATTCAACGCGAACCGCGGCCGAAAACGCCACGGAGATCCTGATCCGCTCCGGTTTCACGCCCGATGACATTTCGGTCCTGCTGCCGGAAACCCTCGCCGGCCCAACCGACATGGGCACCGAAAAAGCCACGAAAGCGCCCGAGGGCGCCGCGGCAGGCGTCACTACCGGCGGCATTATCGGCGGCACGCTCGGCGTGCTCGCGGGCGTAGGACTCCTCGCGATTCCCGGCCTCGGTCCCTTCATCGCGGCAGGACCCATCATGGCGGGACTAGCCGGCCTCGGCGTGGGCGGCGCGGTCGGTGGCTTCACCGGCGCGCTGATCGGCATGGGCATTCCGGAGTTCGAAGCGAAGCGCTACGAAGGTCGCTTGCAAAAGGGCGGAATTCTTCTCTCCGTCCACTGCGCCACCTCGGACGAAATCAAGCGCGCCAAGCAAGCCTTGAAAATGACCAACGCGGAAGATGTCTCCTCCACGGGAGAATCCTCCGTCGACACCAAGCAGAGTGAAACCGCTCGCGCGGCGCGCACCACGCGCTAATCGCGGACACACGGCGGCGCCAAAATCGCCGCCGTGTCGTCTCTCGTGATTTTTC
Organism: uncultured Acidobacteriota bacterium; assembly: GCA_963743335.1. Classification (GTDB taxonomy): domain Bacteria; phylum Acidobacteriota; class Terriglobia; order Acidiferrales; family UBA7541; genus Palsa-295. Next base: position 1,513,913 of record CAVUPI010000003.1, read on the forward strand.
CGTACGATCCCATCCCGGCTTGGTGGGGTGACGTTCGACCCAACGCTAGCCGCAGCAAAATCAATGGCGCGCACGCCGGAAATGGGGATCCGGGTGCGCCCATATTGACTCATGCCGATGAGTCACTTACACTCATTGCATGGCTAAGAGGCTCCAGGTGATTTTGCAGGATGCAGAGTACCGCGAGATTCAGCGCACGGCGCGCTCCCGCCACATGTCGATCGCAGCCTGGGTTCGCCGGGCGCTCGACATGGCGCGGCGCCGCGAACCTGGGACCGACACCGGCAAGAAACTCGAAGCAATTCGTGCAGCCGCCCGTTACGATTTCCCCTCGGGCGATATCGACGACATGTTGGCCGAAATCGAAAGCGGATACACGGGCGGCGCAAAGCCGTGATTTTTGTTGACTCGAATATCCCGATGTACCAGGTGGGCGGACAACACCCGCACAAAGCCGACGCACAACGCTTACTCGAAAGGCTCGTTAGCGACCGCGAGCGCCTCGTGACCGATGCCGAAGTGCTTCAGGAAATTTTGCATCGATACGCCGCGATCGATCGGCGCGACGCCATCCAGCCGACCTTCGATGCCCTGCTGAGAATTGTCGATGAAGTCTTTCCCGTGGATTTGAGCGCGGCGGAGAAAGCCAAAACGATTCTGCTGGGGCATCCACGTTTGTCTTCACGGGACGCTCTCCATCTCGCCATCATGGAACAACAAGGTGTTGAACGAATCCTGAGTTTCGACGCCGGCCTCGACGGATTCCCCGGAATCACGCGCCTCGCGTAATTCTGTCGGAGCAGCCTCAACGGCGAAGGCTGGCAACACCGCGATTGTTACCGCAAGTTCAGTTCCCCGCCGGCACCAGCTGCATATGCGCTTCGATCAGCAAATCGGGGCGAAGCCAGGATTCGTAGCGGACGAGGATGCGGTTGCCGCCGCGCGCCAGGAACATCCAAAGCCCGTGCATATATTCGAGCTGGCAAAACAGATTGAAGACGGTGCGAAGGTCGTTGGTGCCGGGCACGCTCAGATCGTCGTAGCGCGTGCCAATCAGTTCTTCGCGCGAGTAGCCGACGAGCTTGCAGAACTCGTCCGACACATACACGTAGCGCCGGTCCAGGTCGATCAGAGTCCGGTAATCGCCGGCCACGATCGGCTCCAAGTCAGAACTCTCCTCCGCCGCCTGGCTCGACAAACTCCCTCGATTTTTCTGCGACTCTGCCAACTCCGGCTGCAACTCGTATCGTTCATTAGCGGACATCAAATGGGCCTCCAGGCCCTTTTATTTGGACTCCGGTGGTCCCATCCAAGTTTCAGGAAAGTGGTGCCACGATGAGGATTCGCGGATAGGCCTGCGCTCCCCGCCACTGTTTCGGTGATCTTAATAATCGGCGGCATGCTATTTTGGGCTCTTGGCCAGCGGGCGAGCCGTCGTTCGCCTGGGAAGTCGAAAGGAAAATCCGGCTAAATCCGCGACGGCGGCGGCAGGCGCACTCGATTTTGTTAGTCCAAGGGCGTTTGCTATGTTATAGATTTGCGCCGTGCGAATGCGTCTGCGCATCCGAACGGCACAGCAGCGTATCGCTTTGCAAAGCAGCATCCGGGATCCGGTGGGGATTCCAGAACAAGAAACAGGGGGAAAATATCTTGAAGACTCTTAATAGAGCGATTTTGATTTTGCTCGTCTCATCGGGCGCGACGTTATTCGCAGGCGCGCTGCTCGCCGCACCGACAGCCAAAAATCTTCCCGCGCATTGTGACAATGCCTGCCTCACGGGCGCCGTCAACAGCTATATTGCCGCGCTTGTGGCGCACGATCCATCGCAGGTCCCGCTCTCGGCGCACATCGAGTTCGTCGAAAACACCAAGGACATGAAGCCCGGCGAAGGTCTCTGGAAGACCGCTTCGGCGCCGCCGGCTACTTTCAAAATTTACGTGCCCGATCCCGTTTCCGAGGAGGTGGGCTTCCTCGGCGTGATGCAGTCGGACAACAAGCCGATCATCCTGGCGCTGCGGCTGAAAATCCGCGCCGGCCAGATCGTCGCGGCCGAGCATCTGATCGCGCCAATCTCGGCCACCCGGCCCGCCGCCATGAAGAATCTGGAGGAGCCGCGCAAGGCGTTTCTCACTCCCGTGCCTCCTTCCGAACGCGATTCGCGCGCGGACATGATCCGCATCGCGTCGATGTATTATCCGGCGCTGAGCCACGCCGACGCCAACAACACGCCTTTTGCCGACGATTGCGTCCGCCACGAAAACGGCATGCAGACAACCACCAATCCGAGGCCTGAGAAGATCACCTCAGCCATGCAGATCCTCGGCTCCCTCGGCTGCGCCGCGCAGTTGAAGGCGCACACGATGGACTACATCACGCGCATCGAGCCGGTCCGCGTCATGATCGCCGATCCGGAGACGGGTCTCGTGTTTGGCCTGTCTCAATTCCGCCAGCCCATGAAGGACAAGTCGGAAAAACTCGTCGGCGTTCCCGGATACACTTCGCAGGCCATGAACTTCAAGCCCTTCGATCTTCCGGCCGCCCACATCTTCAAGGTGTACGGCGGCAAAATTCATCAGATCGAAGCCATGGGCTTCATGATGCCGTACGACTCCAAAACCGGCTGGGAGAATGACGCCGACCACGGACACTGATACAGCCGCTCGTCGCGCCAGATTTCGACTTTCCGAGTGCCCCATCCTCGGTTTTTGAGGGTGGGGCTCTCTCCGCAACTCCCGATGACTCGTCTGCTCTTGATCGGCCCATCCAGGTGTGCAACGATCTGCGCCGAAAAGGAGCCACTCGTGAATCGACTGCTCACCGCAACATTCGCCGTTCTCTTGCTTTGGCTTTCCTTTGGCGCGCAGCAACAGGCTTCGGCTCAACCCCAGCCTCCAGCCGCGAATCAAGCTCCGCCTCAGGCTGCCGCTCGCCCGGCGCCACCGCCGCTCGCGATTCCGAATCCGCACTATGTGTCGATCGAGATGGAAATCGACGTCGATCGCCCGGCGCCGGAAGTCTGGAAACGCGTGGGCAAATTCTGCGACATCGGCGAATGGTTTCAGTTTCCATGCACGATTCTTTCGGGAACAGACGGCGAGGTTGGCGTCGTCCGATCGATCGGCAACGAAGTCATGGTGGGCAAAACGGAGCTTTCTTACACCTACACGCAGCCGGTTCGCGAAGGCCAACCGTACAACCTCTATCACGGCACCCTCGAAGCCCGCCCAGTCACCGCGACCACTTCCAAGCTCGTCTACACGCTGCTCTTCGACAACTCGATGCTCCCCGACGACGCAGCCCGCGACGCCGACATCGCCAACAGAAGAACGCGGTTCACGAACGCCCTAAAAAACATGAAAATCCTCGCCGAAGGCGGCACCCTGCCTCCGCGCCCCGCCCCTGCGCCAAGGTAACCGCCGCGCCCCGCTTTTGTAGCCGCGGCTGCCGCGTCCCCGAGGGTTAACAGTTCGGCTTCCACGGCCGATTATCGGCTTGCGCTCGGCGCCCGCCATGTCATTCAATTTGTACGGGCCATGGCTCTGCCGCAGTCAATGTATAGCGGGATCTGAAGCGACACTTCCGCCCACTATCGTGGCCGGACCGCGAAGGCACGGGGTATTTTCCCCCGGAGAGAAAATGCAAACATTCAGAATACTTGTGGTCGACGATTTCGAGATGTTCCGCCGCTCCATCCGTTTCATCTTGGGGCAACGGCCCGAGTTTCAGGTGATCGGCGAGGCCTCGGATGGCCTGGAAGCCGTTCAGAAAGCCGTTGAACTCAAGCCGCACTTGATTCTGTTGGACGCCGGCCTTCCCAAGATGGACGGGATCGACGCGGCTCGCCAGATCCGCAACCTCGTGCCCGAGTCCAAGATCCTCTTGATGAACTACGAATCCGATTCCAATCTCGTTCAAGAGACTCTGAGCCTGGGAATATCCGGCTACATCGTCAAGACAAGCGCCGCCCGGGAACTCCTCGCTTCCGTGGAAGCCGTCTGCAGGGGAGAGAGATTTTGCAGCCTCGACTTAGCCGATCGCGTGCGCAACGAAGTAAATAGTCACGCGCACTTTCGCTTCGCACTCGACCCCGAGAACAAAATCTTTCAGGCCACATTCCACGGCCCGGTCACCTGCGAATCGATCAAGGATTTCTACCGAGCCTCGGCTGCGGCCGCCCTGCTGGCGACAGAATTCCGCGGCAGCATCGCCGATTTTTCCGGAGTGACTCGCGTCCACGCCACTCCCAACACGATCCGCGAAATAGCGGCGTTGCCGCCCGCCGATCCCGTCGTTTCGCGCCCGCGCGTCGTTGTCGCCCCGAACTCCGCGCTTCTCGCCTTGGCGCGCCTGTTCCAGTTCCTCGGAAAAGCCACGCGCCCCAATCTTCACGTCGTCCGCAATCTGAATCAGGCTTTCTCCGTATTGGGAGTCACCGCCCCTCGCTTCGAACCAATTCTTCCTTCCACCTTCGCCGCCGAACCAGCACCCACCGAAATCGCGCGCCACGCCTATTCTTTGTAGTGGCACAGATAATCCTGCCCGCGCTCTTGCGCCCGGCAAACCAGCCCTCGCGTTTCCAGGCGCCGCACCCGTGTCGTGTAAAGGTCGACCGTCGTTGCTTTTCCTGCTCCTGTGGCCGTTGCCGTTGTAGCGGCCGCCTTGTTTTCAGGCGGGCGGGGGCCGTTGCAGTTGTAGCGGCCGCCTTGCCTTCAGGCGGGCGGGGGCCGTTGCAGTTGTAGCGGCCGCCTTGCCTTCAGGCGGGCGGGGGCCGTTGCCGTTGTAGCGGCCGCCTTGCCTTCAGGCGGGCGGGGGCCGTTGCAGTTGTAGCGGCCGCCTTGCCTTCAGGCGGGCGGGTTTTTTGTCCTTCGTAGCGACTTGTCCTGAGTGCCATAGCGAAAGCAGGCTTGTCGAAGGGCCAACTTCTAGCCCCGAACGAAGTGAACGGGCTAGGCCGGCGGGCCTTCGGGGTTTTCCTTTTCCCGGTCGTTGTGGCCGTTGCCGTTGTAGCGGCCGCCTTGCCTTCAGGCGGGCGGGGTTTCTTCGTCTTTCGTAGCAGCCACCTCCTAGCCCTGAACGAAGTGAACGGGCTAGGCCGGCGGGCCTTCGGGGTTTTCCTTTTCCTGGTCGTTGTGGCCGTAGCCCTTGTAGCGGCCGCCTTGCTTTCAGGCGGGCGGGTTTTTTGTCCTTCGTAGCGACTTGTCCTGAGTGCCATAGCGAAAGCAGGCTTGTCGAAGGGCCAACTTCTAGCCCCGAACGAAGTGAACGGGCTAGGCCGGCGGGCCTTCGGGGTTTTCCTTTTCCCGGTCGTTGTGGCCGTAGCCCTTGTAGCGGCCGCCTTGCCTTCAGGCGGGCGGGGTTTCTTCGTCTTTCGTAGCAGCCACCTCCTAGCCCTGAACGAAGTGAACGGGCTAGGCCGGCGGGCCTTCGGGGTTTTCCTTTTCCTGGTCGTTGTGGCCGTAGCCCTTGTAGCGGCCGCCTTGCTTTCAGGCGGGCGGGTTTTTCTCCAGGTTTTTCTAAAATCTGAAATCTCCAATCTGCAATCCTGTCCCCCTGGGTGGACGGCGCATCCATCACGAAACGCGACCCTGTCGCTCCGCTCTTTGTGCAGCGCGCGCAAAGTACCACCGCTTCTCACCCGCCGAAAACAAGCGCGGGACGCGCGGCACAATTTAGCCCAGCCCGGAAAGGGCTGGGAAAAACGCAGAGATTGAATCCCGCAAGCGCCGGAGGTGCGCTCCGCCGCTCTTCCCGCGGTCGAAGCGCGGTTCCCTGGGAACGCCAATCCCTGCCACGTCGGCAGGCGGGTCCTGATTGGCGATTTTCGGTGGAAGCGCAGGGCTTAAGCCCTGCGGAAAGCCTTCGCCCCTTCCCGGGCTTCAGCCCCGGGCTTGTCACTCGTCAGGCTGCGGCCTCACGCTGGCCGGCTCGGTCGGTCTCGCACCAATTCCAGCAAGAACCGCGGACGACCCTCCGGTTCTTCGATGCTGAACACTTTGCCAAACGGCATCTGCTTCAACGGAGCCGCAACTTCCGCTCTCTGCGAAAGCTCGCGAAACGCCTCCTCCGCGTCGTCCACCAACCAGTAGAGCTCGGGATCGCGGCTGCCGGTCATCGATTGGTCATTCGCAATCGCGAACGTCGCGAATTGCACGTACGTCGGATGGTACCGCTCCATCTCCAGCCCCATCACATCGACGTAGAACCGCTTCGCCGCTTCAATGTCCGCCACATACTCCACCACAAATCCAAATCGCGGCTTCACGCTCATGTCATCCTCCGTAAGTGGCACAGACAATCCTGTCTGTGCTCCTAGCCCCCGCCTCGTCCGTCATTCTGAGGCCGCGCCGTCCGCGACCGAAGAATCTCTCTTGGTCCTTCCCGTTTGTCGCTCCGCGCTCCGAAAGGTCTAAATCTGCCGCCGGCCCTTGGGGTCCAGGTTTGAACGTAGCGCCGGGTCCTTCTAGCCCGGCATCTTCGCTTTCGGTCCCCAGGCAGGTGGCGCATCCGCGAGGCAACCATCGTAAACCACACCACAGTCGAACACGCGTCGCCACACCGCTCGCCCGGTCATCCCGCTCGCCCTGCCTGCCCTGACGAAGGAAGGCACGCGCGCCGGAGCACCACTCTCAAGAATTTGGCGGATGAGCCTGTAAGCCGGATTCTCCGGGCTGGATTGCAAGCAAACAAGTTGTTCCGAATCAACCGCTGCGGACTGTCAATCATGTCAGCTTTGGCAGTGTCGGTAGGTTTTGTGTCACACCGGCGTCACACCACGTAGATCGTCGACAGTTTTAGCGCTTTCCAGAGATGCAGGGCGTCTTGACGGAACGGAATCATGTGCGCGAGGTCTCCAAGCTTTATCTCACAGTGCGCGGCAAGCGCTTGGACGAGTTCCTTCGCTACGCCCTGCCTCCGATTCTTTTTCAAAACCCAAATCATCTCGACTACTCTGCGGCTGTGCGCCTCGACCCCCGTGACCTCAGTAGGCCGCCAGAAATGGAAGCTGTCAGGGTGAAAAGAGTTGAGACTGGCGGTGTGTTTGCATTCGCGTTGTCGGCTTACGAGAAGACCGCAGACGCGACCACGCTTAATGTAGAGCATCGCGATAGTTTTCTGCTCTTCCGCGTCCTTTTTGTAGGCTGTAAAGGATGAAAAGTCATACTTTGTCTCCCAGAGAGCGGTACTTGCAGCGGCTTCGACACGTTTCTGTTCGGAGATCGGGAATCCGTGTGTGACAGGACGAAATCCGTCAGGCAATTTGGTTCTATGCCCGTTCACACTTTCATCGTGTACTCTGCGGTGTTGCCTCTCATTCGGGGCATAACCCCGCACGTACTGGAGCCCGCAATCGGGGCAAGGGCCGTTCTCGTTCTGAGGCGTGGCACCCTGGCTCATGTCTTCTCCGACTTGTACAGGCCCAGTATGCCCACTGAATCTAGCCCAGTACATTGACCCTCAATACTGGCCATGGTAACGTCGCGGCCCTATGAGCAAATGCCCAGTCGTGCTACTCGGTCTGCTCTTCGCCTCGTTAGCGTGGCCGCAAAACGCTTCAAAGCACTATCCGTGGGAAAACAAGGACACACCGGGCTGCAACAAATACATGACATTCTGTTGGTACGGTGCCGACCTTGTGTCTGACCCTGAGGTGACCGCTTGGGGCAGACGTTGGGTGACGCAGGATAAAGACGAGGATGCTCTTGAGTGGGTCACGGAAGTGCGTTGCGTCCATCGACTGGATACATGCATTCTGGCCCGAAACCAAATTATTAGCGACAGCGACACACTCACTAACATCGATCTGTATCAGGTCGACGAATGGAGCGGATTTCAAATTCGAGCCACTGAGGAAAGCAGCTATCCTCCCGGACATGAATGTGAAATTGACACCCTCCTAATCAATCGTGTGGACGCCAGCGTGTCCATGCTCTCGGTTCCCGGCCCTGCGGCGGCGACAAAAGGCTGCGCTGCCGTCTGGTATCCCAAGAAACCAAAGACGGTGATGTATACGCTCGAACTAGGCACACCCGGCGTTCCGCAATCTCAAAAGTGATATACGCAGCCTGAACGTGTGGCTCTCGGTGAATCCGGGAAAGACGGAGGCGATGAACCTCAGCGTGAAAAACAGGATGTGGCAATCGTTCATGTGTTCGCCGAGGGGCGGATTCTAGCACGGAGAGTATGAAGTCAGTTATGGCTACCGTGTTAGACTCCGGAAGACTGAGACGAACTACATTGAACGATTTCGACTATTTTAATGAGCAACCCGACGAGCATCCAACGAAGCGCAGTGTCATCGAGTACGTGGCGGGAATTGGTATCCCAATCCTTGCCATGTTCGCGACAATCGCCGTTGGTTGGAACGGACAGCACACGAAGGTCCTGTGGGGTCTGATCGGCGTCGCTGCTTTGGCCCTTCTTACCGGCCCTATTCGATGGTTGGCGTCCGTCGTCGAACGAATTTGGAATCGATTTCAGGATTGGCGAGCTTCGCGACGCTACTATCCGCGACTTCTCAAGCAAGTCTGCCGTTTCCGCGAGTTCGTCGCTAGCAGCCGCGCAGACACTCTTCACTACATCTCCGAAAGTGTTCTTTGCCAAGGTCACGCCGATAGGTTCGCGAAACTTCAAATGCCGAACGTCGCCGCATGGAAAGGACGCGCCGACTTGTTCCGTCTGAGAATGAGTCAGCAACGCCCGAGTCCCAGAGTGCTATTCCACGCCGCGCTGGAGTTCGAGGATATGGTTGGCACGTACATCAATCTGTGCGCCGAATGCGTGTTCAGCAGGATGCCGAGAGAACTACGAGAAACGATGACGCCGGAAGCCAAAAGCGCTCTCGACAGTTTCCAGAAAGGATTCCACACCTTCCAGCATGAATCGGAGCAGCTTTTACAGGAGATCGCTACCTCGCGTCCGTATTTCGCGCGATTGCACTGGCAGTTTACGCGCGTGAAGCCACTAGGTTGAGCGGAGTGGCGACGCCGACGCCCGAAATCGGCTTGAGTCACGCGAAGGCAAGCCTTTGTTGATCCGGACGTGTCAGCCGTTGTTCTGGCGTGGTGGTCTTGTACCCAGGAAGGCCCGCACCAGAATCAAGTAGAAAGTGGCATCTTCCGCGAGGGAATGAAAAATGATGCAGCACGGGGATTTTAGGAGAGCAGCAACCGGGATCGACCTGGAGTGGCAGTGGCCCACTATCCTGACGTTCGGGAAGGGCTACAACTGGGTGGACGTTATTCTCGTGAGGTTCGAAGCAGAATATGACAAGATCACCGGCCTGCTGGAAATTGCTATTGGGCTGTTGGGTGTCTGCTTTTATCTTCGGCTCTTGATTGGTCAATCTGACAAGTGGCCAGCTGTTGAGCGCGAAGCACGCCTGATCCAGACCGGAGATTTCGAGCCGACCTTTTTTCCGCTCGACCAAATCCAGCGTGACCTTCAGGCCAGGTTCGGCAAGGACATTCAGATAGAAGTGGCTGAAAAGAGCGAGGCCCTTCTCTGATTCCCGCTCTGGCCCCACACTGGATTTTCCGTGTCATGCTTCGAGGAATTTATCGCAGCACGCTCACTTGTGACCTTCCTTGCCTTGTTGATTTTTCCGATGCTTCTTCCGACGGCCGCCAGTCCCAGACAGCACGGACTTTGAACCCGACCCCTTACCATATCCCGCGCCACTCGTCCTCGACCGAGCGGGCGTCGTCGGGGCGGGTATCGGCAAAACATTCGGCGGCACAGTATCAACCTGTTCTTCCGCTTGCTTCTCCGCTTGCTTCTCCGCTTGCTTCTCCACTTTCTCGTCCATTTTCCGATCCTCGAAAGAATGCTATCATGCCAGCGCTTAACGGTCGGGAATAACGCGCGCTCGGCTGTATCGCTGCTCAACTCAAGCGGAAGGTTCCTTGTCGCGGAAATCTCCAGCGGCTACTTCAAACGTGCCGTGAATCGCCGAGGACGCAAGGCGAGGCGACTGGGCAGCCCGTGCCTTCTGCTTAATCTGAGGGTAGGACGTTTCAGTACTTCGTAAAAAAATATAGGCGGATGAGCTTGTAAGCCGGATTCTGTCCGCCGCGCGTGCCGCGCGCTGACTTGCGTCAGCCGCCAACCCGCGCTACGCGGCGATCATTCCTCTAGGTCCCGGATCGCTCCGGGACTCAAGCAGCCTACCCGAGGGTCAGAGCGCGCCACTTTCTCAAGCGGCGTGCATGCGGGCTGGGCCAGCCCTCCCCTCCTATTTGGCCTTGCTCCACGCGGGGTTTTCCGTGCCCCCGGCATTACTGCCGGGGCGGTGGGCTCTTACCCCACCTTTTCACCCTTGCCAAATGCGCTCGACCGAAAGAGGCCTGCCTCCGGTTTTGCCGAAGGCCGGCCGCCGAGGTGCAAGCTCACCGGCGGTTTAATTTTCTGTGGCACTTTCCGTAGCTCGGCCGCGAGCGCGAACTCGCAATCCCAGCCCCCTGGCGTTACCAGGCGCGTTGCCCTACCGTGGCCGACTCTTGCGAGCTCACCACGGCCGGAGTCCGGACTTTCCTCCCGTCCGCTCGCTCGCGCAAGGGACCGGCGATCGCCCAGCTCATCCGCCAAGCCAAATTATACGATGGCGCTCGCCGCGCCACAATCCGCCTCCGTCGCAATTTCGCACTAGACGCCACCTCATAATGCTCTTTAGGGGGTCGGAGCTTCAGTTTACCCTGAACGAAGTGAAGGGCTCCGACATTTGCCGCGAAGAACGGTCGGGCTTCAGCCCCTGAAGAAACTCTTAGCTTCTGCGGCGAACATTTGCGAGACAGCTTCTAGTCCACCTATACTCGGCGCAGCCAATCGCCCTTTTCGCGCCATCGTGCTGCGCTGGGAGCCTGCGAACGATGAACGTCCGCATCCGAATCGCCTTCCTCTCCCTTCTCCTGTGCTTCTTCGCGTACCTCTTTTGGACGCACACGCCGGATCCCTGGACGTGGATGCAAACTCTCGGCCTGTGCATGATGCTGGTCGGCTTCCCGCTCTGGCTCGTCGCGCACATCCAGCTCGGCGCATCGTTCGGCGTCACCGCACAAGCCCGCGCGCTGGTCACTCGCGGCCTCTACGCAAAGATGCGCAGTCCGATTTACGTCTTCGGCTCGATCGGAGTTGCGGGAGCGATTCTGTTCGAGGGGCGGCCGCTGCTGCTGCTCATCTTCGTCGTCTTGGTCCCGCTGCAAATTATGCGGACGCGCAACGAGGCGCGCGTCCTCGAGGCAAAATTCGGCGAGGAGTACCGCAACTACGTCCGTCGTACCTGGATCTAGATGGCGCGTTCCGGTCGAGGCGCCGAATCCCGCCAAAATCGTCTTTCTTGACCACTTGAGGCCCGTTTAACGTGCTCTCGGTAGCAAAGTACTTGCTCTCGCTACAGCAGATTTTTCGTGGCGAATTTAAAGCGAAGCTGCGGTATCGCGTTTCGAATTTTTCGCGGCGATCGCGCGGCGAAAAATTCAGGCGGAGAGAAGTTTGTCGAATCCCGCTTCGTCGAGGATGGGAACTTTCAGCGTTTTTGCCTTCTCGAATTTCGAGCCGGGATCGGCGCCGACCACCACATAGTTCGTTTTCTTGCTCACGGACGAGCCGGCTTTGCCGCCGTGCGCGGCGACGAGCGCTTCGGCCTCTTCGCGCGAGCGCTTCGTCAGCGTGCCGGTGAAGACGAACGTCATCCCGGCGAAGCGCGTGTCTTTCAGCGCGGCGCGCTCTTCTTTCATGTTCACGCCGGCCGCGCGCAGATGATCGATCAGCTTGCGGTTCGCCGACTCCGCGAAAAATTCGTGCACGCCCTCCGCGATTTTCGGGCCGACTTCGGTCACCTCGATCAATTCCTCGCTGGTCGCGTCCTGCAACTTTTCCATCGAGCCGAAATGCGCCGCCAATAGCTGCGCGGTGCGTTCCCCGACGAACGGGATCCCGATCGCGTAGATCAGCCGCGCCAGGCTGTTCTTCTTGCTCGCCTCGATTTCGTCCAATAAATTCTGCGCCGATTTTTCGGCCATGCGATCGAGCCCCGCGAGCGTTTCGAGATCGAGCTTATAGAGATCGGCGAAATCCTTTACCAGATCGTGCTGCAAAAGCTGCTCGACGATCTTCTCTCCTAAACCGTCTATATTCATCGCGTTGCGGCCCGCAAAATGCAAAATCATTTCGCGGCGCCGCGCCGGGCACGACACGTTCACGCACCGGTACGCGACCTCGCCCTCGGTGTGATACACGCGCATGCCGCATACCGGGCACTTCTTCGGCATCTCGAATTCTTTTTCTTCCTCGCCGTGCTTCACCACTTTCAGCACGTGCGGGATCACTTCGCCCGCGCGCTCCACCAGCACCGTATCGCCCGCGTGTACGTTGAGCCGCCGCACCTCATCGAGATTGTGCAGCGTCGATTTCGTCACGGTGACGCCCCCGATCTGCACCGGCTCGAAAATCGCGAACGGCGTCAGCACGCCGGTGCGGCCGACGCTGACGGCGATTTCCTTGAGCAGAGTCGTCTCCTGATGCGCGGGATATTTGTACGCGATGGCCCAGCGCGGCGCTTTCGACGTGAATCCCAGCTCATTCTGCAGCGACACTTCGTCCACCTTCACGACGATTCCATCGATCTCATAAGCGAGTTTTTCCCGCTTCGATTCCCAGCTGGTGATGTAGCGCTCGACTTCCTCGAGAGAATGGCACAGCTTCCAATCGTCGCTAGCCTTGAAACGCAGCGTCGAAAGAGTCGCGAGAACTTCCGAGAGCCGCTTTTTCGCCGCGCGCCCATCGACGAGAACGTAGTACGCAAAGAAATCGAGCTTGCGCGATTCCGTGATCTTCGGATCGAGCATGCGGACGGCGCCGGCCGCGGCGTTGCGCGGATTGGCGAAGATCCGCCCGCCCTGCTCCGCTTGCTGCTCATTCAATTCCTGGAACGCCTTGTGCGTCATGATCACTTCGCCGCGCACTTCGAACGTACCGCCGAGCCCGGCTTTCTTCAGCAGCGCGGAATCGATGGTCAGCGGAATCGAACGAATCGTTTTCACATTCGGCGTGACGTCTTCGCCGGTCGTCCCGTCGCCGCGCGTGACGCCGCGGACCAGGGCGCCCTTCTCATAAAGCAGCGAAAGGCTCAGGCCGTCGAATTTGTGCTCGGCGATGTAATCGACTTTCTCGCGGCCGGTCAGCTCGCGCACGCGGCGGTCGAATTCGCCAAGCGCCTCGAACGAAAATGCGTTGTCGAGGCTGACCATCGGCACCGAGTGCCGCACTTTCTGAAAGCCCTCGCGCGGCGCGCCGCCCACGCGCTGCGTGGGAGAATCGGGAGTCCGCAATTTCGGATTGTCGACTTCGAGCTTCTTGAGCCGCTCCATGAGCCTGTCGAACTGCGCGTCGGAAATTTTCGGATTGTCCGCGACGTAATAGAGGTACTCGTGGTGGCGAATCTCTTCGCGCAAGCGTTTAATTTCTTTAGCAGCGTCGCGGGCCGGCATGGAAACCTCAACAGGAAGAGTCGGTCAAAGCTCCGCGATATTATACAATGCGATTGCCGGTAGAATTTTAGGACCAACAAATGCCTGGTGGGATCAAAGACGCGGTTCTGATCTATAACCCGACGAGCGGGCGCAAACGCCATCGCCGGTTCGTCGAAATCGAAAAGGCCGCGCGCCTGCTGAAGGACGAAGGCATCGCGACCGAGATCGCGCCGACAACGGGCCCGAATAGCGCCACGCACATCGCGCGCCAGGCCGTGGAACAGCGGCGCGGCATGGTGATCGCGTGCGGCGGCGACGGCACGATCAACGAAATCATCAACGGGCTTGCGGGCAGCCAGGTGCCGATGGCGCTGCTGCCCGCGGGCACGGCGAATATTCTGGCGAAGGAACTCGGCATTCCATGGGACATCCCGCACGCGGCGCGGCTGATTCCCGGCGGCACGATCCGCCGCATCGCGCTGGGCATCGCGTTTCCTCTGAATGGCAATGCTTCCGAGGCCATGCCGCGTACCGGGCGGTACTTTCTTTCGGTCGGAGGCGCGGGACCCGACGGCGCAATCGTCAATGGCGTGCATAAAGGGCTGAAGGACAGCACCGGCGTGGTCGCGTATTGGGTGGAAGGCGTGCGCCAGCTTTTCGGGTACAGCTTTCCCGAGATGCGCGTGCGCTCCGATGGACAGGAGCGCAAGGCGACGATCCTGATCGCGGGGCGCACCGTGAACTACGGCGGTCCGTTCAAGATTACGACGCGCGCGAATCTCTACGACAATTCCTTCGAGTTTCTGATCAATTCGCGGAAGAGCCGCTTGGAATATCTCGCTTGCCTCCCCGCGATCTGGATGGGCAAGCTGCGCGAGATGGACGGCATCGAAATGTGGAAGGCGTCGGAAACGATCGTCGAGCAGGCCGGCAGCGATCCCGTTTTTGCGCAGGTCGATGGCGAGCCGGTGGGACAATTGCCGATTCAATTCAAGATCGTGCCGGATGCGCTGTCGATCGTTGCGCCGGCGCGCGGTTAGTCGCTCAGGTCGTGAGCCCCCGGACTAGAGGGGGTGTACGCTCGCCGCGCGGCTGCAAAGGACACACGACATGCTGCGGGTAAATCGGCGCATCGGAACGCGCTTCGCGCGAATCGTCTTATGTCGGACCTAGAAGGTCCGACCCCCTGAAAATCAAAATCCCCAGGGCTAAAGCCCATTCATATTGCAGAGCTTTTCGAGGGCCTGAAGGCCCTCGCTTCCACCCGACCCCAAAACGGAAACGCGGGCGATCGGGCTCGCGTGTCACCGTGTCGTCAACGTCTCGCCAGATCTTTTCACCACCACTGCCACGAGAAAGAACGCCGGCCGGAGGCCAGCGCTACGGCCTCACGCTGGCGCCTGAATTCCTGTAAGATCGCGCAGCCGTGGAACCGTTCACACACGCTTTCACATCGCTGGCGATCGCGCAGGCCGGGAAGGACCGGCTGCCGCGCTTTGGGACGGCGATGCTGATCGTCGCCGGGCTCGCGCCCGATCTGGATTACACGAGCTACATTTTAGGACCCGAAGCTTTTCTGCGTTTTCATCGGACCGCGCTGCATTCGCTGGCTGGGGCCGCAGTGACGGCTGGAGTTGTGGCGGCGGCCTTTTGCGTCGCCGACCGGCGCGTGCCGCCGAAGAAGAACATTCAGGTGAAGGCAGCGCCGCCGCTTACGTTCCCGGCCGCGCTCCCGATCTGCGTCGTGGGGGTTGCCTCGCATATCCTGCTCGACCTCGCTAGCGGGATTGGCGTGCAACTGCTGTGGCCATTTTACGGGCACTGGTCGGCGTGGGATCTGGTCACGAATTTCGATTTGTGGATTCTGGTGCTGCTGGTGCTGGGACTGCTTTTGCCGCTGCTGCTGCGGCTGGTGAACGAAGAGGTTGGCGCTCGCAAGCGCGGGCGCGGCAGCAGCGCGGCGGGAGTGGTCACTCTAGTGTTGGTTGCGGCCTACCTGGGCGCGCTGGCAAATCTGCATAGCCGCGCGATCGAGATCCTGCTCGCGCACGAATACCACGGGCGCGTCCCGCTATCGGCTGGGGCGTTTCCCGAATCGTCCGCGCCATTCGATTGGTACGGAGTCGTCTTGACGGACAATACGATCGAGACGGTGGAGGTCCCGCTCGGCCCCGGCCGCGATTTCGACGCGCACATGAGCGAGACGCATTTCAAGCCCGAGGAAACTCCGCAGCTTGACGAAGCCGAGAGGACGGACGCGGCGACGCGTTTCCTCACTTACGCGCGCTTCCCGTTTGCGACGGTGCGCCCGCTCGAAGGCGACTACCGCGTCGAAATCCGCGACCTGCGCTTCCCGTCCGACGACACCGAGCCCGCGAATATCTTCGTGCGTATCGACCTCAGCGGCGAAATGCAGATTCGCCGGCAGGGTTTTCACTTTGCCTCGTCGCCGTATCCGTGATCCTGCAACTGGTCCCAGCCCAGCTTGCGACTGAGACTTGCGGCGTGGTCTATACTGGCTTATGTGCCGCGTGTCAGATCGATTGGCGAGCGACGACACTATGAAGAAGAAAACCGAGAAGCGGAAAAGGCAAGACGAATTGCGGCCAGAGTACAACCTCGATCAATTGAAAGGCGGAGTTCGCGGCAAGTACACTGCGCGTTACAAGGCCGGCACGAACCTCGTTCTCCTTTCTCCCGACGTCGCTAAGCATTTTCCTGATGACCGATCGGTGAACGCCGCTTTGCGCCAACTCATCCGCGTGCGGAAATCACCGGTTCGCTGATCGCGCTGGGCCGTTAATAAGCTTTGTCGTGATTTTCTCATCCGCGTCCTGTTGGGCGACCTTGTGAAAAGTCCGGTAGGCGGCGTCCTCTCGCGGATCGCCCAAATTCCGCTGCAAATATTTTTCGCTGTACTGCTGATATGCCTCGCCCGCGTCGATCTGAGTCAGTGTGTTGGAGTTCGCAACCTGGGTGTTACCTTGCGTCTGCGGAATCGAAGGCAACAGCAAGAGGGCGGCCGGCAGAATTGCTCCGAAGAAAATCCCCGGATTCAGGCGCAGTGATCTCATCGGTCTACCCCCTGTGTATGCTTTATACACCCGCGGGCTGCGCGAGAGAAAGGACTCGGCGCGACGAGGAGCTCACGCTTGCGCTAGGAACGCCCGAGCCAGCTTGCGCAAGCCACGTCGAGCAGCAACACCAAAGATGTGGCGATGATCACGCCCTGAAGGAACGGCCTATCCTTTTGTTTCTTGGCGTAGAGGCCGAAGAAAACGCCGACAGCGAGAAACCCGACGGTCACCGCTACAACGAAAAAAGCAGGGCCGCCGCTGACGGCCAGAAAAATAGCCAGTATCCACAGGGCGACATCGACGCTCAGCGTTGCTCCTGCTCCAGCCAGGCGTCGCAGCCACGGGCGTTCTTTGTCGGGATACGCGAGCATGTTCATCGGATGGGCGACCTATTTTCCGCAGTAGTTCCGGCAAGTGGCGAGCCCGCGGCAGCCGCCCAGCTGCGGAGCGGAGCGAGGCGGGTTTGCTCGAGCGCGTCGCGATAGAAGAGGTTGTAGGTGTCGAAGGGGATGAGCCGGCCGTCCGGATGGACGATGTGGATGCAGGTTTTCTTCACCGAGCGGACGTCGAACGAGTAGGCGTCGATGAACTGCACGATGAGGACGCGAAAGATATTCGCATAGCCGAGATCGGCGGGCACGGCGACGCGCGGGAGGCAGCAAAGCAGGTCGCGCAGGGTGCGCGCGCCCGATTCGGGCGAATGATTCGTGGCGAAAAGTTTGAAGACGCCGTCGCGCACGGCCTGGTCCTGCTCGTAGAGGATGGTGTTGCGGCCGCCGTTGATAAGCACCTCGGGCTCGATCATTCCGGTGAGCGGGACCACGCGGCCGTCGAGCTTGAGCGCATAGGCCATCGCGAGGCTGTCCGGGTGGCACGGAACCGGGATCAGATCCTCGGGGCGGAAGACGGACGTCTGCTCGAGAATCCGGCGGCGAACCTCGGTCAGCGTGAGGCGGTCGGTCGAAGGATCGAAATTTTCGAGGCGCCCCGCGACCTGCACCGGCTGAAACGTGACGCCACGGATGCATTTTTGCGTGAGAGCGAAGTCGACGATGCGGCCGAGCTCGTGGTCGTTGAGTCCTTTTTTCAGCGTGACGACGAGCGTGGTGGAAATATCGCACCGGTTGAGCTGCTCGAGAGCGCGCTCGCGGACGGATCGCAGGTCGGCGCCGCGCAGGGAGACAAGCGCGTCGCGTTCGAAGGAATCGAACTGGAGATAGACCTCGAAATCGGGCATGTAGGCGGCGAGGCGGTCGACGAACGCGGGATCGCGCGCGATGCGCACGCCATTGGTATTGAGCATCAGGTGGCGGATCGGGCGCGCCTTGGCCATGTCCAGCACGCGAAAGAATTCCGGATGCAGCGTGGGCTCGCCGCCGGAGATTTGCACCACGTCGGGCTCGCCTTCGTTGCGAACGACGGCGTCGAGCATGCGTTCGATGGTTTCGAGCGAGCGGAATTCCTGGCGCGCCGGGCTGCTTTCCGCATAGCAGACGGGACACTCGAGATTGCAGTAGTCGCAAATCTCGATGAGCGACAAGCATGAGTGCTGCTGGTGGTCGGCGCAGAGGCCGCAGTCGTACGGGCAACCCCACTCGACGGGCGTGTTGAAGGCGCGCGGCATTTCGGGCGGCTTGATGAAGACTTCGCGGCAGCGGCGATAGTAGTCGACGTCGTCGGCGATGAGGATGCGCTCGTTGCCGTGCTCGGGGCAGCGTTTGAGGAGCAGGACGCGGCCGTCCTCGAAGACGATTTTGCCCTCGACCTTGCGGTAGCACGTGGAGCAGATGGAAACCGCGACATCGTAGAAAAGATAGGGCCGAACGCGAGCGGTCATTTCAGCTTGCTCCCATTGCAATTCCTCAGCGAAGCAGCAACGGCACGAAGTGCACCTCAAGAAACCGCATGAGGACGAGATACAGAATCACCCCCGCGAAGCTGACGGCGATCAGCGTAAGGTCGTCGCCCTCGGGCGGAGCGAGCCGGCCAGCCCGAAAAGCGAACACGGCGACGAAGACGTGGCCGATCAGGAACAAGCCCGGCCAGGAAAACAGGATCGGACCGCTCCACGCCACAGGCATGTGACGAAGCTCGAAAACCGGCAGCAGTCCCTCGACGAAGAAGCAGCAACTGGCCGCAAACGCGACGGCGATTCCGAGGCGGTCGGGTCCGCGGCGCGTTCGCGCAAGTGCGAAGGCATAGGGCGCCTGGGACAACACGTAGGCGCAAAGAATGAGCAAAAAGCTCGGCCAGGCCCGGGGGCGATTCAGGAAAATGAGAAACGTCGTGGCCACGCCTCCCAGAGGCAGAAGCATCAAGACGACCAACGCGATCTGGAACTGCCGCAGCGCGGGCTCGTCGCGAGACGCCGTGATGCCGAAAAGTCCGGGAGATGCCGGAGCCTGGGGGGATGCGGGAGAGACTGCGGAAGCGAGCAGGCCGGGCGCCGCTCCGGCGCCGACCATGCCGAGGGGTTCGACAGCGGGCGCGCGAAAGGCGTCAACCAGCGCGCGCGCCACGGCTATCAAGAGCAACACGCCGCCGATGAACGCCATGACGATGCCGCCGAAGAAGCCGAGCATGAGCATCGTGGACAAAGCCGGGGTACCGCGATTGACACCGCTGAAATTCATGGTGCCGAGAAAACCGACGCACGATGAGAAGCTGAGGACGATGCCGCCGGCGATGATGATGAGCGCCTGCCACCAGCGCGGGAATCGCTGTTTTGCGGCGGGCGTCATGCTTGCCTCACGTCGTGCGAGCTGGCGCTTGGGAGCGCATCGAGCGTCGATTCCGTTTCGAGCGTCTTTGGGCCTAAGAGCCAGCGGAGAATGTCGCGCGAGTAGTAAACGAACATGGCCGCGCAGGCCCACTGAATCCCGGAGAAAATGCCGATGCGTACTTCCGGCTTCAGGAAGTCGATTGCGAGACGCCAACCGAGATAAGCGACCATGAAGGCTTTGAAGACGTCGCCTTGGCGATGGGGGCGCTTCAGCACGCGCAGCAAGAAAAGAAAAAGCGCGAGCGCGAAGATGGACTCGTAAAGCTGCGTGGGATGGCGGCGAATGCCGTCGCCGAAGTCGACGCCCCAGGGCAGCGCGGTCGGCACGCCGTAGGTATCGTCGCTGAGGCCGGTGAGGAAGCAGCCGATGCGGCCGATGGCGATGCCGAGCGCGAGCGGGGCGGCGAAGAGGTCGCCCGTGGAATGCGTTTCGCCGATGCGGCGCTTGGCCCATTCGACGGCGAACAGGCCGCCGATCAGCGCGCCGACGATGGTCTTGCCGCCGAGGAGATACGCCGGGTTGCGCCAATGCGCGAAGGTGAGCGCCGGGTCCTCGAACCAGTAGAGGATGCGGCTGCCGAGCGCGGCTCCGGCGACCGCGGCGGTGATGACGGTCCAGCGCGAAGCATCGGAAACGGAGTCGCCGGTGGCGCCGCGCAGACGGCGGAACGCCAGGAAGCCGACGGCGTACGCGAGAAGCTCAAACGGCAGATGAGGATGCAGCGAGAACGCACCGAAGCGCAGGTAGAAAGGAAAGTGGATTTTCGCTTCCTTTTCCGGTGCGGCTGAAAGGATTGGGCCGCACGATCGGGACCGTTCCGGATGTGGCGCATGATACGCGATGCGGGAATGCAACGCAATTGGAGCGGCAGCGGACGTTTTGTGAAATCAGGACGAGTGCGGGTTGCCGCGGAAGAGCCAGTGCGTGAGGCCGTAGAGAATTCCGAGGATGCCGAAGACGCCGAGGATGAAGGCGATTTTGTGAGTGGTGAGGAAGAAGAGGACCGCGTTGCCGTAATGCACGGCGAGAATTCCCTCGATGCTGTAATGCAGGCCGCGCGCGAGCAGGAGCGCCAGAATAAATGTGCGCAGCGGAACCTGAAAGACGCCGGCCGCGAGGACGAAAACCTTGAATGGAAACGGTGGCGGAAGAATTCCGGGAACGAATACGGCGAGGAACGCGTTGCGGTCGATCCATTCCCTGGCTTTGAGAGACGCTTTGCCACCGTGACGATGGAAGTAGGCCTCGCCGCCTTTTTTCGCGAGGAGGTAGAGCCAGATGCAGCCGGCGAGCGAACCGGTCGCTGCGAGCAGGACGTAATACGGCATGCGCGCGGGCTTTTGGGCCGAGAGGCTGATGACGAGCGCGTCGGGAATAAACGGGAAGCTGAGGACCGAAGAATCGAGAAACGTGACGAGAAAAAGGCCGCCGCCACCCATCACTGCGACGATTTTGGCCAGCCAGTGCGGCAGCTTCAACTGATTCATGCTCGAATGGTCCCGAATGAAGGCGTGTGATTGTAACAGAGTTTGCGGAGGTGGCTGCGCGCGTGTGGGGCCATCGTATGACCGCAGAGGGGATTAGTGGCATCACTAAACACAGAGTTCACAGAGGAGGCACGGAGGGCACGGAGAATGGTCGACGCTCGCGCAGCTCGGCTGAATGTAAAACTGTGAGGCTGCGAAAAGAATGCGCGGAAGGCAAATTGCCGAATGCGTTTCGGTCGGCTACAATTCGGGCTTGAGCAATTTCCCCCACGCAATGACACTTCTCGACGGATTGAACCCGCAGCAGCGCGAAGCTGTGCTCGCGACCGAGGGGCCGGTGCTCGTTCTCGCAGGCGCGGGGACGGGCAAGACGCGCGTGATCACGTATCGCGTGGCGCAACTGATCGAACAGGGCGTGCCGGCGGGCGCGATCCTCGCGGTGACGTTCACGAACAAGGCCGCGGGCGTGATGAAGGATCGCATCAACGATCTGCTGCGTTCGACCGGGCGCGACGGCTCGGACGTGTGGGTCTCGACGTTTCATTCCTTCTGCGCGCGATTGCTGCGGCGCGAGGCCCGGCACGCGGGCCTGCCGCGCGATTTCGCGATTTACGACGACGACGACCAGGTAGCAGCGGTGAAGCGCGCTCTGGCGCAGCTCGACCTTTCGACCGAGGATTACCCGCCGCGCAGCATGCGCGCGCAGATCAGCCACGCGAAAAATCACGGGATCACACCGGACGAAATGGAATCGCAGGCGGCGCAGATGCAGGACCGCGAGCGGAGAGACGTGGCGAAGATTTTTCGCGCGTACAACGACATTTTGCAGAAAGCCGCGGCGGTGGATTTCGACGATCTGCTGCTGAAGGCGGTCGAGATCTTGCGGAAGAATCCGGAAGTGCGCGCCGCGTGGAGCGGCCGGTTCCAATATCTGATGGTCGATGAATTCCAGGACACGAACCAGGCCCAGGAAGAGCTGGTGCGGCTGCTGGCGGGCACGCGGAAGAATGTGTGCGTGGTGGGCGACGAGGATCAGTCGATTTACGGGTGGCGCGGGGCGCGCGCCGGGAATCTGAAGCGGTTCACCGAGGATTTTCCGGACGCGAAGCTGCTTCGCCTGGAAGAAAACTATCGCTCGACGCAGACGATCCTCGATGCGGCCGCGGCCGTGGTGAAGAACAACACCAACCGGCTCGGCAAGAATCTGCAGGCGACGGTGGGAGCGGGCGAAAAGCTGCAATTTTTCGAGGCGCCGGATTCGTCGGCGGAGGCGGAGTTCATCTGCCGCGGTATTTCGACGCTGGTCCGAGGCGATCCGGACGCGCGAATCGCCGTGCTGTATCGCACGGGCGCGCAATCGCGGTCGTTTGAGGAGGTGCTGCGGCGGCTGGGAGTGCGGCATCGAGTGGTCGGCGGATTCAGCTTTTACGAGCGCGCCGAAGTGCGCAACGCACTGGCGTATGTCCGGCTGCTGTTTCATCCCGAGGACGATGTGTCGCTGCTGCGCGTGCTGAACGTGCCGCCGCGCGGGATCGGAGCGACGACGGTGGCGGCGATCGAGGCGCGCGCGAAAGAAACGGGCAAGTCGCTTTGGGAAACGCTCCGGGAAGACGCGTTTCTCGAGGGAAAACGAGCCGCCGGAGCGCTGCGTTATTTCCGCGGCATGATCGAGGATTTGCAGCAAGAGTGCCGCGAACTCGCGCCCGCGCAGTTGATCGAACGCGTGCTCGACAAGAGCGGCTATCTCGGCTGGGTGGAGCAGGAAGACAATCTCGAGCACACGACGCGCGCCGAAAATCTGCGCGAGCTCTCGAACGCGATGGCCGAGGCGACCGAGCAGGGGCAGACGCTGGAAGACGTTCTCGACCGGGCCGCGCTGGTGGCGGATTCGGATGAATACGACGAGACGATTCCCGTATCGCTGATGACGCTGCATAGCGCGAAGGGGCTCGAATTCGATGCGGTCTTTCTGGCCGGGCTCGAAGAAGGAATTTTGCCGCATAGCCGGTCGATCGATACGAATGCGGAGATCGAAGAGGAGCGGCGGCTGTTTTACGTGGGGATGACGCGTGCGAAAAAATCGCTCGTCCTTTCGCGCGCCGTGTACCGGCGCAGCTACGGCGAAGACCGCCTGCGCGCTTCTTTGCCCTCGCGATTTTTGGCGGAGGTGCCGGGCGATTTGATCGAGGCGGCGGAAGGATCGCAATCCGAGCCCGGCGAAACGCGGCGCTATGAGCCCGATCCGGAATTTTCGGAGGGTTACGGCTATCGAAAAGCACCGCCGAGATACCCGCAGACGAACTACGGCAAGGGGAAGTATGGGAGTTCCTCGTATGGGCGGCCTCCGGCGGGACGCGCGGGGTCGTCGTCGGCCGGGACGGGATCGGGGCGTTCGTCGAAAGACCAGCTTGTCGGGACGCGCGTGCGCCATTCGAAGTACGGCATCGGGACGATCATCGAGGTCGAAGGCGAAGGCGAAGAACGGAAGCTGACGGTCAGTTTCCGGGATTATGGGCCGAAGAAATTGGTCGAGCGGTATGCGAATCTGCAGATCGCATAGCCTTTCAACCGTCCCTACGGGACTGTCGCGTCTGGCTACGCGCACCCGAACGTAGCCCCGGAGGAGCGATTGATTCCTGCCTTCACGGACAGGTTGCGCGGGGGCACGGCGCAGGGTAGAGTTTTTCCGGTCGCACGGAAGGTGACGATTGGATCCGCAGCTTTTCCGCACCAAGAGCATCGACCAGCTCATCTCGGACGCCGACAGGCCGGAAAAGCGGCTCAAGAAATCACTCGGCTGGCTGAGCCTCACGGCGCTCGGCATCGGCGCGATCATCGGCAGCGGAATTTTCATCCTGACGGGAACTGCCGCGGCAGGCGAATCGGTTGAATTCCCTTCCATACTGAAGGCTCCACTCCTCGAAGTGCTGATGCACGGGCGGCATGCGCTTGGCGTCAGCGGGAGGCCGGGCGCCGGACCTGCCATTGCGCTTTCGTTTTTCATCGTGGCCGTGGTCTGCGGGCTCGCCGGACTTTGCTACGCCGAACTCGCGTCGATGATCCCGATCGCGGGCAGCGCTTATACCTACACGTACGCGACCATGGGCGAACTCATCGCGTGGATCATCGGGTGGGACCTGATCCTGGAATACGCCGTGTCGAACATGGCAGTGGCGGTGGGATTCTCGGCCTACATCAATAGCTTGCTTGATTCCTTTGGGCTGCACATTCCGGACTGGCTGAGTACACCCGCGTATTCTCCCGAGACCGGATGGGCCGCGCATTTCAACATCATGGGCTTTGTGATCGTGATGGTCCTGACGGTGGTGCTTGTGGTGGGCATTCGGGAATCTGCTGGCGCGAACAATCTGATGGTGGGGATTAAGCTGCTGGCGATCGCTGTGTTTTGCATCGCGGCGAGCAAGTACATTCACCCGACGTATTGGAAGCCGTTTGCGCCGAACGGATTTCAGGGCGTGCTGACGGGCGGCGCGATCGTGTTTTTCACCTATATCGGGTTCGATTCCGTGTCGACGGCCGCCGAGGAATGCAAGGATCCCAAGCGCGATCTGCCGATCGGGATTCTGATATCGCTTTTCGTGTGTGCGTTTCTTTATATCGCGGTAGCGCTGGTACTGACGGGCATCCAGCACTGGAGCACGCTCGACAACGCGGCGCCCGTGGCGCACGCGCTCGAAGCGATCGGATTGAACGGCGTGAACCGGTGGGTGACGGCCGGGGCGCTGATGGGAATGATTTCGTCCATTCTCGTATTTCAGCTGGGGCAAGCGCGGGTGTGGTTCGCGATGTCGCGCGACGGACTGCTGCCCGGCGCGTTCTCGCGGGTGCACAAGAAATTTCGGACGCCGGACGTGGCGACGTGGGTGGCGGGCGTGGTGGTGGCAATTCCGGCGGGGATTTTCGACATCGGCACGCTCGCCGACCTCTCGAATATCGGCACGCTTTTCGCGTTCATCCTGGTGTCGATCGCGGTGCTGATCCTGCGGAAAAGACAGCCGGAGCGCGCGCGAGGATTTCGCGTGCCGTGGAGCCCGTTGATTCCGATCGCGTCGGTGGTGTTTTGCTTCGTGCTGATGGCGAGCTTGACGGTGGAAAACTGGATTCGGTTCTTCGTATGGCTGGCGATTGGGCTGGTGGTGTACCACTATTACGGGCGGAAGCACAGCGGGCTGTCCAACGCGAACATCGAGGCGGCCGGCGCGAAGGAGGGCGCGCTCTGATGCGCCGCGGGGTGCGCCGACGGGCTTACGCCGGGGTGGCGCCGATGGTGTTGGCGCTGCTGGTGGTGTCGCCCGCGTCTTTCGGCTGGGGAGAAAACGCGGAGCGGCTGATCACGAACAAGGCCGTCGATACGCTGCCGGATGAAATGCTGGGATACTTTGGCGCGAACCGGCAATTCCTGGTGCAGCACGTGACGGACCCGGATGAAGGAAACGCCAAGGTCTCCACGGATGCGCGAAACAATTTCATCGAGCTCGATCACTTTGGGCAGTTCCCTTTCAACGCGCTGCCGAGGTCGTATACGGCGGCGGTGGCCAAGTACGGACGGAGATCGATCGATACGTACGGGCTGCTGCCGTGGCAGATCGGTCTCTACAGCCAGAAGCTGACCGACGCGCTGCGCGAGCATAATTGGACCGAGGCTCGGCTGACGGCGGCGCTGCTGGCGCACTACGTCGCGGCGGCGCACGACCCGTTCAACACGACGGTGAATAACGACGGGCATCTTTCGGATCAGCCCGGCGTGAACGAGCGGTTCGGCGACGGGCTGGTGGACCGGTATCAATTGTTCTTTTTCGTAAAGCCGAATGAAGCGGAGTTTATCCGCGATCCGACGGATGAGGCTTTCGAAATGGCGCTGAGCGCGCATGCGTGGCTCGAAAATATTTTGCTCGCGGACCGTCGCGCGCACGAGGGGCTTACGAGATACGGCGACGAATTTTACGACCGGTTTTACGCGGATGCCGGAGCCGTGCTGATTCGTCAGTTCTCGGATGCATCGACCGATGTGGGGTCCTATTGGATGACGGCGTGGATCAACGCCGGGCGGCCGCAATTGCCTTCGAACTGAGCAAACTTCGTGACCGAAGCGAACGCTCGAAAACCGACGATCGTTGATGCCCTGCCCAAGGGCGAGTTGCACCTTCACCTCGAAGGAACGATACGTCCGCAAACCGCCGTGGAACTGGCGGCGCGCCACGGCGTGGAAGTGAAGCCCGAGGAAGCCGCAGCGCGATATCGCTTTACCAATTTCGCCGGATTCATCGAGACGTTCAAATGGGTGACGTCGTTTTTGCGCGAGCCGGAGGACTACGCGCTGATCACGCGTAGCGCGCTCGAGGATCTCGGGCGGCAAAACGTGGTCTACGCCGAGATTACGCTTTCGGCCGGCGTGATGCTGCGGCGCATGCAGAACGTGGAAGCGAATTTCGCGGCGATTAGGGAAGCGGCGGGAAGCGTGGTGTTCAACCGGCTTCGCACGGCGTGGATTCTGGACGCGACGCGACAATTTGGGCCGGACGCGGCGCTGGAAGTGGCGAGGGTTGCGGCGAAACTCGAGCGGGAGGGCGTGGTCGCGTTCGGCATGGGCGGCGACGAGCTCGCGTTTCCGGCGGTGAATTTCCGGCACGCGTTCGACTTGGCGCGCCAAGGCGGACTGCGAATCGTTTGCCACGCGGGCGAAATCGGCGGGCCGGAATCGGTGCGCGAGGCGGTGGAGATTCTGGGCGCGGAGCGCGTGGGACACGGAATCGCAGTGATGAACGATCCCGCGCTGGCGGATGCGCTCGCCACGCGGCGCGTGGTGCTCGAAAATTGCATCGCGAGCAACGTGGCTACGGGCGCGCTCGCGAAGCAGACGGGCAAGGCGGACGCGTCGTTTACCGATCACCCCCTGGCGCAATTGCTGGCGCGAGGATCGCTCGTGACCCTTTCGACCGACGATCCGGGCATATTTCACACCGATCTGCTGACGGAATATTCGCACGCGGCGGCGCTTGGGCTTTCGAATGCGCAGATGGTGCAGCTGGCGCAGCAGAGCTTCAGCGCGGCGTTTCTGCCGCCGACGGAAAAGCGTCGGCTGCTCGACGATTTTCAGTCAGCGGCCAGATCGAACGGGCTGGTATAATCGCGATTCACACGGGGAGAGAATGAAAGCACACGTCTGGGTGATGCTGAAGTCGACGGTACTCGATCCGCAGGGACAGACGATTCAGCGGGCGCTGTCGTCGCTGGGACACGCGAAGGTGAAGAGCGTGCGGCAGGGGAAGTTTTTCGTGCTGGAGCTCGATGGGATGGGGCGCGATGAGGCGAAGGCTGAGGTGGAGCGCATTGCGAAGGACGTTCTCACGAACCCGGTAATTGAAGAATTCCGCTTCGAAATCCTCGATTGATTG
The DNA here is from genome assembly GCA_963743335.1 of uncultured Acidobacteriota bacterium. Lineage (GTDB taxonomy): Bacteria > Acidobacteriota > Terriglobia > Acidiferrales > UBA7541 > Palsa-295. Next base: position 1,541,143 of record CAVUPI010000003.1, read on the forward strand.
AAAGCCCTTCAAGAAACCAAACCAGGCTCGATTTGTCGTTTTCGATAGATTCCCGACTCTGCTCGTAGCAAAGGCCCCACCCTCACAAACCGAGGATGGGGCACCCGGAAAATCAAAACCGATGCGCGATTAGTTTCCGCTGCCTTGTGCGGCGGGGGCGGCTGGCGCGGACTTCTTCGTGGTGATGAGGATGGTTTTCAGTGTGGCTGGATCGCTTGGTAGTTCCGCTGAGCCCGACGGGAACTTGTTGAACTTCAGGATGTAGGAAATGACGTCGGCCGTGGCCTCGGGAGTGAGAGTGCCGGGCTTGTCCTGCGGCATCGTGTCGTGAATTACTTCGAAGAGATCGTCGACCGTCTGGCCTTCCCACGACTGCATGAACGAGTCGCCAGCCAGGGGAAGCGCCTGGCCGCTGCCGCTGAGATCGTCCAAGTGGCATGTGGCGCAATTCTGGCTGTACTGGGTTTTTCCACGCGCAGCCTGTGCGTCCGTGTACACGCCCTGCTCCGTGGTTTTGGCGGGAGGGGGCCCATCGGCTCTCACGGGACGAATCGTTGCGCCCGCATACGCGATGAGCACGGCGGCCAGCCCAACGGCGGGAATAAGAAAGCTGCGTGCGGCAAAACCGTTGTCCTTCGAAGTATGTTTGCTGTGGCCCGATATCATAGGATTCCCGTCCCTTGGCTAGGAGTAGTTGAATGCGATCTCCGCGGCACTCGCAATGATAGCAACGTCCGCGGCGTTTTGTCGCGCATCTAGTACTTAGACGCTTGCACGGGCCTGGGGCGTTACAGGCGAGTTTCCCTGCCGGCAGGGCGGCGCCGAACCGGCGAAGTTGCGGTTCTCACGGCGTCTCAACTAAGATCGTCGCGGCATACATAAGGAAAGCACCACGGAGGAGATCGACATGATAAAGCGCAAGCTTGGAAACACGGGATTGGAAATCGGACCGCTGGTATTCGGCGGAAACGTATTCGGCTGGACGGCGGACGAACCTACCTCCTTCAAGCTGCTCGATGCGTTCGTGGCTTCGGGACTCAATCTAATCGACACCGCGGACGTCTATTCGAAGTGGGTGCCGGGAAACAAGGGCGGCGAATCCGAAACGATCGTCGGCAATTGGCTCGAAAAAAGAGGCAGGCGCGACAAGGTGCTGATCGCGACGAAGGTGGGCGTGGAGATGGCGCCTGGGGAAACCGGCCTCTCGAAGGCTTACATTTTGCGTGAAGTAGAGCGTTCGCTGAACCGGCTGAAGACGGATTACATCGACCTGTATCAGTCGCACCGGGACGATGCGGACACTCCGTTTGAGGAGACGTTCGAAACGTATGCGGGGCTAATCAAGTCCGGAAAAGTGCGGGCGATCGGTGCGTCGAATTACAAGGCGGACCGCCTGGCGGAATCGCTGAAGGTGAGCGCGGCGAAGGGCCTGCCGCGATACGAGACGCTGCAGCCCTGGTACAACCTCTACGACCGCGCGGATTTCGAGGGCGGGCTAGCCGATCTCTGCAAGCGCGAGAACATCGCCGTGATTCCCTACTTTTCACTGGCGAGCGGATTCTTGACGGGCAAATATCGCTCGGAGGGAGATCTCGCGGGGCGGGCGCGGGCGTATCGCGTGAAAGACATGCTGAACGAGCGCGGATTCCGCATCCTGAAGGCGCTCGACACCGTTTCGGCCGAGATCGGGGCGACGCCAGCGCAGGTTTCGCTGGCGTGGCTGGTGGCGCGCGGCGTGGCCGCGCCGATTGCCAGCGCGACGAATCTCGATCAATTAAAGGAGATCATCGGCGGAACGGCGTTGACCCTGAGCCCGGAGGCGGTGCGGCTGCTCGATGAGGCCAGCGCCTATTCGAAGGCGGCTTAGGCGATCGGCGCGGTTTCAGGAATTGCGCGCGATTGAAGATTTCGGCGTGTGGCGTTCGCTATCGAGCACGGCCATCTGCTCGCTTCCATAGCGATCGCCGGCAACCGAGCCGATGGGCGCGGCCTTTTCGATCGCGGCGAACTCGTCCGCCGAGAACGACACGTTCAGAGCTCCCAGCGCCTCGCTCAATTGGTCGCGGCGCCGCGCGCCCACGAGCGGGATGATGTCTTTCCCGCGACACAAAACCCACGCGACGGCAAGTTGAGCAGTGCTGATTCCCTTCTGTTGAGCGATGGCACGTAAGCGTCCGATGAGCGCCTGGTTGGCGCGCAGATTTTCGCCCTGAAAACGCGGAAAATGAGCGCGAATATCGCCCTGCGCGGCACTTGCTGGATTCGGCGCGTGCCCTGTGAGCAGGCCTCGCGAGAAGACGCCGTACGCTACGAGGCTGATGCCCAACTCGCGCAGCGTGGGAATGATGTCTGCCTCGACCGACCGCGACACGACCGCGTATTCGATTTGCAAAGCCGAGATTGGGTGAACCGCGTGAGCCCTGCGAATCGTTTCGGAGGACGCTTCCGAGATGCCGACATGGCGAACGTATCCCGCTTTCACCATTTCGGCTATCGCGCCGATTGTATCCTCGATGGGAACATTGGGATCGACGCGCGCGGCCTGGTAGAGGTCGACGTGATCGGTGCCGAGGCGCTTGAGCGTGTAGGCGAGGAAATTCTTGACCGCGGCCGGGCGGGCGTCGACGCCGACGAAATTGCCCTGGGGGGAGCGCATCGCGCCGAATTTAACGCTGAGGAAAAAACTTTCGCGCGGACGGCCCACCAAGGCTTTCTGCAGCAGCAGCTCGTTGTGGCCCATGCCGTAGAAATCACCCGTATCCAGCATGGTGACGCCCGCTTCGAGCGCTGCGTGAACCGTCGCGATGCTCTCTTTTTCATCGGCGGCGCCGTATGTGCCCGACATGCCCATGCAGCCGAGGCCGATTGCGGAGACAATCGGGCCGCCTCGGCCTAGCTGGCGTGTTTCGATGGGCATGTGTTTCTCCTGGTCGCCAAGGTTGAACGCAACAGCCGAGATCTGCCCGGCTTATCGCTTCATGAGCAGATGAAGCTCGGGCGGAATCGGCGCGACATCAATCGAGACGTTGATGCAGGCCGGCTTGCCGCTTGCAAAGGCGGCGCGGATCGCCGGGCCGAGATCCTTGATCTCGGTGACGCGCTGCGCGTGACACCCGAATGCCGCTGCCACTTCATGATAGTTCGCGTCGCGCAGCTCCGTCCCGATCAGGCGATCGGGCCCCGAAACGATTTCCTGAAAATGCTGCGAGGCAGCCCAGCTGTGGTTGTTCATGACGACGGCCACGATCGGGAGCTTGTGGCGGATCATCGTGTCAAATTCCGCGATGGTGAAGCCGATGGCGCCGTCGCCGACGAGGCATAGCACCTGCCGCTTCGGATGAGCCACTTGCGCGCCTAGCGAAAGGCCCAGGCCGAATCCGACCGCGCCCAGGAAGCCGTGGGTGATGTAGCTGCCCGCGTGATTCTGGTGAATCACTTCGTTCATCCAGTGATAGGCCTCGGCGCCATCGCCGACGATGATCGCGTTCTCGTCGATATTGCCGACGATCGCGGAGACGGCCTGGAGCGGATGGATCGGCGGCGCGGGGCGATCCAGGTCCTTTTGCAAGCCCTTGCAGCGCTCCGTCTTCGCGTCGCGAATCGCCTGCTGCCATTTTTTGCGGTCGGGCCAGCGCTCGCTCTTCGCCTTCGCGTTGAGTGCACGCAGCGTTTCGCGCGGGTCGGCGACGATGGGGACGGCAACCTGTCTCAGGCGGCCGATTTCCTTGGGATCGATTTCGACGTGGATGATCTCTGCGGCCAATGGAACGACGGCGTCGTGCATGCCGAGCGTGAAAAGGCCGAAGCGGACGCCGAGAGCGAGGATCACGTCGGGGCGCTGATCGGGCGCGGAAAGATCCGCCATTTTGTGAAACGTGCCGCCATAGAGCGGATGGTTGCTGGGCAAAAGGCCATGCGCCTGAAAATCCGAGAAGACGGGAACTCCGGTAGCCTCGACGAACTCGCGCAATTCTTCCGCGCGCACGCCCGACATGTAAGCGCCGGCGCCGACCATGATCACGGGACGCAATGCGCCTGAGAGCAAATGGAGCGCATCGTCGATGGCGTTGCTCTGCGGCGCCGGCGCCGACGAAGAATCGAGAAGAACCTTGTCGGGAATCGCGACGGAGGCGTCGTCGACTTGCGCGCCGAGGACATCGGCGGGCAGATCGAGGAGCACGGGGCCCGTGGGTCCCGACGTGGCGAGACGAATCGCTTCGGCGACAAGCCGCGGAATATCTTGCGGGATCGTGATCCGGTGCGCCCACTTGGTGATGGGCGTTGCGACGGCAACCTGATCGAGACCCGCCTGGAGCGTATTGGTCTCGGCGTCGCGCAGACCGGCGGAACCGCTGAGATAGAGCACCGGCGTGCGGTCGAGATAGGCGTTCGCGATCGACGTGATGACGTTGGTGAAACCAGGGCCGGCGGTGACCATCGCCACGCCAAGTCCGCGCGTCGAGCGCGCGTAACCCTCGGCTGCATGGCCCGCAGCTACTTCGTGGCGCGTGTCCGTGATCGGAATGTGATGATCGCGGCAGGACTGAAAGATCGTTTCAAGATGCGCGCCGTGCAGCCCAAAGATATTCGTGACGTTTGCCCGCAGCAACGTGCGAACCAGAAGCTCCCCACCTGTAACCATGCTCATCTCGAAGTACCTCGCTCCCCCTGCGTTTTTCGGCCCGCGCGATTCGCCCGGCGGACGACTGGAGATTATACGAGACGCGGCGAGAGTGCTAGCTGGTTTGGTAAGAACCTGGCTTGGGGAGCCGAAAGGTGACGCGAGGATCAAGCCGGCGTTCGGGACACGGCGAAGCGGCAGCCGTTGGAAGCTGAAACACTCTTCGTACCGAATCGAGGAACGCGAGTACGGCGGGAGATTTTTCTTCCTTGCGCCAGGCGGCATGCACTTCGACTCTGGCGTCGGGTTCGTCGAACGGGATTGCCACCACTTCGCTGCCCGCTGCAGGGGAGCAAGCGGGCTCGTCGGGCATGATACAGATTCCCTTGCGCGAAGCCAGCAGGATTGTCTGGATATCGCCGTGCGGCAGTGGATCCGTCGACACGCGAATGATTTTGATGGGAACACCTGCCTTTGCGCACAACTCGATCGTCGTGTCGTAAATGCTGATGGGAGGTTTGCAGTGCGGGACCAGGAGCGACTCACCGGCGAGATCTCTCACCCGCACAGTTTTGAGCTTCGCCAGCGGGCTGTCTTTGCTCGCATGGATTACAAATCTTTCCCCGAACAGCATCTCGGAAGTCAATTCAGCGCAATTGATCGGCGCGCGTAGGAAGCCCACGTCGATCGTCCCTTGGAGCAGCGCGTCGCACTGAAAAATTGAGTAGATGGCGCTGCATGAAACCTCGACTGCGGGAAAACGTCCCGCGTGCTCGACCAGAACGCGGCTGATTTTTTCTCCCAAGCCCAGGCCCACTCCGATCTTCACGACGCCGGCTTCGCCCCTCGTCGCGAGACGCACGCTGTCGCACGCATGCGACGTCTGAGCCACCAGAACTCTCGCCTCGCGCAAAAGCAATTGGCCGGCGTCGGTAAGTACGACGTGGCGGCGATCGCGCACGAACAGCTGAGCATCGAGTTCTTCTTCGAGCTGGCGAATCTGCCGGCTCAGAGGAGGCACAGTCACGTGCAGGTGTTCCGCAGCCTTTGAAAAGCTGAGGCGCTCGGCAACGGCGATGAAATACCGTAACTGTCGGAGTTCCATAGGAAGATGTTAGGGACCTTATATTCCTAATCGGTAACAGAAGCAATCAAATAAGAAATGGACAAGGCGGCCCGATTCGGTAATTAGTGTCTGCGTTTGATGGGGCATTCGCGGTTTCAGCTCACAGCAGAGGCGGGCAGTGTGAATCACACGGGTGGGGTCTGATCCCGGGCGCTAGCGCGAATGGACGCTGCAACGACGCGGGTTACGGACCAATGACTAAATGGGGGGGAATATGCGCGCACGGCTTGCGGGGCGAAAGCTTGTGGGCTCGCTGTTTATCTGTTTGACGGCAGTACTCCTCGTATGGTGTCCGCTGGCGAACGGGCAAGCGGTCACAGGAAGCATCTCCGGCACGGTGACGGATCCCAGTGGAGCCGTGATCGCCGGCGCGAACGTGGTGGTAAAAGACGTCGGAACCGGCGCCACGCAGACGACCGTCACTAATAATCAGGGACGATTTAACGTGCCCGATCTAAATGTGAGCACGTACGAGGTGACTGCCTCAAAATCGGGATTTCAGACGGTGGTACACACGGGCGTCACGATCACGGTGGGCAGCCAACCGGTGGTCGATTTCGCCCTGCCCGTCGGGCCGTCTCAAACGACTGTGACCGTCGAATCCACCTCATCTCAGGTAGAAACAGAGTCGACTGCTATTTCCTCTCTGGTGAACCAAACACAGATGCGCGATTTGCCCTTAAACGGCCGCAATTTCGAGCAACTGATATCGCTGGCCCCTGGCGTGACGCCGACCGGGCCTGGAGCGGGGGGAGCCCTCTACGGAAACGGAGACAACTATTCGATCGCCGGAGCGAGAACTGAAGGGGAAGAATTCCTGTTGGACTACACGAACGTGTCCGACTTCTGGAATCATCAGGCGGGCTCGGGAGCCCTCGGCACATCACTGGGGATCGAAGCAATCCAGGAATTCTCTGTCCTGACAAACACATATAGCGCGCAATTCGGCGGTAATGGGTCGGTGGTCAACGCTGTTTCGAAGTCAGGTACGAATGACTTTCACGGCTCCGGCTACGAATTTCTCCGTAACTCCGCTCTCGATGCTCGCAATTACTTTGATCTTGCCTTGACCCCCAGCGGTTACGAGCCTGACAAGCCGGAGTTTCGCAGGAACCAATTTGGCGGAAGTCTGGGTGGCCCGGTGAAGAAAGACAAGTTGTTCTTCTTCGTGAATTATGAAGGTTTGCGCCAAGCGCTGGGTACGACATCCACGAATGTGGGGATTCCCGAACCCTATGTTGTTGCCAACGATGAGTTGCCATGTGGAGAGCCCAACACTCAAACGCCCGTAAACACAGTCGCGGCACCCTGTGGACCGCTGACTCCAACCGGGGGCGCTGCTTGGCCGACTGTTGGGTCCGCCGGTAATCCGATAGAGCCCGAAGCCGCTTTCGGCAGTGGCGCCGGTGCGCAGTCTGCAGCGGCTGCAACCGATTCAATGGGGATTCTGGGCCTATATGCCCCCTACCAGGCTGCTGCGGCGGGAGCCATGGACCAAGGCGGTTACTTCTTTACCACCACCACCGCCAGCCAGATACAGAGCGAGAATTACGTTTTGGCGCGCGTCGACTGGACGATTTCTCCGGCCGACACCTTATTTGGAAGATATGTTTCCGACCGCGCCAACAATCTGCTTCCCTTCCCGGGATTCTTCGGCTCCACTCTGCCTTTTTGGCCCGAGCAGGACAACACGAAAAACCAGTACTTCACGGCCGAGGAAAAACACCTGTTTTCCAGCAACATCGTGAACGAAGCCCGATTCACCTTCGTCCGCACCTACGAAGCTTCAAACACGACTGCTAATAGCGCCCCGCTCGAGTACTTCCCGGGCCACACAAACGGCTTGGTAGTGCCCATTCCCCTTGCCAGCGTAGGCGCTAATATCGAGACTCCCGACGAGCTCGTCCAGAACAAATTCGGCGGCGGGGATGATGTTGTTTGGACGCGCGGCGCGCACACGCTTTCCTTTGGTGCGGAAGTCACGAGAGTTCAGTCAAATATTTATGCTCCTTTCGAGTGGGGTGACTTTTACCTCTTTTTGAGTTTGCAGAGCCTCATCCAGGGTCAGCCGCTTGAGTCTTACGGCGTTTACCCCAGTCCGAACTCGGACATTCCCAATCGGTATTTCCGCGAAATCGACGTCACCCCATATTTCAACGACAGTTGGAAAGTGAATTCCCGGCTGACTCTGAATCTCGGGGTCCGCTACGAGTACGGCACCGATCCATCGGGGTGGCCTCTCTACTCCATTCAGAACGTGCCGTATGGCGACGGAGCTTTCACGGGGTCAGGTCACGTCTTTCTAACGAGCCCTAACAGGAAAAATATCGATCCCCGGATCGGCGTGGCTTGGGATGTCTTTGGGGACCACAAGACTTCGCTTCGCGCAGGTTTCGGAATCTTCCACGATCCCGTCGCCCCTCGTACCTACGCTTCCGCGTACTATTTCGCCCCTCCATTCCTCTTCACCGGGCCGATCTTTTTCCCCGGCTTCCCGAACATGTTCGCGGGCTACCCGGCCCCGCCGGCACCGACGGTCGCTCCAACAGGGTGTCCAGCCCTCAATTCGATATTCATGAATTTCTGCACATCTCAAGACGACGGAGTCCCATACAACACAACCAGTGCTCCCTATCAAGAGCAATACAATCTGAATGTGGAGCGCGATCTCGGCCACGGAACGATCCTGACCTTCGGGTACGTCGGTTCGCGGGGCGTTCACTTGTTCGTTCAGCGAAACTTGAATCCGTCGATTCCGAATTCGTCCCCGGATGGCACGGGCGCGCCCTGCACTCCGACGAGGGCTAACTTGTCGAGCTGTTACTTCGGTGAGTTTATAGGAGGGACCGTATATTCCTTCCCGAACCGGGTGAATAACAATTACAACTTTCTCAACGAGGCTCTCCCGGCCGGATCCTCCAGCTACAATTCGCTTCAAGTAAGCGTGGTGCGCCATGCAGCCAGGGGCGTAACCATGCAGGCGTCCTACACCTATTCGCATTGCATCGACGATGAGTCCGGAACCTTCGGACCTGAGGGGATAAACGAGCAGGGCGAGCTTGATCCCTACGACCCCAACCTCGACAAAGGCGATTGCAACTTCGATCTCCGCCACAATTTCGTGGCGAACGTGGTTTATGCGTTGCCGTTCCGGGGAAACAGGCTCGTCCAGGGATGGCAACTCAGCGGGATTTTCACGGCCCAAGATGGCCAGCACTACACGGTTACCGACGGCTTCGATCAGACCGGCCTAAATGACAACGCCCAGACGCCGCGTCCGAACGCCGTCGCCGGTTGCAACCCCTATCTCGACAAGATGGAGGCCTCGCCCAGCGGTATTATCGAGCCGCTGTTGCTCAATACCTCGTGTTATACGCTGCAGACCGCCGGGACTCTTGGCGACCTGGGAAGAAATACACTCGTCGGCCCGCGCTTTATCAACCTGGATTTTGCGGTGCTGAAGAACACGAAAATCACGGAGCGGCTGCAAGCACAATTTCGAGCCGAGTTCTTCAACATCGCGAACCGCACGGACTTTGCTCCTCCAAGCGCAGGTCTTTTCAGCGGCGCGTGCACGATAAGCGGCGCCAATCCGGGCTGCGTGGCTCCTCCGGGCGCCACCAACGGCGAGGGAGGTGGCACCCCGACCGTGGGTGTCGGCTTTAGTGCCTTGACGCTTCCAAGCAGTCAGCGCGAGATTCAGTTTGGAATAAAGCTGCTTTTCTGACGAGACGCCGGCGAGCGTTGCGGCGTTCGCCGGCCCGCCGTCACAAGAAAGCGGAGAGCCCCACCACCCAACGAATGCCGTCCCGCCAGTTCCCGGCGAGGCGGCATTGTCAGTCCCTCCACCCGAGCGGCCCGAAGGGAAGAACTAATCGTCCCACCGGGGTGTAGGCGGAGGTCTACCGCTTTGGCGAGCCTGCTTCGCCCATCGATTCCAAATCGGTAACAGAAGCTATCAAAATAGGAAATGGACAAATTACGTGAATTCGGCGATTAGTGTGTCCATTGAAGGGGTGGTCTACGGGTTTGATGCCAGCTTAAAGCATCGATAGGCGAAAGTACCAAAGACAAAGGCAATCTCCAGGATTGACGCGCTTTGGTTTGCGGTGTGAACGGCCGCGGGTGGAAGAAAACGCTGAACCAGGGGGAATGATGGACACACGACGCGTGGGACTCGGGCTCGTTGTCTCAGTATTTCTTTGCCTCTCAATGGCGCTGCTGTTATATGTTTCGCCAACTTGGGGCCAAACCGCCGGGACGGGTGCCATCGCTGGAACGGTGACCGATCCTTCGGGCCGATCCGTGCCGAATGCGACTGTGACCGCGACGAGCTTGGGAACCGGCCAGGAACGCACCGCGACGACCGGCACCGCGGGCGATTTCAAGTTCTCCCTCTTGCCACCTGGCAACTATCAGCTCAAGTTCACTGCCTCCGGGTTTAAGACCTCGACGGTGGGGCCCGTAACGGTGAACGTGACCGAAACGGCCACCGCGAATCAGAGCTTAGAAATCGGGGCCGTGAGCGAGTCCGTCACGGTGGAAGCTAATGTCCAGACGCTTCAAACCGAGAGTTCCACGCTCGGTACCACGGTCAGTGGGACCCAAATCAATGCCTTACCCATGGCGAACGGCAACTACACTGAAATATTGAGTTTGTCGGCGGGGACGAACGTCGGCGTGGACAACGCGACGTCGGTTGGCAAGGGCACCCAGGACATCAGCGCGAACGGCGTGAACCCTGGCTCGAACAACTTCCAGATGGACGGCGTCGCGGTCAACAATATCGCCAACTCCGGAAGCGCGAACGACGGCACGATCTACACGGGCATCCCGATTCCCAGCACGGACGCCATTCAGGAGTTCAAGGTCCAGACCTCGACGTACGATGCCAGTTTCGGCCGCAACCCTGGAGCCAACGTAACCGTCACCACGAAGTCCGGCACTAACGCCTTTCACGGATCGGCGTTCGAATCTTTCCGCAATTCGATTCTCAATGCCGACGATTTCTTTTATGACAAGACGCCCGCCGATCCCCATCAGGTATTGGATCAAAACCAGTTCGGGGGCACGATCGGCGGCCCGGTCAAGAAAGATAAGCTCTTCTTCTTCTTCAGCTATCGGGGAACGCGCGGCAAGAACGGCGTGGCTCCCCAAGGCGAGACATTCGGCGCGCTATTGCCAACTGGGCTAAATCCGTATGCGGCGCTTGGGTCGCGCGGCACATGCAATACCCCCGCTTCGATCCCTGATCTCGGCACGATCTCGAGCGAATGTGACGCGACCGCGCAAGCCTTTGCAACAGCCATGGGAATTCCGAATGGGAACATCGTGGGACTCAGAATCTTTCAACTCCAGACGGGCCAAGGCGCAGGAGTACCGAATAACTATTTCGTCCCGGCTCCATCATCGGATCCACAGTTTTGCAACGCCACAACGGGTTCGTGCAATTTCACCGTTCCGGCTCTCTATAGCGAGAACCAATACGTCGCGAACGGCGATTACATCATCAATAGCAAGCACACGCTCACAACGAAGTACTTTTACACCGCGAACCCCCAGACGCTGTATGTGGGCCAAGGCGGCGGCGACCTGCCTGGAACACCGGAAAAGACTCCTTGGGGAAACCAGGCCGCCGTGGCGAAGCTGACCTCGCTTCTGACGAACACTTTTGTGAACGAAGCGCGAATGTCGTACCAGCGCAACAATGGCGGCGCGACTGTGTCGGTGCCTCCGGACGGGTGCCCCAACGCTGGCCACCTTTCAGGCCTCCAAGGATGCGGCTCACCAAGCCAGTTGGGGTTGGAGCCTCTCGTTCCAGACTTTTATGAGCCGCCGACCATCATCGACGTGATCGACAACTTCACCCTCTTTGGCGGCCTCTTGCCCTTCGAAGGGCCTACGAACCAGGTCCAGCTAGCCGATCAGATTTCCTGGTCCCACGGAAAGCACAGCATACGCGCGGGCTATGAATACGAATGGACAGATTGGCCCCTTCAGGACCAGGGACTCCAGCAAGGCCTCGAGTTGGTCCTCGGTTCTGGCAGTGTCCCGGGACTTAACGGGCTCGAGACCGGAGGGTTCGGGACCGCAGGTCCGACCGCCGGGCCTGGCTGGGACGTTGGATGTCTATTCTGCGTAAAGGGCGTTACGGGCGAAAACGGGATCACGCACTTCTACCACCTGAACAACCAGGACGCTTATGTGCTGGACGATTGGAAGGTAAGCTCGCGCCTCACGTTGAATATCGGTTTGCGCTGGGAGTACGACGGGTTGCTCAGCGACAGCCTTGGACGGCTCACTCAAGTGTGGCTCGATCGAATGGCTGCGACTGCAGACGTGCCGACTTCGCTTGCGGCGGCGCTCAACGACCCCGCTGCCGTTCAGCAGTACGTAGTGCCCAGCAACTTTGCTAAATTCGGGCACGGAGCCCCCCCCGCTGGCGTCGGCTTCGCAGCTAACAAGAACTCAATCGAAGGGCATGCTCCGTACAGCAACTTCGCCCCGCGATTCGGATTTGCCTGGCAGCCACTAGCGGGAGGAAAGCTCGTTGTGCGCGGCGGCGTCGGCATCTTCTATGATCGCGTAGGCTTGGACAGCGTCGTGCATGCGTACGAGCAGGGCTATCCCTATGCGGCCACGTACGATTACTCCCCTCCGAGCAGTCGTTGGGCGGCGGCTACGCTGACGCAGCCATATCCCCTGATACAGCTCACTTGCATGCCCTCGGATCCGAATTGCAATTCGGATTTTGGACTCGGCTTTGCTCCTCGCTTCGCGGACGCAGCCACCGGGGCGGACTCCGGCTTGAGCACGCCTTTTGATCCGAATAGCGTGCATACACCGCTGGTCCAGGAATACAGCTTGGGCATTCAATATGAGTTCGCACCGACATGGGTGCTCGACATAGGGTACGTTGGATCGACCGGAATCAACCTGCTGGATTACAGCCACAATCACAATCAGGCGCTCCTGGCAACGCCGACGAACGAGTTTAGTTCCCTCTGCACTGGAACTCCGCCGATTTGCAACACTGCGGCGAACGCACAGTTCCGCGTGCCTTTCCCGGCTACCAGACCGATGGCTTGGCGGGATCGGACGCTAATGGTTATTCGAACTACAACAGCTTGCAAGTGACGCTGCGCCACCAGTTCTCGCATGGGCTCTCTTTGCAGGCCGCCTATACGTGGGACAAGGACCTCTCCACGATTTTCTATAGCAATACCGCCAACATCAACAAAGCTTTGACATGAAACGGGCAGTATGGCCGGGTATCGTTCGATCGCCCGCAGCGCTTCGTGGTGAACTACAGCTACGACTTGCCGTTCGGCAAGGGGATGACGGGCATCGAGAATAAGTTGATTAGCGGCTGGAACGTGTCCGGCGTCACGATCGCACAAGCGGGCGACCGCATTGACGTTCGGTGCAGAGAACGAGCGTTGGGCGAAGCGCCTACGGCACAAGCAACAACAGTTATCTGATGGAGGTCTGACGGGCTAGTATTGCCCTGGGTTTAGCAACGGCAACATCAAGAACCCCGGGGGCACAACTCAAAAACCTGAATGCAATTACTGCAACTTATTGCAGGTTTTTGCACGGCGCCCTCGTGCCTTTCGGGGATGCAACAGCGACGGGCTTTGGCAATTCGGCGTACCGGCGCCGTGACTGGCCCAGGCCAGTTCAACTGGGACATCTCGATCCTGAAGAACACCAAAATCACGGAACGAGTCAACATGCAGTTCCGCACCGACTTCTACAACGCGTTCAATCATCCGCAGTTCGCGGATCCGGCGGAGCCTCGTTTGGCAGCATTGGCTTTATAAACATCGAGACGTCGCCTACCACCGAGGAGACAATCCACACGAACGTGAACCCGCGCCTGATTCAATTTGGGTGAGGTTCAAGTTCTAGCGCAGAGCAGAGCGGCGAGATTGCCGCGAGCTCCAACGATGAATTAGCCAAGGCAGGCTGGTGAGCAGTGAACGGCTCGCTGGCTGCGGCCGCAAGCGAAAACGAAGAGCCCCACCACCCAACGGATGCTGTCCCGCCGGTTCCCGGCGGGGCGGCATTCCGTTAACGGCCCCACCCGGACGAGCCAACCCTGGAAACCAATCGCCCTAATCCCCCTTCGAGGATGCTGGCGCGGGCTCCTGGTGGACGCGGGTGACGGGGGGCCCGCTATACGCGCGCGCCTCGCCCTTCCAGGGCACCTTATCCCGGTCCGTCCATCCATTGATAAACATGGATTTGAACACCCACTTGCCGTCTCTCTTCACGCAAAGATTGTCCCAGTTGCCGATGCCGAAGACGAAGTTCGTGCGGTAGTCGACGTTGAACTGAACGATTGTGAAGTAGGCCTTGACGCGCGCGCCTTCGCCCTCCGGCGTGATCAGAAAATGATTCGCCAGGTGCTGCCGGCCGAACCACCAGCTCGGACGGTCGTACCAAAGCTCTTCGAACGCGCGGCGTATTTTGTCGCGCCCTTGCAGCTTTCCCTGCCACAGGTGATCGAGATAGCCGTCCTCCGCAAAACATCCCAGGACGGCCTCGATGTCGCCTGTATTGATGCCCCAGGCGTATTTGGCAAATAGCTCCATGATGTCGAGCCGGTCCTCGACAGAAAATTTCACGTGGGAATCCGACATGGCTGCACCTCTTCTCTGAATATCAACTGAGCGCCGGCCTTGCGCTGTTCGTCGCCGAGGGGATACTATGCGCGCGAGTCGATTATTGCAAGTTGGCGGCGCTCGGAGACGGCTGAGTCCGGCGCGCAGAGGAGGAGACATGGCATCGCAGGCGAAATCCGCGGCCGTGGACGCAATTTACAAGAGATTGCGGGAATTCGGAGACGCTTTCACGCCGGAAGTGATCGGCGAGAATTTGAAGCTTTTCGCGGCGATTCAGGAGAGAGAGCCGTTTGCGGACGTCGAGGTGATTCGCGACCTCCGTTATGGCGAGGACGAGCGTCATCGGCTGAATGTCTTTCAGGCGAAGGTCGCGGCCAGGGAAGCGCGGCCGGTGCTCGTGTTTATGCACGGCGGCGGGTTTATCGGCGGCGATAAATCGATGCCGCGGATGCCATTCTACGACAACGTCGGCGTTTGGGCCGCCCGGCACGGCCTGACCGGCGTGAATATCACGCATCGGCTCGCGCCGAAGTATCCGTGGCCGACCGGTTCCGACGATCTGGCAGCCGCGCTCCAATGGATTCGAAAGAACATAAGCACGCATGGCGGAGATCCGCGGCACGTTTTTCTGATGGGGCAATCGGCGGGCGGCGCGCACGTCGCGCAGTTTCTGGCGCATGCGCGGTTTGACGGCGCGGACCGCAGCGCGCTCGCCGGCGCGATTCTGGTCTCGGGCCTCTACGATACAAACACGATGGATAAGAATCCGCTCTTTAAGGCCTATTTTGGAGAAGACGCGGACGTTTACGCGGAGCGCTCGGCGCTGCCGGGGCTGGCGGAGTCGCCGGTGCCGCTGATGGTGACGCTCGCGGAATTCGATCCGCCCGATTTCAAGCGACAGTACGTGGAACTTCTGCGCGCGTATCTCGAAAAGAAACACAACCTGCCGCGGCTTGCCTGGCTGCCGGGACACGGTCATCTATCGGGAATTCTTGCCGTGAATACGGAACGCGATTTCCTCGGCGACCGCGTACTGGAATTTATCGAGTCGCGAAATGTTTAGGCGGCAAATTTCGCTTTGAAAAATCGGCTGCGCACCCGGATTCGTTTGACCGCACCCCGCGCATCCGACATCATCATTTCGCGTGGTGGAGCAGCCTGGTAGCTCGAATGGCCCCGCTACTCGATTCCCTCGACGATGCGCAAATCCCGATCAGCTGCGCCTTCGATGAACTTCAGCGCCGCCTGATATGCGTCGCTATCGTGGGCCGCAATTGCTTTCTCTACGCTGTCAAACTCTATGACTACAACGCGCTGCCTAATTCCGGATTCAAACGCCGCTGCCGCTTCGCCGCGCACCAACAAACGCCCGCCGGCTTGCGTAAGGGCAGGTCCAGCGAGTTTTCCATACTCTTTCAAAGCCTCCGGGTTTGACACAGAGCGATATACTGAGATCCAGTATCCTTTAGCCATTTTCCCTCTTTCGCTCCCCTTTCAGAGCCGATCGCAACGCTTTCCGGCACGGCGAACATGTTCCGAACTGGAGAGACCATTTAATATAAATTGTTCAAGCCCTACCCCGGCGACATCGTAACTTTGCTCACACGGGCGCCGCTGATGCCAATTGCACCGACAGTTCGTTAGAGAATCTTCGCGACAAATTCCCTGCGAAAAGCATGATCTTCGATTCAAGGTGCGCCCTCCAAACAACTGCCGAATGCAAGCGGGAGGAGAGGTAATCGAGGGATATCTCGAATGGGTTCGCCCTGAACAGGCAAATGTCGGGCTTAACGTGACACGAGCTACCGCATCACGAGAGCTGCGAGTTCGTAGCCACTTGAGATCGACAGACGCTCATAGGCTCGGCGTCTGTGGGTGAGAACGCTGCTCACCTTGATACCGAGCTCCTGTCCGATCGTCCTAGCCGTAAGGCCGGCCGCAGTGCGAGCACAGACGGCGCACTGGCGTTCGGTTAATTTCGCATCGAGTGAGGCCATCCTCTGAGTCATCTCTTCAATGCGAGCCTGCCTTCTCGTCCCCAGATTTGGCGATTCTCCTGTCAACTGGTAGTGCTTTCTCAACAGGGGGAGGAGAAGATGCGACAAAGCGGCGATACGCTCTTGTTCCTCGTTGCTGAAACATCCCCAACCCGAATCCCTGTAGAAATTTAAGACGAACCAGCCGTTTTCAGACCAGCGCGCCAGCGTGAGCTTCTCAACGACGGCGGGCCTCAAGTAACAGTCATTCAAGTATTGGTAGTTACTGATGCTACCGGGACGAACCCGCAAATTGATCCACTCGGTATGTGCAGTCTTACGGATCGTCTGGTATGCGGGATCGAAGGTGAAATATCGACTGATATAACGATGGATTCTCTCGCTGGAACCAGCAGCTTTGCCAGTGTGCACAATGAGCCGCGGATTCCCGGGGGCTTGCCACACCCATCCGGTAAGCTCGCAGATCGGGGCGATGGCGGACACCATCTCGAAGAAGGCACTTGTCATGCTGGCCGTTCCCGTAGACCGAACAGCCTGTTCGCAGAAAAACAGCCAGTCATGTTCGCCAGCAGCGGACATTGTGGCACCCCCCCGGTTGCGCGCGAAACTCTATTCTTGCGCATCAAGCGTGTCAAGACCGTTTGTTCGCCTTGACGAACCCTCGCCAAGCCCCCGAATCTTGAAACGAGTTACTAAGCCTGAAGGCACTTTGTATAGAGAATTATGACGCGTTAGCAATCATTCCCCGGAAATCAGAAACGAACAACCCTCTGTTTCTTGTCCCTACCCCTAGTATCCCCCAAGTATCCTCCAAACGGCGCAAAAGAACCAGCCGACGCCACAAATCTTCCTGAAGGACTCCTTCCGCGCCGCTAAGGTCTTCGACCTCCGGCTCTAATAGATCGGCGTGCACACGGATTTCGTCTGGGTGTAAAGATCGAGCATCTCGTGTCCCATTTCCCGCCCCCAACCGGATTGCTTGTATCCGCCGAACGGCACCGCCGGATCGAGAACGCCATAGCAATTAATCCAGACCGTTCCGGCGCGAAGCTCGGCGGCGATGCGATGAGCCTTCTTTATGTCGCGGGTCCAGACTCCAGCGCCGAGCCCGTAGGGCGTGTTGTTGGCCTTGGCGATCAGATCATCCACGTCGCTGAACGGCATCACGGTCACAACCGGCCCGAAGATTTCCTCGCGCACGACCTTCATTCTGTCGCTGGTGTTGACGAGAACCGTCGGCTCGACGAAGTAACCTTTTCCGCCACGGCGCTTGCCGCCCGTGGCGGCTTTTGCTCCTTCCGAATATCCGGATTCGAGGTAGCCGCAGACGCGATTGAGCTGCTCCTCGGAGATGAGCGGGCCGATCTGAGTAGTGGTATCCATTCCGGGGCCGATGCGGAGACTCGACGCAATCTTCGACACGCCGTCGACGACGTTGTCGAACTGAGCGTCTTCCACGTAGAGGCGCGATCCCGCGACGCATACTTCGCCCTGGTTGAAGAAAATAGCGTTGGCGGCGCCGGGAATGGCGCTCTCGATTTCGGCGTCCTTGAAGACGATGTTCGGAGATTTTCCGCCGAGCTCGAGCGAGACTTTCTTCAGGTTTCCGGTCGCCGCATGGACGATCAGCTTGCCGACTTCCGTCGAGCCGGTGAACGCGATTTTGTCGACGTTCGGATGCGCGGCGAGTGCGGCGCCCGCGGTCGCACCATAGCCCGTGACGATGTTGACGACGCCATCCGGGAAGCCGGCTTCCTGAATCAACTCGCCCAGGAGCAGCGCGGTGAGAGGCGTTTGCTCCGCAGGCTTCAAGATCACCGTGCAACCGACCGCAAGCGCCGGACCCAGCTTCAGCGTGGCCATGACCAACGGGAAGTTCCACGGGATGATCTGGCCGACCACGCCGACGGGCTCGCGCAGCGTGTAGGCGAGGAATTTCCCTCCTGGCTGCATCGAAAGCGGAATCGTGTTGCCTTCGACCTTGGTGGCCCAACCGGCGTAATAGCGGAGCGTGTCGACCGAAACCGGTATGTCGGCCAAACGAGCCATCACGACCGGCTTGCCGTTGTCTAGAGATTCGAGCTGTGCGAATTCCTCGAGGCGATCTTCGATCAGACAGGCAAGTTTCCACATGAGGCGCCCGCGCTCCGAGGGCGTGAGCTTGCGCCAAGGACCTTTCTCGAACGCAGCGCGCGCGGCCGCCACGGCACTGTCGATATCTTCCTTGTCGCCCTCGGCCACGTGGGCGAGAACCTCGCCGGTGGAGGGATTGTAGGTTGGAAATGTCTTGCCCGAGGCCGCATCCACCCATTTTCCGTTGATCAACATTCGTCGCGGTTTCGCCACGAAGTCATTCACGCTCTCGTCGATGGCAACCGTTTGCGTTGCAGTACTCATTCTGTCTTTTCCTTTCGCTCGGATCCGAGTTGCCCCAAGGGCCTTATGCGTGTTCCATTTCGCCTCTGCGATGGACGATACGGTGAGTGCGCTGCCGCCGCGTCGTCGAAACACAGAGTGCGCCGTCAGGACCCGCGGCCCAAGAGACTAAAGACGAAAAACTTTTCGCGCAGTTTCTCCCAGGATATTGCGCTTGGCCTGCTCAGTCAGAAATGGCAGCCCCGCGATTTGCCCGGGCACGTCGAAGTCCCAGTGCGGCCAGTCCGAGGAGTACATCAATTGGGTCTCGGCATGGACGGCCTTGAACGTGGCTTCGAGCATGTGGGGCATGGTCACTTCGAGCGGCTGCGAAGTGAAGTACATGTCGGCGATGTATTCGCTCGGCAGTCGCTTGAGCAGCGGCGCATCCGACTGGCGCATCAGGTATTCATGGTCCAGCCGTTGCATCATGAACGGCACCCACGCTAGCCCGCTCTCGATCCAGATCAATTTCAGCTTCGGAAAGCGCTCGGGGAGACCGTTGATTACCCAGTTGGTCAGGTGGGTCATGTTGCAGGTGACGAAAGACATCGCGTGGGCGGATAGAAAGCGGTTCATCGTGGACGTCATCGTGTCGCCCCAGGTGGGGCCGGCGTGGAACGCGAGCGGCAGGCGGCGTTCCTCGAGCTCGCGGTAGACGCGCATGTAGGTGTTCTTGTGCACGCCCTCGTGGCGCTGGCTGCTAATCATGAAGCCGACCACGCCGCGCGTTTCGCCGAACTCCGCGATCATTTTCAGGCACGCGTCGGGATCGTGGAACGGAAGACTTAGCAGCGTTTTCACGCGCTCCTCGCGCGGCAGGATCGTTTCGGTGAACCATCGGTTGTACGCGAACGTCATCGCCGTGGCGATATCCGGCTCGGGATGCAGGCCCATTTCGAGCATCGGCTGCGGAAACACGATCTGCATCCTGATCCCCATCGAATCCATGGCGCGGCGCACGAGCGTAAGATCGCGGTGCTCGTCCGTCTTCTCTACGTACTCGGCGAGCTCGGCCTGGTGCGGGATGCGGCCGAAGACGTCCTGAAAAGTCATTCCGACGGAATGATTGCTGAACGCGACCTGGCGCGCATTGGGCCAATCCTGCGTCATCGTCTTCGCGTTGTACCGCAAGACGGGATTTTCGAGGCGATCAAGAATCTCGCCCCAGGAATCGAATTCCACGTGATGCGCGTCCACGTCGACGATGAAGTAATCGTCGAGATGATAGCGCGCGATGTCGCGGCGGGCGTTCGCGAGGATCTCGCGCGAGTCGGTGCGGGTGGTGATCTGCTGCACCGGGTGCTCGGTGGCGGCGGTCGAACCGTTGAGAGTCTTGCTGGTGCTCATGGATCTATCCTTTCAATAAGTGCACGACGATCGGGACCGGCGCGCCTCATGCGCCGTCCGCACCGCGGCCCCGACTGGGCGCGGTGCGCGAGAACCACAGAGCCAAGTCGAAGGGATTCAGGTGATGTGCGCGCAGGAGCGCGCAGGCCATCACCATCGCCTCGGTCGTCGAAACCGTCCCGTCGATCACAGGAACGGCAGGGGCTCCTGGCACCGCGTCTTCGACCATCGCGGCGTAGAGCTTTACCGCACCAGTCACGAGGTTCGTCACGTCCCCGGGCGGCACATTCGCGATTTGACCCGCGTCGCTCGTTCGCTCCACCTGCGCGTGGAGCTCGAGGAGAAGCGCGGACAATTTCGCGGCCTCTTCAGGGGGTGACATAAATTCCGCCCGGCCCTTCTTCGATCGCGACCGGAATCAATCTAGCCGAGGGTCGCCCAGGATGTACGCCAGTCCTAATGTCGTACTCGAATCCGTGCCAGGGACAGACGATGTGCAAACTTGATTCGTCGAAGGCGAAACCGCGGCTTTCCCCGCTGGGTTCGATCACTTCGGTGACGCGCGGGATCATCTTGCCCTGGCAGACCGGGCCGCCTTGATGCGCGCAGATATTCTCCCAGGCGTACAGCCTGCCGCCGACGCGGAAGATGCCGATCGTCTTGTCGCCAACGTCGACGACGAGCCGGCCGCCTTCCGACACCCGGTCACTCTGTCCTACAAAGACCCGCTGCGAGGTTACCGACATATGGGACCGATGGAGGCCACAACAGCGTGGACCCCCATACTCCTTTCACCGAATTTGGTTTTCATCTTCTGTCGCCTAATGCCCTACCGAGCCGGGAGACCCTAAGCAATTGACTCCGATGGGTCGCTTACGAGCTGGATTCCGGGTGCGCCAGCTTCGCTGCGCGGTCGTGGCATGACAGCGAAAGCAACTGCAACGATTCCGATGGCGGCGATCACGCAATTCAGCTCGAACGCTCTCGTGTAGTTCCCGTAGAGGTCGAACAGTTTTCCGCCGACGAAGCCGGCCGGGGAAGCAAGTACCGACGTCACAAGCGTCATCATTCCGTTCAACTGCGGGAAAGCCGCCGGGCCATAGTAGTGCGCGACGATCGTCGACAGGCACGTCAACGTCCAGCCAGAGGCCACGCCGTAAAAAACGGCAGCGGCGTACGCGACCGTCAGCATGTCGGGCTGCACAATGATGGCGAGGTAGGAACCGACGAAATAGATGCTGAGGCCAATCGCGAAAACCAGGCGGGCGTTCAGGACGTCCATCAGCAGCCCGCCGAGCCAGTGGCCGCCGATGGTGCCGATCGTAAACAGGCTCATCGCCCAAGCGGCGCTAGCGGAACCGATGCCCGCTCCGCGCAAACGCAGAATCCAGTGCGCCACGAAGAAAAAAAATGGAAATGTCGTGGCAATCCCGCCGATCGCGATCAGCCAGTACGCGGGAGTTCGATACGCCTGAGAGGCAGTCCACGGATAGTTTGTGGCAAGCGTGTCGGTGCGGGAGGGCCGGCTTTGCTCCTCTGCGGGTATCCCGTCCACCGATTGTCCAAGGGATTGTGGACTCTCTTTGACAAACAAGAGCGCAAGGAGTCCGGAAATCAAGCTCGCCCCCGCAACGATCTTCCATCCCACACGCCAATCTCCACCGGCGGTTCGGAGCATTTTGTCTAGAAAAGGCGAAACAGCAAAACCTGCGAAGCCGGGAGCTGAAAGAGCGATCCCCATCGCGCGCCCGCGATAACGCCTGAACCACCGGGTCACAGCGGTAGCTGCGGTAAACAGCGTCGAAAAGCTGACGCCGACACCGTTGATCACGCCGAAGGCAATCAGATACTGCCAGGGCTTCGACGCGTCGAACCCCATAAACAGAGAACCGAGGCATATCAGAGCGGAGCCGACAATAAACGTCGCACGGACCCCGTGCTTCAGGATGGACATCGCAACGAGCAGGGATGCAAGGCCCACAAACAGGTTGATCAGCGTGAACCCAAGGCCCAAAGTGCTGCGGCTCATCGGAATTTCGTGGATCATGTAGCCGTTGATCACCGAGCCGCCGTAGTACGGGAATCCCATGTTGAAAAACACGAGGAGAAAGAGAACCACGACCAGTTTCCAGCCGTAAAATGGTTGTTTGTCGGCCACTGGAAATCTCCTCGACCACACTAGAAACTTTCGCAGCTAGATGAATCGCCCAACCCAAAGACGAGTAAACACGATGCTTTCAGCAGCTCAAGGCAGTCCGAATGCGGCATAGATATTGATGGATGAAATCACCACATACTGCTTGCCGCCAATGGAGTAAGTCACGGGGCTGTCGCGAGGGTCGACTCCACTCATAGGAAATGACCAGAGCAGTTTGCCCGTGTCAGCATCGAGGGCAAAGAAGTCGCCCTCGTCGTCCCCGGAAAAGACGAGGCCGCCTGCCGTCGAGAGAGTGCTGACCCACGCAGGCGCCAGCATGCGGTACTGCCACTTCATCTTTCCGGTTGTCGCTTCGAGCGCTCGAATCGCACCATAGGCATTATCGCCGCTCTGGAAGTTGGCGCCGGTCGGCGTAAACACGGCGCTCAATTCCCTCGCACTCACGTAAAACAGTTTGTTATCCGGATCGTAGGACGGAGCCGTCCAGTTGTTGGCGCCGCTGGTGCTGGGATTCGTGAGAGTTCCCGTGGGAGCGGGGTTGTAGCTCGGCAACTTGATGGGCCGACCTTTGTCATCCAGGCCTTTAGCCCAGTTCTGGCTTATGTAGGGACCGCCTGCGATGAATTCGCCCGTCGCTCGGTCCAAAACGTAGTAAAAACCGTTGCGATTGGCCATGGCCACGAGCTTTCGCGACTTGCCGTCGACAGTGGCGTCAAACAAGACCGGGATTTGAGTCGAGTCCCAATCGTGAATATCGTGAGGCGTAAACTGGAAATACCATTTCATCTTTCCGGTGTCGGCGTCGACCGCCAGCAGCGAGCAGGTGTATAGGTTGTCGCCGGGGCGAGTGCCTCCGCCAAAGGCAGGCGAGGGATTTCCAGTGCCGTAGTAGAGCAAGTTCAGTTCCGGATCGTAGGAACCGCCGTTCCAGACATCACCACCGTTTCCGATGGCGCCTCCCCAGGTATCCGCACCGGGCTCGTCCTTGCTTGGGACCGTCCAGATTCTCCAAAGCCGCTTGCCCGTCTTCGCATCGTAGGCGTCCAAAAGTCCACGCGCGTCACGGTCGCCACCGCCCGTTCCGATTATGACTTTCCCATCGATCGCGAGCGGGCTCGCCGAAATGGCATGGTTATCCGAATTCTTTTCGACCTCCACGATCCAGCGGAGAGCTCCCGTTTTTGCATCGAGCGCCGCTAGATGACAATCGAGCGTTCCGATATACACCGTGCCATCGAGCACTGCGACTCCCCGGTTGTTGGCGTGGAGGCCGATGTACTTGACGTCTTTGGGCATATTCGGCGACCAACTCCAAATCTTCATGCCCGTGCGAGCGTCAAGAGCCGTCACCGTACTCGGCGGCTCCACGATGTACATCAATCCGTCCACGACAATCGGAGTCGCCTCGAAGAATTCCCCGGCTATTTGAGAGCGCTGGTAGATCCACACGGGCCTCAAACTCGCGACGTTCGATTTGTTGATCTGCCTAAGTCGGGAAAAGCGCTGAGACTGGTAGTCTGCTCCGTACGTCAGCCAGTCTTGCGGGGTCTTGTCGGCATTCAGAATCCGCTGGTACGGGACATTCTGCGCCAGGGCTCCCGCCGGACTTCCGATCATCGCGGCAGCCAAGATCAGCGTGTACTTGAGGGAGCTCATTGTGCCCCCTTCAGGCTGGCCAAGTACGCCGCCAAATTATCCAGGTCTGCAGTGGATAGGTTGCTCTGGCTGGGCATGAAGCTCTTTCCTGGTTCCTTCTCGAGTGACTTCAGGTCCGCTTTGTGCAGCGAGTGAAGGTTGCCCTGGGCATCCTCCAACACGATCTCCAGGGTGCTTTCGACAATACGCATTCCCTCCACGACGTGGCCGTCTTTCGGGACGGCGCGAAACATCAGATACTCGGTCCATTTGCCCATGGCTATGCCGGTGACCGGTGACTTCGGCAAATTTTCGCCAGGATTTTGCAGCTCGAGGCGTATGAAATCCGCAGGCCGCAACGCGCCTATTCCCGTCAGATCAGGGCCCAAATCGCCGCCTACGCCGCTCACAATGTGGCAGTTCGCACACCCGTTGGCGTCGTAAACGGCTTTGCCCTTTTCAGGGTCGCCAGTCGCCACGTCCCCGGCCGCTGCGTTGCCGAGAGTGCGGATGTGAGCCACGATCTGCATGAGTTGAGCATCCGTCAGACCCGCAAAGGCGGGCATGCCGGTGCCCGGCACGCCGCCCTTAATAATCTTGGCGGTCGCTTCGTCGCCCAAAGTGGCCGGGATTCGCTGAATATTCGGTCCCAGTCCGCCACTGGCGTCTTGCCCGTGACAACTCGAGCAGGACGAGTCAAAAAGCTGCTTGCCTGTGCTCAGATCAGGCCCTCGTCTCTGCGGACCAGCTGCGGCGGAAACTCGTGCAGCGGACAGTGCCGCGAAAATAGCCGCCGCGACCGTTGCCGCTAGTATTGAACGCATCGTCCTCATGATGACGAATTCTCTCCGCACGCCGGTTTCCCTGTGGCTCTGACGCAATCCGCGCGAGGTACTGAACAGAAAAACGTGCTGCGGCGTGGAAGAAGCTACTGCGCCTCTTCCAGACCGCAGCGAGTTCCCGCTGGTTAGAAAATATACTTCAACGCGA
Source organism: uncultured Acidobacteriota bacterium (assembly GCA_963743335.1). Classification (GTDB taxonomy): domain Bacteria; phylum Acidobacteriota; class Terriglobia; order Acidiferrales; family UBA7541; genus Palsa-295. The sequence continues at coordinate 1,566,062 of CAVUPI010000003.1, forward strand.
ACTGCATGATCCTCGGGTCCGTTGGCAAACTGAATCCAGGAAAACTCGCACCACCGGCCGCTGCTCCGCCCGTGGAGTCGCCGAATGTTGAGCTGTTCAGCGTCAGCGACGGATCGCCGTAATTCACCAAGTTGAACACGTTGAAGGCTTCGAAGCGAGCGTCGATCTCATTGCGTTCGTTTATCCTGAATCTTTTCGTCAAGGCGAGATCGAAACCCCTCACCGGTGGCCCTTTGATCGTATTGCGCCCGACGTTGCCAAGCGGGCCGACCGTGATGGGACCGATGCCGTTGTTGATGACATTCCCCATGAATCCGGGCGTTACGGTCGGCGCCACGAAGGCCTTGGGATTGATCCATTGCACTCCCAAGTGGCCGCTCGTTACGACTCCGTTCGAAACCGTTGCAGGGAGAATCGTATGGGGCTCGTAAACCTGCTGGCCGGGCACGGAATCCGGCCGCTGGCCGACGTCATTGACCGTGCTCGGGATGCCGATGAAGGCGCTATCGGCGTTGGTGGTCACGCTGAGCCAATCAGAGCTCAGGTAGGTAACGATCGGTGATACCTGCCAGTTCCCGAGAATTGCCTGCGTGATCCTGGAATGGAAACGCGGCGATTCGTATAGTCCGTTTGCCACGAACTGTTGGTTGCGGTCAAAAATGCAGTTCCCGTTTTCCTCCTTCAAATTATTTCGAAAGGCGGGAGAGTTGACCGATGTGGTCGCTTCGCCGTTGTCGATGCAGTGGGACCAGGTGTAGTTCGCAGTCAAGCTGAAGTTGTGGCTGACGCGCTTCTGCAGGCTCAGGAGAAGTCCGTTATAGCTCGAGACTCCGTTGTCCATATAGTCCAAGCCCGTGGAGATTAGCTGGCCCTGGACCGGGTTAGTTAAGCTCAGAAGCCGCCGCTGTTGTGTATTCGTCAGCGACGTGCAAGCACCGTCGGCCTTCAGACCATCAGGATCCGAGGCGTAGGGAGCAGGGAAGGTGCCGTTTGCCGTGCAATTGCCAGGAATATAGATCGCCGGGTTGAAATCTCCAGGGATCGCGTTGTGCACACCGTGATTCCCAATGTAGCTCGCGGTGGCTGACCAGTTCTGTGCGAACTGTTTCTCAAAGCTCAGATTCCATTGCTGCAGGCTTGGCGATTTGAAATGCAGCTGATTGAAGCTGGCATAGGAGCCGGCGGTTATGAACGGGGTGCCCGCAGTCTGCGGGATCGGGAAAGGATCGACGCCGGTCACACCGTTGTACGTGAAATTCGCAAATGGATTCGTGAGGTTCACGGAATTCAGAGTCATCGCGTCGGCGAACGGGGGCCCCTGGTACATGACTTCATTCAGCTGGAAACTCGCGAAGTCGTAAAAGATTCCGTACGCCGCACGAACCACCTCGCGGCCTTTTCCGCGGGGATCCCAGCTGAGACCGATGCGGGGCGCAAAATGCTTCATGTCGCCCAGATAGGAGTTTCCGAATCCTGAGTAATCACCCTTTGAGACGCCGGGTTTCGCCGGATATTCCATGCCGGCCACGGCGTTTGGATACACAACGCTGTGCACTCCGGCGATGTAGCCGGCCATGTTGAAGAAGTCCCCTTGTCCCTCGGGGTTGTGATAGGGAATGTAAGGCTCCCAGCGCAAGCCGTAGTTCAGGGTAAGCTTCCGGGTCATCTGCCACGAATCCTGGGCGTAAAGCGCGAAATAGTTCTTTCGGTTACTCTGCTGGATCGGATTCGACAGCGTCATGCTAGCGACGTCGCCCAACATGAAATCAGCCATTCCGATTCCTGTCGTGGCACCCGTAAGAGAGAAATTACCATTCTCCGTTAGCGCACTCGTGGAATTCGAAGCGTAGTGAACCCACTCTCCGCCGAACGCGAGCTGGTGGGCTCCGTGACTGATCGCCACATCATCAGCAACTTGCCAGTCCGTATCCTCGAAGGGAACCACCGAGTTGGCAGCGCTGATGTAGCTGAAACCGCTGGTTACGCTGATGGCGGAAAAATTCGGGAACGGACTGTAGAAGTTGCCCCCGACGCCAAGTTGCGTTGGGGTCTGGATTCCGGGAAGGACAGGCACGCCTTTCACATTCTTGGCCCTGTTGAGATTTGCGTGCAGCGAATTCACGATCGTATTCGAAACCAAGTAGGTGTCACCCACCGTGACATCCTGATACGAGTCGTTTTGGATGCTCTGGTTCAGCGTAAGGGGACTGGTAAAGTCCGGCGGCAGAACGAAATGGTCCCGGAAATACCGGACGAACATCGTGTTTTTGTCGCTCTGGTGGTAGTCGACCTTCGCGACTTCTTCGTTGTCATTGGTGCGAACCCTCGTGGCAAAGCTCAAGGTGCCGCAGGCCAAATCCGGCGAGGTCGGCAGCAGAGCCGCTATGTTTTTGGCTACCTGAATGATGTCCGAAGACGGAATCATGTTGTTGACGAATGGCGCCTTCAACGTAACCGCCGTTGGCCGGCACGCGGTGGAAGCGAAGGTCGAGAAATCACCCGTTAGTTCTTGCGCCGTGGGCACGGTGGCACTTGAGCTGGTGGCGTCGCGAACGATGGTGTCCTGGTAGGCGCCGAAGAAGAACAGCTTGTCCTTGCGAATCGGGCCGCCGATCACACCCCCGAATTGATTACGCTTTAGCGGATCGCGGACAGGCGCAAAGAAACTGCGGGCGTTAAATAGACTGTTTCGGACGAACTCGAATGCGTCCCCGTGGAATTCGTTGGTTCCCGATTTTGTGACGGCGTTCACGGTGGCCGATGAATGCATTCCGTATTCCGCCGGAACAGCGGTCAAGTCCACCTTGAATTCCTGTAGAGCATCCGGGAGCGGCAGAGGAAAAGCACTCAGCTCCTGAATGTCGCCGCTGTTTCCGCCGTCCAAGAGGTACGTGCCGGCGCCGGGATTCGTACCCACGAACGCGACCGTATACTGGCTCGGAAAACTCAGAAGATTATTGAATTGCCCAATATTGTTTACCTGGGCGCCCGGCGTCAGAGTGAGCAACTGCATCGGGTCGCGGCCATTCAGTGGGAGATCCACCACCTGCTGCTGATTTACGACCTGTCCGATGATGTTGCTGTGCGTTTCCACCATCGCTGCGCTAGCTGACACCGTTACTTCCTGACTGACCGCACCCACTTGCATGACGACGTTCAGCGTTGGGTTCGAGCCGACTTCCAAGACGATATTCTTCTGGACGTACGCGTTGAACCCGTCCTTCTTCACGTCGATCTGGTAGTTACCTATGGGCAAATCAGGGAAAGTATAGGCCCCGTCGGTGTCGCTCTGAGTATTCCGAACCAGCCCGGTGTGGGTCTCCGTCAACACGACCTGCGCGCCGGCAATACTCGCGCCAGATGAATCAGTAACGACTCCGGTCAGCCTCGAATTCACGACGGCTTGAGCAAAGGACGACCCGCAGAACAACAGGACGGCTAACGAAGCTAACAGATATCTGGCAACCTTCATCTCGACTCTCCCCCCTGATTTCAGCCGATGCAATGCCGCTCGATTTGTGGAGTTGAGCGACCCCATCTTTGCAAGCTAAGTATCACGACGCGTGAAAGCTGTCTGTCCCTCCGACTGAGTACAGCCTCAAGAAGCTTGGCGGCAACAGGCAGAAATCCGATTCCAGATTTCTTTTCGATCCGTTCCGTCGGGGTAAACGCGCCTTGGAGTTTCACGGAAATACGATCCCGTCCTGAAGCTCATTGGGCACACCCGTACTTACAAGACGCGATAAGAAAATTCGCTGAACTCCGCGCAAGTGGCGCGTCGGCTCAGAAGGAATGCTGCGCGCCACGGTGCCGGAGGGACGGGCGAACTCGAGTTCGTGACTCCTGGCGCGCCCGGCGCTCGAACCCTAAGAAATTCGGGCCGGAGTTCTGTCCGATAAAGGCATCGGCTGGCCGAATTTCGCGATGACTTGGACCGCGTCCGCGATGTCCTTGCAGTCTTTCAAGTTCATCCACTGTTCGCGAGCGCGATCCGCCTGGTCTTTGCTGATCTGCTTCAGGCCGCAAATGCGGTTGTACTTTGCGACGAGTTCGTCGTGGGACATAGGCGTCGCGGGCTTACCTGTGAACACTCGCTCTTCCCCTGATTTCTTGCGCACCGTGATCCTGGTGCCGTTTCCAAAAGCCGGATCATTGTGCGGATGAATCGTCACCTTGTTCATCAACTCCCGCACAGCCGGGTCCATGTATTTCTCTTTCGTGAAGGAGTCGAGGTAGATTTCTTTATCGATAATCATCCGCGAGACGATGTACGGCAGGCTGTGGTCGGCGGTTTCCTTGTTTCTCGGATCCCACTTTTGTGGATCTGCATCTTCTTGCCACAGAACAAAGGCGAATTCCATTTTGATCGAAGCGACTTCGTCCGGCGTCGTCCAAGCGACGAGATCGGGTGCGATATGTTCGCAGAAGATCTCAGCGCCGCCCACCAACGGATAGCGCTTATAGCCGCGTCCTTGTCCATGGACCGTCTCGATGGCCGTTCGACCGTCGGCACTCGCCAGGAGGCGCAGATCCCTCGTGAACGGTCCAATGTGGGCGATCAGGCCCCACCGACCTTCGAAGGGCTGGCACGGACCTGTCATCCCTTGCTGCGCCAACATTGCCGCCCACACTCCGTTGCGCACTTGCTCGGCGCTATGAGTTCCCTTCCACATCGACTGCACCCCTGTGTGAGTGACGTACATGGGCATGTGCGGAACCATCGCGAGAGCCACGGCGTTGGCGAGCTGGTCCTGATTCAGGCCCATGAGCTTTCCGCACGCCATTGCCACGCCAACGCCGTGGTACGGAGCGTCAAAACCGCCCGGATCGTAATTGCCCTTGCCTGTATTCCCGATCGCTGTGATCACTTCGTAGGCGATCGTCATTGCCTCCATGACTTTCGGACCGCTCGCGTGAAGTGCTTCGCCGATGGCAAGAACCCCGCCGAACATCTCGTTCATATGGGCAGAAGCTCCAAAATCGGTGTGGCGAATCATGGCCGCGCTGGCGAACGCCGCCATTTCCGGTGTGGTGGTGATTCCATATCCCAACATCGTGCACTTCAGATCGCCGCGCATTGTTTGGGCCAATCGAGCGATGATTCGCGCCGGTTCCGATTCAAATGCACCGTAGATGGAACCGATGGTGTCCACCATCAAGTAGTTGAAGGCTTCGAGAAATGAGTCGGTCGCATCCAGTTGATACGAGCTCACCCACTCGACGATCCGTCGACTACACTCATCCATGGGACCGTTGCCGAAGGCGCGACCGGAATTGTTTACCCAGCCGGGCCCAGAAAACATGTCGAAACCGACCTGACCCGACGTCACCATTTGCTCGCTTTCAACGATGTCAGGCCACTTTTGATCGCTGTCGGTTGACGCCGCTGCCAAAGGTCCTGACATTCTGCCCTGTTGAGGTCCTTGGCCGAATGCGCTTTGCGCCGTCAGCATTCCGGCGGCAGCAACTCCGGCGCCGACACCCAACTTCATTAGTTTTCGCCGGTCAATCACGGGAGCGGGCAAGTTGGTTCGCTCATCCTGTTTTTTTGCATTCATGATCGTTATCCTCCCCGTTGAAAGGCTCTAAGGCGTTTGTCTAGATTGCGCAGCAGCAGCCGCCGCGCTGGCCTCGGCTTGAGCAGCATTCACTGCCGGCATCGCCAACACGCGGTGCGGGTCGATTCGAATGGTAATGTAAACAAGCTTGTCAGTCTTGATAGCGGTGAAAAGATGGGGCGTGTTTGGCGGAATGACAATCATATCGCCCGGCCCGACCTCGCGGCTGATGCCGTTGTGAATAGTCTTGCCCCCGAAACCGGGCCCGACTCGAACGTTGGGAGGATCTTCCTTTTGGCCTCCGATGGTTCCGCCAGTTTCGAAAGTTCCGTTGCCGGACACGATGTAGTAAATCTCGGTGATGTCGGTGTGTTCCTCGACCGAATCGCCTTTGGGTGTCCGCCGCAGAGCATCGATTGCGATATTGTATTGACTCTGCCCGTCATCGATTCCCACTACCCGAAGCACCTGCACGACCAAGCCCGCGCTCTCTTTGGCTGACACTGCCTCGATTTCGCTGGCTTTGATGTCGGCGGCTGTTCCCTGCGGCAGCTGCATGATCGGGTGATCCGCCGGAACTTGGTTCGGAGGGAACGTCTTGAACGGTGATTGCGCCTGTGCGCCGCTCGCGACCAAAAGTTGAGCCAGCAAAAACAAGAGAAAGCCAAACGATGCCTTTCGCATTTCCCACCCCTTCTCACAGATTGCAGTCGATGATCGAATATGTCCGATCACTCGCCACCCGCGACGCGGGCGAAACGCGCCCAAAGACGCGTCCAGTCAAATACCACAGCAATCCCTGCCCCGCTGTCATCCTAACTAAGTACAAGTGAGCGTTCCGGTGCTCCCCTGTAACTGGACGTCTCCGTTCATCCACGCAAGGCAAGACGGGGCAGGAAACCGATTCCCGGACACAAGTGCCAGTTCGCGCGGGAAGGCATCAAGAAGGGGGACGTGTCGGAAACGTTTCGGTGTCGCGCAATCGCCCCGAGTCCGCTCTCTCGCTGGAAAGATGAAGCGGGAGGAAGAAGCAAGGCAGCGCCTGGGGGGAAAAAGCGCTGCCTCGCGATTGGCACGAAATCACGGCGGAAGTCTTTCGGGTATCAGCCGTTTGGGTCATGCTGTGCCAAAACCTGGCCGCCCTTGGTCGAATACGCGAATGAAAGGCGATAGCCTTTCAGGATCTCCTTTGGCGCAATCGCGCGGAGATCTTCAATCGTGTTCGAACCCAGCGTAACTTCACCATCACCCTCCCATATCTCGGTGCTGGCAAAGTCGTAAGCTCCGCCCGTGACCAGCTCGAATACCGCTGGTTTTATGCCGTTAAGAGCTGGGAAGTGTCGCGTATTGTGCATCGGTGGGCCGTGCAAAGTCGGACCAGTCTTTGAGACTTGACGAAGCGTGACAATCGAATGCGCAACTTCGCGGCTGCCCGCTGTACAGGTCCCGGCGAACTTCGACCCCGGTTCAAGCTTCGGGGTCGCTTTACCGACAGCATAAGGGCGAGAGATATGGATCGAGGCGAGCTTCTTGGGAAAGCCCTGAATCCAGCCGCGATACATTGCGAAATCCTTATCAACCCAGATGTACACGCAGCGGCTCGCAGGCTTGCCCTGGTACTTGCAGCCCACAACGATGATGAATTCCTTGTATTGCGCTTGAATGGGGTCAAGCAACTCCTGACAACCGTCCGAGCAGGATTGCCAGTCGGCAAAGATCGCGGCGACTGCGCCGGGATCGTCCGCCGGTTCCAGTTCAGTCGGAAGCAGACCGATGACGGCGTCCGGATTTGCGCGGTACTCGACAATCAGCAGGTCGCCGCAATAATGCCACGGCGGAGGTGGAACGATCCCTTCCGAACCCCTTGGTGAGAGGGGAGCCGTGTAGCCCTTGGGATTCGTGCGTTTCATTCAGGCCTCTATGAAATTCGACGTCTCGGAAATTCGATCATAAGTCTCATCGGCGATTCGCATGCCCGCGAACGTGGCCATCACAAACTTCGAACCTAATTGGCCTCTCGAGGCAGAAGCATATCGGGCCAAGGCAGCGTTCCGACGTAATCTATGTTGACGTCCGCAATTTTCGTGCAGCCGTTACTGCCCATCGTGATTCTCAGCTCGTGCTGGACGATCTCGAGAACCCTTTCAACGCCCGGCTGGCCAAAGGCCCCCAGGCCCCACAGCACGGGACGGCCCATTCCAACCGCGGTGGCTCCAAGAGCGAGCGCTTTAAACACGTCCGTGCCGCGGCGGACACCACCATCGAGAAATACTGGGACGCGGCCGTTCACTTCCTTCACGATTTCCGGAAGCGTGGCGATGGTGGAACGGAATGTTTCCGTGGCGCGTCCACCGTGATTGGAAACGTGGACAAAGTCCATCCCATGCTTGATGCACAGAGAGGCGTCGTCGGTAGTGAGAATGCCTTTGAGGCCGAACTTGCCTTTCCAAGCCTGGCGCATGCGATCGACGTAAGTCCAATCGAACGGATTGCCCGGCGCTTTCGAATCGAATCCTTTGTCCATGATGTGCGCATTGCCACCATTAGGACCTTGATGGCATGTGGAGCATGAGCTGAGGTCCTTCGGTCGAAGGCGCTCCTCCGTTTCGGCATTTCGCCCGCCGGCAGCGTCTACGGTCAGGACGATCGTGGTGACTCCAGCTGCCTCCAAGCGCTTCAAGAGAATTTCGCAATTCGAAAAAGCGGCGGGCGCGTAGATCTGCTGAACGACTGGACGACCGAGAGCAGCACAGCAATCCTCGACCGATTCTGAAGCAGTGGAACCCAACATCTGCATCGCATTCCACGCTTTGGCAGCTCGCGAAACCGAAAGTTCGCCATCCGGCAACCAAACGTTTCTTTGCGCGCCCGTTGGGCATGTGAATAGGGGCGAGTCGTATGTTGTGCCAAATATCGTGGCTTTCATATCGACTTTTCTTACATCCCGCAATCGGCGCGGGCGCAAGTAGAACTGATTGAAACCTTCACGGTTGGCACGAACCGTAGCATCTCCGTCGACCCCGCCAGCCAGATGAGCCCAGTGGCCGGGTAGCATTCTGCGGTGAGCCGGCTCCTCGAAGTCGAATACGTCCAGCGCTTGCGATGGATTACTGATCACGTCAGAGGCTGCGGCGGTTTGCGAGACCGGCGGACTGGGTTCCTGAGCATCGATCCCACCCTCGGCCAGGAAAGCGGCCATTCCACCGAGAGAAGCAATGACGGGGCTGCTCGCGACGAACTTCAGAAATTCCCTTCGGCATTGGGCCTTCGTGACGTTCATGATCCGCGGGACTATATGACTGATCCATCGTAATTGCAAGATCGAGCGGTCCGCACAACTGAGTACAAGGCCTCGCGAACGCGGTTCAACGGCCCCGAGCAGGACAGGCGGAGAAACTTCCGTCTCGGATCTTGTCTTTTCTGGCCGCCGAAATCCAAATCAGCCGAGAAACGCGGCCCCAGGAGACTGTAGATAATTCTGCAACCATGAAACCATCCAACTTCAGCGAGGCTCAAACGAGTTCGGCGTGGAGGCTGCAGAACGTTCAAGAAGGAACACGCAGAGACCATAGAAATCCACGGACTTCAAAAGACACCAGAATCTGGTTCGGGACCAGGAGGTCGGTGGTTCAAACCCACTCGCCCCGACCCCTTCGTTTCAAAGAGATATCCGCGCCTTCTACTTTTTCATCCAACCCCTGTAGGCAAAAATTGTAGACGCTGAGACCTCAAGCAAAGCACATGCGGACCTAGCGCGGGGCGCCATTCCAAGGATCTATGGAGGACTTCCGCTGGTAGAAGCGCGAGGTTCGGCACTAAGATCGGGATCGCGGATGCACGACAACGGGCCAAGCTCAGCGTCTTTGTTCATCGCTTCCGAGAATTTGTGAACGTTGGAACGAGCGACACGCTTCGCGCTGCAATTCTCAAATGCACACCTTCGCGACGCGACAACTCCACGTCGGCGAGCCAGTCGCTGTCGCATCGGAGTTCCTGGGTACGGCACCTTCAACTGCTCTTGAACATCTACGCTCACGTTCTTGCTGAGCACATGGAGCAAGTCGGGCGTTGGCATGCCAAAAATCTGGGCACTAAGCGGATACAGCTGAAGCGAGTCGAGTTTCACAAGGGCGACAAGTCACGCATAACGGGAGGCTTGGGGGAGCAGCTAGGTCGCTCGTCGGGCAAGGAGAACGACCGTCTCCAAACGGGCATTTGCGGAAAAATCTAAGCTGTGTGTTATGATGCTTCTGCGGGGTGGAGCAGCCTGGTAGCTCGTCGGGCTCATAACCCGGAGGTCGTTGGTTCAAATCCAACCCCCGCAACCAGCTATCTTAAATATTTACAAGGGCTTGCTGATTTTGGTCAGCAGGCCCTTTTTGCTGATTGCAGTTAAGCTGACAGAATTCGCAGCTTTTTCGATCTGTTCCCCTGCGAGTTGCGCTGCTTCGACGTTCTCTTTCCACTCTGAATGCGTGTATACGTCAAGCGTCAATGAACCGGCTGAGGAGTGGCCTAGCCGTTCCTGAATCACTTTCAGCGGCACGCGAAGCGAAGATAGAAGAGAGGCGTTGAAATGTCGGAAAGCGTCAAGCCCGGCTTCCCTGATTTCGACTGAGCGAAGTAGTGGTTTCAACTTCCGCTGGCGAAACAAGCTTGCATCCCACGGACAGCCTGTGGAAGTGGAGAACAGAAAGTCGTGCCCTTTCCCCTTCTGACGCACTACCTGTTCCCGAAGCAGCGCACCAAGCTGGGCCGGTTCTTAAATCTTTCGCAGCCTTGGAGCGCGCTCTGAACGAACATCGTCACGAGCTGTGCCGAAGAGATCCAGTGGCCAAGCAGGCCGTGGTCGCTCGCGCAGTGAAGGCGTCGAGGACTCGCCAACAGCTTCTGCAACAGGAGCGGCGACAGCGCCGTTTGCAGCGGTACGAAGAAGTGATCGAACGATATCGGCAGGGCTACTCGCAGAAAAAGATCAGCACGATCCTTCATCTGGACCGCCGAACGGTGCGGCGTTGGATTCGGGACCCTGACCGTCTAAATTAGCGGGGAGCCTTACAGAAGAAACGGCGCTTGCGATCCGACAAATAATCCCCCTGAGCCTAGTCTGTCTGACGGTCAACCTTATCCTGTCCACGATTGAACCTACGATTGCCAGTACACTTCCAAGAAGCAGGGTAGACATGAAATACGTTCTCTTTACAGAGAAACGGGTGATACCGACGTCGGCGTGAATCCACTTACCTCCGAGGAGCTGGCCGGGAACGGGAGCGCCAGCATCGTGAGCAGGTGCTCTACGAAACAACCCCTTGTAATCCATTGAAAACGCGCCAAATGGCCTTCGTGAACGATGGGAATTCGTAAATACCTCATATGGAAAGTTCGAGTTTGCTTTGAGCTTGTACATTTTGCATAGTGCACAGAACGAAACATCAACCAGGGCAGGCATTATTGGTGCTCTCCTCCCGGCTGAATATCTCGTAGACAGGCGACCAAGATGCTAAAGACCAAGGCCAAGCGCAAACATAAAGATTAGTTTGAATCTTTGGGAAGGCAATTCCCGTGAAAATGCTATATAGCCTTGTCCTTTGCGGCGTCATTCTTATGCTTATGGTGGCCGCCATCCCTCCAGCCAATCAAGCAGAAATGGCGCAAAGCGCGGACGCCTTCGTGGGCAGTGTCGGAGTAAACGTGCATCTGCATTATACGAACACCCCATACGGGGATTTTCCATCGGTAGAGCGGGCGCTCAAAGATCTGGGAGCGCGCCATATACGCGACGCTCTGCTAGACACTTCGTGGGCCCCGTACTACGATCGTATCAATGATCTCGGTCGACTAGGCATAAAGGGCATATTCATAACAAATCCCAAAGAAAGTGACTCTCTCCTGATGGATTTCCCCAGCCGTGTGCCCGAGAGCTTCGAGGGTTACGAAGCACCGAATGAATATGACTCAAGCCACGATCCGGATTGGGCGGCCACGCTCAGCGTTTTTGTGAAGAGGCTTCACGACGCAGTCAAATCCAATCGCGCTACCTCAGCTTATCCGATCATAGGACCCTCGCTCACGCAGCCTAAGTCATTTCTGAAGGTGGCTGCTTTGGCTCCGCTTTTCGATTATGCAAATCTCCATAACTATTTTGGAGGGAGAAATCCAGGAACGTCCGGCTGGGGAGGCGGTGGGTACGGCAGCATCAATTGGAATCTGAATCTCGCCAAACAAGCTTGGGCGGGCAAGCCCATTATGACGACCGAGACAGGGTATCTAACCGACGTGAGCAAGACGCAAGGCGTGCCTGAGAATGTCGCAGGAAAATACTTACCGCGCCTTCTACTCGAACAGTGGGAGCATGGGATTCAGAGGACGTACATCTATCAGCTGCTGGACCTCGGAAACAAGAAATTTGCCGACGATTCTTTTGGTCTGCTTCACGCTGACTTCTCGCCAAAGCCTGGTTACACCGCTATCCAAAACATCATCCGATTACTGTCCGACCCTGGACCTTCGTTTCACCCGGGCGAACTGGATTATTCTGTTACTGGAGACGTCGCCGGGGTCGACCATGCACTGTTTGAAAAGCGAGATGGCACATTCTTTCTCGCTCTGTGGGTTGAAAAGCCAAGTTATGACGTGGACGCCAAAAAGGTTTTGCCCGTCGCGGTCCACAAGATAAGCATCCAAATGCAAAGCCCGATGACGCTTGGGGTTCACACGCTCGACGACGCCGGAGCTATGCACACTGCGGCGATCGGGACAGCACAGGCAGCCAGTCTGAAGCTGGACGACAAGGTGACGATCCTCGAGCTCCACTCGACTCCCTGACGCGCACAAGCTCATCCCCTCGAAATCTAATCGATAAGCACTTGAGCGCGCCTGTCCCCCGGGCGGGATTCTACTGGCCCTTTGGTCACTGGGACTCTCCTGTTCCACGGGACAGTGTTGCAAGTTGGCGCAACGTGTTAACTTCGCGTGGATGAAAAGGGCCCTATTTTTGCTCGTATTCGTGCTTCCAGTTGTGGCGCACGGTCAGACGATCGAGAACCTTACGGAAACGGCCAAGCCCGCGGATTCCTTTGTGGACTCGATCGGAGTCAACGTCCACATGACGTACGGCAACACGACCTACGGCGACATTGCCGCAGTTGAAAAGATGCTCGTGACTCTGGGTGTGCGTCACGTGCGGGACGGCGGCAAGTACTATCCGAGCGACCCCGGCTACAACGAGAATGAGTTTGCCTGCTACGGACGGGTGGCGTCACTTGGCATCGGTTTCGACCTGATACTTGATTTCGCCGGCGGTACCGATCCAAATCCGATGACCTCAGCCGTAATGGCCGATCTCCAATCTCTGGCGACAAGCAACAACGTCACGATCGACTCATTTGAAGGGCCCAACGAAATCGATATTGGCGGAGACCAGAATTGGATTGTCGACACCCAGTCGTTCATGCAATCCGTGTATTCGTCGAATGTGGACGCGTTCGGCAACTCGCGAAAGCCCGTCCTCGGGCCTACTCTCGCGGGGCCGCCGGTTGACTGGACTCTTTTGGGCAACATGACGGCGTACGAAGATGCGGGGAACATCCATCCCTATGCAAACACTCAATACCCGTCCTACAACTTTGCCGCTGACCTCGCGAATGAACAGAAAGTAAGTGGGTCCCAGAAGATCTACGTCACCGAAGCGGGCTGGTCAAACGCAATGAATGCCACGGACAACAGTCCAAACGTGAGCGAAGACGTCGCGGGCCGCTACATGGGAAGGCTGTTTCTCGAAACAATGCTCCGGGGCTGGCCACGCACCTACGTCTACGAGTTGGTCGACGAAACAGCGGACTCTGGGCTGACGCATACGCAGGATCACTACGGCCTTTTTCGAAGCGATTATTCAGCCAAACCAGCCGCAGACCACGATCGCGAACATGATCGCGGTGATGTCCGACAAGGGCTACACGACCATGGCTACGAGCACCCTCTCGTACTCATTGAGCACTCCTTCGCCTGCTGTACACCACCTATTGTTCGAGCAGCACGACGGTTCTTACTGGCTCGCGCTGTGGCAGGAAGTCTCAGGCTGGCGGGGCTGGAACGCGCAGGGAGTTCAGATTACAAATCCAGATGTAGCTGTTACGCTCTCGCTGCCGGCGCCAGCGTCTTCGATCGAAACCTACCGGCCGCACGATTCCACTTCGGTCGTCGAGTCAATGGCCACCAGCAGACGGTCACGTTCATGGTGCCGGACCACCCCTTGCTGGTGAAGCTTGTTTTGGTGGCCCCGCCGACGGAGTGAGTCTCCTCCATTCAGTGACGCGACGCATGCTGACACAGGTTTCGCCGGAAACACGAGTCGGAATTCAGGCGCGAGAGTAGCTCTGTCCGGCGGCAAGCACGCTGTGCTCTAGGGCTTTTCCGTACAACGTCTCAATCGCTCGGACGTAATGCGAGCAATCAAACGTCTTCTCGACAAGCAGTCTGCCTCTTGAGGACAGTTCCTGGCACAGGTCGGGGCAGACAGCGTGCGGAGGCCCGAGACGAGGGCCTTCCGATCACCCGGAGCGGTCAACAAACCCGTTACTTTATCCTGGATCAGTCCTAGGAATGCCGTCCACTTTCGCGGCTACGATCGGCTTGCCAGCTGCCAAGGCTTCGAGTGCAATCAACCCGAACGGTTCCCGACGAGAATTGATGACAATCCCATCGACGGCGCACAGAATTGCGCCTACGTCATTCCGTTGTCCGAGGAACAAGATACGGTCGGCCAACTTGCCATTTGCGACGGCCAACTCAAGCTTCTGTAAGTATTTATGGTCGTCATTGAAAAGCGGCGCCCCGACGACAAAAAGCACCGCGTCTGGAACGCTGTAAGCTACTTCCGAGAACGCCTCGATTGCTTCCAATTGGCCCTTCCGCGGAGTGAGCTGCCCGACGATCGCGAACGCGAAATGCTCGTCGCGCAGGCCCAAGAGTTCGCGCGTGCGCTTTCGTTCGTCGAGATCGGGTCGAAAATGCTGTGAATCTACGGGATTGTGCAGCACTGCGATGCGAGCTCCTTCGACTCAGCCGGAGCAACCATCCGCGGAATTGCTCGGCCGTGGCTCGGGACACCCCCAAAAAGCAAGCTGGTGGCATCATTGTCACTACCCAGCGAATGCTGGTGCTTATGGGGTGACGCTTCATCATGTCGTGGAGGTGCCAGATAACCGGGATACCGGAGCCTATCGTTGCGAAGGTTGCCAGGAGTCCTGCTTCAACCTGCGTATCGCGTGGATCACGTCGACATCTTCGCGGCGGCTGGCCTTTCGAAACGCCCTGATGACTTCTGCGTACGACCGGAGATAATTGATCAGGCGTAACGGATTCCAGGGTGAATCTGGCGGTCAGGCTCGGAATGCCCACCACTGGAACCTGTCTTTCACGCAAGAGCTCGGCGAGTCGGCTGGGTTCGGGGCACCACGACTACAGGCTTCAGAATCGATCGCGATCCAGATGATCCAGAATCATCAGCAAGACTCGCTCAGCCCCGCTAACGATACCGGTATGATTCAGGAAAAGAACTTTTTTCGCAGTTGTCATATTTCTCTTATGCGCCCCGGGTCCCAGTACCTTTCACACGAAAACCGATCAGATTGCCTCTTAACAAGCCCATGCGGTCATATTCGGAATCGCGGGTCAGAATGCCTAGCACGTTGCCCACGAAGCAACGAATCCAGTACTGCACCACGAGATGGCGCAGAGAGAATGTCCTGTTTTTGGCCCAGAGATAAATGGGATTGATCACTTCCGAAAACCCCATGCGCACACCGCCGATCCTGCCTGATCGCGATCCAAGATGGACGGCGACGGCGCTCTCGAGCTGCAACCGGTGCACGCAGATGTTTCGTGACGCGATGCGAGTAGTCTCTGTCCTCCAGCCATGCATATAAGGGCAGCGTCTCGTCGAAGCGGACCTTGCGCGCCGCAGAATATCGAACAACCATATTGCAGCCGTACGCCGAATCCGCGGGCGAATACCGACCCGGCATATCCGAGTGAGCCTGACTCTGATCGTAGGCGTCGCAAAGCTTTTAGCCTGAATCCTCGTCAAGATCGTGCTCCGGCCGCCATCGTGAATAAGCTTCCCCGAAGCAATCAGGATGTCCTCTCTTTTCGAGAATAGACGCGCCATTTCCTCCAAGTAAAACTCGGAGAGTTCGATATCGTCATCGAAGAATGCGACCAGATCGCACCCGCATTTGATTTGATCCAGCCCAACATTCCGCTGGGAGGGCAGACCAAGCGAGCCGAGGACGAGCCGCACGTCCGGAATTTCGAGAGTTTCCGGCAGGACGTGTTGCGGGCCGCAAGCCACGACCAGAACCTCCGCCGGCTTCTGTCTTTGCGATGTATTCACTACACCGTCTGGTGCAATATCTCGGCTCGATTCACAGAGCATATGATTACCGATATATTCATACGTCGTCGCCCCTCGGATACAGTGAAATCAGTCCGCCCCCACGCTCTGAACGCGCGCAGCTCCCATCTCGCTTGAGGCGGTTCGGTGAAACACAAGATTCGGAATATCCCGCAGCCACGAGTCGTAGTAGGCGGAAAGCTTTCCGTAATTGTTGTCCCAAGCCACCACATTCCGACCGAGAAAAATTCCGAGCAACATGGCGTGCAAGCGATTTGTGGCGACGGTTTTGTAGCGGGAAAACCAGCGACTCCATCTGCGACCATATTATCTCGGTGCCAGTACCAAAGGCGGTGCAGATCAACCGGCGGACCGTACCGGCCCACGACCTTCACCGTGTTTGCGATCGTGTGAAAGAACATCTGGCGAACCCCAGAGAAAGTTCCGTGGTCCCAATCGATCGACGGACAATCGGAATGAATCAATCCTGGCGGCGCATCGAAGGACTCCAGGTCGCGCCGAACCAGTTGCAGCGCCGCCCCCGCCTCGCCTTCGTGGCTCGGCTCGAGAACTCCCGCCAGCGCCTGAGCCATGTCGGGCATC
>CAVUPI010000004.1:0-542376 GCA_963743335.1 uncultured Acidobacteriota bacterium
CTGCGAATGAATATTATGTTTACTATGCGGAGAGCGGGATTATCGTATGATGGTTGGCGTCTTCGCGTCTTGCGCTCCTTAAGCCACACAATCGACTGGGGAACTGCTTGATGCTATGCTGAGGGACCTCCTCAGATGCCGGTGAGGCTGGCGCGGGCAGCCGCAACCGTAGAATCAATATCTTCGTCCGTATGAGCCGCGGAAACGAACAGTGCTTCAAACTGAGATGGTGGTAGAAATACTCCGCGCGAGAGCATTTCTTGGAAGAACGCGGCGAACCGAGCCGTATCTGACTTCTTCGCGTCGGCGTAGTTGGTAACTGCATCGTTCGCGAAGAACAATGTTAATAGCGAACCGGCGGCGTTCACCTGACCCGGCACCCTCGACTCGTGCAGCGCTTCGCGCAGGCCTGCGGCGAGGCGTTGGGCTTTGCGTGCGAGACCCTCGTAGAAACCGGGTGCGGTCAGCTTAGCCAGCGAGGCCAGACCGGCGCGCATCGCGAGCGGGTTGCCCGAGAGCGTGCCCGCCTGGTAGACGGGGCCGAGCGGGGCAATCAGATCCATGATCTCCCGGCGGCCGCCGTACGCCGCAACCGGCAGTCCCCCACCGATAATTTTCCCCAGGATGGTCAGGTCCGGACGTATGCCGAAGACGGTTTGCGCGCCGCCGTAGGCGAGGCGAAATCCGGTGATGACCTCGTCGAAGACCAGAAGCGCGCCATCGCGTTCGGTGATGCGGCGGAGGGACTCGATGAAGGTGGGCGCGGGCGGGACCACGCCCATATTGGCGGCAACCGGCTCGATGATCACGGCGGCTATCTTACGCGGGTGCTGCGCGAAGATTTTCTCGACAGCGGCGGCATCATTATATGGCGCGTTCAGCGTGAGCGCGGCGAAGTCGGCCGGAACGCCGGGGCTGGCGGAGATGCCGAGCGTGGCGAGGCCCGAACCGGCCTCGGAGAGGAAGCTATCGGCGTGGCCGTGGTAGCCGCCCTCGAATTTGAGGATCAAGTCGCGCTGGGTGAAGCCGCGCGCGAGGCGAACGGCGGACATGGCGGCTTCCGTTCCCGAGCTGACGAAGCGGATGCGCTCGATCGAGGGAACGGCGGCGGCGATGCATTCGCCGAGCTCGATTTCGAGCGGCGACGTCATGCCGTAGCTGGTGCCGCGCGCGGCCTGGTCAGCGACGGCGGAGACGACATCCGGGTCGGCGTGGCCGAGGATCAGCGCGCCCCAGGAGCAAACGTAGTCGATGTATTCGCGGCCGTCGGCGTCGATGATGCGCGAGCCGCGGGCGCGATCGATGACGAGCGGTTCCCCACCGACGGCGCGAAACGCGCGAACGGGACTATCGACGCCGCCGACGAGAATTTTCTGTGCGCGAACGAAGAGATCGTGCGATGTGGTCACGGCCAATTATTTTATGTGATGGCCGACGCGGACGCGAGGAAAAGCGTGTCCGAGGAGTTGGCTCGTACACGGCGCGCAGTTCCCTGCCGGCGGCGCGAAACGCGCACCGTGACCACATCCGGGAGTCGCCCAGTTTGCGCGGAGCCGCGGTGGGCGGGCATTGGGTCCAAGCACACCGAGATCGCGCGTGAGGCTTGTCCTGAAGTTCGCCGCATCTCCGACCTAGCGTCATTCGAACCGGACATCGTTTCGGTGCATCTGACGTCCAGTCGCCCAAGTTTCGCGGACCCGCTGGTCGGCAGCCTGCATCTAAGTTGCGGACATGAAAGTCGCAGAGACGACTTTTCTCGCGACTCTTCGAGCGCGCCGGATAGCCACCGACCCGGGGCTCCCTGATACTTTCTCTAATCGTCTGGAGGACCAATGAGCGAACAGGACGAACTTCGTTCGAGAAAAACCCCCATGAACAACGGAAGAGCCATTCCCGCCCTCGGGTTTGGCACCCTGATCCCCGATCTTCGCGATACGCTTTCGGCGACCAAGTCAGCTTTGCAAATTGGCTTCCGCCAGTTCGATTGCGCGGAGCGATATCGGAACGAAGAGGCGGTGGGAGAAGCGATACAAGACGTGCTGCGAGAGGGGAAGTTGCGGCGCGAAGATCTCTTCATCGCGACCAAGCTCTGGAATAACAATCACCGGCCAGAGCGTGTCAAACCTGCCTTCGAAGCTAGCCTGAGAAAACTTCGGCTCGAGTATGCTGACCTCTACCTGATGCACACACCTTTTGCCTTTCGACCGGGCGACGATCAAGATCCGCGAGATGAAAACGGCAAGACCATTTACGACGAGGGCGTCACATTGCCCGAGACCTGGGGCGCCATGGAACGCCTCGTGGACGAGGGCAAGTGCCATGCAATCGGCCTGTCGGATGTCGGCCTTGAGCACATCGCGGAAATCAATCGATCCGCAAGAATCCGGCCCGCAGTTGTACAGGTCGAGGCGCATCCTTATCTTCCGCAATGGGAATTGCTTCAGGCCTGCAAAGAAGCCGGGATCGTGTTTCTAGCGTTCGCGGTGCTGGGCCATTCCTCCGAGCCGAAATTGCTCGAAGATCCCGTCATCAAGAAAGTCGCCGCCGCGGCAGGCAAGACGGCTGCTCAGATTTGCATAGCCTGGGGGCTCCAGCGAGGCACCGCCATCCTCACAACCTCGAAAAGTGCGGACCACATCCGCGAGAGCTTTGACGTGTCGCCCATCCCCGAAAGCGCGATGAAGGAGATTGACGGAATTACGACGCGCTATCGATTCAACAAAGTCGTCGAAACCGGGACGCCTGGGTTCATCCCTCGGAAAGCTGCTGCCCCTAAGGATTAGCACGGCGTCCTTTTGGCAATCAGAAGACTCATGCAGGAGTTTATTCCCAAGCCATGGCTCGACTGCTATCGGTGAACGTCGGACTTCCTCGCGACATCGAGTGGAAGGGCCGCACGGTGCACACCGGAATCTGGAAGGATCCGCTGCCCGGCCGCTGCCGCGTCGGACGGCTGGATCTGGACGGAGACGGTCAAGGCGACTTGGCCGGACACGGAGGCGAACAGCGGGCCGTCTTCGTCTATCAGATCGAATCGTATCGCTATTGGCAGGAGCGGCTGAAGAGGACCGACTTCGTTCACGGCCAGTTCGGCGAGAACTTTACGATCGAGGGATTGCCCGACGACACTGTTTGCATCGGCGACCGTTATCAGATTGGCAGCGCGTTGTTCGAGGTCACTCAGCCGCGCGTCACGTGCTACCGCGTTGGCATTCGAATGAACGAGCCCCTCATGCCGTCGTTGCTCACGTCCAGTGGGCGCCCGGGCTTCTACTTCCGCGTCCTGCAAGAGGGCGAGGTCGGCGCGGGCGACGAGATTGTCAAGGTGGGAGAGTCTGCGGAGCGAATGACCATCGCCGAGATTAACGCGCTTCTCTATTCGCCGAATCACCCGCCCGATCGGCTGGAGCGCGCAGTGCGGATCAGCGCGCTCTCGCCCGGATGGCGCTCATCCTTTGAGGCGTTGTTGCAGAGCCAAAAGACGGGCGCGAGCGCCGGAAATGCGGGCCTCGCACCGGCAGCGGCCGCGCATCCGGTTGCGCCGGGATTTCGGCCTCTCGAGGTCGCTGCGATCGATCACGAGTCAGTGGATGTTCTCTCCCTCACGCTCCAGAGCCACGACGGTCATCCGCTGGAAGCCCCGCTGCCGGGCCAGTACATCGTCGTGCGTCTCCAGCCCGAGGCGTCCCGCGCGCCGATTTTTCGGAGCTATTCACTCTCCGGCCCTCTCTCGGAGGAACGCTATCGAATCAGCGTGAAGGTCGAGCCAAACGGCGCGGCGGGAGCGTATCTCAGCGACCACGTTCGATTGGGTGATGCCTTCGACGTCAGCTCGCCGCGCGGGAGCTTCGTCCTGCAGCCGGGAGAGCGCCCGGTCGCGCTGCTCAGCGCGGGAATCGGGGCGACGCCCGTTCTGGCGATGTTGCACGCGCTTGCGGCTGCCCGATCGACACGGCAAGTCCTGTGGCTGCACGCGGCTCGCGATCGGCAGCATCATCCATTCGCCGCCGAAGTCCACCGCCTCCTGCTCGCGCTCCCGCATGGCCGCAGCCATGTCTGCTACAGCAGACCAGCCCCAAGTGACAGGATGGGCCAGGATTTCGACGCCGCCGGTCACCTATCACGAGCGGTATTCGATGAAGTCGGCGTCTCGCGAGAGACGGATGTCTACCTCTGCGGCCCTAACGGCTTCATGGCGGACATGAAAGCCGCGCTCGCCGCCCTGGGTGTGGCACCGGCGCAAGTTCACGTCGAAATCTTCAACGGCAGCGAGTCGATGACTCCGGGAGTCGTCGGCGGAACCGCGCGAGCCCCGCATCCGTCCGCGGACGACGCCCGCACCGGCCTGCTCGTGTCGTTCGCGCGCAGCGGCATCGCCGCTCACTGGAACGCCGCCTACCAGAGCATTTTGGAGCTGGCCGAGGCCTGTGATGTCCCGGTCCGTTGGGCGTGCCGGAGCGGTGTTTGTCACAGTTGTGAGAGCGGCTTGGTCTCGGGAGAGGTCGCCTACGGACCGGAGCCACTCGAAAAGCCCGCCGACGGCAACTTACTCATTTGCTGCACGCAACCGGTTCGCGACGTCGTCATCGATTTGTGAAGGGTGACCAGGCCCAGCGGCACAGCTCGTCGAGGCGGCTTCCGGCGCTGCGGCTCAAGGAACCTCGTCGCCCGTGAACGCAGTTCGAAATTATTCGCCGCTAGAAGCAGTGGCAGGCGGATCGGGCGGATCGGGAGGCGGCCTGCGGCTCAGGAACTCCTGAAAGATGCCCGCGACGGAGCTTTCGCCGATGCGAAGCAGCACGGTGTCGAACACGAGGCCGACGCCGCGATTTCTCGACGGATAATAGGCGTTCGAGAGGCTGCCAACGATGACGCCTCCGAGGAAATCGGAATAGTTCGGCTGCCAGTGGCCGGAGTCGCTCTTGGAGAGCACCGAATTGCCGAGCGCGTAGAGGATGCGCGATCCTTTGCTCCCCGTTCCCTTGTAGAAATAGCGCGGATCCTGCTTCAGCAGAGAGGGCACGAGTGCGCTCCCAATCATCGTGCCGGCAAAGATGTCCGCGTAGGACGCGCCGAAACGCTTTCCGTAGCCCGCCGCGCCCTGCCCGTATTGCGGAAATTTGTTCAGGCCCTGCTGGATTCCCGCCACGAAGCCGGCTCCCGCGAACGTGAGCGGATCGATCGACGATCTCCACGCGAGCTGGATTTTTTGCTTCGTCGAAAGGGGCGCCGGCTTCGCAACGAAGGTTACGTAGAAATTCGGGATCACGCCGAAGACGCGCTGCTTTTCCTGCTGCTTGAGCTCTTGTTCCGCTTCCCCGCCCGGCGTGACGTGCAATTCGGTGACGACGGTCGCGAGAGCCAACGTGATCTCTGGAACGAAGTACGTCTCACCGGGATGGAGAGTTGCAGATACCGATTGCGTCGCGAAGCCTTGGCCTGCGATCGTGAGCTGGAACGGGCCCGGGGCGATGTCGCTAAACACGAACTGGCCCAGGTCGCCCGAAACGACTTCCTGGCTCGGGGCCTGGCCTTGTGGGGTAAGCCTCACGTGAGCGCCAGCGACGGCGGTTCCCGTCTGATCGACGATGGTTCCCGTGATGCTGCCGGGCACTGGCCGATCGGGTTGCTGGCTGGGCTGCGGGCCGAGTTGCTGCGCGGGGGGCAATTCCCCGCCCCCGGCTTGCGCGGCATTCGCCGGCGGCTGCTGAGACTGGGCCTGAACGGAAAAGTGGCAAAGCAGAATGAGGAGGGTCAGTCCCGTCAGCTTCGCTGGGCGAAGAATCGACCACCGACAGCTCCGCCCGAAGATCCGTTGCATCAATTGAATTGCCTTTCGCGTGGTCCCAGTCGTTGTTCGAGTTTCGGTGGACCGGCCGCCTAGCCAGTTTGGATGCCGCTGACAGCGCGGACGATCCTAAAAATTGAAGTCCCGCGGACGGCCCCGGCCGCGGGTTAGTCGACGTTCAGGCTTGTCTATCGGGTCGCCCCAAGCTCACTGGCGGCCCCCGATCAATGCACGCCCATATTTTATTCTGCAAGGCCGAAGCATGCACTGCGGCTGAATGTAAAGACTTGTCGGGCAGTTCTAACTGATCGTCAGGAACCGACCTGCATTCCCTCGGACCCGTTTATGGCCAGCGAAGCACGCTGGCCACCGAGATTCCAGGGAACATTTCGAGGGCTCACTCCGTATTACCTCGCAAGACGGGCTGAGGAGGCCCATACGATGCGACGAATCATGCGAAGGCGAACCCGGACTGGGGTGGTGGTCTGCATGCTCGCGGCGGGAATGATGGTCCCGGTCGGTACTGCAATGGCTGCGCCTCCGGACAAATACTTGCACGTGAACGTCCAGGATCCGGCGAATGATGGGAGCGTCAATGTGAACGTGCCGCTCTCGCTGGCCGAGAGTATTTTGCCGGTTATCAATAATCACGATCTGCACGACGGCAAAGTGTCGATTCATAACCCGGACATGAACGGTGTGGACGTTCGGGCTCTCCTGGATGCGGTGCGGAGCGCCCCGGACAACGAGTTCGTCATGGTGAAGGACAAGGATTCAGATGTGCGCGTGGCCAAGGCGAACGGAAATATCATCGTTCGCGTGACCGACAAGAAGAATAGGGAGCAAAAGGTTGACGTCACGGTTCCTTTCAAAGTCGTCGACGCGCTCTTTTCCGACTCGAAGAACGACGAATTGAATATCGAGGCCGCGCTGCGGGCACTGAGCGACGCGGGCGACGTGTTATTGGTTACCGTGCGGGACTCGAACCAAAGGGTGCGCATCTGGGTGGATTCGCGGAATACGCAGGACTGAGGCTTTGCAAGAACGAGAAGCTCCGCCCCGTCAGAATCCCACCGCAGAGACGCAGAGGACGCAGAGGCTGCAAACCTGCGGACATTCTCGGTTGCCGCAGACTCTGAGATGTTCTTAGGCAGCAACCATAGCGCGCACAACGCGCGTCACTAATGCGCCGACCCGGAGAGGTCTGGTTAACCGAGTAACCGGGATTTAATGCGTTCGATGGTGCGATTGTGCTAGGCTCGGCGTTTCTGACTGGCGGGCTTCGCCTTTCGAGCGACGCCGCACTCACGCGGCTCCCACCGTGGCGAATCTCCGACCGCAAGACCCCGGAAAGGAGCCTCCAATGGCTGAACCCAAACCCGCAAGAGAATCCTCGACAGCCCAGCCCGACGTCGATCGTAAGGACGCGGGCGTCGCGGGCGTCGCGGCCGTCGCCACGAAGCTCGAGGTGATCGTTATTCCCGTCTCGGATGTCGATCGCGCGAAAGAGTTCTACGCGAGGCTTGGGTGGCGGCTCGACGCCGACTTCGCGGGCGGCGAAGACTTTCGCGTGATCCAGTTCACGCCGCCGGGCTCCGGGTGCTCGGTCATTTTCGGCAAGAACGTCACCGCGGCGGCGCCCGGCTCGGCTCAGGGCCTGTACTTGATCGTCTCCGACATCAACGCAGCCCGCGGCGAACTGCTCGGTCGCGGCGTCCAAGTCAGCGAGGTGTTCCACGGCGCCAGCGGCGTGTATGCGGGACCGGACGAGCCCTACCTGTTTGGACGAAAGCGGGTCACTGGTCCGGATCCCGATCACGGCAGCTATCGCTCGTTCGCCTCGTTCCACGATCCGGACGGCAACGGCTGGTTGTTCCAGGAGATCACGACGCGGCTGCCCGGCCGCATCGACAAAGCGGCGACGACATTCGCATCGGCGAACGATTTGGCGAGCGCGCTTCGGCGTGCGGCGGCTGCGCACGGCGAGCACGAGAAGCGTATCGGCAAGGCTGATCCCAACTGGCCCGACTGGTACGCCGAGTACATGGTGCGCGAGCAGGCCGGCGAAGAGCTGCCGCAGTGATGCGTTTCTGAGTTGCCTGAACTGCTGCTCCGTGAAAGGCAATTATGACTTTGCAGGAAAAACTAGACGCTTACAGAGCGGAGTTCGAGAGCAAGGTTGCACCAGAAAAACTGGCCGTCATGCACCGGGCCACGGAGGACCTGCGGCGCTCGGGAATCCTGGACCGCGTGATCAAGGTCGGACAGCCGGCGCCCGAGTTCGTCCTGCAGAGCTTGCACGGCGAAAAAGTCAGT
This sequence comes from uncultured Acidobacteriota bacterium, assembly GCA_963743335.1. GTDB lineage: Bacteria > Acidobacteriota > Terriglobia > Acidiferrales > UBA7541 > Palsa-295. Next base: position 8,105 of record CAVUPI010000004.1, read on the forward strand.
TCGCCGGAACTTCTCCGGCGCGGGCCCCTGGTGGTTACGTTCTACCGAGGCGTATGGTGACCCTACTGCAACATGGAGCTGGAGGCTCTGCAGGAAAGTTTGCCCCGGATTCTAGCGACAGGCGCCAGTCTCGTGGCGCTCTCCCCGCAGCGCGAGGCATTTCTGAAGCAGATGTCGGAAAAACACCACCTTGCTTTCGAACTTTTGAGAGATGAAGGCAATGCCGTCGCCGCGAAGTTCGGCCTCGTGTTTCAACTGCCGGCTGACCTGCGCGAGGTGTATTTGAGTTTTGGCGTCGATCTCGCCCGATTCAACGGAGACGATTCCTGGAGTTTGCCGATGCCCGGCCGCTTCGTCATCGACCGACAAGGTATCGTCCGGCATGTGGATGTCAATCCTGACTACACGATCCGTCCGGACCCGTCGGAAACTGTCGCGTTTCTGAAAACGATGGGATGACTTCGAGGGACGGGTCGATCTTCCTCAAAACCTGAAACCTCACGCTGAGGCCGTCAGCAGTGCTTGAGCCAGCGGGCGACGTCTTTCGCGTGGTAGGTGAGGATGATGGAGGCGCCGGCGCGCTGGATGCCGGTGAGGATTTCGAGGGTGATGCGCTGCTCGTCGATCCAGCCCTTTTGCGCGGCGGCTTTCACCATGGAGAATTCGGCGCTCACGTTGTAGGCGGCGACGGGAACGTCGAAGCGCTCGCGCACGCGCTGAATGATATCGAGATACGGAAGCGCGGGCTTGACCATGATGATGTCCGCGCCCTCTTCGAGATCGAGCGCGACCTCGCGCAGGGCTTCGCGCGCGTTGGCTGGGTCCATCTGGTAGCTGCGGCGGTCGCCGAACCGCGGCGCGGACTGCGCGGCCTCGCGAAATGGTCCGTAGAACCCCGAACAATATTTCGCGGCGTAGGACATGATCGCGATGTCCTGAAAACCATTCGCGTCGAGCTTGGCGCGGATCGCGGCGACTCGGCCGTCCATCATGTCGGACGGCGCGACGATATCGGCGCCGGCGCGCGCGTGCGAGAGCGCGGCATCGGCGAGCAGCGCGATGCTCGGGTCGTTCTGCACATTTCCCGCGGCGTCGATCACGCCGCAATGGCCGTGGCTCGTGTATTCGCAGAGGCAAACGTCGGTGATGACCAGCAGGTTGAGCTTCGCTTTGCGAATCGCGTCGATCGAGCGCTGGACGGCGGCGTTGGGATCGGCGGCCTCGGAGCCGGTTTCGTCCTTGTGCTCGGGCAGGCCGAAAAGCAGCACGGCGGGCACGCCGAGATCGGCGACCTCGCGGCACTCCTCGACAATCTGATCGGGCGATTGCTGGTAGACGCCTGGCATCGAGCTGACTTCGTTGCGCACTTTGCTGCCGGGGCACGCGAACATCGGGTAGACGAGCCCTTCGGTCGAGAGGCGCGTCTCGCGGACGAAGCCGCGAAGCGCTTCGGAGCGGCGCAGGCGGCGCGGGCGATGGATCGGAAACGTCATGCGGGCCTCGCAGCCGGAGAATTTTGCTGCTGATAGTGCGTTGCGATCGCGGCAGCCAGGCCAGCGGCGGAACTCTCCTCGGCTTCGACGGCGACTCGCGCGCCGGAGTCACGGATGGCGCGCGCGGTTGTGGCACCGATGGCCACGAACTCGGTGCGCGTGGAAAGCTGCGCCATCTCGGAAGCGCCAACTGCATCGCGAAAATTGTGAAAGGCCGACGGGCTGGCGAAAACGACAGCGTCCGCTTCCCCGCCCCGGACGCCCGCGAGAATTGCCGGGTCGAGCGCGGCCGGCGCGGCGGTGCGATAGGCGATCACCTCGGTGACGTTCGCGCCGATCTCGCGCAACGCGCGCGGCACGCGATCGTCGCCGCGGTCGCTGCGCGGCAAGAGCACGCGGCGGCCCATGAGAGATTCGCGAAGCTCGTCGACGAGCGATTCTCCCGTCTGTTTTTTTGCGACGTAATCCACGCGGAGTCCCTTTTCCTTTAGCGCCTGGGCGGTCGCCGGACCCACGGCGGCGATCAGCCGATTCGACGGGCCGACTACTTCACACTGTATGCCGAGTTGGGCGCAGCGATCAAAAATATATCGCACCGCGTTCTTGCTGAGAAAAAGAATCGCGTCGAAGAGGTCGAGGCGGCGGAGCTGGTCGTCGAGCTGTTGCCAGTCCTCGGGCGGAGCGAATGCGACCGTGGGGAGCAAGATGATTTTCGCGCCGAGCGCTTCGAGAGCGCGCGCGAGTTCGGCTGAATCTTCAGCGGCGCGCGTGAGGACGATGCGCTTGCCGGCAAGTGTTTGATTTGCGCTCATAATCCCGAGAGGCCGAGCCGAATATCGTCGCTACGAAACCCCGAGCAGGCCCCGCATTCTTGAATCATAGACCCCGTCGTCGCGACGGAACACTTCCGGGGGCAAGCCCCCGGGGCGAAACAGCGGCGGCAAGCCGCCGCACTCCACACCCTCGCGGGCTCAGGCTACGGATCGCCAAGAATCGCGCGGGCCGAGCAAGCGCTCTCGGCAGTCGGAACCGCCGCCACTAAAGCCGAAGTAGGTTTTCAAGTCACCCAACCAACGGAACGACGGCCGGCCCGCTAAGTCTCTCTACCGGCGTCAACCGCAGACATTGTGGAGTGCGGTGGCTCGCCACCGCTGTTTGCCGCCGGGGCTTGCCCCGGCGTGCTCCTCGGGCTACCAAGCGCCTCTGCACGCGCCCAGCCACGGTGTGCCGCGCTAGCCGTGCGGCTGGGGATTGAACTGGCACGCGAGCTTTCGCAGATTCGGTCAGGCTGATCCGACTGACCGTCCCGCTAATCGCAGAATTTTGTCTGCGCCCGCCTCGATCAGCGCTTGCGCCAGGCGAATGCCGATGGCCTCGGCTTCGGCGGGCGCGCCCGCTTCGTCCAAACGCACATATTCGGAGCCGGCTGCGGAAAAGACCCCGGCTTCGAGATGCAACTCGCCCTTCCGCATGCGTCCCCAGGCGCCGAGCGGTACCTGGCAGCCGCCTTGCAGCTCGCGCAAGAGCGCGCGTTCGGCGGTGACGCACGCACGCGTCTCCTCGTGATCGAGCGGCGCGACGAAACGCGACGTCTGCGCGTCGCTGGCGCGTGTCTCGATTCCAATCGCGCCCTGCCCTACCGCCGGCAGCATCAGGTCTTCGTCGAAGATTTGCGTCACCTTTTCGCGCGCGCCGAGCCGCGTGACCCCCGCTAGCGCCAGGACGATCGCGTCGAATTCGCCGCCTTCGAGCTTGCGGATGCGCGTATCGACATTGCCGCGCAAATCGACCACATCGAGATCGGGGCGACGGTGACGCAACTGCGCCTGGCGGCGAAGGCTGCTCGTTCCGACGCGCGCGCCTTGCGGCAGCGCCTCGAGCGTGACCTTGTCGCGCGCGATCAGGCAATCGCGCGCATCTTCGCGGCGCGTGATCGCGGTAAACGTGAGCCCCGCGGGTGTTTCCGTGGGCACATCCTTCATGCTGTGGACCGCGAGATCGACGGCGTCCGAGAGCAGCGCGTCCTCAATCTCCTTGATGAAGATGCCCTTGCCGCCCTCGGCGCCGATGGCTTCGTTTACTTGCGCGACAGAGGCGGACTGCAGGCGATCGCCCGAGGTGCGGATCCGAACGAGCTCGGCCTCGACTCCGTGGAGCTTCGCCAAGGATTCTGCGATGTGATTAGCTTGCCAGAGTGCAAGCGTGCTGCCGCGCGTGCCGATCCGCAGCCGTGTCACTCGCGATCCTCGCGTTTGCGGTCGCGCGTGGCGCTGCTATCGGGCGTCGCCGCATCGAGGCCGAATAGGTCGCGCACGGCTTCGATGGCGCTGAGCCGGCCGCGCAAGCCGCGCCCGGTGCGCAAACGGTCCGCGGGCTCGCGCAGCAGATGTTCGATCAACTCCTGGGTGATCGCGGCGAGGCGCTCGCGCTCTTCGGGCGAGACATCCTGCATTTCGGCGAGCCGCTGGCGCAGCAAAGCCTCGCGCTGCTCCTGGAAGCGGCCGCGCAGATCGTCGACGATCGACGCCGCTTCCATCCCGGCGCGCCAGCCTTCGAATTTCTCGACATGCTCGGCGATGATGGCTTCGGCGCGCGGAATTTCGGCCTCGCGCGCGCGCTTGTTCTGCTCGACGATCTCGCCAAGGTCGTCGATGTTGTAGAGGTAGAGATTGTAGAGGCCGGAGGCGTCGGGCGCGACGTTGCGCGGGATGCCGAGATCGACCACGAAGATCGGCCGGCCGCCGCGCGCCGCGATGGCGCGGTCGAGCATCTCGCGCGTCAGCACCGCGCCGACGTTGGCCACCGAGGTGACGATAATATCGGGCGCGGTGAGCACGCCTTCGAGCGCGTCCCATGCGACCGCTTCGCCGCCCATCGTCGCGGCAAGTTCGGCGGCGCGGTCGAACGAGCGATTCGCTACGCGCAGTTCGCCGATCCCGCGATTGCGCAGGTGCTCCACGACTTGCTCGGCCACGGCGCCCGCGCCGACCACGAGCGCGGCGCGTCCCTTGAGATTGCCGAAGACGCGCTCGGCGAGTTTCACGCCTGCAAGCGCCACGGACATGGGCCGCGCGCCGACTTCCGTTTCCGAGCGCACGCGCTTCCCTACCTCGAGCGCGCCTTGAAACGCGCGATTCAGCAGAGGCCCGGTCGAGCCATTTTCGAGCGCCTTGCCGTACGCGGCGCGAAGCTGGCCGAGGATTTCAGCCTCGCCGAGCAGCATGGAATCGAGCCCTGCGGCCACGCGAAAGAGATGGCGCAGCGCGTCGGGACCGGTCCAGCGATAGATGCGGCCATCGATTTCGGCGCGCGAGATTCCGTGATACGACGTGAGGAACTCCTCAAGCGTCTCGGTGATCGGGGCGGACGCCGCATCCGCGACGCCGTACAACTCGCTGCGATTGCACGTCGAGAGCACGACCGCTTCCTCGAGGATTCCCTGCCGGCGCAGCTCGGCAGCGGCGTGCAGCGCCTGTTCTTGCGTAAAAGCGACGCGCTCGCGCAGCTCGACCGGCGCGGTGCGATGGTTGCAGCCGATCAGGACGATGTGGACACGCCCGCGAACGCCGCCTTGCTGGCGGCCGGCGGGATTGGTCTTCGCGTTGGCTGGCGTCGCCATCAGTAGAAGCGATGAAATCCAGTGAGATAGAGATTCACGATCGTGTAGCTGAACAGTACCACCGCAAAATTCAGCGCGCAGATCAGAGCCGCGCGAGCGCCGCGCCAGTTCACGCTGCGCGAGAGGCGCAAATAGGTGATGTACACGGCCAGGATCGCAATCGTCACGATAAATTTGGGATCGGCAAACGGATACGTTCCCGTCAGGCGGTGCGCCCAGATCATCCCGGTCACCACGCCCACCGCGAGCGCCCCCAAGCCGATATAGACGCTGCTGCGCGCCATCCGGTCCAGCACGTCGAGCGCCGGAAAGCGCCAAAACGCCGCGCTCGGATGCCGCGACCGCAGCACGCGATCCTGCACGATATATACCAAGCTCAGCACGAATGATAGCGCGAAGGCCGAATAGGCCCATGTGTTCAGCGTCACATGAAACGCAAAAAGTGCACCTCGCGCGGGCGGCACAACCAGCGGCGGCTTGGGCACCAGCGTTTCGAGCGCGACGAGCCAGATCACCATGAAAAGCGTCACGCAAGCGCCCACCGAGCGCTGCCGATGCAGGAATTCGAGCCCCAAGTAGGTGATGCCGAGCAGCCAGGCAAAAAGCGACATCGAGCCGTAGAGGTCATCGTAGGGGATGCTGTGCGTGCCCTGCGTGCGGTCGAGCAGCGCCAGGTAATGGACGCCGAGCGCCGCCGCCAGCAGCAGCGTCGCCACGCGCCCCAGCCAAAGGTTGGGCGCATAGAGAATCCGCGCGTAGCAGACGAAGCTCGCGGCGTACAGCGCCAGGCTCAGATAGGCCAGATGGATCGGCATCAGATTGGGCGCGCAGGGGCGAACCGGCAGCGAAGCCCGCACGCGTGCAAACAATGAATTATAGCGCCGAATGGGTGCCGAAAGGGTGTGAGCGGCTTGTCGGACGGTAGATCAAAGTTGTGCACGCCCGGGAGTCTCCGCGCCCTCTGCGCCTTCTCAGCGGTCTCTGCGTTGAGAGCGGAGTCGAAAGCCGCGCACGCTCAAATGGGCAGCACCGGCGAGCGGATGGCACGCTCTGGAAGTGCTATCATTAAGCGAGCATTCCTGAGACAAGATGCAGCCGAACGCAGAAAACAAGCGCGACTTATTCCTGCGCGCATGCCGATTCCAGCCGACCGAGCGCGTGCCGGTCTGGCTGATGCGACAGGCCGGGCGCTACCTGCCGGAATACCAGGCGGTGCGCGCGCATCACAGCTTCCTTGAAATCTGCAAGACGCCGGATCTGGCGGCGGAAGTGTCGCTGCAGCCCTATCGCGTGCTCGGCGTGGACGCGATCATCGTCTTCTCCGATATTTTGATCGTCGCCGAGGCGATGGGATTGCCGCTCGACGTCCCCGATTCGGGCCCGGTGCTGCAAAATCCGGTGTGCGATCTGGCGGCGGTGCGGCGCCTGCGGGATTTCGATCCCGAGCGCGAAACGAGATTCGTCGGCGACGCGATCCGCGCGATTGGCCGCGAGGCGGGTCCGGACGTGCCGGTGATCGGCTTCGCCGCCGCGCCTTGGACGCTCGCCTGCTATATGATCGAAGGACGAACGCGCGGCGACGTATCGCGCGCGAAACAAATGCTGCGCGAGCAGCCGGAAACCGTGCGGGAGCTGCTGGCACGAATTGCCGCGGCGACCGTGGGATATTTGAATTCGCAGATCGCGGCGGGCGCTGCGGTGGTGCAGCTCTTCGATACATGGGCGACGGAATTGACGCCTGAGGAGTACGCGGCGTTCGAGCTGCCCGCAACGCAGAGCATTTTCGAGGCGCTGGGCGCGGATGGCGTGCCGAAGATCATTTTCGCCAAAGGCTCAGCGCGGCATCTCGAAAGTTTGGCGCAAACCGGAGCCGACGTAGTGAGCGTCGATTGGAATACGGATTTGGCAGAGGCGAGGCGCAAGCTCGGCCGCCGAGTGGCGCTGCAAGGCAATGTCGATCCATCGATCCTGCTGGGCGACGAAGCGGGCGTGCGCCGCGCGGTGCGCGAAGCCATCGAAAAAACGGGCGGCGCAGGCCACATCTTAAATCTAGGCCACGGCATATTGCCGACGACACCGGTAGCGAACGCAAAAGCCTTCGTGGAAGCGGGCCAAACAGCACTGGCCGGGTCGCGCGCAACGGTTTAGGTTTAGACGTAGCGCCGGGTGCTTTAGCCCGGATGTCGGTTTTCGGCAATGGCAAACACAACAAAAAACGGCGCAAACCTCGAGATCGGCCAAATCTCCGACGAAATCCTCGAGAAATACAATCGCCCCGGCCCGCGCTACACCAGCTACCCCACGGCGCCTGTCTGGAAGGACGATTTTGGCCCCAACGACCTCGAAGAGTTCTACGCGCGCGCCGACGAATCGGCCACGCCGCTCTCGCTCTACATGCACCTTCCCTTCTGCGAGAGCCTCTGCCTTTTCTGCGCGTGCAACGTGTCGATTCAGAAAGACAAAAGCGTCGCGATTCCCTACCTCGCTTCGCTGAAGCGCGAAGTCGATCACGTGGCGCGCATGGTCTCGCGCAAGCGGCCGGTGGTGCAATTCCACTGGGGCGGCGGGACGCCGACGTTTCTTTCACCCGCGCAGCTCGAAGATCTCTTCGGTTACGCGCGCGAGCGCTTTTCCTTCAACCCGGACGCCGAAATCGGGATCGAGATCGACCCGCGTGTCACCAGCCGCGCGCATCTCGAAACGCTGCGGCGCATGGGCTTCAACCGCCTCAGCATGGGCATCCAGGATTTCGAGCCGAAGGTGCAGGAGACGATCCACCGCGTGCAGCCATACGAAATGACGCGCGACCTGATCGCCGCCGCGCGCGAGCTGGGCTTTGAGAGCCTCAACGTCGACCTCATCTACGGCCTGCCGCATCAGACCGCCGAAACGTTTCAGGCCACGATCCAGCAGGTGCTCACGCTCGCGCCCGACCGCGTCGCGATGTTCAGCTACGCGCACGTACCGTGGCTCAAGAAGCAGCAGGGTGCGTTCGCCACGCATCTGCCCGAGAGCAAGGAAAAATTCCGCATCTTCCGCGCGGGGCTCGAAGGATTTTTGCAGGGCGGCTACGTCTACATCGGCATGGACCATTTCGCGCGCCCCGGCGACGAGCTCGCCACCGCGCAGCAGAATCGCACGCTGCACCGCAATTTTCAGGGCTACACCACAAAGGCCGGCGCCGATCTCTACGGCATGGGCGTGAGCGCGATCAGCTCGATCGGCAGCGCCTACGCGCAAAACCGCCGCGAGATTCCCGCGTATCAATCGACGGTCGCCGAGCGCGGCCTCGCCACCATGCGCGGCTACCGCCTCTCGCACGACGATTTGCTGCGCCGCTCCGTGATCGGCCGCCTGCTCTGCCACACGGTGATCCCGAAGCGCGAAATCGAGAGCGAGTTCGGCATCACCTTCGACGAATATTTCCAGGCGGAGCTCGAACGCCTCGAAGAGCCGCGCGCCGAGGGCCTGGTCACGCTCGCGCCCGGCGAAATCCGCGTCACGCCGCTCGGCCGCATCTTCATCCGCAACGTCGCCATGGTCTTCGACCGCTACCTGCACGAGCAGCAAATGGACCAGAAGCCGCTCTTCTCGAAAACGCTGTAGCGTAGCCGTCCCGCAAATCTGTCCAAAACGACTCCAATTGCAACCGCGATTGTAGTATTATCAGAGTGATTTAGTAGTTTTCCAAGGACTCCATCGATGGCATCGAAGACTCGGCAGTCCCTCAAGCGACCGCCGTCGCAAGCGCCCCGGAAGTCTAAGTTTCAAGCCGACTTGGCTCCGGCCGAAGATCGGATCGTGCGCGGGCTGAAACAAGAGCTGCAACTCGGCAGCAACTCGGACTTTCTCTCCGATGCTTTGGCATTATTCCGTTGGGCCGTATGGGAAAGAAAGCGCGGGCATCGCATCTTCAGCGAGAGTGAGACCGGAGAACGCAAAGAGCTGGTTTTGCCGCGCCTCGAACGCGTCGCGCCCGAACTCACGCTCCCGCTCGTAGAGATTCCTTGGACCCCGCGCGAGTTGGAGAGCCTCGCGGCTCTCGCGTCGGGAGAACCTGCCGCTCCTACGGAAGCTCTCGTCCGCGCTGTGCGAGGCTAAGTGGCGGTTCTCATTCGTCGTCTGGAAGAGGCGGACGCAGTCGAATACTTCGACTGCGGTGACGAGCCTCTGAATTCCTATCTCAAGCGCCACGCGTGGGCGAATCAGGAGAAGAGTTCGATCGGCGTGACTTACGCCGCAATTGAAGAAACTGCTCCACGATCGGTAATCGGATATTTCACTCTGGCCGTCGCAAGCGTGCCGCGCGACGCCTTCCCGAGGAAGTACGTGCGCGGTCTTCCACCCTACGACTTGCCGCTCATTCTGCTTGCTCGGCTCGCCGTGGACCGGCGATTCTCAGGAAGAGGACTCGGCCATGCCCTCATTTCCGAAGTCTTCAGAATTGCGCTCCGAATCGCCAACGACTTGGGATGTCGCTGCATCATCACGGATGCATATCGCGATCGAGTTGACTGGTACGCGCGGTACGGCTTCGTTCCGTTGGAGGGCGCCGGGGCAAATGGCCCGCAGCGAATGTTCCTCGACGTGAGAACCATTCGCATGGCGATTAGGAGCCAGCAATGAACTCGGCGCGCAGCAATTGCAACACCCTCCTGCGCGCTACAGACGCAAATCCGTCGTGTCTTGCGCACCTGCCGGAGATGTAATACAATGGAGTTCATGAAAAGCTTGACCGTGCGATTGCCCGAGCCGCTGGTAGCCGACATCGAGGCGGAATCGCGCGGGCGCAAAATCTCGAAGTCCGATGTGGTTCGCGAGCGCCTCGAGCGCGGTCCCCGTCAGCGCCGCCGAACGCCATCCCTCGATGCTATCGCCGATCTCATCGGATCCGTGGATGGCTTGCCGACCGATCTAGCTGCCCGCAAGAAGGAACATCTGCGCGCCGGTTATGGCCAGAAACATTCTCGTTGACGCTGGTTTTCTGGTGGCACTGCTCAGCCGCCGGGACACGCACCACGAATGGGCCGCGACGCAGGCCTCCGAGTACCCGCCGCCTTGGTCCTCGTGCGAAGCCGTTTTGTCGGAAGCTTTCTACCTGCTAGGAGAGCGCGGCACCCCAAGCCTCGCGGCACTCCTTCGTCGCCGGGCTTTGATGGTCGCGTTCACGGTTGCGGAGAACGTGGAACCAATCGTGAAGCTGCTTGAGAAGTACTCCGACGTTCCGATGAGCCTCGCCGACGCCTGTCTCGTTCGCATGACCGAAACTCTTGCGGACCCCATCGTCATGACGACAGATCAAGATTTCCGAGTCTACCGGCGCCACGGCCGTCAAGTGATTCCGTGCGCAACACCGGAATGACGGCACGCGCGCGAACAACGGTGCCGGCTGCCTAGCGCGCGCGGACGCGCCACGGCACCATGCGGCCGAGCATCCCGTCTCGCACGATCAGCGTGTGAAAGAGAATCGCTCCGAAGTGCGCGATGAACGCCAGGAAGAAGAGATACGCCAGAATCGTATGCGCCTGCCGCAGTATGGCGTACACCATCACGCTGTGCGGAAGGATCGGGAAAAGATGCAGCGGCCCGAAGAGCACGATCGGAAAGCGCGCCGCGGACAACATCGCCCCACCCGACCAGCGGCTCCAGAAACAGCAGCGTGTACAGCAACACTTCCGACGCGTGCGCGGCCAAGCGCTCCTGCGGCGACATCGTGGCAGGAAACGGCGGCAGGGTGCTCGAGAGCCGCGTTCACGAGGCGAATCACCACCAAAATCAGGATCACAATCCCCAGCGGGCGATGAATCGATACGAGCAGGTGGTAGTCGCCGAGCGATGCGACCATCGCGACGCCGATGCCGAGCATGGTCAGCACCATCGCGGCCATCAACCAGTGCAGGAGCCGCATGGGACCATTGAATTGCCGCCGTTCGGTCGTCGTCTTGGCGCTCACTTTCGCACCTCCGCAGGCGTGATCGCGCTCGGCTCTTTCTTCTCGCCCGCCCGCCTCGTAAACGACTGCGAATAGATCGCCGATCGAGCGCTGAGCAACGGATCGTCCGACGGCGCGATGCCGACCGGCAAAACCAGCGGATCGAAATTGATGTCGCGCGCGGGACTGGTTTCTTCGCTTTCCACTGAATCGAGAGTCAGCGTTCCCACGTCCACCTGCTCCCGCCCCTCGGGCCATGGGATCGTGGCGTCGTTGGTCGGATCGCCGGGCTGCCCCACCGTGAGGATCAAGTGCCATTGCAACGGATGCTGCAGGATGCTCGCAATCAGCCCGTCGAAAAGGAAGTTCTTGTCCTGGCTTGCCCCGCCCGCACTCGCGGCTTCAAACGGCTGCACCGGCACCAGCGTCCATCGCACGGGAATCGTTGTGCCGTCCGCATTGGTGAAACGGAACGCATTGAGACCGTAGAAAGTGCTGTTGTCGAAACCGGACGACGGCGCGTGGCTCTGGATGATTCCGAACGCCCGCGCTGTTTCCGGATGGCTCGCGAGAAACGCCGCCCCTTTCGCCGGATCGGGTTTATGTGTCATTGGGGTCGGGCTGCGATGCGACCAGGTTGTCGTAAAAGGCTTGCGGATCCTTGAACGGGAACACCGGCAGATTGACCATCGCGGTCCGCCACTGTTCGCCGTCGGGTAGAGAATACTGAAGTCCCAGGCCGCGGACGGTGCTCATTTCGTCGGCGGCGTACGGATCGCCCCCGCCCAAGGAAAAGCGGCCAATCACCGGCACGCGGCCGGTCCGGAAGACAACGGCCTTCGAGAGGCGCGTCCCCTGGCCGTTGCTGTCGAAAAATCCCCGGACGCACACACCCTTCGCGTGATTGCGACGGAAACCCGAGTACGTGCCGTCCACGCGCTGAAACTCGTCGACGAACCGTCCGGGCGTCAGCTTGTGCGGACTGAACCACCCGCCCAGATAGAGAAACGCCCCTACGACTCCTAGAAGGAGAATGCCAATGCCCGCCAATCGGGCGAGCGTGCTTCCCGCGGTGAGGGGCGCCTGCCGCTTCTCCGGCGACGCCGTTTCACTTGGCAATTCCCCGCTCCCATGCGTGGCTTTGGGGTCCTGGTCCGCCGCTGACGGTGCCATTGGTCCTCCTTCCCGCCTAGTCCCTGGATACGCCTTCGATGCAGAAGCAAACACAAAAGGGGCTTCTTTTTGTGTGGCGCTCACGTCGTGGGCTCGGCACTCTCGCCACCCGGCCCACGACTGTCTCACCGAAATCGAATCACTTTTTCGGCTGTGGCGTTGGTGCTGGCGTCGGCGTCTCGTCCGGTGGCGGCGCGAGCGTGAACCGGCCGTTGACGATGGGATTGCGGTCCTCGCCTTCGCAGTCCTCGTAGACCATGCGATTGATGTGTGCGACCCGCTCGTAGGTTCGGTTCACGTGCCAGGGCGCCGTGAGATTGGTCGGATCGATGACCGTCATCTGATCCTCGAGATGATCCTTGTCGATCATGCGGATCCTCTCGATGTAGTGCGCCTTGGCGCTCAGGATGGTGATGGTTCGCTCGCCCTCGACGTCCCCAAACGCCAGCACGGGGACGCCGTCCGATTCAGAAGCGACAAAAGGAGACTTCACCGCGATCGTGTCGATCACCAGCGTCTGTCCGTCCCAATGGCCGATCGAGTCGCCCCAGGGCGTTGCCCACAGTTCGTCCGCCGGAGTGTGCGGCCTTCCGTCCGTGTAGACGTGGCGTATTTCGCGGCTTGAGAAGATCAGCGCGGTCTCCTTCGGCGTCGGCAGAATTTCGAACATGAGCGGCGTATCGAGCATCAGCCCCGGATATCCGAACGTGCAGGCCTTTACGGCGCCCCCCGGATCTACTCCACGGGCGATCGCCTCCAGTCTTTTGTTCTCCATCGCGACGATCTTATCCACTCGAGCCTGTACCTCGGGTTTGTCCGGTGGCCCCCACTGCATTCCCTTGAGCACCTGTTCCAGCGATTGATTAAATCCGCCCGATGCGTCGGGAGTGGCGCCGACATTCTCCCACTGGCCGCTCCAGTCCGGCAGTCCGGTGGACGCACCCATCGTCGCCACGCAGGCCAGCAGGATCGCCGCTACCTGCGCGAGTCTCCGCAGCGTCATTTGCTTTGACCCTCCGGTGGCGTGCCGATCAGGGGCCCTCCCGGCCCAGTTCCCGAAAGATACTGTCCGCCCTTCACGCCGTCGCGCATTGGGTGGATGACTAAGGTGATTTTATCGCCCGCCTTCAAGGTTCCAGGCTTCCATCCGACTCGCACCAGGTGCTCGGGGCTCGTCATCTCGATGCTCCACTCGTCTTCGCCGCCCGCGTCGTTCTTGACGAGCAGTTGAATGAAGACGTGAGGATTGGTCCAGCGGAAATCCTTTACGGTGCCTTCGAGCGTAACTTTCTTCGACTGGTCGAACATCGCAAACGAATGGTGCGCAAGCGCCGTGCTTGCGGTGAGTGTTATCGCGATGGCGATGAGAGCGCACTTCCCAGCCCTACTCATCTGTTCCCCCCAGAGATCCGGCATCCCGTGCGTCCCCTTCCGAACTTCGCCGTCGCGCCCGCTCCCCGACGGATGAACCACAAGATCGGATCGAGATTCCGCCAGGGCCCGAAGCGAATGGCGGGGCGCGTTGTTTGCGCCGGATTATACCCCTAGACCCATGAATCAAATCGCGGAGTTACAGCGCGGGTTCACCCGAGAGGCGGGGGTCGTTGACATTTTGTGATTTCCGACGCATAAATGCCCGAGTCAAAGCCGTCGAGACGCCTCGAATACACTCGGAGAATTGAAAATGGAATCTGTGGCGACCAGCGAGGCCAACCGCAAGCCGGCCGGCGGGAAACTGAACGTTGCGCTCTGGATCATTCAGGGCCTCTTGGCCCTTCTGTTTTTGTTTGCGGGCGGCGTGAAGCTCATCGTGCCTATTGCGGCCATGGCAAAACAGACTGGGCTGCCGGGCGGGTTCCTCCGATTCATCGCCGTGTGTGAGGTATTGGGCGCACTCGGCCTCGTCCTCCCCGGAATCACGCGAATCCGGACTGGCCTGACCTCCCTCGCCGCTTCCGGATTGGTGATTATCATGATCGGTGCAACGTGGATCTCGGTGGTGAGAGTCAGCATCCGCTCGGCATTGTTTCCTCTCGCCGTTGGACTGCTCGCTGCATTCGTCGCTTACGCCCGTTCGAGGCTGGCTCCGCTGCGCCAAGCGGCCCGAGATGCAGTGTTGGCCGCAAGGTGACTCGATTAGCTCGGTTAGTCCGATATCGACGATATCCGGTCATCGGACGCATCGGGAGTTAACAAACAGCATCGAACCTCAACCGCAACCGCACGGGCGATCCTGGCCTCCTTCTTAACCCTACATTCGTAGCCCGACAACCTTCAAACCCCTGACAGAAGACTCTCGCATCCGTGTCGAAAAAATCGCACGGAAACAAGGAGGAAAGAAAAATGACGCACAAGAAAATCGGCCTGGCCCTTCTGATCGTTGGGATAGTGCTCTGCGGTCTGGTTGGCGTCGGCCTGGCGGCTCAACAGGACAAGTACTCTCTGAAAGTGCCGGGCGGGCTCGCGTTCTCTGAGTTCAGGGGATATGAAAGCTGGCAGGTTGTCTCCATCAGTCAGGACGGCAGTCTTGTTGCCGCGATTCTCGCCAATCCCGTGATGATCAAAGCGTATCAGGAAGGGATCCCAGACAACGGCAAGCCTTTTCCCGACGGCTCCAAGATGGCGAAGATTCATTGGAGCCCGAAAAAGATGGAGACATTCCCCGCAGCAACGGTGCCAGGCGCCCAACATGACGTCGACTTCATGGCGAAGGACAGCACGAGGTTCGCGGACAGCGGCGGATGGGGATACGCCGTGTTCGACTACGACGCCGCATCCAACACGTTCACGCCCGGCACCTTGGCTGGCAAGCCGCCGCAGGGCCACGACGCCAAATGCGGGTTCACGTGCCACACGATCGTGAAGACAAGAGACTACGTCTTCACGGCGTACGCGCACAGGTAAGCGGCAAAGACGCGGTCACGTGACTGCCCGCTGAGACTAGCTGATGCTAGCCCTTCGTCCCGCACTGCCAGTGCGCGCACAACGCGGTGTTGTAGAGCGCGAGCGCGGTCGTAATCTGCCCCAGATGATTGTCGTGCGTCGATAGGTAGGCGGCTTTGCGCAGCACATCGGGATGCAAGTTCCCTTCGGTGGAACAGTCGATGATGACGGCGCCCTCTTTCACGTCGCGCACCAGGTCCGCCTCGCTCTGCGCTGGGAACGCGGTCACGATGATGTCGGCGGTCTTGAGATAGGCCAGCCGGTCTTCCGCCCGCGTCTGCGGATGGATCATCAGCGCGGTGGCCCCGATCCGCATCAGCATGCTCTGCAGCGGAATGCCGATGCGCGGCGAACTGTTGCAGATCGCCACCGTCGGGCCGCTCTGCCCGGCATCCCGCGGAAACATGTTCTGGATCTCGCTGTGCTGATGCAGCAGGGTGAGAATCGCTTTTGCCGTACACGGCACGACGCCTTCGTACTTCTGTTCCTCGTCCACCGTCTTGATGTTCAGCGCCATGCGGCCGGTGTTTTCGACCGTGAGCCCCTCGATGTCCTTTTCCGGACGCACGCGCCGCAGAAAGTAATCCTCGCTCTTGCCGAACGGCGTCGGGAAAAAGATAAATGTCCCGTAGATCCTCTCGTAGACTTGCGCGCCCATCAGCAGCAGTTCCAGGGCGTCCGCGCTGTGCGCTTCCTCCACTCGAAAGTCCAGGCCGTGCTGCCGGAACTTCTTCCCCATGTAGCTGGCGTAACGCCGCGAGCCCCGGTCGACTTCCACATCCGGCAGCCGCGGCATAAACGCCGCCACGCGGATCTGCGCCCGGTCGAGGCCCGTCTTCTCGACCTGCGCGAGCTTCTGTTCGGCCTGAACGAACACTTCCTCTGCCGCCGCGATGCAGTTCAATCGCTTGCTCTGCGGCACCTGCTGCGTCCAGCTCATGTCCGGTGCGAACGGTTTTTTCTGCGCGATTTCCAGTGTGCCCATATGTAAGTTGATTACCACAGAATCCCCTAAGCGTGCCACGTTTCGATTATCCGCAAGCTTCGCATTCGATTTTAGGGGTTACGGTTTCGTCCAGGCGAGGTTTTTCTGCCGCGGTACCCGTTGTGCCAAGGGCCAGGTGGGGAGAGCGTGGCAACCACCAAGTTGTCCGGTAGTCCGGTGATCAGTCAGCCTTGTGCGGGCGAGGGTGGCGAAATCGCTACGAGTCGAATCTCAAAGTAAAGAAATTGCACACCTATCCCCGATACCCCCGGTGGCATGTTCTCCGACTCGATGTGAGTGACTCGGCCTTTGAATCGTCGAATCTCCGTCTTCACACCGCTTACCCGCTTCGGCATTCTGAGCAGAACTTCAACCACCTCGCCGACGCGCAGGACGATCTTGGTTGCGAAGTAGACGCCCGTCGTCGAGATGTTTATTGCGTTGGATTGATGTTCGGCATCGGACAACGGCTCTATGCGATGAAACGAGAGAGAGGGGTGCAGCTTGAAACGTGGAGTGATTCGATGCTCGGATGTAGCCATGCCCTCTCCTTCATTCGCCTCTGAAGGGTAAGGCAGGCTGAACTATGACGACTCCACTCTGACAGAGTGTTGCGCGCAGGTCAAGTGATGCGGTGCCAGACTGCTCCGAATGCGCCTTTTCTTCCTGCGGCCTAACGCGATGACCGGACAAGTCCTGATCTGGCACTCCAGGTGTCCGGTTGCCGGACACGTGTAACTGGAACCTTGAATCCAGGAAATCAGTGCAGCCGGTCACGGAGTGCTAGAATACAACTGTGGATGAAACTTACGATTACAAAGGATTTGCGGTAATTGCAACAGCGCGCCAGATAAACCACACGCCCAATGAAGCGTGGCGTCCGCTGTATCGGATTAATGGCAAAGATCAGAGTCAGGCGTGGACTCCACGAGACCGAAACGTCATCTTTGCGAATGAAAAGGCAGCGATCGCGGAAGCCAATAAACGCGCCCAGTGGCTGATCGACAATTCCCCACCCACGCCAAGCGAACCCCAATAAGCTCTGATATCTGCTCCCATAACGTCGCCAGCCGCTCGAAAGCTCAGCGCGATAATTCGACAAAACCTCGAACCAGCGCGGCGATCTCATCGGCGGCGGTGTCCAGCGCGAAATGGCCGCCATCGACAATGTGCACTTGCGCGCTGGGCACATCCCGGCGGTAGGCTTCCGGCTCCGAGGGATCGAACGACAGCTCGTACCGTCCCCACATCACCAGCAGCCGCGGCTGCGTCTCGCGCATCCAGGCTTGCCATTTCGGATAAGACTCGACGTTCGTGCGGTAATCGTAGAAAAGGTCGCTTTGCATCTCCGCCTGGCCCGGCTGGTTAAGAAAGTAGAATTCGTCGGTCCAGAGATCCGGGTTGTAGCGTTCAACATTGGGATCGTTCCCCACGTGACGTGTCCGCGTGGTCGCCAGCGACAGCAGATCCACGCGCAGCGAGCTTTCGTTGGCCGCGCGATCGGCCCAAAACGCACGCCGCGTATTCCAATTCACGCCGAGGCCCGTGTTGTGCGCCACTGCGTCCTGCACGATGAGTGCTTCGACCCGCCCGGGATGCGTCAACGCCATGCGAAAGCCGACGGGTCCACCGTAATCCTGCATGTACAGCGTGTAGCGGGAGAGCCCCATCGCCTCGACGAAGTGATTCATGATCTCGGCGATGCGATCGAAGGTGTACGCGAACTTTTTCGGGTCGGGCCAGTCGCTGTGCCCGAAACCCGGATAATCGGCCGCAACCATATGATACCGGTCGGACAGCCGGGCGAACAGCGGCTCAAACATCCGCGACGACGACGGAAGCCCGTGCAGCAGGAGAATCGTCGGCGCGTCCTTCGGCCCGGCCTCGCGGTAGAAAATGGAGAGCCCGTCGATCTGCATCGTGCGATAGGCGGTGGGATGTTCCACGGGGTCCGTCCTGGAATTTGCGTCCTACAAGTCGAGAGGCGTTTTCACCAAGCTGCCGACAGCGGGCCCGAACCTTGCGAAATCGCGGACGTTCCAGGTCAGCAGAAACTCTGCCCCTGCCTTGAGGGCACATTGAGCGATGAGCGCGTCGTAGACGGCTGCGCCAACAATGTTCTGAGAGAGAGCAAGCCCGAGAGCGGAAACGTATTCCTGCTCGGTGAGCGTGATCAAAGTCAGCCTTTCGCGTATCTGTTCCACGATTCTCATCCCCTCCGGCCCCGTGATCCGGGGCCGGAGAGGCAAACCTGTGAGCGTTGGCGTAAACCTCGCCAAGCGTGCGGAGCGCACAGAAGTCGCTTCTTCCTGCATCAAGAAATAATTTTGTACTGGACGCGTGCTGCGGGTGATCGGCGTAAAACACGGAGACGAGTACGGAACTGTCGAAGAACCGCTTCAAGGACGCTTGCCCAGTATGTTTTGCGCCCTTTCCTCGCGGATTGCGCGAACAGCGTCATCCACCAGGCGCGACGGCAAGGGCTTGCCGGTTCGATAGACAAACAGTCCGTTTTCCCAAACCATCCCGCTGCCCTCGGACTGAGCTGTATTGTCCGGCTTCGAGGGCAGTTCTTTCCCCACTAACTGCTCCAGGTAGTCCTCGACGGACAACCCTTTCGCGGAGGCCAGAGCCTCCAAGGCAGCAGCAATTTCGGGTTTGATGTCCAACGTCACGAGAGTCAAACCATCCGAGAAGCGGCGTGGCGCGCTGTCTCTATCATCCGTTTCCGAGAAGAGGAATCACTCCTCACGCCGCTGACGCAAGTATAGCACTTCCGCGCGGGCCCCTTTCGGGCCGTTCCGCCTGAAACGGGCCGCATTACCGCCGCCCGATCCGCCGGGTACTGCCCTGCATCACTCCCGAATAACGGTTCCGCCCCGGGCCCTCGATAATTCGGGCGAAGCACCAAGGTGCTCTTCCAGCAAACCGACTCAGCGGGAGTTGGCTGCTCGTTCGCCTTGGAGTAGTATTGCCGCGAAACAACTAAAGTCGCCGGAACCGGGTTGATCCGGCTGACGATTGGACCGGGGGGAACACATGCCAAAGGATCTGTCGCGAAGAGAGTTGATGCGCCGTTCGATTGCCGCAGGCGGCTTATTTGCGGCCGGATCGCTGATGCCGGTTACGTCGACGTTGGCGGATCAATCTTCGGGCCAATCCCCCGCCGCATCCGAAACCGAAAAAAGAGCTCCCGCGACGATGGCCGGCGGCAAGATCGTGCAGCCGCGACGCGATGTGCCGGTCCTGCACAAGACCAGCGTCCTCGTCGTCGGCGGCGGTCCGGCGGGAACGGCGGCCGCCTTTTCGGCCAAGCGGCTGGGCGTCGACGTCACATTGGTCGAGCGATACGGCTATCTCGGCGGGCTCGCCACTGGCGGCCTCGTCCTCGGAATTTTCCCGCTGTACGACAGGGCCAACAAGCAGGTGATCTACGGCATCGGCGAAGATTTCATGAATAAGCTCGACGTGCTCAAGTACGGCATCATCGATCGCAATAAAGCGCCCGTCTATCCGACCTTCGACGCCGAGGCCTTCAAATATCTGCTGGCCAGCATGGTGCTCGATTCGGGGATCACGGCGTATCTCGATTGCTGGGGCGTTGATGCGATCGTGGACGGCAAAGGAGCCGCGCGCGGCGCCGTTTTCGAGAGCAAGTCGGGGCGGCAGGCAATCCTTGCCGACGTCGTGATTGATGCTTCGGGAGACGGCGACATTTACGCGGCCGCCGGCGCGGCTTTCCAGAAAGTCACAACCAACATCGGCCTGATCAGCCGTATCGGAAACATCGACGAGGTCGACATGGCGCCCGGGCGAGGATCGGAAGATCCGAATAAGCCGATGGTAGGCAAGCCTGACGAAGGCCGGCCGTCGCGAGGCCGCGTAAACGATTTCAGCGGTCACGCCGGAAATTCCACGCCGGCCCCGCACGTGAACTGGCTCAACATGAAGGGCCCCGTCGGCGACGCGCTCGACATCGCGGACCTCACCGAACTCGAACTCAAGCATCGCATCGGCACCTGGGGCAACGTCGAAAAGCTGCGCCAAAAGCCGGGAAACGAGCAGGTATACCTGACCGAAACCGCGCCGCAACTTGGCGTGCGCCTCAGCCGCCTCCTCGACGGCGTGAAGAAGCTCAAAGTCGACGAAATCCGCAACGGCGCGAAATTCAAAGACGTGATCGGCTATTCCGGCGCGTATGCCAACGCTCCCGCCTTCCAGATTCCCTACGGCTCGCTCGTTCCCGCGAAGGTTGAAAATGTTCTCGCGGCCGGCCGCTGCATCTCCGCCGAATTCGAAGTTGCGGATATCACCCGGCTAATTCCCGTTTGCTGGGTCACGGGACAAGCTGCCGGCTTGGCCGCCGCGCTCTGCATCCAGGATAAATGCAAACCTCGCAACGTGAATGTCGCGAAGCTCCAAGACCTGCTCCATCAGCAGGGAGCCTATCTAGGATGATTCTTCTCCAGCGCGTGCCGCGGCGGCTGATTCAGCTGACTTGTTTTGTCGGCGCGCTCGTGCTGGTTTGGCCCTTACTGCCGTGGGTAATCGCTCCCCGATTTTTCCAGCAGATTAGCCCCTTCGTCGCTCTCTCCTCGATCATCGCCCGGCGCTCCATCGGCGTGGGCGCCGTCCTCGCGCTGATCGTGGCCGTCGTAAGCTCGTTCAAGAAGCGTTGGTTCTGCCTGTACCTTTGCCCGACGGGCTTCCTGCTCGAGAACACGTCGCGCGTTGGGCTGCGCCGCACGCGGTGGTGGGCCAAGTTGCCGCCGGTCGGGAGATACTTCGCGATCCTCACTCTGGTGGGCGCCGTGGCGGGCTATCCGGTGCTGATGTGGATGGATCCGCTGTGCATCTTCAGCAGCCCATTCGCCGTAGACAAAGCGACGAATCCGATATCTGTCTTTCTGGTCTGCCTCGGCCTGGGCGTTTTGGTCGGCGCCACCTTCGTTTTTGGCATGGCCTGGTGCGTGCGCATCTGCCCGCTCAGCGGACTGCAGGACATGCTGTTTTACGCGAGGAAGGCCCTGTGGACCCGGCTGACTGCGAGCGCACCTCCGCAGAAGTCCGTCGGCGCTCGGCGGGCGTTCTTTGCCGGCGCGGGCGGTGCGCTACTCGCCCTGGGCGCGCGTCGGCTCGGTGCGGCGCGATACCGCAAAAGCGATACGCTGCTGCGTCCTCCGGGCGCCGTGCCCGAGGACCGTTTTGCCGGCCTCTGCATCCGCTGCAACAACTGCGTCCACGCGTGCCCATCGAAAATCATCCAACCGGATACCGGCCGCGAGGCAGGGCTGGCGGGCTTCGGCGCGCCCATCATTCGATTCGACCGCGACTACAAATATTGCCTGGAAACGTGCAACGACTGCACGCAGGTCTGCCCCACCGGCGCGCTCACACCGCTTCCTCTCGAGCAGAAAAACAAATACATCATCGGAGAAGCGCTCCCCGACAACAACATCTGCCTCACCGCCCTCGGCAAAAAAGAATGCAACGCGTGCGAGCACGCCTGCCCCTACGACGCCGTGAAAATCACATGGGACGAGGCGCAATACATCGCCTACCCCGTCGTCAACGACAAGTGCGTCGGCTGCGGCGCGTGCGAAGTCGTCTGCCCGACGACCCCGGTCAAAGCCATCCGCGTGTGGACCCAAAAGCCCGCGTGATTGGCCGCGCCCCCGCTAGGCGCTCGGAACAGACCAACCGTTGTGAACTACATCACAGACTTTTGGCGCAGTTTGGTACAGAATCTCTCGCGTGAGCCATTCCACGAACAGCGTGGTCGTAATCGGCGGCGGCGTCTCGGGCTTGGCCTGCGCGTACCGCCTGAAGAAGCTGGGTCTGTCGGTAACGCTGGTCGAGGCCTCGCCGCGCGTCGGCGGGCTGGTCGAGACGGTCGAGAAGGACGGCTTCCTCTTCGAGAGCGGCCCGCAAAGCTTTCAGGGCACCGAAACGCTGCTCAGCCTGATCCACGACCTCGGAATCGACGGCGAGCTGTGCAAGGCCGACCCGGGCGCGCCGCGCTACATCCTGAGGCAAGGCCGGCTGCGCAAAGTTCCCATGTCGCCGCAAGCGATGCTGGCCACTTCCCTGCTGAGTCCCGGGACGCGCTGGAAAATCGTGTCGGAGCCGTTCAGACGCACTCGGCCACCCAGCGAAGAAGAATCGGTAGCGGATTTCGTGCGGCGCAAATTCGGCCACGAGATTCTCGAATACCTCGTTTCGCCGTTCGTTTCCGGCGTCTACGCCGGCGATCCGGAAAAGCTGAGCCTGCGCGCTGCGTTCCCAACGATCGAAGAATGGGAGCGCGAATATGGCAGCGTGCTGCGCGGGCAGATGAAATCGCGGTCGTCCGCTACAACCGCGCATAAAGGACCGCCGCCGCTGTGCTCGTTCCGCCGCGGCATGAACGCGCTGATGCAGGCAATGGGTGCGAGCCTTGGCGAGAGCGCGCTGCCGGGGGCGTGCGCGAGCGGGATGAGCCGCTCCGGCAATCTCGGCGATGCGGGATACGAAATCCGCGTCGTACGCGGCGGGCGCGAGGAAACGATTGTCGCGCGGGCGGTGGTGCTGGCGACGCCTGCATACGTCGCCTCGCACCTCGTCGGCTCCGTCGCGCCGCCCCTCGCGAGCATTCTCTCGGGGATTGCCTATGCGTCGCTCGCCGTCGTCGGCGCGGGCTATTACAAGCGGCAAGCGAGCGCGGCGCTCGACGGCTTCGGCGTCCTGATCCCGCGCAGCGAGAAACATCGCACGCTCGGCATCGTCTGGAATTCTTCGCTCTTCGCCGGGCGCGCACCCCAAGGACAAATGGTGCTCACCAGCTTCGTAGGCGGCGCAACCGATCCCGAGATGGCCGCAAAGACCGACCAGGAAATCCTCACGATCGTGCAGGACGAACACGCGAAGATTCTGGGCATCACCGGCTCACCCGTCTCAGCCGCCGTGTGGAAACACGAGAAGGCGTTGCCGCAGTACAACCTCGGCCACGGCCACGCCGTGGAGGCAATTCGCGACGCCGAGCGCACCGTCCCGGGATTGTATTTCGCCGGCAACTACCTCGAAGGACCCTCGATCGGCAAATGCGTCGAAGAAGCGTTTCAGACCGCCGACGCAATCCGCGATCATCTCGCCGCCCGCTGAACGCCCAATAGCCGGCTTCAGAAACGAATTCCCGGCAATCTAACCGTGGATCCAGTGCAGCAGGATTAGGCTCAGCGTAGCGGTGCCCACTACGATCCACAAAAGCAGCCCTTGCAACAGAGGACGAGTGCCAACGCGCTTCAGCGATTCCCTGCTGAGCGACGCGCCGATCAGGAACAGCGTGACGCTCAGCCCGATCTTCCCCGCTTTGCTCGCCACCATGAACTCGGGCCGCAGGTGCGGAAATGCCGAATTGAGTACTGCCGCCAGGCAGAAGAGTGGAATAAACCATGGCACTTGAATCTTCGCTTTGTTCTTCACAAGCACCGACGTGAGAACCGACAGCGGCAAAATCCACAGCGCGCGAGCGAGTTTCACCGTGGTCCCGACGGCGAGCGCCGTGGGGCCGTACTTCGCGGTCGCTCCGACCACGGAGCTCGTGTCATGAATCGCCAGAGCCGCCCACAAGCCAAACTGGGTTTGGGTAAGGTGCAGCGTCCATCCGATCATGGGGAAAAGGAAAAGAGCGACCGAGTTCAGGATGAAAACCGTGCCCAGCGAAACGGCCATCTCTTCTTCGTTCGCTCCGGCGAGCGGGCCTACTGCCGCAATGGCGCTGCCGCCGCAAATCGCCGTGCCCGCCGTGATCAGAAACGACGAGCGTTTGTTAACTTGAAAGAAGTAGCCCAGCGCGAGGCCAAATAACATCACGCCCGTGATACTCAGCGCTGTGTAGAGAAATCCGCTCCGCCCCACGTGCACGACCTCGCGCATGTTCATCCCAAAACCGAGGGCGACCACGGAGGCCTGCAGCAGGATCTTCGCGAATCGCTTGCTCTCGCAATGGAAGGGATTCGCCAGCGCCAGGCCGACAAACAGCCCGAGCAAGAGCGCCAGCGCGGGTGAAATCAGGGCGCTGGCCGCGACGAAAAGGGCCGCTACGACGAAGTTTTTGTGCATAGCCCTGCGCTGGAAGGAGCGTGGTCTTGCATTCTTCCCGACGCTTCCTCAAACGGCGAAGCCGCGCGCGCAATTCGCGAGCGGTGCGCGATCATTCGCTCGTGCAAGCTACGAATCGCCGCCGAGCCGGTGGTTTCAAAAAGGAATGGAAAAACGGCGTGCACCAGGCAGGCCAGGCCGCCGCCGATCATGCTTAGAGAAAATCCCAGGGCGGTTTGAAAGTGCTGCCCGTACGTCTCGCCGACGGTGGCTGGATGTTCGGTGAACGATAGTCTTGATGAAGAGCTCATCCGGTTGCGCCTCCGTCACGAAGAATACGGCGGTGCCAGGAGAAAGGCTTGCAAAGTTGACCTTGCAAAGCGGGTACTTGTGGAATTCTATTTCACGATGGACTACAAGTGAGAAATAAAATACCCACGATCGGCCCGTATTAAGGCATTCTAATTGGGTCAACGACGCGTGTTTCAAAGGGAGGAATCGGCGACCTATGGACGAAATCGACATCGCAATCTTGGGCTGTTTGCAGCAAGACGCCACCATGCCGGTGGCGGACGTGGCGGATCGCTGCGGTCTTTCACCCTCACCCTGCTGGCGGCGCATTCAGGCTCTCATCAGCAACGGGACCATCCTGCGCCGCGTGGCCCTTCTCGATCCCGCCAAAATAAACGCGGGAGTAAATCTATTCGTAAGCATTCGCACGAATCAGCACTCGGAGGCTTGGGCCACCAAGTTCTGCCGCGCCGCAGCCCAAATACCTGAAGTGGTCGAGTTTTATCGCATGACCGGCGACGTCGATTATCTGTTGCGCGTGGTTGTACCGAATATCGCGGCATACGATGACTTTTATAAGCGGCTGATCAAAACCGCCGAACTCTCCGACGTCAGCTCCAGCTTCGCCATGGAAACCATTAAATACACGACCGCCTTGCCGCTCGAATACGTACAGAAAGGCTCAATGGAAGCAGAGCCGCGGCAAACCACAAAGCGGCTGCGGCGAAAGCTCTCGCGAAACGCGAAGCGGCCTTGAATCGCAAACGCCATCCGCGACCGTCACTTGGCGGCCGATTTCAGGCAGCCCGGTGTGCGCCGCCGACGGTCTTTCGGCTATAATCCGTCAGCCCAATGGCCCTCGCCTCAGGTAGCAAGTTTGGCCCGTATGAAGTTCTCCAACCGCTCGGCGCAGGCGGAATGGGAGAGGTTTACCGCGCGCGAGACTCGAAGCTCGGTCGAGATGTAGCCATCAAAGTCTTGCCCGACATTTTTGCGCGCGACACCGACCGCATGGCCCGCTTCGGGCGCGAAGCCAAGGTCCTCGCCGCGCTCGATCACTCGAATATCGCCTCGATCTACGGCCTCGAAGACTCCGGAAACACGCACGCGCTGGTGATGCAATTGGCCGAGGGGCCAACGCTCGCCGATCGCATCGCGCAAGGCCCGATTCCCCTGGACGACGCCCTGCGCATCGCCAAGCAGATTTGCGAGGCGCTCGAATACGCGCACGAAAAGGGCATCGTCCACCGCGATCTCAAGCCCGCCAATATCAAGGTAGCCGCCGACGGTACCGTCAAGATCCTCGATTTCGGCTTGGCCAAAGCGATGGACACCGAGATGACGCCGCAAGACATCTCGAACTCTCCCACTCTCAGCCGGATGGCCACGCAGGCCGGAGTTCTTCTGGGCACGGCGGCGTACATGTCGCCCGAGCAGGCGAAGGGCAAGTCTGCGGACCGCCGCGCGGACATCTGGGCCTTCGGCTGCGTGCTCTACGAAATGCTGACCGGGAAGATGGCATTCCCGGGCGAGACCGTCACGGACACGTTGGCGGCGGTGATACGCGCCGATCCGGACTGGTCGCAACTCCCTCGGGCGACGCCCACGCGTGTTCAAGTCCTGTTGCAGCGCTGCTTGCAGAAAGATCCCAAGCAGCGGATACAAGCCATCGGCGACGCGCGCATCGCCATCGACGAAATCCTCTCCGGCGCTCCCGAGGCCGGGCAGGTGCGTGGCGCTGCGGTGCCCGTTTGGCGCCGCGTGATGCCGTGGGCCCTTGCAGCTTTGCTGTTCATCGCCTTGCTATCGCTGGCCTTCGTTTACTTCCGCGCGACGCCCGCTGCTCCGGCTACACTCGTGCGCTTCACGGTTCCTTTGCCGCAGGCGAAAACGTCGGCGCTGACCATTCCCTTCGCCCTTTCGCCCGACGGCCGCCAGTTGGCCTTCGAAGCGGAGGGGTCGGATGGCCATTACGGGTTGTGGATACGCTCGCTGGATTCGCTCGAGGCGCACGCCTTGTCTGGCGCGGAGTTTGCATCGAACGATATCTCGATTTTTTTCTGGAGTCCCGATAGCCGGTATATTGCATTTAGCGATAGCGGAGAGTTGAAGAAGGTCGACGTCTCCGGCGGCCCGCCTCAGACATTGTGCGGCACCCTGGGGATATTAGTCGGCGGGACGTGGAACCCCGACGGTGTGATCGTCTTCGCGACCGCCAGGGCCGGCCCAATAGGCCTGATGCAGGTTTCGGACAACGGCGGGACCGCAACCCCGGTGACCTCAGTTGATTCGTCGCGGAAGGAGACGTTCCACGGCTTTCCTGTTTTCCTTCCCGATGGGCGTCACTTCCTCTACTTGCGCGGATCGGACGCGCCTGAAAATAGCGGTGTTTACATAGGGTCGTTGGATGCCAAGCCCACCGAGCAGAGTTTGCAACGGCTATTGGCCAATACCTCTCAGCCCGCTTACGTGCCGCCCTCCGACGGGCGGCCCGGTTACATTTTGTTCGTTCGCGATCGCGTACTGCTGGCGCAGCCTTTCGATGCGCGCCGGTTGGAACTTACGGGCGAGCCAGTCCCGCTCGCCGAGCAGCTTGGATCCTTCCAGCGATACGCTTACTTCTCGACTTCGACCAACGGTGTGGTCGTTTACAGGACGGGCCTCGGGGGAATCTCTCATCTCACGTGGTTCGACCGGCAGGGTCGGGCGCTTGGCACGGCCGGCGATCCGAGCGCTTACGACACGATCTCTCTGTCTCCCGATGGAGCTCGCGCCGTCGTTAGTCGCTCGGATGATTCATCAAATCCGTCTAACGAGACTCTCTGGCTGGTTGATTTCTCGCGGGGCACCAGCACGCGGTTCACATTTGGTTCTTCGTCGGCCATCCTGGGGACATGGTCTCCGGATGGTAGCCGAATCATCTACGCATCGAAGAGCGCCGGCGAATACGATCTTTATCAGAAGCTGGCGAGTGGCGTAGCGGGTGAGGATCTTCTTCTGAAGTCCACCGACGACAAGTGGCTCACCGACTGGTCTCGCGACGGACGTTTTTTGCTTTATCAGTCGACTGGACAAGCCCCAAAGGGAGCAAAGGAAGACTTATGGGTGCTCCCCCTCGAGGGCGACAAGAAACCGTTCCTTTTCGAGGGTACAGGACCGCTCAGCGACAATGGGCATTTCTCGCCCGACGGACATCTGGTCGCTTACTCCTCCGATGAGTCCGGACGGAGCGAAATCTACGTCCGCACGTTTTCGCCGGCCACCGCAGCGACCTCCGGCAATACGGGCGGCAAATGGTTGATTTCGACCGCGGGAGGAAATGAGCCTCGATGGCGCGGAGACGGGAAAGAGCTGTACTACATCGCTCCCGACGGCATGCTCATGTCTGTCGACATTTCAGAAAGTCCCGTGTTCCGAGCCGGGGTGCCCAAACCCCTCTTCCAATCGCCGCCGTATTCCGGTTATGTCAGCGAAAACCATTGGGATGTGACGCGAGACGGCCAACGCTTTCTGTTTGCGGAGCAAAATATCCAGGCGCCCTTCACCGTGGTGCTGAACTGGCCATCCCTTCTGAAGAAATGACGCACGCGATCCGGACCGGCATATAACCCCTGGGCGCTACGGATTCTTCGGCTGATCCCCTCGGCGCTAATGCCTTTGCTGTGGGAGTCATCCCCCGCGAGCCTCGCATCTCGCTTGGATCGCGAGGCCACGCTCGTTATAATACCGGCTCGACTCCCATGGACACTGCACAGAAGAAATCGCGCCGCGAGATTCTCGAGCAATTCGTCGCCGACAAGCCGGGCGATGCTTTTGCGCGTTACGGGCTCGCGCTCGAGTGCGTGAAACTGGGGGACGATCCGGCTGCCACTGGCCACTTCCACAAACTCCTCGAAATTCATCCCGAGTACGTCGCGGGATACTTCCAGTTCGGCCAGCACCTGGCGCGTCTCGGGCGAATCGATGAGGCGCGCAAACTTCTCTCCGACGGAATGGTCGTCGCACAAAAGACGGGCGACACGCACGCGCGGGACGAAATGGAAACCGCCCTCGCGATGCTGCGTTAAGCCTGCCCCGGCGCCCGCGGGCGCCGCACATGTTGAGACCAAATCGTATTCCCCTGTTCCCGCTCGACGTGGTCCTGCTGCCGGAGATGGCGCTGCCGCTCCACATCTTCGAGCCGCGCTACCGCGTGATGATCGCGCGCTGCCTCGACGAAACAATCGAATTCGGCATGATTCTCGCCGCAAACAACAACATCGCGGCGATGGGATGCACCGCCCAGATCGTCCGGAGGATCCGCGACTACCCGGACGGGCGTCTCGACATCGCGACCGAGGGCCGCGCCGTGTTCCGCCTGGTGGAGCTGCTCGACGAAAAGGAATACTACGAAGGCGTGGTCGAGTACGTGACGGACGTGCCTTCGAACCTCGATTCCGCGAAGCGCGCCGAACTCGTCGCGGAGTTCGAGCGCTGCCACGAGTTCCTCTTCGGCCAGCCATGGATGCAGGGCCCCGGCGAAGACGAATCGACGCTCGCCTACCGGATAGCGGCGCTGCTGCCGATCGAGATCGAGAAGCGGCAGGCGCTCCTCGAGTCGCGTTCGGAGAGCGCGCGGCGCGAGATGGTCTTCGGCTGGGTCCAGGGGCTGCTTCCGAAGCTGTCGGAGCGCGAACGAGCACGCAAGCGCGCCGGCGGCAACGGCCACGCGCTGAATTAGGGCGTCGATTCCCTTTCGACGAGCGTAACGGGACAAAACCCGCCAAACTCGACCCTTCTTGGCCCATGTAAGCCCCCGCCAGGGGGGTGGAGGAACCCCCTGTTATTGCGGTTTTTGCGGGACCGATTCGCGGCGCACGAAGCCACTTCGGCAACTTGCACCTCGGCTCGCGCATCTCTTCTAATGTCCACAGGAAACGCCAGCACGGGATCAACAGCCCGCTCCAGGCCGAAAATAAGCGAGAGTATCCGTGCGCGCGACGTTCCTCTATAATGGCGGCAAGGAGCGCGATCGGACGCGCGCCGTGTCTTCATAAGGAATCGGTGACCCGATGAGTCCACAACCCAAGAATTTGGGCGAGCTTCGCAAGAGTCCCTGGTCGGAAGATTGCTACTCGCGCCGGACGGTGCGGCAGGAGCTGCGCGAAAATCTCCTGCACAAGATGGAAAAGGGCGAGCCGCTTTTCCCCGGCGTGCACGGCTACGACGATACCGTCGTGCCGCAGATCACCAACGCGCTGCTATCCCGCCACCACTTCATTCTGCTGGGACTCCGCGGACAAGCGAAATCGCGCATCCTGCGGGGCCTTGTGGGCTTTCTCGATGCGCAGGTGCCGGTCGTCGCGGGCTGCGAAATCAACGACAATCCCTACACTCCGCTGTGCCGCGCGTGCCGCGAACGAATCGCGGCCGAGGGTGACGCGACTCCGATCGCGTGGCTGGGGCGCGAGCAGCGGTATGTCGAAAAACTGGCGACTCCCGACGTGACCATCGCCGACATGATCGGCGACATCGACCCCATCAAAGCGGCCCGCGGCGGGCGAAATATTTCGGATGAGCTCACGATTCACTACGGCTTGCTGCCGCGCGCGAATCGCGGCATCTTCGCGATCAACGAGTTGCCGGACCTCGCGGGCAAAATTCAGGTCGGCCTCTTCAACATCATGCAGGAAGGCGACATCCAGATTAAGGGCTATCCGGTGCGCATGGCGCTCGATGTGCTGCTCGTCTTCACCGCGAACCCCGAGGACTACACGGCGCGCGGCAAGATCATCACGCCGCTGAAGGACCGCATCGGCTCGGAAATCCGCACGCACTACCCTGCCACGGTCGGCGAAGGAATGTCGATCACCCAGCAGGAAGCGTGGATGGCGCGCGACGGAAAGCGGCGCGTCGAGGTGCCGGAATACATTCGCGAGATTGTCGAAGAAGTGGCGTTTCAGGCGCGCGAAGACAAGCGCGTCGACCGCCGATCGGGCGTGAGCCAGCGGCTGCCGATCAGCACGCTCGAAAACGTGTTGAGCAGCGCGGAGCAGCGCGCGGTGCGCAACAAGGATTCGGCGGTGGTGGCGCGCGTGGCCGATGTGTACGCGGCGATTCCGTCGATGACCGGGAAATTCGAGCTCGAATACGAAGGCGAGATGCGAGGCGCCGACAACATCGCGCGCGAGCTGATTCGCGCGTCGGTCGGCAAGACGTTCACGAAGTATTTTGCCAACGTCAATTTTCAGCCCGTGGTGCAGTGGTTCGAGATCGGCGGCGAACTGAAAGTGCCGGCGAACGCGTCAAGCGCCGAACTGCTGGGGCAGCTCAAGAAGATTCAGGGGCTCTTCGAGCACATTGAAATCCTCGGCGTGAAGGAGAAGGACGACGCCGCGATTCAGACGAGCGCGGCGGAGTTCATTCTCGAAGGGCTGTGGGCGCACAAGCGGATCAGCCGCAGCGAAGAGCGCGGATTTTTCGCCGAGGGCCGGAAGACGCCCGAGCCGCGCGATCCGCGGGAACCAGCGCAGGGCGGCGGCCGCATGCCGCGGCGGCAGTTTAACTGAGGGCGCCAAGCGCAGCCCTCGAAAGAAAACATGCTGCGGGTGAAACAGCGCAATAGAATGCGCTTCGCGCGTCTGTTTTATGTCGGAGCCCGTTCACTTCGTTCAGGGTGAACTGAAGCTCCGACCCCCTAAAGAGTGCTGAGTTACGCGGAACGCGGGCACGGGAAAGGCTGGCGCTATGAAATACATCAAGTATTCCCGATACGCACCGGATGCGGCCGACGACATCGACATGCAGGAGCTGATGAACCGGCTCTCGGATTTCTTCCTGCAGAGCGGCTTCGAATCTCCCTACGGAATCTACGAAATGGACATGGAGAAGTCGCGCGAGCAGCACATGGACCAGCTGCGGCAGGCGATCCTGCGCGCGCTCGAAGAGGGCGATCTCGTCCCGCAGGAATTAATGGACAAGCTGCGCGAGAACCCTGACCTTTCGCAAAATCAGCAGCTGCGCGACCTGATCGACCAGATCATCCAGCGCATGGAAGAGGAAGGCTACATCACGCAGCAGCAGTCGGCGCGCGTGACGCCTCCACCATCGCAAACTCCCGGCGGCCAGATCGGGCAGGATCAGCCGAACGTGGAGGCGCGCTTCGAGATCACGGACAAGGCGCTCGATTTTCTCGGCTTCAAGACGTTGAAAGACTTGCTCGCGTCGCTCGGCAAGAGCAGCTTCGGGCGGCACGACACGCGCGATTTGGCGACAGGCGTGGAATCCGGCGGCACATCGAAGGCCTACGAATTCGGCGACACTCTGAATATGGATATCAGCGGGACGCTCTTCAACGCCGTGCAGCGCCAGGGCGCGGGATTGCCGATCGAACTCGATTATCCCGATTTGATGGTCCACCAGTGCGAGTATCAGAGCTCGTGCGCCACGGTGCTGCTGCTCGATTGCAGCCACAGCATGATTCTCTACGGCGAGGACCGGTTCACGCCGGCCAAGCGCGTGGCGCTGGCACTCTCGCACCTGATCCGCACGCAGTATCCGGGCGATTCCCTGCACTGCGTCCTATTCCACGACAGCGCCGAGGAAATTCCGCTCGGCAAGCTGGCGCGCGTGCAAGTCGGCCCGTACTACACCAATACGCGCGAAGGACTGCGCATGGCGCAGCGGATTCTCGCGCGCCAGAAAAAAGACATGCGCCAGATCATCATGATCACCGACGGCAAGCCTTCGGCGTTGACGCTCGAAGACGGCCGCATCTACAAGAACGCCTTCGGCCTCGACCCGCTGGTCGTGACGCAAACGATGGAAGAAGTAGCCAAGTGCAAGCGCGCCGGGATTTTGATCAATACGTTCATGCTGGCGAGCGATTACAGCCTCGTCCATTTTGTGCAGAAAATCACCGAGCTTTGCCGCGGCAAAGCGTATTTCACCACGCCGTATACCCTAGGGCAGTATCTGCTGATGGATTACGTGGGCCGCAAAACCAGGCACATTCACTAACGTCATCCGAAAACGCGAATACCTGCTCTCGATACGGATGCATCCGAGCAAGCCGAAGCGATTCTCGGCCGTGGACGCGGAACGATGGTGTCTACCGCCTTTGGCGCGGCCTGGCTCGGCCTGGGCCTCGCGGCGGCCGGTAAGTTTTCTTTCTGGGTTGTCATCGCGTTCAGTGCTTCTTGCCTCGGATTGTTCGCGGGTTCGCTTTCGCTGATTCGGTTGGGGCGCCGGTTGCGCTCGAAAAACGCGGCCCGACCGGAACGCTATGCGTCGGTGCGCAAGCGGTTTTTGTGGGTGGTGCTTGCTGAGGTCGTGGCTTGCGCGGCGATTGCCTGGGGCTGCAGCGCGTTGAAACGCTTCGATCTGATCGCGCTGGGGATCGCGGCGGTCGTCGGACTGCACTTTCTCCCGCTAGCGAGAACCTTTCGCGCGCCGGTGTTTTACGTGACCGGCTCTGCAATCGTGATCTGGT
This sequence comes from uncultured Acidobacteriota bacterium, assembly GCA_963743335.1. Lineage (GTDB taxonomy): Bacteria > Acidobacteriota > Terriglobia > Acidiferrales > UBA7541 > Palsa-295. The sequence continues at coordinate 41,090 of CAVUPI010000004.1, forward strand.
GCGTCGTTTCCTGGGTCCTCTTCCGCGCGGACAAGATGGATACATCCGTCGCAATCGGAACTGGCGCCATTCTCTGGCTCGCGGGCGGGTATGGCTTGGTCTCCGCTGGCTCGCGGTTGTCCTCGCCGCCGTCGGAGCCGGCTTCGGCTACTCTGTCCGAGTGATCGAAGCCAGCTGAACCGTACCGCTGGCGTTCGATTCTGTCACAGTAGAAAGAACGCGGCGCTCACGCCGTGCGAAAGAGGCCGGCGAGACGCCGGCCCTACGCGTAGGGGTTAAATTCCTTCGATCAATTCCGGCAAAGTTTTCTTGTGCTTCGGCGGCTTGTTGCGCTTCTCGACGATGATGCGCTCGGGGGGAGGCAGGCCGATGATCGTGCGCGCACGCCGCCGCGCTTCCTTGGGGATTTTCAGCCGAGGCTTTTTGCGACGGGCCATGACGGGACAGCATAGCAGATAGCCGCCGTTGCGTGGCGGCGGAGCAGAGGCGGCATTGGAGGAAGCGGCGCGGGCCGCTACCGATTCCCGGCAGCGGCCCACTTTGCGTTTGCGATGCGTCAGAACGTCAGCTTGAGCGCGAACTGAATCTGACGCGACGTTGTCGAGGTGGCCCCGATCGAGCCCGACTCGCCCGGCAAACCGCTTGGGGCGAGAGTGGCGGCGAAAGGAAGACCCGTCACCACGCCGAGATTCGAGGGCAGGCCGAAGTTCGTGTGGTTGAGAATATTAAAAAATTCCGCACGAAATTCGGCGTTGAGCCTCTCGGTCACTTTCGTTTCCTTGATGATGGAAGCGTCGAGTTCGAAGAGATCGGGACCTCCAACCGAAGATCTACCGACATCGCCGAGGGTGCCGAACGGCTGCACGGCATAGCAGTTGGAGTTAAACCAGTTGTACCACTTGCCGAGAACCTGGTCTTTGCCGCCAGGGCACGTGCCGGAATAATCCGGACGGTCGCCCTGAATGGCTCCCAGGTCCGCGACGTCAGCGGCCTCCTGAATCGTGACCGGCAAACCGGACGCGGCCGTCAGGATCGACGCGACCTGCCAGCCGGAAACCAGCCGGTTTCCCGTGAAGGGCAAGTTGTACAGGACGTTGCCCGTGAAGTTGTGGCGAATGTCAAAACTGCAGAGACCGTAGTCGTACTTTTTGTTGTAAGGATCGGCTTGCTCGTAAATTCCCTGCTGAAGGCCGGACGAGACTGAGCCGTCGGTCAAGCACTTCGAATACGTGTAGGAAGCCTGGTATTGGAAGTTCTTGCTGAATTGATGGTTCAGCGCGACCTGCAGCGAGTTGTAATTGGAATTCATGTCCGGCGTGGCGGTGTTCAGAGAGCCAAAATAGGGCAGGCCGCTGACCGGGTTGAGCGGAGCAGCCGTTTTCGGATTCTGCTGCACCGAACACGATAACGGCGTCGTGGCGCAATTCGTTCCCGACGGTGATCCGATATTCGGCTGCAGACTCACAAAGCTGGAACTCAGCGAAGCGCACGACGATGAGTAAACGCCGAGCGTCGCGGAATTGGCTGCACAGCGGAGGATTCAAGTCGACTTCCGTGAAGAGATGCCGGCCCTGCGATCCGATGTAGCCGATCGAAAGGACCGTGGAGGGCGTGAGCTGATGCTGAATGGTCAGGTTGTACTGCATCTGATACGGCGCCGAGGAAGCCTGGTAATCGACGCCGGCGAACTCAGTCACCGGCCCGGTTACGCCGCCCGGAGTGACGCCCACAAACGGATTCGGGAAGGTGGGCGGCGGGAAGAACAGCAGGGCGCTGGCGTACGGCGGCGCCAGATAGTAGGCGGACGCGTACAGCGCCGGGAAAACCTGGTCGTGGAACACGCCGAAGCCCGCACGAATCGCGGTCTTGTGGTTGCCGAAGACGTCGTAGGCCAGGCCGACGCGGGGATCGAAATTCTGCGCGTTGGGATTCGAGGCGAAGACGTGCGACACCGGCGTGAAACCGTTGCCATACGGAGTGCCGGACGCGTCAGTGAAGTAGTTACGCGTATCCGGGAACGGGGGGTTCACGATCGTGGTGAGCGGACCTCCGTTGGGGTTGGTGGCGAAATCGTAGCGGAGGCCAAGATTCACAGTCAGCTTGGAAGTGGCTTTCCAGTCGTCCTCGAAGTAGGGAGCGTAGTCGATTTCGCGGAAGTTGCGGTCGGAATCGGCGTGGCCCGGATACGTGCCGAGGAAACTGGATGGCGCGCCGAGCAGAAACGATTCTTCGGAACCGAAACCCCACGAGCCGCCAAAAACAAAGGGTGCGGACAGATTCGACTGAACTCTCCGGATGTCGACGCCGAACTTAAAGGAGTGCGCGCCGTGCGTCCACACGAGATCGTCGCCGCCGCCAAACCTGTTCTGCGCGATGTCGTATGGAAGAGCGGTGTTGGCGCCGAGGCCTCCGCAGCCGGGGCATCCGGCTGCGATCGTGCCATCCGGAAAGCCCGCGAAGAATTGCAGAACCGGATTCGGAGCCGTGGGAGTGGCGGCATCCTCGAACGTCCGCGTGTAGTTGAACCGGATCTCGTTGACCGCGTTGTTCGAGATGATGTGGCGCTCCTGCAAGGTGAAGTACTGGTTGGCGGATTTGTCGACTTCCGGCCAATCGGGAAGCACGGGTGAACCGCCGAACGGGTTCGTGAGCGTCGAGCGATCCGAGACGTAACGCCCGAAGAGGGAGTCAGTCGAAGAAATATTGTAGTCGATGCGTCCGAGGAAGTAGTTCTCGGACTGTGTGACAGAGCCGCTATCGGTGTACGGCGCGTAGCCGCCGAGGTCGGGAGCATTCAAATTTGGAGTGGGATACAGCCCGAGGACGCCTTGGATCGTGGAAGCTGCGGCGGCCGTCTGGCTGCCTGCTCCGCAACCAAAACCAACGAAGGTGTAGGGCCCACCTGTCCCCGGCGGAGGCGCCGTCGGCGAACCACAAGGCGTGAATGGCGTGGTGACCTGGCTCGTCGGCAAGTAGCCGTTCGCGACATAAGGCTCGGGTACGAACGTGTTGTTCGTTTGGCCGAGCGTAGCCCTCAGGCCTTCATAGTTCCCAAAGAAGAAAAGCTTGTCTTTGACGACGGGGCCACCGACGCTCGCGCCGAATTGATTCTGCCGGAATTCCGGCTTCTGTATCGGCGTGGGATCGGTCGTTCCGTTGTTTGAGAAGTCAAAAAAGTTGCGGGCGTCGAGCGCGCTGTTGCGGAAGAACTCGTACGCCGAACCATGGTAGGCGTCTGTGCCCGACTTGCTCGCCATGTTGATTGCGGCGCCATTGCCTGGAAATTCCGCGCTATAGGTGTTCGTGAGTACCTGGAATTCCTGCAAAGCCTCGGTTCCCAGCGTGGTGCCTGTGGCAGGCGCTCCGGGGCCGTGTTCCCAGAAATCGGTGATGTCTTCGTTGTCGAGCAGGAAGGCCTGGCCTTCGGGCCGCGACCCAGCGATCGTGAATACCTGCTGGTTGCCGTAGAAGGAGCCCGAGGCGCCGCCACCGCCTACGCCCTGGCGTCCACCGTTCGAGCTGTCGTTGATGATCTGCACGCCCGGCGCGAGGCCGATCAGCTGCGTGAAATTGCGCCCGTTGAGCGGCAACTGGCTCACCTGCTGCGGGCTAATGAGAGTGGAAACGGCGGCGGTCTGCGTTTGAACCTGCGAGACGTCGCCTGCCACGGTAATCGTCTGCGAAACTTTGCCGACCGGAAGCGCGAAATCGACAACCGGGGTGGCTCCGACCGCAACCGTGATCCCCTTGTGATCGACCGTCTGAAATCCCGACGAGGTCGCTTGTACGTCGTAGGTGCCGACTGGCAGGAGGGGCACGAGATAGCGGCCCTGCGCGTCGGTTGTCGTGGTCTGGGCGACTCCCGTACCTTCGTTGGTAATCGTGACGGTGGTGCCGACGATCGCGCCGCCAGTGGAGTCCGTGACCGTTCCGGTGATTGTCCCTGTTTGTGTTTGCGCTTCGATGGAAGATGCCGACGTGAGAAGCAAAAGAAGTGAGCCTAACGCGCACGCTGATACACACGCAACTATCCTGCGCAACCTGAAATGCATTTATCCCCCCACCACTGTGATCGGCCCTGAGGCGCTTCGCCTGGAGAAAACAACTGAGGAAGAAGCTTGTGCGCTTTCGGCCCTGTGCCGGCTCATCTCCACCCGAAAAAAGCCAGCCCAATTTTTGTACTCCTGTCATATAACGAGTGTCAAGACTCATTCTGATATTAATTTGAGCTGTCTGAGAGAGTGGCTGGCTTATTCAATGCTGCGCGAGCGCGCAAACGCGCCGTGAGGACGAGCGTTTGGACTCGCGGTCGGGACGGACTCGCGCGGCGATCGCAAGCCTCCCCTGAGACTGGCAAGTTCGTCTTCTACGTCGGCTACCGCGACCGCACGGCAAAGACGCTAGATCCAACAGCCGAACTTTGATCGACAACGAGGAGCACCTGCGCTAGCTGGACTACCGTGCGACTTTCGTTAGCGTTCGATTTCAAATGGGGGTCCTCCGTTTACGCCTCATCGACGCCCGTGATTCGCCTCGGTGTTCTTTCCCTTTGCCAGACCCCCAAGATTGTTTGAAGCGTTTTTCAAACCAATGATGAGCGTATCGTTCGGTGTTAAACGCACCGACTTCGACGTAGCCAGAGCCTCTGTATAAGGCGATCGCTTCCTTCAGGGTCCGGTTCGTCTCCAGTCGAAGGAGACGAATGCCCCTTTTAGAGGCCAACCGCTCCAACTCATTCAGCATTCGCCGTCCGACTCCCAAGCCACGTACTGCCGGCGCAATCCACATTCTCTTCAACTCGGCAGTCTGCTTTTCGGCAAATTTCAGGGCTCCGCAGCCGACCGGCCGGCCACGCGACCGCGCGATGACCAAGGCACCGCGAGGCGGCAGGAGCTCGTGTGCATCCGCTGATATGGTTCGACCGGGGTCGAAACCGGCTTCGAAACGGGCATTCAGTTCAGCAAAATACTGTTCGAAGCACCATACGGCATCGGCACTCGTGGGGTCCTCGGTTTCAAAGCGAATCATAGAGGCCTGCAGTAGACGCTCCACTTGCCCCATTGCCGAGGTGAGCTGGTCGCGCTGCCGATCCGTGAGGACTTCAAGGATGTGAACCGCAAGGTCGTCGGAGCGTCTGTCGAGCTCAGCGCGTTCACGTAGTCCGGCTTTGGTAAGGTGTGCGCGCCGCACTCTACCGTCCTGCTTGGTGGAATAGACCGTTACGAGGCCCTGTTTCTCCAGGGAGCCCATGACGCGGGTGAGGTAGCCGGAATCAAGGCCCAGGCGCGTCCGAAGCGTCCGCAGTTCCTCGCCATCCGGGCCAATCTCCCAAATCAACCGGGATTCATTCATGGGGCGTTTCCGGTGAAGGAAGCGATCGTGCACGGCACCGATTCGTTCGGCGACCGTTCGATTGAAACTCCTAACCTGTACGACGGCTTCAGCGTCCATTGCCTGACTATAGTCAGCGACTCTTTTGAAAGCAACTGGTGCTCGCGGCTTTCTCTGCAGACTTCCTCGTCATAGAGGGACGTGCTTTGGATCCCAGCTAATGACGCGTGGGCCTTTCCAACTTGAGTTCAAGCCGCCAATCATGTAATTACTGCAGATTGAAAAACACATGCGCGCTCTTTGGACACTTATAACAATTTCATTTTAAAATAACTTCGCGAATCAATTCAGTGCCCAGAACTTTTCTGTATTCATTCCGGCCTACTCTGGCCTTGTTCTGAACCTCGGTGCTACCGATTACTTTCTTGGCCACCGCTTCCTGCTCGACGCCTTGATCTAAAGCCGCCATATTTTTATAAGTGATCCAGAGAAATATATTGGGCTGATCCGGTGATTTTGGAGTGGCCTTGAAGACCTTGTAATCGATGATTAGCCCAGCTTTCTTCATGGCTTCCATGGTCGGCTTCCATGTCGAATTTAGCCAATCGACGTACTCCTCAAAATGCCCGTACTCAACTTGTATGTAGTCCACCTCGGTGACTGGACCCTCCGTATACGCGCGCTCATCCTGGGCACGTGCAGTAAGCGAAAGCGAGGAAGCTGCGAGGCACATGGATAAGACAATAGTCTTAATCATTTTCTCTTCTCCTGTTGTGATATATCCCTACTTGGCTGACGCTCGCGGCATCTTTCCACAATACCATTCTCTGACTATAGTCAGAGAATCGCACAAAAGCAAGTCGCTTTGGTTCGGCGCTTCAATCGCCGGGATTTGACAGATCGGCGGGCGAATCGGCGGGCGGGCGATCAATGAAACTATAAGTGGTCGCAAAGGCAACGGCGGGCGGCCCACCCTTTCAACGGAGTTGTAGAGCCGGTTGCGTCCACACATCACCCTTCACACCCGAGTTCATTCGAATCACGAACGCAATTGCATGGGTGCTGCATCCCTCTGCGTTTTTGTTTCTGCAAAGGGCGCGGATTTGGTCTTCAAGGTCCATCGCGAAAAACCGCTCGATCCAGTTTTCCGAATTTCTGACAGGTCGGCATTTCTGAACGGATCAGCAGGAAACGAGACCGGAACTCCAATGAATGCAGAGGTGTGCTTTGGTCAGCCGATTGCGTTGATCGACATGGAGTGAATTGATGAACAACGGCAAAGGAGATTGACCAATGAAAACCATACTGATCACCGGCTCGTCTTCGGGATACGGCCTTGAGACGGCTCGCTATTTCCTCTCGAAAGGCTGGAACGTGATCGCGACCATGCGTACCCCTCGGGAAGACGTCCTGCCGCGCTGGCCCTCGCTGCGCATCGTGCCGCTGGACGTGACGGATCAAAAGAGCATCGCGGCGGCCATCCAAGCGGCCGGTGCGATCGATGTGCTCGTCAACAACGCGGGCATCGGCGTCGTGGGAGCTTTCGAAGCGACGCCGCTGTCGCACATTCGCAAGGTCTTCGAGACGAACACCTTCGGCGTGATGGCGATGACGCAAGCCGTGATCCCGCAGATGCGCGAGCGGGGATCCGGCGTGATTGTCAACGTCACGTCCAGCACAACCCTGGCGCCGTTCCCGCTGGCGGCAGCCTATACCGCGAGCAAGCAGGCCATCGAGGGCTTCACTGGCTCGCTGGCTCACGAGCTGGGCCACTTCAAGATTCGGGTGAAACTGGTGGAACCCGGATACGCGCCGACGACGAGGTTCACGCAGAATACCGAGGTTCGTGTCGAAGACCTCATTCCGATGGCCTACGCCGACTTCGCCACTCCGATCTTCGCCGGGTTCGCGCGACCGGCGCTGACCACCAAGGAAAGCGATGTGGCCGAAGCCGTATGGTTGGCCGTCAACGACACTACCGGCAAGCTTCGCTTCCCGGCGGGGGCAGATGCGGTCGAGCTTGCACGCGCCGCGCGATAAGTGCCGCCTACGCTGCTGCGCCAGATGGCCTGGCGTTTAAGCGGCGGGGCCGTCGCGCGCGCCAGTCAGTTCGGCTTGCCCGCGACACGGACGTGGCAGGGCATTTGCGCGCCGTTTTCTGCGAGAGCGATTGAAGATTTGGCGGAAGCGTGTGGGAGTCGAACCCACCATTCTGGCCGCGAAGGACAGAATCCATGGCTTTGAAGGCCACGAGGGTCACCGGACCCCTTTCGCCTCCGATGTGAACGTGCTAACTCAAACGACGATGGTTCACCCTTCGCAACAGCGCTCAGGGCAGGCCGGATCGCTTTCGCCTCCGATGTCAGCGAAGAAGCATTCCGGGCTAAAGCACCCGGCGCCACGTTCAAATCTTAACTGCAACGGCGGGAGATTATACCGAACGCTACGCGATTGCGCGAAGCGCGGCACGCTTTTTTCGAATTTCGATTTTCCAATTTCGAATTTCAGCTTTTTGGCGTGCCTACTTTTCTACGAGCCAAGTCCAAAAGCTTGGGGTCGGTGCAGACTTCGTAGTAGGGGCGTACGCCTTGCGCGCCGATTTTTGCGCCGGGCAGCAGCTGTCGGACATAGCCTTTGCGGATGACGATCGGCTCGAGCGATTCGCCCAGCGGGACCTCGCCGAAAAAGAGCTGGACGCGTTCTTTGCCCCAGGGCAGCGGGAAATTGCCGGCCATGGGGGCCAGCGAAATCTCGGCGCTGAGTTTCTGAAAACCTTCGTCGTTGAGCTCGATGCCGTTGAGGTTGTAGCGCACGAGCAATTCCTCGCCTTCGTCCTCGGCGGAATCTTCCATCAGCGTTTGCAGCAGGTAGACGTTGAACGGAGCTGGATTTTCGCGGAAGAGGCGCTTCGCCATTTTCGAACAGCTCGAAAGACGGTCGGAAAGATTCAGCGCGCGAGAGATCATGATCTTCGAGTCGGCGTCCATCCACAGCGAGGGCGCGGAATCCTGGAAGGCGACGCCGACGCCCAATTCGAGCGGCGGAAGATTGCCCGTCTTCGCGCGGACGTTGTAGGCCTGCGTGACGGCGAGGATTTCGCGCGAAAGGACGCAAGCGCGAGCCACGGCGCGGCGGCTGGCGCGGGTCGCCTCGGTTTCGTAGATCGCGAGGATGATGGCATCGCCCTCGATGAAGACTTTGGCGGCGCCGTAGCGTTCCAGCATGCGTTTGACAGGCTCATGCAGAGCCATGCTGAAGTGCGAGGCGGGATTCATACCGCGCGCGAGAAGGTCCTTGGTGATGCCGGTCGAACCGCGGACGTCCGCTTTGATCACGACGTGGTTGACAATCGGATCGTCGGCCGGCTGGCCTTCGTCCGGGTGCAGAAACTCGTACAGGCTTTTGTTGGCGCGCGAAAGCTCGCGGGAACGCTCGGAGCGGACGAGGTTGATCTGCTCCATCCACGCGGCAACCTGCTGGTAATTGCGGCGGTCGCGGCGTAGGCGCATCAGATCTTCGGCGAATTGCAGGCCGACGGCGAGCGTTTCGTCACGGCTGCGGCGGCGAATCGCGCGCGACGACTCTTCCAGGCGCTTCATGGAAATCTTGCGCGCCGGAAACTGCTCGAGAATCGTTTCGACGCGCTTGGCCTCGTCGCGACTGACCAGCGCTTTTTTCATCTGCTGCAAGTGGATCGGCGGCGAATAGTCGGATGCGATTTTGCGCAGCTCGTAGCCGGCGAGGACGTGCACCAGCAGGTCGCGCTCCTCGAGGCGGTGAACCCACTCCTCAAGCAACCGGGCGCAGGCCTCGGCCGTGCCCGCGGCGCCGCCCGACGCAGACTGCGCGTACTGCGCATCGAAGAGGCGGCGCGCGTTGGCGGGCTCGTTGAGATAGTCGCCCAGGCGGCCTTGAAGCTCCTCGGCGAGGAAATCCATTCGCTGCTTGGCGGCATCGATTTGCGGCGCGAGATCGGCGAGATTCTTTTCGAGCGATGCGGATTTTCGGCGGAGCTCGTCGAGCTCGGCGCGGGCATCGGAAGAACTTGCCTGCTTGCGCTTGAAAAGCCTGGGGAAGGTTTCGTCACTCTGGCCTGCGCGCGAGGCGACTTCTTCCTGTTCGTCCTCGATGCGCGCGATTTCGGAACGCAGCAGGCGCGCCTGTTCGAGAAGGCGCTCGTGAGACTTGCGGGCTTTGGCCAGATCCTCGGAGTTGTCGCCGGAGAGAACGTACTCGCGGACAAAATCGAGCAGGAGCGCGTCGAAGACGTCGAAGCGGTCCGGGTCGTTGATGAAATTGCCGAGGAGGACGTAGTGCTCGAGGAAAAGGTGATCGTCGTTGCCGCCCTCGGCGAACAACAGGCGATTCTGGAGGAGCTCGTACATCGCGCCGAAATCCTCGCCAAAGAGAGCGCGGCGCGTCTTGGCGATCGTGTTTTCCTCGACTTCGCGCCAGATGCGGCAGAGGGTGCTGCCGACCTCGCGGATCACGTTTTTGCGATCTGTCTGGAGCTCGGAGATTTTCGCGCGTAGAACGTGGGCCTGCTCGCTGTGCTCGAAGACCTCGCCACGTCCGCGAATGTAATCCTTGCACTCGACCAGGATGCTGGAGAACTGGTTGCTGGTCTCCTGGCCGATGAATTTCAGCACAGCGAGGCGGTGCAGGACATCGGTGTCAATCGACTGCTGGAATTTCGCGCGCGTCACCGACTGCTGCAGCACCTCGGTGAGGATCTTCCGGAAGGCGGCGTGCTCGGGCTGGCCGGCACGATGCTTGCGCTCGCGCTCCCAGTCCTGCTTGTAGAGCAGCGTGATGTTGACCGTTTGCCGGATCAGGTCGAGCAGGTACTTCCGCGTAAACTCGACGAACTTGGGGCTGAGGAAGACGTCATAATGGATGTTGTCGAGACCGACGGTCAGCTTCGGAAGACGGATTTCGGCGGAATAAGGCACAAGCCTGATCGGCGCCGGGCCGGCGGTGGATGTGACGAGTCGAGTCTCTGTCATTCGGAGCCTGCTGCGAGACGAACTTTTACTCTATCCGAGAGAAAAAGCAGGAGCAATGGACCGAAGCGTAAGGGTTAACGGCGAGTACTTCGAGGACTACTCCCCGGACGCGGAGGAGGGTGCCGGAGAGGAGGAAGGCGCCTCCGAGGGCGGCTTGGCGGCCCTTCCCGGCGACCGAGACTACGGCCCATGCCTCTATCTCGGGCCTTCGGGGCAGCGTTGCAGCCGGAGGGCGCTGCAAAGCGGATTCTGCGCGCTCCACCAGCCCGGCGCGAAACGCCCTGCATCCAAGACTTCCCATACGAAACGCGTCGCCGCCGCAATCGGGGCGCTGGGCGCGCTGGTGCCTTGGCTAATCGACTTGCTCCGCGAATTGTTCCGGCATCTCCGATAACGCCGCGCAATCCCCGAACCGAATCGAAGATGTGCTCGAAGACCGCGAATGCGGGTAAAATGTCGGGCCATGCCACAACTAATGGAAGGCAAGACAGCAATCGTTCTCGGAGTTTGGAACAAATGGAGCATCGCCTATGCGATCGCGCAGGCGTTTGTGCGCGAGGGCGCGAATCTGCTGCTGACGTATCAGAACGAGCGGGCCAAGGTGACGGTCGAGGAATTGGGCAAAGAACTGGGAGCGACAGGCTTCTACCCCTGCGAGGTACAACAGCAGGAGGATATCGACCGACTGGCGGAGTCGCTGAAGGCCGGCGGGCACAAGCTGGACGTGGTGGTGCACAGCCTGGCGGCGGCGAAGCATGAGGATTTGAATCGGCCATTCGTCGAGACCTCGCGCGAGGGATTTCAACTGGCGCTCGACGTGAGCGCGTATTCGCTGGTGGCGATCTCCAAGGCGCTCTCGCCGTTGATGACCGATGGCGGCGCGATCATGACGCTGACGTATCTTGGATCGACCCGCGTGGTGACGAATTACAACGTGATGGGCGTGGCCAAGGCGGCGCTCGAAGCGGAGGTTCGCTACCTGGCTAGCGAGCTTGGGCCGAGCAAGATTCGGGTGAACGCGATTTCGGCGGGCGCGATCAAGACGATTTCGGCGCGCGGCGTGAAGGATTTGGGGAAGATGCTGGAGGTCTCGGCGCAGCGGGCACCTCTGCGACGGACGACCGATATCGCGGAAGTGGCCGATACGGCGGTTTTTCTCGGAAGCGATTTGGGACGCGGCGTTACGGGGAACGTGATCTACGTGGATGCTGGCTTTCACATTATGGGGATGTAGAGGCCACCGCAAAATCAAAAGTGAAATCAAAAGCCCCACCCTCACAAACCGAGGATGGGGCCCCCGGAAAGTCAAAACCAATACCTTGCGGCTCAGTTGCTCTACGAGGACTCGGTGAGTTGTGGGAGCAGGATGTTTGCGGGGTCGTCGATTGTGATCCGGCGTTCGTCTTCGGCGACGTGTTCGAGGTGGATGCGGACGATCGGCCAGTCGGTGCGCAGCGTGAGCCTGTCAGGCCACTCGACGATGACGATGGCGCGCTCGGTGAAAACGTCTTCGAGGCCCAATGTCTCGAGGTCGTGGAAATCGCCGATGCGGTAGAGGTCGACGTGATAGACGCGCGTGCCGCGATCGTATTTGTGGACCAGCGTGAACGTGGGGCTGGTGACTTCGTCTTCGTCCGCTGCGCCCAGGCCGCTGGCGAGGCCCTTCGTTAGCGTCGTTTTCCCTGCCCCTAGATCGCCGGAGAGCAGGATCAGGGCCGGCGGTTTGAGAGCGGCCGCCATTTCCCGGCCGCGCGCGATTGTCTCTTCGGATGAATGCGTGACGAATTCGCGCTTCCGGCTCATTGCACGACCGCCTTGTGCGAATCCGGCGGGAACCATTCCGGGCTAAAGAACCCGGCGCTACGTTTCAACCTTGAGCTCACCTTCGTTCTAACCACGGCTGGACTCGGAATAGAACTGGGCGTAGGCGCGCGGGATGGCGCGAATCAGGTCCGAAGCCATTAGCGGCGCGCCGTTGTGATCCGCGTACGGGATATCGCCGGCTAAGCCGTGGAGATAGACGCCGAAGGCGACCAGCATGGCGAACGCGGTGGCGTCCTCGTTCCGTACGTACTGCGCCGTGAGGCCCGCCAGCATGCCCGTCAGGACGTCCCCTGTGCCGCCGGTGCCCATGCCGGGATTCCCTGTCGAGTTGATGTAGGCGGAGCCATCGGGCGAGGCGATTACCGTGTGATGGCCTTTGAGGACGACGATTGCGTTCCAGTCGGCGGCGGCTCGCAACGCGATTTCGATTCGATCGGATTGAATTTCATCGATTGTGCGGCCGGTGAGGCGCGACATCTCGCCCGGGTGCGGCGTCATCGCAAGCAGACCCTTGCGCGCCTTCAGTTCCGCAGCACGACCATCGAAAGCGTTGAGGCCGTCGGCATCGAGAATGATGGGAACTTCGGAATGGGTCTTGACCACCGTGCGGACGAAGGATTGCGTTTCGTCTTGCGTCGTGAGTCCTGGGCCGATCCCCAGCGCGCGCTTGCCTTTCAGAATCGAGCCGAAAAGATTTCCTTCGAGTGAGCGCTCGGAGATGGTGCCGGCGCGCGTGGCAGCGAGCGGCTCGGTCATCACCTCGGGCGTGTGCGCGGCGATGATGGGCAAGGCGGGCTCGGGCGTTGCGACGGTGACGAGTCCCGCGCCGGCCCGAAGCGCCGCCCAGGATGCTAGAACCGCTGCGCCGGTCTTGCCGACCGAACCTGCAACGATGAGCGCGTGGCCGTAGTCGCCTTTGTGTCCTTCGGGCTTTCTGCGGGCGGCGAAGTGGGCGAACTCGGACGGCTCGCTCCAGCGCAGATGGCCCTTTCCCGTTTCCTCGATTAATCCTGGCGGCGAGCCGATTTTGCGAACGAGAAGTTCGCCGATATGCTCGGCGCTCGCTCCCAGCAACAGGCCAGGTTTGGGCGCGGTGAACGTGATCGTGTAGTCGGCGATCATGACCGGGCCGGGAACTTCGCCCGTGTCGGCTTGCAAGCCCGAGGGAATGTCCACGGCAACAATATCGCAGTCAGGCTTGCGGCGATTGACGGCCGCGACTACTTCGGCGAGGCGGCCCTCGACTGCGCCGCGCACGCCAGTGCCGAGCAGAGCGTCGATGATGATTGTATCGCCGGCGAATTCGGCAGGGACGATTGGCTTGCCGGGATGATCGATCGCAAGTTTGCCGCCTGCTTTTTTCCAGCGATTGAGATTGGTTGCGGCGTCGCCTTTCACCTCGCGTGGATCGCCGACCAGATAGGCTTGGACGCTTGCGCCCATCTTGAGCAGGTGGCGGGCTGCGACGAAGCCATCGCCGCCATTGTTGCCCTTGCCGCAGAGGACGACGACGGGGCGCCGCTTGAAATCCGGGAATCGCGAGGCGATAAAATCGGCGACGCTCTTCCCGGCATTCTCCATGAGCGTGAGGCTAGGAACGCCGTAGCGTTTCGTTGTGAGGCGATCGACTTCCCTCATTTCGGCGGCGGTGAGAATCTTCATGGCAGAGCGCTCACGATTACCTGAAATCGTTGCGGACCATCAGTATAAACAAAATGCGAGAGACAAGATGAATTTGGGCCGCGTGGCCTAGCCCATGCGGGCGATGACGACGGTCATATCGTCGGCCTGCTGGGGCGAGCCAGCCCACTGCTCGGCGGCGGCGATCATGTTTTCGGCCAGGCGGTCGACGGGCAGGTCGCGCTGGCGCAGGACCTCGGCTTTGACCCGCTGAAGTCCAAACTCCTCGCCGTAGACATTTTCCGGTTCGGTGATGCCGTCGCTGAATATTACCAACAGGCTGCCGGGCGAAATCTGGATCGTCCTTTCCGTATATCCAGGATGTTCGAAGAGGCCCACGACCGTGCCGCCCTGATCGAGTTGCTGGACATGGTCGTTCGGACCGGGCGCAATGGGCGCGCCAGGGCAGACGAGCAAAGGCGCGAGATGGCCGGCGTTCGTGTACGTGAGCGTCTTGGCCTGGGAGTCGTAGACCGCGTAGAAGAGCGTGGCGTAGCGGTCGTCGGACGTGTTCATGAAAAGATGCGCGTTCACGCGCGAGATGATGTCGGCGGTACAGCCGTGGCCGTCGGCGAGCGCCATGCTTCGCAGGGCCGCCTGCAGGCTGGCCATCAGGAGCGCGGCGTAGATTCCCTTTCCGCTGATGTCGGCCACCGCGATTCCGACCCGCGTGGGGCCGAGCGGGATGAAATCGTAATAGTCGCCGCTGACGACGCGGGCCGGGCGGCAGATGGCGGCGAGTTCGAGTCCTGGCAGCGACGGGAAAACGCGCGGGAAAAGCTGCTGCTGGACTTCGTGGGCGATCGAGACTTCCTGCTCGAGGCGTTGCTTCTGGCGCTGCTCTTCGATCAGCTCGGAGATCGAAGTGGTCATCTCGTTGAAGGAATCGCCGAGCGCGCCGAGCTGATCTTTCTGGCGAACTTGAATGCGATGGCTGAAATCGCCGCGACGGACGTGGAGCGTCGCTTCATACAGGCCGCCGACCGAACGCGTGATGGTGCGCGTCAACATGATCCCGACGGCCAGCGCCGCAATTTCGAGGAGAAGGAACACGCCCGCCACAATTTCGAGGACGCCAACGAGGAGCGAGCCGATGGCGCCGACCGAGGTAAGAAGGTCCCGATTCACTTCCGAGAGCCGCAGCGAGAAGTGGGCGAAGACGGGCAGATCTTCTACAACCGGCCCCAAGTCGGCTCGCACTGCCTCCAGGGTAGCGTAGCCATCGATGTGCAGATCGAACGGATGCGAAGCCGGCGCGAGCACCCGTTTGTCGCTGGCGACCTGCTCGCCGAAGATGTAGCGCGTGCCGTCGAGCGTGATTCCCGCCGATGAGGAGTCCGTCGCAGGCTCAAGCAGCGTGAGGCCGATGGGGCCGAGCTTCGACGGCAGGCTATCCAGCACGCCGGGCGTGATCGGAGCAATGGATAGCAGGGTCGCTTGGCCGCCCGGGACCGGAATGTTCTCGGCCGACGCGAACCAGAGTTCATTGCGGAACTCGGTCAATCCGGAGAATTGCTTTCCATGGCTCTCGCGTACGACTTGCTCGCCGTGATTCAGGAGGACGCGGAGACCCGGCGTTTCCGCCTGCGCCGCGGCGATAATCTTGGCGATTTCCGGACGCAATAGAACGGGATCGACGGTCGCGGTCGAGTTGGGAGGAACCGGGCGGTCGGGCTTCAAATCCGGCTCGCGGCTGAGCGCAGCGGCGATGGTATTCGTATCGGCGGCTATGACCTCGCTGCGGCTCTGGAGATCGTCGCGAAGCAAGTGCGCGCCGATCTGAAGTTCGAGGAGGTACGCCGCGACAAACACCATGGCGAACAAGAGCACCACGGGCGCAACCGCCATGAAGAAATACGCAACGATCAAGCGGTTGCGGAGCGCCCACATTCCGCGGACGCGGATGAACAGAATCAGCCGTACCAGGAAGTAGGCGGCCGCAGCAACGCCGAAGAAGGCCAGCAGCGACATGAACGGAAGCGAACGGCCGGAAATCCGGTCAATGCCGAGGCAGAGGCCGCAAAGGACGAGGATCACCGCGGCGACACGGTCGAGCAACGACATGTGCCGGAAGAAGACGGCGATTCGACGCGGAGAAAATCGGCTCATAGATGAAACGCGGGGCGCCTGGGCGAGCGCGAGTTCCTACCGATCGCCCTAGATCGCCACATAACCGTAGCGAAGGTTGCTGCGGTGCGCTCCCGCCTCGATGTAGTTGTCTCTTAGCGTAGCGAATCGGTCCATTTTCGACCAGTGTGCAGGGGCTTTGTAATTGTAGAGGCGCGCGGAATTGCCGCTGAAGATGGCTATCTTTGTGGGACCGTCGGCGGCCCCCAATGGCTGAAATCCGAACTTCTTTTGCATGTCTTCGGGCACCTCGAGGCGGCGTAGGCCTTCGATCTGCCACTGCGGCGAGCCGGTCCACAGGGCGTCGGTGCCCCAGAGCACGCGGTCGGCGCCGAGTCCTTTCACGAGCGTGGCGACGATGAACGCCGCCAACCGCGGCTGCGCGACGGTACTCGCGGCGAAGACCTGGCCGAGGTCGCCGTAAACATTCGTCACGCCGTACTTCGCGGGTATTTCCGCGAGATCGCTGACCCACTCGTTGCGGCCGGTTTTCTCGACGTACGCCCAGGCTTCGTCCGCGTCGGAGCGGCCGGTGCCGCCGACATTGCGAAAGCCGGAGTGGTAGATCAGGAAATTGAGATTGGGCCAGTCCTTGGCGGCTTTTCCGACGTCGCTGACGTCTGCGTAGGGACGAAGCCTCGGAAATTCCGTGTCCAGAGACGGCGGAAAGAGGCCTTTGTGGACGCACACGTTCTTGATGCCGGCCTTCTGCATTTTCTCGTAACCGAGATAGGTGACCTTTTCGTCGTCCATGCGCCACGGATAGCGAGATAGATCTTTGTGAGTGTTGTCGCCGACCGTGTAGCCCTTCACGGAGTCTGGTTTGAGGGCGAGCGCGCGGTCGAGATTCTCGAGCCAGCCCGGCTGACCGGGAGTGAAAATGGCGTGCGCCAGGAGGCGCTTCGAGCCCGCTGCGCGATTCACTTTTTCGCGAGCCTGGGACATCATTTCGTTGGTCAGGAACCAATCGCGAGGAATATCGGAGGGGGCGCTCGAAATCAGGGCGACTTTCGTGTCGCTGTCGAGGAAGATCTCCTTGTAGTAATTGTTGTACTTCAGGTCCTCGATCGTTTGTTTCTTCCCTTTCAGCTCGGGATTCCATCCCGCATCGCCGACCGCCTGCCGCATCATGATGAAGCCATTGAGACGCGTGTCGTCGCGCAGAAAGTGCGTGTGGCCGTCGAAGATGAACTGGTCCCGGAGGGCGCTGGCGCGCTCGTCAGCCATTTCGGGGGTGGCGGCCTCAGCGGAGCTCACGTCGAAGAGCGGGCCGTAGACCTCGTTCATAGCGACGAACGCGGCCGCCATTCCGGCAGCCGTGGTGAAGAATGCCCTGCGGCTGAGCCCGTGCTTGCGAGCGAGCTTATTGCCCATGTCTTTGAGCCGGGTTTCGACCTGGCGCTGGCTTTTGCTTTGACGCTGGGGAAAGAACTCGTCGCTCGAAACGATCTGGGTGGGAATGGGCGAAGGAAAGGACGAGGTCTCCGCGGGCTTCAGTTTCTTCAACTCTTCCTTGCTGAGGAAGCCGCTCATGTTCCCTCCTCGTGCGAGGACTCCATGGCATGGACTTCTGCCTCGCGCATCCTACCGCTCTCGCAACCTTGGCACAACCACGCTACGGCGGTTTTTTCGGCACGCTGGCCGTCCCGCAGGCGCCTGATCGATTTGTCTTAGTCCAGGAAACCCGCAGACTCTTCAAGAAGCCGTATTGGCTGCGGCTTTGCGCACCTTGCTGTGCTTAGCACCGTAGAAAGCGTACACGAGAAGACCGATGATGAGCCAGATGAGCAGGCGCCACCACGTTTTGGCTGGGAGGCTGAGCATGGCCGCGAGTGACGTCAGAATGCCCAGAATCGGGACCAGCGGCACGAGCGGCGTCTTGAACGGGCGTGGCAGGTCCGGACGCTTGCGGCGGAGGATCCATACTCCCGCGCAGACGATGACGAACGCCAGGAGCGTGCCGATATTCACGAGGACGGCAAGGTCGCCGATCGGAATGAGCGATGCGAAAATTGCAACGCAGACGCCTACCACGAGCGACGAAATCCACGGCGTGCGGAAGCGGGGATGAATTGCGCCCGCCCAGGGCGGGAGAAGCCCGTCGCGAGACATCGAATAAAAAACGCGCGACTGGCCTAGCAGCATGACGAGCATGACGCTGCCCAGTCCCGCCACGGCGCCGGCTTTGACGAGGAGGCTGCCCCAGCGCACGCCGGTGGCGTCGATGCCGATGGCGACCGGGTCGGCGACGTTCAAGGACGTGTAGGGCACGACGGCCGTCAGAAGGCCCGAGACCAGGATGTAGAGAACCGTGCAGATGACGAGCGAACCGATGATGCCGACCGGCATATCCTTCTGCGGATTCTTGGCTTCCTGCGCGGCCGTGGAGACGGCGTCAAATCCGATGTAGGCGAAGAAGATGACTGCGGCGCCTCGCGCTACGCCCGATAAGCCGAACTCGCCGAACTTACCCTTGTTCGGAGGTATGAACGGATGCCAGTTCGCGGCAGCCAGCGACGGATGGTGGAGAACGTACATTCCGGCGATGCCGATGAAAACCAGCACGATCGCCACTTTCAGGATCACGATGGCGGAGTTGAAATTCGCGGATTCCTTGATGCCGACGATCAATATGAACGTGGCTACAGCGATGCCGAGAAAGGCGACCAGATTAAACACGCCCGTGGCGTGCGGAAGACCGGACGGGTCGATACCAGCGGTCGCAAGCACCGACTGCACGGAGGCGAGCGACGCCCAGTGCCCTTTGTAGAAAACCAATTCCGTTCCCGGCGTGGCGAGCCACTTCGGGCCGATGTGAATTCCGAAATCATCGAGGAAACTGACGACGTAGCCGCTCCAGCCGGAGCCCACCGTCGCGGCGCCGAAAGCGTACTCGAGAATCAGATCCCAACCGATAATCCAGGCGAAGATTTCGCCGAGCGTGGCGTAGCCGTAGGTGTAGGCCGACCCGGCGATCGGGATGAGGGACGCGAATTCGGCGTAGCAGAGCCCCGCGAATGCGCAAATGATGCCCGAAAGGATGAACGAGAGCACGATGGCCGGGCCGGCGGCCTGCGCGGCGGCTTGGCCAGTCAGTACGAAGATTCCGGCTCCGATGATCGCGCCGATGCCGAGCGTGATCAGATTGACCGGACCGAGCGCGCGTTTAAGGGAATGCTCGTGCTCTTCGGAAGCCTCCTCCATGATGACGTTCAGCGGCTTCGTCGCCAGCAGTGGATTTCCCATTCGGGATCTTCCTCCCAAGAGTTCAGATGCGCTTGCGCCTTGCGCTTCGCAACGCTGCGATTGTTGCCTTGCTCTTCAGGCTTGCACTACGACTCAGCGGGTCGCCTGCCCAGCCAAACCCACAGGGCGTACACCGGCAACCCCAGCAGAACGATGATCAGCCCCGGCCAAGTGTACTGTGGTTTATAACGCAAGAGCTGGATTTCGAGAAATACTGCCATCGCAATATAAAGCAAAGGCAGGACGGGATAGCCGAGCGCGCGATAGGGGCGGTTCATCTCCGGTCGCCGGGCGCGCAAGACGAAGAGCCCCAGCAGAGTGAGGATGTAGAAAATCAGCTCGGCGAAGATCAGGAAGTCGAGCAACTGGCCGTAGGTGCCCGAGAGGCACAGCACCGAGGCCCACACGCACTGCACGACTAGCGCGACCGCGGGCACGTGGTAGCGGTTGACCGTGCCGACCGAGCGGAAGAAGAGGCCGTCCTTGGACATGGCGTAGTAGATGCGCGCGCCCGAGAGGATCAGGCCGTTGTTGCAGCCGAATGTCGAAATCAGGATGGCGAGTGCCATGAGGATTGCGCCGACGGGACCGAAAATCACCTGCGTCACGGCTGTGGCCACGCGTCCATCGCCAGCGAACTCGATGCCGCGAGCCAGCGGCGTGGCGCCCTGCGGGTCGCCCGAGATCGGAAGGACGCGCAGATAGGCGACGTTGGCGAGCGTGTAGAGCAGCACGACCAGGCCCGTGCCAAATGCGAGCGAGAGCGGCAAATTGCGGCCGGGATTCTTCACCTCGGCGGCCGTGAAGGTCACGTTGTTCCAGGCATCCATCGCGAAAAGCGAGCCGACCATCGCGACGCCCATCAGCGTAATGGTGGCGATCATCCACGACGGATTGTCGGGCGGGTACGGGTGCAGGGTGTGCCAGCCTGCGTTGCGCCAGAAATGCGTGAAATTCGTGGAGCGGGCAACGGCGGTGGTGAACCAGAATCCCAGGATGACCAGAACGGCGAGCGCGCCCGTTTTTGTGACCGTGAAAACATTTTGCACGATCTTGCCAAGCCGCAGGCCGCGCGTGTTGATCCACGTGAGCAAGACGATCGAAAGGATGGCGAGCAGATTCTGGCGATTCAGGCCGACGTTGTATGGGCCGAGCTCGCCGAACCAGAGGCGCCACGGACCGAACGTGCCGATTTTCCAAATCCAGTGCGCGGGCGAAAACCACGGAGCCAGAACGCCGGTAAACTTGGCAAAGGCGATGGCGACCGCGGCGATCGTGGCGGTCTGGATCACGAGGAGCATCGTCCAGCCGTAGAGAAAGCCCCAAATTTCGCCGAGCGACTCGCGCAGGTAGACGTACTGGCCGCCGGCATGCGGCATCGCGGCGGCGAGCTCGCCGTAGCTCAGCGCGCCGATTAACGTCATAACTCCGGAAGCGACCCACACGGCGAGGAGCAGTCCCGGGCTTTGGACCTGGTGCGCGATGTCGGCGGAGACGATGAAGATGCCGGAGCCGACCATCGAGCCGACGACGATCATCGTCGAATCGAACAGGCCGAGGCCTTTGACGAGCTCGGCGGAGGGCCGAGCGGTTGTCGTGTCGATGCTCTGAGTCTGTTGCGACATTTGGGTGCGGGATCCGTTACCTATGCATCCGGCGCTTTCTCAAGGCGAAGATGCCGCGCTGCCCTTCGATTTCGCTCCGGATAAAAAGACTGCGGCGCTACATCGAAACCTTATGGCGAGCCGCGATTTCGAGATATTCCCGCGCACGCCCTGCAGGATCGGGCGCCGACAGCAGATCGCGAATGACGGCGACTGAATCAGCTCCCGCGCGAAACACTTCGGCCGCGGACTCAACCGTGATGCCGCCGATTGCAACGATCGGCTTCGACGTCAACCGGCGCACGGCGCGCACGAATTCGATTCCGACGACGGGATCCGGATTCTCTTTTGCAGCTGTCGGGAAGATAGGCCCCACGGCAATATAATCCGCCGAAGTGCGGTTCGCATCGTGGAATTGCTCGAGATTGTGTGTCGAAATGCCTACCCAGCAGGACGAGCCGCAGATCCGGCGGGCCGCGTCGACCGGCAGGTCTTCCTGCCCGACGTGCACGCCGCCCGCGCCGACCATCGCGGCAATGTCGGGACGATCGTTGACGACCACGCGGACGCCTCGCGGGGACAACTGCGCGACCAATTCCGACGCATCGGCGTGCATTTTTCGCGGCACGGCGCGCTTGTCGCGAAGCTGAATCAATTCGACGCCGGCGTCCGCCAGATTCAGCGCGAATTCAGCCGGCGGGATCGGCAGGAAGGCCGGATCGAGAATCGCGTAGAGCGCTGGGAACAATCCGTCTCCGCAAACTACTTCGCTACTACGCCCGTGAGCCGGTCGAGGAAATGCGTGTCGAATTTTCCGGCCCTGAAATCGGGCTCGGCGAGGATGCGCTTGTGGAGCGGAATCGTAGTCTTGATGCCTTCGACGACGAAGCCGTCGAGAGCCCCTTCCATGCGAACGATCGCTTCGGCGCGATCGCGGCCGTGCGTGACGAGCTTGGCTACCAGCGAGTCGTAATAAGGCGGGATCACGGCGTCGGCATAGGCGGCTGTGTCGACGCGAACGCCCGGGCCGCCCGGGACGCGAAAAGCCGTGATGCGGCCCGGCGATGGACGAAACGTCTCCGGGTCCTCGGCGTTGATGCGGCACTCGATAGCGTGGCCGTGGAACTCGAACGCGCCGACGACGTCTCCGAGACGTTCGCCCGCCGCGACGCGGATCTGGGATTTTACGAGGTCCACCTGCGTGACCATTTCCGTGACGGGATGCTCGACTTGAATGCGCGCGTTCATCTCGATGAAATAGATTTCGCCCGTATCGTCGCGCAGGAATTCGACTGTGCCCGCGCTCGAATAGCCGACTTTACGCAGAGCGTCGATCACCTGCTTGCCGATGCGAGCGCGAGTGGCCGCGTCGAGGACGGTCGAGGGCGACTCCTCGAGGACTTTCTGGTGTCGGCGCTGCAGCGTGCATTCGCGCTCGCCCAGATGGATCACGTTGCCGTGGCGATCGCCGAGCACCTGGAATTCGATGTGGCGCGGATGCTCGATCAATTTCTCCATGTAGACATTGGGGCTGCCGAAGGCCTGCTCGGCTTCGGCGCGCGCGGTCTGAAACGCGGGAATCAATTCTTTCCTTGTGCGCACGACGCGCATGCCGCGCCCGCCGCCGCCCTCAGCCGCCTTGATCATCAGCGGGAGGCCGACTTCGGCAGCCACTTCCGTGGCCGCCGCCTCGTCCGGCACCACTCCGGCGCTCCCGGGAATGACCGGGAGGCCCGCCGCGGCCATCTCGGCACGCGCGCGGTCTTTTTCACCCATCATGCGGATCACGTCGGGCGACGGGCCGATGAACGTGATGTGCGAAGCTTCGCAGACCTCGGCGAAATTGGCATTTTCGGAGAGGAAGCCATAGCCGGGATGGATCGCATCCACATCGGTGATTTCGGCGGCGCTGATGACGTGCGGAATGTTCAGGTAGCTGTCCGCGCTGCGCGGCGGACCAATGCACACGGCCTCGTCGGCAAAGCGGACGTGCAAGGCGTGACGGTCGGCCTCCGAATACACGGCGACCGTGCGTACGCCGAGTTCCTTGCAAGCGGAGAGAATCCGCAGGGCAATCTCACCGCGATTGGCAATCAGGATCTTCTTGAACATGTGTCAGGTGCGGGAAAACTCGACGGCGGCCGTTCCATCTCGCCGTTTCAGCCGGATTATTTCTTCCCCGACGTGCGAATCCCGAAAAGCGGCTCGCCATATTCGACCGGGTGGCCATTTTCGACGAGGACTTGCACCACCTCGCCGGCCACGTCGGATTCGATTTCGTTCATCAGCTTCATCGCTTCGATGATGCAGAGCGTCTGCCCTGCCTCCACGCGCGCTCCGATCGTGACGAAAGGCTCGGCCTCCGGGCTTGGCGAGGAATAGTATGTCCCGACGATCGGCGATTTGATGACCTGCACATTCGCCGCAGCCGCAGGCTTGGCTGCCTCCGCCGCTGGCGCGGGAGCGGCGACGGGCGCTGGGGGGACCGGGCTTGCGACCGGTGCTGCAGCAGCTACGTATGGCGCGGCGGCGGGCGCTGCAGAGGCCTTCTTGAGGCGGATGTGAACGCCACCGCGCTCGTATTCGAACTCCTCGAGCCCGTTTTCCTGCATGAACGCGAGCAGGCGCTTTACTTCGCCGAGGTCCACGCCTTCCGCATGCGCACCTGCGCCAAACCCTGATTTCGATTTTTTCGCCATTTATAGTTCGAGGAAATCCCGCGGAGCCGTCGTCAGATCCACCGCGCCCTGCGCCGTGACCACCACATCGTCTTCGATGCGAATACCGCCAAGCCCTTCCACGTAGACGCCCGGCTCGACCGTCACGACCATCCCTTCCTGGAGTACTGTTTCTTCGCCTTTGCCGAGGCGCGGCATCTCGTGCACTTCGATGCCGAGGCCGTGGCCTGTGCTGTGCGTGAAGTAACGCGCCAAGCCGAATCGATCCAGGGTGCGCCGGGCCGCCCGGTCGACGTCCCCTGCTTTAACGCCGGGCCGAATCGCCTGCTTAGCGGCTTCCTGGGCCTGCAGTACCGCTTGATACATTCGCCGAATCCGAGCAGGCGCGCGGCCGATAAACACCG
The DNA here is from genome assembly GCA_963743335.1 of uncultured Acidobacteriota bacterium. GTDB lineage: Bacteria > Acidobacteriota > Terriglobia > Acidiferrales > UBA7541 > Palsa-295. The sequence continues at coordinate 64,990 of CAVUPI010000004.1, forward strand.
TCCGCGTCATATCGCTGCAGTAATTTTGGAGTATAGCACCCTGATCGAGGACGACCAATTCGCTTTTGCCGAGGGCCTTCGACGTGGGGCGCGCGTGAGCCCATGCCGAGCGCGGGCCGGAAGCGATGATCGTCTCGAACGACGGGCCGGAGCCGCCCATCTTCTTGATGCCATATTCGATTTCTGCTGCGAGATCGAGTTCGGAGACGCCCGGGCGAATGTCCGGGAGTGATTTAGCGAATACCTCGCTGATCAGAAGAGCGGCTTCGCGCATACGGGCGATTTCCGCGGCGTCTTTCACGGCGCGGAGCTTTTCGACGGCGTTGTCGTCGCCCACCCACCGCACCTTGCCATGGGTAACCGCATCGAGGGTCTGCTTCTGCGCCGCGGTCGTATGGCCAGTGTCATATGCCACCGCGCGGCGGACTCGCTGCGCCTTCAGGCGGTCGCCGAGGGCCCGCAGCAATCCATGCGTAGCGATGTGGACGCGCGCCCCGGAGACCTCTTGCCGCGCCTGGAATGTGTAGCGGCTGTCCGTGAAGAGTGTGGCTTGGGATTCCTCGACGAGCAACAGACCGGCGCTGCCGGAAAAGCCGCAGAGATACTGAATGTTGGGCAGATGAGAAACGAGCAGCGACTCTGCTTTGAGGTTCGAAAAGGAAAGCCGGAGCCGGTTCGTTCGTTCTTCGAACCCGCTCCGGCCTGAGTTTTGCTTTGCCGATTTCGCTACCACGTCAGACAGCCGGCCCCCTCCATGGATTTACCCGCGCTCTAGTTTAGCTCGGGAGAATCCGAGGCGTCAGGAAGAATAGCAACTCCGACGAGTTGGAGCTGACCGTGGTGTGTTTGAACAGGTTCCCTAGAACCGGAACGCTCCCGAAGAGCGGAACCTGCTGAATGTCCGTCCGCTGCGAGGTGACGATGATTCCGCCTATTACGACCGTCGCTCCGTCGTTGACCGTAACTTTGGTTTCGGCCGACTGCGTGTCGATGGCCGGAATGCCCTCGACGCGGGGGATCGACTGATCGATCTGGTCGTTCTCAACCGTCACGTCCATGTAGACCGTGCCCTCGGCGGTAATCTGCGGAGTAACGTCGAGTTCGAGGACGGCGTCCACGAACTGCACCGATACCGTGTTGTTGACGATCGTCTGAACCGGGATCTTAGTCCCCTGTTTCACGGTCGCTTTCTGGTTGTTTTGCGTGATGACCTTGGGCTTCGACAACAATTTTCCGACGCCCTTCTCCTCCGCCGCCGTGATGATCAGGTCAAGCGCGAAGTTGTTGGTTCCGAACGAGTAGGAGAAGCCGCTCGTCGGCGTGCTTGCCGGCAAGTTGGAGTTCAACGGAATCGAGCCCGAACTGGGGGCCGTTGTACCGGTGGAGCCTGTCGAAACGATGACGGGCGGAACCGGCGCGAAGTGCGTGATCGGGCTGGTGCCAACAGAGCCCGCGCCGCTCAAGAAGCTGACCGGATTGCCGCCGGCGGCAGAGATGCCGAACTGGCTGCCGATTTCACGGGAGAACGAACGGCTTGCTTCGACCACGCGCGCTTCGATCTCCACCTGTTGCGACTTGCGGTCAAGCTGGCGAATGAGATTGTCGAGGACGGGCAAGGTACTCGGAATATCGCGAATGATGAGCGTGTTGGAACGGTCATCGGCGATGATATCGCCGCGCGACGAAAGGAACTTCTTCAGAGTTTCGGAAAGGTCCGTCGCCTTCGCGTAGCTCAGCACGCGCGTCGTGGTGACCACGTCGGCGGCTTCCGCTTGGGCCTTAGCGAGATCGCGGCTCTCTTCCGCCTCCTTTTGCAGAGTAGCGCGTGTCGCGATGCGAAGGACGTTGCCATCGAGCTGCTTATCAAGATCGTTGTTCTTAAGGACGATATCGAGCGCCTGATCCCATGGCACGTCGTCGAGAACGATGGTGAGCGTTCCCTTCACGTTGGGATCCAGCACGACGTTCAAGCCGCTGATTTCGTGTATCAGGCGGAAGAAATCGCGCAGATCAACATCCTTAAGGTTGACGGAAATAGGCTCGCCCGAAAACTTGGCTGTCCCCGCCGGAGCAGGAGCCTGCGCCGCATCCGAAGTCCGCGCGACTGGTGCAGCGGCCGGTGTTGCGGCCGGAACGGGCGACGCAACCGGCTCAGCGGGAGTTGCCAGCGCGGCCGAGGTCTTCGTAAGCGCAACGGGCAGAACTGTTGCCGGCGTGGGAATTTCGCCGGGCTTCGTCGTAGAAGTCGCAAACTGCCGAGGAGCCGCGATGCTCGGAACCGTAGCCTTTGTGGTCACGACATCCGCCGGCTGATCCGAAGGGTCCGATTGAGTGGCGCCGGAGGAAGTACTCTTAGGCGAAAAGGAAACGCTGACGGTGTCGCCATCCTGCGCGATGCTGTAAGCAGCCGGCTGGCGCAGGTCGATTACGACGCGGGAAACCTCCGGCGTGAATTGAGCGAGCCGGATCTCACGGATCGGATCGAGATTGCTCGCCAGGTGATTCTCAGAAGTCTTCAGGCGCGCACCGGTAAAATCCAGAACCAGCCGGTCGGGATTGTGCAGCCGCATTGCGTGATAGGTGAGAGCCCCTGATCCGGAGATGTTGACTTCGGTCCGTCCGGCATCCTGCGTAAGATGAATCTGGCGAATCGCCGGGGCGCCCTCCGTTGCGCGGGTCATGTCCGTCGATTTTGCCGTCACCGGAGCGATCGATGGCGTTGGAGCAGCCTGGGAGTTTGCCGCGCCGGAGATGCGCGCGACCGAGATGGTGAGATCTTGCAGGTCCTTGCGCTCGAGTTGCGGTTCGACCCCCTGGGCCGTAAGGATCTCGACACGCACCACCGGCTTATCGCCCGTGGTATAGCTCGTGACACGGTAGCTCTTCACGAGGTCGGAAGGCACCACCCGCGCGCCCACCTGGTCCCCCGCGGACACACCGGTCAGGTCGAGCACGTAGAGGCTCGAGCTCGGACGGTAGGTGGTGTATTCGAACGGCCCGTTGGCTTCGGCCTGCAAGCTCACGGCACCGTCCTTCACCTCCGCCTTCACATGGACCACCGGCGCGTTACCCGCTGCAGCCGGCGTTCCGTTCGACAGAACTAGACCGGCGGCTATCAGCGCACCGAGCCCCCACCCCCGCCACATGATCCTCATTGCTGCTCTCCTGCACTCGCGTAGATTCGTTTCGTCACGATTCGTTCGACTGGCTTGCCGAATGCATCTTTGGAATCTTCTTTAAAAGTGACGCCGTCCAAACTGATCTTCTCCACGTCACCGTCGTACAGGTGGTCCCCTTCGCGGATGAAATACACGCGCTGGTCCGGATTCGAGACCACCGCGATCATTCCGTTGCCGGACTTCACGGTTCCGTCCACACGTACGGACGCGATCACGATGCCGGCCTTGCCGGGCGGCAGATGCTCGGCGCCGGTGTCCTTTTTGTCGGTAACGAGCGGCACGAACGGATCTCGCTTGCCGACCGCTTCAATCTTGTCGCCTCCCGCGGAAGCGTCCGGCCCAGCCGAAGCATCCGGCGCGGCGGCAGCGGCTGCCGGCGGCGCGGCCGGCTTCGCGGCTGCTGGAGCGCCAGCCTTGTGCGTCGACTTTGCTCGTTTCGCCGGTTTGCCCTGGCCCCACATGCCGGGAACCAAGCAAAACGAAACTGCCAGCACTCCCATCAGCTTCGCGGTTGCCTTTGCAAGTCTCATCGTTATCGCCCTATCGCTTTGCCGACGCAGTCTTCGCCGCTGGTCCCGTTTGTTCGGCCGGGTTGGTGAAGAACGTCGTAATGGTGAACGTCCCTGTAACCGAACTTCCGGGCAAGACCCGGAACTTGCTGTTGCCCGCCTGCGCCCCGACTGCTTTAAGTTTCAAGTCGCCCACATTGATGATCCGGGAGAGACGCCCCAACTTGGAAAAGAAGTCGAGCACGGAGTAGTAGGGACCGTCTGCTTCGACTTCAAACGGCATCTCGAAGTAGTAGGGCTTCTGCGCGACAGGCTGAGCCTTCAGCGAACGAATCGAAACTCCGGAGCTCAACGCCGCGCGCTGCACCATCAAGATGAACTCGTCGGTCTGCTTATCCTCGGGCACGATCGTTTGCAGCGTTGCGAGCTGTTTCTGCAGCGCATCCATTTCGGTCTGCAGTTCAGCCCGACGCTGCTTGTAAACGCGAAGGCTCTCAACTTCGGTCTCGAGGGGTTTCAGCTCGGCTTGAGCGCTTTCGAGCTGCTCCCGAACGCTCGCAAGGGGCAGGCCGGGAATATAAAGTCCCGCCAGAATCAAAACGACTGCCAGGGCCACGGAGGCAAGTGCCTGTAGGGGCCAGGGCCAGTCTCGGAAACTCGTTGCCATGGACTAGCTCCTTCCCTTCCGCGCGGGCGGGGGCGGTTGCGTCGCTCCCGTCGCTTGCGTTGTAGGCACGCCGTTTGACTGAGGGGCGACCGATACCGACATCGAGAAGCCGTATGTCTCCACGGAAGGCCGTATATCGTTTTCCGTCGCGTCCTTAATCTCGACGTTCGTAAAGTAGCCGCTCCGCTTTAATTCCGTGATGAAATTGGCTACGGCGTTAATCGAGCCTGCCTCGCCCTCGATATCGAGCGAGTCGCCCGTTCTCGTAACCGAGGTCAGCCAGAGTGCGTCCACGCGACCGACCGTATTGGCGACCATCTGAAGGAGGTCTTGAGCGCCGCTGCGGTTTTTCTGAAGCGTCTCGATCACGTCGATCCGCTGTTGCAACACCGCCTTCTGGCTCTCGAACGCGTCCACCTGGGACTTGATCTGCTGCAAGCTGGCTTTTTCGGCCTGCAAGTCGCGGATGCGGCTCTGGGTCTGTTGCAGTTGCCGGTTCTGCGACATATAGACAACGAAAAGAACGACGGCCGCTACAGCCACCGCCGCGCCAAACAGCAATATTTGAACCGTGGCCTCAAGCGGCACGGTCTGCTTCGTAGCTTTCGGGCGAGCCTGACCTAATAGATTGATCCGAATCATGGCGTGTCAAAACTCCTCAGCGCCAAGCCCATGGCGATTGCCAGGCGAGGCGCCAACTCCCGAAGTTGGGTCTCATCGTGACGCGCGGGATTGATTGCGACTTTGCGGAACGGATAGAGCTCCTCGACCGGCATCGCGAATTCTTCCTTGAGCAGGTCGAGCAGGCCCGGCACCCGTGCCGTCCCTCCCGCCACCACGATCCGGCGAATGTTCTCGCCGCTCGCCGTGGCGCGGAAGAAGTCGAAGGTCTTTTGAATCTCGAGAATCAAAATGTCCGAGACGGAGCGCAGAATCGAGGTCCGTTGCTCTTCGCTGACGCCCGCGTGCGTGCCGCCCATCTTGAGGTTTTCGGCATCTTCGAAGCTCAGGTCGAGCTCTTTTTGCAAAGCGTCGGTGTATTGATTGCCGCCCACTGAAACGTCGCGCGTGAAGAGAGGCGTCCAGCCGCGAATGATGTTGATATTCATCACGCTCGCGCCTACGTTCAGCAGAGCGACGACCTGGGACGGATCAGGCTCGTAATTGACCTCGAACGCGTTTTGCAAAGCGAAGGCGTCGATGTCCACCACCATCGGGGTCTTCCCTGCCTGCGCCAGGACGTTCGTATGATTCAGAATTTTGTCTTTCTTGACTGCGACCAGCAGCACGTCCATCTGATTCTCGGTCGCTTCGAGAAGCTGATAGCTGAGGTTGACGTCGGCAATGTCGAAGGGAATGTGCTGGCTCGCTTCCGCTTGTATCCGGTCGAAAAGCTCTTCCTCGGTCATCAGCGGCATGCTGACCCGCTTGACGATCACCGAGTGGCCCGAAACCGACGTCGCCACGTCTTTGGTCTTGATCTTTTGCGTGTCGAAGATGGAGATGATCTTCTCGGCGACCGACGGGGCGTCCATGATGGCGCCGTCCACAACCGTGTCCTGCGCCAAAGGCTCCAGTCCGAAGCTCACCAGCTCGTAGCCGTCTTTGGCCTTCTTCAACTCGACGGCCTTGACCGAGCTTGATCCGATATCCAGGCCGATTAGCGATTTGGTCTTACCGAGATTGAACATCGTGCGGCCCCTCGCTCCTCAGTTCGCCCCGTTTCGCAGGACGAATCCGCGTCACGTTTGCTGCGTTTTCGCCGACCAGCGTCTGAGCGTTTTGTTTGTCTTTCGCCCCAACCCCGCCAGCAACTCACCACACCCCGGAATGCGCTGCAGTACTAATAGAACTGGTACGCTCCCCGTGGACCGTTTATCACATCCCGTGCCGCAGACTGTCAATCAACATGTTTCAAGTTTGTGCTTCTGGTAAAACCCCGTCCAAAGTACAGGTGGGCGACCGCTTAGGCATCGAGCTGCGAGGATGGGGTTTACTCCTACCGCACCGGGCTCGATTTCGGGTGACGCGTTTTGCCTTTGCCTTTTGTTCTTTTGGCGGGAGAGGCACGTGGGAAGGAAGCGCCCGGGAGACTATCGCTCGATCTTCAGTTGCTGCCACAAACCATCGATGCGCTTCTTGGTGGCGGTATCCATCTTGATTTCGTCCGGCCAGCGCCCCGTGTAGCCTTCTTCGGGCCACTTGCGCGTTGCGTCGATGCCCATCTTCGAGCCGAAATCTTGCCGGCGCGCGGCGTGGTCGAGCGTGTCGACTGGCCCCAGCACAAACTGAATGTCGCGCTCCGGGTCGATCGCGCACAGCGCTTTCCAGACGACCTCGCGCGAATCCTGCACGTTCACATCGTGATCGACGATGACCACAACCTTCGTAAACATCGCCTGACCCAGCGACCAGATCGCGTTCATCGTCTTTCGCGCATGCCCCGGATAGCTCTTGCGGATCGAAACGATCATCAGGTTCTGAAAGATTCCCTCGGCCGGCATCGCCACATCCACAATTTCGGGATGCTGCATCTTCATCACGGGCAGAAACACACGCTCGATCGCGTGGCCGATAAAATAATCTTCTTGCGGAGGTGGCCCGACGATCGTCGTGAGGTAGAGCGGATCCTTGCGGTGCGTGACGCACTGCACGTGGAAAACCGGATATTCGCCTTCGAGCGAGTAAAAGCCTGTGTGGTCGCCGAAGGGCCCCTCAATGCGTTCCTCGCCCAATGCGACATAGCCTTCAAGGACGATCTCCGCATTCGCCGGCACTTCGAGATCGACCGTCTTGCACGCCACTAATTCGACAGGCTCGCGGCGAAGGAAGCCGGAAAACATGAACTCGTCCATATCCGGCGGCACGGGAAGAATTCCCGCGAGGCACGTGGCCGGGTCGGCGCCGATCGCGACGGCTACTTCGAGCTTGCCTCTTTTGTTCTTCGAGAGCGCGCTGCGGTAGTGCTCGGCGCCATGCTTCTGCGTCTGCCAGTGCATGCCGGTGGTTCGCGAATCGAACACCTGCATGCGGTAGCAGCCTACGTTGCGCTTGCCGGTTTCAGGATTCTTCGTGATGACCATAGGCCACGTGATGTAGCGGCCGCCGTCCTGGGGCCAGCATTGCAAAATGGGAAAATCGAGCAGCGAGAAACCGTCGGTACGGACCACATCCTGGCATTCTCCGCTGCGCACGGTCTTGGGAAAAACGGATCCAAGCTCCGCGAGTTTAGGCAGCAACTTCACCTTATCCAGAATTCCCTGCGGGGACTGCATTGCCAGAATCGAGGAAATTCGCCCCGCGATCTCGTCGAGGGAATCCACCTCGAGCGCCAAATTCATACGGCGCTCGCTTCCAACCAGGTTGGTCACCGCCGCGAACCGCGAGCCTTTCGGCCGCTCGAAAAGCAGGGCCGGGCCGCCTCGCTTGACCATTCGGTCCGAAATCTCGGTGATTTCCAGCACCGGATCGACCTCGGCCGAGACGCGGCGGAGTTCCCCCTCCTTTTCGAGTTTGCGCACAAAATCCCGCAGATCGCGATACGCCACTTGCCCTCCTTGAGGTTCGAATCGCTCACTCTAACACGGCTCGCCTTCCGTCGCTCGGTGGGACGATTTTCGTCCGCGGCTAAGTTGAGAAACCAATTGGGTGGGTCGTGCGTCTTTACTTTGAGAAGGCACATCGCGGGTATAAGAGTCGGAAACTAGACAAACGACCGCTAGATCGTGACCGCCAACCCCGAAGGTAGAGGTTAATGTCGCTAAGAGAATCTTACCAACAGCATAAGAAGCTGTACCTGATTGGTGCGGCCGTTCTGATCGTGGTTATAGTCGGATGGGCGTATGCCAGGAGCCGGTCGAACGATCCCAAGTTTACGACGGCCGAAGTGCGGACCGGCAATATCACCGCGAGCGTGCAAGCCACGGGGACGATCAACGCGCTGACCACGGTGCCCGTCGGTTCGTATGTATCGGGCACGGTTGAATATATCTTCGCCGACTACAACACGCGCGTTCACAGCGGACAGGTGCTTGCGCAACTCGATCCGGCCATCTACGAGGCGCAGGTAACGCAGGCGCGAGGCAACCTCGAAAACGCCCAGGCGAACCTGGTCACGCTGGCAGCGAGCGTCCAGGTGAATCAGGCCAACCTGGAGAAGGTAGAAGCGAACGTCAAGTACGAGGAAGCTACCGCGAAGCGTTCGCAGGATCTCTTTGTGTCTGGAATCGTCTCGGCAGATTCGAACGACTTGACGCAATCGAGTTTGGGCCAGGCGCAAGCCGACGTGGCATCTGCTCAGGCGAACGTCGATCAAGCCAAAGCTCAGCTGAATCAGGCAAGATCGCAGGTCACTTCAATGGACGGTGCGCTCAAGGGCGCCGAGACCAACCTGAAGTACACGACGATCATTTCGCCGATCGACGGCACGGTCGTCGCGCGCAACGTCGACGTCGGCCAGTCCGTCGCCGCAACGTTGCAGGCGCCTCAAGTGTTCACCGTGGCGCAGGATCTGACCCGCATGCAGGTGTACGCCGCGACGGACGAATCGGACACGGGCAACATCAAGGTCGGTACGCCGGTCACGTTTCAAGTCGACGCCTTTCCGACGGATCTCTTCCACGGCCGCGTGAGCACCGTGCGCCTGAATCCCACGACGGTGCAAAACGTCGTCACCTACAACACGGTGATCGACTTTAGCAATCCGGACGAAAAGCTGCTGCCGGGCGAAACAGCGTACGTGACCATTCCGACGGGCCATGCCCAAAATGCGCTGCTGATCCCGAATCCGGCGCTTACTTTCAAGCCGTCGATGACGCCGAAAGTTCTCCAGGCGCTTTACAAGCAATACGACATTTCGAGAGAGGCCTCCTCTACTCACCTCGGTGGATGGCAAGTGGTCTGGAAGCTTGGTCCGGACCAGAAGCAATTGATCCCGGTTGCGGTCCAAGTAGGAATCACCGACTACAACAACACGCAACTGATCCAGGGATCTCTCCATCAGGGAGACGTCCTGGTGATCACGGAGCAAGCGAAAGGCACCACGGGCGGAAACGTGCGGCCGCCAGGCTTTGGTGGCGGCGGGCCACGCTGAGCGCGTCGAAACGGGTCGATCGGAACGGGCAAGTGCGGAACGAGGTAAGACCATGAATCCGAGAGAAGTGATTCGCGTGGCCCTGCGGGCCCTGGCGCGAAACAAAATGCGAACGGTCCTGACCATGCTGGGAATCATCATCGGCGTCGGCGCCGTGATCTGCACGGTGGCGATCGGGCAGGGCGCGACCGCGCAAGTGCAGCAGCAGATTCAGTCGCTCGGCGACAACATGGTGATGGTGTTCTCCGGCAGCGTGAATACCGGCGGCGTGCGCATGGGCAACGGCGCCACCAAGACGCTCACCGCCGACGATGCCGACGCGATTCTGGCGCATGTTCAGGGTGTCCAAGCGGTTTCGCCGATTGTGGGAGCCTCGGTGCAGGTTGTGAACGGCAACCAGAATTGGCAGACGCGCGCGAACGGCACGTCCGCGGATATCACCCAGATTCGCAGTTGGCCGGTCGTGCAGGGCAGCATGTTTTCCGAGCGTGACGTAAACATGGCGGCGAATGTCTGCGTGCTCGGAAATACGGTGGCGCAGCAATTGTTCGGTGATTCCGATCCCGTCGGGCAGATGATCCGCGTCCAGAACCTTCCCTTTCGCATTACCGGCGTCCTGCTGGCCAAGGGGCAATCGAGCAACGGCCAGGATCAGGACGACATGATGCTCATGCCGTACACGACGGTCCAGAAAAAGATCTCCGGCATCAGCTGGGTGCAGCTCATCATGGTTTCCACCGTTTCCCAGCAAGCCATGGCGCAAGTTCAGTCCGGCATCTCAGCGCTTCTCCGGCAGCGGCACCATCTCCGCCCGACCGAGGACGACGACTTCATCATCCGCAGCCCCAACGAAATGGCGCAAGCCGCCGAGGCTACTTCGCTGGTGATGACGCTTCTTCTGGGTAGCATCGCGTCGATTTCGCTGCTCGTCGGCGGCATCGGCATTATGAACATCATGCTGGTCTCCGTCACCGAGCGGACGCGCGAGATTGGCGTGCGCATGGCCGTCGGCGCGACCGAAGAGGACGTGCAGGCGCAGTTCCTGAGCGAGGCGCTGGTGCTGAGCTCGCTCGGCGGGATCGCCGGCATTGTGCTCGGCATGGTGGCGTCCGCCGTCATTTCCAACGTGCTGCACTGGACGACCGTCGTCTCACTGCTTTCCGTTGTCGTCGCCGTGGTTTTCTCCGCCGGCGTTGGCATTGTGTTTGGTTATTATCCAGCGCGCCGGGCTGCCCGGCTCGATCCCATTGAGGCTCTCCGATATGAATAAGATTCGCATGAAATCCGTGAGCTGGCTCCGCCCTACCGGCGCTTGGCTCTTGCCGCTGGCCCTTGCCGCGCTACTTGGAGTGTTGTGCGCGCCGAGCGCGCACGCGCAGGCGCCTGCTCCCGGGCAGATGCCACACCACGGCCAAATGGGCATGCACCCTCCGCCCCCGCCGGCAAGCACGAAGGTCGAGACGGCGAAGACCAATGCATCGGGCGAGCAGTTCTTCATTGTTGCGTCGCTCGATCAGTCGAAATCCGAGATTCTCTTAAAGCGTCCGGACGAGGTCACCGAACTCATCAACGCGACTCCCAAGACGCAATACTTCGATGAGAACGGAAAGCCGCTAAAGCTCTCGGACATGCGCGCCGGCGATACCGTGTGGGTCACTTCAACCGGCGGCGCCCATCCGACGGCAATCCGTATTCGCAAGGGCGAGATGACCATCGCCGATCTCCATCGCTACTATCTCGATTACCCTGAAATCAAGTAGCCGGGTTGTCTTGCGAACGGGAAAGCGCGGTGCTATCCTGCCTTCGCTTCCCGTTGAGCGGGCGTCGTACAATGGCAGTATAGAAGCTTCCCAAGCTTCGGACGTGGGTTCGATTCCCATCGCCCGCTCCATAACTCACGATGTTTCAATTGCCCTTACACGGCTAACCTACCTGAATCCAGTTTGAAAATGGACCGTTTTGGACCCCAAATGGACCCCGCTCGGTTCAATTGGACCCTAACGACTTGTAGAGGAAACCGACTAGGTGTTCGATTGCTTGCTCTCCGTGGGACTAGACCAGCGCGACCTCGCGGTCGAAATTGGGCTTCTTCTCGGCATGGAGCTTGAGGGCGATCCCGCAGACCGCTGCGATGCGCTCCAGCATTGTGAGCGAGTGCCCGGTGTACTCAGCGTCCTCCAGGCGGGCAATCACAGACTGCGTAGTGCCCACCTTCTTGGCGAGTTCCGCCTGAGTCAACCCGGCATCCTCCCGCATCTCGCGCACCAGCAAGGCCAGGTCAATCTGGTGTAGGGTGCGCCCGAAGGTCTTACGGTAAGTTGCGCTCTTGCGGGCGCGCTGTTCGAAGATTTCACTGTGTTTGTCGCGCTTCATAGTTCCAACTCCTTCAGGATAGCTTCCCGTTCTTTCTGCGATCCCACGTAATGGTTCCGATATTTCATCCATAGCTTCCTGAGCTGCTCTGCCCTGGTAATCTCGCCAGGTGGGGTCTGCTGCGTCTTCTTCTGAAATCCTGACGTAATCACGATTAACATTCCCGGCTGGTAGAAGAAGAGAACCCGGAAAATGCGGTCGAATTGCTTGACCCGCAGCTCGAATATGTCGCCCGTGAGCTTCTTCACGAACTTTCCTTGCATCCGGTTTCCATAGATGCGCAAACGGTCGATAAACGCGTCTATCCGGGCGGCCGCCCTATCATCCAACGAATCCACGAACTCTCGGGCGGGCACCCGCCCGTTGGGCAGCTCCACATACTCAATCGTGAATTGGTCGCTCAAATCCGAGGCTGCCTCGTCGGTTGAATTATCGCATAATTGCTATACAGCCGTCAACGGGCCTGAGGTCGATCTACGCATACGATACGCCACCAGAACGTGCTCTTCGGACAGACCTCCAAAATGTAGTACCCTCTAACATTGATGCGAAGGATGCGATGACGATAGCCCCCGTATACAGGAAACCCATTGTGGCGCGACTGGCCGTTTTGCTGCTGGGCCTCTTGGCGCTGCACACCACTCCAACTTTTGGCCAGAAAGGGCCGGAGCGCTTTTGGCTTGCGGGCCGCTACGATGGCAACCGCGTCGTGGTGTACTTCGATGCGGTGCAGTTTAAAGGGACGATGTCCTCCAACGCTCGAGAGATTGCCGATCCGGTGGCAGGAGCTTTTTTTAATCCGGTCGAGCTCCCGGCGAGCTATATTGCCCGGTTTCAGAAAACGCCCAACGCGGAGCATTTCGCTATCGGCGACCGATATGACTTACTGCTAGGGAACGGCACGATTGCCACGATTAAGCTCACTACCCTAGTCGGCTGCGAAACCGATGAACAGGTTGGCAACGATTCGTTTATCGGGGCCTTAGGCACTATAGAGAAGAAGGACTCCTTGGTTTTTACAAACAATTATTACGCTGTTCGACGCCACCAGGAGCCCCAAACTGGCGGAGCAAGACTTAGACCAAAGACAACGGCTGAATATCTCAAATACGCCCATCTCGACGACCAGCCGGTCCGATTTGACATCGAGACCCAGATCGCCGAGTTGCTCAACGAACGCATGAAAATGGAGGCGACCGATGCCGAGCGACGCTTGGCAGGTGGCGTCCCACCATGTTTTAAGGTGCAGCCGTTCCGAGTCGCGGACGGTAGCTTGCGCTATTACGTCCGGGCGGAATGGAGATCGGGTAAGGAACCGAAAGATACATCTCCTTACATCCTGGGCGCTTGGATGACGCCGCTGCCAACTCTCCACATTTTAGCTGTACAAAAGCGTACTTCACCCTACGACGGTTTCGAAAGTGACCTCCCCGAACTGCTCAACGTGGTTGATCTCGGCAACGGAAAAACGGGCATTATTGTCCATATCAGTGGCTTGGACAGCACAGAGCTTCACTTGGTGGAGTATCGCGATGCTACCGACCTGAAAAGCATGCATTTAATGCAATCCATCGGCACGGGCGAATGAAATGCCTTGTCCGGATCGTCGGCCTTGCAATGGGGACGGACCGCACGTGCCCACCGCGTGAGGGCTCCCGAAGGAACCTTCGAAACCTGGCTGTGTTGCGTCTCGGCTTTTTCGCCGCAGGAAGCCAAAAATTCCTCTGACATTTCTCTCGTTTTTTGCCTCTTTATAGATAGGGGCGCTCGAGCCTGTCTATTTGAATTTTCCCGGTGAGGTTTGGCGGATTTTCCCCCTCTATATAGTAGGAGAACTTCGTCGATGCGTGGTTCGGCAGACACGGCTGGGATGCTTGACGCGAGGAGTTGCCGGGCTTTCTTTCGCTTTGAAATTGCGTGCCAAGATCAACCGCTGAAAGTGAAGCTTGAATCTACACCCGATTTTTCCCATTCAGAAATGCGTGCAGCTCGCGGCCCATTTTCAGTCATGAGCTTCGGTCACATTGTTTCTCTGGCGTTTCTCAGCTCTTCATCTGTGGCCGCGTTTCGTGGCCCCAATTCCGACAGCAGAAATGGAATGTGCTTTGCGACCTCGCGGCTAGCAAACAAAATCATCGCGCCAGAAGCACTCCATTCCCGTGCGATTTTTCTAAGCACCCGCCCGAATTCTTCTTCCGAGGGTGAACGGTGCATGAAAGACACAGTTCACCCCGTCGTTCACTTTTCGGTTCACTCTCGGATTTTCGGAAGAGTCCGAAACAGAAGAAGTTGCGCAAGCCGCGACGATCTAATTGGGCGCGGGCAAAACACCGGATTGGGCTGGAGCGACCCCACTTTTGGGCACATTTCCGTGCCCAAAGTAATTCGTGGGGTCGCTCCAGCCCAACTGCGCGGTGACCGCGCAGAGTGTTTTGTCCGCGCAGCGTTTCGCAGCAGGAGGCCACAGTGATGAACAACGGAGATGGAAACCACACTGAGCTTTTGACCGTGCATAGGATCACCAGGCTTCTGAAGGTGCCAGTCTCTTGCGCGCACGGGCACTCTTTTCGGCGAGAGTAAATGTCGCACAATTCCAACACCGCGCAATTTGATACACTCTGTCCTCATAGGGCAGTTGGGACATCGGGAAAAGAGAACTCGATGGCCCGAAAGCGGTACCAGAATGGACGTGTATTCCTGAAAGGAAAGAAAGAAGAAAAATGGGTCGGGAGATATAGGGAAGATGTGGTGGACATCACTGGAACAACAAGGCGAGTTCGACGTTCCGTTATCCTCGGCACCAAGCGCGAGTTACCGACAAAACGGCTCGCCGAGCTTCGTTTGGCCACCATCCTTGCCCGTATCAACTGCCTCGACTACCGGCCCGGACGTGCGGCTACGTTCGGGGAGTTCATCGAACGATGGAAAACCGAAGTGCTAACCACACAAAAGCCATCCTCCGCGCGAGCGGTTCGCTCGCACCTCAGGTGCTACATCATTCCAGAGGTTGGCAAATTACGTCTGGACGAATTTGGCGTCGAGAACCAGCAACGATTCATAACTCGAATGCCGGAGAGGTCCACGGACAAGGTTGTCTCCCGAAAGACAATCTTGAATGTCATCGCAACAATCTCAACGATCCTGGCAACAGCACGGAATTGGGGTTACAGCTGTGAACGGATCGATATGAACAAGCTGCATCTGCCACCACGCGGTGTCGCGTCTGAGGCCCCGCACTTTACAATTGAGCAGGTTCAGCGAATCCTCGCCGCCGCTCGAGAACCCTGGCGCACGCTATTCTGCATCTGTACGTTGGATGGCCTTCGAGCCGGGGAGGCATTGGGACTTCAGTGGGGCGATATCGACTTCGACCAGCGAATACTTCAGATCCGAAGAACCGCTTGGTACGGGAAGACTCAGACTCCGAAGAGCCGGGAAAGCGAGACAACACTTCCAATTCCCGACGCTTTGGTGACCATTCTGAAAAACCACCGTAACGAGTGGAAACCGAATCCTTATGGATTCCTGTTCGTCACAAGAAACGAACGGCCACCCTCATCCAATAACGTCGTGGAGCACCGCCTTTGGCCGATTCTCGACGCGCTAGAGATTCCACGGTGCGGCCTCCACGCATTTCGTCACACTCACACGGCTCTGTTGCTCAATTCTGGGGCAACGCCGAAAGTCGTACAACGGCAACTCCGTCACGCCGACGCTCGCACGACACTACAGATTTACGGGCACGTTGTAGGTGAAGCGCACCGGGAGGCCGTTGAAAAAGTAGCCTTGGTTGTGGACCCTAATGGGCCTCAATCGAGCCGCAGAGATAAGTGGATTCAATAGGTTAGCCGTGTGTTGCGGTGGGTTCGATTCCCATCGCCCGCTCCAACGATGGAATCTCTCGTTCCGCGCGGACCTTTCAGATCGTCTATCGTGTCGTCATACTGCGGAATCAACCACGCTCGAGGTAGCGTGGCTCTCTTCGCGCGGAACTTCCGAAGGACGGACCACAACACCTTCGCGCGGCGGAAAGAGTCGGTCTCGCAGACGCAAGACTGGGTATTCGATCATCTTCGACATCGTAATCCCGATTGCCAGACTCCCAATTACATAAGCCGCGAATCGTCTATTCCCGGCCAGCGACACATGCAAGATTCGCTTTACGAGGCCTGGGAACCAGGCGCCTCCAGGACCCTGCCAGAGGTAAATCGAATAGGAATACATGCCGACAGTAGCGAAGCCCGTTCCGATGGCTCTCGCAACCCGCTCAGTCGCGCCTCGCAAGATCCCTCTGTGATAGAGAGCAAATAGCATTATGCCGCCAAAGGCGAGGTAGTCACACGTGTAACCGAAGACCGCAAAAAATCTTGTGCTGCGCGAATAGAAAAACACTGGAGAAAGCAGCCCCGCCGAGCAGACAGCGATCAGGAGGCGAGCCCCTGTCGTTCCCATAAGGCGGTCGAGAATATACGGGCGAAAGTGATAGAAGTAGCCGAGGAGTACGCCAAAGAACAGCCCGTCCATACGGGCGTGGGTCGCGGCGTAGGCAGTGTGATAGTTCGGCGTCCCGATGCAAACAGAGACGGCGCGAAATACAATGCACAACGCGGCGACGCCCGCAAAGATCCACGGAAGAGCGCGGAAGGGATCCCGCCGTCCCGGATATCGCCGTGCCAGGAAAACAAGCAAGATCGGCAAAAGGACGTAAAAATGCTCCTCCACGGCCAGCGTCCACGTATGAGCCCACACACCTTCCCAGTAATTCTGAACGAACAAGACTTCCGCCAGATAATGGCTCGCCGGACCAACCATGTGCAGGACGAAATGAGAAACCACGAAGGTGACGAGAATATACAGATAGAACGCGGGGTAAATCTTCAGGCCGCGCCGGATGAAAAATCGCTTAAGGCGGATCGAGCCATGCGCCTTGTATTCACTGAAGAGGAGACCTGAAATCAGAAACCCGCTCAGGACAAAGAACAAGTCGACTCCGACCCAGCCCTCTTGACCGACCGCGAGCGAACTGTTCCCGTGAAAAAGCATCACGAGCAGAATCGCGAAAGACCGGAGGATGTCCAACCGCTTGTTTCTCATGCCTCAAGGGAGCCTAAACGATCGAAATCGCGGCTGCAAGACGCGCATCGCAACCAGAATTCGATCACTTGGCCGCGGCGGCGGCGTTTTCTGTTCTGAGGATGAAGGCGGCCACATTGTCGTGCAGCTCCTTCAGCGAAGCTTCGTGCGCGTACACCATGTGCCCCGATTGGTAGAAGTGGAATTCGATATTGCCCTCTAATTTAGGAGGGATCGGCAGGTGCTGCATCTCGTAGATGCCTTCGTAGAACGGCGTGGCGAGGTCAAAATACCCGGCGTTCAGCATGACCTTGAGATCGGGATTGTATTTCATGGCGGTCGCAAGATCGGGCATCACGTTCGGCGCCTGCGGCAGCGGCGCCGGCGAATTCGGCGGCTGGTGCAGGAAATCCCACCACTTAGACGGATCGATCTCCGGCTTGAAAACCTTGTTGTCGCCGTACTTGAGATCCTTACGCACGTAATCGTTGAAAGCCGAAACGTAGGCCGAGCTGATGGCCGCTGATTGGGGATCGTAATCCGCTTCCTTGCTCAGCGGATCGAACGTTGGACCGGAAAACCGCGTGTCGAGGCGCCCGGTCGTCATGTTGGCCTCGTCCTGCAGATTCTTCTCGAACTCTCCGCCGTTGATCCGCAGATCGGCCTTCTTGATGTACTCTACCGGGAGGCCCGTGTACCCATGAAGCTTGGCCGCGATCGCGTCGCGCTGGTCCGCGGAGAGCGTGGAACCGGCCTCGAGCGCCTGCGCGTAATCCGTCATCGCGAAGTGTTCGACCTCCTGCAGCAGCGCCGCCAAATCCGGATGCGTGTCCGGCAGCTTGTGGTGATACCAAGCCGACGCTGCGTAGGTCGGCAGCGCGAGTTCGTAGGGCAAGTCGACGCCGGGATTAAACTCCGGACTGTCCGCATTGAAATCGAAGTTCAATATTTCGGAGAGCAGCATCACGCCATTGAAATCCACGTCCCGATCGGTCTCGAGGATATTCGCGAGCACGGCCGATCGCGTCGTGCCGTAGCTTTCACCGAACAGGTACTTCGGGGAATTCCAGCGCCCGTATTTCCCGAGAAATTGGGTAATGAAATCCGCGAAGGCATTCGCATCCTGATCGACGCCGTAAAAAGCCTTTTCGCGGTCTTTGCCGGCGATCCGGCTGAACCCGGTTCCCGGCGCATCGACGAAAACGAGATCGCTTGCGTCCAGCAGGCTGTAATCGTTGTTGACGACGGTATAAGGCGCGGCCGGCGTGTGCGAATCATCCTTGGTCACGACGCGCCGAGGTCCGAACGCTCCCATGTGTAGCCACACGCTCGAAGAACCCGGCCCGCCGTTGTAAAGAAACGTCAGCGGTCGCGGCGCGCCTTGATTGTCGGACTTGAAGTACGCCACATAGAACATGCTCGCTTCCGGAGTCTTCGCGTCCTTCTCGTTGTTCTGCGGGACATCGTCCCAATCCTTCGTATGCACCACCAGAGTGCCCGCGTACGCGTCGTAGTTGATCACATGCCCGCCGACGGTAACCGAGCCTTTGCTCGCCTGCTGCTCGGGCTTGAATTCCTCTGGTTCGGCCGCCGTCTCAGGCTTCCCTCCCTCGACCTTGACGGTCGCAGTGGCCGTTTGCGACGTCGTCTGCGCGTGCATGGGCGCCAGCGGAAGAGCAGGAACGGCTATCGCAAGAGCCGCGAGGGACACGAAAAGCATGCGCATCAAGCGTATCTCCTTGGAAGGGTTACCTGCACGATGTTGCCACGAACGCTGACAATAGCACGAATAAGGGCCCATCCGTCCCGCCCCGCGCTAGATCGATGGCGCGCGCCGGCGCTTAAACTCTTGACAAGATTCGCGAACTCTGGAACCGTGCCGCGGTGGCGTGCGTCTTTAGTGGACGGCACGTTCGGGCATATAGGGGGACCTACGTGAAAGTAAACAGACGAAAATTGCTGTCCATGCTGGGCATGTCGCCGGCACTACTCGCAGGCTCCGCCGTCGAGGCGGAACAGAAGAAAAAAGCCGCACACGGCAGCGCGGGCAGCGAGTCGAAACTGACCGCGGTGAGCCCCAAGGGGACTCCGCCGGCGATCCAGCTCTATTCCATGGCGCCTCGCGCCAGCTCCCTCGACGGCAAGACCATCTACGTCGTCGACGCCACCAGCTTCCTCGGCAGCGCAACTCTTCTCCACAAAATGCAGGCGTGGTTCGCGCAGAACATGCCCACCGTAAAAACCGTCTTCCGCACCAAGGCCGGCGTCTACGCCATGGACGACCCGAAGCTCTGGGCGGAGATCAAGGCCAACGCATACGCATGCGTGATGGCCATTGGCCATTGAGGAGGCTGCGCCCCAGCGACCGTGAGTCACTGCGTAACGATGGAAAAGATGGGCGTCCCAGCAATTCCGATGTGCACCCAGGCCTACACGGAATTGGCGAACCTCACCGCGGCACGCGAGGGCATGCCACACCTGCGCCAGGTGTTCACTCCGCATCCCGTGGGCGGCAAGAGCGACGACGAACTCGCCGCCTACCTCGTCAATCCCGATCCGGTCTCCGGCAAGCAGATCATGAAGGAAATCGTCGACGATCTCACCAGGCCGCTTACGGCTGACGAGACCAAGACCGGCATGCAATCCATCGGCGCCGGAGCGGCGACTTTCGGTCCCGAAACCGCGGACAACCTGCAGGAAATCTTCATGAACAATGGCATGACCGACTACATGCCGATCATCATCCCCACGGAAGAAAAAGTGGACGCGATGCTCAAAGGCACGAGCCACAGTCCCGACGAAGTGCTCCGCACGCCGCTCCAAGGAGTCGGCTACACCTCCGCGCGGTGGGGATACACGGTTCGGCAAGTCGCAGTGAACGCCGTCATGGCCGGATGCCGCCCGGAATTTTTCCCCGTCGTGCTCGCGATGGCATCCGCCGGCCCATTGGGGCTGTTCGGATCTACTACATCGTCGACAACCTCGATCGTGGTCAATGGCCCTATACGCGACAAGCTGAACATGAATTACGGCCTTGGCGCGCTTGGTCCTTTCGCGCAGGCCAACGCCACCATCGGGCGATCGTGGACGCTGATGGGCAAGAACCTCACCAACGGCGGCATCCCCGGCGACACGTATCAGGGCGGCCAGGGAAACAACATCGATTACAACAACCTGGTGATCGCGGAAGACGAAAAGAACAGCCCGTGGCCCCCGCTGCACACGCAGTTCGGATTCAAGCCCGAGGAAAACGTGGTCAGCATCTTCGGCGGCCCCGATGTGCGCCAGGGACACGGCGCGCGGGGCGCGGGCGCCATGATTGCCATGTTCGACGAGCAGATCAGCTTTATGTTCCAATCCATGGTCGGCGGCTCCGGCGCGCTGGTGATTTTGGATCCGCTGGTGGCGAAGCGACTCGTGGACCAGGGTTACGACACAAAGGACAAATTGCAGGATTGGCTCTGGAAGAACACCATGCGCACCGCGAAGGATTTCCGGGAGTCGTTCCTGGCGTCCTTCCATTTGTATCCGCTTGCGCTGCAAGGAAGAGAGCCGTACGCCACGTGGTATAAGGTTCCGGAAGACACGCTGATCCCCTTCTTTCCCAGGGCCGCGGACATCAACTTCGTCGTCTCCGGCGGCCAGGCGAACGCGTTCTTCCAAGTAGCCAACATGAATCACGGCAGGAGCGTTTCGATCGATAAGTGGGCCTAGGCGAATTCGGCGGAGATCGTAATCCGGAAAACGCAGGTTGCACGCGAAGGGCGGGGGTGTTGTGTGAATGAAATGAAACGCTGGCGGTTTGCCGCTTTGATTTTCGCGGCGTGCACTCTGACTTTGAATCTGCTTTCCGCTTCGCGGGCCGCGGGCCAGCAATCCGAGCCCGCGCCGCAGACCTCGCACACGCCTGCCACGGTCGATGTCGCACAGGGCAAGAATCTGTACGATACGAATTGCTCCACGTGTCACGGCGTGGATGCGCGCGGTGAAGACGGTCCCGACCTTCGCGGAGTTCCGGCCGCCCTGGGTGACGCGGCGGTGGAAAACATCATCCGCCGAGGGATTCCGGGCACCGCGATGGCGGGGATCCTCACCATCAGCGACGCAGGCGCGGCAAACATCGTGGCCTATCTCCGCACGCTGGCGACCAGCGTCGACGACTCCGGAACATCTTCCGGCAATCCCCAAAAGGGCGAGGCTCTCTTCAAATCGAGCGGCTGTTCCGCGTGCCACATGATTGCCGGAGAAGGCGGCAGCATCGGCCCGGAACTGACTCGCATCGGCTCGATGCGCGGACCCGCGAGCCTGAAGCAAAGACTGCTCGATCCCGCCGCGAATCTGCCCAACACGGGTGGCGGGGCATTTTTCGGCAACAGTTGGACCGAATATGCGATGTACCGTGCGGTTGAAAAGGACGGGCACGTGGTAGAAGGGATTCGCATGAGCGAGGATTCGTTTACGATTACGCTGAAGGACGCGACCGGAAAGTTTCACGCGCTCTGGAAGCCGAGCCTGCGCTCTCTCGAAAGAGAGCCGGACAAAAGCATCATGCCGAGCTTCAAGGACACGCTGACCGCGGAACAGCTCGATGATCTGGTCGCTTATCTCCTCACGTTGAAAGGCGCGCAATGAAAACCTGCCTGTGTGCGTTCGCCCTTGCCGCTTCGCTCTGCCTCGCGCCACTGCAGGCCCGCGCGCAGGATGTGACTTACGATCAGCTTTTGCACGCCGATAGCACGCCGCAAAACTGGCTGATGTATGGCGGCGATTACAGCTCGCAGCGATTCTCAAGGCTCACGCAAATCAACCGCGAAAACGCTCACACCCTCAGGGCGGCCTGGATGTACCAGCCCAACCCGCCCGTCCAGCCGATCGAAACGTCCGCAGTTGTAGTCAACGGGATTATGTACCTCACCGAGCCGCTGGGCACCGTCACCGCTCTCGACGCGCGCCTCGGCACCAAGATCTGGAGCTGGACGCCCAAGCTTCCCGCCACGCTATACACGATCGGCGTGCATCGTTCGAATCGCGGAGTCGCCGTCTTCGACAACACGGTGTACGTCGGGACGCTCGACGCCTACCTCTATGCCCTGGACGCCACGACCGGCGCCGTGAAGTGGAAAGTTCACGTCGACCAGAATAGCGAAGGATACGCGATGACCGCCGCGCCTCGCGTGCTGGATGGAAAAATCATCGTCGGGATTTCCGGAGGAGATGTCGGCATTCGCGGCTTCATCGACGCCTACGACGCGAAAACGGGAGATCATCTCTGGCGGTGCTATACGATCCCGGCTCCCGGCGAGCCGGGCTCGGAAACGTGGAACAAAGATATGACGGGCACGGGCGGCGGAGGCACCTGGGGCACCGGCTCCTACGATCCCGAGCTCCATCTGCTCTATTGGGGCGTGGGAAATCCCGCGCCTGACTACAACGGCTCCGACCGGGCGGGCGATAACCTCTACACCAATTCCCTGCTGGCCGTCGATCCCGACACCGGAAAAATGAAATGGTATTTCCAGTTCACGCCGCACGACACGCACGACTGGGACGCGATTCAGACTCCGGTGCTGTTCGATGGGACGATTGACGGCAAGCCCCGAAAGCTTCTGGGATTCGCGAACCGCAACGGATTTTATTACGTGCTCGACCGCGTGACGGGCAAGTTCGTCGCCGGCGTTCCCTTCGTGAAAGAAACCTGGGCCAAAGGCCTCGACGAAGACGGCCATCCGATCATGCTGCCCAATACGGAGCCGACTCCGAAAGGACAACTGATCTATCCCGATGGCCACGGCGGCACGAACTGGAATAGCCCGTCGTACAGCCCCCTGACGAAACTTTTCTACGTGTCCGCTCGCGAAACCGGCGCTTATACCGTGTCCGGCGAACCGAAGGTGAATTTTCCGAGCTTCGGGGGCGGCGGGCGCGTCAATCTCTCCGGCGATCAAGTCTACGGCGCGATTCGCGGACTCGAAGCGACAACGGGCAAAATGAAGTGGGAGTACAAGCTGCTCGCTCCCGCGGAAACCAGCACGCTCGCGACCGCCGGCAATCTCGTCTTCGCCATGAGCAACGAGGGCAATTTCTTCGCGCTCGACGCCGTCACCGGCAAGCTCCTCTGGGAATTCACCATCGGCGGCTCCGACGCCGAATCAAACCCAATCACCTACGAGGTCGACGGCAAGCAATACGTGCTAGCAGCCGCCGGCACCACCTTCGTCGCCTTCGCTCTGCCGTAACAGCGTAGCGCCGGCGTCCCGCCGGCTCTTCGCTATCGCTTGGCACTCACCGAGACTAAGCCCCCGCCCCATTGCCGGACGCAAGACCCGAGATTTGTAATGGTAAACTCCGGCTATGCCGAGTCCAGCGACACTGGCAGCGCTCGAATCCACTCTTTGGGGGCCTCTACTCGTCCCGGGATTCCTAACAGCGATCTTTGGGCTGTTAGGCGTTGTCATTGGCGGCTGGATCGCGAACCGTAACCAGAGCAAAGAGCGGAGGCACCGCAGATACGAAGAGCAACTTCGTTTCTACGCCCAACTCTTGAGCATAAGAATGGTGATCCGCGCTAAGAGCGAACTTCGCCTGCGTCTCAGCAATCTTGCGCATGCGGCCTGGCAGGACGAGATACGCATGGCGAGCGAACAGGGATCGACCCCGCTTCGCGACGGCCTATATGCCCGCCGTAGCGATGAGTACGATAGGCTCGCGGACTACGACGACAGCCAGCTGCGAGACGAACTGATACCGCTTTATCACAAGATGCTGGAGTACTGGACTGCGAACATCGCGCAAGCAGAGCCATCCACCCAACAATACTTTGCGACCTTTGCAGATTTTGTAGAGATATGGGATCGGTTTCTCAAGAAAAGCCTACCCTTAGCGGTCATTCGCCAAATCACGCATGAGGAAAAGAAGCTATATCCTCTATACGAGGATATTGAGAAACAAGTGGAGCGTCTTCGGAGGGAAATACTCAAATAGACTTTCTTCAGCGAAGGAAGTAGCACGACGGAAATGAACAAAAAACCCACGCTTCCAACGAGCCAGTGGCGTATCATCGCGCAATTTCACTGGTTCTATAGGCGGGTGGCATACCCTGAAGAATTTGTGCGCTGGTCAATTTCGCGCGCGGGTGCCCGTACACATCCGAGTTCGTTCAAACCACGGATATAACCCGGGAGTGCCGCATCCCTTTGCGTTTTTCGTTTCCGCAAAGGGCGCGTGAGGTAACCTTCTCACCCAGCGGGTGGGTGGCCAAACCCCCAAGGTACTCAAAGCAGAAGCCACCGGCAAGCTGGGGTACAATGCGGGACCATTCGCGCGCGGGAAGTCTGGCATGATCCTAAACCTGAATTGTTTGGATGGTTTTACAGAAGACTACACGCCCCAGTTTGTTTGGGTGAAGAATGAGTCCTTTGAGGGCCAGAAGCTAGTTGTGGACAACCATCTGTACGATAAGTGCCGGTTTGTGGACTGTAATCTCGTTTATTCTGGCGGCCCCTTTGCCTTCGATGATTGTGAACTCGTGCGCGGAGAATTGAGTTTGACAGGCGCTGGGCATAGGGTTTCAGAACTTCTAGTAATTTTCCAAACACGCGAGCGGGACCCGATGGACCCGTTAACGTAGCACGTGTGTTTTGAGGAGGAAGACCGTGAAAGTGGACAAGACGACGAAGCTGCTCCTGTTGATGATCGCACTGGGCTTGTGGCTCAACGCGATCAGCCCATTGCTTTATGTCAAAAAAGTGTCGGCGGATACCGATAGCGCATTGCAAGGCATCGCAGACGACATATCTAAGATTTCCAAGGGGACCTGCCTCAACAGTACGATTTGCAACTAGTTTCGCCCCGTACGCCGCCGCGCAAGGCCGTAGCCCGCTGCGTTAGCCAAATCGCCAAGGTGGGGTGGCGTGCCCTCGAGAATTCGGGCACGGGTCAATTTCGTGCGCGGGTGCCCGTATACACCCGAGTTCATTCAAGCCGCGGTCGTATCGCTATGTGGTACCAAGCTTAGGCCGACCGCCTATCCGTACTCGCCCCGGCTCTATCACGGTAAACGCATCCTGTAGTCGCGCGCCTAGTTTGGCCACTGCGCCGACGACCGTAGAGGGTTTGGCATGACGTGCACGACCGTGAAACCGCACAAGAATGACGCCCGTTGAGGGCCGACCGTGCGCGTACACCAACTCCCCGAAATCCCGATCCTCTGTAATAAGCACGCGCTTCTCGTTGAGTGCGCGGTTCAAGACATCCTCGTCAGTCGCTCCTTTCGCGACCTCTGCAATCGCAACGACGTCGTGACCGGCCTCCCGCAACGCCCGGACGACAGGCCCAGCGCAACTCTCGTCGGCCACGAAGTTCATGCTTTAGGATTTATCTGGAGCTGGCGCGTCGGGGAGCAGTACAACTTCCTCGTGGGCTACACTTGCCGCGCCGTAGGCCACGGCTGCTCGGATGTCCTCTGTCGTGAGGTGCGGATAATCCTCCAACAGATCAGCCTCGCCTGCGCCCTCGGCGAGTTTGCGCAAGATTAGCTCTACCGTGATTCGCGTGCCGCGAATCACGGGCTTTCCCATCATGATCGCCGGGTTAATCTCGATACGCTCGGTCGTCATCGAAGGCTCTTTTCGTCATCATATCGCCTCCGTCTCGGATGGACAATCATGGTCTTTCAGACTGTGCACTGGTCTCACGTAAAAGTGGCAAAAGGCCCCGGAACTTACGAATCGGGCTGAACGGCATATCAGCAGGTGGCGAACCCTCGAGAATTCGTCCACGAGTAATTTCGTGCGCGGGTGCCCACGCACACCCGAGTTCATTCAAGCCACGAACACAATTTGGGGGTGCCGCATTCCCTTTGCGTTTTTCTTTTCTGCAAAGGGTGCGCGAGATAACCTTCCTAGCCAGCACCTCTGCCATGAACCACGCGTAGCGCCGGTTTATCCCGCTTGAATCTGCGGTCTTGGCGCCGCGGGTCTCATTATCTATTACGCCACAGTACCATTGTCGAACACTGCTACCCACGCGAGCCTGTTGGGAGCAATCCAACTCCTAGCTCGTGAGGGCAAATTATGACACTCAAGAAACTACTGGCATCTTTCCTCTGTCTCGCTATCGGTATTCTGCTGCCGTGGTCCGCATTCGCCAGAAGCGAAGGCTATAAAGTCACGTATGACGGCGGTTCCGTTTCCGAAGTCAAAACCGGCGCGGGCCTCAAGCTCCGAATGGACGGCAATAACGTTGACTTCTTCAAAGGCGATGATGAGGTGCTCGTGGTTCCGGCGTCCGCCATCACTGAAATCAGCTACGGCCAAGACGTTCACCGTCGCGTGGGCGCGGCCATTGGACTCGCTGTCGTTTCCTTTGGAATAGGCGGATTGATGGCTCTTACTAAGTCCAAGAAACATTACATCGGTCTTACGTGGGCGGATGCCAATAGCAAGGGCGGCCTTGCCATACAGTGCGACAAGAACGACTATCGCGGCATTCTGACGGGTCTGGAAGGCGTGACAGGCAAAACGGCCGTGGACTCCGAGTCGATGACCGTCAAGAACTAGCGCTGTGCCCACGCGGCGGGTGGCGTACCCTCGGGTTAAGATGCGCCACCCGGCCCGCTAGGCGCGGGCCGCTTTTTGTCCCCGATAGGCCGGCGCGAAAACTTCGGCTACAAAAGTCTCCAGCGTTGTGGGAGTGGTGTTCTTTGGGGAGCGTGGCTCGAGCGCCTTTAAGTGGCCCGAATTCTGCGCATCCGCCAACTCCAACAGCAGATCCGCCATATTCGGAGACATGCCCATCTGCACGAAACCGGGCTTCAACTGTGCCGCGGGCATCTGCTTATAGGTCAGGTCGGGCTTGCCGATCGCGGCGCCGATTATTTTGGCGGCTTCCGTGTTCGTGACATCGCGAGGCCCTTGCAGCTCGCGCGTGCTCTTCCCCTGAAAATCGAGCTGCAACAGGGCGTCGGCGGCTGCGTTGCCGATATCGCGCGTTGCGATCATGGGCACCCGCAGATCGCCTCTGACAGCGCCGGCCATTGTTCCGAAGGCCTTGATCACGCCAACCTGGGGCAGAAGGTTTTCCATGAAGCCGACGGGTCGCAGATAGAGGGCGTTCAATCCAGGAATCGCGTCAAGCTTCTTTTCAAGATTGTACAGCCCGACCACCGGGCCTGTTTTGTCCGGCCTGTCCGCTCCGATACTGCTCAGCACGACGGCGTATTTTATTCCGCTCTTCTCAATCGCGGCGGCCAAGGCGTCGCCCACGCGCCGATAGTGTGCCAGCACATCCGGGGCGCTCACGTCCGGCGGAATCATCGCGTACACTCCCTTTGCACCGGAAAAAGCCTTCGTGAGCGCCCCCGCGTCGGTGATGTCCGCAACGAAAGCTTCTGCACCCTTCTTTACGAATGGTTCCAGCCGTTTTGCGCTGCGGCCTACAACACGCACCTGTTCCCCTTGTGCGAGCAACTTTTCCGCTACTTTGCTTCCCGTGTTTCCTGTCGCGCCGGTAATGACGTACATAGGCTCCTCCCTATCCTCATCGAATTGTGAGGGCTGTGATTTAAGTAGATGCCGGCCGCCGTCGGAGGGTTCACTAAATCCTACTCCGGCGAATGGCGCACTCTTCGCGTCCTTTGCGAAGGGTGCGCGAGGTAACTGCCCCATCCCGCAACCCCTCAACCCTCAACCCTTGACTCCTCATCCCGTTCGCGCCGTGAGTCTCTCCAACTCAGCCCTCGCCTCCTCTCTCAAATCCGCCGCCTGCTGGTCTTCCTCGATTATTCGGATCTCCTGAAGGAACTTGAGCAAGGCCTCGCCCGAGCGAATCTTCCTGCACAAGCGGCTCAGCGACAGCTGCTCGCGCGAGTCGAGCACTCGCATCAACGCCTTCATCATCTTGGAATGGTTCGGCATCACGTCGCGAACGAATCTCTTCCCCGAAGGCGTCAGAGTTATCACGCCGACTCGCCGTCCCTTTCGTTTCTCATCCTTCTTCGACTTCGCCTTGTGGCTCTCCTCGAAGGGCGCCGGCGGCAGCGTCACGACCACCCTCCGCACCCAGCCCCGTCGTTCGAGGTACTTGCTCCTCTTCTTCAGATTTTGTCTGCTCGTCTTGCGCTCGCGCGCGGCGTCTCTCACCGTGAGCGGCCCCTTGCGGTTCAACAACTCCAGCACCCGAAATTCTCCGAACGTCAGGTCGAACGAATCGAGTGGCGGACGCAGTTCGCCCTTCAGCCATTCGGCCGTATCGATAACATCCAGATAGGCTTGTATGGCGCGCCGCGTCTTCTCGCGATGGGTCGCGTACTCTCCCATGCCGCAAAACCCTCCAAAATTGGCTTTTTTCGACTTTTTAGGGCGTTGTAAGCCCCCGCTAGGGGGTTCCTCGACTCCCCTGTTACTGCAGAAAAAATAGGCCAATTCGCAAGGGAAGAAAATCCGCACTTGTACGTCCGTGGAAGCGGAAGATGCCGCGCCGGAAGCGTGGACTTTCAGAGTCTGTGTGGGAACCAGGCGACCATGTGGAGTGCGGGAGCTCGCTCCCGCTGTTTGCCGCCCGGGCTTGCCCGTCCTGAGCGAAGTCGAAGGGCCCGGCCTGCCCCGCCGAGGCTTCCGAGCGCAGGCGGGGCGTGCTCCACGCACACGCCAGATGCGCTCCGTGGTTGGAACGTGAGCCGACCGGGCTATGGAGGCGGTATGCCTCGGGTGGAAGCGTGGGCCTTTAGGCCCTCGAAAAAATGCTCGTCGGTACGGCGGCTTCTAGCCGCGGGCTTTGTTTCTCGGGCGACTCGCGCCACTCGCCAGGCAGTCGCTCGGCCCACATGACTCACCAATCACGTTTTTCTTAGTCGGCGCCGGCCGCGCGGCCCAGTTCCCGCATTTCCTTTTCATCGATCTTCAGCCCGGCCGCGGCGATGTTTTCTTCGAGGTGCTTCACCTTCGACGTGCCGGGAATCGGCAGCATCACCGGCGATCGCGCGAGCAGCCACGCCAAAGCGACCTGCGACGGAGTCGCTTTCAATTCCGCCGCCACGCGGCCCACGGGACCGTCCGGCCCGGATAGCTTGCCGGCGGCCAGCGGGAACCACGGGATGAAGCCCAGCTTTTCTTTCTCGCAATACTCGAGGACATCTTCCGAGCCGCGGTCCGTCATGCTGTAGCGATTCTGCACGCTCACGACGCGAACGATCGTTTGCGCGTGCTGGATCTGCTGGACGCTCACTTCCGACAGGCCGATGTGCTTGATCTTGCCTTCTGCTTGCAGATCCTTGAGCGTGCCAAGTTGATCTTCGGCCGGAACTTTGGGATCGATTCGATGCAGCTGATACAGGTCGATTCGATCGAGGCGCAGGCGCCGCAGGCTGCCTTCGCACGCGGATCGCAAATGTTCCGGCTTGCCGTTTTCAACCCATTTGTCAGGACCGGTCCGGTCGAAGCCGCCCTTTGTGGCGATCACCAGATTCTTCGGATACGGATGCAGCGCTTCGGCAATGATTTCCTCGCTCACGTGGGGGCCGTAGGAATCGGCGGTGTCGATGAAATTGACGCCCAACTCGACGGCGCGACGCAACACTCGAATCGCCTCCGCGCGGTCGGCGGGCTCGCCCCAGATTCCCTTGCCCGTGATGCGCATGGCGCCGTAGCCGAGGCGCGTGACTCGCAGATCGTTTCCGATGAGGAATTCGCCCGCTTTCGCGGCGAGCGATTCGATTTCATGCTTCGCGGATTTGTTGGCTTCCATGTGGCTCCTCCTTTATCAAACATACTGCCTTCAACTCTGACCGCCAAACGTTTGGCCGAACATCGGCAGGCCGCTCTTGGACGACTCGCGCGTGGCTTCGTCCTGGATTACGTCCCAGTGCTCGACGAGAATTCCGTCCTTGATTCGAAGAACGTCCGCGGCGATCCAATTCACGGGCAGGCCGATGCCGGAAAAGCGGCCGTGCACGATTACGAAGTCGCCCTCGGCCACGATCGCTCCGTGTTCGTACTTCAGCGTCGGCGGGATGCTCTTAATCAGATTGAAAAGGCCATCGCGGCCGGGCGAGATGTGAGCGCTGTGCTGGATGTAGTTCGGCGACCAGTAGCGCTCGGCTGCGGCGTAATCGCGCTTGTTGAACAGCGTGTCGAAGGCTTCGAGGACCAGCGCCTTGTTTTTCGCTTCGATCGATTCAGCACTCAATTTTGGTTTCACGGCTTTCCCCGCGACAATTCCCGCGGCGCAATGGAGCCTTTGACACTCACATCGTGAGGACGACGCGGAACTGGGCCTTGCCGCTCATCATCCGCGCGTAGGCTTCGGCGGCCTTCGCGAGCGGATACTTTTCGATCATCGGGCGCACGCCGGTGATTTCCGCGAAGCGCAGCGTGTCCTCGGAATCGACCGGAGTACCGGACGGCCAGCCCCGCACTTCCTTGCGCCCGAAGATCAGCTGAATTGGCGTGACCTCGATGGGATCCGTCGTTGCCCCAACAACCATCAACGTGCCGTTGTTTCCCAGGCCGTCGATCAGCGCCGACATCGCTTTCGAACTCGGCGCGGTGGCGAGAATCACGCGCGCGCCGCCGAGCTTTTGCAGCTCGGCCGCGGCGTTGGCAGCGGCGCTATCAATGTAATAGTGCGCCCCGAGTTTCTTCGCGAGCGCGCCATTCTCGGGCCCGCGCCCGATGGCTGCCACCCGATAGCCGAATTTCTGCGCGAATTGAATTCCCAGATGGCCGAGCCCGCCAATCCCCTGTACTGCGACGAGATCGCTCGGCAGCGCGCCGCTATGGCGCAGCGCGTTGAACGTGGTCACGCCGGCGCACATCAGCGGCCCCGCCTCGGCCGCGTCGAGCGATTCCGGCATCGACGCCACCGCCTCCCACGGCGCGATCATGTATTCCTGATAACCGCCGTCGTAACTGAGCCCGCAGATTTTCAGATTGGCGCAGACGCCGAAGTCGCCGCGGCGGCATGCGGGACACGTGAAATCCTGCCCGCCGTGCCAGCCAACACCCACGCGCTGGCCCTTCTTCCATAGCGTGACGCCCGCGCCCACTTCATCGATCACGCCCGCAACCTCGTGTCCGGGCACGCGCGGATAGATGATTCCCGGCCAGCCCTCTTTGGTGAGAACATCGCTATGGCACACGCCGCAGGCCTGCACGCGGATTCTTACTTGTCCCGGACCCGGCTGGGGAATGTCGCGCTCTACGATTTCGAAGTCGCCGCCCGCCTTGGGTACCTGCACCGCCTTCATTTTCGCCATAGCCTCTCCCCTCTCTGCCTTCGATAACCCCGCGCCGGGATTGGATGCGCACGGAGTGTGGATGGCTTCGCTTTTGTTTGCCTGAGTGCCCGGGTGGTGTGGTGCGGAGGCGTTTCCGCGTTCGTATCGCGCGCAACCGAGGATATGATGGTCCCGAGCGCAACAAGTACGGGACAGGCCCGACGATGACACTTGGGAACTCAGACGATTTCGCCACTCGCATCCGGCAGGCGATGGGTCGCGAGCCCGCCGATCTGGTGATCAAGCGCGTCATGCTGCTGGATGTCGTCACCGGCGAACTCACTCCGAGCGACATCGCGATTACGGATCACACGATCAGCGGCACGCTCTCTGAATACAACGGGCGTACCGAGATTGACGGCAAGGGACTCACAGCCGTTCCCGGCTTCATCGACACGCACGTCCACGTCGAAAGCTCGATGATTACGCCGATGGAGTTCGATCGCTGTGTCCTGCCGCGCGGCACGACCACCGCCGTCTGCGACCCGCACGAAATCGCCAACGTGCTTGGCGAGGCAGCGCTCGCCTATTTTCAGAAATGCGCCGAGAACACCGTGATGGATCTGATGGTGCAGCTCTCGTCGTGCGTGCCCGCATCGCCGCTCGAAACGTCGGGCGCGAGGCTCGATGCCGCGAGCCTGAAGAAATTCGCGGACCATCCGAAGACGATCGGCCTTGCCGAGTTCATGGACATCGGCGGCGTGCTGACGCTGAATCCGGCGACGCTCGAAAAGCTGGCGGCGTTCGAAAGCGAAAGCATCGACGGGCATTTGCCAGGGATTCGCGGTTACGCGCTCAACGCGATGGCGGCCTGTGGCATTCGCAACTGCCACGAATCGACCGATCTGGCGCAGGCCGAGGAAAAACTCCGCAAAGGCGTGCAGGTTTTCATCCGCGAAGGAACGATCTGCAAAGATTTGAAAGCGCTCGTGAGCCTCGTGACGACGCGCCTCTCGCCCTTCCTCGGATTTTGCACGGACGACCGCAACCCGCTGGAGATCGCGCGCGAGGGGCATATCGATTATCTCGTCCGCACGGCGATCCGGCTCGGCGCCGACCCGCGCGACGTGTACCGCGTGGCGAGCTGGTCGGCCGCGCAAGGCTTTGGCCTGCACAAGAACACGCCAAAGTGGCAGGCGCGCGGATTGATCGCGCCGGGATACAAGGCGGATATCGTCCTGCTGAGCGATCTTCAAACTTGCACCATCCACAGCGTGATCAAGAACGGCCGCGTGGTGACGCCGGAACTTTTCGACCGGCGCGCGCGCATCGAGCCGGTCGGATACAACAGCGTGAAAAACCGGTCGGTAACGGCCGCGGACTTCGCGGTGCACCTTTCGGATGGAGCGAAAGGGGAGCAGGACGTGATTGGCATCATCCCCGGCCAAATCGTGACGAAGCATCTGCGCTTTCGCTTGCCGCAAAATAGTGCCGGCGAGTGGCAGCGCGATCTGGAGAACGACATCTTGAAGCTGGCCGTCGTCGAGCGGCACGGGAAGAACGGCCACATCGGCGTGGGCTTCGTCAAAGGCTTTGGATTTCGGGAGGGCGCGATCGCCAGCTCCGTGGGTCACGACAGCCACAACATCAGCGTGGTCGGAGCGACCGATAAAGACATGGCCGCCGCCGTCAATCGCATCCGTGAAAACCAGGGCGGCTATGTGGTTGCGAGAAACGGGAAGATTCTAGGCGAGGTTGCGCTGCCGATCGCGGGCCTGATGTCCGACCGGTCTTTCGAGAGCGTAGCCCAAGACCTGCAACGCTTGCGAGAAGCGACGCACCAGCTGGGATCGGCAATTGAGGATCCCATGATGATTCTCGCGTTCCTTTCCTTGTGTGTGGTTCCAGCGTTGAAGCTCACTGATTTCGGACTGGTTCGCTTTGCGCCACCGCAAGATGAGAGCCCCGTTTTGATACACGATCAGCGCAGCCTTCATGGACATCCCGCGTAGGGCCTCGTAGAGTCTGTCTAACAACCGCGTCCGGGAACTTCAGAGGCTGAAGCCCCACGAGTGGCCCATCTTACGCCGGGGCTGGAAGCCCCGGCCTCCTAAGGACGGCCGTCAATCGGGAGCCGTTCCATTCGTCCAGAGTGAGCTGAAGCTCTGAGCCCCTCAAGAAAAGGCCTGCGGCTGAAAGCCGCTCTACCAGGGCCACTTTTCGCGGTCCTGAAGGCCTGCGCTTCCACCGTCTGCCGGGTCGCAAGAACGGCAACCCGCCGCTACAAGGTCAAAAGCCCTTCGCGGCAAAGAGTCTATGTGACAGCCGCATCCGGGAACTTCAGGGGCTGAAGCCCGCGAAGATTTTGCACGGCTCATGTCACGGCTGGAAGCCGCGACCCACAAAGATTGGACTCTCGCAGGCCCTCGTCCATCGCGGATCTTCCGTCACAAAGAGCGGTGATTGGCGTCACAGCCAGCAAGCTCGCATGGTGTCAGGCTATGGGCCACGGAATCGAGAACATGGCCAGGGGCTACGACATTTTGCGAAAGCTGGAAACCGGCGAGGTGCTTCCGATCGCGTCGCGTAACGACCTGACGGAGGCGAGGAATCTTGCAGAGTCGCTGAATTCCTATTGGCCGGCGGAGTACATCGTGCGGGATGTGGCTTCCGGCGCGGAAATTCACCTGAAAAACGGAAGCCTTGCGGGTGGTCCGCAAGGCTTTGCCAAACCAGACTATGTGATGTAGCAGTCCCTGAACCTAGGGTTCCTGGACGAATTCCTGGGTGATGTAGAGCGTTCCGTCGGGCCCTCGCGCGATCCCAATCCCAACGTGCGTATACTCCGGATTCAGGATGTTGCCACGGTGGTTCTGGCGGAATCTCGGCTCATCCATGAAGAGCTCTTCCGCTTCGGCGACGTCGCGGCACTTCGCAATGTTCTCACCGGTCGAGCGCCACTGAATCCCTGCGCGGCTCACGCGATTGGACGGCTGGCTGCCGTCCATACCCTCGTGACCGAAGAAGCCCTCGCGCGCCATTTCTTCGGAGTGCAACCGCGCGATCGCGGCGAGCCTGCCGTCCCAGTTCAATGGGTGGGCGCGCCCCTTGGTTTCTTCCGCCGCCGATGGATCGATGCGGTCGTGGTTCACCAGGTCGAGCATTTGCAGCTCAAGCTGGTCGGTGCGCGGGCGATAGTTTGCCACAGGCAGGATTTGCTGCGCGCAAAGCGCAGGTGCAAGCGCCGCAGCGCTCGCCAAGACAGCCGCGAGGAGGGCTGTGCGCGGCTTCAAGAGCCTCGAAACGAACGGGATAGCATGTCGAACCGGAGTAGTCATGTGCAGTTCTCCTACTCCGCAAGGCTAAGCTTGGGCTTCGGTTTAAAACACTGGCCTAAAGGACAGATTCGGTAGGGGTACGAATGTACAAGCGAAATGGAACGGTTGGGCTATTGCTAGGCGATGGCGAGAGGGATGGCCTTTTTCCACTTTCCCTGGGCTTTCAGAATCAGCTCGACGACCTCGCGAATGGCGCCGTGTCCGCCGTTCACAGTCGTGATGTAATGAGCGGCGCGCTTCACCTCCACGACCGCGTCTCCTACGGCGACCGCCAGGCCGACGCGCTCGAGCAGCGGAAGGTCGGGCAAGTCGTCGCCGACGTAGGCGACTTCCTCGTCGGTGACGCCCGCGCGAACGAGAATCCCCTTGTAGGCCTCGAGCTTTTTCGCTTGGCCCTGGACCACGAATTCCATCGAGGCTTCGCGGGCGCGGCGAGCGTTCGCGGGAGAATCGCGCCCCGTGATCATTCCGGTGCGCAGGCCCATGATGCTCGCGAGCTTGATGCCCGCGCCGTCGTGGGCGTTGAACACCTTCATCTCGGCAACGCTGCCGTCGGGGAACGACTGGAGGCAGACGTAGCCGGGCGTCATCGTGCCGTCAACGTCCATCAGCAGGACGCGAACCTTGCGCGCGCGCCGCAACGCTTTGGGTGGGAACTTGATCTCGCGAATGGGCATGTTAGAAGAGCTGCAGAGTCCAGAGGTCGTGGATGTGGACCACGCCTTCGACGCGTCCTTGGGTATCGACCACGAGCACGGATGTGATTTTCTTTTCTTCCATCACGCGCAGCGCGGCGGCGGCGAGCTCGGTGCGCGGGAGCGTGACCGGATTTTTCGTCATGCAATCGGCCGCCTTCAGGCCGAGGACGTTTTCCTTGCGCTTCTGCATCACGCGGCGCAGGTCGCCATCGGTGATGATGCCAAGCAATCGTCCCTCGGCGTCAGTGACCGCCGCCATGCCGAGGCCCTTGCGGCTCATTTCGTAGATCACGTCGGGCATTTTTGCGGCCGCGTCCACGCGCGGGAGATCTTCGCCCGCGTGCATCAACGACTCGATGCGGCGCAGCTTGTTACCGAGCCGCCCGCGCGGATGAAGCGCGGCGAAATCATCCGGCTGGAATCCACGGCGCTCGAGCAGCGCGATCGCGAGCGCGTCGCCCATGGCGAGCGCCGCTGCCGTCGACGCGGTGGGCGCCAGATTGAGCGAGCACGCCTCTTCCTTCACCGCGATATCGAGCACGATGTCGCTCGCCGTCGCCAGCGTGGAGCGCGGATGCGCGGTCAGCGTGATCAGCGGGACGCTCAGGCGCTTCGCCGCTTCGCTCAGCTCGATCAGTTCTTCCGTTTCGCCGCTTGCCGAGATCGCAACGAGCACGTCTCCCGTTGTCACCATGCCGAGATCGCCGTGCAGCGCTTCAGCCGCGTGCAGAAAAATCGAAGGCGTGCCGGTGCTCGAGAATGTCGCCGCCACTTTGCGGCCGATGAGGCCGGATTTGCCGAGCCCGCTGACGATCGCGCGCCCCTTGCACGCGTAAAGAAGTTCGACAGCTTTTTCGAAGCGCGCGTCGAGGCGGTCGATGAGGCCCTCGATCGCGCTGGCTTCGATCTGCAGAACGCGCTTCGCGGTCTCGATCGCCGATTTCGTTTTCGGCATGTTCGCCACGCGAGCTTTCACCACGGTTGGCTTCGGCGTCATGAGGGCACATCCCATTCGCGCGCGAGAGCCGCGAGCTGCGTGATTTTTTCGAGCAGGGGCCGCAATTGGCCGAGCGGCAGCGCGTTCGTGCCGTCGGAAAGCGCCTTTGCCGGATTCTCGTGGACCTCGAGGAAAATTCCGTCCACGCCAATCGCCGCGCCCGCGCGTGCCAGCGGCTCGATGAATTCCGGCTGGCCGCCGCTCGACTTCCCTTCTCCGCCCGGCAGCTGCACCGCGTGCGTGACGTCGAAGACCACGGGATGGCCGAGCTTGCGCATGATCGGAAAGGACCGCATATCGACGACGAGGTTCTGGTAGCCGAAGGACGCGCCGCGCTCGGTGAGAATAATCTTCTCGTTGCCCGTGCCGGCCACTTTTTCGGCGGCGTTGCCGATATCCCACGGCGAGAGGAATTGGCCCTTCTTGATATTGACTACGCGCCCGGAGCGCCCTGCCGCGACCAGCAGATCGGTCTGGCGCGAGAGGAATGCGGGAATCTGCAGCACGTCGCAGACATCCGCCGCGGGCTCAACATGCAAAACCTCGTGAACGTCCGTAAGAATCGGCAAGCCGGTGCGCTTTTTGATCTGCGCGAGGATGCGCAGGCCTTCCTCGAGCCCCGGGCCGCGATACGACGCGACCGACGAGCGATTCGCTTTGTCGTAGGAAGCCTTGAAAATCAGCGGAATGCCGAGTTCGGACGCGACGCCGCACAGCCGCTCGGCCATCATCATGGCGTGCGCTTCGCTCTCGATGACGCACGGCCCCGCGATCAGGAAAAGCGGCGAGCCTCCGCCAACCGTGAATTTGCCGATCTCAAAGCTGCGCGATGGTTGCATCGAATCCATCCCAGCCTATGCGGCTTCTCCCGCGTTTTCAACTTTGAATTGTCCATCGTGTAGCCATGCCACGTGCGATAATGCGCGCCGCCGTATGCCGTATCAGGGGGAGCCCCGATGAACGAACGAGTACCGAACGACGTGATCGAAGCCGCGGATATTACCGCGATCACGCAGCTGATCCTGCGCGAACGCGAGAGCCGCGACCTGGGGCGCTGGGAAACGATGCGCGAGTGCTTCTGGCCCGATTCACTCGTGCGCGTGAGCTGGTTCCGCGGCAATGGGCCGGATTTCGTCACTGGCTCGATCGAGATGGCGCGCCGCGGGATTCCCGCGAAGCATCGGCTGGCGCCGATTCTCGTGCGGCTCTCCGGCGAGCGCGCCGTCGCGAGCCTCCACGGCATCATCGATCTTCCCGTGACGCTGAAAGGCGTGAGCGCGACGCTCTCGACCCATTCCCGCTTTCTTTACCGTGCGGAAAAGCGCGACGGCCGCTGGGGCCTCATCGGATTCGACGCAATCTACCTGCGCGACGAACTGATACCCGATCTGCCCGGCCAGTCGATCTCGATCGATCCGGCCGAAGTGAAAGACTTCCGAAAATCGTACCGCCTGCTGTCGTACTACCTGCATAGCCAAGGATACAAAGTTGATTCGGCGCTCTCGGGAGAGGACCTGCCGGAAACGGTCGAAGCGTTGTACCAGGAATTGTTCGCGTGGGCGGGCCTCCAGGTCCCCACATAGCTCATTCAAATGCGTTTATAGATGCTTAGCCCAACGATTCGCCCGCACGGGCGAATAAGTAGCGAAGATGGTGTGGCAAAAAGGTGTGGAATGTGGTACTATGAAATACAGGAAATACCTTAGAACAAGTGGGGAAACTTTTAGATACCATAGAGCATCGGATAACTATCATGGCCAAAGAGAAAACCATAACAACTGGCAATCGTAAAGGATCGGGGCGGCTGGTTCCTACGCGTCCGACCGGGGTTGAATACCGGGTTCAGTACGGCATCCACATCGTCGATGCGGGCAACCAGCATGGTCGCGGCCAGCGTCCGACGAAGTGGGAGAAGTGCTCCGTGCGCCCGGCAAATGCCAGCCGCATCCCGCAAGGGGATTATTTCCTTCATGCGGACGAGGGCGGCGTGTTCCAGGTGAAGTTTACCGGGAACGAATGGCAGTACCTCGCGGCAGCGTAAGACGGGTCGTTTCTTCTCGATCAAGACACAATTCAGCGGGCGCAGGTCCTCGGAGAAATTTCTCAGAGGCCCTGCGCCCTTTTCTTTTGCATTTGTCTCACGGGCGGGTCCCGCTCCCAATCGAAGCGGTCTACCATCACGGGACGCGTGAGAATCGGACCCTTAAGGCTCGCGCTTCCACAGGTTACGCACGTTGCTTGTGCGGGGAGCACGCTTGGG
Organism: uncultured Acidobacteriota bacterium; assembly: GCA_963743335.1. GTDB lineage: Bacteria > Acidobacteriota > Terriglobia > Acidiferrales > UBA7541 > Palsa-295. The sequence goes on from CAVUPI010000004.1 coordinate 103,388, forward strand.
CAAGCCCAAGCGGCAAACAGCGGCAGCAAGCTGCCGCACTCCACGAGGCTGCCTCGATTCAGGGGCGGTGATCGGCTCTAGTCGGCGGAAGCGGCGTCGGCGTGAGGTTCGGAGGCGCGTGTTTCGGCGGGAACGTGCGATTTGGATTGCGCGTCGGTGGCATGCCCGAGGCGCTGCCGACGGTTTTCCAGGCTGGCGTGGACGAATGCCGCGAACAGCGGGTGCGGCGCGAGCGGCTTCGACTTGAATTCGGGATGGAACTGGCAGCCGACGAACCACGGATGTTCCGGCACCTCAATGATCTCGACGTACGTGCCGTCCGGCGTGCGGCCGGTGATGCGGAAACCCGCGTCGGTGAGCGTCTTCTCGTACTCGCAATTGAATTCGTAGCGGTGGCGATGGCGCTCGGAGATTTCGGTGACGCCGTAGGCTCTGGCCGCGAAAGAATCGGGATCGAGTTTGCAGGGCCACGCGCCGAGGCGCATCGTGCCGCCCATTTCGTCCACGCCGAGCAGCTCGCGAAGCTTGTAGATCACGCGATTCGGCGTGGAAGGATCGAATTCGGTGCTGTCCGCGCGCTCGAGCCGCGAAACCTGGCGAGCGTATTCGATCGTGGCACATTGCATGCCGAGGCAAATGCCTAAGAATGGCACTTTATGCTCGCGCGCGTAGGTGATCGCGTGAACCATGCCCTGAATCCCGCGCTTGCCAAAGCCGCCGGGAATGAGAATGCCGTCGACGTGCCGTAGGACGCGCTCGGCGGTGGCAGGTGAGTCGATATCCTCGGCTTCAATCCATTCGATCGAAACATGCTGGCGGCTCGGCAGCCCGCCGTGGACCAGCGCCTCGCGCAGGCTCTTGTACGCGTCCTCCAGCTGGACGTACTTCCCTACCACGCCGATGCGCACATCGCCCTGCGGGTGCTCGAGCGATTCGAGCATCGCCAGCCAGCGGCTCAGATCGCGCGGCGGCGCCTCGAGGTGCAGCAGCCGCAAAATCTGCTCGTCGAGGCCTTCGGCGGCGAGCGTCATCGGAACTTCGTAGATGTTGCCGACATCGGGCGCGGAAATCACGCAGGATTGGGCGATGTTGCAGAAAAGCGCGATCTTGGCTTTGAGGTCCGTGCCCAACTGGCGGTCGCTGCGGCAAATCAGGATGTCCGGCTGGATGCCGATGCTGAGCATTTCCTTCACGCTGTGCTGCGTGGGCTTGGTCTTGAGCTCGCCGGCCGTGGCGATGAAGGGCACGAGCGTGAGGTGCGCGAAAACCACGTTCTCCGCGCCAAGTTCGAGGCGCATCTGGCGGATGGCTTCCATGAAGGGCAGCGATTCGATATCGCCCACCGTGCCGCCAATCTCGACGATTACTACGTCGACGCCATCCGCGACCTTGCGGAATGCGGCTTTGATCTCGTCCGTGACGTGCGGAATCACCTGCACGGTCTTGCCGAGGTAGTCGCCGCGGCGTTCTTTGGCGATGATGGATTCGTAGATGCGGCCGGTGGTCCAGTTATGGTCGCGCGTGAGATGGGCCGAGGTGAAACGTTCGTAGTGGCCGAGGTCGAGGTCCGTTTCCGCGCCGTCGTCGGTGACAAACACTTCGCCGTGCTGATAGGGCGACATGGTCCCAGGATCGACGTTCAGGTAGGGATCACACTTCTGGAGGGTGACCTTCAGGCCGCGGCTTTCGAGGAGGCATCCAATCGACGCCGCCGCTACGCCTTTTCCAAGTGAGGAAACTACGCCGCCCGTCACAAAGATGTACTTCGGGCCGGTCCGCAAGTGCTCGATTTCCTCCGGAGGAGTCGGTGTACGACACATTATCTGCGGAAAGCGCATTCGTGTCAAATCACGATTTCCGCACCTGAATTCACGATATGGCTGATAGCGACAACATCCGTCATCCTGACTGGGCCGCGGCGGACTCGGGATCCCTCGTCACCCGAGGCATACGAACCGCGAAGCAAGCTTCGCGTCGAAACAGCGGGAGCCCTTCGAAGCTCAGGACAGGCAAGCTCCCGCACTCCATGGGCGCGGCGGTTTCGTATCTTTCGCGCCGTTGTGGGCGCGGGAGGCGACTTGTAGGGGCGGGTTTCAAACCCGCCCCCGCTTCGCATGTGGCGCGCTACTCTTTCTTTTTCGGCGCCTCAGCCGCCTTCGGAGCCATCATGTGCTTCGGAGCCCAGAAGTCCGGATCGGCCTTGACCCAGCTTTCGAGCGGATAGCTCATTTCGGGGCTGAAGCGGATCAACGTGGTGCTGTCGGACGCGACCGTAGCCCGGATCAGTTCCGCCCACTTTTTTTGCCCGTCCGGCCCAAGCGCGTCCTCAAACGCTTTTCCCGTGCCCATCGCGGCGTCGAGATCGCCGAGCGCTTTCCGCGGCGTGAAAATGTAAATGGTTCCGTTCTCCGCGCCGTAGTGCGCTTCGAAGAAGATATCGTGCTCGTCGATGTTGGCCTTCGCCGCAGCCGTCTGGAACATCGCTACGAGATCCTCCCAATCCTTGTCGTGTCCGGGACGGAGGCAAATTGTCTCGATCTCGAAATAGCGCATCTCCGGAATATTCGAATCGGGCTTATAGCTCCACTTCTCGTTGTACGTCGCCAAGGTCTCGGTGGCGTCCGACACGTAGTCGGCATCTTTTTCGAAAAGCGGCCCCGTCAGCGCCCGCACTTTGGGCTGGTCGTCGTACGCAGTCGCTTTCTCGAAGTCGGCGTAGGAATCGAAGCCCACAAGGAACCAGGCCTCGCTCGGTCCGGTCACGCTGGTCGCGGCAAGATAGTGATCGGGCGACTTGGCCTCGGCCGCGGCGCGTGCGAAAGCAGCTTCGTTCTTCGCGTGCCCTGCATCCTTGCCGAATTTCACCATCTCGCGGTCGATCAGCAACACTTTGGGTATCGGACCGCTTTCATCTTGCGCGCGCAGCATCGCCGCGCCGCTCGACAAACACACTACCGCTATAGCGGCAATCAGAATCTTCCTCATGCACTTCTCCTTTTTTCCGTCGGCTCCGGCGCGCTAATGAACGACGCCAGAACGATCCGGCATTTGTGCTTGGGTTGTTCTTAAAGGGTCCGAAGGGGCTGGGCCGGAATAAGGTGTGATCCGGCCGACGGGTACTATACACCACGACCGCTGGAAATGGTTCGACATCGGTTTGGGGCCGTCTAACACCCGAAGCCCGAACCTCTGGAAAATTGGCGGCGTGCGATGCTATGATCGGGTCTCGTCGTACGCCTTTCCCGACTGATCGGCGCGGTCGCCAAGTGGTAAGGCAAAGGTCTGCAAAACCTTTATCGGCGGTTCGATTCCGCCCCGCGCCTCCAAATTCTCGCCTCTCATTTCCGCAATCGCGCGCTACCCGTGCAGCCACGGCAATTGGCCCTTGTGCGCGAGCGCCAGCAGATCCATCGTGGAGGCGACCGCGCAGTGCACGCAGACGCCGCCCCAGATCGATTTCGTCTTCCACGCTAGCCACCCGAGCACGAATCCGGCTACGACCGAGCCTGCCGCCTCGGGCCAACGGCTTCGTGAAATGGATCATCAGGTACGGCATCACGCATACCGGCACGGCGAGCGCCCCGAGGAACCGCGAGAGCCCTCCCACCAGAAAGCCGCGAAAGAAAAATTCCAGCGCGATGAACTGTCCCGCGTACAGCGCTTCCCAGCTCAGCAGATCGAACCACGACCGGCCCGCCTGAGGGTACATCGGATAGAACGTGTAAAACTCTGGCGTGAGCGAAACGAGCCAGATCACCGGCAGCACCGCACCGTACAACCCTACGTAGATCCAGAAATGCCTGCGAAACCCACCGAACGAAAGATTGCAGCCGCGCAGCCGGTTGCCCGGCATCATAGCCATCACGATTGCCGGCAGCGCCAGATAACCCGCGATGATGACGCCGACCCACCAGGCCTTGTATCGCAGCACCCAGTACGAATCGAACCCGGTGCGACTCGGCGGAAACACGTGCAGGAAGGTCTGCTCGCTTCCGACGAATTGCACGAGACCCAGCGCCAGGCACGCCGTGACGCAGATTACAGCCACCTGCCAAAGTTTTGCCGCAGTCGCCGTATCGATTCCGCCGAGCAGCTTCGCGATCGGATGAGTCGAGTCGATGGCATTTCCGGCGCCGCCAAAGCCGGCCTCCGGCGGCCGAGCAGCCGTTGCAACGGCGTCGCGCGCCGGACCAGTTCCCTGCCGCCGGTCTCGCCGCTTGCGCGTGGCTCGCGGCTCGGTCTTTCGAAAGGTCTCCTGAATCACTCGCCGCATCGGCTCACCTGTTCGCGCACACGTTTCGTTGCGGATACATCGCCCAGAAATGCGAATGCGCGAGATTCTAGACTGCACGTCACACTTTGGGAAGCTCTCTTCGCTGACGGCTCCGGCTCCATTCCTAGCAACGCGCATTCTGCTGCCACAGTGGAGGCGATGGAGGCGCGGTTGCAGCACGTCCGGGCCCTTCGACTGCGCTCAGGACAAGCAAGCCCGGACGGCAAACAGCGGCGGCCTTTCGGCAAGCTCAGGACAAGCGAGCCGCCGCACTCCATAGGCGCACGTTTCTCGCACTCAGCTTGACCGAGGATTGCGTGCCACGTATCGTCCTTGCGCTGCTAAAATCAGAATCTACCATCACCTTAGAGTCTCGCGGAGACGCCAGAAATGAATTGCCTGAACTGCGGCACGGAGATGACCACAAACGAAGTGGTCACGAAGAAAGACCGCATCTCCTACGACATGTGCGAAAAATGCGGCAGCCTCTGGCTCGACAAGGGCGCTCTCGACAAGATGGCGTTTACGGTCGACGGCAGCATCGAGTATTGCGAGAGCGAAAAAGACAGCCTGCCGGAAGAGCAGCCGAAGAAGTGCCCACGATGCGACGACTCCACGCTGGCCAAGGTGAAGTTCCTCGAGTCCGACGATATTTTCCTGCACTACTGCCGGAATTGCGGCGGCTTCTGGCTCGATGGCGGCGAGCTCAATATGATCGATCAAACGCTGGCGAGGATCATGCCGGTAAAGGGCAAGGGCTTTTCCGACTTCGTCAACAACACGCACGTGCCCTACTGGTCGAAGCGCGTCCAGAAGCCGAGCGGCGAGACCGATTTTCGCGTGGAAGTTCTCCCCATCAAGGGAGCGACGCTGAAACAAACGACGGGCGACATCTGCCCCGCGTGCGGAAACTGCACTGAGTCTATACACGGTCTTTCTCGCTCGATTTCGAAGGCTGCCCGAAGTGCAAAGGCGTATGGCTATTCAGGGACGAACTGCGCAAGCTCAAGAACCGCGAGGCGGATGGCTCGCTGCGGTGGCTGAACGCCGAAATCGAGAATATCGACAAGGCGAGCGCCGTTCCCACGAAGCGCCCCTGCATCAAATGCGCCGGCGTCAATCTGATCTCGGTGATCTTTGGAAATTCCTCGGTTCTCATTGACTGGTGCCCGAACTGCCACGGAATCTGGCTCGACCGGGGCGAATTCGAGGCGATCACCGAATATCTGAGCGACGAGATGGCCCACGCGACCCCAAAGGAACTCGAAAAGGAAGCGTCCGCGGACGCGAAACACGCCGTGAGCGGCGGGCCCGAGGGCCGCCTCGACGAACTCCGCGACGCAAAGTCCGCCGTCTCAGGGCTCATCAGCGCCACAATTCTCGAACATCCGAAATTCTACGACTTCATGGCAAACCTCTCGCGCCTCTTCCCGATCTGACGTGGTTGCAGCACGCCGGGGCGAGCCCCGGCGGCAAACAGCGGCGGCAAGCCGCCGCACTCCACACGCGGCGAGGCCGATCCGCGCCTTCGCTTTGCCGGCGCGTCTGCTCCTGCTAGAATTTTCGTTTCGCCGTTTACCGAGGAAGCTCGCCATGCTGATCGTCATGCAATCGAACGCCACCGAGGACCAGGTTCGCGCCGTCTGCGAGCGGGTCGAGTCGCTCGGACTCCGCCCGCACCCGATTCCCGGGGCGGCGCGGACGGCCATCGGCATCACCGGCAACAAGGGCGAAGTCGACGTGGGCGCGCTCGAATCGATGCCCGGCGTGGTCGAGTGCATCCCGGTCAGCAAGCCCTACAAGCTGGTGAGCCGGGACGTGAAGGCGGAGAATTCCGTTGTCCGCGTACCGACACCTTCGGGCGACGTTACCTTCGGCGGCCAGGCGGTCGCGATCGTCGGCGGACCCTGCGCGATCGAGAGCCGCGAGCAATCCTTCATCATCGCCGAGCGCATCCGCGCCGCGGGCGTGCGCCTGTTTCGCGGCGGCGCCTACAAGCCGCGCACCTCGCCCTACAGCTTCCAGGGGCTCGGCGAAGAAGGCCTGAAAATCCTCGCGGAAGTGCGCGAGAAATTCGGCATGGGCGTGGTCACCGAAGCGGTCGACAACGAATCGCTCGACCTCGTGGAAAAATACGCGGATGTGATCCAGATCGGCGCGCGCAATATGCAGAATTTCTCGCTGCTGAAACGCGCCGGCAAAGCGCGCAAGCCAGTGCTGCTGAAGCGCGGCATGTCCGCCACGCTCGACGAATTGCTGATGGCCGCGGAATACATCATGTCCGAGGGAAATTACAACGTGATCTTGTGCGAGCGCGGCGTGCGCACCTTTTCCGACCACACGCGCAACACGCTCGACCTCAGCGTGATTCCCGCCGTCCAACGGCTGAGCCATTTGCCCATCGTGGTCGATCCGTCGCATGGCACGGGGCGCCGCAACAAAGTGCTGCCGCTATCGCGCGCGGCCGTGGCCGTGGGCGCCGACGGAATCCTGGTCGAAGTTCACCACGACCCGGCGCACGCGCTGTCCGACGGTCCCCAATCGATTCTCCCGGACGAATTCGACCGCCTCGTCGGCGAGGTGCGCGCCATCGCCGCCGTCCTCGGCCGAACGCTGAACTAGCATGCTCGCGCGAGCATGCGTCGTGGGCTTCGCAGGGGCGCTGCCTGCTGCGCCCTTTTCGGCTCGGCGTCGTCCATGAAAATTCGCCTCAATTACCGCCTCGTCATCCTGCTCGTTTTCCTGGCGGTGCTTGCGGTCCGCGAAGTGGCGCTCGAACTGCGCCCCTCGTTTCTGCGTCCCGGCTTGCATCTCTTCGCCTACGTCGACAACACCGCCGACGGCACCGTCACCGCGATCGATCTCGTGAAGCTTGCGCCCGTCGCGACAATTCCCGTCGGCGCCGATCCGAGCGGCATCCGCGCCAATCCCGCACGCAAGGAAATCTGGGGCGTCAGCTCCGCCGGCGGCTACGCCTGGGTTCTCGACGTCACCACGAATCGCATCGTCGCGCGCATACCCGTTGGCGCGGGACCCTACGCACTCGATTTCTCGCCGGATGGCTCGCGCGCGTACGTGGCTGCCTCCGGAGCCGACACCGTCGTTGCCATCGACTGCGCCTCGCGCCGCATCGTCGCCCGCGGACGCGCCGGACGCCGCCCGTGGATCGCGCGCGTGTCTCCCGACGGCAAGCTCGTCATGGTGTCGAACCGAGACGACGCCACCGTTTCGCTGCTCGATCCTGTCACGCTCGCGTCGCGCGCCGTGATTCCCGTTGCGCCCGATCCCGAGCAGATTGCGATCCTGCCCGATGGCTCGAAAGCGTTCCTCACCTCCGGCACCACCGAGCAGATCTCCGTTGTCGATTTGAAGCGCCGCGTGCTGCTCGCCAATCTAGCTCTAGGCGGCACGCCCGACGACCTCATCCTCAAGCCCGATGGCGGCGAACTCTACATCCCCTCCGCCGGGACGCACGGCCTGGTCGTTGTCGACACGCAAACGAACGAGGTGGGCGATTTCCTCCTGCTCGGCTCGTCGCCCGTGGCCGCCGCCCTTACCGCCGACTCGCAAGTTCTCTACGTCTCCGATTTCGCGGCCGGACACATCGTTCCCGTCGCGATCGGCGTGCGCCAAGCCGCCACGCCGATCTCCGTAGGGCAAGGCCCGCAAACCTGCGAACTCACGCCCGGGGGCGACATGCTCCTCGTGGTCGACACGCAGTCCGACGACCTCGGCGTCATCCGAGCGAACGAGCCGAAGCCCAGCCTCGTCACGCTCGTCCCAACGGGTTCGCACCCGCGCGACCTTGCCATCAAGTTGTTCTAGCTTGGTTGCGCAATGCGGTGGTTATTCGCGCAGCGAATGTCGCGAGTAGTAGCCCTGGCGAGTGCGGGCGATCAATCCACTCTTCGCGATTTTAATTTCCAGCTGATGGTACGGGTCCGCCTGCGTCGCCGGCGCCGGATCGAACGAAATCTCGTAGTAGGGCGCGACATTGCCGAGGCATTGCTGTAAGTCGCCTACGATGTCGTTGCCAGCCGCAATGGCAAGGCCGCCGCTCTGGACGGCCAGGACCTGTAGCCCGAGATCGCCGGGCAGCGCCTGACTGGGCTTGCTGATCCCCTTCAGAAACTCCTCGTAGTAGAACGTCCGAATCATAGACTCGCCCGGCCCAAATGGATCGACACTGTAGAGCGTGACGCGGCCCCGCCGCATTTGAGTCGACAGATTCACGACGTCCCCGAAGATCTGGCGCTGCATTTTCGAACTGAGCTGGACGCGCGGACCTGACAGCAACGGCCAGCCGGGAGAAATACAGATCACGATTTTGCGTCCCGGATCGGACGCCACCGTTGTGATGAGTTGGGTCATGGCCTGAAGAGAGATCTGCCAGCGTTCGGTGGCGCCCCAAAAACCAGTGGAGCGCTCGACGCTCCGGAGAGCAACATCTTCGCGATCCAGCTCAGCGCTCAGAGCGTTGCCGTCGGTGGAGAAGTTTCCGACGATCCGTGAGCCTTGATCCGTAAAGATCGCCAGCGCGATCGGACGCGCGATGCGCCCTTCATCGGCGCGGAGGAACTTTTCGATCTGCGCGCGCTGGTAGCTCACGCTCGTGTAATTCGCGTTGACCGCATCGATTACCAGGACAATCTCGACCGGAGCGTTGCGGCCGTTGACCGCCCTGAACGAAGCGATCGGCCGCGGGACCTTATTGTCCAGCACGGTGAAATCCTGCTGCTGAAGGTCGCCGACGGGCGGTCCGGACTTCGGCGTAACCACAACGTCGAGATCGATCCTGCCGCCGTTCGGTGGGGCCGCAGGTTCGCTCTGCTGAGCCGAAGTGGCAGCTACCATCAACAGCGCCAACCCGAGAAAACCGCCGAGGCATGCGTTAAGCGACATGGACGTGCAACCTCCCCAGGCGAAGGCGGATAGGGATTCCGTGTGGCGGGGCGCGCATTTCAATAGCGCTGGCCATACTTGATAGAGTCGATTCCAGGCTCGCGAGTTTCAGCGAAATTCCGCTTCACGCGGTTCGGCTCACGGGTCGCAGAAGGAAACTACCGGTCAGCGCCCAGCCAGGGCCGTGAGAATCTTCTTATACATACTATTGAGTTGCGGTTCCGAACGGAGGTCCAACTCAGAAGTATCGAACATCAGGACTTGCGTCCTTCCGGTGGAGTTGTGATGGCGGGTGTAGGCCTCGCGCAGCGCGTCAAGATATTTCGCATCAATGGAAGCTTCATAGGGCCGATTGCGCCTGCGGATTCGATTCAATAGGACGTCATTTCTCGCGTCCACATATACCGTAAGGTCGGGAGGAAAAACGCTGGCGTGCAGGCCTACGCTGAGCCTCTCATACAACTCGACTTCGCGATCGTGGAGCAGAGCCCGCGCGAAAATCGGGTCCTTGGCCTGCGTGTAGTCCGAAACCACGGGTCTGTTTCGCAACGGCGAGATCGTCCGGAGCTGCTCGTAGCGCGAAATCAAGAACGCCAATTGCGCGCCCAGCGCCCAGCGCTCCCGGTTCGCGTAGAAATCGGGAAGAAACGCGTTCCCGTCTACGTCTTCGAGAATCAGCGTCGCGCCGAGATGCAGAGCTAACAGCTGCGCGAGCGTCGTCTTCCCCGCTCCGATCGGCCCTTCGAATCCGATGTATGGCTGGTTGGAACCCGGCAAGTCGTCTCGCCCCCCGCATCACGCGCGGCCCACGGCCCGCGATACCGGCGTCTCATCTCCATCGATGTCTATCGATGCCGCGCGATCATACCATGCAGTTCCGCAGCTCTCCGTCTTAAGCGAGATTTTCCTGATGAACGGAATCAGATAACGCGACGAATCCGTGCGCGAAACCTGCGGCGATGTAGATCTGGTTTGGTTCGCGTGCTGATAGAAGGACGCTCGTCAACGCGATGTTCCGAACCGAATCTTAGTGTCCGATGATGAACGGAACGGACGCCATTTGTTTCCCCCAGCTGATGGCCATGGAGCCACCGGCGTCGGTCATGTCAAGGAACTCCCAGGTAAGCTCGTCGCGGGACCAGGGCAGCGTCGTCATTGTCATGGGCGCGCGGACGACGTCTTTGTCGGGAGTGTAGTCGAACGCGCCCCAAAGCGCGTCTTTGTTGCTGGGGTCATATTTCTGCGCCGCAGGCCAGTTGGAAACCACGAAGGTCCAGTTACCCGGCTTCAGGTCGATGAACAGGCTGTATTCGCCGGGCGGGACGGTGGTGCCGTTGATGACCAGGGGCACGTCGGTTCTGAGGCGGGTCGAAACGTTGGCGCCGGCCCGCCAGATGGGCGCGCCCAAGAGGAGAGCTTTGCCGTAGTCGGCGCCGGAGCCCCACGGATCGCGCCCTCGCAGGATTGGCCGGCCGTAGGTAATGTCAATCCACTGGCCACCCTGATAGAGCTTGCCGCCGTGGGGGCTGCGAGGATTTACTCCGCCCCATTTCCCGAGTACCTGAGTCGAAGCGGTGCCCGTAGGGCTCATAGGACGTGCCTTTTCCTGAGCTATGGCCAGCGTGCACAGAACTATCGTGGCCACTACAAGTGCTATCGATCTCCGTGACATGCAGTCCTCCGTCAGTTTTGTTCAGTGCGAAGCGAAATCCCACGCCTACCGTTTGATGGTAATTTGCGTGGCCATGTAGCCCGACAAATGCGCTCAACGCGGACTGGAATTTCTGCCTTATTCCCCCGACAGAGACACTTATCTTAAACAACAGGTTCGCGCTGGCTCTGCGCCGACTCCACGAGGGGTAGCGTCGCGATCACGGCGGTTCCCTTCGCGGTCGACCGAATCTCCACGTTCCCTCCGAGCTGTCTGACCCGCTCGCGCATGCCGCGCAAGCCCACGCCCGCCGTCTTCCCTGAGGCAATCCTTGCCTGAATCTCCGGATCGACGCCTCTACCTTTATCGCTCACTTCGAGCGTGATCTCCGAGGGCGAACGCGACAGCTTTACGGTTGCTGTCGGACTTCCCGAATGCCGGTGGATATTCGTCAGGCACTCTTGCGCAATCCGGAACAGGCACAACTCGTAGTCCTCCGGCAGCCGTTCCCAGTCCGTCGGAACTTCCAGCGTCGCGGCAATCTTGCTGCGCTCCGCGAATCCGTCGACGTACCATGCCAGCGCGGAGGGCAGCCCCATCTCGTCCAGCATCGGCGGATGAAACAGATACGACAGCGTGCGAATGTCCGACGACACCTGGTCGATCAGCCTCGCGTTCTCGTCCACGCAACGCACGCCCTCCGGGCTGAGGTTCGCCTTTTCCATTTCCAATCCGCCGGCATTCATGTTCATCGCAGCCAGCAGTTGACCCACGCCGTCGTGTAACTCGCGCGCCATGCGTCTTCGCTCCTCGTCCTGGAGTTTCAGCAGCCGCGCCGAGACCTCGGTTTCCTTGATCGCTTCCTCGACCCGTTTTCGCTCGGTGACGTCTCGCGCCACCTTCGACGCCCCGATCACGCGCCCCGTCGAATCGCGGACCGGCGAAATCGTGAGCGAAACGTCCACATGCGTGCCGTCCTTCCGCACCCGCACGGTTTCAAAATGCTCCACAGGCTGGCCTCTTCGAATGCGATCGAGAATCATCGCTTCCTCGGCGTTGCGATCGGACGGAATGATCAACGTAATGTGGCGGCCTATCGCTTCCTCCGCCGTGTGGCCGAATACGCGCTCCGCACCCTTATTCCAGCTGGTAATGACGCCGCTCAAGTTCTTGCTGACAATGGCGTCGTCAGACGATTCAACAATCGCCGCCAGCCGCGAGCGGGCAGCGAATCCACGCCGATTCGACTCCCCGAGAGCGATAATCGCCCCCGAGAAGACCACGAATGCAATCAGTCCATACCAGTCAGTCCGATCCGCTACGTTGAAAGAACGGATGGGAGGCAGGAACCAATAGTTCACGCCCAGGGCCGTCAAAATAGTGGTGACAATCGACGGGCCTAGCCCGCAATACCACGCCGCGAAAACCACGGCGAGCCAGACAGTGTGATATGGATTCTGGTGCCCGAGCAGCGGCGTGAGCAGGTAGCGAAGGACCAAAGCGAAGACAGCCGCCACGACAGCCAAAGAGTATCGGAATACGGCCTTACTCACGGCTTCACCCCAGAACTTTGCCGGCCGCCACGACGACTACCATTGGCATTAGGGCCAAACTACGATAGGGCAATCCTGAAATCAAGGTGGTCATCCGCCCCCATGATAGGCCTGAGAGCCGATCCCGAGTATTATCTTAGTTTTCCTGGAGCATCGGGAACCGGCCGCAGCGGCCGCCCTGAAGTGCAGCGGCAGACGGAGGACCAATGAGAACGATTCTGATCGCGACGCTGTTCGGGCTCCAACTCGTTACCTCCTCACTCGCCGCTGCGGAGAGTCCAACGATCGCTCAAGCCGAGCTCGTCCGCCGCACGCAAGAGCTGGTCGATGCGTTCGCGCCGGGCAACAAGGCGCCGTGGAAGCTGTACCTCGCTGACGACGCCCTGATCTTCGACGAACGCGGCAGAAACATGGACAAGGCCGCGTTCCTCGCGGATTTGCAACCGCTTCCGTCCGGCTACGCCGGCTCTATTCAAGTCACGAAATCAGCCGCCCGTTTCGCCGCCGGCGTCGCGATCCTCAGCTACGACTGCGATGAAAGAGAAACGGTCTTCGGACAGCAGTTGCACGCGCGCTACCACATGACGGACACCTGGGTATATCGCGACGCGCAGTGGAAAATCGTCGCCAGCCAGACGCTGCGCTATTACGAAGACCCCGCCACTGGAAACTCGCCCGGAGCGCGCGTCGGTGATTACCTTGGCAGCTACGAACTCGCCCCGGGCCACACGATTGCGGTCGTGCGCCACGGCGCTAACCTGTACGAGAAACGCGGCTCCGGCCAACCCGTCGAACTGCTGCCCGAATCCCCCGATCTCTTCTTCCGCCCGGGCGCCGAAGGCCGCTTCCTATTCCATCGCGACGCCTCGGGCCGCGTCGACGCTCTAATCGATCGCCGAAACAACGAGGACCTAGTGTGGAAGAGACTCCCCTAGCGCTCCGCAATTGGGTGAGCCCAGGCGTACACAGCGGTTTCCGCGGATCCTCCGAATAGTCGTGGCCCTTTCCGTTTTGCACAACCGAAGCGAAACTCGCCAAAGTTCTCTATGCCCTCCCCGATCTTGTTTGCTATAGTCGTCGACGCACTCGCGTTCCTCCTCTTGGGCTCCGCGCGCTAGCGCCCGCGCGACCCACATGGGGCGAGAGCCTTCCCCTACTTTGCTGTCATGGAGAGCTTTGTGTTTCCACCGGTTCGCAATCTCCCCCGGAAACATCAAAGCTAAACGGAGACTTTCGTGCGCGTACTTACGCCAACTGAAAACAAGCGCTTCAACGAGCTTATCGGCTTCATCGGCCTTAGCCTGGCCGTTTTTCTGGCCCTGAGCCTGCTCTCGTATTCGCCGCTCGACCCGTCGTTCAACGTGTCGGCCGGCTCCGCGCCCGTCCACAATTGGATTGGCCCCGTCGGCTCGCATCTCGCCGACCTCGTCTTCCAGTTCAGCGGCTATGCGGCGTTCCTGTTCCCCGTTGCGATCTGCGCCGTCGCGCTGCGCTGGTTTCGCAGCCATACGATTGAAGCGCCCATTGCCAAGCTGATCGGTGCCGGTCTTCTGCTCACGTCGCTCGCGGCCGAGATGACTCTAGTTCATCTTCCTCCAGTCCGCGGCGTTCTGCCGCCCGGTGGACTTCTCGGCACGGTTCTCGCCGAGGGCCTGCATGGCGGATTCGGTGTGGTGGGCGCGAACCTTGTCGCTGTCGCCACGCTTCTCGCGGCTCTTTTCCTCACGACAAGCTTTTCGTTCCATGCTGCAGCGGATTGGATGAAAAAGCCGCTCGCGCCCGAGGGCATGATCGGCAAGTGGATCGCCCAGGCCAAAGAGTGGGGCGAGGAGCGCGAAGCGGCTCGCCTCCGCAAGCGCGTCGAAGAAATCAAGATTGCCGGCCGTCCTCCCGTGAATCAGACGGGCCAGCGCCGGGCAGCCGTCAGGGATGTCGACGAGGACAAGGAGAACGACGAGCCGAATCCCGAGCCTCTGCTCGCCGAGCGCGGCCCGGCTGTCATCAAGTTCCATGAACTGGAAACGCCGCCTCCACCGAAGAAAATTGCCGAGGCCAAACTCTCGCGCGGCCGCACGAATTTCAAGCTTCCTCCCAGCAACCTGCTGCACAGCGCCGAGCGCGGCGAAAAGATGGACGAGGCCGAGCTCAAGGAGTGCGCGCGCGCCATCGAGCAGAAGTGCGCCGAATTCGACGTCTCGGGCCACATCACGCAGATCAACCCCGGCCCCGTCGTCACCACATTCGAATTCAAGCCGGAGGCGGGCATCAAGTACAGCCGCATCACCGGCCTCGGCGACGATCTCTGCCTCGCCCTTCGCGCCGAATCGATCCTGATCGAGCGCATCCCCGGCAAATCGACCGTCGGCATCGAAGTGCCCAACGCGCGCCGCGAAGTGATCGCCCTGCGCGACGTGATCGAGGCGCCCGAATTCTCGCATTCGCCGTCAAAGCTCACGCTTCCGATGGGCAAAGATCTGATCGGCCGCATCCGCGCCGCCGACCTCACGCAGATGCCGCACCTGCTCATCGCCGGCTCCACGGGAACGGGCAAGAGCGTCTTCCTCAACTCCCTGCTGATGGGATTGCTCTACAAGGCGACGCCCGAAGAACTAAAGCTCGTGCTCGTCGACCCGAAGCAGCTCGAGCTCGGCCTGTATTCCGATATTCCGCACCTGTTCACGCCGGTCGTCACCGACGCCAAGGTCGCGGCCAACGTCCTGCGCAACGCCACGCGCGAAATGGAGCGCCGCCTCAAGCTTCTGGCGGGCCGCTCGGTGCGCAACATCGACCAGTACAATCGCACGTTCGAAAAGAGCCAGTCGCTCTCGCTCTTCGACAGCGCCGAGGAAGAGCATCGCCCGCTTCCTTACATTGTGATCGTCATCGACGAGCTCGCCGACCTCATGATGGTCGACACCAATGGCGTCGAAGAATCGATCACGCGGCTCGCGCAGATGGCCCGCGCCGTCGGCATTCACCTGATTCTCGCCACGCAGCGCCCGTCGGTCGACGTGATCACCGGCCTCATCAAGGCCAATTTCCCGGCGCGCATTTCGTTCCGGGTGGCCAGCAAGGTCGACTCGCGCACGATTCTCGACACCAACGGCTCCGAATCGCTGCTCGGCAAGGGCGACATGCTGTATCTACCGGCCGGATCGTCGCGTCTGCACCGCATTCACGGCCCGTACGTCAACGAGGCCGAGGTCGCTTGCCGTGTGCGATTTCTGGCGCGATCAGGCCAAGGCGATCTACAACGAGGAGTTTTTGCGTCCGCCGCGCGATGAAAACGCGATGGGCGGCGGAGAGGGCGTCGATGGCGAGGAAGTCGATGACGATCTCTACCAGGACGCCGTGCGCGTCTGCTGCGAAATGGGCCGCGCCTCCACGTCCACTTTGCAGCGCCGCCTGCGCATCGGCTACGGCCGCGCCGCGCGCCTCATCGACCTGATGGAAAAAGACGGCATCGTAGGCCCAGCCGACGGCTCCAAGCCCCGCGAAGTCCTCAAGAAAAAAGACTGGATGCGCGAATTCGACCAATCCACGCAGTAGTTCGATAGGTGGAAGAGCGAGCCCTCGCGGCGACTTATGAGAGCGCAGGTTCTAGGCGCTTTTCTCTTTCAAGCGTCGTCGCTTTTCCGTAAAATCGTGAGCTGTTCCGGTGCCGAGGTAGCTCACCGGTAGAGCGCGGCCCTGAAAAGGCCGGCGTAGGCAGTTCAACTCTGCCCCTCGGCACCATCCCAATCGCCCGGCGTTTTTTCCGCCATCTCGAAACCGCGGCGAATCGTTTTCAGGTCAGCGCTTCTGCTCCGTCTCAAACCCGCCTCTGGGTCTCGCGACCGGCTCGCCGCTCACTTCCGAACCGCACGGCGGTTCGCCGTTCGCGCGGAAGTGGAATACCCAGATGAGAACCAGCGCACACGCGATCGCCAGCCCGATTTGAACGCCCTTAAACAGGTTGAAGAAGAAGATCAGCAGCGCCAGCAGCACAATATGCCAGGCATCCAGAATGAATTCGTAATGATCCATGAAAAAATTGTGGGTCGTCTCCATAATCACTCCTTTCGTCCGCCCACCACGTTAGATGCGCACGAGCGGACGATGGGATCGCCTGCTGTCTGTTCCTGCGGTAGAATCGCAAGCCAATGTCGGAGACCTCTCGCAATTTGCGCGGCGTGAAAATTCTCGCTTGTTCGCCGGATGGCAAGAAGCTGCGTACCGACCGCGACGCCGTGGAACTGATCGGCGAAGCCTACGAACATGAAGCACTGTGGATCGTGATTCCAGCGGAGCGGTTCGAGGACGCCTTCTTCCAGCTCCACACGCGCATCGCGGGCGAAATCATCGGGAAGTTCGCGGTGTATAAAATGCGCGTCGCGATCGTCGGCGACATCTCGCGCCACACCGAGGAAAGCTCGTCCCTGCGGGCCTTCGTCTACGAATCGAATCGCGGCGATCAGGTCTGGTTCCTGGCCAGCATGGAAGACCTAGGGAGTCGCCTCGAAGCGCAGCGTGCAACGGCGTAGACTCGCGCTCCGCCGAAATCTTCCGTCAGACCGAAAACACGAACTCCTCGTAGAGCATTCTCTTCGCGGCGATCATATCCACCAGCATCTTCCCCGCGGCCTCCATTCCGCTGCGCCAATCGGGGTGCCGCTTTTCTTCCCGCAGCAGTTGCGCGTAGATATTCGTAAATAGCTCGACCTGGCCGCGTTCCGGCACGCGCCGGTTCGAATGATAGCCGATGATCCGGCCGCTTTCATCGAAGGTCGGCGTCACGTGCGCGAAGACCCAGTAATAATCGCCGTTTTTCGCCATGTTTTTCACGTACGCAAAAATCTCGCTCCGATCCGCAATCGTATCCCACAGCAGTTTGAAGACGCAGCGCGGCATGTCCGGATGCCGGATGATGCTGTGCGCCTTCCCGAGAACCTCCTCCTCCGTATAGTCCGCGATTTTCAGGAATGTTTCGTTCGCGTAGGTGATGTGCCCCTTCAGGTCGGTTTTGCTGACGATGATCTCGTCTTCGGCGAAGAACCGCTCCACCGTCGTGGGTACGATGCTAGGCTCGCGCATGCGTGAGCTCCTTCGCGGCGAGGTTTCCGTTTCCCCGCGCCTTTTGGTCGTTTCGCTCGACGACCGCCTGCTCGATGGCCGCGGAGACGGTCTGCATCTGAGCGATTGTCTTGCTGATGGTGTCGATGGCGCTGGCGGTCCGCTTCACCTCCTCCCGCATGGCCGTGATTTCCTTCGAGATGCCCTCGGTAGCCACGGCGGTTTGCTGCGCTAGCTGCTTCACCTCTTGCGCGACGACCTCGAAGCCCCGGCCCGCTTCGCCCGCGCGGCCCGCCTCGATCTTCGCGTTGAAGGCCAGCAGCTTCGTCTGCCAGGCGATTTGCGAAATCGATTTCGCCACATCGCCGATTCGTGTGGATGCCTCGCCGAGCCGCTTCACGACGGCGACCGCGTCGGTCGCCTCGCGCACCGCCCCCTGCGCCATCGTCGCCGAGTCGGAAACAAGCTGCTCGACCTGTTTCAAAGAGGCCGCATTTCGCGCCATCTGCTGAGTAGCGTCGTTGATGAGTTGCGACTTGTGGCGGAAGGCGCCGCGCATTCCCCGCAGCAACACCCGCCGGAAGAATTTGCCCTGGCTCGCATGCTCGAGTGCCGCCCCTGCTTCGCGAAGAAACGCGTCCGTCATGTCGAGAAGATGGTTCACGGATCGCGCCAGTTGGCTCGACTCTTCCGAATCGCTGCACCGCAAAAGGCGGGCCTCGAGATTTCCCTGGGCCGCTTCCGACGTAACTTCGACAACCCGGTCGACCATCCGCCGGTAAGCCTGCAATTCCCCCTCCAGGCCCTCCGGGCCGCTGGAATCTCCCTCCTGTCGTTTGCCGGCTCCATCAGACGGGACGGCGGATTCACACGCTCCTTGATTGTCAGGACGCATAGCGGAATGAGGGTCGGTCATGCTGGGCGACATTTTCTCGTCTCCTCCGAGGCGGCCGATGGGAGGCGCGGCGCTCGAGTGATTTCTACCGCTCAATCGGTGGATTTGCGGAGGGAGTCAAACCGCTCCGCTCAGGAAGGGACCTATAGCTTGGCTTGGGAGCGGCGAATCTGTCAATTTGAAAAATCCCGGCGTGCGTAATGATGCAGGTGGGCGGGACCGCCGTTCTGCGGGAGAGTTTGGGCGCATCGTCAACGCCGGCAAGGCCGCCCTCCCGATCCTATTCCTAGGGCTTGTACTTGCTCTCGCTCTCGTAATGGAAGAGGAGAATGGCCGGCACCGCAACGGCCGCGGCGGGAATCAGGAAAAAGGCGATTGGGCGCCGGAAGGCTTTCTGGTTCTGCTGCTGCTGGTTTTGTGTGTCGTCTTCTTCGTGGCAGGCCGGCGAACTGCCCTCGGCGACAGCCACCTTCGCGGTTTTCCCCTGCGGAATCGTCTGAAGTTCGCCGCCGTTCTCAAGCACCAGGTCGCCGCGCATCGCGGTGATCAGCATTTCGGTCGGACCGGTGATCGTCACCTCGCCCGAGGCCGCCTGGCCGTTTGCGGCGCGCACGAAACCGGCAGGCGTCACGATTTCAAGCGCGCCGCCCGCGGTCGTCGAAAAACCGACGGTTCCTCGACCGACATACACCTCGATGCCCTTGAGCCCGCCCTGTAACTGCCCTTCACTGCCGGGGGCGATGTACACCTGTCCGGACTGGACCTGAAGGCGCATCTGCCCGCCTTGATCGGTCTCCAGCGTGTCGCAGTCGTAGACGTTTGCGCCTGAAGTGGCATCAGCCGAATCGATATGGCCGTGGTCCGTCTGGGAAACCACTCCGACAACCTTGCGCTGAACGCGCTGAACAGCCTGGGCCGCTGGCAACAGCAGCGCGGCGGCGCATAGTACGCCGCAGTAACGCGCAACGAAACGCATGAATCTCCTCCGAGAGGTACCGTCCCACTGTGTCCTCGAAGTTCTTCAGCGTCAATGTGACCAGGCGGGGCAGTTGTCACAGTCGAACCTGTACTTCGGTACAGGTCATTCATAAGACAGGGACGCTGCGGGGAGCTATCAGGAGGGGGGCGCCAATACCCTTGATACCGAGGCCCAGCTATCTCTAAATAGGAGGTTGTTTATGAAGACCGGAATCGCTATCGCGGGACTGTTCCTGATGCTTGCGCCCGCTACGTTCGCAAAGGACGCTCCCAACTACGACAAGGGCACCCTTCTCTCGATGGACTCCTCCACCTGCGGCACGGCCGAAAAAGCCGGAAAAAGCCTCACCGGCGAGATTATCGGCACGGATTCATCCCACAAGGCCACCGAGGAGGTCCTTTGCCAGGAGTACATACTGCAGGGCGACCGGATCACTTATCACATCCGGCCGATGGACGCGAAGCATCCCGTCCTCTTGCCGGTAGGCGAGATGGTCGAATTTCGCATCCGCAAGGACAAGCTCTACCTCTTCGACCCCGAAGGCGACAAAAAAGAACGCGCGTACTCAGTGGTTTCGATGCAGGTTCGCCAAGACGTGAAGGACGCGCGGAACGTCCAGCCGTAGCGCGTTAGGCCCGGACAGACGTCTATAGCTAACCCGAGAGCGCCTGCGGCCAGATTCACTACCGCAGGCGCGCGGGTCCGCTCACGAAGGCACTCCCCTTTTCGTAGAACCTCAGCCTGCGGTGTGCCGCGCGCGTGATGCCGATGCGCGTCGTGACACCAATCGCGCCGACCGGCCCCACCGCAGCGCCAAGCCACAGGGCGCTCTCGCGCGAGCACAAATCAACGCCGTCCAGCCGCTTGTCGATGCCCATCGCCGCCGCTAACCGCCCCGGCCCGCGCGTGAGATCCCGCAGCACTGTCGTGCGGCGATTCTTTTCCATGCGCGCGATTCCTTCGAGCGGCTCAAGAGCCCGAATCAGCACGCCCGCACCAACGTCCGGAATCTCGCTCGAGACATTCATCAGCCAGCAGGAACCGTACGTGAACCTCACGTAGGCATGCCCACGCTGGAGAAACAGAGAATGGTTGGCGCGCGAGTGGCCCGTAAAGGCGTGCCCGGCCGCGTCGCCTACCGGGTAGGCCTCCGTCTCGACAATCCTGCCCGCCAGCCTGCCCTCAGGCAGATCGTGCACGAGCGTCTTCCCTATCAGGTAGCGCGCTAGACCGATCGTATCGATCGGCAACTCCGCGCGGCGCAGCCGGCGAATCCGTCGCGTCGAATGTGCGAGCTGCGAATCGGCCGTCGCGCCAGTTCCAGCGATTGCGTGCATAATTTGATCCGACTGTTCTACCATAACGGTCGACGCAGACGCGCTCTGCGATTCGCGCTCATCGGTTCGGATGGAGGCGTCCATGGCACAAGCTCAAGCTCCGGCGGCACTCTCGGCACTCACCAAGGACGAAGCCTGGCCGGCGCTGCCTCTCGCTGAATGGGAAGACACGCGCGCCACGCTTCACATGTGGACGCAAATGGCCGGCAAGGCGGCCTTCGCACTCAGTCCGCGAGTGAATCACTGTTGGGCCGAAGCTCTGCACATCAGCCCGCGCGGCTTGACGACGCTGCCGATTCCCTACGCGCTGGGAATCTTCACCATCGAATTCGATTTCATCGATCATCTGTTGCGTATCGTCACGAGCCGCGGCGAAACGAAGACCATGGCACTCGCGCCGCGCACTGTCGCCGATTTCTACCGCGAATTCATGGCCGCTCTCGCGTCGCTTCGAATAAACGCAAAGATATGGCCCATGCCTGTCGAAATCGCGAATCCCATCCGCTTCGATCAGGACACGCAGCACGCCTCCTACGATCCGGCATACGCGAATCGCTGCTGGCGCATCCTCGCGAGCGTCGCCACGGTCTGCCAGGAGTTTCGCGCGCGCTTCATCGGCAAAGCGAGCCCCGTGCATTTCTTCTGGGGGAGCTTCGACCTGGCCGCGTCGCGATTCTCAGGACGCCGCGCCCCGGAACGCCCGGGCGCGGACTCCTGGACGCGCGAATCCTATTCTCATGAAGTGAGCAGCGGCGGATGGTGGCCGGGTCAAGGCGGCTTCGATGCGCCGATGTTTTACGCGTATTCCGCGCCCGAGCCCGAGGGCTTTCGCACCGCACCGGTACTTCCCGCAGAGGCCTATTACGACGCGAAAATCAGTGAGTTTCTGCTTCCCTACAACGCAGTGCGAAACTCACCCGACCCGAAAGCGATGCTGTTGGATTTCCTGCAGACGACCTACGAAGCGGCGGCCAACTTCGGGAAGTGGGACCGAGCGGCGTTGGAACGCCAGCCCTAGAAGAACTAAGCGTTAGGCTCCGGAGCCGGCAGAAACCTTGGAACGGAAGCCACGCGCATGCGACCTTGATTGCCTTGCGCGAGCACGGCGCGATGCCGTTGCAGAAAGTGCTTCTGCGCGCGCCGGCCCCACGATCGTACGAAGTAGTAATTGACGGCGCCCGCCACGCCCGCGCCCACCACCGGGACGATGCGCCCGGCCCACTTCTCGGCGACTTCGGCGCCCACTTTCACCGCAACCTGATCCACGAGTCGCGGTACCACGCGCTCCACCGCCTGTTTCTCGAAGAAGTCGCGTCCCAAATCGACGCCCGCCGCGCTCGCTGCGGCAATCCACAGCGAGACGGTTTCATCGTCCGTCGCGTACTCGAAGCCATAGAGCAGGCTCAGCTTCTGCAGCATGCGCATCGTGATCGCCGCCAGGATCCCCATATCCGGCACGGCCGACAAAAAACCGCCAAGGCCGAGGCCCATGCCCTCGAGCGCGGCAAATTTCGATGCGCCCGATATCGTGCGCGTGGCGATCGGATCGATCACTTCCGGCCCAAGGTAAAACATCTCCTGCCAGGAGTGAATCGGCAAACGATGCGCGCGCTGCACATGCCGCAGATATTTCGCCTCGTCGATGCGAACCTGCTGGTACGCGCGCCGGAATCCCGCCTGCGCGGAACGGCTCAGCATCTGGGTCAACCACGCTTTTTCCTGTCGTTTCGCCATAGTTATACGATGCGCGTCCCACGCCCAAGGTGCCGCCGGCGAGGTCCAAACAAGGCAAGTGTAACTCAGTCCAGGGCCGCGCCGACGGATTCCTCGAGCTGAGCGAACGCGGAATGCACGGCCATCAAGCTGTCGATATATTCGCGCTGCACCTGTTCGACGTCCTGCTGCGCCCCCAGCACGGTAAGAATATTCGCTCTCCCCGCGCGATAGCTCTCCTCCGCCAATTCTTCGAGATGGCTCGACGCAGGAAGCAATCGCTCCCGGTAGAGCTGCGCCTGCGTCCGGCGCGCCTCCAGGTCAAAATACGCCGATTCCACTTGGGCGTCCACCGCACGGCGCGCTGCGGTCAGTTGCCCGTTAAGCGCAGCTTGCGCCGCCTGCGATTGCGCGATCTCGCCCTGATTGCGCGAAAAGAGCGGCAGCTCGACCGTGATCTGCCCGCGCGGCCCTTCGCGGAAACCATCCTGCCCCGGCGAATTGAAATCCACGCCAAATTCGATCCCTAGATTCGGGATTCGTTCGGCTTTCAACAGCACCAGGTGGCTTTGCTCGACCTTCGATTCCTGGACGATTCGCGCGACCTCCACATTCGAAGCACCGCTGCGGGCGAGCAAATCGTCCAGCGCGAGCGCCGGCGGCAGTGTCGCCAGCGCATCCCCTAGGTTCCAATCCATTGCCGCCGGCTCGTCGAGCAGCGCGTTCAGATCGCTCAGCGCGACGCGTTCCTCCTGCTGCGCAACCTGAACATCCGTCTGCGCCCGCTCGACTTCGAGATCCGCCTGCGTGACTTCGAGCTCTGGAACGTCCCCAGCCTGGAAACGCGCTTGCGCGATATCGTGCAGCCGCAGCGCCAGCTTCAGCACATCGTTTTGCTGCGACGTCATCGCGCGCGCATGCGCCAAGCCAAAATACGCATCCCGCACGCTGTGCCGCACCTGGCGCTCGACCGCCGCGATATCTGCATCCGTCAACGCGCCTTCCTGCCTTGCGACTTCGATGCGGTCCCTGCGCTTGCCACCGGTTTCGAGCTGCTGATCGAAGAACAAGCTCTCGTGCGGCGTATCGCGCAGCGCAGCAAAACTCGCCGTGGGATTCGGCCGCTCGCCCGCCACGCGCACGCCGGCCAGCGCCACCGCGCGCTGCGCCCGCGCCGCCAGCAGATCGAGGTTCTGCCGCTCCGCGATGTCTAGCGCCGACGCCACCGTCAGCGGCTGCTCTGCCTGGGGCGCCGAAGTCGGTTGCGCTGTCTGCGCTTCCTGAGCTCGCGTGGCCGTGGGAAGCGCCCCCGCCGTGAAAAGCGTCAGCACAAGAATCGACGAGCGAATTTTCACGGCACGTCCCTCCTCTATCTGAGTGCGCCGATGGGCGGCGCGCTTTATCCGACCAACGAACCGCATTGTAGTCGATCCGATTCCTCGGCTACCGGCAATTTGCCGCGACTTGCCCAGCGGCGTATAATTTTGGGTTTAGGCGCATGCCAATGAAGCCCACTGTGAACCCCGAGCCGAGTGTGTCCCTGCCCGTGCGGCCCGTGCGAAAAGACCCGCAAGATTCCGCGACCGACGGGCCCGAGGAAATCCGCGTTCGCGGCGCGCGCGTCCACAATCTAAAGAACATCGACTTCACGATCCCGCACAACGCGATCACGGTCGTCACCGGCGTTTCCGGATCGGGCAAATCGAGCCTCGCGTTCGACACGCTCTACGCCGAGGGCCAGCGCCGCTACATCGAATCGCTTTCGGCTTACGCGCGCCAGTTTCTCGAACGCATCGAGAAACCGGATGTCGACGAAATCACCGGCATCGCCCCGGCCATCGCGATCCGCCAGAAGAATTCCACCCGCAATCCGCGCTCGACCGTCGCCACCGCCACGGAGATCTACGATTATCTCCGCCTGCTGTTCGCGCGTATCGGCCACACCTTCTGCCTGAACTGCGGCGAGGAAGTTCGCCGCGACACCCTCGACGAGATTGCGGCGCGCGTTCTCGCGCTGCCCGAGGGCCGGCGATTTTACGTTCTCTTTCAGCTGTATTTCAGCCCCGAGCCCGCGCCAGGCGCCGTGCAAGCCACACACGCAGCCCATGCCAGTCGCACGCGCAAGTCCTCGCGGCCCACGCCCGATGCAATTCGCCAAACTTTGATCAGCGTGCGCAAGCGCGGATTCAATCGCCTCTATCAATCCGGCCGAGTTTTCGAGTTCTCGACGCCCGAGGAACTACTCGACGTCGACTTCGGCAAGCCGGTATACGTCCTCGTCGACCGGCTCGTGCTATCGCCCGAAATTCGTTCGCGCCTCATGGATTCGATCGAAATCTGCTATCGCGAGGGCCGCGGCGAAGCGATCCTCGAGTTCGTCGGCGATGGCGCGGCTCCGTCGGCGGAAGCCGCTGTGCCCGAGCGGCTCGTCTTCAACGAGCGCTTCGAATGCAAGAAGTGCGGCGCGAAATACGAAGAACCCGAGCCCCGGCTCTTCTCGTTCAATAATCCCTACGGCGCGTGCCCGCGCTGCCAGGGCTTCGGCAATACCATCGATTTCGACCTCGACCGCGTCGTCCCGGATCAGGGCAAATCGCTGGCCGAGGGCGCCATCGAGCCCTGGACCAAGCCGCGCTACCGGCAACTCACGCTCGAGATGCGCAAGTTCGCGCGCGCGAAAGGCATCCCGATCGACGTTCCGTTCCGCGACCTCACCGCCGCGCAGCGCGACGCAATTCTCGAAGGCGACAAAAAGGAAGACTTTCCCGGTGTGAAGGGCTTCTTCGCCTGGCTCGAGCGGAAAAAATACAAGCTGCATGTGCGCGTCTTCCTCAGCCGCTACCGGGGCTACGCGACGTGCCCCGATTGCCGCGGCACGCGCCTGCGCGCCGAAGCCCGCGCGGTGAAAGTCGCCGGCCGGTCGATCACCGAAGTCTGCCAGATGACGGTGAAGGAAGTCCGGCCGTTTTTCGAGGGCCTGAAGCTGAGCGCCGCTGAAACCGTGATCGCGGATAAGGTCCTCGAAGAAATTCAGCAGCGCCTGCGCTTTCTCGACGAGGTCGGTCTCGACTACCTCACGCTCGATCGCCTCACATCCACGCTCTCGGGTGGCGAAGCGCAGCGCATCCAGCTTGCCACGTCGCTCGGCTCGCATCTCGTCGGCGCGCTCTACGTGCTCGACGAGCCTTCGATCGGCCTGCACCCGCGCGACACGAATCGCCTGATCGACATCCTCAAAGGCCTGCGGGATCTCGGCAACACGCTGCTGGTGGTCGAGCACGATCCCGATACGATCCTCGCCGCCGATCTCGTCCTCGATCTCGGACCCGGCGCGGGCGAGCACGGCGGCAACCTGATGTTTGCCGGCGCGCGCGAAGAGCTTCTCGCCGACCCGCAATCGCTCACCGGCCGCTATCTCCGCGGCGAACTGCGCATCGCCGTTCCCACACGGCGCCGCAAGCCGCAGGGCAAATTCCTGAAGATTCTCGGCGCGCATAGCCACAATCTGCACGGCGTCGACGTGACGATCCCGCTCGGCATGCTCGTCGCCGTCACCGGCGTTTCCGGTTCCGGCAAATCGACGCTCGTCTACGACGTGCTCTACAAAGCGCTCACCACGAAGCGCACCGGCGGCGCCTGGCGCGAATTCTGCGACCGCATCGAAGGCGACGCCGCGATCGCCGCCATCGAGATGGTCGACCAATCGCCGATCGGCCGAACGCCGCGCTCGAACCCCGCCACATACTTGAAAGCCTTCGATCCGATCCGCGAGATTTTCGCCTCTACGCCCGAGGCCAAGAAGCGCGGCTTCACTGCGGGGCATTTCTCCTTCAACATCCCGGGCGGCCGCTGCGAGGCTTGCCAGGGCGACGGCACCGTGACGGTCGAGATGCGCTTCCTCGCCGATGTCGAATTGGTCTGCGAAGAGTGTCGCGGCACGCGCTACAAAAGTAGCGTCCTCGATGTGCGCTACAAGGACAAAAACATTCACGACGTGTTGCAGATGACCGTACGCGAAGCGCTCACCTTTTTCGCCGCGCATCCGAAAGTCACCTCACGCCTTCGCGTGCTGGACGAGGTCGGGCTCGGCTACCTCCGCCTCGGCCAGTCCGGCACCACGCTTTCCGGCGGCGAGGCGCAACGCCTGAAACTTGCCGCGCATCTCACTCGGCAGGAGAATGCCGGCATTCTCTACATTTTCGACGAGCCGACCACCGGCCTCCACTTCGACGACATCCAGAAGCTGCTGACCGCGTTTCGCAAGCTGATCGACGGAGGCGCTTCCCTGCTGATCATCGAGCACAATCTCGACGTGATCAAATCGGCGGACTGGGTGATCGACCTCGGCCCCGAGGGCGGCGACGCGGGCGGCCACGTGATCGCGGCCGGCACCCCCGAGCAAGTGGCGCGAAACTCACAATCGCACACGGGCAAATATCTAGCGCGAGTCCTGGCCGCCCGCACCAACGGCCACGAGAATCACGCCCCCGGTGGAAGCGTGGGCCTTCAGGCCCGCGAAAAAGGTGCCCTAGGTGGCGGGCTTTAGCCCCGGGACGTTCCAGACGCCGCCGGTGCACTCAAAGGCGAAGTCGCTCGAGGCGCAATGAGCGGTCTGCTACGCATAGAACGTTTCTTGAGGCCGCTGGCGCATTGCGTGCTCGCGATCGCGCTCGGCCTGCTCGCCGCGCCAATCGCGCGCGCCTCGGCAGCGCAAACCGCGAGCGCCACTCACAAACACGCGGCCGCCGGTCCCGAAGCCCAAGCACTAAATCGCCTCCTCGCCGACGCCCAATCCGCCATCGAGCGCCAGGACTACGCCACCGCCGCACAAGATTATCAAGATTACGTCACGAAAAAACCCGACGACGCCGAAGTCCACTTCAACCTAGGCTACGTTTACACGGCCCTGCAGCGCGTCGATGACGCAAAAGACGAATACGAAAAAGCCATCGCCCTCGCTCCGGATGATCCGAAGATGGCCCCGGCCTACCAAAACCTTGGCTTGACGCTGCTCCCGAAAGATCCCGCCGCCGCAGTCGATCCGCTGCAGCACGCCGCCGAACTAACGCCCCAGGACGCACGCACGAAGTGGCTCCTCGGCATGGCGCTCGAACATAGCGGCAAGCTGGCGCCGGCCATCGAGCAATATCAAGCCGCGGCGAAGCTCAGCCCGAAAGACTTCGACACGCACCTGGCTCTCGGTCAGGCGCTGATCGCAGCAGGACGCCCGGCGGACGCCGAGCCCGAGCTCCGCGAAGCCCTCGCGCTGCGCCCGGACAGCCCCGATGCGCCGGCCGTCCATCTCGATCTCGCGCAGTGCTTCATCGCCCAGAAACAAAACGAGCCGGCCGCAGCCGAGCTCGCGGCCTATCTCGAGGCGCACCCGGACGACGTTGCGCGGCGCCTCGATCGCGCGACCCTCCTCGTCGATCTCTCGAAATACGACGATGCCCTCGCCGATCTCGATCGCGCGGCCGGAGGCAAACCCGAAACCCTGCGCGCTCTCCGGTTGCGTGCCCACATCTTCTACCAGGAAAAGCACTGGGACGATCTCATACCGGTCCTGGAAAAAGCCGCGGTGCTCGCTCCGAAAGACCCGAGCATCCCCGCACAGCTCGGCGAGGTGTACCTCACCAAGAAAGATTATCCGGACGCGGCGAGTGTCCTCGTCATTGCTTACAATCTCGAACCGGGCACTCTCGACGTTCTCGCCAATCTGGTCACCGCCGAATATCAGGGCGGAAACTACGCGGGCGCGCTGCAAGCGCTCGACCTCCTCGCCAAGCAAAAAGATTTGCCGGCCCCGAGCTGGTTTATTCGCGCCAGTTGTTACGATAAACTGGGCCAACCAGTCCAGGCTCTCGATGCGTACGAGCACTTCTTGCAGCTGAATACGGATCAGAACAGCGACATGTATTTCGCGGCGGCCTCGCGTGCGCGAGAGTTGAAGCGCGAAGTAGGGGACAAGAAGAAGTAAGGGACAAAAAGAGGTAACACCTTGCGTGGACCGGGTGACACGTGGGGATTCATCATTGCGGCGGCGCTCGCGTGCCTGCCCGCTCTGCTCGTCACCTCGGCCGGGGCACAGAAGAATGAAATCGCGGCTTCCCAGGCGCGCTTCGAACGCGAAACCAATCCCGTCGAAAGGGCCAAGCTGATGCAACGGCTCGGCCTGGATGAGTTTCAGGAGATAAAAAAGGACGTGAGCCAAGGAGACGTCGACGCAGCCGCGCGGATCCTCGGCCAGTATCGCGATGAGGCCCGCTCGTGCGTCGAAGGGCTGGACGCGAAGAAGATCAACGCCGCGAAGCATTCATCCGGTTTCAAGCAGCTGCAGATTTCGGTGCAGGAGTCGCTGCGCCAGCTCGACGAAATCATGGCTGGGCTCACCGCCGATCAACAGCCCGAGTTCGCCGCCGCGCGCAGCGAACTTCAACGAATGAACGATCACCTGGTCCAGGAGCTTTTTCCGGGCAACCCGCCGGCCAAGGCGCCTGCGACGAAAAGCGATCCATAAAGGGAGCGTCTGCGTGAATCTCGTAGGCCGTCATGCGACCGTGTTCGTCGCCGGATTGGCGCTGCTAGCGCTGGTCGGAGTGCGTTCGGTGTGCGCGCGGCCGCGCCCGCAGGACTTTACGCCGAAGGATTACCTCAGCGACGACGAAGCCGACAAAATACGCGACGCGGACACCCCCGATGCGCGCATCAAGCTCTACGTCGCGTTCGCCGAGGACCGGCTCAAGAAATTCGATTACGAGCTCAAACGTACCGTTCCCGAAGCCCGCCGCAGCGAAGTCCTGAACGCCCTGCTCAACGGCTACGCCGGATGTGTCGATGACGGCGCCGATCAGATTCAGGTCGCCCAAGACAAGCAAATGGACATCCGCGACGGCCTCAAGCTGATGGACACGAAGGAAAAAGAATTTCTCGACACTCTCGAGAAATGGGACAAGGGCGCGCCCGATCTCGACGATTATCGCGACACGCTCGAAGACGCCATCGACGGCACGAAGGACGCGATTTCCGACGCCGAGGCGGCTGAAAAGACGGCGCTGCCCGCGCCGGTGCGGAGGAAGCAGTGAGGCGAGCCGTCGCCCGCCGAACTCACGAGCGTCTCGTCCCCGGCGGCGCACAGATTTTCCATCGTATCTACACGCGCCTCGGCTGCGAAGGGCGCCCGCCGCAATTCCTTGTCGAGTACCACCCGTATACCGACCTCACGCATACGATTCGCCTCCGCGAGGGAACGGCACGTGTGCGCCTTTCCGATGTTTTGCAGAGAGCGCCGCGCGCGGTGGTCGAAGCGGTTGCCGCGATCCTGCTAGGCCGCCTGTATCGCCGCCGCCCGCCGGAAGATCTGGTCGAGATTTATCGCCAGTTCTCCTACGCGCGCTCCACGCGGCGGCGCATTTTGCTGCAGCGCCAGCGCCGCGCCCGCCGCGTCGTGCACGAACCCACTGGAGCGCACCACGACCTCGCGCCGCTGTTCGAACGTTTGAATCACCACTACTTCGAGGGTGCGCTTCCCCGTCCGCGTCTCGGCTGGAGCAGCCGCGCCTGGCGATCGCAGCTCGGCTGTTTTGATCCGGCGCTGAATCAGATCGTCATCAACCGCCAACTCGACCGCCCCGGCGTTCCCGAATACGTCGTAGCCTACGTGCTCTATCACGAAATGCTGCACCAGAAGCATCCGATCCGTTTCGCGCGCTGCCGCCGCGAATCGCACTCGCCCGAATTCCGCCGCGAAGAAAAGCATTTCGCCGATTACCAGCGCGCCATGAAATTCCTGGAGCGCTTCCCGGCCGCCTAGGCGCCACAAACTGTCGATCACCTCGACGTCCGGCAGTTCGGTTGGGCGAAGCGCGGGCGGTTTAGGCCCGCGCCAGCGCGTTAGGGTGGAAGCGCGGGCCTTCAGGCCAGCGAAAAACCCGCGCAAGAAAAAGGGCTTTAGCCGCGGGACTTTTCTTTAGGGGGTCGGACCTTCAGGTCCGACAAAAAGACGCGCGCGAAGCGCGTCTCCTTTGCGCCGGTTCATCCGCAGCATGTAGTGTGTGCTTCCACGAACGAGCACTTGGGCACCGCGCCCGCGCTCACTACCCGGACAACTTCTCGATTTTCTTCTGGATCTTCTTTGCATCGGATGCGTGGGGGAACTCTTTCAGATAATCCTGGTAGGTTTTCAGCGCCGATTGCTTGTCGTGCGCCCGCTCGTACGCCTCGCCCAGCATCAGGCGCGCCTTCGCGTAATGCGGCTTCAGCTGAACCGCTTCCTGCAAGCGCGGAATGGCGGCGTTCATGTCGCCCTTGCGCATATAGTAGCTGGCGACGTCCACGTCCTTCTCGGCATTCGGCGGATCGAACGTGGCGATGTCGCGTGGCTGTGCCGTAGGCTTCGCTGACTTAGGCGACGACGAGGATGAGGAGGAAGACGACGGTGGCGGAGCAGGCGGATTCTGCCCCGATTGCCGCGCGCACCACGCCGGCATCGCGAACGCCATCAGCACTAGGAATGGAAAGGTTCGCCGCATCGCGTTTCCATTGAGTTTAGAGCGATTTGCTATCATAGAAGTTGTACGCGACGGGCGCTGTCCGCGCCGGAAACGTCCGCCCCGCTCATTGTAACGCGCCGAAAATGGAACTCCGAGAAAAAGTCGCGAATCTGCCTGCCCAGCCCGGCGTGTACCTGTTTCAGGACGCCTCCGGAAAAATCGTCTACGTGGGCAAGGCGCTCTCGCTGCGCAGCCGCGTCCGTTCGTATTTCCTCGAATCCAGCTCGCTCAACAACGCCAAGACCGGATCGCTGGTCCGCGAAATCGCCGAACTCGATTACATCGTCGTCGACAATGAAAAAGAAGCGCTGGCGCTGGAAAACAACCTCATCAAGCAGTACAAGCCCAAATTCAACATCCTGCTGCGCGACGACAAAACCTATCCCTACATCAAGTACACCGCGTTCGAGAAATTTCCGCGCGTCTACGTCACGCGCCGCATCGAGAAAGACGGCTCGACCTACTTCGGCCCCTATTTCCCGGCGAGCCTCGCCTATCGCCTGGTTCACCTGATCCACAAACATTTCCTGGTGCCGTCCTGCACCGTGGACCTCACGCGCCTGCATCCGCGCCCGTGCTTGCAGTATTACATTCACCGCTGCCTCGGCCCGTGCGCCGCGCTCGTCACCGACGAACGCTACGCCGAAGCCGCGCGCGACGTCCGCCTCTTCCTCGAAGGCCGCCGCAACGATCTCGCGCGTAGCCTGAAACAGCGCATGGCAAAAGCATCCGAGGAGCAGCGGTACGAAGAGGCCGCGGGCTACCGAGATCTCCTGCGCACGCTCGAAGAAATGGAGGAACGCCAGAAAATCGCGGCCGCCGAGGGCGACGACACCGACGTCCTCGCTTGGTATGCCGAGCCGCCGCAGGTGGCTGTGAATCTTTTCCACCTGCGCGGTGGACGGGTGGTCGATCGCCGCGACTTCTACTGGGAAGATATCGACGAGCTGCGGCCCGAGGAATTCCTGCCGTCGCTCCTGAAGCAGCTTTACCTCGACGCTGCGTATCTCCCCCGCTACATCCACGTGCCGATGGATTTCGAAGAGCGCCCGCTGCTCGAAGAAGTGCTCAGCGAAACCGCGAGGCATAAAGTGGAAATCCTGAATCCGCAGCGCGGGCAGAAGCACGCGTTTATGGAGTTGGTCGAGAAGAACGCGCAGCATTCCTTCACCCAAAGATTCCGCGTGCTCAAGCCGACCTCGAAGGCTATCGCCGAATCGTTGCAATCCGCGCTCGGTCTCGAAGAGCCTCCGAAGCGCATCGAGTGCTTCGACATCTCGCACATCCAGGGTTCGGATACGGTCGCGTCGATGGTCGTGTGGGAAGACGGCCGCATGAAAAAATCCGATTACCGCAAGTTTATCATTCGCGGCGACGCGATGCCGGAAGGGCCGGAAAAAGCCGCCGGCATCCTGCGCGACGATTTCGCGAGCATGCGCGAAGCGGTTGAGCGCCGCTACCGCCGGGTGCGCGACGAAAACAAGCCCATGCCCAGCCTCGTGCTGATCGACGGCGGCATCGGCCAATTGCACGCGGCCGCCGAAGCGCTCGAAAAACTCGAAATCATCAACCAGCCGCTCGCGAGCATCGCCAAGAAAGAGGAAATCCTGTATATCCTCGGGCGCGAAAACGAGCCGATCATTCTCGACCGCCATTCGCCCGTCTTGCACCTGATCCAGCAGATTCGCGACGAAACGCACCGCTTCGCCGTCACATTCCACCGCCAGCGGCGATCGAGCCGCCGGCTGCGGACGTCGCTCGTCGAGATTCCCGGCGTCGGCGAACGCACCGCGCAAAAGTTGCTGCGGCGCTTCGGCAGCGTGGCGCGGCTGCGTGAATTGGGCCTGGACGAGCTTGCCGCGGAGATCCCGCGCCACCAGGCGCAGCGTGTGTTCGATGCCCTGCGTGGCGAGAAAACGCACGTAACGTGATTTCCGTCCATAACTACACCTTTGGCACCCTTGCCGCGGTGGAAGTGCTATGCTAGTGTCCAATTTGGAGGTGGACCATGGCTGACAATGTTGGCTCGAAAGTAAGTTTCTTCCTGGTGGGACTGGGCATCGGAGCGCTCGTTGGCATTCTTTTTGCGCCGAAATCCGGCGAAGAGACACGCGAATACCTGACGTCCAAGGCCGATGAAGGCCGCGACTACGCCCAGAAGAAAGCCCGCGAACTCCGCGAGCGCGCCGAAGATCTGATCGAGCGCAGCAAAGAAATCATGGCGCGCCAGAAGGACGCCATCTCCTCCACGGTCACGTCCGCAGTGGAAGCCGGCAAGGAAACGTACAAGCGCGAAGCGAAAGCATCCTGAAGCAGCTGCGGGAGCGCCATGTCGGGCTGGGTTGAAGCCTTTATCGTAATCGCCGCGATCGCCATCGTGATACAGATGGCGATTCTGCTTGCGATGTTCGTCCAGTTGCAGGTCGCGATCAAGAATCTCACGCAGATCGTCACGCAACTCCAGTCTCGCATCGACCCGATCCTGACCCGCACCAACCGAATCCTCGAAGATTCCGAAGACCGGATCCGCAGCATCATGAGCGATGCGGCCGAGGTGACGCGCGTGGCACGCAGCCAAGCGCAAAAGGTGGATCGCGTTTTCACCGATGCGGTCGAGCGCCTGCGCCTGCAGATCATCCGGGCCGATCAGATCCTTACCGGCACGCTCGAAGTGATCGAGGACACCGGCTCGACGCTGCGGAGCAAAGTCTGGGAGCCGATCAATCGCGTATCCGCTGTTCTCAAGGGCGTCAAAGCAGGGATCGATTTCATCCGCGATCAGCGCCGTCCGCAGCCGGATGTGACCACGCAAGACGAAGAACTCTTCATCTGAAGCGAATCGCTCGCTTCGATCACGCGCAACACTTCGCATTCCTTTTCCTGATTACTTCGAAATCCAGCCGCCGCCGAGGACTCTTTCTCCATCGTAGAAGACGGCGGCCTGGCCGGGTGTGATCGCGCGCTGCGGCTCGACAAAAGTGACGCGAGCCGTCGTGGCGTCGAGGGGAGTGATTTCCGCGTCGGCGGGGATGTGCCGGTTGCGGATGCGCACCTTGGCGCGCACAGGATTTACGGGGACCGTGTAGGGGATCCAATTCACGTTGAGGACTTCGCATGTGGAGCGGCGCAGTTCGCCGTCTTCACCGACGACGAGGCGATTATTTTCGCGATCGAGCGCGACCACGTAGACCGGATGCCCGGCCGCGAGGCCCAGGCCGCGGCGCTGGCCGACCGTGTAATGATGCAAGCCATTGTGCCGCCCGATTACCTCGCCCGAAGTGGAGACGATCTCGCCGGGCTCGCCCAATTCTCCCAGCGCAGGCACATTGCCGCCACCTTCGCGGCCGACAGTTCCCTGCTCCTGCAAATAGCTCTCGATGAAGCGCACGTAATTGCCCGTCGGAACGAAGCAGATTTCCTGGCTCTCCGGCTTTTCCGCCACCGGCACCGCGAGGCGACGCGCGATTTCGCGCACTTCCTGCTTTGTCAGTTCGCCGAGAGGAAATTCCGTGCGCGCGAGCTGTTCCTGCGTGAGGCCAAAGAGAAAATACGACTGATCCTTGCTTTCATCGACGGCGCGGAGCAGTTCGTAGCGTCCCGCCTCGCGATTGTGACGCACGCGCGCGTAGTGGCCGGTGGCGATGCGGTCGGCGCCGATCTGCCGCGCGGTCGCGAGAAGCTGATCGAACTTGACGTGATTGTTGCAGTGCGTGCATGGGATGGGCGTGCGGCCCGAAAGATAGTCGGCGACGAACGGGCGGACGACGGTGTCCTCGAACTCGCGCTCGAAATTGATCACGTAGTAAGGGATGGCGAGGTGTTCGGCGACGCGACGCGCGTCGTACACATCGTCGAGCGAGCAGCAGCGGTGCGGCGCAGGCCCGTCGCCTTGGAGCTGCGGCAGCCGCCGCTGATTCCACAGCTGCATCGTAAGCCCGACGATCGGCCGGCCGTGGTCGCGCAGAATCGCGGCGACGGTCGAGCTGTCGACGCCTCCCGACATGGCTACCGCGATTGCGTTTGCGGCAGGCGCAGAAGCTTCGCGGATGGGATCGAGTTGAGCTGTGTTTGTCATTTTCGGTTACCGCGCGCGTGCCACGGCCTCCGCGTGAGGCGAGAGTGCGCGGATGCGCTCGACCACGCCGGGAATAATCTCGAGCGCGCGGTCGATTTCGGCGGCGGTGGTCGGGCGGCCGAGGCTGAAGCGCAGGCTGGCGCGCGCATCATCGCGCGAAAGGCCCGCAGCGGTGAGCACGTGCGACGGCTCGGTGGAACCGGAGGAGCAGGCTGCGCCCGTGGAGCATTCGACGCCCTGCAAGTCGAGCGCGATCAGCAGCGCTTCGCCGGCAGCGCCGGGAAACGAGATGTTCGTCGTATTGGGCACGCGATGCTTGCGGTCGCCATTCACGCGCGCCGAGGGGATTCGCTCGAGCAGCGCCGATTCCAGGTGATCGCGCAGCGGCGCGATCCGCGCGGCGTCTTCCACCAGCCGCTTGCGCGCGATTTCGGCCGCCTTGCCGATGGCGATGATGCCGGGGACGTTTTCGGTGCCTGGGCGGCGATCGCGCTCCGCGTGGCCGCCGAAAAATCGCGGCGCGATATTGACGCCGGTGCGGACGTAAAGCGCGCCCACGCCCTTCGGGCCGTAGAACTTGTGCGCCGAGATCGAAAGCAGATCGACGCCGAGGCTCTTCACGTCGAGCGCGACCTTTCCTGCCGACTGCACGCCATCGCAATGAAAGCGCACCCCGGCTTCTGCAGCGATGCGCGAGATTTCCTCGATCGGCTGGATCGTGCCGAGTTCGTTGTTCGCATGCATCACGGTGATCAGCACGGTTTCGGGACGCAGCGCGCGGCGAATATCTTCCGGGTCGACCACTCCTTGCGATTCGGGACCGCGCCGCACGGGCACGACGGTGACGTCGATTCCCTGCCGCGCGAGTTCCTCGCAGCTGTGCAGGATTGCGTGATGCTCGATCGCCGTGGTGATGATGTGCTTGCGCGGCTTGGCCGACGCGGCAACCGTGCCGAATATCGCGAGGTTGTCCGCTTCCGTTCCGCCGCTCGTGAAAACGATCTCGCTCGCCTTCGCGCCGATCAGCGCCGCCACCGATTCGCGCGCGGCGTCCACCGCAGCGCGGGCGCGCTGTCCCGCCGAATGGACCGACCCGGCGTTGCCGAAATTCTGGCCGAGAAACGGCAGCATGGCTTCGAGGACCGCAGGGGCCACGGGAGTCGTCGCGTTGTAATCGAGATAGACAGCCATTTTCAAAACCTAGAATTTTCAGAATCGGCGGCGGAATCGGTCAGGATTTGCGTTCCGCAGACCCTCCGCTACAGTGTCGATTAGAACGTACGCCGCTCCTCTATTTTCAGTGAGTTACATCGATTTCTAATCGCCGCATTGTCGATTAGAATCGGGGCGATTCCCGCACTTAGGCTAACAAGATTCGGCGGAATTGCAAGCGGCGGCGCGGAGCCACGGAGAAGAACTGTCTCCTCGACTTCGTCGTGCGCTTCGGCCGATTTGTCGATTCGCGTTCATGCCAGCACCCTTCAGACTAGCACGATGCCGCGCGCGAAAGTGGTGTACCGCAGGACAGGATTGGTACAAGAACGAGTACGCCTGTACGTTTTCGATTTCTGGCCCAGCTGGTGGGAGCCATTCCGAGGGTGCTGCGGCCAAACCGGAGCGTTTGGGGACCGAGGACTTGTCCGGTGAGCGGGTTTAGTAGTCCACTGGCTCCCGCCGGAAGCGATCTTTTGTCCAAAAGTAAATGTCGGCTTCGTACTCGTTATCCGCCGAATCTACGGTGAGGATTGTGCCTGATTAGTTGGGGGTTGCCGGATAATCTCCTCGGCTGGTACCCAATTCTCCGGCAAGCGCGTTAATCAAGGCTTTGCAGAGACGACGAAGCTTCTGTTGTATTATCGCTGCGACTCAATGCTTGCGCCGTACATCGAAGCTGGGAGGTCGTCAATGAGCAGCGTGCAAGTAGAACAGAAGAGCTATGAGATGCCCCCGAAAGAGGGGATCAGCATCGCGTATTTTCTCACCGTCGCCGACGTCGAGCGGTCGGCTCGCTTCTACGAAAAAGTCTTCGGCGCCCGCATTCTGACCATGGGCGATGGCAACGCGCCTCCGTACCTTCAGCTTGCGAATATCTGGATGATTCTGAACGTGGGAGGCGGGCCGACGGCGGACAAGCCCACGGTAACGCTCAGCACCCCCGACCCGAATCACATCAACAGTTTTATGAATTTCCGCGTGGCGGACATCCAGGCCTGCTACGAATTATGGAAAAGCCGAGGAGCCGAGTTCCTCACGCCGCCGATCCCCAAGTACGGCGAGATCCGCTGCTACGTCCGCGACCCGGACGGCTACATCATCGAAATCGGCCAAAGCACCACCCTCAAGTACGGCTAGCGATTGGAACGGACAGGATGCCGGCTCTGCGCCTGGTTTCTTATCTCTTGCCCTGGGCGGTGATCCAGCCCTTTGCCGAGGGCGCATCGATGCAAACGTCTGCGAATCCGGCCGAGGCCAGCAGATCGCGATGCTCGTCAACCGTAAGCATTTTCATCCCGGTGATCGGCACCTGCTTTTCGCACAAGCGAGACACAAATGCGTCCGCACCCGTGTACACTTCCGCGATCAGGATGAGCGTGCCGCCCGGCTTCAGCACACGCCGGATTTCGCGCAATCCGGCGGCGATATCCGCCCACCAGAAGTGCGTCTCGACGCCAGTGACCAGATCGAAGGTGTCGTCAGGGAACGGAAGCTTGCCGACGTCGGCCAGATGAATCTCGACGCGGCCAGCCCGGATCGCCTCCGCGTTGTAGCGCCGGGACGCGGCGACGCTCGCCTCCGAGTAATCAATTCCGTGGACTTTCCCTTGCGCCGCCATCGCCGCCAATTTGCCGATGGTGCGCCCGCCGCCGCAGCCCACATCCAGCACGGCAGATTGCAACTCGACGCTGGTGTGCGTCAGGCCCCAGTCGGTCAGCTTCGAGTGGCTCTTGTTCATGCGCCATAGCGTGAGGCGCCCGAAGAGTCCCTTCGGCTTCTTGCATTGCGTTTCCGGCGTCGTCGTCGGCGGTGCCTTTCCGATCTCGCTTACGGGCATGGGAACCTCGACGTCATTGTGGCCGGTGGAAAAGTCCAACGTACACGGACTTCTCGAGAATGTGCCCCTGGATCGCTTTCATGATGTCCGCGCGAGTTGCAAACGCATCCGTGCCCGGCTGGACGTCGAGCTTCGTGTCCAACGCAATCAGTTCGAAAACGTAATGATGCTTCGGGAAACTGGCCGGCGCGCCTGGACCTCGATAACTAGGACCGCTTGCGGTGACTTGATAGGCTCCGTTCTGCAGCTGAGCGCCCGCCGGGACGCCTTCCGGCAGCTCCGTCGCCGCGCCGGGAATATTCCAAACGAGCCAATGAAGCTGGTCGTCGCTCGTGTGGTTGCGGCTAAAGTCCATATCGTGCATGTGCAAGACGAAGGTGACGGTGCCCGGAGGCGTGTTGATCCAGGTGATTTCCGGTGACGTCTGGCTGCCGGCCTGGGTGTATTTCAACGGAATGTCGGAGCCGTCGGCGAAGCCCGTGATCGTCATGGTCAGATGCTTCTGAGCCGGCGCGCCGGGTCCCGTCTGAGCTTGAGCCGCGACCATCGCGGCCGGTACCAACATCATCATGAAAATCGAAAGCGATCGACGAAATCGCATCTGCTGGGCCTCTCCGTGACTCGTTGTGATTTTCGCGCCCCTCGGCCGACGATACTGCGCGGCGGAATTGTAGGCTTCGAACTAAAGCATGGCAACTGTGGTTGCGCCCCGAAACCTTACGGGCCGGCCCATCGAGGGGAGTCCATTTTGGATGTCAACTCCTTGTCAATTCTTGCGGCATTCTAAGTCGATGTCCGCCTCCGGGACATCTAAACAGGAGTCGCGAAAGAAACGAGAAAACGGACCAACCATGTGGAACTTTCGGGAGTGGGCATCCGTATTAGCTGATGAGGGTGAAACGATGAGTTACCAATGCAATGCGTGCGAAGTGGCGGAAATGACGGTCGGAAGCGGCTTCGAGGTCAAGGACTTGAGAAACCACTCGTCCGAGACGATGGAAACTCTGCGCGGTCTGCTTGCCGGCAGCGCGAGTGTGCGTCCTGACTTAAAACGGGCGCATTTCTTCGAAATTGAAAACGACACGTGCGTTTTTTATGTCTATGTGTCGCCGGTGGATGGGTCGGTGGCGCTGCTGGCGACCTGGCCCCGCATTCAGAGCGCCGACACACAGGCACGCTGCCACTGAGCGTCCCAATCGTAGATCGCAAGGAAGCAGGAGCGGGTCGAGCACATCCGCCCCTGCTCTTAGGCCAACGATTCCGCCACGAATCTCATCTGTGTTTTCCGGCGTGCGCCAGTTCCCCTTCATGGGTCGACGCGGGTTGGGTCCGCGCCTCCTTTTCGAGGTCGAGGACGATGCGGCCGTTCACCTTACCCTTCTTGAGGCGCGCGAAAATGTCGTTGATCGATTCGAGCGATTCCATCTGGATGGTCGCCTTCACCTTGCCGTCGGCGGCAAATGCGAGCGCTTCTTCGAGGTCGAGGCGTGTACCGACAATCGAGCCTCGCACCGTGTAGCCGTTCAGCACGACGTCGAAGATCGAGAGGGGAAACTCACCGGGCGGCAAACCATTGAACACGCACGTCCCGCCGCGGCGAAGCATGCCAACGCCCTGCTTGAACGCGATCGGCGAAACGGCCGTGACCAGAACGCCGTGCGCGCCGCCGATCTGGCGCTGCACTTCCTTCGGCGGGTCCTGCGTGGATGCATCGATGGTGATCTCGGCGCCGAGGCTGCGCGCCAGCGCCATCTTCTCGGGCCCGAGATCGACGGCCGCTACGTGCAGGCCCATCGCCTTCGCATATTGCACTGCCACGTGCCCAAGTCCGCCAACTCCGGAGATCACGACCCATTCGCCGGGCCGCGCCTGTGTTTGTTTGAGCCCTTTATAGGTGGTGACGCCTGCGCACAGAATCGGAGCGGCATCGGAAAACGAAAGATTCTTGGGAATGCGTCCGAGGTAGTCGGCTTGTCCGAGGGCGTACTGCGCGAAGCTGCCGTTGACCGAATAGCCGGAATTCTGCTGCTGGAGGCAGAGCGTCTCCCAGCCTGCCAGGCAGAAATCGCAGTGTCCGCAGGCACTGTGCAGCCAGGCGATACCGACGCGGTCGCCTTCCTTGAGGTGCGTGACGCCGGGGCCGAGCGCGGCAACGATTCCCGCGCCTTCGTGTCCGGGGATAAAAGGCAGCGTCGGCTTGATCGGCCAATCGCCGTCCGCGGCGTGAACGTCCGTGTGGCACACGCCGCTTGCAATTACGTGTACAAGCGCTTGCCCGGGACCTGGCGTCGGTACCGGAACCTCTCGAATCACCATCGGCGCGCCGAATTTTTCGACGACCGCCGCTTTCATCGTGCTTGGATGCTTCATCGTTCGTACCTCCTACGAAAAAGTCCTTGTTAGTCTAGAATCGGAACCAACTCCGATAAGTGACATCGGCCACCTTGCGGCGTGATATGAGTCACAGGGCTAGAGTGCACCAGAGTCCAAGGGCCGGCTGTGCGAAATCGGACACCTAGACTGGAACTTTTGGGGCTGAGCCGACGTATCTAATGGCAGGACTTATAGACAGGAGTGAACCATGACGACACCCCCGGCACCAGGTACCGGCGGCACGGGCGCTGGGCCCGAGTATCGTTACCCGCGCCGACGGTCGATCGTCGGCCCGATCATATTGATCGGGATCGGCGTTCTATTCCTGCTGGGAACGATGCGGCCCGATTTCGATCCGTGGTGGATTTTCTGGCGCTACTGGCCACTGCTTCTGATCTTCATCGGTCTCGGGCAGATTTGGGATCACTACTGGAATCGCAACCCCGACGGTACGCGAAGCCACGCCGTCTCGGGAACGGGCCTCGCGCTGATCGTGCTGCTGATCGTCGTGATCGTGGTGGGCTTGCGCGGCGGAGGACGATCCTGGGACAGGGGCCCCGGCCATGATTGGGGCTGGGGGCAACGGTGGAATGACGACCACAATTGGGGCGGGCATGATTTGCACGACACGCAGTCGATCGAATTGCAGGGCGCGAAGACCGTCAGCGCGGACTTCGACATGCCGGCGGGTGATGTAACCGTGACCGGCGGATCGGACAAACTCCTCGATGCGACCTTCGATTACGACAAAAGCGAGGGCAAGCCGGTCGTCGACTACACCGTTTCAGGAGATCACGGCAACCTGAACATCTCGCAGGATAACGAGGACCACACGCACTGGGGCGGAGACCACGACACCTGGAACCTCCGCTTTGGCCAGGGCGTTCCCATAGACCTGAAGCTTAGCCTCGGCGCGGGACAGAGCAATCTCCAGATGAAGGACGTCGACTTGAGCCACCTCGACGTACACATGGGTGTGGGCGAAATGCATCTCGACCTTACCGGGCCGCGCAAGAGCGATCTCGATGCCACCGTTCAGGGCGGTG
This sequence comes from uncultured Acidobacteriota bacterium, assembly GCA_963743335.1. GTDB lineage: Bacteria > Acidobacteriota > Terriglobia > Acidiferrales > UBA7541 > Palsa-295. The sequence continues at coordinate 144,838 of CAVUPI010000004.1, forward strand.
TGGGGTCGGCGACGATTCGGCTGCCGAAAGACGTGGGCGTGCGCGTCACCGCTTCGGGCGGCATCGGCGCCGTGAACGCGCCCGGGCTCCAGCGCGATGGCGACGCGTACGTGAACGCCGCGTATGGCAAGACGCCGGCTACGATCAACCTCACCGTTTCAGGCGGCGTCGGCGAGGTGAATCTCTACGAAGATTGAGCCATCCGCGTTACTCAATGGCGGCAGCGCCAGCGGTTGGCTTTGACAGCGGCGTATCGGTTCGCTAGCTTCGAGGATGCGCCCCCGATCGGTCTATTGCGGGCGGCGCGCGATTGGAGCGAACCTTGGCGCGGCCCATCATCACGCTGACGACGGACTACGGCACGAGCGACCACCTGGTCGGGGTCATGAAAGGCGTGATCCTCGGCATCAATCCCGAAGTCAACATCGTCGACATCACGCACGGCGTGCTCGCGCACGATATTCTCGATGGCGCGCTGACCATCGCGCAGGCCTACAAATATTTTCCGCCGAAGACCATTCACGTGGTCGTCGTGGATCCGGGCGTCGGGACGCAGCGGCGGCCCATCCTAGTGGCGGCCGATCAGCAATATCTCGTCGCGCCCGACAACGGCGTGCTTTCCGCGGTGTACGATCAGACCGAAGCGCTCTACGTCTGGAACATCATCTCCGAACACTACTTCCGCACGCCGGTGAGTAACACATTTCATGGGCGCGACATCTTCGCGCCGGTCGCCGCGTGGCTCTCGAAATCATGGCAGACGGCCGCGTTCGGCGAGCAGATCACGGATTTCGTGCGTTTCGCGATCCCCAAGCCGAAAACGGCGGGCAACACCGTGAAAGGCATCGTCCTGCGCGTCGATCATTTCGGCAATGCGGTGACGAACCTCACCGCGCAGGATGTCCCGGCGCTGGCAGGCGGCGACGGCAAATTCGTGATTCGCGCGGGAAATGCCGTGGTGAGCAAGGTCGTGCCGACGTTCGCGAAGGGCGCGGCGGGCGAGGCCGTCGGAATCATCGGATCGAGCGGCTATCTCGAAATCTCCGTCAACAAGGCCAACGCCGCCCGGTCGCTCGGCATCGCGCGCGGCGCGGAAGTCACCGTGGAATTGTCGTAAGCAGCCCCCTCAAATCCTGTGCCTGAAACCCAGGGGCAAGGCGAGAGCCCTCTGGAGTGCGGGAGCTTGCTCCCGCTGTTTGCCGCCCGGGCTTGCCCGGGCGTGCTCCCCGCACTCACCCACGCGCACCGTTGGTGACTCACTTACGCCGACGGACTCTTTGTGCGACGCGACCTTCCCATCAGAGCTGCTCAAACCGAAGAGCCGGCGGGACGCCGGCGCTACTTAGCGCGCCAGTGAAGTCACAATCAGGTACGAGCGCATGCGCGGATCCATCCAGTCGCGGAGGGCGTCGCCGAGCAGATTGAACGCCAACACGGCGGCCATCACCGCGAGCGCGGGGAAAATCACCATGTGCGGGGCGTCGAAGAGGTGGCTGCGCGCGTCATTGAGCATGGCGCCCCAACTGGGCATGGGCGCGAGGACGCCGAGGCCCAGGAAGCTGAGCGTCGACTCGGCGAGGATGGCGCCGGCCATGGCGATGGTCGCCTGCACGAGAAGCGGCTGCAGAATATTCGGCAGCAGATGCCGCAGCAGAATGCGCGCGGGCGAAGCGCCCAGCGAACGCGCGGCGAGCACGTACTCCATTTCCTTAGCCTGCAAAATCTGAGCGCGCGCGAGCCGCGCGTAGCCCGCCCACCCGGTGATGACCAGCGCGAGAATCACCTTGTCGATGCCAGGGCCGAGGAACGCCGCGAACGCAATCGCCAGCAGGATCCCCGGAAACGAGAGAAACGCGTTGATGAGCACGACGTTCACGAGGTTGTCGAACCAGCCGCCGATGTAGCCCGCAAGCGCGCCGATCGAAAGGCCGATGGCGCCCGCGCCGCCGACTACGCTCACCGCGACCAGCATCGAGATGCGCGCGCCGAAGATAATGCGCGAGAGGATGTCGCGGCCGAGATCGTCGGTGCCCATCCAGTGCCCGGCGCTCGGACCGAGCAGGCGCGCCGGAAGATTCTGCGCGGTGGGATCGTAGGGCGCGAGCAGCGGCGCCGCAATCGCGACGAACGCGAGCAGTACGGCCAGCGCGAGCCCCCAGCGCCCGGGGCCGCTCTGGCGCATAAAATCGCGCAGGCCGCTCATTGCAGGCGCACCCGCGGATCGACCAGCGCGTAGATCATGTCGGTGAGCAGATTCACCACCACGTAGGAGACCGCGATCAGCAGGATGCATCCTTGCAGCAGCGGATAGTCGCGCGCGGAAATGGCCTGCACGGCGAGGCGGCCGATGCCCGGCCACGAGAAAATCGTTTCGGTGACGATCGCGCCCGCGAGAAGCGTCCCGAACTGCAAGCCGAGGATCGTGAGGATCGGAATCAGCGCGTTGCGAAACGCGTGGCGAAAGAGCACCTGCGATTCCGACAATCCCTTGGCGCGCGCCGTGCGAACGTAGTCGCTCGAGAGCTCCTCGATCACGGAGCTGCGCACCATGCGCACCAAAATCGCCGCGAGCGCCGCGCCCAGCGTGATCGCAGGCAGGATCAGATGCGGCGCGCCGCCACGTCCTGAAACCGGCAGCCAGCCCAGAATCACCGAGAAAATCAGAATCAGCACCGGACCCAGCGCGAAATTGGGCACGGAGAGCCCCAGCAGCGTGAATACGCCGACGGCGTGGTCGGTCGCCGTGCCGCGATGTTCCGCCGCGTAGATTCCGGCGGGAATGCTGATCGCCGCGCACACCAGCAGCGCGACAAGCGCCAGCTCCAGCGTCGCCGGGTAGCGCGAAAGAATCGACGCGCGTCACCGGCTCCTGAAAGCGAAACGATTCGCCAAGATTGCCGTGCAGCACGCCCACGAGATAGTGCCCATATTGCACCGAAATCGGCCGGTCGAGCCCGAGCGAATGGCGAAGCTGCTGCAAATCTTCCGCGCGCGCGCCTTCGCCGAGCATCTGCTGCACCGGATCGCCGGGAATAATGTGCGCCAGCAGGAAAACCATCGTGACGATCAGCCAAAGCGCGGGTAGCGCGAGCAGGACTCGCACCGAGAGGTAGCGGATCATTTCGCGCGACGCTCCCTCGCCGATGCGGCGTGCTTGGGCTCAGGCGCAGGAGCTAGCCGCCGATGGCGGAGGCGACGGAACCAGCGACGGCCCGGCCGAGCGAATCGGCTTGATCTTCACGCGCGAGACGCGCCGCCGGTCCATCTCCGTGACGGTGAAAAGGTAGCCGTCCGATTCGAAGCTTTCGCCGCCGCGCGGGATGAAGCCGAGCCGGCTGAGCACGAACCCGCCGATCGTCTCGTACGACGGATCGTCGGGAATGGCGATGTTGTACTGCGCCTCGAGATCGCGCACCTTGATCGCCGCGTCGAAAATCATGCCGCCGTCGGGCAGGCTCAACGGCTGCTCGACCACGTCGAACTCGTCGTGAATCGCGCCCACCATTTGCTCGAGGATGTCTTCCAGCGTCACCAGGCCGAGGATGCTGCCAAATTCGTCGACGACCATCGCCAGGCCGATGCGCCGCGTGCGAAATTCGAGCAGCAGGCTGCTAGCGGGCTTCGTCTCGGGGACGATCAGCACCTCGCGCAGCAGCTTGCGCAGGTCGAAGACGGGCGCGGGCTGCTCTTCCTCGGCGCGGCGCGCGCGATCGAGCAGCAGCCAGATGATGTCCTTGATGTGAACGAAGCCGAGGATGTGGTCGAGCGAGCCTTCATAGACCGGCAGGCGCGAGCGCTGCGTCGTGGCGAACATGCGCATCGCTTCGTCGAGCCCGGCATCGGCGGGCAGCGCGTGCACGTCGGGGCGCGGAATCATGATCTCGCGCACTTGCACCTGGCCCAGTTCGATCGCGTTTTGCACGAACTGCGCGTCGCGATCGGCAAGCACGCCGCGGTCGCGCGCCTGCTGCACCATCACTTGCAGCTCTTCGACCGAGCGCACCAGCGTGTGGCTGTGCGGCGCGACGATGCCGAGTGCGGCGACGATCTTGTCCGATGTCGTGTCGAAGAGGTCGATCGCCCAGCTGAATGTTCGCAGGAACCAGTGAAACGGACGCGCGATCAGCAGAGCGACGCGTTCGGCCCGGGCGAGGCTGAGCGCCTTGGGGACAAGCTCGCCGAAAACGACCTGCAGGAACGTGAGCAATCCGAAAACGACCACGAGCGCAATCGCGTGCGCCAGAATCGGCGCCCAAGGACGCGTGAACGCCTGCACAAACGGATGGACGATCGCCGCCAGCGTGATCTCGCCGAGATACCCTAGCGAAAGGCTCGCGATCGTGAGCCCCACTTGCACGCCCGAAACAACGCGACCGAGATCCCCGATCAGCTGCTCGACGATCTTCGCGCGGGGATCGCCCTTTTCCACCAGCTGCCGCACGCGCGACATGCGCACAGCAACAAGCGAGAATTCGGCCGCGGCGAAAAAAGCGTTCACGCCGATCAGGAACAACATGCCGATCAGGTGCAGCGGAGTCATCGGAGCGCAAAGCCTTCCCTGCGCAAGATCGTGCGCCCTAAGGGCGGCTCGGAAGCGGAGATCGAAAAAGCCAGCATTTCAGGCAATTCTATCAGGCATCGGCGGCGGCGGTAGGCCTGCGTCGCGCGATGTTGCTTCAAGGGTCGAGACTGAAGAGTCTCGGTGGCGGCGCGAGACTCTTTGTAGGTCGTGGCTGCAAGTGACAACCCGCGCGCGGCAAAACCGTCGAGGCCCCAGCGTTCAGCTCTCCATCAGCTGCGCGCGTGGCGACTGCGGGAAGCACGCCTGGGCAAGCCCAGGCGGCAAACAGCGGGAGCAAGCTCCCGCACTCCACGAGCGTTCCGGCACTGCGGCTCGTAGCCACACTCAGCCGCACGGGCGTCGCCTAAGTTTGCACACAACATCATCAGCCGCTGTGGTCTCCGAGCGCCGTTGCCGCGAGGCCTTTCTAGGCCCGCGGTAAGCGTCGCCGCGCGTCCGTGGAGTGCGGCGGCTCGCCGCCGCTTTTCTTCGACGAAGCTTGCTTCGTCGTCTTCATCTCGCGCCCCGGCCACAGTGGATCCGGGTCGCGATAATTCCGGTGATCGAGATCGAGGGCTCGCCGCGCAACGGCGGAAGCGCGAGCGTAGCGCCGGCGTCCCGCCGGCCCTTCAGGAGGTGGGACCTTTCAGGTCCCACATAAAAGGCGCGCGAAGCGCGCTTCCATTGCGCAGGTTCATCCGCGGCATGTCCTGTGTTCGGCCACCGCTGCTGGCACGCGCCAACGACTGTTTCAGCCGCGCACCAAGCGCCAAGATGGCAGCTGCTTATAGGCTAGCGCTGGGAAATGACGCCCGCATTCACGCGCGCATTGTAGTCGGCGGATTTCCCGCGCGGGATGGTAAGCGCATTCCAGCTCCCGCCGGCGCAGTGCTTCGCGATGAAAACGATTTGGCCAATGTGGTAGGCGTAGTGCGCGACCTGGCGGTGGATCGCCTGCAGTACGGAATGGCCCTCGCCGCGAATGCGGATCGTGCGGCCGAGATCGTCATCGGTGAGCGGCGCGAGCGCATCGAAGACAATTTTCCATGAGTCATCCCAAAGCGCGAGAATCTCGGCGCGCGTCTGCGGAGGAGCTTCGAATTCCGCGTCGCGATTGCGGCTCGGCTTCTCGCCATCGGAGTCGAGGAAATCGGTCCAGCGCGATTGCATGTTCCCGGCGAGATGTTTCACGATCGTGGCGATCGAATTCGATTCGGGGTCGAGAGTCGCCGTCAGCAGCTCGTCAGGAACCTGCGCGATAGCGCGCTCGGCGAGTTTTTTGTAGTGACGCAACAGCTCGGTCGAGTCTTTGAGGTAAGAGGTGGTAAATTCGAGTGCCATGCGGCGATTCTGCACCTGCGGCAGGCTCGCGCGCAAGCGGGGCAAGCGAAGGAGGATACGTGGAAGCGTTTCTGAGAACGACCGAAGTGATCGACTGGAAAGATGCGGGCGTGCTTGCCAAGGCCCGCGATCTTTCGGCGGGGACCTCGGACGCGCGCGAGATCACGCGGCGCTGCTTCAAGTGGGTGCGCGATCATATCCAGCACAGCTCGGACTTCCGCCGCAATCCGGTAACATGTGCCGCCTCGCAAGTTCTCGCCGAAGGCACCGGCTACTGCTACGCGAAGAGCCACCTGCTGGCGGCGCTCCTGCGCGCGAATGGCATCCCGGCCGGCTTCTGCTACCAGCGGCTCAGCATCGATGAAAAGGGCGCGCCGTATTCGCTGCATGGATTCAACGCCGTCCATTTGCCGGAATTCGGCTGGTATCGCGTCGATTCGTGCGGCAACAAGCCGGGAGTGGACGCGCAATTCTCGCCGCCGATCGAAAAGTTAGCTTTCCCGGCCGTGTATCCCGAGGAGCGGCTTTTCCCCGAAATCCTGGCCGACCCTCTGTCAGTGGTTATTGCAGCGCTGCGCGCGCACAAGACGTGGGACGAGATGTATCGCAATCTGCCCGATTGGGAACCGGCTTCCCTCCCCCATGCCTGAGCTGCCCGAGGTCGAGGCGGTGGCGCGCACGCTCCGGCCGATCGTCGTGGGGCGAACGATTCTTCGCTGCCGCGTGATTCATCCGATTGCGGTGCGGCCGACTTCGGGGCGCGGCGCCGAGCGGGCAGCGACGGTCATCGAAAAGAAGGCGCGCGGGCGCACGATCCGGGCGGTCGAACGTCGCGGAAAGTATCTGATCCTGCGGCTCGACCGCGGATGCCTCGTGCTGCATTTCAAGCTCGACGGGCAGCTCATCTGGTTCCCCAGGCGCAGAATCACTGGGCACATCGACGTGGCGTTTGAGATGCGCGGCGGCACGCTCGGATTTGTCGATGGCAGGCATTTCGGGCGCGTGCAGTGGGCCGATGCGCCGGAAGAAATTCCGGGCATTCGCAAGATGGGCGTCGAGCCGCTGTCGCCGGAATTCACCGACGAGCGGCTCGCAGCAATGCTGCGCGCGAGCCGCCGCCCGCTGAAAGCGTTTCTGCTCGATCAGGATAAAATTGCGGGACTCGGCAACATCTACTCGAACGAGGCGATGTGGCGGGCGCGCCTGAATCCGCAGCGGGCCGCGAATCGCGTGACGGGCGATGCGGCCCGGCGGCTGCACAAGGGCATTGTTGACGTTCTGCGGCGTGCGCTAGAATGCTGTCTCCATCCGACCCCGGACTTTCGCGATCCGAACTGGTGGTTTCAAGGGCTCGAACAAATACTGGCGGTGTACGGCCGCGCCGGGCAGAAATGCCGGCGTCGCGACGGCACGATCCGGCGCGTCGTGCAGAGCGGGCGTTCGACGTTCTGGTGCCCGCATTGCCAGCGGTGAGGCGGTGACCCCGTGACTCGTGATTTGTGACTCGTGATTCGTGAAAGGCAGCACCCGATATTGCGCTAATGAGTGGGTCGGGAATCGGGGGCGTGCAGGGCAAGCGCCGGAGGCGCGATTGTAATTAGCCCGGCACGAAGTCCGCCTGCCGCCGAGGCAGGCGCAGCGAAGTGCCGGGTATCCCGGCGAAAGACACAAGTCCCGTAGGGACGGTTGAGCCTTCGCCGGAAATTTTCAATCTCAAATTTGAGATCTGCGATTCGAGATCGCGCGGAGAAGATTCGAGACAGACGCTCGCACGAAGGAATTCAATGAATTCAGCGACAAACAAGCCGGCGGTCGAGCCACCGAAGAAAGGCGATTTCGAGAAATCGCTGACGCGGCTGGAAGAAGTCGTGAAGCGGCTCGAGAGCACCGAGCTTTCGCTCGATGAGGCGATGAAGCTTTTCGAAGAGGGCGTGAAGCTCTCGCGCGAGTGCCAGAAGCAGCTCGAAGAGGCCGAGGGCCGCGTCGAAATCCTGCTGAAGAAGGCGGACGGAAAGATTGCCGCAGAGCCGTTCGAACCCGAAGATGAGTCGTAGCGGCATTTGCATGACGCGCCGGCCTGCGCTGCGCGATGCAAGCCCAGCACTCCCTACCGCATGAAACTTCCCGATTTTTTCGAAGCGGATCATGCCGCGATCGAAACGGCGCTCGATCGGATTCTTCCGGCCGAAACAACCCAGCCCCCTTCGATCCATCGCGCGATGCGCTACAGCGTCTTCGCGGGCGGCAAGCGGATTCGGCCCGTGCTATGCCTCGAATCGGCGCGGATGTTCACGCCGCAAGTCGATGCCGCGGTCCACGCGGGTTGCGCGCTCGAATTCATCCATACGTATTCTTTGATCCACGACGATCTGCCCGCGCTCGACAACGACGATCTGCGCCGCGGCAAGCCGACCAACCACAAAGTCTTCGGCGAAGCCATCGCGATCCTGGCGGGCGATGCTCTGCTGACGCTCGCCTTTGAGACGCTGGCGAAATTGCCGCTGGAAGCCGAGCGGCGCGTCGGCATGATCGCGGAGATCGCCGCTGCCGCGGGTACCGTGAACGGAATGGTGGGCGGCCAAGTGGCCGATGTCGAGGCAGGAGGCAAGCCGGTGAGCGCGAGCGAGCTCGAGTATATCCACCGCTCGAAGACGGCGGCGCTGATTCGCGCGTCGATTGTGGCGGGCGCGATCGCGGGCGGCGCGGCAACCGAGGACGTGGAGCGGCTGCGGCGCTTTGGCGACAATATCGGCTGGGCGTTTCAGGTGGTCGACGATCTGCTCGACGTCGAGGAATCGTCCGCCGCGCTCGGCAAAACCGCCGGAAAGGATCAGGCGCAGCAGAAGGCGACCTATCCGGCGCTCTACGGTATCGAGAAATCGCGCGCGATCGCGGCGGAGCTGGAAGCGAAGGCGCTGGCCGAGCTCGATGCCTATGGCGAGCGAGCGTCGCGCTTGCGGCAGCTGGCGGCATTTCTGGTCGCGCGGAGATCGTAGCAGCAGAATTCGGGTACATGCTGCGAGAGGCGCGGCGCAATGGAAACGCGCTTCGCGCGGACATTTTATGGCGGGGCTGGAAGCCCCGCCCTTCCACCTGGCCCGACTGAGCGACGGTGCTTCGTGCTGGAGCCTCGCTCGCGCCGCAGTGTCTGTGTGAGCCCGAGGTCGCGCCAGTTCTAAAACCGCGCCGACGTGCGAACATGTGCGAGGGCCGCATCGCGCCTGTGGAGTGCGGGAGCTTGCTCCCGCTGTTTGCCGCCCGGGCTTGCCCGGGCGTGCTCCGCGCAGACGCCACATGCGTCGCCGGTGCATGCCTGGGCCTCAAGCCGCGAGTCCGGCTTGCGCCTAGGAGCGATCACCTAAGATGCCGAAGCCGGGAAAAGCGCGGCTGGATGTGCTGATCGTCGAGCGCGGGCTCGCGCCGTCGCGCGAGCGCGCGCAGGCGATTTTGCTCGCGGGGCAAGTGCGCGTGAACGGCGTCAAGATGGAGAAGCCCGGTAGCCAGGTAGCGGCCGACGCGCGCATCGAGATCGTCGGCGAAACGCTGCGCTACGCAAGCCGCGGCGGGCTGAAGCTCGAAGGCGCGCTCGAAGATTTCGGCATCGATCCGCGCGACCGGATTTGCCTCGACGTGGGAAGCTCGACCGGCGGATTCACCGATTGCCTGCTGCAGCGCGGCGCGCGCAAGGTGTTCGCAGTCGACGTGAGCATCGACCAGCTCGATTGGAAGCTGCGGCAGGACGCGCGCGTGGTCACGATTGAGCGGAACGCTCGCTATCTGCGCGCCGAGGACATCAGCGAGCCGCCGAGCCTGATCGTGATGGACGTGTCGTTTATTTCGGTGACCAAGATTCTGCCGGCGCTCCTTCCGATTGCGCCGGCCGAGAGCGAGCTCCTGATCCTGATCAAGCCGCAATTCGAGTTGGAAAAGCGCGACGTGGGCAAAGGCGGCATCGTGCGCGACGAGAGCTTGCGCCAAAAAGCCGTGGAGCGCGTGCGAGCCGCGGCGGCCGAAGCGGGCCTCGAACTTCTCGGCGTGCAGCCGAGCCATTTGCCGGGCGCGGAAGGAAATCAGGAGTATTTTCTCCACGCGCGGCGGCGCGGGTAGAATAAGATGACGAGCAAACGAATGATCCGCGCAGCCGGCATCATCTGCAAACCCGTTCGCGACCTTGTGGCCGCCGTCGTGCCGCCGCTCATTGCGTGGCTGCGCGAGCGGCAAATCAGCGTTTTCATCGACGAGGAAACGCACGTCTGTTGCCTCGATCTCGGCGAGCCGGTGCTGGCGCGCGATGCGCTGGGCGCGCGAATCGACCTGCTGATCGTTTTCGGCGGCGATGGCACGCTGCTCTCGGCGGCGCGCGCGCTCGGCGGGCACGATGTGCCGATCCTCGCGGTGAACCTCGGCGGCCTCGGCTTCCTCACCAGCGTGACGCTCGAAGAGCTTTACCCCGCGCTCGAGCACGTGCTCGCGGGCAATCAGCGCACGAGCGACCGCATGATGCTCGATGCGGAGATTCGCCGCGACGGAAATCCCGGCGAGATTCAGTGCGCGCTCAACGACACGGTGGTCAATAAAGGCGCGCGGGCGCGCATGCTCGACTTCGACGTTCACGTGGACGGCGATCACGTGGGGCGCTATCGCGCCGACGGTCTCATCGTAGCGACGCCGACTGGCTCGACCGCCTACTCGCTCGCGGCGGGTGGGCCGATCGTCGACCCGAGCCTCGATGCGTTCATCATCACGCCGATCTGCCCGCACATGCTGACCAACCGGCCGCTCGTGGTTCCCAGCACGTCGCGGATCGACCTCGATTTCACGGCGACATCCGAGCCTGTGTATCTTGCGCTCGACGGCCAGATCAGTCTGGAGCTCGCGCCCACCGATCGCGTGCGGATCACCAAGTCGGCGAAGCGCGTGGCGCTGCTCCGCCCACCCACGAAGAGCTATTTTCAGATCCTGCGCAGCAAGTTGCGTTGGGGTGAACGGTAGCCGCAGCAACGGCGCTACAATCGGCGCTTTTGGGCCGTTTAGGGGCCTCTTAAGCCCCCGCTAGGGGCATCTTTGATGCCCGCATTACGGCAGCAACTTTTCGTCGAATTTTCGCCCCAGGTGTCCGTGCGGCCTACCGCACCTTCAGGACGAGAAGCGTGCGGTCGTCGGTGGGATGCTGCCCGCCCGAGAATGTGTCGACCTCTTCGAGTACGTGGTCGGCGATGGCATCGGCGGTCAGGGCCGCGTGCTGGGTGATGATTTCCGCCACCCGCTTGTGCCCAAAAAATTCGTTCGACGAGTTCTGCGTGTCGGCGATCCCGTCCGAGTAGAGGACGATTATATCGTCCGGATCGAGAATGTAGCTGCGCTCGTCGTACGTCGCCTCTTCGAAAATCCCCAGAGGGAATCCCGACAGCGGAATTTTCTCGCACTTGCCGGCGTGCCACAGCAGCGGCTGTTCTTGACCCGCATTGGCCACGCGCAGCCTGCGGCGGCGGCGGTTCCAGGCGGCGAAGCACAGAGTCATGAAGCGGCCTTCGATCAAGCGCTCGCCGAGAAATCCATTCACGGCGCGCAGCATGTTCGCCGGGCGCGGCTTGAGCGAGCCGAGGCTGCGCAGCGTGCCGATCGCGACCGCGCCGTAAAGCGCGGCCGCGCTTCCCTTCCCGCTAACATCGCCGAGCGCGATGCCCAGATCCTGCGGGCCGTAGCGCAGAAAGTCGTAGAGGTCTCCGCTGAGTTCGCGCGAAGAAACGACGCGCGCTGCGATATCGAGGCCGAATTCCTCGCCCGGCAGGTGCGGCAGCAACGCGCCTTGAATGCGGCGGGCAGCGTTCAGGTCGCGCTCCATGCGGCTTTCATCGCGCGCCACCTGCTCGTAGAGGCGCGCGTTCTCGATCGAAATCGCGAGATGCGACGCGAGGATCGAGAGCACCTGCACATGGTCCGGCGTGAAATAGTTGAGCTGCGGGCTCTCTAGGTCCATCACGCCGATTACGCGCGTCTTGTATATCATCGGCACGGCGAGCTCGGAGCGCGTCTCGGGATTCAGCATGCGATAGCGCGGATCGAGCGATACGTCGGGCACCACGATCGGGCGGCGCAGCTTGGCCGCGGCGCCGACGATGCCTTCGTGCTCGGGCACGGTCGATTTTTCCTGCACGCGCTGGCCGAACTTCACGGTGACGTGATGGCGAAAGACGCCCGCCGCCGAGTCGTGCAGCAAAATGCTGAAAATCTGGTAGTCGATGAGGCGCTTGGTCATCTCCGCCGCGCGGCGGAGAACTTCTTCGACCTCGAGAGTCGCGCTGGTTTCGCGGCCGATTTCGTTGAGCAGCATCAGCGTCTCGGCTTGCTTCCGCGCGCTCTCGAAAAGCCGCGCGTTCTCAACGGCGGTGCCGATGCGGCTCGCGACGAGCGTGAGGATGGTTTGCTGACTGGGCGTGAAATAGTCCAGCTGGCGGCTTTCGATGTCCATCACGCCGATCACGCGCCCGCGCACGATCAGCGGAACGGCCATCTCCGAGCGGACTTCTTCGGCGGCGGGCAGGTAGCGCGGATCGTTCCGCACGTCGCCGACGCGAATCGCCCGGCCGAGTTGGGCGGCTGCGCCGATGATGCCGTCGCCCACGGGAATGCGCCAGTGCTCGACCACCTCCCGGCGATGGCCGATGGCGAAGCGGATGTAGAGATTGCCGGTGCCCTCTTCTGGCAGCAATACCGAGAAGATTTCGTAGTCGATCAGCCGCTTGACCTGAGTCGCGGCGTTCGCCAGGACCTCGTCGAGATTCAGCGACGCGTTGATTTCGTGGCTGATTTCGGCGAGGACGGCGAGCGTCTCCGCAGGGATATCGTGCGTCGAATTGATTTCAGTCAGGTCCATTGATGATGATCCGCGCAGGTCCTTCGCCCCTGTACCACCCACGACTGCGGATCACCCGCGAGATCCCCCGAATCTCGCTGCGCGACCCCGAGTCGAACCATTATAACAGGCGGGAAATTTGCTCCGGCGACATAGATTGCTTGCTTGCAAACATTCCTACACCAAATTGGACGGCGGATGGAGATTGAGGTCGTTCCAGCGAACGGGTGTCCGGTTAGTGCTTTCCGTCTTCGGGCAGATGAAGGACCCACACGTCCTTCAGGTTGCGATAGCGCTCGCCGTAATCGAGGCCGTAGCCGACGACGAACTCGTTCGGAATCTTGAAGCCGACGTAGTTTGCCTCCACGGGCTTGAGCCGCCGCGAGGGCTTGTCGAGCAGGGCTGCCACGCGAAGCGTCTTCGGCCGGCGCTGCCGCAAGACTCGCAAGAGATAGCTGAGCGTGAGGCCGGTGTCGAGAATGTCTTCCACCAGGATCACGTTGAGGCCCGCGATGCTGCTGTCGAGATCTTTCAGCACGCGCACCTGGCCGGACGATTCCTTGCCGCGGCCGTAACTGGAGACGGCGATGAAGTCGATGGAGCTTTCGAGATTGATCTCGCGGACGAGGTCGGAGAGAAAGATGCAGGCGCCTTTGAGCACGCCGATCAAATGAACGCGTTCGCCCTTGAAATCGCGCGTAATCTGGCGCGCGACGTAGCGAACGCGCTTTTCGATTTCCGCGCGTCGAATCAGGACTTCGCGTCTCTCTACGTCCGTGCCCGCCATGTGTCCCGCTTTCTCGCGCGCGTAATCGCGACTCGATCGCTACTTTAGCGTACGCATGCGCGGCGAACAAGGCCGGTCGGTCGCCTTCGATTTGGAGCAAACCTGGGTGCCATCAGGCTGCACCGTGGTCGTGCCTTCATCATCGACGCATGTGGCGCGTGCGGGGAGCACGCTGGGGCAAGCCCGAGCGGCAAACAGCGGCAGCAAGCTGCCGCACTCCAGAAGGGCTCGGACTCTTAACGCATTCTTTATTCGAGTCCTGATAGCCTCTACCTGCGGGACCATACTTGGCCGCTTCGGAGCCGCGATTGAGTCTTCTGAGTATGTTTGGGTTGTTTGCGGTGTCCGCGATGCTGATGTGCTACGCGTTGGAGAAGCGCAGCCGCTGGTTCGTTCTGGGGTTTTCGGCGGCTTGCGCGCTTGGGTCGGCCTACGGCTTTTTGCAAGGCGCGTGGCCGTTTGGTTTCGTGGAAGCCGTTTGGGCGATTGTGGCGCTGAGACGATGGTGGATTGCCGCGCCTGGCGGCCACTAGTTCGGGAACTTCAGGGGCTGAAGCCCGCGAGATTTTGCGCGGCCTATGTCGTGGCTGGAAGCCACGACCCACAAAGATTCTCGGTTGGCACACAGAGTCCGAATAGCGCTTGTGCCAAGCCGCCAAGGCCCCACCCTCAAGAACCGAGGATGGGGCACCCGGAAAGTCAAGAACTAGGAGAGGCCGACGATTTTGCCTGTCGCGAGATCGAGGTCGATCTCGTAGTATCCCGGCCGCGTCGAGAGGCCGGGCATCGTGCTCATGGTGCCGACCAGCGGGAAGAGGAAGCCCGCTCCGACGCTTGCGCGAATGTCGCGAACGGGGATGGTGAACCCCGTCGGCGCGCCCTTGAGGTTCGGGTCCGAGCTCAGGCTGAGGTGCGTTTTGGCCATGCAGATGGGCAGCTTGTCGAAACCCAGCCGCGTGTAGAGTTCGATCTTCTTTTCGGCTTCAGGCGAATATTCCACCCCCGCGCCGCCGTAGATTTTGCGGACGATCGTCTCGATTTTTTCCTTGATGCTGATATCGAGCGGATAGAGGAACTGGAACTTGCTCGGCTTTTCGCACGCCGCGATCACGGCTTTGCCGAGATCGACGGCGCCCGCGCCGCCCTGCGCCCAATGGTTCGCCATCACCGCGTCGCTCGCGCCAGACTCGATCGACTTCTTGCGAACGAGTTCGATCTCCGCCGGCGTGTCGTATTGGAAGCGATTGATAGCGACGACCACCGGGATCCCGAACAGGCGCGCGTTTTCGATCATCTTGGTGAGATTGGAGCAGCCCTTTTCGAGCAGTTCGAGATTTTCCTCAGTGTACAAGTGGCTCAAGGGCTGCCCCGCGACGACCTTGGGGCCGCCGCCGTGCATCTTGAGAGCGCGGATCGTCGCGACGAGCACGACGCAGTTGGGCACGAGACCGCTATAGCGGCACTTGATGTTGAAGAACTTCTCCATGCCGATGTCCGCGCCGAAGCCCGATTCGGTGAGCACGAAGCCGTCTTTCCCGACCAGCTTGAGCGCGATCTGATCGGCCACAATCGACGAATTGCCGTGAGCGATATTCGCGAAAGGCCCAGCGTGCACGAATGCCGGCGTGCCCTCGAGCGTCTGCATCAGGTTCGGCTGAATCGCGTCCTTCATCAGAACGGTGAGCGCGCCGCTGACGCCGATATCGTCCGCCGTGATGGGTTCGCCGGCCTTGCTGGTGCCAATGACCATCGCGCCGAGGCGCTCGCGCATATCGGCGAGGCTCGTGGTGAGCGCAAGGATCGCCATGATTTCGCTGGCGACCGAGATGTCGTATCCGGTGACGCGCGTCAGGCCCTTTTCCTCGGGCCCCTGGCCGATGGTGATCTGGCGGAGCATGCGGTCGTTGGTGTCGGTCACGCGGCGCCACGTGATGCTGTTCACGTCGATATCGAGATGCGCGAAGCGGAGGCGCTCTTCGGGCGTGAGGTCGTCGGGATTGGTTTTGTTGATCAGGAGCTTTTTCAGGCGGCGCAGCATCACGGGCGAAAAGCGTCGGCTGCCGTCTTTCGCGGGCGGGCAGAGACGGTCGAACAATCCTTCGGGCTTCTGCGTGCTCTCGTGGAACCAGCGGGCGTCAATCGCGGCGGCGGCGAGGTTGTTCGCGGCGGTGATCGCGTGAATATCGCCCGTGAGATGCAGGTTGAACTCTTCCATCGGGATGATCTGGCTGTATCCGCCGCCGGCGGCCCCGCCCTTGATGCCGAACGTGGGTCCCTGGCTCGGCTGGCGAATGCAGGTGAAGACCTTCCTGCCGAGATGCGCGCCGAGCGCCTGGCTCAGGCCGACGGTCGTGGTGGTTTTGCCCTCGCCGAGCGGCGTGGGAGTGATTGCGGTGATCACGACGTATTTCCCGTTGGGACTGTTCTTCAGGCGGTCGCGAATGTCGAGATGCACCTTCGCCTTATACTTGCCGTAGAGCTCGAGTTCGTCCGGAAGAATGCCCGCTTCCGCTGCAATCTGATCGATCGGAATCGGCGTGGCCGCCTGCGCGATAGTGATATCGCTGGGCACACGCGAGAGCATGTTGGTCAACTTGTGCGGCATTCCTGTATCCTCCCGGCAAAGACGGATAATTGCTGAATCTTAAAATTGCGAGGTCCAAGACCTTCGCGACCCACTGGTTTTCCTGAAGCTCACCACCCAAACGGATACCGTATATGGACGCTGACGCGCTTGTCAAGGCGCAAGGCCTGCCCGCAAATGTTCAGTACCTTCAGGGGCTGAAGAGTCCGTGTGGCAAACGCGTTCGGGAACTTCAGGGGCTGAAGCCCGCGAACATTCTGCACGGCTTATGTCGCGGCTGGAAGCCGCGACATACAAAGATCAAAGATTCTCGGTTGTCACACAGACTCTGAAGCCCCGGCAAGTTGCCTGACTTACGCCGGGGCTGGAAGCCCCGGCCTCCTGAAGATGGGCGTCAACGCAGGACCGCTCTTTTGGTGCGGGGTGAAGCGAAGCTTTGCCTCCTTCTGACCCCGGGGAAAAAGACCCGCGGCTGAAAGCCGCTCTACTGCGACCACTTTTCGCAGGCCTGAAGGCCTGCGCTTCCACCGTCTGCCGGGTCGCAAGATCGGCGACCCGCCGCTACAAGGCCAAAGCTTTTTCGAGAGCCTACCCTTCGACTTCGCTCGGGGCAAGAAGGCCCCTTTTTCTCGAGCGGTTTTCGCGGGCCCAAAGAGCCTGTGTGGCAACCGCCTTCGGGAACTTCAGGGGCTCAAGCCCGTGAAGGATTGATACGGCTTACGTCGTGGCTGGGAGCTACGACCCACAAAGATTCTTGGTCGTCACACAGACTCTAGAGGCGCGCCGCGCCTTCTGTGCAATTGGCATTCCAGAGGCGCATTTCCGAGCGACCGGCGGCCGCTCGTGTAATCGGCCTTGTATTAACTGTTGCGAAATGATAACTGTAAGCAAAACTGGCGTCCCGGCCAAATGGGGCCGCCACTTTTCGATAATCGGGACATTCGAAGGTTTTGCGTTTCTATCGCGAAAAAGGGGCCCGATCCATGACGACAGCCGTTATGAAGTATGAAGTACTGACCGAACTACTCTTGCCGCTTGCCGAGCGATTTGAGGCGGGCGATCCCGATGGACTGAAACTCGAGGCGTCGCGCCCGGAAGCATTCTGGCCATTGAGAGAGTGCGTGGCCGAATTGCTTGAGGAGCGATGGCTCACGGCGGGCCGTCTGTCGGACCACTATCGACTGACCGAGGAAGGCTACCGGCACTTCGGACCACGACTGCACGCGCTGCAAACCCTGGGCGACTTGAGCGCGGCGGGATTTAAATCGGCCGACGCTCAAAAGGTTTGGCCAGCCGGCCAGTAATCCAAGCAACGAGGAAGCGGACGCAATCCCCTGCAGACTCACTCCTCAATGGATCTTCCCTGGATTCCACGACGGGTTTAGGCGCAGGGACCATCGCTGAAAGAAGGAGAAACAACGCGGTGGGAGAGGTTGGGAGTGGGCCGCACGAGGCGGCCCACTCCCCAGTCGATTAGTCGGCGCTGACGGCCTGCTTTTCGGGCTTCGGGACGGTGTTGATCGTCTTCAGAATGCGGGAGACGATCTGGTACGGATCGCCTTCGGAGTTCGGGCGGCGATCTTCCAGATAGCCCTTATAGCCGTTCTTGATGAAGTTAACGGGCAGCCGGACGGAAGCGCCTCGGTCTGAGAGACCGAAGCTGAACTTGTCGATGGCTTGCGTTTCGTGCAAACCCGTCAAGCGCAGATGATTGTCCGGGCCATACACGGCGATGTGCTCGGGGATATACTTTTCGAACGCCGCCATGAGGGCCTCAAGGTATGCCTTGCCGCCTACTTCTCGCATGTATTTCGTCGAGAAGTTGGTGTGCATGCCCGACCCGTTCCAGTCGCCTTTGATGGGTTTGCAATATAGTTCGACGTCCACCTCGTATTTCTCACAGAGGCGCATCAATAGGTAGCGAGCGGTCCACGTGTCGTCCGCGGCTTTGGCCGAGCCCTTGGCGAAAATCTGAAATTCCCATTGGCCTTTGGCGACCTCGGCATTGATGCCTTCGTGATTGATGCCGGCTGCGAGGCAGAGGTCCAAATGCTCCTCGACAATTTGCCTGGCCACGTCTCCCATATATTTGTATCCGACACCGCAGTAGTACGGCCCCTGTGGCTTGGGATACCCGTCCGACGGGAAGCCGAGAGGGCGCCCGTCCTTGAAAAGAAAGTATTCCTGCTCGAAACCGATCCACAGGTCAGGGTCGTTCTCGATCGTAGCGCGCATATTGGTGGAATTCGGGGTGCCGTCGGGATGCATGACCTCGCTCAGAACGACATAACCGTCTTTGCGAGCGGCATCCGGATACAGAGCCACAGGCTTGAGTATGCAGTCAGACTTGTGCCCTTCCGCCTGCATCGTGGAGCTGCCGTCAAAACCCCAAAGCGGCAAATCCGCGAGCGTGGGAGGAGCTGCAAATTCCTTGAGGGTCGTCTTGCCGCGCAACTCGGGGATAGGCTTTCTGCCGTCGAGCCAGATGTACTCCAATTTATATTTTTTCATGGATGTCCAGTGGGCCGGCCCGTACAGGCGCTCAGCCATGAGAATTTCGGGTGATACAAGTAACTCGGCCGATTTAGAACGGCTCAAAAAATACAGGGCCAAAGTTGCGCCGTCAAATTCATTAAATCTATGCAGTGTATTCAGTTTCTTTAAATGCGCCCGTCGCGCCCTCTTTTGCTCAATTTTCGCCCCTCATCGGCCCTTCGATTCAAAAGAGCCGGGCAAATCGTCGATTTGGCCGGCACCGAGGGAGATAATGGCATCGAACACCTGGGAGAACATCGGAAATGGCTGAGAATCGTCTGCCGGAACCGTGGCTGCGAGGGACGCTGAGCGAAGTACCGGCAGTACCACGAGCCGTGCTGCACGCGCTGGAGCTGGCGAAAGAGGATCTACAGCGCTGGTGCGGCGGCCTGAGCGATGCGGAGGTCAACGGGCGGCCCGGCGATGTGGCGCCCGTGGCATTCCATCTGCGGCACATCGCGCGGAGCATCGACCGGCTGCTTACCTACGCCGAGGGGGGCCAGCTCAACGACGAGCAGACTACCGCGCTTAGATCGGAAATGGACGCAGGGGCGACGCGGGCGGAGTTGTTCGCCGAGATCGAGGCGGCTCTCATGCGAAGTGCGGCGCGGATTCGCGCGATCGATGCTAGGCGCTTGGATGAACCGAGACAGGTCGGAAGGAAGGAGCTGCCGACAACGGTAGGAGGCTTGCTCGTACACGTGGCCGATCACACGCAGCGGCACGTGGGGCAAGCCATCACGACGGCAAAAATCGTGAAGGCGGGCGCGCCGGTCCGCTGAACTAGCGCGTTCGCGGCGTGACTTAGGAATTGACCGGCTGCGTTTCCTTCGGAGCATGCGCGCCACGCTTGCGGCGCGTGAACTGCGCGGCCTCGGTCGAACCTTCGAGCGCCGTCGTGGACGATGCGCCGCTGGTGATCACCTGCTGCACGTCGTCGAAATATCCGGTGCCGACGAACTGCTGGTGCTGCACCGCGTCGTAGCCGTGCTGGTGTTCGCTCTCGAATTCCGCGTCCTGCAGGCGGCAGTAGGCGCTCATGCCTTCCTGCTTGTAGCCGCGCGCGAGCTCGAACATGGAATGATTCAGCGCGTGGAAACCGGCGAGCGTGATGAACTGGAACTTGTAGCCCATCGCGGCGATTTCGCGCTGGAAACTGGCGATCGCGCCGTCGTTAAGATTCTTGCGCCAGTTGAAGGAAGGCGAGCAATTGTAGGCCAGCAGCTTGCCCGGGAACTTTGCGTGCACGCCGTCGGCGAACTCGCGCGCTTCTTTGATATCGGGCTTGGAAGTTTCGCACCAGATCATATCCACGTAGGGAGCGTAGGAAATCGCGCGGGCGATGGCGGACTTCGTTCCGCTGCGAACGCGGAAGAATCCTTCGGAGGTGCGCTCGCCGGTGATGAATTCGCGGTCCTGCGGGTCGACGTCGCTGGTGAGGAGCGTGGCGCTTTCCGCGTCCGTGCGCGCGATGATCACGGTGGGAACGCCCATGACATCGGCCGCGAGGCGCGCCGCGACCAGCTTGTGAATCGCTTCGAGCGTCGGAACAAGAACTTTGCCGCCGAGATGGCCGCACTTCTTCGCGGACGACAACTGGTCTTCGAAGTGGACGCCGGAGGCGCCCGCCTCGATCATCGCTTTCATTAATTCGAACGCGTTGAGGTTGCCGCCGAATCCGGCTTCGGCGTCGGCGACGAGCGGAGCGAGCCAATACGCGACTTTGCTGTCGGCGTTGTGGGCGTGATGTCCATTGGCGTGATTGATCTGATCGGCGCGCAGGAGCGCGCGATTGATGCGGCGGACCAAATGCGGGACGCTGTCCGCGGGATATAGACTCTGATCGGGATAGGTTTCGCTCGCTTCGTTCGCATCGGCCGCGACCTGCCAACCGCTGACGTAGATCGCCTGCAAGCCTGCGCTGATTTGCTGCACGGCTTGATTGCCGGTTATCGCGCCGAGAGCGGCGACGTAAGGTTCCGAATGCAGGAGGCTCCAGAGACGTTCCGAACCGACACGAGCCAGCGTGTGCTCGATCTGGATCGAGCCACGCAGGCGGTCCACGTCCGCGGGGCCATAGGGACGCGTAATCCCCGCCCAGCGCGGATTTGTCCGCCAGTCCATCTCCAGGTTGGCATGCTTGCCGTTGTTGCTCGACATCCGATCGCCTCCATGAGCCGCGGATTTCGCGGCTGCGCGCGTACACGGGCGCGAACCCGCTAGCGCTTCAAACGCCTGCCATCTCACACTGGGATGAAGACCGAACTGAGGATGCAGCAGATTCTGCGACCTCGACACGCCGTCGGATGCGACGATTGCGATTCCCGAGAAACAGATTCTCAAGGGGAGGCTAGTTAAGTCAAACTGATTATGATTATCGGAGCGATAAGGTTGTGTTATCATCCCGTGCGGCGCCTGGGTTTAGGCGATAGCGGGAAGGGGGACACGGCCATGGAGATCGACCAAGTCGAAACTTTTCTCGCAGTCGTGATGTACGGGGGCTTTCATCGCGCGGCCGAGGCGTTGCATGTGAGTCAGCCTGCGGTGAGTGGACGGATTCGGGCGCTTGAGGAATCGCTGGGCGCTACCCTCTTTACGCGCGGGCGCGCCAACCCGACGCTTTCGCCGGCGGGAAAAGCGCTGCGTCCTCATGCGGAACAGCTTCTGCGCATCGTGGCATCCGCGCGCCAGGCCGTGCATGAATTGCAGCCGCAGACTGGCGGCGCGCTGCGGATCGCGGCATCGCTTTCGGTGTGCACGTATCTGATGCCGGACGTGATGCAGGACTACAAAGCGGAGAGCCCGAAGGTGATGGTGCACTTGCGGTCGGGCAAT
Organism: uncultured Acidobacteriota bacterium; assembly: GCA_963743335.1. Lineage (GTDB taxonomy): Bacteria > Acidobacteriota > Terriglobia > Acidiferrales > UBA7541 > Palsa-295. The sequence continues at coordinate 166,337 of CAVUPI010000004.1, forward strand.
TCGATGCAAGTGCTGAAAATGGTTCTCGAAGGAGAAGCGGAAATCGGCGTGGCGCGTTCGCTGAACCATCCCGAGGTCGAGACGATGACGCTGCGCAACGACCCGCTGATTCTCGTGGGGCATCCGGCGCATCCGATGGCGGGCAAACGCGAGGTGCGGCTCCAGGAAGTAGAATCGTGGCCGCTGATCTTCTACGATCGCGGATCGAGCGACTGGACGCTGAGCCAGGGGCTGTTTCGGCGCGCGGGGCTGCTGCCGAACGTGGCGCTCGAAGTCGAGACGATCGAAGCGGCGAAGCGAATGGTGGAGCGCAAGCTCGGTTTCGGATTTCTGCCGCAGATCGCGGTTATTCAGGAGTTGCGCCAGGGCAAACTGATTTCGATCGAGATCGTGGATGCGGAACCGCTGAGCCGCAATCTCGACGTGATCCACCACGTGAACCGTCCGCTTGCCAAGGAAGCGCAGGATTTTCTCCGATTTCTGCGGGAGGCGGTGATGACGACGGCGCCCGCCGCGAAACCGACCGCCCCGCAGTGGATCGCGACCAAGAAATAACGGAGGCTCGCAACGCTGCGACGCGAATCGCCCGAAACGGCGGTCCGATCGAGGAGGAGTTCGGATGTATTACCAGCCCGGTAAGACGCACCACGGCCTGCGGTACGATCCTTTCAAGTCGTGCGTGATTCCCAGGCCGATCGGATGGATATCGACGATCAGCCGCGACGGCATTCACAATCTCGCGCCCTATAGCCAGTTTCAGATGCTGGCGTTCGATCCGCCGTACGTGATGTTTTCGGCTGGGCAGAACAGCCAGGGGAAGCGGAAAGACACAGTGGTGAATGCCGAACAAACCGGGCAATTCGTCTGGAATATGGCCACGTACGATTTGCGCGAAGCCGTGAACAAATCGGCGGAGGAAGTGCCGCCCGAGGTGGACGAATTCGACCTGTCGGGCGTGACGAAGGCGGCGTCGCATGGGGTCAAGTCCTGCCGCGTGGCGGAATCGCCCGTGCATTTCGAGTGCATCTACCATCAAACGATGCGGCTGCCGGGCAACAGCATGATCTCGACTTCGGACGTGGTGTTCGGGCGCGTGATCGGGATTCACATCAGCGACGACGTAATCATGGCAGACGGACGCATCGATGTGCTGAAGATCCGGCCGATCGCGCGGCTCGGCTATCATGACTATACGAGCGTCGAATCGATCTTTGAGATGATTATCCCGGGGAATAATAGGATTGTTCTCGCGGGGATGGATGGCTCCGCGCGAGACTGAGAAAATCGCGGCGCGGAAATTCGATTCCAGGAAAACCGATGGCGAAATTCGAGAGACACATCTTCATTTGCACGAATCAGCGCGCCGAAGGACATCCGCGCGGCTGCTGCAGCCCGACCGGCGAGGGCGAACTCCATCGTCTATTTAAGGTAAAACTTGCCCAGCGTGGAATCAAAGGCACCGTGCGCGCGAACAAGTCCGGGTGCCTGGATCAATGCGAGGTCGGCCCGACGGTCGTCGTGTATCCCGAGGCGGTGTGGTACGGCCACGTAAAGCCGGAAGATGTGGACGAAATCATCGACTCGCACATCATCGGCGGCCGGCCCGTCGAGCGGCTTGTGATTCCCGATTCCCTGCTGAATAACACGCGTAAGAACGGATCCTCGGAATAGCCTGCCCGCGGTTCTCGCGATTGGTACTGGCTCCCAGGTCGTCACGCAGGCCTGTGACCCACAGCACAGGCTCCGGCGAAAGCTCGCTCTATAAAGGGCTTGGATGATGACGGAACGATGATTCGCCATCCGTCCGGATCCGAGGCAAGTATGAAAGAGCAATCCAATCGGCGATCGTCAAGCGGAAGTGTTCCGGGTGCGGTTTTTTTTCCAAATCACATGAATAGCTATCCTGTTTTGTCGGATTCCTATATCGAACGTCTTCTGGGAACGCCAACGATTCGCAGCCGTGCGTCCCGCGCGCGCGGATACGTGCTATTCGCACAGGGTCAGAAGGCGCTCGGGGTGTACGTAGTGTGGGAAGGGCGCGTCAAAATTTCGATCGGTTCCGACCAGGGCAAGTCGATGATCCTGGCGCTGGTGGGACGCGGGGCCGTTCTCGGGCTGCCGGCGACAATCCTGGGTTTGCCGTATGCCGCGACGGCCGAGGTGGTGGAACCGGCGAAGGTGAGTTTCGTCTCGCGCGACGATCTCTTGAGGCGTTTGCGCGCGACCGAAGATGCGGCCTTCACAGCCGCGGAAAACCTCAGCGCGATCTGCTACTCGATGCTGGCGGAGTTCAAGACGATCCACCTGTCTCAGTCGGCGGAGCAGAAGATGGCCCGCTTCCTTCTGGGACTTCCCCCCACGCCGGGAGGTTCGAGCGGCGGGGCGCAGGTGGCACTCGAGGCCAGCCAAGAGGAAATCGGGCAAATGATTGGCGTATGCCGCGAAACGGTGGCGCGGGTGATCGCGCGCCTCAAAAGGAAACGAATACTAGAATTGGGAGCCTCGGCGATTGTCATCCATGACCGGACCGCCCTGGAACGGCTCGCCGAGTCGCAAAGACGCTAGCGTGGAAATCCGGCGTTCCGGCCGAATCACCCTAAACTATCGGTCGCATCAGCCCGATGAATGGATTGAAAGATAAGATTAATCGCCGTGTTGTGACGCTGGTCACAGCCAACTTCCCGGCCCTTTTGTATAAAGTCAGCGCGCAGATTTCGCACACACGCTTGAGTTGTATCGAAACGAACTGAGGGAGTCCAATGGGGCGTTGGAAGACTTTCCACTGGGTGGCGATCGCCGCGCTTGGCTTGATTGGCCTGCTGCAGGTTCCCACGCGGGCGCAAGAAGCACAAACTCCGAAAACAACTCCGGCGGCGACGCCGGCTCCCGATCCCCAGGACTCCGCCCCGGCTCAATACATTGGCTCGGAAGTTTGCAAGACCTGCCACGAAGATATCTACGACAACTGGGAGAAGACGCCGCACTGGAAGACGATGCTGGACACGAAGGGCGGCCCGTCGCATCAGGGCTGCGAGTCGTGCCACGGCCCGGGATCGGCGCACGTGGCGGGCGGCGGCGACGTCACGAAGATTTTCGTTTTCGAGAAACACTCGGCCAAGGAAATCGACGATCGCTGCTTGACCTGCCATGCCGGCGGCACCGAGCACATGAACGCGCTGAACTCGATTCACGGGAAGAACGATGTGAGCTGCACCTCGTGCCACTCTCCGCACCACGCCACGACCAAGGAGTTTCTGCTGGTCAAAGCCCAGCCCGAGCTTTGTTACGGATGCCACCTGGCGAAGAAGGCCGAGTTTGAAATGCCCTTCCACCACCGCGTGAACGAAGGCTTGATCCAGTGCACGGACTGCCATAATCCGCACGGAACCGAGGGTCCCAAGCAGGTGCGGATGGCTGCGACGCAGGACCAGGTCTGCTTCAAGTGCCATACCGACAAGCAAGGTCCGTTCGTTTACGAGCACGCGCCGGTCAAGGTGGATGGCTGCCAGTCCTGCCACATGGTTCACGGCGGGCCGAACCCTCACATGCTGAAGGTGAGCAACGTCAACTTGCTCTGCCTGCAGTGCCACACGACGTCGAGTTTCAGCGGCGCGCCGGGCGCGCCGTCGTTCCACAACCAGGCGAGCTTCTTCCAGGCATGCACGCTGTGCCATGTAGCGATTCACGGCTCGAACTTCAGTTCGACGTTTTTCAAGTAGAGGCCGCCATGACCTGCACCAGCCTTGGCAAAACTGGAGTTTCCGGACGTCGGAGAAAAGAGGCCATGAACCATCGCCGAACGATTCTCTCGGTCAGTTGGATGGCATTGGCGGCAGCGTTGCTGTGGGCGCCCGCGGCGTTCGCGCAGGACGGCACGGTCGATGATAAGGGCGTGGATTCGGGAAACTACAACATTTCGCAGTCGGTCGAATTCGGATACCGGGCCAACTGGGTCAACGGGAACGACGATACGTACGATACCTTCGTGAACCTCGGGCCGGGCCTGCGCCTATTCGACTACACGCTCGACATGCGCTCTCTGAATCACCAGGGTCTGCTCTTCGATAATCTGCACTTCAGCAACTTCGGCTACGGCGGCGATCCAAATGATGTTTCGCGGCTGCACATCGACAAGAACAAGTGGTACGACTTCAACGTGCTGTTCCGCCGCGACAAGAATTTCTGGGACTACAATCTCTTCGTCAACCCGTTGAATCCGGCGGCGCCCAGTCCGGTGGGATCGGAAACGACGGGCTGCATCGTCAGCGGGCCGACGACGGCGCATCCGGGACTTCCCGGCTACTGCTCGAACCCCGCGATCGCGCAGAACAACTCGCCGCACTCGATGGATCTTGTGCGCCGCATGCAGGACTACGATCTGACGCTGTTTCCCCAATCGCGCGTGCGCTTCCGCCTAGGCTTTTCGCACGACCGCGACCAGGGGCCCGGCTTTTTCACGACCGACAGCGGAACCGTGCCGGACTTCCCAGAAACTTACAGCTACACGACGAATGCGTATCGCGCGGGCGTCGATTTTCGCATCCTGCCGCGCACCACAATTTCTTACGACCAGTTCCTGACCTATTTCAAGCAGGACAACGTGGTCACCGAGAATCCGGTGGCCACGCCGGGGCAATTCGGATATCAGCTGGCGAACGGCACGCCCGTCGATTTGGGAATCGCCTGGAGCACGCAGACTTCCGCCGAAGCGCTGCCTTGCGCCGCACCGATCACAAACGCGGCTACGACACCGCCAACGATCACCCCGAACTGCAATGGGTTCTTGAGCTACAGCCAGGTGGGCCGACCGCGAAACTACATGCCCACCGAACGATTCCGCTTCCAATCGAACTATTTCCAGAAGTTCGAGATGGAGGGATCGATCGGCTACAGCACATCGGACAACGAGATTCCCGATTTTGACGAGATCCTGAACGGGCTCACCACTCGGACGGCCACGCGCGAGAGCACAACGGCAGGGCCCGCTCACGCGAAACGCGTCTCGGTGGACGCGGATTGGTCCGGCGTCTACGCCGTCAGCGACAAATTCCGCATCCAAGATTCGTTTCATTACAACAACTGGCGCATTCCCGGCTTCTGGGCCACCGCCGAGACGAATATCTTCGGTGGCGCCGACTCGGGCCAGGTCGGTCTGGCGCTTCCCTTGTCCCTGTTCAATCAAGTCTCTCCGGCAACGGCTGCAACGTTCGCGGCACTGTGCCCGGCAGCACCGTACAACCAGGCCGGCTGTCCGCTGCACACATCGAGTTCGGGCGCGGACGTGACCAACGAGCTTTCGTATCAGTTCCTCGGGCAGAATCTCAAATCCAACACCTTGGAATTGCAATACGACTTCACGAAGCGGCTGAGCGGCCGGATCGGATACGAGTATACGAACCGCTCGATCGCGCAAATGAGCGACACGTTCGATACGGGTGAGACCTATTTCCCGGGAGGCGGCGGCACGGCCGCGAATTTCTATCTTGCGGCGCGCGGCGATTGCGCGCTGGTGTCGGGAGCGCTTCCGGCGGGCTGCACGCTCAACGCGGATGGATCCATCACGGAAGGATCGCTCGCCAATCCCGTCGCCGAGGCAGGCAACGATACGGCGCGCTCCGTGACAACGATCAATGAGCACTTGCTGCTGGCGGGCGCCACGATTCGCCCGATCGACGCCCTTCGGATCACGAGCGACCTCGAGTTCGGCTACAACGACGCTTCGTTCACGCGCATCGATCCGCGGCAAGTGCAGAGTTACAAAGTGCACGCGACCTACACGCCGAAGCCGTGGGCCACGATCGACGGTTCGGTGGAAATTCACGAGAACCGTGACAACGTGGAGACCGTCGACAACCTCGAGCACGACCGCACATACAGCTTCACGGCGATGCTCATGCCCAGCCAGCACGTGACCATCGATTTTGGCTACAGCTACTGGGACGTGTACACGCAGTCGGAAATCTGCTTCAACTATTCGATCAGCTACACCAATCCTCCGCCTGCGACGGGCACGACCGTTTTCCAGACCTCGCCGCCGGGAGTCAACACCACGGCATGCCCGATTGCGGGCGCGTCGGTGGGCGCCGCGGGAGATGGGGCGCTTTCGACCTACGCCAGCACGGATCACTTCGTTCATGGCGGCTTGATGTGGAAGGCGTCAAAGCGCGTCACCGCGTCGCTGGGCTACGCGGGCAGCTTCGTGCGCGGCAACACCATCTTTCTCAATCCGCTCGCGCCCTCGGGCACGCTCGATTACAACTACCTGGAGCCTTACGGATCGATCGCGATTGACCTCTACAAGGGGTTCAGCTACAAGGTCACGTGGAACTATTACGGGTTCAATCAAAAGGGAAACACGAGCCCGTTCGGCCTGGCCACGATCCCCTTGCAGGATTTCAACGGGAGCACGGCCACTTTCGCTTTCCGCTACGCCTTCTGACAGGCGACGACGAAACCACAACCTTACCTACATCCTGATTTTTTCTGCTGAGGAGGAACACGCTCATGAGTCACTTGGGAAATCGGAACTATCGTAAAGCGTTGCCGCTGGCCTTCTGCCTGCTCGTATTCTGCGCGCCGCTGTGGGCGCAGGGCGACGGAGCGAGCCTTTTCAAGAGCAAGTGCGCCGCCTGCCATGGAGCCGACGGCAGCGGCAACACCGCCGTCGGCAAATCGCTGAAGATTCGCGATCTTGCCTCGGCCGACGTGCAGAAACAGACCGATGCCGAGCTGACCGCGATCATCACCAACGGCAAGGGCGCCATGCCTTCGTACAAGGACAAGCTGAGCGGCGACCAGATCAAGGATCTCGTCGGCTTCGTCCGGCAGCTCGCGAAGAAGTAGCCCCGCCACACGCAGGCCAGCGCTCCCGGACCCGCAAAGCCGGCTGCTGGCAGACCGGGAGGTGCCATGCTTGGTCTCACGGCAATTCTGATCGCCCTGATCGTTCTCACCGTTGTGCTGGCGATGTTTTTGCTGGTTCGCCCCTCGGTGACCTCGGGAGCGGCCGGCAAGATTCTGGCGTTCGTGGCGTTTTTCATTTTGCCGGTGCTTTGCGTGGGGGGCGGCGTATCCGCGCACATGCAGCGCTCGGAACAGACGCGCTTCTGCATTTCCTGCCACGCCATGGAGCCCTACGGGCGCAGCCTGTACATCGACGATCCCAATCACATTCCCGCGCAGCACTTCCAGAATCACCGCGTGCCGGCCGACCAAGCCTGTTACGCGTGCCACGCCGATTACACGATCTATGGCCCGCTGAAAGACAAGCTGCGCGGCTTGCAGCGCGTTTACATGCAGTACGTGAGCACGCCGCCGGCACACATCACCATCCCCGGCGGCTATAACAACAATCAGTGCCTGCACTGCCACAATGGCGCGCGCAGCTTCGAAGAAAACCCCGTGCATCAGGCGCTCATGGCTTCGATCCAGTCGAACCAGACGTCGTGCGTCTCGAGCGGATGTCACGACACCGTTCACGACATCGGATCGCTCGATCACCTGAAATTCTGGAGGCCCGGCCAATGAAACTCAGCCAAATCGGAATGCAGCGGCTGCTGCGCGTTTCGGGCGCGCTGATCGTTCTCGGACTGCTCGTCGAGATCGTGAGCCTGGTGTGGTTCCATCCTCTCGCGTTTGTGCTATTCGCGTTCGTGGGAGTGGCGCTGATCGGATCGGGGATCGTGGTTTACCTTGCGTCGCTCGTCTTCGTAGTTCCTCCGCCGGCGGAGCGCAGCTAGGACTTCTCGAGCGGCGCCGTTCCTGATTCAGGCAAGCGCCTGCCAGTGATTCCACAGACAGACCGGCCCGGTGCGCCAGAACGCGCTGGCGCTCCGGTTGACAATGTTTCACCTTAGATATAATCTAACTTGGGCATGGACGCCGAGGCGATTAAGCGGTCGTTGGAGGACAGCGGGTTGCGGTGCACGCCGCAGCGCTACGCCGTGATGGCATTCTTGATGGAATGCCACCGGCACCCCACGGCAGCGGAAATCTTCGAAGCCGTGAATCGAGTGGATCCGCGCTCTTCCAGGGCTACAACCTATAACAATCTGCGGGACCTGGTGCAGGCGGGGTTGGTGCGTGAAGTGGCCGTCGAAGGGCGCGCCGCGCGCTTCGATGCGAAAGGCATGCGGCATCACCACTTCATCTGCGACCGCTGCGGGAATGTCGAGGACGTGAAGTGGTACGACCTGCCCAAGCCTGCTTCGGGCTCCCTCGGCAAGCGGATTCTTCGCGAATGCGAACTCATTTTCCGGGGTCTCTGCGCGAAGTGCGCTCCGCGGCAAGCTTCCCCTCGGCGGCGTTTGGATACCGCCTGATGGCGCGGAGGAAGCGCGCAGCCGGGGCCAGCTGATGACCGATGTCGGCTTTCCTATTCGTGCAAGGGTCCGAGTTCCGTATTTTCTTGACTAAAATTTCGACTAACCGAAAGGAAGGAACAAACCGTGTCAACCGAAGCCAAGTGCCCGTTCGCGGGCGCAGCCCCCGCTCCCGCACGCACGAACCGTGAGTGGTGGCCGAATCAACTAGACCTTTCCGTTCTCCATCAGCACTCCACCCTGTCCAATCCGATGGGCGAGGAGTTCGACTACGCCAAGGAATTCAAGACGCTCGACCTGAATGCCGTGATCAAGGATCTTCACGCCCTGATGACGGACTCGCAGGATTGGTGGCCAGCCGACTTCGGCCACTACGGCGGGCTGTTCATCCGGATGGCGTGGCACAGCGCGGGAACGTACCGCATCGGCGACGGCCGCGGCGGCGCCGGAGGAGGCCAGCAGCGTTTCGCGCCGCTCAATAGCTGGCCGGACAACGTGAACCTCGATAAGGCCCGGCGGCTGCTGTGGCCGATCAAGCAGAAATATGGCCGCAAGATTTCGTGGGCCGACTTGATGATTCTCGCGGGGAACGTCGCCCTCGAGTCGATGGGCTTCAAGACGTTCGGCTTTGGTGGCGGACGCGCGGATGTGTGGGAGCCCGAGCAGGACATCTACTGGGGTCCCGAGGGCAAGTGGCTGGAGGACGAACGGTATAGCGGCGACCGCGATCTTCAGAATCCGCTGGCTGCCGTGCAGATGGGCCTGATCTACGTGAATCCGGAAGGGCCAAACGGCAAGCCCGACCCCATCGCGGCGGCCAGGGATATTCGCGAAACGTTTCGCCGCATGGCGATGAACGACGAAGAAACGGTCGCGTTGATTGCCGGCGGGCACACATTCGGCAAAACACACGGCGCGGGGGATGCGGCGCTGGTAGGCGCGGAGCCGGAAGCGGCCACCCTAGAAGAGCAAGGCCTCGGCTGGAAGAACAAATTCGGCACGGGCAAAGGCGGCGACGCGATCGGCAGCGGCCTCGAGGTGACTTGGACCACGACGCCCACGAAGTGGAGCAACAACTTTTTCGCGAACCTATTCGGCTACGAATGGGAACTGACGAAAAGTCCCGCCGGCGCGCATCAGTGGAGACCGAAGAACGGCGCGGGCAACGGTGCGATACCCGATGCGCACGACCCGTCAAAGCGTCACGCGCCATCCATGCTCACCACGGACCTTTCCCTGCGGCTCGACCCTGCGTACGAAAAAATCTCGCGGCGCTTCTACGAGCATCCGGATCAGTTGGCGGATGCGTTTGCGCGGGCGTGGTTCAAGCTGACGCATCGCGACATGGGACCGATCGTGCGTTATCTCGGCCCACTCGTTCCGAAGGAAGTACTGCCGTGGCAGGACCCGATCCCCGCCGTGAATCATCCGCTGATCGGGGAGCAGGATATTGCGGCTCTGAAGGCGAAAATCCTGGCGTCGGGGCTGTCCGTTTCCGAACTGGTTTCGACGGCGTGGGCATCGGCCTCGACGTTCCGCAGCTCCGACAAACGCGGTGGAGCAAACGGCGCACGCGTTCGTCTGGCGCCGCAAAAGGACTGGGCAGTCAACGAGCCGGCTCAGCTGGCGAAGGTGTTGCAGAAACTCGAGGCGATTCAAAAGGAGTTCAACGCTTCACAGTCGGGCGGGAAGAAGGTGTCGCTGGCTGACCTGATCGTTCTCGGTGGGGATGCGGCGATCGAGAAAGCCGCCAAGGCCGCGGGGATCGAGGTGAAAATTCCCTTCACGACGGGCCGCATGGACGCGTCGCAGGAACACACCGACGTCGAAGCCTTCGAGCCGCTCGAACCGGCTGCGGATGGGTTCCGCAACTATCTGGACGTTAACGGCAACCGGCGTCTGGCCCCCGAGGAGCGACTGATCGACAAGGCGGAATTGCTGGGCCTGACCGCTCCGGAGATGACAGTTCTCGTCGGTGGGCTGCGCGTTCTAGGTGCAAATACCGGGAAGTCGGCTCATGGTGTCTTCACCAAGCGGCCGGAGACGCTGACGAACGACTTCTTCGTCAACCTGCTCGACATGGGCACTCAGTGGCAGCCGTTCCCCGGCTCGGAACACGTGTACGAGGGACGCGACCGGAAGACGAACGAGGTCAAGTGGACCGGGACACGTGTCGACCTGATCTTCGGCTCGCACTCGCAGTTGCGCGCCCTCGCGGAAGTCTACGCGTGCTCGGATTCGAAGGAGAAGTTCGTGAAAGACTTCGTGGCGGCGTGGACCAAAGTGATGAACCACGATCGCTTCGACCTTGCGTGAGTTGTCCGGAAGAAGGACCGACAAATCAACGAATGTTACGAAGAGCGCCGAGGGTTGGCGCTCTTCGCATTTCTTGGAGCGCTCCCCGATTTAACGACGGAATCTCTTCGTGGCTCTCCGCTTCAGAAATCCGCCTGCTTGACCTCGATCGCGACGCCCAGGCTCTGGAGCTTCCTAAGGGCGGCCATGGTTGATGCCCCGAGGTCGATTGCCTGGTCGTATGCGACGACCGTGGGCTTGCCGGCGACAAACGCCGGGTCCATGGAGACTTTCAACGCAAGCTCGTTCAAATAGAAATCCACAGCTTCGCTCTGCCGGTCGCCGAAGGGGCTCACATCGACGGTCTTCTTGAGAACGCTCGTATCGTATATTTTTGCTGTTTTGTAGAATTCTTCGGCCTTCATGCTCCGCCTCAAGCAACAAAACGAGGCTAGCATACGTGTCGGTCGGGCATCCTACGGTGAGGGCGTATCGAGGACGCCACTTCGACAGAAGGCCTATCTTGCGGAGGCGCTGACTTCCCGGACGACTCCCGTTTCGCCGCGCTCGCGAGCGAGATATTGGTCGTAGATCCAACGGTAGGTTTTTTCGAGGCCGGCCCGGAGCGGCGTGTTGGGTTCCCAGCCGAGATACTTCTGGATGAGAGTATTGTCGCTGTTCCGGCCGTTGACGCCCTTCGGCGCGCTGAGATCGTAATTGCGCTTCAACTTGATCCCGGCAATCTCCTCGGCGATATCCACCAGCTGATTGATCGTCACCGCTTCGCTCGACCCGAGATTGATCGGCTCGTTGATTTGCGAATGCATTATCCGGTCGATGCCCTTGATGCAATCGTCGATGAACATGAAGCTTCGCGTCTGAGAGCCGCTCCCCCAGATCTCGATCTCGTGGCGCCCGGAAATCTTCGCTTCGATTACTTTGCGGCAAATCGCTGCCGGCGCCTTTTCGCGGCCGCCGTACCAGGTGCCCCACGGTCCATAGACGTTGTGAAAGCGGGCTACGCGGGTGTAGAGGCCGAAGTCCTCCGAAAAATGGCGGCACATGCGTTCGGAGAAGAGCTTTTCCCAGCCGTAGCCGTCTTCGGCGAGGGCTGGATAGGCGTCTTCTTCTCTGAGCGACGGAGCTTCGAATGTCTTCTGCTTATCTCCGTTGTAAACGCACGCGGAGGAGGAATAGAAGAATTTTTCGACGCCGTGGTTGGCAGCCGCTTGCAGCATGTGGGTGTTAATCAGAACGGAAAGCATACAAACCGCTTTGTTATTCTCGATAAAACCCATGCCGCCCATGTTGGCCGCAAGGTTATAGATTTCCTGTGCGCCCTGGGCTGCGGTTTCGCAGTTTTCGCGGAGGTTCAGATCGAGGCAGAGATTTTCGACGTCATCGAAGCGCTGATACCAGTGATCTAGCGGCTTGATGTCGACCGCTCGGATGCGCTTAAAGCCCCCAGCACGCAGCGCGGAGACCAAAGCTCCTCCGATAAAACCGCCTGCGCCGGTGATGACGACAATTCCCTTGTTATCGCCCATCGCATCGCCTCCACTATCTCAATTTGCCGTTAGGTATGACGTAAAACGCGAGTGATCGTCGAAGCAAATCGCGACAACCAATCCGATCGTTTGATTCGCTGAATCCTTGGATTCCTTCAATCAAGAGAATACTCCGAGAGGCCGGCTAATTGGAGGCTGATCTTCCATAGGAACCTCGGATTGTTCACCAGGTATCTGCGCCAAAGACGACGGGGATCCTGGACGAGCCGGTGCAGCCACTGGAGTCCCGAAGACTTGACCCAGTCCGGCGCGTCCTTGATTAGACCTGAGTGCAGGTCAAACGCGGCGCCCACTCCCACCATAAGCTTAGCTTGAATCTTGTGGCTGTACTCCGCCATGAATCGTTCTTGTTTGGGCGTGCTCAGCCCAACCCAGAAAATATCAGGTTTGGCTTCGGCGACGAGGTCGATCAGCCGCGCTTCTTCTTGGGCGCTCAGCGGACCGAACGGAGGCGTGTAAGTCCCCGCGACTCGGAGGTGCGGAATCGCACTTGTCAGATTGGCCCGCAGCTGCTCGGCGACTCCAGGGCGCCCACCGTAGAAAAAGTGCCTGTATCCCTTATCAACGGACAAGCGACACACTGCGTACATCAGGTCGGGGCCGAAGACTCTGCCCATCTCCCGGAATCCCTGGAGCTTTCCGACCCAGACTGTGGGCATTCCGTCGGGTGTTGTGAGGAGGGATTGGTTCAAAATGCGCCGAAAACTCGGGTCCTTCTGCGCCTCCATCACTCCGTGCACGCCGGTAACGCACACGTAACCCTTCACGCCATTTCCCAACCAAGATTCGAACAGACTCACCGCCTGAGCCATGTTGATGGCGTTGATTCCCACGCCCAGCACGTTCGCGCGCGGAGCCTCGTAGGTAAGCATGTTTTTTTCGCAAACTGGAACGCGGCCTGTATTTCCCAGTCCAGGAATTCGACTGCAAAGGCTAGCGCAGTAGAGCCATGTCTGATAAATCTTTGCGGATAAATACTCTTTCCGGACGGCCGCAACCGACAGGACGCCCGCCCCGACGAAATCTGGTCGGGACTCGACGGCCAGATCGGACGGGGAGGCCTCAGAAGGCTGCTGCGACATTGTTCCGCTGCGCGAGAATCTTGAAGCTTTGCATGAGTCGCAGACGCCCATTAATTATCCGTGTCAACGCAGTCCTGCTGGGGCTCCATTTCACGTGCTCCTGCACCGAGAAACCATTCTCTTCCAGACACCGAACGATCGCGAGATCGTCGACCCCAGTTCTCGCATGGTACTCAGCCAAATCCCCGGGACTAGCCACTGCCCGCGCATGTTGCTCGTCCGCCTTTATGAAGCATTTCTTCAGGCGCCTGAAAGTCCCCGGAAGAAGGTCGGAGCGATCGTGCGCGAGTTTCGCCATTCCGGTATCCAATGCCTCCATGCAACGAGTAAGCGTGGGGTGTTGGGAAATCACGGGATCGAAGTTGGAGTAGAAGATTCCGCCTACCCGGACCCGCCCGACGGCTTGCGTCACAACTGGCATGTAGCGGTAAAGGTGATGCAGTACGGAATTGAAAGCCACCACGTCGTAGCTTTCGTGCGTGGCCCGCAAGAACGAAGAAATCGAATCATTGACCAAACGGGGGGCATGGCCCTCGACCGCTGCTCTGGCATTTAGGATGGCTAACATATCCGGAGAGACGTCGACCACTGTGACCGACCACCCTTTCCGTAACATTTTCAACGACAGATTTCCTGTGCCTCCTCCGCAGTCAAGGCATTCGACACGACGGGCGCCCGGGCCAAGCAGTTTCGCAATTTGGTCCACATCTTGATTCAGGAGGCGCTGCGTGTTTTGATCCGTTACACAGGCTTCATATTTGTCGTATTTCGCCGCAATCTCGCGATAGAAACACACATTCGCTTCAATGACCGAGGCGTCGGGCGAGTCGAGTGCAACGTGAACTGGAAACTCTGTTTTATTCATAGATAGCCGCCAAGTGGGACGCTGCCGTGAATATCCGGGAGACCCTTCCGCCCCCATTCAGTCCGTGCACCTCTGTGACGCAGCAAGGCTTCTTACTCGCCATCTGACGATGATTTCGAGTGCGCGAGTAAGGGGATCGTAATCACCTCGTGCGTGGAACGGACAGATCAATTCGGCACGGCCGGGCACTAGCTTCATTCGGTCCACTTCTGCGCACGGCGATGAGCGATTTCGTCACGCCAAGGAATTTCTCTTTCCATACTTCCCCGTCGGGGAACAGGCTGCTCATCTCCCGTGCCGAGAGCAGGCGGATTCTCAAGAAGTCTTCCTCTTCCGCTTTCGTAGGTTTCGCCAAAATAAAGCGCCAAGAAGTCCAAAGCAGCTTCTTGCGTATTTTCTCAGGAAACCAGTGTACGAACGGCGTGAGCAGGTGTGGTTCGAAAAAAAACCATTTGTAAGGGGTTTGGACGTAGTAGGAGTGGCCACACCGCCTGACTTCCGCGGCGAACAGCACCTGCTGCTCCCATTCTCCGACGTGTTCGATCACTGAATTGCTGTACACCAGATCGAAAGTTCTATCGACGAATGGAAGACAAAGTCCATCGCCGCTGACGTAGCTAACCCCAGATTCTCTATGAGTCTCAGTCAAGAGATTGAGGAGGGTCAGTGTTGGCTTCTGCTGGAGGAAACTCCAGTTCATCCAAGAGCCGCCCACGTCAAGCACCCTGGTGCTCGGCGAAATGCCGAAGCTCGATTCCAAAACGTGCATTCTTTTACGTCTGAAGTGACGCAAGATAGGACGGTACAATTTGTGAATATCCAAGTTAAGAGAAACCTCAACGAGACAATGCCACTTGGCGCGCGACTGCGAACGAACGACACTACAAGTTTGCGCAAAATGCGCCCGATATCACCACCCCACGGCCGTTCCAGACTCGATGCATCGGTCACTCGCGCTTGATTCGATGCGATCGAATGACGTTTTCGTTGATCTCCATGAGCATTCGGTAATTCGGGCCGGCAAGATACTTGCGTTCGAAGTCGGCCCGAGCGTTCATTCCCATTTCTTTGGTCTTCTCCGGATGTTTCCACGCCCACTCCACTTTGGCGGCCAAATCCTCGGGAAGGCCGGGCGTAAAGTGAAGCCCGGTGCGACCATCCTGCACCAATTCAATCATTGAGCCGATCCTGGAAGCAATAATAGGAACGCCGCACGCGAAAGCTTCTGTGATCGTCAGTGGCAAGCCTTCGTACCACTCGCTGGGGAAAACCAGGAAACGCGCACGTTTCATTTCGGCCAGGATCTTCTCGCCAGATAGGTGACCGAGCATTTCAACGCCGACGAGGCCCCGGTGTTTGATTTCAAGCTCAAGTTCTTCTCGCAGAGGTCCGTCTCCTGCGATTCTAAGCGGCACCCTGTTGCTGAGGTATTTCCACGCGGCTACGAGAGTTCGCAAGCCCTTCTCGGACGATAGTCGTCCGACAAACAAGACTGTGTCTCCCGAGCCGGTGCGGGGCCCAGGGTCGGGATGTACGAAGCAAGGCTTGACAACAATCTTCTCCGCTGCCAATCCGCCTTCAATGAGTTTGCTTCGAGCAAACTCCGTGCACGCTATGTAGCAATCGACTCTTTCCTTCCAAGTACCCAGGGCACGCTGGGTGGCCAGCGTCAGCGCCAGCGCGGCCGTGGCGCTAACCGAATCCTGATAGCAATGGTGCCAAACACCGCGGAAGAGGCTGCGATGCACACACTCTTCGCAGATGTGCCCTTCTCGGAGAAAATCGCCACTGGGACAAAAGAGTCTGAAGTTGTGAAGCGTCTGTATCACGGGGACTCCGGCTTCCTTGCAGGCGTAATACGCGGAAGGGGAGATCAGCGGCACCGTATTGTGAATATGGGCCACATCGGGCCGCTCCCGAGCGAGGAGCGAGCCAAGCTCGCGGTAAGTTCGCTTCGACCAAAGGGCGCCGACTCCGAGGCGGATACGGCTGGCGAGACCGTTGAGCGCAATTTCGCTGCTTTGGCGGGTGTACTCGATCACCCGGTGTCCATTCGAGACCAGGAGATCACGCTCCTGTCTGACGCGTGCGTCTTCTCCGCCGGGCCGCTGGTAGAAGTTATGGATGAGCAGAATTACCATTGGGCGCCACTACAAACCAGCAGGCCGTCAGATTCTTCAAGATTAGGCAGGTTCGCCATGCGGCAACGGAGGACTCGATGGTGAGACAGTTTCGGGTGCGGGTTTTGCTCTAGAACGCAACAGCGTCGGCGCGAGCGCAATGCCAACGACCAGGAAAAATGGGATCGCACCCATCGGTGCCTCGAAAAAATCCTCGAACATCGAACCGGCTAGCAATGCCGCCCAGCACATGAGCCCGAAGGGTTGGCGTGTGATCCTATAGCTCTGGACGAGCAAGCGCAAGAGTTCGGCTTGCAGAAGGAAGAAGATGGCCACCCCAATCCACCCGGAGTATCCAAGGGCGTAGAAAAAGTCATTGTGAGGCGTTTGGATGAAGTACCCCGGGTCGATGTACGGATTTAGGTCACCCATTGGATAGCCGTAGCCGAAGCCGAGCAGTGCGGTCGACATGTTTGCGTGAATTTCACTCCAGATCCGAATCCACCAGACGAGACGGAATTGCGCCGTCCCCGCAAATTGGCGGACAGAGCCCGGCGGCGCCAATTCGCCCGCGAGATCCTTGCTTACCGGGGCAACCGCGCGGGCAACGATCTCGCTAACAGAAATCTCGCCACCGCGCCCTTCCGGTGATTGCAGGTCGAGGTTGGTAAGGAACATGACTCCGAACAGAACCGCCAACAGGGTACCGGCAACTGCCACTTGCTTGATGCGTTTGGTGCACCACGCGAAAACTGCCAGCCCCACCAAGAACCCGACCCACTCTGCCCGAATTTGCAACCCGAGCATGACGAAGGCATTGAGCGCGACCAGATACCAAACCCGCTTCAGGCGAGGTTCAAAGGCAATCAGGCCGAGAAGCGAGACAGCGGATCCATATGGCTGTCCAAAAAGGGACACGGTGGACGGGGCGTTGGACGTCCCAGGCACGGTCCATGACAGGCGGCTCAGAAAAAGAACATAGGCCAGACCGTAGCAACCGTTCCACCACGCAAGAGCATGAACCGCGCGCCTCAGGAATCCTTTTCCCCGGAGGCCAACCCATATCCCAAGGAGCACGAAGAGAGGATAATAGTTGAAAGCGGTGTCGCGAAGCGCGGTGAAAGTAGAATACCCCTTAAGACTCCCACGGAGCGCTTCGAAGGAGCCATAAATCAGCAACGCCAGAAGCAGCCGTTCGAAATTCCGAAGCTTCTTGACCCGCCAAACTACTCGTATCCATGGCCCCTGATTCGTCCTAGGCCCGAACAGGAGGAACGCGGCGAGCACCAGCTCACCAACGTAAAGGCTGAACCACGGAAGGCCCAAATAGGCAAAAGAGCGCCCCATGGCAAGGTAACCGACGATCAGGAAAATGGTTACTTTCGCCCAGCCGTCGGCGAATCGTGGAGCGTCCCAGGCGTGAGCCCACGACCTAGTTCCCGCTGTGGCGGTTGCCACCTAGCCACTCCCTTCCACTGTTTCGTCCCAACACTTTCGTAAAGCCGATTCCGCGCGCGCAACTCGCCTTGTTAGCGATTTTCGATCGAGCATCGGGTTGTAATTATCTGACCACTTCTCGTTCTGGCGTCGGCCGGCCGTTTGGTGGCCTCCGGCGCCAGTTCTCCCAGACGAACGGGTAGTCGTACGTATTGAAATGAGTCTTTTGCAGGGCGCTGTGAATCTCGGACCGGAGTTTTCGGGCATCAGGGTAAAACTCGTGAAACTGAATCAGGATATGTTGGCAAATGGAAACGAGCCCTGTTTCCAACATCCTGCGCAGCAACACGTACTCTCCGCCTTCGATGTTGATCTTGACCAGGTCGATTTGATTGATACCAAGATCCCGGACGACTGTCTGGACGTCACGAAGTCGGACGCACGATCGCTTATCTCCCACCATGTAAATTGTCGAACCGTCGCCGGCCACCGTCATTTGCGAGGTCGAATCCTGACTTGAAAGGCCGTAATTACATATTTCTACTTTTGGATTTCTGCCGAACTGTGCTGTCAGCTCTCGATAAAACTGCGGCACCGGCTCGAATACGTATACGTGGGGGTCATATCGAGCCGCAATTTCCCGGCTAAAGTGTCCTAGATACCCACCGATGTCAAAGACAGTACTTTCACACGTCAGCGGATAATCAAACCGACGTACACCATTTGGGTCGTCCCGATACCACTTCTTTACCTCAGCCCTGTGCCTCACAGCACGCCAGAGGCCCCGAAAATCACATCTTCGCAGAAACGGCCAAGCCTTTCCTGCGAGTACCATCGGGAGGTTTCGACTGCCAGCCAAATCGTTCAAATCTCCTCCAACGCCAACTACCAACGTTTACATCCGAGACCACGTCCCGAAACTTTGCCGTCCGCGCTTGAAAAGCCCCACTAATTGGCCCTGAGGGGCAAGTAAGAACCCGAATAGTGTTGTGGAGGAAACTGAGACTCCGCCTCTATGGTCTCAGTTTGCTGAGACGCCACAAATAGACAGGCGAATTCTGCAGACGCCATCGCAGCACATCCAGCAAATCCAAGAGCGAGACTCTGACATTCGTCTCCCTTTGAAACGATTTCAGCTCCTCCATCATGTTGCTTCCCTCGCGCACGCTGAGTTGCGACTCATGGAGACGAAATGCCGCGACACTGGGCCGTGGCAACTTTGCGACGGCTCGGCCAGAGGTGACGAATCGAAAAAAGAAGTCGGAGTCGGCGATGTTGCGATACCGCTCGTCAAAGCCTTCCAGTTCCCTGAACGCGGTCCGTCGATAGATCGCCGCAGGCTGCGCGAATCCCACACGGCCACCGTGGACGGGGCTTAGCCGAACGAGTCCGGCAAGTCGCGTAGGCGGCGGCGACTTCATCATGAAGAGAAATCGACCCTCGTAATCCACGAAGTCACAGTCTCCGTAGACCAAGTCGGCGTGTTTTTCTTCGCCGCAGTTCACCAGTCGCGCATAGGAGTTGGGGAATACAACGTCATCCGAATTGAGGTAGGTGACCCATTCGGAGTTGAACTGCCGGATCCCAGCATTGATCGCGCGATACATATTGCCGGGCGGGACGTAGATTGTGGGTACCCCCCAATCCCTGCAAATATCAAGGGTCCCGTCACTCGAGCCGCTGTCAGCCACCAGGATCTCGGGCGTGAGCCCTCTCTGGCTAGTTAGAGAGTGCAGCGTCCACGGCAGAGTGGACGCCCTGTTTAATGTCGGAACAACTACTCCGATTTGCGGTATAGGCATCGCTTTTGGAGGTCCGATCCTGTAGAGCTCATTCTAATTCATAAAGAACGCGAGTCTTTCCGTCTGGAGACTCCGGTTCGCCTTCAGTCTTGCGCAACCCGGCCGCCACAACGGTGTTGTGGACGCTCATGGGCGAAATTCCTCTCCGGGAAAGGAGACGTGGGTGATATTCCAGAAGGAGCGCCGTCACTTGGCCCGCGCGAATGTGTGGAACAAGACTCTGCACTACCTCATATTCAAATCCCTCGACATCGACCTTGACGAGATCGACTCGGTCGAGGTTTGCGTCTCGGAGGATCGTCTCGGGTGACACGAATAGAAACTCTTCAACTCCGACGGTAGAGTGGTAGCGAGATACGATGCTCGAGAGGCCCGTATTCACCGAGGTATAGTTGAATAGCCGACCTACTTGTCCGTCCTCGCCGCCCATGGCGTTTGAATAAACTCGTGCCCATGACACCTCATTGATTCGCAGGTTAATCTCGATCAAGTCCCGGCACTGGCGCTGAGGTTCGACGGCAAGCACCATGCCTGACGGACCGACGAGGCGGCCTGCTAGGGCCGAATAGAAACCCTCGTTTGCTCCAACATCGAGAAATATCTTCCCGGGGCCAAGCTTACGGCGGAAAATCTCCACCGTTTCCGGCTCGTAGGCTCCGTGGAGCAACACCTCTTGACCCAAGGTCGTGAAAGGATCCAGATAAAGACGCAAACCCATCTGCGTGGTCGCGATCCGACGATGGTCCCAGGGGCCAAACGCTTGCACGAGAAAGGTCCCAAGTTCGACGGGGCTTCATATTGCAGAACCGACGCCACTTGGCAGCGAGCACCACAAGGGCTCTTAGATTCTCTCGCGCAGCCACGTCTTCAGATCCGTTCATCGTGACCTTGGGAATATCCGGAGAACTCATCGCCTTCCTCATCGGCTATCCATCCCGTCGATGTCCAGGGATTGACCTATGGCCATCGCTTCGGCGGTCGGCGATCGTGCGTCACGCCGCAGGAACCAAGCATAGCTGGCCATCGCGGCCGCAAATGTCAGATCGTAAGCAACGGTTGACCCTAGGACCCCAGCTTCCCTTACCAGCACAACGCCGGTGACAACCGTAGTAACCGCAGATGCAAAGTTGCAGTGAAACACTACGTCGCTCCTCGATAGCCCGAAGTAATACATCCCGAGATTATGCCCCACATAAGCAAAGGCCGAACCGAGGATAAGAATCCTCAGATCCACTCCCAATCCCGCGTAAGCGGAGTTTGCTCCGTAAACAATGCGCAGTACCCAGTCCGGAAATACGGAGATCACCGCGAGATACGGGACCAGCATCGAGGCACCGAGTAGGGCGTAACTCCGCGCAGCACGAAATGCAGCTACCGGCTCGCTTCGCCGGGCGGCAACTGTCGGCAAAACGACGCTGCCCACCGCGAACATCACAGGGTTCGTAACCCGCACCAGATTGAGCAGTGATTGGAAAGAGGCCACATCGGCAATCTGCCTGAGAGCCAGGAACCAGAGTAGCGCTTGACCGATGAAGACTTGAGCGAGTCCTACGAGTAGCGCCCATCGTCCCACACGCCAGAACCTCGGCACCAGGCTCAAGGCCCCCCGGAAGTCGCCCAGGCGAACTCTCAACTGAACGACTTGAACAATCGAGGCCACGAGAGAAGTGCCCGCCATCGATTGGAATGCGAAAGCGAGCGTGAGCCGGTGCCCAGCAAAGGCGTAACCGAGCAAGGCCGCCTGGCCCAAATAGCTCAACGCGTCTCCCCAAACGGCATCTCCGTGACGCAACGTGGACATCAATCCTCGTCGCGTCGTCTCCTGGACCTGCCACAACAAAAGGGCCAAGAAAATCCAGGGCGCCAGAGGGGCCGCCTGAAAGAAGGCCGCGGCAGTCGCTGCGAGTGCCCCAAGAACGGTTCCCAGCCCCACAGTCAAGACTAGCGACCCGCCCACGAGAGGGCCTAGATCCGTACCCGTACCTGCCGCTCCGTAAAGAGAGAGTCCATAGACAATGGCTGCAGAATGCATGGTGACTGCAAACAGCATGAGAGCGAAGAGCAGCGCGTAGATGCCGTATTCGGACGGCGTGAGTGCTCGCGCCAGCAGGATCGTGGTGATGAAATTTCCGGCGGACACACAGCCTTGGTCCACCAGGGACCAGAACCCTGGGTCTGATTTCCATCGTCCGATCAAACCGGTCACGAGGCCCCGCTTCGCACAAAACATTTTCCATGCGAGCCGATTCGCCCATAGCATTTGCCGCTTGAAAACAGCGCAATCAGAGTTCTCGGATCGAATTCTGCCCGTGGTTCGCCGGGCACAAAACCCAGCCCAACAACGAAACTCAACGGCCGGACCCGCTGAAAGCAGCGGGAAGCGTTTTGAGCAAAATCTTGCCGTCCAACCACAGGCTCCAATTTTCGATGTAGGCTATGTCCAAAGACAGATTCGTTTCGAACGACGGATCCTGACGAGCCGTCACTTGCCAGAGTCCCGTCATTCCGGGCTTCACATCGAGCCTGCGAAGATGTTCGAGGTCGTAGCGTTCGTAATCATCCAGGGGATGCGGCCGCGGGCCAACCAAGCTCATATCTCCGCGAATTACATTCCAGAGTTGCGGCAATTCATCGAGGCTATACTTCCGCAGGAAGCGGCCCACTCCTGTGACTCTCGGGTCATCTTCAATCTTGAAGAATGGCCCCGCCCGTTCATTGCGACATCGGAGTTCCTCTTTCTGTGCGTCCGCGTCCGCCACCATCGTCCGAAACTTGTAACAAATAAATTTCCGGGCCTTTCTCCCCACTCGCGTCGAGCGATAAAGAACGGGCCCGCGAGAATTCCGCTTCACCGCAACGCCCACAATCGCCAAAAGCGGAGAGAGCAATATCAGTGCAGCTGACGCGATCGTGAAGTCCAACACTCGCTTAAAGAATAGACCGATCACGGGAATGGACGCGCTGTGGAGATCCATCACCGGAAAATCTCCAAGGTAGTGAATCGGAGCGTTCCAGCCCAGCCCGTCGTAGAGTTCTGGTATCACCTTCACGTCAAGGCCTCGGCGCCGCACCTCATCCACGATTCGCTTGACCAGTTCCCGCTCCGAGGGAATCGTGATGAATACCTCATCTATAAACTCGGCGCGAATCACCCTGTCCAAATCGTCGATACGTCCTAGCACATCCGCATCGCCCACATGATTGCTATCAACGAATCCCCTGACTTTGTAGCCGAGCACTTGATTGTCCCCAAGAAAATTAGCGAGTGCGCGACCGACTCGTCCACAGCCGACGATCAGGGCATTACGGGCGCCCACTCCCTGAGTAACTCGGCGAATGACTAACTGGCGCCTTGCCAACCGCCACGATATTAGCGTGACCAAATTCAACAACCCGCTAAAAATGACCACAAAACGCGAGAACATCCTTACGCCGGACACAAAGATGAACGCTGTGAGCACCAGCGTCGCGCAGGTAACGGCCCAAGCCACCGCCATCGATTCACCCGCTGCCGTTTGTTCTCGAAGCGTTCGGTAGAGATGCTGGCTCTGGCAAAACAGGACGATCAAGGCCACGTACACCAGCAGAATTGCCCCATATGGGCGGAAGGCAGGATTAAACGGCAGTGCCCAGTGCGACGCCGACAAAAGTCCGCCGCGTGCATCCGCTCCGAAACGCAGATAGAAGGCGACGATCGCATCCGTCGCAACGAAGCATATGTCTATTAGGACATAGCCGATCTGGATCCATGCACCACTCGGAATGCGAAATGCCAGCGAATTCTTAGCACCCGGCGACGGAGATGGCCGCACAAAAGGACTGTGGACGGTGGAACCCTGGCTGCCCGCGGACACTCGTCTCGAGGCGGCACCTGTCACGCTCACTGCGGCAGCCCTCTAGCTGTTGACAGAATCAGGGACTTCATTTGTCGGTATTCCTTATGGATGCGGATTCCCCGACGCACGCCAACCGCGAGGCCAAGCATTCCGCCGTGTCGCGCGCGGATGTAGTACGCGAGGACTCATCGATTTCGCGTCCGGCAAAAGCTGGTTGGAGGTCCGCTTCGTCGACGTCAACGACCACGGATCGCTGAATCAAGTTGACCGAGAGGACGACTCTCAGATTTTTCTTTCGCTTTACCAGGATTCCTTCAGCCCCTCGCAGGGGGCCGCTCGTCACACGCACGCGCCGACCAACGCGCAGGTAGGGATGTGGTTGGGCGATGCCGTGTTGGGCCAAGACACGCAAACACGCTACATCCTGATCGTGGAGGGGCGCGGGCACTCCCTTGAAACCCACAAGCCTGGCGACTCCTGGCACTTCCAGCGCACGAACACGTTCGTGTGGAGAGATACGAATAAACACGTAGCCGGGAAACAACGGCATCTGCAAGCGCACGCGACGGTCCTTCCAGATCCGGATCGACAGATATGTGGGCAGAAACGAATCGATGGATCGCTGCAAGAGCCGTTCGTGCGCACGCTTTTCGTGGTTGGCACGGGTGTAAGCTGCATACCAGTGCACTGGCTGGGCGACTGCCGAAGGAACGAGTCCCGGCGTGTCGGCGGCTGCTGACACGAAATCGGAGATCATTGTCGGTGATTCGTCTCCAACCATTGCGTCTTCTCCGGACCCAGTATTTGAGACAGCTTCGCCCCGTCACCAACAGGGCGTTTGTTACCTAACCCATTTATCTACAACATCTTATCCGCGACATCTGACCGCAAGCTTAGGGCTTGTCGATCGAGTCTTCGGAACCATCTGCACGCTCGTTCGCGCTCGATTTTTTGAGCCGCTGCCAGATTCTCTCCGCGCCTTTTCCCGTCCCGTTAGGCGAAGCACCGTTCATGTGCCCGGAGACATCGGTGAAAACTCGATTGACGAATTGCTTTAGCGGGTCCTGCGGGTCCATGTGCGACCAGTTCGTGGAAGCGACAACCCACCCTAGGCCCACAGCAAGAACAAGGAGCCCGCCGAGCAAGCTCATGAGAAACCGAGGAAGAAATGACGGCTTTTCCGGAACGTTTGGAGGATCGAG
Source organism: uncultured Acidobacteriota bacterium (assembly GCA_963743335.1). Taxonomy (GTDB): domain Bacteria; phylum Acidobacteriota; class Terriglobia; order Acidiferrales; family UBA7541; genus Palsa-295. The sequence continues at coordinate 190,865 of CAVUPI010000004.1, forward strand.
CACCTTCACACTAGGGAGTTCCTTGGCTTCCTCGACTTTCGAGAGCTCGTACTGCTGAGTGAGCACCTCGAAAACGGCCTCTTGCACCCTTGTATTCCGGAGCAAGTCCGCATACATGACGCCCAACGCCGGCAATTTTCGAAACGAGGGATAAAACGATGGATTCGCCGAAGAAGAGGATGTCTGGCTTCCACCACTGTCGCCGCTCCCTCCGCCCATTTGGTCAAGCTGATGCTGGAGTTCGTCGATCCGCGCCTGCGTCGAACGCACCCTCACGTTGTTGTCCGTATATATTTGCCTGAGCCCCTGCAGTTCCGTTTGAGCAGCGATGAGCTCTCCTTGAAGGTTCGCGGTCGCCGCCACCATTGCTTTGCCCTGAGTTGGAATATCCAGGGCCGCGTTCTTGCTCGCGAAATCACTGAATTCCTTCTCAGCAACCTCCAGGTTCTGCTTTACCTGCTGTAGCCTCTGCTCCAGGAACACTCGTTCGCGATGGGCCGCCGAAGTATCTTGGGTTGCCAGCACTTCGTTAAGTTCGGTTATGTACTCCTGGGCCATGGCTGCAGCGCGCTGAGGGCTTCGGTCGCTGACCTTGATCAGGATGATTCCGTTCGTCCTGTCCGTCGAAAGATCCGTACGGCTAGCCAGCTTGTCGCGGGCATTTTCCAAACGCCGCTCTCGATAGACTTTTCGGAGGTTGAATTTGTCAACGATGTCGTCCCGGATCGTCCGACTCTGCAAAACTCCGAGGAAGAGATCGCCCGAAGTTTTCAATCCCAGGGCGTTGCCCGCAAGGCCGGCCAGCGAATCGGAACTCGATTTTCCGGTGAGTCCCGCCAGCATCGCGAGACCTAAGCCGGACGACTGATCTGGAGGCATCAACCGAGCAGTCGACTGGTATTCGTACGGGACCAGAAGGGCGAGAATCAGCGAAACAACGACGCCACCAGCGAACATCTTGAGCAGGAATCGACGACGCTCCCAGAGCAACTGTAATCGCGCCACAGTTCTTTCCCGGGACGCTCGCTGTTCTGCCGGATCGACGTAGCTCGACTCAAGCTCGAGGTCGTCCACGAGAACTTCCCGCGATCGCGAGGCTTGCTTGTCTGTCATTGCGATAACGTCCCCGAATGAATCGAATGCGTGACGCGAACTCCAGCTTCCAACCTCGTGTCGAGTTGGGACACCGTGGCTACGTGTGCGCTTTTCCTCATTGGCTCGTAGCCGCTTTGTGTCCCGACCAGGGCCAAAACGTCACTCCAAATGACGTTGTCACATCCGTCTGCCTCGTCGGCGAAATCACCGGAAAATCCCAAGTCTCGTATTGGACCGAACCAGACAGACTCAAGCTCGAAGTCACCCAAGCCGACGCGCTCGCGCCTGCGTCGGTGATGGTTCCGCCGTTGGGAATGAATCCTTTGCTGACTTTTTCGTGCCGGAAATTCAGTTGCACGTTGTCCTTGGGCGTAAACCAATACGTTGCCCACGCATCTGCCCCTTGCCCTTGCCGTCCGACCCAACTTCCGATCAAATCCCCTCCGTTGGCGTATCCGCTCACAAATCGAGAGTTGTAGTAAAAGAAACCGTGTTGTAGCGATGGCTGCATCGCTGGCGGGTCGGTATAAAGGCCTTCCGCGCGGAAATCGAGCTTCGGGATTTTGGGAATGCGCGGCATGTAAATTCCGGCTACCACCGCCGCCTTATTCCAATTGCGCCACGGGCTGATTTCGTCGTCCGTGAAGGCGTCTCCATACAGTGTCAGCCAGTTGCGCACCTTGGGGAATCGATACGTAAAGTCAAATCCTCCTCTGCGATCCCCCGGATCGCTTGAGGTGCCCGGAGCGCCGTTCCCGACAGAGAAAATCGATTGGCCGAATCGGTGGAGAGTCATTGGAACACCCGCTCCGGCAAAAATAGTGGTGATGCCCATGCCCATTTCGAAATTCGGAGTGGGTTTGAGGCTGATCTTCCAGCCGTCGAGGAACGGCTGATCGCTGAGCGGCTGAGTCCAGGAGCCGGTGAGGCCCTTGAGGGCGCTGTTAACCCAATTTTGACCCGCTAGCCGCCCCAAGAAGAATTGGATCCGAATGGGACCCGCCACGCGCAAGATGCCGGGCAACGTGAAGGGCGACACCCGGTTGATTTCGAACATTTCGATCGGCGCGGCATTATTGCTGAACAACATCGGCCCGCTCTGGTCGGGTCCCCACCACTGTTCTTGTTTCCCGAACGTGAAGGCCCAGTTGTCGAACTGAATTCCCGCATAGCCGTCGAGCAAATCGGCTTGGCTGATTGACGGGATCGAAGCGTCCGGCGGCACAGGCGGGGTCGGGCCGCCCGGAGGCACCACCTGGAGAAGTTGGACCTGTTGAATTACCGTGCGTGCGGAAAGCGGAAGCGCGGTCGCCCAAGGCGCGTATTGATACTCGACGCGGGCGTAGCCTACCAGCGGCCCGTCGGTCGCCCATCCGGAGCCACCCGCAATCGCGTTCGCTCCCTCCTCGTACGGCCGGCCGTAGTCATCCACGATCGTCTGACCGAAATCGTACTTCGCGCCATCGCTCAGCGGCTGCCCACTGATCCCCGTGACGCGCGAGTAGACCGACTCCACGCGCGCATTGCGATTCGTGCCGCCGCCGAGAGAATTCAGTTCCGTGGCGAACTCCTTGTTCAAGTCGCGAAGAATGCGGCTCGCGGTCGCAGGACTGGTCGGATCCTCGGTAATCCTGTCGCTCGCATCGCTGATCAAACGCGCGCATTCCATCCGAGTCCATGGACGTTGCCCCAGGAAACCCTCGGGGAGATACCCGAGCGCCTCCAATCGCTCCAGAGCCGGATAAATCCAACTGTCGAGCGGAACGTACGGCGAGCCCATATTCTTCGGCTGAAACGGATGGTCGCTGAGAAGCGTGTCCTTCCAACTCGTCCATTCGCCTCCGCCCAGCGTCGGGTCGTGATACTTGCCGTAGACCAATTCTCCGTCGAGCCAGCCAATCGCGCTGCCCACGAGCACGTCCGAGGGGAAGTGCTGCTTGCCTTCGACACGAGCCGCGCCAATGGCAGCTGCGGCTCCGTAAGCGAGTAGTTGCGACAAAGGTCCCGGGTATTCGTGACTCAGCACGCTTGCAACCGACCATGCGACCGCCGCGTGATCGGACGGAAACGAATCGCCGCCGCTCTCAAAGTCGCCGTTGTGGTCCCCTTGAAACGGGCGATTCCTGCCAGTCGCGTATTTAAGGGCAGTCGCCACGGCGTAGCTATCCACCGCCGCCTCTCCGGCGAGCAATCCCGCCTCTCGCGCATGATCGTTGTGGGTAAAGTGGCCCCACAGATAGAGAGCGCCCGTGCCACCCGCAAGGGCCGCAATTCCGTAGTTCGAGAAACTTACGTAGCGATTTTGCGTCTTCGGCGTGTTCGAGATGTGCAAGCTCACGTCTCGGTCGGTTGCGATCAGGCCCGCCGCCAATCCACCCAGCGGCACGAGCCAAATGCTGTCCTGCGCCCGGATTCGAGCCGGGCTCGTCCAAATCGCTTCCTGATCTTTGATGATGTGTTTCACCACGGACATTCCCAGCGCGTTGTTGTAGTCACCCGGCCCCGGGTCGGGATCCGGCAACTTCGTTGTGGTATCGGCAGCGCTATTTCCCGCGTTATGAGGATCGTTGCGCGGTGCCGGCGCCTCCTGCGACGCTGGGCTCTGGGCGCGGCAAGTCGGGCTCAACCCCGCGGCGACTGTAATCACGCAAGACGCAAACATCAGCCCTCTCCAGATCCTCACCCTGGCCGATCGCATCAGTAGTGCGTGGCGATGAACACCGTGCTCACGACAGACGAAGCGACTGACGCCGCTGTAAACAGGTTCGCCCATTGCACGCCGCCACCAATCGTTTTCTCCGGTACGACCACGGTGTCTCCGGGCTGGAGCGTTGCCCCCAGCGCGCTTCCGGTCCACAAGCTCTCTTTCTGACCGATCACCGAGCCGTCCGCCCGAATCACGAAGATCGCTTTTCGATTCGCGGTGGTCGTTGGTCCGCCAGCCTGTTCCAGATACCACTTGGCGCTCTTGCCGGGTCGGTAGGAAACGGCCGTGGGGTTGAACACTTGCCCGGTCACCATCACGTAGTCTGGCCGCTTCGGAACGAAGAGCGTGTCGCCGGCTCGGACATCGATGTCGGCCACGCTGTTTTTCCATCGGTCGATTCGAGATGAAATGCGAATCGCCACGCGACCGACGGGCTCATTCGTAGTTAGTTCCGTCAAGGTCGTCTGATACTGCCCAAGAGCCATTTCCTTGGCCTGTTTCTGAGCCGGCGTCGTGTCAGGCAGGTTCTGCAGGCTGCCCTCGGCGTCTTTCACACGCAGGATGAGTTTGTCCTGCTCTGTGGCCTCGAGTTCGCGCACTTGGACGCGCTCCAAAATCGTGCCGTATGGGTAGGCATCCGGCAAAAAGCCCCCCGCTCGCTCTATGACGGAACTCAATCGCTCGCCCGGGCGAATCCCGTACGTGCCCGGATGCTTCACTTCACCCTTGAGCGTGATGGTTGCGCCTAGGTCATCCCAGTTGGAGAGCTGGCGGATCGTAACCACGTCGCCGTTGTGCAGCACCTCATTCGATTTCGGATCGTCCGACATCGCTGCCGAGATCAGGATCGGCTCATGCTGCCCGTTCAGTTGAGTGGGATTCGACCATTGGTAATGGGTCAGATCTCCCATTTCAGTGTCTGCGCTGGGCTGCAGCCCGCCTCCCACTCGGATCAGGTCGGCGACAGTCATGTTTGTGGTCAATGGGTAGCGGCCCGGCTTGCCGACGGCACCCTCGATGTAAACAGTTGCGGGTTGCTCGGCGTCAGGACTCTTGTGCACGAGCAAACGGTCGCGGGGCTCAAGCAGCAGATTCTGCGTGGGGTCGCCGTTGAGAGCCGCGCTCAGGCTGACGCTGAAAATCTTCGCCTGCCCGTCGGGCAGATATCGAAATACTTGGGCATCCTCGGCCTCCGCATCCGGAGCCAATCCACCCGCCAAATGAACGGCGTCCGCAACGTGAATCTGCCCGGACGTCTGATACGTTCCCGGTCCGCGCACGTCTCCCAGGACCGAAACGGTCGGTGGATTCTGGAAATCGAATCGGCTGAAGACTCGAACCGTATCCATCGCGTCGAGAACCGGCGCTTGCGACGGATTGGCCAGTGCTTCTTGCAGATCGAAACTTTGGACCGTAGGGTGAAAATCGGGAGCGTTCAGACGGATGATTTCGGCATATTCCAGAGAAGGCTCGGGCAGGAGATCCTTGAACGACGAAATCAAGTCCGTCACGCGCATGCCCGCGTGGTACGAATATCGCCCGGGCCGAATGACGTGGCCCTCCAAATAGACCGCGTCCTCGTTTCCCTGCGTGATCGGGAATACGCGTATGCGGTCGCCGTCCTGAACTTTGAACGACTCAAGCTGCTTGGTCGCGGCCGCATCGTCGTCTGAAGCAGGGATATCCAGGCTCAGCATCGTCTGCTTTTCATGGGCGATTGTCCGCTGCACTTCGATATGGCGAAGCGTTGCGGTTGGCAATAAGCCTCCCGCTAGCTCAAGCACGCCTGCCAGGTTCGTCTCATCTTTCACTTCGTAGATTGCCGGACGGCGAACCATGCCTTCGACCGTTACTTGCGGCCCGATCGGCGGGACCATCACGCTGTCGCCGTCTTCCAGGCGCAGCATGTCCGATCGCACGCCGTGAAGGAGCAAGTCGTAGAGATCCACGGTCTGGACGACCTGACTTCCGCGGAGGTGCTTGACGATTCGCAGCGAACCTCGCGGCGTAGGGCCGCCGGCGGCGAACAGCGCGTTCAGAGGAGTCGACAACGAACTGATGTCGTAGGCGCCAGGATTCTCAACGTCGCCCACCACGTACACTCGGATCGTTCGCAGCCGAGCGAGGGAAACCGCAACGGAGACATCGCGAAACTGCGTGCGCAGTTCCTGCTGGACATTTTGCTGCACATCCGCGAGGCTCTTGCCACTAACCAGCAGTGGGCCAACCTCTGGCAGGCTGACACGTCCTTCCCGATCCACCGACCGATAAAAGCGTCGCGATACGCTGCCCCAAAGGTCGATGGCCAAGCCATCGCCCGGCCCAACCACGTAGTCGGGACCCGCCGGAAGATCCATCGGTATGAAGTACGGGTTCTGCGAATTGTTACTGAACACGCTCATGCCAAACCGCTTCGGCTCGGTAGGGCGCGGCGACGCCTGCAGATACATGTCGTAAAGGGACGGAATGTCCTCATACGGACTCGGCCGCCGGATCATCTCAACCGGCTCCAATGACGCTTGGTTCTGGTCACGAACCGGCGGCCGATAGCCGGGAAAAGGAGAGTTGTAATATCCCGGCGACCCCATGCCCTGTCCATTCATCTGGCCCATCGGATTCATTTCGAACGGGTTTATGTCAGTCTGTTGGATGGACGGCCCAAAATCCTCTCCCCCACCGAGGTATTGGCTCAACATGCTGCTTTGGGAACCACCGAACCCACCGCCCATCGAGCCCATTGAAGAGTCGCCGCCCTCGCTTTGAAGACCCTGAAGCAGCTGCGACGACGAGGTGCCGCCGAGACCGCCCTCGCCCTGTCCACCGAACATGTCCATCGAGCCAAGCGAGCCACCGCCCGAAAACGCCGAAAGGCCGTCTTCCGACGCTCCCGTTTGCATGAGCATCGTGCGCTGAAGCATGTCGTTGCCGCCGCTCGGCGGCGCGATTGGGGGATTCAACTGATCGGGCGCTCCTAGACTAGGCGGCAAGCCTTGCATGGTTCCCGAAGGAATTCCCTGGTACTGAAATGGAGCTCCCTGGCGTTGTTGCTGCTGTACTTGCTGTTGTTGCGGCTGCTGACAGCTCGACTGGTCCCCTTCGGCGCATTTTTTGGCCTTTGTAAGCTTGTCCTGTGCATCAGACGCAGCCTGCGCCCTCGCTTGCTCTTCTTCCTGAGAGATCCATTTCACCCGCTCTTGCACCAGTAGCTCTTGTTCTTTCCCGAGTTCCGAGTCGGGATTAACCGTGGGCACGAGATATCCGTAGTGTTGCAGCAAAGTCGTTGCCACAGCGCGAAACCGGACGTCGTTGTCAAGCCGCTCGAAGATCGCATCCTCGGTTAAGTCCGATTCGCGGATTACTTGCCCGAGGTTGGTCGCATCTTGAGCAACCCAGCGCTTCAGCTCGACCATCAGGCCCGGGTTCTGCACCAACACGGCCTTGATCTCGGCGGAAGATGCCGCCACCTGGCTCAGGTTGTCTTGCGCAAGCGCCGGACTGGAAACCGGAGGTCGGCGCTCGGTTTGTGCAACCGTCGTCGCCGGCAACAAGAAGAGTCCGAGGAGTACCCACAACAGTCCCAGCCGCCGGCGAAGTATTCCCTGATCGGACCCAGTTTTTCGGGTCCGCAGCTCGCGAATCATTGAAGCCTCTCAAAGGACTGCAGTTTTCCTCGAAGCGCGCCCAGCACGCCCGCTTCCGATGCCTCAATCTGATTCGATTCGATCCGCAGGGAAGCCCAATAAAAGACGGTGCTGTTTCGATCCGCCGAAATCGCAATCACCTTTATGTGGGGATGCTCCTGAAGGATTGCCTCGCAGAATGTTGGCAGGCGCTTCGATTTGTCGAGCGATACGATGAGGAAGTCCGGACGGCTCTGCTCCACGGCGGACGTGATTTCCGAATCCTTGTCGACCTCGCCCACAATCTCAATGTCCGGTTGGTCCGATATGGTCGCCATCACGAGTTCTCGAATCAATCGCGGTCGGTTTGCAACGAGCACTCGAATTGGGCTCATCGATCGCCTCCTGCATCGGCCGAAGCCCCATGAGTATCCGGGCTTTTGCTCTGCCGCGAACAGGCTGAATTTGGATTGAAAAGAGAGGGGGGTGCAAATCCGGGTTAGAGGAAATTACGTTCGGGTTAAGTAATCTTCAATGATCTATCAACCCCGTAATCTTACCTACGCAGTTCTACTTAGACAAACTGAGGGAATTACCTGAGGCCTATGCTTCGAGTCGATCGATCTCGCAAGCATCCCGAATGCCGGACCGGTCTTCAGCCCCGACCTTGCGGAGGATTCGGTGAATATGACTCTTGATGGTCTGTTCCGAGACGCTCAATTCCGCGGCGATTTCCTTGTTGGTGAGACCGCGCCCAACCAGCGGCACCAACTGCTGTTCCCGTCGCGTCAGGCCGAAAGGCGTTCGTCGTCGTGTCCGAGCCTCGGCCTTTAGCGACGACACGGACTCAAACAGCACGCGCATGAGGCGTCCGGGGCAGACCGCTTCGCCACGGGCGACCCCGCGGACTGCCGCGATTACGTCTGCCGCAGCCGCCTCCTGTAGCACATAGCCGAGAACTCCATGCCGCACTGCCTCCAGGAAATCCCTCGGATCATCCTGCATCGCGACTAATATCCATCCGGGCCGCTCACAACTCACCGGATTTCCACCGAGGCTCTCGACCACGCACTTCAACGAATCCGACACCCAGACCCCCGCTTTCGCTCTGCCCGCCGGGTGCCCCTCAGCGCTGGGCCGCTCGGATGCCACGACCGTGAATTCCCGCTTCTGCGTGAGGATTCGCGCGATCGACTCCCGCAGTAGGCGGTTACTCGATACGATGGTTACCGACGTCTTTTCTTCCATCAGCAATGCCCGTTTTTTTAATCGCCGACTGCGCTTGCCCAAGAGTGAATCATTACAGCGAGCAGCTTACAGGTAAAGTACTATTTTGTAACGGTACCATGCATCGCGCACATTTCTCGTTAGTTCCGTCTCTGAACTGCGAGCCCACTCGAAGCAGCACCCGATTTGATACATCATTACTGACGGTCCCATTTGTGAATTCTGCGTATTGGCGACCCCACTCGCGTACCGCGGAGTTTATCTCAGGCTGTCTGCAGTCTCGGCCGTAGGCCTGGCCTCGAACCGACACCGTTCGCCGACCCCAATCGCTTTGGAGTCGGCCCCCCGCTCGGAAATGGGTCCACTCTCCTGATGGAACTCATCGACCGTCTGCCTTTTTTCCGTGATCCCCTCGCAGTTGGGCGACCTTCGCCCGCTATGGAGAGCAGGCCATAAGCGCTTCAGCCTGTCAGTAGGTCACAAAAGACCATGTCTGGCTACTAGGTGCATGCCAGCACCTACGCACAGCGGAACGCGATGGAGACGGTTTCAATCGGTGCAAATGCACGGAGTCGGAAAACCAACGGTATTTAGATGCATAGGTTTTGGTAGGGGCGGTGGGGATCGGACCCACGACCTTCGGCTTAAAAGGCCGCTGCTCTACCACTGAGCTACGCCCCTGCAAAGCGGTCACATCATCTTACACGAAGTAAGAGTTCTTCGACATTCACGGCGTCGCGAAACCTCGATCGTTCCATCTCTAGCGGGTCGGCTGACGGTTGCACCGCAGTCGAGATCTTGCCTCTTTGGAAACCATAGGGTGTTTCCCGTACGTTCCGTACAGCAAATACCCTAGAGCGGCCGGGTGCGCGCATGTGTTAATCAAGGGCATTTAATATGGCGTCTATGTCTCTAACTATGTAATTGAAAACGCAGCATCTTCTGCGAGCATATCCAAGCGCAGAGACAGAGCAGCCCCTTGCCCTCAATTTTCGTTCGTCCGGAGAATGCATGAGCACCTCTGAAACAAAAGCCGAAGTGGCCGCCGCCGAGGGCTCCTCAGCGCCGCCGTCTTCGAAGCGAAACGGCCATGGCCGAGCCCGTGGGGGAGCCGATTCGGGCGAACTCAGCGTGATTCTCGCGAGCCTGCAAACGGTCCGCGACGGAGACTTCTCCGCGCGCCTCCCTGGCACATGGACGGGCATCGCCGGAAAGATTGCCGACACGTTCAACGAGATCGTCGCCGCGAACCAGCACATGGCGGGCGAACTCAAGCGCGTCGGCCATGTGGTCGGCAAGGAAGGCAAAACTCGCGAGCGCACCCGCTTTCACGAGTCGCGCGGGGCTTGGGGCGAGATGGAGATTTCCGTCAACACCCTGGTAGAGGACCTTCTGCGCCCCACCGCCGAAGTGACGCGCGCGATTGCCGCTGTGGCGCAAGGCAACTTGACGCAAACCGTTCAGATGGAAGTGGATGGCCGGCCGCTCGAAGGCGAGTTCCTGCGCTCGGCGAACATCGTCAACACGATGATTCAGCAGCTCGGCGTGTTCACGGCGGAGGTCACGCGCGTGGCGCGCGAGGTCGGTACCGAAGGAAAACTCGGCGGACAGGCGCAGGTCCCTGGCGTCGCCGGCACGTGGAAAGACCTTACCGACTCCGTCAACTCCATGGCTAGCAACCTCACTGGCCAAGTCCGCAACATCGCCGAGGTCGCGACGGCCGTCGCAAGCGGTGACCTTTCGCGCAAAATTACGGTCGACGTGCGCGGCGAAATCCTCCAGCTCAAGGAAGCCATCAACACGATGGTCGACCAGCTGCGATCGTTCGCGTCGGAAGTGACGCGCGTCGCCCGCGAGGTCGGCAGCGAAGGCCGCCTCGGCGGACAAGCCAACGTCCCCGGCGTCGCCGGCACATGGAAGGACCTCACCGACTCCGTCAACGCCATGGCCGGCAACCTCACCGCTCAAGTCCGTAACATCGCGGAAGTCACCACCGCCGTGGCCCGCGGCGACCTCTCGCGCAAGATCACCGTCGACGTGAAGGGCGAAATTCTCGAGCTGAAAAACACAATTAACACGATGGTCGACCAGCTCAACGCGTTCGCCGGCGAAGTGACCCGCGTGGCGCGCGAGGTCGGCACAGACGGCAAGCTCGGCGGCCAGGCGCAGGTGCCTGGCGTGGCCGGTACCTGGAAGGACCTCACTGACAACGTCAACTTCATGGCCAGCAATCTCACCGGCCAGGTCCGCAACATCGCCGAAGTCGCGACGGCTATCGCGAGCGGCGATCTTTCCCGCAAGATCACCGTCGACGTCCGCGGCGAAATCCTGCAGCTCAAAGAAACGCTCAACACGATGGTGGACCAGCTCAACCGGTTCGCCGGCGAAGTCACGCGCGTGGCGCGCGAGGTCGGCACGGAGGGCCGCCTCGGCGGACAAGCCAACGTCCCCGGCGTCGCCGGCACTTGGAAAGATCTCACCGACTCGGTTAACTCGATGGCCGGTAACCTCACCGCTCAGGTCCGCAACATTGCTGAAGTCACCACCGCCGTCGCGCGTGGCGACCTCTCGCGCAAGATCACCGTCGATGTGAAGGGCGAAATTCTCGAGCTGAAAGACACCATCAACACGATGGTGGACCAACTTAACGCATTCGCCGGAGAAGTCACCCGCGTCGCCCGCGAGGTCGGTACCGAAGGAAAACTGGGCGGCCAGGCGCAGGTGCCCGGCGTGGCCGGCACGTGGAAGGACCTCACCGACAACGTCAACTTCATGGCCGGCAACCTCACCGCTCAAGTCCGTAACATCGCGGAAGTCTCGACGGCTGTGGCCCGCGGCGACCTCTCGCGCAAGATCACGGTCGACGTGAAGGGCGAAATTCTCGAGCTGAAAGACACCATCAACACGATGGTGGACCAACTGCGATCGTTCGCTTCGGAGGTCACGCGCGTGGCCCGCGAGGTCGGCAGCGAAGGCCGCCTCGGAGGACAAGCCAACGTCCCCGGCGTCGGCGGCACGTGGAAGGACCTCACCGACTCCGTCAACGCCATGGCCGGCAACCTCACGGCTCAAGTCCGTAACATCGCCGAAGTCACCACCGCCGTCGCGCGAGGCGACTTGTCACGCAAGATCACCGTCGACGTGAAGGGCGAAATCCTCGAACTGAAAAATACCATCAACACGATGGTAGACCAGCTCAATGCATTCGCCGGAGAAGTCACCCGCGTCGCTCGCGAGGTCGGCAGCGAAGGACGCCTCGGCGGCCAAGCCAACGTCCCCGGCGTCGCCGGAACGTGGAAGGACCTCACCGACTCCGTCAACTCGATGGCCGGCAACCTCACCGCGCAAGTCCGGAACATCGCCGAAGTCACCACCGCCGTCGCGCGAGGCGACTTGTCGCGCAAGATCACGGTCGACGTGAAGGGCGAAATCCTCGAACTGAAAAATACCATCAACACGATGGTAGACCAGCTCAATGCGTTCGCCGGAGAAGTCACGCGCGTCGCTCGCGAAGTCGGTACCGAAGGAAAACTTGGCGGCCAGGCGCAGGTGCCCGGCGTCGGCGGCACGTGGAAGGACCTCACCGACAACGTCAACTTCATGGCCAGCAACCTCACCGGCCAGGTCCGCAACATCGCGGAAGTGGCGACGGCCATCGCGAGCGGTGACCTCTCGCGCAAAATCACGGTCGACGTGCGCGGCGAAATCCTCCAGCTCAAAGAAACGCTCAACACGATGGTCGAGCAGCTGCGTTCGTTCGCCGCCGAAGTCACCCGCGTGGCCCGCGAGGTCGGCAGCGAAGGCCGACTCGGCGGACAAGCCAACGTCCCGGGCGTCGCCGGTACATGGAAGGACCTCACCGACTCCGTCAACGCGATGGCCGGCAACCTCACGGGTCAAGTCCGCAACATCGCCGAAGTAACCACCGCCGTCGCGCGAGGCGACTTGTCGCGCAAGATCACCGTCGACGTGAAGGGCGAAATTCTCGAGCTGAAGAACACCATCAACACGATGGTCGACCAGCTCAACGCATTCGCCGCTGAAGTCACCCGCGTGGCTCGCGAAGTCGGAACGGAAGGCAAGCTCGGCGGCCAGGCACAAGTCCCCGGCGTGGCCGGCACGTGGAAGGACCTCACGGACAACGTAAACGTGATGGCCGCAAACCTCACCGAGCAGGTGCGCGGCATCGTGAAAGTCGTCACGGCGGTCGCGAACGGCGAGCTGACCCAAAAGCTCACCGTGAACGCGAAGGGCGAAGTGGCCGCGCTGGCCGACACGATCAACAACATGACGGACACGCTCGCGACCTTCGCTGACCAGGTCACCACCGTCGCGCGCGAAGTCGGCGTGGAAGGCCGCCTCGGTGGCCAGGCAAACGTCCCGGGCGCCGCCGGCACGTGGAAGGATCTCACGGGCAACGTCAACCTACTGGCCGACAACCTCACGAACCAGGTGCGCGCCATCGCCGAAGTCGCAACCGCCGTCACCAAAGGCGACCTCACCCGCTCGATTCAAGTGGAAGCGCGCGGCGAAGTGGCCGACCTGAAAGACAACATCAACACGATGATCGACAACCTGCGCCTCACCACCGACCGCAACAAGGAGCAGGACTGGCTGAAGACCAACCTCGCGCGATTCACCGGCATGCTACAAGGCCAGCGCGATCTGGCGACCGTCGGACGCATGCTGCTCTCGGAATTGGCGCCGCTCGTCAACGCGCAGCAAGGCGTGATCTATCGCGAAGCCGAGGAATCCGAAGGCCTCGTGCTGCTCTCGACGTTCGCCGACGACGGAATGGACGGCCATCCGCAGCACTTGCGGCTTGGCGACGGCCTCGTCGGGCAGTGCGCGACCGAAAAGAAAAGGATGTTGGTCACCGATCTGCCGGCACAAACAGTGCCGATCCGCTCGGGCTTGTTTGAATCCGTGCCGCAGAACGTGATCGTGCTGCCGGTGCTCTTCGAAGATCGCGTGAAAGCCGTGATCGAGCTGGCGACGCTCAACAACTTCACAGCCTCGCATCTCGCATTCCTCGAGCAGCTCACCTCCAGCATCGGCATCGTGCTGAACAGCATCGAGGCTACGATGCAAACCGAGGGCCTGCTTACGCAATCGCAGCAACTCGCGGCCGAGCTTCAAGCCCAGCAAAGGGAGTTGCAGCAGACCAACGAGCAGCTGGCGCAAAAAGCGCAGCAGCTCGCCGAGCAGAACGTCGAAGTCGAGCGCAAAAACCAGGAAATCGAGCAAGCGCGCCGCGCTCTCGAAGAAAAGGCCAAGGAGCTCGCGCTCACATCCAAGTACAAATCCGAATTCCTCGCCAACATGTCGCACGAGCTGCGCACGCCGCTCAACAGCATTCTCGTCCTCGGCCAGCAACTCAGCGACAATCCCGAGGGCAACCTCACGCCGAAGCAAGTCGAATTCTCGCGCACGATCCACGGCGCCGGCACCGACCTGCTCAACCTGATCAGCGACATCCTGGATCTTTCGAAAATCGAGTCTGGAACGGTCTCGGTCGAAGCCGAAGAGGTATTTTTCGCCGGCCTTCTCGACATGGTCGCCCGCCCGTTCCGGCACGAAGCGGAAAACCGCCGCCTCACCTTCGAGGTGCAGACGGATCCGAATCTTTCGCGCAGCCTCGTTACGGACGCCAAGCGCCTCCAGCAAGTGCTCAAGAACCTGCTCTCGAATGCGTTCAAGTTCACCGAGCAAGGAAGCGTGCGCCTCGCCGTCTCGGTCGCGGAAAACGGCTGGAGCGAGGACCATCCGGTGCTCAGCCGCGCCGCGTCGGTCGTATCGTTCGCGGTTTCCGACACCGGTATCGGAATTCCCACCGAAAAGCAGAGGATCATCTTCGAGGCGTTCCAGCAGGCCGACGCAGGCACGAGCCGCAAATACGGCGGCACGGGTCTCGGTCTTGCGATCAGCCGCGAACTCGCCAGCCTGCTCGGCGGCGAAATTCAGCTGCGCAGCACGCCGGGCAAAGGCAGCATGTTCACGCTTTACCTGCCGCAAACCTACGTCGGCCCGTCATCCGGCGTCACCAAGGTCGACCGCAAATCCGCGGCACCCTCGTCGGCGATGCAATTGCCGCAAGCCGCCGCGGAACTCGCCGTCGAGCACATCGAAGACGATCGCGAGAATCTCCAGCCGGACGATGCGGTTCTGTTGATCGTCGAAGACGATCCGCACTACGCCCGGGTGCTTCGCGATTTGTCGCGCGATCAGGGCTTCAAAGTCCTGCTCGCGATGCGAGGCGCGGAAGCGCTTGCGCTCGCCCGCGAATTCCATCCGACGGCCGTCTCGCTGGACGTGTTTTTGCCGGACATGCTGGGTTGGACGGTGCTCAATCATCTCAAGCAGGACCCGACCACGCGCCACATTCCGGTGCAGATGCTCACGCTCGACGAAGACCGTCACAATGGGCTCACCCGCGGCGCCTTTTCTTTCGTCACCAAGCCGACGAACCCCGAAGGCCTGGAAGCTGCGCTCACCCGCATTAAGAAATATTCCGCGCCGCGGCGTAAGCGCCTGCTCGTCGTGGAAGACAACGCCGCCGAGCAGCTCAGCATCCGCGAGCTCCTCGGGCACGACGATATCGACGTATCCGTGGTGGCAACCGGAGCCGACGCGCTTACATCGATTAAAGCGGAGCCGTTTGATTGCGTCGTGCTCGACTTGCGCCTTCCGGACATGTCGGGCTTCGAGGTTCTCGAGCAGCTCCGCGACGATGCGGCGATCAGCGACGTTCCCGTGGTAGTGTTTACCGGCAAGGAGCTTTCGCCCGAGGAAGACGTCCGGCTGCACACGCTGGCGCGCAGCGTCGTCGTCAAGGGCGTCGAATCTCCGGAGCGGCTGCTCGACGAAACGTCCCTCTTCCTGCATCGCGTCGTGGCCGATCTGCCGGCGGAAAAGCAGCGTATGCTCGATCGGCTGCACCGCTCCGACGAAGCCCTGGTCGGCAGAAAGGTTTTGGTGGTCGACGACGACGTGCGCAACATTTTCGCGCTCAGCAGCGTGCTCGAGCGGCGCGGCATGACCGTCCTCACGGCCGGCACCGGCCGCGAAGCGATCACCACGCTCGAATCCACGCCCGACGTTGCGATCGTCCTGATGGACATCATGATGCCGGAAATGGACGGCTACGAAACGATGCAGGTGATCCGGCACAACGCGTCGTTCCGGCGATTGCCGATCATCGCGCTCACCGCGAAAGCCATGAAGGGCGATCGCGAGAAATGCCTCGAGGCGGGCGCTTCCGAATACCTCGCGAAGCCGGTCAATACGGAGCAGTTGCTTTCCGCGTTGCGTATGTGGCTACACCGGTAGGGGAAAAAATGCTGTGTCTCATGGCACCGCAAACGCGGTTTCGGGTTGGCAAGATGGGAGGAGTCGCATGAGGGAACAGGACAAGGTCAACATCCTGATGGTGGATGATCAGCCTGCCAAGCTGCTCAGTTACGAAGCAATTCTAGGCGAGCTTGGCGAGAACCTCATCAAGGCGAACTCCGGCCGCGAGGCGCTGGAATATTTGCTCAAATCGGACATCGCGGTCGTCCTGATGGACGTCAGCATGCCCGAGATCGACGGCTTCGAGCTCGCCGAAATGATCCGGCAGCATCCTCGCTTCCAGACCACCGCGATCATTTTCATTTCGGCCGTCCATCTGACCGACCTCGATCGCCTGAAGGGATACGAACGCGGCGCGGTTGATTACATCTCCGTCCCCGTAATTCCCGAGCTGTTGCGCGCCAAGGTGAGCATCTTTGCCGAGCTTCATCGCAAGACCAACCAGCTCAAAGTGCTCAATCGCGAATTGCGGCATCTCTCGGGCAGCCTGATCGCCGCGCAGGACGAAGAGCGCCGCCGCATCGCTCGCGACCTACACGACGGCCTCGGCCAGGATCTGGCGGCCGCGAAAATGATCGCGGATAGCGTGTTCAGCCAGGACCACATCGCGAATCCCACCAAGCAGGCGCTCTCCGACGTGAGTTCGCTGATCGAGCGCGCGATTCAGGAGGTGCGCAGCATCTCCTACCTGCTGCATCCTCCGCTACTCGACGAAGTCGGGCTTCCCTCGGCACTGCAGTGGTATCTCGAAGGCGTCACGAAGCGCACCGGCATCGAAACGTCTCTCGAAGCAAAACCGACGGATTTCCCGCGGCTTTCGCCGGAGCTCGAAACAACGGTCTTCCGCATCGTGCAGGAGGCGCTCACCAACGTCTTCCGCCATTCAGGGGCCCGGAACGCGTGGGTGAGCCTCACGAAGGACGAGCAACAGGTGATCGGCACCGTCCGCGACGATGGCAAAGGCATCTCGGATCGCACGGCGGAATTTCAACCGGATAGCATCGGCGTCGGAATCGGCGGGATGAGGCAGCGCGTGAAAGAATTCGGCGGCGAACTGCTGATACGGAATGCCAATCCGGGGACGGTGCTCGAAGTCGTGATCCCACTCACTTCTACGGCGGCGCGCTTCGAAGCATCGCCCGCCACGATGGGATAGCGCCGTGATTGTTGGAATGCCCTTCAACTTCTCCGCAAACTCTAGCGGCTCCCGCCGTAGTTCTTCTTGAGAATCGCAACCACAATCAACAACAGCGCCACCAGGCGCACCAGATAAATCCACGGGCTCCCTTCATTCGGCTTCTGGAAGAACAGCAACGCGATCCGGTCCACCGCCTGGATGAAAAAGAAAGCAGCGAACGAGAGGAAGAGGACGTCGCGCGTGCTTCTCCAGAATTTCAGGAAAAACAGGGCGGCCGTCACCGAGGCCGTCGCAATCACACCGAGCAGAAATCCTTCCAGTGGTGTCATTGGCTTTCCCAGATCAGGCCGTAGAGCAGCATGGCCATCGAGATAGTGGTCGCACAAAGCCGGTAAGGAAAAAGATCGACCGCCGGAAGCACAATCAGATCGACAAATACGAGGGCGCCCGTGATGGCCAGCCCCGCGAAGCAGAGTCCGCTCCAGAGCAGCAGTTTTCTCCTCCCTCGCGCATATCCCCGCAGCAGCAGGATCGCGCACAGCAGGCTGGTGAGGGATTCCAGGATGTAAACGATTTGTGCCATGTCACTCTCTTTCCTTCTTGAAGCGAAAAGCGCGCGCGAAATCCCGGACGGCCAAAGGCGCTTTCGAATGAATCATCGTCGAGATTCGAACCACTTGTTTGCGGTACGTGGCGTCGACCAGTTCGATGATCCGGTCTCTCTCGGGCGATTTTGAGTCGTAGTAATACTGCTCCGCGGGTCCCGGGAAGGTTACGACGAGTTCTTCTCGAGTCATATCCTGCAGGAGGGCGCGCGCCGCGTCGCGCTCGGTATACAGCCGCTTGGCCAGATCTTCCGCAGACCACTTGGATGGCCGGCTATTCCACAGCAGTAGCAATGCCTCGAGATGGGGCACGCTGTCGATCTTGTCGGCGATGAACCGATAGACTTCCGGCTCTTGTTGATTCTCTTGCGTCACTGCCCGAGTCCCGGCAACAGGATGGTGATTCCCCCACGCAGGTTAACATACGCATTTGCGGATTTCCGGGCGAATCAGGACAAATTCGCGCGCGATTTTCCCGGAATGTAACGAAGAAAAACTTTGTAACGGGGTTCAGTCCGCAGGCGCCTCGCCGAGCTTCGGCACGCCGCGCCCGCCCTTGCGTTTCCAGACGTAATCCTTCCGCACCTTTTCCTGGTGCTTTTTCGCTTGCACCAGGATTTCGGCGAAAGCCGTCTTGGCCGCACCGAGCACGTCGGCGCCATGTCCCGTGGCGTGCAGCTTTCCTGTGGGCAATGCGAGATGCAGCGAAAAATCGAAGCCGGTTTTTCGCGGCGCCTCTTCCATCGACGCGTGCAGTTGCAACGAATCCGGCTGGTAGTGTTTCAGCAGCCGGTCCAGCTTTGAGACTTGGTGCGCAAATTCCGTTTCAATTGCCTCGCGAAAGCGGAGTTCGATTTGACTGTATGTGATTTTCATGTGAGCGCCTCGTGTTCATCTAGTGGCGGCCTGAAGGGGCAGACGCTTGCGGCAATTCCAGAATAGCCCTTGGTGTGGGCGGTTGCAACCGTCGATTCCCTTCCATTGCAGGGGGCCCGGCGCGCCAAGATACCCAGTGCCCCCGATTGACACTCCCGCGGCAGGCGTCATACGCTCGTCAGGATTCAAGCGTGCAATCGATCGTTGCCTCCATCCGACAAATCCCGCAAAGCTGCTGCCGAGCCCGGATCGGGCCGCATCCTCGTCGGCCCGGCTGGGTGGTCCTACTCCGACTGGAACGGCATCCTGTACCCCTCGCCGCGCCCGCGTGGCTTTCACGAGGCAACGTACCTCGCCGAATTCTTCGACACGATCGAAATCAACACGTCCTTCTATAATCCGCTTCGGCCCGAACTCGCCACCCAATGGCTCGACCGCGTCTCCGCGAATCCGCGCTTCCTTTTCACCGCTAAGCTCTGGCAGAAATTCACGCACGAAGAAGACGCAACCGCTGAGGATGTAAAGACCGTCCGCGCCGGCTTCGATCCGCTGCACCGCGCCGGACATCTGGGCGCGGTCCTGCTGCAATTTCCTTTTTCGTTTCACAACACGCCCGAAAATCTCGCGCGGCTCACCCGCATTCTTTCCGACTTTGGCGAATATCCGCTGGTCGTCGAAGTGCGCCATTCGTCCTGGGCGCAGCCCGAGTTCTATCATTTCCTCCACGAACGCCACGCCGGAATCTGCAACATCGACCAGCCGATCATCGGCCGCTCGATCAAGCCGGGCGAACGCGCCACATCCGCGATCGGCTACGTCCGCCTGCACGGCCGCCGCCACGACACGTGGTTCAGCGACGATCCTGAGCTTCCCAGCCACGAACGCTACAACTATCTCTACAGCGAAGAAGAACTCGAGCCCTGGGCGCAACGCATCCGCCACATCGCAGCACACGCGGAGACGACCTTCGTTGTCACCAACAATCACTACGAAGCCAAGGGCGTCGTAAACGCGCTCCAGCTGATCCATTTGCTCGACGGCAGTAAAGTGAAGGTTCCCGAAACGCTCCGCCACCACTACCCGCAGCTCGAATCCATCGCCGACGCTCCGCCGCAAGAGCCCATGCTCTTTCCCACGTAGTCAGGAGAGCTTCCGCCGCAGCCTCGCGCGCCAAGCCGAGCGGGCACACGTATCCTGTGGCGCGTGTCAGAGCCGGTTTTCAGAGGGAAAAGTGACAGCTACTTCTTGAAGAGATCTTCGAAGGCCTTGCGTGCGTCGTTGGGCCGTGCGGCGGTCGTTGCGACCGGAGCAGCGCTCGCGTAATTCACTGGCGACGTATCTTTTTCGATCGTGACCCGAAAATCGAAAAACTTGCAATCGTTCTTCGCGTCCTTCTTCGCAACCCTCTCCGTGATCGGTTCCGTGCATTCGAACTGCTTCCCCGTATCGAAATGCACGCATTGCTTGCACGAATGCAGCTCGAACTGGCAGCGCGGGCACTGCGAATTGAGGTCGAAGCCCGGAGCCAGCACCGCGCCGCAGTTCGAACACCTCGCCCGCGACACCGTACCGACCATTCGCGGCGTCCGCGGCCCCAGCATATCCTGCTTGGGACGCGGCGGCTGCGGCGGCCGATCGGCGCGCTCCGCCCGCTCGCGCTTCTTATCTTCCGCTTCGCGGTCGCTATAACCCCTTTGCCTATACTTCCGCTCCATGAATACCTCCTGGCGGGATTGATTCCATCATACTCTGAAACATGGCCTATCCATCCTGTTCTTCGCCGCCCGTGTGACAGGGTAATGAATTCTCGTCGGCGCTTTCATTTCGTGATTGGGCTCGTTCACGAGAGAGAGGCCTGCGTTCGCTTTGCCCAAACCTTTGAAAGCCCTTCGAACGCCACATCCGCCTGCACGAATTTTCTCGGTTCGCCGAAACTCGCGAGCGTCTCTTCGGCTGCCAGATAACCGCTGCGCACCGCACCTTCCATCGTGGCCGGCCATCCGGTGCGTGTCCAATCGCCCGCGAGAAACATGCCCGCCACCCCGGTTTTCTGCGCCGGGCGCCACTGGTCGACTCCCGGCTCAGGCGAAAACGTCGCGTGGACTTCCTTGATCACCGTCGCTTTTTCGAGCTTCGCATCGCGGGTCCCGGGAAGCACTTCCTCGAGTTCCCGCCGGCAGAGGTCGATGATGTCCTGCCGCGACCGCGGCACCAGGTCATATGACGCGCTAATCACGAGCTGAAGGTACTGGCCTTTTGGCGGCCCGTCGCCGTTCGTGCCCGCATGCGCGTACAGCAGCGACTTATTGAAAATCCACTGCGTCGTATGATCCAGCAGCGCCAGAAATGGCTCCTTCATCACCACGCGGTCAAACCACAAGTGCACGCCCGTAATCGGCGACGTCCGGATGTGCTGCAGGCCGGCCAGCATCCCGCCTTCTTCGCCCATCGCCGCGGGCAGCATTCCCAGCAGGACGTCGTGCGGCACCGCCGCCACGCACGCATCCGCCGCAATCTCGGTCCCGTCTTCGAGCACGGCGCCGGCAAACCGGTTCTCACGGACGCGAATTTCCCGCACTCCGCAGCGAAGCCTTACTTCTCCGCCCTTGCGCACGATGGCGTCGCGGCAACCCTCATGCAGCTCGCCCAGCGGCACGGAAGGAATCCCGACGCGATATCCGCCGCGGCTCCCGAGAAACGCCTTCCAGAAAACGTCGATGCCGTATCGCGCGTCCATCCGCGAAAGCTCTTCGTCCAGCGCGCTCACCAATACGACGCGCCAGAACCGCTCGATCGCGTCCGGCGTCTGCCGCATTCGATGCAGCCAGTCGAGCATCGTGACGCCGTCGCTCTTGGGCGGCTTCCCGCCGGCCCGCGCGATCGCCATCAGCGCCTTGGCGATGCCAGCCTTATCCGCAAGCCCCAGCGCCCCGAAACCCAGGAACGACGGCGCCATGTGCAGCGGCGGCGGCAGCATCGAAGCCTGGATCGTCGACCGGTGGCCTTCGCGATCCGCGAAATACAGCCGGTCGTAGAACCGGATCTTCCCGTCCGCGCCCGCGCGCCGGTAAAAGTCGGCGAGGTTCGTGCAGCACCCGAGCGTCACGTGCTGGCAATTGTCGACTTCGCTGCCGTCGGGCAGCGTATAGGAAGTGGCTCGTCCGCCCAGGTGTGGACGCTTTTCGAAAAGCCGGACTTTGAGTCCCGATTCAGCCAGCGCGACGGCGCAGGCCAAACCCGCCAGACCGCCGCCGATCACCAGAACGCTTTGCGAGGACATCCCTTTTCCACCCGATGCGTGCGGTCAGTAGATACTGGACTTTCTCGGTGCTCGACAGGGACACGCGAGAGGAAAACACGTCGAAGCCGCGCTCTTCGATGCGCGCGAGCAGCGTGCTGTACGTCCGGATCAGCGCCGCGAGAGTTGCCCGGCTGTCCGCATCCACCTGATTCACGAGCGGCGCGCCTTCTTCATAGAGCCGCCACGCCCGTTCCGATTCGAACGCCAGCAGATCGCGCAGCCCCGCCGTGAGCGGCCCTCGTAGGTCGGCCGAAGCACACCCGAAACGTTGGATGTCCTCATCCGGCAGGTAGATGCGGCCCATCTCGAAATCGGCCCGCACGTCGCGCAAGATGTTCGTCAACTGGAACGCAAGCCCGAGCCGCTCGGCCAGGTCCGGCGAGCGCGGATCGCGGAAGCCGAAAACATACAGGCACGTCAGCCCTACCGTGCCCGCCACCCGGTAGCAATATTCAGAGAGCCGGTCAAATGTCGCATACGACGAGACCGTCAGGTCCATCTCCGCGCCCGAGACCAAATCGTGGAAGTAGCGCGTCGGAATCTCGAATCGCGCGATCGTATCGGCAAGCGCCGGCAGAACCGGATGTCCGACGGTGTTACCCCCCGCCGCTTCGTCCAGCTTGGCGCGCCATTGCGCCAGCCCTCGGCGCTTCGATTCGAGGTCGCCCGGCTCGTCCGACACGTCGTCCACCAACCGCATGAAAGCGTACAGCGCGCAAAGGGCATCGCGCTTCGGCTTGGGCAGTCCGAAGAACGCGAGATAAAAGCTGCTGCGCGACGCGCGCGTGATCCGGTTGCATTCCGCATAGGACGCTCTTACCGCTCCGGTATCCGTCGGCGATCGCATCGTATGAACGCCCGACGGAATAGCGCCGTGCGAACTCTCGCCGGATGCCGTAATCCGCGAAGCGCCGCTCGCACCGTCGTCGGAGCCCCTACCCGTGAACGCTCGCCGCGCGAGCGCCCCGCCCAGCAATCCCAGTTGCCTGAATTTCGAAATGGACGGGCGTCGCTCGAGCGTGTTGTACCCCGATTGCTCGATCGCATCCAGTACGGCCAAGCCGCCGCGGCTGAACATCTCGATATCGACGCGTAGCGCCCCTTCCAGCCGCTCCGCCAGCGGCAGGCCCGCGGCAAACAATTCCCGCGTCCGCGCGATCAGCGACTTCATCAGCGTGACGTAACGCTCGTCAAAGTGGCGCCCGGTAATATCAGCCTCGGTCAAACCGTGCGCAGCCAAAGCGTCGAGCGGGATGTAAACGCGTCCCTTTTCGAGGTCGCGCGAAACGTCCTGCCAGAAATTCGCCAGCTGCAGCGCCGTGCACGTAAAATCCGATAGCCGCTGTCGCTCCGCGTCGCGATAGCCGCAAAGATACAGCACCAACCGCCCGACGGGATTCGCCGAATAGACGCAATATCCCAGCACGTCGTCCCACGTGGCGTAGCGGCGCACCACTTGATCATGGCGGAACGCGCGCAGCAAATTGCTGAACGGCTCGACCGGAATATCCTTCGCGCGAATCGTCTCCCGCAGCGCGATCAACACCGGATGCGAAGGCCGCCGCCCCGGCTCGTAGATCAGCCGAAGCTCTTCCTCCCAAGCGTCGAGCAATTCCAGCGCCCGGGCGCGATCCAGCACCTCATCGCCCAGATCATCCGACCAGCGGCAATACGCATACACGTTGTAGAAATGCTGGTGGAGATGCCGGGGCAGCAGCCACGAAACCACGCTGAAATTCTCGTAGTGGTGCGTCGCGAGCCAGCGCGTATAGCGCTGGGCCTCCTCCGCCGCGCATCCTTGCGCGGGGAGATTGCGCGCAATCTCCAATTCAGGTGTTGGCAGCATGAAACCTAACGCCGGGGACAGCGCTCAGGGGATGACGGCTGTCTTCAACTCGCCGTTCCGGTTCTTCATATGCTCGAAGACGCGAGGAAGGTCCGCGAGCGGCACTTCGCCGGTAATGAAATCGCGAGCGCGAATCTCGCCGCGCGCGATCGTGTCGAGAGCCTCGCGGATAAACCGCGGCGTGTGATGGAACGTCGATTTGATCGTGATCTCGGAATAGTGCAGCGCCCACGGATCGATCTTCACTTCCGTTCCCTTCGCGCAACCCGCGAAGAGATTCACCGTGCCGCCCTTGCGGACCATTTCGAGCGCCCACTGCCAGGTAATCGGCTGGCCGGCCGCTTCGATCACGGCATCCGCGCCGCGTCCGCCTTCGGTCAGCTCCCTCACCCGGCTTACCGGGTTATCGATCTCGGAGACGTCAAACGCCGCATGCGCTCCAAACCGCTCGGCCGCCTGCTTGCGCACCGCGCGCCGCGCCACCGCGATCACGCGCACCTTGCGCTGCGAAAGAATCCGTATGAATTCGAGTCCGATCGGCCCGCAGCCGATCACCACCACCGTATCGCCTGCCTTGATGCCGGTCTCGTGAATTCCGCGCAGCACGCACGCCAGCGGCTCGACCATCGCCGCGTCGAGGAACGACATCCCGTCGGGAATCTCCAGCATGTTCTCGCGGACGATGCGTCCGGGAATGCGAATGTATTCCGCGTACGCGCCGTTATTGAAAAGAAGGTCTTCGCAGAGGTTCGGCTGGCCCTTCTTGCAGTAGAAACAGACGTTGCACGGCGCCGAATTCGCCGGCACCACGCGCATTCCCTTGTGAACGCCTCCGTTCACCTTGCGGCCCTGATCCTCAATGATTCCCGCGCATTCGTGCCCAAAGAGCGCCGGCGGCTGAATCATGCGCGCGTGAAATCCCTGCTTCCAAACTTTGAGATCCGTGCCGCACGTGAGCGCCACCGACACCCGCACCAGCACTTCGTCGTCGGCAATCTGCGGCTTTTCGACGCGCTCGATCTTCACATCTTCGCGGCCGTACAACACTGCCGCGGTCATGTGCCCGTTTCTATCTGCCTCTCTCATCCGTGCGTGATCACCACTTTCAAGGTATCGTCCTTCGGCCGCGCCGCAAGTTCGAGTGCGTCCGCGATGCGCTCCAGCGGGAAGCGGTGCGAGATTATCTCGCGCACCGGCAAACGTCGTTCGAAAACGAGCGCGGCGGACTCGGCCTGATCGTCCACCGAAGCGCTATAACTTCCCAGAATCTCTTTCTCTTCGATTCCCACGGCAGCCGCGGGAAAGTCGATTTGCAGCACCGGATCGTTATGAGCAAACAGTAACACGCGCCCGCCCGGTCGCGCGAGAGCCAGGGCCTCGGGCACCAATGACGGGTTGGGCACGGCCAGCAGCACGGCGTCCGCGCCTCGTCCTTCGGTTCGCCGGCGCATTTCCTCGAGCAAGTTCGTCTTCGCCGGATCGAACGATTCCTTCGCCCCGAAGCGAACGCTCGCGGCGCGGCGCCCTGCCATCGGGTCGCTCGAATACACGATCGCGCCTTCGTGCGCGGCCAGCATCGTCAAAAGCATTCCAATCGGTCCCTGCCCGATCGCGAGAATCGTCTCGCCCGCGGCCACGCGCGCCTTGCGAATCGCTTTTAGCGCCGTGTTCACTGGCTCGACGAAGGTCGCCTCCTCGAAACTCACATCGGCCGGCAGCGCAATCATTCCGCGCTCCACGATCCACGGCATCGCCCGCACGTACTCCGCGAATCCGCCGCCGTTCGGGTCGAAGCCCGCCGTCAGGCCCGTCTTCTTGTAGCCCGCGCACTGCGAGAAAAGTTTTCGCTCGCAATAGAAGCAGCTGCCGCACGGGATGTGGTGGAAGCTCACCACGCGATCGCCCGCCTTGAATTTCTTTACGCCCCGTCCCACGCGGACAACGGTTCCCGCGAGCTCGTGGCCCAGAATCTGCGGCGGCGCGATGAAGCCATGATGGATCTTCTTGATGTCGGTCCCGCAGATGCCGCACGCCGCCACGCGAAACAGCAATTCTCCTTCGCCGATCTCTGGAATCGGAACCTGCTCGACCACCACGCGGCCCTTGCCGCGATACACGCCCGCGCGCATCTGTCCGCCGCCGCTTCGCGACGTTTCGTGCGATCCGATGTCGATGACGGTGTGGCTCATATCGCGAGCGCCTCGGATTTGGCGACTTCAGGGAGAGGATCGAGCGTCACGCGCTGAGCGTACGCATCGAGGAAATGGGCCAGCGCCGTCGCGGCTCGTTCGCTTTCCTGAGCCAGCCGAATCAATCCGCCAATTCGATGCGGCCGTGCCGCGAGCTGCCGCAAAACCCTCGGCACGCTCACCACTCCGCGCTCGTTGAACGTCCGATCGAAATCGAGCGGAAGATCCGACTCGGCGCCGTCGCTGATCGCGCGAATCGCCACGGCCGGAATGTCCTGGTGTGACGCAGCAGCCAGGATGTAAAGGCTCTCCATATCCACCGCGTCGCCGGAAAAGCCCAGGGTCTTCTTCTCCTGCGCCGTTGAAACCACGCGATCGGAAACGAGAAATTTCTCGACAACCTTGGCGCCGCAATCGCCCGCGCGCGAAATCAAGTTCGCGTCGCTCCTCATCAATCTCGTCCCGGCAACGTCTCCCACGGTCCGCGCCGCGAGGACCGCGCTCGGACGATATTCCGGCTTCAGCGCACCCGCGAGCCCGGATACGATGCAAACATCCGGCGCCTGATCGAACGCCTGTCGCAGGCTCTGCTGCACCGCGAAGCGTCCCGCGCCCGTTACGATGACTTGCACGTCCACCGACCCAACCTTTGCACGGTACGCCTGGTCCCACGCATCAACAGACACACGCTGAAACCGCCGCATCTTGCGCCACGGCGCGAACTCGTTCTCGAGTGCGAATGTGACCAGTATTCTCATTTGCAGTCGCAAAACCTATGCCGCGGCCGCGCTCTCGATCGCCTTCGATGGAGAGCTTCCGCGGACGTATCCATGCTGCTCGTACCACCGGACGGCGCGTTCCAGCGCCGCTTCCACGGAGCCCGGCTTGTAGCCCAACTCGCGTTCCGCCTTGTCGCTCGCCACGAACATCTTGTAGCGTGACATCTTCACGCCTTCGACCGGAATCTGCGGCTCGCGCCCGGCCAGCCGCGAAAACCATTCGTCCGCGTATCCGGCGGCCAGCGCAAAGGCATGCGGCAGCCGCACGCGCGGCGCGCGACGCCCCGCAATCGGCGCCAGCGCCTCCAGTATCTCTTTCAATGTCATGTTGCGGCAGCCGAGAATATAGCGTTCGCCGATCCGGCCTTTCTCCGCCGCAAGCAAATGTCCCGCCGCCACGTCCTCCACGGCCACCACATTCAGTCCCGTGTCGACATATGCCGGCATTTTGCCATTCAGAAAATCGACGATAATCCGTCCCGTCGGCGTCGGCTTCCAATCGCCCGGGCCGACAGGCGCCGTCGGATTCACGATCACCACCGGCACGCCCGCGCCCGCCGCTTTGATCGCTTCAATCTCCGCCAGAAATTTTGAACGCTTGTAGTGCCCGATCATTTGATCGAGGCTCGCCGGCATTTCTTCGTTCGGCAGCGTGCCGTCGCGTCCCGGCACCGCAATCGTCGCCACGGTGCTCGTGTAAACGATTCGCTCCACGCCCGCCTGCGCGGCCGATTCAAAAAGCCGCTTCGTGCCTTCGACGTTGCTCTCGTAAATTTCCTCGGGAACCTTCGTCCACAACCGGTAATCCGCGGCCACGTGGTACACGCGACGCACGCCCTTCATGGCCCGGTCAAGCGAAAGTGCGTCCCGGAGATCGCCTTCGACGCGTTCCACCGCCAGCCCTTCGAGCGCCTGCATCTTGCTCGACGGCCGCACGAGCACACGAACGCGATTGCCCGCTGCAACGAGTTGCCGCGCGACGTGGCTTCCTACAAAGCCCGTCGAGCCGGTTACAAGCGTGGTCATAGAGTCTGGAAAACCCGAGACGTGGCGGGAGTCTTCATCATTACCCCCAAAAGCCGTTTGCGTGCTCGATCTCTTCGGGGCGGATCTGGATGCCCTTAAATCGTTCCGCGTTCCTACGCAGATTATCGTAGCGCGCCAGTGCGTAGAGTGGAAAGGAGTTTCGATACAAGTGATATTTCAGATAGAACACTTGCGGAAAACCTGTGCCGGTGAACTCGCTCTCATCCCACGTGCCGTCCTGATTCTGATGCGCAACGAGCCAATCGACCGCGCGTTTCACGGCGGGATCGTCAACCGACGCCGCGCTATCCACCGCCAGCAATCCGATCAGTCCCCAAGCCGTCTGCGACGCGGTGCTCTTCCCTTTGCCCTTCAGCGCCGGATCGTAGTACGACAGCACCGTTTCGCCGAATCCGCCGTCCGCATTTTGCACCGAACGCAGCCATTGCGCCGCCTTGCGACCCTCCGGCAACGCGCCAAGCCCAATCGCTTCGAGCGCCCGCAGCACTCCGCTCGTTCCGTAGACGTAATTCACGCCCCAGCGCCCGAACCACGCGCCCTCGGCTTCCTGCTCGCGCCGCAGAAACGCCCTGGCACGTTCGATCACGGGGTGCGTCGACGGCCATCCCAGTTGCCCGAGGCACTCAATCGCCCGCGCCGTCACGTCCGCCGTCGAGGGATCGAGCATCGCATTGTGATCGGCAAACGGAATGTGGTTCAGGAACTGCTGGTTGTTCTCGTGGTCGAACGCGCCCCAACCCCCGTCGCCGTTCTGCATGCTCAGCAGCCACGCAAGGCCGCGGCGTACGGAAGCGCGCAGCCGCTCAGGCTCCGGATCGGCCACGCGGCTCAATCCCATCAGCACGAACGCGGTATCGTCCACATCGGGGTAAAAATCGTTGCGAAACTCGAATGCCCAGCCGCCCGGCGCCGCCTTGCGATTCTTCACCTGCCAGTCGCCGGGCCCGAGAATCTGATTCGAGACGAGCCATCGCGACGCAGCCACCAGCGACGGATGCGCCGGATTGAGCCCCGCTTCTTCGAGCGACACCATCGCGATCGCCGTGTCCCACAGCGGCGAAATGCACGGCTGCACGCGCAGCCTGTCCTCGTCTTCAATCTCGTATCGCGCCAGGAACCCGATCTCGCGCGCCACCAGCGGGTCGGACGTATCGCCGCCCTCCGCCAGCATCGCAAAAATCGAATTCATCATCGCGGGATAGATGGTTGCCAGACCTTCGCTGCGCTCCAGCCGTTCGAGCATCCACTTGCGGGCGCGCGCCATCGCCACTTTGCGAAATGGCTTCCACGGGAGGCTCTCGTAGAGCTTCACGCTGCGACCGATCGCCAGGAAAAGGTTCTTCCACGAGACAACCTGCTTGTCCCACGCGAGAGACTGCGGCATCGCTCCCGGCTGCTTAAACAGCTCGTCGACCGTGACTCCCTTGGGCAGCGTCCACCCCGGCTTTTGCGCGTAGATCAGCGTCAACGGAATCACGATGCCGCGCGTCCACGACGACATTTCGTACAAATTCAGCGGGAACCATTCCGGCAACAGCATCAGCTCGGGCGGAATCGTGGGCACCATCCTCCAATCGATCGCGCCAACCATTGCCAGGTAGAAGCGCACGTAGGAATTTGTGGCCTCAAGCCCGCCGAGTTCATGAATCCTGTTCTTGGCTCGTTCCAGATGCGGCGCCGTCGCCGGATCACCCGCCAGGCGCAGCGCGACCCACGCCTTCACGGTCGCGTTCAGTTCCGAAGGCCCACCGTAGAAGATGTTCCAGCCGCCGTCCGGAAGCTGCCGGTCGCGGATGTACTTTGCCAGCTTCGCGGTTTTCTCGGATTTCAGTTCGCCTAGGATCTGCAGATAGAGGATGTAGTCCGATTCGAGCGTAGTATCGGCTTCCAGCTCGCCCCACCAGTACCCCGCCGGGTTTTGCGCCGACAGGAACCAATCGATCCCCCGCCGAATGGCTTCGGCAATCGGGGATTCCGTCTCCCGGCTTCGAACAGTTGCTTGCCCCGCGTCGCTTCCACCGCTCACGCGGAGTTGTGCCTCCGGTGTCATCAAGCCCTCAGACATAACCTAAGATCGCTCATTAAAAAAAACGGTTCGGCCGCGCTACGCCCATCATGTCGCCCTACCGGATAGAGGAATGCACACAATCTATCGACAATACAGGCACTTACAGGCTAACCCCTGTCCATTATCTTTCGTATCGGAGCCAGGGTCAACCGAAAACACTGCCTTGGAATCCGGCTAGCCTATACCTTAGGATGTCCATCCCGGGTTAGGGGCTGCCTGCGATTTCCCCTTCGCCGCCCGTTCTCTGTTACGTCGTTCGGCCGCCACCGGGAGACCGCAATTCGAGCTTCCGCACCCGTTCGGCAAGTTCCGGTAGCCGAGCAAACCACGCGTACTGGCGCTTGAATTTTTCGAGGCTCCTCGCCGGCGTGCCCCACACCACCTCGCCGCCATGAATCGTCTTGCCCGTGGGTATGCCCGCCTGCGCGCCTACAACGGCCCCATCTTCGAGCGTGCAATGGTCGGCGACCCCCACCTGCCCCCCGAGGATCACGTTCTTGCCCAACGTGCTGCTGCCCGAAACCCCGGTTTGCGCCGCCAGCACGGAGTGTTCGCCAATCTGGACGTTGTGCGCCACCTGCACGAGATTATCGATCTTCACGCCGTTGCCCACCTGCGTCGTTTCGAGCGACCCGCGATCGATCGCGCTGTTCGCGCCGATCTCGACGTCATCGCCGACCTCCACGCTCCCGGCCTGCGGAAATTTCCAGTGCCGCCCTTCGCCAAAAACGTATCCGAATCCGTCCGCGCCAATCACCGCGCCGGAATGAACTTCGACGCGGTCTCCCAGCTTTGCGCCCGCATACAGGGTCACGCGCGGATGAAGCCTGCAGCTCTCGCCCACGCGGGCGCCCCGCCCCAAGAAACAAAACGCCTCGACGATGCTCGCTTCGCCGATACTCGCCCCGTCCTCAATCACCACGTACGGCCCGACAAACGCGCTAGGCGCTACCTTCGCGCTCGCCGCAACAATCGCCGTCGGATGCACGCTGGGACGCGGCGCAGCCTCCTTTGTCAGCAGCGCCGCCGCTTTCGCAAACGCCAGCTTGGGCTCGCGCACCTCAAGCACCGTCTTTCCGGCGATACGCATTTCCATCCCCGCAATTACGCAGACCGCTGCCGAACCAACCGCGCGGTCCTGATGCCGCGCCGAGTCGACATAAATTAAATCCTCGGCGCGCGCACATTCGGGGCTCGCGACTCCCGTCACCTGCGCACCGGCATCTCCGTGGAGTTGCGCCCCGAGATGTTTTGCCAGTTCACCGGCAGTGCAGGTCGCAGTGCGAGTCATCGTCAAATCTCCTTTGCAAATCCTCGGCGAAGCGCGCCCTGTGCGAATGGCGGGCTAGAAGCGGTAGATGGGATCTTCCCCGGACGGCCGCGTCTTCCACCGCTTGTGCACCCAGAGCCATTGATCGGGATACTTCCGAACGTAATCCTCGACCACGCGCATGAATCTCTGCGTGGTCTCCTTCACGTCCTGCTCTTCGTCTCCAGTGCGCGCAAGCTCCACGGCCGGCTCAAAGCGCAGCCGATACTTTCGTCTCTGCCAGTCCCACGACAAAAATCCGGGCACCACTGCCGCATCCGTGCGCAGCGCCAGCCGCGCTAGCCCCGATGTCGTCGATGCGGGAATCCCGAAAAAATCGACGAACACTCCCTCTTCGATCGTCGTGTTGTGGTCCGCCAGAATTCCAACGGTTCCGCCATCCGCGAGCACTTTCAGGATCGAGCGCGCCGACCGGTTTTTCTCGATCGGCCGATTCCCGGTGCGGCAGCGGTACGCATTGATCAGCGCATCCACGCGCCGGTTGGCAATCGGCCGCACCAGGAAGTGCAGCGGATGCCCGTACAGCGCCTGCGCGAAAGGCGCGAGTTCCCAAGCGCTCATGTGCCCCGTGAGAAAAAGCACGCCTTTGCCGCGCCGCCGCGCCACATCGAAATTCTCGAATCCATCCAGCAGGACGATCCGCTCGACATTCTCCCGCGTGTATTTCGGAAACTGCGAAAACTCGCCCGCCATCCACCCGATTTGCCGGATCATCCCGCGCGCCACTTTCCGGCGCTGCGCCTCGCTCCAATCGGGAAATGCCAAATGCAGATTGAACATCGCCGCACGTCGCAGCGGCGTGCGAATCGCGTACGCGGCTGCGGCAAAACTCGCTCCGGCCCAACGCGCGGCCGGCCTCGGCAGCAGTCCCATCAATTTCAGTCCGCTCCAGGCTGTGGCGTACTCGAGCCATTCCCGCATCGCGAGCCATTATGCGGGAGGCTCGATGTCGAAGCCAGAGGCTGAAACGAATCTCGAATTTCACCAACGCCCGCACAATCTCTCGCCTGCGGTGCTAGACTGACAAACTTTGAGCAATCATTCGCCAACGCGCTCTACATGGCTGCGTCCCGCGCCGATCGCAGCCGCCATTGCGAGCTTCTTCTGCCTCTTCGGAAACCTCGGCGCGATCGGCCTCGTCGGGCCCGACGAGCCGCGCTACGTCTGGATCGCACGCGCCATGGCCGAAACCGGCGACTGGGTCACGCCGCGCCTCTACGGTCAGCCGTGGTTCGAAAAGCCCATCCTCTACTATTGGGCCGCCGCTATAGGCTTCCGCCTGCACCTCACAGCGGAATGGGCCGCGCGCTTGCCGTCCGCCGTCGCGGCTCTTCTCGCAGCAATCGCGATCGGCTGGCTCGGCTGGAAACACTACGGTGGCGCCATCCGCTCGGATACCCCAGCGCCGGGCCTGCTCGCGCGCACTCCGGCGCTTCTCGCTCCGCTCCTTTTCTCCACGAGCGTCGCCGCCATCGGTTTCGCCCGGGCGGGCACTCCGGACATGCTCTTCAGCTCGTGCCTCACACTCGCAATGGCTAGCGCCGCCTACATTCTTCATCGCAACGGCGCGCTGCGAGCGAATCGCGATCCGCTCTCGAATCCCGCGACGGGCGACTTCTGGCCGCTCCTCGCCTTTGGCGTATTCCTGGGCGCAGCGGTACTCGCGAAAGGCCCCGCGGGTGTTCTTTTGGCCGGCGGATCGCTCGGGCTCTGGGCCCTCGCAACGCGCAAGTGGCGCGCCGTATTCCGCCTCGCGCATCCGGTGGCGATCGTCGCGTGCCTCGTGGTCGCGATCCCTTGGTACGCGCTCTGTGCCTTGCGCAATCCCGATTTCCTGCGCGTCTTCATCCTGCAGCACAATTTCGAGCGCTACCTCACGCCGATGTTCCGCCATCAGCAGCCATTCTGGTTCTTCATCCCGATCGTCTTTCTGGCGCTGCTTCCGTGGACCGTCTTGTTCTGGCCCGCCGCATTCGAAGGACTTCGGCTCTGGCGCGAAAAAAGCTGGCACAGCTCGCCCGGCTTTTTCTTCGCCTGTTGGGCCGTCTTTCCCGTTCTGTTCTTCAGCCTTTCGGAGTCCAAACTGCCGAGCTACATTCTTCCGTCGATTCCCGCCATCGCGCTGCTTTGCGCGATCGGCACGGCCCGCGCCGCGAACCGCAACGCGCCCATTCTGACGTTTCTCGCCGGCGGCATCGGCCTCACGCTTTTTGTCCTCGGCATCGCCGCCGTCATCGCGACCCATCGCATCCCGTGGGAGGCTCTCAACTTTCAGTACACTCCGGAATTCGTCGCAATCGTCAGCCGCATGGCGCTCGTTTTTGTGGTGGTCGTCGTGCTGTTCGTCTTCGCGCCGGCGCTTCAGGGGAGATTCGACTACACGATCGCTCTATGTGCTCTCTTCATCGCACTGATCGTCGAGACGGCCAATCTCACTCTTCTCCCAACGCTCGATCGCCTCTATTCGGCGAGGCCCCACGCCGCGCTGATGCACAACGATCTGCATCCCGACCGCATCTTCACCTACAAACTCAGCCGCAGCTGGAACTGGGGATTGGCGTTCTATTTCCACCGCGAGCTTCCCGAATGGTCGCCACGGGATCCCAACGCCGCGCTGGCACTCACGACGCCCGCCGGCCTCGCCGAAATTCGAAAGCTCGGCAGATTCCAGGGCACGCTCGAGGAGCCTTACGTCGGCGTCCTCTACGTCCCGATCAATCAGGCGCCACGCTAATTCTGGGATGTCGGTGGAATATTGAGCAGGAAAAAACTGATCACTTGGTTTTCGTACGCTCTGCGATCGTCGTCTGACAAATCCCGGTACGTCGATTTCACGCGCAGCATCTGTTTCGGATCGGGCGATTTCAGGAAAAGCTGCAAACCCTCATCCGCAAGCGCGGGACGATCGCTCGCCAGTATGAACAACTTGGGAATGCCCTTTGTCGCGGCCAGCCGCGTGGTGACAGGCGGCTCGTTTCTAAACGGATAGTTGTACATTCGAAACGCGAAATCGACAAAGCGGTCCACGTCCGGGATCGCCTGCAGCCCTGAATTTTTCACCTGCATCCGCACCATGTCGCGCGGATCGGCGTAAGGATCCTCCACCGCAAACGCAGCCACTCGCTTGTCACTCGCCGCCACTTCCAGCACGGCGTACGCGCCCATGTCCGTGCCCCACAGTCCGAAATGCTGCGGGTCCACGTCGTCGCGGCTCCCAAGGCTTTGCATGGCCGCGCGCAGCTCGCCTGTCTCGCGATACCCCAGCGTGGTCACGCCCGGCACCGTCCCGTGCCCCACGAAATTGAAAAGGAAGACGTTGAACTGGTGCTCCTGCAACGCCGTCACCAGGGTCAGGACGTCACTTTCCTGCGCCCCGTATCCATGGCACACGATCACTGTCGGCGCGCCCCGCAACCCCGGGAAAAACAACCCGTCGCGATCTGGCTCTCGGGCGATCGGAAACGAAACGACCATCGGATGCCCCATCATCACGTTCACATCTATATTTGCCGGATTGCGCGTGGGGTGAACGATTTGGTACACCAGGAAACCCGCAATCGACGCCACCGAAACCAAGGCGAACAAAAGCAGCGCCAAAAGTCCGGAAATCACCTTGGCGAGGCGCGAGGAGCGCAGTTCAAAGGAGATGGCCATCCGGTAATCGTGGGGGGCTAAGAGGATGCCCCGGCGCGACGTATGTTAGCGCGGTTCCTTTCGGACGTAGTTTCTCATACTGTTCGCCCCGAATAGCGCCGGTTGGGTTCTAAGCGTCCCAAAGCTATAATAGCGTTTGAACGGCACCCGTCTCTCATGCAGATCGTCGACCTCCGCACCTTACAATCACGGTCGCTCGAAGGCCTGTTCCAGGAGGAAGCCCGTCACTGGCGGGACGAGCTCCATTGGGATTACCGGGCCTCCATCGACCTCATCCGTAGGTTCATCGACTCCCGCGCTCTAGGCGGCTACGCGGCGCTCGAAAACGACGTCCCTGTCGGGTACGGCTTTTACGTCCTCGAAGATCGCAAAGGACTGATCGGCGGTCTGTTCGTTTCCCCACGCTGCAACCAGACGCCCGTCACGCAGGCCCTGCTGGGCGAAATGCTCGGCGCGCTTCGCGGCACGCCGCGCCTCGAGCGGATCGAAGCGCAGTTGATGCCCTTTGGCAGCGAACTCGATCCCGCATTTCTCTCGCAGCATTTCCGCCTTCATCCGCGCCAGTTCATGCTTCTGCCGCTCGCCGATGCGATCCTGTGCGGCAAGACTCTCTCAAGCGGATTGCGCATCGAGCCTTGGAGCGATCGCGCCTTCGAGTCCGCCGCCCGCCTGATTCAGCTCGCCTATGCCGATCACGTCGACGGCCAGATCAACGACCAGTACCGCAGCGAAACGGGCAGCCTGAAATTCCTGCGCAATATCGTGCTCTTGCCCGGCTGCGGGCAGTTTCTGCCGGAGGCCTCGTTCCTCGTTCGCCCGGCGACGGGCGACCGTCTCGTCGGCATGATCCTCACGTCGACAGTCGCCGAAGGCGTAGGCCACACCACGCAGGTCTGCGTCATGCCCGGCTATCAGGGCCACGGTATCGGCCGCCAGTTGATGGAACACTCGATCCAGGCCCTCCGCCGCCGCCATTACGATTCGCTCTCGCTCACCGTAACCGCCATCAACAAACACGCGGTCGACCTATACGAGCATCTGGGCTTTCGCACGCTAAAAACATTCGCGGCAGGCGTCTGGGAGCAGTAGCGGAGGGTTAGGGTTTAAACGTAGCGCCGGGTTCTTTAGCCCGGAAGTTCTCCGGCATGCGCGAACCAACTCCAACCCCGCCGCGCGCCGTCAATCCCCAAGCCGCGCCAGCGGATCGTGCCGCGCCATCTCCACGATCGCGCGCAGATTGTCATGCGGGGAAATGTCGCAACCTCACTTCTTAACGCGGTCCTTCAACAGTCCCTTCAACTCGTCCATGAATTCCTTCACATCTTTGAAATCGAGATACACGGACGCGAACCGCACATAAGCAACCTTATCGTGCCTCTTCAACCGCGCCATCAGCAACTCGCCAATCTCCGTAGTCGTGCGCTCCCGTTCGGTCGCCTCGCTGACGAACGCCTCCGCCTCATCCACAATCGATTCCAGCTTGCTCACCGCCACGGGACGTTTCTCGCACGCCTTGAGCAATCCCTGTAAAATTTTCTGCCGCTCGAATTTCTCGCGCCGCCCGTCCTTCTTGATTACCATGTACGGAATCTCGTCGATCCGCTCGTACGTGGTAAACCGACGCCCGCATTTCAGGCATTCGCGCCGCCGCCTGATCAGATCGCCCGTTTTCGCCTCGCGCGAGTCGATCACCTTGTCGTCGAGATGCGTGCAAAAAGGACACCTCACCGCAGCAGCTCCTTCCCGGCAGACGCCGAATCCGACGCGTGCTCGGCCTCGGCCAGCAACTCCTCTTCGCCCGCTTTCTCTTCCGCCTGCGCCATGCGCCGCAGATCTCCCATCGACCAGCCTTCTCGGAACAGCAACGGCAGCCCCACGATGCAGCACGACGCGAACCCCACAAGCCAAAGGATGATCGCCACCGTTGCTGCGGGCTCCTTTTCTACTCCAAGCACCAGCGTCAGCACAAGAAACGTCGCGAGTTGCGCGCCGCCGCCAACGCCCGGCAGCTGGACCGCCGAGCCCACCAGCGTAAACGCCAGCACGAGGATCACCGCGCCAACGCTCAGCTGCGCGAGCCTCCCGCCAAACGCATGCGTCACCAGCTCGTACACGACGGCCACGAGCGCCCAATGAATCCCCGTATAGCCCGCAAGCGCGCCAAGATCTTCCCAGGTGCGGATGCCCTGCAAGCCCTCGATGAATCCCTCGAGCAACAGCACCACTTTGCCGCGCCAGCCATGCCTCCACTTGCTGTCGTGAAGTTTTTTCGCCAGCCATCCCGCGCCGTGATACCGAAAATAAACGAGAAACGCGATCGCCGCCACGAGCGCCACCAGAAGCAGCGCCCCCGTCGATCGCGCGATCCTCACGATCGACGCTCCGGCCGGCCCCTCCACCGTGTGTCCCGCCAGCGAACCGTGCTGCAGCATCAGCAGCGCGCAACCCGCCAGCACCAGCGTCGCCACCGCGTCCGAAATCCGCTCCAGCACGTACACGCCAAACATTCCGGGTATCGACAGCGAATCCTTCCGCGCGATCAGCACGGGACGAATCGGTTCTCCCGCGCGACCCAGCAAAAACGTGCACGTGAATCCCATCAGCGTCGCGCCATACACGTTCCAAAATCGCGACGGCCCGAGCCACCTGCAGAATCGCATCCATCGCAGCGCCCGGATCGCGAAACACACGTAGATCACTACGGCTCCGAGGACCAGAAAGGAAACCCGGGAATGCCGCAGCGAAGCCGCAACCATCCCCCAGCGAAAACCCTCGAGTGTGATCGAATTCCGAAATTTGTAAGCGAAATAACCGACAGCGGCGAGCGCAACAACAAGCAGCAAATACCTTCGCGACTTTTTCATCGTCTGGCTCGACCCTAGCAGCAACTTTCCGAAGGGTCAAGGCGCGACCCGCCGCGGCCTCGGGGATGATTTTGTACGGAGCGTGCGAGTCGTCGCTGGAGGCGCGAGCCGACCGGGGTTTGGAGGCGGAATGTACCTCAGTGTTAGCGCAAGCCGACCGCAGTTTGGAGGCGAAATCTTTTCGGTCGAGGCGCAGGACGTCCGACTCGCCGCCTGCATGCACATTGGCGCAAGCGCAAGCCGACCGCAGTCTGGAGGCGAAATCTCTTCGGTGGAAGCGCAGGCCTTCAGGCCTGCGAAAAGCTCGCATTAACGAGAGGGCTTCAGCCCCGGGAAGTCGCCTCTGACTTTGCCTTTGATTTTCCGGGTCCCCCATCCTCGGTTCGTGAGGGTGGGGCCTTCGCGACGCGCATCCCGCTCTAAAACGCTCCGATATCTCCGCCTGTGCAGTTCCCGCAAATCAGGTTATCCTGTTTGTGCCTTCGAAAGGGTCCGCCGGTGCGGAAATTCGAACTCGTCCTCCTGATTCACGCCCATCAGCCTGTCGGTAATTTTGATGACGTAGTCGAACGCGCCTACGCAACCTCCTATCTCCCTTTCATCGAGGTCCTCGCGCGCCACCCCTCGATCCGCGCCGGCCTCCATTATTCCGGTCCGCTTCTCGAGTGGATCGAACGCGCGCATCCGGAATATTTCGACGTTCTCCGCGCCCTCGTGCGTTCCGGCCAGATCGAAATCGTCAGCGGCGGCTTCTACGAACCCATCCTGATCTCGATCCCCCACGAAGACCGACGCGAACAAATTGCCCGCCTTTCCGCTTACATCGAAAAGCATTTTGGCGTTCGTCCTCGCGGCGCGTGGCTCACCGAGCGCGTCTGGGAGCCCGAGATCCCTTCTTCGCTCGCTCCCGCCAGCATCGACTACACGCTCGTCGACGACAATCATTTCCTCGGCGCCGGCTTCGAGATCGAGCAACTCTACGGCTACGCGCTCGCAGAAGATCTCGGGCACACGGTGAAAGTGATCCCCGGCCTGCAATCGCTCCGCTACCTGATTCCCTTTCGCGAAGTCAGCGAAACCGCCGACTTTCTGCGCACCGCCGCGGGCAAGCATCCCGGCGGATTCGCGGCGATGGGCGACGACCTCGAAAAATTTGGCGTCTGGCCCGGCACCTACGAACACTGCTACACCAACGGCTGGCTTGAGCGCTTCTTCGTCATGCTCGAACAATCCTCCGACTGGCTCGCGCTCGCCACTCCATCGGACGCCGTCTCGTCCCGTCCGCCCTTTGCCCGCGCCGAACTCCCCACCGCGTCCTACACCGAAATGATGGAGTGGTCGCTCCCGACGCCGGCGCGCATCCGCTACCACGATCTCGTCGAGGAATTCGCAGCGCGTCCCGACGCGCTTCCCTTCCTTCGCGGCGGCATCTGGCGCGGCTTTTTCGCCAAGTACGGCGAATCGAACCTGCTGCACAAGAAAATGCTGCACGTCTCGAAACAGGTCCGCGATCTCGCCCCCAGCCGCCGTCGCGACCAGACCTTCATCGCCTCGCGCGACGAAGCCACCATCCTTCTGCTGCGCGGCCAGTGCAACGACGCTTACTGGCATGGTATTTTCGGCGGCCTCTATTCGCCGCACCTGCGCACCGCCGTCTGGCGCTCGCTTGCCGAAGCCGAAACGCTCGCGGACTTGCTAACGCACCGCAAGCATCAGTACACCAGCGTCGAGCGCCTCGATTTCGACGCCGACGGCCGGGAGGAGATCTATTTCACCTCAGACCGCTACGCGGCCCTGCTCAAACCCGACGACGGCGCCACTCTTTCCGCGCTCGATTTTCGCCCGGCCAACGTCACGCTGATCAATTCGCTCATGCGCCGGCCCGAATCCTATCACGCGAAGATCCGCAATCTCTCGACCGCGGAATCTCAGGCCGTGCATACGATTCACGATCAGGTCCGCACCAAGGAAGAGGGCCTCGATCGCTGGCTCATTTACGATCGCTGGCCGCGCCACGCCTTCCGCGTCCTGCTTTTCGGCCTGAGCAAGACGCAGCAGGATTATGCCGCCATCCACCTCGAAGAGGATGCCGCGCTCGCAGCCGGCCGCTACCGCGTCGCCGACGTATCCGAATCGCGAGCCGCACTCGCCTCCGAAGACTCCGCCGACTGGCCGCTCGAAAAAACTCTGTCGTTCGCGCCCACGCAAGACGGTTTTGAAATCGTCTGCGATCTCGTCCTTCGCCGCACCGCGCGCGGCGCCGCCTCCGTCAACCTCGGCATCGAGGCCGTCGTCAACTTTCTCGCGCCCTCCGCGCCCGACCGCTATTTCGAATCCGAGGGCCGCCGCTTCCCGCTCCGCTGGTCCGCCGCGATTCCCGGCCAGGAACTCCGCATCGTCGACGAATGGCAGGCCGCCGCCGTCTCGCTCCAAGCTTCCAACGCCCGCCAGTTCTGGATCGCTCCGATCGAAACGGTCTCCGAATCCGAAGACGGCTTCGAGCGCATCTACCAGGGCTCGCAGATCCTGGCGGTCTGGCCAGTCGAGCTAGCCCCCGACTCCGAATTCCGCGCCCAGCTAAAGCTAACCGCCACCCGCCTCTAACCAATCGCAGGGAAAACTGCTAGATTACTGTCGTACCGGGAGGAAAACACTCGTGTCCGTCTCGCAAGAACTCCTAGAAATTCTCGTCTGCCCGCTGTGCAGAACGCCAGTCAAGCTGACACCCAACCAGCAGGGCCTGAAATGCGCCACCTGCCATCGCGTCTATCCAATCCGCTCGGACATCCCCGTGATGCTGGTCGACGAAGCGACAATCGAAAAGGAATAGCTAATTCGCAGCTTGAAGTCGCGGAGTGCGGCGGCTCGCTTCGCCTCTTCCTGCTTTTCTCAGCGTACTCTGCGTCTCTGCGGTGATCCTTATTCTTTGGGGTTTTCCTGTCGGCGGCTGCGTCAATACGGCGGGAACGTAATCGACTGATCCTTGAAGTTCACCCACAAGTGGACTTCCTTCGTGGCATTCATCTTGACTTCATCGCCGTCGGGAAACGGCGCGTAAGGACTCACCTCGATATCGATATCCGTAGCCGAACCGTTCTTCACGTGTTCGGGGCGTCCCAGCCGGTAGCTCTTCACCGGCCCGTAATATCCGTTCGGGCCCCAGTCTTCCGTGAAATCCTTGAACGAGTACGACGCGGACGGCTTCCATAGCTGGTACGCATGCTGCAGATCACCCTTGCTCACGGCGTCCATCAGCCGATGTGCGGTAGCCACTTCGCGGTGATAGACGAACGGATACCATAGATACGCCGGAAACACGGCCATGAACACTGCGATCGTCACGATCACGCCCGCGATTCGGATTAGATAGCGCCGCAGTTTTGACGGAGGATGATCGATGGGCGATTCGAAAAGTGCCACGAACGAGGACTCCCGCCCTGCATTCAGAAGTTAAAACTGGCGTTTGAACAGCGCGATACTGCCTGAAACCATCACCACCGAGAAGCCAACCAAGACTAGCACGTCCTTGTAAATGCCTTCAATGCCGGTATTCTTCAGCGTCAGATCGTGCAGCGCATGCACCGTGTACGTGAACGGATCGATCACCGAAATCCATCGCAGCCACGGCGGAAACGCCTCGACCGGATACACCGCACCCGACGGAAAAAAAAGCAGCATGTTCAGCACGCCGAAAATCGCGCGCGGCACCAGCGGATCATCCACGCGCACCATCACCAGGAACATCAGGCTGATCATGGCAACCGACGCGCACAAAATCACCACCGCCAGATAAAACAGCCTCACCGGATCCCATAGCCCTTGAATACCCGCAATCAGCCCGCCGATGATGATCAGGCACATTCCCGCCATGAACGCCTTCGCCGTTCCCGCCCCGATCAATCCTCCGATCAATTCGGTTTTCGTGATCGGCGTCAGCAGATACCCTTCGTGTAGCCCCCTTGTCTTGTCGTCGATATACGTAATGCCCCCGCCAATCATCGCCGTGATGAAAATTCCCATCGCGGTCGATCCCGCCAGCAGGTATTTGATGTATTCGATGTAGGGATAAATCTCGACAATGTTCAGTTCTACCTGCGGGTCGAGGCGCGGAGACACATCCGGCGTATTCAGCTCGGTCGTCATTTCCTGAATGCGCTCGAGCAGCGAGCTGGAAATGAACTGGTCGCTATTATCTTCGGTGAAGACGATCCGCGGACGGTCCGCCTGGTAGTAGCGCCGCGAAAACTCCGGCGGAATATCGACCACTCCTCGAACGAATCCCTCCCGCAGATCGTTGATCGCCTCCGGCAGCGAGTTGTATTGCACGATGCGGAACGTCTCCGGCCCGGCCGCAATCCCGTCGAACATCTCCTGCACTCGCCGCGACTCGACCGAATGGTCCTGGTCCACTACCGCCAGCGCCACGCCCGTGATCTTTCCTCCAAACGCATAGCCGAGCACCACAAGCTGCACCAGAGGAAAAATCAGCGAGCTGATCATCAGTGCAGGGCTGCGAAAGAATTTCCGCATGTCCCGCTCGATCAAAGCCCCGACCCGGTAAAGTTTCATCGCTCGATATCCTTAACCGCCGCAGTCAGCCGTACGTGCATTCGCTCATTGATGGCGCTTCCGTCGTGCTCGTCACCCTGAGTCGAGTCGTCCCCGCCGCCCTGCGTTTAGCCGTTCGCTGTCGCCACGCCGGATTCTGTATCGGTCCATCTCCCTGCGTTACTGACCACCGGGCCAATTCCTTCGCCGTATGTAGCTCACCCCGCTTCCCCGGGGTGAGGCTTTCGGTGTTGCCGTTGCCGGACGCCGCGGGCCGCCGTTGCCCGCAGGCGCCCTCCTCAGGGGGTCGGACCTTCAGGTCCGACATAAGACGGCCGCGCGAAGCCTGCCTGTCGGCAGACAGGCGCATCCACTGCGCAGCCTCACCCGCAGCATGTACTCTCTTTCGGCGCCGGGCAGCGCACATCGAAATCCGCCCTTATCTCGAGAATGGAGTCAATTCACGCGCCGGCTTCTGCAACGCATCGCGCAGCCCGGTACCGGTGTAATGCAAAAACACGTCGTCAAGCGTCGTCGTCTGCACCAGCACTCGCTTCACGGTCACCTTTTTCGCGCGCGCCAGATCCATCAGCGCCGCCACCGTCGCCGGCCCATCGTTCGACGTGATGTGAACCATTTCCTCCCGCTGCGTCACTCCCGTTGCATGCGCCAGCCCGCGCAACTGCTCGATCCAGTCCGCCGGCTCGCCCCCGAATTCCGCCTCGACCACTTCGGTTCCCGGCACGCTATCTTTCAGCCTCGTCGGCGTATCGAGCGCCGCCAATTTCCCGTGATCGACAATCGCGATCCGGTCGCACAGCTTGTCCGCCTCGTCCATGTAATGCGTGGTCAGCAGAATCGTGAGCTCCGAGTGATCCCGCAGCTTCCGGATCATCTCCCACACGTTGGACCGCGACACCGGATCGAGCCCCGTCGTCGGCTCGTCCAAAAACATGATCTTCGGCGAATGAACCAGCCCGCGCGCAATCTCGAGGCGCCGCCGCATGCCGCCCGAAAACGTCCGAACCAGCGCGTCGCGGAATTTCAGCAGCTCGACCGATTCGAGCAACCGGTCAATCAAAGCCTCGCGCTCGCTCGACGGCACGCCGTAGAGCTTCGCGTGAATCATCATGTTCTCTTGCGCCGTCAGCTCCGGGTCGGATGTGAACGCCTGCGGAATCACGCCGAGTACGCCTCGAACGCCGTCCGCGTCCGTGCGAATGTCGTGCCCGCCGATGCGCGCCGTGCCTGACGTCGGCGGCGTCAGCGTCGTCATCATGCGGATCAGCGTCGTCTTCCCCGCCCCATTCGGCCCCAGCAGCCCGAAAATCTCCTGCTGCTCGACGTCAAAGCTGACGTCGTTGACCGCCGTGAAGTCCCCGAACTTTTTCACCAAATGATCGACTTCAATCGCCTTCATCGCAACTCCCGATCCCGCAGAAACCCGTTATGGAGTGCGGCGGCTCGCCGCCGCTGTTTGCCGTCTGGGCTTGCCCAGGCGTGCGGCAACCGCAAGCCATCGCCGCCGCTCACGCGCGGCTTGGCGTCCTGAATCGCGAGACCCAAAGCAGATCCCTCTCTGCGTCCCGCGCCCGCAAAATTCGCGGGAAGGCAAAAGCGCGCGGGACTCCGCTCGGGATGACAGAACGAAAGACGCGCGCATCGCGGCCGCGGCCAGATCCGCGCTCCCGTCTAGCCACCAACCACTCGCCACTAGCCACTTCTTTCTACAGTCTCGCAAACCAATTCCTCGCCGGCGGCGGAGGCAACAGCACCGTCGCCGTCATTCCCGTAAACAATCTCCGCCCGTCGTTCGGCACCGACACCTTGATCGCAAACGTCTTGATGTCGCGCTTGGTCCGGCTCACGTCGCGCTGCGTGGCGAAATCATTCTCGACGCCCTTGAAAAACACGGGCCCCTCGATCACCCTTCCCGAAGGCAATCGCACGCGAAGCACCTGCCCGAACTGCACGTCGTCGATGTAGCTCTCTTCGACGTCCGCCTGCACCCAAAGGTGATCGACATCGACCACCACCACGATCGGCGAGCCCTGCGCCACCACCTCGCCCTGCTTCGCCACGCGCACGGACACGATTCCGTCGATCGGCGCATAAATTTTCGTGTAGCCGAGCTGCGTCGCCGTTTCCGCCTCGTTGGCCCGCGCCTGTTCGAGCTGCGCGATCGTCGTCGCGACCTCGCTCTGCCGCACGTCGACCTGCTTCCGGTTCGCTTGCGCCACATCGAACGCCGCCGCCTGCGCGTTCACCGAATCCTCGAGCGACTTCACGTTCGCCTCCGATACGCGCAGCGTCGCCTCGGCATGGTCGCGGTCCTGCGCCGATTCCACGCCCGCATCAAAGAGGCTTTGCATGCGCTTGAAATCGGTCTGGTCGCGCCACAGGCTCGCCTTCGCCTGATCGAGCTGCGCGCGCTGCGAGGTCAGCGTCGCTTCCGCCTGCTTCAGCGACGCGCCCGTCTGGTCGTCCGTCCACGTAAAATTGTGATTCGCTTCGTGCACCTGCGCTTCGAGGCTCGCTACGTTGGCTTTCGCCGCATCCAGGCTCGCTTCGAGCTCCTTCGGATCGAGCTCCGCGATCAACTGGCCCTTCTTCACTTCCGACCCTTCGTCGACAGTCAAATTCACGATCCGCCCCATAATCTGCGGGCTCACGATCACTTCATTCCCGTCGACGATTCCCGTCAGCGGAATCGCGCTCCCGCGCGGCGTCGTCAGGAGGTATGAA
Organism: uncultured Acidobacteriota bacterium; assembly: GCA_963743335.1. Classification (GTDB taxonomy): domain Bacteria; phylum Acidobacteriota; class Terriglobia; order Acidiferrales; family UBA7541; genus Palsa-295. The sequence goes on from CAVUPI010000004.1 coordinate 235,854, forward strand.
ACGAGCGCGATCACAAAAACCGCCCCGATCAAAATGAACGGCTTGAGGTTCGTCTTCATCGGGCCTTCTCTCCCTGTATCGCGAGTCCGTGCTCGAGAAAATCCAGCAGCGCGCGTTTCCGCGCGGCCACCGCCTCCGGCGCCAGCAAATCCCGTCCGGCGACTCGGCCCAGCATCACGGCGGCGGCGAAATACGAAGTCGTCATCTGAATCGTGAGCATCGCGATCTGATCCGCATCCACGGTGCGAAACTCTCCCTGCGCGATCCCTTCTTCCACCGTCCGCGCAAACTCACGATGCAGCGGCCGGAACAGTTCCTTCACCATCCCGCCGAATTCGGGACTCGACTCCATCGCCTGCCGCTGGACGAGCCGCGGATAGTTCGGATGCGCCGCGAGAAAATCGAAATATCCGTTCACGCATTGAAAGAATCGCTCGCGCGGCGAAAGCTTCTTTTTCGTCGGCGCGAACACCGACGACCGCAACTGCCGCGTAAGATTTTCGAGCACCGCGCGATGCAGCCGGCGCTTGTCGCCGAAGTAGTAGTACAGCATCGCCTTGTTGGCATGAGCGGCCGTGGCGATCTCCTCTGTGCGCGCGCCTGCCAGGCCGCGCGCGGCAAAATGGCTTTCGGCGGCGGCCAGAATTCGCCGCGCCGTTGCCGGGTCTTCAACTCTTCTACGTCCGCGCGCCATGTTTATTTCAGACTCCGAGCCTGTTCATGTATTCCTCGGGATATCGCGCGCCAACCGCCGCCCCGCGCGGCGCAACTTCGTCGATGCGCTTCAAATCCGCCGCGGTCAGCTTCACGTCGAGCGCGCCGAGATTCTGGTCGAGATACGTGCGCCGCTTCGTCCCCGGAATCGGAACGATGTCGTCGCCCTGCGCCAACACCCACGCGAGCGCCAGCTGCGCCGCAGTGCATCCCTTCTCTTTCGCGATCTGCTCGATTCGCTGGACCATCTCCAGATTCTTGTTGAAGTTCTCGCCCTGAAATCGCGGCGAAATGCGCCGGAAATCCTTCGGCCCGAATTCCGCGCTCTTCACCTGCCCCGTCAGAATCCCGCGCCCCAGCGGGCTATATGGCACGAGCCCGATTCCCAGCTCGCGGCACGTCGCCAGAATTTCGCCCTCGGGATCGCGCGTCCAGATCGAGTATTCACTCTGCAGGGCGGTGATCGGATACGTCGTATGCGCACGCCGAATCGTCTGCGCGCCCGCCTCCGAAAGCCCGATGTAGCGGACTTTCCCCTGATCGATTAGCCGCGCCATCGCGCCCACGGTATCCTCGATCGGCACGCTCGTATCCACGCGGTGCAGGTAAAACAGATCGATCGTCGAAATCTTCAGTCGCTCGAGGCTCGCCTCGCACGCGCTCTGCACGTATTCCGGTTTGCCGTTCACTCCGAGAAAACGGCCGTCCGGCTGCCGCATGTTCCCGAATTTCGTCGCGACGATCACTTCGTTGCGCCGCTTCGCGATCGCGCGCCCCACCAGCTCTTCGTTCGTCCCGCCGCCGTACATGTCCGCCGTGTCGAGTATCGTAATTCCGCGGTCGATCGCATGGTGGATCGTCGCCGTCGATTCCTGATCGTCCGGCGTGCCATACGATTGCGACATCCCCATACACCCAAGCCCAATCGCGGAAACAACGAGCGAGCTCTTGCCCAGCCGGCGATATTGCATGGTTCCTCCAGGAAGCGGGTCGATATTATTCAACTAACTGGTTAGTTTAATGGGGATGGGATCGACTGTCAAGATCATGGAGTCTTTGCGCACACCTCATATATCGAGTGTCTCTTCTTAACTGATTACACACTCAGTACTATCGCCGACGGACGACTCGCAGCGTAGACTGCCTTTTCATGGGCGACTTTCAAACCCGATGGGCGGCGTACCGACGGACTCTTGAGAAGCGGGCGGCAGACCACCCGGCCCAATGGGTGGCACTAATGTGCGTTTTTTTCCTTCCTTGCGGGAGTAAATACGACTTGCACGCTGTTCGACGAGCGTGTTCTACCTCATTTCAGCATTCCACTCAAGATCTATGCGGTAGCCACGTCGTTTATCTGTGTCGGACTTGTTGCCCTCGCAGTGGTAGAAACCTTGCGTCGCAAGAAAACGTCAACCTGACGCCCTTAAACCGGCTGCCCGCCTTCGACATTTTCTGCGCGCCCGGACTCTCGAACACTCGTCGCTCGCTTCACGATTCGAGCGCGCCGCCTGATCCCGCCGGCAGCTCGATCGAATATTTCGTGCGAGTCATTTCGCGGTGGCGTTCGAGCGCCAGCTCGATCAGCGCGTCGATCAATTTCGGATATGGCAGCCCCGAGGCTTCCCACAGTTTCGGATACATGCTGATCGACGTAAACCCGGGAATCGTATTCAGCTCATTGACGAAAATCTTCCCGGTCTTCTTCTCAAGGAAAAAGTCGCACCGCGACATTCCCGCCCCATCGATCGCCTTGAACGACCGCACGGCGTATTCCTGAAAGATCTTCACCTGCTTCTTCGTAAGCTTCGCCGGAATGATCAGATTCGTCCCCTGCTCCAGATACTTCGCCGTGTAGTCGTAAAATTCGCGGTGCGGCACGATCTCGCCCGGAATCGACGCGCGCACATCGTCATTCCCCAGCACCGACACTTCGATTTCGCGCGCATTCATCGCGCGTTCCACCAGAATCTTCACCGCGAATTCCGCGGCCAGATTCAGCGCGGCGGTCAGCTCCTTCGGATTTTTCACGCGCGACATTCCCACCGACGATCCCAGCGTCGCCGGCTTCACGAACAGCGGAAACCGGAATTTCTTCTTCACCAGCTTCAGCACCGCCGCCGGCTCGCGCTCCCACTGCGAGCGCAAGATCGAGACGTACGGCACAACCGGCAATCCCGCCTGCTCGAAAAGCCGCTTCTGCACGTCCTTATCCATGCCCACCGACGACGCGAGCACGCCCGCTCCCACGTACGGCAGCCCCGCCAATTCGAGAAATCCCTGCACGGTGCCGTCTTCGCCAAACGTGCCGTGCATGATCGGAAACACGACGTCGAGGGTCACGCTCGGCTGCCCCGCGCTGCGCGACATCGGCACCAGCGCCGCCGCAGTCGGATCGGCCGGCAGAAAAACGCGCTCGCCCGATTTCAGCACGTCGGGCAGCATCTTCTGCGCGCCCGTCCCGACGAGCCATCGCCCGTCCTTCGAGATGCCGATCGGCACCACTTCGTATTTTTCCGGATCGAGCGCGCGAATCACCGACGCCGCCGACGCCAGCGACACCTCATGCTCGCCCGACCGCCCGCCAAACAGCACGCCCACCCGCAATCTTTTCGCAGTGGTCATAGTTCCGCAATCCCGTTTGCCAAATAAAGGTGGGTTTGTAGGGGCGCTGCTTGCCGCGCCCGATTTACGCAACGCGCCGAATTCGGCAGGGCCCTCATGACGCTCGCACGGCCGCGGATCATAGAATCTTTTTCCCCAGCCCCGACAGCACCAATTCCACGCCCAGCGTCGCGGTCGTATTATGCACATCGATCACCGGATTGATCTCGACCAGCTCGAGCGACACCAGCGCTTTCGTATCCGCGATCATCTCGAGCGCCAGATGCGCCTCGCGGTACGTCACGCCGCCGCGCACCGGCGTGCCCACTCCCGGCGCGTCCGTCGGATCGACAAAATCCATGTCGAGGCTCACCGCGACGCCCGCAGTGTCATCGTTCGCGAGGCGCAGCGCGTCCGACATCACTTCGCGCATGCCGCGCTCGTCGATATCGCGCATCGTGAAAATCCGCACGCCCGATTCCTTCACCAGCCGCCGCTCCTTCGCGTCGAGGTCGCGGATTCCGACCAGCACCACGTTGCGCGGCTCGACCATCGGCTTCAGCGGCGCGAGCCCGGTCAGCTCCGCCGGCCCGTAGCCCATGATCGACGCGAGCGGCATCCCGTGCACGTTCCCCGAGGGCGACGATTCCGGCGTGTTCATGTCGCCGTGCGCGTCGAGCCAGATCATGCCGACGCGCTTCGAGTCCTTGTGATAATGCGTCGCCACGCCCGCCGCCGTCCCCACCGCGATGGAATGGTCGCCGCCCAGCACCAGCGGCATCATGTCTTCTTCCAGCGTCTTGCGCACCACCTCGCCCAGGTCCTTGCACGCATCCGCGATTTCGCCGAGATACTTCGCGTTCTTCTCGCCGTAGTGCTGCTCTTCCGGCTGCCGCACGGGGATGTTGCCGATATCCTCGATCTGCCGCCCCAGTTGCTTCAGCCGCTGGTGCAGCCCCGCGACGCGCAGCGCAGACGGCCCCATGTCGACGCCGCGCCGGCTGGCCCCCAAGTCCATCGGCACCCCGATAATCCGAATCTTCTCCGCCATAAGTACGTTCGCCTATCACATCGCGCGAACAACACGCCGTTGTAGCGGCCGCCTTGCCTTTAGGCGGGCGCTTTTGACTTTCGGTTTGTCGCCAACTGGTCGCTATCCAGATCAGGCAATGCGGCACTAAGGATAGACGCGATACAGCATGCGTGGGAAGGGAATCACTTCGCGGATGTGCTCCGTCCCGCAAATCCATGCGACCGTGCGTTCGAGCCCCAGCCCGAATCCCGCGTGCGGGACGCTCCCATACCGCCGCAAATCGAGGTACCACTGCAGCGATTCCTCGGGGATGCCCTGCTCGTGGATTCGCTTCAGCAGCGTTTCGTAGCTCGATTGGCGCTCGCCACCGCCGATAATTTCGCCGTACCCCTCCGGCGCGATCATGTCGAAATTCAGCGCCAGCTCGGGACGCGCGGGATCGGCCTCCATGTAGAAAGCCTTCATCGCCGAGGGATAGCGATGAATGATCACCGGCTTCTCGAAATTTTTCGAAAGCAGCGTCTCTTCGTCGCCGCCGAAGTCGTCGCCGAACTTTGCCGGGTTCCCGGCCTTCTGCAGCACGTCGATCGCCTCTTCGTAGGTGATGCGCGGAAACGGCGGCGCGATTTTCTCGAGCTTCGAAATATCACGCCCCAGCGCAGTCAATTCCCTGCTCCGGTTTTTCACCACCGATTGGACAATCGCGCTCACCAGCCCTTCGCCCAGCTCCATCATGTCCGCAAGGTGCGCGTACGACGCTTCGGGCTCGAGCATCCAGAATTCGGTCAGGTGCCGCCGCGTCTTCGATTTCTCGGCGCGAAACGTCGGCCCGAACGTATACACCTTGCCCAGCGCCGCGGCCGTCGCCTCCGCATACAACTGCCCCGACTGCGTCAGGTACGCCTTCTGATCGTCGATGTAATTCACTTCGAAAAGCGTGGTCGTGCCTTCGCAGGCGGCGGGAGTAAAGATGGGCGCGTCCGTCAGGATGTAGCCCTGATCGTCCATGTAATTGCGCGCCGCGCGAATGGCTTCCGCGCGAATGCGCAAAATCGACGCCTGCCGCGGCGTGCGAATCCACAAATGCCGCCGGTCGAGCAGGAAATCGACGCCGTGCTCCTTCAGTTGAATCGGATAAGGATCGGATTCCGGCACGCGCTGGACAATCTCGACCGCCGCGATGTGCATCTCGCAACCACCAGGCGCGCGAGGTTCGGCCTTGATCGCGCCCGCCACGATCACACTCGATTCCTGCGTCAATCCCTTGAGCGCGCCAAACGCCTCCGGATTCTCCTTCAGCGACACCACGCCCTGAATGATCCCCGTGCCGTCGCGAAAAATCGGAAACAACAGCTTCCCCGACTCGCGCAAGTTGTAAAGCCACCCGCGAATCACAACGGTCTGCCCGGCATACTCCGAGGCACGCTCAATCGTGATAACAGGGTTCACCGAGTTCGTATTCATCTCGTCAGTCAAAGGTTTAAACGTAGCGCCGGGTTCTTCAGCCCGGATGTCGGGTGTCAATCACGGGTCCTGCGCACTTAATCGCCCCGACGACAGTTTCGCAAAGCCTTTGTAGCGGCCGCCTTGCTTTTAGGCGCGCGCTTTTGACTTTGACGTTTCAGCCCCGCAACCTCATCACGGCCGATTCCACGCCTCAGGCGACGCCAACCCCTTCTTCTCCGCGTGCTCTTCCAATTTATCAAACGTCGCGCGAATCTGATCGAATCCAGGCCCGCCGCCAGGCTGATCTTTCAATTCCAACACCAGCGGCAACGGCTCCGCCAACCCGGCAAACGCCCCGAGCGCCGCATCCCAATCAATCGTGCCGGCGTACGGCAACAGGTGCTCATCCTTCTCGCCATGATTATCGTGAATGTGCGTGGTCGCGATACGCGCGCGCATCAGCTCGAAACTTTCCGCCATGTCCGCATCGAGATGCGCGTGCCCGATATCGAAACAAAACTTGAGATCGAGCCGCGTCTCTTTCACAAACTGCACCAGCGACGCAGGCGCGCCAAGCTCGTTCGGCGTGTTCTCGACCGCTATGGTCACGCCGCGCTGCTTGGCAAACAGCGAAAGATGCTCGAGCGAGCTGAACGCCGCATCGTACTTGCGCGGATCGGCCTCCTGGCGGCCGGTCCCCAGGTGCTGGACCAGATAGCGGAACGGCACCGTCTCGGCGACATCGATCGCGCGCTTCACTTCATCCACCGCGTCCACGCGGCGCACGCGCTCCGTCTCCGAAATCGAAATGGGAATCCCGCTGTCGCGCCCGGGCGAAGAATTACGCTCGGTGGGTGAATGCAACGATTGCAACTTGAGTCCGGTTTCCTCGAGCGTCCCCGCCAGCTCGCGGATCGCCTCCGGCGACCGGTACGTGAAATGCGACGACGCGCAGAAAATCTCCACGCCGTGAATTCCGGCCCGCGCGATTTCCTGCAACAGCTCCCTGCTCAGCGGCTGATGAACATACCGGTACGTCGAAAGAATGCGTCGCATCCCACCCTCAGTGCAGCATCCATCACGCGCGAAGAATATCTATGGTCCGTGGAAATCGCCCCAACGTCAATAGCCGTCCCCGCGCAATTAGAGGACTTGCACAGCGAACGATGGAAGCTAGAAACGGCCGGAGAGAATCAGCAGGATGATAATCGCGCCGACGAGCAGCAACGCGCCCATCCACAAAGGAAAACGCAGGCGGGAACCGCCGGGCGGTTCGAGAACATCCACTCCGGTTCCCTTGCGCGGCGGACGAGTGCCGCGGCTCGAAGCGGCCAGCGGCTCGGGCTCGACCGGATACTCGGTAAATTCGTACGGCATGGGCGAATCTTAGCACCAGCGCACGTGCCGGTTCAATCAAGGGGCCTAGTGTCGAATCCCTGCCATGGAATCGGCCCGACTCAGCTCGCGGGCCCCAGATTCCAGGCGAGTGGCGCCAAAATTGGCTCTTCTTGGTCATTTCGAGGCCTTTTATCCTCCCGCTAGGCGCATCATGGATGCGCGTCTTATTGCAGCTTTTGCGGGCGGCGAAAGTGTTTTTCTCGACCTGGCCAAATCCGCGCCTCGTGAAACTTTTCGTCGAGATTTAGTTGAATCCTCCGCGCGGCTGCCAGGATCAAAAGACCCGAGGAGACTTGAATGTCTAAAGAGACGGCAAAGATCGTCCGCTTCCACGCCACCGGCGGGCCGGAAGTATTGAAAATTGAGGAAGAGCCGATTCCCGAACCGGGAAAAGGCGAAGTGCGGCTGCGCGTTCAGGCCATCGGGCTGAACCGCGCGGAAGTCATGTTCCGCAAAGGGCAGTATCTCGAAACGCCCACCTTCCCGTCGAAGCTCGGGTACGAGGCGGCCGGCATCGTCGAAGCAGTCGGCCCGGATGTCGATAAAAAATGGATCGGCAAAAAAGTCAGCACAGTCCCCGCATTCGTGATGACTCAATACGGCGTGTACGGAGAAGTGGCGATCGCCCCTCTCAGCGCGGTCGCGGAGTATCCCGAGAAGCTCACACCGGAAGAAGGCACATCGATCTGGATGCAGTATCTAACGGCGTACGGCGCGCTGATCCTGCACGCCAAAATAACCAAAGGCGATTTCGTGATCATCACGGCGGCCAGCAGCAGCGTGGGACTTGCCGCGATCGAAATGGTGAACGCGGAAGGCGCGGTCAGCATCGCGGCCACGCGAAAGTCGACGAAGAAAGACGCGCTGCGGAAACTCGGCGCGGCGCACGTGATCGCAACGGAAGACGAAGATTTTCTCGCGCGCGTAAACGAAATCACCGGCGAGCAGGGCGCCCGCGTGATCTTCGATCCCATCGGCGGTAAAGGCGTCGAGTTGCTCGCGCAGGCCGCGGCTCTCGGCGGGACGATCTACGAATACGGCGCGCTCGCGCCGGAGCCGACCCCGTTTCCGCTATTCACCGCGCTGGGCAAAGGACTCTCGATCCGCGGATACACGCTGCGCGAGGTGCTTTTCGACCCGAAGCTAAGGGAGACTGCGGAGAAGTACGTTTTCGATCGCGTGGCGGCGGGCAAGTTCAAGCCCGTGATCGACCGCGTGTTTCCGTTCTCGCAGATCGCCGAGGCACACCGCTACATGGAGTCGAACGCACAGCTCGGCAAAATCGTCGTGAAGGTTTAACGGCCGCCGAGCCGTTTTCTTCGGCGCGACGTGCCGTTGGCGAGCCGGCTCGTTTCCGTCGAATTCGTGCACTCGGAGTTGACGACGAGTCCGGTTCCAGTCTGGACGCACAGGACGAGGTACCTGCCCGGGGCGCCGCCCGCCATTTCGCGGACCCGCGTCCGCGCCTCTTCGAGGCTTCCCGCCGTTCCGCGCCAGAGCACACGATCGACGGGCAGCATCTGAAAAATATCGAAGGGATGATTCATGTTGTTCCTCCCGCCGAGCAGCGTTTGCGAATCCGGCAGCCGCCAAGTTCCTGGGCTTGTCCGATCGTGGCGAAGGCCGATAGCGCTGAACGCCATCCGTGTCGGTACGCTAGGGAACGTTTGAACGTGAGGCTTCGCACAGACGTCGGCCCTGCCGCGAGTGCGCCGTGCAACAGCATCCGTTGGGTGGATGGACTTTGCGGAGGATCTTGTGCCGTCAGGTTTCGGCGGGGTTTGGCGGTGCGCCTCGCCCTATCGGGGATTGGTCGTCTCGACATAGCGGCCCCCTGGCGATCGAGTCGATCTGATTTCGCAAGGAACCGTCGCCCGCGAGGAGTGGCGGAAAGATGCTAGAAGAGATACGGGCATTGTATCCCTTTCCGGCTGCGTGCGCTAGCGTACAATGTGAGGGGTATCGTGTGCTACGGGACTAAGGCATAGCGAAAATCCGGGGGCCATAGAACGTCTGCTAGCCTCGCTGAAAAATTACGGCGGATCTGAGAATGCCAGCGCGTTGGGGGTGTAAGGGGGCGGAACGTTCCCGCCCCCCGATCAACGTGGATCGATCAATTCCCTGAGGCGGTGGAAGAGCCAACAGTGATCGCTTCGGTCTTCCCTGCAAATTCAACCTGAGTGATCTGATTGTTGCTGGTCTCGACCTCGGTTGCCGCAGCCTTCTGGGGCAATTGAATCCAGTGGCACGGCGTCTGCGCGATCACTTTGCCGTCGTCGCTGACGATGTCGAGCGTGTTCTGGTCCGGATGGGCTTGGACCTTATAGGTGCCGGGCTTTATTTGAGTGTTACCAATTGTAGTGGCTTGGGAAGCTTCCCACTCGGCGCTGTAGGTTTTGGCGTTGCCAGCCCAGAGGGGTAGGGCTAGGAACAAAACTGTAAGTCCACTGAGGAACTGCTTTGAACTCCGACGCATTAGGCAATCTCCTTTGATCGAACCGGGGAATTGAGTGCCGCGTCTGAGCTGAGAGCGTGAGGCTGAGTCTCAACACGAGCCGCAGGGCGCTCCCTTGGTTAGACGCACGCTAGATCGACTTGGATGGCGGTTTCTTTAGTTGGTCAGCAGGTGCAAGCAGGACAAAGACTTAGCGCCTCTGGGCTGCGGTTGCACGCTCGGGGCAAGCCGGGAGGCGAGCGGCGGAGCCCTTCGACGAACTCAGGAGAAGCGACCTCCTGCACTCCATCGTTCGCGACTGCGCCGACGTGCGGTACGGGAGCTATGCGGCTTCGGAGAGGAACTCGACTTCGAAAGATGCCGGCACGAGGCCGATGCCGGCGCCGCGAGCGAGCAGTTCGCGGACAGCGCGGCGTCCCTCTTCGCCGTAATCGAGCGTCCAGCGGTTCACGTACATGCCGACAAACTTGTCGGCGAGAACCGGATCCATATCGCGCGCGAACTGCAGCGCGTATTCGAGCGCGGATTCGCGGTGCTCGAGGGCGTAGCTGACGCTTTCGCGGATGATGCGCGCTACCTGCCGGCCCATGTCGTTGCCGAGGCTGCGGCGAATCGCGTTGGCGCCGAGAGGCAGCGGAAGACCGGTCTGCTCCTGCCACCACTGGCCGAGATCGACCACGCGATGCAATCCGATCTGCGAGAACATCAACTGGCCTTCATGAATGAGCAGGCCCGCTTCGACTTCCTTGTTGCGCACGGCGTCGAGAATCTTGTCGAACGGCATGGTGACGGTCTCGACGTTGGGCTCAAAGAGCTTCAGCGCGAGATAGGAAGTGGTGAGCGTGCCGGGAATGGCGATCTTGCGGCCCTTAAGGTCGTCTTTCTTGATCGGATGCGAAGAGATCACGATCGGGCCGTAGCCCTCGCCGAAGCTCGCGCCGCAATCGAGCAGCAGATACTTGTCGGCGACAAATGCGTAGCCGTAGAAGCTGACCGCCGTCACGTCGTAGGTCTCGGTGCGAGCCGCGTGGTTCAGCGTCTCGATGTCGCAGAGGATGTGATTGAACTTCACGCCCGGCAGGCGGACCTTGCCCGTGGCCAGCGCATAAAACATGAAGGCATCGTCACTGTCGGGCGAATGCGCTAGTTGTAGTGTGGTCGTCATCGGCGTCGCGGCGGGTGTCGACATTTTCTTGACCATCCTGGCGTTCAGAAGAAACTCACGGCCAATCGATCCGGAGACACTTTCCATAACAGCTTTGTGGCCTGGAAACTGGAAACGGCGTCCGGAGTGTGTGCGCTTTCCTGTGTGAGTGCCGTAGTCTCGAACGAAGTGAAGGATACCATACGGCAACGCCACGGTACAGTGCGGCCGGGTGCGACCAACGAAGGTCTATTTGGTGCGTTCGGCGAGGACGTGAGGGAGCAGGAATTCCTGAAGCGCGCGGTGATCCTCGGAGGTGGCGTTGTCGAGCTGCAAGCCCATGCAGTCCTCGCCGCTCACGCGGACGACGCGCGCGCCAAAGCGCAAAGGCGGCTGTCCTGCGCGGATCCCCAGCTTGACCACCACGTTGGTACCCACGGGAAGCGCCTGCGAGGCGCGCACGAAGAGGCCGCCGAGGCTGATGTCGAGCGTGGTGCCGGTAATGCGCTTCGATTCGCATTCCAGAGCCACGTTGCACTGCAACTTCACGCGATTGAATCGGCGCGCCTCGCGCTGGATCGAGTCCTCGGAGACGCGGATCAGGCGCAGGATGCGATGGCGCTCGATCGGCTTGAAGAGAAAAAAATTCACGCCGGCTTCGAACGCGCGTCCCAGCAGGGTGCGGTCTTCTTCGCCGGTGATCATGACGATGGGCGTTGAGCGGTTGAGGCCGGTGGCGCGTATCAGACGAACGAGTTCTATACCCTCGAGCTCGGGCATGCGCTCGTCGAGGAAGATCGCGTCGAATTTCTCGTGGACGAGGCGTGCCGCGGCCTGGCGGCTGTCCGTCATCGTGACGCAGTCCATTTCGGCTGCGGTAAGGATCTCGTGCATCAACTCGCACGCGGCGGCATCGTCGTCCACTACGAGAACGTGATTGGGCCGCCGGGCAACGGCGGGTTCGGATTGGGGCGTTTTTGTTTGGAGTATCGTCATAAGATTATGCGGCCGGCGGCGAATAGGCCGGCTGGCCGATCCAGCGGTCGAGCTGTTCGCGCAGCGCACGGAAGTCGATCGGTTTCGAAACGCAGCCATTGCAACCGGCGTTGAGCACGCGCTGGTGGTCGGTGATCATGGCGTGCGCTGTGACAGCAATGATGGGAACGTTGCGCAGGCCCGCGTGATTGCGCATCCAGGTGGCAACCGCAAGCCCGTCGTCCGCGCCGAGCTGCACGTCGAGCAGCACCGCGTCGATTTCGCTATTTTGAAGCGCCGCGAACGATTGCTCCAGATTCTCCGCCGAAAGCACTTCGAATCCCTCCACTTCGAGCCAATCGGAGAGAAGTTCGCGATTGGGCTGGTTGTCCTCGACGATCAGAACGCGCGACTTCACGATCGCACCTGCATCCCGGACAGCACGACGCGCTCCAAGCGTTTGAGAAGCGCGTCCTGCCAGGGCTCCTGCTTCTGAAAGAGCGCTTCGGAGTTCGCGCGAAGATAGTCTCGCTCCTGAGGAGTAAGGTCCTTGCTGGTCAATACGAAAACGGGGAGATTCGCGGTTCGGGGATCGCGGCGCCAATCCGCCAGCAATTGAAACCCGCTCACATCCGGCAGAATCAAGTCGAGGATGACGAGCTCCGGCAGCGCGGCATCTATCTGCCTGAGAGCCTGCCCGCCGTCGGCGGCGGTGCGCACCGCAAAGCCGTTCTTCGAGAGAAGCTCGGCGATGAACTCGCGCGTGGGATCGTCGTCCTCGATCACCAGAATCGAGCGATTGGCGATGGGACCGAGACGATTCAGACAGCGTCCGATGGCGCCGAGCAGGGTCGCTTTGTCGACGGGCTTCACGATGTACTCGTCGGCGCCGAGCAGCGCGCCGGTAGAAGGCTGGTCGACGATCGTCACGACAATGACCGGGATGGGAGCGGTGCGCGGATCGGACTTCAAATTCGAGAGAAGCTCCCAGCCGTTGATCGGCTTCATCACGATATCGATGGTGATCGCGGACGGTTGAAGCTCCGCGGCCACCTCGAGCGCACGTTCGGGTTCGCGGCAGACGGTGACGGAGTAGCCGGCGGAAGCGAGCTGCGTCTCGAGCAACTGCGCGGCGCTCGAATCATCCTCGACGACCAGGATGCGGGCCCCAGCGATCGAGCGAGCCAATCCAGATGCGGGCGCTTCCGGGCTCACAAATGTGGGAACGACGGGGAGCGTGAAGTGGAAACAGCTCCCGACGCCAACTTCGCTCTCGACGCCCAATTCCCCGCCGTGCAGCTGGACCAGGCGCTGCGTGATCGCCAAGCCCAGGCCCGTGCCTTCGACGGCTTTTTCGCTCTTGCGCAGCCGATAGAACGCGTCGAAGATGCGCTGCTGTTCTTCGGGAGGAATGCCGGGCCCTGAGTCGCGCACTTCGACGCGAACAAAGTCGCCAGTCCGCTTTGCCGTCAACTCGATCTTTCCACCCTCGGGCGTGAACTTGATGGCGTTTCCGATCAGGTTCATAAGTATCTGTTTCAAGCGCGTGGCATCGGCGCGAACGCTGAGGCCGGGCAAGGCGCGTTGCACCAGAATGTGGGACTTCTTGTCGGCCAGAGGACGCATCGTGTCCGCCACTTCCGCGAAAGACGTGGTGAGTGCAACGCTGTCGATCGCCAATTGAAGGCGGCCCGCCTCGATCTTGGACAGGTCCAAAATGTCGTTGATCAACGTGAGGAGATGCTTCCCGCCGGTGTGAATGTGTTTGACGTAGCGTTGCTGGCGTTCATTCAAGGGGCCGTAACGCTCTTCGGTCAAAAGGTCCGAGAATCCAAGGACTGCGTTCAGAGGCGTTCGCAGCTCGTGGCTCATCGTGGAGAGAAATTGATCCTTGAACTTCGCGGCGCGTTCGAGTTCTTCCTTGGCGCGAAGAAGATTTTGTGAATATGCCTCCAGCACGTCTTTCGCGGCTTGAAGCTCGGCCGTGCGTTCCTGTACGCGCAGCTCCAGTTGGTCGTGCGCTTTGCGTAATTCCTGCTCGTTGCGGTCGATCTGCGCCAGCATGTCGTTGAACGCGTCGATCAGGATCGACAATTCGCCGTGGTGCGGGATGGGGGTGGCGCGGATGGAATAATTCTTGTCGTGCGAAACGACGCCGGCAACCTGAGCCAAGTGAACGATTGGCTCGGCGACGGACCTGCGGAAGATGGACGAGACGAGAAGCGCCGCCAAGAGCGACACAAGCAGAACGACGCCGGCGATTCCCGCGTACCGGAGCAGGCGATGATTCAGCTCTTCCATGTCCGACCGGATGTAGACCGTCCCCGTCGGCTTGCCTTGAAACACGATCGAGCGGACGAGCACGATCTCGTTGTTCTTCAGCAAGTGCATTTCGAGCTGACCTGGCGCTAGCGACGGCGGCGCCGGGACCGGATTGTTGCGGTCCCGCGAATAGGTGGCCAGGGGCCGGCCGTTTGGCCTGTAGATCACGGCGGACAAAATATCGGGTGCGGCTCGCAACGCCGACAGCGTGGTTTCCGCGGCTTGCGGGTCGTCGAACAGCAGGGCCGACGCGCTATTGGAGCCGATGATCTGGGCCTGCGTGGAAAGGTTTCGCACGATGGTCGCGCGGAACGTCACCGTGTCGTAGCCGATGAACGCCGCACACGCCAGCAACAGGGCCGCGCCGCTGACGAGCAGGTTCATCCACGTGAGCTTCTTCGCGATCGAGGCGTTTTGTGTCCGGCGCGGCATCTAAAAATCCCCCGGACGATCTTTTCTCACGTTCGTGGCGACTTTGAGCAATTCGGAGCTCAGCGTGAGGCGGGCGTCCTGCGCGCTCGCGAGATTGACGTCGAAGCGGACGCGGTCTCCATCCAGGATGAAGCCGATCATGCCCCCGTGCTCTGAAAAGCCGGGAATGTCGCTCACGGTCAAGACGCTCGTCTTATCAAGGGCCGTGAGGACTTCCTTCAGATGGCCTTGTTCGGAAGAACTGATGAAGACGATGCGGCAGCTGTCGATTTCCTGCGGCTTCGAGATTCTCTTTGCCATCACGCTCTTGCCGGCAATAGTCTCTCTGGCGAGAGTCGCGTCCAGGGTCGGCCCGAATGGATCGGCGCCGAGCACGCAGATTTCGAAAGCCTCACTTTTGTCCGGAGCATTCTGATCGGGCCACTCGACGAACCGGCCGAAGTTGTAGAGGTAGGCGGCCTTTACCTGGAATTCGTTGGCCTTGGGCTGCTGGGCCTGCGCGCGCCAATTGACGCCCGCGAGCAGAACGCAGGAGAGAATCGCCAGGAGCAACGAGACGTATCGCAGCGCTCGTGGAAGCGTCTTTCCGGCTCGAACGGACGTGGTGGGCGGGGTTGGCATCACCTTCTCCACGTGATCTTTCCGAAGACGGTTCGCTTGATCCCCACGAGCGGGCCCGGATCGCCTCCGAATTCCACGTGAGACGGCTGCAAGAGATTTTGTCCGACGAGCGACAGCTCGAGACCCTCTCCCACGTGCCACCCCAACCGAAGGTCCGCCGTGCCGTACGAGCTCACGCCTTGCGCGGGAAGCGCGGCCGAATATCGAAACGTCTGGTCGAGTTCGAAATGTTTCGGCAGATTGAAAAACGACTGGAAAGCCACCATGCTGCTGGGGCTGGAACCCAGGTAGGAACCGAGCAGACTCCCGGTGTCCGTGAAGCCGGTCTTGTCCCTCAACGACATGTGGAGATACGAATAGGAACCGCGCACCTGCCACCAAGGAGTGATTTTCCAGTCGGGAGCGATTTCAGCGCCCACCGTGTGGCCTTGGATGTCGTTGGCATAGGGCAGCGAGAAATAGAGATATACCGGGGACGCGGGCGGCTCCGGGGTCGGGCCGGGGATGGGGGCTTCGCCGAGGCCGATCGGGCCGTAACCCTGCAAGTTGTCGTAGCTATTGTAGAAAGCGGTGAAATCCACGTACACGTTTCGATTGATCTGCGTGCGATAGCCCGCCTCGTAGGCGATGAGTTGCTCCGCCTTCAGCTTCGGATCGCCTTCAATCTGGAAATAGAGCGGTATCCCCTCGTAGTATTCTTCGAAGATATCGAACTGGACGTCCTGATCGAGACGCGAAGGAGTGCGCACGGCGCGAGTCACGGCTGTCCAGAAGGACTGGCGGTCGGTCGGAGTCCACATCAGCCGGACGCTCGGCTGATAATCGAAGCCGCTGAAATTGTTGTGCTCGAGCTTCGTGCCGGCCGTGAGGGTCAGTTTGTCGCGCACGATCGGAAGCTCGTATTGGATGAAGCCGCTGTAGATGCTATCGACCTGTTTGGCGGGCAGGAAATTCACGCCTTGCGAGGTTTGGATAAAGTTGCTCGGGCTGATTCTGACGCCGAGGCCCCACGTTATTTCCTGGTCGTCGCTTACGCGCTGGTGCTGAATGTAGTCGACGTCGAAGGTGTCTCGCGTTTCGCCGAGTTCGAAGTCCTGCCGGTTGGTGCGGTCGAAATAGGTTTGGATCTGAATGTCGGAGCCCTCGCCCGTCGTGTGCTGCCAGCGCGCCAGCAGGTTCCCACCGGAAAGGTAGCCGAAGCCCTGCTCCGCCGTCTCCGCCGGAGGATTGAACGAGCCGATCAGGATGCTTTCTCCGCTCTCCCCGCGATACAGATCGCCCTGTACCGTGAACGTGTCCTTCTGGCCGCTCTTCCAATCGGTGCGGAAACCCATCTGGCCCATTCGCCAATGATCGAATCCGTCGCCGTCGGGATGCTCTTCCTGGCCGCGAATGCCGCCCATGCCGTAGATGCGATAGTCGAAACTCTTCCCCGCGGTGCCACCATAGCGGAAGGCGCCCGTTCCCTGATCTACCGTTCCGCTGCCTGCGGTCGCGAGAACGCCGTGCGTGTCGTTCGCGCTCTTGGTGATGATGTTGATCACGCCATTGACGGCGTTGGAGCCCCAAATCGTGCCGCCGGGTCCGCGGATCACCTCGATGCGATCCACATCTTCGAGCATCACGTAGGGGATGTCCCAATAAACTCCCTCGAAGAGCGGTGTATAGACGCTTCGGCCGTCCACCAAAACGAGCAGGTCCTTTGAAAATTGGCCCGCAAACCCGCGGATCGAGACCGACCAATTATTCCCGTCGATCTGCGACACCTGCACGCCCGGCGCGAGACGCAGCGCCTCCGGAATGCTCGTGGCGCCGGAGCGCCGGATGTCTTCCTGCGTGATTACAAAAACCGCAGCCGGCGTCTTCATCACCTCTTGCGGACCTTTAGAGACGGTGGTGACTTCGACGTTGCCGAGTTGCTCCAGACTCAGCTGAGCCAAGCTTTGCGGCCCGCTTGAGTCGCTTGGCAAGGCCTGGGCCCAACTTTTTTGGACCAGCCCTGCGAATGGGAGGAGAAAGAAAAAGAATAGGGCGTTTGCTGTTATGAGGCGCCGGACAACTGGGCTTCGGTACGGGCGAAGCGCAGTGCACACGTTGCCCGGCACTGCAGAAAGACGCACGCCCCCGCCGCTTGCTGACTCAGACATCGGACCTTTCGACGGGGCACCGAGGCAATTTCGACGCAGGACGATTTCTCGCCGAGCGCCCCCAAGTAGACTCTGCACAGCCCAAACCTCCTACATCTTAAGGGGAGGTACTAGTCCCTATACTGCTGTTTATCAGAGGTACGAGTACGATGAGTTAATGTCTTGGTACTAAGGTAAACGCGGTAGGTGCTGGTGACCCGCGGGTGTGCCGCTTTCCTAGCGTTGCGGAACGCAAGTCCAGTAGAATGCGTTGCAGACGGCCGACCTGCCGGGAAAGTTTTCCCGCGTGATCTCGGAGAAGGAGAGTTCCCGTGCCATCGTTTCCCGGCGTGGATTTCCTGGAGTTCGATTCCCTGTTGAACGACGAAGAGCGGCTCGCGCGGCAGACGGCGCGGAAGTTTGTCGACGAGCAGGTGCTGCCGATCATCGTGGAGCACGACCGCGCGGGGACGTTTCCGATGCAGCTCGTGCCGCAGATGGCGGAGCTGGGATTTTTCGGCGCGAGCCTGAAGGGATATGGCTGCGCGGAAATGTCGAATGTGGAATACGGGCTGGTGACGCAGGAACTCGAGCGCGGAGATTCGGGATTGCGGAGCTTCGTGTCGGTCCAATCGGCGCTGGTGATGTATCCAATACATGCGTTCGGATCGGACGCGCAGAAAGAGAAATGGCTGCCGCTGCTGCAGCAAGGAAAAGCGATCGGCTGCTTCGGGCTGACGGAGCCGGGGTTCGGATCGAATCCGGGCGGGATGCTGACGCGGGCTGTGAAGAAGGACGGCGGGTACGTCCTCGACGGCGAGAAGATGTGGATCACGAACGGGTCGATCGCGGACGTCGCCGTGATCTGGGCGAAATGCGAAGACGGCAAGGTGCGCGGGTTTCTGGTCGAGAAAGGCGCGCCGGGATTCAAGGCGTGGGCGATTCATGGCAAGCAATCGCTGCGGGCATCGGTAACGTCGGGGCTGGCGATGACCGGGTGCAAAATTCCGGCGGAGAATCTGCTGCCGGGCGTCGAGGGGCTCAAGGGACCGCTATCGTGCCTCGACCAGGCGCGCTACGGGATTGGCTGGGGCGCGATCGGCGCGGCGATGGCCTGCTACGACACGGCGCTGAATTACGCGAAGCAGCGGAAGCAGTTTGCGGACAAGCCGATCGCGTCGCACCAGATGGTGCAGGAGAAGCTGGTCTGGATGATCACGGAGATCACCAAGGCGCAATTTCTGGCGATGCAGGTGGGGCAGCTGAAAGATAAGGGGCGCGTGCATCCGTCGCACATTTCGATGCTGAAGATGAACAACGTGTGGATGGCGCGGGAAACGGCGCGGCTGGCGCGCGAAATTCTCGGCGCGAACGGGATCGTGGATGATTACGGCGTGATGCGGCACATGAATAACCTCGAATCTGTCTATACGTACGAGGGCACGCACGACATCCACAAACTGGTGATCGGCGAGCGGATTACGGGGATTGCGGCGTTCGTATGAGCGGTATGCGGCTTAGGGAACGTTCCCCTTTCGCCGCGATGGATGGCGGATCGCGGTTGAATTACAATCGTGGGATCATTTGTTCGGTCCTTTTTCGGATGTAGGTCTCGGCTCTAAATCACCTGAAATGCGGGAGCGTTCATGGAACAGGAACTGAGTCTGGAATTTTTGCGCGTTGTCGAAGAGGCCGCGATCGCGTCGGCGCGGACCATGGGGCTTGGCGACGGCCATAAGTCCGATCAAGCCGCCGTCGAGGCCATGCGCAAGGAGATGGATACCGTCAGCATGGACGGGACGATCGTGATCGGCGAGGGCGAACGCGACAAGGCGCCGATGCTCTTCATTGGCGAACACGTGGGCCTGGCCGCGCGCGACAGGAAGCACTTGTACCCCGCGGTGGATATTGCCGTCGATCCGCTCGAAGGGACGAACCTTTGCTCGAGCGGCGCACCGAACGCGATTACGGTGCTCGCGGCGAGCGACAAAGGTGGGCTCCTCCACGCTCCCGACCTTTATATGGAGAAGATTATCGTGGGGCCCTTGTGCCGGGGCGCAGTCGATCTGGACGCCACTCCGGAGCACAACCTGAAAGCGATCGCCAAGCGGCTCGACCGCAAGGTGAAAGATTTGGTAGTGACCGTGCTCGAACGGCCGCGGCACGAAAAGCTGGTTCAGGATATTCGCAAGACTGGCGCGCGCGTCCGGCTGATCCAGGATGGCGACCTTTCGGCGGGCATCAGCGCGGCGGTTTCGGATATGGGCGTCCACGCGGTGATGGGAACCGGTGGCGCGCCTGAGGGCGTGTTGACCGCGGCGGCGTTGCGCTGCTTGAACGGGCAAATTCTCGGGCGGCTCGTGATCTCAAAGCCGGAACACAAAGAGCGCGCGGCGAAGATGGGAATCAAAGACCCGAAGCGGATTTACGATACGGCGGAGCTGGCGCCCGGCAAGAAAATCATCTTTGCCTGCACCGGCGTGACGCCCGGCGGGTTGTTGCGCGGCGTGCGGTTTTTCGGCGGCGGCACGCGAACGCAATCGTTGATCATGACGCTCGACGAGCGCGAGATTCGGTTCATCGATTCCGTGCACTTGGATAAGGGCGCGAACGACGTGCGCGTGCGGTTCTACTAGGACGAATCGTTCCGAGCAATTCGTGGTGGAATTTTCGTCGCTCACCTTTTAGAATTCCGGAGGCGTTCGAGGCGCCTCCGGACCCGCGGGAAGGGTTGAACCCACTCGCCACTGAAAAACGAGCAGTAAGCCTTTATGCGGCCGGATTGCGGGTCATCGGCGAATTCATGCATGGAGGCTCTATGAAGCAGCTACCCGCATCTCCGAATCTTTCCCATCTGAGGAAGCAAGCGAAGGAACTCCTGCGGTCGTTTCGTTCAGGCGATCCCGAGGCGCTTCGCCGCGTGGTCGATTCCCTGCCGTCTGCGCAAGCGCTCGATCCCTCCAAGGTCGCAAGCCGCCCGTTTCAGCTGCACGACGCGCAGTCGTGCGTCGCGCGCGAGTACGGGTTCCCTTCTTGGACGCAGCTCAAGGAATTCGTCGAGTTGAAATCGACCGCGCAAAGCGGCCGCGAGGATGCAGTACGCAAGTGGCTCGCCCTCGTGTATGGCGAGGGTTACCGCAGCCCCAGGCCGCAACTCGCAGCGCGAATGCTTCGCGGCGGGACCGATCTACTCGGCGACGATCCGTCTCTCGCGTGCGCCGTGGGTGACGAGGCGGCGCTCCGGCGGAACCTCGACGCCGATCCCGCGTGGGCGAATCGGCCGGGCGGAGCGATGGAGATGCCGCCGCTGATTGCCGTGACGCACTCGGCGCTCGTTCGCCTGCCGGAATATGCGGGCGCGCTCGAACGATGCGCCTCGCTGCTTTTGGATCGCGGCGCAGACGTGAACCTCAAATGGTCCAATCCGCCGAATCCGGAGTGGCCGCTGAGCGCGATCTATGGCGCGGCGGGGAAAAATCATCATCCGGGGATGACGCGACTCTTGCTCGGGCGTGGCGCCGATCCCAACGACAACGAGTCGCTTTACCATTCGGTGGAGAGCCCGGATTTGACGTGCACGCGGCTGCTGCTCGACGCCGGAGCGCGCGTGGAGGGCTCGAACGCCGTGGCCCACGCGCTCGACAGCGCCGATCCGGAGCGGCTCGAGCTTCTGCTCGCGCATACCAAGAGCCTGCGTGAGCACGATTCGCATACGCTGGCTCATGCAATCCGCCGCGGACAGCCGGTCGAGGTCTTCCGGATGCTGCTGGACAAGGGCGCCGATCCGGCCAAGAAAGGTCCCCATGCAATTTCCGCGTATCGCTTCGCGATGCTCTATGGCAGGCCGGATGTCGCCGAACTGCTGGGAGAGCAAGCCGCGAAGGAACAGTTGTCGCAGGAAGACGCATTCGTCGCGGCGTGCGCAAGGGCCGATGCGAACGCGGCGCGGAAGCTGCTGGCGCAAAATCCGAACCTCATCCGCGATCTCTCGGAAGAACAGCTGCGGCAACTGCCGAATCTCACATCGCAAGGCAATTTCCCAGCGGTCAAGGTGATGGTGGAACTGGGCTGGCCCATCGCGGTGCACCGGCGGAGACTGGAAAGCTTCCGCGCTCAATCTAGCCGTTTTCCGAGGCGACGCGCAGATGGCCGATTGGTTGCTATCGCATGGAGCAAGCTGGGAGGAAAAGCACGGCTTCGGCGGCAACGTGATGGGGACGCTCGGGTACGCCTCGGTGGAAAATGTTGTCGGTTATCCGGAAGGCGATTGGCTCGCTTGCGCGAAGACGCTCGTCGCGCACGGCATGCCGCTCCCGCCGGATAATTACGACTACTCCGAGGAGGTCGAGGAATATTTCGACAGCCTGCGCGACGGTGATGGAATGAGCTGATCTCTATGAGGTCTGGAAGGTCGGGTTAAGGTAGTCACTGCCACTACTCCCGCTATGACGGCGATTTTTCGTCTGCCTTCCACAGGAACCTCGCCACGGTCGCTCCGATCATTGCATAAAGCGCAGAGTTCAGGAGTCCAATGACCAGCCAAGTTATGGCGAAGTCAAGTGTCCCCGGCTCGACGTCAATCAGAGGAACCGACAACAGTGACGTCGGGCACAGAATCACGAATGCTGTCCACACGGGCATGCTAAAGGGCTTGGCGGAGGACGCTGTGACTTCGGAGTAAGCCCAAATCATCACGGCGACGGCCAAGCCCAGAACCGCAACGCCGAGAGTCAGTCGCCGTCGCTTGCGCTTGGCAGCTGCAAGATCCATGCTGTGGAAGTCTCCCTTCAGACATACTTGGTGTACGACGGAGGATCGAACACCCACCGTATATCGTCAATGGTACGTGGAAAACGAAAAGCCTCACCCCGGGAAAGCGGGGTGAGCGACATACGGCAACAACAAATTCCGCGGCACGAAAAACTTACGGCCCTGACGCGCCCCGGGACTTTCGTCCGGGCGTGACAGGGCCGATGAGGGCGTGGCGATTGCCGCGCACCGCGCAGCGAAACGCTGCTAGCGGTTCAGCGCGGTTGCCGAGTGACCGCCGGCGTGCTGCTGGCGGCGGGGTATGCCTTGAGGTACGCGCTCGACCGATTGCGGGGCGAGCGGGCGTATCTGCTGGTTGGTGCTGACATGCTCGCTGATGGCTTGCAGCCTTTTCAGGATGCCCTGCCATTGCGTCCAATCAAGCTGGCGCAGGAACGGCCGTAGGCCCTGAATGAACGGGTCTTCGAGCACTGTCTCGCCATTCGTCTCGGGAACGAAGAAGCGATTCAGACCGACGCCCAACGCTTCGGCAATCTTTTCGAGCGTGCCGAGGCTGGGAGTCATCTGCCCGCTTTCGATCCGGGACAGGTACGAACGTGAGACGCGCGAGCGAGCTTGTAGCTGACTCTGCGTCATGCCTCGAGATTCGCGCAATTGCCTGATGCGCTGGCCGATGTTCTCGACAGTTTCGCGATTTGGCCAGTTCTCAAACAATTGGCGGTCGTCCCCCGGTAAATCTGTGGGCGACGGCGTCGGAATGACGAACGTCACCTTAGGGGGCAGCAGACGAAGGCAGCGTCGGCAGTTGCCAGTGCGCGTACGGTATTGAACCAATCCGCAAACACCACAGCGGATCACTTCACGGTCGAGTTCCATGCTGGCTGCTATACCTTCTTTTTCCGCCACCGGGTTCTCCTCGCAGACTTTTCCGGCGATGCGAAGGGGAGGAACAATTGGGCTTCAGGGGGAAGGCAGAAACTTGGCGCGCGAGTGATTGTGTACAGGGTGCCATTTCTTGTCAAGCCCTTTTTTGTCCGCAGCGACATATTTTAGTCCCGATCGACAGAGGATGGCAACCACTTGAGACGGAGAGATGCGGGGTGTGTCTCTTTTTGCTACGATTCTCCCCGGGGGACTCTTGATCTCGAAACTAGCCAGGAACCTGCTTGCCCTCGTGTGTGTCGTGGCGTGCGTTGCGCCACTTTGTAGCTCTGCGACGGAGCGCCAAGCGCGCGGGTCGTGGTCGCTCGACAGCATTTTGGCGCAATTGGATGCCGAAGCCCGAGATTTCCACAGCCTCGCGGCGGATGTGGAGCGCACAAAAGTGACTGTGGTGGTCAACGACCGGTCGACCGAGATTGGGACGATTGCCGTCCGCGGCGACAAGATGCTGCTCGAGATGAAGACGCCGGACCCGAGGACGATTCTGCGCAACGGCGACACGCTCTACGTGTACACGCCCGGACTGAAGCGCGTGGAGGAATACAATCTAGGCAAGAACAAGTCGGCCGTGGACCAGTTTCTGCTTCTAGGCTTTGGGACGGCGGGCGCGGAGCTGCGTAAGGGCTACCTTATTACCGTCCTGCCCGAGACGACCGTCGGCGATCACAAGACTGTCGAACTGGAGCTCACGCCCAAGTCGGACGCCGTCCGCGCCCAGATATCGAAGATCGAGATTTGGCTCGATGAGTCGACCTGGCTGCCTGTGGAACAGCAGTTCTTCGAGACAGGATCGGGCGACTACTCGATCGTGAAGTACTCGAAGATCGTCCGGAATGCGCCGGTGCCGGAATCGGATTTCAAGCCGCACTGGCCCAAGGGCACGGAGAAGATCAAGCCCCAGGGATAGAGCCGACTCGTTCTGTGTGGCAGGGCGTCGCGGTAGGTATACCTGAGTATCCGTTGACGCACCCAGGTGGCAGGACTAGGCTTCTGAATGACGGGCTCGAAGCGGGTAATTGCTATGAAAGTGACCACAGTTGCAAAAGCGGTTGAGGGAGATTCGGCGGCCGAGCTGCGGCGGCATCTTTTCTACGAGACTTCGCATTCGCCGGCGCTCTCCGATCTCGTCGGCTACGAGAACGCCAAGGACATCATCGATTTCTGCTTCATCGCCAATCCTTATTACCCCACGCCGCGAGATGCTCGAGGATTTGCAGCGCAATCTTCCGAATCTGATCAAGTCGTATCCGACGAGCAATCCGCTGACCAGCCAGAAGAATCTGGCGAGCGTGCTGGACGTCGATCCGGAGCGGCTGATCATCGGCAACGGCGCGACCGAGCTGATCACGCTGATCGACATGACGTTGATCGACCGCATCGCCGTGCCCATCCCCACCTTCGGCGAATACATCGAGAAGATGAAGGACCAGCGCGACGCCGATCTCTATCCGCTCGATCCCGAAAGCGGATACTCGCTTCGCCTCGACGACTATCTCGCGTGGGTCCACCAGCGGAATCTCGAATGCCTGCTGGTGATCAATCCCGGCAATCCGACCGGGCAGTTCATCCCGCTCGACGAGATGATCGAGTTTCTGCGCCGGGCGCGCGATTTGGAACTGGTGATCGTCGATGAATCGTTCATCGATTTCGCCGGGGACCCGATTCCGAGCCTGCTTCCGATCGCCGACCAGTTCACGAATCTGCTGATCGTGCGCAGCATGAGCAAGCACTGCGGCGTGCCGGGCTTGCGCCTCGGATACTGCTACAGCGCGAATCTTTTCGTGCTGAACCGGCTGCGGCGGTTCCTTCCCACCTGGAATCTGAACACGCTGGCGCAGTATTTTCTTTCTTTGCTGCCGCCGACCAATGCCGCCTACCACGAGGGCCGCAAGCGGCTGATCGGCGGATGTGCGCTGGCTCTATGGCGCGCTGCGCGGGATTCCGTGCAATCGACGTGTATCCCACGGGCGCGAATTTCGTTCTCTTCAAGATTCGCAATGGCATGACGGCAACCGAGCTTCAGGCGCGCCTGCTGGCCGAGCATCAGATGTACGTGCGCGACTGCTCGAACAAGCTTGGCATGGATACGTTGCACGTGCGCGTGGCGTCGCAGGGACATGACAAGGATTCCCGGCTGGTGGAAGCCCTCCAAACGCTAATGCGATGAAACGCCCCGTTGTGCTTGTCTGCGCCCGTCGGACGGTCCGGAAAAGCAAATTCATCGATTACGTCGGCGAATATCACCTCGAACTTTTGATCCAGCTGCGCATCCTGCCTGTGATTGTCCCGGTGGTCGAGCGGCACGCCGGATTGCCTGCCGCAATATATGGAACAAATGAACGGCCTGCTGCTGGTCGAGGGCGAAGACGTCGAACCGAAGCGCTTCGCCGCCCGCCAGGACAATTTCCGCTACCTCGAAAAAACGCATCCGCTGAAAGACGAGATTGAAATTCGGCTGATCCGCCACGCCCTACGGCGCCAGATGCCGATCCTGGGCATCTGCCGCGGGTCTCAACTTGTGAATGTGGTCTGCGGCGGCACGCTCTACGGCGACGTGCAGAAGGAAAAGCAGTCGCACCGGCCGCACATCGACTACCACAATTACGACACCTACCGCCACCCGGCGTCAATCGTGCCGGGCACTCCCCTCGCGCGCTGGTATCGCCGGAAGAATCTGAGCGTGAACAGCTATCACCATCAGGGCATTCGCGAACTGGCGCCGCGCTTCCGTCCGATGGCGCACGCCGATGATGGCTTGATCGAGGCTTACTACGACCCTAAAGCTGCTTTTTTGGTGGGTCTTCAATTTCATCCCGAGCGCATGCTGAAGGAATACGACGGGAATCGGGAAGTGTGGAAAGCCTTCGCCGCAGCGGTGCATCGGTCGCACAGAAATCAGGGTGATTAAGGCGCGACTCGTCGGGTTCAGGCGGTGTCAGGAAGGAACTGCAGAACTTTTTGGGGGCCAGCCAGGCGTCCAAATATTGCCTGCGACGTGAACCTGCACTGGCAGAAGCATGATTTTGGATACAGCTTTCGCCACTGCCGCGGTTTCCTTGAACGACGTCGGTCTCGAAGCCACCTCAGAAGTGACAAAGGGTACGGCGCTGCCCCGCTGCTGAATCAATTCAACGTGCCAAAGCGACCCTCCGCCTTTGCCTCCTGAGACTTCCCGCATGCGGATTGCCGAGAACTCGGGAAACCGCGTCTCCGTTCGGTCGTTTCCTCTCTTTGTGGCGACGACGCCGCGCAAGCCATCGAAGTCCACCTCGTCGAAGATCGCTTGCTTCCCCATGCCGAGCCAGCGATATCGGAACTGCAGCCAGCGATTCGATCGGGCGTTCTTCGAGAGACGAAGAAAATGGCCTGGGTCCTCTCGCTCGACCGAAAGAGTTCCGCTGAATGCCCTAGGGGAACCGAATTCGTCCCGCTGCACGATATCTTCCAAGACGGGGTTGCGTCCTTCCCGGACATACCAGGACACTGCCATAAAAATGATCAGGGCCAGGACTGCGAAAGGAGCGATCACGTCAATCGAAAACATGGCCGCAGGAATCCTCTACTATCTACCGAAATCCTAGGCCCATTTGAATATGAACCGACAGGCAGATGTAGGCCGATGCCCCTGAGAGTCAACTGAACCCAAGGACAGTCCGCTTCTAGGCTTTGGCGGCTTTGACCTTCGCCTGTGCGGCGGCGGCCTCGTGATCCAGCAGGGTGCGCTTGCGACCGATGCCCCAGCGGTAGCCGGCGAGATTGCCGTCCTGGCGGACGACGCGGTGGCACGGCACGACGACCGACACCGGATTCGTGGCGCAGGCTCGTGCGACCGCGCGAATCGCGGACGGGTTTCCGATGGCTTGCGCGACCTCGGTGTAGGTCCGCGTGGCGCCGTAGGGGATGCGGCGCAGCTCTTCCCACACGCGGCGCTGAAAGGCGGTCGCTTGGACGTCCGTCGGCACATCGAGGTGCGGCTTGTGGCCGCGCAGATGCTCCAGCACCTCCTCGACCCATTCGCCGAGGCTGCCGGGGCCGTTGTCGTCGCGGCGAAGCTCGGCGCGCGGGTACTCCTTTTCGAACGCGGCCCGCAGCTTGTCGTCCGATTCGCCGAGATACAGCGCGCTGATGCCGCGCTCGGTGGCGCCGACGAGGAGACGGCCGAGCGGCGAATCAACGATCGTGTAGTCGATGTGCATGCCTTCCCCGCCCCGACGGTAGGCGGCGGGTGTCATGCCAAGATGCGAGGGGGCGCGTTCGTAGAGGCGGCTCGAAGAACCATATCCGGCTTCGTACAGTGCAGTCGTCACGTTATCTCCTTTTTTCAGGCGCGATTTCAGGCGGCGCATGCGCTGCGCGTCGGCATACTGGCGCGGCGTGATGCCGATGGTGGCGCGAAAAGCGCGCTCGAGTTGGTGTGTGCTCATGCCGGCGGACCGGCTGAGGTGAGCCAGCGTGAGGCGGGAGTCGGAATCGGCGTCGATGCCGGGATCGGCGAGGATGTGCGCCTCGATTTCGCGGCAGACACGCGCGACCGTCGCGATTTTCGGATCAGCTACCGGCACGGCGCGCGGGCGGCACCGGCGGCACGGGCGAAAGCCTTTCTGTTCGGCAGCTTCCGCGAGCGCGAAGAAAACAACCTGCTCGCGCTGCGGCTTGCGCGACGGGCAGGACGGGCGGCAGTAGATGCCGGTCGAGCGCACAGCGTAGACAAAAGCGCCGTCGGCGGAGCGATCGCGCGATTGAACGGCCTGCCAGCGTGCGGCACCGTCGAAGTTTTTTACAGCGAGATTTCGCGAACTGAGATTTCGTCCACTCGTCCGAAGCTCGCCGCTGCGTTCCGATCTCATTCTGAGTTCGCCTCGATTTCTCGTACGGCGCCACAGTAACGCATTCCGAATTCCGCCACTATCCGATTCTCGCGCTCAAAGTGCGCGAGCGGCGTCGAGCCCTCAGACGGCTCCAAAGCCATGCAACGCCCTGTTCAGTCCGCGCCCGACCATTGATTCTAGGGATGTTACGCCCGTCGGTACTAGAACTCCTGCGCTGTATAGTAAGCAGTCTGTGGAAAATTCCGCCATTGAGCCTAAGGGGGTTAATCATACGGCACCAGCTTGGTGTACCACGTTGACGCAGGTTTTCGCCTCCCGCATATTCGGGAAACCTGCCAGGGGTGCTTTAGGGGTCAGTTTCAGGGGTACTTGGGGAGATGTCCATGGGAGCTGCACCGGAACGGAACGGCCAGCACGCAGTATCTCCATTACATGTACGCGAACTCGAAAGCCAGACTGAAACAATCACCGCCATTTCCGGCAAGCCGGGGCCGAGACGCTTTCTGCGCGTCCCGACGCACGCGATCGGAGTGGCGGCGGAACGCAGGCGCTATCCGCGGGCCAAGCTCTCGCTGCCGCTGGTGCTGACGCGCGTCGGCGACTACCAGGAGCCGGAACCCGTGGCGCTGGTGACGCGCAATATCAGCTCGAGCGGCGTCTTTTTCCTTGCTCCGCGCGAGATCGAACCCGGAACGGCGATCGAACTCGAAGTGGCGCTGATCGAACGGCCGGCGGGATTTGGCCGCGTCCAGATGTGCACCGCAGCCCATATTGTCCGCGCCGAAGAGACGGACATGCCGGGCTGGCGAGCTTACGCCGCGAGCTTCGACGATTTCGCCCTGAAACGCGACGACGTGATCCCCCTGCGCTATCGCAGCGCCTAGCATTCGTCCAAATCTCATTGGTTCTGCTCCCCTTGCGGCGGAGGCTCGCTCCCCGCTCGCTTCTGATACGATTCCCTGCTGTGAGCCGAAAGCGATTTCGTGCGCGCGTCGTCCTGCTGGATTGGGACGGGACGCTGCTCAATTCCTATGCCGCCGATTCGGGTGCCTACCTCGCGATGTTTCGCGCGCTCGAAATCGGATGGGGGCTCGACGAGCTCAAACGCTGCTACTCCCCTGACTGGTATCAGGTATATCGAGCCGCGAAGGTGCCGCGGGCGCGTTGGCCCGAGGCGAATCGCTTGTGGCGCGCGGCGTATCTTGCCGAGCGGCCTCGGCTGCTGCCGGGGGCGCGAAGCGTAATTCGCGCGCTCGCGAAGAGTTTTACATTGGGCATCGTAACCGGTGGAAGCGGTGATCGCGTGCGGCCGCAGCTGCGGGCGTTTGGCCTCGCGGACTGTTTTTCGGCGTGCGTGTGCAGTGAGGATGCCTCCCGGAAGAAGCCGCATCCTGCGCCACTATTGCGCGCGCTGAAGCGGCTGCGGGCCGAACCCGAGGAATGCGTGTACGTCGGCGACGCTCCGGAAGATATCGAGATGGCTCGGCGCGCCGGAGTGGCGGCGATCGGAGTACTCGGCCCCTTCCCGACGGCTGTACGCTTGCGCGCGGCGAAACCGGAATTGCTGCTCAAGTCGATTCGCGATCTGCCGCGGCATTTGCTGGGACGCGAGTGAGATCAAGAAAAGAGGATTCCACCGCTGAGACGCAGAGGGCGCAGAGAAAGACAATTGGACGAACGGCGTCGCTGCTCGTGCGTTGCCTTTCTCTGCGCCCTCTGCGTCTCTGCGGTAAAGCCTTTCGATCTTCGGTTCAGCGCTACTTCGAAGGCGGCTGCGAAGAATCGGGCCCGGCAGGCGGAGGCGCCGGATTCAGCTTGAAATCGGTCGAACGGATGACCATGCGGAGATGCAGCGGATCGCCCCCGTTTGAGTCATTGATGTAATCGTCGGAACTGATGTACGTCGGGAGCCAATATTTTCCCTGGAAATTCTCGCGGTAGATCTCAAAAAGCGAAAAGGGGAGCTTGATGCCGGCGTCGGCCAGCTCGCTCACGAATTTTCCATAGGTTTCGACGATCGCGAGATCGTGATCGTCCACGTTGATCACGCCCTGAAAAAAGAGCCGCTGGCGGCTCAGAGTTTTGGGCTTCACCTGAAAAACGTAGGTGTTAAGTTGGTCGAGCGGCTGCTGTCCGGCGTAGACAAAATCGTAGTTCGCGAGCTCGTCGCTCGTGAGGAAAAAGAGCGGGATGCTGATCATCGTATTGACGTCTTCGAGGGTGTAGCTTTCGACCTTGAGCGTCGAAACCGGCGGCTTTTCGATTCGCCAGTAGCGCTTGCCGTCGGGGCGCGTGTATTCGACTCCGGCCACGGTGAATTTCCCGCCGGGATCGCCAATCTCCTCGATGCGGACGGTCTGCGTGAAATCGTATGTGTTGTAAACCTGCTTCGCGATGTCCTCGTTGGCCGCGAATTTCTGGATGATTTCCTGCACCGGGATCGGCGGAGGGCCGGGGTGCGGTGTCGACGGAATGCGGTTGATCTTGTACGTAGGCGGAGGCGCGATCGGCCCCTGGTTATCGTCCTGCGCGCGCGCTGAAATGGCGGCGGCGAATACCAGGCCGAGCAAAATCGCGATAGGGAGAGATCGGCGCATCACGGAGTTGGATGCCGGACGCGAGCCGCGTGTTGGGCGGTAATCGCGGGGGCAACCGCCCAAAAACTATCACGGCTTGGCGCTTGGTGAAGCAAAAGATTACGGATAAAATCGCTCGTTCCCCAGCCGCCGGTGGGGTTGCCGTGCGCGACGAACCAAAGGCCAAGCGCTACTACGTCAGCGGGATCGTGCAAGGGGTGGGATTCCGCTACTTCGCGCAGCGGATGGCTACGCGGATGGGGATTAGCGGATACGCGAGGAATCTGAACGATGGCCGCGTGGAGGTTTACGCGGTCGCCCCGGCGGAATCGCTCGCGGCGCTGCGAGCGGCGCTCGAGCGCGGGCCGCAGTCGGCGTCCGTGTCGCGGGTGGCCGAGGAAGACGCGGAGATCGATCCGCGATTCAGCGAAGGATTTTCGATCGAGTACGACGGATAAACCGGAGAACCCATGGCAACGGCTGACATGTGGCGGCCCAACTCGCAACGCACTTCGACGAAAGAGGAGACGATGGAAGACCTAAAAAAGCTGATCCGCGAGATTCCCGATTACCCGAAACCGGGCATCCTGTTCTACGACCTCACGACGCTGCTCAAGGATCAGAAGGGTTTTCACTCGCTGGTCGACCAGTTGTGCGAGCACTATGCGGGCAGAAAAGTCGATATCGTGGCCGGGATCGAGGCGCGCGGATTTATTTTCGCGCCGGCTCTGGCGTACCGGCTGGGCGCAGGATTCGTGCCGGTGCGCAAGCCGAAGAAGCTGCCCTGGAAGACCGCGTCGGTGACGTACCAGCTCGAGTACGGCACGGATCAGCTGGAGATTCACGAGGACGCCATACGGCCGGGGCAGCACGTGCTGCTATGTGACGACCTGCTGGCGACCGGCGGCACGGCTGCGGCGAGCATCGATCTCGTTCGCAAGCTTGGCGGCGAAGTGGTGGGCGCGGCGTTCGCCGTCGAATTGAATTTCCTGAACGGCCGAAAAAAGCTTCCCGGCCTCGATGTATTCTCGATGCTGAAGTACGATAAATAGCGCGGCGTTCCTACCCGGCCCGGCGCGATCCGCAGACCCTGGTGCATTACGATTGGCGAAATGAACGAACTTGACCCCTCTCTAAGGCCCACGGAACGTTTCAGCGGGCGCGTCGAGGCCTACCGGCGCTTTCGCTCGCGCTATCCTCGCGAGATTATTCCTCTGCTCGAAGAGCGATGCGCGCTGACGCGCGAATCCGTCATAGCCGATATCGGCGCGGGCACGGGCATGCTCGCCGAGCTGTTTCTCGAAAACGGCAATCGCGTGCTCGCGGTCGAGCCGAATCCGGATATGCGCGCCGCGTGCGAAGAGCTTGTGCCGCGCTTTCCGCTTCTGACCTGCATTGACGAAACGGCTGAGGAGACGCGTCTCCCCGATCATTCCGTTGACTTCGTGGGCGTCGGTCGCGCGCTTCACTGGTTCGACCAAGAGAAGTGCCGCCCCGAATTCATCCGCATTTTGCGCGAAAGAGGCTGGGTCGTGCTCGCGAGCCAGGGCCCGCACACGCGCTCCGAAGCCGTGATACGCGAATTTCAAACCATCATCAGAGAGCATGGGCTGGACTACGCCCGGATGCAGCACCGCTACGATCTCGACAGCGCCGCGCGCCGCCTTTTCGCGGGCGGCGAATTCCACGAGGCGGAGTTCGCAAGTCCGGAAGAGATGACGTACGAGGAGCTCGAAGGCTTCATGCTCTCGCTTTCGGTGACGCCGCAGCCCGGGCACCCCGGCTTTCCGGCCATGCAGCACGCGCTGCGCGAATATTTCGCGCGGCATGAGTCGGGCGGCAAAATCCGCATACCGATGACCTGCAAGGTGCACTACGGCCATCTGCGCTAGCGCGATTTCTGGCCCACACGCTGGCGCACGACTTCGAAAAGCATCACGCCTGCAGCGACGGAAACATTGAGCGAGCGCACCGGACCAGTCGTCGGAAGCGAAACGAGAAAATCGCAGCGCTTGCGCGTGAGTTCGTGAAGGCCTTCTCCCTCGCTGCCGAGGACGATGCCGACCGGCCCCTTCAGATCAACCTCGGTGTAGATTTTCTCCGCGCGCTCGTCGAGACCGACCAGCCAGTAGCCCGCTTCCTTCATTTCCTCCATCGCGCGGACGAGATTCGTGACGCGCGCCACGGGCAGATGCGCCAGCGCGCCCGCGGAGGCTCGCTCGACCGTGTCGCTGAGGCCGGCGGCGCGCCGCTCTGGAATCACGACGCCCTGCGCACCCGCCGCGAGCGACGTGCGCACGATCGCGCCGAGATTGTGCGGGTCTTCGATGCCGTCGAGCAGCACGAGCAAGCCGTGCGCATTTTTCTCGCGCAGCAGATCCTCTAGCCCGACGGCGGGCTTCGCGGCAGCCAGCGCGGCGATACCCTGATGGTCGCGCGTGCCGGCGAGGCGGTCGACCTGCTGGCGTTCCTCGAAGCGCACCGGAACGCCGCGCGATTTCGCGAGGCGGACAACCTCTTCGACGCGCTCGCCGTGGCGGCCTCGCGCGATTACGATGCGATCGAGCGCGCGCCCGGCGGCGAGCGCCTCCTCAACCGCGTGGAATCCCGTCATCCAGTCCATAGGCTCTTTCGCAGTTCCCGCCATCGCGCACAGGCGAGCTTTTGCCCGCAACGTCGAGTTCCGGTCGCGATCAGGAATCGTAGTCTTTTTCGGGGGTCGGAGCTTCAACTCCGACATAAACCGCCCCGAAGCTGAAGAACTTTAGCCCCTGAAGACACTCTCAATCAAATGCGGCGCAAAATTCGATCATGCGCTGTGGCGCGCCTTTCACCGGCGCCCCAAAATCGAGCGCCGCTGCGGCGTCGAGCAGAAGAATCACACGATCGAGTTCGCCAGGGCCCACGCCACCCGCCAGCGCCAGGCGAATCGGGAAAAAGAGCTCACGGCCACGATATGGCAGCACCGCTTTCATGCCGTCGATGATCCCTTTGAGGCGATCGGAATCGAGCTCGCGTGCGCTGACCGCAGGATCAGCCGGCGAAGGATCGGCGAGGACGCGATTCGCTAGCTCGCGGATCACGTCGCGCGCGCCTTCCCGGGCGAGGACCGCTTGGTTCGCGGGTTCGCTCACGAGCGCTCGCGCGTCGTACGCGAAGACGAGCGCAAGCAGATCGGCCAATGCTGCGCGGTCTGCGGCGTGCGCCGCCAAAAGCTCGGCGGCGCGCGCGCACCATTTTCCTAGCGGCGCGTCCACGACGACGTCGCGTGACGCATCGAGCCACCCACGTTCGCGCAGGATTGCGGCGATATCTGCGGCGGTGAAGAGCGCGGCCGCCGGAGGAGCTTCGGATGGAGCGTCGAATGGCATGCGTCGTGATTCTATCGCAGGCGCGAGTGAAATTGTGGAGGCGGCTGCTGAAAGCGGACACACGCCGAGGCGAGCTTCGGCTGCAAATAGCGGCGGCGAGCCGTCGCACTCCACGGGCGGCAGCGAGCTCGTCGCGGTGAGAATCAGTGTGAGCGTAGGGTTGCGATCGCGTGGGCGGCGATGGCTTCGCCCCGGCCTACCGCGTCGACACCTTCGTTGGTCTTGGCTTTGAGGTTGATCTCGGCGGCGGTGATGCCGAGCGATTTCGCGAGCGCGGCGCGCATTGCCGGAAAGTGCGGCCCGAGCTTCGGGCGTTCGCACACAACGATCGCGTCGCAGTGAACGATCCGCAATCCGCGATCGGCGAGCAGCTTGCGGATGTGCTCGAGGAAAATCAGGCTCGACGCGCCCTTCCACTTCGGATCCGTGTCCGGGAAGTGTGTCCCGATGTCGCCGAGGCTCGCGGCGCCGAGCAGCGCGTCGCACAAAGCGTGGCTGAGGACGTCGCCATCGGAGTGGCCCTGCGAGCCCTTGTCGAATGGCACCTCGACGCCGCCGATCATCAGCTTTCGGCCTTCGACGAGGCGATGCAAATCGTAGCCGATTCCGGAAAATGTCATCCTAAGGGCCTGTTTGTTGGAATTGTGGGAATCGTCGAAGTCGTCGGACTTGCTGGGGGATTCCGAATCGAGCCACTTCGCGATCTTCTCCTAGCGAAAATCCATAGCAGGACAATCAGGAAAATAGGTCCGATATCCAGGGCCGTGGTACGCCAGTTGGAATCCTGAGCAGTTGACACCTCGATCGACGCACCCTGTTTTTGCAAGCGTTGGGTCACGTCTGGAATCGATTCTTTTGGAATCGTGACGCGAAAAGACGCGGCTGGCTGGCGAAGCTGCCCATGGACCTCCGCCGTAGAGGGAGATTCCAGAATTTTGACGGAGCTCACGTTGTTCTCATCCACCTGCGCCATGAAATCCGAATAGGTCATCGACGCGGCGGAAGCATTGTTTCCGGCACCTTTTTGTTTCGAGGACATCTGCCACAATACGACGGCCAACGCGAGCATCAGGAACCAAAACAAGATCGTGCGGACGGCGGCCGACATCCCGGTGCCAATGCGCGCTGGAGGATTCGGCGCGAACGTCAAACTTTCACCGCTTGGCGCTCCTGCTCGAGGTAGAAGCGCGCGAGGTCCATGTCGGCGGGACGCGTGATTTTTAGATTGCGCTCCGAGCCAAGTATCACGAACACGTCATGCCCGAAGCGCTCGACGGCGGCAGCTTCGTCGGAAGCATTCACATCGTCTTCCTGCGCCTTGCGCAGCGCGTCGCGAAGCAGCGCATACGCGAATACCTGCGGCGTCTGGGCGAGGACGATTCGCTCGCGCGGAATCGTGGCCGAAATCAGCGCGACATCCTCGGGCAGGCTCGCCCGCTTCACTTCCTTGACCGTGTCGATCGCCGGAATGCCCAGGATCGCGGCGCCCCGAGCGCGGGCTTCAGCGATCACGCGATCGAGCTGCTCGCGCGTGACGAACGGGCGAACCGCGTCATGCACGAGCACGATTTCGGTGCTTGGGTCGACCTGCGCGAGCGCATTGGTGACCGATTGCTGCCGCGTGTCGCCGCCGTGGACCACGCGCGCCGGGCGGCCGAGGCCGGCTTTCGCGACTTTATCTTGCAGCGAGGCGATGTCGTCCGCGCGCGTCGCAACGAAGAAATCGGTAATCGCAGAGCACGCAGCGAGGCGCCTCAGCGTGAAAATGATGAGCGGCATGCCGTCGAGCTCGAGGAACTGCTTGGGCATTTCGGAGCCCATGCGAGTGCCGAGACCTGCGGCAGGAATGATTGCGGCGATTCGTCCCATTGGCGGCTTAGAAGTCTAGCGCAACGCGGCTTTCGGCGCGAGAGCAAGTGGCGCGGATCGAGCGGCACATCGCAGTGCGTTCCGTACGTCTGCTACGAGCGGCCGGATTCAGGGTAGAGCGGGCGCGGAGGGCGCTCACCGCCTTGGCCCGGCCCGGACGGAGCCTCTGTCGAAGGCGGAGGCACGGCGCGGGGCGTCTGCTCGCCGCGCTCGTCGTAGCGGCCGAAGATCATCTTGCCGGCGGTGGTCTGGTGAACCGAGGTCACGTTGATGTCGATGGTCTTGTTGATCATCTTGCGCGCGCCGTCGACCACCACCATCGTGCCGTCGTCGAGATACGCGACACCCTGATTGTATTCCTTGCCTTCGCGCAAGATGAAGACGCGCATCACTTCGCCCGGCAGCACGACCGGCTTAAGCGCATTCGCGAGCTGATTCACGTTCATGATCTCGATGCCCTGCAGCGAAGCGATCTTGTTGAGATTGAAATCGTTGGTCACGACTTTCGCGTCGTAGCGCTTGGCGAGCTCGATCAGCTTCAGGTCGACGTCGGCGATCTGCGCGAAATCGTCTTCGGCGATCTGCACGTCGAGCTGCGGCATTTTCTGGATGCGTTGCAACACTTCTAGGCCACGACGCCCGCGCTGGCGCTTGAGCGGGTCGGCCGAATCCGCCACAAGCTGCAGCTCGTGCAGCACGAACTGCGGAATCACGATCGTCCCATCGAGAAACAGCGCTTCGGCGATATCCGCCACGCGGCCATCGATAATGACGCTCGTATCGAGCAACTTCACCGAATGCCGCATGCTGCGTTCGCTGCCGAATAGGCCGCCAAGCGCCTGTAGATTGAGCATGTCGCCTTTATTGGCGCCGAGGACCAGCCCGATATACGTCATCACGAGAAACACCGCGAGGCTGAAAAACGACCGCGTGCTTTCCGGCATCGTGGTGTGCGTGAAGATCAGCGACGTGAGGTACGCGCCTAGAATTCCGAGGATCGAGCCGACCGCCGCGCCGATCAGCCGACGCAGGCTCGCCCTCTGCAGGCGCGTCTCAAAAAGGATCACGGCGATCGCAAACACGAAACCCGAGATCGCTCCCGCCAAGTTGCTGATGCTGAAGGGCCGGAAATGGTATCCGACCACAACGCAAACAACTGTGAAGATGACGCGGAGCGCGAGAATATCCCAGAAGGAACCCACGCGATTGTCGAACGACCGCGGCGAAAGCACCGGCTTGAGCGGCGGGATATCGGAGGGCGCGCTGCCTGCCGGAGTCCGGCTGGGAGCGTTAGAAGGCCTGGCCATGGAGTCACCCTATGAAAAATATGAATGTACGATTCGTAAAGCCCCAAGGATTCGAAACTTTTCGACCGGCGTTATCAAGCGTATCGTCCCCAAACCGGCATAACTCAGACTGCGTACCACGATATGAAACGTATGATGCTCGCAGTATAGCACCTGCCGTGGAGCGGGAGTCAAACGCGGGCGAAGACTAGTAACGCGTCCGCCGACGTCGGCTTTGCCAGCCTCCGTCGGAGCCCCTCTACGAGTGTCGATTAGAGATGAGCGGAACCCGAAGCCGTTCACTGCCTGATTTTGGCGCGCTGATTCAGTTGTCAAAGAGCGTCCGACCCTCGCCAGGAGGGTCGCGCACGGGCGCTTTGCGCGGCGACGCGCAAAACGAGCCCGACCATAGGTGCGTCATCAGCACCGCGTCGGACTGTCCATTCGGAGAGCTGACCCGCACCGCCTCAGACCAGCTCGAATGATCATCTGCTGTGCTTCGATCACGGCACGCTCACAAAAGGAAGAGGCTGACGATGGCGCTGAAAACGAGGACCGCGCTGACCGCTCGCTTCATCAGATGTAATAGCGCGGGACGCGCCGGCCGAGGGCGCAAAGCAGATCCGAGGTGACGGTGCCGATTTCGCGGGCCACATCTGACACGCGAATCTCGGCCTCGCCGTCGCGACCGTAGATCGTGACGATATCGCCGAGCGCCACTTCGGGAACGTTGGTGACGTCGAGCGTAGTCAAATCCATGGAAATTGTGCCCACCAGCGGCACACCCCGCCCACGCACCAGCGCGCAGCCGTGGTTGGTGCGCTGCCGCAGAATGCCATCGGCGTAGCCCGCATTGATCACGGCGATCCGCGACGGCCGCGCCGTGACGAACTTCGCGCTATAGCCCACCGGCTGCCCGGCAGGCAAATCGCGCAGGCTGATGATGCGCGCACGCAGCGACAGGCTCGGCTCGACGGGCAAGCGGCGCTGCACTTCGTGCCCCTTTTGTGGCGGGTCAAACGATTGATAGTAGCCGTAGAGAATCGCCCCAGGACGAACCATATCGGCCCACGTGCTTGGCCTCGCGCAGATCGCGCCGCTATTGGCCATGTGAACGATTC
This sequence comes from uncultured Acidobacteriota bacterium, assembly GCA_963743335.1. Taxonomy (GTDB): domain Bacteria; phylum Acidobacteriota; class Terriglobia; order Acidiferrales; family UBA7541; genus Palsa-295. The sequence goes on from CAVUPI010000004.1 coordinate 273,885, forward strand.
CGGGCGAAACGCGCAGCGCGCGCAGCCGCTCGAGGCAGGCGCGGAAGGCAGCTTCCTGCTCGTCGGTTTGCTGCGCGCTGAAATCCTCGGCGGAAGCAAAGTGCGTGAAAGTTCCCTCAAGCTGAATGTGGCGGGAATCGGCCAGCGCGCTCGCAAAGGCCTCGATTTGATCGGGTGGCAACCCGAGACGATTCATGCCCGTATTGATCTTGAGATGAAAGCGCAGCAGCGATTTCACGCGCGCGGCCTTCGCGGCGCGTTCGAGATTTTTCACGTCCTCGAGGCGAGTGACCGTCGGCGTCAGTCCGTGCCGGATGAAGCTCTTCTCTTCCCCTGGCCAAAAGCCGGTGAGTACGAGAATTGGCTTGCGTATGCCGGCCTCGCGAAGCTCGATGCCTTCGTTCTGGCAGGTAACGCCGAAACGGTCGGCTCCCGCTTTCGCCAGGGCCTTCGACACCGGAACGGCGCCCAGTCCGTAGGCATTCGCCTTCACCACCGCCAGAATCTGCGGCTTGGGACCGATGTGGCGCCGGATGACTGCGAGGTTCTTGGCGATCGCCGTGGTCGAGATTTCCGCCCAGAGCGGCCTGCCGTTGGCGTGAATTGATTTCCCCATTTTCATCTAGGATGCCAGACCCGCACCACCCGCGCGACGAAAATCCGTGCTGGAAGATCGCGGCTCACCGTTTGGGTAAACATGCCGTTTTGGAAGACTGCAGATCGGGTGCCGGACGCCATGACTGACGCAGGCACGCTGCCGTGGCTGTAAATACGAGGCTTAGCTCTCTGTCGATCGAGCTGGATTGGATGGGAGGATGAGGTCAGCGGGACACGCGTGTGGCCGGGCGGAAACAGGTCATAGCCGCCACTCGCACTGCCCTACTCCTCGCCGCGCGAACCCCACGCGTCCGGCGCCGCTTCCTCGAAGCGGGTGTGGCGAGCGAGGAAAACGAAATTCAGTGTGCCGGTGGGTCCGTTGCGCTGCTTGGCAATGATCAGCTCAGCCTTGGCGCGGTCCTCTTCCGGCAAATCGGTCTTGTAGAAATTCGGCCGGTTGATGAACAGGACAACGTCCGCGTCCTGCTCGATCGCGCCCGACTCGCGCAGGTCGGCGAGCTGCGGCTTGCGCTCTTCGCGCTCCGGCGCGCGCGTGAGCTGGCTAAGTACGATGATCGGCACCTTCAGTTCCTTCGCGAGGCCCTTCAGCGCGCGAGACATGCCCGAAACTTCCTCCTGGCGATTCGTCTGCCGGCCGCTGCCCGTCGGCACCACGAGCTGCAAGTAATCGACGATCATGAGCGAGAGCCCGCGATCGCGCTTCAGCCGCCGCGCCTTCGCGCCCATTTCGAGCACGGTTGAAGACGCCGAATCGTCGATCCAGATCGGCGCCTCGCCGAGACTCGCGAGCGCGCCGGTAATCTTGCCCCAATCGTCGCGGCTCATGTGGCCCGTCCGGAACTTGTGTGCGTCGACGCGCGCCTCAGACGCCAGCAGGCGCAGCAGCAGCGACTCCTTCGACATTTCCAGGCTGAAGATCGCGACCGGCTCGCGCTGCCTCAACCCCACGTTTTCGGCGATGTTCAGCGCGAGCGCCGTCTTCCCCATCGAAGGTCGCGCCGCGAGAATGATCAGCTCGGAGGGTTGCAGACCCGCAGTCTCATTGTCGAGACCCGCGTAGCCGGTGGCGAGGCCAGTGATGCGGCGCCCCTCGCTGAAGATTTTCTCGAGCCGCTCGAAGCCGTCCTTGACGAGATCCTTTACGCCGATCAGGCCGGCCTTCACGCGGTCTTCGGCGAGCTGGAAGATTTTCGACTCGGCGCGATCGAGGATCACGTCGGCATCATCACCCGAGGCAAACGCCTGCTCCTGGATCGCGGCCGTCGAGTGAATCAACCCGCGCAAAATCGACTTTTCCTTCACGATGCGCGCGTAGTGGTCGACGTTGGTGACACGCGGCAGGCCGTCGGCGAGCTGCGACAGATACGCCACGCCGCCCGCCGCCTCAAGCTCGCCGCGGCGGCTCAGGTCTTCCATCAGCGTGATCGTGTCGATGGCCTGCTGCTTTTCGCTCAGCTGCACCATGCGCTCGAAAATGTGCCGGTGCTGCGACAGAAAGAAGTCCTCGGAGCGCAGAACCTCCACCGCGGCGTTGAGCGCGTGATTATCGAGCAGGACGGCGCCGAGGATGCTGCGTTCGGCTTCTAGATTTTGCGGGAGCGGACGTTCGAGAGTGGTATCGCTGGCCATTAGTAATTCGCTTTAGTTTCGCCTAAGTCCTTTTCGGGCGCAAGAGGGTTCCTGCACGCACGCACACGGTTAGCAATCCGCTGCAACGCGGCGTCGTCTCTCTACCTTTGTCTTGTGTCGTGGCGTTACTGAGTCAACGCTGCAATGCGTTTGCCCCGAGCGCGTCGCGCATTTTGCCACACCGTGCGCAGGCGTCAATCACATGGGCCTGTGGATAGATGTTCATGCGGTGGAAAATCCCCAGCGTGGTGCACAAAAAAAGGGGCGCGGCAAGGACGCGCCCCCAGGGAATCTCGCGCAAAATGGCGCGATTTATTCTTCTTTCTTTACGGCGAGCTTCACGGTCGCGGTCACCTCGCGGTGCAGCTTCACCGGAATTTCGAATTCGCCGACGGTCTTGATTGGTTCAGCGAGCGTGATCTTGCGCTTGTCGATGGTGTAGCCCTGGGCGGCGAGCGCCTCGGAGATATCCGCGTTGGTGACGGAACCGAAGAGCTGATCGCTCTCGCCTGACTTGCGCGTCAGTTCGAGCGACACGCCCGCGAGCATCTCGGCGAGCTTCTGCGCGTCGCCTTTTTCGCTGGCTTCCTTCTTCGCGAACGCGGCGCGCATCTTCTCGAGCCGCTTCATGTTTCCGGCGCTGGCTTCGAGCGCGAGCTTGCGCGGCAAAAGAAAATTGCGCGCGTAGCCTTCCGCCACTTCCACCACTTCGCCGCGGTTCCCGAGCTTTTCGACGTCTTCCTGCAGAATAATTTGCATGATCCTTTTCCTCGAACCCTTTGCTCCAGGGTTGTTTCCCGCCCACCCCAGGCCTGTCATCCCGAACCCATCCGCGCTTTTCGCGGATGGTGTGAGGGATCTGCTTTTGTTGTCGAACGCCCGACTACAGCTCGGCCGCGAACGGAAGCAGCGCGATATTCTGCGCGCGCTTGATCGCGACGGTGAGCCAGCGCTGGTGCCGCGCGCACGTGCCCGTCATGCGGCGCGGAAGAATTTTGCCGCGCTCCTGAATGAACGGCGCAAGAATCTCGGCGCGCTTGTAATCGATGAAATCGGCCTTATCGACGCAAAAGCGGCAAACCTTCTTTTTGCGAACGAAATTCCGCTTGCCGCGCTTTGCGGGACCGCCGGGGCGGCCTCCCTGCGGTCTTGGGCCTCCCGGGCCACCGAAACGCGGCGGACCCGATGGGCCGGACGGGCCCGAGGGCGCGCCAGCCGGCGGCCCCGACGGAGCCGCAGGCGCCGAAGCTGCTACGGGCGCTGGTTGCTGTGGTGCGTGTTCTTCTGCCATTCGATCTCTCCCTTGCTTACCGAATCCCTAGCTCGCTGAATCGTTCTTTAGGAGGTCGGGGCTTCAGCCCCGACGTTAGCTGCAAAACCGATTGGGCCTTAGCCCCTGAAGAAAACCCTTCTCCGCTACGATGTTGCGGTGGCGCGTTCCTGCCCACCGGTTGGCGCGGCGGGCGTTGCAACGCCGGGCGCAGTCTTGCGCGGACGGCGGGCGGCGCGGCGCTCGCGATGCTTCTTCAGTTTTTCCTGGCGCTTCAATTCTTCGTCGAGGCGCACCGTGAGGTACTTCATCACCGGGTCGGCGACTTTCAAGCGGCGCTCGAGTTCCTTGACGACGTCTCCGTTGCTCGAACGAATCACCATGTAGACGTAGAATCCCTCGCGCAGGCGCTGCACGCGGTAGGCCATGCGGCGGCGGCCCCACTTGTCCGTCTTCTCGACCTTCGCGCCCTTTTCGGTGGCGGCGTGTTCGATCGTGGCGATCACTTTGTCGATTTCCGGCTCGGGCGTATCCGGCCGCAGGATGAAAATCAGGTCGTACAAGCGTTCTTCCATGTGTCCTCTCGATTCCCTGTGTTCCAGCGCTTTTACTGCTTCTCTTCTTCCTCGTTCGAAACTTTGCGATTGAACCGGTTCATGGCCTTGGTCAAGCCCTCGGTCAAGATCATCTCGACTGCCCCGGCGGCTTCAACGGCCATCTGTTGCGCGATCAGCCGCTCGTTGCGGCCCATCGTGCAGAGCAGATAATCCTTGCGGTCGCCCCACACCCTCTCGGGCTGCACGCCCATCCGGACGCGGATGAATTCGTCCGTGCCCAGCGTCGCGATGATCGACTTCAAGCCGTTGTGCGTGCTGTTGCGGCCGCGATCGCGAATCCGCAACATGCCCCACGGCAAATCGATCTCGTCGATCAGCACGATGGTCTCGGACGGCTCGCACTCGTACTTCTCGAGCAGCATCCGCACGGCCACGCCGCTCAGATTCATCATCGTCTGCGGCTTGGCCAGAATCACTTCCTGGCCCGCGATCGTGCCGCGCCCGACCAGCGCTTTCGCTTCCGGACGCGTCATCCGAATGCCACCGCGTTCCGCCAGCGCATCAATCGCCAGAAAACCGACGTTGTGCGGCGTCCATTCGTACTCCGAACCCAGATTGCCGAGGCCGGCGATCAGTCTCATCTATCGCGCTCCAGATCGCGCGTGAACGCGCCGGAAATCCCCGGCGCGCAGATTCCCGCCGGGCCGCGCTACTTCTTCTTCTCGGCCTTGGGAGCCGGCGCTTCGGCCGCGCCCTCGCCTTCGCCCTCTTCTTCCTTCTTGCCCTTCTTGATGACTTCGGGCTCGGCAGGAGCGGCTTCGGCGGCGACGGCTGCTTCAGGCGTCGGCTCCTCTTCCTTCTTCAGGATCACGACGTGCGCGAGCACGCGCGTCTTGTCGGTGAGCAGCTTCATCTTCTCGGAGTCGATCGGAAGATCGCCGGCGCGAAGCTGGTTGCCGATCATCATTGCGCTTACGTCGACTTTAAACTCTTCGGGAATGTCGCCCGGCAAGCATTCGATTTCGACTTCGCGCGTCACGATTTCGAAGACGCCGCCCTGCAATTTCACGCCCTGCGGCTCGCCGAACGTGTGCACGGGAACGCGCACGCGCATGCGAACGTCCATGGCGATGCGCAGCAAATCGACGTGCAGCAGCGCGCCATTCAGCGGATCGACCTGCCAATCCTTGAGCATGGCCTTTTCTTCGGCGCCTTCGGCAACGCGCACGCTGAAAATCGTGTTGTGGCCGGTTTCCGAGCGCAGAATACGCGCCACCTGTTTGGCGTTGACGGCAAGCGCGATCGATTCCTTGCGGCCGCCGTACAGAACCGCGGGGACCATGCCGGTCCGGCGGGTGCGATGCGCGGCGTTCTTGCCGCGCTCCTCGCGAACTTTTCCTTCGACTGTGAACGTTTCCATGTGCCTTTCCTTACTTCGCGCCCAGGCCCGAGGCCCGAGCTGTAGAATCACCCTATTCGATCAGATGAACAATTCGCTGATCGACGTTTCCTCGTGAATCGACTGGATGCCGCGGGCCAAAAGCGGCGCCACGCTCAGCACCTTGATCTTCGACAAGCCCTTCGCCGCGTCGTTGAGCGGCACCGAATCCGTCACCACCACTTCTTCGATCGCCGAATTCGAGATGCGCTCAACCGCCGGCCCCGAAAGCACCGCGTGCGTGCAAGCCGCGAACACCTTGGTCGCGCCATTTTCCAGCAGCGCCTCGGCCGTTTTCACCAGCGTCCCGGCGGTGTCGATGATGTCGTCGATCACCAGCGCCGGGCGGCCGGCCACGTCGCCGATCAGGTGCATCACTTCGCTCACGTTGATGTCGATGCGGCGCTTGTCGACGATCGCCAGCGGCGCGTCGATCCTCTTCGCAAAAAGCCGCGCGCGCTCCACGCCGCCCGCGTCCGGCGAAACCACCGTGATCGGTCCCAGCTTCTTCTTCTGAAAATATTCCACCAGCACCGGCGCCGCGTACAAGTGATCCACCGGGATGTTGAAATATCCCTGAATCTGCGGCGCGTGCAGGTCGAGCGAAAGCACGCGGCTCGATCCCGCCGTTTCCAGCAGATCCGCGACGAGTTTGGCCGATATCGCCACGCGCGGGCGGTCCTTGCGGTCCTGCCGCGCGTACGGATAATACGGAATCACCGGCGTGATCCGCCACGCCGACGCCCGCTTGAACGCGTCGATCATCAGCAGCAGCTGCACCAGGTGGTGATTCACCGGCGAGCTGCACGGCTGCACCACAAAAACATCGGCTCCGCGCACATTCTCGAGAATCTGGTAGCGCGTCTCGCCGTCCGAAAAATGTCCGTGCTCGGCGCGGCCGCGCGGCACGCCCAGCTGCGCGCAGATCGCGTCCGCCAAGGCGGTGTTCGCCGTGCCGCAAAAAACCTTGAAATTATTGCCCTCGACCAGAATCGCCCCACCCCCGGTCAAACAATGGCAAGCAACGTCAAGCAATGTCCGAGACGTCAAGCAACCGCGGTCATACGCTAGCCCACCAAGGCGGACCAGCCCAATGCGCGGCCATATTTTTCCCTGGATAGGGTTTCGACGACGAAAACCGAATCTTCCGGGAACGCACGAGCGGCTCGGCGCGCCTGCGCTGGGTTTCGGAATACTCCGAACACCGCCGACCCGCTACCCGCCAGCGCGGCATCTGCGGCTCCTCGCTTGAGCAATCCGTCCTTGATTTCTCGAAGGCGCGGATGGCGGCTGAAAACGGGCGATTCGAAATCGTTCGCCACGCTTCCCTGCCGGCTCCAGCACAGAGCGCAGAATCCCCAAATTCTATTGGGTTTCGCAAGTCTTGTCAATTCCGCAGACACCCATTGGTAGGCGTCTTTGGTGCTGACGCCGATGTCGCGCGGCGAAACGACGAGGATCGTGCGCGGCGGCGCGTCCGGCAGCGGATAGATTTCATCGCCGCGATTCACCGCCAGCGCGCGGCCTCCGAAAAGAAAAAACGGCACATCCGCGCCGAGCCCCGCGCCAATTTCCATCAGACGCGCGAGCGGCACCTTGGCCTTCGTCAACCGCAGCATGCCGATCAGAGCAGCCGCTGCATCGCTCGATCCCCCGCCCAATCCGCGCGCGACCGGAATTCGCTTTTCTAGATACGCGGAAACGGACCCACGGAAGCCGACTTCTTCTCGAATCGCGTTGATGGCTCGCAGGACCAAATTGTCCGGAGTGAGCATCGCCCGATCGTTCGAGCGGAATAGTGAGTCCACGGGCTGATCCGCTCCTTCGACCAGTTCCCGCCGTTTGCGAAGTGACGGAGTCGGATACACTGCAATCTCGAGCGTGTCGTGCAGCGAGATCGCCTGAAAAATCGTCCGCAGCTCGTGATAGTTGTCTGGCCGTTTCCCCATGACATGGAGGCACAGATTGACCTTCGCGAAAGCGGGCAGGCGCACCGACGTCTTCGTTCGGGTGCTTTTCGGGATTGGCATGCGGGGAGCTTACTGCGGTTTCGTCTCGGCGGCAGGCATTTTCTGCGCGAGCCGGCGCTTCACGGTGCGAAGCTGCGCCTCGACCTCGCTCACCTTATCCGCTTCGTAATCGCCGGGCACTACCTTTTGCCATTCGGCAAGCGAACGCTCGAGAATTTCCCCGGCGCGTTGATCCTGCCCTAGTTTCACGTACACGGCACCCAGGTGGCTCAGGATCGTCGGATCGTGGCCCTCGCGATCGACCGCTTTGCGGCAATACTCTTCGGCTTCGGTGAGCTTGTTCTGCTTGTAGTAGGCCCAGCCAAGGCTATCGAGATACGCGCCGTTGCTGGGCTCCTGCTTCACCGCGCGCTGGATCATCAACGTCGCTTCGTCCAGTCGCACGCCGCGATCGGCGAGCATGTAGCCGAGATAATTCAGCGTCGGAGCGTCGTCCGGGCTCGCGGCCAGCACTTTGCGGAACTCCTGTTCAGCCAGATCGTATTTCTTCTGGTGCTCGTAGATCGCTCCCTGCGTGAACCAGACCTTTTCCTTGTCGTCAGGAGTCTGCGCGAGCTCCTCGGCTTTCGCGGCTGCCTGCTCGGCGTCGGCAAACTTCCGGCCGCGCTGGTCGACTTCAGCGATATCGAGGTATATCTGCTGATCGCTGGCATTGCCCTGCAGAAGCGTCTGCAAGAGCTGCGTTCCGGAAGCGGTGTCCGACTTATCCGCATAGAGCATCGCAAGCGTGATCGTAAGATCGGGATCCTTCGGCGACGCGCCGAGCGCCTTCTTGGCCTCGGCGATCGCGCGATCCACATCGTGGCTGTCGCGATACGCGTTGATCAACAGGATCTCGGCGCGTTTCTGGATGTCGGGCCCGAGCTTGGCCATCTCTTGGAACGTATCGATCGCATCCGGATAGTTCTGCGCTTCGCTATACGCGCGGCCCAGCTGCTCGTAGAGAATCGCAAGCGCATTCGGGCTCGCCTGCTGCGCGCCCGCCTGGCTCTTGACGCCCGCAATCGAGTCGCTCAGAACTTTGATCGCGTCGTCGTAGCGGCCCTGGTCTTCATAGAGCAGCGCCTCGTTGTACAGAATCTCGATGCTGCCGGGAGCGAGCTGCTTGGCGTGCTGCAAATTCGATTCGGCGTCGTCATATTGGCCGAGCCTGCGGTCCAGCTGCGCCATACGCAGATAGTTCTCGGCGGTGCCAGGTTCGAGCTCCGTCAGTTTCTTGAACTGCTCAAGCGCCTCGGCGTACTTATTTTCAGAGAGCAGCGCCTGCGCCAACCCGTGGCGATGACCGGGGTCGTCCGGATCGAGCTCGATAGCCTTGCGGTAAGCGTCTTCGGCTTTCGGGTAATCCTTCGCCTGCGTGTAGGCGTCGCCCAGCAGATCGTAGATGTCGGGCGAGGCGGAATCGCCGGCCGAGCGCGTCAGCAAGTCGATCGCTTCCTGCGAGCGGCCTTCGTCGATAAGCAACTGGCTCAGCTGTTCGAGCGCGGGACCATTATCGGGTTCGCGTTGGATCAGTCCGCGCAATACCTGCTCGGCTTCCGTATGGCGATTCTCGAAGCGATAAAGACGCGCAAGCCACAGCGCCGAATAGGTGTCCGTGGGATCGATTTTCAGGATGGCCTGAAACTCGGCGACCGCCTTGTCGATATTTTCCTGCTGCGCTTCACCGGCGCCCATGTCGCCCAGCGTGCGAACGTAAATGCGCGCGAGCAGGCGGTGCGCATCGACATTATTCGGATCGGCCTTGAGAACTTCCTGCGCCTCGATCACGGCATCGCGCGTGTGTCGCGAAGCGGCATAGATTTCGGCGAGGCGCTCCTTGGTGACGACCGAACCGGGATCGAGCTCGAGCGCCTTCTTGTACGACGCGATCGACTGCTCGGCCATGTCTTCGCTGGTCGTGATCTCGTATTCGAGCTCCTGAAGATGGCCTGTCGTGAAGTAGTAGTAGGCATCGGCACGGGGCGAATCACCCGGCTTGGGCGCGCCAGTCGCGGTCGCCGTCGCTGCCGGGGAAGGCTCAGCCTGAGCAGCGGGCTGCTGTGGTCCGGCGGTTGCCTGCGCCGAAGTATTCGCGGCGCCTAAGGTCGCGCCGAACAAAATCAGTGCCGCAGCTGCGTGTAAAGTTGTCTTCATAGGTAGGCCAATCGAGCCATTATCGTACAGCCATTGGGAGGCGTCAAAGCATTCCCCGAAGGCGCGTTCCCCGCGAGCCTCTCGTATATGCGACGCGTCGAGAGCAAAATGGGATGCAAGAGATTTTTCGCATTGTCTTGGTGTAGCGTTTCAGGCGAACATCGCAAGCGAGGGATAGGGATGCAAGGTGCGAGGAATCGGCGGGCGGAAGTGTGTTCGCGCGTATGCGCGCTCGGCGTATTGCTGGTCTTGATTCTGGCGTTCGGGATGCGCGCGCAGCAAGCCCAGGGTGCGGGCACATCGCCCGCCACAGAACCAGCGCCCACGGCCGCTTCGGCGCCGGCGCCCGCTGCCCCGGCAACTTCAAAGGACGATTCCGCGGTCACTCCCCCGCCCCCTCCCGCGGATGCACGCAAATCCGCAAATGCCACGCCCACCTCCACCTCGCCGCCGGCTGCCGCGCAGGCCAAACCAACCTTGGCGGACTTCGCGTGGCTTGCGGGACGTTGGCAGGGCGCTTGGGGACCGAGAGTCGCGCAGCAAGTGTGGATGCCTCCCAAGGGAGGCGTGATGCTGGGGACGTTCCAAACCGTCGACAACGGCGCGACGCTCGTAATCGAGCTTTTCTCGATCATCGAGAGGCCCGACGGAATCAGCCTCTACTTTCGGCACTTCACCCCCACGCTCGAGCCGTGGGAGACGTCGAAGCCAACCCTTCTGAAACTCGCCAGCGCGACGCCCAAATCGATCGAATTCGATAATCCCGTCGACGGCCAGCCCAAGCGCGAAATCATCCGCAAGATCGACGCGGACACCTACGTCTCGCGCGCGGAAATCGTGCCGGACAAGGGCGATCCTCAGGTCGTCGAGATCACGTACCACAGACAGAAAGAAGCGGTTCCGGCGAAACACTAAGAACGGGTAATGGGTGTTGCCGTTCTCAGGCGCGCGAGAGGCGAGGGCTAGGCCGTCTGTCCGCCCGGATGCGTCGCCTTCGCCGCAGGCGGGACGTCGGGCTCGACCCTGAATTTGTCCCCTGTCCGGTGGCTCAGAATGAAGTACTCTGCGGGCGCGGCTGCGGCCAGATCGCGGGCACGCGCCTTGGCCTGATCGATCGTCGTCGCCGATTCGCGCCACAGGACGCTGCCGTCCGCTTCCACTTTGAAAATATCGTAGGTTGGAATTCTCATCTCAGCTTTCCTTTCCCGCCGCGTTCGCGCTCGAGGGATTGCCTTTTCGATCGCCCGGTTGTGCCGCCGCCTCTTCTTCCATTTCTTCCGAGAGAATGACCTTGCGATCGAGAATCTTCTTCAGCGTCTGGAGCGAGACTTGTTCGTAGTGAGTTCCGTTCGCGAGCATCGCCATCCTCCTCTCCCTACCAGTCACGAACGTAGCAGACGGGAATCGATACGGGTCATATCTTTTGGCAGTCGTCAAGGCGATGAGCCCCCGGTTAGCGGGCGCGCTTGCGTTCGTTTAGCGGCAATCCCGGATCACTTGGCCGCAAGGTAATCGCGTAGGTACGCGTCGCGAATCTTTGCTTGACGTCTACCTTACGTTCGACTACGATTACGTCACGTTAGCTTAGTGATTTGGCTTTCGGAGGAACGGCATGGCCAAGGATCGAAGCAACACTTCTCCCACGCATTTCAAGACCGTTATTCAGGCCGACGTCCCGCAGGGCCGCAACGGAAAGCACAAGGAAATCGTCACGACCATTCTCAGGGACCTCGACCGATTGAAAGACGGCTCCGCGATCAAGGTGCCGCTGGCCGAGCTGCCCCAATCGAAGGAAAAGGTGCGCTCGGCGCTCAATCGCGCCACCCACAAGGCCGGTCTGCGCGTCGCCACGGCGACCGACGAGAACTTCCTCTACGTCTGGAACGTGCGCGACTAGCGTCGCTCTGCTCGGCATTCCAAGCTTGACCGGAACCGGATCGATTTAAGTTAACTAGTTCGATGCCCTACAGTCTTCGCCGTATGCCCCCCGAGGCCCCGGTGGACTTCCACTGTTTCGAGGCTCCGGTTAGCCGGGAGGCATATGAGCACCAAGAACTCGTTTGAAGTATTCCGTAGAGTTCCCGACGGCCGGCCCGTATGCCTGGAAACCTGCTCGTCCCTCGAATCCGCCATGGAATGCGCGCGCGAAGAATCCTCGACGCATCCTGGCGACTACTTCATCTTCGATCGCCAAAATCAAAAGTTCATCGACGCGTCCCCTGAGCCGGCCGAGCGGCCCAACACGCGAGTGCTCGTCGCCGACGACCATGAAGCCGTGCGCAAGGGCATCCGCCATGTCCTGGCGGGACATGGCCGCGTGGAAGTCGTAGGAGAAGCTTCAAACGGCAGACAAGCTATCGAGGAAACGCGCAAGCTGCGGCCCGACCTCATCATCATGGACTGGAGCATGCCCGAGCTCGACGGCTTGACCGCCGCGCAGATGATCAAGAAGTTCAGCCCGAAGACTGCCATCGTGATTTTCTCGGTACACACCAGCGATCTCTTCACAAACCTTGCGAAGAACCTCGGCCTCGAAGGATTCGTCACCAAGGGCAGCAGCAGCCAGGCGCTCCTCTGCGCCGTGGACGCAGTCCTGCACGATCAAACCTACTTCCCCAGCTGAGCGGGTTCCGTGTTTGGTGAATTTCACTTGCTCGTCGGCGAGAAATGCAACGTGAATGGAATACCGGGCAGCCCCGTTTGCGCCTCGTAGTCGACCGTGAAGTAGAAAACCGGTATTTCGGGTGTTCCCGAGCGTTTCACCGTTACCTGTGCCGGATCAAGATGAATTCCATATCGCTGCGCCGCAATCTGGATAATCGTGTCGCGGAGATCGTCGTCGCTGCTGGGCGCTACCAGTCCAATCCGTGCGCCGTTCTGCGCAGCCAGATCGTGCAGATCGTCCCGAAACTCCGTGTTAGCCAGCTCGCGCGCCCCAACCTGCCATCCCAGCGCAGCCGCCAGTCCCAGAATCACGATCCCAAGAATGAGCCCCGCCGTTTTCATCGCGCGTCCCTGGTCGCAAGACGCGCTCAGACCTCGGCGCGATTGCACCGTCAGAAGACTAGCCTAAGTCCGGGATGATTCTCAAGTCGTGTGGTACACATTCGGTAACATCTCAAACGCGAAGCCTGAGAAGGCGCTCGGAGGGTGGAAGCGTGGGCCTTCAGGCCCACTAAAAGCGTGAGCAAATAAGCTGCCTTAGCCCCGGAGCAAAAGTAAATGAGGTCCGCCTCCGCAAAGAAGCTCCGGCACGACACCCTTCGCCTTCTTGGGATTGTGAGCGGCGCTGGATCGCTTCGTCGCTGGCTTGCCGAGCCGTAACTCGCGCATTCAAAGCCCGCCTTCGCCATTCGGCTACGGCGCGGCAGCCTCGCTCGCTTTGCGCCAAACCGAGGAGTGCCTCCGCAACCAAGCTTCGGCCCGACAGCCTTCGCCTTCTCGGGATTCTCAGCGGCGCCGCATCGTTTCGTCGCTGGCTTGCCGAGCCGTAGCTCGCGCATTCAAAGCCCGCCTTCGCCATTCGGCTACGGCGCGGCAGCCTCGCTCGCTTTGCGCGAGCGAAGGCTGGTGGGGCTGGGGAGAGTCGAACTCCCGACCTGCGGTTTAGGAAACCGACGCTCTATCCATCTGAGCTACAGCCCCGTCCTTGCGGGCGATTGTATCACGCGGATTTAAAGCGCCTTTCTGCGGAACCACACAAAAGCGCGAGCAGTCGCAAGAGGTGAGCTACACTGCGGGACCATGAGTACGACCAAAATCATCCCCGAGCCGAGATGGACGGCGCTCGTGGCGATGCTCGCCGCGGGCTGCGTCTACTGGGCGCTGCCGGAACCGCTCTCCGTCGGACCGAGTTGGGGGCTCGGGGCTGTCCTCCTCGTGCTGCTGATTCCGATCGTCGTCACGTACCATCGCGGCGTCTACCGCATCAGCCGGATTCTCACGCTCCTCGCGAACGCCGTGATAACACTCGCCATGGTTGCATCGCTCGTCTTCCTGATTCAGGGCCTCCCGCAACATCGCGAAGACCCGCGCGTGCTGCTGCGTTCCGCCGTGGCGCTCTGGATCACCAACGTGCTCGTTTTCGCGCTCTGGTATTGGAAGCTGGACGGCGGCGGCCCGACCGTCCGCGAAGCACGACATTCGCGCCTCGAAAGCTCGTTTCTCTTTCCGCAGATGGTCTTGCCGGAGGGAGGGGACCCATCGTGGACGCCTCACTTCGTGGATTATCTTTTCCTCGCGTTCAACACGAGCACCGCGTTTTCACCCACGGACACCGCCGTGCTGTCCCGCTGGGCGAAGATCGGCATGATGCTGCAATCACTGATCTCGCTCATGATTGTCGCGCTGCTGGCCGCCCGCGCCGTGAATATTCTGTGAGCCTTCGCGCAGCCGAAAATCCTTGCAATATTCCCGCAAAACAGCGTAGATAACAGCCAATAGTCGGAGCGTAAGCGGCGATTTCGGCCCGCTTCCGCGAGGGAGACTTCCCACATGAGCGAAGCGGCCGCGGTTCCGTCCAGCGGATTAGAGCTGCACACATCCGTATGGGAAGACGCGCAAGTCGTGAAGTGCAGCGGGCGGCTGACCTCCGAGTATTCGGCCGCACTGAAAAATCACGTGCAAACCCTGCTGCCGGGCGCCAAGCGAATCATCCTCGATCTGAAGGAAGTTACGCGCATGGACAGCTCCGGGCTCGGCGCAGTCATCGCCGTCTATGTCTCGGCGAAGAAACACAAGTGCACGCTCATGCTAGTCAATTACAACAAATCGATCCGCGACCTGCTCGGCCTCGCCAACCTTCTTTCGATCTTCGAACAGTGCGCCGAAGTCGACATGCGCCTACCTTAAATTTCTCTTTCGCGGGCATCGCGCGAGCCACAATGGCGCTCCTGGCTTTCTCTGCGTTCTCTGCGTCTCAGCGGTGAGCCAGGCCCTCTCGCGACGAATCGTTGACACAAAAGTATGCGTCCGTATAATGGGTGCGTGGCCGCCCAGCCGACGACTTAAGTCCAATTTTCTCACGCTGAAGGCTACAACCCTTGACGCCGCCGATGTTGCCAGACAACCTGCTTTGGGTCGCCCTGGCCGGTAATCCCTTCCGTGGATACTGGCACCGTCTGATCGACCCGACGTTTCGCGGCCTCTACCAGGCCAACGCCTTCGATCTCGCCATCATGTTGCCGTATTTCTTCGTGATGGTGATTCTCGCGATGTACGGCATTCACCGCTACGTCCTCGTCTACAACTACTTCAAGCATCGCAAGAATGTGCCGGGACCGCCTCCTGAGGTCGAGCAGTGGCCGCGGGTCACGGTGCAACTCCCGATCTACAACGAGCGCTACGTGATCGAGCGCCTCGTCGAGGCCGTCGCGCAATTCGATTACCCGCGCGAGCTGCTCGAAATTCAGGTTCTCGACGATTCGACCGACGACACGAAGATCGTCGCGCGCGAGTGCGTCGAGCGCTACCGCGACCTCGGCGTTCCAATCGTCTACCTCCACCGCGACAACCGCGAGGGATTCAAAGCCGGTGCGCTGCAAGACGGACTCAAGACGGCGACGGGCGAGTTCGTCGCGATCTTCGACGCGGATTTCATCCCGCCGGCCGATTTCCTGCGCCGCACGGTTCCCTATTTCGCCGAGCCGAAGCTCGCGATGGTTCAGACGCGCTGGAGCTACGTCAACCGCAACTACTCGGTCCTCACCGAGGTCGAAGCGATCCTGCTCGACGGCCACTTCGCCATCGAGCATTCGTCGCGCTACCGCAGCGGCGTGTTTTTCAACTTCAACGGCACGGCCGGGATTTGGCGCCGCGTGGCCATCGACGACGCCGGCGGCTGGCAGCACGACACGCTCACCGAGGACACCGACCTTTCCTATCGCGCGCAGATGCGCGGCTGGAAATTCATCTATCTCCCCGAGATCGATTGCCCCTCGGAACTTCCCGTCGAAATGAACGCCTTTAAATCGCAGCAGGCGCGCTGGGCCAAGGGCCTGATGCAAACGGCGAAGAAGATTTTGCCGCAGATGCTGCGTTCCAATGCGCCGGCCAAGGCAAAGGCCGAAGCGATTTTCCACCTCACAGCCAATATCAGCTACCCGCTGATGGTCTTTTTGTCGATCATCCTGCTGCCGGCGATGATCGTGCGGTTCTATCAGGGCTGGTTTCAGGTGATGATCATCGACTTGCCGCTGTTCCTCGCGTCGACCTGCTCGATTTCGTCCTTCTATCTCGCTGCCGAACGCGCGCTCTATCCCAAGACCTGGAAACGCACCTTTTACTTTCTGCCCGTAGTAATGGCGGTGGGTATCGGCTTGTCCGTGCGCAATGCCTTCGCAGTGATGGAAGCGATCTTCGGAGTGAAATCCGAATTCGTGCGCACCCCGAAATACCGCGTCGAGGCCAAATCGAAGCAGCAAGCCGGGTGGCAGAAAAAGAAGTACAACAAGAGCGCGGGACTCATGCCGTACGCGGAGGTGCTGCTCGGCGTCTATTTCGCCGCCGCGGTTGTCTACGCCATCCAGAACGAAAACTACGCGACGGTTCCCTTCTTCCTTCTATTCGTCTGGGGCTATCTGTACACAGGCGTGATGTCGCTAGCGCAGACTTACGTAGGACGATGGCGGTTCGGCGGAGAGACCGCTACCCCCGAAGTACGCGCCGCATCCACCGGCATCCCCGGATTCTAGGAAGCCTCGGCGCCCAGTGCAGCTGCGCGAGTTCAGTCCGCCTGCAGGTTAGGATTTATTCCCAGAAATTATCGCGGTCGATCATCTCGACGCCAATCTCGCGGCGCCCTTCCGAATTCAAGCGCGAGTAAACGACACGCGCCTCGGCGCGCACCGCCTTGTCCTTGCGCGTGATCACCACGCGCCCGCCCGTATCGACGGGATGCCGAAGCACGAAACCCGCCCCATGCCGGCTCACGGTGCACGTCCAGGTATCCTCTTCCCACGTCCGCCTCGGATCCTCGCGGCGCAGCCACACGCCGATCGAAGCCGGAAGGCGCGGGCTCCGGCGCAGCGATTTCCCTGCCAGCGAGATCCACAGCAGCGCTTCGAGCAGCCTGCCTTTCGTTTCTTCGTCGGCGCAACGCGCTTCTTCCACCAGTTTCTCCGCCTCCCGCGCCCAAATCGACGAAAGCTCGCGGAACGACGACATGGCGTTCGAGTCGTACGGCTGGCTCTTCAGCCCATCGTAATGAGCGCGAATCTCCTGAAAGGACACGCTCAGAAAATGATCCAGGCAAAACGCGCGCATGTCGAGCTTGGCCACAGCCCGTTCGCCGCAGCTGTCCACGTTGCACGCGTGGTCCTCAAACGTCTGCGGAACGCCTATTTCTTCGATTTGACCTTCCATCACCCGTCCCCGGAACGGCCCCTGGCAGGGCCCGCCTAGTCCTTGGAGAACTTCTCGATCCCCTTCGCCAAATCCGAGATTGCTCCGCTGACGAATTCCAGATGGTTGCGGCTGTATTTCGACAACTCGCCTCCAAAGTGGCGCGTCATCTCAGCGGCCTTTGCTCTGACCTCGGCGATCACGCTTTTCGCGACTTCCTGCAGTTCCCCCTGCAGACTTACCCGAGCCGCTTCCTGCTCCTTGTGCGTCAGCGCGTGAAGGCCGCCCGCCATCTTTTTCGCAATCTCGGCCATCGTTCGATCGAGTTCGTCGCGCGCGCTGTCGATGCGCTCGCGCAGGATCATCTCGAACTGCCGGTCGAGCCGTGCGCACGTCTCTTCCATCTGCTCCGCCGATTTTTCCACGAACTGCTGGCTCAGCTTTTCGAGTTCCTGTTCCCGCTTGGTGAGTTCGCCCGTAGCCTTGCGCGCGCTCTCGATTACAGGCGCCGACTGCTCCTTGAGGCGCACCACGATCTTATCGACGGCATCCTTGCGGGAGCCCTCGATGAACGATTCGAGCCTGTCGTGCGCCTTTGACGTCAGGCGTTCCGAGAGTTCCTCCAGCTCGCGGTGCCGCATTTCCATGCGCCCGAGAGCCTGCTGCATCTCGCCGTCGATCTTCTTCGTCCATTGGCCGTGAAGAGTGCGCGCGCTTTCGGCCAGACGATCGGTCTGCGCGGAACTTGACTCAGCAAGGATGTGCTGCACCTCGGCCCGAAGCTGCGTGCGCACGTCGCCCAGCACCGCGGCGGTCCGTTCCCGGACGGCGGCGTCGGCAACATCCGAAAGCATTTTCTCCATCTGCTGCTGAAACCCGCCCATTAGCTGGCCAACCTGTGGCGCGTTCGGGCGTCCGGCGGACGGTGCGGGCAGATTCGATTCGGCCGGCCGCGGGCTCGGGGGTTTCACCCGCAGGTCTGCGGCAGCGACGGGACGCACATCCGGTCCCAGCGTCGCGCGTAGCACCGCAACCTGTTTCGCCTTCGACGTATCCGTCTCGGCGGGCCGCTGTGCAATGTACGGGATCCAGTCCGAGGGCGGCACGTCGATGCCCCAAATGTTTCCGGGCTGTTCGAGCTCAATCGCCGTCTGGAAGAGGCCGCCCGATTCCGGCCGCTTCGTCCACTTCACGCGGCCGCGCGTCGAGATCGGCTTCGCATCCGGCGTTTTCGGGTTCAGCTGAAGAATAACGGAGGCTTCCGGCAGCACTTCATACTTCGATTCGTAACGGCAGCCGTGGCAGCTTACCGCGATGGTCGAGACTTCCTCTTGGTACGGCCCGCGGAAGGAATCCACACCCGCGACAACGACG
The DNA here is from genome assembly GCA_963743335.1 of uncultured Acidobacteriota bacterium. Classification (GTDB taxonomy): domain Bacteria; phylum Acidobacteriota; class Terriglobia; order Acidiferrales; family UBA7541; genus Palsa-295. Next base: position 292,278 of record CAVUPI010000004.1, read on the forward strand.
GGGATCGCCCGGTTGACACGAGTACTCCTTCGCGCTCCGCGTCCCGAGTGTAGGGCAAGCGAGCTGTTCGTCACGATGACCCCTAGCGCTGCGTCCACAGGATAAGTCGGCAGGCGAGGCAGGGTTGTGCGTAATTCCACGCTGCTGCCTCAATCAGTTACTATCGATTTTGTTTCGATCCCATGCTCGCCGAAGGCATTCCTTATTGACGTTGACAAGAGTCGCAGCACCCTCCTATAGTGAACCATATGGTTCAGCATCGCCTCAACACCATGAACCGCGTTGCCGCTGCGATTTCCGATCCCACCCGCCGCGCCATCCTCGATCGCCTCGCGCGCGGCCCCGCCCGCATTTCCGATGTCGCGGCGCCTTTCCCGATGACCCTCACTGGATTCTGCAAGCACGTAAGAGTTCTCGAGCGCGCAGGTTTGGTCCGGCGAACCCGCCGTGGTCGCGATAATACCCTGGAATTATCCCCGGAACCGCTGCGCGAGATCGCACGGTGGGTCCTCAAGTACGAAGACTTTTGGAATGCCCGGCTCGATCGATTGCAGGAATTCTTCACCCACACTAAGGAGAAATCACGATGAACCTGACCGATCTCACCGTAACCCGCACGATTCCCGCGCCCGCCGAAAAGATCTTCGACGTCTGGATCGATCCGAAAAGCCCTGGTGGGCCGTGGTTCGGCGCCGCGCGCGTGATTCTGAATCCGGTCGTCGACGGCCTCTTTTATCTCGCCGCCGAACACCAGGGCCGAACCTGGCCGCACTATGGCCGCTTCCTCCGAATCGACCGCCCGCGCCTCATCGAATACACGTGGATGTCCGAAGGCACGAAAGGCGCCGAGTCCATCGTCGCGCTCACATTCGAGCCGCGAGGCAACGACACCGAGGTCACACTGCGCCACTCGGGCGTACCCGACGACGAAATGGGGCGCAAGCACAAGGACGGCTGGGCCTGGATCCTCGACATGCTCGCGCAAGCCATGGCCGCGCGCCGCTCTGCCTCCCCGGACTAGCTCGCGAAAGCGACTGTCATCCCGAGCGTAGCGAGGCATTCGCTCTTCTCTGCGCCCTCTGCGTCTCAGCGGTGAATCCCTGTTTTTCCGGGTGCGATTATCAGACGCCTTCCCGCCTCGACGCATGCGACAATCTTCTGGATCCACGTGAATACCGCCAAGAAAAAGAATGCGAGCCTTGCACGAGCCGCCGCGCTGGCGCTCCTCGCCGCGCTCTGCATCTGCCAGCTCGCGCAAGCCCGTTTCCGCCAGCCGAATGCCGAATACCAAGCCCGCCGCGCGAAAGTGCGCGCCACGATCGATGCGCCACTCGTAATTTTCGGCTACACGGGCCATGAAGACGCTTCCGAGGTCGCCGTCTTCTATCAGGAGCCGTACTTCTATTATCTGACCGGCCACGACGAACCCGGCGCGGCCTTGGTCCTGCTTCCCGCCGCGCCAAATTCCAAGCCCAGCGACGCCCCGCAGGAAATTCTCTATCTCCCCGCGCGCAATCTCGACGAGGAAAAATGGGAAGGGCCGAAGATGGGCCCGAACGATCCGGGCATCGCCCAGAAAACCGGCTTTCAGGCCGTCGAGCCGTTCGACAATCTGAAATCCGATCTCGAAAAGCTCGCGAAAACCTACCCTGATTTTTACACCCTCATCGCTCCCACCGACGAAGACGGCTATCCGCACTTCACCAAGATGAACGACTGGCTGCGCAATGCCCTGCCTCACGCGACGCTGCTCGATATCACTCCCACGCTCGACGCGATGCGCCAGGTAAAATCGCCGGGCGAACTCGCGCTGATGCAAAAGGCCATCGATCTATCCATCGACGCCCATCTCGACGCAATGCGCCAGATGCGCCCCGGCCTTTTCGAATACCAGATCGCCGCGCGCATGAAAGAAATTCACGAGTGGGGCGGCTGCGAGCGCGAGGCATACTCGCCCATCGTCGGCGCCGGATTCAACTCGACTGTGCTGCACTACAGCGCGCTCGACAGCGAGATCAAGGACGGCGACGTAGTCGTCATCGACGTTGGCGGCGAGTACGGCGGCTACGCGGCGGACATCACCCGCACGCTCCCCGCAAACGGCAAATTCACGCCGCGCCAGCGCGAGATTTACGACATCGTTCTCGGCGCGCAAAATGCCGCGATCGACGCCATCAAGCCTGGCGCGCAGCTCTACGGCGACAAGAACAGCCTGCAGCAGGTCGCCGCCGATTACATCAATACGCACGGTCGCGACAAAGAAGGACGCACGCTCGGCCGCTACTTCATCCACGGCGTGAGCCATCACCTCGGCCTCGACGTCCACGATCCCGGCGACCGCACCCGGCCGCTCGAGCCCGGCATGGTCGTCACCGTCGAGCCCGGAATCTACATCCCCGAAGAAAATCTCGGCGTGCGCATCGAAGACGACATCCTCGTAACCAAGGACGGGCATCAGATACTGACGGCGCGCCTGCCCCGCGGGGCCGATGAAATCGAAAAGATCATGGCGGAGGGCGCGGAAGCGCGCGCACAGGCCCCGCCGCAACAGTAGTCGAGAAGAAAACCATTCGCTTCCCAAATTCCCTTCACAGTCTTAAGGAGAAAAAGTGATTAAAGACAGCGCTCTCAGGCAGACACTGTTGGTTTTGACCGACGTCGCAAAAGGTCAGTACGAGCTGATCGTTTCTTCGATGATTGAGCTCGCGGCGTTGAGAGAAACCGTCCGCGGCTTAGACCCCACATTCGCCGATGTCCTGGCGACGAAGCGCGAGCAGGCTTTGCAGAACGCCCTCCCGATCACGCCCGAGCTGGTGGCGAGGCTGGACGAGTTGACTCGAATCTTGAAATCCGAGGAGATCGGTTAGCGCCCTATCCGCCAGGTGCTCATCGCACGATCCACCCGAACCGAGCGCCTTCCAGCCTCAACCATCTGGCCGTCGACCTCTTTTATGGCTATAATAGCCATATCGGAGACCCTGTGCGCACCGTAAACGTGGCCAAGCTGAAAGACCAGCTGAGCAAATACCTCACCTTTGCCAAAGCCGGCGAAGAAGTCGTGATCCGCGACCGGAATCTTCCCGTCGCGAAGCTCGTTCCCTTCCCTGCGGAAGACGCCGACGCTGACGAACTCAGGCTGGTTGCTGCCGGTAAACTGCGGCTCCCGAAGGAGCCCCTCGACCTCAAGGCGCTCAAGAAAATTCCCACGGGCAGGGTAAGGGGCAATCGGGCGATCCGTGCGCTGCTCGCCGATCGGGAGGAAGGCAGGTGAGCAAACCGCTCGCTTTTTGGGACGCGAGCGCCCTCGTCCCTTTGTGCGTCCGCGAAATGTCAAGCCGCCAGGCTCACATCTACATCGGCAAATTCTCTCCCGTAGTCTGGTGGGCCAGTCTCGTCGAAGTTCATAGCGCGATCTGTCGCCTGCATCGCTCGAGGGAACTCTCTGACCAGCAAAAGCAGGGCGCATTGTCCGGATTGCGGCTGCTCGCTCGCGGCTGGCGCGAAGTTCTTCCTGACGATTCGATTCGCGAACTCGCGGCCGCTTCTCTCGACAAGTACCGCTTGCGCGCCTCGGACAGCCTTCAGCTTGCCGCAGCCCTCGCGTGGTGCCAGATGCGTCCCGCCAAACGAACCTTCGTTTGCGCCGATCAGCGGCTTGCACAGGCCGCCGGCGCCGCCGGATTCTCGGTTCTCCAGTTATTGGCCGCTTGATTCACACAGGCAAAGCCTCATTTCTTGGGCAGCTTCACCGGATCGGCGCCTTGACACTCCGCAGGACGAACCGTAGCATCAAGTATCGTCTGTCGTTGCGTTCACGTGCCGGCGTGGCTCAGTGGTAGAGCGAGGGTCTCATAATCCCTAGGCCGAGAGTTCGATTCTCTCCGCCGGCACCATTTGCTCGAACGCAACAGCACACCCCATCGATCCGAAACAAAGAACCACGTTCCATGTTCGACTAGTGTCGATCCACGGGATGACAAATGCGATGAGCTGCTATACACTCGGCGGCGGTTTTTGCCGCGCGCCAGCGTAAATCCGCGCTGGCGAAACCTTCGGCGGCGCGCACACGTATCAATCTTCAGCCCGGCTTCAGGTTTCAGGTAAGATTTCGATTGGGGCGACAATTTTCGGGGGGACGACATGCTGGTAATTCGTCGCATCAGTTTGGCCGCGCTCGTCGTAGCGCTCGCGGGGCTCGGATGGAATTCGCTGACGGCCGCGCCGCAAGGGCCTCCGCAGGGGCCTCCGCAAAAAGTCGTGGAGCCGGATTCGGCCAAGAGTCCGTCCGCCGAAGAGCTCGCGGAAGGCAAGCTGCTCTTCCAGGGCGAATGCGGCGAATGCCACGGCGTTGACGCAAGCGGCGCCGCGGGACCCGATCTGCACGGCGTAACCCAGAGACGCGGCGACGAAGGCGTCTTCTCCGTCATTCGCAACGGAATTCCTGGCACCGGGATGGCGCCGGTCTCGAATCTCAACGATAAGCGCGCCTGGGAAGTGGTCGCGTATCTTCACACGCTCTCGCCGACCGCCTCCGATGAAGAGGTCAAAGGCGATCCAGTCAAGGGCAAGGCAGTCTACGAAGCAAGCGGCTGCGCCACCTGCCACTCGATCGACGGGCAGGGCGGCGGATTCGGCCCGCAACTCACGAACATCGGCGAGGCGCGGGCGCCAAAATACCTCCACGATTTCCTGCTCGATCCGGGCGCGCATCCTCCAGCGGATGCGTCGCTGCCGGAGCGCGGATCATTTACCGGCTACCTCGTGACGCACGTGTGGACGAAGAGCGGTCGCGAAGTCAGCGGCATCCGCATCAATGAGGACACATTCAACATCGATCTCGAAGACGTGGGCGGCCACTACTATTCCTTCAACAAATCCGACCTGAAGAAAATCGAAACCGAGCCGGGAAAAAGCTTCATGCCGAGCTTCACCAATCTTTCCGCGACCGATCTGAACGATCTCGTCGCATACCTGGCAAGCCTGAAGGGGGCCCAATGAGAATCGCTCGACGCTTTGCGATCGCGCTTGCCCTGCTGATGCCCGCCGCGGCCGTCGCGCAGGTGCCGTACGAGCGCATCCTGCACTCCGATCAGGAGCCCCAGAACTGGCTTACGTACGGCGGAAATTACGCCTCGCAGCGGTTTTCCGGGCTCAAGCAGGTGACGCCGCAGAACGCGAACACCCTGCGCATGAAGTGGGTCTACCAGATGCGCGGAGGCGCTCTCGAATCCACGCCGCTCGTGGTGGACGGCGTCATGTACGTCACGGAGCCGCCCAGCAACGTGACCGCTCTCGACGCGCGCACCGGCAAAACTTTGTGGCACTACAATCCGGTGATCCCGCGGGATCTCGTCGCCATCGGCCTCTTCCCCACGAATCGCGGCGTGGCCGTGCTCAACGACAAAGTCTACGTCGCGACGATCGACGCGCGCCTGATCGCGCTCGACGCGAAAAGCGGCGTGGTTCGTTGGATCAGCCGGATCGCCGACAACAAAGACGACGGCTACGCCATCACCCAGGCGCCGCTCGCGATCAACGGCAAGATCATCGTCGGCGTGGGCGGCGGCGAAGCGGGCGCGCACGGTTTTCTGAGCGCGTATGATGCGAAGGACGGAAAGCTGCTGTGGCGGCACTTCACGGTTCCGCAAAGCCCTTCGGATCCGGGCGCGGACACCTGGGCCAACGGGAGTTGGTCAAACGGCGGCGGCACGACATGGAACACCGGCTCGTACGATCCGGAAACGAACACGCTCTACTGGGGCACTGGCAATCCGGCGCCGGACTGGAACGGCGACGGCCGGATGGGCGACAACCTGTTCACGTGCTCGCTGGTCGCGCTCGACGCGGATACGGGAAACATGAAGTGGTATTTCCAGTTCACGCCGCACGAAACGCACGACTGGGATTCGTCCGAGCCGCCGGTTCTCTTCAACGCAACGATCGACGGCAAGGCTCGCAAGCTCGTCGCGCTCGCAAACCGCAACGCCTTCTACTACGTGCTCGACCGCACCACGGGCGAGTTCCTCACGGGCGTGCCGTTCGCCAAGGAAACATGGGCCAAGGGGCTGGATGCGAAGGGCCGTCCCATCAAGTATCCGCCGGCAGAAATCAATCCTAGCGTGGAGGGAACGCTCGTTTATCCCACGCTGACCGGCGCGATCAATTGGACCAGCCCATGCTATAGCCCGCTCACCGGACTTTTCTATGTCAACGCGAGAGAGAGCGGAGCCTATTACATCAAGGGCGAACCGAAGATGGCTCCCGGAAATTCCGTGGGAGTCGTCGGCGGTGGCGGTGGCGGCGCGAAGTGGCTGGGCGGCGACCAGACCTACACAGCGATTCGCGCGCTGGAGGCCACGACCGGGAAGCGAATCTGGCAATTCAAGATGGTCGGCGACTCCTGGACCGGCACGCTGGTCACGGCGGGCAACGTCGTATTCTCGGGCGATGCAGGCGGGAATTTCTTCGCGCTCGATGCCAAAACCGGCGCGCCTCTCTGGCACGTTCAAGTGGGCGCGGCGCTGCGGTCCAATCCGATGACGTACTCGGTGGATGGCAAGCAGTACGTAGTCGATTCCGCCGGCAGCGCGCTTTTCGCCTTCACGCTGCCGTAGTATCACGGGACGGCTCGGTGGCACAGACAATCCTGTCTGTGCTCTTACGCCTTTCCGCGCGGCATATGCCAACGAAAACTCCATAGGGGCGGGTTTCAAACCCGCCCCCGCCGCCTGTTTTTTGGTGAACGCGCGGGCCTTTCTACCCGATCTTCTCGCGGTAAACTTTCAGTATGAGAACGGCGCTGGTCGTCCTGATTCCCAATAAAAGGCAAGGCGCTCGCCTTGTTTTCACACGGGCGTCTTTTCCGTTTATGAGCGCGCGGATTTCGGGCGCGCACGACATCATGGACATTGATGCCATAAGCGCGTTAAAAGGGCTTATAACGGCTTAAGTGGCCGAATTTGGAGGTTTTTGCCAAATGAAGCCTCGACCCACGCAAAAAGAGAAGACCCAGAGGGCTTTTCAGGCGTACCTCGATTTGCTCGACGCGGCAGCGTGGTTCAAGGCACAGATGCGGGCGCCGCTCGGGTCCTTCGACCTGACCATGGAAGGCTTTCGGCTGCTGACAGTCCTTTACCAGGAGGGAGCGCTGCCGATTACGGAGGTGGCGCGGCGGCGCGAGTGCAGCCGGCAGAACCTGGACACGCTGATCGCGCGGCTGGAAGCGCGCCGGTGGGTGGGGCGGGCGATGGTGAGCCTTCCGCCCGCGGAGATTCCGGAAAGCCGCTTGCCGATCGCCCGGCGCGGCGGGCAACGAAAGGGGCAGAAGATTGCGGTGGTGGGCCTGACGAAGCCGGGCAAGAGGTTTATCGGAGAGGTGCTGCCGAGTCACTCGAAAGTGGTGAAGGCGTTGATGAGGGCGATCAGCGGGCGCCAGCAAAGAGCTCTGAGCAAGATCTGCCGGCAACTGCGGGCGGGCGACATCGTGAGATTCGTGAGGGAGATCCGGATGGAGGAAGTGGAGGATTGAAGCAGTCGAGAGTTGAAAGTTGTGAGTCGAAAGCAGGAGCGGCGCGCGACGGGCGATTACCTCGCGCGTCCTTCACACAAACCCTGAAGGACGCGGCACCCCGTAAATTCGTTCGGGGCTCAAATGGGCTCGGGTGCGATCCGGTCGCGGTCGCCCGATGTCCGGCCACCCGCTCTTAACTCGTATGCCCAATGGGGCTGTAATCACACCGCCCATGAGCAAATTGAGATGAGGTCCGCAAGCCCGAACGAGAGCATCATCGCTACTCCCGCCGGAGTAGATTTGCGCGACCTTGCGGGAAAGTACATAGAATGACTATAATGACCATTGAAGTCATGGAGAAAAAGCGCAATGGCCCGGCAAAAGCATACGTGGGGAGTGGCGAAAGCGAAGGCTCAGTTCAGCGCGCTGATCGAGCGGGCGTTGTCGGAGGGGCCGCAGACCATCACGCGCAGCGGGAGGACCCAGGTGGTCGTGGTTGCCGCCGATGAATGGGAGCGCAGGACCAGGCGCAAGGGCAACCTCGCTGAGTTCTTCGGGAATTCTCCCTTGCGAGGGTCCGGAATCAGGATCGCGCGCGACAAAAGCAAGGCGCGGGAGATCGAGGTTTGAATTTCCTGTTGGACACAAATGTGGTGTCGGAATGGGTGAAGCCGCAGCCCGAGCCGAACGTGCTTCAGTGGTTTGCCGAGGTCGACGAAGACAGCGTGTGGCTGAGCGTCATCACGTTTGCCGAAATTCGATTGGGCCTGGAAAAAATGGCGCCGGGGCGCCGTCGCACGGCCCTCGCTGCGTGGATCGAGAACGATCTGCCGGCAAGATTTGAGGGCCGCACTATCGGAATCGGCCTCGGAATTGCGGACGCGTGGGGAAAGTTTATGGCGCGTTGCGCCAAACAGGGAAGAACGGTCGGCGCGATGGACGGCTTCCTCGGCGCTATCGCTTTGGCGCAAGGATTCACGCTGGTGACGCGCAACACGGACGACTTCGCGCCCTTGGGAGTCCCGGTCCTGAATCCGTGGACGCGGCCCCGCTAGAGAACACTACATGCTGCGAGTGAACCCCGGGGCTGAAGCCCCTCGCTTTTGCGGCGCTTTTCGCGGGCCTGAAGGCCCGCGCTTCCACCAAAGGACCCGCATTGGCTAATTGTGGTGGTACTTCACGTCGAGGGCTTCGTGCATCACGGGGATGCGCAGCGATTTTTTCTCGTAAGCGGAAATATCGGGCTCGTGGACCAGCGTTAGGCCGATATCGTCCAAACCCTTCAACAGGCATTCGCGGCGGAATGGGTCGACGGTGAAGGCATAGCGCAGGCCTTTGTCGTCGGTGACGACCTGCTGCTCGAGATCGACCGTCACGCGATAGCCTTCGTTCTGCTCGGTGCGCTTGAAGATTTCGTCCATCTGCTCGTCGCTGAGCGTGACCGGCAAAATCCCGTTCTTGAAACAGTTGTTATAGAAAATGTCGGCGTAGCTGGGAGCGAGAATCGCGCGCACGCCGTAGTCGAGAATCGCCCACGGCGCATGTTCGCGGCTCGAGCCGCAGCCGAAATTCGCGCGCGCGATAAAAACGCTCGCGCCCTTGTAGCGCGGCTGGTTCAGCACGAAATCGGGATTCGGCTTTTCGCCGGGCAGGTAGCGCCAGTCGTAGAAAAGAACTCGGCCGTAGCCTTCGCGCGTGAGCAGCTTCAGAAATTGCTTCGGCACCATCTGGTCCGTATCGACATTCACGCGGTCGATCGGCGCAACGAGTCCGGTAAGTTTTGTGAAGGCTTTCATCTCGCGTCCATCCTTAGGCTGCGAATTCGCTCGTACAAACTCGGGTGATTCAACGGCATTTATTGCGCCCGCTTCAAGAATCGAGGCAACGCACAGACCAGCCCTGCCACTGAAAGAAGTGCCAACGAGTAGTCAAACAGCAGGACCACGGCGAGACTCTGAGTGCGCTCCGTATGCCAGTTTTGAAATACCGGCCAAGTGCCGAGATTCGGAATAGCGCCGAAAACGAAAACCGGAATCTCGTAGGCGAAAATAATTATGCCAAGAGCTACGATCGCCCATCGCTCTCCCTTGCGGTACGGAATGAAGAGAATGAGCAGGCCAACGATGGAGAGCACCAGCCGCGCGAATCCCGCCTCATGGACGTAGTTCTCGTAGCTGAACATAAAGTGTAAATGTCCAGCTGCGATTTCGGCGCGCTCCGGCTGAACGAACAGAATCATCCAGCGCGCCGACCACAGCATGGCCACGAGAGGAATCGCGATCATCGCCAGGGACATGCGAGTAAGAATCTTCACGTTTGCCTACTCGGCTCCGTCCAGGCCTTTCCATTTGCGGATGTCGACGAAATGGCCCTCGATGGCGGCGGCTGCGGCCATCATCGGGCTTACCAGGTGCGTGCGGCTGCCTTTGCCCTGGCGTCCTTCGAAATTGCGATTCGAGGTGCTGGCGGAGCGCTCGCCGCTCGGCAGGACGTCGTCATTCATCGCGATGCACATGCTGCAGCCCGCATCGCGCCACTCGAATCCGGCATCGCGGAAAATCTTGTCGAGGCCTTCTTTCTCGGCCTGCAGCTTGACGACACGCGAGCCGGGAACGGCGAGCGCCTGCTTGAGCGATTTCGCCACGTGCCTTCCGGCAATCACCTTCGCGGCCGCGCGTAGATCTTCGATGCGGGAATTCGTGCAGGAGCCGATGAACACACGATCGACCGGGATATTCTCGATCAGCGTGCCGGGTTTTAAGTCCATGTAGACGAGGGCGCTTTCGGCGGCTTTGCGATCGACGGGGTCGGAGAACGAGGACGGATCGGGAACGCGGCTCGTGACCTGCGTGACCATGCCGGGATTCGTGCCCCAAGTAACCATCGGCGCAAGCTCTTCGGCTTTCAGCGTGACGGTGGCGTCGTATTTCGCGTCGGGATCAGTGGCGAGCGATTTCCAGTAGGCGACCGCTTCCTGAAACTCTTTGCCCCGAGGCGCGAACGGCTTGCCCTCCATGTAGGCGAACGTCGCGTCATCCGGCGCAACCATGCCGGCGCGCGCGCCGCCTTCGATGGTCATGTTGCACATCGTCATGCGGCCTTCCATGGAAAGGCCGCGCACGGCCGCGCCGGTGTACTCGGCGACGTAGCCGGTGCCGCCCGCAATTCCGATTTTGCCGATGATGGCGAGGATGATGTCTTTCGCGGTGACGCCATGCGGGCGCTTGCCCTGCACGTCGATCTTCATGGTCTTCGATTTGTACTGCGAGAGGCACTGCGTGGCGAGCACGTGCTCCACTTCGCTCGTCCCGATGCCGAAGGCGAGCGCGCCCATCGCGCCGTGCGTCGAGGTATGGCTGTCTCCGCAAACGATCGTGCAGCCGGGCTGCGTGATGCCGAGTTCAGGACCGATCACGTGGACGATGCCCTGATTGCGGCTCTGCATGTCGAAAAGGTTGATGCCGTTTTCCTGGCAATTGCGCGCGAGGGCTTCGAATTGCGCGATCGCGTCGGCATCGACCAGGGGCAGGGCGCGATTCTTGGTCGAAACCGAATGGTCCATCACCGCGAAGGTGAGCTCGGGCTGGCGCACTTTGCGGCCCGCCGCTTTGAGGCCGGAGAATGCCTGCGGGGAAGTGCCTTCATGGATCAGATGGCGGTCGATATAGATGAGAGAAGGCTTGCCGGGCTCTTCGTGGACGACGTGCGCGTCCCAGATTTTTTCGTACAGCGTACGCGGGGCCATGCTAGCGGGGCCTCCTTCGATTCACGCCGGGCAGTCGATTCACACTTCGAGTTTTGCGCCGCGGGGCCTGAAAAGTCCAATTTATAATTATTGCACTCAATATAAGTTCCGTTAGCGCGCGGGGCCGCCGCGTGCAATCCTGCGAGCCGGGAAATCGCGCGATCCGAGCTCGATCCAAACCTACAACCAACTTAGCACGACGGAAGAAAAACGCAAGCGAGGCTACGGCAGTCGGTAGTGTCCTGATTCGATTCGATCCGAAATGGAAAGCTGCCTCGCACAGACAGGATTGTCTGTGCCACGTTCCCCGGCAGCTGCGACATGGCGCTGTGATGATTCGCGACAACGTCTTGTTTCGCGATGCGCAAGGCGCGTGGCGTATACTCTCACGAAGCTTAACCGTGAACGCTGCCGCTTGCGACGAGTGCCGTAAAATCAAGGTAGAGTTGCGCGAAGCGTGGAGGGATGCATGGTTTTCCGCCGACGAGGAATTCCGCGCCGCGTGGCTCGGGCTGCTTGGCGGGACCGAAGACGACGCGGCGCGTGCGGAGGAGCTTTTCCCCAAGGCCAATATCGAGCGCAAGCGCGCCGAGAGAGTCCGGCAAGCGATCATGGCGAAATTCATGCACGAGGCGCAGACGGGGCATAAGATTCCGCTACGGGAGAACACTATCTGATCCGGTCGAAAGAAAGGGAGACGGAATTCATGCGCATTGATACGGGAAGACTTTCGCGACGGAAAGTTTTGCAGTCGTGCGGATTTGCGGCTGTCGTTATCTTCATGGGTCTGCTCGCTCTGCGCGGCGGATTGATGCAGCGTGCAACGGTTCAGGCGGCCCCTGCGGCTCGCGCGCAGGAGGAGGCGGCGTCGAAGCCGCAGGGGCAGTCTGATCCGTGGATGGTTTCGGAGACGGTTACACCGGGCGATCTTGTGAAGGAGTTGCACGATCCCGATCCTGCGAAGCGTCCGTTGGTGGCATGCGTCGGATTCAAGTTTCTCTACGATGGCGGGCACGTGCCGGGGGCGTCGTTTCACGGGCCCGCGTCGAAAGATGAAGGGCTGGCCGATCTGAAAACTTGGGCGCAGGGCTTGCCGAAATCTTCGAACGTGGTGATCTATTGCGGATGCTGCCCGATGCCGCGCTGCCCGAATCTGCGGCCGGCGTTTGCGGCGCTGCATGACGAAGGCTTCGCGCGGCTGCGCGTGCTGCTGCTGCCGACGAATTTCGGGACGGATTGGGCGGGCAAGGGCTATCCGGTTGAGAAGGGCAACTGAGGTTGAGGAGCAAGAGTGCCTTCAGGGGCTGAAGCCCCCGCGAGCGGCGTATCTTACGCCGGGGCTGGAAGCCCCGGCCTCCTGAGGAGCACGGTCAATGTCGGAGCCTCGCTTCGTTCCCTTCCTGCGTCACGGTAAGCAGGGTGAACTGAAGACCGCGACCTACCACGTCCTCGATTGCGACGTCGGCGTGCTGAAGCGAGAGAGGAGCGGCGGGGGGAGGCCGCCCCTCTCTTCGCTGGGCGACTACAGGCCGTCGCCGAGGTGCGCGATGCGGTCGTCGACCGCTGCGCGAACTTCGGAGCCGATCTGGGTCAACTTCTGCTGCTGGTCCGGGGTGAGAACCGCGAAGATCTCGCTGCGGATTTTTTCGCGCTCGACGATTGCGTCCGCGACGGTGGCGGATTCCTGCTGGGCCATCGAACGGACGAAGGCGTCATCGTACGTCGTCTTCGAGTGAAGCTGCTGGTTGTCCTGCTCGATCTGCTGCCGCAAGGACTGGATCGTGGGACGTTCGTCGGTGAGGATCGTCTTGATCTGCGCCTTCTGATCGTCGGTCAGATTCAGATCATCCTCGATGTGCTTGACGAGGAAACGCGAGCGCATTCCCTCGAGCGGACCGGCCGCGTGCACCGCGTGTGCTCCGACGATGACGACTGCGAGAGTTCCTACCGCTGCGAAAGCCATTAGAGTTTTTTCCATGGCGAATTCCTTTCTGCCTCGATCTCGATTGAGGATTATTTCGTCCTCTACTGTTTATACGTATGAGCGGCGCCGCGTTTTGTAAGGAAGTGTCGCCGCGAGTGCGGCGAAGCCTGTGCCCGGTCAGCGTTTTTGCGAACGGACGTTCGAGGGGTGCGCAGTGACCGTGGCAAAGCGTCCGCCTATGTCGTGGCTTCCAGTCACGGACCAAGATTTCCGGCGCCCAGGCGCCGACGCGCAGGCCCAGGCGAGCCCGAGCGGCAAAGGGCGGCGCCGAGGCACCGCAGTCCGGCCCCCACAAACCGAGAGTCAGAAAGTCAACCGCGAGGACATGGAGTTGGGCGCTTGCTGTTTTTACTCGAGGGTGCCGGCGATGGGATCGGGGGATTCACCGACTACGGGGGAGGGGCCCATTAGCTCGGCGAGGAGGATGCCGGCGAGGATGAGGGCGGCGCCCAACAGCGTGCGCGCGCCGAAATGTTCGCTGGCGAGCAGCCAGGATGTGATCGCGGCGAAGACTGGCTCGAGGGATACGAGGATGGCGGTGTGCGATGGCGAGGTGTGCTGCTGCGCCCACGTCTGGAAGGAAAAGCCGATCACCGTTGCGCCGATGGATGTGATGAGGATCGCGGCGACCACGGTGCCGTTAAGGACGAGATGCGGCTTTTCCCATCCGGCCAGGGCGGCGATTGGGACGGCGAGCGCCGAAAGGACCGCGGTCGTCGCGACCTGGAGGAATGCCAGGGCGCCGACGCCGTGGTCGCCCACGTAGCGGCCGATGAAGATGATATGCAGCGCGAACATGACCGCGCAGCCGAAGACGATGGGGTCGCCGCGGTTGAGCGCGCCGAGGCCCGCGGGCGGAACGGTGAGGAAATAGAGTCCTGCGAGCGCGGCTGCTGCGCCTGCCCAGATCCAGACGGTGAGGCGGCGGCGTCCGAAGGCGGCGAGCAGCAACGGCACGAGCACTACGCACATGCCCGTGATGAACGCCGCTTTCGCGGGCGTGGTGAGTTTCAATCCGGCGGTCTGAAAAATGTAGCCGCAGAACATGGCGATGCCGATTTGCGCGCCGGCCCAGATGGTTTTCAGGGTGAGCCGGCGGAGCGAGCGCCAGAAGATGATCGCCATGAGAACGGCGGCGATCGCAAAGCGTACGGCGATGTACACGACTACGGAGATGTCGGCAAGCGCGTCTTTGACGAGGACGAACGTGGCGCCCCAGATGAGCGTGCAGAGAGTGAGGGCCAGATCGGCGCGAAGGCGTTGGCTCATCATTGTTGGCTCAATATCGGATTGGGAGCTGCCTGTAAATTTCGCGCATGGGGCAGAGTCTACGCGGCGCGGGTTATTGTCGCAAGAAAGTGGCCGGAGGCGGCGAGCCGGTATACGGATGGATGCCAGACACCGCGTCGGGTCCGAGCAAATCTTCCTACAGTGTTTCACCGACTTGCAACGCTGCCAGAAGCCCAATAGACTTTTCTCTACCCAAGCCCTCCTGAAGCAGAAACAATCAAATGAGAACACACCACGACCTGTCGGATTCCTTTTCGCAGTCCATAGACCGCCGAGTTTACGTGCGCGTTCCAATCAAGTCGGTTGCCTATATCGACCTCGGGCAGGAAAACGGCGGCTTGATCCTAAACGTCAGCGAAGGCGGGGTTGCCATGCACGCCGCCGAAATTGTCGAGGGCGCGACCTTCGAGAAGATGCGCTTTCAATTGCCGAATTCCGAGCGGTGGATTGAGGCAGGCGGCAAGCTGGTTTGGCACGGGCATTCGAAAAAGAAGGCAGGAGTGCAGTTCGTCAACCTGAGCGACGAAGCACGCCGGCAAATTCGCGATTGGACGGATTCGGCGGATATCCATCCCGATGAGTCTGTCAGCGGCGTCGCGCCAAAGCCGGGAAAGGGGCGGGAGGCGCCGGGGAGTTTCGCGAGATCCGAGGATTCAGGTGATCCCGCCTCCGAGTTCGATTTGGCGTTTCCGAGCGAGAATCCTGGCGAAGCCGAAGTTCCTGCGGGGCAAGCCCCGCAGGCTCGCGTCGTTGCACCTGTTGACGACCCGGAATCGGCGACGAATCACGCACCCAGACCCGCCAGTCGGGCCCAATCCAGCGGTCCGTCGATCGAAGAACGAGAATTCCGCGACAAGCCAGGTGCGCCGCCTCCAACGACTGCGGCTTACGATGACGCGGACTCGAGCCGAAAGGCTCCGTGGAGTGCGCCTCGCAATCCGATGTTCGACCTCGATCCGCGGCCGGACCCGTTCGCGGGCATCGAATATCGGACGGGCGGATCCGAAGGATGGGCTCGCAGAAACTGGCTCGCGGTTGTGACGATCGTGCTGGCAATTTTCGTTATCGGAGGCGTGCTGGCTGTCGGCCCATCGAACGTCAAGGCTCTTGTCGTCGAGAAACTGTCTCCGCTTGTCCAGGCGCCGCCACCGCAGACGAAGGCCGTCGACAATACTCCGCCGCAATCGGCGCCTCCGGCGACACCGCCCGCCGGGAACAGCGAATTGCCGCCGGCTCCGTCCCCGGCGCCCTCGAGTGCCAGCACTGCGGCACCCGCGGAAAACGGAGCCGATGCTTCCGATCAAAACGCAAAAGCGGCAAGTGTGGGTGGCGGTGCCTCGCAACGAGCAGCCGCGCAGGTTCCGGCCACGAAGGCGAACCCTGCGATTCATTCAGAATCGTCCGATGACGGCGAATCGGCGGAGGAGATAACGCGCAGGTTCCAGTTGGAACATCGAGACACGCCAGTGTCGGCAGAGGCGACGAATCGTCCGGTCGCGGAAATGAATCCGGAGCCGCCACCACAAGACGCTCAGGTCCCGGTCAACCGGGACGTGCCAGCGAGTTCCGATGAACCTGAAACTGGGCAATCGTCTCAGACCGCATCGACTGTACCCACAGGTATGCCCGCGGGATTGGTGACGATCAGTTCTCATTTCCAAGCGGTTCAGGGAGTCGCCCCGGATCAGCTCCCGGACGGTGGCCGACCGGTCGTCGGGCAGTTGGTCTCGATCCAGCAGCCGGTCTACCCCGCCGAAGCATTTCGGGAGCACGTCGAGGGAACCGTACAGCTGCGCCTCGTCGTCGATCAACTTGGCCATGTCGAGGCTGTCTATGTGGTGAGCGGGCCTCCGCTGCTGGTGCCGGCTGCGATCCGTGCAGCGCGCGAGTGGCGCTACAACGGGACGCTTTTGGATTCCAGGCGGGTGAAATGTGTGGAGGACGTCGCCATGGTCTTCCGATTGGCGAACTCGCTGGAGTCACCTCGTAACTGAGCCGGTTCGTGGCCGAGAAACTCAAGAAGCTCACCGCACCCTTCGTTTCTCAGGGCAAGGAGGCGCGGGGCGCGGGGAAAACCGGGAAGAAAACGACTTATCGGTCGAGGCCGGCTAGGGCTAGTGCGACCAGGTAGAGGCGCTTTAGGCCTTGGTCGCGTGCGGCGGGGTCGTACCACTCTTCCAGCGTGTGCGAGCCGCCGCCTCTGCCGCCGCCTCCTACGGCTACCGCGGGGATGCCGAGCGAGAGCGGGATATTCGCGTCGGTCGAGCTACGTTCGAGGCGCGCGCGATTGCCTAGGTAGCTGTCGACGCTGCGGATTGTGGCGAGCAGCGGCGAATCGTTGGGCAGCTTGCCGGCGGGGCGCGAGCCGATGGGCAGAAATTCCATCTGCATGTGAAACTGATTCAGCTGCGTATAGTCGTCGCCGGCGTCAGGCGAACGCGAAGACCTTAGCTCTTCGTTTACTCCGGCCATCATCGCGTCGCGAAGGGCTTTTTCGAGGCGGGCGAGCTCGGATTCGTCCTCGGAGCGCAGATCGACTTTCACCGAGGCGCGCGCGGGAATGGAATTCACGGATGTGCCGCCTTCGATCACGCCAAAATTGAAAGAGCTGCGCGGGTTCGCGGGAATGCGGATCGCCGAGAATTTCACGATGCCTCGCGCCATCGCGGTAATCGGATTGGGCTCGCCGAAATCGGACCAGCTGTGGCCGCCCGGGCCGGTGATGGTGACCTCGAAGCGGCGCGAGGCGATGCCCTGCGTGGTGATGTAGTCGATCGAGGGGCCGTCGACGGCGATCACGTTCGCGAGCCGCGAGCCGTAGCCGTCGACGAGCGCGCGAATGCCGCGCAGATTGCCTTCGCCCTCTTCGCCGACGTCACCCGCGAGCGCGATGGTCTTTTTCGTTTTCACGCGGGATTCGGAAAGAGCGCGCGCGAGGCTGGCGAGAGCCGCGAGGCCAGCGGCATTGTCGGAAATGCCGGGGCCGATGAGGTGGTTGCCATCGCGTTTCACCGTGACGTCCGTGCCGGCGGGAAATACCGTGTCGAGGTGCGCGACGAACAGGATGACTCCCGGCTGCGATCCAAGGCTCTCGCCGATCACGTTGCCCGTTTCATCGGTGCGGACTTTCAGGCCGGCGGCTTCGAAAATCGCGGCGAGCGCTCTGGCGCGCTCGGCTTCGCCGAATTCCGGAGCGGGAATTTCGGACAGGCGAATCTGCTGTTCGGTAACCCAAGCAGAGTTTTTCGCGATCCAATCGAGGCCGCGCGCGCAGCGGGCATCCTCGGCGAGCTTCGCGACGGAATCGTCGGCGGCGCGGGCGGAAAGAGTGGCCATCAAAATTAAGATACAGGAGATGAAGGCGAGTTTCACGGGTTTTGCGGCGCTCTGGCGGCATGCGCCAGGGCGAAAGAACAATTCCCCGGGGCTAAAGCCCTCTTTTGGCAAGGGCGTTTTCGTGGGCCTTAAGGCCCACGCTTCCACCCGAAGTACCGCGTCGCAAACCCCGCGACCCGCCGCTACAAAGACTGTCGCGCGTCGCCCCGCGCCACGACGAGACTGAGCAAAAACGACTCAGCGCCAGTCGTCGAGGATGAAGACACCGGCGCGGTTATAGCCCGCCGATTCGTCGTCGGACTCCATCGCGACTCCCTGCGAATCGCCGCGGAATCCGTGCGCGACGAGCGCCAGGTACGTCTCGCGGCGCGCGACGTTGACGCCCGCCGTGATCTTGTGGGCCCAAGCACAGCGCGCGAATGCCTCGACTGCGTCGAGCAGGCGCTTCAAATTTTCGACGGCGCGCGGCCCGGGGCGCACCGCCGCGAATTTCGCATAGCACACGCCGGTGCCTGCCTCGCTGCGCGGGCCCGTGTGGCAGACGGCAAAGGCGGCGAGCGAGGAACCGTCCCAAACGAGGATCGTATTGCCGAGCTTCTGTTCGGCTACAGCGCGGATTTCGCGCGACACGTCGAGGCCTTCGAAATTTGCGTCGGTGACTTCGCGGCAGGCAGCGAGGAACTGCGCGCGATCTTCGATCTTGGCGTCGTTGAAGCGCGAGGTATCGGGCGGCATCTGCGGAGGAACATCGCCTACCGGCTTGATCATGTTGACGACGAGGTCGCGCGGCCAGAAGCCAAATTTCTGGTATAGCGCCATATGCTTGGGGCTGTTTGCGAACGTGTAAAGGCCCGCATGGCGAATGCCCGAGGCGCGCAAGATTTCCATCGTGGGCGCTATCAGCTGCTGCGCGATCCCGTGACCCCAATATTCGGGCGCGACGGTGAGCGGACCGAAAAAGCCGAAGCTGCCCCAAACCGTGGCGAAGCTCGTGCCAACGAGCTTGCCGTCGAGAAGCGCCGCGAGAGCGGCAGACGGGTCGGCGTTCCATCGCGTGTGCGCGTAGTTGGCATCGCCCATGAACGCCGACGGATCGGGCATGCCGAGAAAAGTGCCGAAAGCGACGCGGACCATCATGTCGGCCTGCGCCAGCTCGTTTTCGGCGAGCGGGCGGACAACGACTTCGGCGCGGGGCTGCGTTTGCGGTGTGGCCATGGACCTATTAAAGCTTCGAAAGCGCCCGCTGGCAAGCGGTCTGAAAAAAAATGCGAGAATCAGGCCCGCGCAGGCCGTTTTGTGGTAAAACCTCGTCTCGATGAGAGGCCTCACCGGAACAAGGATTGCAGGGCTGGCGATTCTGCTGCTGGCGCAAGCGACGCTGCTGTGCCGTGCGGCTCACGCTCAAATCGATCCCACCGGGGATTGGGGCGTCACCTTCTTCGAGGATCAACGGGACCGCCTCGCGGGCGCCGACATGGGCGACTACCTGGGCATGCCGATCAACGCCGCCGCGCTTTTCCGGGCTGAAAGCTGGAGCGCCGCCGTCGTCGAGATTCCCGAAAACCAGTGCCGCGCCCACGGTTCCGACTACGGCTGGCGCGGTCCTTCGGCCCTGAGAATCTGGAAGGAAGTCGACACGGCTACGCAAAAGCTGATCGCGTATCACATTCGGCTTTCGGCGTACAACGCGGAGCAGACCGTGTGGATGGACGGTCGGGCGCATCCTCCCGATTATGCGGCGCACACGTGGGCCGGATTTTCGACGGGGCACTGGGAAGGCGACCAGCTCGTCATTTACACCACCCATCTCAAAGAAAATTGGCTCGGACTCAACGGCCTGCCCCGCAGCGATCAAGCCACGGCCAGCGTCCACATCATGCGGCACGGCGACGTTCTGACAGTCGCGGTGATCACGTACGATCCCGTCTACCTTACGGAACCTTTGATTCGCACGATCGACTTCACCTTTGCGCCCACGCAGGAAATGAATCCGTGGCCGTGCGAGTCTGTGGACGAAGTAGATCGGCCGGAAGGCGAAGTCCCGAGCTACTTGATGGGCCAGAATCCGTTTATCGACGAGTTCGCGGCGCGCTACGGAATTCCCCCGGAAGCGACTCGCGGCGGCGCTGAGACGATGTACCCCGAGTACATGAAAAAGCTGAAAGCGATGAAGTTGTTGCCGCGGCCGAAGCCTGCGCAGCAAGAGCAGTCGAGCCCTCCAAATCCGACGAACAAGTAGCCCGACGCCTCGCCAGTCGAAGAATTCCTCCGCACTCCATCGCGAACACGCACGGTGGACGACAGCAAAAGGCCCCACCCTCACAAACCGAGGATGGGGCACCCGCAACATCAAAGGCAAAGAGAAGAGCCGGCGAGACGCCGGCGCTACGTTGCGCTGCGCGCAGACACGCAGCAGTCGCCCTTAGTGGCGGGCTGAGGAAATTGCCAGGGCGAGGATTTCGCCTTCGGTGAGGATGCGGCTGGATTGCTTGGCCGCGGCGAGGATGCGGTCGATGGCTTCGTCGCTTGCGGGGACGCCGCGCTTGGCGAGCCAGTAGACGACGTTTGAGCGGCCGCTCATCGGGCCCACTTCGATCACCTGCTCGAGGCCGAAGAGATGCGCGGGGACGCCGCTGTAAATCGCGTCGGCGAGATGCGGATCGTCCTTTTTGTGCGCCTTGGCGATGGCGGCGGCGTGCACGCCGGTTGCGGTGCGGAACGCATCGCGGCCGACGATCGGATAATTCGGCGGGATCACGGTGCCAGTAAAGCGCGCGACGGTCTCCGAATATTCCTTCAGGCGCGAAAGATCGCGCCCCTCGAAGTTGATCACGCCGAGCAGGCGCAGATTGACTAGCATCACTTCCATCGGCGTGTTGCCAACGCGTTCGCCGAGGGCGAGCGCGCAGGCGTGGACCTGGTCCGCTCCTGCTGCGATGGCGGCGAGCGAATTCGCGACGGCGAGGCCGCGGTCATTGTGCCCGTGCCAATCGACGCGAATCTTTTCGCCCGACGGCTTCACAATTTCCTCGATCGCGAATCTCACGAGATTGTAGGCGCCGCGCGGCGTGGCGTGGCCCACCGTGTCGCACAGGACAATGGCGCGCGCGCCGGCGCGAATGGCGGTCGAATAGAGAGCGATCACCGTGGATGGATCGGTGCGAATCGTGTCTTCGGTGACGTACATGACCGGCAGGCCTGCCTTCGTCGCGAGGCGCACCGACTCTTCCGTGGTGCGCTTCAGGTGATCGACCGTCCAGTCTTCGACGAGGCGCCGGATCGGGCTCGAGCCGAGGAACATCGCGGCCTCGATCGGCTGGCCGACCCGCTCGCAGATGTCGATCATCGCTTGAATGTCGTGCGGGTGCGTGCGGCCGCCCATATTCGCGCGAATCTTCATGCGCGAGTTGGCGATTTCGCGCGCCAGCGCTTCCGTATCGGCAAACGCGCGTGGACCCGCGCCGGGCAAGCCGATATTCACTAGGTCGATGCCGAGCGATTCCATCAGATGCAGGATTTCGATTTTTTCGCCGATCGAGGGATCGCGCACGGACGGATTTTGGAGGCCGTCGCGCAGCGTTTCGTCATTGAGCATCACGCGCCAGCCGCGAGGGATTTCGGGCTCGGCGTGTCCGTTCCAATCGTAGATGAGGTCGTCGGTCATTCGAGTGACTTGGCTCGTGATTCGGCTAGAAGCAGTCTAGCAGTCTCATAAATGTTCGCGGCGAAATCAAAGAGTGCCTTCAGGGGCTAAAGCCCAATGTTCTTTGGCTCCTAATGTCGGAGCTGAAGCTCCGACCCCCTAAAGAGCATTTATGAGATGGCTTGATGGCTTCTAGTGGTCCGCGCGAGAGATCAGATGCGGTCGCGGCGGAGGATCACGGCGCGGCTGCCTCGCAGCGCCGCCATGCGCCGCTTCCAACTCGGCGCGAACATTGCCTCGACGAATCGGCCGGCGGCCGCGGCCAATTCCGCACTGTAGCCGTACCACCAGCTCTTTGCGATGCGCGGCAAGCGGTCGCTATCGACATATTTTACGTGAACCATTTCGAGAAAGCCAAAACGCGAGTGCGCGCGTCCCCAGCCGCTGGCGCCGCGTCCGCCGTGCGGGGCCTCGGAGATGCCGTAGTAGCTGGCGACGTCGTTGATCATCACGGAGCCTGCGCGCAGCTGTGACGCGATCTTTCGTGCGGCGTCGGCGTCGCGCGTCCAGACGCTTGCGCTGAGGGAGAACGGCGAATCGTTGGCCATCGCTACGGCTTCGGCCGCCGACGCCACCGCGCGAATCGCGAGCACGGGACCGAATGTTTCCTCGCGCATCAGCTCCATCGAGTGATCGACGTCCGTGACGACTGCGGGCTCGAAGAAATTCGCGCCTAGCTCGGGGCGGCGCTCGCCGCCCGTGAGAATCTTCGCGCCGCGCGCGACCGCGTCTTGCAATTGGCGCTCGACGCGCTCGAGTTGTCGCAAGCGAATCATGGGGCCGATTTCGGCGTCAGGGTCGGACGGCGGGCCGAGGCGCAGCTTTCTTGTCTTCACGACGCACATTCCGATGAAGCGCGCGGCGACCGATTCCTCGACATACACGCGCTCGACCGAAAGGCACGCTTGGCCGCAATTCATGAAGCTGCCCCAGACCGCGGCGCTCGACGCGATTTCCAGGTCGGCGTCGGCGAGAACGATCATGGGATCTTTGCCGCCCAATTCGAGCACGGACGGGATCAGCTTTGCCGCGCAGGCTTGCGCGATCTTGCGGCCTGTTTCGACGCTGCCGGTGAAGAATACTTTGTCGGGTGCGGCTTCGATCATGGCGCTGCCGACTTCGGCTCCGCCCTGCACGATCTGCACAAGATTTTCGGGCAATTTTGCGCGGGCTGCAATTTCGCCGATGAGTGCGCCAGCGGCAGGTGTGAGTTCGCTTGGCTTTAGCACCACGGCATTGCCCGCTGCCAGCGCGGGAATCAGCTGCGCGACGGGAATCGCGAAGGGGTAATTCCACGGCGAGATGATTGCGACTACGCCGAGGGGCTCGTATTCGAGCCAGCCGGATTTTGTCTTTACGGCGATGTTGTGGTGAGGGACGCGCTCGGGGCGCAGCCATTTCGGGGCGCGGCGGGCGATGAAATCGGCGGTATCGAGCGCGAGGATGAGTTCGGCGAAGATTGCCTCGACGCGCGGCTTGCCTGTTTCGCGTGAAATGATGCCCGTGATTTCTTCGCGGCTGTCGAAGATCGCGTCGCGCAGGCGGCGCAGGGCTGCGCTGCGGGCGGGGACTGGCTGCGCCGCCCACTCGGATTGCGCGGTTCGCGCGCGCGCGAAGATCGCGGGAATGTCCGCGGGATCGGTGGATTCGAATCGCGCGATTATTGCGTTGGTTGCCGGATCGATCGAATCGACGTGCGTCCCTGCGCGGGAGCTCGTGTCGGCGGGTATCGTGCGGGTGGTTCCCATCGGCGCGATTTTACATGAATTGGCTGCCCGTACGATGCATTGGACGCCTCATTCAACACGGAGTGCACCGAGCAAATCGGACACCGAGAAAAAGATGGATTCACCGCAGAGACGCAGAGGACGCAGAGCAAACCGCCGAACACTGCCGGGCTAAAGGACCCGGCGCTACGTTTAAACCTTTTATGCTTTCGTGCGGCGCGAGGCTACTGATGCTAGCGAATCCGTTGGATCCGGGTGCTCTAGCGATACCAGGTATAGTCCCTCGGGCGGCATTGTGGGGCCGGACTGCGAGCGGTCGCGCAGCTCGAAGATGCGGGGGATGTCGTCGGGCGTGAGCCTTCCCTTCCCTACTTCGATCAGCGTGCCTACGATTTTGCGGACCATGTAACGCAGGAAGGATTGGCCGCGGACGACGTAGGCGATTTCGTCGCGCTCGGGCTCGCGGACGATTTCGGAGGAATAGATGACGCGCGTCATGTTGCGGTCGCGATCGTCTTCTTCGGAGCCGGCCGAGGCCGCGAACGAGCTGAAATCGTGCTCGCCTTCGAATTGGCGCGCGGCGGCGGCCATTGCGTTCTCGTCGAGCGGCCACGGGTAGTGCAGCGCGCGGCGGTATTCGAAGGGCGGCAGGACGCGCCCGCGAAAAATGCGATAGCGGTACGTCTTGCCCTGCGCCTGCCAGCGCGCGTGAAAATCGGGGCCGGTCTCCTCGGCGTCGACGACGCGGATCGCCGGAGGCAGCAGCGCGTTGAGCGCGCGCTGGATTTCGGTGGCCGAAAGCGGCGACTGCGTGCGGAAATGCGCTACCTGTCCCAGCGCATGAACGCCGGCGTCGGTGCGGCTCGCGCCGTGGACCACGATTTTTTCCTGCGTGATTTTGCGCGCGGCGTCGTTGAGCGCGCCCTGAATCGTCGGAACACCCGGCTGCGTCTGCCAGCCGTGGAAATCGGCGCCGTCGTACGCGATGGTGAGTTTGATGCTGCGCATGCGATGGCGCAATTATCGCACGGCGACGCGAGGTGGGGGATGTTTCGGAAAAAAGGAGGGGGCGCTCGCTTGGGATCGAGCGCCCCCAAAGGCCGCGTTCCGGTGGTCCGGCCTAGGCGTGACCGGACCTGGGGTCATCCATCCTAGCTTCCCTCTCAGAGGCAGGTGGGAACGACCCGTTCCATCCTGTGAATTGGGCCCCTTCCTCCCCATTCACGCGACGGGCGGATCGTTGGAACGCGACCCACGCGGTAGCTAATGCACGTCCCAGGCCCAATTCGAGCGGATATACGTGCGCTACCGAACACTCCATTCTTAACGACTTGTCTCTGTTCGCCTGCGTCAGGACACCCCTACGGCGGTTCTTGGCCACGTCAATTCGGGAAGCGTGGCCGGAGAAATCCCGGAACGGTACGCTGCGTTGACGCGCTTCTGGTGTTAGCGCACCACCACAACTCACCGCGCGATTGTGCCCCGGCTCGCTCTGCCGCATAATGTAGGTCTGACCGTGCAAAAGTCGCTTATGGCCGTGATTGCGTCGCTGGTGGTGCTGGCCGTGGTGCTGGTGGGCTTCGGCGCCGCGCGCGAGCGCCGCGCCGAAAGCGCAGCCGGCCCGATGGCCGTGACGCATGCGGCGCCTCAGAACGTGAAGGCGCAGACGCCGGATTCGGCGGCCGGCAATGCGTCCGACGACACACCTGCGGATTCGGGCGACGATTCCGCCAACGTGATTCGTTTCGTCCGCGATCCCTCGCCCGCGCCGCCCTTCCTATTGAACGACCTCGACGGCAACGTGATTTCGACCGCCGCGTACCACGGGAAAGTGGTGCTGATCAATTTCTGGGCGACGTGGTGCCCGCCGTGCCGCGAGGAAATTCCCGAGATGATCGGGCTCGCGAAGAAGTTCAGCGGCAACTTGCAGATCATCGGCGTCTCGATGGACGACGATCCGGCATCGGAAGTACGCGCCTTCGCGCGCGGCCAGAACATGAACTATCCGATCGTGATGGGCAGCGACAAACTTTCAGAGGAGTACGGCGGCGTCGACGCGCTGCCGACGACGTTCGTGCTGGACACGAACGGGCGCGTGGTGCAGAAGCACATGGGCGTTTATCCCGAGGAAGTCTACGACCGCGAAATTCGCGCGCTGCTGGGAATGCACGTCGACGAGCCCGTGGAGACATTCGCCGATACGGGGCAGATTTTCCTGAGGAATGTGGCGCACGCGACGTCGCTTCCCGGCGTGGACTTTTCGGGGCTGACCCCGGGCTTGAAGAAGCTCGCGCTCAAGCGCCTGAACACGGAACTATGCACGTGCGGCTGCAAGAGGACGGTCGCGCAATGCCGTATGACCGATCCCGACTGCGCTACCAGCAAGGCGCTCGCCGCGAAAATCATCCGCGAGATCAAGGCGCAGGCGAATCCCCTCGCGCCGAATTCCACCTCCGCACAGAACGAATAAAAGAAGGGCCGGCGAGATTCGCCGCTACGCGAACCGGAAGCGGCGCTCGATCGCAGCAGGGCGAACGAGCGCCGATCCTGTTGTCAGCTTCGGTTCCTACCGGTCGTACTTCAGGCAGATGCGGAGCTGTGCGATCGCTTCGTCGATCGAGCGAATCGCATCGACGCGATGGCCGCCGAAATCGTGCGCGGCGTGGTTGAGGTGGTCGCGAGCGTTCTGCAGCGAGGCAATGGCGTCGCGAATTTCAGGGTGAGGTTCGGGAGCCGGCGCGGGCGACGGGGCCGCAGCCGGGTGTGGTTTGGGCGTCGCGGGCGCTGCGGGAGCTGCCGCCGGCAAAACCAGCGCAAACGCCAACGCAAGAACCGCAACGAGAGCAAGAAACGAACGCTTCATGGCATTTCCTCCTGTTTCATTCGTCGTGGAATCGCAACGCAAGGTTGAACGCATCGCGGCGCAAACCTCTTTCGCTCGCACGCCAAGCTGGATCGCGGCGCGCGGCGCGTAGGGATATTACACCGCAGGCTCGCGCCGCATTCGAGCGTCTAGCGGCTGTGTTGTCGAACGATCAACGGCAAGCTTCGGCTCCGCGCCCGCGCCGCCCGGACGGACAGCGCCGGATCACGCGGTGTTTCGCAAGGGGGTGAGGCCGACTCGCACGGGGCCCGGCACCGCGGGCGGCGCTTTTGCGGTCAGCTGTCGCAGGCGCGTCCGCAAACGAAGCAACGCCGCGGAGTGAATCTGCGAGACGCGCGATTCGCCGATGCCGAGAATCGCGCCGACCTCTTTCATGGTGAGTTCCTCGAAATGGTAGAGCGCGAGGACGTCACGCTCGCGCGCGGCAAGCTCGCCGAGTGCCTTGTCGAGCAGGCCCGTCATTTCCGAGCGCAGCGCCAGGTGAAAAGGGTCTTCGTCCGCCGCGGCCGGCGGATCGATCGCGTCTTCGCCATTGGGCTCCGCGTTTTCGGAGTGCAGACTGCTCACATCGAGGCCGCGCACCTCGCCGAGGATGCGCTGCAGCCGCTTGAGGCTGATGCCGACTTCCTCAGCGATTTCAGGCTCGCTGGGATCGCGTCCCAACCGCGCGCGGCACGCGAACTTCGCCTGCTCGACGCGTTTCGCCTGTCGGCGCAGCGTGCGCGGGCTCCAGTCGATTTGCCGCAGGCTATCGAGAATCGCGCCGCGAATGCGGAATTCGGCGTAGTGCTTCAGCAGGACGTTCTTGCTCGGATCGTATTTGCGCACCGCATCCATCAGGCCCAGGATGCCGGCGTGGACGAGATCTTCGAGCAGCACCTGCGGCGGCAGGCGATCGTGAATGCGGCGCGCGATGTAGTGCACTTGCGCCAGATGTTCGAGCAGCACCTGCTCGCGCTGCGGATCGGTCGGCGTGGTTTCCACTTCCGCGCGCCTTGGTGCCATGCGCGGCGGTTCGGGCTCGATTCGCTTCAGGATGACTCCGGCGCTCACGCTGCCTCCTTTTTCAAACGCACTCGTCTCGGTCTTCTTGCTGGTGCCGCGGCCGGAATCCGAATCGATCAGTCGTTGGCGCGCAGCTGGTAGCCGACGCCACGAATCGTGCGGATCAGCTTGTGGTCCCAGCCGGCGTCGACTTTTTTCCGCACGTAATTGATGTACACGTCGACGATGTTCGTCATCGTGTCGAAGGAGAGGTGCCACACGTTCTCGACGATCTGCATCCGCGTGACGGCGCGCCCCGCGTTGCACATCAGGAATTCGAGCAGCGCGAATTCCTTCCGCGTCAGATCGATCGGGCGGCCGCCGCGCGTGGCGGTGCGCTCGATGCGATTCAGCTCGAGGTTGTCGATCGAAAGCACGGCGATCGCGTACCCTTCGCCGGGAATCGTGCGCTTCAGAGTTGCGTGGTGCGATGACTCCACTGCAGTGGCAAAGCTCCGCATGGGAACTCCAGGGGAAGGGGCCGACAAAAACAACTGCGAGAGGAACCGAAGAGGAATACGACTCTAGTGAAGCATTAGAAATCTGTCAAAGCAAATGGGGTGTGCACGGCGACAATGTTGCTAAAGCGGCATGCTCCAAAGCAGGACAGTGCGCACATTAATTTTCCGAGCTAGCGTTGCGAAGTGTTCACTTTTGTACAGCATTCGCGCGAATGGTTTTCGGCGCCCGCTACGGATGCGTCATATTCTCGGGACGCACGAGCTCGTCGAATTCTTCTCCCGTGAGGTAACCCAGTTTCAGCGCGGCCTCGCGCAGGCTCAACTTTTCGTGATGCGCCTTCTTCGCGATTTCCGCCGCTTTGTCGTAGCCGATTTTCGGCGTGAGCGCGGTGACGAGCATCAAAGAGCTGTTCACATACTGCGCGATGCGCTCCGCGTCGATTTCCATCCCGGCCACGCAGTGCTCGCGGAACGACCGGCAGGTGTCCGTCAGCAGCCGCACGGAATTCAGGAAATTGAAAATGATCACCGGCTTGTAGACGTTGAGCTCGAAATTTCCCTGCGAGCCCGCGAACCCGATCGCCGCGTCGTTGCCCATCACCTGCACGGCGACCATCGTCATCGCCTCCGACTGCGTCGGATTCACCTTGCCCGGCATGATCGAGGAGCCCGGCTCGTTTTCCGGCAGCACCAGCTCGCCGAATCCCGCGCGCGGGCCGGACGCGAGCCAGCGCACGTCGTTCGCGATTTTCATCAGCGACGCGGCCAGCGTCTTCAGCGCGCCGCTCGCGAAGACGAGTTCGTCGTGCGCCGAAAGCGCCGCGAATTTATTCGGATGCGATTTGAACGGCAGCCCGGTAAGCTCCGCGATTTTCCTGGCGGCTCGCTCGGCGAATTCCGGATG
The DNA here is from genome assembly GCA_963743335.1 of uncultured Acidobacteriota bacterium. Taxonomy (GTDB): domain Bacteria; phylum Acidobacteriota; class Terriglobia; order Acidiferrales; family UBA7541; genus Palsa-295. The sequence continues at coordinate 320,866 of CAVUPI010000004.1, forward strand.
CGCGTTGATTCCCGTGCCGACGGCCGTGCCGCCGATCGCGAGATCATAGATTCCCCAGCAGCACTTCTCCGAGCCGGCCGACGTCGCGCGCGAGCAGGCTCACCCAGCCGGACATTTCCTGGCCCACGGTGAGCGGCGTCGCGTCCATCAGGTGCGTGCGGCCGATTTTCACCACGCTGGCGAATTCGCGCGCTTTGGCGTCAAGCGCGTCGCGCAATTTCTCGACCGACGGCATCAGCTCGCGCGCTACCTGCGTTGCCGCCGCGATGTGCATCGCCGTGGGAAACGTGTCGTTCGACGATTGCGACATGTTTACGTCGTCGTTCGGATGGATCGGCTTTTTGCTGCCCATCACGCCGCCGGCGATTTCGATCGCGCGATTCGAAATCACTTCGTTGGCGTTCATGTTGGTTTGCGTGCCGCTGCCGGTCTGCCAGATGTGCAGCGGAAAATGGTCGTTGAGCTTTCCTGCGATCACTTCGTCCGCCGCGGCGACGATCAGCTTCGCCTTTTCCGGCGAGAGCTTGCCGAGATCGAGATTGACGAGCGCCGCCGCCTTTTTCAGGATGCCGAACGCGCGGATCAGCTCGGGCGGCATCGTGTCCGTGCCAATATCAAAATGGATCAGCGAACGCGCCGTCTGCGCGCCCCAGTAGCGGTCGGCCGGCACCTCGATCTTGCCCATGCTGTCCGATTCGATGCGAGTCTTGAGTGCAGGTGCAGCCGACGTCTTGACGTCCACGCGCGCTCCCCTCCCCTGTGTTGCGTATATCCAAGGATACTGCGGATTTGCCTTTGCGAGAGTGAAAACCGCGCGGCGCGTGGCTGCACAGCGCGCCGAGTCCCGCTTGACGCGCGCGGTCTGCGCGACTATATTCGCGGCCAATTGGGGGCCATTCACATGAGAGGTTCCATGAGAGTTGCGACGAGATGGATGGCGTTCGCCGTTTGTGCTGCGGGAGTTGCGCTGCTGGGCACAAGCGCGCCGCTCTGGGCGCACCATTCGTTTGGCGTGGTGTACGACGAGAAGAAGCCCGTCACGCTGACGGGCGTGGTGTCGAAGGTCGAGTGGACCAATCCGCACAGCTTCCTCTTCATCGACGTGAAGGACGCGGACGGCAAGGTCACCACGTGGAGCTTCGAGGGCTACCCGCCAACGGTTCTTTACAGGACCGGCTGGAAGAAGGACGTCACGATGAAGGTCGGCGACGAAGTGACGGTCTTCGGATGGCAGGCGCGCGCCGGCGGCCCGCACGCGCATGCGCGTCAGGTGACGTTTGCGGACGGCACGAAGCATTACTTCGGCCCGGGGCCGGGCACGGGCGATGGCGGTGCGGCGCCGCAGGTCGCGCCGCCGGCGAATTAGCGGAGGTCCGATCGTGAGAACGAATCTCGTGATGGCCGCGCTCGTCGTAACGATCGCGATGCTGGCTGCGCAGGTGGCTTTGCCGTCTGCGGTCGCGGCGCAAGAAACTCACGCGAGCGCGAACGTACCGCGCGCGGCCGACGGGCACCCGGATTTGACCGGCGTCTGGCAGGGCGGAAGCAACCGCATCGGCACTTGGGAAGACACGAACAGCGGCGATGGACCGCTGGGAGAGAGCGGGCCGATCACGCCGTTTGCGGTGAAGGGGCCGCAGCCGAAACCTCCCTATCAGGACTGGGCGGCGAAGAAAGTTCTCGAGGAATACAACAAGCGCGGGATCGATGAGCCGATGGTGAGGTGCCTGCCGCCGGGCGTGCCGAGGATGACGTTGATGGGCCTGTTCCCGATGCAGATCGTGCAAACGCCGAAGACGATCGTGATGCTGTTCGAGGCGTTTCACGTGTTTCGCATCATTCCCATCGATGCGCCGCACCCGGACGATCTCGAGCCGAGCTACATGGGCGATTCCGTGGGCCACTGGGACGGCGATACGCTCGTGGTGGACGTGACCGGATTCAACGACAAGACATGGCTCTCGGGCGTCGGAACGATCCACAGCGAAAAGCTGCACGTGGTGGAAAAATTCACGCGCGTGGACGAGAACACGATCCTTTACGAGGACACGGTCGAGGACCCGGAAGTGTTCACCGGGCCGTGGACGCGCCACGGCACCATCATGTTGCGTCCCGGGACGCGCATCCGCGAATACGAGTGCGCGGAAAATAACGTCGACGAGCAGCGCTACCAGGATCTCCGCAAGGACCCCTCGCTATACGAACGCAAGCAGGACGGCACCGCCAAGTAGAGAATCGTTCCCGGTGGTCAGTCGAAGCTTTTCAATGCCGAGGATTCGTCCGGATAATCTTCGAAGATCGTACAGAGGTTGGTGATTTCGAGCAGGCGCTGGACCTGCTTGCTGAGCTGCGTCATTTTGAGATCGCCGCCCTGCCCGCGCACGGTGGCGAACGCCCGCGCCAGCGCGCCGATGCCGGAGCTGTCGAGCTGCGTGACGTTGCTGAGATTCAGGAGGATGTGCTTGCGGCCCTTGCGAGCCAGGTCGAGGAACGTTTCGTGGAGGGCGCCCGCTTCGTTGTACGTGACCATGCCGCTGATATCGACGACCGTGACCGGTCCAACCTGCCGTACCGACACACTGAAAGCCATCTTCTAGGTTCCGCCTTGAACGTGGGCCGTGTCGAGTGAGAACGGACTCGATCTATGAAAGCACAAGACACACGGAAACGGCAACCCTCGGGACGACGAAGCAGCGCCAACCGCGAGCTTCAGCCCGCCGCGGGCATCGCGGATTCGAAGGCTTCGATCGTAGGCAGAAGCTCGGTCGAGATCAGAGACTTCGTCACATAGCCCCACGCACCGGCGCGCGAGGCGACGCGGGCAAGATCGAGAGACTCGTGGAGAGTGAGGATGATGATGCCGAGGCCGGGAACTTTCTGGCGCAGCGCGGACGCGGCATCGATGCCGTCGAGATTGGGCATCGAGATGTCGAGGAGGACGAGGTCGGGCCTGAGGCTGACTGCTTTTTCGATCGTCTCAAAGCCATCGCCGGCTTCGCCGCAAACGGCCCAGCCGCCGTGACTCTCAACGTAAATGCGAACTCCGTATCTCACCAGCGGATTATCGTCTGCGATCAAAATTCGGAGTGACATGTGGCTCTCCCTGGACGCGGGCAGGTACGAATATTGTGATGTCGCGAGACGCAAAACGGCATCGGGCATTCACGGTATTTGTCCTTACTGAAAGGATACAGAGATAGGGGTGGTTCGCATGGTATTCGGGCGAAAAGAAGGAAAAGAGACTATGGGGCGAGTGCGCGCCCGGTGATTTCTAGCGGCTGTAGGCGCCCGGCTGCGACGACGGCGCGGATTTCGCGCACTGCTGGAGGCCTTCCTGGATGGCGGTGTCGAGGTCCGTGTGCGGGACGCGCGAGTCGGCTGCGGCCTGATAGAGCTTGGCGGCGCGTTCGGGCTCGTTGAGACTCGTGAGGCGAATGCGAGCGGCGGAAACGAGGGCTGAAACGCCGGCGCGCTCCTTGGGATTATTCTCGGCGAGGCGTTCGTACTCGGCGGCGGCTCCCTCCCAGTCGTGCTTGCCTTCAAGATAGCGGCAGAGCTCGAGCCACACGCCGCGCGAAATCTTCTGCCCGCCGAGATTCGTGAACTGGACGTAATCGTTCCATGCGGCTTCCATCTCGCCCGCGCCCGCGTGGAGGCGGCAAAGAGCTTCGAGCGTGTCCTTTTGGCCCGCAGGGTCTTGCTTGCGCTGCTGCGCGGCAAGCAGCATCTCCCACCCCTCGACGGAATCCGGCTTTTCGGCGACGAGCTGTTGCAGAGAGGCAATGGCGCCGGCGGGATTATTTTCGGCGAGCGAATCCGTGGCGCGGACGATGCGCGGGTCGGCGGTCCACGAAACCTTCGCGTCGATCGCCCGATCGAGCGAGTGCTCGATTCCCGTGTATTTCAGAAGCAAAGCGCCGAGCGCGCCGAAGGCGAAGCCGCCGATGTGCGCCCAGTGAGCCACGCCACCCTCGGCGCGCGCCGCGGCGAAGACCGCACCCCAGAACACTTCGATCAGGAGCCACAGAGGAAGAACGATGTAAGCCGGGACGCTGAACTTAATCGGCTTGATAAACAGGATCCACGCCAGGCGAATGTTGGTTTTCGGAAAGCGCGCGAGAAACGCGCCCATGAGCCCGGCGATGGCTCCGGAAGCACCGACGACCGGCACCAGACTGCCGGGAAAAACGATCCCGTGGATTACGAATCCGAGCGCACCGCATGCGAGGTAGAAAATCGGATAGGCGATGCGGCCCCAGGTGTCTTCGAGGATGGTGCCGGCGAGCCACAAGAACCACATATTGAAAATGATGTGCAGCCAGCCGCCGTGAAGGAAGCTTGCCGTGATGTAGCTGCGCAGAGTGGGATGAAACGGATGGAACGCGTACTTCCAGATGATGGAGGCGTCGCGAGCCTGCTGAAGTTCGGACGAGAAGCGCGCCATTTCTGAATTGGCTTCGTCCTGCGCCGGAGGATTTTCGAGAAACCGTGCGTCCCACGAATCGACGGCCCGGGTGCGGTTCGGCGCGGCCATCTGTGCGTAGACGTCCGCGTGCTGAAGCTTATAGGCGCCGACCACTTGCTCGGCGTCGGGCGGCATCTGCGTGTCGGGGTAGCGGGCGCTTAAGAGGAGGATATGAAGCTCGGCGCTGTCGATCTTCTGCAACTCCCGGTCCAGAGTGCCGTTGGTGGCGAGAAAAACGACGAAGTTGATGGCGATGATGGCGATCGTGACCCAAGGCCAGCGTCGGCCGCGCTGATTTTCGTGAGCCAAGGGGATGATCATGGAACGTGCTCCGTGCCGAGAAAGTCCGCGGGAAACTGGATTCATTCTTGGCTGGAGCGGGCGGAACGTCCACAGGGAAGGCTACGGATGGGAGCCGAAGCGCCAATAGTGGCTTGCGCACGGCACGACGCACGCGGGTTGGGCCGCAAGGTTATGTATCCTTGGAACTTATAGCCCTGAGTTGGCCACGGAGTCCTGGTGAGTCGGCGGCAACCAGTAGCTCGCCAGCACCGGGATGAGGAACAGGATCGCGAGCGGCGCGGTGACCATGCCGCCTACCACGACGCGTGCGAGAGGCTGCTGGGCCTGGACGCCGATGCCCGAGGAGAGCGCGGCGGGCAAGAGTCCGAGGCCGGCGGCGGAACAAGCCATGAGCACGGCGCGCATCTCATTATGGGCGCCGCGTTCGATGCTTTCGCGACGGGACGGCATTCGGGATTCGAGGTGCTGAATGCCCGAGACCAAGACGACTCCTCCGAGCGTGGAGACGCCTATCACGGACGCGAAGCCGACCGCGGCGGAAATACTCAACGGCGTGCCGGTGATGAGCAGCGATAGGATGCCGCCGATCGCCGCGAACGGGAGCATCACAAGAACCAGAAGCGCGTGGCGGAACGAGCGAAACGCGGTGTACAAAAGAGCGAGAATCGCAAGAAGAGTGATCGGAATCACGACCAGGAGCCGGTGCTCTTCCTCGCGCAAGCTTTCGTATTCTCCGGCCCATTCGTAGTGATAACCCTGCGGGAGGCGAACCTTCGCGCGAATGCGGGTCTGCGCGTCGCCGATGGTGCTCGCGAGGTCGCGGCCACGGACGCTGAACTTCACCGGGATATAGCGGCGGCCGTTTTCGCGATAGATCATGAAGGCGCCTTCCTTCAGAGAAACATCGGCGACATCGCCGAGAGGCACGTGGTTGCCGTCGGGCGTGGGCAGCAGAATCTGGCCGATTGCTTCGGGCGTGGCGCGATATTGCGGCTTGTAGCGTATGACGAAATCGAAGCGGCGGTCGCCCTCGAGAATTTCCGTGGGGGCAAGGCCGCCGATCGCGGCTTGCACGGCGGCGTTGACATCTGCGGCCATGAGTCCGTAGCGGCCGCTGGCGCCGCGATTGATTGAGATCAACAACTCGGGCTGGCCGGTCTCGGGGAAAACGCCGAGGTCGGCGATGCCGGGAACTTGCGCCATGATGTCGCGCACTTCGCCGGCTTTTTCGACGAGCGTGTCGATATCATCGCCGAAAATCTTCAGCGAGTTCTCGCCTTTCACGCCGGACATGGCTTCCTCGACGTTGTCCTGAATGTTCTGCGAGAAGTTGAAATCGACGCCGGGATACTTGGTGAGCTCCGCGTCCATTTGAGCGACGAGCTTGTCTTTGGTGAGGCCGGAGGGCCACTGGTCCGGATTCTTCAGATTGACCATGAACTCGACGTTGTTGAAGGTGGTTACGTCGGTGCCGTCGTCGGGGCGGCCCATCTGCGAGACCACCTGCGTGGCCTCCGGATATTTCAGGAGAATTTCACGGACGTCGTGGGCCATCTTGGACCCGATTTCGAAAGAGACGTCCTGGGGAAGCGTGGCGCGAATCCAAAGGTTCCCTTCTTCCAGCTGCGGCATGAATTCCCCGCCGAGCAGGAACGTCAGCCCCATCGCGACGGCCAAACACGCGCCGGCGATCGAGAGCGTGAGCCCGCGACTACGGAGCGCCCAGCGCAGGGAGATTTCGTAGCGCCGGAGAAGCCAGGACACGAGCTTGGTGGGATGGATGCGCACCTTGTCGCGGCGAATCCAGGAAGCGAGCACCGGGGCGAACAGCACGGCGAAAATCAGCGCGCCGGTCAAGGCGAAGACGTACGTCTCCGACATGGGCGCGAAGATTTTTCCGGGAACGCCCTGCATCGTGAACAACGGCGTGAGCGAAACGACGATTATGAGGACAGAGAAAAGAACCGGGCGGACCGCTTCGGCCGTCGCCTCGGCGATGATCGGGCCGGAGGTGGCGCCGACGGGTGAGTCTTCGAGGCGGCGATAGATGTGCTCGAGGACGATGACGGACGCGTCGACGAGAATGCCGAAATCGATCGCGCCAATCGAGATCAAGTTCGCGGAACTTCCCGAGATGACCATCATGCTGAAGGCGAAAAGCAGCGAGCACGGAATGGTGAGCGCTGCGATCAGCGACACGGGAAGATCGCCGAGGAAGATGATGAGAATCGCCGTCACGAGCGCGAGGCCCATCAGTACGATGTGGCGGACGGTCGACGTGGTGAGATGGATGAGATCGGTGCGGTCGTAGAGCGTCTTCAGGTGCATGCCGGGCGGCAGGAGATAGCTGTTGAGCTCGGCGACACGCTTTTTCAGCGCGCGTAGGGCCGGGAGGGATTGTTCGCCGCGCTGGAGCAGGACGATGCCTTCGACGGCATCGTCATCGTGACCGACGCCGACCTGCCCGAGGCGCGGCTCGAAGCTTTCGTGCACGTCGGCGACATCTTTGAGATAAACAGGAACGCCATTGTGCTCGGTGATGAGCACCTGCTGCATTTCGGGAATCGTCTGCAGAAGGCCGAGGCCGCGGACGTTGACGCTCTGGCTGCCCATGGTGAGATAGCTGCCGCCGGCATTCGCATTGCTGGACTGGATCGAATTGGCGATTTGCGGAAGCGTGACGTTGTACTGCAAGAGCTTGGCGGGATCGACTTCGGCGAGATATTCGCGCGTGGTGCCGCCGAACGAGGCGACGTCGATGATGCCGGACACCTGCTTGATTTCGCGCGTGACGAACCAATCCTGCGTGGCTTTGAGCTCGTTGAGCGAATAGCCCGGGCCGACGAGCTGATAGCGATAAATTTCGCCGATGGGCGATTCGGGCGAGAGCTGCGGCGAAACGTTGGATGGCAACGTGGCGAGCTGGAGGCGATTGAGTACTTCCTGGCGGTCCCAGAAATAGTCGCTGTCGTAGCTGAAATAGAGTTTTACGTCGCTCAGCCCGAAGATGGAGATGGAGCGAACGTAGGTGAGGCGCGGGATGCCGAAAAGCACCGTTTCGATCGGCACGGTGACCTGGCGCTCGATCTCTTCGGCGGACCACGCTGGATTTTGCGTGATGACTTCCACAAGCGGTGGCGATGGATCGGGATACGCCTCAATATCCAGACGCGAGAAAAAGTAGGCGCCGGCGGCGATCCAGGCGCAGAGCGCCACGACCATCAGCGGACGGAAACGGAGAAGCGAGTCGATGAATGAGCGCATCGAGGGCTAATCCTGGCCCGCAGCGCGAAGGAGCAATGGATCCTCCGAAACGACCGTTTCGCCCGGAGTCAAGCCATTGGCAATTTCGAGCGAGTTGCCAAAAGCGCGTCCAAGAGTGACGCTGCGGCGCTCGTAGCGTCCGGAACCTTTCGCGACGAACACGTAGGAGTCGTTCCCTTCCCTGACGACTGCCGAAGCCGGAACGAGAATGGCTTGCGCGACCGACCGAGTCAGGCGGATCGTGCCGAACATCCCGGGCTTGATGCGTTCGCCGGGATTCGCGAGTGTGACGCGCACGTGCAGCGTACGTGTGGCGGGATCGACGGCATCCGATACGACGCTGACGCGACCCGACCAGTGCTGCCCGGGATAGGCGCTGAGAGTGACGGTCGCGTCCTGGCCAGGCTTGGCCGCAGCGAGATCGCTTTCGTAGATGTCGCCGATGGCCCAGACAGTGCTGATATCGGCTACCGTGCAAAGCGGCTCGGGCGCATCGAGCGATTTCGAAAATTCGCCGAGCGACGCTCCGACATCGAGAATCACCCCCGAACGGGGCGCTACGACCGAGAGTTCCGACGCGGCGTGGTCCGGATCGACTCCGAACACGCGAATCTGCTCGCGCGCAGCGGTGAGATCGGCCTGCGAGCTGAGAGCGTCCGCCTGAGCCTGCTGGTAATCCTTTTCGGCGATCGCGTTGTGTTCGAAGAGGTCCCTGGCGCGATTGAGCTCCGCCTGCTTCACGGCGTTGTCGGCGATGGCCTTGTGGTAGTCCGCGACGGCGCGAGAGAGGTCAGCGCTTTCGATGAGCGCGAGCGGCTCGCCCTTGGCAACGTGGTCCCAGGGGCGAACTTTCATCTCAACGATGCGGCCGCCGATCGGCGGATAGACGTGAACGACGCGCGTGGGGTCGGCTTCGATGTGAGCGGGCAGGTCGAGATATTCCGGAACGGAGGTTCTTTGCACCGTGACGGTTTGAATGCCCCTTGAATCCGTCGCGACGTATTCGGTGGCGCTGGAACTCGGGACTCCTTGCGCCGCGGCCGTTCCGTTGTCGCCGGACTGACTCTTGCTCGACGAGCAGCCCGGAAGCAAAGCCAGGCAGATTCCTGCGGCTGCTGGAATCCACCAGCGAGAACCGAGCCGAACGAGCGTTTTGATTCCTTGCACGAGCTTTCTCCTTTTTCCTGATACGCGAAAGAAACGGCCGGAGGCAGACGCACGGGCAGAATTCGTGGGTCGGAACCGGCGTAACAGGCTTCTTCACGTCAAGGCGCGACGGAGCGCAAAAGGCCGAGACGCGAAGGAACCTTACTCAGGCTTAGGAGAGAGACGGGGGAGCGCGACCGGAAACTCGCCCGTAGCGGGACTCCGGGGACCGGAAGACCTGGGCGGGGATTGCGGTGGAATCGGCCGGCAACAAGACCGAGACGAATTGCGAAATGCGCAGAATACCTGCCAATCCATGTATTGGCGAATGAGTTCGCGGAGCGGGGCTGACTGAATCGTGGCTATGGGCCACGGCGTAGAGTGACTTCGTGTCCGCAAGAGCGAATTCGGTCGGATGGAGATCGTCGGTCAGCGAAATCGCGGGAAAGAGCAGGGCCAGGACGCAGACCAATCCGATGAGGCTTTGCCATTTCCGACGGGCGGCCGCGGACGCGCGCAGCTGAGGCAGCCAACGCACACGCCAGACGAGCAAGAGAGACGTGGCCACGACCAACCAGATCGCATTGAGGAGAAGTTCCATCCAGCGATGATCTTAGAGCAAGCCGGTGCACGAGGCAACTCCGGGGGCGGGCGAGTGTGCTCGAAGAAGTGCGGCGGCTCGGTCGACGATTCCTCCGAAACCCTGAGCTGCCCGGCCGGAACACCCCGAGAGCCGCGTTTTGCACAGGACGCGCGGACAGCTGTACTCCTATTGCACTTTCGAACAGGGGTCCGCAGACGTTTCGGCGGAGTATGCTGGACGCGGTTACACTTTCATATAGGTCGCAGGCAGGGGCTCATGGGCGCACTCATCTCGCTACATTTCACGTCGGCAAGGGACTGACCGCTTTACTGACAGGCGCAAAACCGTGATGCCTCGCCAGCGTAAGCCGGGCGAGGCTTGTACCTCGGGGTCGGGTACGGGGCAGGGGGATTTACCGTGAAGCGGTGGTTTCGGTTTTCATTGAAGTCGGAAGAAGCGGACGGGCAGATCGCTACAAAAGTCGACGAGACGGCTGCTCCCGAGGCGGAGCCCGCTCTGATTCCGTCGGCCGAGTTGCCTCCGGCTGGAGACGCGCTGTCGCAACTGTTCGTCGAGGCTAAACCAACCCTCCGTGATCCTGCCGGACCCGCAGCAGGCGAGCAATCGATCGGCGCAAGTTCTGCCTACGAAGCATCGCCCATCGCGAAGACACTCGACGAACTTTTTCCGAATGTGCCGGATTTCCGAGCGGCGGGACGCAGCAGCGATGAAGAACGGCCTTCGTGGGAGGCAGCCGCAGGCGAGTTCGAGGGCCGCGCTGGAACGCGAGCGCCGGCTATCCCGTCGTCGGAGCTTCCGTCCGCGTCTCACATTCTCGCGGAACTATTTCCCGCCGAACAGATTTCGATCGATCATCTCGGGGCTCGCAAGAACGCCGCGCCGGAACCGGAACAATCGCTGCACGCGGCCGAAGCACAACACACTCCCGCCAACGAGCCGACGCAAGAATCCGGAGTCCCAGCGGCGTCGATTGCCTTGGACCCAGAACGGCAGAATGAGGGAGCGAGCGAAGCGAGCGGCCCAGCGGAGGTAGATCCGGAGCCTCCGGAGCAAGCTTCGAAGGCGAGTACGGAAATCCCCGGACCGGCTGCGCCGCAGAATCCGCGCGCGTCGTATCGCGATTGGGCTTTCGACGAGAAGCTGGCGGGCCATAAGGAATGGGTCGACTCGCACGGGCTGAGCGGGAAGAAGGGCGATTTCGCCGGGGCCGACCTCGAGGGCACGGAACTGATCGGCGTTAATTTCCGGTTCGCCGATTTTCACGACGCGAATCTGAAGGCGGCGGACCTGCTGCTTGCGGACCTGCGCGATGCGTGCCTGGTGCGCGCCGATCTGCAGGACGCGTGCCTGGTGGGCGCGAACCTTGAAGGCGCGAACCTCGAAGACGCCTCGCTGGAAACGGCGATGGGCCTCGTGCCGCGGCAGATTGCGGGCGCGAATTTGCGCGACGCTTCCCTGCCTGCATCATTCCTGGAATTTCCGGCGGCAGCCGCGCTCGACCGGGCTTCGCGAAGAGTGTCGCACTACTTCACGGCGATAATGTCGGCGAGCGCAATCTCCTGGCTGATCCTGTGGCGGACCAAGGACGTGCAACTGGTGTCCGACTCGTCGCTGATTCCTTTTTGGCACTCGCGCGCGGCGGCTGCGGCGCTGCCTACCGCGGAGTCGTATCTGATCCTGCCGGTGGCGCTGTTTATTTTGTATCTCGTGTTTCAATTTCATCTGCAGAAGGTGTGGGACGCAGTTTTGGAATTGCCGGCGGTGTTTCCGGACGGCCGGGCCGTGGGTGACCGGGAATCGGGCGTGGTGCTGGCGCTGCTGCGGGCGCATTTCCACTGGATCGATCACGATCGTTCTTCGACTCGTGCTGTCGAGAAGATTGTTGCGACCACGCTTGCGTACTGGACGGTGCCGGCGACGCTGCTGCTCTTCTGGGCGCGCTATCTCACGCGGCAGGAAGTGCGCGGGACGATGCTGCACGCCCTGCTCGTCCTGGCGGCAACAGGCGTCGCCGTGTACGCGACGACGAAGACGGGCAGGCCCGCGGAGCGATGGGCGCTGGAACGAAAGTGGACCGACCGGCTTGCGGCGAAACTGCGGCAGGTGAATCCGGCAACGGTGGCGTGCGCGCTGGGCGCGGTGCTGCTCATCCTTTCGGTCGGAACGATCGCGGGCGTTCCGCATAGCCGGAGTCGCGCGCCGCAGTACAGCGAATCGAGTGTCCGTCGATGGGCCACGACGGCACTGTGGTCGATTGGATTCGATCCGTATGCTGACTTGACGGAAGCGTCGATTTCGACGCGACCGGCGAATTGGAATGGCAGCGATGCGCAGGTTCCTTCGGTCGTCGGGCCGCGCTTGAATGGAGCGAGGCTACGGTATGCGCAGGCGTACGGGGCGTTTTTCGTGAACGCGCATCTTTGGCATGCGAACATGCAGGGCGCGTATCTTTCCGATGCGGACATGCGCGGCGTAGACCTTGGCGAAAGCGATCTGCGCTTCGCGTTGATGGACCACACGCAGATGAGCGGCGCGAACCTGGACCGCGCGATTTTGGATGGCGCCGACATGCGGCGCGCAAATCTTCAAAAAGCGAATTTGTCGCATACGTCGCTTGTGGGAACGACGCTGATCGACGCGGACCTCGAGGGCGCGACATTCTATGGGTCGCGGCTGTCTTCGGCCACGCTGACGCGCGCAAACTTCGAGAAGGCGGACTTTCGCGAGGCGTATCTCGACAAAGCAGAGATGGAGCACGCGGACCTGCGCGGCGCGTATTTGTGGTCGGCTCGGCTGCCGGATGCCGATCTGAAAGGCGCGCAACTGGGGAACGCGATTCTGATCGACGCGTACTTGCCGAATGCCGACCTGCGTTGGGCGCAGTTTGCCGGAACCGTGTTGAGCGGAGCAAATTTGACCGGCGCAAATCTGGACGGCGCGGACATGCGGGGAGCCGGCGGACTCGATGCGAATCAGGTGTGCTCGGCGAAGAGTCGCAACGGCACACTGCTTGATATCGCGCTCGCGACGCAAGTTACAGCGCAGTGCGGCGGCGGAGCGATCAGCGCGCCGGTTGCGCAGCCAGAAGGGCCAGCGACAGTAGCACCGGCGGCATCCACGCCAGGAATTGCGTCAGGAAAGAGCCGCAACTGAGCTTGCGCCGTAGAAGCTGTACCAGGGGCTTGCGGCTTTCAGGCGAGCGTTGACGTTTTCGATGTTCTTCACGCCCTGATCGTTGAGCCAGTCTTCGAGCGCCTTTACTCCCTGCTTCGCGTAGACCGGAATCGCGTCTTTCCACGTGGCGCGCCCGCAGAGAACGCCCGAAAACTTCACACCGGATTCGGCGGCTAGTTCGAGTGTTTCGTTGAATACGTCGTTGCTGACGCCCGCCGAGAGATAGATGAAAGGCTTTTTCGCCGCTGTGGCGGCGCGGCGGAAATGCTCTTTCGCTTGATCGCGCGTGTAGGCGGCGTCGCCCTTGCACGATTTTGTGCCGGCGACGAAGGCCATGTTGACGGGAACTTCGACTTTCAGAATGTCGACGGCGTATTGCGGTTTCGAGAATTCCTCCATGCTGCCCGCCACGATTTCCGGCTTCTTGCGCGCGAAGCCGATGCCCTTTTCGTCACCGCCTTCTTCGTAGCCGACGAATTCGAGGAAAAACGGTACGTCGGCAGCCGTGCATTCCCCGCCGATGCGCTCGATCCAGGCGTGCTTGATTTCGTTGACGTCGGGCGGGTCGAAGGGCGTGTAGTAGAGCAAAATCTTGATGCAATCGGCGCCGGCCGCGACAAGGCGACGGACGGACCAAATATCGAGCAGATCGGGCAGGCGGCCGGGCTTCGTATTGTCGTACCCGCTGTTTTCGTAGGCGAGCAGCAGCCCGGCGTTTTTCGAGCGAGCGGCGGCGGCCGGGAGGCCAAATTCGGGATCGAGCAGAATCGCGCTGGCGTGCGGCGTGAGGACGCGGGTGACCGCGGTCTTGAACTCCTCGAGCATCTTCGGCGTCACCGCGTCCTTGTCGACGCCTTTTTCCTTGGCGATGGCGTTCTTGAGCGAGCCGCGCTGGTCCATGGCCGCGGCGGCGATCACACCCCGCGCGTTGGATACGGCTTCAAGGCCCTTTTTCTTTCCCGGCGTAATTTTCATCGTGAGCGTCTCCCGAACCACCAGAATCGCAAATGAAGAGAGGCTAGTTTACCACGCGAAATGAGGGGCCTACAAAAACAAGACGTGATGCTGGTAGACGCAGGACCGGGCGCTCTCGGCGCCGGCGACGGAAGCGAGCGCAACCAGATCGTCGAGAAACGCAGGGCCGTATGCGGCGATGAAAGGAAGCGCGGAGAGGGTACGTTCCTGAAGCTCGCCATTCGGATAGAGCGCGTCGAGCAGGATTTTCTCGTGGCGATCGAGGACGCCTGAGCGGAAGTTCTCCGCGCGCGCTACTTTCGCTTTGAGCTGACTGAACTGGTAGAGCATCTTGCGCTCGGCCACTTCGAGCGCGTCGAGGAGCGTGGCATCGAGACGGCCGAGCGGCTCGCTGTAGGACTTGAGCAGCGCGCCGATTTCTTCTTCGCCTTTGTCAAAGCGAGCGACGAGAACGTCGGGCAGTGCTTTCTGTTCCATTTGTGTGCGGACGTGCTGCGATCCGCGGAGAAAATCGCGCACATCGAGGCCGTATTGCGCGAGGAAGCGCGCGATCGGCTGCTCGACGATGGTGAAGCTGGCGCGGGGCAAAACGGCGGGCATGCGACCGAGAATCTTCGCGTACACGACTTGCGACTGCGCGAAATAGGCGACCTCCGCCGGTCCACCGATATAGGCGGCGGTCGGCAGCAGAGAATCCTGCATCACCGGACGCAGAAGCGCGTTGGGCGTGATGAGATCGGGATGCGATTCGATCGTGGCGGCGATCTGCTCGCGCGAAAGCTCCGCATCGCCCGCGAAGAATTTGCCGTTGCGGCTGCGCAGCGGCTCGCGGCGGCCGTCGATATTATGGAAGAGCAGCGTGGTCTCGCGCGTGACCTTCACCTGTGCGTGCAGGCCGGCGCTTTCGAGTTCTTTCGAGCGCGCGAGCAGCGCGTCGGTGAGCGGGCCGGCTTCATCGAGCGCGCGGAGGAAGACGGGAGCGACGATGCGATGGAGGCGAACGTCGAGCGGGTCGATGAAGATGATTCCGCGGCCCACGAGCAGGCGCGCGAGAAGTTTGCCGCACGCCGAGCCGTACGTTTCGTTCGGGGCATACGATTCGTGAAGCGCGCGGGAGACATCCTCGGCTCCGGGCCCTTGCAGCGTCTGTGCTGCGGCCCCAACCAGTGCCTGTATGGGCTCGCCGAGCGCGACTTCGCCGACGCGCTTGCCCGTGTCCGCATCGAGAGCGGGCAGATCGTAGCGCGCGAGGCCGTTGCGCGTGACCCAGGTGGAATGATTGACCTCGGCTAGATCGTGATCCTCGGTCGCGAGCCAGAAAATCGGCACGGCATCGATGCCGCGGCTCGTGGTTTCCTCGGCGACGCGAACCGCCGAGATCGCCTTGTAGAAGGTGTAGGCGGGGCCGGAGAAAAGTCCTACTTGCTGGCCGGTGACGATTGCGACGGCTCCGGCGGCCAGGCGATCGAGATTCCGCACGGTGGCGGAATCGATTTCGTTTCCGGCCACGAAGCGCGCGTTTTGTTCGCGCAGCACTTCGACTACCGCTTTTCGGACGCCGGGATCGAGGCGGACTTCGTGCGCGGCAGCGTCAATGCCCGCGGCGGTTGGCGGATGCGCGTAATACTTCGAAACCTGGCTGAAATCTTCGAGAAACGAGGAGAAGAGCTTCGTGGTGTGGGGCACGTCACGGAACGAGATACAGTGGGAGTCCGTCTGCGGATTCTGCGAAGTCATGACGCACTCCGTCGACAGCGACAGGCTCGCGGCGCAGTCGATGAGCGAATTGTGATGAGGATCCCCACCGTCGTGATTGGATGAGACGCAACCCGCAAAGATTCGGACTCCAGCGATTCTGTGGGTCGCACTGGGCTAAGGCAAGCCATTTGTTTTCATGAGATTTACGGCAGAGCCGCTGACTTGCGCCGGTGCAGGTCCTGAAGCGCGGCAACCTCGGCTTCGTGCCCCGCCATGGCGCGAATGCCGCGGGCGGCGGCGCTGGCGGCGGAAAGCGTCGTGATGCATGGGACGTTGTAGCGCACGGCGGCGCGGCGAATCGATTTTTCGTCGTAGAAGGATTCGCGGCCGAGCGGCGTATTGATGATGAGGTTGACTTTGCCCGTTTTCACCAGGTCGACGATATTCGGGCGCCCCTCGTTGACTTTGTAGACGCCGTGGACTTCGATGCCCGCGCGTTTTAGTGCAGCCGCCGTGCCGCGCGTGGCGGTGATTTTCAGTCCGGCGGCCATGAGATCTTTCACGAGGCCGGCTACGTGGCCCTTGTCGTGGTCGTTCACGCTGATGAAAACCGTGCCCGTGAGCGGCAGTCGTTGGCCCGCCGCGAGCTGTGCCTTGGCGAAGGCCATGCCGAAGGTAGAAGCGATGCCCATCACCTCGCCGGTGGAGCGCATCTCGGGGCCGAGAATCGTGTCGACGCCGCGGAATTTGTTGAACGGGAACACGGGCGATTTCACGGCGATAGAAATCGAGAGAGGGCGAGTTCTTTCACGCCATTCGTTTCGACGATCGGAAGATGCATTTCTTTGAGCTTGCGGCCGGTCATCAGGCGCGCCGCCACCTTCGCGAGCGGAACGCCCGTCGCCTTGCTGACGTAGGGAACGGTGCGCGAGGCGCGCGGATTTACTTCGAGGACATAGACCGTGTCGCGCTGAATCGCGTATTGCACGTTCATCAGGCCGACGACATGAAGCGCGCGAGCGAGACGCGCGGTGTAATCGCGGATGTGTTCGAGGACCGACGGCTTGAGCGATACCGACGGCAGCACGCAGGACGAATCGCCGGAATGGATGCCGGCTTCCTCGATGTGCTCCATGATGCCGGCGATCACGACGTCTTCGCCATCGGCCAGCGCGTCCACGTCGACTTCGGTGGCGTCTTCGAGGAACTGATCGATCAGGATCGGGCGCTTGGGATCGGAGGCCGTGCCAATCTGCACCGCCTGCATCACGTACTCCTCGACCGTTTTCAGATCGTAGGCAATCACCATGGCGCGCCCGCCGAGCACGTAACTCGGGCGCACGAGAACGGGCAAGCCGATTTCGCTGGCCGCGGCGACCGCTTCCTGCGGCGCGAGCGCCGTGGCAGCACGCGGCTGCGGAATATTCATCTCGGCGAGCAATGCGCCGAAGCGGCGGCGATCCTCGGCGAGGTCGATCGATTCCGGATCGGTGCCGATGATTTTCGCGCCGTTGCGCTTGAGGTCGAGCGCGAGATTGAGCGGTGTCTGCCCGCCGAACTGCACGATCACGCCCTGCGGCTTTTCGCTTATCGAGCACTTCGAGGACGTCTTCGAGCGTGAGCGGCTCGAAATAGAGGCGATCGGAGGTGTCGTAATCGGTCGAGACGGTTTCGGGATTGCAGTTCACCATGATCGTCTCGTAGCCGTCTTCTTTGAGCGCGAGCGCCGCGTGGCAACAGCAATAGTCGAACTCGATGCCCTGCCCGATGCGGCTCGGGCCGCTCCCCAGAATCACGACCTTGGGGCGATCGACCGGCTCGGATTCGTCTTCCTCTTCGTAGGTCGAATAGAGATATGGCGTGAAGGATTCGAATTCGGCGGCGCAGGTGTCCACGCGCTTGAAGACGGGGCGGACGCCGAGTTCGCGGCGCCGGGCGCGGACCGAGGCGGATTTCACGTTCCAGAGCTTGGCGATTTCCTCGTCGCTCGCGCCAGAACGCTTCGATTCGAGCAGCAGTTCGCGCGAGCACTTCGAGAGCGTGGTCGCGGCCATGCGGCGGTCCACGGCCAGCATTTCCTCAAGCTGGCGGATGAACCAGGGATCGATCTCGCGTGAGCTCGCAGACTTCCTGGCAGCTCATGCCGCGCTCGAGCGCCTCGAAGAGCCAGTGAATGCGGTCCGGCCCGGGCACATGGAGCTTCTCGCGCAGAAGCGCCGTATTGACCTCGGCGGGCGGACGCCACGCGGTGCTCGGTTCGAGAGCGCGAATTCCCTTGCAGAGCGCTTCCTGGAACGTGCGGCCGATGGCCATCACTTCGCCGACCGATTTCATTTGCGTGGTGAGCGTGGTATCGGTACCGGGGAATTTCTCGAACTGCCACTTCGGAATTTTGGCGACCACGTAGTCGATGGTCGGCTCGAAGCACGACGGCGTCTTGCGCGTGATGTCGTTGGGGATTTCGTCGAGCGTCATGCCGACTGCGAGCTTTGCCGCGATTTTGGCGATCGGGAAGCCGGTGGCTTTGCTGGCCAGCGCGGAGCTGCGCGAGACGCGCGGGTTCATTTCGATCACGATCATGCGGCCGTTTTCGGGATCGACGGCGAACTGAATGTTCGAGCCGCCCGTCTCGACGCCGACCTCGCGGATGATCGCGGCGGCCGCGTCGCGCATGCGCTGATATTCCTTGTCGGTGAGCGTCTGCGCGGGCGCAACGGTGATCGAATCGCCCGTGTGGATGCCCATCGGGTCCATATTCTCGATCGAGCAGATCACGACGAAGTTGTCGCGGAAATCGCGCATCACTTCGAGCTCGAATTCTTTCCAGCCGATCACGGACTCTTCGATCAGCGCCTGATGGACGGGGCTGGCATCGAGCGCGCGCGAAATGGCGTCCGCAAATTCCTCGTGGTTGTATGCGATGGAGCCGCCGGTGCCGCCGAGCGTGAACGACGGGCGAATTACGACCGGGTAGCCGAGCTTGTCCGCGAGCTCGACCGCTTCGGGAATGTTGGTCACGACCGCCGACGCGGGAACTTCGAGGCCGAGCTTGCGGCAGACGTCTTTGAAGAGCAGCCTGTCCTCGGCAATTTTGATCGCGTTGAGCTACGCGCCGATCAACTGCACATTGTACTTCGCAAGAACGCCGCTTTCGGCGAGCTCGACGGCGAGGTTCAGGCCGGTTTGGCCGCCGACGGTCGGCAGCAACGCGTCGGGACGCTCGGCCGCGATGATCGCTTCGAGATATTCCTTCGAGAGCGGCTCGATGTAGGTGCGGTCGGCGATCTCGGGGTCCGTCATGATCGTCGCGGGATTCGAATTGACGAGGACGACTTCGTAGCCTTCGGAGCGCAGCGCCTTGCAGGCTTGCGTGCCGGAGTAGTCGAATTCGCACGCCTGCCCGATGATGATCGGACCGGAGCCGATGATCAGAATTTTCTTGATGTCAGTTCGTTTCGGCATTTAGTAGTTGTGAAAACCGTCTTGACTAAGACTCATACTTTCGCGTCCTTCATCAGCGCGACGAAATCATCGAAGAGGTAGCGGGCGTCGTGCGGGCCCGGGGACGCTTCGGGGTGATACTGGACGCTGAAGAGCGGGAGCGAGCGGTGGCGCAGGCCCTCGTTCGTGTGGTCGTTCAGATTCAGGTGTGTGATTTCGACTTCGCTCGACGGCAGCGAGTCCGGATCGACGCAAAAACCGTGATTTTGCGCGGTGATTTCGACTTTGCCCGTGCGCAGATTTTTCACCGGATGATTCGAGCCGTGATGGCCAAATTTCAGCTTGAACGTCTTGCCACCGAGCGCGAGGCCGCAGAGCTGGTGGCCTAGGCAAATGCCGAAAATCGGAACGCGGCCGAGAAGCTTGCGAATATTTTCGATGGCGTAGCCGATCGGCTCGGGATCGCCAGGGCCATTCGAGAGGAATACGCCGTCGGGCTTGAGCGCGAGCACGTCTTCGGCGGAAGTTCTCGCGGGCACGACCGTCACGTCGCAGTTGTGATCGACGAGCAGACGCAAGATATTCTGCTTGATGCCGTAATCGTAGGCGACAACGCGATGGGGCGCGGCTTCAGGGGCTGAAGCCCCATTTCCTTTCAAGGCTGCGGCGGGGTTGAAACCCCGCCCTTCCGAAGACCGCGCGCCTGCCGAGGCGCCGGCGGTTCCAGCAGCCGATGCAGCGGCGGCGGCCAGAGGCTCAGCAAGCTCGATCGAGCCTTGCGTCCAATGATATTTTTCGGGAGTGGTGACGCGGCCTGCGAGCTCCTGGCCCGCCATCGTCGGCAGCGCACGCGCCTCGGCGATCAGCTCTTCGGCAGGCGCGCCGTCGGTGGAAAGCACGCCGCGCAGTGCGCCGACGCTGCGCAAGTGGCGCACCAGCGCGCGCGTGTCCAAGTCCCAGATTACCGGAACGCCGCAGCGCTCGAGATACGCGTGAGCGGTTTCGGTGGAGCGCCAGTTCGACGCGAGCGCCGAAAATTCGCGCACGATCAGCCCCTCGATATACGGCTTCGCGGACTCCTCGTCATCGAGATTCGCGCCGACGTTTCCGATATGCGGATACGTGAGGCACACGATCTGCCCGGAGTAGCTCGGATCGGTGAAAACTTCCTGGTAGCCGGTGAGGCTGGTGTTAAAAACGACTTCACCGCCACGACGGGTTTGAGCGCCCGCCGCGCGGCCGTTAAAGACTCTTCCGTCCTCGAGCGCGAGTATCGCGCGACCTGCGAGGGCCTCGGTCAGTGTGTCCTCCAAAAGATGTCATTTCGATGCCGCGCTGACCGTCGACGACGTGGTCAGCGACCCAAAGTGATCGACAGGCCAATAAGCGAAGACTGCTTTGCCGTAAATGTACGATCGCGGAACGGGACCGAAGACGCGCGAGTCGTTGGAACTATCGCGGTGATCGCCCATCACGAAATAATCGCCCATCGGAATCTTGCGCGGGCCGTAGTTCGAGCCGTCGATGTAGCCAGGCGGTACGTATTGATCCGCCAATTCTTCGCCGTTGATATAGAGATGGCCGTCGCGAATCTCGATCGTTTCACCCGGCAGGCCGACCACGCGCTTGATGAACGATTTCGACCGATCGAGAGGATACCAGAAGACGATGACGTCGCCGCGTTCGATCGGCTCGAAGCGGTAGACAAATTTATTGATGAAGATGCGCTCCTGATCGCTCAGAAGCGGATTCATGCTGGTCCCTTCCACCTTGACCGGCTGATACAAAAAGATCATGACGACGATGGCCAAGCCGAGCGCCACGGCGAGATCGCGAGTCCAACTGCGCAACTCGCGCCGCAAATGAGGAGCGGGCGCGACTTCCGGCGAATCCGAGGGACCGGTTTGGGATGAGTCCTGCATGCTCTACTAACTTATTTATATCACGGCGCGGAAGCCGAGGCAAAGCACGTCGCTGAGCGATCGACCTGCAATCGGAAACGTCTACATCTAAGCCTCGATGATCTGATTGCGAACGGCGTAGCGGACGAGATCCGTCACCGTGTGTAACTGAAGCTTGCGCATGATGTTCGCTCGATGGGTTTCGGCGGTCTTCACGCTGATGCCCAGCGACGACGCGACTTCCTTGCTGCTCTTCCCCTCCGCGAGCAATTGGACGATTTCCCGCTCGCGCGAGGTGAGGCGGTCGCGGACCGATTCCGGCAGGTCGTTGCCGGGGCGCGCGCCGTTGAAATTGCTGAGGATCACTTCGGTGGCGCGCGGCGTAAAGAAGGGCTTGTGGTTCGCGAGCGTTTCGACAGCGATCACGAGATCGCGATCGGAGTCGGATTTCACGATATAGCCGCGGACTCCGGCTTCGAGAATGTCGCGAATCAATTGGTCGGAGTAATGCACCGACAGGATCAGCACTTCGGTGTTGGGCGATGACTTCCGAATCCTGCGCGCGGCCTCGATACCGTTGAGATCCGGCATGCTGATATCGAGAATCACCACGTCGGGCTTGAGTTCTTCGGCTTTGGTGACCGCTTCGCGCCCCGTATGGGCCTCGCCGACTACTTCCCAGCCCGCATGCGACTGCAAAAGCGCCTTGATGCCGCGACGCATGAGGTCGTGATCGTCAACAATGAGAATCCGCACCGTCTTCGTCATAAATCCTCCGGCAGTTCGCACATACGCGCGATGCTCGAGCCGACTGGGAAAATCAATTATACACCATCGGGAGATAGTCAAGGGCGCGCCCCAACACCCCTCTTCGTCCGGCGACGACATCCTCAAGCAAGAACAACGCCCGCATTCGATACGACTAAACTCCGCATTCAGGGAAATCGAACACTTGGTTCGCGCGACACTCTCGCGTCCCGAAGCAATTGGCCTACATCCGGTCGGCCAGACATTCGCGCAACTTGCGTCGCGCACGAAGGAAACGCGCCTTCACGGCCGCTTCAGACAGGTTCAGAATCTTGGCTGTCTCTTTGGTCTGGCGCTCTTCAAGACCGAGAAGCCACACGACAGCGCGCGATGTTCCACGAAGTCCGTCGATCGCCTCGCGGAGCAGACGCTGCTTCTCTTGCTTCACGTAAAGGATCTCGGGGCGCGCGTCGTCGTTCGCGCGAATCATTTCGATAGGGTCGGATCCCTCTTCGGAGGTTGCGTAGGAGAGATGTGCGTTCTCGGCGCGCTGCTTACGGAGCTTGCCGAGAGCCTCGTTGATGGTGATTCGCAGAAGCCACGTCGAGAAGCGCGACTTCGAGTGGAATTGGTCGATATGGGCATACGCTTTGAGCAGCGCCTGCTGGATCGCGTCCTCGGCGTCTTCCTTGTTGCCCGTGATTCGCAGGGCCACGCGGTAGGCCTTGGACATCTGCGGCCGGACGAGTTCGGCGAAAGCCTCGCGGTCCCCTTCCCGCGCTTGTTCGACCAGAAGGGATTCCTGGCCGAGGATCAGTACGTTAGGATCGGTGGAGATAGGAGCTTCGAGGGTGCTCAGATCGTTCATCACGTGTGTTTGAGTCTCCTGTCCAAGTATTTGTCGAATCCGATCGTGTCTCGAAAACTACGATTGCGGCTGCCCCGCCCGCGCGTATGAAAGTTAAGAGCATCGACCCTCAGGTGCCGGGGCTCGTATCTCGCGCAAGCCCTGGAGCGGGGTACCAGCCGATGAATCGATGTATGAAACATGGTAAGGACCGACTAAGTGCTGCTCGCGCTGATGACAAAATCCATCGCCAAAGTACCGGAAGGACCCTCAACCGTCCATCCGAGGCATGCTGTAACTTCCTGGGGTGTTTCGCTGTATGGCTCTGTGGCTGGGGAACTTGCGGCTCAGGCTGTCCGGCGCACGATATACGCGGGAAGCTGTATGGTTTCGACTCTCAGAGCAGCCTATAAACGATAGCGCTGGCTTGGGTTTGTGCCTGGCAAGGGGGGACACCAATGTTGCGTTGGGCTGCTGCTTTTTTCATCATTGCTCTCGTAGCGGCGTTTCTGGGTTTCGGAGGCGTGGCTGTGGCGGCCGCCGGTGTCGCCAAGGTGTTGTTCCTGGTCTTCCTCGTGCTATTTCTCGTCGCGCTGCTCGGCGGCCTGGTGCGACGTGGCGCGTGAGGTTTCGCTCTAATTAAGCAACGCTTCGCGGCAGTTCCCGTATCTCAGTGCATTTTCAAGGCTTCGCAACAGGTGCGAGCCCTTGCGCACGAGCCTCGTCATCGCCGATGGATTCGCGAACGGGCATTATTACCACAATTGTAGTACCAGCGTCACTCGACCTAATCCGCAGCTTGCCGCCGAGCTGCCGAGCCCGCTCCTTCATGCCCCGGATTCCGACCCCGACCTGACCGCCCGGGCCGCTGAGCGACGCCAGCAAGTCGGTCGGCATTCCCTTTCCGTTGTCGCTAATCTCGAGGCTGACCGTGTTGCCTTGGCGCCTTCCGCGAACCGTGGCCATCGTTCCTCCGGAATGGCGGTACATATTGGTGAGGCTTTCCTGCACGATTCGGAAGAGAGCGGTTTCGAGGCTCTGGGGAACCCTCTCCGGGCCAAGCGCAAGATCCAAAGCAACTTTGATCTTGCTTCTCTGCGTGAAGCCGTCAGCAAACCACTCGAGCGCGGACTTGAGGCCAGAAAAGTCGAGAGTCGGCGGATATAGAAGGTAGGAAAGAGTTCGCGTCTGGTCGGAAGCCTCCTGCGACAATTGAAGCGCCTCGCGGAGTATGTCCGAGGCAACGGGATCCTTGCCGGCGATTCGCTCGTTGGCCGCTGCGAGATGGATCGCCAGGGCGGCCAAGCTCTGGCCCGTGGTGTCATGGAGTTCCCGCGCGATGCGCCGGCGTTCCTCATCCTGAAGCTGCAGCAAACGCGCGGAAAGATTTCGCAGCGATTCTTCGGCCTCGCGGCGGGCGGTGATATCGCGATTTACTTCAAGTATTCTGCTGGGCCGTCCTCCCGGGTCAGGCTGCACAACCTGGCGGCTTTCGACCCACAGACGATTGTTATCCTTGGTGCGCTGCGCGAGCTCACCTTCCCAGACGCCCGTCTCGAATAATGCCTTGTGTGTGTCCTCAAAAGACTCGGGAAACTCCGTCTGGAGGAACTCGTGCGATGCGCGCCCCTTGGCCTCGGCAGTGGTCCAGCCATACATGCGCTCGGCGCTGCGGTTCCAATACAGGATGACGCCTTTGGCGTCCCGAACGATGACGGCATCGTGAAGGAGTTCGAGGAGGTCGCTCAGATCTCTTTCGTTACTTTCGTCAATCACTCGCTTGCGCGAGCGCCGCTTTCCTGTCGGACTCGATGAAGCCATGCCGCCCCCGAAAACCGCCTCACTTCCGCCCCAGCAGCGAGTCTAACGCATTGAAGCCTTGATGGTCGAACGTGTCTGAAGGCGCCCAGAGCCGAAAAATGTTCCTGAAGCCAAGAAAATCTACACGATCGCAAACGGCGCATTTTTGTAAGTAGCTAAAGAAATAGGACTTATGGGTTGGCGGTGGCGGCAGCGAACTTGCTTTGAAGCTGGTGTCGGGGCGTATGCATCGCACTCCGCGGAGAGAGTTATGGTCGTGACCTACGATATCTTTCGCAAACTGCCGGCAGGGGATCCTGTCTGGGTTGAGGCGGTCCGGGGGCTCGAAGACGCCAAGTCGCGCGTGCAAGAGTTGGTCAGCGCCCGGCCAGGTGACTACTACATCTACGACCTCGGATGCGAGCGAATCATTGCCGTGGCTTCCGCGGCCTAGTCGCGCTTTCCCAACCAGTCTGCTCAATATCCCCCATAGCAATCTGAAAAACGCCGTCGAAGCCCACAAGTCTACTTCTGCTCCCACCGAAGAAAACGTGGGGAAAAATAAAGGCGCCAGCGAGTTGCGCCGGCGCCTTACTCCGATCGTCCGCATTCCTTGCGGTTGTGGTGGCCACCAAACGACCTAGTCCGCGCTCTGTGCCCGGGCCGCCTTCGCGTTCATCGACGTTTCGGCGAGCTGGGTCAGCTTGGTGTCGGCCGCTCTTTCTTCGTGCAACGTCTCCTCAAGCAGGCTGACAGCGTTCCGCAACCCGAGCTGCCGGGCGAATGCCAGAAGCGATCCGTAGAGGGCGATCTCGTAGTGCTCGACCTGGTTGCCGTTGGCGATCAAGGCGGTGTCGCGCAGCGCCGAGGACTCGATATTGCTGCCGGAGTCCTTGGCCGCGCTCATCATCTTGTCGATGACGTCGTTGTCTTTCGTGTTGGGCTTCGCGCCTGCGATCGAAAAGACGTTTTCGAGGCGCGTAACCTGATTCTGCGTTTCCTGCAGGTGGTGCTGCAACGCGCTCCGCAGCTCCGGCGAGTTAGCGGCGTCGATCATGGCCGGCAAACCCTTCTCGGCAAGCTTGCGCTCGCAGTCGTATGCATATCGAAGTTCAATTTCGAACAGCTCGTTAAGGCTTTTGATTTTTGACATCATCGTGCTTTCTCCTTGACTCGGGCATGGCCCGTCTATCTCGTTTGTGAAGCCTTCCCGCGCGAGGCTTTTCAGCCGCGGCCCCCCTCGAGCGCTGCAGCTCTCTAGATGTACTGCACAAACGTGTCGGACGAGATTGGGTAGTTGGGGTATTTTGAAAGCTGAATCGCCTTAGCACTGTTCTAAGGGATGTTCGCAAGCACAGCCGAAATCACAGGTGGCGGCGCGAAGTGGCTGCTTCGTGGAAATAAAGAGTCTGAGCGTCGCGATAGGAAAGGTTTGCGCTAAGATGGGGAACCGCGTGGGGCCCGTAGCTCAGCTGGTTAGAGCAGCGGACTCATAATCCGTTGGTCCTAGGTTCGAATCCTAGCGGGCCCACCAACAAATCGCCGAGCCAAAGCTTTTCAATCGTGAGACTGAATATAATCCCGTCTACGCGCTCTATTCGTCCGGCTGTCGCTCGCCTGGGCTAATCAACGCCGGTCGTTTCCAATCGTCTTTTTACTTCGAGGCAAGGGCAGCGAGTTGAGGATCGCGTGGTTCGGGGTTTCGATTCCCGATTTCCGATTTCGAATAGTTTCGAATTTCCAATTCCCGATTTCTACTGCTGTTGCTGCTGCGCGGGCTGTTGAGGCCGTTCCGCCGTCGAAGGCTTCGCCGGAACGGGCGCTGCGGTCGAAAGCTGCTCGCGCCCCTCATCGTCGAGCGCAGGACGAACGCGCACGTCCACGGCGAGGCTCTGCCCCGCCTGTCCTTTGTACACTCCGCGCACCGGCGCCACGTCGCCGTAATCTCGCCCATAGGCCAAACGAACGTGACGCATTCCCACCGGTTTGCCGAGCGTAGGATCGAATGACGTCCATCCCGTGATCGGCATATAGACTTCCGCCCACGCGTGCGACGCCTGCCCGCCGATCACTTCCTCCTGCCTCGCATCCGAAGCGGTACTCCCCGGAACGAGATACCCCGAAACGTAGCGCCCCGGCAGCCCGCGCATCCGCACCACGCCGAGCAGCACGTGCGCGAAATCCTGGCACACGCCCGCGCCAATCGACAGTGAATCCTCAATCGACGAATGCACGTGCGTCGCGCCCTTCACATAACGAAAGCGTTCGTGGATCAGGTCCGAAGCCCTCTGCACGAATCCTTGCACGGTTCCGTCGCTGGTCTTTTCAGCCGCTGAGATGATCTCGCCGAGTTCCTTCAGGTGCGGCACGTACGCCGTCGGCGAGACGAAATCGAAATACTCCTCGTCGAACTGATGCTTGCCCGCGTCGAAATCCGCAAGCGTCGTCGGATCGGGCGCCGCGCCCGACGTATCGTGCGCCAGCACCACCGATTCCGCCTCCACCTTCAGCCGCCGGTGCTCCGGCAGCACGTTGAACTGGTGCACCCAATTGCCATACGCATCGCGATACGAGGTGCCGCGCGAGCCGGGCGCCGTCATCAACCGAAACGACAGGCAACTCTGCTTTTCGTCGTGGATCGGGCGCAGCCGCACCTCGTTGTAGCTTTCCGAGACGGGCCCGTCGTAGAGAAACTCCGTGATGTGAACCAGGTGATAGCGGTTCATGCCACCACCGCGTAGTAGAAATAGGTTCGCGCGATATCGTCCCCGATTGCGCCGCACATGTTCACCACATCATTCAAATACCCGTGTAGGCCCTGCGTGAAAATTTCGCCGATCTTGTCGTAGCTCAATCTCTCCACTAGTTTTCCCGCGAGCCTTTCCGCTTCATTCGCATAAGAGCCGCGCCCCGAGCCGCTCACCGCCCGCAGGCTCGCCTGAAACTTCCGCCACGTTGAACCGAATCGAGTGCGGATGCTGATGATCGAGGATCAGCATCTCGGCCACTTTCTCGGGTTCGAGCGGCGGGTGATACTGTCGATGATACGCCTCATACGCGCCCACCGAGCGAAGTACCGCCATCCATTGATGATTGTCGAGCGCGTCTGCGGCCGGCGGCCCGTCGAGCAAATTGTGGTACTGCACGTCCACCAGCCGCGCCGTCATCTCCGCGCGTTCGAGCGACCAGCCGATGCGCAGAAATTCCCAGCCTTCGTCGTGCGGCAGCGTCGCGTCCGTCACGCCGTGAAACCGGTGGGCGCCGAATTTGATCCGGTCGCAAAAACGGTGCGGCCCCGCCGCGATCTCCTCCGCCGGCACGAAACTGGCTCACCGTGTAATACAAGCCGTTGATGTCTTCCCACATCTCGCGCGAGATGCGGTCGCGAATCGTGCGCGCGTTCTCGCGCGCCTTCGAGATGCACTGCACGATCGAGCTCGGATTGTTCTGGCGAAACGCGAGGAACTCGAACACGTTCTCCGCGTTCACTTCGCTGTAGAGCTTGCGAAAGCGGTCTTCTTCGCCCGCCATGATGATCAGCGGTTCCCAGCGCAGGTGATACGACTGCTGCGATTGCTCGAGCAGCATGTGGTAGTTCACGTCGAGGATGCGCGCGGTGTCCTTCCGCGCGCTCGATATAGCGCGCCAGCCAGAAGAGCGACTCGGCGATGCGCGAAAGCATCTCAGTCTTCTCCCCGCAGCACCCAGGTATCTTTGCTGCCACCGCCCTGCGAGGAATTGACCACCAGCGAGCCCTTCTGCAGCGCCACGCGCGTCAGCCCTCCCGGCACGATGGTCACTTTTTCGCCGTCGTACAGGCAATAAGGCCGCAGGTCGACGTGCCGGCCGCGCCACGCTCCCATCCGTCGCGTCGTACGAAGGCACGCGCGAAAGCGCCACAACGGGCTGCGCGATGTAGTTCCGCGGATTCGCGCGAATCCGCTCACGAAATTCCTCGATGCGCTTCGCATCAGACGACGGCCCGATCAGCATCCCGTAGCCGCCCGACTCGCCCACCGCCTTAACCACCAGCTCGGGCAGGTGATCGAGCACGTACGACAAATCGTCCGGCTTCGCGCAAATGTACGTCTCGACCGACCGCAGCACCGGCTCTTCGCCCAGATAGTATTGAATGAACTCCGGCACGTACGCGTAGATCGCCTTGTCGTCCGCCACGCCGTTGCCCACCGCATTCGCCAGCGCCACGCTGCCCGCGCGATACGCTCCCATCAGTCCCGGCACGCCCAGAATCGAGTCCGCGCGAAACGTCAGCGGATCGAGAAATTCGTCATCCACGCGCCGGTAGATCACGTCGACGCGCGTCAGCCCGCGGATCGTCTTCATGTAGACGATCCCGCCATCCACGATCAGGTCGCTCCCTTCCACCAGTTCGATGCCCATCTGCTGTGCGAGGAAGCTGTGCTCGAAATACGCGCTGTTGTAAATTCCCGGCGTCAGCAGGACGATTTGCGCTTCGCTCTCTCCCCGCGGTGAAAGGCTGCGCAGAATTCGCGAAAGCTCGGCCGGGTAGTGGTTCACCGGCAGCACCTGCGCCGCCTGAAAAGCGTCGGGAAAAGTCCGCGTCATCACGATGCGATTCTCGAGCACGTACGAAATGCCGCTCGGCGTTCGCACGTTGTCCTCGAGCACGCAGAACTCGCCCGTCTTCGAGTCGCGCACCAGGTCGATCCCGCAGATGTGCGTATGAATTCCCCGCGGCACGCCGACACCAATCACCTCGCGCCGGAAATGCGGGCACGAATAGACAAGCGACCTCGGAATCCGCTTGTCCTTGAAGATCATCTGCTGCCCGTACACGTCCATCAGGAAAAGGTTGAGCGCCATCACGCGCTGCGAGAGCCCGCGGTCGATCCGCTCCCATTCCGAATGCGGCAGGATGCGCGGGATCAGGTCAAACGGGAACAGCCGCTCGGTGCCTCGCCCGTCGCTGTATACGGTGAAGGTGATTCCCTGAATCAGGAACGACAAATCGGCAAGCTTGCGGCGCTCCTCGAACTGACTCGGCGCCATCGAGGCCAGCTTCTGGAACAGTTTGGTGTATTGCGGCCGAGGGCATCCCGGCTCCGAGAACATCTCGTCGTAAAATCCGCCTGTGTCGTAGCCCTCAAAAAGGCCGCGGTTCACCATCGGTATTGGGACCGCTCCCATCGCACGCTACTCTATCAACCCGGTACTACCTAAGTTCACGGAAAGAATTGATGCAACCCATTAATGGTTTCGGTGGATGCGACCCATGCATTGACCCTAAAGGGCCGTACTTTCTTGGCTAGTACAACGGCACCCGAAACAGGTTTCGATGGACTTCCTCGTGGAACGCCGCGCTCACGCTCCCAGGACCAGGGTACACGATGCCCCGAACAACCTTCACGCCCTTCAGGCCGCCAAGATTCGTGTCTGAGATCCCGCCCGGCGGCAAGTCAGGCAGGTCTTTGCCCGGCGGCATAGACGCGGTAATCGTTCTCATCCCGTCCATCGGCTCCAGGAACACGCTAAATGTCCGCCCGCTGTGGCTCCAGCCGCTGCCGCAGTAACCAGCGCAGATGATGACCGGCGTCCCTCCATCGATTGGCTCTGCCGTAGTTTGCACAGTCGCTCCCTCCGCCACAATCGCCCATCGCCCGTCCGGCGCGACCCCATGAAGCTCGAGAATCGGATGCTGCATGACCTTGGTGCGCTGGCTTCCGTCGGAATTCATGCGGTAGACGAAATTCAGTTTCCCTTCGGCCGCGCGAAAATAGATGTGGCCCGCAGCATCCCATCGCGGCGAGTCCTCCTCTACCGGCGACTCGAATGGCCTGGGCGGAAAGCCAAGGTCGAGCGAAGCCAGCCACAAATGCGAGCGTCCATCCTTGTCCTCTGTGGAGAAAACGGCCTGGGTATCGTCCGCCGAGATGTCGTATCCGGTGATTAGCGTGTCGCCCAGCAGCCGTTCGCTCTGTCCTGTTGCTAGGTCTGCCATCCACAGCTCGGCGGCTTGTCTGGTAAACGCATCCGACAATCCATTCCTCCGTACCATGTAATAGAGCTTCTTGCCGTCGTGCGAGAACTCGGGAGCCACCGCGTAACCTTCCGAGGAAATCTGCCGTTCGCCCTTCGCGTCCCGTATCCAGAGGGTGCTTTGCTCGGCTCCCACCGACGTGATGAGTGCACTCCCGTCGGGCGCCATGGCAATTCCTTCCTCCTCGGTGGCCCCAGACGTCACCGGCTCGAGATCGCCGTCCGGGAATTGCCGCCGCCAGATGTGAAAGCGTCCGCCCGCGTTCGAACTGAAGTACATCCACGCCCCGTCGGGCGACCAAGCCGCATACGTGCACGCCGCGCCCTTCGGACCCACGACTCGCCCCGGCGAACTCCCATCGAAAGGCACGAGCCGGCACGGCAGCCATCCTCCGTTGTCCATTTCCACCACCAGCACCCATTTGTGATCGGGAGAGAGTGCCGAGCGGTGCGCCATTCCTCGATCGCGGGGCGGGACGTAGACAAAGCGACTATTGGAACGGTCGCCGTCGGAGGTCGCCACCGCCATGTGCAAGCCGGTCAAGATTTGCGAGAACAAAAGGTGGCTCGAGTCGATCCAAGTCAGGCCCTCGGCATTCGGGAGCACGCGCCGCGGCTCTCCTCCCAACACGGGAACCGTCCACGTATCCCATCCGATCGTATCGAGAGGTCCGGTGCCGTAAAAGATATTTGAGCCGTCCGGCGAAAACTGCGGGCTCATCTTCGCCGTCCCATCATGGGTGAGCTGGACGGGCTCGCCATCGGGCATCACTTTCGCTTCGATTTGCCCGGGACCGAAAAAAGGGTCCGAGCCCCGAATGAACGTGAGCATTCGCCCGTCCGGAGAGAGCGCGGGCGAAACGGCCGAGTCGGCGAAGTCGGTCACCGGTATCCAGCCGCCGGACGAAACTGCGTGGTGCGCAACCGGCTTCGAGCGCAAGAGTTCGAAGCCGCCCCACCCGAGCAGGCTAAGGACGGCGGCCCCCGCAGCGGCTAACGCCCAAAATCTCGTGGGCCGCCCGCCCGTCTTCGGCGCGGCGACGTTCGCGTCGGAACCAATCGCTTCGAGCGCCGCCCGGATTTCGCCCGACTGCTGGTAGCGGTGTTCGCGCTCTTTGGCGAGGCAGCGCTGCACCACCGTCCGTAGGCTCGCTGGAACCCTGCTTGGTAAAGGTTTCGGCTGCTCCCGCAGAATAGCCGACGTCAGCTCGTACGCGGTTTTCCCCTCGAACGGCGGCCCGCCCGCCAGCATCTCGTGCAGGATCGCTCCCACTCCCCACAAATCGGTGCGCGCGTCGGCTTGTTCGCCGCGCAGCGTTTCCGGCGCCATGTACTGCAGCGTCCCCACGATCGCGCCGGGCTTCGTGAGCGAATTCTGCAAAAGCGTTTCGTTCGACAGATCGGCGCTCGAGACGCGCTTCGCCAGCCCGAAGTCCAGCACCTTGGCGTGGCCCGCCGGCGTAATCATCACGTTTGCGGGCTTCAAATCGCGGTGGATGATTCCGTGCTCGTGAGCGTGCGCCAGCGCGCTCGCGATTTCGATTCCGTAGTGAATCGCCGTCTGCGGCGCGAGGCCGTCAGCGGGAACCACCGCACCCAGCGAACGTCCTTCGATCAGCTCCATGGCGATATAGATCTGCCCCGCGTTTTCGCCGACCTCGTAAATCGTCGCGATATTGGGATGATTGAGCGCCGAGGCGTGCTGGGCCTCGCGCAACAAGCGGCCCCGCGCCGTGGGATCCGTCACCAGGCCTCCGGGAAGAAATTTCAGCGCGACCAACCGGCCCAGCTTCGCGTCGCGCGCCTTATAGACGACGCCCATGCCGCCCGCGCCCAGCTGCGCGATGATCTCGTACGCGCCAATCCGCGTGCCGCTCGCAAGCGCGGCCCCCGGCGGCTCGGCGGCGTCATCGACGAACGTCGTGCCCTCCCGTTCGTGCGCGGCGATCAGCGATTCCACCTCGCGCCGCATCTCTGGCTCGGCGCACGCTCGATCGAGATACGCGCGCCTCTCCTCTGGCGCCTTTTCGAGGGCGTCTGCCAGCAGGTTTTTGACTTGTTGCCAGCGTTCCGGGGTCATGCGCTGTGGTCTTCTCCATTCGCGGCGCAGCACGCGCCGGCAAGGAGAAATCGCCGCCAACGGGCGCGCGATCTCAACTTCATCTGCGCCCATACGCAGCAATCGGCGCAATCGGAGTAACGGAAAGGTACAGCCCAAGGGGACCGAAGTCAATTTCGCGGCCCAGACAATCCCTCGTAAAGGTCCGGGACATGCCCTACACAGTATTATCAGGACATCGCCGTCCCCTTCTCCAGACCCCAACCCCCGCTAGGAGATACAAAGGCACACATCTTAAGGGGTCACCCCAAAATGTGAGAACGACTTGAGAACAGAACCTGGATGCTGACGACGGGAATATTAATATTCGGGAAGATGTCGGTCGGCGTCCGCCAGATCGTGAAAGGGCCCAAAAGCAAAATCGAAATCGCCAGCACCACGAAGGTGTACGGCCTCCTCAGGGCCAGCGCAACGATCCACATGAATCCTCCAACTCAAAACCAAACGTCTGCCGCTCTGCGCCTGAGGCTATGAATTTCGAGCGACACGCAGTCGTGACGCATGTCTGATTCCAGTTCGTTCCCGACTGGCTGGCAAGTGCGAACCGCCTCATTAATAGAGACTTAAAGGCTTCCGGAGGCTTCAGGCGCGGTGTTTGCCGAATCCACGAAGGACAGCGATTCGGCAAATGACGGATTCCCGACATCGAGCGCCTCGGTTGCCGCATCTACTTGCTGTGCCGCAATCGTAGGTTGCGAGCG
The DNA here is from genome assembly GCA_963743335.1 of uncultured Acidobacteriota bacterium. Classification (GTDB taxonomy): domain Bacteria; phylum Acidobacteriota; class Terriglobia; order Acidiferrales; family UBA7541; genus Palsa-295. The sequence continues at coordinate 354,069 of CAVUPI010000004.1, forward strand.
CTAACGAAACCGAACCCAGCACATGTCAAGGAGGCGACTTGAAAGCAGGTCTCCAAACCGCCCTGACGGACTCGGCCAGAAAGTATATTGGGCTGCTCGAAGTGTCCCGTTCGATTGCGTCGCATCGCGATTTCGGCGAGATTTTCCACGACCTCTCGGATCGTTTGCATGCGTTGGTCGATTTCAACTTCTTCGTTCTCTTCCTCTACGATCCCGCGCGCAATGTCATGCGTCTTCACATGGTTAAGGCGGAAAATCCGGGCCGCATCGAAGTGGGAAATGAATACGAGATGGACGAATCGCCCGCCGCGTTCGTCTGGAAAACGCAGCAACCGCTCGTCATCGAAGATACAGCGGTCGAAACGCGCTTCCCGCAGATTATGAAAGACCTCCAGGAACAGGGCGTAAGAAGTGTTTCGATTTTTCCCCTGACCTCCGCGCATCGCCGGCTGGGAACCCTGAACTTTGGATCCGAGACGCCCAGCGCCTACAAAGCGGACGAGCTCGACTTCCTACAACTCGTCACTTCGCAGATTGCGGTGGCCGTCGACAACGCGCTGCACTTTCAAGAAGCGCAAAGCCTGCAAAGCCAACTGAGTCGCGATCGCGATCGCCTGCAGCTGCTTCTCGACCTCAACAACCGTCTGGTTTCGAATCTCGACCTCCGCGAGCTCTTCCTCGCGATTTCGTCGAGCGTCCGGCGCACGATGGGGTGCGATTACGCCAGCCTGTCCCTGCCGGACGCCGACCCCGACAAATTGCGTTTCTTCGCGCTGGATTTTCCGGGGAGCAAGGGCTTCTACCGCGAAGACATGGTCTACCTGATGGATGGATCGCCTTCAGGTGCGGCATTCCAGACGATGAAACCGATCGCATTGCAGAATCCGTTTGTGGGCTGGCCGCAATCGCCGGTGCTCGACATCATGAGGGGCGAGGGACTCAACAACTTTTGCTTCGTCCCCCTGCTGAGCCAGAATCGAGCGATTGCCACGCTCAATCTCGGGCGATTTAGCGCCGATCCATTCACCGAGGAGGATTTGTACTTCCTCAACCAGGCCGCCGCGCAGATGGCAATCGCCGTTGAGAACGCGCTCGACTACGGCCGCGTCACCGAGTTGCGGGCGCGGTTGGACGAGGAGCGGCGCTATCTGAAGGATGAAATCCGAACCGAGCACAACTTCGATGAGATCATCGGCGAAAGCCCGATCCTGAAGCGCGTCCTGAAGCAGGTGGAAACCGTGGCCCCGACCAATTCCACGGTTTTGATCCAGGGCGAAACCGGCACGGGAAAGGAGCTGGTCGCGCGTGCAATCCACAATCTGAGTTCCCGGCAAGACAACGCTTTCGTGAAAGTGAACTGCGCCGCGATTCCGCTCGGGCTTCTCGAGAGCGAATTATTCGGCCACGAGCGTGGGGCCTTCACGGGCGCGATTGCTCAGAAGGCTGGACGCTTCGAGCTGGCCAATGGGGGCACGCTGTTTCTCGATGAGGTGGGAGACATCCCGCTCGAACTGCAGCCCAAGCTCTTGCGCGTATTGCAGGAGCAGGAATTCGAAAGGCTCGGCGGAACGCGCACGATGCACGTGGACGTCCGGATCGTGGCCGCCACCAGCCGCAACCTCGAGCAGATGGTCGGCGAAGGCGCCTTCCGCAGCGACCTCTATTACCGCTTCAACGTGTTTCCGCTGATGCTGCCTTCTCTGCGCGAGCGGCCCGACGACATCCCCATGCTGGTGGGCCACTTCGTTGCGAAGTACGCGCGGCTGATGAACAAGAAAATCGCCGGCGTGCCGGACGAAGCAATGGATGCCCTCCGCAGCTACCCCTGGCCCGGAAACATCAGGGAGCTGCAGAACTTCCTCGAGCGCGCCGTCATTCTTACGCCGGGACCGACGCTGCGGCCGCCGCTCTCCGAGCTCAAGCGTGCGGTCGCTCCGAGGACGCGCTCCGGGACGCTCGAAGACGTCGAACGCGAGCATATTTTGCAGACGCTGCAGGAGACCAAATGGGTCGTCGGAGGGCCTCGCGGCGCCGCGGCCCGCCTCGGTTTGAAGCGGACATCTCTCGTATACAAAATGCAGCGGCTCGGAATCTCCCGCCAGTCGAAATAGCCGCCGCGAGGGACGGTAGCCTGACGCCTGACAATCTACCGACGGGACGAAATGCGCCTGCCTCTTCCTACCTGACCCGCCGCGAATCGTCCTAAACCCTTGATGCTACACGACCTGTTTTGTCGGGTGCCCTCGCGCTCCGACTTGGCATGTAAACTGCCCATGTGCGGGTGGTGGTCTAATCCGAGGAAGCCTTTGAAAGGACGCGGCGATGGAATACACACTCATTTCAGGCACTCCTATGAACGTGTCGCGGATTGCCCTGGGAACGTGGGCGATCGGCGGCTGGATGTGGGGAGGCAGCGACGAGGCCGAATCGATTCGAACAATTCAAGGCGCGCTCGATCAGGGGATCAACTTGATCGATACGGCCCCGGTGTACGGCTTCGGCGTTTCAGAGGAGACGGTCGGGAAAGCCATCGAGCAACGCGGCCGTCGCGAAGAGGTCTTCATCGCCACTAAGGTAGGCCTCGAGTGGCGCAACGGCAGCATCACGCGCAACTCTTCGCCCGCTCGGATCCGGCAGGAAGTGCAGGATTCGCTGCGCCGGCTGCGCACCACCTATATCGACATCTATCAGGTTCATTGGCCCGATCCGGCCGTGCCCATCGAAGAAACCGCGCGGACCATGCGCGCACTGCACAGCGAAGGGCTGATCCGCGCGATCGGCGTCAGTAATTATTCGCCCGAGCAGATGGACCGGTTCATGTCCGCGTCGGAACTTCACACGGTGCAGCCTCCGTATAATCTCTTCGAGCGGCAAATCGATCGCGACGTGCTGCCGTACGTGCGCGAGAAAGGCTTGAGCGGGCTGGCGTACGGGCCGCTCTGTCGCGGGCTTTTGACCGGCAAAATGGGCCCGGACACGAAGTTCACGGGAGACGATTTGCGCAAATCCGATCCGAAATTTCAGCCCCCGCGTTACGCGCAATATCTGAAAGCGGTGCAGCAATTGGACGAACTCGCGCAAAAACGATACGGCAAGCGCGTGATGGACTTGGCCGTGCGCTGGGTCCTCGATCAGCCTGGCGTGAGCGCTGCGCTCTGGGGCGCGCGTCATCCGAACCAACTGGAAGCGGTGAGCGGTGCGCTGGATTGGAAACTCGATGCGGATGCGCTTGCGGCCATCGACCAGATTTTGCGGCAGACGATCTCCGATCCCGTGGGGCCTGAGTTCATGGCGCCGCCAGCGCGCGCGTGCGCGGCGTGAAGGCAAACCAGCCGCGCGGTTCTCACGTAGCGGAGTCTTGATCGCCCGACAAGACCCCGACCGTGGGACCTCTGGACAGACACGCCGGGCGATCATTTTCTCAGCGCTCTCTGCGTCTCAGCGGTGAGTCTTCTTGCTCCTTCTCCCTGTGCCCCGTCCCGGTGCCCGGTGCTGCGCTTCCCGCCGCGGCATACGCCCACCGAACGCCTTCACTCGACCCGCTTGCTCACCCGCACTCTTCGCAATCGTTGCGTGCAAGTTTGCTTCTGATTGCGAGTCCACTTACCAATCGATCCTTGTCGCGGCATCGCGCGCCGTTTCCCGCCGCAGGCGAATCGTCAATCTGCTGGACGGTTGTTTGGCAGAAGTCGGACCTCTGACACAAGAAATCGGCACATCGACTCCCGTTGAAAGCGTGAAGCCCGATGGCGTGGATACTACTCCTTGTGTAGGACAAGAAGTAACGCGATCTCTTGAGCATCCAAACCTTATGACCACCGCGATCAGGCGCCATCCGTTCGTTCTAAGTGGCTACTTTTGTTGTGGATACACCAGCGGACCGACGACCGGCGTTCACGCGAGCTTCTCCAAATCTTATTCACGAGGCAATTGACAAGGGACATGATACTTCGAGGATCCCCACAGTATCGGCAGAACGCCGAAAGCACTCGGAATGGAATTCCGAGTGCACTACGCGTCTCCGTTCGAGAGACCTCTGAGGAGGACGAGCATGGAACTGCAGCAACGAGCAACAGAAGCAACGATCGAACAGTTGGCGGCCACGAAGTCCCTTCGCGCAAACAACGAGGTTCTGAGTTCAATTTTCGTCCGTTACCGGAGCGGGCTGTGTGCGCGCGCGTTTCGGATCCTCGGAAATCGCGAGGACGCCGAAGACGTGGTGCAGGAGGCAATGGTCCGCGCGATCGAGAAGCTGTCGACATTCGAGGGCCGGTCTCAGTTCTCCACGTGGCTCACGCGCATCGTAATCAACGAAGCCTTGATGCGGCTGCGAAAACGCCGGCGCATTCCGGCGGTGGCGACTCTCGACACGGACGGGCCCGTCGATATTCTGGATCTCCTACCGAGCACCGGCCCGTCGCCCGAGGCCGTCGCGGTCCGCAGGGAAATCGAGAGCCACGTGGCGCGCGAGATTTCGCATCTGCCACCTCGCTCGAGGGAAACATTTCAGATGTGCGCGGTCGAGGAATGGACGGTGGGGGAAATCGCCGAAGAACTGGGCGTGAACGCGTGCACGGCGAAGTCGCAATACCACCGGGCGCGTAAGCGAATCGCACGGAGGATGCGTTCGTTCTCTCGTGCCGCGCGGGCGGCGTCGGCTTCATCGCGCGGCCAGCGAACAGTGGCGCGAGCGGCGTAGCTGCTCGTGGGGGAGCCGCGCTACGCCGCGGTCTGGCCACGACAACTGCGAATCTCCGGCTCGTTGCCGTCCGGATTTCTTCCTGTGTCTCTAAGGTTAAGATCGCCGCAGTGAGCGACAATGCCGTTGTCATCGGTTCCGGGCCCAACGGCCTCGCGGCGGCGCGCGCTCCGCAGGACCATCGGCTATTTTGCGGCCCGGCGCGCCATCGACAAGAGTCTCCAGTCGCCGTAAGCGTAGTGTTATAGACCCCACGTTCAACTGTCCCAAGCCTATCCTTAGGTACAGCTGTTTTTCACGGGACTTCTCACTAAACTTTCTCGCAAGCCGCGCGATTACAGTAAGAAGGACGACCTGTAGTGGCGCCGGACAGCAGATCCTAGGGCATCGATTCGCAGCAAAATCTGGTCGATGGAGGCCCGCTTGAGACGAAGACTCGAGCTGCTCCTCGCGGTGGCCGCACTGGCCGGCCTTTGCGCCTGCGCTGGGACCGTCGGCAAGGGTTCGACAGGGGACCCGGGCTCCACTGCGCCGCCCGAAATCACGTCGCAGCCCTCCAGCCAAACTGTCGCAGTCAACCAAGCGGCCACGTTCATGGTCGTCGCGACGGGAGCCCCCCCGCCAACGTACCAATGGCAGAACGCGGCAACGGGCGCGAATATTTCCGGCGCGACCTCCGCCAGCTACACGACGCCCGCCGTAAAATCCAGCGACGACGGCTCGAAGTTTCAGGTTGTCGTCTCGAACTCCGCGGGCAGCATCACGAGCGCCGTCGCGACCCTCACCGTCGGCAGCGTGCCGACCTTCACCACTCAGCCGGCGAATGTCACCGTCGTTGCCGGGCAGCCGGCCACCTTCACAGTCGTCGCGGCAGGCTCCGGGACCCTCGGCTATCAATGGCAGCGCGGAACCACCAACATCAGCGGCGCCACATCGCCAAGCTACACGCTGGCCACCACGTCATCCTCGGACAACGGCGCAACCTTTCGCGTCGTGGTAACCGATTCCGTGGGCAACGCGACCAGCAATTCGGCGACGCTGACCATCGATAGCGCACCTACGATCGCGGTGCAGCCTTCCAACCAGACGGTCCTCGTGGGCCAGACCGCGACATTCAGCGTCACGGCAACGGGAAATCCCGAGCCCACCTATCAGTGGCAGAATGCCGCCACCAGCGCGAACATTCCCGGCGCTACGTCCGCAAGCTATACGACGCCCGCCACGATGATCGCCGACAATGGCTCGACGTTTCAGGTGGTGGTCACGAACTCCGTCGGCAGCCAGACCAGCCACGCCGCGACGCTCACCGTCAACGCGTCCGGCCCGCCGCCGACCAACGCCAAGGTGCTGACCTATCACAACGACACGATGAGGACGGGCCTCAATCCGAACGAAACGATTCTCACCACGAGCAACGTAAACTCGACCGCCTTCGGCAAGCTGGGATCGCTTCAGGTGACCGGGCTCGTCGATGCCGAGCCGCTCTATGTTCCGAATCTGACGATCGGCGGCTCGCAGCATAATGTCGTCTTCGTCGTCACCGAGCACGACATGGCATACGCTTTCGACGCTGATACGCCCGGTCCCGCCCTGTGGCAGGTCTCGCTGATTCCGGGGACCGAAACTCCAAGCGACGACCGCGGATGCGGCCAGGTGCAGCCCGAAATCGGAATCACCTCGACGCCCGTGATCGATCTCAGCGCCGGCCCCAACGGCACGATGTTCCTCGTCACGATGTCGAAGGATTCGAGCAACAATTATCATCATCGCCTGCACGCCGTCGATTTAACGACTGGTGCCGACCGCATCACGCCGACTGAAGTTCAGGCGACATATCCGGGCAACGGCACCGGCAGTTCCAATGGCACCCAGACGTTCCACGCCGCCTCCTATGAAGAGCGCTCCGCGCTGCTTCTCTCGAATGGCGTCATCTACACGACGTGGACTTCCCACTGCGACGCCGCGAACTATACGAGCTGGGTGATCAGCTACAACGAATCGACACTGGCGCAAACGAGCGTGCTGAACATGACCGCCAACGGCAACACGCAGGGCGGCAGAGAGGGCGGAATCTGGAACGCAGGCGACGGCCCCTCGGTCGACGCCTCCGGTAACATCTACTTCCTTATCGGCAACGGCACGTTCGACACCACGCTCGATGGCAGCGGATTCCCCAATACGCGCGATTTCGGCAACGGGTTCGTGAAGTTGTCGCTCTCCGGCAGCACCTTGTCTGTGGCGGATTACTTCGCGATGGATAATCCAAACGGCGGCGATGCCGAATCCGAATCTTCGGCGGACACCGATCTCGGCTCGGGCGGCGCGATGCTCCTGCCGGACTTGACCGACGGCCAGGGCAACACGCGCCATCTCGGCATCGGCGCCGGAAAAGACGGAAACATGTACGTCGTGAATCGCGACAACATGGGCAAATTCGTCGCGAGCGACGCGAACATCTATCAGGAGCTTGACGGCGCGCTGAGCGGCGGCATCTGGTCGGCCCCCGCGTACTTCAACAATGCCGTGTACTACGGACCAGTGGGCGGCAAACTGGAGGCGTTCAAGATCACGAACGCCAAGCTCGCTACCTCGGCTTCCTCATCGAGCCCATCTTCATTCGGCTATCCTGGAGCGACACCCAGCGTCTCCGCCAACGGCACGTCGAATGGAATCGTCTGGGCCATCCAGAACGGAAGCAGCACAGGCGTCTTGCACGCGTACGACGCCACCAACCTCGCGACCGAGCTCTACAATAGCAATCAGGCGGCGAACAATCGCGACCAGTTCTCGACAAACTCAAACTGCAAATTCGTCACGCCGATGATCGCCAACGGAAAGGTCTACGTCGGTACGCCGGGCGCCGTAGTCGTCTTCGGCCTGCTCGGCCAGTAGCGATTCTCTGTGCGCTCTGTGGCCGTTCTCCGAGTCCTCTGTGTTTAGCGGTTCACTCAAATATCGCCGACACCGCCCATCGGCCGCAGCTTCTCCGCGTTCTCTGCGTCTCTGCGGTGAGCACTTGGTTCTGGTGCCGTCGCAACACCACGATTCTCTCAAGCTGCAGGATACGGTACGATAGCTGCGCACCCTAAATTTCCGTCACCAAGACTTGGACGGCCCCTTTCGATGCCACGCGATCCTGGACTCAGTGATCCTTTACTCATAAATGATTGGCTGGCGGTCGCATGGTCCTCGTCCGTGCCGCAGGGCCAACTGCTGCCGGTGCGCGTGCTGGAACGCGATCTCGTGCTCTGGCGCGGCGAGAGTCTGCACGCGTGGCGCGATCTCTGCATTCATCGCGGCGCGAAACTTTCGCTCGGCAGAGTTTTCAAATGCAAAGACGGCGACTGCCTCGCCTGTCCCTACCACGGCTGGGAATACAACGTCCTCGGCGAGTGCGTGCGCATTCCCGCGATTCCCGATCAGCCGCCGCCGTTGCGGGCGCGCGTCGAAACGTTCGGCGTCCGCGAAAAGTACGGTTTGATTTGGGTGTGCCTTGGCACGCCGCGCGGGCCTCAGGTGGAAGTTCCCGCGTTCCCCGAAGGCGAAACGGAAGAGTTTCGGCTCGTGCACGCAGGGCCGTACGAATTTCACGCGCAGGGGCCGCGCATCATCGAGAATCTGCTCGACGTCGCGCACTTGGCGATCGCCCACGCGGGCATGCTCGGAGATCCCGCGCACGCGGAAATCGGTGAATACTCCGTCGCAACTACGCCTCAAGGAATCGTCGCCAAGGATATCCCGATCTGGCAGCCCGATCCCGATGGCACCGGGCGCCCGGGAAAAGTTCTCTACACCTACTGGGTCGAGCGCCCGCTCACGGCGCGCATGGTCAAGGTCCAGGGCGACGAGCGATTCGCGATCCTTGGCACGGTTACCCCCGTCGACGAGCAAACGAGCCTCGCGTGGATCGTGCTCGCCCTGAACTACGCGCACGATGTTCCCGAGGACGAGCTGCGCCGCTTTCAGGACGCCGTTACCGCGCAAGACATTCGCATCGTGAATTCGCAGCGCCCCGAACTGCTGCCGCTCGACCTGCAAATCGAGCTGCACTTACGCTCCGATCAGCTTACGATTGCCTACCGTCGCTGGCTGCAGCAGATGAGCCTGCGCTACGGCACCTCATGACGCGAGGCCCCGTTCATCGCTAGCGCCGCACCCTCAAAGCCTTCGCGAAATAACGCACCAGCCTGCCATCGTTGCGCATCCGTATCATCAACAAGTGACATCGCATCGCCCGCAGGTTATTCTTTCTTGTGCCTCTCCACCATTCGGCCTTCCTCTTCTTCGCGGCATTTCTGGCTGGAACCATCAACTCAGTCGCCGGTGGCGGCAGCTTCATCTCGTTTCCGGCGCTGCTTTTCACCGGCATCCCGCCGATCGCGGCCAACGCCACCAATACCGTCGCCGTCTGGCCCGGCACTCTCGCCAGCACGGTCGCCTATCGCAACGCCTTCACGCCCGAAGCGCGCCGCCTTCTTCCGCCGCTGATCGGTCTCGGCATTCTCGGCGGCATACTCGGCGCGCACGTCTTGTTGCACACTCCGCAGGCTACATTCGTGCGCCTGATTCCTTGGCTGCTCCTTGGTGCAACCCTCCTGTTTCTTTTCAGCGGACGCATCACCGCATGGGTCCGCAAGCGCACCGGCAAGGATTCCGTCGCCGCGCCCGGCGATTCGTCCGCCTCCCAGCCTGCGCGCGCCCGGATTCCGGTTTCGCTGGTCGTTCTCGGCCTGCTCTTCGAACTCGGCATTGCGATGTACATCGGCTACTTCGGCGCTGGCGCCGGCATTCTCTTCCTCTCGCTGCTCGCGATCCTCGGCCTCGAAAACATTCACGCCATGAACGGCATGAAGACCCTGCTCGTCAGCATCGTCAACGGCGTGGCGATCGTCACGTTCATCGTGGCCCGCGTGATTGTCTGGCCGCAGGCCATCGTGATGATCTTCGGCGCCGCCACGGGAGGCTACGCCGGCGCGCATTTCGCCCAAAAGGTGAATCCCGAATACATCCGCCGCTTCATCATCGTCGTCGGCTTCGCCATGTCCATCTACTTCTTCGTCCGCCGCTAAAATGCCGGTGGCCACTCCTGCATTTCGGCTTTAGAGGCGCTGCTTGCTGCGCCCTCTTCGACAGGAGACGTGGATATCGGATAGCTAGCTGTCTCTGTGCCCTCTGTGCCTCCTCGGTGTTCTCCGTGTTTGGTCGGGCACCCAAGCCCGCACACATCGAGCCACCAGGCGCAGGGCCCGCGCCAACTCCGCTTGCAAACTCCCACCTCGATTGTTAGAATCTAAACCGTACTGGATTAGTGCTATATGATCCAGTCAGGGGCTGAGGGATGGTAAGGCTCGGAAAACTAACGGATTACGGCCTGGTCCTCATGACGCTGATCGCCCGCGGCGAGGGGTTTCCCCAGCGCACCGCGCGCGACCTGGCCGTCGAATCGCGCCTCCCGCTCTCGACCGTCAGCAAGCTCCTGAAGCAGCTTTTGCAGAGCCGCCTGCTCACGTCGCATCGCGGCATCAAGGGCGGCTACATTCTCGCCAAAGAACCGCGAGAAATTTCAGTCGTGGAGATCATTTCCGCCATCGAAGGACCGATGGCGCTCACCGAGTGCAGCACGGACGTTACCGGGCTCTGCAATCTCGAGTCTTTCTGCCCCATCAAGAGCAACCAACAAATCATCAACCAGGCGGTGCGAGGCGTTCTCGACAAAATCACGCTCTCCGACCTCATCAGCCGATGCACCTCACCAGCATCAAGGACACGCGCGGCAGGATCGTGCCGACGATCGCCTCCGGGAGAATTCAATGAGTTCGAACACCGACGCCACAATTCGCGAGCTGGCGCAGCAGGAATACAAATGGGGATTCGTCACCGACATCGGAGAAGACCGCGCGCCCAAGGGCCTCAATGAAGACATCATTCGCTTCATCTCGGCCAAAAAGGACGAGCCCGAGTTCATGCTCGAATGGCGGCTGAAGGCCTATCGCCACTGGGAATCGCTCGAAAAAGCGGAGGCCGAGCCGAAGTGGGCTAACGTCCACTATCCGCCGATCAATTATCAGGACATCTCCTACTATTCGGCGCCCAAACAGAAGCCGAACCTCAAGAGCCTCGACGAGCTCGATCCGGAAATCCTGCGCACCTACGAAAAGCTGGGCATTCCGCTGGCCGAGCAGAAAATGCTGGCGGGCGTCGCGGTCGACGCCGTGTTCGACAGCGTCTCGGTCGGCACCACGTTCAAAGCCAAGCTCGCCGAAGCGGGCGTGATTTTCTGTTCGTTTTCCGAAGCGGTGCAAAGAGCATCCCGATCTCGTGAAAAAGTATCTCGGCTCGGTGGTTCCCTACACCGACAATTTCTTCGCCGCGCTCAACGCCGCGGTTTTCACCGACGGCTCGTTCGTTTACGTTCCCAAGGGCGTGAAGTGCCCGATGGAGCTTTCAACGTACTTCCGCATCAACGCCGCCGAGACCGGCCAGTTCGAGCGCACGCTGATCGTCGCCGACGAAGCGCGCCTCCGTCAGCTATCTCGAAGGCTGCACCGCGCCCATCCGCGACGAAAATCAGCTGCACGCGGCCGTGGTCGAGCTGATCGCCCTCGACGACGCGCAGATCAAATATTCGACCGTCCAGAACTGGTATCCCGGCGACAAGAACGGCAAGGGCGGAATCTACAATTTCGTCACCAAGCGCGGTGCATGCCGCGGCAAGAACTCGAAGATTTCGTGGACCCAGGTCGAGACCGGCTCGGCTCGATCACCTGGAAATATCCCAGCTGCATTCTGCAGGGCGAAAATTCGGTCGGCGAGTTTTACTCCGTCGCGCTCACCAACAATTACCAGCAGGCGGACACCGGCACGAAGATGATCCACATCGGCAAGAACACGCGCAGCACCATCGTCTCGAAGGGCATCTCCGCCGGACACGGCCAGAACACCTATCGCGGCCAGGTGAAAATCATGAAGGACGCGACCGGCGCGCGGAATTACACCCAGTGCGATTCGCTGCTGATCGGCGATAAGTGCGGCGCGCACACGTTCCCGTACATCGAAGTGAAGAATTCCACGGCGCGCATGGAGCACGAAGCGTCCACGTCGAAAATCGGCGAGGATCAGCTCTTTTATCTCCGCCAGCGCGGGCTGAAGGCCGAAGACGCCGTCTCGATGATCGTCAACGGTTTCTGCAAGCGCGTCTTCCGCGAGCTGCCGATGGAATTCGCGGTCGAGGCGCAGAAACTGCTGAGCGTCAGCCTCGAAGGCAGCGTGGGATAAGCGGCGGACCGCCGATTTCTAATCGACACTGCGGCGATTAGAAATTAACGTAAGTCGTTGAAAACAAAGAACGGGTGCTCGTTCTAATCGACACGGTAAGTGAGCCCCGGCAAGCGCACCAAAATCGGGCAATTGCGGTAGCGGAGAGGACGACGAGGAAGATGAGCTTGCTCGAAATCAAGAACCTGAGGGCCAAGGTCGACGGCAACGAAATCCTGAAGGGCGTCAACCTCACGCTGAACCCCGGCGAAGTCCACTCGATCATGGGCCCGAACGGCTCCGGCAAGAGCACGCTCGCGCAGGTGCTCGCCCGCCGCGAAACCTACGAGATTACCGGCGGCGAAGTGCTGCTCAACGGCAAAGACCTGCTCGCGATGAAGCCCGAAGAGGCGGCGTGCGAAGGGCTCTTCCTCGCGTTTCAGTATCCCGTCGAGATTCCCGGCGTCAGCAACGCCTATTTCCTCCGCTCGGCGCTCAATGCCATCCGCAAATACCGCGGCCTGGAAGAAATGGACGCGATGGATTTTCTCCCGAAGCTGCGCGAAAAGATGAAGCTGCTCGAAATGGACGAGAAGTTCCTGAACCGCTCGGTGAACGAATCCTTCTCGGGCGGCGAAAAGAAGCGCAACGAGATTCTGCAGATGGCGGTTCTCGAGCCGAAGCTGTCGCGATTCTCGACGAAACCGATTCGGGCCTCGATATCGACGCGCTCCGCATCGTCGCGAAGGGCGTGAACGCCATGCGCAGCCCCGACCGCGCGATTCTGGTCGTGACGCACTACCAGCGCCTGCTCGATTACATCGTTCCGGACAAAGTGCACGTGCTCGTCGATGGCCGCATCGTCCGCAGCGGCGGTCCCGAACTCGCCTTGCAGCTCGAAGACAAGGGCTACGCCATGATCGAATCGGCCGCAGGTGCCGCATGATTCTTTTGGCTCGTCATTCTGAGCGAAGCGAAGGATCTCTCTTCTTGAAGGAAAACGGGGAATAGCAAAGTGGCGACGGCAACCCAGGCTCTCCAACATTACCTCGAAGGCTTCACCAGCCTCGAAAAGTCGGCGCCGAGTCGTCAGCATCCGTGGCTACGCAAGCTGCGCGAGGACGGGTTAGCCCGTTTCGCCGAAACGGGCTTCCCGACCACCCGCGATGAAGACTGGCGCTTCACGAATCTCTCAGCCATCGCGCAAACACCGTTCCGCCTCGTACGCGAAACGCCGTCATGCTGCCTTCGCAGAGCGATCTCGCACCCTATCGAATTCCGGGCGCGGCTTGCCAGCTCGTTTTCGTCGACGGGCGCTTCACGCCCGAGCTTTCCTCGACCGGCATTCTACCCGGCGGTGTCACGGTGACGAATCTCGCGGCCGAAATCGCGCGGCGCCCCGCGGCCGTCGAGGCGCACCTCGGCCGCTACCTGAATATCCAGCGCGATCCTTTCTCCGCGCTCAACACCGCTTTCATCGAGGACGGCGCCTTCGTTCACATTCCCAAGAGCGTGGTGCTGGAAGGCCCGGTTCATCTGCTGTTCATTTCGACTGGGACACGATACGCCGACCGTGAGCCATCCGCGCAATCTGATCGTCGCCGAGGAAAACAGCCAGGCCACGATCGTCGAGGACTACATCTCGCTCGGCAGCAGCACCGAAAAGGCGCTGTGCAATACCGCGACCGAACTCGTCGCCGGCGATCACAGCGTGATTTCACACTACATGATCGAACGCGAGCACGGCCAGGCGTTCAACGTCTCGACCCTGCGCATCCAGCAGGGGCGCGCCGCGGACGTTTCGTCGCACTCGGTGCTCATTGGCGGCGCGCTCGTCCGCAACAACGTGCATCCGGTGCTGGCGGGCGAAGGCAGCGAGTGCCTGATCAACGGCCTCTTCATCGGCAACGACCGGCAGCATCTCGACAATTACATGCTCGTCGAGCACGCGAGCCCGCACTGCAGCAGCCGCCAGTTCTACAACGGCATTCTCGACGGCCACGCACACGGCGTCTTCCACGGCCGCATCATCGTTCACAAGGACGCGCAGAAAACCGACGCCAAGCAGACCAACCGCAACCTGCTGCTTTCCGATACCGCCCAGATCGATACGAAGCCGCAGCTTGAAATCTACGCCGACGACGTGAAGTGTACGCACGGCGCCACAATCGGCCAAATTGAGGAAAACGCGCTCTTTTATCTGCGCTCTCGCGGGATCGACGAAACCTCCGCGCGCCGCCTGCTTCTGACGGCGTTTGCGGGCGAATGTTTCGATCGCATGAAGGAAGGCCCCGCACGCGCACACGTCGAAAGACTGGTTCGCCAGGATCTGCGACGCGTCGCCTATTCCTCCCGGCCCGAGGAGCAACTCGCATGAGCATCGCCGCCAAAGCAGTGTCAGGCGCTTTCGACGTCGAGAGCGTCCGCGCCGATTTCCCGATCCTCGAGCAGAAGGTCCACGGCAAGCCGCTCGTCTATCTCGATAACGCCGCCACATCGCAGAAGCCGCGAGCGGTGATCGACGCCATCTCCCACTATTACGAAGGCACGAACGCCAATATTCATCGCGCCGTGCATCATCTTTCCGAGCAGGCCACCGGCGAATACGAGGCCGCTCGCGTCACCGCGCAGAAATTCATCAACGCGGCGAGCCCCACGGAAATCATCTTCGTGCGCGGCACCACGGAAGGCATCAATCTCGTCGCGCAAACCTTCGGCCGGGCCAATATCCACGCGGGCGACGAAGTCGTCGTCACCGACATGGAGCACCACTCGGATATCGTGCCCTGGCAGCTTCTCTGCGAGGATCGCGGCGCGAAACTGCGCGTCGTTCCGATCAACGACCGCGGCGAACTGATCCTCGAGGAATACGAGAAGCTGCTCGGCCCGAAGACGAAACTCGTCTGCGTCACGCACGTCTCGAATGCGCTCGGCACCGTCAATCCCGTGCGCGAGATCATCGAGAAAGCCCACAGCCTGGGCATCCCCGTTCTCGTCGATGGCGCGCAGGCCGTGCCTCATATGAAAGTCGACGTGCAGGCGCTCGATTGCGATTTCTATTCTTTCTCTGGGCATAAGGTGTATGGTCCCACGGGCATCGGCGTGCTCTATGGCAAGAAAGCGCTGCTCGAAGCGATGCCGCCGTACCAGGGCGGCGGCGACATGATTCTTTCCGTCACATTCGAGAAGACGACTTACAATCGCCTGCCCTACAAATTTGAAGCGGGCACGCCGGATATTGCCGGCGTGATCGGGCTTGGCGCGGCGCTCGATTATGTCAGCGGCCTTGGCATCGAGAAGATTGGCGCATACGAGCACGAGCTGCTCGACTACGCCACGGCCGCCGTCTCCTCGATTCCGGGGCTGAAGATTATCGGCACCGCGAAAGAAAAAGCCGGCGTACTTTCGTTCACTCTCGAAAATATTCACCCGCACGATATCGGAACGATCCTCGACCGGGAAGGAATCGCGATTCGCACCGGGCACCACTGCTCGCAGCCGGTGATGAAGCGCTTCGGCGTCGATTCGACGGCGCGGGCTTCATTCGCCATGTACAACACGAAACAAGAAGTCGACGCGCTCGTTCGCGGCATCGAAAAGGTGCGGGAGGTATTCGCCTGATGTCCGACCTGCGCGATCTCTATCAGGACGTGATTCTCGAGCACAGCAAGGCGCCGCGGAACTATCGCGAGCAGCCGGCCGCCGATCATAAAGCCGAAGGCTTCAATCCGCTCTGCGGCGACCACTTTACGATCTTCGTCAAGCTCGATGGCGACAAAATTCAGGACATCAGCTTTCAGGGCTCCGGCTGCGCGATTTCGAAGGCCTCCGCTTCGATGATGACGCAGTCGTTGAAGGGCAAGACGAAAGCGGAAGCCGAACAGCTTTTCACGCGGTTCCACGATCTCGTCACGGGCCACGCCGAGGGCGCTGCTGGCGCCGCCGAATTGGGCAAGCTCGAGGTTTTCTCCGGCGTGTCCGAGTTCCCTGTCCGCGTGAAGTGCGCCACGCTCGCCTGGCACACGCTGAACGCCGCGCTCGAAGGCAAGCAGGAAGTCACAACGGAGTAGCAAAGCGATCCATGAACTACGGCCAATCCATCACGCTGAGCCGCGAATGCGACGCGCTCGAAATTCCGAGCGGCGAGCCCATGAAGCTTCCCGCCGGGACGGGCGTGCGTGTGATGCAGTTTGCCGGCAGCAGCTACACTATCACCAGCGACCACGGCATGTTCCGCATCGACGTGAAAGATGCGGAGGCGCTCGGCCTCACGCCCCCGCCAAACGCTTCGCAGGCCAACGGAGCGCCGGACAATCGTCCCTTCAGCGAAGAACTCATGTGGGAGCAGCTGAAGACGGTCTACGATCCGGAAATTCCGGTGAACATCGCCGACCTCGGATTGATCTACGTCTGCACCGCCGTTCCGGTGCAAGGCGGGGGCCATCGCATCGACATCAAAATGTCGATGACGGCCCCGGGCTGCGGCATGGGCAACGTCCTCAAATCCGACGTCGAAACCAAACTTTCGCGCCTGCCCGATGTAAAAGAAGTCCACGTCGAAATCGTCTTCGATCCCCCGTGGGGCCCGGACCGCATGTCCGAGGCCGCCCGCCTCCAGCTCGGTTTCGATATCTGAAAATTATTTGAAGAGCATGTAGCGCCGCCGTCGGTTGCGAGGATTACGAGGCCTGGGCGAAAAGACGCGATCCTGCTCGATGCGATACGGCCGACGATTAATTGGTCTTCGGTGCTGCTTCCACGGCAGCCGGCACAGTCGAGCGCGTGCGCTTTGCGACGATCGTGCGCGAGCCGCTCCAAACGAGCTGCAACCCGGCGAAAATCGCGATGACCGCGATCACGACTTTTAGCCTGCGCTTGGGCACGCGCCGCGCAAAGATGCAGCCGATCACCGCGCCGGGAATACCGCCGGCCAGCAAGCCAGACAGCACGTGCGTGTTTATCGCTCCGAATTTCCACTGAAACGCGCTCCCGATTACCGCGAGCACGAGCCCAAAAAGCAGGTCGGTGCCGACCACCTCCGGCGGCGTCATCTCCGAATAGTTGAGCAGCAGCACCGTGCCGAGCGCCCCCGCGCCCGCTGACGAGAAACCGGATTCAATGCCGATGGGCAACGCGAGCCAGGGCAGCCAGCTCGAATTCTTGCGCGCGAAGCTCTGGTTCTGCACCCACGGAAGGAACGTGACGCTAGAGGACGCGGTAAGCAGAAGCCCCAGCAAGATGACCACGACCGGCATATTCGACGGGCCGCTCAACTTCCGCAACAAGTACGTGCCGATCAGCAAGCCGGGCACTGCGCCCTGGATCAACAGCCACAAATAGCGCCAGTGAATGTGTTTGCCGCCGAGATAAAACGGCGATGCGATCAGCCGCATCACACCCGCGTAGACGAAAGCGGTGCCAACCGACGCGGAGGCAGGCAGACCCACGATGAGGACGAGCGCCGGAACCGTGAAGCTGCCGCCGCCAATGCCGGTGAGGCCGATCGCGAGCGCAATCAGAAAGCCGATCAGCGCGTTCATTCGTCAGCTCGTTTGGATTCGGTGTGGATACCGCACTCGAGTTTGCGCCCGCCCCAGCGGCCCGAACGCGCGTCGGCGCCCGGCGCGGGAATCGCGGTGCACGGCTCGCAGCCGATGCTGGGATAGCCGAAATCATAGAGCGGCAGATGCTCGATGCCGTGCGTGCCGGTGTAGTCCCACACCCGATCCCAGGTCCACGCGGCGAGAAGGCTGACTTTCAGTAGCGTTTTACCGCTGGGCAACACGTGATGCTCGACGACTTTCAGATTCTTGCGCGTGGGCGACTGCTCGCGGCGGAGCCCGGTGAACCAGACGTCGTAATTCTCGAGCGCCGCAAAAAGCGGCTCGACTTTGCGCAGCTGGCAGCAGCGGCCGGGATCGGTGCGATTGAGGATTCCGAACTGCGCTTCCTGGTCGGCGACCGATTGCTTCGCGGCGAGATTCTGCAAATTCAGATCCCATGCCTTCGTCATGCGGTCGCGATACGCATACGTTTCGCTGAAGTGATAGCCGGTATCGAGAAAGAGCACCGGAATCTTCGGCAGGCGCTTGCGCAGCAAATCGACGACGATCATGTCTTCCGCCTGAAAGCTGCAGGTGATGCACGGCGCGCCGCTATTCTCGGCGAGCAGCCGGTCGATCAGCGCATCAACAGAAAGCGTCTCAAGTTCGACCGCGGGCAGCGTCACGCTCATGATTTCTTCTTCTCCGCGTCCGATTGCGAATCGCGCCACTTCCGCAGGACTTTCATGATTCGCTCGACCGCTTCTTCGTCGGTATCGTCCGTGATGCGGACAGCGAAGAACGTTTCGGGTCCGTAGATCGCACGCACAACGCTCTTCGGATTTGTTCCGTCGTCGAGCGGCGCGAAAATCGTAATGTTGCCGGAGAGGCGGAAAGCCTTCGCGACAGTCACGAGTTCGTGCGCGAGAAAATCGTTGGGCCCGGCCATCTGGACGTGCCAGCCTTCGTCGAACATCTGCCGCTCGACCATTTCGGCCACATGCGGACGTCCCTGCACCCACACGGCTGCGGCCGGATGGCCGAAGCGGAAAATGCGCTCTTCCTTCGTGCTGCGCTTGCGCTCCGTCGCGTGGCCGTGGGAGCCGCTGCCGGCGATCGCGCCGTCGATGATTCCCGCGCCGACGGTGGCGTTCGTGAGCGGATCGATCACGATAAAGCTGCCAGTCGAGCGGTTTTTCTTGTAGGGATCGAAAAACAGCGGCAGCGTCGTCTTCACGTCGACGGCCGCGATCTCGTTCAGGTCGAGCTTCGTGGCAGGCACGTGTTCGAGCGTGTTCACGTCGACGCGATAGCGAATGTGATTGATGCGTCCGCGGACGGTCCTCGTGGTGTGCTTGATCACGTAGATCTTGTGCGGATCGAGAGGCTCAGCGTGCATCCAGACGAGCGTCGCGTGAAACGCGGTCCCGGCGGACGGCGTATCGGTCTCGGCAACGAGCATGTTGCCGCGGCTAAGGTCGATTTCGTCTTCGAGTGTGATCGCGATGGAATCGCCGGGGCGCGCGACCACAATTTCCTCTTCGAACGCGACAATCGATTTCACGCGCGTCTTCACGAGCGATGGGAGCGCCATCACGCTCGTCCCTTCACGCAGCTCGCCGGAAACCAACTGGCCGGCGAAACCGCGGAAACTTGCATCCGGCCGGATCACGTATTGCACAGGGAAACGCAGTGGGCCGGAAGCGGCGTCGCTGCCGAGTTCGATCGATTCCAGGTGCTCGAGCAGCGCGGGCCCTTCGAACCAGGGCATGCGTTTGCTGCGCCGCACGACGTTGTCCCCTTCGAGCGCGCTGACAGGCACAGCGTAGAGGTTGCGAATGCCCAGCTGCGTCGCGAAATCGCGAAATTCCGCGGAGATGCGATCGAAGACATCTTGTGAAAAGCCGACGAGATCCATTTTGTTCACGGCGGCGACGATGTGCTCCACGCCCAGGAGGCTGGCGATAAACGCGTGGCGGCGTGATTGCCGCAACACGCCCTTGGTGGCGTCGATCAGGACGATTGCGGCGTCGGCCGTCGAGGCGCCAGTGGCCATGTTGCGCGTGTACTGCTCGTGGCCCGGCGTATCGGCGATGATGAATTTGCGGCGCGGCGTCGTGAAATAGCGGTAGGCGACGTCGATCGTGATTCCCTGCTCGCGCTCGGCGCGCAGTCCGTCGGTGAGGAGCGAGAAATCGATCGGCCCGGTCGAGCGATTGACCTTGCTCTTCTGCACCGACGCAAGCTGATCCTCGAGCACCGACTGGCTATCGTAGAGCAGGCGGCCGATCAGCGTGGACTTGCCGTCGTCGACGCTGCCCGCTGTGGTGAAACGCAGAAGGCCCGTGTTCGAGAGCGGCGAGATGCTCGAAGCCGTTGTCGTCGTGTCGGGAGAGGGCTCAGCAGGAGCTGTCGCCATCAGAAATATCCCTCGCGTTTCTTGATCTCCATCGAGCCTTCCTCGTCGTGGTCGATCACGCGATTTTCGCGCTCGGACCGGCGGAAGGACAGCATCTCCTCGATGATTTTCGGCACGGTGTCGGCTTCGGAGCGGATCGCGCCCGTGCACGACACGCAGCCCAGCGAGCGCATGCGGCACCTTAATCATCTGCGTTTTCTCGTTGGGCAGCGGGCGCACGCCATTCTGCGGCAGGAGAATCGAATTGCCGCGAATCACGGCCTCGCGTTCCTTCGCGAAATAGAGCGGGACGATCGGGATGTTTTCGGATTGGATGTAGAGCCACACGTCGAGTTCGGTCCAATTCGAGAGCGGAAACACGCGAATGCTCTCGCCCTTATGGTGCCGCGCGTTGTAGAGGCTCCAGAGCTCGGGGCGCTGGTTCTTCGGGTCCCACTGGCCCAGCGAATCGCGGAAGGAATAAACGCGTTCCTTGGCGCGCGACTTTTCCTCGTCGCGGCGCGCGCCGCCGAAAGCCGCATCGAATCCGCCCTCGGCAAGCGCGTCAAGCAGCGAACGCGTCTTCAGCAGGCCGCAACATTTCTGGGTGCCGAGATCGTAGGGATTCGCGCCATCGTCGAGCGCTTTCTGATTCTTGTGAACGATCAGCTCCGCGCCGACGTGCTTCGCGTACCAGTCGCGAAACTCGATCATCTCGGGAAATTTGTAGCTTGTGTCGATGTGCAGTAGCGGAAAGGGAATCTTGCCCGGATAGAAAGCCTTCTGCGCGAGCCGCAGCATCACCGAGGAATCCTTGCCGATCGAGTAGAGCATCACCGGGTGCGCAAATTCCGCCGCAGCCTCGCGGAAAATGAAGACGCTTTCGGCCTCGAGCCTCTTCAGATGGCTGGAAACACCGCTGGCGTCCCCTCGCGGTGAGGCGGCGTTCAGGTCGAGTTTGATCTCTTGTGAAGACATATGTGAAGACATAAAAAAACCCACTCCTCGATCTTTCGAGGGCGGGTCGCATTAAGTCCAGTTTTGCTAAGAACTTAGCTCGCGAACCTCGCCGCCCCCGGCGTACACACGGCCGGACAACAACACGTACAAGCCGGACAGACACCGATGAACGAAAGGTTCATATCTCCCCAAGCGTAGCCGAGTAGGGCGCGAGTGTCAATCATCGCCGGGTACCATGGCGGGAACCGCTCCACGGCCCTGCCATCGCCACGATCCCGCAGCATCAGATGAGCCTGCGCGCCGGAGGATTCTTTGCGTTACCTTCGGCCCGAAGCGGCTCGTAAAGGTTTGACATGACGGAGGAGACCGTATTAAATCGAGAGCCGTGCAGACTCTCGCCAGGCGCGCCACCGTTCTTGCGCTCGCACTGCTGCTGATCCTCGGGATCAGTTTCCCCCCGTCGTCAGTTCAAGCGCAAGATACCAACGTCACCGTTTCCGCCGCAATCAGCCTGAAAGACGCGCTCGACGCGATCAAGCAGGCGTATGCGTCGCAAGCTCCCTCGGTATCGCTCTCGATGAACTATGGCGCGTCGGGAACCCTGCAATTGCAGATCGAGCAGGGCGCGCCCGTGGATGTCTACATCTCGGCTGCGCCAAAGCAGATGGACGCGCTTGAATCGAAAGGCTTGCTGCTCGCAGGCACCCGCAAGGACTTGCTGCGGAATGGAATTGTCCTGATCGTGCCGAAGGATTCGACGCTCGGGATCGCGAACTTCCAGGACTTGCTCAAGACGGCCGTGAAGCGAGTGGCGCTCGGCGAACCGACAGTAGTGCCGGCCGGAAAATACGCGCAAGAAGTTCTCACGCACCTCGGAATCTACTCCCAGGTCAACGCGAAGGCCGTGCTGGCGAAAGATGTGAGGCAGGTGCTCACCTACGTGGAAACGGGCGACGTCGACGCGGGCATCGTTTACACGACCGATGCGCTTTCATCAAGCAAAGTGAAAATCGTCGCGCAGGCGCCGCCGGATTCCCACGAGCCCGTGATTTATCCGGTCGCGGTAATCAAGACGACCAAGTCCCCCACCGAGGCGAAAGCCTTCGAGGACTTCCTCTCCGGCCCACAGGCTCGCGCCATTTTCGAGAAGTACGGCTTCTCCCTGGCGACTCCCTAACTGAGCGCGACTCCCCCGTAAAGGGTCGAAAATGCGGGTTCGATTCGCCGGTGTGCTCGGGTCCAAAACGCCTCGTCGCTGGTCGACGCCATTTCCTAATGTAGCGCTGGGCTTCCAGCCCAGCAGGTTTTGCCGAAGCCCCCACGCGGGTCGGCCCTTTAGCCGACGGTCGCTGGCACCTCTCGCGCGGCGGCGACGGTGCGATCCACCGCCGGCGCGATGGCGCGAATCTCCTTCATGAGCTGCGCGAACTGATCCGGATAGAGCGACTGCACGCCATCGGACAGCGCGCGTTCAGGGTCCGGATGGACCTCGATCAGCAAGCCATCCGCTCCCGCAGCCACGGCCGCGCGCGCCATCGGAGCCACTTTGTCGCGCTTGCCCGTGCCGTGCGACGGATCGGCGACCACCGGCAGGTGCGAAAGGCTCTTGAGGACGGGGATCGCGGCGATGTCCATCGTGTTGCGCAGCGCCGTCTCGAAGGTGCGGATGCCGCGCTCGCAGAGGATCACTTTGTAATTGCCGCCGGCCATGATGTATTCGGCGCTCAGCAGCAGCTCTTCGATCGTGCCGGACATGCCGCGCTTCAGCAGCACCGGCTTATCGACTTCGCCGAGCCCTCGCAGCAGATGGTAGTTCTGCATGTTGCGCGCGCCGACCTGCAGCACGTCGACGTAAGGCATCATGATGTCGATCTGCGACGGGTCCATCACTTCGCTGACGACGAGCAGGCCGTTCTTATCGGCCGCCTCGCGCAGCAGCTTGAGGCCTTGTTCGCCGAGGCCCTGGAAGCTATAGGGCGATGACCGCGGCTTGAACGCGCCACCGCGCAGCAGCTTTGCGCCGGCCTTCGCGACTTTCGCGGCGGTATCGTTGATCTGCTCGGCCGATTCCACGGCGCAGGGACCGGCCGCAACCACCACTTCCGTGCCGCCGATCAAGACACCCTTGCCGAGGTCGATCACCGTGCCCTCGGGACGCACACTGCGCGCGGCCAGCTTGTAGGGATGCGAAATCCGGACGATCTCTTCCACGCCCGGCGCGGAGCTGAGCGCGAGAAGTTCCTCGCGGCGCGTGCTGCTGTTGCCGACCACTCCGATCACGGTGCGCTCCTTGCCGCGGATCAAGTGCGCTTCGTAGCCGCATTCCTTGATGCGATCCACAATGTGGTTGATGTCCTTGTCCGTCGCTTCGCCCAACATGTTGAAAATCATTTTCGAGTCCTCATCCTTTAGAAAATCGATCGCTAAGATTTCGTGCTGTCCGATCGCGGGGCGGAAACGTACGACCCGAGAATCCGCAGCTCGACGACCAGCGATTCCAGTTCGCGCAGGGCCGCGGCTACTTCCGGATCGCGCCGCGACGCCTGCAAATCCAGATAAAAGCGGTACTGCCACGGCCGTCCGTGCACGGGACGGCTTTCGATCTTCATCAGATTCAAGTTGCGCCGCGCGAAAGGCTCGAGCGCGTTGTAGAGCGCGCGCGGGCGATGATCGAGCTGGAAGACAAGCGAGAGCTTGTCCGCATCCTGCGCGGAATTCGCGGAATCCGAGAGCAGGAGGAAGCGCGTGTAGTTCTCGCAGTTGTCCTCAAGATGCTCGCGCAGGATTGCGCCGCCGTAGATTTCCGCGGCGCGGCGGCCGGCGATGGCGCCTCGCGAGCGATCGCCCGATGCGACTACGTCGCGCACGCTGCCGGCGGTGTCTTCGGTGGCGATGCGCTTCAGGCGCGGATGCGCGCTGAAAAACTGCTCGCACTGCGCGAGCGCCACGGGATGCGATTCGACCACCGCGATTTCCTCGAACTTCGCGCCGGGCGCTGCGATCAGGTTGTGCGCGATCGGAATGATCACCTCAGCCAGAATGTTGAGCGGGCTATCGACGAGCAGATCGAACGAACGATGCACCGAGCCCGCAAGGCTGTTCTCGATCGGCGCGAGAATGTAATCAGCCGCGTGGTCGGCGATCGCGTTGAACGCGGCTTCGAACGTGGGGCGCGGGACGAGCGTAATCTCCTCGCCGAGCAGCTTCACAGCCGCCTCTTCGCTGAAGGCGCCGCGCTCGCCCTGGAACGCCACTCGCGCATTTTTTTCCACGTGCATCATAATGTTTCCGTGAATCGGCCGTCCGCGACTAACGGCGAGCCGGCTTGCGGCTGCCTCCGCGCGCACCATCCGCCTTCGCCCCCGCTTGCGCCTGACTCGCCGCGGGCACGCTGTAGCCGAAGCGCGTCTGCGTGCGAATCGATTCGTCCAAAATCAACTGGTAGACCTTGCCGATGGTTTCCGCGTCGAGCGGGCCGGGATTCAATTGCTCCATGCGCGTCAGAATCTCCTGCTCGCGTTCAGTGGAGCGAAGCGGCACGCCGGCTTCGCACTTCATGCGTCCCACCTCGATCGAAAGCTCGGCGCGCAGGTTCAGGAGATGCAGCATGGCCGAATCAATCGCGTCGATTTTGCGTCGCCAGTCGTCGATTTTCATCCTGCCTCCCGTTTGCCGCTCGCCCACGCTGCCCCGCAAGCTGCCGCACAACAAAAAAGGCCGCGTCCCCATTCGGAGGTCGCGGCCCGGTTCTCGAAACTTTGTGCGGCTGTCTAGTTGCCTCGATTGCCCGCGCGCGTCTCGCCGGCCCGCTCCTCCCTAAAGGAGAAGCGGTAAGTAAAGGCGAAATAGCCGAAATAGTGCATCACGCGCTCTCGAATTCCCTTTCGATTCCCTACTGCCGCCGAATCGAAGGTCGAATATACAAAAGGGTCCCGCACGCGTCAAGGCGATTCCTGCGGGGTGTCCTCGGCTCAAGTAGCGGACGACGGGAGGCCGGTATCAATTCTCGGTCCCGCTTGCGGCGCGCCGGCTATAAGCCATTTTTATGCCCGTCCCTCATAAATAGCAATTTGACTTATCCGCGCGAATCGACGTTAATCTTACTTTGACGGCAGCGTCCACGAACCAGCAGCGGCCGCCTGAAAACAAATGAAAGCGATTGTCGATTCCCGGATGAGACGCTACTCTATGACACGCCCTACAAGTCTACCGGTATTCCCCGGCGTATATGTAATCATCGGGTGGGGGCCACCCTCCTAAGCCGAGCTTAGGCGTATGCGCCCCGCACCTGATCGCAGGCAGCGGGGCTTTTTTATTGGCCGGAAATGATTGGCCGCAGTCAAGCAAGCAACACGGGAAAGAAGGTCTCACTCGAAATGCAGAGCGACGCAATCAAAAAAGGAGTCGCGCGGGCGCCGGCCCGAGCGATGCTAAAAGCAACCGGACTCACCGACGCGGACTTGGCGAAGCCGCTCGTGGCCGTGGCGAACACCTGGTCGGACGTGACGCCGTGCAACATGCATCTTCGCAGCCTCGCCGAAAAAGTCAAAGAAGGGATTCGCGCGGCCGGCGGCATTCCCATCGAATGCAACACGATCGTGATTTCGGACGGCATCACGATGGGCACCGAAGGCATGAAAGGCTCGCTCGTGTCCCGCGAAGTGATCGCCGATTCCATCGAATTGTTCGTGCGCTCGCACGCGTTCGACGCAGTCGTCGCCATCTGCGGCTGCGACAAGACCATCCCCGGCACGGTGATGGCTCTCGCGCGCCTGAATATTCCCTCGCTCTCGCTCTACGGCGGCTCGATCATGCCCGGACATTTCCGCGGGCACGATGTGACGATTCAGGACGTCTTCGAAGCTCCCGGCGCGTACGCGGCGGGCAAAATGACCGAAAAGGAAGTCTGCGAGCTCGAGAGCAGCGCATGTCCCGGCGCCGGAGCCTGCGGCGGCCAGTTCACCGCGAACACGATGGCCACGGCGATCACATTCCTGGGCATGTCGCCGATGGGCGCGAACGAAGTTCCCGCCGTCGATCCGCGCAAGTCGCAGGTCGCGATCGACTGCGGCAAACTCGTGATGCAGCTTCTCGCAAAGGATATTCGCCCGAAGCAGATCATCACGCCGGCGGCGCTTCGCAACGCCATCACGTCGGTCCTCGCGACGGGCGGCTCGACCAACGGCGTCCTTCATCTTCTTGCGATCGCGCGCGACGCCGGCGTGCCGCTCACCATCGACGAATTCGACCGGCTCTCGAAAAAGACGCCCGTACTCGCCGACCTGAAACCCGGCGGCCGCTTCACCGCCCCCGACATGGCCGCTGCTGGCGGCATGCGGCTGATCGGTAAGCGGCTCCAGGAAGCAGGACTCCTCGAAGACGGCCTCACAGTTTCTGGCAAGAATCTCTTCGAAGAGCTTCGCGACGTGCACGAAACTCCCGGCCAGGAAGTGATTCGCCCGCTGGCCAATCCGCTGAAGAAAGAAGGTGGCATCGCGATCCTGCACGGCTCGCTCGCGCCGGAGGGCTGCGTCGTCAAGCTCGTCGGCCACGAACGCCTTTTGCACACAGGCCCCGCGCGCGTGTTCGACTCCGAGGAATCCTGCTTCGAGGCAGTACAGAAGCGCGAAATCAAGGCGGGCGACGTCGTCGTGATCCGCTACGAAGGTCCCAAGGGCGGCCCTGGCATGCGTGAGATGCTTGCAGTAACGGCCGCGCTCGTCGGCCAGGGCCTCGGCGATTCCATCGCGCTGATCACCGACGGCCGCTTCAGCGGCGCCACGCACGGCCTGATGGTAGGACACATCGCGCCCGAAGCGGCCAACGGCGGCCCCATCGCGTTCATTCGCGATGGCGACCAAATCACGCTCGACGTGCGCGCGCGTCGCCTCGACGTGGACGCCAATCTCGACGAACGCCGCGCCCAATGGAAACCACCCGCGCCGCGCTATCCGAGTGGCGTCATGGCGAAGTACGCGAAGCTCGTTTCATCGGCGTCCGAAGGAGCGGTCACGAACGCCGCCTAGATTTCGGCAATTTCCTAAGGAGAAAAACACATGGCAAAGATGTTCTGGGAGAAGGACGCAAACCCGCGAGCGCTCGAAGGCAAGCGCATCGCCGTGATCGGATACGGTAGCCAAGGGCGCGCGCACGCGCTCAACCTGCGCGACAGCAAACTCGACGTCGTCGTCGGCCTGCGCCGCGGCGGTCCCTCGTGGACGCAAGCCGAGCAGGACGGCTGGAAGCTCGTCGGCCCGTCCGAGGCCTCGGAAGGCGCCGACGTCGTCGTGATGCTCGCGCCCGACATGGCGCAGCCCGCGATCTACACGCACGAAGTCGCCTCGAATCTCAAGGCTGGCTCCATGCTGCTCTTCTCGCACGGTTTCAACATTCACTACGGCCAGATCACGCCCCCCAAGGACATCGACGTCACGATGGTCGCGCCGAAGGGGCCGGGCAATCTCGTCCGGCGCCAGTACGAAGCGGGCCGCGGCGTTCCCTGCTTGCTCGCCGTGCACCAGGATTCTTCCGGGCACGCCTTCGATCGCACGCTGGCCTACGCGCACGCCATCGGCGGCACGCGCCCCGGCGTGATTCAGACCACGTTCAGCGAGGAAACCGAGACCGACCTCTTCGGCGAGCAGGCCGTGCTATGCGGCGGCGCGCGCGCATTGATTCAGGCAGGCTGGGAGACGCTCGTCAACGCCGGCTATCAGCCGGAATCGGCCTACTTCGAATGCCTGCACGAGCTCAAGCTGATCGTCGACCTCATCTATGAAGGCGGCATCGCCGAGATGCATAAGTTCGTCAGCGAAACCGCGAAGTACGGCGATCTCACGCGCGGCAACCGCGTGATCGACGAGCACGTCCGCGCCGAGATGAAAAAGATCCTCGACGAAATCCAGACCGGCCAGTTTGCCAAGGAATGGGTGCTCGAGAATCAGGCGGGACGCCCGCAATACCACAAGCTCCTCGAACGCGACAAGAATCACCCGATCGAAGCGGTCGGCAAGGAGCTGCGCGCGCAGATGTCGTGGATCAAGCCGGAATCGACAGCGGCGGGCCGTGGCAAGAAGTAAGACTGTTGCAGGTCAGACGACGAACGGCGGCGCGGCGTAAGCGATGGCCTCTACCGTTCCCTTTCGCCGCGTCGCCGTCATCGGCACGGGCCTGATCGGCGGATCGTTCGCCCTGGCCCTGCGCCAGCATTTCCCCGACACGATCGTGATCGGCTACAGCCGCGCGGGCTCGCTCGAGCGCGCGCTGGCTCGCGGCGTGATCCAGGAAGCGGTGTCCGATCTCGCCCTCGCAGTGCGCGGCGCCGATCTTGTCTACATCTCGCTCCCGATCGGCGCGACCATCGAAGCGCTCAGCGCGATCGCCGCAGCCGCCGAGCCGCACGCGCTCGTCACCGATGCGGGCAGCACAAAAGCCGCGATCTGCCGCACAGCGGCGACCCATTTTCGTAGTGGCGCACGATTTCTCGGCGCGCATCCCATGGCAGGCAAGGAAAAAACGGGCGTCGATCACGCCGATGCGGAATTATTTCGTGGCGCGCCGTACGCGCTCGTCGCAAACGAAGAGGATGCCGATCCACGCGTGAAGGCGTTCGCCGAAATCGTGCGCGCCATCGGCGCGCAGCCGGTGTGGACCGACGCCGACACGCACGATTGGGCGGTCGGCATCGTCTCGCACCTTCCCCAGCTCGTGTCGATCGCGCTCGCACGCGTCGTCCAGGACGAAACGGACGAAACAGGCATGCCCGTCACGCTCGCCGGCCCGGGCCTACAAGACATGCTGCGGCTAGCAGGCAGCTCCTACAACATCTGGCGCGACATCCTGCTGACCAACACCGATAACGCGGCGCGCGCCCTCGACCGCCTAGCCCAAGCCGTCGATCATCTGCGCCGCAACCTCGCCCGCAAGGAACTCGAGCAGGAATTCACCGCCGCCAATGAAGTGTACAAGCTCCTCCGCAAGTGAATTCCCATTTTGGTTTTCTTCTCTGCGGACTCTGCGTCTCTGCGGTAATCTTCTGTCCTGCTTCGTACTTTAGAATCTGACAAATTCCTAAAATAGAAAATACCGCTGCGCGAGGGGAAGAACTTTCGCGGGCTCGCAGGTAATCGCCGCGCCGTCGACGGTCACCTCGTACGTCTCTGGATCGACGTGAATATCGGGCGTGGCGCTGTTATGCACCATGTCCTTCTTGCCGATCTTCCGGCAATTCTTCACGGGCGCGACCATCTTCTTCAGCCCCAGCTTCTGCGGCACGCCCGCCTTCAGGCTTGCCTGCGAGACAAACGTGATGCCGGTCGCCGCCGTCGCGCCGCCGAACGCCCCGAACATTGGCCGGTAGAGCACAGGCTGCGGCGTCGGGATCGACGCATTCGGATCGCCCATCGCGCTCCACGCGATGAATCCGCCCTTCACGATCATTTCGGGTTTCACGCCGAAAAATGCGGGCTTCCACAACACGAGATCGGCCAGCTTGCCCGGCTCGATCGAGCCGATTTCCGCGGCCATGCCGTGCGTGATCGCCGGATTGATCGTGTACTTCGCCACGTAGCGCTTGGCGCGGAAATTGTCGTTGCGGGCGGAATCCTCTGCAAGCGGACCGCGCTGCGTCTTCATTTTGTGCGCGGTCTGCCAGGTGCGCGTCACCACTTCGCCGATGCGGCCCATCGCCTGCGAGTCGCTCGAAAGCATGCTCAGGACGCCAAGGTCGTGCAGGATGTCTTCGGCGGCAATCGTCTCGGGACGGATGCGGCTCTCTGCGAACGCGACGTCCTCCGGCACCTGCGGGTTCAGGTGGTGGCAGACCATCAGCATGTCGAGATGCTCGGCGATCGTGTTGATCGTGTACGGCCGCGTGGGGTTCGTCGACGACGGCAAAATATTTGCGAACGACGCAATGCGGATAATATCCGGCGCGTGGCCGCCGCCCGCGCCCTCGGTGTGATAGGTGTGAATCGCGCGCCCGGCAATCGCATCGACGGTGGCCTCGAGGAAGCCGGCTTCATTGATCGTGTCCGTGTGGATCGCGACCTGTACGTCGAATTCATCCGCCGCTTTCAGGCACGCGTCGATGGCGGCAGGAGTCGTGCCCCAATCCTCGTGCAGTTTCAGTCCGCACGCGCCGGATTCCACCTGTTCGGTGAGCGGCGGCAGCGCGGCAGCATTGCCCTTGCCCAGAAAGCCGAAATTCATCGGCCACGCATCGGCGGATTGCAGCATGCGCGCCATGTTCCACGCGCCCGGCGTGCAGGTCGTCGCAGCGGTGCCGGTCGCCGGGCCCGTGCCGCCGCCGATCATCGTGGTGATCCCGTTCGAAATCGCCTCGTAGATTTGCTGCGGCGAAATGAAATGGATGTGGCTATCGATGCCGCCCGCGGTGACGATCAGATTTTCGCCGGCGATCACCTCCGTGGCCGCGCCCACCACAAGATCCGGATCGACGCCGTCCATCGTGTCGGGATTTCCGGCTTTGCCGACCTTCACGATGCGGCCGTCCTTCACGCCGATGTCGCCCTTGACGATCCCCCAATGATCGAGAATCACGGCGTTGGTGATCACGAGATCGAGCGCCCCGTGCGGGCCTTCGCGCTTCGCGCCGCTGCTCTGCCCCATGCCGTCGCGAATCACCTTGCCGCCGCCGAACGTGATCTCGTCGCCATAGTGCGTGAAATCTTTTTCGACCTCGATGATCAGCTCGGTGTCGGCGAGGCGGATGCGGTCGCCTTTCGTGGGGCCGTAGAGATCGGCGTAGGTGCGGCGCGGGATTTTCAGGCTCACGATTTCTTCTCCCCGCCCGCGAATCCGAATCCCGCTTTTCGCGCCTTCTCGACGGCGCGTTCGCGCGCGCCGGGCGCTTCGAGAGGCCCTTCGACCAGCGCGTTGAGGCCGTGAATTATGCGACCGCCGCCGAAGACGGTCAGCTCGATTTCCTTCTCTTCGCCGGGCTCGAAGCGGACAGCGGTTCCCGCGGCGATATTCAGGCGCATGCCGTAGGCCGCGCCGCGGTCGAATGCCAGCGCGCGATTCGTCTCGAAAAAGTGATAGTGGCTGCCAACCTGGATCGGCCGGTCGCCCGTATTTTTCACCACGACGCGTGCGGTGCGACGGCCCACGTTCGCTTCGATCGCACCCGCCGCCTCATCGAAAATGTATTCGCCCGGCTTCATGACGCGGTCCCCGTGATCGGATCGTGGATCGTCACCAGCTTTGTGCCGTCGGGAAACGTCGCCTCCACCTGCACTTCGTGGATCATTTCCGGCACGCCCTCCATCACTTGATCGCGCTTGAGAATTTTCGCGCCGAACGACATGATCTCGGCCACCGTCTTGCCGTCTCGCGCCGCCTCCATCACCTCAGCGGTGATGATCGCGACCGCTTCCACGTAGTTGAGCTTGAGCCCGCGCGCCTGCCGCCGTCGCGCGAGATCGGCCGCCACCACGATCATCAGCTTTTCTTGTTCGCGCGGCGTCAGATGCAAAGCGCCCTCCGAATGAACCGAATGCGCCAATAAATATAAACGAACATCGCGCGGTTCAGGCCGCAAATTCGATGATCGAACCGATCCAGGGCCTCACGACGTTTGCTCGATAGCTCGAGAATCCGTAAATCGCCGAAACACCTGTGGAGTGCGGGAGCTTGCTCCCGCCGTTTGCCGTTCGGGCTCGCCCGAACGTGCTCCCCGCACACGCCATGTGCTCAGTAGGTGGAAACGCTCCAGAAACTCAATTCACCTTGCGGGGCGGCACGGCGGGACGCCCATACAGCCGCAGTTTCGCCGCATTCCAAAGCCCGTGCAGCCCTCCGAGCGCGTCGCGCCCGCGCACCGCCAGCCCGCGCACCACGAGCCCATCCGCGAGCAGCGTGCTCACACCCCAAAGCGCCTCGCCCGGCTGGCTCAATTCGCGCGCGGCCTCGCGCAGATGTTCTTCCGCCGCCAGCCAAGTGGCCGAATCGAGCCCCACGCGACAAATATAGAAAGTCGCCCAGTAGCGATACTCACCCAACCGCGCAATCGATCGCAGCGCCGAGCCCCGCGGATCGAGCCGGATGCTTTCCGCGGCGATCAGCCGCCCGTTGGCGGCAATGTCGGTCCGCATCTCGATCCGCTCGTACGCAAACACCTCGCCGCTCGCTTCCCTCCCCGGCGCAATCACCTCCCACCAGAAAAGCCCAGCGCCCGCCGCCAAATCGATCCGCGTCCGCTGCGCGAATCGCGCCCCAGCGTAAGGGATAATCGCATCGGGGACATATTCGACCAGCGCCCCAGCGCCAAGCTGAATCGCGTTTGTCTGCACGGTCGTCGGCGCTCCGTCGCGCGACCGGTAGATGCGCGTCCCGCCCGTCGTGGTCAGCTGAACGCTCGCCCCCTGGCCAACATTCACCGCGAGCGACAGACGATCGCCGCCCAGCAGCCCTCCGGACACGTTGTGGAGATGCGCAAGCGCGGAGCCATCCTCGAGCGCAAACGCGCGAACCACGCGCAGCGGAGGCTCCTGTAGGCTTGCCGAGAGGACGGTACCGCCGGTCGCAGCGTCGCGCACAAAATCAAGCGCGAGCGACGCCTCAACGCGCGGCGACGCAGAATGAATCGGAGGTTGCGTGTCCTTCGCGGTGGCGGGCGAGCTCATCGGCGATCAGCTCACGAAAAGGCGCGTCGAAAGCGCGGGATGCTCCATCGCGCCCCAGTCGAGCAGCGGCATAAAACACGAAACGGATTCGGTGTCGGCAGCGACGCTGCGCGCGGCGGTTTCGATCATCACCGGCTTCAGGTGCCACAGGATGCGCGCGGCTTCGGTCTGTCCAAGCGGCAGCAATCGCTGGCACGCCGAAACAAGATTCGCCGCGGACTGATGCAAATACGCAAGCACGGCGCGATCCTCGTCGAATCCAAGCGCGCCGCTCGCGAGCCCAAACGCGAGCGAGTGATGCATCGCAGTCGCCGGCGGCTTCCGGGCCGCTTCGAACGCCTCGCGCAGCACGGGCAACTCGCCCAACGCCAGCACGGTCGTCAGGAAATTGCGCCCCAGCGCCGCACTGCCGGCGCGGCTCTCGCGCGCGGGCTTCAGCGCGCTCATGCGAAGATTCAATTCAAGCCATCGCTCGACCGCAAGGCCCCGCGACGAATCAGCGGCCAGCCGAAAAGCCGCTCGGCAAAAAACCGCCTCCAGCGCTCCCGCCTCTTCCAGATATCCGCGCAGAAAGCCGAACAATCCGCTCACGTCGAGAATCTCGCTCGCCACAAGCGATTCAAGCCCAAACGAATGCGCCAGCGAGCCGATCGGCAGCGCCGTATCAGCAAGGTGCAGGAGCCGCAGTTCGGCGAGGTCGGCCGGCGCAACAGCGGGTGGTGCAGAAGGTTTGGCGCGAGGAGGGTCCGAATCGGCGGGCATAATCAGTCCGCTTCGGAGTGATGCTCATGCGAGTGATCGTGCGCGTGGCTATGCGCACGATCGTGTTCGTGCGAATGGCCATGGTCATGCCCGTCGCCGTGCGAATGCGGCTGGCCCACATAAGGCGCGTGCGCATCGATCAAAGCGCGGCGCGGTTGCGCAATCTTCTCTTCCACCCACGCAAGCACGCGATCGAGCCCCACCTCATCGCGCAGATTCGTGAACAAGAATGGCCGCTCGCCGCGCATCTTCTTCGAATCGCGCTCCATCACTTCGAGCGACGCGCCCACGTACGGCGCGAGATCGATCTTGTTGATCACCAGCAGATCGGAGCGCATGATGCCTGGCCCGCCCTTGCGCGGAATCTTGTCGCCCTCGGCCACATCGATCACGTAGATCCACACGTCGACCAGCTCCGGGCTGAACGCCGCGCCCAGATTGTCGCCGCCGCTTTCGACGAACAGCAGTTCCAACCCCGGCAGCGTGTCCTCGAGCTCCGCGATGGCCTGCAGGTTCATCGACGCGTCCTCGCGAATTGCCGAATGCGGGCACGCGCCCGTTTCGACGCCGCGAATCCGCGCCGCCGGCAGCGTCCCCTGGCGCATCAGGAACTCCGCGTCTTCCTTCGTGTAGATGTCGTTGGTGACAACGGCGAGGTTATAGCGGGGATACAGATGCTGCGTGAAGCGGTGCACCAGCGCCGTCTTGCCCGAACCCACCGGCCCGGCGATGCCGATGCGAAATGCGCGCCCCGCTTCGTGCTTTTCCATCTGGAATCCCCTCCAGCGCCGATCGGCTGGTAAGCGCGCCCGGCCCGCGCTAGCGGCGGTGGGCCGCCTTACCGGCTTCATTGTGGTCGCCCACTATGGCGCCGACTCCTGCTACTCCCTGGCGCGCCAGCGTGACAAAAGCCGAAGCCGACCGGGGCAGCGTCCGATCCCGCCGGTAGACGATCCCCAGCTCGCGCCACACTTCCATATCGGAAATCGGGACCAGCTTCACCTGGCCGGCGCGCGCCTCATCCACCGCGAAGCTTTCGCTGATCAGCGACACGCCCAGCCCGGCCGCGACGAACTGCTTGATCATCCCGACGCTCGGCAGCTCCATCGTCACCCGCAAACGCGAGCGGAACGGACGAAACTGCTTGTCGAGCACCTGGCGCATGAATCCCATCTTCGGAAAGATCAACGGCTGATCGGCGATGTCGGCCGTGCGGACGCTCTTGTAGGCCGCCAGCGGATTCTCCGGGCTGACCATGAGCACCAGCCGGTCCCGAAAGATCGGATGCACTTTCAGGCTCGGCGATTTCACCGGCAGCGTCACGATGCCGACGTCGACAGTTCCATCCTCGATTTTTTCCAGCACTTTGTGGCTGAAGTTCCGGTAGATGCTGATCTGCACGGACGGAAACTTGCGGCTATACTCCGCAAAAATGTGCGGCAGCACGTAAAGACACGTGGCCTCGTTGGCGCCGATCGCGAGCGTCCCGCGCGGACTGCTCGCCTGGTCCGCCACCGCCCGCAGCGATTCGTTGCGCAGCGTCAGCAGGCGTCCCGCGTATTCCAGCAGCGTCTCGCCCGCCACGGTCAGCCGCACTGACTTCCCGACGCGGTCGAAGAGCTTCTGCCCGTATTCCTGCTCCAGTTGGCGGATCTGCGCGCTCACGGCCGGCTGAGAACGGTACAGTTTCTGGCCCGCCCGCGAGAAGCTTCCCTGCTTGGCGATCTCAAGAAAGGTGATGAGGTGATCGAAGTCCATAGGTTTAGATAGTATTCACCGCAAACAGCCCTGCCTAGTACTGGCTAGCTCATGTCGAATGGGTTGGATTATAGCAAAAAGGAGCCGCCCTGCCCGAAACAATGCCGGAAACTCTTATCGACCGGCTGTCGAAAGCAATCTAGAGCCTACGGCCGGCTGGGCCTTCGCGACGGCCCTACACGCAAGATATGCCTCGAGGAGTTCCCGATCCGTCTTTCGTCTGCCGAGGGATTTAATAGGGAGTGCGTTGTGCCACCGCTCCAGCTGCGCCTTCAACAGCGAGAGCGCCTTCGCATTGGCTTCGGACACGCACGATCCTTCCCGAGCCAGGCACATCAACGCACCCCCGAGACTTTGGTATGTCCTTAGCGGAGTCGGTGCCGCGAATCAATTCGTGTTTATACGCATTCGGCGATTACTGATCCTCGGGCGGCTCGAACGGGAGTTCGTCTTCCGGGCGCTCGTGGATGCGGATTTCTCCCTGGTCGGCGTCGGGCGCATTCTCCACTCCGCTGATCGCGTCGGCCTCGAACGACTGCCCTTCCTCAATCAGCTCCTCAACGCTCTCGGAATCCACATCGACTTCGCGCGACAACCCCTGCAAGTCTCCCGATTGCCCGGCGGCGTCCTCGCCAAGGCCCCTCTTCGCGGGACGCTGGGTCTCCTCGAAGAATCCCGAGCCGAGAGACGATCGCTCGCTGCCGGACGAAATCTCGCGCCGGACCACCGGACGCCGGGCCGCGCTCTTGCGGGGCGCCGGCTTCTTGGCGCGCGCCGCCTTTTTCCCGCGCGCGGCTTTTGCGCGCACGGCGACTTTCTTCTTCCCGGCCGCTTTCTTCCCGGATGTCTTCTTGCCGCGGACTGTCTTCTTCTTTGTCTGTTTCGCCACAGTTTTAGCTCGCATTCCCCTCTTGAGGACTCCCACCCAAGCGGAATTGTACACCCTGCCCGCGCCGGTTCGAGAAACGAACCATCACGAAAGAATCAGCGCCGAATCCGGCACGTTTGCCCCGCTCCGCCGCCCGTTGTGCATCAGCGGGAACGATGAAGGAGTTACTTTCCGTGGTGATGATGGTGGTGGTGACGCCGGTGATGATGCCGCGGATGCGCGCTCGCGGGTCCTGACATTGCGAACATCGCGATCAGACCCAGCAATAGAGCGAAAAACTTGGAACGCCGTGAAGCCATAGGGCCCTCCTGAAGCAAAACCTCCGAGAAACTAGCCAAGCGCGATCGAATATCTAGTGTAAAGCTTAGATGCCGGCCGGGAGTGAAGTGTTACAGCTGGAGACTTGCGCGAAACGACACAACGCGAGAATGCGATCAGACCGGCTCGAACGTCTGCTGCGCGTCTTCGGCATGCAGCGGGTCGGCGATCTCGAGCGGGTTCACTTCTTGCCGTTCGAGGCGCGCGATGATGGGTTCCCAGGTCTGTGAGATTGGACAAGGCAGATGGACCGGCTCGATCCGCACCAGCGGCAGCCGGTCGGATTTCAGTAAGCGCTTCGCGCGCGGGCTGCTGGTGAGCCGGAAATGCTCCGCAAGCACGCGGCGCAGCCACGCCTCTTCCTGCTCGTCGATCTGATCCTTTACGTGGTCTTCGAGCCCCGTACAGCGGACGAATTCACGGTTGTAGTTCCCTTCCACAACCGATTTCCGCAGCGCGTAGATGAGGCCGCCAGTCATGCCCGACCCCATGTTCACACCGGCCGGCCCGAGGATCACGGTGACGCCCGAGGTCATGTATTCGCAGCCGTGGTGGCCCACGCCTTCGACGACCGCCAGCGCGCCGCTATTGCGCACTCCAAATCGCTCACCCGCGCGCCCGGCGATATACAGCTGGCCGCTCGTCGCGCCATAGAGGCACGTGTTGCCGGCGAGGACGTCTCCACGGCGTGAAGCTTCGACGCCCGAGGTGATGGCGATCGTGCCGCCGCTCAATCCCTTGCCCACGTAATCGTTGGCTTCGCCCAAGAGGCGCAGGCGCAGCCCGGGAATCGTAAACGCGCCGAAGCTCTGCCCGGCCGACCCGCGGAATTCGCAGTCGATCGTCGCGTCGCGAAGCCCGGCGTATCCCGAACGCCGCAGAATCTGGCCGCTCAGGTACGCGCCGATGGTGCGGTCCGAATTCGCAATTGGGAAGCGAATCGGTTTCGACGGCGACTTGAGTTGTTCGACCGCTCGGATCAGTTTGTCCTGAAGGCTGTTGAGCTCGCGCGACGCTTCGGGGAATTTCGTTGCCGGCTCAGGCACGGTTTCGAGCAGCGTGCCGAGCGAACGCTCCGCATCCGGGTTGCGGGGCTTGAGCATGTGCACGGCTCCGGAGATCTCGTCGAGCGAACGCGCGCCCAGCGCCGCCAGGCGTTCGCGAACTTCACCGGCCACACCCCGGAAATACGCGACCACCATTTCGGGGCTTCCGGCAAAGCGCGCGCGCATCGTTTCGTCCTGTGTGGCGATGCCCGCGGGGCAGGTATTCAAGTGGCATTGCCGCGCCATCACGCAGCCGATCGCGAGCAGCGAGGCCGTTCCGAAACCGAATTCATCCGCGCCGAGCATGGCGGCCACGATCACGTCGCGGCCGAATTTGAAGCCGCCGTCCGAGCGCAGGCGCACGCGGCTCCGGAAGCCGGTCAGCAGCAACGCGTTGTGCGCGTCGCGCAACCCGACTTCGCCCGGCAAACCCGTGTTCTTGATCGAGGTGAGCGGGGAAGCGCCCGTGCCGCCGTCGAACCCGGCGATGGTAATCACGTCCGCGCCCGCTTTGGCCACGCCCGCCGCGATGATGCCGACGCCGTCGCCCGAAACGAGCTTCACGCCGATGCGCGCGGTCGGATTGATCGACCGCAAATCGTAAATCAGCTGCGCCAAATCTTCGATGCTGTAGATGTCGTGGTGCGGCGGTGGAGAAATCAGCGACATTCCCGGCACGGCGTGCCGCAGCCGCGCGATGTACGAATTCACCTTGGCCGCGGGAAGCTGGCCGCCTTCGCCGGGCTTCGATCCCTGCGACATCTTGATTTCGAGTTCGTCCGCGCGCGACAGATACTCGGCCGTCACGCCAAATCTCGCGGACGCCACCTGCTTGATCTTGTTGTTCGCTTCGGGCTCGAACCGGTAGATATCGGGATCTTCGCCGCCCTCGCCCGTGTTGCTGCGAGCGCCGAGACGGTTCATGCCGATCGCGAGCGCGCGATGCGCCTCCGGGCCAAGCGCGCCCAGCGACATGGCCTGCGTGCTGAAGCGCGCCAGAATCGAAGCTTCCGATTCCACTTCGTCGATTGGGATCGGCTTGCCCGGCACGAATGCAAGCAGATCGCGGACCGCCACCGGGTCGCGAGTTTCGGCCAGTTCGGCGTAGGCGCGATAGGCTTCCGGACTTGGCGCTTTCAGATACTTGTGCATGCGCCGCACGAGTTCGGGAGAACTCGCATGGCGCTCACCTGTTTGGCGAAAGCGGTACAGCCCTTCGTCGTGCAGCGTGGCCGCTTCGGTCGCGAAAGCGCGCGCATGGCGCCACAGCGTGTCTTCGAGAAGACTTTCGAGCGTCTTGCCCCCCAGGGCGATGGCCGCGTCGTCGAAAAACGCTTCCACAAGTTTTTCATCC
Source organism: uncultured Acidobacteriota bacterium (assembly GCA_963743335.1). Taxonomy (GTDB): domain Bacteria; phylum Acidobacteriota; class Terriglobia; order Acidiferrales; family UBA7541; genus Palsa-295. The sequence continues at coordinate 392,695 of CAVUPI010000004.1, forward strand.
AGCCCGACCGCTTCGAACAGGTGACTGTTGCGATAGCTCGCGATGGTGGAAATGCCCATGCGCGCGAGCACTTTGCGCAACCCGGCTTCGACGGCCACGCGATACTTCGCCGCGCCGCCCGGCTTCAATGCTTCGGAAAGCTCCAGGGCGATGTACGGACAGACCACGCTCGCTCCCACCGCGACCAGCATCGCAATGTGGTGCGTCTCGATCACCTGGCCGGTTTCGATGAGCAGCGGCGTATCGTACGCGCCCTCGCGAACCATTTCCTTCCAGACTGCAGCCGTCGCCAGCATCGCCGGTAGTGATGCGCGCTTTGAATCCGTATTCCGGTCGCTGAGGACCACCACGGCGGGCTTGGACTTCGCCGCAGCCACGGCTTCTTTCTTGATCCGCTCGAGCGCGGACAGCCCTCCGTTCACTCCCTCGGCAGCCTCAAACGTGATATCGATTCGGCCGGCCGGCTGGAGCAGCGACTCCACCTGCGCCGCCTGCCCCGCATCCAGAATCGGTGAGCCCGCCACGAGGTTGTGGCCGAGATACACGTCGAGCGACATCACGTGCGATTCGCGCAGCGGATCGATCGCGGGATTCGTCACCTGCGCAAAGCGCTGCTTGCAGTAATCCCAGATCGGGCGATGCATCGACGAAACAAACGCGGGAGGGGCGTCGTCGCCCATGCTCCACGTGGCTTCCTTGCCGTCCGTGCCGAGCGATTGGAAGAGCAGCTTGAATTGGTCGTCAGTCCAGCCGAGCGCCGATGCGATCTTCTTGGGCTCAGCCATCGGCGTCTGGACCACTCCCTGAAGCGGCGCGATTCGCGTCGGCGGCACGTAGGGCCCACCGTTGCGCGCGTACGTCAACAAGCCGGAGAGATCGTTTCCGCGGAAAACTCCGCTGATGGCCGGATCGACCAGCAGGATTTCGCCGGGACCAAGCCGTTGGCGCTCGGAAACGTGCTTGCCTTGCAGATCCGTCAAGCCGGTTTCCGACCCGCAGACGATCAACCCTTCCGAAGTCACGGTGTAGCGCAGAGGACGCAAACCGTTGCGGTCAAGCTTCGCGCCCACCACTTGCCCGTCGCTGAAGACGAGCGCCGCGGGACCGTCCCATGGCTCCTGCTGCTGCACCTGCGCCTCAAAATAGCGGCGCAAGTCGGCAGTCATCGTGCGATCGGATTCCCACGCGGGAGGAACCATGCGCAGCACCGCCGCCGCGGGACCGTACCCGCGATGCAGCAGAACTTCGTAGCCGTTGTCGAAGCTGGCCGAGTCGCTCACGCGCTCTTCGAGCACGCGGAAGGATTCCGGCGCGCCCAATTCCTGGCGCAGCGCTTTCTCTTTCGCGCGCACCCACCGGCGGTTCGCGCCGATGGTGTTGATCTCGCCGTTGTGCGCCACGAAGCGGAACGGCTGCGCCAGCCTCCACGTCGGCTGCGTGTTCGTCGAATACCGCTGATGAAACATCGCGAACGGCGCCGTGAATTCGGGGCTCGCCAAGTCCGCGTAGAATTCGCGAAACTGCACCGGCGCCATCAGGCCCTTGTAGACCACCGCGCGCGACGACAGCGAACAGAAATAAATTCCAGCCGGGCCTTCCGACTCCACCCGCTTCCGGAAAAAGTAGAGCAACTTCTCCAAATCGGCCTTCGTGTCTTGCGCAGCGAAAAACGATTGCCGGATGGTCGGTACGGTGGCCTTGGCGCGGGGTCCCAGGAGGGCCGGATCCGTGGGCACTTCTCGCCAGCCAAGACAGCGCAGCCCGCTGGTCCCTGCGATCGACTCGATCGCCGCGATCGCCTGGGCCTCCTCGCCCGGCGGCAGGAATGTCATCCCCAAGCCAAAGGACTCGGGCAGATCGAAGCCTGCTTCGCGTGCGCACTTGCGGAAGAAATCCTGCGGGATCGGCGTCAGAAGTCCAGCGCCATCACCACTTAGGCCGTCTGCGTCCAATCCGCCACGGTGTGAAAGGCGGGCCAGAGCAGTGAGCGCGCGGTCCACGACTTGGCGCGAAGACGCGCCGCCCAGTTGGGCAATAAACCCAACGCCACAAGCATCATGGTCTACCCTATTCCGCCAACTGCCTGTCATGGTAAAGACTAAGTTACCGCTACACGTACGGAAAGGTACAATCCACAATTTTGATGCAACCGATCAATTTTCGCTGGGAGTACCCGACAGTTTAGTGACTCATCTCCGGCACACCAACAGGCCCTTCGGGCCGTTTTAGGGCCGCCAGGAATGGCCACTTACGAGGTTTTACGGAGCACTTTCCCGCCATTTTCGTCCACGTAAGGAGTCGTAAGGACAGCCGCGCGCGAATGCGGCTTTTGTTCGCGCGTGAAGCCATTCCAGATTCTTACGGGCGAGTTACTTCGAAGGCGTGCCCTGGTCTTGCGTAGCGTGCGCGGTTGGCCCCGCGAAATGGCGGCCGTTGCTGTGCGTCGGATCGCGCCATTCGCGGCCATCGCGGCGCAGAAGTTCCTCGGCTTGCGGCGGTCCCCAAGTGCCGGCGGGATAGTTCGGAAAATCGCGCGGCGGCAGCGCCTTCCAGACATCGAGGATCGGCTGCACCACGCCCCATCCGGCCTCGACCATATCCGCGCGCTGGAATAGCGTCGGGTCGCCCATCATACAATCGTATATGAGCGTCTCGTATCCGGTCGAAGGACGCGTGCCAAAATAGTCCGAGTACTGAAAATCCATGTTCACGGCGCCGAGTCGAACGACCGGCCCAGGAACCTTCGCTTCGAAGCTCAGGGAAATGCCTTCGTTCGGCTGAATGTTGATCACGAGCTCGTTGGGCGTGATGCGATCGACCGACGTCTTGCGGAAAAGAATAAAGGGCGGGCGGCGGAAGCGAATCACGATCTGCGTCGAGCGCGCCGCGAGGCGTTTGCCGGTGCGGAGATAGAAAGGAACGCCGGCCCAGCGCCAGTTGTCGATGTGGAGAGCCATGGCGACGAATGTCGGCGTCTGCGAATCGGGCGCCACATGCGGCTCGTGGTGATACGCCGGAACGCGCTTGCCGTCGATGATGCCCTCGCCGTATTGCCCGCGCACCGCCTGATCGAGAACCCTCTCGGGACTCAACGGCTGAATCGCGCGCAGCACTTTCGTCTGCTCGTCGTGCACCGCATCCGCATCGAAGTCCGTGGGCGGCTCCATCGCCGATAGCGTGATCAATTGGAAGATGTGGTTCGGAACCATGTCGCGCAAGGCCCCGGCGGTTTCGTAGTAGCCGCCGCGCAGCTCGACTCCGAGTTCCTCGGCGACGGTGACCTGCACGTGATCGACGTAGCGTCGATTCCAGATGGGCTCGAAGATTCCGTTGGCGAAGCGAAACGCCAGAATATTCTGGACGGTTTCCTTGCCGAGATAATGGTCGATGCGGTAGACCTGCTTTTCGTCGACGACCTGTCCGACCGCGTGGTTCAAAGCGAGCGCCGATGGCAAATCGTGGCCAAACGGCTTCTCGATCACCACGCGCCGCCACTTGTTGCTTTCCTGCTTGGTCAGATTGGCGGCGCCCAGCTGCTCGACGACCACGGGGAAAAATTCGGGACTCGTCGCGAGATAGAAGAGAACGTTGCCCTGCGTTCCCTGCTCCTTGTCGACCGTCTTTAGTGTTTCGCAGAGTTTGGAGTACAGCTGCGGATCCTTGAAATCGCCGGAAATGTAATAGAGGCGCTTGACAAACCATTCCCACGAAGGCATATCGACGCCTTCTTCGGCGAATTGCTTGATGTCTTCGGTCATGCGCTGGCGGAATTCTTCGGTGGAAAACGGCTCGATCGAAACGCCCACGATCGCGAACTGTTCGGGAAGCAGCTTGCCCCGCGCCAGATTGTAGATCGAAGGAATCAGCTTGCGCTTGGTGAGATCGCCGCCGGCGCCAAAGAGCGCGATCGCACACGGGCCGGCCGGGCTGCCGGGCGCTCCGATTGCAACTTCAGAATCAGTCGCGTCCATCAGAGGCACCTCCCCGGAACGGGTTCTCGATCGCCTTGGCTTTGGCTGTGATCGGCGCATTCGTCATATCCATATCCATCTTAGCGGACGGGGCTGGGAGTGCAAGCAGGCATGTCCTCCGAATTTCAGCTCCCGTTCCTGGACCCTCAACACTCTATCGGCGAGATGTGACTGCAGCATGACAGCCACTAGCCGGACCCCTGGATAGATGCGTTGCGCGTATAGCTGGCGTCAGCATTTATCGTTTCGGACCTGTTTTCCGGGGCCGATGCGAATGTTCAGGCGGAAACCGCAAACGATGCGCGACCCGGATGCTCGCCACTAACACTCTGCGCCTATATATTCACCACGCTTTACTATGCTGATTAATCTAGGTTAATATCATCGCGCGGGAGAATACTGGAATGCGAAGGACCGTCCTTCACTTCATTTTCGTGGGACTATTTCTACTTCTCTTTCAGACAAGCACGCACGCTCAGGGCGAAACGACGAGCGCGATCGTCGGCCAAGTAACCGACGCAACGGGCGCTGCGATTCCCACGGCCTCCGTAACCGTCACAAGCCGCGAAACGGGCCTTCGGCGAATTGCGAGGACGGACGACGAAGGCCGCTTCGACTTCCCGCAGCTCGCGCCCGGCACGTACTCTGTCGAAGTGGAAGCACCAGGTTTCGAGCCACAGCAGAACGGAAACGTCTTCGCCGGACTCGGCGTGAAGCAAACCGTGAACTTCACGCTGCAGGCGGCGCGGCTCGAGCAGAGCATCGAAGTAACCGGCGCGCCCGCTCTCATCAATCCGGAAAACCCCAACACATCGACGAATCTGAACGCTCCCGCTCTCGAAAATCTTCCGAATCCCGGCGGCGATCTGACGTACCCGCTACAATTCGCGCCCGGCGCGCTGATCAATACGGCGGGGAGCGGAAACGATTTCGTCGGCGGCACCAACGGATACGGCAACGTCCAGTTCAACGGGCTGCCCGCACTTTCGAACGGCTACATCGTGGACGGGCTAGAGACCAACGATCCGTTGACCAATCTGAACAGCGGCCTTTCGACGAACCTCGTGCTGGGGCTCAATTCAATCTCGGAGGTGACCGTCAACACGCTGTCGTATTCCGTGGATCAGGGACGGTACGGAGCGTCGCAGGTGAACTATGTGACGAAATCCGGCACGAACGACTTTCACGGGAATCTCTACGAGATATGGAACGGATCGATCTTGGACGCCGCCGATTACTTCACGAACGCGACGCCCGGGAATCACAAGCCGCGCTCGACGGTGAATCACTTCGGCGGCAGCCTGGGCGGCCCGATCGTCCACAACAAGCTGTTTTTCTTCTTCGATACCGAATGGGTGCGCATCGCGCTGCCGATCGTGACGGCGACGACGGTGCCGACCCCCGCGTTTCAGGACTATGTTTTGCAGCAACTGGCTCAGGGGCAAACAAGCGGTTGCGCGCCGGACTCGTGCTACCCGGCGGAGCCTGCTGAAGTTCCCTTCTATCAGAAGATGTTCGCGCTCTACGGAAGCACGAGCGGGGCGAAGCACTCGATTCTGGGGTGCCCCTTCAATGCCGACGGAAACCCCGCAACGGACGGAGACGGCTGCGCGAACCTGCAGAGCGTCTCGCATTCGAGCGACGATCACGAACAGGTGCAGACGGTCCGCATCGATTACAACGTCGACGCGAACAACATCACGTGGTTCCGCTTCCAGTCGGACACGGGCCTGCAGGCAGCGTACACGGATCCGATCAATCCGCTCTTCGACGCGATCTCGCCACAGCCGCTCTATTCATTTGCCGCGGGCTATACGCGCGTGTTCTCGCAGAACGTGGTGAATTATTTCAATCCCGGATTCTCGTGGTACCAGAGCCTGTTCGCGCCGAGCGATTTCGCAAAGACGCTCGCGGCTTTCCCGATTGTCCTGCAAGGCACCGGCGCCAACGCTTTCACACCGGTCGGAGGACTCGACAACACGTGGCTGCAGGGACGGAGCGCGACTCGCTTTTTCCTCAACGACAACCTCGCGTGGAGCCACGGCCCACATGAATTTCGATTCGGAACCAACACCCGGATTCTCCGGCTGAACGACTACGATTTCGACGAAGGGACGGTTCCGACCGTCACGTACGCCAACTTGCAGCAATACATCTACGGAGTCGCGTCGACCGCGGCGGAGACTTTTCCGCTTTCGCCAAACCAGCCATTCAATTTTCTCAATCTCGATCTCTACGCGCAGGATACGTGGAAGCTTACGCCGCAAGCTCACTTGGACGATCGGCGTCCGCGACACGCTCAATTCCAACCCCCTGAATCCGCACGAGCAGATCGCGCGGCTTCGCGGCTCCTTTGATTCAATCTCGCACGACGTGAACCAACCGCTCGATGCCGCGATTCAGACTGGCCTCGAAAATGTTTTCGCCTCCACGCCGCTCGCGATCTGGCAGCCGAGAACCGCATTGGCGTGGCAGTTTGCACCCAATTCCGTGCTGCGAACGGGCTTCGGGCTGTTCAGCGACCTCCTGCCTGGGAGTGTTGCGGACGCGGTGGGCGTGAATCCGCCATACGTGCAGGCTTTCGAGGGCGGCCTCCTGGGCGCCGTCGGAGGCACGGCGATCGCTCCCGGCGTGCCGCAGAGCGCCGTGGATGCGACGGTCGCAGCCCATCAGGAGTTTGGCGCCGGCTTTTCCGCAGGCGAGCTTTCCTGCGCGTCACCATTGGCCACTCCCTCCGCGTGCCTTCCGCCCGTGGCGCTCACAGCGGTGCCGAGCGGAAAACTTCATGCGCCCTATTTCATGGAGTGGAGCCTGGGAATTCAGCACCAGTTTGGCGGCACCGCGAGCGTGCAGGTGCAATACGTGGGAACGCGAGCGGTGAACCAGCCGTATTTCACGCAAGTGAACGGCTACCAGACGGTGTGCGAGGGATGCTTCGCGCCATTTCCCTACGAACAGCCGGCCGACCCTCGATTTGGCGCGGTGACCCAACTCTCCACCGGCGCGAACAGCCACTACGACGGTCTTCAACTCACGGCCATGAAACAGCTCGGGCACGGTTTGCAGGGTCAGGTGAACTACACGTTCAGCAAATGCATGGACGAAGTGTCGAATGGCGGCTTCCTGCAATTTTCCGCAGGCGCGGTTCTTTCCCCGCTGCCGGGCGATCTGGCCCGGAACTACGGGCCATGCGACTACGACATTCGACACAATCTCAATGCGCAGTACGTCTACGAATTGCCGATCAAGGTGCATAGCCGCCGATGGGGATACGCGCTGAACGGCTGGCAGATTTCGGGCACCGTGTTCTGGCACAGCGGGATTCCCTTCTCCGTGCTCAGCACGCCTTACTCGGCGAACGGCAACGGGATCGTACAGGGCGGCGGGCCGCAATTCGCGAGCGAGGCGCCCGGCGTGCCGCTCTACGAGCACCAAGCGATTCCGGGAGTGACGCAGCCTGGGACGATTCAGTGGCTCAACCCCGATGCTTTTGTCTCAAGCGTCGACCCGAGCACGGGCGCATGCAACGGCGGGGACAACGCGCAAAATTGCCAGTTCGGGAGCCTCGGACGCAATGCGCTGCGCGGGCCGCAATTCTTCTGGAGCGATTTCTATCTCACAAAATGGTTCCCGCTGACCGAGCGGCTGAAATTGAGGATCGATGGACAGTTTTTCAACGTCTTCAACCATCCGAATTTCGGATTGCCGAGCATGGTTTTGGCGGGAATCCCCGGCGAGCCCTCGACGCAGGCCGGCTTCGGTGCGTTGGCTTACACGACCGCACCGCCCACGGGGCTGCTGGGAGTGGGATTAGGAGGAGACAGCGCGCCGCGCATGATCGCGATTCAGGCGCGCCTGGAGTTCTAATTTCGCCGGCGTCGATGCGCCGACGGAGGCGTTACGACAGCGCTTGCTGAATCGCCTGCTGAAGCTTCGCCAGACCGGCGACGATATCCGAGCCCAGATGAACGCGCAGCGCGCGACGATTGCGATCGGCGAGCACCTGAAAATCGCCGCGAGCCTGCGCCGCCTTTACGATGCCGAAGGTGTACTTCTGCCCCGGCACGGGAATATCGGCTGCGTCGTCGCAGGTGATCTGGAGGAAGACGCCGGAATTCGGGCCGCCTTTATAAGCCTGGCCAGTGGAATGAAGGAACCGTGGACCGAAGCCGAGACACGTAGCGACGTGCTTCTTGCCACGAACGGCATGGCGAATCGACTGGAGCTGGGATTCGTGCGCGTCGTTCCTCTGGATGTAGCCGAGGATGGCGAAGTAATCGCCGGGCTTGAGGCGATTCAGGTGCGCGCGCAGATAGCCGACGAGCGTCGCGTCGCTGCCGGCGGCCTGTTTCAGCGCGGCTGCATTCTTCGCGTCGGTGAAAAGCTTGATGCCGCCTTCCTGCAGCACCGGCGATTCGGGCGGAAGCGAACCCTTCTGCTCGTATTCGGACGTGAGTTTCTTGGTTTCGATCTTGCTGGCCTCAACGTCGGGCTGATTGAATGCGTTGATGCCGATGATCGAGCCGGCCACGGCCGTGGCGATTTCCCAGCGGAAAAATTCCTGAGCCACGTCGTAGACGTCCGGCACGGTGATGCGCACGACCGGCTGCCCGGCTTTTTCGAGCGCGTCGATTGCGGCGTCCTGTTTCGCGTCGGGCGCTTTCGCCAGGCGCAGATAGGCGAACACGCGATCGTTACCGTAGACATCCGGAGAACCAAGCTGCTCGCGGTCGACCGGGATGATGCCCTTGCCTTCTTTTCCGGTGGACTCGGCGATCAATTGCTCGAGCCACGCGCCCAAATCGCCGATGCCGGGCGAAGTAACGATTGTGAGCTTGTCGCGGCCGTTTTTCTGCGCGGTGCCGAGAATCGCGCCCAGAATCACGCCGGGATTTTCGTCGGCGGGCACAACGGAGGCGCAGGCGTGAGTCATCTCGTCGGCCAGCTCGAGGAATTTGTGAATGTCGACTCCCTGAACCGAGCCGGGAATCATGCCGAAGTCGGAAAGCGCCGAATACCGCCCGCCGATGCTGGGAAGGCCGAAGAAGATGTTGCGGAAGCCATCGGTCTCGGCGACCTTCTGCATGTGCGAGCCCGGATCGGTGATCGCGATGAACTGCTTGCCGGCTTGGCCCTTCCCCGCGACTTTCTCGACGCGATCGAAAAAGTACTGCTTGAAAATATTGGGTTCGAGGGTGCTGCCGGATTTGCTGGAGACGATGAAAATCGTCTTCGCGATATCGATCGCGGATTCGACCGCCTTCACCTGCGCGGGGTCCGTGGAATCAAGGACGTGAATTTGCGGGAAGCCGGGAATTTTGCCGAACGTGAGTTCCAGAACCTCGACGCAAAGGCTCGATCCGCCCATGCCGAGCAGCACGGCGTGCTTGAATCCGGCTTCGCGGACCTCGCCGGCTATCTTCTCGAACTCGTCGCGCGAGGCGAGCTGTTCTTCCGTGATGCCAAGCCAGCCCAGCCATTTGCTTTCGTCGGCGTTGGTCCAGAGCGACGCGTCGCGCGCCCAGAAACGCTTCACCTTGTTGTTGGCCTTCCAATCTTCGAGCGTCGCCTTGACGGCCTGCGCCAGAGCATCCGGCAAGCGATACGTCAGATTTGTCGCGGAGCTAGGCGCGGCTTTCGCAGCGCGCTTGTCGACGGCTGCGAGCAACGTGTCGAATGCGTCGGCGAAAAGCTTTACGGCGTCGGCGGTGAGCTTATCGGTGACAGCCTTGATGGAAATTCCGGCGCGGGCGAGGTCGTCCATGGTCTTGCGCGCAACGTCGACACCTTCTTTTAAGCTGGCGCGCGGGCGGCCGTGATCGCGAAACGCGTCGAACGTAGCCGGCGGAATCGTGTCGACAGTATCGGGTCCGATGAGTTCTTCGACGTACATCACGTCGCGGTAGGCTGGATTCTTCGTGCTGGTGCTGGCCCAAAGCAGGCGCTGGGTCTGAGCGCCGCGCGCCGCAAGCCCTTGCCAGCGCGGACCGCTGAAAATATTTTCATACGACTGATAGGCGAGCTTGGCGTTGGCGATCGCGATTTTGCCCTGCAGGCTCCGGAACAACGCCTGATCGGCCGGGTTCTTCGCTTCCTTGATCTTCGCGTCGAGCATGCTATCGACGAGCGAGTCGATGCGGCTGACGAAGAAGCTGGCCACGCTCGCGACTCCGCTCGGGTCTTCGCACTTCTCGACCAGCGTCTCGAGTCCGGCGATGAACGCCTCGGCGACCTGCTCGTACACATCCTGCGCGAAAAGCAGCGTCACATTGATATTGATGCCGCGGCTGATCAGCTCCCGAATCGCGGGGATGCCTTCGCGCGTGCCGGGAACCTTCACCATCAGGTTCGGGCGATTGACGGTCTTCCAGAGGCGCACGGCCTCGTCGATCGTTTCCTGCGTCTTGAATGCGAGATAGGGAGAGACCTCGAGGCTCACGTAGCCGTCGCGGCGCTTCGTGCTCTCGTAAACGCCGCGGAGCGCGTCGGCGGCGTCCTGAATATCCTTGATCGCGAGATGTTCGTAAATTCCGACGGCGTTGAGATCCTTGCGCCGCGAGAGCTCTTCGAGCTCCTTCGAGTAGTCGGTGCTGCCGGTGATGGCTTTCTCAAAAATCGCCGGATTGGAGGTCATGCCGCGCAGGCCGTCTTCCTGGATCAGGCGCGCGAGTTCCCCCGTCGTGATCAGGTTGCGGCGAATGTAGTCCAGCCAGACGGACTGGCCGAAATCGGCTAACGCCTTGAGCGGGTTGATCGTTTGTGTGGATTCTCGGGCGTTGGCAGTCGGATTGGCTGACATTCTTTCCCCCCTTTATGTGTCCCATATCGTGAGATGCGGCTCTCTCGAATTGGTGACGTCTGGTGCGGCCCAAGTCGACCCGAAGTCGATTCTACCGCACGCGTCCCTGCGACGCGACCTTTTCGGCGACAGCCGCGACGTGGCAACGTGACGTCACCGTGACATTAGAAAATCTTCATCAAAATCAAATGCTTGCCACCGAGCCGCCGTCCACGCGGAAATTCGAGCCGGTGATAAAGTTCGCCTGATCGGAAGCTAGAAAAACGACGATCCCCGCCGTCTCGTCAGGTTTGCCGGCGCGACCCAGCAGGATATTCGGGCGAAATTCGCGCAGCAGAACCTTTTCGGCTTCATCCGCAGTAATGCCGCGGGCGCGCGCCTGCTCTTGCAACATTCCTTCCAGCAGAGGCGTGCGGATGAACGCAGGCGACACCGTATTCACGAGAATGTTGTCCTTGCCATACGCCTTCGAAAGGCTTTTCGTCAGGCTGTTCATGGCGGACTTCGAGGCGTTGTAGTGCGGCATCATCGCATCAGGCTGCACGCCCGACTCGGACGAGATGTTGATGACGCGGCCCCACTTCTGCTTCTGCATGTGCGGCAGGGCGGCACGCGTGGCGCGCACGGCCGACATCACGTTGAACGTGAACGCGTCGAGCCACTCGTCATCGGTCAGATCCTCGAACGAGCCGAAGCGGCCCACGCCTCCGGCATTATTCACGAGGACGTGGATGGTGCCGAATCGAGCGACCGTCTCGTCGACGGCCCGCTTCGCCCCATGGGCTTGGGAAACATCGGAAGCGACTGCCAGGACCGTGCCCCCCGCAGCGGCATCCTTGCGAAGCTCCGCGGCGGTGGCGTCGAGCTCTTTCGCGTTCCGCGCGTTGATTACAACCTGGCATCCCTCGCGCACGAAGGCTGCCGCGATCGACCGCCCGATTCCCTTGCTCGACCCGGTGACCAGAACCACTTTGCCCTTAAGACCAAGTTCCATTTTCCGTTCTCCTGGGCGATTGGATGAAACGGGACGGCAAATCGCTTCGCGGCTTTACAAACGAGCACCAAAATGACAAGCTCCGAGACGCACGACACTCCCGACAATCGGCAGGACATCCCATGAAACTCTACACGCCCCGCGAAGCGGCCCAGGTGCTGGGCATCAGCTACCCGACCTTGAAGCAATGGATCTACAAGGGAAAGCTCGGCACGGTGAAGACGGCCGGCGGCCATCATCGCGTACCGGAAAAGGAAGTGGACAAATTCCTCTACCGCGCGTCCGAGCAAGGCGACGTCAGCGAACGCCGCACCAACTATCGCAAGATCAGCGGGCGCAATCAGTTGGTGGGGCGCGTAACGGACATTAAAATCAGCGGCCTGATCGCGCAAGTAGCCCTGTCGATCGGCGGGCAGCACATCACGTCGATCATCACAGCCGACGCAGTGCGGGAAATGCGGCTCAAAGTGGGCGACAAAGCAGCGGCCCTGATCAAGTCCACTGAAGTGATGATCGTCCGGCCCTGAAGATTTCGTCGCTCAGGGCAATCCAGATGTCCCTGAATCATCCAAACTCACGCCGATTCGCGGGAATCGCCACCCCGCCAGCCATACTTGCGCAGTAAACGCAGCGGGCGCAGCGCCACGTACAGCGGGGCAAGGCGGCCGGGCAGCCGCACCATCTCCCAATCCTCTTCCGCTGGGACCACCGCGAGGCGAATCGAATAGCGCCAACCTGCGAGCGCGCCTTTCAGCATGCGCCGGCGGAACGAGAAGCGTCCGGCCGAGCCGAGCGCGCATTGGTCGCCATCGAGAAGCCAGCGCATCACCTCGGAAGCCAAGGCCGCGCTGGCTTGGTCGCCGTTTACGCGCGCATCGATTTCATCCAGCAGCCGCGCGTCGAGCATGCCGCAAGCGAGCCCCAGTCCGAGATGAAGGATGCGCCGCGCGTTCCAGGAATCCGCCCGACGGTAAGCGGCGTCCCAATCGAGCGCCGGACACGCTCGAACCAACTCCGCGATGTCGACGACCCACGAAATCTTTTGCCAGAAATCCTTCGAGCCGTGAATGCAGAGCATCACGAGCGCGTCCTCGGGCGCGAACGTGCGAATCTCGTGGCCGCTGAACGAAATAGGAACAAGGTTCCGCGCGAGGTCGTCGAGGTCAGGCGCCACGGGAAAATGGCGCAGCGTACGCTCGGTGTGCAGCTCGATCAAAATGCGGCGTGCTTCGTCGCGATAGTTGTATTCGCCGGGCACGAGCGCCGACGCGGCATCGGGCGAGAGAATCCAGGGGAACCGCGCGCTGTAGCCGAGACCGACAACGATTCCGTTTGCACGCAGCATGTCGCGCTGCGGCAGAACGATATCCAGGTCCTCGAACTCGCGAAGCGTGACGTCTCCATACGCCTGTACCGCTGTCACAGGCCCCTTGTACGGCACCGCTGGAATTCCGGCTTCATGAAAACGATCCATGATCCGGATCAGTTCGGCGGTAAGAATCAGGCAGCGCCCTGTGTTTGTGCGGACGCCATCGGTCAGGCGTTTCAGCGCAGCAGGTGGAACGATCTCCGCGGCACAGCCCGAAAGATGACGCGCGAGAAGCGGCCGAAGCGAATGTTGCGCGGCGTCCGCCAGAAGATAGTCCCAGTCCATCGGGCTGGCCGCAAGTTCGCGAATCTCTTGCGCGAGGGCCGGCGACAGCTGCGTCCGGGCGCAGCGCAGCAGCAGCCGTTTTTCCGGGCGCACGTTTGGGCTGGCGGAACTGGCCATTCGAGTGAGTCGGGAGCGGACGCGAGGATTTTACGACAGGCAGGCCGGACGATTCGAAGTTTCTTCCGGAAGAGAGGGCCTCTCGCCACCACCATCGAATTCCGGCAGCGAGAGGGAAAATCGAGAATTCGCGGCTAGGCGGCCATGCTGCGCGACCACGGGCCTTCCATGCTGATCCTGCGTCCAATCTTGGAGAGCTGGGCGCGCAAGCTCGCTGGATCGAAGCCCGCGCCGGCGCAAACGCGGCCGAAGTCCTGGTCGTCGTCGAAAAGGAACCTCTGCGCTTCGCGTCGCTCGCGCAGGGTGCCAGTGCGCCAGTCCTCCAGTGCGCGCGTCACAACTGCGATCCACAAGTGTCGCTCGCCGATGCATTCTTCGGTCGTGTCGGAATGCGAAATTCGAATCTGTTTTGCGGTTTCCACGTTTTGCTTCCCCCTCGTCGCCGCTGCGTTTTGCAGCCGGTCGGATGTATAGGAAGCACACGTACGGCCAAGCCTCGCCCGGCAGGCAGCGCTCTGGGTGGCTTCGTAACTGATGGCATCAGATGAGTTATAGCTTGTATTAAAGTCCGCTTACTTTACCGCCGAACGTGGGGGGTGTTTCGTCTGCGCCGATGTGTTCCGAAGGCGCACTGCCTTCGGGAAGGGTCGAGCAGAGCGGATGGCGCCGCCCGGAATCAGACGGTCGGTTGCGCGGGGAGGAGTTCGCGCAGTTTTGAGGCAAGTGTAGCGAGGGTGAATGGTTTCTGCAGCAGCACGCCGCTCTCGCTGAGGACGCCGCGCCGCACTACGGCCTGATCGGTGTAGCCGGTCATATAGAGGACCTTGATCCCCGGACGCGTGCCGCTGACGCGATCCGCCAGCTCCCGCCCGTTGATGCCCGGCATCACAATATCCGTGATCAGCAAATCGATGGGGCCCGCGTGCATCGCGGCCAATTCCAGCGCGGTGTGGCCGTTTTCGGCAACCAGAACCTCGTACCCGGTCATTTCGAGGTACTCGCGAGTGAGGTCGCGAACTCCTTTTTCGTCTTCCACCAGCAGCGCCACTCCGGAGCCGCGCGGCACCGACCGCGAATCGGCGCGCCCGTCGTGATTCGTGACCGAGATCTCTTCCTGGATTATAGGCAGATAGATTTTGAAAGTTGTGCCTTGGCCCGGCTCGCTGTAGACCCAGATGTAGCCGCCACTCTGCTTCACAACGCCGTACACGGTTGCGAGGCCGAGCCCGGTGCCCTTCCCTTTTTCCTTGGTGGTGAAGAACGGCTCGAAGATGTGCGACTGGGTTTTTTCGTCCATGCCGCAGCCGTTGTCGGTCACGGAAAGCACCACGTATTTGCCGGGAGCTAAAGCGACTGTCGGATGGGACGTCGACGCGTCGAGCTCGACGTTCGCCGTCTCGATCGTCAGGCGCCCGCCCGTCGGCATCGCGTCGCGCGCGTTGACCGCAAGATTCATCACCACCTGTTCGATCTGCCCGCGGTCGGCTTTTACGAGCCAGAGCTCAGGCACTGTGGACGTCACCAGGTCGATGTCCTCACCGATCAGCCGGCGAAGCATTTTTTCCATCTCGGCGACAATGGTGTGGACGCTTAGCACCTTCGGCTCCATGATCTGCTTGCGGCTGAAGGCAAGAAGCTGCCGAGTGAGCGCAGAGGCGCGCTGCGCGGCCGTCTGAATCTGCTCGGCATTCCGGCGCAGCGAATCCCCGGCCGGAAGTCGCTCGGCCAGCAAATCCGCGTAGCCTTGGATCACCATGAGCAAGTTGTTGAAGTCGTGCGCGACCCCGCCGGCAAGGCGCCCCACCGCTTCCATTTTCTGGGCCTGGCGAAATTGCTCCTCGAGCTGCTTGCGATCCGTCACGTCGAGCGCCATGCAAATGGCGCCATTTATCTCTCCGGTTGCGCCGCGAAGCGGTTCGACGTGGCACGCGTAGGAGCCGTCCTTCCACTCCAGCGGGAAAGTTCTCGGCTCGCCTGAAATGGCACGGTAGTGCGCCGCGACAGGCGGGAACGAGCGATCGGCGCTTTCGAAGTATTCGGAGAGCGACGTTCCGACAAGTTGGTTTTGCGTGAGGCCGAGGCGCGTGAGTCCCGCTCCCAGCATCGACGTGATGCGCAGATCGGCATCGACGGTCCAGAGCACCGCAGGAAGCTGCTCGATCAACACCCGCAAGCGGGCCTCGTTCTCGCGCCGGGCTTCTTCGGCTCGTTTGCGTTCGATCGCGAACGCGATCTGCCCGCCGACGGAATCGAGAAACTCCAGGTCCCGTTGCGTGTAGGCGTTTTCGCGCTCGTAATCCTGCACGACCAACACGCCGATTTTCGCCGTAGGCGTGCGCAGCGGGACTCCAAGCCAGCAGCGCGAAGGTGTGCCCTGAATCTCGACTTCTCCAACATTGACGAGCTGGCGGCATCGCTGCGCGGAAATCAGCATCGGTTGGCCGGTGCGAAAAACGTAGGCGGCGCAGCCGCGTCCCAACTTTTCCGGTGCCGGCTGAGTATCGTGTTCGTCCAGAAAGAAGGGGAAGTGAACCATTGCGGCTTGATCGACGAGGGCGACGAAGCAGTTCGCGGCGGGCAGGACTCTGTTCAGCGCCTTGTGGATGAGACTGAGCAGATCGTCGAGATTGTCGGTCACGCTCATGGCGTGGGTGATTTCCGTGGTGGCCTGGCGCTCGAGTTCGGAACGCTTGCGCTCCGTGATGTCCACCGCCGTGCCGTCGTGCGTCACGATCTTGCCGCTGGCGTCCCGCAGCGCCCGGACGTTCAGAGAGATCCAGACCCGCGTGCCGTCTTTGCGCAACATGTGACACTCGTATCCCTCGAGGATGCCTTTTTCTTCGAGCCTCCCTTTCACGTCTTTCCGCGTTTCGGGGTCGACGTAAAGCTGTCGGCCGATGTCGTGCACTTCGTTGATCATCTCGGCGGGAGAGGAATAACCGGCTATGCGGGCCATTGCCGGATTGACCGTCACAAAGCGGCCTGCAGGTGTGGATTCGAAGAGGCCTTCCACCGAGTTCTCGAAAATGCGGCGGTATCTCTCCTCCGCCGTGCGCTTTGCATCTTCCGCGCGGAGGCGCTCGGTGATGTCTTCATACATCCCGAAAGAGCCCAGCGACTTTCCGTTGACCACGAGCGGCACGCCGAGAATTTGGACGTCCACCAGCGAGCCATCGCGGTGGCGGCGCTTCGTCGCCGCACGAACCATTTCCCCGGCGCCCGCCCGCCCGATCAAAGTCACCATATCGTGACGCTGTCCCGGCGGGGCGAGCAGCGAATCGAGCTCTGTGCCGCGAATCTCGGAAAGCGGATAGCCGAAGAGGCGCTCGAACGCCGGGTTGCACATCTGCACCTTGCGATTGGCGTCCACCGTCACGATCCCGAGGGGATTATTCTCTGTAAGAGCGTGGAGATAGGCGGTATGCTCCGCGACTTTACGTTCCGCGGCGCACCGCTCCGTGATGTCCCGCGCGACGGCGAGCGCGGCAGTCCTTCCCGCGAACGGTATTTCTTGGGTGGTGATTTCGACATCGAAGATCTCGCCGTTTTTGCGACGATGGCGCCACTGCCCACGATAGACGACCAGACCGTTGTTGCGGCGAAGCGATTCCAGAAGCTTCGGCACGTCTTCCTGCGGCCGAATATCCGTCACCCGCATACGGAGGAATTCTTGGCGCGAATACCCGTATTGCTGGATGGCGGCCGCGTTCACTTCGAGAAAGCATAGTGTGTCGCTGTCGACCACGTACATGGGGTGAGGGTTTTGCGAAAAGAGGAGTTCCGAATGCTCGTCTTTGGCGAGAGTAGCCTCGGGCAATGGCGCGGGGCACGCTGCGGCCCGCGACTTGGCCTTGGGCGGGACACTCCCACGCAGGGAGGCGCGCGTGCGTCTGGGTCGCTTCGAATCCGGTTTGGAAGGTCCTGTCGACATGATTCCTTGACGGAGCGCTTTGGACCGGGAGTGGGAGGGATGCTCCTCGGCGCGGAACTCCACAGTCCATGTATATCGAATAGGTGCGTAACGGCGAACGGTACGTTGGTACCGAAAAGATCGTGCTTGTCCATTTACTCAATATGCAAGATACGCGGGCCGAGACGGTTACCTTGGAGGCCCCGCCGTTGGGGGCGAAGCTCCGGCGAAAACGAAACTTGCGTTCACGTGCTTTTGCACGGCTCCCGGCCAGCGGTTAAGATGGATGATCGAGGCGGCGCCACATGAAACCGAGCGAGAAATCGACGAGCGTAGCCAAAACGCCGGACGAACTCCTGCACGATGAAATCGAGAGCATCGCCCAGGCGGAACATTCGAGCCCGTTCGGTGTCCTCGGCCCCCACTGGACCGAGCGGGGTGGCGCCCGGGCGCTGGCCATCCGAGCGTTCCGTCCGGGAGCCCTGGAGGCTGTCGTCTTGTGGGGCGCCGATCGCAAGGCCTACCCAACGGCCCTGGTTCACCCGGAGGGGGTGTTCGAAGCGATGTTACCGGCCGACGCGCTCAAGCTCCGCGCGGGAGAGCCGATTCCGGCTTCCGCTTACCGGCTGCAGTTCCGCTTCGCCAAAGGCGCCACGTTTGAAACCTACGATCCCTATGCATTCCCGCAGGTGCTCACGGAATACGATCTGTATCTTTCCGGCGAAGGCACGCACTACGAAAAGTACGAAAAGCTGGGCGCTCACGTGCGCGAGGTCGCCGGAGTAAAAGGCGTCCACTTTGCCGTCTGGGCGCCAAACGCGCAGCGGGTGAGTGTGGTCGGCGACTTCAATCTCTGGGATGGGCGCGCCAACCCCATGCGCAACCTCGGTCCGACCGGCATCTGGGAGATCTTCATGCCCGGCCTGGACGAAGGCGCGCTCTACAAATTCGAGATTCTCTCCCGCGTGGCGCACCAACTCGGGCTGAAATCGGATCCGTACGGCTTCTCCGCCGAAGTGCGGCCGAACACGGCGTCGGTGGTCTTCGATATCAACCGCTACAAATGGAACGACTCCTCGTGGCTAGCCGATCGCAAGGCACGCGACTGGCAGCATTCGCCCATGTCGATTTACGAGATCCACGCGGGCGCCTGGAAGCGCCGGGAAAAAGAAGATTATCGCTGGCTCACCTATCGCGAGCTGGCCGCCGAGCTTATCCCGTACGTGAAGCAGATGGGCTATACCCACATCGAGCTCATGCCGATTATGGAGCACCCGTTCGATGCGTCCTGGGGCTATCAGACCGTCGGATATTACGCGGTGACCAGCCGCTTCGGATCGCCTGCTGACTTCATGTACTTCATCGACCGCTGCCACCAGGAAGGCATCGGCGTGATTCTCGACTGGACGCCCGCGCACTTCCCGCGCGATGCACACGGCCTGGCGTTTTTCGACGGCACGCACCTCTACGAGCACGCCGATCCGAAGCAGGGCGAGCATCCGGATTGGGGCACGCTCGTCTTCAACTACGGCCGCAACGAAGTGCAGAATTTCCTGCTGTCCAACGCGCTCTTCTGGATCGAGAGATATCACATCGACGCGCTGCGCGTGGATGCCGTCGCGTCGATGCTTTACCTCGACTATTCGCGCAAGGCCGGCGAATGGGTTCCCAACATCCATGGCGGCCGCGAGAATCTGGAAGCCATCGCGTTAATCCGGAGATTGAACGAGGTGCTGCACCAGCGCAATCCCGGCGCGCTCACGATCGCGGAAGAATCGACGGCGTGGCCGGCAGTGTCGCGTCCCACGTACGTCGGCGGGCTCGGCTTCGATCTGAAATGGAACATGGGCTGGATGAACGACACGCTGAAGTTCATGGCCCTCGATCCTCTGTACCGCCAATATCACCACGGCGAGCTCACGTTCTCCATGCTCTACGCGTTCCACGAAAACTTTGTCCTGCCGCTGTCGCACGACGAGGTGGTGCACGGAAAGCGCGCGTTGCTCGAAAAGATGCCCGGCGATGACTGGCAGAAGTTCGCCAACCTGCGGCTCCTTTTCGGATACCAGTTCGCGCACCCTGGCAAGAAGCTTCTTTTCATGGGCAGCGAACTCGGGCCTCGCAACGAATTCTGGGAGGGCGGCATGGTCGAGTGGCCGCTCGAAGCTTCCCCACTCCACCAGGGGTTCCAGCGGCTGCTGGCGGACTTGAACCGCCTGCACACGCACGAGCGAGCCCTGCATCAGGTCGACTTCGAATCCGCCGGATTCGAATGGATCGAAGCGAACGATGCCGCCGCGAGCGTAATTTCATTCTTGCGGCGCGGCCGCGATCCCGAGGATTTCGTCCTAGTTGTCTGCAACTTCACGCCGGTGGTACGCGAGGAGTATCGCGTCGGAGTGCCGCGCGCAGGCTACTATCGCGAGATTTTGAACACGGATTCGAAGTATTACAGTGGCACGGACATCGGCAACGCAGGCGGCGTGAACGCAGAGCCGATCCCCTGGAACGACCGCCCGTACTCGATCAAGCTGAAACTTCCGCCGCTCGCGGTCTCGTACTTCAAGCCGCACCGCGATTAATCGTCGCTCACGCCCACAAGAATCAGAAGCGGCAATCCGAAGCCGAATTGCCGCCGGCCGATCGAATCCCCAGAAGCCTGCCGTGCTATGCCGCGCTTAGCGCGAGTTCCTTCGGTTCTTCGAGCGACGCGGAAGGCCAGCTCTTCAGTTCCGGCATGCAGTGCTTCACGAAAGTCTTCACGTTGCGCACCGACTCTTCGTGAGGCATGCCGCCGAAGTTGAAATTCGGCATGATGCCCTGCATGTCGATCGTCTCTTTCGTCTTCGCAAGCTTCTCGAGCACCTGCTGCGGCGTTCCCCACGGCATGAGCTGGATGTAATCCTCCACCGCCTTGTCCGCGCCGATTTCTCTCAGATACTTGCTGAGATCGGCGTAGCGCTCGTAGCTCTTGGTGTGGTCGAAATGCTTGCCGAGCATCTCGTAGTGATCCAGCGCCTCGCGATAATTCGCCGAGAGATACTTGCGCGCGAGCTCTTCGGCGCGGTCCGCGCTTTCGTCGACGAAACAAAAGCCGGAACAGAACGGCTTCGGCGCCTCGACATTCGGATGAAACTGCGCCCACGATTTGTGATACAGCTCGAAATCGGCTTTCACCAGGTGCCATGCCTTTTGCACGATCACCAGCAGGCCCAGGCCGAGCCTCGCGCAGATGGGCACGGAGTCCGTGGAAGCTGCAGCCGCGAAGGAGCGGCCCTTGAACGACTTGAACGGCCGCGGGCGTATCTCGCGCCGCGGCTGCTTGACCGTCGCGCCGCCTTCCATAAATCCGGTCTCCAGCGCCTCAAGCACGAGCGACGTATATTCATCAAAGCGAAGCCGGCCCTCGTTTTGGTCGATACGCAGTCCTTCGAATTCGCGCCGCGCCAGTCCGCGCCCCACGCCGAGAATGAAACGCCCGTCGGAATAGTGGTCGACAAGGGTGATCTGCTCGGCAAGGCGCATCGGATCATTCCACGGCACCACGATCACCATCGAGCCGAGCTTCACGCGCTTCGTCTTCCCGGCGAGGTACGACATCAACTGCGGAACGTCCGGGCTGATCGAGTAATTGTCGAAATGGTGCTCCGTCGCCCAGATCGAGTCCATCCCCAGCTCTTCCGCCATCAGGCAATTCCCGATCTCTTCCCGCAGGAATCGCCGGTCCGAATAGCCACCCAAATGTTGAAAACCGGAACCATAGCCCACGTGCATGATCTTGTCCTCCTATAAGAGCCCAAAGTAGCGCCGCCCGCGCATTCCCCAATTTGCGGGACTATATCAAATTACGCCCATTCGGACCAAGGCATCAAGTCACGAGCTTACCGGCGCCCCGCATTCTCCGCGTTCTCTGCGTCTCTGCGGTGATTCTTCTGCCCGTGCTCCTGGCCAATGGAACCGTGCGCCGCCGCCGAGAAAGCGGATCCGATCGGACCGCCAGCCTGGGCCCACATCGCTCGCGCCCGGGGAAATCGAGACGCGGCGTTTCCTTCCGAATGGCCTCGAATCGCCGGACGAAAAGAATCGCGCCCGATGTACAATGTTTGCGCTTCAAAACCAAAACCGAAAGTTCACCATGTCGAAAAACGGGCAACATTTCGTCGCGATCGTTGGCGGAGCCATATCCGGCTCCGTCGCAGCGGAAATCCTGGCGGACCGCGGCATCCGCGTTGCGGTGATCGACCAGAACAAGCGGCCCTACGGCAAAATCGAAGACGGATTGCCGCGATGGCACGTCGAGCAGCGCAAGCAGGAATACGGCCGCATCAACACGCGCCTGCGTAAGCCGAATGTTTCGTTCGTGCCCTGCACCAAGCTGGGACGCGACATCGATTTCGCGGACTTCTGCATGAACTGGGGCTTCTCCGCGATCATTCTCGCGAATGGCGCATGGCGCGACCGCGACATGGGCGTGCCGGGCGCGGAGAAATTTCTCGGAAAAGGCCTCGCTTACCAGAACCCCTTCATCTACTGGTACAACCACAAGAATGAGAAGGACTACACCGGACCGCGCTACGAAACACCGGACGAAGCAATCGTGGTCGGCGGCGGCCTCGCTTCGATCGACGTGGTGAAGGTGCTGCAGATCGAGAATTACGAGCGGGCGATGAAAGCGCGCGGTATCGAAACCGATATGCATGAGCTGGAAAAAGGCATCCCCGCCGCCTGCAAAGCGCACGGAATCAAGCCCGAGGATCTCGGCGTGAAGGGATGCCTGCTGATCTATCGCAGGCGCGAACAGGATATGCCGCTCGCGCAGCCGCCGGACAACGCGACGCCCGAGCAGATCGCGAAGACTGAGACGGTGCGGCAGAAGATGCTCAAGCTGGCCCGCGACCGCTATCTCTTCCGGTTTCAGGAGCGCAGGCTGCCGCTCGGATTCGCGGAAGAGAATGGCCAGATCGTTGGGCTCCGCGTCGGCGAAACAAAAGTCGAGGGACGCAAGGCCGAGCTGATCCCCGGATCGGAAACCGTGATACCCACTTCTCTCGTCGTCTCCTCAATCGGTTCGGTGCCCGAAAAAATCCCGGGTGTCAACATGAAGGGCGAATACTTCACGTTCGTCGACGAGAATTTGCCGCGCTACGAAGTGAGCAAGCATGTCTTCGGCGTCGGAAACGTCGTCACCGGCCAGGGCAACATCCGCGTGTCTCTGGTGCACAGCCAAAAGGTGACCAATCACCTGATCGAGAACTACCTCGGCATCGGCGATGCCAACGGCGACATTTCCAAGATCTATGAAGTGGCGGAAGACAGAGTCGCCGGACAAACCGAAGCCATTGAGAAAAAGATCGAGGCGATGCCGGGACTGTCGGACGCCGAAGTCGCCGCCGTAGAAAAGCGGATTCACGCGTTTCAGGAGAAGGCGGGATATACCTCGGATTACGACTCGTGGATCGCGAAAGTCACTCCACCAGACTTGGAATAGCGGGCGAATCTCACCGCTACCGCCCGGTCGCCGGGATCCTGCGGCGGCCCTGTGGAGTGCGGGAGCTCGCTCCCGCTGTTTGCCGGCCGGGCCTGCCCGGCCGTGCTCCCCGCACGCGATTGTCGCCCGAGCTTTAAGGTTTGCCGCAGGCAGCGTGCAGCGTTCCAGCAGCAGCCCGCAGGGCAAGGCGCTTCAGGAAGCAGATGGTCGGAGCTACTCCTGCGGTGGCGCCTGCTGCTGCATCATCATCATGGGATTGAAGGGCTGCGGCGTTCCCGTGATCTTATCGGTCGCGTCGGTAATCACCTTCGTCAGGACCATCGACGAATCCTTGCCCTGCTGCTTGACGACGCCGAACGGCGCCACCTTCTGGCTCACCCACGTGTCTCCCGAGCCGTCCTTCATCCGGTAGTGCTCGCACGAAAATGTTCCGGCGGGCGTTGTGATCGATTCCGTTCCAACACTTTCGGCGAGATTCCGAATGTCGGATGGCGCAGTGGCGCTTCCGCCGCCATTCCCGTGCCCCATCTGCATCGGCATTTCCATTGGCGGATGCCCAGCCATCTGCATGATCACTTTATGCGCCGATGTCGCACCGGGCACGATCAGGACCTTCATCACCATCTGGCCCATCGGCCCCGCCGCCGTCGTCCACTCCATCCAGAAGCCGTCCTTGCCGTCGACCGATTCCTTGCCGACGATCGCATATTCGATCGATGTCTTCTGACCGTTCGCCGTCTGAACGTCATACGCCGCGCCCGAACCGACCACCGGATTGAAAAGGCCGCTCGGCAGCGATCTCTGTCGCATTCCCATGCCCATCTGGGCGCTCGCCGTCGCCGCCGCGATCGTCAAGGAAAAGAAACACGCGCAGAACGCCAACGCTTTCCTGTTTTTCATCGACACTCCCCCGTTTTCGTGAAGCGATCTCCGGACACTGCCCGAATGGCGCCATTGTAACCCCGCGCGCAAGGATTTCACGGGGAAAGCGGCGGCTTAGTTCAATTCGCGGTAACTGATCAGGCGGACCCGGTGGTGATCGATCGCGCGACGCGCTCGCGGAGCCAGCAGCCCGTCCAACTCGAGTTGACGCTGCTGCTGCAAGCGCGAGCCGGTGCGCGCCAGATCCTCGTCGCAGATGCCCGGGTGCAACATGATTTCTGTTCGCCCTTCCGGGAGCGTATCGATCAAATGACACAAGGGTTCAGGCCCGAGCAATCCCGTGGCAGCCACGCCCAGGAAAGTATCGGGCGACCGCAAACCGTGCTTCTTGGAGATCGAATCGAAGTTTGCCGAAAACAAGCGAACGGCGGCAACGGCCGCGAGCTGTTTCGGCGGCGCGCCCGACTCGCCGCACACCATCTTCCAGGAGTCCCGCAGATATTCCGCCGGCTTGCGCACGCGGGTAATGCCGAGATCTTGCGCCACTTGCGCGAGCACTTCCATCACGCGAGGATGCGCATGCGTGTGCTTGTGCGTGTCGAGATGCGTCGGCTCGATTCCAGCCGCGCGAATTTTCCCGATCTGGGCGCGCAACTCGCGGTCGATATCTTCGGCGCGAATGGCTCCGTAGCTTACGCGCGCGACGAACGCGCCCAGTGAACTCGGCATGCGCCCGCTCTTATCGACCAGCGAGGGAACATCTTGCGGCGCGGAGACGGGCGGGCCGCCTGTCAGAACAAGGTGACACCCGACGCCCAATTTGGGATTCGCGCGAGCGCGCTCCACCGCGTCATCAAACGCGAGCGCGTTGGCCATCAAGGTCGTGCTCGTGAGAATCCCTTCACGGTAAGCGCGAACGATTCCTTCGTTCACACCCTTGGTCAGACCAAAATCGTCCGCATTGAGAATCAGCTCTTTCATTGTCGGTTGATCTGTTTCAGGCGAGAGGGGAATATATCACGTGGTCCCAAAACAAACACCAAGCACTTTTCTCGCCAGTGCGGCGCGCGAATTATGAATGCTCTGTAAAAGTTTTCAACAGTTCTGTTGAAATCCGTGTGGAAAAGCATCCTGCGACAATCGAAATCGACTGTCGTAATCGCGCTTTACTCCTCTTTGCACAAGTTCGTGTGCAGACGTCGATCGCTCGCTTGCGATGGGGAATAAAATTCCCAAACAGAAAAAATTTCTGCGGAGAGAGATCGTTCAGTACCAGTGCGGCGGAGGATCGAGCTTGATCGGAACCGACTGTTCGCTCTGCGAGATTTCGTACCACTTGCCGTACGTATGCCATCCCTTTGCAATCACTTGAATCAGAATTTTGCCCTGCGGAATCTCTGGAACTTTCACCGAGCCGTCCTGGTTGGTTTTGAAATTCAACTCCTGGAGCTTTTCGTGGCGCAGGAATCCGCCCGGCGTGTAATAACGGACATACACGCTCGCGTTCCCCACCGGTTTGTCGTTCGCGTCGGTGACCCGGATTTTCAATTTTGTCATTCCCGCGTCGACCTCTACGCTGCCGGCGGTGTTATTCCCTGAACTCGACGGATCGCTCGCGGACTGGTTCGACGAATTCGTCTGCGCGAACGCGTTCGTCGTCGTACTGAGGAGAGTCAACGACAGGATCGCAGCGCCCAAGGGTAGACGGAACTTGCAGTAGGTGCTCGCCTTCATGGCGTTCCCGTTTTACTCCAATTGGCCGAGCCGCTCAAGTCCCACGTATGTAGCAAGAGGATGCTACGAGGATCGTAGCGGAACGCTCTCAGGGTCGCACTGACTCATCGATCCACCCGAGATATTCGCGCGAGCCGGCCACAATCGGCAACGCGATGACCTCCGGGACGTCGTAGCTGTGAAGTTCCTCGATCTTTTCTTGCAGCGCGGCCAGCCTGCGCCGCGAAGTTTTCATCACGAGAAGGAACTCCTTCGCCGACTCGACCTTTCCCTTCCACCGGTAGATCGATTCGACGCGCGCATCGAGGATATTCACGCAGGCCGCGAGTTTCTGCGCCACCACCACCTTTGCGATACGCCGGGCCTCTTTTGCCGAGCCGCACGTCACCAGCACCACGACTTTGTCCGTCATCGCCACCTTTACTCTTGAGCCGCTGTCTGTTGCGAATACCCGATACTCGCGGCTTGCGCGACAAGATACAATACCGTCCCATGGCTGGCCAAGCGATCCACTTCGGCACGTCCGGTTGGCGCGGTATCATCGCCGACGATTTTACCTTTTCGGGCGTTCGCCGGGCCTCGACCGCGATAGCCGGCCATCTGCGAGCGAGCGTCAAATCTCCGGTGCTGATCGTCGGATACGATACGCGATTCTTCTCCGGAGAGTTCGCGCGCACCGCTGCCGGAGTGCTGCGGTCGCACGGCTGCCGCGTATTCATCTGCGGCGCGCCCACTCCGACGCCAACCATCGCGCACGCCATCATTCACGGAAAGCTCGACGGCGGCGTCAACATCACGGCGAGTCACAATCCGGCACAGTACAACGGCTTGAAGTTTTCGGGCGCTGACGGCGGCCCCGCCCTGCCCGAGATCACGAAAGATATCGAGAAGCGCGCTGCCGCGATCAAAGACGAATCCGGCAACCATCACGAGATCCCCGATGACTTCGAACGGATCGATCCCCGCGAGCCGTATTTCGAGCAACTCGATCGCATGGTTCGCTTCGACGTGCTGGCTAAGGCCAAAGGCAGCTTCGTCTGCGACGCTGTGCACGGCTGCGGCGCGGGCTGGCTCGATCGCATTCTCTCGGAACACGGCATCGCCGTCACCGCGATTCGCGGCGGGCGCGACGTGCTGTTCGAAGGCACGGGCCCCGACCCCTCGGAGGAAAATCTCGCGCCGCTGAGGAAGGCGGTCGCCGAAAAGAAAGCTCTCGCGGGCCTCGCCACCGATGGCGACGCGGACCGATTCGGCATCGTCGACCGCGATGGCTCGTTCGTTTCGCCCAATCACATTCTGGCGCTGGTCTTCGACTACCTGCTCGAGACGCGCGGGTACAAGCTCGGCGCGTCGCGCAGCGTCGCAACAACGCACCTGCTCGACGCGGCCGCCAAATTGCACGGCGTGAAAATCTACGAGACGCCCGTCGGCTTCAAATACGTCGGCCCGCTCCTGCGCGAGGACAAGATTGCGCTCGGCGGCGAAGAAAGCGCCGGCATGACCATCCGCGGCCACCTCCCCGAAAAGGACGGGATCCTGGCGTGCCTGCTCGTCGCCGAAATGATTGCGGCGCGCCAGTCGTCGATCGCCGATCAGCTGCGCGATCTTTTCCGCCGCGTCGGGCGCGAGTTCTGGCCGGTTCGCTTGAACCTGCATCTTTCGGAAGACGCTCAAGCGAAGCTGCCGCAGCGGTTAAAGTCGGACTTCAAGGAATTCGCGGGGCGCCGCGTGGCGCACGAAAACCGGCTCGATGGCTTGAAGCTGATCTTTGAAGATGGCGATTGGGTTCTCATGCGCCCCTCGGGCACCGAACCCGTCGTGCGCATTTACACCGAGGCCGCTTCGGTCGAAGCCTCGGAGAAACTCGCCGATCAAGCGCGCGCCTGGATCACACGATGACGCACCAGCCGACCAACGAAGAGCCCATGAGCTTCACCGAGCATTTCGGCGATTTCCTGCGCCGAAATTGGAGCTGGTTTACGGCGGCGGCGCTGGCGCTGCTGCTGTTGCAAGACGTCTTCGGAAATCACGGCGTGCTGGCCATGCGGCGCTCGCAGCACGAGGCGCGCGAAGTCCAGCGGCAGATCAATCAGATGAACCAGGAAAATCGCCAGCTCGAAGAGCGCGTGAAGGCGCTGAAGACCGATCCGCAGGCGATCGAACGCATCGCCCGGGAAGAGATGGGCCTCGCCCGGCCGGGCGAGTACATCTTCAAAATCCAGCCGAAACCGGCCGACGGCTCGACCCCTGTGCCATCGTCCCAGCCAAACGACCCAACCAAGCAGCCTTAGTCCGGCTACGGTGCAAAAAACGGGCAGAAGGCGCCTTTTTTTGCCATGTAAGCCCGTCTAACCTCCCGACGGCGGCAACATCGTTGCCGCCGCGGGAGCAGGTTTGGCGCGGTGTCGCGGCGCGTCCGCCAGAGCGCTAGCCCTCCGCGGGCGTTCCCGGCGACCTTCCCACGCTTTCGGAACGCCACCGCCGAAGCCACGCCCAGATTTCGCCGCCGCGTCCCTTGAAGCGCGTTCGCACAATCGACAGCAGCACCATGCCTGTGGTGATTTCAAGTAATCCAATCGTCGCGCCCCGGATTCCCTGGGACTGCTTGTCGAAGAGCGAGAAGCATCCGTAAACGAATTCCATGTGCACCCAGTACACCAGGAGCGAGGTCCGGCCGAGCTGCCGAAACGGGCTGAATCCGATCGGGCCCCCGCCCCAGCGATACCACGCGTACCCGCCGAGCACGACCAGCAGCAGCACGCCGACGCGGGCGAGAAAGAAATTAGGACTCGTGTGCCAGTAATCGTAGACGGCGTAAATCTGGACGGGCCGCGCGTCGAGCCAATTCGAAAGCAGCAGTAGCGCTGCTCCGCTCGCGCCGACGAGAACCATCGCGCGCCCCGGATTCTTCGACGACCATTCGCTGAACAGCAGGAATCCCGTCGCTAAGCCCGCGAAGGCGAATGCAGTCCACGGAAAAATCGGAAAGAGCCAGGGCTGCGGCGAATCATAAATGTGCACGCCGTTGAAATACGACTCCAGATACCAGGGCAGCCAGTGCGGGCGTGATGTCGTCCATACGATCGGCGTGACCAGCGCAATTCCCAGCGCCACGCCCCCGGACGCGACCACGCTCGCCGCCCGTCCCTCCACCAGCCACAAAAGAAGGCCCATGAAAGCGATCGACAGACCGATCACGTTCAGCACGTCCACGCGAAACAGGTCCGTCCACGGCGCGCCCGGCCAGCCCAACACGAATTCCTGCACGCGAAAAAGAAGCGCCAGCGCGAAAATCTCGCCGCCGCGCCGAATCATGCGCTTGGCGATTTCACCATGCGCGGCGCCCTTGCGCCGCATGCTATCCGTAACCAGCGCAACCGTAACACCCGACAGAAAAATAAAAAGAGGCGCCGGGAGTGTGCCGCTCAATTGCGACCAGCGGAAAAACGACGACTGGCGCGCCGCGCCACCGAGCCACGCGTCGTAGCAGTGGACCTCGAACATCCCAAAGCACGCGAAACCGCGCAGCCAGTCGATATAGTCGAGTCTTTGTATTTGAGCCTGAGGCATCGAGTTTCTTCTTTAAGAGCATCGCCGAGGCTCGAAACCAAATCAAGCCCCTACAGGTTTGGACGCGGGGCGAGGTCCGGTAGAATCGCTTTCGATGGCGACTTCCTCCAAGTCCAAGCACGTCAGTTCTCTGGCGGTGGGGATCGTCTGGGCGATCGTTGTGGCCGCCGC
The DNA here is from genome assembly GCA_963743335.1 of uncultured Acidobacteriota bacterium. GTDB lineage: Bacteria > Acidobacteriota > Terriglobia > Acidiferrales > UBA7541 > Palsa-295. The sequence goes on from CAVUPI010000004.1 coordinate 421,985, forward strand.
GGCCTTTCTGGGTTTGCGCGCTGGATTTAGCGGGCGGCATTTCGCGGACGGCCTCGGGGTCGCCGCGGCGCTCTTCGCGTTCGAGCTACTCCTTGCGCTGCCGAGCGTACAAAACGCCGTGCTGGCGTCGCTTGGCAATCGCGGCGGAACTCTCGCGCCGATCGTGCCGCTCTTCGCGGTGCTCGTGTACTCGTCGAGCGTCGCCGGCGGCTGGCGCTGGATGCTGATCGGAGCAGCGTACGCCGTGATTCCAGCGCTGCTGCTCGCGAGCAGCCGAGACAACGCGCCGGGCACGTGGGAAGACTACGCGGCGCTCGTAATCCTGTGGCTGCCGGTCGAGTTTCGCTGGATGTATCGCCTCTTCCCTTACCCGGCACCGCTCACGCACACGCTCACGATTCTGATGGCGCTCAGCACAGGCGTGGCCGCGTTCGTCCTGCTGCGACGAATGCCCGGTGTGGGCTACGCGCTCGAATGGCGGCGCGGCTTCGCGTTTCACTTCGGATTTAACTTCGTGATTTTCTCGGCCATCGCCATCCCGCTCGGACTCAAGCTCGGCTTCCTTCATTGGAAGCCCACGCTGCCGGCGATTCGCGCGATTTCGCTCTCGGGACCGCTAGGAGCGGTCGTATCGGCTGTCGGGATATTGCTTTTCACCGCGTGGCCGGAGGAATTTCTGTTTCGAGGCCTGCTGCAGAACCTGCTCTCAAAAAGCTTCCAGAGCGAATGGGCCGGGCTGATCGTGGCGTCCGTGGTCTTCGGCTTCTCGCACATCCTGCATGCGCCGTTCCCCAACTGGAAATACGTCTGCCTGGCAACGATCGCGGGCTTCTTCTACGGCCGCGCGTGGATGAAGACCGGCTCACTCGTGCCGGGCGTGCTGATTCACGCGGCGGTCGACACGCTGTGGCACATCCTGTTTCGTTAGGCGGAGAGGATCTACTTGCGCGGCGCTTTGCGAAGGCCAAGCTTGCGTCCCACGAAAAACGCGACATTCACGGCCACCAGCGACACCACGAGCCAGAGCGCCGCGTGCGTCGCCGGCATTCCCTGCTGATACGCGCGATAGCAGTAAAATGCGACGAAGCCGTCGACCACCACCATCAACAAAATGGTCGCGGGCGTCACTTGACCACGCCAGCCAGAGGGCTCGACGCAGTCGCATACAGCTTCTTTTCGATGCGCCCCGCGAGAAACGCTTTGCGTCCGGCTTCGATTGCCCCGCGCATCGCCTCGGCCATCAGGACGGCATCCTGCGCGCCGGCAATCGCCGTATTCATCAGCACGCCGTCGGCGCCGAGTTCCATCGCGATCGCGGCGTCCGAGGCTGTGCCCACGCCCGCGTCGATGATGAGTGGCACCTCCGTGATCCGCTCGCGCAGAATTCGCAGATTGGCCAGATTCTGGATGCCCATACCAGAGCCGATCGGCGCGCCGAGCGGCATCACCGCCGCAGCGCCAGCGTCAATCAGTTTGCGCGCGACGATCAAATCGTCGTTGGTGTACGGCAGCACCACGAATCCTTCTTTCACCAGGATCTTCGTGGCGCGAATCAATTCTTCGGTGTCGGGGAAAAGCGTCTGCTCGTCGCCAATCACTTCGAGCTTCACCCACTCCGAGAGCCCGACCTCGCGCCCGAGCCGCGCCGTACGGATCGCATCGTCGGCCGTGTAGCATCCGGCGGTGTTCGGCAGAATGAAAAGCTTGTCGCGGTCGATGTAATCGAGCAGCGACTCCTTCGTCCGGTCGGTGAGATTCACGCGCCGCACGGCGACGGTAACCATGGCCGCGCCAGACGCCGCATGCGCCCGCGCCATCTCCTGGAAGCTGCGGTACTTCCCCGTGCCGACGATCAGGCGCGAGCCAAACGCCCGCCCCGCAATCACCAATTGATCCGTCATGTCACTTTCTCCTGGGTCATTGTAACCCTAAGGCCCGAGAACGCAGCGCGGCTAGACTGCCCGCTGCGGCTTCGGCTCTTCGACGTCCGCGTACATACGCGCGATCACGTCGCGATAGCGATCCTCGATCACGCGACGCTTCAACTTCAGCGTGTAGGTGAGCGCGCCGTCGCCATACGTGAAATCCTTTTCGAGCAGCGCGAAGCGCTTCGGCTTTTCGTATTGCGCGAGCGACGGGGTGAGCCGCTCGATTTCGTGCATGATTAGATCGCGGACCCATGGGTCGGACAGCATTTGCCCTGGCGTCGCCGTATCGCGGCCGGCATCGCGCGCGGCGGAGGCGATCGTGGCGAAATTCGGCACGATCAGCACGGACACGAACTTGTGCTTGTCCCCCACCACCATCGCGTTGGAAATATACGGCGAAGTCTTCAAGAGATTCTCGATGGGCGCGGGCGCGACAAATTTTCCGCCCGCTGTCTTCAGCAGTTCCTTCTTGCGATCCGTGATGATGAGGTTGCCCTCGCCGTCGAGCCGCCCGATATCGCCGGTAGAGAACCAGCCGTCGGCCGAGAGAACTTCCCGCGTCGCGTCGGGCTTATGGTAGTAGCCCTGCATCACACACGGCCCTTTCACGAGAATCTCGCCATCTTCCGCGATGCGAACCCGCACATTCGGAATCGGCGGGCCCACCGTCCCGATCTTGTTCGATCTCGGCGAATTCGCCGTCACGATCGGCGAAGTTTCCGTCAAGCCGTAGCCCTGAAATACGGGCAAGCCGACGCTCCAGAAAAACTCCGCGAGCTCCGGCGCCAGCGGCGCGCCGCCAGCGGTAAATAAGCGAATCCTGCCGCCCACTCCCGCGCGAATTTTCGAATAGACGATCTTGTCCGCGATGTCCCATTGGAGTTTTACAAACGACGACGCCCTCTTGCCATACGCGCGCCACGGCACGGACTTCCCCGCCACACGAATCGCCCAGTCGAACACCTTTCGCTTGATTCCGGTCTCGTGATGGCCCTGCTCGATCACATTTGCGTAGATTTTTTCGTAAAACCGCGGCACCGCCCCGAGGAATGTCGGGTGAACTTCCAGCAGGGCTTGCTGCACCGTCTCCATTTGCTCCACGTAGGCGATCGGCACACCATTCAGGAAGAACGCGTAGTCGGTCGTCCGCTCGTAGACGTGCGCAAGCGGCAGGAACGACAGCCCCACGTCCGATGGCGACATCTCATAGCCCGCGGCTCCATCGATCACATTCGAGCTGAGATTCGCATGACTCAACATCACGCCCTTGGGTTCGCCCGTCGTGCCCGACGTGTAGATGATCGTCGCGAGTTGATCGGATTTCACTTCAGCGGCCCGCCGGCGGTACTCCGCGATCTGCGCCTCGCCCGCTCCTGCGATCAGCGCGTCGTAGCGGAGGCTCTCGCCCTGCAGATCGGCCGGGGGCGCAACGGAGATCACATGCTCCAGCTCGGGCAGGTTCGCGCGGCATTGCGCCACTTTCCGGGCCTGCTCTTCGCCCGACGTGAAGACGACGCGTGCGCCGGAATCTTTCAGAATGTACGTGACGCGTTCGACCGATTCGTGAAAATACACAGGCACGGTGACGCCGCCGATGCCCTGAATCGCCAAATCCGCCACATGCCACTCGGGGCAGTTGGGCGCGAACACTCCCGCGCGATCTCCCGGGCCGACGCCCAGCTCGGTGAGCGCCTTAGCCACACCCGCGATTCGCCGCACGAGTTCTTCCGACGAAATCGTCTGCCAACCGGCAGACGTGCGGTAGCTCTGCGCGCGTGAGCTGGGAAAACGCTCCATTGCATCGAGAAAAGCTGCGGGAAGCGCGGGATATTCCGTCGCCATGCCCAGCACTCTAGCCTATCGCCGCCGCGCGGCGCAATGCGGCGCTGTAAAAGCGTGGTCGCAATGCGATAAGATGCACGAAGGTCGTTCATGCCAAAGATCGCCGCAGAAGACGCGACCGGCTACCAACCCATCCGCGCGCCCCGCGGCACGTCCCTTTCCTGCAAAGGCTGGCAGCAGGAAGCGGCGCTGCGCATGCTGATGAACAACCTCGATCCCGAGGTTGCCGAAAAGCCCGAAGATCTGATCGTCTACGGCGGGCGCGGCAAGGCGGCTCGCAATTGGAACTGCTATCACGCGATCGTCGCTTCGCTCCGCTCCCTCGAAAACGACGAAACGCTGCTCGTGCAGTCCGGCAAGCCGGTCGGCATTTTCCGCACGCACGCCTACGCGCCGCGCGTCCTGATCGCGAATTCGAATCTCGTCGGCCAGTGGAACGACTGGGCGCATTTCGACGAGCTCGACCGCGCCGGCCTGATGATGTACGGCCAGATGACTGCCGGCAGCTGGATCTACATCGGCACGCAGGGAATCCTGCAAGGGACGTACGAAACCTTCGCCGCAGCAGGGCGCAAGCATTTCGGCGGCGACCTCGCCGGAAAGCTGATCGCGAGCGGCGGGATGGGCGGCATGGGCGGCGCGCAGCCTCTGGCGGCCACGCTCGAACGGCGCCGCGTTTCTCGGCATCGACGTCGATCCCGAGCGGATCAAGCGCCGCGTAAAGACCGGCTATTGCGATGTGATGGTCAACAATCTCGACGAGGCACTGCGCATCCTGAAAAACGCGGTGCGCAAGCGCGAAGCAACCTCGGTCGGTCTCGTCGGCAATTGCGCGGACGTGATTCCCGAGCTGGCGCGGCGCGGCGTCGTTCCCGACCTGCTCACCGACCAGACCAGCGCGCACGATCCCGTCGGCGGCTACATTCCGCAGGGGCTCGACGTGGCGCAGGCGGCCGAGCTTCGCAAGGCCGATCCCGCCGGATATCGCAAGCGCTCGCTCGAATCGATCGGCAAGCACGTGGAGGGCATGCTCGCGCTGCAAAAACTCGGCTCGGTGACATTCGATTACGGCAACAACATCCGCACGTTCGCCTTCGAGCAGGGCGTGAAAAACGCCTACGACTTTCCCGGCTTCGTGCCCGCCTATATTCGCCCGCTGTTTTGCGAGGGCCGCGGGCCGTTTCGCTGGGTCGCGCTCTCGGGCGAGCCTTCCGACATTCATCGCACCGATCAGCTCGTGCTCGAAATGTTTCCGGACAATGAGATTCTGTGCCGCTGGATCAAGCTCGCGCAGAAACGCGTGCGCTTTCAGGGGCTGCCTGCGCGCATCTGCTGGCTGGGCTACGGCGAGCGCGACAAATTCGGCCTCGCGCTCAACGATCTCGTGGCGCGCGGCGAGTTGAAAGCGCCGATCGTGATCGGCCGCGATCATCTCGACTGCGGCTCGGTCGCATCGCCCTATCGCGAGACGGAAAGCATGCGCGACGGCTCCGACGCCGTCGCCGACTGGCCGTTCCTGAATGCGCTGCTCAACACCGCGAGCGGCGCGAGCTGGGTCTCGATCCACAATGGCGGCGGCGTGGGCATCGGCTACGCGCAGCATGCCGGCCAGGTGCTCGTCGCCGACGGCACGAAGGAAATGGCCGCGCGCATCGAGCGCGTACTCACGAACGATCCCGGCATCGGCGTCGCGCGCCACGTCGACGCCGGCTATCCCGAAGCGATCGACTTCGCGCGGAAATCCGGCATCAAGATTCCGATGGATTGAGCTCGACCGATAGGAAGTGATGGCCAATTGGCTGATCACCGGGTGCTCGGAGCTGCTCACGCTTCGCGGCCCCGTGCCGCGGCGGGGGCGCGCTCTCGGCAATCCCGAGGTGATTCGCGATGGCGCGCTGCTGCTCCGCGGCGATCGCATTGCCGCCATCGGGCCACGGCGAAACATCGAGCGGCTGCGCGAGGCGCGCGACGCGGAAAAGCTCGATCTCGGCGGCCGCGTGGTGCTGCCGGGATTCGTCGACTCGCATACTCACTTGATTTTTCCGGAATCCCGCGCCGCGGAGCACGAGCAGCGTATCGCCGGGAAAACGTACGAGGAAATCGCGCGCGCGGGCGGCGGCATTCGGTCCACCGTCACCGCGCTGCGACGAGCGCGTCCGGCGGCGCTGCTCGCTCGCGCTGCGGCGAATCTCCGCGAATTCGCCGCGCACGGCACCACCACCATTGAGGCCAAGAGCGGCTACGGCCTGAGCTGGGAGAGCGAGCGAAAGATCCTCGAAATCCTGCACGAGCTGCATCAGGCGCAGCCGCTCGACATCGCCTGCACGTTTCTCGGCGCGCACGTGGTGCCTCCGGAATTTCGCCGCCGCCCGGACGCTTTCGTCGACCTGCTCGTGAAACGCTGGATTCCCACAGTCGCCACGACAGGGCTCGCGGAATTTTGCGACGTCTATTGCGATCGCGGCGCGTTCACGGTGGCGCAGTCGCGCCGGATTCTCGCGGCGGGGCGCGCCTGCGGCCTCGTGCCGCGAATCCACGCCGAGCAGCTCGCGCACACCGGCGGCGCGCGCCTGGCGATCGAGATGCAAGCGGCCAGCGCCGATCATCTCGAAAAGATCGACCGCAACGACATCCGCGCGCTTTCGCTTTCCGGCGTCGTGTGCACGCTGCTTCCCGGCTGCATCTTCCATCTCGGCCTCAACCAATACGCCCCGGCGCGCGCCCTGATCGACGCCGATGCCATCGTCGGCCTGGCCACCGACTTCAATCCCGGCACTTGCCCCACCGTCAGCATGACGATGATCCTTTCGCTCGCCTGCAGCCAGATGCGCATGACGCCCGCCGAAGCCATCGCCGCCGCCACTATCAATCCCGCCTATTCTCTCCGGCAGCACGATCGCGTCGGCTCGCTCGAAATCGGCAAATATGCGGACCTCGCGGCCTTTGACGTGGCCAGCTACCGCGAAATTCCGTATTATTTTGGTGTGAACCTCTGCAGCTTGACCATGAAGCGCGGCGTCGTGATCCATTCCAAGGACCCCTCGTAAGACTTTATGTAGTGAGGTGTTCGCGCGATGACATTGCAGTCTGCGTCACGATGGCTCAGCACGAATTGGGGCAGCCTCGTAAGCGTCGTCGGACTGGCCGTCAGTGTCGCGACGCTTCTTGTAGCGAGGTGGGCCAAGGAAGCTGCTGAACAGGCGAAGGGGGAAGCACGCAGGCGCAATTTGGCCGATGAGCTTGAAGAAGCTCAGCGAAAAACAGAACAGGTTGGGAGCTATTTGGGTCAAGAGAAATGGGAGATCGTGCTTCTTCGCGCGCAGGAGGTTGTCACGTCTTGCAGCCAGATCCTCCGACGATGGGGAGCACGTGAACGGTCCGAGCAGTCGCGCGACAATATTCTTGTCGCTCAACAGCAGGCCGGTTCAATCGCTCGTGTTGCTCTTCGCGCGCCCAGAATCCCTCCGACGGACCAGGATTTGCGCAGGATAGCGGGGGCTCAACATAAGGCATTGCAGTTGCTTTCGGGCGAGACGGCTCATATCACGGGTAGAATGGAAGAATAGAAACAGAAGAGGTGAGACTATGACCCCGAAGGAAACCGAGCTGGTTGAGCAACTGGTCGAGAAAACCAAAGCGAAGGCCATCCCATGGGAGCCAACAGCCAGAGAGAACGAATTTGTCGCGCCTTACAAGGGCCAGGCCACCTTTACGGTCCTCAAGTACGAGAACCCCTCCTACTATGGAGATTCATTCAAGCTCATTTTGCGCGACTCAAGTGACCGCGAGATGCTCGTGCTCGACAGCGCATCCGGATTCCTGCCCGATGCCGCCTTACTGGGCGATCTCTATAGGGCGGCGCACGACTCCGCGCTCAAAGTCGAGGAGACGCTCGACGCGATCCTGGACGATCTCCGTGCCGCGGGTTAGTTAAGGACACAAAGTAGCCTTAAATGAAACCGCTCGTTGAATGCGTCCCGAATTTTTCCGAAGGACGCGATCCGGCCAAGATCCAAGCCATCCTCGCCGCGATCCGCGAGGTCCCGCACGTCTTCGTCCTCGCGCATGAAAGCGACGCGGACCACAACCGCAGCGTGATCACGCTGGCCGGCGAACCCGAAGCCGTCGTGGAAGCGGCGGTGCGCGCCGTGGGCAAAGCTGCGGAGATCATCGACCTGACGCGCCAGACCGGCGCGCATCCTCGCATCGGCGCAACAGATGTCGTCCCATTTATTCCCGTGCATGGCGTCACACTCGACGACTGCGTCGCGCTCGCGAAAAAAGCGGCGCACGAAATATGGCGGCGCTATCGCGTCCCGGTCTATCTGTACGAAGCCGCAGCGCAGCGTCCTGAGCGCACGAATCTCGAGAAGATTCGCAAGGGGCAGTTCGAGGGACTCCGGGAAGAAGTGCTCGCCAATCCCGATCGCGCGCCCGATATCGGCGAGGCTCGCCTGCATCCGACGGCCGGCGCCACGGTGGTCGGCGCGCGCAAATTCCTGATCGCCTACAACATCAATCTCGACACGCCCGACGTCGAGATCGCCAAGAGAATCGCGAAAACGATCCGCTTTTCGAGCGGCGGCATGCCGTTCGTCAAAGCGATGGGCGTCGACCTGCGCGCGCGCAATCTCGCGCAAGTGTCGATGAACCTCACCGACTTCGAGCAGACCCCGGTCCACGTGGTGTTCGAAGCGGTGAAACGCGAGGCGGCACACTACGGCGCAGCCATCGTGGGCAGCGAGATCGTCGGCCTGATCCCACGCCGCGCCATCGAAATGACCGCCGACGCCTATCTCAAGGTCGAAAACTTTTCGCCCGCCCAAGTGTTTGAGAATCGACTGGAAGAAGCGCTGCTTGCGGCCCAAGCCGGTCCCTCCGCGAGCCTGGCGGCGCTGGCTCAGCCGTTTCTCGATGCGGTCGCGCAGCCAACGCCCACGCCGGGCGGAGGGTCTGTCGCGGCCTTGGCAGGCGCACTCGGGGCAAGCATCGGCCAGATGGTCGCCGGGCTTTCGCGAAAGAAAAAATCACTGGCGGCGCATGCTGCCCCGCTCGAAGCCGCGCTCTCCGAGTTCCACAAAGTCGCGCGGGAATTGACGGAGGCTATTGACCGCGACGCGTCCTCCTACGAATCGGTACTGGTCGCCCACCGCCTCCCGCGCGAAACTGTAGAGGAGCGGCAGAAACGCGACCGCGCCATTCAGCGAGCCTTTGAAGCCGCCGTGGAGGCGCCGATCGAGATCGCGCGAAAGGCTGTCGAAGTATTCGAGAAGCTCGGGCAACTGGAACCGATGTCAGCCCCGTCTATGGTGTCAGATGTCCGCGTGGGCCGCATGATGGCCGCAACGGCGGTGCGCGGAGCGATCGAAAACGTGCGCGTCAATCTCGAATCAATCACTGACGCGGCATTTGCCGCTCGGGCGCGAACCGAAGCCGAGTCTCTGGCCGCGCGAATTGTCGAAAATCCGGTCGCAACCGGCAAAATCTAAGATTCAGGTGCAGTTCTGAGGGACAAGACGTGAGAAATCCAATACGCCGTATCATCACAATCGGTCTTCTATTTGCATCGTTGGTCTTCTTACCGCGGCCAAGTTTTGCCGGCACGCTCGGCACGGACATCATCGGCATGTTCCCGAAGACCGTCGGCGAATTCGCCTACGCCGACATGAAGTCCGCCCGAAAATTTCCATGGTTCGCCCAGCTGCGCGAACAGCTCCTGCCCAGCCGCTTCCGGCAGTTCGAGCAGTTCCTGAAGACGGCCGGCGTCGACCCCAACACGCAGGTCGATGAGCTCGCCTGGGGCGCGATCAATGCGGGCAAGTCCGGCGGCGAGCAGGTTCTCGGCGTCGCATTGGGCACGTTTGACCCGTCTTCCAGCGAGGCGCTCTTCAAGCAGCAAAAAATGCCGATGACCGATTACCACGGCTACCATCTCTACGCGTTCGGCAGTGGCTCCGGCGCGGGCGATATTCTCTTCACCTTCGTCGACGCGAATACGGCCGCGTTTGGAGTCCGCCCCGCGATGGAAAAGATGATCGACGTTCGCACCGGCGTTTCCGAAAGCCTGCTCAACAACGATCTGCTCTTTCCGCTGATCAATCAGGCCAACGGCACCGGAATCATCTGGGCCGTGCTCGATCAAGGCTACACGCACATTGCCGTCCAGCAATTGCTGCCCCAGGCGAACCAGTTCCCGCAAGCCGCGGCGATCATCGGCCGTATGCGCGCCATGACCATCAGCGTCGCAGCCGATAGCGGCATCGACGCCCAGTTCGAGGCCGTCTGCAGCTCGACCGACGATGCCAATTTGCTGGCCGCCGCGCTCCAAGCCGGCGTCATGTACCGCCGCTACCAGGAGGCGCAGGATCATCCCGACCTCGCGAGCGCGCTCGATCAGGTCCGCGTCACGCCGAGCGGCGATCGTCTCAAAATCGACGCGCCCGTTAGTCAAGACCAGCTATTGGGTTTGATTCGCACGCGCGCTTTCGCCGTGCCGATGTGAGTTGCAACGAAGCTCAAGAAGGAAGATTCCGCGAAAGGCGGGTCGGCTAGAGGACATTACGACCAGGCGCTAGGTCTTGGATTTTACCGTGCGGCAGTATTTTATAAGGACGATGCAAGGCCGGCCGTCGCGCGTTTCCCGCTGCACTTCATCCACCAGCCCGTCCTTCAGCAGTTTATCGGTGTGCTTTCCGTCCCGGCCGTCTAAATGAGCGCCGGCTTTGGCGCCCGCCGCGGCAACCGACAACTGAATGGCGATTTCGATCCGGTCCGCAAATCGCGAGGCCGTCACGTGAACCTCGGGAGACGACTTCGGGTTGGGCCCGGCAAGCGCCAGCACTTCGCCGCAGGCCCCCGTCGTCGCCGCAGCCAGATGTTCCTGCGCCGTTTCGGGTAAGCCGGCTTGTTGCGCGCTATGACCGGCAATCACGCCCGCGCCGATCAAAAGACGCGGATCGTTGTGCAACCAGCCGACGATTTGGACGACAGGCACCGTACGGTCGGAGTCAGTGGGCATCAGTGTCTGCGAGCCGGACGTCGCACGCTTCCCGGCATTCTGGGCAATAGTATAAGCCATCGATGCAGAGGCGCACGTTAATTTGCGACTGGCAGAAGCAGCAGTATTTTTCGCAGGTGCACTGCCATTCCGGCTTGTCGCACTGCGAGCAGAGAGTGACCACGGTAGCTCCCCATTGGAATTGCGCGTTGGGCCTATGGTAGGGCGTCTGGGCCCCGGCGACAAGCGCCGCTCGCTCCGCTTGTTTGCAACCAGACAGCACGTACAATGGGTGCCGCTCATCTCATCATGCTTGGAGGAGGCTGCCATGTACCCCGCCGACTATCGCTACACGAAAGAACACCAGTGGATCCAAGTGGACGGCTCGACCGCAACCCTCGGCATCACGGACTACGCTCAGCAGGAACTCGGCGACATCATCTCCGTGGAATTGCCCAAGCTCGGCGCCCAACTCAAAGCCGGACAGTTCCTCGGCACCGTCGAATCGGTGAAAGCTGTCAGCGACCTCATGAGCCCGGTCTCGGGCGAAGTCGCCGAGATCAACACCAAGCTCAAAGACGCTCCGGAAACCATCAACAAGGATCCGCACGCCTCCGGCTGGATCGCCAAGCTTCGCCTCGCCGACCCAAAAGAACTCGACGGCCTGCTCGACGCAGCCGCCTACCAGAAGTTCGTCGAGGAAAAAGCCAAAGAAGCCGCAGGCTAACGGCCTCGTCCAAAAAAAACGCGGCGTGCATCGCCATATCGGCCATGCACGCCGCGAAGAGAAAGTCAGTGCTTAGCGCTTCTCGTTCTTAGCCTTCTCCGACGGAATGCCTCGGTGCGCCTGCATCGAAGACGGCCGGATATCCGACACGATCTTCGCGCTGGCAGTCGTCGCCGCCGGGAGCGAAACCTCGCGCCCGTCCGGCACGGCCGCAGCCGCAGCTTCCGCAATTCCATCCGGCACGGGCGCGTCCACCGGCAGCAGCGCCCCTTCGGCTTCCTTCATGAAGGTGAGGCCCGCCGAGCTCCCGTCCCAATCGATCGAGAGAACATCTCCCAGGATCACCTGTTCGGTCGCAAGCAGGCTCGCCAGGGGATACACAACATATCGCTCGATGGCGCGCTTCAGATGGCGCGCGCCGTACTTGAGGTCGGTTCCCTCGCGGAGCAGGAAGTCCCGAGCCGACTGCGTGACGCGGAACAGGAATCGTCCCTTCGCGGTTTCGAGCACGCGCTGTTGCACCATCCCGAGCTCGATTTCGAGAATCTGCTCGAGCTGCTGCGAGCGCAGCGGATGGAACACAACGACCTTGTCAATGCGGTTCATGAATTCCGGCGCAAATTTCCGCTTGGCCGCTTCCGACGCCGTGCGTTCGACCTTTTCGTCGAGCTTCGGCTTCGACTCGGGCCGCACGATCGGCGCAAAGCCCAGGCCGCCGGTCATCAGCTCGGTGATTTCGCCGCCGCCGAGGTTCGAGGTCATGAAGATCATGGTCTGCGAGAGGTCGACGCGGCGGTTGTCGCCGAGCGTCAGCGTCGCCTTGTCGAGAATCCCCAGCAGCAACTGCCAGAGGGCGTCGCTCGCCTTTTCGATTTCGTCGAACAGCAGAAAGCTGATCTTGAGCTTGTCGGTGTGATATTGGGCGAGCGCCTCCTGCGTAATCAGCGGGTGCGTCTCGCGGTGCCCCAGGTATCCCGGAGGCGAGCCGATCAGCTTGGCGATCTCGTGGGAGTGCTGGAACTCGGCGCAGTCCACCTTGATCACTGCGCGAGGATCGCCGAACAGCACCTCAGCGGTCGCTTCCACCACGCGCGTCTTTCCCGCGCCGGTCGGTCCGAGAAACAGCAGGTTGCCCACCGGCCGTCCCGGCGAATTCAGGCCGGCACGAAACACTTGATACAGGTCCACCACCGCCTGCACAGCTTCGTCCTGCCCCACAATCTTCCGACGCAACCCCGCTTCGAAGTCTCGCGACTCCAAGCTGCGGAGTGTCGGGTCGAGTTGCATTGCTTGCGCGCCCATGGTGTTGCTCCCTACCGGAACCTTCTTCCGCCCTCCGCATTGCGCGGCACCGACCGCTCGAATTGATCGAGCTTGATGTCGAGCGTCGACCGCAGCAATCGTAATTGCGTGACCAGTTCCCGGCTTGAATTGGCTCGATCTGCCAGCGTCAGCAGCGGCGGCGACAGGTCGGCCAGGTCCAGGTTAAGGTTTCGTAATGTGCTCATCAGGCTCTGTACGTACATCGACCGGATATCAAATAGCTCGACGCGGCTGTTCACCTGCTCGCGCAGGCCGGACCAGTCGAGATCGAGGAAGGGGTGGTTCCGCGATACTTTGCGGACGATTTCGTCGGTGATACGCGGTCGCTCGCCCAGCCGGGCCAGGTGAAGCTGCTGCACCTTGCCCTGCCGGCGCACGTTGTGCACCAGGTAATAGGTGTTCCCTTTGCGCCGAACGAAAGCCACAACCGTTCTCCTTCCGGGCCAAGGACCGCATCAACTGCTTCGTAGTGTATGGCCCTTCCACTACACCGTCAATGGTACGATGCTGCCCGTTGCAGAAGGTTGCTTCGAAGTGGTTATTACTCTTGCGGAACGATGTCGCGGCGGCTACGGCGGTACTTGCGGAGCGTCCTCTTAGCTTTCGAAATGGGTTCGATAAACAAAACTGTATCTCTGCACTATTAGACGCACGATTTGCCGTCGCGGTTAGCGGAAGGAGCGCGCGAAACATGTCCTGGGAGCCGGTCTATCGCCTCGTGAAACGAATTCCGCGCGGACACGTAACAACCTACGGCGCTCTTGCGCGCGCGTTGAAAGTGCCGGGCGGCGCACGCGTGGTCGGCTACGCGATGGCCGGCTGCCCCGGCGGGCGCGGCATTCCGTGGCATCGAGTGGTCGGCGCCGGCGGACGCCTCATCATTCGCGAGCCCTACGCGAGCAAGCAGCGGCGACTGCTCGAATCGGAAGGCATCGAGGTCGGGCTCCGCTCCCTCGACATGCGGCGCTTCGGTTGGCTGCCGAAAACGGCGCTGAAGAAGCGGCCCAAGGCGAGTGCCAGCAAGCGCAAAAAGGTGTAGCCATTCGCGCTCAACTTCTGATTGCGATAGAATTCTTGTTCTTGGAAATCGAGGACTCATCTGGTGGCTGAACCTGTTATTCAAGTCGAGAATCTGAAGAAGAGTTATGGCGCCGTCGAAGCCGTCCGAGGTTTGAGCTTCGCTGTCGAACGCGGCGAGGTTTTCGGCCTCCTTGGTCCCAACGGCGCAGGCAAGACCTCTACCGTCGAAATGCTCGAGGGCCTGCGCACGCCCGATAGCGGCATCGTCCGGGTATGCGGCCTCGATCCCGAAAAGAGTGGCGAGGCGTTCAAGCAGCGGATCGGCGCCGTCCTGCAGTCGACGGCCCTGCCCGACAAGTTGCGCGTGAAAGAAGCCGTCGAGCTTTTCGCGCAGTTCTACCACCACCGCGCGGACACCGAAAAGCTGCTCGCGCGATTCCAGCTCGAAGAGAAGCGGAATGCCTTCTACAGCCATCTCTCCGGCGGCCAGAAACAGCGCCTCGCCTTGGCCATGGCCCTGGTGAACGACCCCGAGGTGGTATTCCTCGACGAGCCGACCGCCGGACTCGACCCGCAGGTGCGCCGCGAAATCTACGACATTATCGAAGAGCTCAAGCGCGAGAAAAAGACGGTCCTGCTGACCACGCATTATATTGAAGAAGCCGAGCGCCTCTGCGACCGCGTCGCCATCGTCGACCACGGCCGCGTGATCGCGCTCGGGACGCCCCGCGAGCTCAAGCACAGTTCGGCCGGCACCACCCGCATCGAGGTGCGCCTAGCGCACCCTCCGGTCAACGGCCTGCTCTCCGGCCTCGAAGGCGTCGCCGACTGCCGCGAATTCGAGGGCACCTACGTGCTGCACTCTTCCCGGCCGCCGCAGACGATCGTGTCGCTGGTAAAGCAGCTGGAAGCCGAAAACAACGAATTGCAGAGTCTCGAAATGTTTTCGCCGTCGCTCGAAGATGTATTCATCGAATTGACCGGACGGCGGTTGCGCGAATAGGAGCGAAAAAGCCTTGAGCAGCACCTGGACTTTAACCAAAATGCGCTTGCGCCTCGCGGTCCGCAATCGCGCCTTCTTCTTTTTCAGCCTGGCCATGCCGCTGATCTTTTTGTTCGGCGCCCGCGCGCTGATCGGCCGCGGCCGGACCGAATGGGTCGGCTACATTCTTGGAGCGATTCTCACCACCTCCGTGATGGGCAGCTTTTGGGGCCTCAGCGTCCAGCTTGTCACCTTCCGCGAACAAGGTATCCTGCGCCGATTTCGGCTAGCGCCTTTGGGCGCCGGCCCGATGCTCGCTTCGAGCATCCTTGCCAACTATTTCCTCGTCTTGCCCGTCGTTGCATTTCAGATTCTCGTCTGCCGTTGGGCATTCCATATGCAGTCCTGGGGGAATCTCGGAGCGATTCTCTTGCTGGTCACGGTCGGCTCCGCCACCTTCTCTGCGCTGGGATTAATCGTCGCGAGCGTCACGAACACGATGCAGGAAACCCAGATGATCAATAACCTGATCTGGATGGCGTTCCTGTTCCTCTCCGGCGCGACAATTCCGCTGGCCATCTTCCCCGGTTGGCTCCAGCACGTCGCCTTGTTCATTCCGGCGCAGTATCTGGCGACCGGCCTGGAATCAGCCGCCACCAACTTGACCACGCCCGCAGAAATGATCACGGACACGGTCGCGCTGCTCCTCGGTCTAGCGGTAGCGTTTGAGGTCTCGCGCCAGCTTTTCCGGTGGGAGCCCGAGGCAAAGGTGCCGAGAACCGCAAAGCTGTGGGTATTGGCGGTGCTCGTACCGTTTCTCGCCTTCGGCGTCTGGGAGAGCACAACCGGCACGAGGTTGAAGCACATCAACCAGAACTTTGATACGCTCCGTGCAATGTCGGAGCGCATCCCCGGCGCGCATTAGCTCCCGGCGGCTCAGAGCTCTGCATCTGCATCGGTCCCGCCAACATCGAACAGTCGGCCTGCCGGGCTCACCCCGAGCCGGAGCTAACTGCCCGACCGACAAAACCTGGAGGACAGATGAAAGCGATTCGCGTGCATGAATTCGGCGGACCCGAGGTTCTGCGGCTCGAAGATGTTCCCGATCCCAAGCCGTCCGCAGGCCAAGTCGTCGTGCGCGTCGCCGCGGCGGGCATCAATCCGGTCGAGACGTACGTTCGAGCCGGCGCCTACGCGCGCTTGCCGCAGCTGCCTTACACGCCGGGCTCGGACGCCGCCGGCACCATCGAATCGGTCGGCCCGAATGGCTCGCGTTTCAAACCTGGAGACAGGGTCTACATCGGCGGCAGCATCAGCGGCACCTACGCCGAACTCGCTCTGTGCGACGAGCGCTCGGTCTACCCGCTTCCTCCCAACCTGACATTCGCGCAAGGTGCCGCCGTGCACGTCCCCTACGCCACCGCATTCCGCGCGCTCTTCATTCGCGGCAATGCGCGCGGAGCCGAGACCGTCCTGATTCACGGCGCCAGCGGAGGCGTAGGCACCGCCGCCGTCCAGCTCGCGCGCGCCGCCGGCCTGTATGTTGTCGGCACGGCCAGCTCCGAGCGCGGCAAGAAGCTCGTCGCCGACGAAGGCGCGCACAAAGTGCTCGACCACAAGTCGCCCGCTCATTTCGACGAAGCTCTGGCGGCGACGGGCAGTCGGGGCTACGATCTCATCATCGAGATGCTGTCCAACGTGAACCTCGGCCGCGATCTCCCGCTGCTCGCTCCGAAAGGCCGCGTTGTCGCCGTTGGCAGCCGAGGCCCGGTCGAGATTAACCCGCGCGACGCCATGGGACGCGACGCCACAATCTTGGGCATGAGCCTGCTGAACGCGTCGATCGAAGAACTCGCGAGCATCCACGCCGCGCTCGGCGCCGGCCTCGAAAACAAGACGCTGCGCCCGATAATCGGCCAGGAGTTTCCGTTGGCCGAAGCCGCGCGCGCCCACAAAGCCGTGCTTGAGTCCGGCTCTTACGGCAAAATCGTCTTAGTGCCCTAGAAAAGTGCGGAGCGTCACCGCGCCATTGGGTCACAGGGTGGAAGCGCGGGGCTTCAGCCCCGGGAACCCGTCCGAATTCGAATCAGCTCCACCAAGGAGAAAATCATGCAACGCACCGCAACAGCAGTCTGGAACGGCACCCTACGAGAAGGCGCAGGCAGCATCTCGACGCAAAGCGGCATTCTCGCCGACGCGCCCTATTCCTTCGCCACGCGTTTTGAAAACGCCAAGGGCACCAACCCCGAAGAACTTATCGCGGCCGCGCACGCCGGCTGCTTCACGATGGCCCTCGACGCGCAGCTCGCCACCATGCACTTGACGCCCGAAAAGCTGCGCACCACCGCCACTGTCACGCTCGACAAAGTCGACTCCGGCTGGGCGATCACCAAGGTCCATCTCGACGTGACTGCGCAGCTCCGCGGCATCACGTCGCAGGCCTTCGAGGCCGCCGCGATCAGCGCAAAAGAAAATTGCCCCGTGTCGCGCCTGCTCAAGGCGGAAATCTCGATGACGGCCCACCTGGAGCAAGCGGCATGATCTTGGCGGTCGTCGCGGGCATCCTCATTATTCTGAATGTTCTCTGGGAGGCTTTCGAGACGATCATTCTGCCCCGGCGCGTCAATCGCCGGTGGCGCATCACGGTTTTGTTCTATCGCGCCACGTGGGTGCCTTGGAGAACCATCGCCCGCTGGTTCACCAAGGTCCGCGGCCGGGAAACCTTTCTCAGCTTTTACGGCCCGCTCGCGATCCTCACGCTTTTGGTCTTCTGGGCCACGTCGCTGATCTTCGGCTTCGCTTTCTTGTTATATGGCGCAGGCCACCAAGTGGACTACGCGCGGCAGTTCGAAACGTGCCTCTACCTCAGCGGGACCACTTTCTTCACCCTCGGCCTCGGTGACGTCGTCCCGCGGACGCACATCGGCCGCATCCTCGCCGTCGTGGAAAGCGGTCTCGGCTTCGGTTTTCTGGCTCTAGTCCTTAGCTACTTGCCGGTCATCTACCAGGCGTTCTCGCGCCGCGAGGTCAATATCGTTCTGCTCGACGCGCGCGCCGGCTCGCCTCCCACCGCCGCCGAGCTCCTCCGCCGCCACGCCGAGCCCGAGGGAATGGAATCTCTGCAAACGCTGCTTCACGACTGGGAACGCGCTGCCGCGGAAATCCTCGAAAGCCACGTCTCCTATCCGGGCGTCACGTATTTCCGCTCGCAACACAACAACGAATCATGGCTCGCCGCTCTCGCCGCCATTCTCGACACTTGCGCGCTGCTGATCGCGGGCGTCGAAAACGCCTGCGCTCGCCAGGCCCGTCTGACGTTCGCCATTTGCCGTCACACCGTCGTCGATCTGGCACAGCTTTTCAACGCGGCGCCGCGCAGCGGATTCCCCGATCGCATGCCCGAATCCGAGCTTCAGCGCCTCCGAACCATGCTGGGTCAGGCTGGCCTAAAGCTCGCCGATACCGAAGCCGCGAACCTCAAACTCGCGCAGCTCCGCGACATGTACGAGCCCTACCTCGCGGCCCTTTCGCGATTCTTCGACATGCAGCTCCCTCCGTGGATCCTCGCCAGGGAAATCGCGGACAACTGGAAGACCAGCGCCTGGGGCCGCATCACCGGCTTCACCAACGTCCCCCGCCCCGAAACCGACGACCATTCCGACTAAGATTCGGATATTGCCCGTTCCCTGCCACGCGAAGCTTCCGCAAGCGGACTGATTCGCCCTGCGCGCTGTGTGCCCAAGCGTCGGCGGCTCGCTTGGTGTGCGTAGCGCCGGCGGCTCGCCGGCTCTTCGCTTTCGGTTTTCGTCGTAGGGGCGCCGCTTGCTGCGCCCGCCTTGCGCGCATGCCCATCTGCGAAACGCCGCCAATTTGGCTGCCACCCATCGCAGGCACAGCCTTCCGCTACCAAAGTCCCGCCGAACCCGTGTGCTATAATTTTGCTTTCGCAGGGCCATAAAAAGACTTTCCGCGGCCCGGAGAACATCATGAGCATCCCGAAGACCGAGAAGATCTGGCACAACGGCAAATTCATCCAATGGGACGACGCCAAGATTCACGTGATGTCGCACGTCGTCAACTACGGCTCGGCCGTCTTCGAGGGAGTTCGCTGCTACGAGACCACTCAGGGTCCCGCCGTCTTCCGGCTTCGCGAACACATGCAGCGCCTGCTCAACTCCGCCCACATCTATCGCATGGACGTTCCGTTCAACCTCGAAACCCTGTGCCAGGCGGTGCTCGACTTGGTGCGCGAAAATAAGGTCAACGCGTGCTACATCCGTCCCATCGTTCTTCGCGGTTACGGCGACGCGGGCGTCGATCCCCAAGGATGCCCGATCGAGGTTTACCTGGCCTGCTGGGCGTGGGGAAAATATCTCGGCGAAGAGGCTCTGCGTAGCGGCGTGGACGTCTGCGTCAGCTCGTGGAATCGTCCGGCGCCCAACACGCTCCCGCAGATGGCCAAAGCTGCCGCGAACTACATGAACTCGCAGCTCATTCGCATGGAAGCGAAAATCAACGGCTACGAAGAAGGCATCGCCCTCGATGTGAACGGCTACGTCAGCGAGGGCTCGGGCGAAAACATTTTCGTCGTGATGAACGGCACGATCCACACGCCGCCGCTCGCCAATTCCGCTCTTCCGGGCATCACGCGCGACTCCGTCATCACGCTCTGCCGCGAGCTCGGCTTCCCCATCGTCGAGCAGATGATCCCGCGCGAAATGCTCTACATCGCCGACGAAGTCTTCTTCAGCGGCACCGCAGCCGAAGTCACCCCGGTCCGCTCCGTCGATCGCGTGAAGATCGGCTCCGGCTCGCGCGGCACGGTGACCAAGAGCGTCCAGGAAGAATTCTTCGCCATTGTCACCGGCAAAACCCCCGACCGCCACGCCTGGCTCTCGCCCGTCGGCGTCCCAATCAACGCCGTAAAGGTTTAGGGTTCGACTTTGATTTTCCGGGTGCCCCATCCTCGGTTTGTGAGGGTGGGGCCTTTGCCGCAAGCACCAGCGCAGGACGCAGCCTCGCATTTCAATACCGCGCACGTTCCGGCACCTTGCAACGAAATCAAAAGCGCCACAACTCGCCGCTGTTTCTTTGACTCTCTTCCCTCGCATCCAGTAGAATCCCGCGTCCGGCCAATCCTCACGGAGGAATGTTGTACCGTCTCCCACAGAAGCTCGTAGCTGAATTCATCGGCACTTTCGCAGTCGTATTCATCGCGGCAGGCGCAATCTGCGCCGACCAATACGTTCACGCCGCGGGCGCTACCGGCATAGGACCTCTCGGCGCAGCCCTCGCCTACGGCTTCGCAGTCGGCGCGATGGTCAGTGCCTTCGGGCATATCTCGGGCGCGCACTTGAATCCGGCCATCACGATTGGCTGCTGGGTCGCGAAACGCCTTGGAACGATTCAAAGCCTCGGCTACGTAATCGCGCAGCTACTCGGCGCCGCGGCCGGCGCCTACACGCTCAGCGCAATCCTCCCCGAATCGGTGTGGCGTCCGGTTTCTCTCGGCGCGCCCGACCTCACCTCGGACTTCACGCGAATGCACGGCATGGCTCTCGAGGCCGCGCTCACATTCGCAGTCGTGATGGTGGCCTTCGCCACGGTGATCGACGCCCGCGGCGCCTTCCGACAGGCAGCCGGTCTTCCGCTCGGCCTCGCAGTCGCGGTCGGCTATCTCGTCGGCGCCCCGTTCACCGGCGCCGCCATGAACCCAGCCCGCGCTTTCGGCCCGGCTTTAGCCCTTACGCCACACCACTGGCAGAATCACGGCGTCTACTGGGTCGGCCCGCTCTTCGGCGGGGTTCTAGCAGGCGTGATCTACGACCGCGTCTTCCTCCGCGACCAACCGGCCTCGTAATCGAGATCAAACACGTTTCGTAGGCCCGCGCCAGCGCCACAGGTCGAAGCGCAGGCCTTCAGAGTCTGTGTGACAATCGGGAATCTTCCTGGTCGCGGCTTCTAGCCGCGGCATAAGGGTGGAAGCGTGGGCCTTCAGGCCCGCGAAAAAACGCAGCTATCAAAGGGGCTTTAGCCCTGGGTCTTCGCCTTTGGTTCCTGAAGGCAAAATCGCGCCATGCCAAAGCGCATCGCTAAGCTACGTCTCGCCTGTGGGCTACAAACCCAAAGCTTCTCCGTCTTTCTGAACAAACTACAGAAAACTTCCAACCCCGCACACGAAGAACGCGGTTGCACACTTGGAAACCATCGCCCCTCAATTCTTGCCTCTTCCCGCGCGCCGATGCTAGCGTGACATGAAAGCTTCGCACTCGGGGAAAATCGCTCATGGCCATTAACATCGACGATCTGCTGCGCCGCGCCGTGGAACAACGGGCCTCCGACTTGCACCTCAAGGTCGGCAATCACCCCTATCTTCGCGTCGACGGCCTGCTGAACGCGATCGCCGACGTCCCCCGCATCACGCCGGAAGAGATGCTGTCCATGGCCTTCAGCATGATGACCAACCGGCAGAAGCAGAAATTCAAGGAAACCGCCGAGCTCGATATGGCGTACGGCGTCGCCGGACTCGGCCGCTTCCGCGTCAACGTCTTCCAGCAGCGCGGCAACGTCGGCATGGTCCTCCGCGTGATCCCGACCAAAATCCGTACTCTCGAGGAGCTCGAGCTGCCCCGCGTGCTCGCCACCGTTTGCGAGGAGCAGCGCGGTCTCGTGCTCTGCACCGGCACCACCGGTTCCGGTAAATCGACCACGCTCGCGGCCATGATCGACCGCGTCAATTCGCTGCGTCCCGAGCACATCATCACCATCGAAGACCCGATCGAATATCTGCATCGCGACAAAAAGGGCTTCATCAATCAGCGCGAGGTCGAAGTCGACACGTCATCGTTTTCGACCGCCCTGCGCGCCGCCCTCCGTCAGGATCCGGACGTCATCCTCGTCGGCGAAATGCGCGACTTGGAAACGATTTCCACGGCCCTGCTTGCCGCCGAAACCGGCCACCTGGTTCTTTCGACCCTGCACACGTTGGACGCGACCGAAACCATTCAGCGCATCATCGCCGTCTTTCCGCCGCCCGAACAGAAACAGATTCGCTTGCAGCTCGCTTCGACGCTCAAGGCCGTCGTCAGCCAGCGCCTGGTACGCAAGAGCGACGGCGCGGGCCGCGTTCCCGCCTGCGAAGTGATGATCGCGACCGGCTACATCCGCGATTGCATCATGAATCCGGACAAGACCCGGATGATCCGCGACGCCATCGCCGCCGGCACCAGCCAGTACGGCATGCAGACATTCGATCAGTCGCTCTTCGATCTCTATTCGCGCAATCTCATCACTCTCGAAGAAGCCATCCTGCGCGCGTCGAATCCGGACGATTTCCGCCTGCGCGTCCAGGGCGTCCGTTCGTCCGCCGATTCCGCCCGTGAAGAAATGGAGCGCGCGATGACCGAATTCGAGCGCACAGGCTCTCGCAAGTAGCCCGACAAGTCCCGAAAATCGAAATTGGAAACTTGAAAATGGAAAAGCGTCGCTAGAAGCTCGACTCAGCACCTCGATCGCCTGTCGCTGGTTAGATTCACGACTCCAGTCTTGGCTCTATCTTTTCGCGCTCCAACGGTCGTCTCCGCGATAGCAGTTGAGCGTCCGGCCGGCGCGAATTTCGCTTTTCCATTTCCATTTCCAATTTCAAATTTCCACTTTCAGATTTCTTGCATCCTTGCTTCCCCGCGCTCATCCTTCTATGCTTCCTCCGCGATGCGCTCCTCACCCCGTAAATTCGACGCCGAGGACGAACTCTACGCCGCCGCCGTGCGCGCGCTGATGCGCCGCGCTCACTCGATTCACGAAATGCGCGAATATCTCGCGCGCCGTTCCGATAACCCCGATCAAATATCAGCCGTCGTCGCGAAGCTGCGCGAGCGCGCCTATCTGGACGACGCCCGCTACGCCCTCGACTACGCGCGTTCCCACGCGCAATCGCGCCGCCAGGGACGCTTCCGCATCGCGCGCGAGCTCCGCGCGCGAGGTGTTCCCGACCGCTACATCGAAGCCGCCCTCGATGCCGTCTTCGCGGAAACCGACGAATCCAGCCTCGTTCGTGCGCGCCTGAAGCGCCGCCTCGCGCACGTCCGCGGCCCGCTCGATCAGCGCAAGCTTGCCTCGCTATACTCGAGCCTGTTGCGCGCGGGATTCTCGTCGGACATCATCCGCACCGAAATCCGCGTCGCCACGCGCGTGAGCGTGCCCGAATCCGCGGAAGTTCCTCCGCCCGAAGAGTAGGGCTCGCTCTTTCTGAATCGCTTTTTGCCGCCGAAACCGATAGAGTATCGTCCGCTGTGGGGGGGCTGAAGATGACGTTCAAGATGACGAAGAAGCTGTGCCTGTCCGTTTGTATGCTGGGTCTGCTTTTCGCGTCACGCGTCGCTCCGGCGTTCGGCCAGGACGCGCCCGCGACGGCCAAGACCTTCAATTTCCGATCGGAAGCAATCGTCGAGCTGAAAGCCGCGCAAGATGAAATCGTGAGCCTCGCGCAGGCGATGCCTCAGGAGAAATACACGTGGCGCCCCGGAGAGGGCGTTCGCTCCGTCAGCGAAGTCTATCTGCATGTTGCAGCCGGCAATTTCGGGCTGACGGCCGTCGCCGGCGCGCCGCCGTATCCCGGCTTCAAATTCCAGGGCTTCGAAAAATCCACCACGGATAAAACCAAGATTATCGATCTGCTCAATCAGTCGTACGACTACGCGGAGAAGAGCATCGGCAATATGTCTGACGCGGACATGTCGAAGCCGCTCAACTTTCAGGGCTTTACCACGGTCGGCGGCGTCATCTTTCACCTCGTCGCGCACAATCACGAACATCTCGGCCAGTCGATCGCTTACGCGCGGATGAACGGCGTCGTGCCGCCTTGGACGGCCGCGGCACAGCAAAAAATGCAGCAGCGTCCGCCGCTGTAACGGCGCGTTCGATTCAAAAAGCCGAACCGGCGCCGCGCATTTTTCAAATCGCCCGCATGGCCCCCGGGGCGATATACTCGATACTTGCGCACGTGCGAGCGCGCCGTTTCTGAGCCGCGCCGCAACCGGAGTGTCCGAGTGGCTTTCGCCAACTATGCCGGCGCCGCCGCGCCAGCGCCGTCGCAAGGAAAGGGAATCTGGTTCGGCAACTATTGCTTTTCCGAGCCCGAGGTTCTTCCCTGCTTCGTGGCAGCGCACAATTCCGGCCTTTACGCGATTCTGGTCCGCGACCTCACGTGCCATCCGCGCATGCTGCGCGTGATTTACTTCGGCGAGTCGGGAAATATTTCCGCGCATTTGACGCCGTGGCACGAGAAATATCCGTCGTGGTGCAACGTGGCCTCGGGCGCCATCAACCTCCACGTCGCATTCCTGCCGATGGAATCGTCCTCACCCGAAGAGCGCGCCGCCATTGTCTCCGACCTGATCGCGCAGTATCAGCCCGAGTGCAACATCCCTCCAAAACAGCTGTAACTGGAGCAGGGACCCTGCTCTCGTCGGGGGCTTAAACGCCTGCCCGATGGTCGAAAAAAACCGATTTTGGCGGTTATTGACGCAATAACTTGTGGACGGGCGCCGTTGGGAGGAAAAACCTATCGTTCCTAGTGCTCGTGCCGGTAGCACTCCGTCTCGGAGCATGTCGCGCAAGTGGCAATGAGCTCTTGCACTTGCGGAGCGGCTGAGGCTTTCGCTCGCGCCATTGCCGCTGCGGGCTTTTCCTTGGGCACGACGGTTCCCGGAAACGCGCAGAAGGAAATTTCAAGCTCGTCCGTGGTAACGCGAGCCCGGATCAGCAGCGGCACGCGCGAGCGGAATCGCAGGTCGACATAGTTCCAGGCGACGGTGGCATCTCGTCCATCCGCTGCCGCCGAGCCCGGAACAATTTGCGAGTGCGCGTGCCGTTCGAGGATCTCGCAGCCGGATTGCAGGGCCGCATCGTAGAGCGCGTTCGAAAGCTGGCAGAGGCCGCCGCCCACTGACGGGATGAGACAACCTTGCTGCAGCATGCGGCCGACGACGTATCCTCGTTCCTCGGTAGCGCGCCCAATCTGTTTCCAGAAGCTGAAGACTTCGCCCGGCAGCAGCAGCGCGCAGTCCAGTTCCTGAACCGCCGTCCTCAAGTTGTGGATCTTGCCCTTCTGATAAGCGGCCTCAGCGGGACGGTCGTCCGACCACAGCTTGCTACGGGATTCGCCGACGACCAGCGAGTACGGACCATCGTGCATCTTCTCGCAGCGGCTCAAGCCGCCAAAGAAATCGCTAATCCTGCGCAGCGCTCTCCGTCGAGCGATTCGGACCCCAAGGAACAGCGCGGACCAGCGGCTCCGCGGGGTTGCAGTTCCCGCTGCGCCGTCTCTCGAATTGGAGCGAATCTCGTTCATGTCGAATGCGAAAGCTTCCCCATGTCCATTCGAATCGTGCCTCGCGGTCGGGTCAATGGTACGGAGGTCGATTGAGAAACACGGGGTTACATGTTCCGTAACGGGACGACACGACGCGCGGCGTTCTCGTCTTGCGGGTCCGCTACAATGTCCGCGTGCCGAAACGAGTTTGTTCAAGCCGGGCGGAGTGGCGTCTCCAGCCGGGAAAAGCGGCAGAGCCGCTTTCTCCGCACTACCGCCTCGATTGCGACTTCGGGACCGGGGTGATCACCTGCTGGGAAGACGGCGGAAGCGAGCCGATTTACGTCTGCGAGAGCCACGCGAAGCAACTGGGGCGCCCGCGAAAGATCATCACGGACATCCGCGTCATCACGCCGGCGCCGGAGAGCGGCGACAACGCTGTAAAGGTTGAAGAGCAAATCGAAATTCGGGAGGCACCTTCCGCGCCTCCTGAGGCTGCGGCTGCCCCGGAAGCTGCCGCGACTGTTGCAGACGTGCCGAAGATTCCGGATACGCCCGCGCTGGCGGTTGAGCCTGCGATCGAAACTACTGAGACTCAGGAAGCCGCCGCGCCCGTCGTGCATGCACCCGCGCCGAAGTCTCCTGTCCCAGCGAAAGCACCCCGCAAGCCTGCGGAAACGAAAGCCTCACGCGCGAGCGATGCAGCTGCCCGATCTCCCGCGCGCGACCTCACATTCGGCAATCCTTCCAAGGCGATCGTCGACGAAGCGATTTGGAACATGCCTGCAGGAAATTACCAGGCTTACAAAGCGTCGCTGCAGCAGGGAAAGTCCGCGGCGGAAGCGGCGGAAGCTGCCGGCGGGCAGATGGCGATGATTCACCGCAAGATCGGCGACTACGCGCTGCGCCTGGAAAATTTCCTTTCCGCTTCGCGCGCGACAATCAGCGTGGGAGATACGATCGACAAACCACTCGAACAAGCGGTGCTCGAAATCATCGGCGGCCCGATGAGCGACTCGGAAAAAGATGCGGCGGTGCAGCAGCTGGGCAGCCTGCAGGAATGGATGAAATCGGGCGCGCAGGGAGAGATCAACGTCCTGCAAGCGAACCGAATCCTGCTGGCGATTGGCGACCGGCTGAACTGGGGAGGCGCCGTCGAAATGCCTCAGGAGTGCAAGGCCGCGAGCCGAACGGTTTACACCAGTCTCCGAAACGCGATCCGCGCCGCTGCCCCCGAAGCGCAAAATCTTCACGAGCGGATCGTCAATTTGTACGCGGCCAAATCGGACTTCGAAAGCCGCTGACTCGGCCGCGTCCCTCCCTAGGCCGATGACTCTTTCGGCCAGCTAGAACAGCTGGAAATTCACTCGATCAGAGTGCGGACTGCCGCGGGCTTTCCATCGGCCCCGTGGCGGGCTGCAATCGGTACACGGGCCTATCAACGCCTATTGTCCCGTTAGAAGTGGTCCAAGAATTCGACTATATTCGCGCAAAACCCATCCACCTTAGTTCTCGGTTGGCTTCTCGATATGTTCGATAACAATTGTATCCACCTGCGCCGTAGTAGATTGCACCGTCAGCCCAAGCTGCTCTTGGAGAGCGGTGAGGAACGGTGAAGGCTCGGCGGCCGTTGCACTCTGATTGATCTGACCACCCCTTGTGGACTGCGGCATTCCGGGAGGTCTTCTCGGTGTCCAATGCAGCTTAAGGGTGTAGCGGCCATGAAGACCGGTTTGGTCCACGAGCGGTCGGCTCCTCGCCTCCGGGAGAAGCGCGATGAGCCCAAGGAAGTCACTCAAATGGCAGGATTTCACGTCGAACCCGCGCTCCCGTGGACCGACTCCTGGAATTCCGGTCATTCGGCAAGGCCGGCCGTCGGTTTTGTCTTCGGTGATCTTTGGGCCATTTTTGGCCAAAACCACCTCAAAAATCGGAAGCACCTTCGTCTCGTGCTCTACGCGCAGCTTGAATCGGTCGATTAGCAGCGCGCGAAGCATCAGCATCGCTTCGTTCAACCGTTGCGGAATCGAAAGCTTCTTCCATTCCCCGTTGACGATGGAATCGCTCACCTTGGCGTTGATCTGGTAGAAATCAGTTCTGATCCACGCGGGACCTCCCAAAACTTGTTCGGTGCTCAGGAACCCCGGCCGACTGCCGTTCCCGTCCATAGGGCCGTAGGCATCCATGATCATAGCCATCACGATCGTGGTCGCGCTGAAAATGCCGTTATCCACATTTACATTAACGCCGCTGAGAGGCATGCCGGGCAAAAGACGGCCCGCCACCAGCGGCGTTTGTAAATTATCCGGTTTGATTGACGCGGTCGCAAAGAAAGGCAATCGCCCGTTGCTCGCTTCCGGGCTCTGGGTTCCACCTTTTGACGCAAAACCCGTCATGCCGAAGGCGAGCGGCATCGCAATCGCCGCAGCCGCAACCCCACCCAGCAGCAGTTTTCTGCCCGGTGTCAACCCCTGGCCTATATGCCGCGCCATGGTGTGAATGATCCGCCTCTTCAGGTCTGAGCCGATGATTCCAGATGCGCAAACGAGCGGCGACTCGACGTAGCGGGATAGCGCAGACTTCGGTTCTATCGAAGTCCGCGGTTTGTTGCGGCCCGCGCGCCGCGCCCCTAAATTATAACTCCTGCGGCGTCCTCGAAAAGAGCGGTAGCCATTTAGGCCACGGCCCAGACCACCCAGGAGACAGTCCAACCGCCAAATCATTGCCAAACAATGCGGATCGCTTGCGCTCGACTTGGCCTACCCATAGAATGTTATGGTGAGATATTGTGTTCAATGCGAGTTGGGGTCGACAGTGAGCCGGGCGGCGCTTTCGCCTCGCGGCCATGGATTTCTAATCGACACTGCGGCGATTCGAAATCGGCGTATCTTGCTGAAAACACGCGACGGAGAGGCGTTCTAATCGACACTGGAAGAGACTCCTGGCGGACAACCGACACATGACCGGAAACGAGATTCGCAAAACATTTCTGAGATTTTTTGAGGAGCGCGGGCATCGCGTGGTGCGCAGTTCCTCGCTCGTTCCGGCGAACGACCCGACGCTGCTTTTCACCAACGCCGGGATGAACCAGTTCAAGGACGTGTTCCTCGGGCTCGAGCAGCGCGACTACAACCGCGCGACTTCCTGCCAGAAATGCGTGCGCGCCGGCGGGAAGCACAACGACCTTGAGAACGTCGGCTTCACGAATCGACACCACACCTTTTTCGAGATGCTCGGCAATTTTTCCTTCGGCGATTATTTCAAGAAGGACGCGATCGCGTTCGCGTGGGAGCTGGTGACGGGCAAGGATTGGTACGCGATTCCAGTGGAGGAACTGTACTTCACGGTTTTCGGCGGCGCGGAAGTTGGCGGCAAGAAGCTCGAGACCGATAGCGAAGCGGCCGCGCTGTGGGTGAAGGTCGGCGCGCCGAAGGATCGCGTGATTGCGGTGCCCGGGCTGAAAGAAAATTTCTGGGCGATGGGCGATACCGGTCCTTGCGGGCCGTGCACGGAAATTTTCTACGATATGGGGCCGGCTGCGTCCGATCAGGGGCACACGGATTGCAAATTTGGATGCGAGTGCGGGCGGTACGTCGAAATCTGGAATCTCGTGTTCATGCAGTTCAACCGCGATTCGAGCGGGGAGTTGACCCCGCTGCCGAAGCCTTCGGTCGATACGGGGATGGGGCTTGAGCGCGTCGCGGCCGTGCTGCAAGGGAAAGTTTCGAATTTCGACACTGATCTCTTCATGCCGCTGATTCACAGGGCGGAGGAGTTCACCGACGCGCGCTATGGGCGCGACCCGAAGCTCGATCCGTCGTTTCGGATCGTGGCCGATCATGCGCGCGCGACGACGTTTCTGATCTGCGATGGCGTGATGCCGTCGAATGAAGGCCGCGGGTACGTCCTGCGCAAGATCATGCGGCGCGGCATGCGGCACGCGCGGCTGCTGGAGCCGACACGCGCGTTTTTCACGGATATGGTGGCTGCGGTGCGCGAGTTGATGGCGGGTGCGTATCCCGAGCTGATGGGGCCGGCGGGCGAGCATGCGCTGAAAGTGGTCTCCGAAGAAGAGCACCGATTCCAGCGCACCGTGGACGTGGGACTTACCAAGCTCGATGAATTGCTTCAGACTTCAAGGGCTGCGGCAAAGCGGGAATGCCGCGACTCGTTCCTTCAGGGACCGGGTGTTGGGTGGGATCCCAAGTTCGTGGAGAGATATATCGATACGCTTCTGCCAGAGGGGCAACTTGACCCGAGGCGGACCGCAGGGGATCAGCTGATCGTCGACAGTAGCATGCTAAAGCTGAGGGACCATCTCAAAGACCACTACGCTCCGCGTATCGCGGGCGCTGACGTATTCAAGTTGTACGACACGTATGGATTGCCGCGCGATTTCATTGAGGACGTGACGCGCGACGCGGGCGTCAAGGTCGATTGGGATGGGTTTGAGCGCGCGATGGAGGAGCAGCGGACGCGCGCGAAGGCTTCGTGGAAGGGCGGCGCCGGCAAGGATGTTGCGAAGCCTGCGTACACGAAGCTGGCGGCGACATTCAAGACCGAGCCGGATTTCTACTACGGGACTGAGGCGCGCGATTGCCGGATTGAGGCGATCATCACGAAAGACGGCGCGGTGAACGAGATCAAGCCGGGGATGGAGGCGGAGATTGTTCTCGACCGGACGTCGATTTATTCCGAATCGGGCGGGCAGGTGGCCGATACGGGCGGATTTTACGACAGCTCGAAATCGCTGCAGGTGGCGGAAGTGCGCGGGGCGTATTATCCGGTCTCGCGGCTGGTGGCGCACCGCATCGTGGCGAAGGAAGATTTGCACGTGGGCGATCGCGTGGCGACGCTGGCAGATCCCGAGCGGCGCGCGCGCAACATGCGCAACCACACGGCCACGCACCTGATGCACGCGGCGCTGCGGAATATTCTGGGCACGCACGTGAAGCAGGCCGGGTCGCTCGTGGCGCCCGACCACCTGCGCTTCGATTTTTCGCACTTCGCGGCCGTCGATCCGGCGGAGCTGGCCGAGATCGAGCAGCAGGTGAACGAAGAGATCGTGAAAGACCTCGAGATGCGCACGGACATCATGAATATCGACGACGCGCTGGCGTCGGGCGCGCTCGCGTTCTTCGGCGACAAGTATCCCGAGGCGAACGTGCGGGTGGTGACGATTCCGGACGGCGCTTCGCCGCGCGGGTTCTACAGCAAGGAGCTGTGCGGCGGGACGCACGTGCGCCGGACGGGCGAAATCGGCATGTTCAAGATACTGGCCGAGCAGTCGGCGGCGGCGGGCGTCCGGCGGATCGAGGCGATTTCGGGCGATCGCGCCCTGGCGGATTACCAGCGCGCGCTGACCACGCTGCGGTCGGCGGCGGGGATGCTGAATACGTCCGAGGATGGCGTGCTTGACGCGGTGGAACGCCAATTTGACACGATCAAGTCGCTCGAGCGGCAGCTCGACGCGCTGAAGCGCAAGGCGGCGGGATCGCAGGCGGGCGACTTGCTAAGCGAGGCGAAGGAAGTGAAGGGCGTGCGCGTGCTGGCGGCGAGGGTGAACGGGTTTGACCGTGAGGCGCTGCGGCAGATGGTCGATTCGCTGCGGCAGAAACTCGGGTCGGGCGTGGTGGTACTCGCCTCGGCCGAGGACGGCAAAGTTGCTCTAATTACAGCGGTTACCAAGGACCTGATCCCCAAGCTTCATGCGGGCAAGATCGTCCAGGAACTGGCCAAGCTGGTGGGCGGTTCCGGGGGCGGCAGACCCGATTTGGCCGAGGCTGGCGGAAAAGACACATCCGGGATAGAAAACGCCTTGCAGTCCATTTACCCCCTTCTCGACCGATTGCTATAATTCCCGCAACGCCAGAAACTTACGCCGGGGAAGCTCGTCTTCCCGGGCGCACTTGTCGCTGCGCGTTTTCGCGTTTTTGACCTTGTTCGGAGCGGAGCGTTTTGCCTTCCCCAGGGATGAGCGGACAGATGACCAGAGCAAGCATCGTCGTCGTTTCGGCGGCCATCTGGCTGGCGCTGTCCGTAGCGTCTCAAGCCCAAATCGCATCGTACACAGATGAGCACGGAAAGATCGTCTACGTGAACGCGGATTCCCCGAAGCGCGGGAGTGGGAGTACTATCAGTTCTCACCCGGCTTCCGGGTCGTCCCCGCAGTCGGCGAATGCGGCCGGCGACCATCTGGATCAAATCGTCCAGGCGGCAGCCGAGCGGCACAACCTGGACCCGGCGCTGGTGAAAGCGGTGATCACCACGGAGTCGGGCTGGAATCCGTCGGCGATTTCGCGTAAGGGTGCGGTGGGTTTGATGCAGTTGATTCCGCAAACGGCAGAGCGCTTTGGCGTCGGGAATGCATTTGATCCTGCTCAGAACGTGGAGGGCGGGACATCGTACCTGAAAGAGCTGCTCGATCATTACAACGGCGATTTGACGAAGTCGCTCGCGGCATACAACGCAGGCGAGCGGGCCGTCGATCAGAGCGGCGGGATTCCGGCGTATCCGGAAACCGAACGGTACGTGCAGAAAGTGACCGACGCGTATTTCCGGCCGAATTCGGGCCGCGACCCGTCGTTGTGGAGCAAGCCCAAGGCTCCGATACGGCAGGAAACGGATTCGAACGGACGGATTATCTTCACGAACGAATGAGACGCGAATGGTTTTGGCTGGCCTAAAATCGAACGGAGCGCGCGCCCTTTGCGCCCTCGCAGCGGCGACTTTGCTGCTGACCTGCCTTGCGGCTCCCGCACGCGCCGACAAAAAATCCGATGCGCGAGACCAGTTTGCTAGCGCGGTGAAAATGCGCACGATGCTCGAGGGCTACCTCGAGAAGGACCGGTCGCGGTCGGATTACGTCGAGACGGTCGCGGCGTTTCACAAGGTTTACCTGATCACTCCGGACGCGGATGATGCGACTTCTGCCTTGATCGCCGAGGCGGAGTTGTACGCGGAGATGGGAAAGCTCTACGATCCCGCGTATTTCAAGTCGGCAATCGCGATGTATTCGTTTCTGATGAAGCAGTATCCGGGGAGCCGGTATCGCGGGGAGTGCCTGCTCTCGGTGGCGAAGATCCAGCAGGACAATCTCAACAAGCCGGAAGACGCCGAAGCGACTTACAAGCAATATCTGAAGCTTTTCCCGCGTTCGGCCAAGACTGCCGAGGTTCGCGAAGCGCTCAACGAGATCGAGCACCCCGACGCGGACAAGAGTCCGGCGCCGCATGCGGAAGCCGCTGCCGATCGCGCTGTTGGCGTTGACAAGCCTCAACCCGCTGCCGGCGCGGGCCAAGCGTCAAGTCAAACTGCCGTCCAAACCGTAAGCCAAACCGAAGTCGTCGATGAGGCGGCCAAGATGCTTCCCGTCGACGCGCCGCAGGTGACTCCGAAGGCGGTGGACGACGGCTTGCCGGTGGTGAAGGATTTCAAGACGTGGAATTCGCCGGACTCGGCGCGGATCGTGGTGAACCTCGGGAATACAGTCGAATTCAAGTCGGCGCGGATCGCGTCTCCCGAGCGGATTTATTTCGATTTGCACCGGGCGCAACTTGGCCCGAAGGCGCCGCGCCAGCCGGTGAACATCGAAGGCGGGATGCTGAAGACGATTCGCGTCGCGCAGAACAAGCCAGATACGGTGCGGCTGGTGCTGGATGTGGACGGCGCGAAGAACTACTCGGCGTTTCTGGTGGCGAACCCGTATCGGCTGGTGATCGACCTTAGCTCGAAGCCAATCACGTCGCAGGCCGAGGTAGCCTCTGCTGCCGCGCCAGCACCCGCTGACGCAACGCATGGCAAAGCTGCGGCTGATCCGCTGGCGTCCGCAAAAGCTGCCGAGGCGCTTTCGGTGAGCGCGAATGCGGCGACGCCTGCCGCCACTGGCGTCGATTCGCCATCCTCCGCGAAGTCGATATCGAAGGCTGGGCTCAAGGGGGCCAAGCCGCATCCGCGAGCGACGCTCGCGGAATCAGCGAGCCTCGAGCCTCCGCCTGTGCCGCAGCCGAATCGCGACGGCGAGCGCTCTTTGACGCGCGCGCTGGGACTGAAGATCAACCGCATCGTGATCGACGCAGGGCACGGCGGGCACGACACGGGAACGATCGGGCCGCACGGGCTGCTCGAAAAGGATGTGTGCCTGGACGTGGCGCTGCGACTGGGAAATTTGATCGAGCAGAGACTGCCGGGCGCGGACGTGGTCTACACGCGCAAGGACGACACGTTCGTCCCGCTCGAAGAGCGGACGCAAATCGCGAATGACGCGAAGGCCGACCTCTTCATTTCGATCCACGCAAACTCTAGCGATGACCCATCGGCGCGCGGCGTCGAGACGTATTATCTGAATTTCGCGACCTCGGCCGAGGCGATGGAAGTGGCGGCGCGCGAAAACGCGAACTCGCAGGAGTCGATGCACGACTTGCAGGACCTGATCAAGAAGATCGCGCGCAACGACAAGATCGAAGAATCGAAGGATCTGGCCGAGGACATCCAGGACAGCCTGACCGGGCGGCTGCAACTGGTGAGCCGCAACGAGCGGAATCGCGGCGTGAAGAAGGCTCCGTTTGTGGTGCTCATCGGGGCGAACATGCCTTCGGTGCTGGCCGAGATTTCGTTCCTCAGCAATCCCTATGACGAGAGCCTGCTGCGCAAGGGCGCCCAGCGCGAAAGGATCGCGGAGGGCCTCTACCGAGGCATCGCCACCTACCTCGACAGCCTCAATAGCCTTTCCTCGAACAAGGCTAAGCTGATCACGGACAATCACGTCGCCGAAACCCGCCTGGCGGACGGCACAGTGGCGCCTTCCGGGAACCCCAAGTAGAATCTCGGCATCTAAGAAGAGAACGGGGATCCATGTACAAATTTCTTTCGTTTCTCTTTGCAATGCTATGGCTGACTTCGGCGAGCGCCTCTGCGCAGCAGGTGCTGCCGCATTCGTTCGCCGGATGGACGCAGACGAACGCGCAGGCTTTCGGCGCCTCGGGCGTGCCCAGCTCCGCCAATGCCCAAGCGGACGCTGCGAGCGCCGCGACGGAATACGGATTTGCCGGCGGCGAGAGCGCGACGTATACGCAAGGCTCGCAGTCGCTCGACGTGACGCTCTACAAAATGAAGGATCCGACCGGGGCGTACGGCGAGTATTCCTACCTGCGCGTGCCGGGGATGGCGCCCGCGAACCTTACTGACCACTCCTCGATCACGTCCGATCGCGCGCTGGTGCTCGCGGGCAATCTAGTGGTCGAGATCCAGGGGAATAATCTGACGGCCCATACGGCGGACCTGAAGGCGCTGGTGAACGCCGTAGCCCAGCACGCGCACGAGGAGCCGCTGCCGACGCTGTGGCAGGATTTGCCGCAGAAGAACGTGGTGGAAGGCACGGATCGCTACGTACTCGGCCCGCAGACGCTGAATCAGCTTTTCCCGGGTGGGATCGGCGATTCGGTCGCGTTTTCGAAAGGCGCGGAAGCGGAAGTCGCCCGCTACCATCTGGGCGGGCACGAAGCGACGCTGCTGATCGTCGATTTCCCCACGCCGCAGATGGCGGAGCACATGCTCGCCGACATCAAAACGAAATACAACGTGGATGGATCGCAGCCGGGATCGAGCGCTCCGCCGTTGTTCGCCGTGCGGTCCTTGACGTTGCTGGCGGTGATTGCCGGAGTTCCCTCGCAGACCGAAGCGGACGCGCTGCTTGCGCAGGTTCAGTCCGGAGCAGAGCTCACCTGGGATGAGCCGACGTTTCAGTTCAAGGAACCGTCGATCGAGATGATGATCGTGGGCGCAATCGAGGGGACCGGCGTCATCTGCCTGTTTGCGCTGATCGCCGGGCTGGCGTTCGGCGGCCTGCGGGTGATCGTGAAGCGCAGTTTGCCCGGCAAGATATTCGACCGTACGAGCTACGTCGAAGTGCTGCAGATGGGATTGGCCAGTAAACCTATCAATGCAGAGGACTTCTATGGCACGCCGGGAGGGCTCCCATCGAACGGTGGCGTGGATAAGAATTTGCCGGACCGGGTCGCCCTCCGTTTATTCCGCTGAAACAAATAGGCTTACGCTGTGACGGATTTTGGCTTTCGGACTTGACTTCCCGAGAAGTGCCCACTAGACTGCGGTCGAGGAAAGGGTTCTGCGGCCATCCGCGCATTGGCCGGGAGCTTTCTCCCCTCGAAAGCCCGCCGCAAGGCGGGCTTTCTGCTTTTTGGGGGTGCGATTTTGGCGTTCCGGGCTCTATGGATTAGTACGAATCGTGCCGCGCACATGCGCACCGTCGATAAGCGCTAGCGCTTCCAGCTGCTGTGCATGTAGCGTGTGCGGGGAGCACGCCCGGGCCAGCCCGAGCGGCAAACAGCGGGAGCAAGCTCCCGCACTCCACGGGTCTTGCGCCCTGCTGTCGATCAGCTTATGACCCGGGTGCGGCGCTGAGGACTTTTTCGTAGTAGCGCTCGTAGAGCGGGATGATGTCGTTGGAGCAGTATTTGCGGCGGGCGTTGGCGCGGGCCATTTCGCCCATCATGCGGCCGCAGTCGGGGCGCGTGAGGATGTCGAGCGCGTACTTGGCAGCGGTGGGCACGTCGCGCGGCTCGAAGAGATAGCCGTCGATGCCGTGCGTGACGACTTCGGGCAGGCCGCCGACGTTGGTGGCGAGCACGGGGACCTGGCACGCCATCGCTTCGAGCGCGGCAAGACCGAACGACTCCGAATCGCTCGGCAGCAGAAACAGATCGGCCAGCCCGAGTTTTTCCTGCACATGATCCTGCTTGCCCAGAAAAAAAACGTCCTTCGAGAGATGCTTCTTGCGCACGATGTATTCGGCGGCGCCGCGGTCGGGGCCGTCGCCGATCATGACGAGCTTGGCGGGAATTTTTTCGCGGACGAGCGCGAATATCTCGACGACGTCGGTGACGCGCTTCACGGGACGGAAATTCGACAGGTGCATGAGGATTGGCTCACCGTCTGGCGCCCAGCGCGCGCGGGCTTCGGCATCGTCCGTGCGCTTGTAGAGATCGCAGTTGACGA
Organism: uncultured Acidobacteriota bacterium; assembly: GCA_963743335.1. Classification (GTDB taxonomy): domain Bacteria; phylum Acidobacteriota; class Terriglobia; order Acidiferrales; family UBA7541; genus Palsa-295. The sequence goes on from CAVUPI010000004.1 coordinate 458,132, forward strand.
AATTCGGGATCACTTCGATGGGACGCTTGATCTCGAATTCGCTGAGCGTGCGGTCGCGCAAGTAGTTCGAGATGGCGGTGACGCCGTCGCTCTGCTCGATCGAGAAGCGCGTGATCGGCAGATAGCTGCGGTCGTTGCCGACGAGCGTGATATCGGTGCCGTGCAGCGTGGTGATGAACGGGAGACGCCGCGGCGCCACCATCATGCGGGCGAGCAGCGCGCTGACCGAATGCGGAATGGCGTAGTGAACGTGCAGCAGATCAAGCGACGCCTCCTCGGCCACTTCGGCCATTTTCGTGGCGAGCGCCAGGGTATACGGCGGGTGATCGAACAACGGATAGGTGGTGACTTCGACTTCGTGAAACCAGATGCGCTCGCTCGTGCCGCTGAGGCGAATCGGCATCGCGTAACTGATGAAGTGAACTTCGTGCCCTCGCATCGCGAGCTCGAGGCCGAGCTCCGTGGCGACAACACCCGATCCGCCGTAGGTTGGATAGCAGGTGATCCCGATTTTCATGCTGGTTAGGCCGGCGGCTGAATTCAGCTGCAACCGCCGCCCGGCAACGCCGTAGCGCGCATCCGGCGGTCTCTACTGGCCGTTGGAGCCGCCGCTGGCCGCTTCGTCGCCTTCCTTGTAGACGTATCGAATGCAGTGCTTATACAGGAGAAGATTCGGACTGCCGTAGCGAGTGAGCTTGATGCAATCGCGATCGTACCATTCGATGGTGCCGCGGATGACTTCGCCATCGTTTAACACCACCGCTACGGGAGTGCGGGACTGCATCTGCTTCACGTAGTAGAAATTTTCCGCGTACGTCTGATCGGGCGGCGCGGGCTTCTTTCGCGGTCCTGCTACGGGCTGCGGAGCGACTTGCGTGGGACGCGGAGAGAATGATTCCTTGCCGTCCCCGAGGGAGGGACGAAACAGCTTGCGATTCACCATGGCAGCTCCTAAGTAATATACAGGTTATGACTACGAACGAAGGAATTCGGTTGCAACATTTTTCGAAAAAAACTTCGAATGAGCTCTAGCGTACGCTCAGTGAAGCGACGAGCGCGTCCAATCCCAGTTGACGGCCAGTATTGCGGCGAATCCGGCCTTCGAGCGCATCGAGACCGCGGGTAGCCCGCAGTATCCACGCCCAATCAACCTTCCTGCCAAGACTTTCTACTTCCCGATTCAGATCGGGATTGCGAGGAAGCCTGCTTGACGGGCCGAAGGAATTCTCAAGCAGGTCTGTAAGCACACTATAGAACAGGCTCAAAATGTTTTCAAAGGATTCCTGCTCTTGCTTCGCAAGCTGAGCGGTGGAAGCGAAGATGTCGCTGAAACCTTGTCCGGAAGCCGCTTGATCGAGGAGATGCAAAACGCTTTTGCGGAGGCGCGCCGATTCTTCGAGATTGAGCGTGAGCGCCGCGCCGGGGCTGCCCTCGGAGAGCTGGGCCGCGAGTTTGCGTTCGGGGGGCTTGCGGTCGCCGTGCTGTTTCAGGAACGCGTCGATCTGCTCGACCGGAACGGGCGCGAAATGGAATTGCAGGCAGCGCGAGCGGATCGTCTGCAGGAGAGAATCGGGATTGGGCGCGAGCAGAATCAGCGTGGCCGACTCGGGCGGCTCTTCGAGAATCTTGAGGAAGAGGTCGGCGTCGGTCCAGCGCATCGTGTCCGCGCCGTCCATGATGAAAACGCGGCGGCGCCCCTGCGGCTTGAAGTAGGCGGCGCGCTGCACGGCGCGCAACTGGCCGACGCGAATCATGGGGCGAGCGACCGGGGTGCGGAGGCGCACGGGGTCGGGCACGATCACCCAGACGTCGGGATGCGTTTCGAGGATCAGCGGGGTGCGCTCGACGGCGGCAGCATCGGCGCTTTCGCCGCGTTCGGCGAGGCCGGTCTGAATCAGCGGCGCCGGATCGGCGAGCGGGGCCATGCGCCGGCAAGAGTCGCACTCACCGCAGAAATCGTCGGGAAGGCGCTGGCAATTCGCGGCCTGCGCGAACATGCGGGCGAGCGTGTATTTGCCGATGCCGCGCGGGCCGGTGAAAAGCAGGGCGCTCGGGACGCGTTCGCGCTGGAGCATGCCGCGGAGGGCGCGGACGACGCGTTCGTTGCCGAGGAATTCGTCGAAGCCCATGTCAGATCCTCAGAATCCTATCCTGGCGCCGTGCGCGGGAGTGATGCGCGCGTCGAGTGCCGCGAGAATCTCAGCGTGAATCGCTTCGGGCGGCCGAAGAGCGCCGGCGGCTGGATCGAAGCACTCGATTTTCGCCCAGTGCGGCTGGCGCGCGAGGGTGTCGTAAACGGCTGAGGCCGCTTCGAGATGCGCGAGATCGGACTCCTGGAGATCGCGACGCAATTTCGTGTAGGTGCGCGCGCCGCGTTCGCCGGCCAGGCGGTGCGCCTCGGCCGCGGGGACGCGCAGATAGAGCACCAGATCCTCGGCGGGCAGACCGTAGACTTCGTATTCCAATTGCTTCAGCCAGGCGATGAATTCTTCGCGCTGTTCGGTCGGCATGCGCGCGCCTTGATGCGCTAGATTCGAAGCGATGTAGCGGTCAGCCAGGACATTTTTCCCGGACGCGAGCGCCCCCTCGATCGAAGACTTCGATTCGAGGCGATCTCCCGCATAGAGCAGAGCTGAAAAATGCGGGTCGACGGCCGCGAGCGGGCCGAATTCGCCGTTGAGGAAGCGGGCGACGAGCTTGCCGAAGAAACCGTCGTATTGGGGGAAACTGACCTGCGTGAAGGCGACGCCGCGTTCCCGCAACGCACGCGCGAGACAATCGAGCTGCGTGCGCTTCCCGGAACCGTCGATCCCCTCGATTACGATCAGCTTTCCGCGGGCAGGCATTGAAGTGAGGTTCAGTGTAGCAGCGACGCACCGCGAGTGACCAGCGGTTCATGGCGCGTGCTAGAATCGCGCGCGTGGCGGCGGAAATCACACCGATGCGCGAAAATTTGGAGCGCGTCCGGGAGCGGATCGAGCGGGCGGCTTCGCGGGCGGCGCGACGGGCCGACGAGATTACGCTCGTCGCGGTGTCGAAGACTGTCCCGGCTGAGGCGATTCTGACGGCTTACGAATTGGGGCTGCGCCATTTCGGTGAGAACCGCGTGCAGGAATTCGATGGCAAGCAGCCGCAGCTGGCGCACCTTGACGCCGTGTGGCATTTCATCGGGCACTTGCAACGCAATAAAGTGCGGCGGGCCGTGAATCTTCTTCAGCGCATCGATGGAGTCGATAGCTTGGCGCTCGCGCGCGCACTCGAATCGGAGGCGGCCGCGCAGGAGAAGCAGCTGCCGGTTTTGATCGAGATGCGAATCAGCGACGAGCCTACGAAGACGGGAATTGCCGAGGGGGATTTGCTTGCGCTGGCCGAGGGATTTGCGAAGTCGTCGAATCTGCGTCTGCGCGGGCTGATGGGCGTGCCGCCTTATTTCGAGGAGGCAGAGCGGGCTCGTCCTTACTTTCAGAAACTTCGGAAAATGAAAGACGACTTGAGCCGACGGCTCGGATTCCCGCTGCCCGTGCTTTCTATGGGAATGAGCCACGATTTTGAAGTCGCGATCGAGGAGGGGGCTACGGAAATTCGGGTTGGGACCGCGCTTTTCGGTGAACGGACTCGGGCTGCGACGTAGGCTCGGTGCAGCTGTTGGTCGCGAAGGTTTAGTCCGGCAGCGGCTGGCCTGTGGTTTCGAGGCCGAAGGGGAGAAGAAAGAGGCCTAGCAGGAATGGCAGGGCTGTCAGCGCGACCGGGATGCCGATCGTGTGGAAGTAGGAGACGCCGGCGCCTACCAGGAAGGTGAAGCCGGCGCCGATGAAGCGGCCAACCGACGTGGCGAATGCGAAGGCGCTGCCGCGGCACTCCGTTGGATATTGCTCGGGCAGCCACAGCGTGTACATCGCGAAATTGGCGCCGCCGATTCCCAGAAAAAACAAGCCGACGAAGAACCACTTCATCGCGTCCTGCGGCAGATAGAAAGCGTAGCCGAAGGCGAATGCGAGCGACGCGGCCATGCACACGAAAAAGAGACCGAGCGTGAGGCGGCGGCCGAGGCGTTCAGCGATCCATGGCAACGGCAGGCAGCCAACGATCGTCCCGAACGAAAGCACCATGGTGGCGTAGGAGGCGAGCCGCGGCGCGAGAATCGACGCGAGATGCTGGCGCGTGACGATCTCGGCGACCGCCGTGGGCACGTAGACCGTGCCGCCCCACAGGCCGATGATCGAGATTAGGACGTACGCCGAATTCAGCAGCGTGCGGCGGCGGTACTTTGAGTTGAAGATCATCGCGAACGGATGCGTGATTTTCTTGGCGGTGGCCTGCCATCGGGCCGGTTCCTTCACGCTGTACATGATGAATCCGATGAGTAGCGCGGGAACGCCGCCGATCGCGAACATGGGGCGCCAGCCGTACGTTTCTCCCACAAAGTGATTGGCGAGCGCCGCGAGAAAGAATCCGAAATAGTAGCCGGTGTGCATCAGGCCCGCGCCCATTTTGCGGCGGCTTTCGGGCCACTCCTCGGCGACGAATGTGCCGCCCATCGCCCACTCGCCGCCGATGCCGATGCCGGCCAGCAGGCGGCAGGCGGCCACTTGCCACACGGTTTGGCCGAACGCAGCCAACAGCGTGAAGAGTGAATAGCACAGGATCGTGAGCGCGAGAGTGCGGACGCGGCCAAAGCGGTCGGCAACTGGGCCCCAGACAAGGGCCATGCCCCATCCGACGAGAAAGAGCGCGAAGAGCAGGCCACCGTAGAAGCCGACGTTGGCGGCGGTTGCGGGAATGCCTGATTTCGGCAGGAGCTCGCGGAGCGCCGGGACGAGCACGAGCGCGTAGATGAACGAGTCCATGCCGTCGAGCGCCCAGCCGGCCCAGGAGGCCCAGAAGCCGCGGATCTGGTTCGCATTTAGGCGAACCGGCTCAGTCGTTTTCGAGGAAGTTTCCGTTGTAGTCACGACGGGCGTGAATTGTATGGCAAAACGGAGCGGGGTGGGAGGATTTCTCGCCGCAATTGCCTCGCGCGGTGAAAGCAGTCGGGTGATACAGTCTCAGATTGAAATCGGATTCTACGATCGACGTACAGGAACGCGGAGGCGCGATCGCGTTTGCGGTGCGCGTGGCGCCGCGCGCGAGCCGCGATGCGATCGAGGGCGCGTATCAGGGCGCACTGAAAGTGCGGCTGACGGCTCCGCCGGTGGACGGCCGCGCGAACGAGGCGTTGATCCGGCTGCTCGCGGAACGTTTGAACGTGCCGAAATCGGCTGTTAGAATCGTGGCCGGGGAAAAAAGCCGCACGAAGCGCGTGGAAATCATAGGCGCACGCCGCGAGCAAATCATCGAGATGCTGAATTCATGCCGGACATAAAAGCGATTCAGGCGCAGCTACGCGCCAGCAAGATCGACGGCTGGCTCTTCTACGATCATCATCACCGCGATCCGATTGCGGCGCACCTCCTGGGGATCGACGGAAACGGCATGGCGACGCGGCGCTGGTTTTATTTCATCCCCTCGCGCGGCGAACCCCGGAAACTGGTGCACCGGATCGAGCAAGGCGCGCTCGACTGTGTCTCCGGCAGCAAAAATGTCTATTCCGGCTGGCAGGAGCTCCAGAGCGGCCTGCGCAAGCTGCTCTCCGGCAGCACGAAAATCGCGATGCAATATTCGCCGGAGAACAATATTCCGTACATTGGACTCGTTGATGCAGGCACGGTCGAGCTGGTGCGAAAGCTCAAGAAGAAAGTGGTGACCTCCGCCGATCTGGTGCAGAACATTCGAGGCCACCTGGACGGTGGAGCAACTCGCGTCGCATCTCGAAGCCGGGAAGATCATCGACCGCATCACGCGCGGGGCGTTCGAAGCAGCGGCTGCGAGCGTGGAAGATGGTAATCCGATCACGGAATTCGAGCTGCAGCAGTGGATCCTCGATCAGTTTCGCGAGAACGGGATAACCACGGCGGAGCCTCCCGTCGCGGCAGTGCAGCCGAACAACGGCAATCCGCACTACGAACCGAAAGAGGGTGCGTCGCGGCCGATCCGCGCGGGCGATCTGCTGCTGCTCGACATCTGGGGAAAATTCGCGAAGCCCGGCAGCGTCTATTACGACATCACGTGGGTCGGTTATCTGGGCAAGCGCGTGCCCGGCGCTTACTCCAAGATTTTCGGCATCGTGCGGGAGGCGCGCGACCGGGCGATCGACTTCGTGAAGGAATCGGTGGCGCGGGGCCGGACCATTCACGGATGGGAAGTGGATCGCGTGGCGCGCGAGTCGATTCGAAAAGCGGGCTACGCCAAGAATTTCGTTCATCGCACCGGGCACAGCATCGGCCAGGAAGTGCACGGCAACGGCGCGAACATGGACGGGCTCGAGACACGCGACGATCGTAACGTGGTGCCGCGCACGTGCTTTTCGATCGAGCCCGGAATTTACCTGCCGGAATTTGGCGTCCGCAGCGAAGTGGACGTGTACATCGGCGAGCGAGAGGCGCGCGTCACCGGCGCCATCCAGGAAGAAGTGCTGGCGTTGCTGGCGTGAGGCGCGCTGGATGAACCGTGACTGAAGAACCCGTCGTGCAGGAAACCGCGCCCGCCGCAAACCACGGGAAATCCCTCAGCGCAGTTCCCTTCATCGCGGCGTTGGCCTCGCTGGCCGTGCCCGGGCTTGGCCACGCGTGGCTGGGCCGCTGGGGGCGCGGGCTGGCTTTTTTTGTCGCGGTGGGCGGGCTGGCCGTTACCGGGTACCTGATGCGCGGGCAGGAGTTCACGTCGGTTTCCGGCGATCCCTTTGGCAGGCTCGGATTCGTGGCGGACGCTTGTTCCGGCGTGTTTTATCTACTGTCGCGATTCATCGAGGCGGCGGGGCCGGACCTTTCGCGCGCCGCCGGCGATTACGGCACGCGGTTCATCGCAGCCGCCGGAATCGTGAATCTGATCGGCATGCTCGACGCGTACGGCATCGCCTGCGGGCGGAGGGGCTAGCCGATGCACGCGGGCCAATTTCACCTCGGCCACTTCCCCGCCATGCTGATCTTCGCGCTGCTGGTTTCGATCGCGCTAGCGGGGCTCGGCGGGCACACGGCGACGCAACGAATCAAATATGCAGCGTGGTGCTTCGCGCTGTTCCTCGCGATCGGGATCGGACTCGCCTGGCTGATGTATCCGTTTTCGCGCTGAATCCTGAAAGACAGCCGTTGCCAGTTGGTTAGCGACCGTAAGGCCGAGACGGAGCCGGATGATGCAATCGATAAGTGGGTGTAGGGAGACGAATCCAGCGGCCGGCCGGCGATCGCCGACCGCAGGATTTAGTGGGAAAGGTTTTTCCGGCTTGCGCCCTTGGTGAGCGGATGAGGGCGCAACCGGAAGCACGCCGAAAAAGAAGAGGGGCGCGAGCGCCCCTCTTCATTGCGGCAACCAGTGAAATTTGTTCTAGGTCCAATCCTCGGGGGCAATCGGCAGGCGGCGGATGCGTTTGCCGGTTGCGGCGAAGATGGCGTTGCAGATGGCGGGCGCGACCGGGGGCACGGCGGGCTCGCCCATGCCCGTCGGAGTCTCGTCACTCTCGACGATGTGCACGTCGACGATCCTCGGCATCTCGTTCATGCGCAGCATGTCGTAGGTGTCGAAGTTGGCCTGCTGGACGCGGCCCTTATCGATCGTGATGGCTCCCTTGAGCGTCTGGGTGAGACCGTAGACCACGGCGCCTACCGCCTGCTGCTGAACGATGTTGGGATTCACCACTCGGCCGCAATCGAGCGCGACCGTGATGCGGTGAACCTTTACACCGTCCTTATCGAGCGAGATCTCCGCGACTTCAGCCACGTAGGTGGAGAACGCTTCGAGAACGGCGATGCCGCGGTAGTGGCCCTTGGGGAGTGGAGTGCCCCATCCGCCCTTTTCGGCGGCGAGATTCAACACTCCGAGGTGGCGCGGCTTCTTGGAGAGCAAAGCCTTGCGATACTCGTAAGGGTCTTTCTTCGCTGCCGCCGCCAGTTCATCGACAAAGCTTTCCTCGAAGAAGCCGTTCTGCGACGCTCCCACCGACCGCCAAAAACCCATCGGGATAGGTCCGGCGACGAGATGATAATCGACGAGAATATTGGGAATGTCGTAGGGAGTGTCCGAAATGCCTTCGACGCTGCTCGAGTCCATGCCGTTCTTGATCGAGCCCGGGAAGAACCAGCTCATGATCGAGTCGCAAGCTACGCGCGCGGTGAACGCGGTCGGATTGCCGTCGGCTCCGAGGCCGGCGGAAATCTTCACGTAGGACGCGGGACGATAGTAGTCGTGCTGCGTATCGTCTTCGCGCGACCAGGTGACCTGCACCGGCGCCTTCATCTGCTTTGAAATTTCGCACGCTTCCGTCACGAAATCCGACCAGCCGCGGCGGCCAAACCCACCGCCGAGGTACGTAGTGTGCACGAAAGCCTGCTCCGGCTTAAGCCCCGCAATCTTCGCCGCGGTAGCCTGCGACGGAGTCTGGAACTGCGTGGGCGCCCAGACGTCGACGCGGTCGGCCTGGACGTACGCGGTGCAGTTCATCGGCTCCATCGTGGCGTGCGCCTGATAGGGAGCCTGGTACACGGCTTCGATCTTCTGCGTCGCGCCGCTCAAGCCCGAATCCGCGTCGCCCTCCTTGCGGGCAACGACGCCGGGCGCTTCGCACGCGTCGGCAAAGCTCTTGAATATCGTTGCGTTCGATACGCCCGCGTTCGGACCCTCGTTCCACTGCACGTCGAGAGCCTTGCGGCCCTGCATCGCGGTCCAGGTGTTGTCGGCAACGACGGCGACGCCATCCGAAATCTCGAAGACATCTTTGACGCCGGGGATGGCCTTCGCTTTCGTAGCATCGAAGCTCGCTACTTTGCCGCCAAACACAGGGCAACGGAGCACGACGGCATGAAGCATGCCCGGCTGGCGTACGTCGATGCCGAAACCGGCGCGACCGTTGGTCTTGATCGGTGTATCGAGCCGCTTGAACGGCTTGCCGATCACTTTGAACTGGCTCGGGTCCTTGAGCGTCACGTTTTGCGGAGGCGTAACCTTCGCCGCTGCTTCCGCGAGGCTGCCGTATGTAGCCCGCCGCTTGCTCGCCGCGTGGATCACGGCGCCATCTTCGGCGTGGCATTCCGACGGGTCGACGCCCCACTTCTGGGCCGCCGCCGTAATCAGCATCACGCGCGCGGTCGCACCCGCTTCGCGCATCGGCTTCCAAGCTGAATTCACGCTCTGGCTTCCACCCGTTCCCTGCATGTGAAACGCGGGGTCGAAGTAGACAAGCGCGGCCGGAGCAAATTCGGTGCGAATCTTCTTCCAGTCGCATTCCAGTTCTTCCGCAGCCAGCATCGATAGCGAGGTGACAACTCCCTGACCCATTTCCGACTTGCTGATGAGGATCGTGATGTTGTCGTCCGGGGACACCTGAATGAATGCGTTCAGCACGTCGGGGGCGGCTCCGCCGCCATCGAGGCGCGATGCCGCCAGGACCTCTCTGCGTCCGGGCAGATAGAAGCCGATCACCAACCCTGCCGCTCCCGCGAGGCCGGTTTTCAGAAAACCGCGCCGGTCCAGTCCGTTGGTCTTGGCGCTCATTCGGCACCTCCGTCGGAAACCGCGGCGGCGCTTGCAACGAGTTCAGAACCTTCGTCGGCGCTCGCAGCTTTGGCGCCGCCCGCTTGCAGCTCGGCAGCGTGGTGAATCGCCTTGCGAATACGGTCGTACGTGCCGCAACGGCAGATGTTGCCCGCCATCGCGTCGTCGATTTCGGCATCGGTGGGATGCGGCGTCTTGGCAAGAAGCGCGGAGGCCGTCATGATCTGGCCGGACTGGCAGTAGCCGCACTGAGGCACGTCGATTTCGATCCAGGCGCGCTGGATGGGGTGGCTATCGGTGGCCGAGAGGCCCTCGATCGTCGTCACCTTCTTGCCGGAAACGCTTGAGACGGGCGTGACGCAGGAACGCGTCGCTTCGCCGTCGATGTGAACCGTACAGGCGCCGCACAGCGCCATGCCGCAGCCGAATTTGGTGCCGGTCATGTTGAGCGTGTCTCGAAGCACCCAAAGCAGCGGCATATTCGGATCCACGTCCACCGTTTTGGGCTTGCCATTCAGAGTGAAGTGAGTCGCCATTCAAAATCCTCCGTCGAGTCGTCGAACTTATACAATTACCGAGCCTTAGGCTCCAAAAGTCAGTTTCGTTCAAGCTACGCCATGGGCATCCGAGTGTCAAGTTAGGATGGTTTGCGACTTCAGGCGAGTCGATCCGTTATCGTACAATGAAATACAGCACTTTATCGCCGTTTGAAGATTTTCCGGGCGGATGTTACATTCGGAGAACGCCGCCGAGGTAGCTCAGTTGGTAGAGCAGCCGATTCGTAATCGGCAGGTCCCCGGTTCAAGTCCGGGCCTCGGCTCCATCCTCTTGAAAACAAAGAATGGCGTCTAAGCGACCTTGACGGCATTTCGTCGAAAGGTTCCATCTAGTTCCATCTGGGCCGCTTTTACCTGTAATTCGGAAGCTACCTCACCGAGCGCAGATCGAAAATCTTCCGCGTCGGCGTGATCGTAAATTTGTTCCGTGGTTCGCGTGCTGGAATGCCCGACAATCTCCGAGATGACTTTGACTGCCCACTTCTTTTTGCGCAGTCCGGTCACGAGCGTGTGGCGAAAGTCGTGCCATCCGCCAATCGGGATTCCCAGCTCTTTTACGACGGGCCGCACGTAGCGCTTGAGCGTGTTCCCTGGATTGATTGGCCCATTGTCGCGATTGCGGAAGACCCAGTCCGTGCCACCAAGCAACCGAAGCCTTGCAAGTAAGCTGGCTGGCATCGGCAGACGGCGTTCGGACTTCGGGGTTTTCGGCGTGTCAATCTGGCCCTCGTAGAGGCGGCGGCGAATGTGAATAACATCGCCGTCGAAATCCTCCCAGCGAATAGCAGCGGCTTCGCTGATTCGGAGGCCAGTGACAGCCAAAAACAGTACGAGCGTTGCGTATGGTTCTTCGAGTCGATCTACAATCGCCAACACCTGTTCCGGCTTGAGCACTGTGCGAAGGATGCGTTTGCCCGCCTGTGGGAGCGCGACGCCAGCAGCCGGATTTTTTTCAACCCAGTTGTTGGCGACCGCCCACGAAAATACACGGCCAAAAGCTACCCGCATTCCGCGAAGGGTGTTCCGGCAATATTTCTTGGCCTGGTCGGCCAAGAAATACTCCAGATCGCATCGCTCGATTTGGGCAACCTGTCTCTCGCCGAATGCCGGGATTAGATGGACACGAAGTTCTTTCTGGTAGTAGGTGCGCGTGGATGGCCGGATCGTGGGAGCAATTGCACGTTCCCACCGCTCCACCAAATCGGAGAACGTCAACGCGGCTGTCGGCTTCGTGTTCATGCGCCGCGCTAGCTCATCGTAAGCGCGGGAACGTGACAACTCATTGACCGCCCCAAGGCGCACCTTCCGCTTGCGCCGAAAAAAACCGCCATCCGGCAGGCGAAGGTCCTCCCGCCAAATGCCGTACCACGCCTTAATTCTCTTTCCTTGCTTCACAACTGATCCCCTTTGATACCGCCGTAACCCCATCGGGATTCTCCCTTCGAGGTTTGGGCGGCTTCCGGTTCGCGTCTGATATCTAGCCTGAAAATGGCGGCGAAGCAAAGCGGAATCGAAGCGGATGGATCGGCCAACGCGAAAGTGTGGCAGCTCGCGCCAATGATGGTAGAGCCACGATTCGGATACGGAGAAATCTCGCGCGACCTGAGCGATGGTCAGCGTCCGTGATTCGGACGGTGCGGGAAACGCGAGCACTGCGCACATGGCTCCGCCTTCTAGTGCAAACAAGCGGGATCGCCGCTCAGCGCGGCTCGGAATACGGCATTGGTGAGCTTTCGCTCTGAATCCCTATTTCTCTATGATCGCACGCGGCACGGCGTCTATGGCATTAATCTGCACGTTGCGAGCGCTACCAAATCAATTATGAGCGCTTTTGTGCGATTTATATCAGCCGGGTTTCGGCTGGGCCCGCCCGATGCATTCACCGAGGACGGGTGCTGCGAGCGCTGCGGGGATGGTTGAGCCGGATGGCACGTGCGGTTCTTGCTGGATCGACGCGGCGACCGAGGCCGTTTATCGCGTGACGAAAGAGCGTCTAGCGCCTCGCGAGCGTCTTCCGAAGTTCGCTATCGGTCACAACGCTATCGTGTATCAGTTTTGTTAGTGCGCGGTTTTTCTGGGACCTTGTTGGATTGGCCGAAACTGAGAAAGTCGCGGTTGGCTTCTTGCGCTTGTGCGTATCCCGCTCTATAGCATCCAACAACTCACTGACCGGAACATGAATGTAGAGACGTTTGCTGTTTCCATTGGACGGCTCAACGGTAAGAATAACCATCCCGCCAGAGTGCGTACGGCGAAAACGTTTTATCGATAGCAGCCCGGTCCACCGCCACTGCTCGTTACCGTTCGACGATTTTGTGATCGTTGTGTGCCGATATAGGAAGTGCTGGCTATCTAAGTCGAACTCCGAATCACGCGTTTTTGAGAACGCGAAACCGGGAAATTCGTCAAAGAAGAGCTGCAAACACTTGTCGGATGGCTTCATTAGCGAACGGGAGAATATTACGTCTTGGCGTGCAGCGAGGCAAGGAACGTCAGATGAAATCGTCCGTCCACGTCTTTCTCGCCGATGAACGTGCCTCACCCAGACGTTGCGCCGTTTACGAAGCTCTGCGGGTTCTTGCTCCTGCACGAGCTGGCCCACGCCGCTCTTCGCAAGCGGGACGGAGACGCCGACGAAAAGGAAGGGGAGCGCTTCAACGCTGAAATCAAAAGGCTGAAGGATGCCGGAGCTTACGACAATCTCTACTGCTGCCCACGCATCTCCGCTAACTTCACGATCCGGTCTTTCGCCACGTCCGCACGCAGTTTCTTAACGACGCCGATTTTGGTTTCGTCGTCCAGCGTCGCCCAACTAGGATTGTGAACGAACGTCGAAAGCATGCCGTAGAGCGAACGGCCCTCACTCTGGAGGATCGCTTCGCTTTCCGTTGGCGTCACCGCGAACGCATGGCCTTGCGCTGACACTTGCTTGATGGGCTGCGGCGTCTGGATCGCAAGCCGCGCAAGTTCTGCGGTGACGGGATCGCCGGTGGCGGTCGAAATTGGGAACGGATTCGCACCGCCAAGTTCACTAAGTGGACGTTGTGCGGGCTGGCCCGTGATGTCGATGCTCGCCGGGACGCGGGCCGTCATACCCGGTATCTTCGTCTCGATGAATTCCGGCACGGTGGTTGGTCTGCGGATCGTTCGATCCTGCATCTGTGCGATATTGCCGAGCGCCGATGGCACGAAGCCGGAAGCTAAATGGCCGATGAATCTTTCCGCCATCGTGGACGGATCGCCTTGCGTGAGCGTGGACAGGCTCGACAGCGTTTGGAGAAATGGAAAGTCCGAAACATTGCGTGCGATGTGCGCGACAGCATTATCCGCCTTCGATTGCGTTACCTCGGGGTCCTCGTGAGTGAACGCACCGTGCACCGTGTCGGCGACGAGCGAAAGCGCGAGGCCCAGCGGCTCCGCGCGGTGGTAGGAGTAGTAGTGCCCGCCCATCTTGATGGAGTAGGGCTGCCAGCCCGTCGCCTCCAGTGTCTCGCGTTTCTTGAAGTCGATTGGCCCGCCACCAGTGACGTAGCCGTCGAGCGCAAGTTTCGCGATTCCCGCCGCGATGCTGGAGCCGATTAAGCCCTTAGCCGTTGCGTCCGCGTTGCCGGTAACAACGCCCTTGAGTAGGCCGTAGGGCGAGTATCCGAAAGATTCTTTGATGAGATTGATGGGCGTCTTGTAGAACGGGAAGAGAAAGCGCGCGACGCCCGTTGGTTCGATCTGGATTCCGTGACTTACCGTTCCGCCGAATTTGCCGAGCTGCGATTGGAAAGTATTTTCGAGCGCGAGCTTGTGCGCGGCCTCAGACATCGCAGGCGTGGGATTTTCGGCCAACTGTGCTTGTCGAGCGGTGAACGCGTCGCCGTCCAGCCCTTCGCCTATTGCGGATCGCGCGGCCTGCGCGTTCAATTCGCCGAAGTAGTTGAGCGTGTACATCAAGTTGGTTTGGCGTGACAGTATGCGTGACGGTGTGCGGATGATCGTGCCAATCGGTCCTTTAATGGCTTGCTGCTTCGCTGCGCTCGAATATCGGTGAGTCTTCCAAGTTGAATTTGCCGGTGAGCACATCCCGTGCATGCGTGAGCGCTTGCATCGCGCCGCGTGCGTACCACCATGACTCCGCCGCGTAGCGCTCGTCTGGCGATCCGGCCAACTTGTTGACGCCCGCCGCAACAACTTTCTTCGTGGCCTCCAGTGCCATCATGCTTGCTTCAGATGCGGCCTTCACCGCTACGATGTGGGGCGAGCTTAGAAGCGCGTTGCGGTAGTATTCAAATACTTTGTCGCCGGTCGTGGCCGGTTTTATCTTTGACACAAAGTCGTTGACGGCTCGCTGATCGTTTACATCCAATTTTGAAAGTAGCTTCGCAGCTTCCGCTTGTGCCGATTCGGAAAGACCCGCGAGCGCGTTGGTGATCTTCACCTGTGGCAGTTCCTTGACGCGGAACGATCCGAGCGCGCGCCCAGCTTCCGCAGTCGCACCCTGTCACGTTGTCCATTACGGCCTGGTGCTGTGCCAGCGCGTCGGTAAAGTCCTTGAGGCTTGCTGGATTGTCCGCCTGCGCGGCCAGTGAGATTACGCGGTCGGATGAGGATTGCAAAAGCGCCCGCGAGGCGATGGCTTGTTCCGCGTTGAAGGCGGTGCCCGATTTACGCGCGAGCAAATCCTCCACCGACATGCCGAGATCGGCGGCGAGTTGCTTCTGCGATTCAAACGTGATCGTTGCTAGTCGCGGATCGGCATTGAATCGAATGTTGTCAGTGAGCCGAGTCAGCATCCCGTCGATATCTTCGGGCGTCTTAATTTGCGCCGGATCGACACCTAGCCGCTGCATTTCTCCGCTGTTATTGACGATCTGCTGGATGCGCTGTGCGAGAACTTGGTCGGTCGATACGGCGGGCACGTAATCCGGGCTGACAACGCGTGCGCTGTCGGCGGTTCGCGGCTGCACCGTCTGCGCATTCTCGATGGTCTGCTTTGCCGGTTCCGAATCCACTAAGTGGACGGCTGGTGCCGGTTCCTTCAGCACCGATCCTACTGTGGAAGCTGGGCCGAAGGTTGCGGTTTGCGGCTGGCCTAGCGCGTATTCGCCTTCTGTGCCCGTGATGCCTCCGCGTCCCGTGGCGGCGTGTTTGAGGCCAAACGTGGCCATACCTGTTTGCGCTGTGGCAATCGTGATGAGTCGCTTTGCTTCGGAATAATCTCCGCGCTGAATTGCTGCCCTGATGTCGGGAACACTCTTCGCCGCTCCGTAGATTTGCTGAGCGCCGAAACCGGCAGACATGAGCCGTGGAACTATTTCGCCCGCCGCCCCGCCAATTTCACCAAGGCCGCCCGTAGATGCAAGCAGCGCCACCGACTCCGGGCTAGTGAGTCCGCCAGCTACTTGCCCAAGCCCAGTCAGAACCGGATGGCGCTTTTGCTCCGTCCCAGTCATGGCCGCTTCAGGCGTAACGATTTGCATTCGCGGTGTCTCACCAGTCGCAAGCGCGCCCGTATCGGTGTGTGCCGCTGCCTCGAATGCCGGATTGAAAGCGGGCATGCCCTGCTCAAACGCGGACTTGATTCGCTGCCAGATTGACGGCGCTCGCCCGGCGCTAACGCTGATGTCGGATGGAAGAGTTGAAGAGAAGGACGGAGGATTAAGAGGCGCGAGCGGAGTTGGGGCGGGAAGATCGGTGGTTGGTGCGGGTAGACTGTTACTCAGCGGCGTAGGTGTGGGAAGCGCAGACGCACTGACAGGCGTCGGCGCGGGCAGCGTCGAGTCCAGCGGTTGGGGTGCGGGAAGAGTTGTGGTCGCCATGATTTACTTGCTGGCGAGGTGCCAGCCTTTGTACTGCGGGGAGGTGAGGTATTGGTTTACGAGATTGGCTGCGACCGCGTGAGGCGTGCCCTGCGGATCGTAGAGAATGGCTTGGCCTGGCGGTGCTGTGGGCTTCACGGCTCCGCCCGAGAGCTGCGCGATTGCCGCGTCAACGGCGCTCTTCGGTTTCGATGGCGCGAGCTTCTTGAGCATTCCGCGCGCTTCGTTTTTCTGTTCGTCCGTCAACTGCGCATTGCCGAGCGTCGCTTCAATCTGATCGCCCGTGGCCTTGGATGAAAGCAGATTCGATACAACTGCGTTCACGTCGGGATCGTCGCTCGGTTTGACTTTGTTGGCCGTGAGTGTCTTGCGCGCTTTCGCGTCGTCGAGTCCGCTTTGACTTTTCTTGAGCTGCACTTCTTGGCCTTTGGCCCGTGCGGCCATCACGTCGCCAACGGTTGCATGGATTTCCTTTTCGGGATCGATCATCCTGTAGCCAACAATTTTGTTCCAATCCGCGCCAGTCTTCACGCCATCCGCTTGTTGGTCCCAAATGTTATCGGGTAGCTGGTACAAAGTGTGCCGCGTTCGGTCTTCGATGTTGACGGGGTTCCCGTTCGCATCCATCCACTGGCCGCCCTTGAATCGACAGTCCCGCGTGTCTACTTCCATAGTGTGCAGGGTGTGGTAGCCGTCCGGCGCTTTGACTGAATCGAGGTCGCTGCCAGCCAGCTTGCTGAAGCGCTTTGCCGTTCCCGATCTGCCCGTTGATGTCTTCGCCGCCTACTTGGATATTGCATTGGCGTTGCGCCAGCCTGGTCGAGCTGGAGCTGAAATGCGCGTTCGCGGTCGTTGTGTTCGTCGATTGTCTTCTGGGTCTGCAATCCCATCTCCCAATCAAGACGCAGATTGTTTGCGTTCATCTGCGCAATTTGTGCGTCACGCGATTTCCTGGCTTCGTCAACCGTCTGCTGTTCGCGCTGACTCTGCAGTGATCGCGCGGAACAGTTCGCCGGGCTTCTGCTTTACCGGCACCTGTTCGATCTGTCCACTTTGTGGATTCGCGATGTACTGAGTCTGAGAGCCAAGCAAATACGATGCGAGTTTTCCTAGCGCAGAATGATGTTGGTTCTGCATCGTCGCTGCTTGCTGCGCGGGCGTGAGTGGCTGTGCGGCTTGTCCGGTCGAGGATGAGACGGCGGTGCCGGGCTGATACGTCGGCTGTTGAAATTGCGCCGATGTCATCGTGCCGGGTGGCGAACCAAGTGCCGATGTCGCGGGTGCGCCAAGAGCGCTGGTCGCTGAGCTGGGCGCTACTGGCGTGGGCTGCTCCGATGATTCGAGCATTGGTCCTGATGGGGCTTGCGTGTCTGCCACTGAATTTCCTTTTTGCGGTGCGGCGTTATCGCGCTAGCGTGCGGCCACGTTCGCAAGAACGCTGTAGACCAAAGACGTGGGAGAAGAAGGACCGATGAGCTGGATAAGCTCACCGCCACCCGAGGCTGCTTCGTAGTACAAGTGGCATGTCATGGTGTAGGAGGTGTTCGCGGCCGCCGTGAACGACATGCTGTTTGTGCCGTCGGATACAGTAGTTGGAGATGTCGTGCTGTTAGTGCAGTTACTTGCCAACTGAATGAGTAGCTGCGGCACACAGCCTGCGGCTTGCGGTGTTAAACGTAGCCAGCCGTGTAATTTGGAAGGCCCTTGATTACGGTGTTGAACCCAGCCGCAGTGTCTGGAATCCCGCTATCGGTAGAATCGGGTGAGTTGGTACCAACTGCTAGCAAATCTCCACGGGTGAATGTTCCACCATCAAGCGTACAAGGGTCGCGCCATGTGCTCGCATTCGCGTTGTAGATCTGCGGCAACGAATCAGGACCAATAATGCAGAGGCCGCCAATATATGGCGGTGTCGTTAGAGATGGGCATGACAACGCCGACTGGCTAGCAATGACCAACTGGGAACCGCCGTACACGAGAGTGCTGAAATACCCGGTGATGTAACCGCCTGTCGTGCCCACCGACGCGCTCCATGCGTCGCCTACGTAGTCTGTCGAAATAGCGCTGTTAGCGTAGATGGGAAGCAGGTGCCCCATGCTGAGACTTGGGGCAGTGGCAGAGCCGTTGAATGTGTCACTGCCGCCCAGCACAATCGTGGCAACCGAGCTACCGATGCTCGTCACATCCGCGTGCCAAGTAGTGGAAGGCTGCGCAGCCGGTAAAGTATAGGTGCAGGCCGAGGAGCAGTTCATCGCCACAACCTTGCCATTGTCGGCCATCGAGGCAACTTGATTGGTCGTATAAGTGTTCGTCCCGCCCGATGGTGGCGTGGGATTCACGACTTGTCCATGCGCGCCAAGGCAGGCAAGTAGTATGAGAAAAACTAAGCTAAGAAAACGCTTCCCGGCCTTAACTAGCCTTGCGTGTTCCCGTCGAACACTGTTGAGCTGGCTGGCTAATTCCCCGTCACCGAGCTGATCCAGTTCGCGGTATGTTGGAGCCTCTGGCTGTTCGTCTATGGTTGAGAGCAACGCCTCGCGTGCGGCGGCTTCGCTCCGTTTTTCGTACTGTGATCGCGCTCCGTCGAGCACAAAAATGTTGAGGCTTCGCCCGCGTGCGTAGTCGCGAACGAAATCATCCCAATCGTCTCCCGGGCTAAAATCCGGCCGGATGGCGAGCCAACAAAATGCGACGGCCTCGTCGTATGCCTTGGCGTTCCGAGAATCGAGCAACGCCGAATCGCTCATAGTTTCGGACTCCGGGATGCCCGTGATTCCGCCCACATACTTCGCAACCCCTCGGTAGAAGCCATCTTCGCTGGCGGTACAAATCAGGCATATTTCGCGTTTCTGATCGTCTGTAAGGCTGCGGCGGTTGTTGTTGATTGCCCTTGAAATTCCGGCTAACAACGTATCCCGATCCGCCGCTACGTGGCGTTTGCCGTCGTAGCTCGCGCACCAATTCCCGTCATGCGTGCGCTGGATGTCGATGGCGATATCCTCGCCGGTCCCTGATTCCCTGAAATATGACACGCCGGTTCCTTCGCTCGCACTCGATGTTCCCAGTGATCGGATAACTTCGTCGCGGTACGGATCGCGGGCGTTTTCGGAAATCTCGTTCGCCATCCGCGCGAGCGCCCGTGGTAGCGCGTTTCGTTTGGGCGAATATCCTGCACTGTACGGCTGCGCAAATTTCGGCTCCGGCTTCCTTTTCTTTTCCGCGCGTTGCCGGTCGCGGATGCTCGTTAAGCCACTCACGTCAACGGAAAGCCCCGCCGACTCCTTCAGAAATTCCTGATAGGCCACGTCGGACGCGTTCTTTTCTTTGTCTTTCACTCGTTTCTCCATTTAGTCGGTTTGAAATTCGCGCCTCTTTGGGCTTACGTGAAGTCGGACATTCCTGTGTTCTCCCGTTCGCGGAAATTTTGTTCCTTCCGTTCTTGGCCGCGCGACGACGGAAGGAACTTTCGATGTCGCCGCCCCATCCGCTCAAGCAGCCACGCGTAGACCGCTTTCGCTGTCCGTCGCGGTGGAATCCTACTACCGCTGGCGGAAATTCAATGTCACTCGACCGACGATCCGCTTTCAGTTCCCTCGCAAAGTGGCTCGACTTGTCGCTTGCCAAGATGCCCGGCCTCCCGCGCATCTCGGCTTCCGGCCACAAAACGTTCTGAATGTATGCCGCCCGTTCTGGGGTAACGATTAGGTGGGCGAGTGGAAATTCACTGGAATACTTGGCCTCGCTGTTCAAGTTGGCGAGGTAGTTCCGTGCGCGTAGCCTTGCCATTGCCTCTCTCCTTAGTGTTGCGGGATTGTTTTGCGGGTGAAACAGGCGTCCGCAGAGTGGACGTTTACGGAAACGAAAGAAGTTAGACGGCAAAATAGTTTGAAAAAGTGGCACACCCTACGCGGCGAACTTCTGGCGTTCGATGGCGGCGCGGGATTCGATTAGGCCGATGCCCAATTTCCGCCTCTGCCACTCCACTTCGGAATACCCCAAAACTTTTCGCGCCGTCTCCACCTCTGCCCGGTCGCAATCGAGGTAGCTGGCACGTAGGCGCTGGACCGCTTCGTGCCCGATGCCGAGCTTGAACGCGACTTCGCGTGATGGGGCCGACAGGAACCACGTAAGCAATTTTTCGTTGTCGAGTGCGGCCTCGATGTCGGCGCTATCAGGGATCGTCGCTTCCAGTGGGTTGTCATGCACGGCGAGCGGAGCAATGTCCGCGTATACAACCCGGTCGGTGCCGAGAAACGCGCCCCGCGATTCGGAGTGGCCGAGCATCACCAAGAATCTGTTCCACTCCTCCGCGCTCTCCGTAGTTGGTGGAGCGACGCTTGCGAGGCACGCCGGGCAGAGCTTAACCCCATCCGCGCGCTGGTACGGCTCGTGGCATTGCGCGCAGCGATACACATTGAACGCCCAACACTCCACGCACCGCCGTTGCCGTGGGCGCGACCGCATAAACTTTTTCTGGCACGTATGGCACGAACCGATCGGATTGCGCTTTGACAAATTTGGGGCTCCGGTTAGACGGAAGGTTGGTTGTCGTAGTCGCGCAAGATCGCGTCGAGCACGGCGAGTGCCGACTTATCGCGGTAGTCACCCCATACTTCGCTGGCCCAAAACTCCTGGCTGTCCGCGTCGAAGTGGATGGTGATGACCGGCCCGCCCGGCCATAACTCCATTACGCGCGGCGCGAACGCACGCCGAAATATGGATGGGCGAGTCTGACGCGGCGGGGCAAGAAAGCCGGATGAAAAGTAGCGGTGTCGAGAGCGTGACATCAGCGGCGCGGCGGGCGGCGGTTCATTATCTGGCGGACCGCACTAGCTAGCTGGCCCCGCGATGGTGATTCGATCCGCTCGTAGGACCACTTGCCGGGCACGAGACACGAATAGTCACCGCTGGCGTGATTGAGGAACATACGTATCGTGTGACCGCCAACGAAAATCCGCTCGACTTCGACGCTGCCCGTGCGGGGCCGCCCGAAGAATGGCGTCCAGTGTGGCGTCCCTGCGGACTTGTGAAACTTGGCGGTGCGTCCCAATCTCAATTCCCGCCTCCCGCAACTTCGCGATATCGCCGCTTGGCCTCTGCAAGGCTGGCCGGTATACCGAGCCTGCCGAGCAATCCCCGCGATTCGGGATGGGCACAAATCTCAACGTCCGCTGCGGCACGCCAAAGCGCATTCAATCGCTGCTCTTTCTTTGCGTGTTCGCTGTCGTCGGGCGTCCGGTTCCACTCCTGCTGCAACCATGTTGCGATTTCGCCGTCCGTCACGTACGCGAATGTCTTGTGCTTGATGTCGCGAAGAAAGCGCGTTGCGAGTGGGTCGAGCTGGGGTGCGAGCGAAAACAGAATCTTTTCGGCCTCGCCGTCACTGCGGGGTTGGTTGTCGATTTGGCTGAGAGTTGCCCGATCCGATGGACTAAGGCCGGGGTTAGCGAGGTCCAGATTTTCGTTTGGATACATACTTCTGTTTCTCCTTGATGGCGAGTTGTACGTCGAGCGGAATTCCAAAGAGCAAACTTTTCAAGCAACGAAGTCGATTGGACGCCGGGCGTGTCCTGTCGCAGCAAAACTTCCGTAACTGCGTCTCTCGGCTACGGCGGTTATAGTGGCCCCACTCTGGGATTTGAAATTCTAGGAGCCGTAGGCATTCGAGACGCGTGCGGTCGGTGCCTTTGCCGGATAGCTCAATCAACAAATTACGTGGGCGGGGGTAGTGCATTAAGCGGCTTTCGCGGCCAGTTCGGCGTCGGGCGTTACCGGCTGATCGCCTTTCCATGACTCGGCGTAGGTGATGCGGCGTCCGCAAAGTGGGCACGGTTCCACTAAAATTCCTGGTCCGTGGTAGCGATTCCCGATCCACGGGCATACTTGGCATTTCACTGCGCGTTTGGGAGTTTTGGCTGTGGGCATGTGGGCTGAGTCCTTTCGGGGCTTGCGAGGCTAGAAACCTAGTCTGTGCGCGATGGCGAGGGTATGTGGCCTGTCCAAGGTGACGCTGCTGGCGAGCGCGGTGGCTAGAGGCTCCCCGCCACTAGGGGGTACTTGAATCCATTTTGATGCTACACCGCGTCCCAACCGCCCGGCGGCGACGAAGAACGGGGCGTCCACTTCGCGGACAATATCGCCACGGGGGTGTACGCGGATGGCGGGCGCTTACGTTGCCGTGGCGTCGCGACGCGTCGGGCAAATCGATGCGCAGCGCGGGCGACTTCCCTTGTTCTTTGAGCACTCCCCGTCATATGATTGCGCCAACTGTCCGGGGTGCTCCGATGGAAGTAGCGATAATAATTTTCGTCTGCGTTGTGTTGGCGGTACTTGTCGGCGTTTATGCCTCAAGCAAAGGCCGCAGTGGACCGGGATTTTTCTTCCTTTCGCTGCTACTCAGTCCGCTGGTCGGCTTTGTTATTGCCGTGGTGACCACTCCGAAGCGCGAGATAATCGCCGAAAAGTCCGGCCTCAAGAAATGCCCCGAATGCGCGGAGTACATTCAGGAGGAGGCGCGCGTTTGTCGGTTTTGCCGCTACAAGTTTTCAGAACCCAAGGTAGTCGGCGGCATCGTCATCGAGGAATAGGAACCGCCCACAACCGACCGCTTCCGGGCGCTGCCAGACAGAAAATCTCGCCACATCGAATCAATAAGTTGCACCTGCCAAATCCGGGACACTTTTGGGCGGTGCGCCGTATGACGAATCTTGTCTATTGACAACCCAAACCCAGTTTGGGATACTCTGAATATGAAATCGCTGCCGCCCGACGTTCTGGAGTTTTTCCGCAAGGCCGGAAGGCGCGGCGGAAGGATCGGCGGCGTTGCTACATCGAAAGCGAAGGCCGAGGCTGCCCGGAAGAATGGACGCAAGGGCGGACGGCCTAAAGGGAGCAAACCACGATGAAGGCAGCCATTTATTGCCGAGTGAGCACGACGGACCAAAATCCAGACATGCAGCGCAACGAGCTGCTGGCCTATTGCGAACGGCGCGGCTGGGCCGTCGCCGAGGTGTTCGTGGATGAAGGCGTGAGCGGATCGAAAGAATCCCGCCCTGCCTTAGACCGGCTAATGAAGGCTGCCAAGCGTCGCGCGTTCGATGCCGTGGTGGTCTGGAAATTCGACCGCTTCGCCCGTTCAATGAAACAGCTAGTGACCGCGCTATCAGAATTCGACGCGCTCGGCATCCAGTTTGCATCGCTGCACGAACAAATCGACACCACGAGTCCCAACGGTAAGCTGATGTTTGGTATCTTCGCGGCGTTCGCTGAGTTTGAGCGGTCGCTCATCATCGAGCGAACCAAGTCCGGTATCGAGGCTGCGCGGAAACGCGGCAAACATATCGGACGGCCTCGCGTCAAAGTCAACGCCGATGCGATTCGTGGGCTTCGCGCTGCTGGCCTGTCGTGGGACACCATCGAAGTGCAGACCGGCGTTGCGCGCAGCACGGCACAGCGCGCAGTTGCTTAGCCGACGCACCGTCGCCATCCCGTCCACTTCCCGGACTTCGCGCTCCAAGCTTGGAAATCCACTCGATTGCGAGGTGGATGGCGGCGATTTCACGAAGCGGTCCGGGGAAAATCGATGAAAAAAGTGCGGATCGGGGCAGATTCACATCGGACGCCACGAAACTAGCCTCGCATCGCTACCGCCGTCGCAACACTGTCACAAGTCCGATTAGAGCGCCGGTCAGACCAACAAGCATCGTGACCAAAGTACCGATGAGCGTGACCCATCGAGCAAACGCCTCAAATCGCATCTTTCTTTCGAGGCGTACTTCGTCTCTCAGGGCCTTGAACGCCACAGTGCGCAGCGTCAACTTCCCTTCTTCATCGGCGTACCATTCTTCGCAACCCGGCCTATAGCGCGGGATGGGAAGTCTTAACGCCTGTGCTTCGTTGAGCAGATCATTGGAAAGACGCATCGCAATCTGATTCTCTATGTCGCGAATCGCCCTGGAGTAATCCATGTCAAGCTCATGGCCCTTGCCCGCCCGACGCCACCTGCGCGTAGTTTTGCGGGCCTCGCGGTTGAGGCTATAGATTTCCAGCCAGCTATCCAGACGGTCGAGAAGTGAGCGCATAGGACGCTAACGCTGGTGGATTCCCAGAAACTTCATCGGGCCGGTGAGGGTCCTACGATTGCCAAACGTTTCGCCAAGCTCGACTACAATTCGCGGTAAGGCACCTTCGAGATACTGGTTAAGATCAGCCGGATTGAATGCTTTGGTTGTCCAACTAATCCATTCCGGCACAAGTTATAAGCTATCGCGGATCGGCGTCAATGAGGGCCTCAAAAGCGGGCCGTGTCATCCACGCACCATCGTTAATTCTCCAATACCCGGCGCGCTCGGCGAATTCCTCGATCCCTGAGACATTGGACGGTATAAGCACACTGTAGAGATGGTCCTGGGCATAAAGCTTGTCGCCTTCCGTGCCCGGCCTCCCGATAAACCCCGTGGCCTTCTGATACATGGTCATGTTCAACCTCCAGTCGTGGGTACTGTACAGTTTTGTTGTCGCCAGCGTCAATTTTTGGGCCACAACGCGCTTTAGGACGCCTCGCATCAAGCTGACTGCCTTAACCACCACTCCAGTTTTTCTTGCGAACGAAAAATCGTCTCCCACGAGTCGTGCTTCTTGCCGTCCGGGTTTTCCCCGCGATGGAAACGGGACGAAGCGAGCGAACTGGCCGCGTGCCGTGACTCCGGCGTGACGGCATCCGGCTTCGTGCTGGTGAATACCCACTTGCCGAGCGCGATAATCCCAAGAACACAGAGCAACGACAAACGCCAACGCCAACTGCTCGACTCCGGCGAGATGAGACATGACAGCAAGCCATAGCGGAGCCTAGCACACTTCGCCTTTTGTTCGCCCTGGAGATTATCTCGCTCCGGCTCACGCTGCGGCCCGGTTCCATGCTTCGGCCTCGCGCACCGTAAGCCTATCGAACATCTCTTCGAGCTGGGCGATAGCGTCATAGAGATCGGCGTCTGTGCGTTCGGCGGCGCGGCGTAGTCGGTCTAGCCCGTCCTCGATCATCTGAGGATGGATGAGGTGATCGGTTTCGCCGGTCCTCGGGAAATCTTCGTCGCCATCCGGGAGAAATCCGTCCCGCGCGGATATCGTGTAGTAGCTCACGGTACACGGAGGTTCGCCAGCTTTGCCGTTGATGGCGTGAGCGCAAATGTAGGCGGCGAGATTGATTCCATCGGGGCCGTGTTCCTTCGCGAGAACCCGTGCGGCGGTGAGCAATGCGTCGCTAGGCTCGCGTGTGGTCCGTTCATTTTCATCCACCATGTTTTGAGATGGCGAACACATGGCTGAATCCGGGCGGCCTTTTTCGCACGGTTCAGCATCGTGTTGAGTCTTCGACTCAAGGACTCCAAGACTCAAGGACTCAGGCCCACCAACGCACGTACCGGACGACATACCAGACCGCATACCAAACAACTCGTTAAAATCTGCATCGACCGCTGAATGTTTGGCTCCCGTGGTGGATGGCGCGACACGAACTGCGACATCTAGTGCGACATTGGACACGACATTTTCGGCGATTTCTCGCGACATCCGCGCGACATGGCCGCGACATGGCGGCGACACCGGCTGGAAAATGCACCATCCGTCCTTCACCTTACAGCACGCGTCGTGGTCAGCGAGTCTAAATCCGTTCACGACATGGCCCCGATTCGACAGGCCGAGGCCGTTCTGGCCTATGATGCCGACTTCGCGCAGGAACCTTTTGACGCGTTGGGCCGTTCGCAGCCTTGGCCTATTGTCGGGACTCCTGTACGCATGGAGTTTTCGGGCGGTCGCCGCAGTTCGTTCGTAGACAAACCCGTCGTGCTTCGCCGCCATGAATTCCATACGCCGTAGCGCTCGATAGAGAGATGTGCCGGGAACAGCGTGTTGACTCCATCCGTGCTTCCGGTCCTTGCGGACGGGCACACGCAAGCGGAAGTCAGAGCGAGAGGGTGATTCGCTAGAGCGAGCGGCCATTTGAGCACCGAACCTTTGGGTAGAGTCGGGGCAAATTGGCGAGCCTTAAAAAGAAAAGAGGGGCGACCCGGCAAGGTGCCCCTCAACGTCTCCCCAGCTTTTGGACGGATTTCTTCGAGGTGAAAAGTTCTGCGGTCTCGTAAGTTGGGGAGCTGCTGGCCTTGCCGGGCCTGCCGTCGCGTGGACGGGCTTATCGCAGAAAGTAAATTACCTTATATTCATATCGTAGCATGCTCTTCGGGCTGTATATCAACCAATCGACATCGGCACGGATTTTATTCTCGTAGTCCGAAAAGTGGACGCCTTGGTCCGCTTCAAACGGACGTGTGATATAGTAGCTGCGAGCGGCCCCCTTCCCGTTCCAAAGGAGAGAAACATGCAGCGAGCTTACTGTCCGACCCATGGCGAAGTTTCCGGGCTCTATCAAATCCTCGCTCCGCTTGGAGGAGCGGCAAGCACGGGCGCGCTTGCTAGCACAGTATCGAAGGGCAATCCGCTCGTGACGCTGATTGGTATAGGGATTGGCTTTTGGCTGGGCGCGAATGCGTCAAACCACTGCCCACAATGTGGCGCGCTATTACAGGTCATAGGCGACTTCGACCAATTCTCCGGCTTTATTGGGTGATCCATGCGGCGAAAACTCAAGGCGCGCCTTAAGCGTCGCAACTGCGCGAAATGTCATAAGCTGATGGACGATCCGATCTGCCCCAAATGTGACTGCCGGACTTTTCCGAACAGCTACATCAAACGGTTCCCGCGCCTAGACCCGGATGTTGAGCGCGCGATGCGAGCTGCCAAACCTCGCAACGAGGACCTATGGATGCGAGTCCGGCCCTGGCAGGGCGGATTGCCGCAGTAGGTTCCATCTGAGGTTCCAACTAAGCCAAAAACATGCGATTACAAGTCAATTCGCGAACGCGGAAGCCGCACAAACACAAGTGATTTAGCGTTCTACAGCATGCTCCGTTCTAATCGGCAGGTCCCCGGTTCAAGTCCGGGCCTCGGCTCCAATCTTCCCTCAGAGAAGCATCGCCTTAGCCGGAATAGAACTGCGCCCCCGCGGGAAATCGGCGCATCTGATGGGGTGGCGCAGGGTCTTGAAAGCTCGCGCTACGGGGCGTAAGGTAAGCTCCTCGACTTGGCAGAAAGGAACAACGGCATGACTGCACCGACCGAACGAGCGATTCTCGCAGGTGGTTGCTTCTGGGGTATGCAGGATCTCTTCCGGCGTCAGAAAGGCGTGATTTCCACACGCGCCGGCTATTCCGGCGGCGATGTCCCCAACGCGACCTACCGCAATCACGGAACCCACGCCGAAGCGATCGAAATTATTTTCGATCCCCAGAAGCTCAGCTATCGCGAGGTGCTCGAGTTCTTCTTTCAGATTCACGATCCGACTACACGCAACCGCCAGGGGAATGATCTGGGCGCGAGCTATCGCTCGGCCATCTTCTACACGAGCGACGAACAAAAGCGAATCGCGGAAGAGACTGTCGCCGATGTCAACACCTCCGGCCTTTGGCCGGGGAAGGTGGTCACCGAGGTGGCTCCCGCCGGCCCCTTCTGGGAGGCCGAGCCGGAACATCAAGACTATTTGGAGAAGTATCCCGGCGGCTATACGTGCCACTTCGTTCGCCCAAACTGGAAACTTCCCAGCCGCGCCGCGTCGACCCGTTCAGCGTAGCCGCACGCGAGATTCTCGCGAAGCCCCGATCGACACGCGAGCGAGACGCGACGAAATCGGCTAACCGCCGGAAATCGCGCCGTTGTCGAAAACGGCTACTTCCTTCGGCGTGATGAAGACGGCTTCATCTTTCGCGAGGTGGAGCGCGCGAAACTGCGCTTGCGACAGCTCGACGCGCACGGTCGCCGCCCAATCCGTCACCGCCTCGACCTTGACGAGCGGCCCAGCGGCATTGATGTGCTTGATGACCGCGCGGAAGTGGCTTGCGCCGTTGGGCTGGCGCGTAATCTCGAGCAGGTGCGGCCGGACGAAAATCGGCTTCCCGCTCGCCTCATCGTGAAAGTAGGTCCTCCCGCCTTCGACGCGGCCGTGAAACAGATTCACATTGCCGAGAAAATTGTAAACAAACGAGCTCGCTGGGCGATTGTAGACTTCGTCAGGACTCCCGACCTGCTCGATGCGCCCTTCGTTCATCACCGCGACCAGGTCCGCAAGCTCGAGTGCCTCTTCCTGATCGTGCGTCACGAACACACTCGTGATGTGCACTTCGTCATGCAGTCGGCGCAACCAGTGGCGCAATTCCTGTCGCACCTTTGCGTCGAGTGCGCCGAACGGCTCGTCCAGCAGCAGGACGCTCGGCTCGACTCCTAGCGCTCGCGCCAGAGCCACGCGCTGGCGTTGGCCGCCCGAAAGCTGCGAAGGATAGCGTCCGGCTTGATTCTGCAGCTGGATCAGCCGCAGTAAGTCGTTGACCTTCTCGCGAATCTGCCGCTTCGAGGGGCGGATGCTTCGTGGCCGCACCCGCAGCCCGAAGGCGATGTTCTCGAAAACCGTCATGTGGCGGAAGAGCGCGTAGTGCTGAAAGACGAAACCTACGTGCCGCTCACGCGCCGTCTGGTCGGTGATGTCCTTGCCGCCGAATTCGACTGCGCCCGAGTCCGCGAATTCGAGGCCCGCGATGATTCGCAACAGCGTTGTCTTGCCCGATCCGGACGGCCCGAGCAGCGCCACCAGTTGCCCGGCGGGAATCTCCAGATCCACCTTCTTCAGCGCCTGGAAGCGCCCAAAATCCTTTGTTACGCCGCGAACGCTGATGCTCATGCGCTCATCTCCCCTTCGCTCGCCGCGCGTTCCCCGGACTGTTGCGATTTCCATTCGACCGCACTCTTCACCACAAGAGTCAGCAGCGCCAATAGCGCCAATAGCGAAGCGACGGCAAATGCCGCTGTAAATTGATAATCGTTGTAGAGCACTTCGATATGCAGCGGCATCGTGTCCGTGAGTCCGCGAATGTGGCCTGAAACCACCGATACGGCGCCGAATTCTCCCATCGCGCGCGCGTTGCACAGGATCACGCCATAGATGAGCGCCCATTTCACGTTAGGCAGCGTGACGCGGAAAAACGTCTGCCAGCCGCTCGCGCCCAGCGTGAGCGCCGCTTCCTCCTCGTCGTTGCCCTGCGCCTGCATCATCGGCAGCAGCTCGCGCGCCACAAACGGGAAGGTGACGAAGATCGTCGCCAGTACGATTCCCGGCACCGCGAAGATGATGCGAATGTCGTGCGCGATCAGCCACGGGCCGAGCAAACCCTGCAGGCCAAACAGTAGGACGTAGATCAGGCCCGAAACCACTGGCGACACTGAAAACGGCAGATCGATCAGCGTGATCAACAGGCTTTTGCCGACAAACTCGAACTTGCCGATGGCCCACGCCGCCGCGACGCCGAACACCATGTTGAGCGGCACCGCGATTCCCGCCGCGAGAAGCGTCAGACGAATCGCGGACTGCGTGTCCGGATCGCGAAACGTTTGCAGGTAGACGCGGACGCCATCTCCGAGCGCGGTATAGAAAACAACGCCGAGCGGAAGAAAAAGAAAGATCGCGAGGAACAGCAGCGCGATCCCGATGAGGACCCAGCGCACGACCGCCGGTTCGGACGTGGCCCTGCTTGCAGCGCCGTTGCCTGCCGTGATGTCGATCGGAGATAGAGTCGCAGCGGACATAAAAGTGTGCCTATCGCGCCTCTCCGCGCGCGTACACAGGCCGCAATCCAATGCCCGGCTCGGGCTCGCGCGAGAATTCCTTTTCGCGACGGCTGCCAGCCCAGCGCTGGAGCATGTTGATCGGCAGCAGCAGCGCGAGCGACACCACCAGCATCGCCATTGCGATCGCCGTGGCGCCGGCGTAGTCGTATTCCTGCAATTTCGTGACGATCAGCAGCGGCGTAATCTCAGTTCGCATCGGCATGTTGCCCGCGATGAAAATCACCGAGCCGTATTCGCCCACGGCCCGCGCAAAGGCCATCGTGAAGCCGGTGATCGCCGCGGGTAAGATCGTCGGCAGCAGGACGCGCGTGAACGTCTGCACGCGGCCCGCCCCGAGGCTCGCCGCCGCTTCTTCCAATTCTTTGTCGAGGTCCTCCAGCACCGGCTGCACCGTGCGCACCACGAACGGCAATCCGATAAACGTGAGCGCAATCACCACACCGAGTCTCGTGTACGCCACATGGATTCCCATCGACGCAAGCGGCTTGCCGAGCCACCCATTCGGAGCATAAATTGCGGTGAGGGAAATGCCCGCCACCGCCGTTGGCAAAGCAAAAGGAAGATCCACGAGCGAGTCGAGCAGCCGCCTGCCCGGAAAGCGGTAGCGGACCAGCACCCACGCGACAAGAACGCCAAACACGAGATTGATGGCCGCACCAATCAGCGATCCGCCGAAACTCAGCCGGTAAGAGGCCATCGCTCGCGGCGACGCCACCACATGCCAGAATTCGTGCCACGTAAGCGAGGACGCCTTGAGTGCCGCGGCCGAAAGCGGAATCAGCACGATCAGACACAGATAGAAGAGCGTCACGCCGAGCGACAGCCCGAAGCCCGGCAGGATCGTTCGTTTCTTGAGTCGGATCGTCATCATCCTCTTTCGGCCCGGCATGCTCCGGGGGGAGAGCTACTGGCTCGGCTGGTAAATCTGGTCGAACACGCCGCCATCCGCGAAAAATTCCTTCTGCGCGTTCTGCCAGCCGCCGAACACCCGATCCACGGTGATCAGCTTCAGCTTCGGAAACTGCCCGGCGTATTTCTTCGCCACCGACTCCAACCGCGGCCGGTAGTAATGCTTCGCAGCGATCTCCTGCCCCTCGGGTGAATAGAGGTACTCGAGGTAGGCCTGCGCGACGGCCCTCGTGCCCTTGCGGTCGACGTTCTTATCGACGATCGCCACCGGCGGCTCCGCCAGAATGCTCTGCGACGGCACGACGATCTGGAATTTGCCGGGACCGAGCTGGTTGACCGCCAGAAACGCTTCGTTCTCCCACGCGAGCAAAACGTCGCCGATGCCCCGCTCCACAAAGGTATTGGTCGAGCCGCGTGCGCCCGAATCGAGCACGGGAACATTCCTGTAAAGCCGGGTCACGAAGTCCTTGGCCTTCGCGTCGTTCCCGCCTGGCTGATTGAGCGCATACGCCCACGCCGCGAGAAAATTCCAGCGCGCCCCGCCGGAGGTCTTCGGATTGGGCGTGATTACGGATACGCCCGGCTTCACGAGATCGTCCCAATCCTTTATATGTTTCGGATTGCCGCTGCGCACCAGGAAGACGATCGTCGACGTGTACGGCGTGCTGTTGTCCGGCAAACGCGATTGCCAATTGTCAGGCAGCAGCTTCGCCTTGTCGGCGATCGCGTCGATGTCGTAAGCCAACGCCAGCGTCACGACGTCCGCGGGCAAGCCGTCAATCACCGAGCGGGCCTGGCTTCCAGATCCGCCGTGCGATTGCTGGATGGTCACCGTCTGCCCGGTTTTCGCCTTCCAGTATTTTGCGAATGCAACGTTGTAGTCCTGATACAGCTCGCGCGTCGGGTCGTACGACACGTTGAGAAGGGTGAGGCTCTGGGCGTGCGCGCGCACACCAAGAGTCAGCATTAAACTGGCCGCCACAAAGAGGAGGCCGACTTTCGCGAATCGCCTGAATCGTGATGATCGTAGTCTCATGGTCTCTCTTCCTTAGAAGGTGTAGATCACGTCGAACTGCAGCCGCTTGAGCCAGTCTTGCGCCGGTGCCGTGCTGCCGAAGTTGAGTGGCCGGCCGATCAGTGCGGTAAACGACGTCTGCACGTTGCGATGGACCTGGTAGATGATCATGGCGCGATGCTCCGTCACGTTGCTGCCCTGCCGGATATCGCTGTAATCGAAGTTCGAGAGAACCGCCTCACGCTCGATGAACATGCGCGTGTAATCGAATTGCCAGTCCCCTCGCTTCTGCCCGCGCCCGACCTGTATTTCTCCCCAGTAGCCGCGTCGCTGATTCGGATCGCACGAGAAATTGGTCGATTGCGTGTAGTGAAGCGACGACGTATTCGGCGGCGCGGCCTGAATATTGTCCACGTTGGCGCACGCCTCCGTGTTCTGCACGTAGTCGCCGATGATCGCGACGGGCCACTTGTCCGACGGAGTCGTGATGTCGAAGCGTGCGAGCGAGTCGAACAGTCCGAATTTCGACGCGAACTGCGCGTTCGTCACGGTGGTCACGCCCGTGGGATACGAAGTTCCACCGATGGTCACCTCGTTCGTCGAAGTCGTGGTGACGATCGAGTTCTGCACCGTGTTTCCGGTCCCGAGCGGCAACAGGCCGGTCAGCGGCGTTTGCGGATTCTTCGCATTCGCTTTCGCCAGGGCCAGCGCGATCGGGTCGGAGTTGTGGTAGTTGTAGAAGCCCGTGAACGCGCCGAACTTCAACCACTTGGCCAACTGCCACGTCGTCTGCAATTGACCGCCGTAGACGGCGCTCGTCGCAAGGCTCTGATTCGTGAGCGAAACTCCGGCAACCTGCGTAAACGGAAGTTCAAAGCCCACCAGCGCGACCTTCTTCAGCAAGGGAATGTGCGTGTCGAAAGCGAGCGCTTCGGCGGCGCCTTCCGGATTGAGGTCTTTGTCCCACGTAAGTTCGGTGTTGTACCAGGGGTATCCGAATTTGCCGCCGATCAGCGTGAGGTAATGGAAATAGTGCGGCGTGTAATCCACGTACGCCTTGTCGATCGCGATCGCCTTCCTCGTGTAGAAGCCGGTGACCGTCTGGTTCGTGCTGGTCGGATCGTTGATATCGCCCGAGGCCAGCGAGAAGCCTCCCATGAAGTCGTCATTCAGCTTCGCTGTGACGTTGAAGCGCAGCCGGAAGCGTTCCCGATCCTGGTCGAGAGACTGATTCGACGGCCCGCCGAAAAACGGCTCATCGCGCAAGCGCAAGTCCCCGCTGAACGAAAGCGGCCCCAGATTCTGCAGTTCGCTCTCGATGTTGCTGATCCGGTTGGACAGGTCTTGCGGCGTCTGCGTCTGCGGCCCCTGATCCGCAATCCTCGGGCTCGACACAAGCGCGGCGACATTGGAAGCGGCTCCGGGGTCCGGAGAAGCGGCGACGCTCGTGGCGCCAGCCGACGCAGGCGCCTCCGGCGTGACGCCCAGCGCCGCTTCCAGATTCGCGATGCGCGCCAGTTCGTCGTGCAATGCAGTTCGCTCGGCATCGAGTTCCTTGCTGTGCTCGTCAAACTGCCTTGCCTGCGCTGCGACCGCCTCCTCGAGCTCCTTCAATTCGAGAACCACAGGCGAATTCGGATCGGCCGCCGCGTTTCCCTTCTCCGTGTCCGCCTTGCCGGTGGAAGACGTCGGCGCCCCGGCGGTCGCGCCGCCGGAATTGTCCCCGCTTCGCGCCGCCGCAACCCGTGCTCCTCCTGCCAAGGCCAAAGTCAACGTCAGCCCAAGCGCAATTCCCTTCCATTTCCCACCCAAATATGTCGGCATTCCCATCTCTCCTGAATTTTTCGGCTGCAAGCCTCCAGCGGACTGGTCGGTTGGCCGGGCCTTTTCGTGCAAACCCTCCCGCGGAAACGGGTCGGGCCTTTCTCTTCGGTCCGTGCTTATGCCGAATTCTTTCGTATTCGCTCGGTCTTATTCAGTTCGACGATGCGCCCGTCGTGAACCGTCAGAACCACGGAGCCGTAGCGGATGCCGCGCAGCGCGAGCGCCACCTCGCGCAAAAGCTCGCGCTCACTCGTCGACAGGTCCTGCTGCCAATCCTGACTCGTTGCTGTGCTCATCTGCTTTTCCTTCTCGCGAGGCCCGGGAGAACACACGCTCTCGGGGCCGAGGCTAAGCGAAACACTCAAGTTTTGTTGCGTAAGGACGAAAGACTGCGACGGGAACTTAGTTGCGGCTGCTACAACACAGATCGGAAAGCGAGGTATGGTCGAGGATTTTCGCGGTGGCATTGCGAACATCGAGCAAAATGCGGAAAAGAGGCCGGTGCTTCGGATCGCCGTTCACGCGCCGGCGCAGGGACTCGGCATCTTCGAACGGAGCCAGCGGCCCATCGATCTTGCGGATCACTTCGCCCAGCGAGATTTTCTTCGGCGGCCGCTTGAGCTGGTAGCCGCCATTCGCGCCGCGGAGGCTATCCACGATGCGCGCCCGCTTGAGGTCCAGGAGAATCGCCTCGAGGAACTTTTCGGGGAGGTCTTCCTCAGCAGCGATGTCCTTGATCTTGACGACACCGGTGGGATGATGCGCGAGTACCGTCAGCGCCTGCAACGCGTACAGCCCTCTTTGTGAGATTCTCATGGCGACGATTGTCTAGTTACTAGGCCAAGTCTACCTGTTTACTAGACATTTGTCAAGCGAAGAATCCGAGGATGCCCTCGAACGCACGAGTCGCTTCCCGGGCCCCGCGTGGTAGGATGTGGTTTCGCCATGCCCGCGCCGACAGAACCGAAATCCCATTCCGACCGCGAACTCCTGCGCCACACGCTCGCCACGTTGGCATACCGCGGCGGCAAGGCGCTTCGCGACGCCCCCGACGGATTCGCCGAATTCCGTGCCGGCGACAAGACCCGCACACCCGGCGAGATTCTCGCCCACATTGGCGACCTGCTCGATTGGGGGCTTTCACTCGCCAAAGGCGCTCAGCAGTGGCAGAACTCACCCGCCCTGCCGTGGAAAGACGGCGTCGCCCGGTTCTTCGCGGCGCTGCGCGCGTTTGACGATTTCCTCGCTTCCGACGCGCCCCTTGGAACGCCCGCCGGCGAGCTGTTTCAGGGACCCGTCGCGGACGCCTTCACTCACGTCGGCCAGATCTCGATGCTCCGCCGTCTGGCCGGCACACCCGTGCGCGCCGAAAATTATCTTCGCGCAGATATTGCGGTGGGACGCGTAGGCCCCGAGCAGAGCGCGCCGAAGCGCGAATTCGACTGACTTCTGACCGACTGGGAAACGCTGGGAAAGTCTACGGGAAAAGCGGAGGCTTCATCGGGCGAAGGGCCGATGAAGCTCACTGCAATAAAATAGCCGGGCGACACCGGCTGAGGGACCCGAATCGCCCGGCCTTTTCTCACCCATCTCCGCAGGGTCTGGGTAAGAACTTGTTATGCGGCGTGCTCGTTGTTCCGCATGAATTCGTATCGTTCGATCGCCGCCGCCACCCCCACCTGGCCGGAGTGTTCGGGGCTGCTGCGCAGCACGCGTCCCAAGCAGCGCACGCGAACTGGACCCGCCTGGGTCAGCTCGTGCGGGAGGGTCATGACGATCTCGACGGGCGACCCGCTCTTGAGTCCCTTGGGCAGGTGAAAATACACGCCGCGCGAACTCACTTCACGGGACTCCGTCGCCGCCTCGCCGACAACCATCTCATCCGTCCAGCGGACGGTCAGCGGCAGGCGCATCAGGAATCGCCGGGATGTTCGTCTCTCTTTTAAAGCCACAGGTTTTGTTTCCTCTCGATTGCCTGTGTAGAGTAAGGCCGCGCGCAATTCGGGCCAATAGAGCAATGGAGCCAATTCTGAAGGCCCTATTTGGTACGGAAGTACCAGGGACGCCCGGGCTAGCGGCTCCAAACCTGATAATCCAGGAAGTAGCTTACGGAATTGTTACAGAAGGCGTGACTTACGCCTGATCGATCAAGCGGTGGTGGATCGCGTAAAGGGCCAGTTCGAGGCGGTCGGAAACGCCCAGTTTATCGAAGATATTGTGAAGGTGGTTTTTCACGGTCTGTTCGCTGATGAAAAGCTTCTCGCCGATCTCGCGGTTGCGAAACCCCTGCGCGACCAATTGAACGATTTCCTTTTCGCGCTCGCTCAGCAACGGCTTTTCGCGCCGCGATCCCGATTCGGCGGACTTCTTGAACGCGTCGATCACCTCGGCGGTCATGCGGTTGTCGAGCCAGATTTCGCCGTCGAACACTTTGCGGATCGCCTTCACGAGCAGGTCGCTGGCGGATTGCTTCAGCACCACGCCGCGGGCGCCCAGGCGCATCGCGCGAACCACGTCCCGGTCGTCTTCCGCCGCCGTCAGCACGATCACGCGGGTGGGCGTCGAATCGAAGTTCACTTCCTCGAGCACGCCCAAGCCGTCCTTTTCCGGCATGCGAAGATCAAGCAAAAGGATATCGGGCTTCAACTTGGCGATCATTTTCGTGCATTCGACGCCGTTCGAGGCTTCGCCGACGATCTGGATCTCTTCGGCTCCTTCCAGCAGTTTGCGAAGGCCGTCCCGAAAGATCGCATGGTCGTCCGCAACCAGGATCCGAATCGCCTGTTTTGTTTTGCTCATGTTAATTGAATGGAATCTCGACGGTTAGACGCGCCCCATGCCCCGGATTCGACTCGACCGTCAGCGTGCCCCCCACGCTTCTCGTACGTTCCTTGATCGAAATCGGGCCCAGACGCAACCGATCCAGTTCCTCGCTCGTATATCGCCCAGAGAAGCTAAAACCCCGCCCGTTGTCGTCCACGACGAGCGACACTTTCGCCTCGTCTTGCTCTAGTTTTACCACGACGTGGCTGGCCTCAGCATGCTTTTTTACGTTATGTAGTGACTCTCTGTATATCTGGAATAACTCCCTGCAAATACGGTCCGGAACGCGCAAATCGCGCGCTTCGACGAAGAGATCGATCGCCAGGCCGTGCTCGAGGCGGAAACGCTCGGCGAAACCTTGCATCAATTCGCGCATGTCCGCGCTTTCTACGCGCACCGGCCGGAGGTCCGTCACGAAGCGGCGCAATTCGTCGCTCTCCTGTTGGACCGTCTTCTGCAGACCGGCCAGATCCGCGCACGCCTGTTCGAGAGGCCCTTCCGGCAGCCTCTGCCGCAGGACGTTGAGCTGAATCTTCAGGCTCAGCAGCGTCTGCAGAATGCCGTCGTGCAGGTCGCGCGAGATGCGGCTGCGCTCCGATTCCACGGCGTGCGTGCGCAAGCTGCGCAGCAGAAAGATATTCTCAAGCGGCGGCCCGATCTGCCGCACGATGTGCTCGAACCACCGCAAATCGCCCGCCGAGAATCGGCTGCGCGGCGCGCGCGGATTTCCGAGCAGAACGCGTCCCGTCGGCCGCCCGCCCGATTCGATCGTTACGGCGATCAATCTCGCGCCGACCTCTTCCTTCGTGGATTCCGGCGGCGCAGGCACGGTGCGGACTCTCTGCCCCGTTCGCCGGTCCCATCCAAACCCTTCGCCCTTGCCGCCATTGAAATCCCAGCCCATCGAGATTTCGAGCGTGTCCAGCAGGTACGTGTCGGATCTGTTCAGCCCCAGCGTCTCGGGAGGCGCCTGCTGCGTCTCGGTCAGTTTCACTTTCCAGACAAAGATGCGCTCGACGTCGTCGTCGCGAATCGCGAGGCTCGCCTGGTCGCACTGAAATGCGTCGGCGAGTTCGCCGAGCGCCTGGCGAATCGATTCCGTGAGCCCGCGCTCGAATCGCAGCGTGCTCACGATCTTTTCGAGGAATTGCTGCCGCGCCAGATGCTCGCGCTCGCGCGCTCCGAGAAAACCCATGCCCAGCCCCGAAACCAGCGTTCCCAGGCCGATCGCGATCCAGTGCCACAAGCCTGCCCAGTGAAACGACTCTTCCGCCGCCACGCGAACGATGATTCCGACCGTGGCCCCTGCGACTAGCGCCAGCATCGCGCGCTCATTTCCGCGCGTGGCCAGGGCGAAGACTGCGAACAGGAAGAGAAACCAGAATGCCGACACCGAAGGCGTAAGGTAGACGAATACCGCGAGCACTACGAAGTCGACCGCGAGCGGAATCCGAAACGGTACCTCGCTCAGGAACCGCTCGGCCAACGCCGCGCCTACCGCGATCGCCAGATACGCGGCCAAGAATACGACGGAAACGCGCCGCACGGGCGTTTGCGACGTTTCGAGCAGCGCCACGAGCGAAAGGGCGGCGATCACAGCTCGCGCCAGCGTGACTTGACGCTCCAAATAGAGGCGTTCGGTGTTGTCTAAGAGCATTGCGTGGGTGACTTTCCCTCAAAGTCTAGCAAGTCCTCCCGTCGCTGCAGCCGCGCCTGCCGCGGCGTGTCGTCTTTTGGTAATCGCAGCGCCGCACGACCGGTTTTCCGCAATTTCCTGTGGAAAACCGCCCTGCGGTGGCATTGACATAGGGTGCATAATCGATTGAGAAGCGTTCGAAACTGAGGAACCTCCAAGCTTGTCGCAAAGGTATACGCGGAAAGAAGTGGGACGCATCCTCGGACTGGATGCGAATCGACTGCGCTATTGGGAAAGGCTCCGGCTGGTTCGTCCCGAGGCGCGCTGGGGAGAGCGTTTCTACAGCTTTGGCGATCTCGTCGCCCTGCGCACCGTCAAGCGGCTCACCGAAAATCACGTTCCCGCGCAGCGCGTGCGACGCGCCGTCGCACTGGTCGAGCAGCAGTTCGGCGAAGCGCCGCTTCCGCTCCAGGCGCTGCAGTTTCTCGAGCAGGGCCGCGACGTCCTCGTGATTCCTCCGGGCGCCGCGCGTCCTTTCAGCCCGATCAAGCAGCAGTGGGCTTTCTCTTTCGACGCCGCGCCGCACAGCCATGCGAAATTGCACGCGATGGCGAGCCCCACGCCGGAAGACCTGTTTCAATCAGCGCTCGATTGCGAGATGTCGCCCGACACGCTGCCCGACGCGGCCGACAACTACCGCCGCGTGCTCGATCTTGCGCCGCACTGGGTGGACGCGCACATCAATCTCGGCGTGGCGCTCTACCAGATGGGCGACATCCCCGCCGCGCGCGCCGAGTTTCTCGCGGCCGTGCAGCTCGATCCGCTCAACGGCATCGGGCGCTACAATCTCGGCTGCGTCCTCGAAGAGCAGGGCGAAATCGACGAGGCCATCGACCATCTGCGCCGCGCCGCTCGCGCGATGCCGGCGCACGCCGACGTTCATTTCAATCTCGCGCTCGCCCATGAAAAGCGCGGCGAACGCCGCCTCGCCCGCGAGCAGTGGACGCTCTATCTCCGTTACGCCCCCAACGGCCCGTGGGCCGAACAAGCGCGCGTCCACCTGAGGAAATGTTCTCCGCGCCGCAAGCGTTCCGCGCCGATTCCCTTCCCGCGCAAAGCGTAGCACGTGGCGCGCAAAGACGGGCGCAGCAAGCAGCGCCCCTACGAGAAAAAAGCCGTTCGCGCTGGGCTGGCCGGATCACTTATTGAGCGCGCGGCGCCCCTCGCCTAACGTGTCGATTAGACTGCGCCCCCGTTGTTTGTTTTCTATGCGTTACGAACGTTTCTAATCGCCGAATGTCGATTAGAAAACGGTGAGTTTTGCGGCTAGCTCGCTCCTGTTCCGTGCTGGCGAAGACCGGTGAAGACACGACAGCATAAAGGAAAGGGCGACCACCGGCTGAGTGGCAGCAATCGCAAAAGACAGATGCTCTTCGCGGAGTCTCGTATCCGCAATTTGTTTTGACTGGCAAATGGCTTACTTCCCCGAGGCACGGGGCAGACACGCCTTCCCTAGTCGTCCACTGCCAGCCGGGGCCGCATTCTTTCGGACATACGAACGGCAAGTTCATCGACGGATACTTTGTGGCGGGTGCGGTGCTCGATACGCACGTCGATGCTTCTGCCAGCAGCGCAACCGTCGTGCAGTTCCGGTTGGATGACAAAAAGATTCAAACCGGATATTGGACGCCCAGCACGGATTTCGGCGGGGCATTCTTCACGGACCTTGATCTGGACAACCTTCTGTACGGTCACATGCTACCGCACAAGGAAGGGACAGGCGATCCTGTTCGGAAGGTCGTCATAGCGGCGAACGAGTTCTTGGCTGGTCAAGTCGTCGCCGAGTTTGACATGCCCGACCCGACACAGGTCGCTGAAGCTTGTGGCGTGATTTTCCACAAGAAATGAGAACGTGCGGGCGTGTCATGTGAACGGATGGTCAGATTCACTGGGCAGGGTCACGCCCCTAATCGTTGAACCGTCTGGCAGCGTACGCGCACCGGAAGAGACTCGATTCCGTTTCGCGGCGGATGGCACATCATCGCGAAAAAGTCTTCCATAGTCTCCTTTGTGCGGCGAACTTTTGCGCCGTCCCGTGGATTGAGATACGGCCCGGCGCGGGATCAGGCGTTCTGACGCGCCGCGATCCAAACTTGTGAGCACAAACGTACAGCGTGCGGTGCTGCCGTCTCGGAAAAGGTGATTCGCGGGAAGCGCGTTCTGTGTCGCTCTACTTCCAGAATAACACGCGCTTTTCGGATTTCCGGGTCACTCGCAACGGTGAAATCGACGACAGTCCTGTAATTGGCTTATCTCGCTAATGTTACAAGCATGAAAATAGTTAATCTTTTTCTGCAAAATCGTGCACGACCGGGCCGGCACCGGCTTCTCCAACGCGCCCTTGACCACCAGCGCGATTACAACCGTGATTTCCGTGGGTCCGATGCCATCAGGCCGGCTTCGTAGTTCAGCAAGCCACGGATGATGCCTTCCAACTTTTCACTTTTCACTTGTGTTCCTGTTCATGCCTACAAATTTTCATAGGCTTAAAATGGGTCAAAATAAATGGGTCAATTTGAATGACTAGTTAGAAGAACGAAGATCACCAATCTTCGTGCATCAAGTCGCAGCAACATCGCGTCGCAACTCTTGCTTCGCTCTCGCTTCCTACCTTCCAAAACGCACCGAGGCAGGAACAGTTGATGCGTAGCATCACAAATCACATGCCGCGAAAAGTAGGTCAAATTGCACCACTTTATAGCGCACGGTGTGCTGGATAGAGGGCCGACCGACCAAGGTGCTTCATCGTGCCGGTCGCGTATCGCTCCAAATCTCTGCCGTCCATCGGATCATGTTCACGTCGCCGGGTCCGCGCTTTGCTGACTTAGACAGTGGCAATTGTCAGCATCAGGCGTTCATCTTGGGAAGGCAGCGAACAGACACCCAAGACACGAAATGCCGTTCGTAAAGTTGGCATTGATGCTGACGTTGTTCGTGTTCTAAAAGAACAATCGGCCAGCGCAGAATAGTGACTGTGTTCCAAGCCAGGAACGGAAACTCACTGCGGGAGAACAACGTGTTAAAGCGCCACCTCATCACTTGCTGAAAGAGCTAGGAATACCAAAATGCGGGTTGCACGCTTTCCGGCATGGGCGAGTGTCGTTTTTGGTTGAGAACAACGTACCGCTTACGATAATCCGACTGTGGATTGGTCATGGTAGTGACAAAATGGTTGCGCGGTACACTCACGCCAGACCAGAATTCCACGCGAATGAAATCGCCAAATTGCCTTCGATTGCAAACATTGCAGCCGATTTGCAAACAAGCAGCGTAGTGTTAAACTGTTTACAATCAAGCGGTGGTGAGCGTAGCTCAGCCGGTAGAGCATCGGTCTGTGGAACCGAGGGTCGTGGGTTCAAATCCCATCGCTCACCCCAACCTCACTGAAACAAAAGAGTTTCCAAACCGCTGAATCAGCAATTCCCTTCAGTCAGCAATTGACGTTGCTAAGCTCTCTATCGCGGCACGCTGAGTCTCAGGAATAACGTGCCCATAGATACCTAACGTGATGCTCGGGTCCGAATGCCGCATCTGAGTTTGCACAACCGTGATTGGCGCTCCCGAGTCGATAAGTTCACTCGCGACCCCATGACGGAAACTATGGAATCCTGTCTGCTCAATCCCGAGCTTCGCAAGCACGGGATGAAGCTTTCGCTCCCTCAATCTGTTCGCGGAGTAAGGTCGCCCATCTCGATTCAAAAACAGAAACCCGAGCGGATTTTCCTTCTTCGCGGGATTCCATTCGTAGTTTCGGAGCCGTTCGCCAAGAACGTCGGGCATTGGTAAATCAGCGATGCTCGCTTTGCTCTTTGGCGTGCCGACTTTCCCTTCATAGACCGACCCGCGAATGCTGATGACCCTCCGCCGAAAATCTAAGTGCTCTCGACGGAGAGCAAGCACTTCACCAATCCGCATCCCTGTCAGAGACAGGATGAGGCAGATTGTTGAAAGCGGTTCGGTCGCTGAACGAATGATGCTTCTCATTTCGTCGCGGTTGAAAGAGTGGACTCGTTCACGCGGCGTGTCTTGTGGCAAAGACAAACCAGACAAGGTTACCTTCGGAACGTCGTAACCCCAATCGCGCCCCGTGGAGAGAATCGACGAAAGGGTCAGTAGGATGTTCTCGATTGTTTTTCTTGTCCGCTTGCCATTCGACATGCCTCTTACAAACGCCTGAAGCCGTTTGGCCGTCAGTTGCGATAGGGCGCAATCTCCCAGCGACGGAACGATGTGACACCGCAAATGGGATTCCGCTGCTTTTCGGGTACTCGGCTTTAGGTTCACGGCGATTTGCTCGTGCCACTCATCAATCAAGCGATTCAGGGTCGCCGCACTCTTGGGAACGGGTGCAACAGCTCCGCTCGCTTTGTTCACTGCGTCCAAAATCGGCTGAAATGCGGCGCGCGCCGCACGCTCTGACAACCATACAAACGTCTTGCTCCGCTGTTCACGTTTGATAGTTCCATCAGGTTGCGGCACGTCGATACGCCACATCCCAATCCAATTCTCACCACGTTTTACGAACGTACCTGTCTGAAACCGTCTCTTAGGCACAATGCCTCGCTTGCCTGTAGAGAACGGCGTTGCGGCGGAAAGGCTACCACCTGCGCAGACAACGGGCAACAACGGTTCCTGTATCGGAACGCTGGACGCCCTGTCGTACATCAATTCGCCCGCCATATGGAGCTCTCATGTATGGGGCGAATAGTCTTGTTTTCTGACAAAAAACCTCGCGCAGGACGTAATTTTCAAGACTTTCCGAATCATAAAAGGGAGAGGAAACGCAGTGTTTATGCGGGTGTTCGGAATGTTCGCTCAGAAAACAAGACTATTTGTTGCATAAGTGAGAGGCAATTATGAAGGTTACAACCGTGTGCTTTACCGCGATTCAGAAACATTGGGAGAAACTGCGCGAATTGGCAAACAGCGAGGGGCTTAATTTGTGCGCCAAAGTGCGGCAACTCATCGCTCGGGAACTGCGCCGTGCCCAACAGGAAGCCACTGCCCGTCAGGCGAAGTAGGAGCCGCACTGGGGGTGTCTAGCAGGCGCGCCGTGGCGTCGCAAATTTTCACGGGTAGAAAGGTGTTTTATGACAGGAAACGTCTCGTTCTACAATCGTCTCGCGGGCTGGGGATTTGCCGTACCCGATGACACGACGCAGCCTGACGCATTTATCCACGCCAAGAATCTGCCGACAGCCCATCGCTTTGTGAATGTCGGCGACAAGATTTCCTATGAACCTTGCGGGATGTCGCAGGGTCGGACGCTTGCGCTCAAAATCCAAATCATCCAAGAGACCGCTACTACCAATCTGGCGGGAGGTGGGCAATGACCACCTTCGCCGAACGCGCAGCCGTGCTTACCTCGTATGGCGTCAGTGTCGTGCCGTTGTTGCCTCGCAGCAAACAGGCGTTTCTAAAAGACTGGCAGAACCACGCCACGACTGACCCGAAACAAATCGCGGAATGGAACGAGAAAAATTCAGCGTATAACTGCGCGGCTGTTGCCAGCGATGAATTTTGGTTCTGGGATGTTGATAGCGGGAACGTGTTCGACGAATTGAAACAATCCACGGGACACAGTATCGCTGAACTCGACACTTTAATCGTTCGGTCCTCGGGAGAGAAACGACACGTCTACTTCAAACATGACGATTGCTCCCGAGCACTGGGAAACCGTGATTGCGACATTCGAGGAAAAGAGGCATTCAGCGTCCGCGCGAGCAACCGCTACGTGGTCGGTCCAAACTCCATTCATCCAGACACAAGCGAACCATACGAAATAATTCACGAGCCCACTTTCGGCGACCTTCCTGTAGCACCGCCGTGGTTGACCGATTGGATTCTGCACTGTGTCTCGCAGCCGCAGAATGCGAAAGCAAGTGCTACAGAGACGAACAACGCAATCCCTGAAGGGACCCGCGACAAGACACTTTTTGCCGAAGCCTGCAAACTGCGCGACATGGGATATCCGCAAGCCGATGTCGTTGAGGTTTTGCGAATCAGAAATCGTCACTGCCGACCGCCGCTGTCGGACTCGGTTGTGGAGCAGAAAGTCGAATCAGCTTTCAAGCGCGAGCCGCGAGGCGAAGTGGACGCGGTTGCTTCTGAGATTCACGAAATCCAGACGCCCGACATGCCTGAGTCGGTCTTGGTCGGTAGACTCGGCGACATTTACAACAAATACATGCGAAAAGAATTCCCGCTCGGTTGGTCGTGGCTCGCACTCGTAACGGTCGCGGGAGCACTCGTCCCGATGCCCGAACACATCCGCACGAACCTTTACAGTTGCTTGGTCGGCGGTGTTCACACGGGGAAATCTCAGTGCATCGCGTGGGCAATCACCGTGCTTG
This sequence comes from uncultured Acidobacteriota bacterium, assembly GCA_963743335.1. Lineage (GTDB taxonomy): Bacteria > Acidobacteriota > Terriglobia > Acidiferrales > UBA7541 > Palsa-295. The sequence goes on from CAVUPI010000004.1 coordinate 502,423, forward strand.
GGCTTGATGTGCCAATCTTGCAGGGGGTAATGGCGGGGAGTGCGGAAGGTCTTTTGAACCGACTGCGGACGGCTGGCGGTGCATCAAGGCTTTTATCTCCCGACGAACTCGGGCATTTGCTCAGCAAGAGCAAAATCGACAACGCGAGTTTCCCTTACGTGTTGAACAGGGCTTACTACGAGACTAGATTTGGCATTGTTGCCGCGAGAGGAAAGGAAATCGAGTTTGATTGCGTTCTGTCGTTCATCGGCGGAGTTGTGGACGATATGTTCGATTCACTGTTCGGAGCCGAGACCGTGGGCGGATTGTACGACCGTTGCGCTCTCGCCCAATGCCCGACTGGATTCCAATACGACTTCCGCCCGTGCTCCGTCTCAAATGTTCTAACGACAGAGCCCGTTCAGGTAACTGTTGACCCTGAGATTTGGGAAGCAAAACGTGAGTGGACTCACGATATGGGTTTGAATCCTCGCGTTGTCGAGACAGGACTCCGCGTCGCGACAATCTGTGCCTCGGTAGACGGCAGGCAAAGGCTGCGCGTTACCGACTTGGCTCCTATACTTCCATTCGTCCGATACCAAGACGGACTACGCAAAATCCTCAAACCAAACGCTGGGGAGAACACGGACGGCAAATTGGCGAGCAAGTTTCTCGGCTACATTGAGCGGTACGGGGTGAATGGCGAATGGCTGGATGTTCGAGAGATGCTACGCCGCACCCATGCGTACGATTTCGGTGTTGGCTATCAGCGCGTGCTTGATGCTTTGGAGCACAGCGGTGAAATCGAGCAAAACGGTCGCGGTGTCAAAGGTCGTAAGCACCTTGCTAGGCGGTTAAATTCCGTCACAAAAAGCATGTGACAACAGGTGACGGAATCGGGGTTTTTGGGTGACGGAATCGCAATTCTGTCACACCCTCGCGCGTGAACAGAGAGTGTGTAGGGTTAAATCAGAGAATCGCATTGACTTAGCCTGAATTCCGTCACTACTTGTCACCTATTTTGATGTGACAGAATTCTTAGCACACTCTCTCTCAAGGAAATTGGATGTGACGGAATCCCTTGAAAGGGGCAAAAAAACCCATGCCACAAGAAATCATCGAAAGTGAGTTGAAGCGACGCATCTTCGCCTATCTCGAATCGCACCCGAAGTCCAAAGTGTAAGGCTCCCCGCTAAAACTGGACACCTTAGTTAGGTAAGATCAGGGCCTCCACACAGGAGGCAACATGGGCAGGAAACCACGCGTAGATCGATCCCCGGAAGAGAAGTGGCAGATCGTGCAGGAAGGTATCAAGAGCGGGAACGTTTCGGAGACGTGTCGGCGTCACGGGATCGCTCCGAATCTTTTCTATCGCTGGAAGGATGAAGCCGAGCAGGGAGCAAAGGCAGCGCTTGGGGGGAGAAGCGCTGCCGCGGCCGAAACCGAAAAGGACCATCGCATCCGGCAGTTGGAGAGAACGCTGGGGCGGAAGTCGCTGGAGATCGAAATCCTAAAAAACGTCGTGGGGGAGTGAGCCGCGGTGCAGTTCATTCCCAGGCGCGGGAGATGGTAACGCAGGGCCACACGGCCACGTTGGTAGCGGCGACTCTGGCCATCAGCCGATCGAGTCTCTACTACCGAAAGAAGCCGCGAGGCAGCCGGGCCGATCGGCAGTACGACGAACAGATCGTCGTGGCGTGCGGGGAAAAACCCGCGTATGGATATCGCCGCGTGACTTGGTGGCTGCGAAGAAAAGAAAACCTCCCGGTGAATCGCAAACGTGTGCTGCGGGTGATGCGAGAACGTGGGTTGCTGGTGCGCTCCCGTCGTCTGCGGGCTCGCAGGAAGAAAGAGTGGGGACGTGTGGAAGCAGCCGAGCCGAATCAGATCTGGCAGTCGGACATGACGAAGATCTGGGCGGGGCCGGCAGTGGGCTGGGCGTATCTGGTGTGCGTGATCGACTGCTGCACGCGAGAGATCGTGGGCTGGAATCTCTCCCACCGCTGCCGAACCGAAGATGCATTGGCTGCGGTAGAGCAAGCCGTCCTGGCACGGCTGCCCGAGGGCAGCCGTGCAGCGAACGTGACGCTGACCACCGACAATGGAACGCAGTTCACTTCGTCGCGGTTCCTGGAAACGCTCGGGCGGCTCGGCATCACCCATCGGAGGACGGCGTATCATCACCCGGAAGGCAACAGCTACATCGAACGGTTCCACCGCAGCTTGAAAGAAGAGGAAGTCTGGACGGCGGAGTACCGGAGCTTGGAAGAAGCGCGAACATCGATCGCTCGTTGGATCGAGGAGTACAATCACGACCGGCCTCACCGCGGAGTCAAAATCGCACTCCGCACGAGGCCTTCTTGGCTTTTGCAACTGACCTAAACTCGGAGACCCTGACTGTCTAAATTAGAGCGCTCAATCATGCAGGGGGGTCTCGCCGCTCGTATAAGAGTAAAAGCCGAACTCAAGAAGGCAAGAGTGATTGCCCGCGCGGCGGCGACTAGAGCTATAGGGCTTCTTCGCTTTCTATCGCCTGTAAATTCCACATGTAGGCTCGTGAGTTACTGTGCGCCTGTGGGAACGGAGAACACCGTTCAGACGATGGAGTTAATTGTTGAAGACGGTTTGATTACATCTGTAACAAAGGCTTCTGTAGAACAGGGACCAGCGGCATGGAATATTGACCAAGCAACGCAAGCGTGGCCGGGTCTCTTGGAATTGGTACAACAACTCGCTTCACGTCCTCAAGTCACGAAATTCAGAGCCGACCTCTACGAGGCGCTTCAATTGCACTCCAGGCAGACTGTTGCGGTCGAAGTGCCGCATAAAATCGTTTTTGTCGTGGCTGCAATTGAATCGTTGCTCTTGAAAGATTCTAACGAACCTATCCAGAAAAACCTTGGCGAGAGGATGGCTTTTATCATTGGCTCTTCGGCCTCGGACCGGAAAGCAATCATCAGGAACGTTGAGGAGTTCTATCAGATTCGCTCGGCATTGATTCACCATGGCCGTGAGACCAGCCGTGAGGATTTCGATGTGATCGACAACTTTTTCTTCAACGTGTGGTTTTCTTTTGCACGACTTCTAAATGAGATCGACAAATACGAAACAAGAGAGGAGTTGTATGCGGCACTTGAGGACAAGAAACTGAGCTAGGCGTCGTTCTTGCGTCTGATCTTCGGAAGCTCGGTTAAGTTTTGTTGCAAAGGGAAAACGAAATGCCCGATGTAGCGGTCGTCGGAGATTCGACCATTCACAAGAGCTTTTTGGATTCACACGTCCCGTTTCTTCGAGAATTCGGCGAAGTGCAAAGGCTCGCTGACAAGATGTGGGACATGGCGCTGGAAAAGTACAATGAGCCACCGCAGACGGAGCCGAAGGGTCAAGAGCTAGAAAAATACACCGCGCTGAGATTAGCCCAAATAATCGTCTTTTACCTTGCCCGGACTACATTCGATGCGGTCAACGACGTGTTCATTCTCGCTGGCAACTGCAGGGGGTACGCCGCAAAGATGATGCTCCGCTCGATGTACGAACACTTGGTGACTGCATCCCTCATCGCTTTGAAACCGGAAGAGGCAAAGCCGTTCGACGACCAAGCAGCAATCCAGAAATGGAAGATTTGGTCTAGAACCCTGACGGTCATTCCGCAGGTCAAGGACACGGTTCCCGCTGAGAACATTGCAAAACTGGACGAGCATCAAAAGCAGATAAGAACCCAAATGAAGTCCGAAATCTGCAAAACGTGCAAGCAGCCGATAACTCGTGAAGCTTGGACGCGAGTCAGTGTCGACACTATGGCAGAACAGGTCGACGGGGCTACAGGCACCAGCCTAGCCAAATTGTATGCCCCTTGCTATTTGATGCCCACCGCTCTGATGCACCCAACGCCGTTTGGACTGGAAACCCGGCTCGAAAATACGGAAGCGGGTTTGGTTTACAAAGACCTACCGGAAGCGGAAGCGCACGATTCACTAATGCGTGCGCACGGCTTAGTCTTGCGGCTGTTCGAGCTGACGAACACCTATTTCAGTCTTGGATTGGACGCCGAGTTGAGTACGCGCTGGGAGGCATTTCCTAAGATTTGGAACGGCGCACTAGTGGACCCGCCTGCTGAAACGGACTGACAAGCTCCTGAAGGACCGTAAGCGCGTCGGATTTGAAGCGTGCGGGGCTGTGTGTGCGTGGGAGGCGCGATGGCTCATCGCACTCGTATAGCCATAGCCATAAGTGCTGAGGCAACGGCGAGCACGCTGAACGTCATCGCAAAGAACGGGGCGTGTTGACGCAGAGCCGACAGGAACCCGAAGGAATTCCAGACAATCGACAGCACACCCAGCACAAGCACACCCGTTCGCCGCACGGTTTTTCCTCCGTGCGGGAATCAGCAGAATCAGCACTTATCTTTTTTCAGTGAGTGCAACGCCGTCTAGCTACAGGGCTTAGGGATTTATGGGGTGTTCAGAGGCGCAGAGAACGCAGAGGATTCCGCGAACTACATTTGATCCGGTTTTCGCGCCAAAGCCCGATTTTTCAAAGAGCATTCGACCCTCATCGAGAGGGCGGACGACCTTCGCCGTCTCTACTACGGTCGCAGGTCCGAGGGTGCGCTTCAAGCTGGCCGCGAGTACAGAAAGCGGGCAGGTCGAAAACGCTGGAAAGTTTGCGCGCGCCGGCCTGTCCTACGGTGGGTGGTCTTTGCATTCTGCCGCGCGTGTCGTAAACTGATGGTCCCACCTGTGGTGAGCGTAGCTCAGCCGGTAGAGCATCGGTCTGTGGAACCGAGGGTCGTGGGTTCAAATCCCATCGCTCACCCCAACTTTTTTCATCCCGAAACGAAGGATGATGCTGAGGCTACCTTCCGCGGCCGAGACAGCCCGGCTGCGGCGAGTAAATGGGGAGAGCCTTGTCGTGGGGGATATCGCTATCCGTGTCCCTCGCCATGACGGAGGTAAGCTCGGAGGCTCTGACTGCGTAAATTAGCGGGGCGGCTTACAGGAGGATTCCAAAGAAAAATCAGAATTTTTGTTCGCAGGCAGCCAGAAGTATCTCGGGAAAAGCTGGGGCAGCGCTCGTTACGGGGATCGCCGGTCAGGCGCCTGAGCTGGCCCGCAATCGTTCTTTCTCCAAGCGCGCAATCTCGAATTGGTCGCCGATCTGGGTGCGCGAGTGGTAGATGGTGTGGGGCGGCAATTCCAGGACACTCACGGCCTTCAGCGATACTTTCGAGATGCGGAACGGCCGTACGTGCTCTTCGACGTGCACGACTTCCTTCTCTTTGCTGAGAAAGATCAAGTCAATCGGAAAGAGCATGCCCACGGTGTGAACGCCGCGAGAGGGAACAATCCACAGGCCCCGGCCAAGCTGCGCCCACCGCCTCGTCTTGCCGAGGAGCCCGATCAGCCGCGCGCAATAGGAGTCGGCGACTTGGGCCTCGGTGGCGACGAACGTTTCCCGAGTTTTGTTATAGACGTAGACTTCACTTCTGTGACCGTTCTCAGACATAGCGGTCCCCCAGCGTTGAGCCACAGACCTGCGTGCAGGGCTCGCGAACTACTCGATCGCCTTACGCTTGCGGCGCCAGATGATAATCAGCAGCACGACCAACGCCAGCGTGCCTGCCACGATTCGAACCAACGTTGTTGTTTCCATCTTCGTGTTCCTCCTTCAGATTTATGGCGATCCGCCAGCAGCGCGGTCCATCCAATTTATCGAACGTGCAACAACTGCCGCATGATCGTAATGAACGCAGGGCCCAAGATAACCACCATGAACGCAGGGAATATAAAGAAAATCAGAACTGGAACCATCTTTACGCTAACCTTCGCCGCGGCTTCCTCGGCTCGCTGTCGCCTTTTCAACCGCAAATCGTCCGAATAGATTCGCAGTGACTGAGCAATACTGGTTCCAAAACGCTCCGTCTGCACGAGCATGGTAACCAGCCCCTTGATATCGCTAAGGCCGGTCCGACGTCCGAGCTCACGCAAGGCGTCGGTGCGAGTCTTGCCCAATCTCATTTCGGCGTTTACAAGCTGCAGTTCTTCGCTCAGTTCAGGGTGAGCCATCTGGAGCTCCTGGGAAACACGGAGCAACGCCTGATCCAAACCCAATCCCGCTTCGACGCAGATCACCAACAGGTCGAGACCGTCCGGAATCGCCAGGCGCAAGCGGTGCTGGCGGGCGCTAATTCGCCACCAGAGCCACATCTCGGGAATCATGTAACCCATGAGCGCGGCGGCGGCCAATACGATCACGGGACTCCGGCGATACAGACCGCTGAACAGGGCGATCGCCACGAAGACCACGGGAAGCAGAATCTTCACGCCGGCAATCGCCGGCATCGTTTCCGATCCGCGAAATCCGGCGCGGGCCATTAAGAGCTGAGATCGAGGAGACACGGTCCGGGGAGAGATGAACCCCCCGATTGAGGCGAGCGCGCCGCGCACGCGCTCTTTGTGCTTTTCCCTGAACTCGGCTTCGCGGACGGGTGCCGCCACGTTCAGGAACCGCGACAAGCGTCCGGCAATTCCGAGCTCACCCGGCATGAAAGCGAAGACGAGGGCGCCGAGAACGGCGGCCGTTGCGATGAAAGTTACGGTTGCGATTGTCCAATCCATCGTATTTTATCTCCGCGAACCGTCAAACCTCGACGCGAACAATCTTCCAGAGCAGGAGAGCGCCAATCACTTGCCAGACCGCTGCTCCCCATAGAATCAACGGCCCGATCGGGTCGTCATACAGCGTCTCCATGTACTGCGGGTTCACGGATCCGAGAATCAGGGCCATCACCACCGGCAGGAGGATCAAGATTCCCGCGGTCAATCTTCCATGCGCGGACCTCGATCGAACATCACGATGAATCCGAAAGCGATCACGAATTACGTGCGCCAGGTTGCCCAAAATCTCAGAAAGGTTGCCGCCCGTTTCCTTCTGGATAAGCAAAGCTGTGACAAAAAAGCGAATATCAATCAGAGGAACACGTTCAGCCAGGTTCTGCAGCGTATCGCGCAATGGCAATCCGAAGTTTTGTTCCTCAAAGGTCGTGCGAAATTCTCCCGCGACCGGTTCCACCGTTTCAGCCGCGATCATCCCCAAACCGGTGGTGAAAGCGTGCCCCGCGCGGACGGCCCGGTTCAACAGATCCAGCGCCTCAGGAAAACTTTCTTCAAACTGCCGCAACCTCTTACGGCGCTTTACCGCGACGTATGCCGGCGGGATCGCAGCCGCAAGTGCAGCCGCTAGCAGCGGCACCGGAAAGCGGTAAGACGCCGAGGTTCCAACGAAGGCGAGCAAGGCCAGCAGGCCGGAAGTCAGGATGATCGCTCCCGGCCGAGTCTTCATTCCCGCTTGCGCGATCAGATCCTTCAGCCGCGTCGACCACGACCATTTCATCAATGCCCGGTTGAGGGCCGGCACACCGCTCATCACCTCGTCGCGTATGAGCTGCACACCGATGTCAACGCTCCCGCGACGCTCGGCTTTCTGCACTGCCTCGATCCGGCGCTGGATCACCTCTTGGGTGCTGCTAGCGCCGAACGACAGCCAGAGGGAGAAGCAAACGACGGTTGCGCCGACGAATGTGACTAACGCGATGAGCAGCGCCATCTTCGAGTCCTTTACGTTCAGCTACGTTCAGCGTTCCGTCTGAATGTCGAACATTGACGCTGGCAGTTGAATTCCGCTGACCAGCAAGCGCTCCGAGAATTTCGGGCGAATTCCCGTGGGCAAGAAGTCCCCGAGCACTTCACCGTTTTCGCGGATTCCCCGCTTACGGAATACAAAGATTTCCTGCATGGTAACCACCTCGCCTTCCATGCCGGTGATTTCCGCCACACTTGCGATCTTGCGAGCGCCATCGCTCATACGGCTTACTTGAACGACCACGTCGATGGCCGAGGCGATTTGCCGCCGGATGGCGTTGTCCGGCAGGTTCAGGTTCGACATCGCAACCATCGTTTCAAGACGGCTGAGAGCATCGCGTGGGCTATTGGCGTGGATCGTGGTGAGGGAACCGTCATGGCCCGTGTTCATGGCCTGCAACATGTCGAGGGCCTCTTCGCCGCGAACCTCTCCCACAATGATCCTGTCGGGACGCATACGAAGGGCATTGACGACCAGTTGCCTCTGATGAACGGCGCCTTTGCCTTCGATATTGGCCGGTCGCGTTTCCAGGCGCACGACATGTTCCTGATTGAGGAGTAGTTCCGCCGCATCTTCAATCGTCACGACCCTCTCGCGATTCGAAATGAAAGACGACAGGACATTGAGTAGCGTCGTCTTGCCGGCGCCAGTTCCCCCGGAAATCAAGACATTCAAACGCGCCTTCACACAACTCCTGAGGAGCCCCATGATGTGGGGCGTCATCGTTCGATTGTTGATCAGCTCGTCCGCCGACAGCCTTTTGTGACCAAATCTTCGAATCGAGAGGCAGGGGCCGTCAATCGCGAGGGGAGGAATGATCGCGTTCACGCGGGAACCATCTGCAAGGCGCGCGTCCACCATCGGCGAGGATTCGTCCACGCGACGGCCGACGGCCGAGACGATCCGGTCGATGATGGTCATCAAGTGAGCGTCGTCGCGGAACTGGATTGGCGTCTCCTCCAGCATTCCTCTCCGCTCGATGTAGACATGTTTGTAGGTGTTAACCAGGATATCCGCCACCGTTGAGTCCGCGAGCAAAGGCTCGAGCGGTCCCAGGCCGAAAACCTCATCCAAGACCTCTTGAACGAGGCGCTCGCGCTCCTGCAGATTCATCGGAGTCGACTCGCCGACAACCAGCGCCTCCAAGATGGATCCCACCTGACGCCGGATTTCCTCGCGATTCGCATCAGTTACCCGATCCAGGTTCAATTTCTGGATGAGCTTGCGGTGAATGGCCGTCCTCACCGCACCAAGGTCGTTTCGTCCAATCGTCGTGCTATTCACCGCCATCTATCTCACCTCTTGCCAGAAAATGAGAACAGCCCGCTAAGGCCGCCTCTTTTTGCAGTTGGGCCGGGATCGACGCCGGCGATTTGTGCAGCGATTTGCCGATACCGGGCGCTGAGACCATTGCTCTGCGCATTTTCCAGAAGCGGTGTCCCTAAATTTACCGAGGCGCTGGCCTTTCGAAAGTCATTCGGAATTCGCGCGAACACGGGGCGGTCGATGTCCTTCTGAATGCCTTTGAGGACTTCCTCGTCACCCTTGTGCCAACGATTGAGAACGATTCTGGCGCGCCCAGATTCGATGCCTAGACCTTTCAGCGCCACGAGGCGCCGTTGCAAGGTCCAGAGCGACGGCACGTTTGTCTCCGCGATAATCAGGATCATCCGCGCCATCTTCAATATGGGGGTCCATTCGCTGCTGAATTGCGAGCCCATGTCCATGACTACGATGTCGAAATTGCTTTGCGCAACGTTCACGATGCGCTCCAGAGCAGAGATCGAGATCGTTTGCCACTCCTCCGGTTGCGTGGCGCCCGCAAGCACCTGCAGGCCGGTATCGTGCGGCGTGATCAGCCCGGCGAAAAGATGGCTATCGAGCCGATCGAGGTTGTCGATTGCGTCGCGTACACCAAACTGAGGGCGCAGATCGAGCAGCAGGTGAACGTTACCCAGAGGCTGGGCAAAATCCAACACCACGGCTCGTTTGCGCGCATGCACCGCGAGTTGAACGCCAATGTTCACTGCAACGGTGGTCGCACCAACCCCTCCTTTGGAGCCCATCACCACGATTAGGCGGTCAAGCGATGGGCGCACCTCAGAGCCTAGCTCCTCCGCAAATCGAGCGAGCATGGCCTTCAGGACATCCATTTGGACGGGCTTGGGCAGAAAGTCCTGAACGCCTCCCCGCATCGCCTCCAGCAAGAGCAACTGAGTGGGAGGCGATTCAGCGCAGACCGCGATCAGCTTCGTGACCGGGCGAATTCTCCGCAAATGCGCGCCAAACGCGAAAAACGGTTCGGTATTTCGGTCTATATCCAGTAAAACGACGTCAGGCGTTCCTTCCGCTGCGTCCGCGATTTTCGCGCCGGAGATCGCCCATTCTTTAATCGATTTGACGAGACCTGTCTGCTGCACAGCCGCCGCCAACTGCGTCGAACTCACCGTGTCGCTGCTCGCTATTCCTACCGTCAGCATGAACTGGTCACCTGGTACCGCAAAGCCCACTCTTGGTGCCCCTAGCCGTTGTCCGCGTCACTTCGTCTGGGGAATTTGCCCAGCGGTGGACGTCGACGGCAAGAACGGCTCCGGGAAACTTGGGCCCGGCAGCGCTGCGCCCATCGGAAGCGGATGCACGATATGCGGGGTTACGACAATCAAGAGCTCGTTTTTCGACTTGTCCACGGAGCGGCTCTGAAAGAGCTTTCCCAGGATCGGAATATCGCCGATCCCCGGTATCTTTTCGAGCTGTTGGGTCACCCGATTATCAAGGAGTCCGGCAATTGCGAAGCTTTGCCCATCCCGCAAGTCCATTTCCGAAGTGACGCGATTGACGGCCAGCGCCGGAATCAGGAATCCGTTTAGCTGAAGGGCATTCGTAAAGTCCAGCGAACTGACTTCCGGTTGTACCTTCAAATGGATCATGCCGTCCGACATCAACGTCGGCGTGAAATTCAGACGCACGCCGTATTCCTTGAATTCGATCGTGATAGTCGAATAACCGGTCCCGCCTCCCGAACTCTGGGGCACTGGGTAGGGAAACTGCCCTCCGGCCAGAAAACTCGCTTCCTTTCCGGATTCCGTTAAGAGGTTCGGCTCCGCCAGGATTTCTAGTACGTTCTGCTCCTGCAATGCCTGGATGAAGGCCGCGAGGTTGATGTCCGGACGGAAGATGGCGATGTTGAGTAAATTGCTGACGAGGAAGTCATTGGTTCCCGTCGTCGTAGTGGTTGTGGCGCCGCTACTCGAGACCGATTGCGTCGTGCCCAACGAAGGAGGGGAGAATTGCCCTGTGCCGATCGACATCGGCATGTTGCTGCCGAAATCTCGTAGAATATTGACGCCGAACTGACTAATGGCTGTACGATTGACCTCGGCGAATCGAACCTGCAAGGAGATCTGGGCGGTCTGCGGCGCCGGGACCTCTATCAAACTGGTCACCTTCGGCGTTACGTCCTTCACCACCTCCAGTATCTTGTCGGCGACCTCCTGTGAAGAGACTTTCCCAGATAACATCACCACATTCCCCGAGGTTTCAATCTGCACAGGCTCGCCGGGGAATACCTCGTGCACTTTCTGGGTCAATCCCAAAATATCGATATCGACGGATACCTCGAAGTTTTGGCTCTGCCCTGATTCATCCCATATGATCAAGGAAACTCCGCCGGGCGCCTTGCCGTTGACCAAAACTTGGTAGGGGCTTATGACAACGGCGTCGGCGATCGCCGGATCAGCCAGGGAAACCCTCGTGATGCGGGTAGGAGAAGAGATGAGAAGCGAGTGCCCCACCAGCAGATGGAGCGTTTGCGGCCCTTGAGATTCCTGAGGCGCGTCCTGAGCAGGCGTTTGCGGCGCCCCTGGTGCGCTTGCCTGATTCGCAGAAACAGGAACTTGGGTCGTCAGGCCGCCTCCCGGTAGTTGTGCAAATGCCGTCATACCAAAGAGGGCCGAGCTTGTCGCGATGAGGAGCCCTTTGATTCCAAGGGCCCTGAACAGGTTCGGTTGCCGATTTGCAGTGTGCGTTAAGGTTTTCATGTTTACTGGCTCGCGAAGCTTTTCGTTTCCTTCTTGGTTCCCGTGATTATCTCTACCTCGTACGGAGCCGGCACACTCGCGTGAACCACCTTGTGCGGACGATCGGGTGTGGGCGCGGCAGGTCCAGAAAACAGCGCAGCCTGGAGCACCGGAGCGGGATCGGCTACCTTTGTATCAATGGTGTTGCGCAGTGCTAGTTGAACTTTGCCCTCCGTGCTTGCCATGGTCAGCTTGTCCGCGTCTTGCGGAGAAACCAGTAACGTAATTACCGGAACCTTCTCCGGCTTTCCGTCGCGATCCTGCTCAATTTGTTGGCCCGCGGCCAGCACACGGACATTCTCGAGGATCGTGCGAGTGATGTTGTTGTCTAAGCCCTGAGCGTTGCTCGGCAGGGGACCCGTAACCAAGACGTCGACCATCGTGCCTGGAATTACGAACCCCGCCACTCCGACCACGTCATTCACAGCAACCGAAACCGCCCGCATTCCTTCCGGGATCGTTGCCGGCAGGCCCGCGCCTGCCCCGCGCGGCGCCAGGTTGGCTTCGAGTACCGGCTGGTTCACAGCCATCGGCGTAATCACTGCCCGGCCGACGCAGTCCTCGACTCGACGAAAAGAACCGGCGATGGGCTCATCGGCCGGCCAGGAGATCGTGCGGACCTTGTCCGCGTCCAGCGGCGTTCCAACCTGTAGGGGCTCGTCGGCCACCACGATCGTCGCCGTGTCCCGAGACGCGCCCCGGCTCACGCGCTGAAAAGTGCGATAGACGTACACGCTGGCTATCAAGGCAATGAAAACGGCGACTGTGAGCCCGATGAATAAGCGGTTCCGATTCATACCAATTTTCTCCTTCGCCACGGAATCCGGCACCGCTCAAACATGGTCGTCACCTAACGCAGCCAGTGAGTCGCTACAAAGCAAAGAGCGGTTGCCGCCGCCACAGCCGTTCCGAACGGCAGCTTAGCCAGAGTCGGATTGTCCAGCGAGACCTGGGGGTTCGGGCGCAGCCCGGATACAACGAAACCTTGCAGTAGCAGCAGAATGTTCTTGAGCGTGGCCATCACTCGCCGGGTCAGAACGATCTGGATCAGGGCCGCGGCCCCAGACAGCAGGCAGCTGATCACCAAAACCACCAGCATCGCTCGCCAGCCCATCAGGGCCCCCAGCGCGCCCAGCAATTTCCAATCTCCTGCCCCGAAACCGCGCAAAAGCACCAACGGCAGCAAAAGACCGAGCGCCAAGCCCGCTCCCTCGAGCGACACCACGGCGCCCCGCCATCCCTGCAGAATAGAGTTCAGTACGATGCCTAAAAAAAACCCGGAAACCGTAAGCCAATTGGGTATGCGCCGCGTGCGCCAGTCGATGAAGCCGGCATAAATCGCCACCGCCAGAGTTGCGGACCAGATTGTTTGACTTAGATCCATCGTGAGTTTTCGGCCCTCGCCGAGAAACGTGCCGGCTGCCGACACCTCGGGTGCCGACAGCCAGTTGGCGTAGAGCTACCGTTTCTGCTCGCTCTAATTCACTACTTGCAAGCGCCGCCGCTCAAGCACGTCTGGGCCGTCGTAAAGATGTTGGTAATAGCCGCCGTGACCGGCGGGAAACCCGCGGCAACGACAAGCGCAACCAGAGAAATTAGCAGCGCGTACTCGATCAAGTCCTGGCCTTCCTCTTCCTTCCAAAGTCTCTTCAGAGTATTCATTTCCTGTTCTCCTCGCGGCAGGTGGAGTGAAAGTTGGGCAGAGAGCCGACGTGCGTCCGCCTTGCGGGCTCTACAGCATTTCGGGAGCCAGTCCCAAGATGCATCGAGGTCGCCCTAAGGCCTTTTGCTTCATCTTGTTCAGTGCGATCGAAGCCGGACGCGGCGGGGTGCCTTGCTAAGCGTCACCGCCTGTGGACATTGCTGCACTCGGTTTTTCTGGTTTAGTGACGCAGGTCGGGTTGTCGCTTTTGGGCCTTCGCAACATTCATCTCATCAACTAGGAATTCTTGAGGCTGCGCTGGGCAGATGCTTCGGGCGCTTTCGTTCGGCTAATGCGCGATGACCATCTCGGAGGTGCTCGAGAGAGTGATTGCGCCTTGGTGGACGATCGGAGCAAGGAAATTGAAGGCGTAACTCACCTCAACCTCTACCGTGCAGCCGGGGGATTCAGCATCACTCTGACAAATCGGGGGGCTATTGGGCTCCGCGATCCAATGGGCGCTCGTGGTGATTTTGGTCGAATCAATGCCCGCTGGCGTGATCTGCGCCACAAAGTTCTGAACGGCGGCCGGAGTGGCAGGGGCGTCGCAACTGTCGCCACAGTTACTCCCGTTGACGGCCGCCCAGCGCGTGGCCTCTCGCGCTGCGTTGGAAACGAAGTGATATGCATACAGCGCGCGGCCAAAATCAACGATTCCGAACAGCATCAACAAAAACATAGTCAGGGTAAGGGCAAATTCGATCAACGTGCTGCCATCTTGACGCCGGAGGAGATACCCGAACGCCACTCCATCTCCGCGTACCATCAATTTGCCACTCGGATTGTTGCCGTTCGGTTGATTGCGATTGAATTGGGAATCCCCGGATATTTAAACAGCGTATTGAAGGTTCCGGAAGCCGTCACGGAAACGACCACGACCCAGTGACCCTCGCCGCCTTTCGAGCAGGTCGTGTCCAAACCGGGGTTACCGGATGTGGTGCATTGCGCTCCGGCGCCATCCTCAAATCCCAGGCTTCCCCCGCTGTCACATCCGCATGAGACCGAAGAAGTGACGGCGAGGTTACTCGTGTCCTGGCCGTTGTTCTGGAAATCGTCGTCGGCCGCCTCCTGGATCCCAGCAGCGTCGACCGAGTCGATTGGGGATTGCGCGCCATAGGCAGCCCCGGAGCGCGCCGCGCCCGCAACCAGGATGCTGGTGTAGGCATAGCGCCCCATATCGATCGCCCCAAGTACCAGGGCCAACATCAACGGAGTTATCAGTGCGACCTCTACGAGAGTTTGGCCCGCGTCTGAGCGCAGTTTCAGATTTCGATTCTTTTCACGCATACCTATTCCACCAGCGTTGGGGCACCAAGTAAATTGACACCGGCAGGCAGCAGGGCCGCTCCTTCGAGATCGAGGGTTGCCCCGTTTAACGCGAGTGCTTTTGCAATTACGACGCCAGCGGTCGCATGGCCGTAGAAGGTGGGTTCGGCCGACGGGAAATAGGCGATCCCGCCAAACTGGCTGCCCTGATTGCCGCCAAGCGTCGGGTTTGCGGTGTCGTTGGGGTCTTGGTAGAACGAAACCCCCGCGTATACTCCGGATGCTGGCGGCGTCAAATCGATGCTATCTAGTGTGTTTCCGGGTCCCAGGGCGTTGATGGTCGCACTTCCCGTGAAGTAAAACATCACATCGTTCCCGGTGACGCTCCCGCCACCGTCCAATTGCAAGCCGCCGGCGCCGTTGATGAAATAGATGCCCGGATCCAACGTCACGGTTGAGTTTCTCCCTATCGTAAGAGAGCTATAGGTTCCGGGTTGTAAGGTTGTCCTGCCGGTAGTCGTCACGTTGCATGTGCCCCTTCTAGGGCAACTAGCGGACGGGCCAGGCTGGGCCGGCGGCGGCAATGTGGAGAGAGGATCCCCCACCGCCGGCATGCCGGATGAGGGACAGGGACCGGACGTGGTGCAACTGACGCGACCACCGCCGCTCACGCGTCCCGAGACGCCGAAAGTTTCGGCGTTGACAGTTAGCCCGCCCACGTAGTTGCCATCATCTTCGATTCCGCACGTTGGCGCGTCGAGTACGGCCCCTCCGCCCAGATCTTCAATGCTTGCGGGCGGCGGGCCTAAAGTGTAGAGGCAACCGTTAGAGGAGGGCCCTCCGCTCGCGTTCGTAGCGACGGCGCGCGCTGTGATGCTTTCCTGGTTGATACCAAGGATGCGGACGAAATACGTCGCATGCACGGCGGCTACGAGAACTTCAACGTAGGCGCCATTGCCCGTGTGCGGTCCTGAGATTGGCGCGCCCGCCTGAACGCAAACGGTCCCGATAGCAGCACCTGAACCACAGGCTGCCACGTTGCCGCCACCCGTATCGGCAAAGCCGTTTGCGGCCGCAGCGTCTTGTGCGGCAGAGGTGACGTTACCCTGATCGAGGTCGCTGGCGCCAGCGAGTGCGGCAGCGTCGGCTGCTGTTTGCTGCAGGCGCTTCTCGTAGCGCAGGACTCCCATGTCGATCGCGAGCCCCATAAAGCCCATCAGCAGGACCAGGGCAGCCGCAACAAGGAGTATCGATTGGCCAGCTTCTCCTTTGCGCCTCATCGTGCCCTCCTGCCGCGAACCCAAGGGATCCTCGGTCGATTACTGCGCCAGCTGACGGCGATATCGGTGTCACCGTTTGGGGACGGATCTCGCGCGTGGCTGCCCTTTCACTCGACACCTGCACCCTCGGTTCCAATCCCCGCCGCGTCCCGGGGGCTCTGGGCAGATTAAGGCCAAGCGGACCAATCTGTAGGTAGGCGCCATATCATTTCGTTGCCTAGTCCTGCAGAAGTGCACTAGCTGACACGCTTTTCGGGAGGGGGATCGTCAGCCTGCCAGGTAGCAGCTTTAGGAAAAAACCAATTGCCCATGTATGAGGGCATTGCACGGTGGCGCGCGTGTACGGGATGAAGGTTCCGTCCCGCTGCATGGCGACCGGGGTCATGTCCACTTTGATGCAAACCTCTGCATCCCCCGTGTTGCAGACACTGCTCCCGTCGCACGAGAAGACCCATACCAGAACGCCGGAGAAACTCGGTCTTTTGGGATCGATACACGAGGCTTGGTTCAGTCCCGCGCTCAGCAGGTACGACTTCGCAGCAGCTGCGGCCGACTCAATCGAGCAAGGCGTGGTATCCCGGCAGTTCCTTGCATTCAGGGGAGTCGAAATCGTGATCTTTGCCGCAGCGTGCGCCGCGTTCGCCAGCACGTGGTGAGTTTTCCAAGCGTAAGCTGAATCGATACCGCCTAGCGTGGCGACGGTCACGATGAGAATCAGCAGCAGAGATCGTCCAATTTTCGCCCACATCGTCGCGAGGGTCAGCGTTACATCCTTAGGGCCTCAATCCCTCAACGCAGGATCGAACTACATTACGCGGGTCGATGGAGGGAGTTGCGACGGTACAACAACAGGAACATCCTCCTCAACCTGCTGAATTCCTAGCTGGTTGATAAGTCGGTGCAGGTATCCTCGCGCGACACCGAGGGTTCGGGCGCTCTCCGCTTTGCGCCATCCGCAGTCGCGCAAGGTCCGAAGTATGAGCCGCCGCTTGAACTCGCGAACTTCGTGCTCGTACGAGCGGCCGAAGACTTGCGTCTCGCGAACCCCGCGCATCGGAGCCGGCAATTGTTGGATCTCCACGGTGGGACCTTCCGTGAGAACGACGGCGCGCTGGACCGCGTTATGGAGTTCGCGCACATTTCCCGGCCACACGTAGTCTTCCAGAGCCTGCAACGCGGTCCGCGAAAATCTCTTGGCCTTCTTACGGAACTGCTCGGCGGAAGTTTCGAGAAAATGTTGGGCCAGCAAGGAGATGTCGTCGCGCCGTTCCCGCAACGGCGGAAGATGCATTTGAACCACGTTCAGGCGATAGTACAAATCCTCCCGAAACTTGCCTTCCTGCACGAGCTCCCCGAGACTTCGGTTGGTGGCGCAGATGATCCGAATGTTGACGTTCACCGTATTGTTGCCTCCCAACCGTTCGAAATTCCGCTCCTGCAATACGCGCAGCAGCTTGGGTTGGAGGCCAAGAGCGAGATCGCCAATTTCATCCAGAAATAACGTCGATTCGTCCGCGGCTTCCAGGCGGCCGCGCCGCAGGGCGAAGGCCCCAGTAAACGCGCCCTTTTCGTGTCCGAAGAGTTCGTCTTCAATCAGCGATTCCGGCAAATTTGCGCACGAAAATGCGACCAGAGGGCGCGCGTGCCGACTGCTCAATTGGTGAATCGCGCGGGCGAGCAGCTCCTTGCCCGTGCCGGTTTCGCCGGTGATCATAACGTTCACGTCGCATGGGCCGATCTTTTGCGCCAGAGCGAAGAGTTCTTGCATGGCTGCGGACGCGCCCAGAAGCTCGTGGAGCCGACCCGAGCCTTTCGCGGTGGCCTTCAACCGCTCGACCTCTTTCACCGCCGATTGGAATCGGTGAGCGCGGCGCAGGACCAGACGAAGTTCTATAATGTTTGGGGGGTTCGTAACCGTGTCGTACGCGCCTCGCTCGATCGCCTGGAAGATGACTTGGCGATTTCCTTCGTCACAAAGGGCAATGATAGGAGGGGCTGAGGGAACGCTTCTGATTTCGTCGATCAAGCGGAGACTATATTGATCATCGCCCTTATTACTTGCCGAACGAAGATCAAGCAACACGGCGTCGCACCGGTCTCGAGATTCGATGAGTTCCTGTGAGTGGAATTCGTGGCTAGCCCGCACCGAGAAGCCGTGGCCCAGCGCCCGAGCCAGAGGGTCGGCGAAACATAGGTCTCGACTCAGAAAGCATATTCCGATGACCTGCTCGTGCACTAAGCCCTCCCGGCGTGTTCCGGCGGGTTCCTTAGCTGTAAGGTTCGATTACAGCAACCTCGAGGGTCAGTCCGCTCTCTGGGTCCAGCAACGGCCTTCCCGACTAAGGGTCAGGCGAAATATGTATTAGATGCTGGGCGGGTACGCAAGTAAGGTGCCATCCTCGCGGCGAGACAACCTCCGAGGAAAAGCTCGGTAAGTTGATTGATTTTAGCCGTGCGCTGAGGAGCCCGCTCCCGCGAGGTTTTTCAGTGTGCAAACTTCTTCGCATTTAAGGAAAGCTCGGTCACTGCGGCGAGGCCCAGGTTGTCACCGAACGGACACTCCCAGCACTCCACATTTGTGCGACGCCAGAATAGGGTCTTCGAGTTCTAGCGGTTCACATGATCCTCGCCAGTCAGGGGCGGAATCCCGACGAGGATGTCCACGGCAACCGGCTTCCCGTCGCGCATGGCTGGTTTGAAACGCCATCGGCTAAAGGCGATGCGCGCTGCCTCGTCCAGTTCCGGAAGCACTCCCCGATATACAACCAGTTGCTGGACGGTTCCATCCGCGGCTATGACGCCCTTGAGGATGATAGGGTGGTAAGACTCCGTCGCCGGCACCGGAAGGCGCCTAAAATCGAACCGATAGTGCAGATCCACGTCGGGAGGCACTAGGGGCTTTTCAAGGCGTATGGCTGCCGTGGGAGCTTCCGACACCACATGAGTGCCACTAGCGGACCGATCACAGAATTGCAGGGACCAATTTCTCCCAGGCATGGGCAAGAAAATAGAATAGATCTTTCCACAGTTCAGGGCGCCGTATACGTTCAGTCCGCCACCGCCAATAGGGCCGGCCGAGATCACCAGGGCGTTTCTTCGAATTGCCATCACTGGCTGCGCAATGGCATAAACCAGGCTGACGGGTAGGTTCGGGTCGAGTCCGCCGCCCGCTCCGGTATTTCCAGACACCGCAAGGTCTATTGCGCCGGACGAACCGGAGCGACCGCCGTTCTCAGCCGACCCGGAACCTTTCGTCGCATCGGCTCGAAGCTCTTTGCCACCGTTCCCTGTTTCGGTTGGCTTGCCGGGCGGAGCGATCGAGATGTCGCCCCCTCGATTGCCCTCCGGCAACAATAACTGGCTCGCCGGGTTGGCCGGATCCGGCCCAAGAACTACCAGATCAGGAGCATTCGCCGGCGGTCCAGCGAGTACGCTTGCCGGCCGCAGTACGGGCGCGCCTCCGCCACCCTCAAGGGGAATTGCCAGACGGGGCTGGGCGTCCGTGGGCTGAAGGAATGGGGCTACCGGATCTGGCGGATTTATGTTTGAAACCGCCGGGGCGGTAACGGCTGAGACGGGATGAGGAACCAAAGCTGGCCGGGCGTAGCTCGGAGCAAGCGGCGCCTTCAGTGTCTCCTGGGCTAGGCCAAGGATCACGACGTTGGGTAATCGTTGTTCCGTCTTGATCGTCACATCGGGCGGAGAAGCAGACTGGAAAATAATCTGGCGGAGATTATCAGGGCTAGTGGCCTTTGGTGCCAGGGTGACTGCAAGGTGGGCGAGGGCGCCCGGCAAAGCAGCAGCGGCGGTACCTTGAGTCGTGCGGGCTTCAGAGTGGCCGATGTGCGTTTCAGCCGAAGCGGAGATTCTCGGCTCCTCCTGCAGCGGAATTCGATAGTAAATTTTCTCCTCAGTGGATTGCGAGTTTTCTGACGGTGGGTTTGTGACCGGTAGAATTCGGGGCAGGTAAATGACCAGTGCGATAGATAGGCAATGCAAAAATAGCGAGGCGGTGGCCGAACGCCTCCCGTAATGAAGGTGCACAGTTTGGGCCCCGCGCAAAATGTGGCGCGCGGGGCGCGGCAACGGAGGAGGCTCGCGTTCCACAAGGGCGACTATCGAGCCGCGCAAATTCGCGAAAAAAGAGTCGCCCCGGACAAAAAGACGCAGCGCGCCCCGCTCCGCGAATGGGAGGCGCAGTCGCATTGGCGGGACATTTTCAGCGGGTCGGATCAAGCCTAAGCTCATTCCGAAGGGGCCTCTCCAAAAGCCAACTAGCAGGTCCAAGAAGTGGGTCGGGATAACGGGAAGCACGTTGGATACCAACGGTTGTTGCGGGCGTCCCATCCCGCGAGCCCACTTTCTGCCGATTGGGGACAAACGACTGTCACCATTTGGATACGGATCTTCGAGCCCACCAATCTTTTGGGTAACTGCCCGGGTTCTCGAATGCCGAATCTTTTTACAAATGAGTGCCCGTAGACGAGTTCGTGAGGAGGTCAGAGTCCATTTAGCTGAATGGCGGACCTTCGACCGGATAACTTTGGCATTTGTTCTGCAGTGAATGGCCTTGGATATTTGGTGTCCAGGATGTGCCGCACCGGAAGCGGACGCTTCGGACTCCTAGGTTGATGTTCATCGCACCTGGAGCGTCCAAGGTCAATATGCGCGGCCCGCGCCAGGAATCAGGACAACGCGTGGTAGGGGTCACGCCGAAGCAGACGCAGACCATAACGATCGACCTTAACCAACGGTACCCGGGAAGCGTCTCGCTGCGCTGGTGAATGATTGTGTGAGAGAAAGCTTATGACTGAAAAGTCGAGCGGCTTCGATTTCGATCGCCAAGTATTCGCACAACCTGAAGTCCCCAAAGCGCATCACGAGCCGCCTATTGTCGGGGTCGCTTTCGTTTTGATAGCGATAGCCATTCTCGGGCTACTGGCGTACAAATTCCTTCCACGCATCGTGGGGGCGCCGGCCGACACTGACGACCCAACGCTCGCGGATGTCGATAAGCACCTAACTGAGATCGATGGCCGCCTGGACAAGCTTGAGGCCGCCCGCGCAGCCCCGATGTCGGCCAAAAAGGGTGAGCCCACGGAAGGGCAAAAGGAGCCTCCCATTCCACCGATCCACACCGTTTACCAAATCTCTCCTGCTACACCGCAGTCAAGTCGGGCCGCCGGCGCTGCTCGAACTGCAGTTGCAGCGACCGCGCAACGACCGACTGTGGCCCAGCAGGGCGAGAGCGCGGTCGGACCCGGCGGAGATCCCGCCCGCGACGCCTGGCAAGCGACCACGGACAAGATGGCGGACATGGCGGGTCAGGTGGAGACGCAAAGCGTCGAAGTACTTCGAAATCGGGACGAATTGAATGAACTGCTTGCTCGTACCGACATCGAAGCCATTCCATTCGAACTCTTCCGCGGATCGGATCCGCAACCGGTGGGGCCCATATCCCTTGTGCTGAAGTCCGCGAATCCTAAACGCCAAAGGTATACTCTGTGCGCTTACATTCAGGGTTCATGCACCGAGTTGAAGGACCGCATGCTTTACGAAGTTGTCCAATTCGTGGTGTCACGCAACTCGATACCCTTGAGGGTCGTTGCGACCAAGCTTACGAGAGATGAAATTGTGGGCTACCTCGAAATACCGCGGGAGCGAATCGGGCATTAGACTGCGCTTGGCAAGCCTTTCTTCAAGCGCTGCGCTAACGACATGTCCGGTCCGATTCCTATTGATCCGACGCGAGATAGGCGGACCCAGCGCGAGAAGCGAGGCGGCGCGCGGTTTTTTGCGGGCAGATTACTGGTCTAGATACTGGCGACGGGCACGAAGTAGCTCTGGCAGGCTCGCTGGAACGCTCGTCGAGTCATCCGCGGCTCGACGCCGAGATACTTGGCCGACCAGCAGATTTGGTTGACGATATCGCCCGCGTAGCAATGGGATAGTGGCTGCTTCATTTCGTTGGTGATGAACTCCACCGCATATTGTGCAAGGTCGTGCTCGCACAAAAGCATTCGCCTGGCGCATTCTCTCTGAAAGATTTCGGCG
This sequence comes from uncultured Acidobacteriota bacterium, assembly GCA_963743335.1. GTDB lineage: Bacteria > Acidobacteriota > Terriglobia > Acidiferrales > UBA7541 > Palsa-295. The sequence goes on from CAVUPI010000004.1 coordinate 524,421, forward strand.
AATTGCCGCGGAGTCGCGTAGTTCATATGGATCTTGTTAGGTATCCTCCGCAGGAAGGCCTCGTCGGCCAGGGTCCGCGGATCAATATTGGTCGAAAACACGACGAGCACGTCGAAGGGAACCTCGAATTTCTTGCCGCCGGGAAGCGTGAGAAAATCCACGCGACGATCGAGCGGGGTCATCCATCGATTCAACAATTCTTCGGGGCGCATACGTTGGCGTCCAAAATCGTCGAGCACGAGAACACCATTGTTTGCTTTCAGTTGAAGGGGTGCAGTAAGAAAGCGGCCGTTGGTGTGGAACTGCAAGTCCAACATCTCGCTTGAGAGCTCACCACCGGCCATGACGCGCGGACGGCGGCACAACACCCACCGCCGGTCCCAGTCGTCAGGGATTGGCCCCCGCACAATCTGATGAACACCTGGGTCGAATACGGCAATGATTTGACCACCGACCTCGAGGGCGTGTGGAATTAGAACGAAATCCTCATATATCGCCGGTATGCTACAGGCTAGGGTGGTTTTGCCCGTGCCCGCAGGACCGTATAGAAAGACCGACTTTCCAGAGACTATCGCGGTGCCCAGCCGCCTGAATAGGTCATCTTCCAGAACCATCTTCTCAAGTGCGCGCTCGAGATCTTCAGGCCCAACCGTGGCCGCCTGCAAGCTTCTCGCGCGCACGCGCGCGGTGTAGTCCCCTAGAGAGACCGGCGCTGCTCCCGCGTAGTGATCGAACGCAAAGCTGGCTGCCGCACGTTCTTTCCCGGCGGCGCTGGCGCTAATAAAGTGCGTTCCTCGAACCATCCCTTTGACTTCACACAACTGTTCTCGCCGAAAAGACTGAAAAAGCTCGTCAACGACTGGCAAGCTCAGGCACACACGAGCCGCAAGATCGGCCAACGACATCTCCCCGTGCAGAAAAAGAACCTTGAGTGCCAGTTCCTCAAGCAGAGGCCTGCTGATCCCGGTGTCACCAATTGCTTGGGGTGCCTCGGCTACAATAGTCTCCATTTTTCACCACCCCTCTCCCGCGGTTCCTGATCCGGAGCGGGGAGGCTAGAAATCTGCGGAGGCCTCGTTCGGGGTCACGTTGGCCAGCAAATCATGTGCCATCACGGAGGTGTCGGACACCGTAGCCGCTGGCGGGGCGACGGATGGGCCGTCTGTGGCTCCGCCTGACTAGCGAATCAATACCTGGCAAAAGGCCAAAAACTGGCAACTCAAGTGCTGTGAGTGACGCTGGTTGGTGTCGGCCTCGGGGGTTGCTTTGGCCGATGTAGTTCAATTAGCTGATCGGATTTTGTGGGGATGAAAGCAGCTCGCAAATTCCTTGGTCTAGCCAATTTCGCTCGCCCCGCCAGAGCCGGTTTTGTGCAACATCCTCCGATATCTTGCAATGTGTAGAACTCCTGACAAGCCGAGAAAGCGAGAAAGTGGTCCGATGGCCGTCGCAGAAGACCCAAATGCAGGGTTCTTGGAGAAACGGCGCAATTGAAACGAAGGGCAATTCAAAGCGAAGGGCTGCTTGGAGATCTGTGGGCACAGGTCAACTTGGATCTTTGGCGAAAGCAGTTCCATCATTTCTAGAAGGTGGGAGCAATGTCCGAGAGACCACCAGTTTACGTTGACGGCTCATCGGGGTCACTCGAGCGTCGGCGACACCAGCGACAGAAGTTAAGCGCTGTTGTGTATCTGGATATCGGGGAGAGCAACGGTGGGATCGTCATCGATTTGAGCGAAGAAGGGGCGGGAGTTCACGCCGTTGGTCCTCTGATCAGCCAGGGAGACGTCATACTTCGGATTCAACTTCCGGACTCCCAAACACGGATTGAGACCGGGGCCCAAATTGCTTGGGCTGGTAAGTCGAATCGACAAGTAGGACTGCGCTTTGTCGCTATGCCTTCCGAGGGACGTGCCCGCATCCGCGAATGGATACGCTCGCAGACTCCATCCTCCGAGGTGTTACCGTCGGTGTCGGAGATCGCAGAGCCGCTCGGAGGCAAGGAATACGTCGCTTCGCGCCCTCGAGACGACAAATGGCGCAGCTTGTTGGCCGAGTTCGAGTCGGCAGAGCGGGAAATCGCAAGCCGTTTGGGCGAGGACAACGGAGCCGATGCGCTTCGTGACAATGAGCCTGTGCGCGAGTCCATAACGGGGTTCCGGACTCCTGCAAGGACTCCATCGCACAGTAGCGGACTCGGCATCACTCCCTCCAACGATGTCGATCCTTTCAGTGAAGCTGCGCGCGATGACGCGCAGCAGATTGCGCCGAACGAGCAACCCCCACCATTTCCCGGAAAATCTGCGTTGGCCAAACCAAAAGAACGTAACACCGATAATGCAGATCTCATCCACTGGCCAGTGCCAGTATCGTCGGCTGTGCCGAAAGCAATAAACGCTCCATCGCTATCAACCCCAGTGCCTGGCGCTCCCGTCGACGGTTCCGGCGCTGATTCCGGTGGGACTGTGGCAGCCGCGGGCGAGGTGCGCGCTGAACTCGTTCGTCCGCCAAGTCGTGGCGGGCTTGTATGGAAGTGGGCGGGGCTTGCAAGCCTCTTCATCTTGCTCCCCGTCATTAGCTTTGCAATCGGAAAGTGGGCCGGATTTTCGGGTACGCGCTCGCCGATCACGCAAGCTTCGAAGGTACCGAACGTCGCAGAGCAAACCGTCGCACACCGAGGATTTCCCAACGCCGTGCCCAACAGCAAGAACGGATCCGCTTTCGCAAGTGCTCACAAGGTGCGCATCGAAAAAGCCGAAAGCAAAAGCAACTTAGTGCCTCAGAGTCGGGCTCCAGCACCCCAACCGCAGATTCCTGCGGCTCCGTCGTTAAGCGAGGGGTCGGCGTCCGTCCCAGCGGATCAACCCGTCAGAGTTAGCCAGCCGGAGCCAAGCAGATCTGTGCCGGCTCTCGCCGACAAACCCGCTCCCGTGGTTCCCGCTCCTATCACCGTCGCGGGGAGAATTCTAGGACCTTCGGACCGTTTCAATCCAGCCCACCTGACTTATCGCTTCGATCCCGATTATCCACCTTTGGCAGAACAGCAACGCATTGAGGGAATCGTGGAACTTCACTTGGTTATCGACGCAGACGGTAACGTTCGGAGTGTTACTCTGCTGAGCGGATCGCCACTCTTGGCGCCCGCTGCGATGGCCGCTGCGCAAAACTGGCGGTATCTGCCTGCACTACTTAACGGCGAGCCTGTAGAGACCGAGCAAGACGCTAAGATTGAATTCCATTTGCCTCGGTAGGATCCCGCCCAGATCGAAGAATTAACTGGCACGTTTCCAAGCACGGCGGATTCCCTTGCGCGTCAACATTGGAGAGGGAAAAGTTTGAGGGTTGCTGCACGAAAACGGCCTTGGGAAACCCAGCCGAGGGTTCGCTAGTTGCTCCCGCTCCCCCCAGACCCTAACGGGACTGGATTTGGTTGAGAACTGCCCACGCCGCCACCACCGCTACTGCCTTGGCCGCCACTGCCCTGACCACCGCCACCTTGACCGGCGCTGCCCTGGCCGCCAGTACCTTGGCCGCCTTGACCACCGCTACCTTGGCCGCCGCTGCCCTGACCGCCGCTACTGCCCGCGCCAGCTTGGCCGGCACCTGATGAGCCAGAGCCGACGGCGCTCGCCACTCGGTGATACTCATTCGAAATCGCTGATTGGTAGGTGTAAGTCGCAGCAACCAAGGCAATGGCGATCAGCGCGACGAGAAGGGCGTACTCAATAGTATCTTCACCGGATTGTTGGCGCCAAACACGCTTAAGCATCGACAGCACGCCAGTACCTCCAGCTCCGGAACACAGCGCATCCGAAGTCTCCGCTTCTGCCTCCCGAGAATAGGAACTTATACCTAACCGCCCCCACGTGCAACGGAAATCGTTTCGCCCTCCGTGCCCCTGGGCGCGACGAACGTTTCGTTGCAGGTCGGTTCACCGCGAGCGGCCGGCTCGGCAACGAGATCAAGGCCTACATACACGGGCCGAGGCTGTGTAAATTTTCAGAACAGCCCCCGAGGATCGTCCCGGAAGATTTCGTACGTGGAATCCATCTAGCTTGCTCTCGACGATGGACTGGTATGACCGGTCCCGCTTACCGATTCTTCCAATTGCCGTCAAGCGGGTTGCGAGCTTCGCGAGGAACTCGATTGGTTCAGGCGTCGAGGGCCCGCGCTGCGGGTGCTTTCACTCCGGCTCGCTGTCGCGACGGTCCTTGCGCCACGCCGCGATGTGCCGCTGGATCGCCGAGTAGCATTCGCACGCCTCAAGTTCGAGGCCGGCTCTATTCTTGATTTGCACTCGCCCGCGCTTGTAAGTGATCACACCGGCCTTTTGCAGCAGCCCGGCGGTGATCGTGACGGTCGCGCGGCGCGTGCCCAGCATGTGAGCGACGAATTCCTGGGTCAGCTCGAACGAATCGCCTGCGCGATCCTGAGTCATCAGGAGCCATCGCGCCAGGCGATGTTCCACCTCGTGGAGGCGATTGCACGCCGCGGTCTGCATCGCCTGGATGTTGAGTTCCTGCGTGTAGCGTTCCAAACTGGCGAGCAGGCGGGGAAACTCGTCCAGTGCGGTATGGAGGTCGTCCGCGCCGATGCGGAAGCCCGAGCCTGCCACCTGTATGATCACGCGCGTGGGACTGGTGCGGAACCCGGCCAGCAACGGCGAGCCGACGAAACCTTCTTTACCCACAAGACCCACTTCCACGCATTTGCCGTCCGACATCACGTTCAGAATCGAAGCGCATCCGCCGTTGATGAAGTAGGCGAATTCGATCGGCTCCCCCGCCTCGCTCAAAATCGTCCGCACGGGAAGCTCGACGATCTCCATTCTTGCGAGCACGGCACTGCGTTCGTCGGAAGATAAATCCAGTAGCAGCGAGTTGCGAATCGTTTCGCCGCTTCGGTTGACAGGCTTCGCTCGTGCCATTTCGTTCCTCGCAGTCGCGTATGTTTGATTTGGCAAGAGCGTCAGGGAGCGGCGAGCAGTTGCTAACGAGACGCCGTGATGATACACCAGATTACCAATGTACACTATCCGTAGATGGTAAGTGGTCCAGTGGGGCTCGGGTTTGACTTTTGTGTACGGGAGCGTACACTGCTTTGGGATGCGCGGGATGAAGAACAAAAGAAACGCGGTGCGCCGGGGAAGCAGGCCGCAGTGGGCCACCCCGATTTCCGATTTGCGCTCGAGCCTGGACTTGAGCCAGACGGAATTCGGCCAGAAACTCGGCGTCTCCGCCATGGGCGTCTCGCGCTGGGAGTGCGGCGTGCAAGAACCGCCGGCGCGCGCCTACATCGAACTCGGAAATCTAGCGGGAGATCCCGACTGTTGGTACTTTTGGGCGCGCGCCGGGCTGCGCGCCGAAGATCTGATGCGCGTGATACCCAGCCTGCGCGGCCGTTTGCGAAGAACGGCCCTGCCCCAATTTGAGATCGTAAATGCGGGAAGCGGCGCCCGGAAATTGGCCAAAGGGAAACACGAGCTGGTCGCCATTCCGTTGCTCAAGGTCGTGGCCGCATCCTACGGAGAAAAGGGCGACACCACGTCGGTCCTGCATGGCGCTCCTGCGGAAGGCGTAATCGCCGCGCCGAGGGATTGGTGCCCGCATCCATCCACCACCAGCTGCCTGCGCGTGCGCGGCGACTCGATGAATCCGTTGATCTACGACGGCTACATCGTCGCGGTCGACGCCTCGCAAAACGATCGCGGAAAGCTGAACGGCAAGATCGTGATCGCGTGGCACAAAGAAAAGGGGCTGACTGTCTCGCGCCTACGGCGCTACGACCACACGGAAGTTCTTCAGTCCGACAATCCCAAGTACGAGTCGGTCGCCTTGCAGGGCAAAAATGGCTGGAAGATACTGGCGAAAGTTTTGTGGTGGATCGGAAAAGCCCCTTAGATTCCGCCGTGCGCTTCTCTTGCGTTGCCGTTCCCGTTTCTGTTGCGCGCCGATAATTTTCGAATTTCCTTCAGCAGGAGATCGAGTCCGTCGGTCTTCGATAGAACAACCCGGATGCCCGCGGCATGGGCCTGCTTTTCCAGAGCGCTGGATATATGGGACGTAAACATAATGACAGGCAGATCCGGAGAAATAGACCGGATGGCTTTGGCGGTTTCCAATCCGTTTAATTTCGGCATCACGAGATCGAGCACCACCAGGTCGGGCTTGAGTCTCCGGGTAGCCTCGATTGCTTCCACACCGTCCGCCGATTCTCCGCAGACGCAACAATCGGAGCACGAGTTGAAATAGAGCCGCAAAGCTTTGCGAATGGAATTGTTGTCGTCGACAACCAATATGGACACCTGCATCGGCCGCACCCCTTTCGCCTGGCGGGGGGTGACAGCCGAAAAACGCTGGAAAGCACCTCTCGCGGAACTGTTCGCTAGCGTACAAATGTGCGGCGCCGTTTGCAATACAGCAGTCCTTGTAGGGGTAGAGCCGCTGGGCGCATGTCCGCGTGAAGGGGAAGCCCGCGAGGCAATGTTCCTGCGCGGCGGGTGCGCGGCAATCCCGTATTGAATGTGGCCTGCTATATACTTTGCGCGAAATGCCCGCGACGAAGACTGACGCCGTGCGATTCCAGCCCGCGAGCGATCAATCGCTCCTGATCTACCTTGGAGAGAAAATCTCGCTTGAGGCGCATGAGCGCGTGCGCAGACTGCTCTTGCTGCTCGAATCGGAGCCCGTGGCGGGTGTCTGCAATCTGCGTCCCGCGTATTGCTCGCTTCTCGTCACATTCGACGCGCTGAAAATGACCCACGGTGAACTCGAGGGCATTCTGCGCGGCTACATCGAACGCGTCGAGGACGCTTCCCTGCCCGAACCGCGCGAGCTGGAGATTCCCACATGCTACGGCGGCCAGTTTGGACCGGACCTGAACGAAGTCGCCGTCCTGCATAGCACGACGCCCGCCCAGGTGATCGAGCTGCACGCGTCGGTCACTTACCTCGTGTACTTCCTTGGTTTTGTGCCCGGCTTCGCTTATCTCGGCGAACTGCCCGCAGCACTGGCCACGCCTCGCTTGGCGACACCACGCCAGAGCGTCCCTTTAGGCAGCGTGGGCGTCGCGGGCAATCAAACCGGCGTCTATCCGTTCACCACGCCCGGCGGTTGGCGATTGATCGGGCGCACGCCGGTCGCGATGTTTCGTCCCGATCGCGCGAACATGAGCTTTCTCTCGATCGGCGACCGCGTGCGCTTCACGCCGATTTCCGCCGAGCGGTTCGCTGCGCTGGAGGAGCGATGAACGGCATTCACGCGCGGACCATTCAGGTGCAGGCGCCGGGCTTGCTCACTACGGTGCAAGACTTGGGACGCGACGGGTTCGGTCCCATGGGCGTTTCGCCGTGTGGCGCTGCTGATCCGCTTGCGCTTCGCATGGGAAATCTTCTCGTCGCGAATCCGGAGAGTGCTGCGGCGCTGGAAATGACGTTGACCGGCGGAACATTCCTTTTCCCCGAAGGAGGCGTCGTGGCGCTGACCGGCTCGGACTTCGGCGCGACGCTCGATACCGCCGCCGTGGAAATGTGGACGTCGATCGAGATTCAGCCGGGCCAGACGCTCCGCTTGGGTCCCACGCGCTCGGGGGCGCGCTGCTATTTGTGCGTGCACGGTGGAATTTCCGTTCCTCCGTTTCTAGGCAGTGCATCGACGCAGACATTGACCGGCCTCGGCGGCTTCGAAGGCAGGCCGCTGCGCAAGGGAGATGTGCTGCGCGCCGGGCCTGGCGCGAATGCCTTTCGCAGGAGGGCGATCGCTCCCCGCGCTTTGGAGCGTCTGTCGCTGCGCAGTGTGCTGCGCTTTACCGCCGGGCCGCAGGCCGATTGGTTTCCTGCCGCGTCGCTGCGCGCGTTCGGAGAAGCCCCCTATCGCGTCGGCGAGCAATCAAATCGCATGGGACTTCGGCTGGAGGGGCCCGCTGTGGAGCAACTTCCCGGCAAGCAGATGATTACGGAAGGCGTCTCGCTCGGCGCGATTCAGGTGCCGCCGGGAGGCGCGCCGATCATTTTGTTTGTCGATCAGCAGACCACCGGCGGCTATCCAAAAATCGGCAACGTGATTTCCGCCGACATTCACCGCGTGGGACAGCTGCGGCCGCGCGATGAAATTCGATTCGAAGAGGTTACGCTCGAAGCGGCGCGCTCCTTGCTCATCGAGCAAGAGAAGGCGCTGGCGACCGGCGAATTCTTCAGCGAACGAGGCACGGGATGAAGCGCATCGATCTGAACTGCGACATGGGCGAGATGCCGGAGGCGATCGCCGACGGCACGCAGGAATCGCTGATGCCTTCGCTCACGTCGGTCAACATCGCGTGCGGCGGGCATGCCGGCGACGCGTCGACCATGGAAGCGACGATTGAGCAGGCGCTGCGCTGGAAGCTCGCCATCGGCGCGCATCCCGGGTATCCCGACCGCGCGAATTTCGGCCGGCTCGCGCTCGATCTCCCGCCGCGAGAAGTTGCCGACTCCGTATTCGAACAGGTGAAAGCGCTCGCGGACATTGCCGCGGCGTGCGGCGCTCGCGTGACGCACGTGAAACCGCATGGAGCCCTTTACAATCAAGCTGCGGTAGACCGGCTGGTGGCTCGCGCGATTGCGGATGGCGTCCGACGCTGGAGCCGCGACGTCGCGCTCGTCGGCCTCGCGGGATCGTTGATGCTCGAGGTGTTTCGCGACGCCGGATTCCGCGCCGCGGCCGAGGCGTTTGCCGACCGCCGCTACGAAGCCGACGGCACGTTGCGCTCGCGCAAATTCGGCGATGCGCTGCTGCGCGACCCCATCGAAGCCGGACAGCAGGCGCTGCGCATCGCGGAACACGCCACGGTCGTTGCGTCGGGCGGCGCGGAAATCGCGGTAAATGCGCAGACGATCTGCGTTCACGGCGACACTCCGGGCGCACCGGCAATTGCCGCGGCGATAGCGCAAACGTTGCGGCAGGCCGGCTTCGAACTCAGTCCGATTTCGCTCTCCTGACCATCCCCAAAATGCCGCGACTTTTAAGGGATTCCCCGTATTGCGGCGGCGCGTCCCGTGCCACACGCTTGAAATGGCGGGAGCCTCGTGTCCGGCTCGCGCGGCCACGGATATGACCAATAGAAAAGGATGCGTGTGGATCGTAGGACTCGGCATCGCGATATTGCTTTGTTCTGCGATGAAGCGAGAGAGCGCCCCGCGCCTCGCCGCGCCCGAGATCATTTCCCGCTCCGTCGAAGCGATCAAGCACGACTGGGAGATGGGTCCACAGTACGACTGCAAGGAACGGGATCGTACCGGCGACGGAAGCAAGACCTACGAAGACCTGATGATCGACGGATCGCCGTATCAATTATTGATCGCGGTCCACGGAAAACCCCTCTCGCCCGAACAGCAAGCCAACGAAAAACAAAAGATGCAGGACGAGATCGCGAAGCGGAAGGCCGAATCGCCGCAAGACCGGGCGCAGCGCATCGCCAAATACGAAGAGCAAAGAAAGCGCAATCACGCGCTGGTGGAAGATTTGACGAAAGCATTCGATTTCAAATTAAGCGGCGAAGGAAGGCTCGACGGCCACCACGTCTACGTTCTCGATGCGAGGCCTCGTCCCGGATACCAGCCCGACAGCAAGCAGACTCAGGTGCTGACCGGGATGAAGGGGAAGCTCTGGATCGACACGGCGACATTTCAGTGGGTGAAGGTCGAGGCCGAAGTGATCCACCCGGTCTCGATCGACGGCTTCGTCGCGCGCGTCGAACCCGGCACGCGCTTTGAACTGGAAAAAACGCCCGTCGCGAAAGACGTCTGGCTGCCGAAGCATTTCTCGATGCGATCGCATGCCAAAATCTTTTTCGTCTTCGGCAAGAGCAGCGCCGACGACGAGACCTATTTCGACTATCACCCGCAGAAACAGCAGTTCTAGCTCCGCCATACAAGCCAGTCTTCGGAGTCGTCCAGGCCCGTTTCGTCATCTAAAGACGTGTAGGCCCCTCTTGAAATGCGAAAACGCATTATTACGTTTCTAGTGGTCGTGCAGTCGATCTTGTTCGGCCTACACTGGTTCGTGTACCAGACCTGGACGTCTTTCCGGCAAGCGCCTGATCCTCCGGGGATTTCGTGGCTCGCGATCGTCGTCGCGGTGCTGTCGATCACGTTTCTCACCGCTTCGTTGCTCGCGCGCAAATTCTCTCAGTTTCTTGTGCGCGTCTACTACACGGCCGCCGCGGTGTGGCTCGGATTCTTCAGCTTTTTCGTTCTGGCGGCATGCGCGTCGTGGATCGTGTACGGCATCGCGCGGCTCTTGCACCTCGGCTGGTCGCAGCCTTATATCGTGCTGGTGCTTTTTGGCGCCGCGATTCTCGCCGGGCTCTACGGCATCGTGAACTCGCTGCGCACGCGCGTGACGCGAGTTTCCGTGAAGCTGCCGAATCTCCCCGCGTCGTGGATCGGGCGCGTCGCGGCGCTCGTCACCGATACGCATCTGGGCCACGTTCGCGGGCGTCGCTTCGCGCAGCGCATCGTCGGGATGCTTTCGCAGCTCGCGCCGGATATCGTCCTGATCGCGGGCGATATGTACGACGGCACCGCCGTGAACGCGCCGAAGCTGGCCGCGCCGTGGCATCAGATCGCGGCGCCTTTCGGCACCTATTTTATCGCAGGGAACCACGAGGAGTTTGGCGACTATTCGAAGTATCTCAGCGCCGTGCAGCATTCCGGCGTTCGCGTGCTCAACAACGAAAAAGTCCTTGTCGATGGCTTGCAACTGGTCGGCGTGCATCATCACGATTCGGTGCAGCCCGAGCATTTTCGCGGCATCTTGCGCCAAGCTCATCTCGATCCGGAAGTCGCAAGTATCCTGCTGACCCACGCGCCGCATCATCTGCCCGTCGCGGCCGAGGAGAAAATCAGCCTGCAGCTTTCGGGGCACACGCACGGCGGCCAGTTCTTTCCGTTCACGTGGATTACGTCGCGGATTTACGGGCCATTCGTCTACGGCTTGCAGCGGCTCGGCGATCTGCTGGTGTACACGTCGTGCGGCGCGGGGACGTGGGGCCCGCCGATGCGGCTCGGCACCAATCCCGAGATCGTTCTCATCAGGTTCGAGTAAGCTCTGTGCGGTGGACACGCGCTCGCCACTGGCCTGCACAGACAGGATTGTCTGTGCCACTTGCCTCGCTTGACAGAGCCTCTGCGATGCTGTTACTTACTCCGCATGAAAACGCGACTGATTTCTCTCGTTTCACTCGTCCTTTTGTTCGCATGCGTGACGGTGCGGGCGCAAGAGCCCGTCGTGCCCGCGGCGGACCCCGAATCCCTTTTCACCGACCCGAATCCGCAGCTGAACGCCAACAAGCAAGTGGCGCTGCACATCGAGCGCGATCTGCTCGAAGCGAATCACTGGGATGAGGCCGGCAAATATCTCACCGATCGTTACATCCAGCACAATCCGCAGGTGAAATCGGGGCTCGCCGGCGTAGTGAAATTCTTCGAGTCGTTCCGCAAGCCCTCACCGATTCCCGAGCACATGAAGACGCCAATCGTCGCGGTGGTCGCGGAAGGCGATCTCGTGATCGTCGTCACGGCGCGCACGCTGCCCGATCCGCGCGAGGCGGGGAAAACGTATACGACGTCCTGGTTCGACATGTGGCGGATCAAGGACGGCAAAGCCGACGAGCACTGGGACGCCGCGACGATCCCCGTACCGGCTGCGCCGAAACCCGGCAACTAGTCGAGCGCTGGCTCCCATCGCAGTACAATCACGCGGGGGCGGTCGTGTCCGTTTCTGCCGCTGCTTTTCTGCTCCGCTGGGGGCATCCATGATGCCCCCAGCGGGGGCTTAAAGGGCGGAAGTTGATAGCTTTTTGCCCTTTGTCGCGCGGGAATAGCAAGATGCCGCGCTGAAGGCCGCGGCGCTACACTTAAAACCTTAACTTGAGGCGCGTTTCCTGGCATGGGAGAATTCGTGCAGGTCGAAGCGCGTGTTATAGGAACCTAATTTCGCAATTCAGGACATCCGGCAAAATGCCCAACGCAAACCATCCGAACAATCCGCTATTCAACGACAACAAACTGAAGCTCGGAACATTTTGCACGAACACGGTTGCGAACATGACGTTCGTTCCCGAACTGCTGCAGCCCACCTGGGCGAACACGTTGACCGCAGCGCGGCTCGCAGACGAGGCTGGGCTCGAAGCTGTGGTCCCGATCGCGCGCTGGAAGGGCTATCTCGACGGCAGACCGGAACATCAGACGAACAACGTGCTCGACGTCTTTGCGTGGGCCGCGGCGATGGCGCAGGCGACGCGGTACACGGCGGTGTTCGCGACGTCGCATGCGCCTACGATGCATCCCATGCTGGTCGCACGAATGTCGTCGACAATTGACGCGATTTCGGGCGGGCGCTTTGCGCTGAACGTGGTGGGCGGGTGGAACCGGCGCGAATTCGAAATGTTCGGCATCGAGCTGGTGGAGCACGACGAGCGATACGTCTATCTGGAAGAGTGGCTGCAGATTCTTCGCAAGCTCTGGATGGATCCGGTGGAGTTCGATTACGACTCCAAGAATTTCCATATGAAGAAGGCGATTTCGCGGCCGCAGCCGCTGCAGAAGGGCGGCATTCCGATCATGAACGCGGCGCTTTCGCCGGTGGGGATGCGTTTTTCGGCAAAGCATTCGCAAATCGGATTGATCAGCCCGCATGGCGACAAGCCGGAAGACTGGCGGCCGCAGGTGGAAGCGTACAAGAAGATGGCGCGCGAGGAATTCGGGCGCGAGATTCAGCTGTGGACCAACGTGTCCATCGTGCAGCGGGAGACGCAGAAGGCCGCCGAGGATTATTTGCACCGCTACGCGGAGGAATATCTCGACAACGAAGTGATGGACAGCATCATGGCAACCATCAGCAAGGAAAACAATATTCCGGCCGGGTCGGAGCGGCTGGCGTTCATGCGGAGGCGAATGTCGGTGGGCGCCGGGCATCCGCTGATCGGGACGCCGGAGAGCATCGCGAAGGAATTGGCGGCGATTTCCGCCGTGGGGATCGATGGCGTGATCATGACTTGGCCGGATTACATTGATGGCGTGCGGCGGTTTAACAAGGAAGTGCTGCCGCTGCTCGAGCAGGCTGGGTTGCGGAAGCCGTTTCGTCCGGTGTGATCGCGGTACGACAGAATCTGCGAGTTGAATAGGCGTGGATGAATGACGTGCGCCAGCACGGGCCGCAGCTGTGAAAGACACTACATGCTGCGGATGAGTCTGCGCAAAGGAACGCGCCTGTCTGCCGACAGGCAGGCTTCGCGCGGTCTTTATGTGGGATCTGAAGGTCCCACCTCCTGAAGAACGGAGCCCACCCTCATAAACCGAGGATGGAGCACGCGGAAGGTCAAAGGCGGAAAATCAAAGGCGAAGGCGCGGGCTATCTCGGGCCCTCGGCGATTTTGAAATCGGTTGCGCTGGGCGTGCGCGTTCTTTGTTAGACTGATCGGTTATGAAAATCATCCCTGTGTTGGTTCGTCCACGCTGTGGAAGGCCGTCCTTATTTGTCTCGGTGGTGCTGGGCTTGATTGCTGCGTGCGTGTGTGCGCCCGCGACGTTGATGGCGCAGACGCTCGGAGGGGTCGATGCGCCGGAGATTCCGCCGTATTCGTCGAAATCGACCGCGCTGCCACCGATTTTGAAAGGGATCAATTTCGAGCAGCAGCTTGGCTCGCAGATTCCTCTGGATGCGACGTTTCAGGATGAAAATGGCAAGACGGTTCAGTTGGGATCGTATTTCGGCAAGAAACCTGTCGTCTTAATTCTGGCTTACTACCGGTGCCCCATGCTGTGCACGCTGGTGATGGACGGGGCGGCGAAGGCGTTCAAGCAGCTGAGCTTCGATCTCGGCGATCAGTTCGACGCGTTGACCGTGAGCTTTGATCCTCGCGACACTCCCGCGGATTCGAAGACCGAGCAGGCGAAATACGTCCAGGTGTATGGCCATCCGGACGCCGCCAGCTCTTGGCATTTCCTCACCGGGCAGACGGACCAGATCAAGAGGCTTACGGATTCGGTCGGGTTTCACTACGCCTACGATCCGCGCACCGGGCAATACGTGCATACGGCCGGGATCGTCGTGATTACGCCCGCGGGAAAAGTGGCGCAATATTTTTACGGCGTGACGTTTGATCCGCAATTTTTGCGGCTGGCGCTGGTGCAATCGTCGAAGGATAAGATCGGGTCGGTGGTGGATGCCGTGTTGCTGTACTGCTGCACGTACAATCCGGACACCGGGAGATACGAGGCCACGATCGGGCGGGTGCTCCAGATTGCGGGCGCGCTCACCATTCTGCTGCTCGGCGGCGGATTGTACATCCTGCATCGCGCGACCAAGAACAAAGGCGGCGGCGCGCAGCCGGTGTAACCGCGACGGGGCGAAGCCCTGGGCGCCCAACGGCCTGAGCGGCAGGCTCCCGGAATCTCGAGTTGCACTTCCCGCAGGCACGCATGTAGCCACTGCGGGGAGCACTCTCGGGCAAGCCCGAGCGGCAAACGGCGGGAGCAAGCTCCCGCACTCCACGGGTGTCTCGGCTCCCACATCGTTGTACCGCAAGGGCCTTCAGCCCGTCTGTTGTTCGCTCGAGCGCCGGAGCTGAAAGCTCCGCCTCCTGAAGAAAAGGCCCGCTTAACTTGCATCGCTTTTCGTGGGCATGCCCTTCGTTCCTCAGGGTAAAAAGGCCCACGCTTCCACCCTCGCTTTGGCGACATCGCGGTATTTTCTGGGCGGAGCGAGGGGCGGCGCGTATACAATTGGAGATTGCGTCGGGCGAATTCGGCGCACCATGGCATGGTCACTCTCGAGACAATCAGGGCGGCGCGCGATCGCATCGGCGATTCGGTGTTTCTATCGCCGTTCATGCGCTCGGAGACTTTCTCGAAGCTGACCGGCAACTCAATCTACCTCAAGCTCGAAAACCTGCAAATGACCGGCTCCTACAAGGAGCGCGGGGCGCTGAACAAAATTTTGTTGCTGACGGACGACGAGAAGCGGCGCGGCGTGATCGCGGCGTCGGCGGGAAACCACGCGCAGGCGGTGGCGTACCACGCGACGAAGCGCGGGATCGCGGCGCAGATCTGCATGCCGCTGACGACACCGATCGTGAAAGTGACGGCGACGCGCGAGTTTGGCGGCGAGGTGATCCTCGCGGGTGCGAATTACGACGAGACGTGCCAGGAAGCGCTGCGTCGGTGCGCGGAAGGCCGGCTTACGTTCATTCATCCTTTCGACGATGAGGCGGTGATTTCGGGACAGGGCACGCTCGGCATCGAAATGCTGGAGCAGGAGCCGGATGTCGAGATCCTGGTGATTCCGGTGGGCGGCGGCGGGCTGATCGGCGGCGTGTCGTGCGCGGCGAAGGCGATCAACCCGAAGATTCGGATTATCGGCGTGCAGACGTCGAAGCTGCCTTCGATGAAGGCGGCGCTTGAGCATGGCGGCCCCGTGACGCTGCCGCCGAAAGTGACGATCGCGGACGGCATCGCGGTGCGCTGCGCGGGATCGGTGACGTATCCCCTGGTGAAGAAATACGTGGACGACATTGTGACCGTCGACGAAGAAGAGATTGCCAACGCTATTCTGCTGCTGCTCGAAAAAGAGAAGACGCTGGCGGAGGGCGCGGGGGCCGTGGCGACGGCGGCCGTGCTGCAGGACAAGCTTCCCGTGCGCGGGAAGAAGGTCGGCGTGTTCGTGGGCGGCGGCAACATCGATGTGTCGGTGCTCTCGCGCATCATCGAGCGCGGGCTGGTGAAGGATGGGCGGTTGGTTCGGCTGCGAATCCATCTGCCGGATCATCCGGGCGCGCTCTATCGACTGTCCGGCGTGATCGCCGAACAGAAAGCCAATATCGTCGAAACGCAGCACAATCGCGCGTATTACGGAGTGCTGCTGGGCGACACCGTGATCGACATCACGATGGAAACGCGCGGGCCCGAACATGTGGCCGAGCTTTCGGCGGCGCTCGAGGCGGCCGGGTACGCCCACGAGCGCATTCAGTGATCGCGATGATGGTGGCCCGCCCCGCGTCCGCTCCCGTTTAGTTCACGCCATGTTTTCGCAACGCACGAACTGGAATCTCGAAGAGAACGCGTACACGCACGCGCTGCAACGCCATCGCGAGGCGGGCAAGCGAATTCTCGATCTCACCGCGTCAAATCCAACAACCTGTGAATTTCGGTACGACGGAACCGCGATTCTCGATGCGCTGCGCGATCCAGCGTCGCTGCGGTACGAGCCCGAGCCGAAGGGCATGCTTGGGGCGCGGGCGGCCGTGGCTCGGTATTACGGGGAGAAAGGCGCGAACGGCGTCGATCCCGAAAACTTAATTCTTACGACCGGGACGAGCGAGGCGTATTCGTTTCTTTTCCGACTGCTGTGCGAGCCGGGCGACGAGGTGCTGATCGCGCATCCCAGCTATCCGCTATTCGACTTCCTCGCGACGATTCAGGATGTGAAGCTGCGGCCCTTTCAGTTCGTGTACGACCATGGATGGCAGATCGATTTTCACAGCCTGCGGGAGACGCTCGGGGCGCGAACGCGAGCGATCGTAGTGGTGCATCCGAATAATCCAACCGGGCATTTTACCGGAGCCGCGGAAGCCGCGGAATTGAATGCGATTTGCGCGAAGCACGATTTGGCGCTGATCGTGGATGAAGTGTTTCTGGATTACGAGCGGAAGGCGGCGGGCGAGCGGAGGCGGAGGCACGGAACGTTCGTTTCGAATGCCGCGGCACTTACGTTTGTGCTGAGCGGGCTGAGCAAGATCGCGGCGCTGCCGCAGATGAAGCTTGGATGGATCGCGGCGAGCGGGCCGGCGGGGCTGGTACGCGAGTCGATGGCGCGGCTCGAGGTGATTGCGGATACCTATTTGTCGCTGAATGCGCCGCTGCAGCGCGCGCTGCCTGCGCTGCTGGCGCAGCGCGATGCGATGCGGCGGCAGATCAAGGCGCGCGTGGAGACGAATCTGGCGGAGCTCGATGCGCGGCTTGCGCTACAGAAATCCGTCTCGCGGATGGAGGTCGAGGGTGGGTGGTACGCCGTGTTGCGCGTGCCGGCCGTGCAATCGGACGAAGAGCTCGCGATCCGGCTACTCGAAGAGCGCGGGGTGCTGGTGCATCCAGGGCACTTTTACGATTTCGCGGACCAAGGATATCTTGTGATCAGTTTGTTGGCGCCGGAGGAAGAGTTTAGAGAAGGAGTGGGTGAGTTGCTGACTTGCGCGGGAGACCTTTGAGGGCTGCAAAGCAAACGGCGCGGGCGAAGGTGCTGCTGCCCGCGCCGGAATCGCGTTCGCCCGACGAGCTTACTTTTTGAAGGTGCGGACGTAGACGACGAGCGCCTTGATCTGATCGGCATTGAGAACGCCCTTGAACGGAGGCATGTTGTTCTTGCCGTTCTCGATTTGCGCGGCGATCTGCGCGTCGGTGAGTTTCTGGACCGCCTCCGAGTGGAGGTCGGGCGCTTTGAGGCTCTTGCCGGTCGGCGTGCCGGTGCCGTCGGCGCCGTGGCAGACGACGCAGTTGGATTTAAAGAGAGCGGCGCCGTCCTCGGCAGCCTTGGCCGGGGAGCTGGCGGCGAGCGCGAGGATTGCGAGGGCGATCGTCATGCCGAAGGTGATGGCGACGGAGCGTGCCCGAACAAACGAAGCTTTTCCGGTGGAGCTTGAAGCGGCGCAGATTGATGTTGAGGTGTTTCGGTTATCCAGCATCCGTCCTCCTAGGGCGTATCAGCGGGCGGAGTGCGCCGCGCTGCCCGAATATTTTGCACTAGCGTTAGAGGGTCTGCCAACAGAAATTAAGATGAAAAAGGCGGGGAGCAAGTTGCCGTGGCGGGAAATCCAACGTACACTATTTGAACACCGTTGTATTCCGTCGGGGCGTAGCGCAGCCTGGCTAGCGCGCCTGGTTCGGGACCAGGAGGCCGGTGGTTCAAATCCACTCGCCCCGACC
>CAVUPI010000005.1:0-77246 GCA_963743335.1 uncultured Acidobacteriota bacterium
CCGAGCCAGGGAAGCGGCTGACGACACTGCGCAGATCGCGAATGGCGGCGGATTTTTCTCCCAGCTCGAGTTCCGCCATGCCTTTCTTCAACAGCGAAGCAGCCAGCTTGAAGCTGTGCGGATATTCCATCAATACTTCTTCATACGCGGCAATCGCGCCCTTGAAATCGTTCTGCTGATACGCAATCTCGCCGAGATAGAACTGAGAATTCGACGCCAGGTCGTTCGTCGGGAAAAATTTGATGTAGTCCGAGAATTCCTGGCGCGCAAGCGTGTAGTTGCCGCTGGTGTAGTCGCGCAGCGCGTTCTGGTAGAGCGTGTCCGCCGAGATGGGCGGCATGCTGCCTCCGCCGCCGGGCGCCGGGGAATTGGGCGCGTTCGGGGCCGAATTCATCGTGTTAGGGCTGCCGGGAGGCGGCGTCGCGCCGGGAGCACTTGAGTCAGGCGCGCCCTGCGTAGCTCCGGGAGTGCCAGCGGCCGGGGCCGCGCCGGAAACTTTGGCGTCGATGCTCTGCAAAAGATTCTGCATGTCGGTCAGCTGCTGCGAGAGCTTGCCCACGCGCGACTGGATGTCCTGCACGTTGTCGGAGAGTCCCTGCGTCTGCTGCGTCACGGTGTCGAGGCGCGAGCCGTTGTTCGCCGTCGAGTCCTGCACAACCTTCTGCAGCGCGTCCATCTGGCTGTTCAGCTTGCTCACGGAATCGAGCGATTGCTGAATCAGCGTTCGCAGCGTGGCGTTGTTGCTGTCGACGGCGCTGCGCAAATCCGTTTGTCCCTGCAGCAGCTGGTTCACCGTCTGCTGCAGTTCGATCATATCCCGCGACACGGCGCCCGCCGGCTGAGGCGCAAGAATCGCTCCACCAAGGGCTCCAAAAAACATCGCTGCTACCGCGAGCACGACCCATCGTATGCGCAAAGGAAATCCCTCCTGACGAAAAACGCGGCCGCCGCAAACAACCACGGCGCGCTTGAACAGAGAAATTCGCGAACGGCGGACCTGGCTTGGCGCCGGTCCGCCCCTCGCGATCGGGTCTGTCCTGCTCCTAGTGTGCCAGAACGAAGTGATCCCGGCGATTCTGCTGCCAGCATTCTTCGCTGTGTTCGGTGCAGAACGGTCGTTCTTTACCCCAGCTGACGGTTTCCATCCGGTCGGCGGAGATGCCGAGCGAGATGAGGTAGTTCTTGGCCGCCTGGGCGCGACTCTGGCCCAGGGCGAGGTTGTATTCGGTCGAGCCGCGCTCGTCGCAATGTCCCTCGATCGAAATGTGCACGTCCGGATATGAACGCAGGAATTCCGCATCCTTGGTGAGAACGTCGCGGGAGTCGCCGCGAAGCTCCGCTTTATCGAGATCGAAGAACACATCTTTGACGTTCTGCTCGAAGAGCTCGCTCACGTTCGGCGGCCCGGATGAAGCAGGCGCTTCGTTGTTAGCAGCGGCAACAGTCACCTGCGCGGACGCGGTGGCGCTGCCACCCGGCCCGGTAGCCGTGATGGTGTAAGTAGTCGTTTGAGTCGGATTGACGGGAGTCGAGCCTTGCGGCGCGACCTTGCCAATGCCCGGCTCAATATCGAGGTCCGTGGCATTCGTCGATGACCACGACAGCGTCACCGTCTGCCCCGGGCTGACGGAGGCAGGCGAGGCGTTGAGCGTCACCGTCGGCTGCGGCGTGGGAGCCGGAGCCGCCGCTGGCGGCGTGGCCGCGACGTTCTTTTTGCAGCCCGAAATAAAGGCCGCAAAAGCAAACAAGCTGAACAGGACTGCATACCTTCGAAAAGTACGATGTTGCATGTAGTGCCTCCTTCGGCTTCCCGCGAGGGCTTAGCAGGAGAGCCGAGAATGAACTGGTACTGATGGGACCTGTGTACGCACGAAAAGAACCATGCACTAAGTGCGACAACCTTCGAACCGCAAACGTGACGGCCCGAAACTTGAAAAAAGACAGACGATCAGCGCGACCGAACCACGAGATACGCGCCTATCGCTGCGACCAACTCGGCGACTCACTCTGCCCCTGAAACGTCAACTGGCGCGGCTGGCTGCCATCGGCCAGCATCGACCAAATCTGGCGCGTGCCCGTGCGCGTCGATTCGAACACGAGATGGCGGCCGTCGGGAGCCCAGCTGGGCCGCTCGTTGCGGGCTTCGTCTTTCGTCAGCTCGACAAGCTGATGAGAAACGATGTCCATTACGTAGATATCGTAGTTTCCGCTCGGCCGTCGCCAGCTAAATGCGAGCAATTGTCCATTTGGTGACCACGACGGGTCGATCACGTAGCCCATGTCGGGCAAGTCGATCTTCTGTGCGTTCGAGCCGTCCGCGTCGGAGAGATACAGCGCCGGGTCGCCGGCGCGGTCGCTCACGAACACCATCTGCTTTCCGGTCTTCGGATTCCACGTCGGTGATGTCGCCACGCCCGCACCGAAGGTCACGCGGTGCAAGTGCGTTCCGTCCGCGTTCGCCACGTAGATCTCCGGATCGCCGTTGATGCTCGACATGAATGCGATCTGCTGTCCGTCGGGCGACCATGCCGGCGAGCTATTCGTCCCGCGAAACCGCGGAAACGAAATGAGCCGATTGGAAGCCATCGAATAGATGCAAATCTGCGCCGAAGTGACGCCGCGAAATGGGACGTAGCACGTGAACGCGATGCGGCCGGCGTCCGGAGACCACCGCGGCGTGAGCGAGATCGAATTCAGATGCGTAATCTGGTGCTGGTTCGCTCCGTCGTAGTCCATCACCCAGATTTCCTTGTTGCCGCCGCGTCCGCTCACAAACGCGATCTGCGTCTGCGCGATGCCGGGCTGGCCGCCACTGAGGAGAGCGATGATGTCGTCCGCAAACTGGTGCGCCATCCGGCGCGCGTCGTTTTCCGTCGGCGCGCCTCGATAAATCTTCTGCAGCGCGAGCGGAGCCGTCGGGTTATGCACGTCCGAGAGATAGCCGGCGAAGGCCATTCCCGAGCTGTCGAGACTCAGGTTGCCGTAGGCCACCATGTAGGCATTGGCGGGAGCGGCGGCCCAATCCGGAGCCTTCAAGTCGCTCGGCTGGCCGGGATCGGTTAGCGGATAGAAGCTGGGGCTAACCATGTCGATGACGCCGGAGTATTCAAGATCGGCCCATAGCGTGTCGTGGAAAACCTTCGGAAGCGGCGGCCCGAATGTCGAGCGGGCGACCGTGTCGGGAACCGCGAGGCGGGCTTTCGTTACACCGAGGCCGGTTCCAGTCTTGAACCAATCCTGCGCTGCCGCGGAACGTGCGGAGAAGAGAGCTGCGAATGCAATCAAGACGACAAACACCGAAAGGGATCGAAGTTTTCGTTTCATTCGTCCATGCCTTTAATTGAGCTGCCTAAAGAATCAGCGATGATAATCAAAATAAAACTCCACATTGACCGACGAACCTGAATACCCGCCGGGCAGGCGGTCGAGCGGGCTGGAAGCGTTCACCGCGCGCACGGCGGAGCTGTCCACCGAATAGTCGTTACTCTTCTGCGTGATCTGGACGTTCGTCACGGTGCCGTCTCGCAGAATCGTGAATGTGACGACCACCCGAGGCGCGTACGCAATGCTCGGATCGACCGTCGACTGCAGCCAATTGCTGCTGATCCGCCGCTGCACCGCCTCGACGTACCACGAGAAACGCGACCCGAAATCCCCGCCGCCCACGCCGCTAAAAGCCAAGCCGGCCTGCGTAGTCCCGGCGCCCATCGCGAAGGACGTCACCGGAATCGTCGGCGTGCCGCCCCCCCCATACGGGATTGCATTCGGCGGCGGCGGCGTGGGATTTTCGAGCACCTTCGATGGCCGCGAAATAATCTTCGGTGGTTTTTTCATCTGAAATTTCTGGATCGGCACCGCGTCTGGAGGCGGCTTTGGCACGGGCTGCGGCTCCGACTTGAAGAGGCCCTTCGAATTATCGACCACGCGGTTCGGCGTTACGACATCGGGGCGGGGAAGTGGAATCGCCGGAACGCTGCCGACGATGCCCACGCTGATCGAGCCGCCCGGCCCGCCCCAATTTTCGCCGCGATGGGTGAACGCCCACCAGCCCGCCACGCCGCAGTAAGCGAGAATCGCGAGGTGCAGCCCGACCGACGCCATTACGTACGGCTTGAGCGTCTGCCCCGGCTGCGTTGCCGCTATCGTTGACATTTCATTCCCGCGATTTCACGCGATTATTGCGTCTGAGACCGCTCGTCGAGCGGTTGCGTCACCACGCTGATGTTTGTAATGCCGGCCTGCCGGAGCGCATCGACCACGGTCGCCCAGCTTCCGAAGGGCACCGTTTCGTCGCAGCGCAGGTAGACGGCCTGCGTTTTCGGGTCGTGCGACTGCGCGAGCACCTGCTGGCCGATGTTGTGGATGTTCACCGGCTTGTCGTTCAGGTAGACGCGCTGGCCGCGGTCGATCGTAATCACCATGCGGAACTGCGTGAGTTCCTTCACCGTCTTCGTCTTCGGCACGTTCACGTCGATCCCCGACTGCAGGATCGGCGCGGTGATCATGAAAATGATCAGCAGCACCAGGACCACGTCGATGAACGGCACCATGTTGATTTCGGAAAGCGAGGTGCCGGTTTCGTGTTGGACTTGTGGCATCTAGGCGCTCGGCGGATTGGGCGTTGTGTAAAGGGTTTCCACCTTGGCCACGAACTCCGCCGCGAAACTGTCCATGCGCGACGCGACGGAGCGAATGCCCTGCAGGTAGTGGTTGTAAGCGATGAGCGCCGGGATCGCGGCGGCAAGGCCCGCGGCTGTGGTGATGAGAGCTTCGGAGATGCCCGGCGCGACGGCGCGAAGGCTGGCCGTGCCGGCGTCGCCGAGGCCAGTGAAGGCGTCCATCACGCCCCACACCGTGCCGAAAAGTCCGATGAACGGCGAGACGGAAGCGATCGTCGCGAGCGTGGACATGCCGCGCTCGAGGCGCCGCACCTCGTCGCCCGCCGCCACGCGCATGTCAACGCCGATGGCGTTGGCGTTTTTCACCCGGCCGCCGTGCGGACTGCTACCCGACAACTGGGATGAGAGTTCGGCGTATCCTGCATCGTAGACGGCCACCAGTGGCGTGCCGCTCGAGCCCGCGCGCAGCGCTTTCGGATTCGGAAGGCCGCCGCCCGCGCGAAACATTTGCAGAAAGCGGTTGGTCTTGCGGTCCATGCCGCCCAACTGCGCCCACTTTTGCAGGATCAAAGCCCAGGAAAAAACGGAAAGAACCAGAAGAATGCCGAGGACAACGCGGGCCAAGCCGCTCGTCTGTTCTAAAAGTGTGAGCGGATTGGCAAGCAGGACGAGCGCCAGGCCAGAAATAATTTCCTCCCCACGAGACAGATTTTGCCGGGCAAAACTACCGTAGCACACGCACCTATACGGGTCAAACCAATGCGATGCAAAGAGTTGGCGATTTGCTGCACGCGACAACAGGAAATTGTCGCGAATTGCCTGCGTCGTCACCGGTTCCGCGGAGGGCTGGCGAAGCCGGGCTACGAGAGCCTGTGTAACAACCAAGAATCCTTGTGCGTCGTGGCTTCCAGCCACGACATCGGCTGGCAAATTCGGCACGGGCTTCAGCCCCTGAAGTTCTCAATCCCCGTGGCCTCACTGACTCTATAATTACAGCGAGGCATAGGGCTGCAGCGGCCACCCAACTTCGTATGACAACCACCGCAAGTGCGCTGGCGGATCGTGCAGGCAATCCGTCGAAACAGCGCGTCTTCCTGTCCGCGGAGTGGCGCGATCTGGTGATGCTGAACTACGAGATTGATCCCAATCTTGTTGCACCATATGTTCCGCGCGGGACGGAGCTGCACGCCTTCGGGGGAAAGGTCTTCGTCAGCCTCGTGGGATTCCGCTTCCTGCGCACGAAGCTTTTCGGAATGGCGCCGCTGCCTTTCCACACGAATTTCGACGAAGTGAATTTGCGCTTGTACGTGAAGCGCCGCGAAGGAGACAAGGAGAGGCGGGGTGTTGTCTTCATCCGCGAGATCGTGCCGCGATTCGCGGTGGCGCAGCTCGCAAGGCTGGCCTACGGCGAAAACTATGCGTGCCATCCGATGCGCCATACGATCCGCACAAACGGTGATGGCATCGCCGCGCAATATCAGTGGCAAATCGGACGCGACTGGTGCGGCTTGCGCGCGGAAGCGTCAGGCTCGCCGGCTTACGCACAAGAAGGCAGCGTCGAGCAGTTCATCACGGAGCATTACTGGGGCTATTCGGCGCAGCGCAACGGCGGCTGCGTGGAGTATCACGTCTCGCACGAACCATGGCGCGTCTGGAAAAGCACGATAGCCGCCTTCGAGGGCAGCGCCGAATTGCTTTACGGCGCAGAACTCGGCCGCATCCTGCTTCGCCCGCCGGATTCCGTATTCATCGCCGACGGCTCGCCAGTGCTCGTCTTTACCGGCCGCCCGATCTCCTAGCGCCCGGGCTGCAAGCGAAAGCCGTGTGGGCACCGGAAGTGGCGGCGAAACGGGTGGACGTTCTTCTACCAGCGCCCGAAACAGAGGAAATGGCGATCCGATACGAAGATATGAGGTAAAGAGTTCTAGCGACGGCCGCCGCCGGATCCCGACCGCTCCGGCCTGAACGACTGCCATTCCTTGATCTGTTCGGAGACTTCCGCCTTCTCGCGTTCCGTTGTCGCGGCGTCCCATCGACGTCGAAGCTCTTCGAGCTTGGCCTCTACAAATCCCGCTCGTCCCGTTTTCTTTTCCGGCTTGTCGCGGTATCCCATGTCTGCGTCGCTCCTCTTGAATCTCGGCTATCGGATTTGAAATATGGCCATTGGTCCCAGTATCTAAGAACGGGCATCGCCTAATTGATTATACCCTGTTGTGGCGTCTGCGCTGGTGAACTATCCATTCCTGTGCTTCGAGCGCCGGATAACGCGCCCCACCACTGTTGCAGCGAATCTCAACGAAGACGACTTTATTTCACTCGCCGCCTACGCCGCATCTTTGTCGCCGTGATCCGCCGGCCCTCAGCGCCGAAAATGCGGCGAAACCGTATCCCACGTGTGCCGATCGCTGCAACCCAAATGAGCCTTCGACAATCAAAAGGAGTAGGATGGGCCGCAGCCTCGTTCCGGGCCTATCGTGTCACGGGCCATTCGAAGTGGAGGTGCCGTCATGAAAAGATTCGCCTTCGCAAAAGCGTTTCTCACCACAGTCGCGTCCCTAGCTCTTCTTCTCTTTGCGCCGAATCCCGCCTTCGCTCAGCGCGGAGGCGGTGGACACGGCGGCGGAGGCGGATTTCATGGCGGGGGCGGCGGCGGATTTCACGGGGGTGGCGGCGGTGGTAGCTTCCATGGAGGCGGCTTCGGTGGAGGCGGTCGCTCCTACGGCGGCGGATCGTATGGCGGTGGATATCGCGGCGGGTCTGGCAGCGGGTATCGCGGTGGAGGATTCTCATCGCGCGGCTACGGCGGCTCCGCCTACCGGGGCGGTGGCGGGTTCGCGTCTCGCTCCTACGGCGGCTATGGATCGCGCGGTTCCGGATTCGGCGGCAGATCGTTTTCCGGCGCGAACGGCCGCGGCTTCGGCAACTCGAGCCGCTTCGGCGGTGGAAGCCGCATGGGCGCGCGCAACGCCATCGCGGACGGCAACTGGCACTCCTTCGGCGGTGGCGGCCGCACGATGAACACCTCGGCTTCCGGTTTCCGCGGCTCCGGCTCACGCAATTCGGCGATAGCGGACGGCAACTGGCACTCCTTCGGACGCTCCGGAAATAGCTTCGCCGGAAATGGGCGCTCGTTCTCATCGCGCAGCGGAGCCTCCTTCGCAGGCACGGGACGCAATAACTTCACCGGTGGCGGCCGCTTCGGCGATACCTCATACGGCCGCGGCTTCGGCGATCGCGGCTTCGGCGGACGCGGCGGTTGGGGCCGCGGCTACGGCTGGCGCGGAGGTGGTTGGGGAGGCGGCGGTTGGGGTGGTTGGGGCTGGGGCGGCTTCGGTTGGGGATTCGGAATCGGTTGGGGCTGGCCTGGACCATACTGGGGATTTGGCTGGGGCTATCCCGGATGGTATGACCCCGCTTTGTTCTGGGGCGGTTATTCCTGGGACCCTTACTGGTACAACGCTTGGCCGGACGATTACGATTTCAGCTACTACGGTGACAACGGAGACGACAACAGCCAATACAATTCCGTCTATCCCGGCCCGGATTATTCGAGTTCGCCCGACTCCAGCTCTCCCTATTACGGATCTCCCTACGTGGGCTCGCCCTATCAGCCTGCGAATTACAGCTACGTATCCGGCGCGCCCGGTGAAACAAACTAGATTTCGCCGGGCCGCATCGCTCGCGCCTCTGCCCCGGCGCGAGCGCACTGCTCGCGCAAGTTGAAATACGCTAAGCTTTCCGCCCGACGGTCCGCGTCCGCGCTGTGTGTTACACTGCGATGAAGGCCATGAGCAAAGCGTTCGATATCGGGATCGAGTCGCTCGCCGCCGGATCGCAGCTCGCGGCAATCGCGTCCCCGTCGCCATCGGCAACCGAATCCGCCGCGATCCATTTTCGCGCCAGCGATCTTTCCACGGTCGCCCCCAACGGCAAAAGCTTCTACATCGAAACCTTCGGCTGCCAGATGAACGCGCACGACTCCGAAAAAGTCTCGGGCGTTCTCCTCGAGCGCGGCTATCGCGCCGTCGACACGATCATGCAGGCCGATCTCGTGCTCTACAACACGTGCAGCATCCGCGAAAAAGCGGCGCAGAAAGTCTTCTCGCGCCTCGGCGAGATGCGTTCCGCCGCACCGCGCAAGGTGATCGGCGTTCTCGGATGCCTCGCGCAACAGGAAGGCGAGGAGATTTTCGAGCGCGCGCCGTGGGTCAGCCTCGTGTGCGGCTCGGCAAGCTACCGCAAGCTGCCCGAACTCATGGCGCAGCTCGAAGAAGGCGGACGCCGGGTGAGCGGCCTCGATTTCGACACCGACGAAACATTCGAAACCGAAATCACGCGCCGCGACAATCCGATCCGCGCCTACATCACCATCATCGAAGGCTGCGACTACGCCTGCGCCTACTGCGTCGTGCCGCACACGCGAGGCCCCGAGCGCAGCCGCGCGAGCGGCGCCGTCCTCGCCGAAGCGCGCCGCCTCGCGGACGCCGGCTACACCGAAATTCAGCTGCTCGGCCAGACGGTGAATTCCTATCGCGATTCTTCACCGCGCGGCCTCAATTTCACGCAACTGCTTCGCGAAGTCGCCGCCGTCGACGGCATTCGCCGCGTGCGCTTCACCACGTCGCACCCCAACGATTTCCACCGGGAGATCGTGCAAGCAATCGACGAGACGCCCGAGCTCTGCGATCACATCCATCTGCCCGTGCAATCCGGATCGACGCCGATCCTGCGCGCCATGCGCCGCACCTACACGCGCGACGAATATCTCGAGAAAATTTCGTGGATTCGCGCCGCGCACCGCCCGTTCAGCATCACGTCCGACATCATCGTCGGCTTTCCCGGCGAGACCGAAAAAGACTTTGAGGCAAGCATCACGCTGCTCGACGAGGTCGGCTACGACGGCATCTTTTCCTTCAAATATTCCCCGCGCCCCAACACATCGGCCGCCACCATGCCCGGCGCCATCTCCGAAGCGGAGCAGGGAAGGCGCCTCGCGATTTTGCAGGAACGCCAGCGCCAGATTCAGATCCAGCGCAACGAAAAGCTCGTCGGCGGCACGTTCGAAGTGCTCGTCGACTGCCGCCACGAATCGCGCAATCAGTGGTCGGGACGCACCAGCAGCAACCGCATGGTAAATTTCACTTCGCCTCATTCATCTCTTTTGGGAGAATACGTGCAAGTGAGGATCACTCGCGCGAGCGCAAACAGCGTCGCGGGCGAGCAGGAGCTTTAGCGACGAATCGAAGTCACAACGGAGGGCCACATGGAACTTGAGGTCAAGATCAGGGGACTCATGATGGACCCGATGACCAACATGCCAGTGGTCGTCCTGAAGGAAACCCAGGGCAGCGGCGTGCTTCCCATCTGGGTCGGCGTCTACGAAGCCAACGCCATCGCGCTTGAAATCGAAAAAGTCCAGACGCCGCGCCCCATGACGCACGATCTTCTCAAGAATGTCCTGAACGGCCTCAACGTCCACGTGCAGCGCGTCGTGGTGTGCGATCTCAAGGAAGACACGTTCTATGCGCTCATCTGGATGGAGCGCGAGGGCCAGATCATCTCCATGGATTCGCGCCCCAGCGACGCTCTCGCTCTCGCCCTGCGCCTCGATTGCCCCATCTACGTCGAGGATCAGGTGCTGAAAAGCTCGAAGATCAGCGGCGCCACGGCTGAAAAAAGCTCCAACGAGGAATTGCGCAAGTGGCTCGAAAACCTCAACGACGAGGACCTCGGCCGATACAAGATGTAGCCTCCTTCAATCCTGGAATTTGTGTAGGGGCGGGTTTCAAACCCGCCCTTTTTCATAGGACGAGCCGTTTGTCAGGGGGTGCGACCCGGCTAGGATTAAAATCGAATCATCGGCAGGCGGTGAAGCTTCGTAAGGAAGTGCGCCGCGAGCCCCGCCACGCTGTCCTGCGTCGCATGCTGCAACATTCCCGGCCGTAAACTCTTGCGCATCGCGGCCAGCGCCCCAAACAGCATCCCGTAAACCGAGATCACGGGAATCGCTTTAGCTCCCTGATACGCGTGCGCAGCGCCGAAAATAATCCCCTGGAGAATCACAGCTGCCGCAATATTCTGCGTGAGCGCCAGGCACTGCCGCTGCAGGTAGCCGCGAAAAATCAGCTCTTCGCAAAATCCCGCGCTCGTCGCGACCACCACCCACACGATCATCTCCGGCACGGTCTGCGGCATCAAGAAACTCGCCGCTGCGTTTCCGTTGAAGTGCAGCAAATACGAAAGCCCGCCTACTACCGCGAGCACCACGAGCCAGAAGACGAATGCCACGCCCACGTCCGTCCAGAAATCCTTCCATTGCGCCCATCGTCCGCCGATCAGGTTCCGCAGCGTCGTCCGGCGCAACCACACCCCCAGCCAAACCCAGCCGGCCAGAAAGAGTTCGAAGATCAGCGTCGAGATATACAGCGGAATCCGGCTGGGGAGGTGGGCTTGGCGCTGGGCGAAGCGAGGCGTCGCTTGCGCCCAGGCAAGTCCCAGCAGAAACACGACGAAAACCAATGTGTGCCACACCGGCGCGACAGCAGGTATGTGGCCGGGTGGCGCTTGTTCAGGAGGCTGGGGAAGGGGAACGCTCTCGGTGCTCGCCATGCACACCTTTCACGGAATGCGCACGCCCATCGGCGTGCAAACGCGAGTGTAGCAGGAGCGCCTCACGCGGCCAAGGCGCGCGATGGCCACGGCGATGGGGCAGCCCGGCCGCCGCGCGGACGCGACAAGCCGGGCCGTTCATCCGAACGTCTATGCGGACGCGCTGACGCTCGCGCCCTTAATGAACGCAAGCAAATCGGCGTTGACCTGATCCGCGTGGGTCGCAGGCATCCCATGCGGGAAGTCTTCGTAGACCTTCAGCGTCGCCTTCTTCAGCAGCTTCGCCGCCATTGGACCCGCCGCGGCGATCGGAACAATCTGATCGTCCTTGCTGTGCAGCACCAGCACGGGGATATCGATCTTCTTCAAGTCCTCGGTCGTGTCCGTTTCCGAGAACACCTTGATGCACTCGTAGTGGGCCTTGATGCTCCCCACCATGCCCTGCAGCCACCAGTGCTCCCGGATGCCTTCTGAGATCTTGGCGCCGGGGCGATTGAATCCGTAGAAGGGCATCGTGATGTCCCTGTAGAACTCCGGCCTGTTGGCCGCCAGCGCCGCACGCAACCCGTCGAACACCTCAATGGGTGCGCCCGTCGGGTTTTTTTCCGTCTTCAACATCAGCGGCGTGATAGCGCTGATCAACGCGGCCTTGGCCACGCGTTTGGTGCCATGGCGTCCCAGGTAGCGCGCCACTTCGCCGCCGCCGGTCGAGTGCCCGATGAGGATCGCGTCCTTCAGATCGAGCTTTTCGAACACGGCCGCGAGATCATCGGCGTATGTATCCATATCGTTTCCGCCCGATGTCTGCGTGGAACGCCCGTGCCCGCGCCGGTCGTGCGCGATCACGCGATAACCGAGGTTCCCGAAATACAGCATCTGCCCGTCCCAATCGTCCGCGGTCAGCGGCCAGCCGTGACTGAATACGATCGGCTGTCCCGTGCCCCAATCCTTGTAGAAAATCTCGGTACCGTCCTTCGTCGTAACTGTTGGCATCGGTGCTCTCCTTTTTCGGTGTTTCCTGTCGAGGGCCGTCTACGGGAACAGTACGCGTCCCCGCATGGGTAAGGGATAGATGACGAATTGCAGCTTTTGATTCGCACTAAATTTGGGAAAAGATCGAGCGGCCGATACCTAGGTATTCTCAGGGGGATAGTAGCTGAGCTCGTTCCTGGTATAGACGAACTTCTCTTTGCAGTTGGGGCACTGGCGCTCGACGCCTTCCGGGGCGATCTCAGGCTTCGCTGGCAGGAAGTAGTCCGCCAGCGTCTCCCGGATCTTGGAGTATGTGAAAGTCTGCCCGCATCCCTTGCAGGTCAACCCCCAACTCGACATTGGAAATGCCTCCGTCGCTCAATTCCAATGTATCCACGCAAGGTGCGGCGCAGGAATACCCCTGTTCCTGTAGAGCCGCGTAGGGCTCTCTCAACTGGCTGGTTTGCTGGATCGTCGCAGTACAAAAAGCGAAAATGATTTTCGTGGGCTACTTCTTGGACGTCGTTGCTTCCGGATCGGCGGCGATTGTCACTTCCACTTCCGCGCCTTTTTTCAAAGCTACGGGCTTGCCATCCGCATCCTGAAAGGTGTTGTCGACCCGGATCTCGCGGTATAAATCTTCCGCCCCTTCCACGGTGATCTGCGCTTTTTCCGGTTTCTGCGGATCGACCGGCGGAATAATCTTTTCCACGACTCCTGGCAGGGTCACGGTCGCCTTCTCAGTCGAAGAATCTTTTTCTCGGGGCTTTTCGGTCATCGCGCACTCCTCTTCTCCTCGAGCCTCACTACAGGAAAGTCCTGAGAATGACACTACTCCTTAAACAGATTCTTTGAAAGCCTCGTAATGTTGCCCGGCTTGATCGAGAGGTCAGAGCGGCTTAGGTCGGCGTCGCAAAACTCTTGCCGCATGGGCCGGGGCTGCTGCTAAATTGATCGTCAGTACAGCGAAAACCAGTGAAAGCAGCCCTCATTCGCGAATTTGGCCCACCGAGCGTAATTGTCCCGGCAGACGTGCCTCGCCCCGAACCTTCCGAGGGCCAGGTGCTCGTCCGGATCAAAGCCGCAGGCGTCGGGCCTTGGGACGCGCTGATCCGCGAGGGCAAAGCCGTCGTAGCGCCGCCGTTGCCGGTGATTCTCGGCTCCGATTGTTCCGGCATCGTCGAAGCAGCCGGCCCGGGAGTTTCCGCATTCAAGCCGGGCGACGAAATCTACGGCGCCACCAACGACCAATTCATCGGCGCGTACGCCGAATACGCCTGCGCCTCCGCGAAGATGATCGCGCGAAAACCTGTCACCCTGGATTACCTTGAAGCCGTCTCCGCTCCCGTCGTCGCCGTCACCGCCTGGCAGATGCTCTTCGAGTACGGCCACGCCGTTGCGGGGCAGACCGTGCTGATCCACGGCGGGGCAGGCAACGTCGGCGCATACGCCGTGCAGCTGGCAAAAAACGCGGGCCTGCACGTCGTCGCCACGGCTGCCTCGCGCGATATCGAATACGTCCACAGCCTTGGCGCGGGGAAAATCCTCGACTATCAGGAGGTCCGGTTCGAAGACCTAATCGGCTCCGTCGACCTCGTTCTCGACACGGTCGGCGGGGAGGTTCGCGAGCGGTCGCTTCGCCTCCTCGGTCCCAACGCCAGGCTCGTCTCGATCGTCTCGCCGATTCCGAAAGAGATCGTGCAGCGCTACGCCGCTCGGGTCGTCTTCTTCCTTGCCGAAGTAACCACCGCCCGCCTCGAGGCGATCGCCGCGCTCTTCGACAGCGGCGACCTCACCGCGCAGGTCGGCACCGTCCTGCCGCTTGAGCAAGCTCGCACCGCCCACGAGATGCTGGCCGGCGCGCCCCACGCCCGCGGCAAAATCGTGCTGAAGATCGCAGGCTAAGGTCACAGGATCGGCAAGCGCGGGACAAACGCTCGACAAAATGGTGCGCCGCTTCGGAACAAGCCTTGAATACGCTCCGAGCGCTTCTCAAAGCGACAGATTTCGCTTGCGTTTGTCCGCGCAGACTAGGTACATTGACCCTACTCGTGGTGGTTCGAGGAATCCCAAGCGCTATGTGTGGGTTTGGGGTTGCACTACGGGTCTGAGGGGCAAGGGTTTGACCTGCGTCCTGGCAATTGCCAATCAAAAAGGCGGCGTCGGAAAGACCACTACATCCATCAACCTCGCTGCCGCTATCGCACTCAAGAAGAAAAAGACACTCCTGATCGATCTCGACCCGCAAGCCAACGCCACCATCGCATTCTTTAACACGGACGAGATTCAAGCCACGATGTACGACGTCTTCGCCGATCAGCGCATGGAGATGGCGAAGGTGATTCGCCCCACGAAAGATCCGAATTTATTCGTCGCGCCCGGCCGTCTGGCCCTCGCGCGCCTCGAGCAGCAGCTCGCCGGCCAGTTCGACGCTCCCTTCCGCCTGAAAGATTCGCTCGCGCCGATCCTGAAAGAATTCGACTACATCGTATTGGACACGCCGCCCGCGCTCGGCATCCTCACC
Organism: uncultured Acidobacteriota bacterium; assembly: GCA_963743335.1. Lineage (GTDB taxonomy): Bacteria > Acidobacteriota > Terriglobia > Acidiferrales > UBA7541 > Palsa-295. The sequence continues at coordinate 14,725 of CAVUPI010000005.1, forward strand.
GTAAACGCGCTGGTGGCCTCCACGCACCTGCTCGTTCCGATTCAGGCCGCCTATTTCGCGATCGAGGGCACCGACGATCTGCTTGAAACCTACGGCCGCATTCGCGCTCGCCCCAATCCGGATTTGAAGGTGCTCGGCGTCGTGATCACGCTCTACGACAAGCGCACCACCATCGCGCGCGACACCTACGAGCAGATTCGCGCCGTTTTCGGCGGCGCCCTCTTCAAGACGCGCATCGCCAAGAACGTTCGCCTCGAGGAAAGCCCGGCCTACAAAGAAACCGTATTCACCTACGCGCCGAAATCTTCCGGCGCTGAAGACTACAAGAAACTGGCCCAGGAGGTATTGCAACGTGTCGAAGAGGATCGGGTTGCCCGTCACTCTCAAGATGCGGCATGACGCGCATTACGTAGAGACACTCACCAGCTTTAGCGGCGCATCCGTCGGGCGCATGATCCCGATCGACAAGATCCGGCCCAACCCCGATCAGCCGCGCAAGACCATCGGCGATGTCCGCGAACTCTCCGATTCGATCCGGCAGAAGGGCGTGCTCGAGCCGCTGCTCGTTCGCTTTATCCCGCACGAGGACACCTACTACATCATCTCCGGCGAGCGCCGCTATCACGCCTCGATGGCCGCGGGCCTGCACGAACTCCCGTGCATTGAAAAAATCGCCGACGACGCCGAAACGCTTGAAATCGCGCTGATCGAAAATCTACAGCGCAAGGACTTGACCGCCTTCGAAGAAGCCGACGGCCTCCAGCGCTTGGCCGATCAGTTCGATTACACGCACGACGACATCGCCAAGAAAATCGGCCGCTCGCGCTCCTCGGTCACCGAGACGATGTCCCTGCGCGTGATTCCGGACGAAGTCCGTCACACCTGCGTCGAAAACGGAATCACTTCGAAATCCTTGCTCCTGCAGGTCGCGCGCCAGCCCACCGAAAAGAAGATGCAGGAGATCGTGCACCGCATCGTCCAGGGCAATCTCACCCGCGACGAAGCGCGCAAGGCCCGCAAAGAGGAAATGGAATCCGCGCCGCGCCCGCAGCCCTTCGTATTCGACTTCGAATCCGAAGACGGCGGTTTCCGCATCCGCATGCAATTCCGCAAGAGCCACGTCAGCAGCGAAGAGCTCGCCGCGGCCCTGCGCACAGTCCTGCGTCGCCTGGAATCCGGCTCGCTTTCGTCATCAGCAGCGTAGCTCCGATCCCGGGTGGCACAGACAATCCTGTCTGTGCTCCGGCCGCTATTCGACGCCACAAATAATCCGTGCTGCGCAGACCGGAAAACAAGATCGTAGGGGCGCCGCTTGCTGCGCCCTCGACCGAACGGCTCTACGCCGCCTACGTGCTCGCTTGCTTCCTAAGCTCTGCGGCGCGGCCTCAATGCGACGCCTGCCCGGTCAGCGAATTGTAAATCTCATCCAGAAACGCATCGCTGTTCACAAAAGTCCCCGAAAACTTCTGCCAAGGCGCGAGAATTTTCTCGTCCTTCATCTGCGCGAGAGTCTTGTGCTCATCGAGCGCCTTCTGCACGGCAGCCGTCGTATCCTTCAGCATCTTGTCGTAGTCGCGTAGATCGTCCATGGACGCAAGCGCGCCGTGCCCGGGAATCACTTTCGTGTCCGCCGGGAATTCCGCGAGCGCCTTATCGCACGCGGCGATCATTCCCTGGACGCTCCCGCCGCCGTTCACATCAATAAACGGAAATCCGTAGCGCACGAAAATGTCGCCCATATGCAGCACCTTGTTCGTCGCGAAAAATACCACCGAGTCTCCATCCGTGTGCGCCGCCGGCATGTGCTCGACCTCGATCTTTTCGCCGTTCAGGTAGATATCGACGCCCCGGTCGTACGTGATTGTCGGCAGTGCGTCCTTGGGCTGCGCCGGCTGCTGAATATGAATCGATCCGCCGGGCCCGTTGCCGATCGAGCTGCCTTCCTCGAGCCGCTTGCGCAAGTTTTCGTTCGCCAGGATCGTGGCTCCCGCGTCGGCAAATGCGGGGTTCCCGTTGCTGTGATCGCTGTGATAGTGCGTGTCGACCACAAACCGCACCGGCTTGTCGGTGATCCCGATGCCTTTGAGCGCCGCGCGAATCTTGTCCGCCAGCGGCGCGTATTCGGTATCGACGATCAGTATTCCATCGTCGCCGAGCGAAGCCGCGATATTCCCGCCCGAGCCTTCCAGCAGGTAGACGTTGCCGGAAACCTTCGTCACCTTGATTTCCACCTTCGAGAAATCCTGCGGCTGCTGGGCCCGCGCCATCTCCGGCACAAGCAGCGCGGCTGCGATCGTCCCAATCAACATCACAATGACTGGAAAAAGTTTGCGCATCAAAGTCCACCTCGCTCCGAAACATTCCGCCGTGAAGCGCCCGGATTCTATCACCGAACATCCTCGCGCGGCGGCAGCGGGCGCTCTTGCTGCGCTGCACCAACGGCTGGAATTGACACACAAGCAAGGGTTTCGCGAAGAGCACACCCGCGGAGTGCGGGAGCTTGCTCCCGCTGTTCGCCGCCGCGGCTTGCCCCGGCGTGCTCCCGGCACAAGCCACGAGCAGAGCCGCACGCAAAGCCGCGAGCTTATGCCCGCCGGTGAGGCTTGCGCCATCGCCCGACCAAAGTGGTATTCTGACCTCGTATGGAGCTCACGCCACAACAGGTCGGCTTTCTCGCGCAGCTTCGTTCTCAGGGCTTCGACGTAGTCGCGTTCCCGATGTACGAAAATTATGTCGGGGTGCGCAAAGGCAACGTCGGCGCGCTTCTCGCCCCGAGCGGCGCCAACTTCACGCTCTACGGCGAGCCGTCTTACCTCGTCGGCGGCCAGCTCAGCGCCCGCACGATCCAATCCGACGGCCACTGGTTCGTCCGCAAAAACGAGAAACTACCAGTCACTCCCGAACGTACCGCCGAGCTCGACGCCGTCGCCGCCGAACTCGCCGACGCTCTTCTTCCGATCGCCTGAAGTCGCGCTAGCAGCGCGCGCCGCAGTCGCCCCTGTCGCGCCGCAGGTGTTTTTGCGAAGGCCGACTTATTCGCGCATAAGCAAACGATATTGGACACGAACGCGCAGGGGCGCGTATCGTTTTTCCAGGGAGAAAAACCGCGATGGCCAGGCCCGAGCAAGTTGAAAAAGACCGCGTCGAAAAAGACGAGATGGCGAGCATCCACGATCGTGTGAGCGCGCAATTCGGCGCCGCGGCGGCCGCGTACACCACGAGCCAGGTCCACGCCGATCCCGAGGCGCTGCGACAAGTCGTCGAGCTCGCGAAGCCGGCACCCGCCGATCGCGCGCTCGACATCGCCACCGGCGCGGGACACACGGCACTCGCGGTCGCCGCGCGGGTCGCCGAAGTCGTCGCCTACGATATGACCGAGCCGATGCTGCGCGAAACCGCCCGCAACGCCGCGGCGCGCGGCCTCGCCAACGTGAAGACACAGCAGGGAATCGCCGAAGCATTGCCGTTTGAAGACGCCAGCTTCGACATCGTCACCGTGCGCCAGGCGCCGCATCACTTTGCGGACGTGCGGGCGGCGGTGCGCGAGATGGCGCGCGTCGCGAAGCCGGGCGCGCGCGTGGTGATCGTCGATAGCGCGTCGCCCGAAGACGCGTCGCTCGGCCGCCAGTGGAATCACATCGAAAAGCTGCGCGATCCGTCGCACGTGCGCAACTACACGCCCAGCGAATGGCGCGCCATGATCGCCGACGCCGGCCTGCGCGTCACATTCGAGGAGACAAGCTTCGCCACCGAAAATGGCCGCCCGATGGATTTCGCCGCGTGGGTAAGCCGCATGAAGACGCCGCCCGCAGCCGTCGAGGAGTTAACGCGCCTCTTCCGCAACGCCTCTCCCGAACTCGCCGCCGCGCTCCGCATCGAAATCGCGGACGATGGCGCGATTTTCTTCTGCGTCCCACTCGTCACCATCGCCGCCACGCGCGAGCAATAGCCGCGGAAGAAACGCGCCAAGAACCTGCTCCCGCGGCGGCAACAATGTTGCCGCCGTCGGGCGGTTACGCAGCCCTCAAATGGCGAAAAAAGGACGATTTTGTCAGCTCTTGCCATGGATCCCGCGGCCACACGCCCAAGTGGACGAATGTTCCGCAAATGCTTTTCGCCGTAGGTTCGCGTGCCGGCCCTCGTCGTCCCGCACTGCTGCGCGCACCGACGCAGATCCGGCCCGCCAGGGCGGACGCTACAAAAGAAACCACGAGGGCGTGCCACGGGTTTGCCGCCGCTACGCGTGGACCGGCTCTCGTCGTTTGAGGCGGGGCAGCGCTTCGATCGATTTGCCGGCCTTCTGCTGGGCGAGCCGCAGTTCGTAGAGGCTTTGCAGGTTGAGCCAGAATTGCGGGCTCGTTCCGAAGAAATGGCCGAGGCGCAGGGCCGTGTCGCCGGTGACGGCACGCGTTCCATTTAGAATTTGCGTGACACGATTGGTCGGCACGCCGATTTTTCGCGCGAGTTCGGCCGCGCTCATATCCAGCGTTTTGAGTTCCTCCGCCAGATGCTCTCCCGGATGGATAGCAGTCGGGTGCCATAACGATTCTCCTAGTGGTAGTCGACGATCTCGATGTTCGAAGGACCTGGTGAACTGTCGGGCCACTCGAAGCAAATGCGCCACTGTTCGTTGATGCGAATGCTGTATTGCCCTTTGCGGTCACCCACTAGAGCCTCAAAGCGATTGCCGGGAAGGGCAGCGAGGTCGCGAAGCGACGTGGCCGCTTCCAGCCGGTCGAGCTTCAATCGGGCGGAACGCTCGAAGCCCGAGAATGTCTTGACGCGCTCTCCGGCGGCGAACTTGCGTCGTCCGCTTGTCCCGATAGCTGACGATCACCCTCCAACCATACGCTGTCATTACGCGTTACGTCAAGCGTCACACACTGAGGAGCCATGTTGCGAATCGCGCCGGGCGCACCACCAGCATCTTGCCTTTGTGTTCGTTTTACGTGGGCGGGGCGCTTCAGCCCTCAATAAAGGCTGCTGCCCATGAAGGGCAGCGCTACATTAGGAAACTTCGTTTTCCCACGGTGACGTCCACTGTTCTGGCTGGGGCTTCTTTAACATGGCCGAGCCGATTTCGGTCAGCGATCCCGAGAACGGGTATTCTTCCGGCGTGCGACACAGGCCCGCGCGCACCGGATTCACCCAGATGTACCAGGCAATCCGGTCGGCGGATTCAGCCGAGCGCACGATGTGGTCGTAATACTTGAACTGCCACAGCCGCTTCCCGCGGACGTAGCCCAATTCAAATCCTGTCTGCTGTTTGAACGATTCGACGAATCCCATCAGATCGCTCTCGGCGCGCTTACCCTCGACCATCATATGCATGTGGTCCGGCATCACGCAGTAGGCGTGCACGGCAAAGCCGAGTTGCGCAGCCTTGAGCCGCAGCTGCTCGATCAGCGCGAGTGCGATTTTGGGATTTGCACCGGCTCGCCGCCGGTTGCAGAAGCACAGCGTCACGAAATAAAGTCTTCGTCCGAGGTAATTTTCCGGCCGCAACCGAATGTTCTTGCGCCGAAAATCAGGCATCGCGCGGCGCCTCCGTAGCGTCGCGCCGAATCTTACCGCGGATTTGAGGGTTTCGCTTCATGTAGCGCCGGGCTTTGAGCCCGGCATCTTTCTGTTGCCCAGATCGCGTTCTTGTCGTTTCGCGTGGCGCCGCGCTCCAGCCCCCAATAAATGCTGCCGCCCGTAAAGGGACGGCGCTACTACATTGGGAAACAGCCCCGCGTCTCAACCGGAACGAACGTGAGGGCTTTCGCTCTACGTGACGCCTCTTGCCGCGTCTCTTGCTTCATGTAGCCCTGCGCTCTCTTTATCCTGAAAAACGAAGGGCAGCCGAGGCGAGCATGCTTCCGCCCCAAGGTAGAAGGGTGGGGACTTTGAGCCTACCTGCCCCGAGCGAAGTCGAAGGGAGCCAGGCCGAAGGGCATCCCCTCCGTAAGAACATCCGAGCTAGCTGGTCCGCCTTGGGGGGCCCGTCCCGCGAATTCGACTCACCTGGTGCTTGAGTCGGCTCACCTCATTGGGCCAATTGAAACCTACTGGAGCGGGCGCTACAGCCGACCATTGTCTGCGCAAGTACTCAGCCAAGACTCCCACGCGGTCAAGGCGATCGCCCAGACTCTGGACATCCCTGATGGTCTCTCGCGCGTTCCTGTCCAGCACTGGTATATCAACCACGACCGCGTCCAGATACACGAACTCATTAACCGCGCGCTGGAAATGATACTCGCCGCGAGTGGTAATGCGCAGGGACACGGGGAAAGGTTGCCCAGGCTCCGGAAGACGCCTAGCGCTTGTTTCGATGAGATTCGCCTTGCATGCCCTGGCGATTGCGAAGTCTATTTGCTCGGGCGTAAAGCCCGCGCCCTGCAAACCCTCATACACTCTGGCAGTATCAACGAACCCCTCTCTGACATCAGCACCACTTGCGCGGTGCAGCAAGCCCAGGGCAAGCGGCAGCAGAAAGTGCTCTTTCCCGTCCAGCGTGGATACATCGAACAAATTGATGATCGGGGAGGTGCTGGGGTCGTAGTATTCTCCTTCGCCATAGATGATCGCACGGATAAATTCATGAGTTTGGATTTCATACTTGCCACCCGCATTTTCCACGGAAAGAATTTTTGGGGTGTCAACATGCCCACTACCGATAAACGTCTTGATGAAGTCCAACGCGAGCCGAACGTTCCCCGAAGCGACGTTATCGATGAATTCCAGGATGCGTTCGTTCTCGTCTAGAGAACGTCTCACAACTTTCACGACGGTCGTCAGCTTGCCCAGATTCATCCGCATCTGCTGCAAACCGGGAATCGGCACTTGCCCCGTCGTGAGCGCCTCAGCAAAGTCGAGTCTTTTCTTGAGGACCAAATCTATTCGCGGGGGCGCGATTGTGAACGCCTTCGGGTGATATCCCGTCAGCGCTCCAATGGTCTTGGACCGATGGAAGGTTTCCGGCCGAAGGGCAACGAAGACGACAACCTGCCAGCTGTCTGCAAACTCTTGAGCGATCAGAAACGTCAATTCCTGCGTTTTCTCGTCTCGTTGATCCGCGTTGTCAAGGAACAGGATGATCTGTTTCTTTCTGCCTTTCGCAATGTGAAGCAGCGCATTTCTGAGATGTGACTCTCGGTCTTGGGCCATCGTTGACAGGAATTCGATTTCCTTTTCCAGAAATGCATGCGGCGACGACTTCTTGAGGTCTGCGAAGATTCCGGACCCGAAACGCTTCAATTGCAGGTCGTAGACGCCGCGAACAAAGTTGCGCTCCATGATGTCTGTGTCAAATTTCCCGACCAGCTGGCTCTCGATTTCACTGAGTACATGGAGCCTGAGATCAAGAGCGAGTGCGCCTTTCGTGCCAAGGTCGATGTGGAAGAAAAAAGCATTCCGAAACACGTCCGGGGCGTCGATGTTCACCAGGTGTCGAATGAATGTGGTCTTGCCAGCTCCGACATCGCCTATCAAGAGGATCGGGCGTCGGGCGACGCTGACGCCCAGCAGCTCGGGAGAGATCCCGTCTTTTGTAGTCGCCGACGTCGTCGAAGGTCCGTGATGAGTGGAATCGAACAACGCTGAATATCTAGCCGCGAGAATATCCTTGCTTGTTAACGCGAATTGCGAAAGCGCCCCACTTTGGCAGTAGCACTGCCGCAGAAACTCCGGCTCCAAGTCCGGAGAACGAATCACGTCTTCGATTACGATTTCGCTGAGAATCTGCAAGTCCGTCTGAACTAGGTTTCGCTTTTTCAGCCCCGGATAGGACGGTATGGTGGCTGAAAGCTTGGGTGGAAGCAGCGGCACAGCGCCGATCAGGCGATAAAGAAGCTTCCTTTCCTCAACCCCTGGGCGAGACAACGCTTGCCATAAATCCAGGAAATGGTCAGCCATTTGGTCCAGGGATTCAAACACCAGTGCTCTCCCGTCCAGCGGAGAGTTTCCGTCGCTACGCGTCGCGACAAACGCTATTACCTGGTGACCGTTGCTCACTACTGCGAATGGCACGCCCCTTGACTGACAATAACCGGCAACTTGATCGACGGCCGCTCTGACGTTGGGGAAGTCGCGCGTCAGCGTCGTAATTGAGTATTCGATTTTTTTCTGCCCGGCAGGAAGTTCGAAGTAGTTGCTTTCCTTCTTGGCTTCAACGATCAGGACCGGTCTGAAAGTCGAAAACACGTAATCTGCGTATTCTCGACCATGGGGCTCCTCCAGGGCGACATCGCTTTTTGACCAGCCTAGGCACTCGAAGAAGAGACGGTCTATGAGAAGTAGTCTGGTAGTCGCTTCATTCCTTGACGCGGCGTTCTCGCGGTACCACAACCTGAGCCTGTCGAGATTAGAGCGACAGGCCTCGTAATCTTCATTCATCGTTAGCTTTCTGGCGTTGCCCAAGAGAGCCCGGCGAGACGGTGGATTATACACTGACACCGGCGATGTGACGGAGGAACCCTTCGCCCAACACGGGCCGACCCCGCACAACCTTGCGAAGGGGCCTGCCCGCATCACCCTCACCCCCTTGCGGCGAACTCCCGGATATGGCAGGGTGAATGAGAGTCGAAGTTTAGAGTCAAAAGTCGAGGAGTCAACAGTTGAGAGCGAACGATTCCGAAGCTCCGGAGCTGGGCGCCTCGATCATCGCGTCGGCCAGTCCGACGGCGAGCCCTCCTTCACCATGGAACGGCTTCGGCGCGGCAGGCAGGGAAGTGGGGTTTAGCTGAGAAAGAGTCGACAGTTGGGAATTGAGAGTTGAGGAGTTAAGAACGAATGCCGACGATGCGCGCAGTCGATGCCGCCAAAGTGGCGCGGAATCGTCCGATTTCTAATCGACATTTGGCGATTGGAAATGGCTGCAAGCTGCTGAAACGAAAGGAAGGGTGTATCGTCTAATCGACACGGTGGTGACAGGTCGGCGAGGGGAAAAAGCGACCGGAAGAGAACACGAGGTGCATCCGCCTACGAACCAGGCGGCCCGCTGCAAACACGGGACGGGAGACAGGCCGGCGAGACGCCAGCGCTACGAAGAGAAAGGCGGCCGCGTAAAAGACAGGCGGCCCTTCGGCAGGCTCCCTTCCTGCGTCAGGGCAGGCAGGACGAGGCGCTACAACAACAGGACAAGAGGCTGAAGACGGGCCGGCGAGACGCCCTTCGTTTCGGGCAGCTCAGGGCAGGCCGGCGCTACCGTCAGATCGAAGAGAAAGGCGCCCGCCTAAAAGACAGGCGGCCGCTACAAAGGCAAAGATCCGAAAGGCACGGGCGGAGAAATTGAGCGCGAACCACGAGTCACGAATCACGAGTCACCAGTCACGGGCGACGAATCACGAATCGCGGCCTGAGGCGCCGCACGACGTGATCTGCATTGGCGCGGGGCCGACCGGGCTGGCTTGCGCGATCGAGGCGAAGCGCGCCGGGATGACGGCGCTTGTGATCGACAAGGGCTGCCTCTGTAATTCACTCCAGCACTATCCGACAAACATGCTGTTCTTCACCACGCCCGAGCGCATGGAAATCGGGGATCTACCGATGACGACCGCCGGCGGCAAGCCGACGCGCGCCGAGGCGCTGAAATACTACCGACGCGCCGTGGAACACTACGGAGTCGACACGCGGCTTTACGAGACGGTGGGGCAGATCGAAGGCGAGGACGACAACTTTACGGTCCACACCCGTTCTACCCGCAGCGGCGCCGAGCATCGCTACCGAGCGCGCAAGATCGTGATCGCGTCCGGATACTACGACCTGCCGAACTACCTCGGAGTTCCCGGCGAGGAACTACCGAGCGTCTCGCACTATTTTACGGACGCGCATCCGTATTGGAACCAGGATGTGGTGGTGGTCGGCGGCAAGAATTCGGCGGCCGAAGCGGCGCTCGACCTTTTTCGCGCGGGCGCGCGAGTGACGATGGTCCATCGCGACGCCGAGCTTGGCAAGAACCTCAAGTTCTGGGTGAAGCCCGACATCGAGAACCGCATCCGCGCCGGCGAAATCCAGGCGCTCTTCAAGACGCACATCACGCGCATCGAGCCCGGGCAGGTCTGGGTGAAGAATTCGTCGAGCCACGAGAAGGCGATCCCCGCCGAGCAGGTGTTTGCGATGACCGGCTATCACCCGGATTTCGAGTTCCTCGAGCGGCAGGGAATCAAGCTCGACCCGCAGACGCGGCGTCCGCAGTGCGATCCGGAAACGCTGGAAACGAATGTGCCGGGGATCTACGTGGCCGGCGTGGTCGTCGGCGGGCTGCAGACGGGCGACATTTTCATCGAAAATGGGCGCTTCCACGGGCGACAGATCGTCGCCGCCATGGCGGGCAAGGGACGCATCGCCGAGCCTGCGCCCGTCGCGCCGCCGGGCGAGTGAGCGCGCTGCGTGAGGCGCCGGCAGGGGCGTCCGCGCGAGGGCAGGGGCAGCGCGGCTTTTTAGGAGGTCGGAGCTTCTAGCTCCGACAAGCCCAGCCCTGCATGCAAAGGGCTTCAATCCCTGAAGACAGGGGCGAAGAATTCGAAACGGAATGGCGCGGAATTTGCTAAAGTGAGGTTCGAGAAGCCATGCCATCGATCGTAGGAGAAGTCGCCGAAACGTTCGTGACGCTCGTCAAGGGCTTCAGCGTAACTTTGCGCGCGATGTTCAGCAAAACTACGACGGAGAACTTCCCCGAGACGGCACCGACGGTCCAGCCGCGCTATCGAGGCATTCACGTCCTGCAACGCGACGAAAACGGGCTCGAAAAGTGCGTAGGCTGCTTTCTGTGCGCCGCCGCGTGCCCCGCGAATTGCATCTACATCGAGGCTGCGGAGAATACCGAGTCGCAGCGCATCTCTGCGGGAGAACGCTACGCGAAGACGTACAACATCGACTACTCCCGCTGCATTTTCTGCGGATACTGTGTCGAGGCTTGCCCCACTGACGCGATCACGCACGGACACAGCATCGAGCTCGCGCCGTACGATATCAATGCGTTGATCTACCGCAAGGAACAACTCCTCGAGCCCTGGCCGCCGCGCGGCTCAGCGTCCGCGAAGCCAAGCTGATCCCAGAAGATGTGCGCCAACGCACCTGGGGCGCGTCGAATCATGTTTACTTCGTTAGCTGTCCCACCAGCCGTGCGTGTCTCAATCGAAAGGCGCAATCGACCAACCGTCCGGCAAACAATCAGCAAGGAAGGCCACGAAGGAATCAAGAAGCCCGTAGACTCGCTACGACTTTCCTGGATCGATACGTCCTCAGTCATCGCACGCCAGGGCTTTTCGACCATCGTTGCATCTTGGTTAGGCTGGACGCGGGAGCTAAACGGCTGTGGCGAGCATCCAGCAACGGGCCGCTCGCACGTTGCGTCAGCTTCTGGCAGTAGTAGTTCTCGCGTTTCTATGCCTCTTGTTCTTTCGCCAGTCTCTCGCCTTGCCCTCAATTCTTTTCCTCAGTTGTTCGGAAGCTCTAGACCTCGGCGCCTCCGTCATCACGCACCGCTAGATTCCCGATTGTCGCGCTGCGAATGAATATTTATGTTTCGAGAATACCGGAGCGTACGTAGAAGAGGGGCCGGATTATTTCTGGTCTGAAAGACGCGTGGTCTTGGCATACACCGGACATTCGGCAGCGAGCGGCCCACAAGAAATCGTCGGAGGAAGGACCCTGACCCCTAAGTGCGCCCTGTCAAACTGCAATAAAGGCGACCGTCGCGAGCAGACAAAAAGAGTTCGACCGAGCATCCATCGCCGAATCGGCGGAGACCGCTGTGAAGTGTGGCTGAATCATCTGCTCTTATGAACTGATTGCATAACACTATAAGTGAACATACGTTATAGGTTAATGTTGGCGGCTTTGATCGGACTACCGTTCCCGAAGAGAGGGGACTTGAGCGTACATACCTCTCTATTGGGCTGCGAACCTCGGTGCGGATTGCGGTCGCGAGCTCTGAGTCGCTTGATGCGAAGGGCATGCATGCGGCGCCGAAGAGCGTTCGGCATCTCGGATCGTCCTCCTTGCGAGTCCCTCCTCCCTGTGGGAGGGGAAAGGCTCCTCGGGTTCGAATTGCAATTCGCCCTGTTATTTCGGGGACGCAACCCAATAGTGCGAGAGAGGGTCCGTTTCGGAATACCTTGTCACGTTCGTACGCGCGACGATTTCGCGCATGCCTTCTTTTCCGTGAAGAAAAAACCTTCGGCCACATTTTTGTGACAAGCGACTCGCCGGTGCCGTTTTCTGATGGCGGGACGCCGCAACACCACCGGATTCGGCTGGTCTGGTCATCAGAGGACGTTGGAGCGTCACGACAGCCGGTAGTTCAACGTTTCCAAGCAGAAAGGAAACTGCCACGCGCTCAAGGAATACGTTCTTGGAAGAGCGCGCCATTCGTGGCAGCGGCGGCACCAGCAATGAGTTCCGGCCCCGGAGCATCCACCGGGACAGCTTGGCATCCACTTCGGCTCCGATCCACTGGTCCACGAGTCCCTGAACTTGTTTGCGGAGGTTAGCTGCTTGGCTCAGGCGAGAGACTTGAAACGATTCGAGACTCATGTCCGAACAATCTACTAGATATTCGAGCGCAGAACGAGTGTCGCTCATGGCACGCCTCCATCGTTTTGTCTGGCCCCTTGGGTAGAGAGGCAGGAACTTTGCGGCTACATAACTACATAGATAAGTTAGATCAAGAGTACCCGTGCGGTACCTGCGCAGCACCCGCCGAGGCTGGCGTCGCCGGTCTTTGATGCGCAGCTCGGGTTAACCGTTCGAGAAAAACACTCAGTGCCCGGAGGTACAAGAATGTCGAGCAAAAGGATCGTTCGAATCCATCGTGGTCGCAGCCAGCGGCGCGGGCCTTTCACGGAGATGCCTTACCCAGTTGCGAGCGCCAATATTCACCAGCGCCCAGAGGTGCCGCGTCCATGAGTACACACCTCAACCTGCGTAGGGAAGTAGCACACGGGGCCACGGTTCCCTGCGGCTGGCACATGGCCTGGTACGAACCGCGGCGGCGCATAGGCGTTTATTTCCCGACGCCTTTTCATTGGATGCTCCGCTTTTCCCGCGAATTTGTCTACCGCGTACGCATCGCTCTCCGGGCACCGAACATTGAACACGCCGATGTTCTGGCGATTCAGCGCGGCGACCAGGAACGTCAGCGCCTCGCCGACGAGTACGCGTCGGGTTACCTCGCGGGCTGGCGAGAGTGCTTTCACACATGCCTCGAAGCCGTTCAGGAAGAGGTCGCGCGCGCCGACGAGGTCTGGGACGTAGGTGATCTGCTGACAGGTTCGCCAAAGTTGAGTCGACACAATTGATTGAGATCGCGGCGGCAATACGGCGCGACGAACGAAGCGCCCCGACTAACGGTAAGCAATTTTCGCCCGATTGCGAGGTCACATGAAAGCCACGGAAGTTTTCGACGCCTGCTACACACGCTATCGCGGTTTGCACCAGTGGGTGAAGGTTTCTTCCAGCACGGTGCGAGCGGTCAATCTGGACATGCCATCTTCCGGGTACCAGTGGCGGCCGGATCGTGCCCGCGCCTGCGAATACATCGCCGATTTCGAACGCATCGGCCGCCGTGCCTTGGACCGTCCCGAGTGGAGCGGACGCCTCAAGCTTTTCCACGCGTACTTCGTAGGTGGCGCCGACTATCGTCAAGCGGTTCGGTTGGTAGGTGTTGCCGAGGGCACTTTCGACTACTGGTTTGGCGAGGTCAAGCGCACCGTCGGAAGGGAATTCTCACGTACAGGCCTCTTTCCGCCGGGACGTTATTTCCAATCGCGAGGACTAGCGTCGACCGAACGGCCTGTTCTGGGCCCGATCGCGATCGCGGGACATAGAGAAGAGTTTGCGCAACAGCGGGACTCCCAGATCGAGCGGAACGTGGAGCAGATTCTTGATCAACGTTGAGCGCCGCTCCTGTCGCTCGTAGATCGCGTCCGATTCGGTATGCTTGTCGGCGACCACCGCCATGATGTACTTCAGGAAGTTAACGCCACACTTCTCGCAAGTCCCGCCCTCTCGCTGCTCGTGTTTGCAGGCCGGGCACTGATAGCGAAGCGTTGCGTGGCATCTGCGGCAGAAGCGCGCCACATCTCGAGCCTCAGCCCCGCATTTTGGGCAGTTCATCTGATGATTCTAGCGTTGATCCGCCCTCTTGCCCGTCAGCCGATGCGGCAGTGCGCTTACCCGGTTACCCCTGTACGGGAGGTCAGGCGGGGTTCTGATCGCCAAACCCGCCACGGATAACGAGCCAAGGCTCAGCGAACGAACCTAATTCGCTGCGCCGCCAATTTCTTGTTCTTGTTACCACTCCCGCACGGCTTGCGCTTCGGGTCGATTGGTCGCGGCGAAGCAGTTGCCGTCTTCGCTTGCGGTGGCGGCGCCAGCAGTCGCACCACGTGTCCGAGCCTCTCTTGCCGGTAAGGCTTGGCCATACACACGATCGCGCCGAGCGAATGCGCATTCGCGTAATCGCTCGGGTAAGCCGACCGCGTCATCAGCATTACCGGAACCGCCTGCAACCGTGGCGTGGTTTTCACATGCGCGCAAAGGTCGTATCCCGGCAGGTCCGGCCCTTCGATTTCCGCGATCAGTAGCGCCGGCGTGTGGGCATCGAGCACTTTACGTGCCTCGCGCGCCGTCCCAACCGCGATCACGTCGTATCCCTCGTTCTTGAGATAGGTCTGCAAGCACGCGCGGAGTGCCGCATCGGCATCCATCACCACCACCAGGGGCCGCTCCGAGCCTTCTGTGCGAACGTACTCCGTCCAAGTCGACTTGCGCCCGAGCGCGTGCCCGCCGGAGTCAACCATCTCCGGCTCCTTGCAAGCGTTGAACGTCACGGCCACGGCGCGGCGCCCGTCTCCCATATCGCTCACCCGCGCCACCAATCCCATCTGCTCCGCCTGGATCGCCACGAGCGACCGGCTGTATGGGAACGTCACCGCCACTTCCATTCCGGGTTTGAAAGTGGCCCGTGCGCTCGTAAACAGGATCCCTCCCCGCGACACATCGAGCGTCACGGAAATCTCGTCCGGGCCGTCGTTGGTGACGTCAAGCTGCCGCACGCGCACGGGAGCCGAAATCATCGCGCGACGGCGGCTGCGGCGCTCGCGGCCCGTGGCCGCGCTGTTCTCATTGCTCTCTCGTTCCGCGGCCGGCTGTTCGAACTTCGATGCGAAGTCCTGCGGGTCCGCCCCCCACTCGACCGGGGCGTCCTCCGGCCGGTTCTCGGGATTTGATTGGAACCTGTTATTCATGGTGCGACCACCCTCCTCAGAAATTGCTCTCAGCGACGACTAAAATTAGCGTACTCAGTCGTATATGCACACTAGAAAGGAAGTTACATTCGGGCGGTACCGCTGTGGCACTCATCATCAGTACCTTCGTACCGTTGGAGTCGTTCACTGGGAATGTACTCTTAGAGGGCACAGCTTCCGCACGCACCGGAACGCTGCGAGCGCGTCCTGGCCTTCGATCTGCCGTGGCCGCGTGGTTATTCTCGCGATCGTCGGCTAAAATGGCCGCATGGCCGCCGCAAACGCCGAAAAATCCTACAGCCTGTCGGTCCTCGACGTCTCGCCGGTACCCACGGGCTCATCCAGCCGCGAGGCGCTCCAGAACACGCTCGACCTTGCCCGTCTGGCCGACGACCTTGGCTACACGCGTTACTGGCTCGCCGAGCACCACAACACCCCGCTGATTGCGAGTTCCGCTCCGGAACTCATGATCGGCCACGTTGCCGACGTCACTCGCCGCATCCGCGTCGGCTCCGGCGGGGTGATGCTGCCCAACCAGGCACCCTTGCGGGTCGCTGAAAGCTTCCGCGTCCTCGAGGCGCTTCATCCAGGGCGCGTTGATCTCGGCATCGGCCGTGCGCCCGGCACTGACCCTATCACCACCCTCGCCCTTCGCCGCTCGCGCGAAGCGATGGGCGCCGACGATTTCCCCGTGCGCCTCGAAGAGCTCCTCGGCTTTCTCGACGGCGAGTTCCCGGAAAATCACCCCTTCCAACGCATCCGCGCCATGCCCGACGACGTGCCCATGCCCGAAGTCTGGCTCCTCGGCACCAGCGACTTTTCCGCGCAACTCGCTGCCATGCTCGGCCTTCGCTATGCCTACGCGCACCACATCGTCCCGGAAAACGCGCTCACCTCGCTGCGCATCTATCGCGAGAATTTCAAGCCGTCCGTGCATCTCGCTGCGCCTGAAACACTCCTCTGCATGTCCGTGCTGTGCGCCGAAACCGACGAGCGCGCCGCCGAACTCGCGCGCCCCATGGAGCTCACCCTGCTCCGCTTCCGGCAGGGAAGGATGTCTCGATTCCCAAGCGTCGCCGAAGCCACCGACTACCCCTACACGCCCGAGGAGCGCCACATCATCGCCCTCAGCCGCGAGCGCTTCTTCGCCGGCTCGCCCAAGAGCGTGCGCAAGCACGTCACCACCCTCGCCGATCGCGCCGGCGTCTCCGAAATCATGATCACGACCATGGCCCACGCACACGCCGACCGCCGCCGCTCCTACGAATTGCTCGCCGAATCCTTTTCGCTTCCGCGCGGAGCCGCAGAGCCGCGCGCGTCATCCCGCTCAACCGGCACCTAAGTTCGCTCGGTCGGGAATCGTTGTCTTTCGTTTGAGTCAGATCTCAAGTCTTAGGGAGGATATTCAATCCGGGGGAAGAGGCTTTTCCAAAACGAGCGGGTGAGGGAACCTCCTTCAGCAATCGCCAAACGTCTTACAAGGAGGGTTGGTCTTCGCCTTTGAACTTGCGGGTGCCCCATCCTCGGTTTCTGAGGGTGGGGCCTTTGCGCCCGACCGCCAAGCAGTCAGGCATCAGCTACAGAGCACGCCGCCGCACGAACCCTTGAGCCCTGCTACGCCGTAGCCGGCGAGCAAAACCGATCGAACGCCTGCGTCAAATCCTGCGCGATCGCGTACGGGTCGCGGCTCTCGATATCGTGCCTCTCGAGCATGAACGCCACTTTCCCATCGCGTAGCAGCGCGATCGACGGCGACGACGGCGCATAGCCCGTAAAATAGCTCCGCGCCCGCTCCGTCGCTTCGCGATCCTGCCCGGCGAAAACCGTCAGCAGCACTTCGGGACGCGCCACATTCGCCAGCGCCCGCGCCACCGCGGGACGCGCCCGTCCAGCCGCGCATCCGCACACGGAATTCACCACCACAAGCGCCGTCCGCTTTTCATTCTTCAGCGCGGCGTCCACGTCTTGCGGAGTTCGCAATTCGCGGAATCCTACCTGCGTCAATTCATCTCGCATGCCTTGTACCATGATGTCAGGAAACATCCACCGCTCCTTTGCCGCCTAAGGCGCCGCGCGGAACTTCTTCAACGCGGCATGCTCGTCCGGCTGTACGTCAAAAATTGTGTAAAGACGCGTCAGTTGAATCACGTCGTGAACGCGCTTCGTAAGGCTCGCGATCTTCAGCTCGCCGCCCGCGCCTCGCACCGTCGTGAACGTATTTACAAGCTCGCCCACGCCGGCGCTGTCGATATATTGTACTTCAGCGAGGTTCAGCAGAATTTTTCGCTTCCCGCCGTCCACCAGCTCGCGCACCATTTTTCGCAGCGTCGCGCTTCCTTCTCCCAGCGTAATGTCCCCGGAGAAGTCCAGAATCGATACATCCTCTGCATCACGACATGTACCGAGCAATCGCATTGCTGCCACTATACATCACATTGGCTAGCCGCGCCGAAGCTTCCTCTGAGCGAAGGCGAGCCCCCTGCGCTACATCGTCAGCTTTTGTCGCGCCGCCGCCCCTTAGCGCACACCGCTCGCATCGATCAGCGTTGGCGCCGGGTCGAGGAAGCAGCAAATTGCCGCCCGCGTCACCCACAGCGGGACAGACTGTCAAACAAGCACCAAGTAATCGCAAGCCAACCGTGGAGTGCGGCGGCTCGCCGCCGCTGTTTGCCGCTCGGGCTTGCCCGAGCGTGCTGCGTGCGCGCGCCACATCCTCAGGCTTTATCACACCTTGGCCGCTGCTTCGCGGACACAGACCGAATAATCAACCGACCTCGACCCGATGTCGGGAGCGGCACTTTGCCCTGCGCCTCGGCTGCGCGCAACAGTGCTTCGACCTCCGGCCTGGCCAGCGTCGCCGCGCTCTCCGGTCGTATGAACCGATTCTGATTCCCGCTACCTTGCAAGATCTTGTGCGGGTCGGGCAGCGTTGCGCCGTGGTAGAAAGAAAGTCCCACGCCCTTCGCATTCGCAGCCAATGACACGATGCAGTCCGACGGCCGTTCGCTGCTGCAGTATCCGATCACGAGGAAATTGTAGTTGTCGTAGACCAGTTCATTCGCGGTAGGGAATCGCTTCTGGAGGGCCTGGCGCACCGACCGTATGCGTTTGGCGATTGCGGGATCGAACTTAGCGATAAAGCCCGCGAGTTGCTTCGCGGGCGATTCAATCGACCCCGTCTTCGCATTTCGCTTCACGCCGCCTCCGGTGTGCGGTGATGATGGGCCGCCATATTAGTCCAAGGACCACGGGCTTCGCCACCTATGGGTTGCATCCCCGGCAGCATTTGTGCTATGGTTCGGTTGCTTTTGTTGCTCCTGTGATCCTCTCGACTCGCATCCGATAAACGCTGCCGGGGAAAATTCCCGACAGCTTTTTTTTTGCGCGGACAGGCGGACACGGGGCACGAACAGCAATCCCGGCGGCTAATCGTCGCCCCATCAACAATCTAGGAGCAACATCGGTGAGCAAAGAGCAAGGTACAGTCAAGTGGTTCAACGCAGCAAAGGGCTACGGTTTCATCCAGCGCCAGTCCGGTGAGGACGTCTTCGTGCACTTTTCGGCCATCCAGGCCGATGGGTACAAGAGCCTTAACGAAGGGCAGGCGGTAGAGTTCGAGGTCAAGCAGGGCCCGAAAGGCCTGCAGGCCGAGAACGTCGTAGGTCTGTAGCACCCGCCTGGGCAACTTCGTTTCGCTCCAGGAATTAGGAGTCGGGGCCGGGCGCCACAAGCGTCCGGCCTTTGACTCGCAAGCTCGGTCCGCCAGCCTCACCCGACGCGGTAGTTCCGGAAGTTGCACGTATTTTTGTCTTTATACGGAGGAGACGACAGTGCAAGTCCTGTCCGAGGGCCAGACGATTCGTCACGAACAATACGGCGTTGGTATCGTCACCGAATCAAACACGGAACGCACCACCATCGACTTCGATGACCATGGTCTCAAGAAGTTTGTCACCGCAATCTGGGTAGCCGAACTCGTCGGCGAACCACCCGCCGAGCGCCCCACCCGCCGCCGCGGCCGTCGCAAAACCGCCAAAAAGTAACCACATAAGCCGTTGTATCGTCCCTTATCTGGCCAAAATCGGCCGGATAAGGGACTCTCATTCGCGGCCCTCTTTTTCTCCGTTTCGCTCAATTTTCCCAACAAAAACCAGCCCATTTCGCCGGCGCGGGCGAGTCAAAATTCGAATTTAAGGATTCACTAGATTTGCGCGAATCGCGAACCGCACCAATTCGCTGAAACTTGCGAAATTCATTTTGCGCATGATGTGATTCCGATGGCTCTCGACGGTCCGCGTCGAGACGTCGAGCGCCGCCGCCACTTCCTTGTTGCTCTTTCCTTCCGCGAGCAGTTGCACCACCTGCACCTCGCGCTCCGTAAGCGGCGCCCCCGGCACCGGACCTGCGTCCGCCGACGGCGGCGCCGGTCCCTCGACGAAATTCTGCGTCATCGTGCGCGCCAGCGTGCTCGTGAAAAACGGCAGCCGCCGCCGCGCGTGATCCACCGCCGCCATCAGCTCCGTATCGGCGTCGGATTTTAGCACGTACCCAAGCGCGCCCGCGCGCAGCACTTCGCGCGCCAGCTCCTCGGAAAAGTGCATCGAGAGAATCAGAATCTGAGTCGATGGGGAATCCTGCTTGATCGCGCGCGCCGCGTCGAGGCCGTTCATCTCGGGCA
This sequence comes from uncultured Acidobacteriota bacterium, assembly GCA_963743335.1. GTDB lineage: Bacteria > Acidobacteriota > Terriglobia > Acidiferrales > UBA7541 > Palsa-295. The sequence goes on from CAVUPI010000005.1 coordinate 34,636, forward strand.
GCGTCAAGTCCATGATCACCAGGTCGGGCTTGTTCTTCTTCACGAATTCGACGGCCTGGACTCCGGTAGTGAGTTCTCCGCAAACTTCGATGTCGATCCGGTCGTCGAAGAGCGCCCTCAGTCCGCGGCGGACTACAGGATGGTCGTCCACGATGAGAACGCGATAGGGCCGGGAGGTTGGCTTCTCCGTATCTGGCGAATCAAACGGATTACGCCCTGGTGCGCCTCGCTTTTCTTCCTTGTTGCTTTGCATCTTGGCCCTCGCTTTCCTCGGTCTCCGGAATCGCATCCTTCGCGTGCGCGGCGAGTGGCAAAGTCGCACGCAAGGTGGTGCCGCGGCCAGGAGAGCTCTCAAGCTCGAATGTGCCTCCAAGTTGTTCGACGCGCTCGCGCATCCCGGAGATGCCGACCCCCAGCGGCGCGGCCTTGGTCAAAGCCTTGCTATCAACGCGCAGGCCGCGACCCTCGTCGCGGACCTCGGCGCGAATCGTTCCGTTTTCGCGCATAATGCGAATCCACGCCTTGCGGCTTCCCGAGTAACGGTGAACGTTGGTCAGCGCTTCTTGCACCATGCGGAAAAGCGTTGTCTCGATGTCCTGCGACTGGCGGCCGACATGATCGTCGATTTCCAAGATCACGTCGATCCCGCTGCGATCCGTAAATCCGGTGGCATACCAGCGCAGCGCGGCACCTAGTCCGGCCTCGTCCAGCAGCGGCGGATGCATGAGGTAGGAAACGGTTCGCACTTCGCGAACGGCAGCTTCGGTCAGTTCGATGGCTGTGTTCCAGAGCTGCTGCGCCTTGTCCTCGTTGTTCGCGACCGCGCCTTTCAGCCGGCCGAGCGTCATCTTCAGCGCCGCCAGGCTCTGCCCGGCGGATTCGTGCAATGCGCGCGCGGCTTCGCGGCGTTCCTGGTCGCGCGTGCGCATCACCTCCTGCGAAAGCCTGCGTAAATCCTGCACCACGCGCCTCTGATCCGTGATGTCCTGCACCACGCCGATCGAGCCGATCGGGCGCCCCTTCGGACCGATGATCGGAACGCCGCGCACAAAATGGACGCGCACGCGGCTGTTGGGCCGATTGAAACGCGCCATGTAGACGAACGGCTTGCCGCTGCGCCAGCCGCGGTTAGTAAGTGTGCGCGCACGGCGTCGGTCGCCGGGGTGCACGCGGCTCCAATACCAGTCGAGTGTGAATTCCGAGGAACAATCGAGGCCGTAGAGCTTGAGTAACGACTTCGAAAGCGTCTTCTTGTCGCTTTTGAGATCGTGTTCCCAGCTTCCGAGGTTGGCCATGTGCTCGGCCTGGGCGAGCAAGGCTTCGCTCAGGCGGGTGCGTTCTTCTTCTCGCCTGCGATCGGTAATGTCCTGCGACATTCCCCGAATGCAGGTCACTCGGCCGGACTCGTCCTTGATGGCCACCGCGCGCGAATGGAAAAGACGGACCTCACCTTTCGAAGTTACGAAGCGCATCTCATTCTCGATCGGTTTTCCAGTTGTCCGTATCTCGTCCAGATCCCCGATGGCGTCGGCCAAGTCATCCGGGTGGATCACCGTATGATTGTCATAGCGGGGCGGATCACCGCCCGGCTCAAAACCCAACATGCGATAAAACTGTGCCGACCATGTCAGTTTCTTCGATGCGACGTCAAACTCCCAGCTGCCGAGATTGGCGAGCCGTTCCGCCTGCGCCAATAGAACTTCACTTCGTTGCAGGCGTTCGTCGAATTCCTTTCTCTCGGTGATGTCCTGGCTTAGTCCGACGACATGGGTGACGCGACCGTTGCCATCGGCAACGGGAACCGCTCGCGTGTGGAATGTACGCACACGCCCATCGGGAAGGATGAACCGCGCGTCGTGTTGCTGATACTCGCCGGTCCAGGAAGCCATCCCCGGGAGCTTCGTCACCTTTTCGCGATCATCGGGATGAACGAGGGCGGCGAAAGTTTCCTTGCTCATCGGGGGGCCGTCAGGATCCTGCCCGAGGAGGCGGTACATTTGCTCCGACCAAAGACCCTCGCCGGTTTCAATGTTCAGCTCCCAGCAACCCATCCTCCCAACCTCTTCGGCCTTGCGGAGCAGCGCCTCGCTCTTGCGCAAGAACTCCAGACGCTCGTTCCGTACGGTGACGTCGCGCGCATACAGGCAACAGGTCAGCAGCTGCGAAGACTCATTCGACATTGGCATGACCCGCAGCGAGAATTGGTGTAATCCGTCGGCGAATTCAACCGGGAATTCGACAGCCTCTTCGAGCCTGCCAATGCCGCCATGCTCCAGCCATTCGACAAGTTGGCCGTACGATTCCCCGGCGAGCACGTCCCGGACTGGCCGGCCGAGCAAAGCTGTCCTCGCATGATCCGCGAGATCGCAATTCGAAGTCCACACGGATTCAATGTCGAAGTGAGGACCGACTACAATCACAAAATCGCGCAGCATGCCAAAAAGATCTTTGAACGTACAGTGCCTGAAACTGGGCAGGGAAGATTTAAGACCGCTTCCATCGGGGAATGCACCGCGCCCGGGATTTGCGTTAGTCCGTTTACTGAGACTAGTTGCTGCCGGGTAGTGTCGCTCTGGCGGTGCTGGATGTGAAGCCATACTTCGCTGGGCCCTCCTGCTCCGTAATTGACCTGACGCGTCTCGCGATGCGCCGAAGTCCCGCCCAAAACTGTCACGACGAAGGCCTTATGTTGCGGGGAATTTACTCTGGCGTTACGTGCGTGTCAAGCTTCACGCATGCCAAAATGACACAATTACTACGGATATCGGCCTTCCCGCCACCGCAGATTCGACTTGCGTATTGTTCCGAGTTGAAACTAGCTGCGCCACAGTTGTAGGGTGCGGAAACGTTCTGGAAGGGGTAGTTGCAATTAATGTTCGGCCCTCCGTTTCCCGATAGAGGTTTCGACGGGAAACGGAGGGCGCGCCCACCGGCTGGACTCGCGCGCAGCCAGATCTGCCCGCGTCCTGGACTGACTTTTCCAGGCGATCGCGACGGGCACTGGCTGCGTCTCTGGCCCGGCAGATCGGGCTCACGGATCCCTAGATCAACCTCCGCAAACGACTGGACGCTGCACACACGCTGCCGATCCGAGTTGCGAATTCCCGCCAATACTAAACAACGCTGGAGAAGACCATGCCTGGAACCACGATGCGAATCCTCTTTGCCGGCAGGCCGGCCCCCGTCACGCAGGAAGTGCTGGCAAGGCTCGCCACCCGCGGCTTCGGAACGCACCGGGTTGAAAAGCTGAGCGAGGCGCACGAATTCCTCGAAATTTTCCGGCTGGACGTTGTTCTCGCGTGGGAATCGCTCGCCGACGGTCGCGGTTATGCGCTCGCCGAGGCAATAAAACGACAATCGGGCACGCTGATCGTCGGAGTGCCGCTTTCGGAGAGCTGTCTCTGGCTGCCGGTGGTGGAAGGCGGCGTTGCCGTTCTCGGGAAGCGGGCGTTCAGCCCCGGCATGCTCGAAGCGGAACTCGACCGACTGCTGGGCGCTCGATTAGTCGAAGAAAAGAGGCCGCAAAACATCACGACGCGGCTCAGTGACGGCCGTCCAGCTTCCGACCGAACGGTGCGGCCGCCCATACGCGACAGCGGCGACTATACGCTCGACCCGCGGAGGTAGGCCACGAAAGGCTTGCGAAGTAGAACTCCAACAGCAAAACTGGGCGCCTGCGCGCGGGATCAGAAAGATCGCGGAGCGGTCGCGGCCGGATCCGCGGCGCCAAAACGGCACGGACCTCTGCGCGAGTACATTGAGCTGCACGATCTGACTGCGTGCCTGCTCGAAGCCTACGATTGCGTCTCGCGACGCGCCCACGAAAAGTACATCGAACGGGGAGCCGCGCCGGGCGGGGAAATGGACGACTGGCTGGCAGCGCAACGCGAGCTTTTGCCGTCGCTGCCAACGAACGTGAAAGAGAGCGGCGATTTCGTCTACGCGCTGGCGAGCGTGCAGGCCGCCGGGGCGCGCGAGATTGCGGTCGGCATTGAGTCGCACTGGCTCGTGATTCTGGTGGGATCCGACTCGATGATACATTCGGCGACGCATTCATTTTGCGTGCTCGAACTGCCGGCGAAAGTCGATCCGGAGCGATCGGTGGCAATCCTTTCAGATGGAATGCTGGCGATCCGAATGAAGAAGTTATCCGCGCGGGCTTGAGTTTTCGGGGGCGTGCGAGCGGCGAGAGACGGTGAGCCAGAGGGCGATGCCAGCGACGACCGAAAGAAGACTGGCAGCCTGAGCGTTGGTCAAACCGAAGAAAGAACGCGGATTGATGCGTATAAATTCGACGAGGAAACGCGCAATACCAGTGAGTACCAGATAAGCGGCGAAAACCAGGCCGCGGGTCGCGGGCCGCGCTCCCAGAAGTCTCGCGCCAAGACGCCACAAAATCCAAGCGATTACGCACGCGACGATGAATTCGTACACCGGTGTTGGGTGAACGCGATCCGTCGTTGGCACCAGGCCATGGGGGAAACTCATGCCCCACGGCAGAGAAGTGGGCGTGCCGTAGTCGCCATCGCCCGCGAGCAAGCAGCCGATGCGGCCGACGCCGTATCCGAGTGCCGCGGCGGGCGAACCGGCATCGAGCATCTCGAGCAACGGAATTTTCTTCGCGCGTGCCAGCCAGATGAAGGCGGCAAAACCGGCGATCAATCCTCCAAACCACGCCAAGCCGTAACGGCTCAGAAGTTCTCCCATGGGATCGGCGAGAAGTTGACGCGGAGATTCGAGGACGTGGTAGAGCTTTGCGCCTACGATCCCGACGAGGGAGGGGACCGCGATGAACATTTCCGCCAGGGGCGAGTCTTTCGGCGCAAGGCCACGGCGGGCCATGTCCGCACGCAAGACGTAGTAGGCGCCGACCATCGCAAGGGCGACCATCAGCCCGAACGTGGGAATCGCAAACCACCCGATATGGATGAAGGGATACACGCGACGCCAATCTTTAAATGTCACCGTTCGCGGAGAAACTGTCAATCGCGTTGTGCGGCGGGGAATGCGGTCGAGATCGCCGTTGCTCGACGGAGGAGATCGGACTACACTCGCGCCGGGTATTTATCAAATGGGATACACGTCCCCCCGAAGACTTGGCTTGCGGCTCTGCATGCTCGCGCTGATAGCGGGGACGGCCGGCGTTCCTCACGGGGATGCGCGGCCCGATCGACCTGCTCTGGGCTTCGTCCGGAACCACCCTTGCGCAGTTCGTTGACGCGATTCGGGAGAAGGCCAGGGTTGCCGCGAATACGAGTGGCGGGGCCATCCCGGGTACGCCTCGGCCGAGGACGTGACAGCGCTGCAGAACCTTGCCGAGGACATGACCTCCGGATCTCGCTAGCTGATCGGCGTGCCCATGGCCGGCCTTGAAACCGCGGTGGCGATCAGCGCATCGTATAGGCAGAGTTAGAAAGCGGCCCTCGTCCCGGCTGCCCCCCTAACCGGGACCGGAGGGTGCGACGATGACGCTCTCGACGCCAAGCCACGAAAGACAGTTAAACCAAAAAGAAAAGATCGAGGCCGGTATTCGGCGAAGCGAGCTTCGCCTCGAAACCGGCGGCGGCAGGGCGCCTCATTCCGGGTGCGGGCCCGGCCACTTAGGGCGTGGTGGAGCGCCGCGCCCCGGTCCCAAGCGGATGCTGCTTGCGGCCGTTGCGGCGGCGGCGATGGCGCTTGCGCCACAGGCTGCCCTTGCGCAACGCGGCGGTGGTGGGGGCGGGCATTTTGGCGGTGGAGGCGGAGGACATTTTGGCGGCGGTGGGCACTACGGTGGGAGCTCTGGCGGGTCGCATGGATCTGCGGCACGTTCGGGAATGCACTCGGGCGGATCACCGGGAGGCGCCGTGCGGCCAGGTACCCCGCCCACGAATTTTGGACGCGACAACCCATCCGTGATTTCGCGCGGCGCGGTCCCCTCGAGTTTTGCGCGGCCGACGGGGCCGGGATTCGCGCCAAGGCCTACCGGTGGGCAAGCGGCGTCTGTGCCGCAGCATGTGACGATTGGATTTCCTCCAGCGGGGGGTGCGGGCGGATTCGATACCCATGGTTCCGTCGGGGCGGAAGGCGGCACGTCCGCGTGGCGGCCGGTCGCGCCTGTCCAGGGCGGGGTGCTGAGTTTCTCGGGGCAGGGCCACGACATCTGGCAGGACAACTCGCATAACGGCAGCGTACGTTCGGGCGATTCAAGGCCTTTTCTCGAATCGCGGCCAATCGAGACCCAGCGTCCTCATCCGTGGGGACCTGGTCGATTTCACCCCGGGCGCTTCGGAGCAGGGTATGGGTATGGGTACGGTTACGGATTCGGCGGGTTCTACCCGTGGGGATTCGGGCTGGGATTCGATTTCGGCGGGGTCTGCGATCCCGCGTGGGATTACGGGTGCGACGCTTACGGATATCCGGGATACGGTTACTACGGCGGGTACGCGCCGGGGCTGTACCTTGGATCGTCCGGCGACGACAGTTCTGCGGCTCCCGACAACTCGCAGGACTACGGCACTTACTCGGAGCAGAATACGGCCCCGAGTGATTCGCCAGAAACTTCTGCGAACCAGAGCACCGTGGTGTATCTAAACGACGGCACGAGCTTTGCGGTGACGGACTACTGGGTGGCCGACTACAAGCTGCATTACATCGTCGACGGCGCGCGGGAGAATACGATCGACCTCGACCAGATCGACGTGCAGCGGACGGTGGATGAAAACGCGGCACGAGGCGTCAACTTTACGCTGAGGCCCGCACCCGATCCGGCGCAAGAGTAAAGCCGCATTGTCCGGTGACGGTGCACGCAAGCCAACCTGTCGCCGATCTCATTTTTTCCGCACAAGTTCGGTTTTGGGGATTTGCGAACCGCCAGCGTGAGTAATAATCGTGCGATTTGCGGTGCGGAAACGCAAAGTTACCTTGGACGATTTTTATGTACACGAAAAAGCACTTGACAGATTTAGAGACTGCGCGTATAATTTTTAACATTAACCTCGAAGAGTGCGCGAACGACAGTAGGCACCTCGCTTCAAACTTTCCCGCAACAGAATAAAACAAGCGGCTAAAGCAAATCATCGCAGCGGCATACGTGCGCTTTGGCGACGCGCCGAGCGGGTGAAAGTCCTTGCGAGGTGAGCGCGTTGTCCTTCCAGTTTTTCCCGCGATTTTCCAGATTCGATCCACGCGACCGATTCCTGAACCGCGCAACGAGTTACAACACACCAGCTTCCGCCTGACGCACCCATAGGCTCGCGTCCGCGGGTAGGGGCGGGTCTGAGACCCGCCCCTACAAAGAACGTGCGCGCGGCGGTGAGTTTATCGAGCGCTGCATGCGGGCGCCAACCGCACGAGCGCCGGGCCGCGGAAACGGCGACCCCCTCTACAAATGCGGGCGGGCGCGAAGCCATCGTTGAGCCGAGGTCTGCACGAACGAATCAATTTTCTGGCAACGACTTTTTCCGGGAGACATACATGCCGAATTACAACGCACAGGTACCGCCCTATTCGATTTTTCCGGGAGACGTGGCGCTCGCGTTCAACAGCGAGGCGCCCACTGCAGGGCAGGCGAGTCAGCAGTTCGCGCTGCCGAGCTACGCGGGAATGCCCAACAACGGGCGCACGATCGTGTGGCAGACGATCTACGGCACGGCGCCGTCGGCAATCAGCGTGGCGCTGCAAGCGGCGATCAATGATGTGGACGCGCAGTACGCGACGATCGACACGTCGACGGCGACGGCAGGTGAATCGCGCACAGTGACCAACGTGAGGGCCAATTTCATGCGCGCGAAAGTGTCGTCGATTACGGGCGGGGCCGGCGTGGTGGTGCAGATCTTGGGGTAGCGCCGCGCGACGTGATCGGCATCATGCTCTTTGGCGTAACGCGGCCAGCGGCACGGTCACAGAGCGGCGTTTATATGGTGATCCGCGTGGGCCAGGCTTGCGGTAGCATGGCCTTAGGATGCGGAGAGACATTGCGGCTGCGGTGATGATGGTTTTCGCGGGCGCGGGCGCGTCCGCCGCGGCACAGGCGCCGCTTCGGCTGGAAGCGACGCAGTCTTCCTCACAAGCGCCGGCAACGTCGCCGGCGGGGCAAGCGGCAGGGACCTCGCAAACGGCAGATGGCACCGGAAACGCCGGTGCGACTGGCACGCAGACGCCGACGCAGAGTGGGACGACGACATCTCACAGCTCGCACTGGGTGACTGTGAAATTCGACTACGACTTTGCGAGGACTCCTGCGTGCTCGGCGAAGGTGAAGATCGGGTGCGTGGAGAAGTTTGTCGCGTACGATATTTCGGCGGGTGTGAAGCACCGGGCGAAGCTGTTTGAGATTCCGCTGCCTCCGAGCCCTGTGGGCCTGGTGCCGGGGATTAAGCAAAGGAGTCCGGCAAAGCTGGATTTCGAATCGGGCAAGCATCTGATTTCGGTAGTGGCGCGCGAGCCGGACGGAACCGAATCGCGACATCGCGCTTGTACGACGTGGATCGAAATTCCCTAGCGGCTTCAGTTACAGGTTCTTTGCGGCGGCCGCGGTTCTGGCTCACCCTGGCACTCCGTGCGGCTTCGTGCTTATCGCGTAACATCGCCTCAACTTCGCACTACCTCGGCCCACCTCAGAGTTAGCTATCGAGCATGGCACGCTGCGTCAGCTTCGTTCGGTCGCGGGAGCACACGGCGGCCTGGGCGCGGTGCGTGCGGCGTGCGCGGGCCAGGGACGTCTTCTGCAGCGCTCATCGGGACGCGATCAACGGCGTCATGATGGGTATCCTCCATCACAGCGAACCCTACCATGTCACCAAACAAGAAATCCAAGAGGCGAGCCTCGAAGCGGGGACGCGACGGCTCGCATTCGAAAACGCCATCGCGACGCTCAACGTCCCCACGGGAGACAGTATCCGGCCCGGACGAAAAACGCTGCGGAAAATCCGGGAACGACGAAAACAAAAGAACGCAGCAAGGCGTGCGCGGAACGCCGGAGGGTACCGCGGGGAAGAAGGCGCACCGGCGGAGGCGATTGAAGAAGCGCGTGCACATCGGGGAAGCGCTGCGTAGGGAGGGGCTCGACGAGCGCAAGGTTGCGGAGAGATACGCCAACGTAGTCTCGCGATTGGAAAAGGACCCGGCGAACGTTGGGAGCGGCGACAAGCTGCTGGTGGAAATTTTGAAGGAGTGCACGCGGCAGATCGAAGCTGCCCAACCTGTTGGCGACGGTGGGATTCAGGTGCAGCTGGTGCATAACGTCGAGCGACCGGCTCGGGCGAATCCGAAGGACGCGGAGACACCACAGGATCCGGAATAGCGACTTCGGCTCGTCTGGTCCGTGCTTGTGGCGCGCGGTTGCAGCACGTCCGGGCAAGCCCGGACGGCAAACGGCGGTGGCGAGCCACCGCACTCCACACGCGGACTGCGGCGCGGGGTTTGGTGAGAGACAAGTGACGCACAACGCCGTAGCCACCGTCGCGGGAGGGCCATTCAATGGTGACGATCTCCTCGGGGGTTGAGCGGTGGGCCGCGGAGGGCGAGGCGCGGGTGGAGCTTGGGTACGCGCCGTTTCCGAAACAGCAGCAGTTCCATGCGTCGCCGGCGAAGTACCGTCTCTTCGGCGGAGCGGCCGGGCCGGGGAAGACGAAAGCGCTTTTGATGGAGGCGATCCTCCAGGCGCACGAACATGCGGGAGCAAACACGCTGCTGCTGCGGCGAACATTTCCGGAGCTCGAGCAATCGCTGCTGCTGTATTTCCGGCGCGAGGTGCCGCGGGAGCTGTATCACAGCTTTCACGAATCGAAGCACGTGGTGACGTGGTGGAACGGGTCGACGACGCGCTTCGGCTACTGCCAGAGCGAGAGCGATGTCTACCAATATCAGGGCGGGGAATTTCTTTTTATCGGCGTGGACGAGTTGACCATGTTCACGCTGCGGCAGTGGCAGTTTCTGACGAGCCGCAATCGGTGTCCGGCGCCGGGGGCGTTTCCGTGCATGGCCGGCGCGACCAATCCGGGGAACATCGGGCACGCGTGGGTGAAGTCGTTGTGGATCGACCGAAAGGCCGCCGCGGGAATGGAACATCCCGAGGAGTACGACGCGGTAGATTACGAATTTATTCCGGCGCGGGTTTGCGACAACCCGATTTACGCGCAGGACGAAAATTATCTGAAGACGCTGCGGGCGCTGCCGTCGCATCTGCGGCGGGCGTTTCTGGATGGCGATTGGGATGTTTTCGCCGGGCAATACTTCGACCGATTTGACTTCGCTCGGCATGTGGTGAGGGCCGAAGAGATCGACTGGAAGCCCTGGTGGCGACGGTGGATCTCGATCGATTGGGGATTCGAGCATCCGGCCGCCGTGTATTGGCACGCGGCGATGCCGGGCATTGAGAGCGGCGAGGGTGCGACGGGCAAGGTCGTCACTTACCGGGAGTACGTGACGCATCGAACGCCGCCGCGGGAATTGGCGCGGGAGATTGTGGCTCGGAGCGTGAGCACGAGCGCGATGACGGAGTGGGATGCGTCGGGCCTTCACGGCAGCCTCGCTCACTTTGCTGACGGTGCCCAGGGCAGGCTGGATGACAGCCCCAGGGGCGCAGGCGCTGAGCGGGAGAAGATCGAGGCAGTCTATCTTTCGCCGGATGCGTTTGCGCGACGGACGGATGAAGCGTCGATCGCGGAGCAGATGGGCGATGTATTCGCTGCGGCGGGGTTGGCGCGGCCCGTGCCGGCGGACGACGATCGCGTCGGCGGATGGATGCTGATGTACCAGATGCTGGACGCGGGCGAGTGGCTCCTCGCCGACAATTGCATCGAGTTGATTCGGACGCTGCCAAACCTGATTCGCGATCCGGCGCGCATTGAAGATATCGAGAAGATGGATGGCGACGATCCGGCCGACGCGGCGCGATACGGATTGAAATCGAGGTACGCGGTTCGTCGTGGCAGCGATCGGCGCATGCCGCTGGCGGACCGGCTCGCGGCCCGGACGGTGTCAGCCGATCCCACGATTCGCGCGATCCAGGCGCGGAAAGCGCAGATTGAAGAGACGCGCGGAATCAAACCGGTGCCGTTCGGGCATCGGCGACGCTGGTAGCCACAGAGGCACGGAGACACAGAGGCACTTCGGATCACCGCAACTCCAAGTTTTTGGCTCTTCTCTATAGGCGTGTCGCTCTTGTACGAAAACCACATGGCCAATTCACAGATTTGGCGGCGAATCGCGTCACTTTGGCGTGCGCGAGCGATCTCTGCGCCGGAAGACGATATCCGGCGGCTTTGCGCCGAGATTGAGCGGCTGCGGGCGGAAAATCGTGCGCTGCTGAATTCGATTCTTGGAATCGCGGGAGTGCCACCGATTCCGACAGATTTCCCAACGAGCTGCGCCGAACCCCCACTCAGTGCCCACCCCGCACCCCTGCCCGGCCTTGGAGCTCCCCCTTCGAGGCCGGGTACTTCATCGCGGGTGGCGCGAGGACGAATGGACGCGAACGGGACTCAGATGGTCGCTCCGCTGCGGCGGAGGTCGTGGCAGCAGATCAATCGGATGCTGGAGTTTGAGTCGGGGAGAAAAGCAGTGGCTGGTGAGGATAGTGACTCGTGATTCGTGACCTGTGACTCGTGAAAACCGTCCGCCGCATCACCACGTACCGGGCGATTGGGAAACAGAAGCAGCGATTTGACGGCGGACCTGGAGGAAATATGCCATTTATTCGAGGGCGGTATCATATGAATCCTACGATGGGCGCGGCGCTTGAGGCCGCGCGAGAGGCTGAAGCCGCCTTGCTGGCGCTCGAGCAGCATGCGCGAGAGCAGCGTGGGAATACGGGCGGCACCGATTCCGATGCGTGCGGGGAATCCGGCGATGGCGCCGAGTCAACGACATCCGGCCCGGAAGCTGGAACGGGGCCGGTGCATCGCGTCGAGATCGAGGCTGCGGAGGTGGTGCCATCGCATTCGGGGAGGGCCGCTCGAGGTTTCGTGGCGCGCGTGCATCGCGCGGCGACGCCTGCAAACGGAAATGCAAATGCAGCTCGCGGGGCACTGACGCCGCCGCCTGAAACGCACGTGTTTTCCGATCACCACGATCTGGCGAATTTTCTTGGCGCGGAATTGGCGAAGGGGCAGCGGGGAGGCTCGGAGTAAGCCGAACACGGCCAGGTCATGTCCTGTTGCCTCCGATTTTACTTGAGATGGCGCCAAAGCGAAGCCGGCGAGAGTTCCGCAACGCGCGGCCGTGCTCCGATCGGACTACATGCTGCGGATAGATCTGCGCAGTGTGGTGCGCGCTTCGCGCGGCCAGTGCCCGCCCAAACGGCTCGCATCCAATGGCGACGCTCCACATAGGGGACCGGCGTGGCCTACAATGGCGGCGAGGGGGGCGCTTGGGAAGCTGGCAAGCTCCGCAGTGGCCGCCGGGTTCGATGCATAGCGGGCGACGACGGCGCGTGATCAACGCGGGCGGGCGAAGTCCGTGGCCGCGGTATTTGGCGTGGGTGGTCGTGCTTGGGGCACTGGTGCTGGTGGGACGGCTGGCGTGGCAAGGCTGGCGGTACTTCCCGCGTCCAGAGGGGACTTCGCCAGCGGTTCGGTCGAATCCGCCGACGTCAGCGAGGAGCGCCGCGCCGGACTTTGCACCCTGGGAGCATGAGATGCTGGTGTCGATCGACGCTGCGATCAGCGACGCAAAGGCAGGGCAAATGGTCGCGGCAGAAATGGACGTGGACCGGGCGGCACTCTCGGCGACCGACATGCGGCTGGGGTCGCGGGCGACGCAGGCGGATTTCTTTGGTGTAGCACTGGGCGGGCTCGATCGAGTCATCACGAGCGGGTCCGGCGATGCCGATATGATGGACCACGTAACGCAGGCGCGGATTGCGCTGGCGGAGCTGCGGTCGTCGCAGAATGGTGCACCGGCAAGGCAGCCAGAAAGTGACGAACTTGCTCCGGTTGTGGCAAACGCGACGGAGGCGAAGGGAGAGACTCGAAAGATCTTGATCGATGCGCCGCGCGAGCTGGACGCCGACAGCGTGCTCGACCCTTCGACGCTTGGCGGGAAGTATCTCGACGCAACGTTTATGCCGGAGACATCGGAGATTTTGCTGCCGCCAGCGACGCGGGCGTTCGCCGACAACGTCCACGTGGAGAACCTGACGATTGCGGGGGCCGCGCAGACACTCGACGGAATCCACTGGCGGAACGTGACATTCGTCGGCACGCATCTGCGATATGAGAGCGGGGAACTCGATCTCGATAATGTGCATTTCGTGAACTGCAGGTTCGGATTTCCTTCGGATGAGGGCGGGGCGCGGCTGGCGAATGCGATTGCGCTGGGGCAGACATCGATCACGATTGAGCAGCCTGCGCTGCAGCCGACGACGCCGTGACCGTGTACGCATCGGTGGGGCGAGGCAGCCTCGCCTCAAAAGGGCGGCGGCGAGCCGCCGCACTCCACTACGATGCCAACCAAGTGCTATAAGGAAGAAATGCTGGCCTGAAGGTCTCCGCTACGAAGACAACTTCAGTGACGTTTGCCGGCGCGGATCGCTAGGGCGATGACGAGCGCGCCTCCTGCCAAAGCGAATGGGGCGAAGAGCGCGGCTGCCGGAAAGTAAGGATTGAATAGCGGGCCTTCGAAGATTGTCGCTAGACCGGTGACGATCATCATTACGCCAAGCAAGACGACGGCGAATTGCTGAAAGCGCGTGATTCGCCTCGGTGCCGGATGTTGTTCTTCTTCCCTCAGTTCATCCATTTCATCCATCAAGCCGCCAAGATAGCAGAACGCGTACGCCACAAGCGAGAGACGAATGTCCACACAGACACGAGTTCCTAATGCGAATCCGGCGATTGTGCCGGTGGAAGGGCCGGTGGAAGGTCGACCCTCGCCACTTGATGAAGGCGCTGCGGAGGCGAGCGCGAACCCGCATGGCGCGAACAACGAGCACTTGCCCGAGCGGCTGCAGGAAGCGCTGAGGCGGCTCGTTTTTCAGTTCTCGACGGAATCGGAGCTTTCGCGGCGACAGGAAATCCGGAGGATCAAGCAGGCGCACCAATTCTGGCGCGGACTCCAATATTTGTGGTGGGACGAGCGGGACCAAAACTGGCACCTACCGTTCGAGCAGAAGCTGATGGATAACAGCTCGATCGAAGATATGCCGCGATACGAGTTTGTCACGAATATTTACCAGGCGTTTGGGCTGTCGATCATCGCGGTGCTTTCGCAGGACGTGCCGCGGGTGCGATTTTTCCCGTCGTCGGCGCAGGCGGAAGAGGATGTCGCGGCGGCAAAGGCTGCGACCGAAGTTGCGGGGCTCGTCGAGCGGAATAATCGCATTGGGAATTTGATTGTCGACGAAGCATTTCATTTGTGGACCGGCGGCAAGGTTGGTGCGTACGTGCGGTTTGTGGTCGACGGGCAGCGATTCGGATTTCATCCCGAGACGGAAATCGGGATGCGGGAAGTTAGGATTGGCAGCGACTCGTATGTTTGCCCGGACTGCGGAAATGAAATCAGTGCCGGGGCGATTGGGGAAAAGGTCGCAGGTGATGGGTCACAGGTGGCGAACAAAACAAGCGCTCGTGCGGCAACCAGGCATTCCGATGCGACGCCCGATACGCTGCACGTGAAACCTGACTCCTGCCCGCAGTGCGGGGCGGTGCTCACTGAGGAGGATTTTGTCGCGGCGGAGACGGTGACCGTGCCGGCGGCACAGACGCGGTTACGCGTGGCCAATGGGGAAGAGGTGGTGACGATCACCGGAGGGCTTGAACTGAAGACTCCGCCGTGGGCCAACGACATGCACGAGTATCCGTACCTCCAGTGGAACATGGAGGTACATCAGGCGCGACTGCGAGCGGCTTATCCACATGCGGCGGACAAGATTGGGGCGCCGGTTGCGACATCGATGCAGGAGTACGAACGGCTGGCGCGGCTGGCGCAATCGCAGGGCGGCCCGCTGACCGAGGGCGGCGACTTCAACATCAATCTGATCACGTTCCAGCGGACGTGGCTGCGGCCCTGGGCGTTTTTTGCGCTCGACGACAAGTCGATGCGCGACGAACTGTTGCAACTTTTTCCAGACGGCGCGTACGTGGCGTTTGCGGGCGACGCTTACTGCGAATCGCGGAACGAGAATATGGACGACCACTGGCGGGTGTTGCACGCGCTGCCCGGCGACGGTTCGAGCGGACGGCCGGCGCTCGGCGACGCCTTGATCAGCGTGCAAGAGCGTTTCAACACGCTCTCGAATCTACAGATCGAGACGTACGAATACGGGATTCCTCCGATTTACGCGGACAGCGAAGTGCTGGATTTCGATTCGCTGCAGAATCAGACGGCAGAGCCCGGCGCGCACTATCCGGCGCGCGCGAAGCCCGGGCAATCGCTTGCGGCGGGGTTTTTCCAACCTGAGCCCGCGCAGGTGCCTCCGGATCTGGCAGAGCATGCCGCGAACCTGATGGGGCCGATCGCACAATTCTTGACGGGCGCTTTCCCGGCGCTGTTTGGCGGCGCGATGGCGAATAACGATACCGCGGCCGGCTACTCGATGGCGCGCGACCAGGCGATGGGGCGCATCGGGCTCGTCTGGCGGCGAATGAAATTTTTCCACTCGGATGTGATGTTGCTGGCGGTCGATTGCTTCCGGCAGAACCGGCCGAACGACGTGGAAGTGACACTCCTCGGGGCAGGCGCGGCGTTCGAATCGAAATGGATTCGGCTCGCAGACCTGAAGGGCAATCTCTTCAGCTATCCGGAAACGGACGAGCAGTATCCGACGCTTTGGTCGCAGCAGCGCGCCGTGATGATGCAACTGCTCGCGAGCCCCGACCCTCAGATTCAGGCCGTGCTGGCGCATCCAGAAAACATGGCGCTGATCAAACGGCTGATCGGGCTCGAGGAGTTCGTGATTCCGGACGAGGAGTCACGCACAAAGCAGTATCGCGAAATAGCGCAGATGGTGGGCGAGATGCCGGTGGTGCAACGCGACGACGCGACCGGCGTGGAGTTGCTGCTGCCGAGCATCGTACCCGACGAATTCGCGGATAATCACGCGGTCGAGCTGGAAATTTGCATGCGATGGTTTTCGTCGGATGCGGGGCAGGTGGCGAAGATCGAGGCTCCGGCAGGATATGCGAACGTCCGGGCGCACGCAATGTTTCACAGGGAATACATGCTCAAACAGCAGCGGGAGGCGCAGCAGCAAGC
Organism: uncultured Acidobacteriota bacterium; assembly: GCA_963743335.1. GTDB lineage: Bacteria > Acidobacteriota > Terriglobia > Acidiferrales > UBA7541 > Palsa-295. The sequence goes on from CAVUPI010000005.1 coordinate 50,812, forward strand.
GGCGCCTTCGCCAGGAATGGCCAGATAGGACGCTGCGTTCTGAAGCGGCAAGAGCGGGTGGCTGGGTCCCGCTCTCGAGCCGGGCGTGTCTACAGAGTGCGATCGACGGAGCCGGAGACGCGCGCGCCGTAAAAGCTCTTCGTGGTAGGCGGCGGAGCGACAAGCCGCACAACGTGGGCGAGGCGGTCCGGCTGGAACGGCTTGGCCATGCAGACGACGGCGCCCATCTGGTGGCTCGCGGAGTAGTCGGCGGGCTGGGCCGAGCGCGTGAGCAGAATCACCGGAACGCGCTGGAGGCGTTCGCTGCGCTTTACGATGGCGCAGAGATCGTGTCCGGAGATTTCCTCGCATTCGACCTCGGCGATGAAAACGTCGGGGACGTTCATGCGAAGGAAATCGAGCGCTTCCTTGGCGGTCTTCACAATGTGGACCGTGTAGCCATCCTGGCCGAGAACGTTGCGCATCATGTCTGCGACGCGGACATCGGACTCGACCGCGAGGACGACTGACTGGCGCGGCTCGCTGAAAGGCTCAGTGCGCGCGGGTGTGCCCTGATGGGACGCGTAGCCGCGCTTCTTTTCGCCGACGGCGTCAGTCTTCGCGGCGACGAACTGAACGGCGACCGTGAATTTGCCTTCGTGCGGCGCCACTCGGACGATTTCGGCTGGCTGCGACTGATTCAGCGCACCGGGGCCGGTGGAATAGGGGAACGTGACGTCGAGCATCTGGCCCTGGACGTAGGCTGGGTGCGAGGCCACGAAAAGAAGGCCGTCACGCGAAACGTCGATCGTTGTGCAGACCTCTTCGAGGCCGGCCGGAGAATTCGTCAATTGGACGCGGAGCTGAGCGCTGATCTTGGCGCGACGGCGCCGACGACGTTCGATACCGGTTGGGCCTGAATTCGCTGATCCTGCGGTCTTTCCTTTTGCGGGAACGACGGTCGTCAAACTCATACACCACCTCAGAGTATTCGCAGGGCAACACGCCTAGGCTCTTACCTGGACGCTGGGAGGGTTCCCCGCTACTGATAGATTCGCAAAAGGGAGTGGAGCGGCAAATAGTACCTTGGTGCCAATCTGAACGCGATTGGTTTGCGCGTCAACACGCGATCGAATGGAGGTTTTGTCTATGGCAGCCACACAGGCGCTTGCGCAAGGAGGCTCGGCAACGCAGTCGAGCGCGAAGAATCCGGGCGGGACCAGGGTGAATCCTGTCCGGCGCCCAGCCACCGATGACGAGATTCTGGGGATCGTCCCCGACCCGACGGACGCCACTGCGAATCGGCACACGGGCACGAAACCTGATCCTGATGGGCCGGGGCGCACGAGCAGTTTGGATGTGGACGCGGAATCTCGGCCCACAGCAAGTTCTGCCGAGCCGGAGAACTTGCGCGCCGCTTTTGATGCTCACCCTGAACTGCGAGAGGCGTGGCAGGAGGCTCAGGAGTATCGCGAGACTTTCGCCACGCCAGAAGAGGCGCGCGCAGCAACTGGGTTGTTGGCGGACCTCGATCAAATGGATGCGCTGTTCTTTTCGCCACGCGCCGAGGATCATGCCGCTCTTGCGCGCGCGGTTGCCGACCTCGACCCGGCGGCGTTCGTGTCGCTTGCGAGGGCGATGGGAGAGTTGGCCACGGAGACACAGAGGCACGGAGAGAATCCTGTCGGAAGAAAAGGCTCCGCACCGGAAACGGTAAGCGACCCTCCCGCCGGGAAAGCGCTCTCGAATACGAAGACGGCCCCTACCATCGGCGAGCCACGCGAAGGCGCTACCGCGGCACAGGAGGAATTCTTTCACTCGACGAACGCGGCGGCGGTGCAGAGCGTGCTGGATGCGGTTGAGTCGCAGGTCGAGCGGCTACTGCCCGAGGGAACGTCGAAGAGCGCCCGGAATCGCGTGGTGGGGGAAATTTACCGCGAACTCGACAATACGCTGCGTTCGAATCGGCAGCTCTCGCAACAAGTGCGAGAAGCGTTCCGTTCGGGATCGCTCGACGCCGACCACCAGCGGGCGATCGTGTCGTTAATTTCGGGGCGCGCGCGGCAAGCGCTGCCGGGTGTCGCGAAGCGGGTGCTTAGCGAATGGACTTCCACCGTCGTATCGGCGCATCAGGACAGGCGCGCGCGGCAGCGAGCAGCAGAGCGGCGCGTCGACATTGCTGGATCCAACGGCGGAGGGAACGATGGCCGGCGGCCGACAACTCCGCGGGACATCGATTATGCGCGCATGTCAGACGCCGACATCCTGAATTTGTAACACGCGCGACTCGCGACGCTGAGTTCCTATCGTCACGGGTGGTTCGCGCCCATTTTGTTTCTAAGTGTTATTCACGTCCGAGGAGGACATCCCAGCACGAGAAATCATTCGACGATGCGCCGGCTTCCTAGCGTCGTCATTCCAAGGGGGACTTCAATCTAATGGCACAAATGCAGAACGCCCAATCGGTTGCGCTGCAACTGGAGAAGGTACGGGACAAGCTTCCGCTTCTTTACGAGCGAGACGACATCCTACTGACCATGATCCAGCAGCGCGGCGACGTGGAACGCGTCAGCTCACGCAACATGCGGCTTCCGCTGCAGATCCGCCCAGGAGGCAAGGCCGGCCTCGCGAACATGGACGGTGGCGACCTTGGCCGGGGGTCGGGCACGATCTATGACGTAGCGCAAGTAACACCGGTATTTTTCCGGCACGCAGTGGAAATCACGAAACTGGTGGAATATGCATCGAACGCTCCGGAAAAGGCGATCGAGAACGCGGCCAAGCGCGAAGTGAAGAACGCGATGGTGCAATTCCGTTCGTTCCTCGACAAGGTGATGCAGACGAACGGGAACGGCGTGCTGGGCACGATCGGCTCGATCACCACGAGCGGGTTGCCCTCGGGCGTCGCGGCGCAGTTCACGATGGCGAAGCCGCCCGGGGCGCAGCTTTTCTACTACAACCAGACGGTGCAGGTGTACGACCCGACGCTGACGACCAACCGGGGGTCGGCGAATGTGCTGCTGGTAGATCCGTTCAACTCGCTGCTACAAGTGGACGCGCTGCCGACCGGTACGAGCGCAAACGATCTGGTCGTGCACGATGGGCTCACGGGCGCGCAGCCTGTTTCGCTCTTCGGGATTCTCTATCATCAAACGAATGCTACAACGGGCACGTGGTTGAATTTGAATCGCGCCACGTATCCGGTTGAACTGGCGACCCCGCGGGTGAACGGCAACAATTCCGCGATCACGCCAGGCGCCGTGCGGCTCGCGATCAACAAGGTGCGGAAGTCTCTCGGCACGAATCAGGTGAGCAAGCTGATCGCCTACACGTCGCTCGAACAAGAGCACCAGTGGGAACAGCTCGGCGTCACGATCTCGCAGATCATCAAGGAAGGAGCCGGCGGACGCGCGAGCGATCTCGATCTGCTCTTCACCGGCGAGAAATCGATGGCGGGCGTTCCGATCAAGTCGAGCATCAATGCGAATCAGTCGCGCGTCGATTTTCTCGATTTGTCGCACTGGGGACGGGCGGTAATGCAGGACATCGATTTCTACGATGTCGGCGGGCAAACCGTGTTCCCGATTTACGGGGCGAGCGGGGGTCTCGCTTCGGCGTACATCTTCTACTTCGTGACGGGGTTCCAGGTTTGGAATGAGTCGCCGCGGTCCGGCGCCTATATCGACAACCTGGCGATTCCGACGGGGTACTAAGCGTTGCTTGTAGCGGTGGCCTCTGGGCGGGCTACTTTGGTGTCATGCCCGGCCAATTCGCCGGCCTGAAGGCCGCCGCTACGAAACATCCTTGATACTTCCTGTTTGGTTGCTATTTCGGGGAGCCGAGGAGGAAAGACCAGTCGGCGGCGTAGGCTGGGTTGCCGTTGGCGTCGACCGGCGTCAGGCGGGGCGAATCCATGCTGCCGTGATATAGGTCGGCGCGCGGGTTCATTCCGGAGCCGGGGCGGGGGGCGAGCGTCAAGACGCGGACGTGCGACGGTGGAATCTTCAGAGCTACATACGCCAGCTTCATTGCGTCCGCTCGGGTTTCTTTCTGGTGATAGGCGGCGTACCATCGGTTCTGGGGCGTGGCGCTGGGCGACGTGACCCACGGCGCCCATGCCTTCGTCACTTCTGTGCGATCCCACGCGCCGGAGAGAACGATTACGCGAGCCACTTTTTCTTTCTTCGCGATGTAAGCGGCCATACCCGCGCCTTGCGAATGTCCGGCAACGGCGATGCGCGACCACCTGGGCCCATCTTTTGTGAGATAGCGCGCCCAGCCCTCGTCGTGATGATGCGCGTCGAGATATTCCAATAGCGCCGTCAACCGCGGGACGATCGCCTCGGCCGGCAAGTCGTCGATGTCCTTGGTCACGTCGTCGCCGAAGACGCGTTTCTGGCGAAAGCCGTCGGAACAGGTTGGATCGGGATTCTTTCCGCAGGTTTGCGGCACGGAGATCGAATTGTCGTACTGCAGCCCGATCACGCGATAGCCTGCTTTCGCAGCCGCTTCCATGAACGGCCAGCTGTTCGCGGGAGTGCCGCCCGTGGGAGGAAAGAAGACCAGAAGATTGGCATTTTTCGCCACGCCGTTCTTGAAGAGTATCAAGTTGTTTGTGACGAAGCGCTTGACGCGCGGATCTGCCTGGGTTGGAGAAACTACATAGACGACACCGTCGGCAAGCCGTGGAACTGGCACCACCGTCGATCGAGTTGTTTCCGGGCGACGGCTTGATTCGCCGGATGATTTGGCCGCAATCGCGATTACGAGCATGACCACTGAGACGAGCCCGAGTCGCAGCGCTCGGATGGCAAATCCCGGATTCACGGTTGCTGGTCGCGACATGGCGGCCAGAGTCTACCCCGGGCGGGACCGGGCGGGAAACGGATTATCTCTCGATGTTGACGCGAGCGAACGGACGGGGCTACTATCCTGGATGCACGAGAAGTTGTGCCAAGCTTAGGCATCGGGAGGTTACGATGAAAAGGTCGCTTGCGATGATGGCTCTGATGTCGGCGATGATTTTGAGCGCTCCAGTGCTGCACGCACAGGATGATTCGGCGTTAAACGATCCCGCGGGTTCCGATCCCTCCCTCGTCGCTGCGGCGGCTGTGCCGGTTCAAACGATCGCGCCAGCGGACGTCCTGAAAATGATGCAGGACAAGGGGGCGAAATTCGCGTTGGTTGATACGCAGCCCGTGGAAGGCTATGCCTCAGGGCACATCCCGGGCGCCGTCAGCTATCCTTGGGCGATGCAGATCAAGAGTTTCCCGATCCCGCTGCCGCGCGATCGCATGTTGATCTTTTACGGATCTTGCCCCAACGACACCAGCGATACCGTTAAGAAGCTCGCAGAGTTCGGATATTTCAACGTGAAAATTATGGACGGCGGCTGGTACAAGTGGCTTGGACTGAAATATCCCACAGCCGGACTCGATTCCTCGCCGGACCTTTCTCAGCTTACTAGCCCGCGCGGGACCAGCGACAAGACAATCTCCCGCTAATCAACCCCGGAATCAGCGCTCGATTTCGATCTCGGCGTAGTTAAGACGCAGCTGCTCCGTAGGTGCGTCCATGCCGCCGCTAGTACCGCCTCCGCGAACGGAAATGATGGTCGCGTCGGTTAATTTATAGCGCGTGAGCGACTGATCGTTCTTCGTGAGGACGATATCGACCTCGGGGAAGTGCTGGTGCGCCGTCATGGCCCCGAGCAACCCCAAAGAAGATACGTCGCGATCTTTGATGATGACAACCGGCCGGTGCACGGACTTGTCAGTGCTCGCGGCCGCACTGGAGCTGGACTCCTGCGCGAGGGCAGCGATCTCCGAAGGTGTAGGCAGGGTGACCTGACGAAGCGGAATCCAGGCAGGATATGCGGGGTCGGTAGATTCGCCAGCCATTTGATGGCCGCTTGCCGTAATGACGCGCATATAGCCAGCGTCTTGCCCGTGAGCCGCGCCGGCTGCGAATAAACACACGGCCAACACCGCGACCAGTGTGGCTGCGCGAAATCTGGCCGAAGCAGACCCGCTGAGAGTGTTTCGCGCGATCTGTCGTGCCGACGAGTCGAGTTTTAGCCCTACGTACATGTGGCCCTCCAGCAACTAATCTAAGGTGATTGTCCTACGGATCCAGGCACACATAACCCCTCCGTGATCCAAGTGACGCGAGAAACGCACGAGGCGCCGACCTCAGTCCAGGAACGCCTAACACGCGCTGGGGGCACGAATCGCTACGGCGAACCCAACTTTCGCGTGGTGTGGGGCGGCTCGCGACTGACGTGGATCGGCGGACGGTGGGTCGACCGGGACGCAAACGAGACCGTCATCCGGGAAACGATCGAGTTGCGGCGCGTGCCGAAGTACGTGCCGCACGATCGGTGGTATATCGAGAGATGGACGCCGGCGGAAGCTTATGGCTCGCCCGATCTCTGGTATGCACAGACACTCGAAATCGAAGATGGGATCCGGATACCGGCGCTCGGCCCATATCCCTATCGCGGAGAATACGAGCAGTGCTTTACGCTCCAGCTGGCAGACGGCGCATTCATGCCGCTCGACGCGGCCGCGTGCGATTGGATCACGCGCGCGATCGAATGGTCTCGCAACCAGCCGCGGCAAGCTAAGCGACAGGCGCTCGTCGCGCGCGAAGTTCGACGCGAAAACGATTTCGACCGCGCTGTAGACGAAATGTTGTGCGATTCATAATCCGACGCTTTTTGCGCGACGGCGAGCGGCTACTACGAACTCTATTCTCTGCACGTCCTACCCATCGTGAAAGGAAAAGTCCTTGCATACTGAAACAACTACGGCAGCAAACCTCGCGGGCGGCGATGTACCGCGGCCGCTCTCGCATTTCGGCGGGGGTCGACGCGACATTCTGATCGAAACGCAGCCGAAGGGTGACACGGCGGCGACCGTTGCGATCGCGTCCATCTCGGATCAGGATTGGTATATCTCGCGCACGCATGGCGTGTACCACGTTCCCGCGTGCGCAAAGGGCGAGCCCTACGCACTGCTGCTGATTACTTCGCGCGGCGATGTGATCGACCTTGGCGACAATCGGCGCTTTCCGTTCACAATTTCGGCGCGCGAAATCGCCGATGACCTGCTGCAGGATTTGCAGGATCACGGCATTTTCGTGTGCGCCGGCGCGCGGCCCACGACCGAAGAACTGGCTGCCGCCACCGCGCGCCGCGACGCCTACTATCACCGCCTTATCGGAGAGGGCGACACGTTGTGGGCTCGGGGGCACTCGTTCCGCGAGATCTCGGATCTGCACCGACGCGCTGCGATGGCGCTGGGCGTCGAGCGCGAGTGGGCGTACGTCCCAATGCGCATGAGCGAATGCCCCGCGTGCGGAGAGAAGGTCAAGGCGGGTGTGGCTGTCTGCAAACATTGCCACGCGATACTGGATGCGGAAAAAGCGGCACAGCACGGATTGGGCGCGCGTGCCACAAACTCTACAGCACACGAAAACGTCGGAGCGTCAGCGCCTCCAAGTTACACCGCGAAGGGCGGCGATGGTGGCAAGCCATCGGGTCAGAAGTCCTAAGCGCTACATTCCTCGCCCGCAAGCGCGAGGAGAATTACAATCGTCCGCGATAGCAGCTCTCATGAACGGGAAGGGAAGCAACGATGCCAATCACGCTCCAGGCGCCCTCGGCCCTGATGCCAATCGCAAATTGCCGCGGCGAGATTCACGCACCCCGCTTTTCCGCCAGACATCTATTGCGGCGAGGGGGAATCGTCCAACGCGTGTGGCACGAGATCGGGCCGGTCGTGGCGATCATGGCGTGCGCGACGATGCTCTCGGCACTGGCGTCGGCGACGTACGCGCAAGGGTCGCGCAAGGACGACATCGTCTTCGGGCCCAGCGGACATCCGGTGGCGGGAGCGACTGTACGCGTTTGCCAAGCGACGGCGACGGGCACGCCGTGCACGCCGCTGGCGACGGTCTATACGGACGCGACGCTGACCGTCACGTCGGCTAATCCGTTCCAAACCGACGGGATCGGGAACTACCACTTCTACGCACCGGCAGGCCGCTACCTATTGCAGATTTCGAGCCCGCAAATCAACGGCACGCTCACATATCCGGACGTGATTCTCCCTTCGGACGTTTCTTCCTCGGGCGCTGGCAACGACATTTCGGCTTTCGGATTAACTCTGGGCGGTAACTTATCTGTCGCAGGGAATGCGACTGTGAGCGGCACATTAACGACCTCCAACTTCAACCCCGGTGCGTTCACACCGTCGACGCTGCAGGTGAGCGGCAATACTTGTTTCGGGGGTCCGCGCCCGTACATCGACGTGACTTGTCCGGCCTACGGTGCGCGTGGCGACAAGGGCGCCATCATAACTACTGGAAGCATCGCTTCCGGCAGCAATCAGATCACGGTACCGTCCGGCGCCGCCTGGAACGTCAACAACGGACTGGTGATCGCCGGCGCCGACCCCAATGGAAATCAACTCATGGCGCAGATCACGGCCATCAATGGAAACGTATTAACGCTCAACGTAAACGCTGGCACGACGGTCACGAATGCGGCGGTCCGGGATGACGATACCTACGCCATCGTGGCCGCGATCAATGCATCTTGCAGCTCTACGGTCGCCGGCATTGGTTCACTGCCGCCCGTCTACTTTCCGCCGGGAACTTATGACGTGGCGCAACCGCAGGGGACCTCGACGACGCCGGTGCTGCCTTCTTGCGCTGGGCAACAGCTTGTGGGGCCATCGTCGGGAGTAGCCGTTATTATCGTGCAGGACGCAGGAACAAGCCCTAGCCCGGCTCCGCTGCTGGCTGTGGGAAATGACAGCGTGTACAGCCACCTGACGTTCAGCGGGTACAACGAGGCTCTTCTCTTCAACAGCGTCGCTAAGGTCGGACTAAGCAACGTGGCCGCGCTGACGACCATCGCCACAGGACAGACGGACAACGCCGCCGTCATTATGAAGGGAACGTTCGAGGTTAACTGGATTGGCGGATACTTATCGAGCAACCAGTTGAGCGTTCCGAACTTTCTCCTGACGGATAATGGAGTCGGACAGCCGACGTATCTAATCGACTTCGAGAACTTGAGCCTTGGCCAGGGCACGGACGTCATCCAGGAAAGAGGAAACTGTGTTTCACTGGCGGCCGATTACATCTTCAAGAATATCGTCCGCGAAGGAGCCAACACCGATTTCCTGACGTTTAACCAGACGGGTTCGTCCGGATGCGAGTACGAAGGCACGATCATGGACGATATCCAGGATGCTGATAATTCGCTCACAACCCCGGCGCTGATCAACTTCGACCAGCCGAATGGCTTTTTGAACGGCGTCGCGATCAAATACGCCCTTTCGGCCAGCGGAATCGCAATTCGCGATACGGCTTCTTCGAATCCGCCCACGAGCATCGACATCAAGGGGGGCTTCGATCTGGCAAACACCGTGGTGGATGCGTCCGGAAATCCGATCGGGCAAAACGTCGTGGTAGACGAGGTCAACGGAGGGAAGGATCACATCGGGGCAAGTGCGCAGAAGGCGATTGCCGCTCCGTTTTCCATTTCGATACCGTCCATCGACGACCGCTGGTTCAAGAACGGCGCCGGGTATTCGACGATCGGCATCGATGGGAATATGGGGGAATTGTTCGGAGACGGCACGACTCCGGGATATAGCGGGCAACTGTTTCAGACCACGCCAGAAACCCTCGATATAGGATTTGCGGAGCTCTTGCCGCCGACGTCGTTCACTGGAACGGCTACGACGGGCGGATCGCTCGCGGCGAACACGTATTACGGATATCTCTACGCATCGACCAGCGCGACGTGCGGAAGCGGTGCACAGTCGACGTTCGCCTACGCGCTGGGAATCGCGGTGAGCGGCTCGAACAATGCGATCAATTTCACTTGGGCTGCCCCGCCCGCATCGCCGCTAAATGCATCGATCACAGGCTACTGCATCGCCGTTTACACGGGCTACATCGGACCGGGCAATTATATCGCCACCGGCCTGTACATCTCCGGAGCGAGCACTACCAGTTTTCTCTATACGGGGCAATCGCAGCCGGCTTCCGCACCCGTCTATCCGACCGGGTCGTTTCAAGCGCAGCACCGATTCACATCGAGTTCCCTCGGCGTGAACACAACAAGCCCACAATATAACCTGGACGTGAACGGCAGCGCCGCCGTCAATTCGCTCAACCAGGTGCAAAAAGCTGAGCGATTCGCGGGTTCAGACGCTGCGGCGAAAATCAATGCGTGCCTTGCTGCCGCGAGCAGCACGAGCTCTCTATGCGACGCCCGCGGCCTCACGGGCAGTCTTACCGGTGCGTCGCATATTCAGATTCCTGCGGGAACCGTCCTGCTGTGGGGTTCGGGGCAGCTCGCCATCAACGACACGACGAATGACGACGCGGTGGAGCTGATGGGGGACGGCAGCGCGCTGATCGGTTATCAGGAAAGCGGGCTCGGCACGATACCGCGCCCAGACGGCGGGGGATTCATTTCGTGCGTGCCGCCAGGCTGCACCGCCGTAAGAAATCCTAGCGCCGCCACGCGCAATGTCGACTGGATTCATATCACCGGCATGAACCTCGAGGCAACTGGCTCGGGCTCAAAGGTGATTGACCTCACGAGCATGGGACATGCGGACATTGAGAACAATCGTTTGATTATGGGCACGGGAGGCTCGTCGTACGGGATATTCGGAGATACGTCCACCGGCGGCTTTGATTCCACCAACACGCTGATCAAGCACAACGAATTCGATCCGCAGTATCAGAACGACCGCTGCTTGCATCTCGCAGGCGTATTCAACGTGATCGAGTTGGAGCAGAACACTTGCATCTTGCCTGCATCGAATACCGGTACGGTGTGCTTCGAACTGGCCAAGGACTCGAGCGGGAACTACCCAAACAACGACGAATTCTACGGCAACGACTGCGAGGCATCGTCCACGTCGTTCGGGCAAATCGGCTACAACATCATCAACGCGGACTCGGTCACGATCGGACCGAACAACCGGTGCGAGAACGTTTACAGCTGCTTCCAATTCCCCACGGACGGCAGCGCGGTCGGTATTCACATACTGGACCCCTACATTTCTGTATCGGCCACTGAAGTCGTGAAGCCGAACGAACCTTCGACCTCGCAAGTCGCAATCGATAACAACGGCCCCAACTGGCTGCCATCGATGCATTTTGGAATGAACGACCTCGCCGGACGCAATCTCCTTGGCAATGCGGGATTCGAAGGCTGGTCGAACTCAACGACGCTTTACTACTGGGGCGGCGTCAGCGGCACCAATATCAATCAACCGGGAAGCGGGATTTATGCGCAGCAAGCGAGCGGGAGTTCGCCCGCCGACTCGACTACGCAGGGGAGCTACAACGTCAAGATCGGTGATAACGCGACCGCCGGTCTCGGAATCAATTCCGGCTGCGTTCAGGTAGACGCGACAATGAATTACACGCTCGCGTTGCGTATCGCCGCAAGCTCGACGAGTGTCAACTTCCGGCCCGGTTTCCGCTTCTATTCCGATCCGAACTGCACGGAAGCCGACAAGATCACGAGCGTCGCAACCAACGCGCGAGTCCTTACGCCGGGAAACTATGCCGGCACGTCCACGCTTGTCGGCACCGGGCCGAACTGGCAGAGCTCGAACGCGTCGCTCACCTACAACAACGGTATAACGTGCAATTGCAACGTTACCGGCGCCGATTGGCAAGTAGCGACGGCGAGTTCCTGGACACCCACACGCAACTTCGCCGTCACGTTCCGCGCGCCGAACGCGTACGCGAGTTCGTCCACGGTCGCGCAGTCGATGCGCGTCTTCATCCTCGAAAACACGGCCGGGAATCCGAACACGATCTTCGTCGACGATGCGGTGCTGAGCGAGGGACCTGTCAGCACCAGCGTTCCGTTCGCCGCCGCGCTACCTGATAGCGGGAACCCGACGCTCTACGGAAATCTCACCGTAGCGGGCAACCTTACCGTTGGGACTCAGCCTGCAACGCTGACCTCGGGAACCCCCGCGGCAAACGATTGCGCCGCGTTCGCCGGCACGAACGTGCAGGATTCAGGATCGGCATGCCCGACGCAGTTTACGAAGTTCGCGATCGGATTTCTATCGGCGGGACAGGGGCCGAGCGCGGCGAATGCCGTCGACGTCTCCGTGATCTATCTACCGAATATCCAGTTCTCGCATCTCACCGTAGATGTGTCGACTTCCGATTCAAGCACGAGTGACTTTTACGGATGGGCGATCACTGATCTCTCCGGCAATGTGAAGTGCTCGATCACGGCGGTGAATTTGACGGCCGGGGGCGCAAGCGATCAGTCTTGCGCGCAGGGAACTGTGACGCTCGCAAGCGGTCCTTACATCTTCGCGTTCACTGGGAACGCCACGACGGCCAAGATCGCTTACAGCGGTACAGCACCCCTCGCGCTTTCCAGTGCCGTATCGAGTTCGACCAGCTCCAGCGGCGCCATGACGTTTCCGATTTCCGTTCCCTCTGCTGGAGTGACGTATAGCGGCTATGGATTGCCGGCGATTATTTTGCACTGAGCTTGATCTTCAGCCCGATCGTGCGCCCGACTGAATAGACATCCTTCGCTTTGCGCGACTCGGCACCGACTTTCCCCGGAGGCTCCCATGCCCGTTGTTCCCACTACGGCATATTCACAGGCAGAAGACGCGCTGAACCTGGCGCGCTCGCTCGTGAACGACGCCGCAGGCGCAGTCTTCACGGACACGCTACTGATGCCGTTTCTCAACTCGGCCTACCGCGGACTACAGCGCGAACTCGCAGAATGCGGAGTGAGCGTCCTAGCGGAACAACAAGACCTGGAACTGGATACCGATCCCACGAGCGGAGTAACGCCTACGGAAATCAGCGACGTATCGAGCCCGCAGTTACCGACCGATTGCCTCGTGCCTCATATGCTATGGGAACGCGCGGCGGCGAATACGACCGACGTGTTCGTCCCGATGGAGAAGTTCACGAGCGGAGGCAGCATGCTCAATCTGCAGCCGAGCACCTATCTGAGGGTGTGGGAGTGGCGCGAAGATAAAATCAATCTGATTGGCGCGACGCAATCGATTACCGTTCGCATTCGCTACGAAAGGGTCTTGCCGCTGCTCACACTCGGGACCGATCCCGTGCAGATTCGCTCGGCCACCGACCCTCTGGCGTTCGCGACCGCCGCTCTTGCCGCCCGATCACGCGGGGCACGTGCACTCGCGCAGGATCTCCTCGGTACCGCGCAGATGGCGACGGAAAACTTGATAGAGCGTTACGTCCGTCCAGAGCAGCTTAAAGGGAGGCGGCGAATGCCTTATAGCTACCATCGCCGCGTAATCTATCTCTGACGCGTTGATGGACCAGGATCGATAAATGAAGGAATCATGGGAATCCGCCGCCGCCATTCGGCGCCGTGATGACGTCGAGCATGATCTGCGGCATGGCGCGCGATGTATTCAGCGGGTTCCCGTTGGAATCGACGGCTTTGCCCGTGGCGGCCATCGCTGTAATTCCGACGGGCGTTGCAGGGCCAGCGATTGTACTGTTGCCGTGATGGCAGCCGATCAAAGTTGCCACAGCAAGACCGGCCATTGCGAATCCGATAGGCAGGCGCTTTCGACCGTCCCCTCGTCCCGCGGCTGCTCCTACCCAACCGAGAGACAATGCAAGAGCTGCGAGACCAGCCAACAACAAAAGGGGAGGGAATCGTCGACCGTCTAGCGGATCTGGGGAGCGCGGCCCCGGCGTCAGCATCGCCGGCGCTGGACCGTAGGAGGTGCATCCCGAGCCCTGCGGCGGTACGGCCGCAATGCTTGTGGCCGACGAAGTGACAAACGTAATCTTGAAGGGAGTCGGAGTACCGGGCGTAATTGCGGCTTGGCATGGTGTGATGACGCACGAGGTGTTCACCGGCATGGTCGCGGAAGTGGGGCACACCAGCTGAACGGACTCACCGTCCTGCCCGAAGACGTTATCGGGGACTACCTGTCCGTTGAAGACGGCCGTCCCCCCCTGATAGATAGTCAACTCGATCTGTTGACCGCTCGCCAACTGCAGACTGTAATCGTCTCCCGTCCCGGCTAGGCCGACCGTGGCTGCGTCGGCTGGATTCGAGTCAGTAACGCTCAACGTGGCCGTGAGTGCGCCGGTGGTTTGCGGCGTAAAGGCGATATTGATCTGGCAGCTCTGTCCTTTCCCGAGAGTCGCGGTGCAACCGTTGCTTTCGACAGTGAAATTGCCTGGAGTGGTCGCCGGAATAAATGCGACGGTGACTCCTGTAACGGTGTTCGTAGACGTGTTCGTCAGCGTGAAAGCCGCCTGCTGCGATGTGCCGCCGGAGGGCACGTTGCAGAACGTAAATGGATTGCTTACTTGCGGGCAAGGCGACGCAAAGACCGGGGGGGTGGTGAGAGAGATGGCGCTCGCCGGGTCGCCGAGTTGCGGCAGTTCGATGATGCGGCTAAGACCCTGCTCAGATACGAAGAGATCACCCTTTGGATCAAACGCGATATCGCCAGGGACGTTCAGGCTAGTCGCTGAGATTGATATTTTGTTTGTAGCCGCATCCACGCGGAGAATTCTGCCGGCGTTGGCGTCGGCGACAAAAAGATTTCCGTGGCCATCCACCGCTAACCCAGCCGGGCAAATTCCTTGAGCTTTTGGCGCAACGATGACTCCACTTTCAAAAGAAGGGCATTCGCTCGCGTTCGTAGAAGATGTTGCGCCGACAGCCGGGAAGCCTGCGAGACCTGAAATTGCGCGCGTGCTCGTGGCAATCGCAAACACGCCTCCCGTTTCCGGCGAAGCGACGAAGACTTTCGTGCCATCCAGCGTCACCGCAATGTTTGAAGGAGAAATCACCTGAGCTAGAGTTTCAAGACGGCCCGTCGCAGCGACGAATACGTCAACCGCATCCGCGCCCTTGTCCGCAATGTAGAGATTCCCTGCGCGATCGACGGCGACGCCCATCGGAGTGGTCAACGTCACATTTTGCCGTGGCGCCCACCGACCCGCGACGCTTCGAATGATCCCCGGCTCGCTGCTCGAAGGGCCGGCGATACTACGGATCGTGCTGTTCTGCGAATCCGCGATAAAGATCGTGCCGTCGGGCGCAATCGCAATGCCGCTTCGCTCGCTGAGCGAGTCAGGAGCAAGATTAAATTCCGCTGCGATGGCCGCGCCGCCATCACCGCTCGACCCGGCCCGGCCGACGCCGGCAATGGGAGTGAGCGCCGTCTTGACCGATGCCGGTCCGGTCGCCTCTGTTACTAGTGCGCTGGCCATCGCAAACACACGGTCGGGGGCTCCGGCGCTCGTGAGATCCAAGGCTGCGCTCGGATCGAGACCCAGCGCGCGAGCCGCGACTCCATCGGCGATCACAACAGTCTTTCCCGCAGCAGACTCCGCAGAACTTGTCGCGCTTGCCCCTTCGGATGACGCCGCGCGACTAGCCGCGAATGCCGGCGTCGCCTCCTGGTGCGAGAGGCCGAACGTCAACATGAAAGCCGCCGCCAACGCGCAAATGCCCAGCAATCGCCGCACAAGTTCTCCCTCTGTTGGAATATATCGACGCTTTGGATTCACATGCAGGCGTTCGGGTTGCGTCGCAAGTCGCCCATGATACCAGCGACGCGAGAGGGATGACCAGCGAATAGGGTCTTCGCCGGGTTGTTCTAGGCGGTTGCTAGCTCGGGTCGGGACTCCCCGATCAACTCCGGGCAGGTAACACCCGCCACTCCGGTAGAAAGTGGGCATCCACATCCGCATAGGTGGCGGGCCCGATCGCGACGGCGTGCATTTCTTTGCGTGCGGTGATCCTCGTAAGAAACGATCGGTATAAGCACCTTCCGCCCGATCAAATGGCAGACATTTTCTCGCTAAACCAGCCAGCAACATTGAGATGCATATGGAGGAATCATGGCGTTAACCTTCTCTCTTGTCGATACGTGGGATGACGGCAAACGCATCCACGTATCGGGTACCGTCGCCGCGGCGGGCAACTACACGACTAGCGGTGACACACTCGACCTCTCCCAATTTCCCATCATCGCGGCGACGCAAGCGCCGATTCAGGGCACCGCATGGATGGACGGCCTCTCCGGTTACGACTACGTCTTCTACCCGGGCTCGGCGATGAATAACGGCAAGGTAAAGATCTTTCAGCAGGGAGCCAGCGCCGGAGCCTTCCCGGAGCTCGCCTCGGGCGCGTACCCATCGCCGATTACTTCGGACACGATCACCTTCTACGGAATCTTCAAAAAGATGCAGTAACCAGCGGCCAGGAGCTGTCGGAGACACTGTCTGTGAGCTCCCGCGTCGAGCCAAGCATCGAATTAGCGATTTAACGACGAGCCATCTGGCGTTTGCGGAGTGCCCCCTTTATGAGCATCGAAACCTTCTCCCCGTTGCCGCTAAACGTGTTCGGTACTTGGGTCACGCTGCTCGACCCGTCCGATGTGCCGGCTGGAATGTCGCCGAATCTGGCCGATGTTGACTTCTTCCCCGGTGGCGTGCGCACGCGGCCCGGGCTAGTGTCGCAATACGCCGCGCTGGCTGGGGCGCCGCAAATCAACGGCGTGAAAACGTACATCACTACGAATCTGGTGCAGCGCATGCTGGTGCTAGACTCGCTAGGGAATTTGTACGAAGAGCTCACGCCCGGCACACTCTCATTGATCGTTGCCGGGGCGGTCAAGCCAAGCCTTTATCTCGCCTCAACCACTCACTTCGGCCGCGAGTACATGGCTTTCGCCGACGGCACGATCGGGCAAGATTTGCCGCGCCAGTACGACGACTCGAATTACGATCGCGTGAGCCAGGTTGGCCCGGGAGAAGGGCCCGCGATAGCCGATTCGGCGACCGGCGGCAGCATTTCGCCTGGCGTGCATCAGGTGGCCGTGATTTTCGTCACGAGGCAGGGGTACTGGACGGCACCATCGCCGCCGGTCTCGTGGACCGCAGCGGGCAACTGGAAGGCAAACCTGACGAACATCTCGACGGGTCCGTCCAACGTTGTACAGCGGTTGCTCGCGTTCACTGCCTCGGGCGGCGCGAATTTCTACAATGTTCCCGCCACCATGACGATCAACGACAACACGACGACCTCCCTGACCGTCGACTTTACCGACACGATTCTGCTCTCCGGCACGAGCATGGACTATCTCTTCAGCCAGATCGAACTGCCAGAACAGCTTGGCGTCGTCGCGTATTCCGAGCGGCTCTTCTGGTGGGGCGAGCGGGCACAGATGGACAACTGGCTCAACCTGACGTTCGACGGCGGCTGGGATGCGTCAGGGAACGGCCGCCCGCTGGGCTGGCACCTCGATTCCGTCCTGGGACCCGGCGCAAGTCGCGAGTCGAGCGACGTAATTTGGGGGGATGCCTATCGGATCATCGCCGATGGGGTTTCCATCACGCGTGGATATATTTCGCAAGGAGCGATCGCCGATGCGTCGGGAAACCCGCTTGTCGTGCCAAATACCGATTTTTCCGCGCGCGCGCGCGTCAAGCGGAGCGCCAATCTTTCGGCAGGCACGCTGCATGTCAATCTCTTCAGTCCGACGATGGGCCAAGTCGGCCTTGGACTATCGGTAAGCGCCGCGCAAGCGACGACGAACTATCAGGAATTCATCGTCGAACTCTGTCCGCCACAGGGATCGCTGCCATCGGACCTGACGCTGCGCGTATACACCGACGGCGTCGCCGCTCCCTCCGGCGAGTCATTCTTGATCGACAACATCGAGATATTCCCCACTAACGTGGCGCAGAACCCGTCTCTGGTGAGATGCTCCGGCACAGAAGAACCAGAAGCCTACGATGGCGTGACAGGCATCATGAGCATCGCCGAGAACAACGGGCAGGGAATTCGCGCCGCGTTCACGATTCGCAATAATCTCTACTTCGTGAAAGAGCGCAGCATGTACGTGACGGCGGATGACGGCGTGAATGAGCCTGCTCTCTGGCAAGTCGAGGAAGTGTCAAATCAGGTCGGCACACCATCAGCGCACGGCGTTGGCATCGGCGAGGAATGGGCGGTGATCGCCGGCCGCTCGGGCTTGTATCTCTTCGACGGTAGTGAACCCACGAAAATCTCGCAGGAAATTCAGCCTACGTGGGACGCGATCAACTGGGCGTACGGTCAACTCATCTGGGTGCAGGTCGACACGCAGCACAAGCGCATTCTCGTAGGCGTGCCCATGGGGTCGGCCACGCAGCCGAATCAGATTCTCATGCTCGACTACACGGAAGGCTTCGGCGATCCGCTCGTCGCAATGCTGACGGCGCCGGAACGCTCGCGCAAATGGGCGCCGTGGAATATCCCGGCGAATTCGTGCGGGCTAATCGAACGGCCCAACGGTGTCGCACAGATCTTCCTCGGTTCGAATAATTCGAGCGGGAAAATCTACGCGCTTACGCCGGGAACGTATTCCGACGACGGCGTGGCGATCAACTCCTATTACTCGACTGCATTCCTCTCCGCCACCGGCCTCAGCGGACGCAATCTCTTCGGCTATCTCACGGCGTACGTCCAGGGCTCGGGAGTGCTCGCGCTTTCCGCCCTCACGCCCGGTGACGCGTCCGTGCCGCCGATTGGTTCCTGGACTCTCGCTTCTCCCGCCTCGCGCGATATGGAGCAGTTCACGAATCTCCTGGCCGAACGAGCGTCCTATCAATTCGGCACTGGCGCCGCCGGCTCATGGTTCTCGCTGACAAAGCTCGTGCCGTGGGCCAAACCCGACCCGTTTGCAATTGTGCGGGGAGGGAACTGATCGATCTGCGGCTCAGAAGGTTCATCGTTCCCGAATTGCTAATTTTGTCAGCGAGATTTTATCCAAATGCTTACGGTTCCCCAAATCGAAGCACTGCGCAAAACGAATCCGCAACTGTACGAGTCGCTGAAGCGCCTTGCCGGCGCGTCGCTCGGTCCCAACCAGGGCTGGAGCCTCGACAATCAGATTGCTGACGGCACCGATTACGCGCGTGTGGTTTCCGGAGCGCTCACAGCGGGTCAAATCGATCCCTCGAAATCCGGTGTGCTGATGAAGGGCTCGGTGCCTCCCACTTGGTCCGGCGCGTTCACATACGTTTCGACGACATCGAGCATCACGTGGAGTTGGAGCGGCCTTACGATTTTTCGCGCGGACGGCTCGACGACTGCCGTCGCGAACGGCTCCGTCGCGCTCGCTAGCCTTGCCGCCGGGACCACCTACTATTTCTACCCTTACTGGGACGATCTCGCGTCCTCACTCGGCTGGGTGGCGGGCGGCGCGGGCACGCCGGCGTACGCACAGTCCGCAAAGACGAATTCGGCGGCGCAGCAACAGGCACTGCAAGGGCGCGTCCCGCTCTCGCAAGGAGCCATTGCGGCAGCCACCACAACGAGCGGCACCGGGGGCGGTTCGGGTGGCGGCAGCGGAAGCTGTCTGCGTGCGGGCAGTGTCGTGCTCACGAAAGAACGCGGCACAGTCGGCATCGAGACTTGCAAAGCAGGGGAGCACCTGCGATGTCCCTCAGCCAACGGCGGAGAGGCATGGACGCGCATTCTTCGAATCGAAGTTCGCGACGCCGACACATTTCTCCGCCTGCATTTCTCGAACGCGGAATCACTCGACGTTACCCCGCACCATATCTTCACACTTGCCGACGGCGCCCCGATGCGGGCGGAACGTCTCTGCATGTGCGACGTTCTGGTTGGCAGATTTGGCCGCGTTACGCTCTCTAAGATCGAGCTAGTGGCGGAGAAAAGCCACAAAGTGACCCTGAGCTGTGCGCCTTCGCACCAGTTCTTCGCCGGTCGCATCACCGCGGCGGTGCTCACACACAACTACACGTTCTCGTCGTAACGAGCACTTTGCTGCTCGAACTGCTGTCGGGCACAGTCCGCTTTCAGCATGTCGCCGCGATTTCGTAACACGCGAGGTACGGAACATGACGGGCAAAGCCTACTACGTGACGACGCTCGGCGATTGGCAACGCCACGCCGCGCGCTTCGCGAATTCGCACTTCGTCGTGCTCGGTCCTGGCGACGTTTCGGAGACTGCGGCAAGTGGCGCCTCTCCCGTCGAAATTCCGGCGATTAGAGACGACCGCACGAAGATTCTCGCCCTCATCGAAGCCGACGAAGGGGTACATCTCTCGCTCGAAGACGATTCAGCTTACGAGTCACTCCCTCATCCGCTTTCGCAGAAGCCGGTATCGCCGGCCGTTCAGGCCGCGCTCGCTCCCCATGGGATCGCGTCGGGCGTGACGACCTTTGAGGCTACCGAAGCGATCGCGCGCATTCACCCGCTGCTGCGCCACCGAGTGTTTTGAGACTGCGGGATCGCGATTGTGATTGTTCGCGAATACACTCAAGCCGACCTAGACGCACTTCGCAGCATGCATGCGCGCCAGGGCTTCGATTACGCATTCCCCGATCTCTCCGATCCAATATTTGTGTCGAAGCTTGTTGTTGAAGATCACGCCGGCCGGGCCGTCATGGCTTCGCTCGCTCGACTAACATGCGAAATGTATCTTGTCGTGGATCGCGAAGGCTCTGAGGGGCAGTCGGCAGGGAACTCTCGCGCGGCTAAGTCCGATCCGCGAGAACGTTATGCGCGCCTCGTCGCGCTCCACCGCGCAGGCGAACGCGATCTGTTAGCTCGCGGCCTCGAGGACGCACACGCTTGGCTGCCTCCGCCGATCGCGCGCCGCTTCGGTCGCCGCCTCGAATCCCTCGGGTGGATTCGCGATGATGCCTGGACACCCTATTGCCGTCGCTTGCGCGAGCCATAACATCGAGTTACCGAAACCCACCCCGAAGTCTGCTCTCACGTCGGAGACACGAATGAAGAAGCTAACAAGGTTTCTCGCCGCATTTGGGGCGCTCGGCTTCACTCTCGCCGCGACACCGGTGGTGCGCGCGCAGCACAACGTCAGCCTGGCATGGACCGCCAGTACTTCGGCTGTCGGCAATCCATCGCTCACCTACAATGTCTATCGCTCATCTAGCTGCTCAGGCACGTTCACGCTGCTCAACACCGCTCCCATTAGCGCGACCAACTTTCTCGATGGCGCCGTTCCTCCAGGCAGTTATTGCTACGAAGCAACCGCAGTTCTCGCCGGACTCGAAAGCACAGCATCGAACCAGGCATCAGCCGTCGTTCCTGCCGCGATCGTAATTACCGTGCCTGCGGCCCCGTCCGGCGGCTGCTCGCATCGCGGTCCTTTGATCAGTTGGATTCGCTGCATCGGCTCGCGACCCCACGGTCCCAAGAGGCCATGAGAAATCAATCACAACGTCGACAGACTCACACGATCATCGGCGCAGAATTGTCGATCACCACCCACTTCTTCGAGGAGGTCACATGTCCCGCGGAGCACAACGTACCACGCGCGCTCTCACCGACCAGCAACTCGCGCAGCAAAACCAGCTCATCTCGCAATCCGATCAGCAAAGCCAGCAAGACCGTTCGCAGATGATGCCGACAATCACGAGCTTGCTCAACAGCCAGGGCTATACGCCCCAGCAGCAATCGGACATCACGCAGCAGAGCCTTGGCGCAGCCAACACCGCTTTCGACGCGCTTCGCCAGCGCGCGGCAAATCGCGTCGCAGCCACCAACAATAGCGCCGGCTACGGCGACCTCGTCTCGCAACTCGGCCGCCAGCAGGCCCAGACGGATGCCAGCCAAGCCCAGCAGAATCAAATCTCGTTCGCCAATCAGCAGCTCAAAGAGCAACTCGCTGGCCTCAACGCGCTCGGGCAGACTTACGGGATCGACACCAATCTTCTCGGCAAAGCGATGGGCGTCCCGGCACAGTTGCTCAGTGTTCGCCAACGCGCCTCTGGCAGCTCGAGTAGTGGCCTCGGAAGCATGTTTGGCCTGGGCTCTGGCATCGCGTCGCTTTTCGGATAGCGGCCCGATCTTCCAGTTGGACCGCTCGGCACGAGCAAGAGTCACGTTCGACGGATAGCTACTCGCCACTCTTCCATGGGCTCACTCCTTAATCCGTACTGGTGCACGTTCGCGCTGGCCGCGATCGCTCACTTTGCTGTCTTTCTACGCTGGCTCTATCGCCGCATTCGCAACGACGAGATCACGCGGACATTCGTACACGACATGGCGACGAACCACCTCCCGCACATTTACGAACGCCTCGAAAAGCTCTGCGAACAGCAGGGAATTGAGCACTCTCCGCTCCCGCCCATTCGCTGGGTCGACCTCACCGATCGTCACCGCGACTAGCTCCGTCGCGTGAAAGTCCCTCGCAGCGCACCTTTGTGCGACGATAATGCTGCAATCAGCAAGCGGGCGTGAGCGCGATGCCGGAGTTTAACTATCAATCGTTCGAAGATGCGCCGTCAGGCGAAGTTCCCGTTCGCGGCTATCTCCATGTCCCGGAAAATTCTTTGAAAGATGGGCTAGTTCTCACTCATGGTGCCGGAGCAGACTGCCGGACCGCGCTGTTGGTCGAACTCGCGGGGGCCTTGTGCGCCGTGGGATTCGCAGTTCTCCGCTGCGATCTGCCGTTCCGTCAGTTGCGGCCACACGGTCCGCCGCCGAGGGGAAGCGCCGAAAGTGATCAGGAATGCCTCCGTCGCGCCGTCGAAGTGATGAGGCGCAAAGTTCGGGGGCGCGTGTATCTCGGCGGCCATTCGTATGGTGGACGGCAAGGGTCGATGTTGGCGGCTACCCAACCCGGCCTCGTGGATGCGATCCTCTTGCTTTCGTACCCGCTTCATCCGCCTAAGAAACTGACTCAGTTGCGCACGACGCATTTCCCTGCGATCCAAGCCCCAAGCCTGTTCGTTCACGGCACCCGCGACGGCTTCGGCTCAGTCGATGAGATGAAGGCAGCGCTCAAACTAATCCCCGCGCGCACTCGGTTATTGCCGGTGGAAAGTGGTGGGCACGAGCTCATGAACGCTCGTAATCGATCCTCGTTACCCTCCGTAGTTGCCGGCGCCTTTGCAGTATTTCTCAAAATGATCGAGTAATCCGTACCTACGCAGCGAGTCAGGTACCCTCGGAACATTTGTTTGCCCCCTTGCACTAATGCTTTCCCCGATTCGGCAGGAACCAACAAAGAAGAGAGGCCAAACATGTGGCGATGGATTGTGCTGCACAAGGACGAGATTGAACTCATGGCTGCCTGTTGGGTGGCTGTTCAGGTAGCCGCGGGGATGCCAACGCCCAACGGAACCGGTCCGACGTCGCGATGGTGGTACCGGTGGCTTTTCAACGTCGCGCACTCGATCACGAACCTTCCGCGCCTCTTGGCAACAACGTTTCCGCAGGTGGCGTGGATTGCAACGCTCTTCGGGATCCAACAGCAAGCCGGACCTAACCCGGGAAAGTAGCCATAAACAAAGCAACGGATCGCCCAGAAAGATCTCCATGTGGACCTTCGTACAAAAGACCGGCGCGATTCTCCGCGACGGCGTGCCGAGGGGTACAGGCTATTCCGGAGCTGGCGTCGGGAAAAACAACCCGGCAATGCAGTCTGACAAGGGTGTCGGCCCCATCCCATGCGGATTTTACTCAATCGCTGGACTAATCGATCGCGATCCCGTGTGTGGCGAGTATGTGTTGGTGCTGGTTCCTGACGCGGCAAACGAAACGTTTGCCCGGGCAGGATTCCGGTGGCATGGCGACTCGATAGAGCATCCAGGCCAGGCGTCGCACGGATGCATCGTATCGGGACGTCCGCTACGCATCGAAGCGTGGGAAGACGCCGACCACAACCTGCACGTGGTCAGCGAATCGACCGATCCGGTCGGCCAATAGATTTGGATTTTTGAACGTCGCCGAGTTGACGTGAAATAGCAACTCGCCAGGAGGAAAAGATGCGCAGATTAGTTTCTAAAAAGGAAGTTGCGATGGCTAAGCTCTCGCTCTGTCGAAGGCTCTCGGTCGTCGCGAGTCTTATTGTCGTGCTCGCGGTCGTCGCAGGCTGCAACGCGACGACGACGGCGCAGGATTTCGCCAACGTGGTTACGGGGATTCTGAATATCGCGAAGGCTGAGATTCCGGCGCTGCCGCCGGCGGATGGTGCAATCGTCGCCCAGTGGACGACAGTAGGCACCACACTCGATGCCCAGCTGCAAAGCTGCATCACCGGTGCAACCGCAGCAGGAGGGAAGAAAGCCGCGTTTCTCGCCTGCTTCAATACATTCGCGGCAGGTATCGCCAGTCCGACCGAATTGGCGCAACTCCGAGTGTTAAGCACGGGATCGCAGAGCAAGGTACAGCTTTGGGTGACCGCGATTATCCTGGGCGTGAACGCGGCGCTCACGTCGTTGGGCGGGACTCCGGCGGGAACGCCGCAGCTGGCAGACGCGCAGCCAACGCACGCGGCGCTGGCGCAGCTGGCGAGGCGGGCGGGAGTCAATCCGGCGTACGGATTCTGACGAGTTAAACCCCAAGTACACGGAGCCGCGCCTTGGTGACAGGGGGGCTACTTCCTAAGCGCCGCAGCACAGCGCCCCTCGCCTCAAAAGGACCATTTGATGGGCGACTTTTGGGAAGCGGACCTAGGCAGGGGCCAAGGGGGCAGGTGGGAGCCCCTGACCATCACCAAGAGAACGACCGTCGGAGAGCTTCGCGCGCAAATAACCGTTTCTGTTGTCGAAGGAGCAGTATGGAGCGACGCGAAGCGATAAGGGCGCTGGCGCTGACCCTGTTCGTCGTCGGCAAAGGGCGCGTGTTGGCCGCCGAACTGAAGCCCGCCACCTAGATCCATTACGAAATCGCGATTCTTCAACCTGGGAGCCGACTGATGGCCATACTCGGAAGCACGGCGCTATTGCAGGCGGAGATCGACGCAGGCGTTGAGCTTTTCAAGCTACTCGAGCCCGAGGCGCAGAAGGGGTTCATCGCGCTGTTTCATGCCTTCCATCACAAGCAGCAGATCAGCGCGGCGCAGTTTTTGGCGCAAGCCCAGCGCGCGCGAGATATTCAGCCCGGGACGCCGACGGCGCCTGCAGCGCCGAGCGCCGCAAAAGATTTGTCCTCGACGAGCCTGAATCCGGATTTGCCGCCGACGGGCTGATGGCAATGGAGGAGAATCTGCCATGAAAAATGCTTACAGGCTGGAGTTGGTCAAGAAGCAGTAAAAATACGCATGTTGTAGCAACGTAAAAATGTCACCCTAATGGCAACGTGAAAATGTCACCCTCCAGTGAGGTTTGAATGCTCGAGCCGGGTGTCGCGGTAGTAGAGCGAGACGCGGCCGTTGAGCGCCTGATGGATCTGAACTTTCGCTCCAGCGAAGCTGAAGCGGCGAGGCTGCGGGTGAATCTGCAGCCGGCGGCCGTCCCACTGCACGACGTTGTCGTTGCTGACGATGCGTTCGTGGGTGAAGCAGCAGATGCGTTCGAGATTGCGGGGGGCCGGGCGCCAGGCCTTTTCGGCTTGGCGGGGAGTGCGAGCGAAGCGGCGGTTGTAGTCGGCGACGAAGCGGGCCAGGACGCGATTGGCCGCGTCGATGTCGCAAGCTCGCGCCAGACGGAGTTCGCTGGTGAGGCGGTCCTGGAGCACGCCCCAGAGGCGTTCGATGCGGCCTTTGGCTTGAGGGCTTTGGGCGGCGATGAAGGTGATGCCGAGTTGTTCAAGAGCGCGACCGAACTGAGTGGGGTGGCGCTGGCCGGCGAGTTGTTCGTCGAGCGACCAGTGATCGTCGTTGCGGGTGAAGACGCCGCTGCGATCGCCGTAGAAGGCGACGGGAACGCCGAAGCGGCGCAAGAGGTTCTGGAGCAGGCGGAAATAGCCCTGGGAGGTTTCCGAGGGGAAGAACTGAGCGGCGAGCATTTTGCCGGAGGCATCGTCCTGCATGCCCAAGGCGGTGAGCAGCGGGCCGCGGCTTTCGAGCCAGTCGTGAGGGGAGCCGTCGAGCTGCACGAGTTGGCCTTCGCGAGCGGAGCGCAGACGGCGTTGACGATGAGCGGGAGGACGGCGCTTGCGTGGCGAGCCGACGCCGCTGGCGCGGAGCAATCGGCGCAAGGTTTCTCGGCTGAGAGAGAAGCCTTCGTTCTCGACGAGCTTGTCGTGAAGATGATGATCGTTGAAGCCCGCGTAGCGCGTGCGAGCCAGAGCGAGGATGCGGTTGCGTGTGGATTCCGGGGTGCGTCGGTGGCTGGGGCGGCCGCGGCTGACGTGCGCCAGCGCCGCTGCGCTGCCTTGCCGGTAGCGGGCTTTGAGGCGTTTGATATGCCGAGGCGATAGGTCGAGCAGCTCCGCGGCGCTGGCGCACGTCAGATTCTCTTGCACACATCTGGAAATGACGGTCACTCGTTGCAGTTCCTTCTGACTCAACGTCCATGTCCCCTGTCTCATGGGGTGACATTTTCACGTTGCCGTTAAGCGGTGACAGAATTATGGAGCTAAGACAAGCAGTAAAAATACGCATTGACAGGTCTAGAGCGGCGGCGTACAAGGGTCGTGCAACTCACATCTCGCATC